>NZ_JASNWE010000001.1:0-742589 GCF_030283145.1 Actinomadura xylanilytica
ATCCCTGCCACCAACCCGAAGGACAGTGGCACGGGGTGGTCCAGCCAACTAATGACCGAACCGATTAAGGCACTGGCTTTTAACACGCTGTTGAGTTCTCAAGAAACGGACACCCACCGCGCTCCACCCACTCTCGCGGGCCTCACTCCGGGGCAACCCTTCTAACTTACCAGGATCTTCCCGGCTGTCAAGTCCAGATCCGAAGATCTTTTTCGACGGTCAAGAATCACCCGATCCCCACACACCAACCACACAGACCGAAGCCTGCGACTCGATGTACCGGGGGCGCCCACCGGGCCGGCCACCTTGCGGCGTCCTGCATCCCGTTCCGGGCTGACCTTCTCATCGTACATCAGTCCGAGCGAGGCTCGAACCGATTTACCGAGCTGGTCTCCCCGGGGCCGTCCGCCTCTCGGCGTCCCGCATCCCTCGGGGCATTGAGAACATTAAATGCGCTCTCCGAAAGCGTCAAATCGGGGCTCGCGCGCTCCGAATTCCCTGTCCGTGTCCGCCGGCGCCCGGCGACGTTCACGCCGCGCCTGACACCAGGTCGGCCCAGTTCACGCGCTATATGGGCCAGGTCACCGCGCGGTACGGTTCGGTCGGCCTCGCCGAGAGGCGCCCCTTCCCGGGCGCCGGGGCTGGGGCCATCGGACCGTCCCGCGCTCCGGCTCGCCGCCGCGCAGCTCGGGCATGAGGCGGTCGTCCGGCATCTTCCCGACCCCGGCCGCCGGACGCTGCTCGCGACCGTCAGGCTGGCGGAACCTCACCGCGTGACGCGATCCAAGAGGCTCCCGTACGCGGCGACTTACGCGGTGACGCTGCGGCCGTATTCGGCGGCGGCACGGGCGTTCTCGACCTCGGTGGCGACAGGCCGGGCAGGGCAGAGCCCTCGGATGGCAGGACCCGGCCTTCCCTTCCTGAACGAACTCGGTGAGGCGGCACGGCTCGAAGGGGCGTCCTTGCGCCTTCTGCCGGGAGAGGGCGCGCAGCGCGCGGTGCTCACGACCGCTGGGGACTCCCGTTCCGACTGGCTCCGCGTGGGACAGGCGCTACAGCGCGTCCTGTTCGGCGGTACGGCCCGGTCTGTCTCGGTGGTGTTCCGCCGTCCGCCGTTCGGCCTCTCAGGCGCCGAGGACCTCGTGTCGCCCGGCGAGGTTCTCCAGGTGATGCTCGAACTGTCGCTGGACTCCCCCGCTCCCGCGCAGCCACCCGTACTAGTCGAGCCTGCGGAAAACCGATAGGACGAAGGACAGCGGCACCGGAAGCGGGTCCGGTAGTGACGCCAGCCGTTCCCGGAGCAGTTCGTCCGGGACGTGGTGCGCGCTGGGGCCCATGCCGACCAGCGTCGCGGTCTCCTCGTGTGTGAGGAGCGCTTCGCTCTCCAGCTCCTCGCGCGCGTCGAGCGTGAAGTAGCCGGCGACCGCCGCGTCGGTGCGCGCGGTCTTCTGCTCGTCCACCGACAGGATGCCGAGTGGCTCCACGAGCGAGCCGAGGTGACGCGGCGACGGCGTGACCGTGTAGAGGGCTCCCTGCGGATCGAGCACCCGATGGAACTCGGCCGCGTTGCGCGGGGCGAAGACGTTCACGATCGCGTCGGCCGCGCCGTCGCGGACCGGGAGTGGACGCCACAGGTCCGCGACCACTGCCCCGGCCCGGGGATGGGCACGCGCCGCTCTGCGCGCCGCGTGCTTGGAGATGTCGAGTGCCAGGCCGACCGCCGACGGCGCGCGGTCGAGGACCGCGCTCAGGTAGTGACCCGTGCCGGCACCCGCGTCCAGGACGCACGCCTTGCCGTCCAGCCGGGCGGACACGCGGTCGGCCAGCAGGTCGGTGGGCGCTGCGAAATGCCCGGCCCCGAGGAACCGGTCGCGGGCGCGCACCATCTCGGGGGTGTCGGCCGTGCCGGGACGGGCGTTGCCTGGCAGGAGGTTCGCGTACCCCTGCTTGGCGATGTCGAAGGTGTGCCCCTCGGCGCAGCGGAGCCCGCGTTCCTCCAACGCGAGGCCGGCACCGCACACCGGGCACACCAGGTAGTGGACGACGTCGGCGAGCATCGTTCCATCATCGACCATGGCGGGGCGGAACGCTGCCGAAGCCCCCGGACGGCCATCCGATGTACACACGCCGGCACCCGTGCCCGCGGCCGGGCGGGCCGGTCAGGACTCCAGGCGGCTGCGGACGTCCTCCATGTCGAGGCCCCGCACCTGCTCGATCACGTTCTCCAGCATGGTGTCGGGCAGCGCCCCCGGCTCGGCGAAGACGATGACGCCGTCGCGGATCGCCATCAGCGTGGGGATCGAGGCGATCCCGAACCGCTCCGACAGCGCCGGCTGGGCCTCGGTGTCGACCTTGGCGAAGACGATGTCGTCGTGCTTGGCCGCCGACTTCTCGAAGATCGGGGCGAATCGGCGGCACGGGCCGCACCAGGAGGCCCAGAAGTCCACCAGGACGATGCCCGTGCCCTGCGCGACCTGGTCGAAGTTCTCCGCGGTCAGTGTGACCGTCGCCATGTCATTTTCTCCTCGGTCGGGGTATCAGAACGGGTAGAGCCGCTGTCAGCGTCGCAGTATTCCCGAATCGGGAATCACAGAGCGGTAATTAGACGTTGTCCTCTTAGGGAGATCGCACCGGAGAAGGGTCAGGATGGCTGCAACCCGTATCAAGGGCGACAGGGTCGACGCCCCCGACAAGGACCTGGTCGGGGCGTACCTCGACCGGATCGGCCGTACGCCTCTGCTCGACGCGCACGAAGAGGTCGATCTGGCGAAGGCGATCGAGGGGGGCCTGTACGCCGAACAGCTGCTCGACGAGGGGACCGTGCCCAAGGGCGCGAGCCGCGAGGAGCTGGAGGACCTGGTCTCGGCGGGGCTGCGCGCCAAGCAGCGCTTCGTCGAGGCCAACCTGCGCCTCGTGGTCTCGATCGCCCGCAAGTACCCGACCGACTCGCTGCCCCTCATCGACCTCATTCAAGAAGGCAATCTGGGCCTGATGCGCGCGGTGGAGAAGTTCGACTACCGCCGCGGCTTCAAGTTCTCCACATACGCGACCTGGTGGATCCGGCAGGCCATCGGCCGGGGGCTGAGCCACACCGCCCGCACGATCCGGCTGCCGGTGCACGTGGAAGAGGAGCTGTCCCGGCTGCGCCGCGCCGAACGGCAGCTCAGCCGCGAGCTCGGCCGCGAGCCCAGCCGCGAGGAACTGGCCGGGTCGGTCGGCGCCGAGCCCGAGCACGTCGACGAGCTGCTGCGCTGGCGGCGCGACCCGGCGAGCCTGGACGCGACCGTCGACGACGCCGGGGAGACGCCGATGGGCGACCTGCTCCAGGACCCGGACGCGGTGACGCCCGAGGCCGAGGTGGTCGCCCTGGACGATCTGGAGGGCCTGTCCAGGCTGCTGGACCGGCTCCCCGAACGTGAGGCGGCGATCGTCCGGGCCCGGTTCGGCATGGACAACGGACAGCCGCTCTCGTACGCGCAGATCGGGGTCCGCTACAACCTGAGCCACAATCGGGTGCGGCAGATCACCGACCGATCGCTGCGGCGGCTCCGGCAGCTCGCTGGGGAGACCGACCTCGCCGGGCGCCGGGCGCTCGCGGGCGCACCGGCACCGGCCGCCGAGGAACGAGAGCGGGAGCGCGCCGCCGCCGGGAGCAGGGCGGCCTGAACGAGTGGAACCGGTCCGGACCGGACCGGACCGGTTCCCCCCATGTCACGCGGATAGTGCCGCACGGCGGAGCGTGTCATAGCCTTGTGGACTGTGAGTACATCGAACGTCACTGGGGAGCTCGACGCCTGGCGCGCCCTCCCCGCCCTTCAGCAACCCGACTGGGACGACCCCGCCGAGCTGCGCGCGGTCGTCGCGGAGCTCGCCGCGCAGCCCCCGCTGGTCTTCGCGGGCGAATGCGACCAGCTCAAGGACCGGCTCGCCGAGGTCGCCCTGGGTGAGGCGTTCGTCCTCCAGGGCGGCGACTGCGCGGAGACGTTCGCCGGTTCCACGGCCGACGCCGTCCGGAACAAGCTCAAGACCCTCCTCCAGATGGCGGTCGTGCTCACCTACGCCGCCAGCGTGCCGGTGGTGAAGATCGGGCGGATGGCGGGGCAGTTCGCCAAGCCCCGGTCCAAGCCGCTGGAGTCGCACGGCGGCCTGGAGCTGCCCGCCTACCGCGGCGACGCGGTCAACGGCCTCGACTTCACCGAGGCGTCCCGCCGGAACGATCCGAACCGGCTGCTCAAGGCCTACCACTGCTCGGCGGTCACGCTGAACCTGTGCCGGGCGTTCACCAAGGGCGGCTACGCCGACCTGCGGCAGGTGCACGCCTGGAACCGCGACTTCGTGGCGCAGAGCCCGGCGGGCCGCCGCTACGAGCAGGTGGCCGGGGAGATCGACCGGGCGCTGACCTTCATGAAGGCGTGCGGGGCCAATCCCGACGAGTTCCACGGGGTGGAGTTCTACTCCAGCCACGAGGCGCTGCTGCTGGACTACGAGCGGGCCCTGACCCGCATCGACAGCCTCAGCGGCAAACCGTACGACGTGTCGGCGCACTTCCTGTGGCTCGGCGAGCGCACCCGGCAGCTCGACGGCGCGCACGTGGAGTTCCTGCGGCACATCCGCAACCCGATCGGGGTGAAGCTCGGGCCGACGACCACCGCCGACGACGCGCTGGCGCTGATCGACCGGCTCAACCCCGAGCGCGAGCCCGGCCGGCTGACCTTCATCACCCGGATGGGCGCCGGGAGGATCCGCGACGTGCTGCCGCCGCTGATCGAGAAGGTGCACCGCAGCGGCGCCCCGGTGGCCTGGATCTGCGACCCGATGCACGGCAACACCTTCGAGGCCCCGAGCGGGCACAAGACGCGCCGGCTGGACGACGTGCTCGACGAGGTGGCCGGGTTCTTCGAGGTGCACCGGGCGCTCGGCACGCACCCGGGCGGCATCCACATCGAGTTCACCGGCGACGACGTCACCGAGTGCGTCGGCGGCGGCTCCCCGATCGTCGAGGACGACCTGCACCAGCGCTACGAGACGGCGTGCGACCCGCGGCTCAACCGCGGGCAGTCGCTCGACCTGGCCTTCATGGTGGCCGAGCTGTACCGCAAGACCCAGTGAGGCGGGAGCCGGTGCCGCTCGACGACCGGTGACGCTCCGGGACCAGTGACGAACGGGCCCGTGCCGCTCGCCCCCGCGCCGGGGAGAGCGACACGGGCCCGCACGTTCACCCGGAGACGGCACCGCCGGGCGCGGGTGCGCCGGGGCGTCGTCCCGGGAGACCAGCGTCCCGGGAGCGTGGGATCAGATGGTGACCTCGGCCCAGACGACCTTGCCACCAGTGACCGGGTCGGCGCCCCAGGAGGTGGCGAACCGGTCGACGATGAACAGCCCGCGGTGCGACTCGTCGAGCGGGCCGGGGACGGTGAGCCTGGGCAGCTGGGCGGCGCGGTCGCGGACCTCCACCCGGACCCGGCCCTGAGCGCGCAGCAGGCGCAGCTCGAGCGCGGTGCCCGCGTGCCGGACGGCGTTGGCGACGAGCTCGGCCACGATGGCGGTGACGAGCTCCTCGCGCTCCATCAGCGCCCAGGTGCGCATAGTGCGGGCGGCGAGCCTGCGGGCGTACTCGACCGCCTCGGTCTGCGGGGCCGCGCGCAGCGTGGTCTCGGTCATCGGGCCGGTCACTCCGCCCGCTCGCCGCACGCCGTCGGGTCGCCGCCCATCAGCTCACTCCTTCGGTGGGACCGCCGATGAGGAAACGGTCGAGCCCGGTGGTCCGCAGGACGTTCTCGACCCGGCCGTAGGCGCCGGTGACCGTCAGTGAGGCGTTCTGCGCCCGGGCGTGCTTGTAGGCCCGGACCAGGACGTTGAGACCGGAGGAGTCGCAGAAGTCGACCGCCGTGAGGTCGACGACCACGGACCGCTCGCCCGCGTCGACGAGCTCGGTCAACCGCGACCGCAGCTCGTCGGAGGAGTGCAGGTCGATCGAGCCGCGCGCGGCGATCGTCGCGCGGCCGTCCTGTCGTGTCGTGTGCAAGGCAAGCCCCACGCCACCCCACCTTACCGATTGTCGGTCTCCATCATGATGCCCGGAGAACTATGAGAGCAACGTCGTCGTTCGAGGGTTCGGGGCCGAAGTCGCGGACCGCGCGCTGGATCCGCGCGGCCACCGCTCCCGCGCTGAGCCCGGTGCAGCCGGCCAGCAGCCGTTCGAGGCCGTGCCCGTCGCCGAGGAGGCGGGTGCCGGAGCGGCGCTCGGTGACGCCGTCGGTCACGCACAGCAGCACCTCGCCCCGGCGGAGCTGGACGGTGTCGGTGTGGAAGTCGACGCCGTCGAACACGCCGAGCAGCGGCTGCGGGGTGGCGGCCTCGCGCACCCCGCCGTCGGGGTCGAGCAGCAGCGGCGGCGGATGGCCCGCGCTGGTCAGCCTGATCGTGACCCCGTCGCGGCGGGCCCGGGGCGTGATCTCGCCGTGCAGCAGGGTGAGCAGCCGGCCCCGCTCGCCCTCGCCGAGGATCAGCCGGTTGAGCCGGGTGAGGACGCCGGGGACGGACATGTCCTCGGCGGCCAGGATGCGCAGGGCGTGCCGGGCGAGGCCGGTGACGGCCGCGGCCTCCGGGCCGGTGCCGCACACGTCGCCGATGGCGAAGCGCCAGCGGGGCACGGGGGCCGGGGCGGCCCGGCCGGCGACGCTCTCGAAGACGTCGTAGAAGTCGCCGCCGACCTCGCTGCCCTCGCCGGCGGGCTCGTAGACCACCGCGACCTCGAGTCCCGGGATGTCGGGAATGGCGGGCGGCAGCAGGCTGCGCTGCAAAGCGCTGCTCATCGCGGTCTGGGCGGAGAACAACCGGGCGTTGTCGACGGCGAGGGCGGCGCGGCGGCTCAGCTCCTCGGCGAGTTCGACCGCGCTGCGCGGGAACCGGTCGCCGGCGGGGCGGCCGATGACGATCGCGCCGATCCGGCGGCCCCGGGCGATGAGCGGGAACGCGTACGCCTGGTCGTTGGCGGTGGGACCGGCCGCGGCCCGGTACTGCACGGGCGCGGTGGCGGGGCCGTTCCAGGGGCCGGGGGCGTCGGTGGGCGGGGTGGCCTCGGCGTGGTCGAGCAGGTCGCGGAGCCCGTCGGCGAGGGTCTCGTCGGCGTGCCACACGTAGGCGAGCCGGACGGCGTCGGCGTCGGTGACGGTGTAGACGGCGCACCAGGACGCCAGCCGGGGGACGACGAGCTGCGCGACCAGGGCCATCGTGCGCTCCTGGTCAAGGGTGCCGGCGAGCAGGTCGCTGGCCTCGGCGACGAAGCTGAGCCAGCCCCGCCAGGACCGTTCCAGCTCACCCACCCTGGCCTTCTCCAGAGAGAGCGACATCTCGTCGGCCAGCCGGCCGAGCCGGGCGCCGTCGGCCTCGTCGAAGCGGCCGGGGGCGGCGGCCACCGCGACGACCAGTCCGGTGAGGCGGCCCTGGGACTCCAGCGGGGCGGCGGCCAGCGACCTGGCGCGCAGGGCGGCGGCGAGCGGGTCGGAGGTGTCGGTGGAGACCCACGGCGAGCCGGCCCGGGCGTGCGGGCCGAGGCTGACCACCGACAGCTCGCCGAGCGGGACCTCCTCGGGCAGCCCGGCCGAGGCGCCCATGATCAGCCGGCCGTCGCGCTCGGTCAGCAGGACGGCCGCGCCGTCGGCGCCGAGGACCTCGCGGACGGCGGTGACGGCGTCCTCCATGGACTCGCGGGCCACCGGGGAGCGCAGCAGCTTGTCGCCCGCCGCCGGCACCTCGGCGGGGGCCTCGCCGCCCGTCCGGGCGTCGCCGCCGCCGAGCCGCCCCTCGGCGGCCGTACGGGAGGCGGTGCGGGGCTCGGCCGCCGCGCGCGGGCCGAGGATCCGTTCGGCGGTGCGGGTGGTCCCGTCGGCACCCGCGGGCGCCCCGGCCTGGGCGCCGCCGACGGGGCGCTCAGGCGTCCCGGCCGTGCCGGAGGCCTGGGCTGCGGTGCCGTTGGCTGCGGCGGGGCGGGGCAGTCGGAACCACACGCCCTTGGTGCGGTTGTCGTAGGAGACGCCCCAGGACGCGGCGAGGCGCGCGATGGAGGGCAGGCCGCGCCCGCTGGAGGCGGTCACGCCGGGCATCTCGATGGTGCGGGTGGGGTGCCGGTCCCGGACCTCGATCTGGATCTCGCCGTCGCCCAGGTGGCAGGTGACCTCGAAGGAGGTGCCTGCGTAGGCGACGGCGTTGGTGGCCAGCTCGCTGGTGGCCAGGATGGCGTCGTCGGCGGCATCGTCGGCGTTCCAGTCCGCGAGCACCCGCCGGACGAAGCGGCGCGCGTCCGCCACCGCGGCGGCGGTGGACGGGAAGGTGGCCGACACCGTCTGCCGATCCAACTGTCGTCCCTCATTCGAAAGCGTCGTTTACCAGGGCCCGGCTATCGTGGCAGACCGGTCGACCGCTCGGCCAGGAGAAACCGGACCGCGCCGCCACATGGAGGCGCATGTCACCGTGGCCGGACCGGTCCGGGCGGGCTGCCGGGCCCTCCCGCCGATGGCCTCGGGCCGCCTCCCCGGGGGGAAGGCACCCTCCGGGGCCGGATATCGGCGGGTCCGCCACCACAACACGACAGACCGTAACACGAAGGCTACAAGCGCAGGACCCTGCCCCTTGCCCGTTACGTCCCGTGCACGGTCGGGGCCGGGGCTCCAGGGCAACGTAGAGTACTGATGCAGCCCTACCAAGGTGTCCGTGGATTCCGGGTACCCACTCATCGCGGGCCAGGAGGATGAACAGAATGCCCCGTACCGCGTCTCGGTCCCGCCGCATCGGCGGCGGGTCCCGCGACACCGCTCCGCGCTACAGCGACGCCGACCTCGAACCACTGCTCAAGGCGCTCGTGGCGGTGCGGGACGGCAAGGCCCGCGCGGAGCTGAAGGTTCCCGGCGAGGGCGCCGTGGCGGAGGCCGCCGCGCTCCTGGAGGAGATCCGGGAGAACGGCGAGCAGCTGACCTCCGGGCTGAGCCGGGTCCGCCGCGAGATCGGCCGGGAGGGCCAGCTCCGGGGCAGGCTGACGCCGGGGGTGCTCCAGGGCACCTGGGCGGCGGCCGCGGAGGACGCCAACGCGATCATCGACAAGCTGACCGAGCTGGCCACCGGGATGGCGCAGGTGGTGGAGGCGGTCGCGGCCGGCGACCTGAGCCAGCGGGTCGAGCTGCGGGTCCGCGGCCGACCGATGCGCGGCGAGCTGCTGCGGATGGCCAAGTCGGTCAACGGGATGGTGGAGCTGCTCGACGGGTTCACCTGGGAGGTCACCCAGTTCGCCCGGGAGGTCGGCACCGAGGGCCGGCTCGGCGGGCAGGCCACCCAGCGCGGCATGACCGGCCGGTGGCGGGACGTGACGGCCGCGGTGAACGTGATGGCCAGCCGGCTGACCGCGCAGGTCCGCGACATCGCCGAGGTCACCACGTCGGTCGCCAAGGGCGACCTGACCCGCAAGGTGACGGTGGAGGCGACCGGTGAACTCCAGGAGCTCAAGCTCACCGTGAACACGATGGTCGACCAGCTCTCGGCGTTCGCCGACGAGGTCACCCGGGTCGCCCGCGAGGTCGGCACCGAGGGGCAGCTGGGCGGCCAGGCCAACGTGCGGGGCGTCAGCGGGGTCTGGAAGGACCTCACCGACAACGTCAACGCGATGGCCAACAACCTGACCTACCAGGTCCGCAACATCGCCCAGGTCACCACCGCCGTCGCGGAGGGCGACCTCGGCAAGAAGATCACGGTGGACGCGCAGGGCGAGATCCTCCAGCTCAAGGACACCGTGAACCAGATGGTCGACACCCTGTCGGCCTTTGCCGACGAGGTCAGCCGGGTCGCCCGCGAGGTCGGCACCGAGGGACGCCTCGGCGGGCAGGCCCGCGTCCCGGGCGGCGCCGGGGTGTGGAAGGACCTGACCGACAACGTCAACGGGATGGCGTCCAACCTGACCTACCAGGTCCGCAACATCGCCCAGGTCACCACCGCGGTGGCGCAGGGCGACCTGACCAAGAAGATCACGGTCAACGCGCAGGGCGAGATCCTCCAGCTCAAGGACACCGTGAACCAGATGGTCGACACCCTGTCGGCCTTCGCGGGCGAGGTGACCCGGGTCGCCCGCGAGGTCGGCACCGAGGGACGCCTCGGCGGCCAGACGAAGCTGCACGGGGTGAGCGGGGTCTGGAAGGACCTCACCGACAACGTCAACGGCATGGCCAACAACCTCACCGTCCAGGTCCGCGGGATCGCGCAGGTCACGACCGCCGTCGCGCAGGGCGACCTGACCAAGAAGATCGCCGTCGACGCGCAGGGCGAGATCCTCCAGCTCAAGGACACCATCAACACGATGGTCGACACCCTGTCGGCCTTCGCCGATGAAGTCAGCCGGGTCGCCCGCGAGGTCGGCACCGAGGGACGCCTCGGCGGCCAGGCCCGCGTCCCGGGCGCTGGCGGGATGTGGAAGGACCTCACCGACAACGTCAACGGGATGGCGTCCAACCTGACCTACCAGGTCCGCAACATCGCCCAGGTCGCGACGGCGGTGGCGCACGGCGACCTGACCCGGCGCATCGACGTCAACGCACAGGGCGAGATCCTGGAGCTGAAGACCACGCTGAACACGATGGTCGACACGCTGTCGTCGTTCGCCTCCGAGGTCACCCGCGTCGCCCGGGAGGTCGGCAGCGAGGGCCGGCTCGGCGGGCAGGCCGAGGTCGAGGGCGTGTCGGGCACCTGGAAGCGGCTGACCGAGAGCGTGAACGAGCTGGCCGGCAACCTGACCACCCAGGTGCGGGCGATCGGCGAGGTGGCGAGCGCGGTCGCCACCGGCGACCTGACCCGGTTCATCTCGGTCGAGGCGCGCGGCGAGGTCGCCGAGCTCAAGGACAACGTCAACCTGATGGTCGCCACGCTGCGCGAGACCACCCGCGCCAACGACGAGCAGGACTGGCTCAAGACCAACCTGGCCCGGATCGGCGGGCTCATGCAGGGCCATCGCGACCTGCTCCAGGTGGCCGAGCTGATCATGCGGGAGCTGACCCCGACGGCCAGCGCCCAGTACGGCGCGTTCTACCTCGCCGAGAACACCGGCGAGGAGACCGAGCTGGTCCTGATCTCCGGGTACGGCAGCCGCAAGAGCCGCACCGGCGCGGCGCGGTTCGCGCTGGGCGAGGGGCTGGTCGGGCAGGCCGCGCAGGAGCGCCGGACGATTCTGATCGCCGACGCGCCCGCCGACTACGTCAAGATCGGTTCGGGGCTCGGCGAGGCGGCCCCGGTCAACATCATCGTGCTGCCGATCGTGTTCGAGGACAGCGTGCTCGGCGCGATCGAGCTGGCCTCGTTCAGCCGGTTCACCGACGTCCATCTGGCGTTCTTCAGCCAGCTGATCGAGACCATCGGGGTCACGCTCAACGCGATCCGCGCCAACACCCGCACCGAGGCGCTGCTGGCCGAGTCGCAGCGGCTGGCCCAGGAGCTCCAGGAACGGTCCGACGAGCTCCAGCGCCAGCAGGGCGAGCTGCGGCACTCCAACACCGAGTTGGAGGAGAAGGCGGCGCTGCTGGCCCAGCAGAACCGGGCCATCGAGATCCAGAACTTCCAGATCGAGCAGGCGCGGCGCACGCTGGAGGAGCGGGCCGAGCAGCTCGCGATCTCCTCGCGGTACAAGTCGGAGTTCCTGGCGAACATGTCGCACGAGCTGCGCACCCCGCTCAACAGCCTGCTGGTGCTGGCCAAGCTGCTGTCGGAGAACCCCGGCGGGAACCTGACCGACAAGCAGGTCGAGTTCGCGCAGACCATCCACGACTCGGGCACCGACCTGCTGGAGCTGATCAACGACATCCTGGACCTGGCCAAGGTCGAGGCCGGGAAGATGGAGCTGCACCCGCAGCGGCTGTCGGTCGCGGCGCTGGTCGACTACGTCGAGGCGACGTTCCGCCCGCTGTCGGTCGACAAGGGGCTGAGCTTCAGCGTGGAGGTGGCGCCGGACGTGCCGGCCACGCTCAACACCGACGAGCAGCGGCTTCAGCAGGTGCTGCGCAACCTGCTGTCGAACGCGGTGAAGTTCACCGGCGAGGGCGAGGTGCGGCTCCGGATCGAGCGGGCCGGTGAGATCGACTTCACCCTGCCGGTGCTGTGGAACACCCCGGACGTGATCGCCTTCCGGGTGATCGACACCGGTATCGGGGTGAGCGCCGACAAGCTCCAGGTCATCTTCGAGGCGTTCCAGCAGGCCGACGGCACCACCAGCCGCCGCTACGGCGGGACCGGCCTCGGCCTGTCCATCAGCCGCAACATCGCGCGGCTGCTGGGCGGCGAGATCCACGCCGAGAGCGAGCCCGGCCGGGGCAGCGTGTTCACGCTGTTCCTGCCCGCCCAGTACACCGAGCCGGACGGACGGCGGCGCTCGACGCTGCCGATGGACGAGGCCGTCGGCGCCGCGGACGCGCCCGGCCTCATGCCGGCCGGGATGCGTGGCATCGCCCCGAGCACGGCGCGGCCGTCGATGGAGGCGGCGCTGCCGGCCGACCGGCAGGCCAAGCCCGCCGACCGTCCGGGCAAGGCCGAGCCGGAGCTGAACGGGCTGATCGAAGAGCCGCCCGCCGACTTCCTCGACACGATGCTGTCGGGCCGCAAGGTGCTCATCGTCGACGACGACGTCCGCAACGTGTTCGCGCTGACCAGCGTGCTGGAGGGGTACGGGATGGAGGTGCTGTACGCCGAGGACGGCCGGGCCGGTATCGACGTGCTGCACCGCAACCCCGACGTGGCGCTGGTGCTAATGGACGTGATGATGCCGGGGCTGGACGGCTACGCGACCACCGCGGCGATCCGCGAGATGCCGCAGTTCGCCGAGCTGCCGATCATCGTGATCACGGCGAAGGTGATGAAGGGCGACCGGGAGAAGAGCCTGGAGTCCGGCGCGTCGGACTACGTCCCCAAGCCCATCGACGTGGACCATCTTCTTGACGTCATGCGGAACTGGCTGCAACCCTCCATCGTCCGCTGAGACGGGAGGAGCGCGGACAGTAAGGTCACCCGTGGGCCCGCTGCCCGGCGATGGCCTGCGGGCCGTATTGGGATCGGAGAGATAGCGCGCGTGGACGACAAGGCGAAGATCCTGCTGGTGGATGATCGCGATGAGAACCTCATCGCGCTGGAGGCCATCCTCAGCTCGCTCGATCAGGACCTGGTCCGGGCCCGCTCGGGCGAGGAGGCGCTGAAGGCGCTGCTCACCGACGAGTACGCGGTCATCCTGCTGGACGTCGTCATGCCCGGGATGGACGGCTTCGAGACCGCCCGCGACATCAAGCGCCGCAAGAAGACCCGCGATCTGCCGATCATCTTCCTCACGGCCGTCAACAGCGATCCCGACTACGCCTTCCGCGGCTACGCGGCGGGCGCGGTCGACTTCATCTCCAAGCCCTTCGACCCGTGGGTGCTGCGCGCCAAGGTGTCGGTGTTCGTGGAGCTGCACAACAAGAACAAGCAGCTGCGCGACCAGACGACGCTGCTGCGCGAGCAGGCGGCCCTGCTCCGCGAGCAGGCGGCGCTGTTGCAGTCGCGGGACGGCGACGGCCCGTCCGGCGGGAGGGGCGGGGCGAGCGGTGTCCGGCCGGGCGAGGCCCCCGAGGTCCTCACCCGGCTGGCGGCGGTGCAGGAGCAGGCCGACACGGTGGCCAAGCGGATCCCGCCCGCGCTCCGGCCCGAATACGACGAGCTGGAGCAGCGGCTCGGCGACCTGCGCTCGGTGCTCGGCCCTTCAGAGGACCCGGGGCTCTGACGGCCCGGGACGCCGCCCCGCGGCGTCCGTGACCCGGCCCGGGGGCGAGGCGGTCGTGATGGCCACCCCCGCCCCGGGTCCGGGGCGGTCGCGTCAGGACGCGGCGAGCTTCGCGCGGGCGGCGGCGAGGCGGGCCAGGGTGCGCTCGCGGCCGAGGATCTCCAGGGACTCGAACAGCGGCAGGCCCACCGTGCGGCCGGTGACGGCGACGCGGACCGGGGCCTGGGTCTTGCCGAGCTTGAGGCCGCGCGCGGTACCGACGGCCTCGAGCCGGTCCTTGAGCTCGTCGGCGCGCCACGGCGCGTCGCGATAGGCGTCCTCGGCGGCGGCGAGGATCTCGGCGGCGGGCTCCTTCATCGCCTTCCGCCAGGACTGCTCGTCGTAGGGCGGCTCGTCGAGGAAGGCGAAGTCGACCATCGGCACGATCTCCGACAGCACCGCGACGCGGGTCTGCGCCAGCGGGGCGAGCAGGGCGAACACCTCCGGGTCGGCCTCGAACGGGGCGTCCTCCAGGAAGGGCAGGCACTCGGCGGCGAACCGGTCGGCGGGCAGCGCCCGGATGTAGTCGCCGTTGATCGCGCGGAGCTTCTTGACGTCGAAGAACGCGGGCGAGGTGTTGACGTCGTCGATCCGGAACTCCCCGACGATGACGTCCCACGGGAGGATCTCGCGGTCGTCGGCGGGGGCCCAGCCGAGCAGCATCAGGTAGTTGCGCATGGCCTCGGGGAGGTAGCCCTCGGCCCGGTAGTCCTCCAAGGCGACCTTGTCGCGCCGCTTGGACAGCTTCTGCCGCTTCTCGTTGACGATGACCGGGACGTGCGCCCACACCGGCGGCTCGGCGCCGAGCGCCTCCCACAGCAGCTGCTGCTTGGGCGCGTTGGACAGGTGCTCCTCGCCGCGGACCACGTGGGTGATGCCCTGGCTGATGTCGTCGACCGCGTTGGCGAGCAGGAACGTCACCGATCCGTCGGCGCGGGCGATGACGAAGTCCTCCAGCACGGCGTTCTCGAAGACCGGCTTGCCGCGCAGCAGGTCGACGACGGTGGTCTGGCCCTCGTCGGGGGTGCGGAAGCGCAGGGCGCGGCCCGGCCCCGGCTCCAGGCCGCGGTCGCGGCAGAAGCCGTCGTAGCCCTTGTGCTGGTCGCCGGTGCGGGCCATGACGGCGTCGCGGGTGCAGTCGCAGTAGTACGCGCGCCCCTGCTCGAGGAGCGTGCGGGCCGCGCCCTGGTGCTTGTCGGCGTTGGCCGACTGGAAGTAGGGGCCCTCGTAGGCGCCGCCGTCCATGCCGAGCCAGGCCAGCGCCCGGATGATGCCCTCGGTCCACTCCGGGCTGTTGCGGGAGGCGTCGGTGTCCTCGATCCGCAGGACCAGCGTGCCCCCCGCCTGCTCGGCCATCGCCCAGTTGAACAGGGCCGAGCGGGCCCCTCCGACGTGGAACATGCCGGTCGGGGACGGTGCGAAGCGCACCCGGATGGGAAGAGAGGATGACGGCGTGGAAGACATGCTCCCAGCCTAGAGCGTCCGGCAGGTCAGGGCTTCCAATCTGGGTCGCGGCCGGACAGCCCGAGCAGCCGGTCGAGCTGCGGGGACTCCTCGGGGACGGGCACCTCGGGGCCGAACACGGCGTACTCGCGGGCCATCGCGGCCGTCGGCACGAGCTGCCGGTGGGCGGCTTCCACGAGGTCGGCGGGCAGGTCCGGGTGCTGGCCGGTCGCGACGGCGAGGTCCCAGCCGTGCAGGACGAACTCGCCGAAGACGATCCCGCCGATGTAGGCGGCGGACATGCCGCCGCCGCCTCCGCTCAGGCTGGTGTCGCCCTCCCAGGCGGCGGGGTCGGTCCACGCCTCGGCGGTCTCGCGCGCCTGGACGGCGAACCTCTCGGCCCAGCCGGGCTCGGCGGTGAAGTCGTGGTCCTCCCCAGGCGCGGGCGGCGGCTGCTTGCGGGCGGCGGTCCCGGCCCGTCCGGTCCAGAGGATCAGATGGTTGAGCAGTGCCCGCACGTCCCAGTCCGGGCAGGGCGTGGGCGAGCCGAGCCGGCCGTCCGGGACGCCCCGCACGATCCGGGCCACCCCGTCGGCCGCGGGCACCATCAGGCTCCGCAGTTCCATGACATCCCCCTCGATCATCAGTTCGAACGACGGCCCCACGGTAGGCACCGGTCCCCGCCGCCGTCTTGAACAAACGCGCCAGTCCTGATCATTACCCTGGGGGCATGACCGGTATCCCGCCGAACGGCGCGCGGGGGATCCTGCACGCGCGGGCCGCCGAGGAGCGCTTCCAGGTCCGCCGGATCGCACCGCCTGCGGGGCTGGCGGCGCTCGTGGAGTTCTTCTGGCTGCTGCGGTGGGACCTGCGCGGCCGGCCCGCGCACCGCCAGCGGGTGCTGACCCGGCCGTCGGTGCACCTGACCTTCACGAGCTACCTGACCACCGGCGCGACCCGCGCGCGGATCGTGGGCGTGGTGCGGGACGACTTCGTGGAGGAGATCGCCGGGGAGGGCCGGGTGGTCGGAGCGGCGTTCCGCCCCGGCGGGTTCCGCCCCTTCCTGGACGGGCCGGTCTCGTCGGTCACCGGCCGGTTCGTCCCGGTGCCGGAGGTGTTCGGCGGGGCGGGCCGCGCGCTCGGCGAGAAGATCTTCGCGACGCCGGACGGCGGCGCGGCGCTCGGGCTGTTGGAGGCGTTCCTGTCCGGGCTGGGCGCCGAGGCCGGCCCGCAGGGGGAACGGGCCGCGCGGGCGGTGGACCGGATCGCGGCGCGGCCGGGGCCGGTCCAGGTGGGCGAGCTGGCGGACGGCCTCGGCATGAGCACGCGCAGCGTGCAGCGGCTCTTCCACGAGTACGTGGGCATCGGCCCGAAGTGGGTGATCCGGCGGTTCCGGATGCAGGAGGCCGCGGAGCGGGCCGCCGCGGGCGGCGGCGTGGACTGGGCGGCGCTCGCGGCCGAGCTGGGCTACGCCGACCAGGCCCATTTCACCCGCGACTTCACCGCGTCCGTCGGCACCTCCCCCGCCCGCTACGCGCGGGACGCCGGGCCGCGTCCGGGGGGTGCCTGAGAGGATCGGCGCATGACCGCCCCCTCGTCCCGGCCCCCCTGACCGATCTCGCCGCGTTCCGGGACTCGGCCGCCCGGCGGCTGGGCGCGTTCCGGCACACCTCCGTCGCCGACGCGGCCGGGCTGCGCCGGGCCGGTGTGGCCGTGTGCGTGCTCGACCACGGCGGCGTCCCCTCGGTGGTCGTCATCAAGCGCGCCTACCGGGGGCGGAACGCGGGCCAGTGGGGCCTGCCGGGCGGCCGGGCCGAGGAGGGCGAGGCCCCGGAGGAGGCCGCGCTGCGCGAGCTGGACGAGGAGGTCGGGCTGGCCGCGGGGACGGCCGACGTGCTCGGCCGGCTCGACGACTTCCCGGCCGCGTCCGGCTTCGCGATCACGCCGGTGGTGGTGGTCCTCGACGATCCGGGGCCGCTGCGGCCCAGCCCGGACGAGGTGCACTCAGTGCACCACGTGACGCTGGAGCTGCTGGCCGCCGACGGCACGCCGCGGTGGGTCCCGCAGCTGGACGGGGGGCGGCTGCTCCAGATGCGGCTCGGCCCGGAGTGGCTCGTGCACCCGCCTACGGGCGCGATGCTGTGGCAGTTCCGCGAGGTGGTGCTGCTCGGCCGCGAGGCGCGGGTCGCCGACTTCGTCCAGCCCGACTGGACGCGCAACTGAGGCGGGTCCGGGAGCGGCCGGTCAGAACGTCCCGCCGTCGACGACAACGCGCTGGCCGGTGACGTAGGAGGCGGCGCCGGAGACCAGGAACCGCACGACGTCGGCGACCTCCTCGGGCGAGCACACGTGCCCGTACGGTGAGGTGGCGTCGTGCTGCCGGATGTCGTCGACGCCGGTGGTGGCGCGAGCCAGGCGGCGGCCCATCTCGGTGTCGACGAGGCCGGGCGCGACGATGTTGACGTGCGCCCCGTTCGCCCGTTCCTCCTTGGCGAGGGTCCGCGCGAGCGCCTCCATCGCCGCCTTGCCCATCGCGTACGGGCCGCTGAACGGCGGGAAGACGTCGGTGATCACGCTGGAGACGAAGACGATGTCGCTGCGGCCCTCGCGGCGCAGCAGGGGCAGCAGCGCCTGGGTGAGCTGGTGGGGGCCGAGGGCGTGCACGCCGAGCACCCTCGCCGGCTCGGCGGGGTCGGTGTCGGCGACGGAGTGACCGCGGCTGGCGATCCCGGCGCTGTGCACCAGGATGCCGAGGGCGCCGAGGTCCTCCTCCACGCGGGCGGCCAGGCTCCGGCAGTCGTCGAGGGAGTCGACGGACGCGCGGAACGCGTGCCCCTTGGACCCGGCGGCCTCGATGCCGGCGACGGTCTCGGCCGCCGCCGCCTCGTCGCGCCGGTAGGCGATGGCGACCTCGGCCCCGTCGGCGGCGAGGCCGAGGGCGATGGCCCGGCCGATCCCCCGTCCGCCTCCGGTGACCAGCGCGACACGGCCGGCGAGAGAACTCATCGGACACTCCTTCGTCAGGGCCACTGCGGCGGTCCCCATCCTGCCGGTGGGCGGCGCCCGGCGTAAGTGGCCCCCGGCTCGCCGGGCGGGCGCGTGAACGTCACCCGATCGTGATCTGCGCTTACCAAATAGACATATCGCCTTTATCCAACTATTTCAGACTGGCGGCTCGTGCTCCCGAGCGAAAAGGAGTTCCCGTGAAGCGCACGGGGATCATCGCCACCGCTCTCACCGCCGCCGCCCTCTCCTCCACCGCGCTGCTCGCGCCCCCCGCCCTCGCCGATCCGCCCGCCCCGCCCAGCGCGTCCGTGGCCGCCCAGCACCTCGCCGGGCTCACCGTCGCGGCCGAGGGCTCCATGACGGGCTACACGCGGGAGAAGTTCCCGCACTGGATCACCATCTCCGGCACCTGCAACACCCGCGAAACCGTCCTCAAGCGGGACGGCAGCGGCGTCCAGGCGGGCGACGACTGCGCCCCCACCTCGGGCACCTGGACCAGCCCCTACGACGGCGGCACCTGGACCCAGGCGTCCGACCTCGACATCGACCACATGGTCCCGCTGGCCGAGGCGTGGCGGTCCGGCGCGAGCGGATGGACCACCGCGCAGCGGCAGGCGTTCGCCAACGACCTGAACAGCTCGCAGCTCTGGGCCGTCACCGACAACGTCAACCAGTCCAAGAGCGACAAGGACCCCGCTCTGTGGACGCCGCCCCTGGCGTCGTTCCGCTGCATGTACGCCCGGTCGTGGATCGACGTGAAGTACCAGTACGACCTGACCGTCGACTCGGCTGAGAAGCAGGCGCTTTCCGGGTTGCTCGACTCCTGCTGAGCACCCGCGCCCTCCCGGCGGGTCCCGGCCGATCCCCTCCCATCGGCCAGGGCCCGTCGGGCCCCTCCACCCGCCGCGCCTCCCGCGCACGCGGGGACTGTCAGTCGGCCACGCCCACCAGATGGGTGCGCAGCCTCCCCAGCGACGGCGGACCGGAGGCAGGGAGGGATCAGCCGGAGAGGCGGGCGAGCCACTCGGCGGCGCGTTCGATGTGGCCCTCGTCGAGGCCGGTCGCGGGGTCCACCCAGACCAGGAGGTGCTCGCCGGAGTCCGGTTCGGCGGCGACGGAGCCGGCGGCGTCGGGCTCGTCCTCGAACCAGGCGAAGGGCCGCCCTTCGGCCCAGGCCACCACGTGCCGCGCCTTCCAGGCGCCGAGGGTGCCGCCGTCCGCGGGGCCCGGGAACCACGGGATCGGCACGAACGGCAGCTCGGGCAGCCCGACCAGCGGCGCGATCCACTGGTTGGCCTCCTCGCACCAGTAGCTGGCCCAGGTGAGCTCGGCGCCGGTGGACTCGGCCAGATCGAGCAGCATCCGGCCGTGCCCGGCGTTCAGCCAGAGGCGGTAGGAGACGCCGCGGGGCGAGCATCGATGCCGGCGGAAGCCGCGATGCGGCCGTTCCAGCGGATTGAGCACGCCGTCAACGTCGAGGAGAATCACCGGCGACCCCATACCGGGACCGTACGTCATCATCGCCGCGCGGTGCGGCCTCTCCGGACACGAGCTTCATCGCGCCCGGTCAGCGGGGCGGCCACAGTCGGCCCCGGGCGGCGGCCCGCCGCTCTGGCCCGGCCGTGCCGCCCGGGACCGTAGGCTGGGTGGAATGGAGCCCGAACTCACCCTGATGGCGGTCCACGCCCACCCCGACGACGAGGTCCTCGGCACCGGCGGCCTGCTCGCGCGCTGCGCCGCGGAGGGCATCCGCACCGTGCTGGTCACCTGCACCAACGGGGACGCCGGCGACGATTCCGGCGGGCTCAAGCCCGGCGACGCGGGGCACGATGCCCCCGAGGTGGCCCGGCGCCGGCTCGCCGAGTTGGAGGAGTCCGCCCGGCTGCTCGGCATCGACCACGTGGAGGTGCTCGGCTACCGCGACTCGGGCATGGTGGGGTGGGCGACCAACGACGACCCCGCGGCCTTCTCCAACATCGCGGCCGGGGAGTCCGCCGGGCGGCTGGCCGAGCTGATGGAGCGGTACCGGCCGCAGGTCGTCGTCACCTATGACGAGAACGGCGGATACGGGCACCCCGACCACATCCAGGCGCACCGGATCGCGGTCGCCGCGGCCGAGAGCACCGGCATCCCCGACAAGCTCTACTACACCGCGATGCCGCGCAGCGGCATCAAGCAGATGCTCGACTACGCGGCCTCGGCCGGCCTCGACCTCGGCTTCGAGCCGGACGACGACTTCGGCACCCCCGACGAACTCGTCCACGGCGTCGTCGACGTGTCCGCCCACTTCGACAGCAAGCGCAAGGCGCTGGAGGCGCACGCGAGCCAGGGCGACAACATCTTCCTGCTGCGCCTGCCCGAGGAGGTCCAGCGGCTGGTGTTCGGCACCGAGGCGTTCACCCGCGTCTTCAGCCGAGTGGCCGTCCCCGACCACGAGGACGACCTGTTCACCGGCCTGCGTGCGGCCGCGTCGGGGTGACCCGCTTGGGCCGCTGGACGGTGCGGCCCCTGCGCGCATCCGCGCGGTAGCGGTTCAGGACGTCCTTGCGCAGGAGGTAGCCGAAGCCGGCGCGCTCCAGGCGCAGGCCGAGGCCGGTCGCGTCGGTGCCGAGGGCGGCGGCGGTGTCGGCGATGTTCCAGCCGTGCGCGGCGAGCCGGCTGAGCAGGTAGCCGCGCTTGACCTGGCTGTCCGACAGGCGGAACGTCTTCAGGTAGGCGACGCCGCCGCCCTCGCCGGTAATGACCTCTCCGATGTGGTTCTCGCGGCGCAGCGCGAACGATGGCAGGAACCGCGAGAGGACGAAATCGTCGATGTACTGGACGTGCTTGTACGAGCCTTCCCTGTCGAACAGCCGCCCCGCCATGACGTCGTCGTGGAACTCCGCCCATTCCCGCTGCCGCAGGGCCGCCTGGGCGCGCAGGTCCGCCAGTGAGCGCACCGACGTGTCGTCGATCCTGGCGGCCATGTCCTGCACGTGCAGGCCGAGCAGCCCGTACTGGTAGATCTGCTCGCCGTACAGGTCCTCGATCAGCGTGGCGTGCAGGGCCCGGTAGTCGTCGGGGTGCGGGACGGCGAACGCGCCGGCCAGGGCGTCGAGGACGTAGACCAGCACACCGCACTGGCCCGGCAGAATCTCGAAGACGCGCAGGGCGTCCTCCAGACCCTGCACCCGGGCGCCGGTGTAGGCCCTCTCGGCGCGCGGCGAGAGGCCGTGCGAGAGCGCGGAGCGCGACCACTCCTCCCAGGCGATCTCGGGACCTCCGAAGTGGAGCGCGAGGTAGCCCTCGACGGCCAGGTGCTGCGGCAGGAACCGCAGCCGGTCCTTGGCCACGCGGCGGGCCATGCGGCGGGTCTTCTGCACCGGCACGCGGGACGGCGGCCTGCGGAGGTCCTTGTCGAGCAGCCGGGTGCCGTAGGAGGCGGCCGGGTCCTCGCCGTCGACGTAGGTCGCGACGAACGCGTGCGGGATGAAGGAGGTGTAGGACGTGCCGTCGCCCACGTCGACGACCGGGGAGCCCTCTGCGTAGGCGCGGCGGTGCAGGCGCAGGTGCGGGACGGGCTCGTCGCGGACGAGCGGCACGAGCCGGACCGAGCCCCAGGTCTGCGCGGGACCGGTGTCCAGCCCCTCCAGGGTGAACGGGATCATGCCGGCTCCCCCAGGAAGCGGGCCGCCTGCTCGTCGAAGTAGCCGCGCAGGTCGTCCAGCCCGACGCGGCCCTCGGCGAAGCGGGCCAGCTCGACCAGCGCGGGCAGGTCCTCGGCGTCGCGGACGCCCGCGGTGGGCACCGACGGCGCGAGGCGGCGCACGTCGTAGCCGCTCGCGTCGTACACCGGGTTGAGGTGGGTGATCGCCACGCGGCCCTCCGGGTCGAGCCGGGAGCGCCAGATCCGCAGCACGTCGGCGGCGAGGCCGGGCGGCGCGTTGTCCCAGCCGTCTGAGACGACGATCAGACGCTCGGGCGCGGTGTCGAGCGCGTCGAGGAGGCGCATACCGAGCGGGGTCGGGCCGTGCGGGAACAGCAGCAGCGCGTCGGTGCGGCCCGACAGCCACAGCGGCCTGTACGCGCCGGGCGCGGCGAGCGCCTCCAGCAGGTAGTGGCCGGCCAGCGCGACGGCGAGGGGACGGTGCCGCTTCTGCGCGGAGCCGGAGGTGGAGTGGCTGTCGTCGAGCACGGCGGTGACCCGGCCCCACGTCCCGGCGCGGTGGCCGGCGACGCGGCGCGCGGCGGACCGGAGCGCCCCGGTCAGCTCGGTGCGGCGCTTCGAGCGGTCGTCCAGCGTGAGCGACAGGACGTAGGAGGCGAGCCGGGTCGGGCCCATCGCGGCCAGGTCGGTGTTCCGGCGGATCGCGCTGGTCTCGCCCACCTGGGCGTTCTCCTGGAGGCGGAACCGCTCGAGCCGCGTCATGCGGGGCTCGATGCGCTCCAGGAAGCGCTCGCGGGGGATGCCGTACTTGGCGGCGAAGCCCTCGGCGACGGTGAACGGCAGCTCGTACAGGGCGGCCTGCTCGTAGTGGGCGCGGCGCCACGTCTCGAAGAGCGGGGTGCTGAACCGCTTGACCGACTGCGGGGCGAACAGGAACCGTGCGAGCTCGCCGTCCAGCGGCAGGTGCGCGTGCCGGGCGGCCGACTTCACCCCGGCGCGGTACTTCACCGCGTCGAACGCCGGGTCGCGGCGGCCGGCCAGCCAGTCGCGGATGATCGCGCGGGTGCGGCGGTTGTTGACCCCGGCGCGGCGCAGCGCGCCGAACAGGTGGTACACGCGGTGCTGGGGCAGCAGCTCCAGCCGGCGCGCGATGAGGCGGCCCTCTCGGCGGCGGGACTCCACGTCCACGTCGCCGGCGTGCACCAGCAGGTTGAAGACGATCAGCATCGCGTTGGTGTCGTTGACGTTCAGCGCGAGCGCTCCCGCGTACAGGTCGCGGTAGTTCTCCCGCATGTACGCGTGCAGGAAGCTCAGCGAGAGCTGCTGCTCCCTCGCATCGTGGTGGAACTCGCGCTGGCCGGTGGAGGTGATCGCCGCGTTGACGAACATCAGTGCGTCCTCGCAGGCGATCAGGCCCGCGATGGTCTCGCTCATGGCATCCCGCGATCGGCGACGGTGGTCGGGGGCCGGCCGGGGAATGGGGGCGCGAACGGCGAACAGACGCGATCGAAGCGGGTTGCGGAAGTCGCACCGGAGTCCCGCGGCCGGCTCCCGAACCGTAGCACCACCGGATGTGGGTCTTCCGCCTATTTACGGACGGTACGTGGCGGGGTGCCGGTCGGCGCGGATCCCGGTGTCGTGCGAGTCCGGAGCCTGACTGCATGCGCGTGCGGCATTGTTGCTCTCCGGAACGACCGTGCGCCTGAAAGGGGTCGCCGTGGAGCAGCCTGAGCAGATCGACCCGGAGCTCGTGGACTTCGCCGTCCTGGACGGCTGGATGGACGCGGAGGGGCTGCCGGGCGGGCCCTTCGAGAACGCCGCGCACCTGTCCGGCGGCACGCAGAACGTGCTGATCCGCTTCAGCCGCGGGGGCCGTGACTACGTGCTGCGGCGCGGCCCCCGGCATCTGCGGGCCAGGACCAACGAGGTGCTCCGCCGCGAGGCGCGGGTGCTGGCGGCGCTCGACGGCACCGGCGTGCCCGCGCCCAGGATCATCGCCGCCTGCCCGGACGAGCGGGTCATGGGCGGCGCGGTGTTCTACCTGATGACGCCGGTGGAGGGCTTCAACGCCTCGGTGTCCCTGCCCGAGCGGCACACCCGCGACGCGGCGGTGCGGCACGCGATGGGCCTGAACGCGGCGCGCGCGCTGTCGGCGCTCGGGGCGGTCGACCACGAGGCCGTGGGCCTGGCCGGGTTCGGCAAGCCCGAGGGGTTCCTGGAGCGGCAGGTCGGCCGCTGGACGTCCGAGCTGGAGTCCTACCGCGAGCTGGCGGGCTATCCCGGGCCCGACATCCCCGGCCTTGGCCGGGTCGCGCGGTGGCTGGAGGCCGGGCGGCCCGCGACCTGGCGTCCCGGGGTCATGCACGGCGACTACCACCTGGCCAACCTGATGTACTCCCACGGCGGGCCCGGCGTCGCGGCGATCGTCGACTGGGAGATGTGCACGATCGGCGACCCGCTGCTCGACCTCGGCTGGCTGCTGGCCACCTGGCCGGGCGACGACGACGAGAGCGCGGCGCTCGCCGGGCCGCTCGGCGACGCGGGCGGGCTCCCCGGGCCGGACGAGCTGGTCGCCGCGTACGCCGAGCGGGCGGACGCGACGGCGGGCCGCGACCTGTCGGCCATCACCTGGTACGCGGTGCTCGCCTGCTTCAAGCTCGGCATCGTGCTGGAGGGCACGCACGCGCGCGCGTGCGCGGGGAAGGCCCCGAAGGAGACCGGCGACCTGCTGCACTCCATCACCTTGGGCCTGTTCCGCCGCGCGGAGGCGTTCATCGCCGCCTGAGCCGGTGTCTCCGGGACTCGCGGGATATGCCAGTATTCCGGGCAGTGGAGGTGGGCATGGAGATCATCCGAGGCGGTGCCGCGGACGCGCCGCTGATCCTGGCGATGCTGGACGGTGCCGTTGCGTGGCTCGTGCGGAACGGGCGTCCCGGCCAGTGGGGCTCCGAGCCCTGGTCGGCGGACCCCAAGCGGGTGGAGCGCATCACCGCCATCGCGCGCGACGAGGACGTCTGGGTCGCGCGGGTGGACGGCCGTCCGGCGGGCGTGATGGCGACCGGTCCGGCGCCGCCGCACTACGTCTCGGCCGCGGACGAGCCCGAGCTGTACATCGGCCTGCTGGTGACCGACCGCGAGTTCGCCGGCCACGGCGTCGGCTCGGCGCTCATCGCCCACGCCCTCGACGAGGCGCGGCGCCTGGGCGTCGGCCTGGTGCGGGTCGACTGCTATGGGGGCGACGACGGCCGCCTGGTCGGGTACTACCGGGGCAACGGCTTCGACCCGGTCCGGACGTTCAACGTCGGTGAATGGCCCGGGCAGCTGCTCTCGCAGCGCGTCGACTCGCCTCCCGCGTCCGCCTAGCACCTAGGCGGACGCACGGGTGGCGGGAGCCCCGGCGTCGTCCGGCTCGGCGCGGACGCGCAGCAGGTTGCGGCGCGACGGGATGCCGCACTCCTCCAGCCGGGTGTGCAGGTCGGCCATCAGCTCGCGGGTCTCCGGCTTGAACGCGCGTGCCCGCAGCTTCGACGGGACGGCGATGACGCCGAGCCGGGCGAGCCTGAGGCCGACGCCGACCAGCGGGCCGGCGCCGGGGAACTCGGGCAGCGCCCGGTAGTGGTCGCGGGCCCAGCGCGGCAGCGCGTAGTAGGCGAGCGCGCCGACCGGGAACCACAGCGCCTTGAGCGGCGCGAGGAACCGCAGCTTGTGCGGCACCCTCGGCCACAGCAGGAAGCGCACGGTCGCGCGGGACTCGGGGATCACCCGCAGGTCCAGGTCGGTCCGGGCCGCCGCGAAGTAGGCGTCCATCTCGGCGACGCCGCCCGGGACCTCTTCGGCGTGCAGGCCGACGTAGGTGGCGGTGTGCCGCTGCTCGTCGTAGTAGCGGTCCTTCTCGGCGCGGGTGAGCTTGAGGCCGCCGCGCTCGATCACCTCCAGGTAGGAGGACACCTCGGCGCAGTGCACCCACAGCAGCAGCTCGGGGTCGTCGACCCGGTGGGTGCGGCCGGTGTCGGGGTCCTCGATCCGCAGCCGCTTGTGCACGCCGCGGACGCGGGCGCCGAGCCCGGCCGCCTGCTCCGGCGTGCCGACGGTGGTGACGGCGACGAAGTTGGCGGTGTTGAAGAGCCGTTCGAGGGGTTCCCGGAGGAAGTCGGAGTTCTGCCAGACCCCGCGCATCGTGGTCGGCTGCAACGCCTGCAACATGAGCGCCCGCACCCCGGCGATCATCATCAGCGGGTCGAGCACCACCCGCCAGGACACGGTCTCGGGGCCGTGCACGATCAGTCTCCGCGTGTTCACCATAGTAAGCACAGGCTTACCCCATCCGGGCCGTCCGGTCCAGTGGTCAGCGGCCTCCCCCCGAGAGCAGGGCGTGCCAGCCGGCGAGGGTGGGCGTCTCGGCCAGCTCGGCGAAGCCGATCTCGGCGCCGCGGTCCCGCCACCGCTCGATCAGCATCATCACCCGGATCGAGTCGAGCCCGGCGTCGATCAGGTCGTCCTCGAAGCCGAGCTCGGCCGGGTCCAGGTCCAGCAGTCCGGCCACGTCGGAGCGCAGCTCGTCGCGCGTCTGGTGCATGGTCTTCCTCTCCTTCAGGCGGTGCCGGCGGCGACGCCGCTCAGGGCGTCCGCGAGGCGGGCGGTGGTCGTCGTGGTCGCGCAGCGCTGCGCGGCGTAGGTGAGGGCGGCGCGGTGGTGGCCGGCGGAGAAGTCGGCGACGGCGTCGGCGACGAAGAACGGCTGGACGTCGCGCGAGAACGCCTCGACCGCGGTGGTCTGGCAGCCGATGTGCGCGTACACGCCGGTGACGATGAGCTGGTCCCGTCCGGCGGGCAGGAGCAGATCGGCCAGGTCGGTCCGGACGAACGCGCTGTAGCGCCACTTGGTGAGGACGGTGTCGTCCTCACCGGGCGCGAGCTCGTCGACGATGCCGCGCTCGCGGGCGGTGGGGCCGATGCCGTCGCCCCAGAAGTCCCGCAACAGGCCGCGCTGCTCGCGGGTCTGCGCGCCGGGCTGCGCGGAGTACACGACGGGGACGCCGGTGGCGGCGGCGACGGCGCGGAGCCGGGCGATGTTCTTTAGCAGGGCGGGCAGCGGGTCTCCGGCGTAGGCGTCCAAGAAGTAGTTCTGCATGTCGTGGACGAGCAGGACGGCGCGGCGCGGGTCGGGCGTCCAGCGCACCCGGGGCTCGGGCAGGTCGTGCTCGGCGGGCATCGGGTACGGGGCGATGGCGGGGATGGCCATGGGCCGGCTCCTATCGAGGGGGCGGGATGGACGGGCCGCGGGCGAGCCCGCGGGCGAGGGCGGCGCGCAGGTCACGCTTGCTGACCTTGCCGACGCCGGTGTGCGGGAAGCGCTCGGTGAACTCGATCCGGTCGGGGATCTTGTACGCGGCGATGCCGCGCCCGCGCAGGAACGCCTTGAGCTCGGGGGCCCGAGGCGGCGCGCCGCGCGGGATCACCACGGCGCAGGTGCGCTCGCCGAGCAGCGCGTCGGGGACGGCGACCACGGCGGCGTCGTGCACCGCGGGATGGGCCAGGAGGTGGTTCTCGACCTCCTCCGCGGCGATCTTCTCGCCGCCGCGGTTGATCTGGTCCTTGGCGCGGCCCTCGACGATCAGGTGCCCGTCCGCGGTGCGGCGGACGACGTCGCCGGTGCGGTAGAAGCCGTCCGGGGTGAACGCGGCGGCGTTGTGCGCCTCGGCCCGGTAGTAGCCGCGGATCGTGTACGGGCCGCGGGTGAGGAGGTGCCCGGTCTCCCCCGGCCCGACGTCGCGGTCCGCGGCGTCGACGACGCGGACCTCGTCGGCCGGGGAGATGGGCCGTCCCTGGGTGCCGACGCGCACGTCCTCGGGGTCGTCCAGCCGGGTGTAGTTGACCAGGCCCTCGGCCATCCCGAAGACCTGCTGGACGGCGCAGCCGAGGGCGCCGCGCACGCGGGCGGCGGCCTCGGCGCCGAACTTGGCGCCGCCGACCTGGAGCACCCGCAGCGACGACAGGTCGTGCCGGGCGGCCCGCGCCGCCTCCATCCAGACCAGCGCGAGCGGCGGGACGAGCCCGGTGATCGTGACGCCCTCCCGCTCGATCAGCGGGAAGGCCGCGTCCGGGCCGGGCCGCGGCGCCATCACGACCTTCGCTCCGGCGGCGAGCGCGCCGAACACGCCGGGCGAGCTCATCGGGAAGTTGTGCGCGACCGGCAGCGCGCACAGGTAGACGCTCTCGGGGGTGAGGCCGCAGATCTCGGCGCTGGCGCGGAAGCTGTAGAGGTAGTCGTCGTGGGTGCGCGGGATGAGCTTGGGCGTCCCGGTCGTCCCGCCGGAGAGCTGCATCAGCGCCACGTCGGACGGGTCGGGGCCGGGCAGTCCCACCGGGTCGGCGTCCAGGTCGGCAAGCGCGGTGAACTCCTGCGCCTCGCCCGCGACGATGACGCGGCGGGCCTTCAGCTCGCGGGCCAGGGCGCGGTGGTCGAAGCCCGCGTGCCGGTCGGGGACGATGTAGGCGGCGGCCCCGGCGTGCTCCAGGAAGTAGCCGATCTCGGCGGCGCGGTGCGAGGGCAGCGCGAAGACCGGGATCGCGCCGAGCCGGAACAGCGCGAAGCAGACCGCGAGGAACTCCGGGACGTTCGGGAGCTGGACGACGACCCGGTCGCGGTCGCCGATCCCGAGGCCGCGCAGCCCGGCGGCGAGGCGGTCGGCGCGCCGGTCCAGTTCGGCGTAGGTCCAGCGGGCCTCGCCGCCGACGACGGCCGCGCGGTCGCCGTGCTCGGCCGCCGCGTCCCGCAGCAGCGTGCCGAGCGTCCGGCCGCGCCAGTACCCGGCCGCGCGGTAGCGGGCGGCGTACTCCTGCGGCCAGGGGACGGCACCGGGCAGCATCAGGCCGTCGCCTCCATGTCCCCGGCGTCGTCCAGGCCGAGGGCGCGCAGCAGGGTGCGGAACTTGGCGGCCGTCTCGGCCAGCTCGCCGGCGGGTTCGGAGCCCGGCACGATCCCGGCGCCGGCGAACAGCCGCAGCACGCGGCCCTGGGCCTCGGCGCAGCGGATGGTGACCGCCCACTCGCCGTCGCCGGACGCGTCGCACCAGCCGACGGCGCCGCCGTAGAAGCCGCGGTCGAAGGGCTCGAGCTCGGCGATGACGGCGCGGGCGGCGGGGGCGGGGGTGCCGCAGACGGCGGGGGTCGGGTGGAGCGCGACGGCGAGGTCGAGCGCGGTGACGCGCGGGTCGGCGAGGCGCCCGGTGACGCGGGTGCCGAGGTGCCACATGGTGTCGGTGCGGACCAGCGCGGGCCGGGACGGGACGTCGAGCCGCGGGCAGTACGGGCGCAGGGCGCGGGCGACGGCGTCCACCACGAGGGCGTGCTCGTGCAGGTCCTTGGCCGACTCCAGCAGCGCGGCGGCGCGGCGCTCGTCCTCGGCGGGGTCGGCGCTGCGGGCGGCGGACCCGGCGAGCGGATGCGAGACGACCTCGGACCCGCGCCGGGAGACCAGAAGCTCGGGGCTCGCGCCGAGCAGCGTGCGGTTCCCGGGGTGCCCCGCGACGGTCACGGCGTAGAGGTGGCCGTGCGGGTCGCCCGCGGCGAGGTTGCGCAGGAGGCGGGCGGCGTCGACCCGTCCGGCGGCGGTGAGGTGCAGTGCCCGTGCGAGGACGACCTTCTGGAGGCCGCCGCCGGCGAGCCGGCCGAGCGCCTTCGCCACGGCGCGCTCGTACTCGGCCGGTTCGGGAAGCGACCGGATCGTGACGCGCGGGACGGGCGGCGGCTTGTGGTCGTGCCCGAAGCGGGCGGGCGGCGCGCCGGTGGCGGGCCCGGTCCGCTGCACGGTGGCGGGGACGAACAGCCGCGCGGGCGCGTCGGGCCGGAAGGGCAGGGCGCCGACCACGATCGGGTCGCGGTGTCCCGACCGGGCCGCCGTGCCGAGGGCGCTCGCGGCCCGTCCGGGCAGGGTGCGCGGGGCGTGCGGGGCGGCGGGGACGTCGGCCCAGGTGCCCTGGGCGAGGAGGGTGCGTTCGGGCGAGGAGAAGAAGAACGAGGATCCCGGCCGGTAGTCGGTCAGCAGCCCGGCCGCGTCGGTGGCGACACCGTGGGCGGTGGTCATGGGGCAAACGGCCCTTTCGCTCGGGGACGGAGGTCCGGGTTCGCTCGGGGACGGAGGTCCCCGGGGGGGCGGTCAGCCGCGCAGGGAGGCGCCGCCGTCGACGTAGAGGTCGTGCAGGGTGATGTGCCGGGCCCGGTCCGACACCAGGAACCGGACGGCGTCGGCGACGTCGGCGGGATCGGCGACGCGGCCGAGCGGGATGCCCGTCCGGTAGGCGGCGGGGTCGCCCTCGACGGCCGAGCGGACGCCTTCGGCCGGGTCGGCCCACAGGTCGCGCTGCATGGCGGTGTCGGTGGAGCCGGGCGAGACGATGTTGCAGCGGATGCCGTGCTCGGCCAGCTCCAGCCCGAGGCACTTGGTGTACTGCACCGCGGCGGCCTTGGACGCGGCGTAGGCGGCGAGCTGAGTGCGGGGTACCCGGGCGGCGTTGGAGGCGACGGTGACGATCACGCCCGCGCGGCGCGGCACCATCCTGCGGGCGACGGCGCGGCAGGTGTGGAGGACGCCGCCCGCGTTGACCGCGAGGGTCGCGGCCCAGTCGGCGTCGGTCACCTCCAGCGCGGGGCCGGGACGCAGGATCCCGGCCGCGTTGACCAGGACGCCGATCGGGCCGAGCTCGCGTTCGGCGCGTCCGGTGAGGTCCTCGACGGCGGCGGGGTCGGACACGTCGGCCGGGCAGGCCAGCGCGGGGCCGGGGAGCCCGGCCGCGACCGCCGCGGCGCCGGCCGCGTCGACGTCGACGACCGCGACGCGGGCGCCGGCCTCGGCGAGGGCGCGGGCGACGGCGGCGCCGATGCCCCGGGCCGCCCCGGTCACCACGGCGGTCCTGCCCTCGATCCCGGTGCGGTCCATGCGGCTCCTCGCTCGGCGGCGAACTGACTTAGGCAAACCTAACTTAGGGATGCCTTGCCTAAATTCGCGGATCGGGCGGCGGCCGTCAACCCCCGGCCGCGGGTGATCGTCATCACTGGGGTTCGAAGGAAAGTTAGGTTAGCCTTCCCTCATGTCTTCGTCGTCCGCCGTGTCCGCCGCGCCCCGGGCGACGCCCCCGGCGCCCGCCGCGCGGCCGTCCCGCACCGGCGGCCCGCGGGTGCTCGCGGTGCTCGGGGGCCTCGCCGCGCTGGTCGCCGCGCTCGCGCTGGTCTCGCTGCTGGTGGGCGCCGGCGACACCCGTCCGGGCCAGGTGATCGGCTACCTGCTCGGCCGGGCGGACGCCCGCGACGACGGGCGGCTCCACACCGTCGTGGCCACCCTGCGGCTGCCGCGCACGCTCGCGGGCCTCGCCCTCGGAGCGGCGCTCGGGCTGGCGGGCGCGCTGCTCCAGGCCGCCACCCGCAACCCGCTCGCCGAGACCGGCCTCCTCGGGGTGAACGGCGGCGCGGCGCTCGGCGTGGTCGTCGGCATCTCCGCCTTCGGCGCCGGAGCGGGCTTCGGTTACGTCCCCTGGGCGCTCGGCGGCGCCCTCGCCGCCAGCCTGCTGGTGCTCGTGCTGGCCGGCGCGGGCCGCGCCGGCGCCTCGCCGCTGCGGCTGGTGCTTGCCGGCGCCGCGATCACCTGCACCGTCGGCGGCCTGATCAACTTCATCGTGCTCGGGTCGGGCCGGACCTACGACGAGTACCGGTTCTGGGTGCTGGGCTCGCTGGCCGGCGTCACGGCCGAATCCCTCACCGGCGTGCTGCCCGTGCTGGCCCTCGGCGCGCTGGCGGCGCTGCCCGCGATCCGCCCGCTGTCGGCGCTGTCGCTCGGCGACGACGCCGCCCGCGCGCTCGGGCACCGCCCCGCGGTCACCCGCGTGACCGTCGCGGTCGCGGTGACGCTGCTGGCCGCCGGGTCGGTCGCGCTCGCCGGGCCGCTGACCTTCCTCGGCCTGGTCGCCGGGTACGCGGCGCGGCGGCTGATGGGCCCCCGGACCAGGGCGCAGCTCGCCGCCGCCGCCCTGGTCGGCCCGGCGGTGCTGGTCGCCGCCGACGTCGTCGCCCGGGTCCTGATCAAACCGTTCGAGACGTCGGTGGCGCTGGTCCTGGCACTGATCGGCGGGCCGCTGCTGATCGTGATGGTGCGCTCAAGGAACGTGCTGCTGCTCGGCACCTCCGGCGACCTCTCCGGCTCCGGCGGCGCGTCCCGCACGGCGCCCGGGGCGCGCCGCGCACGGCGGGCGGCCGGGCCGGGCGACAGCCTCGTCCTGCGGAGCGGCGGCCGGTCGGTGCTGATCCCGCGCCGCGGGGCGCTCGCGGTGCTCGGGCTGGCTGCGCTGACCGCGCTCGTCCTCGCCGGGTGCGTGGTCCTCGGCTCCTCGGTCCTGTCCCCCGCGGACGCGCTCGGCGCGCTGTTCGGCCGGGGCAGCCGCGCGGCCGTGCTGATGGTCCGGGAGTTCGGCCTGCCCCGGATCGTCGCGGGGATGCTGGTCGGCGCGGCGCTCGGCGCCGCCGGCTGCCTGACCCAGACGCTGGCCCGCAACCGGCTGGCCACCCCCGACTTCCTCGGCGTGAACGAGGGCGCGACGCTCTCGGTCCTGCTCGCCCTGGCGGGCGGCGCCGGCGGCCTCGGCGCGTGGTGGTCGGGGCCGCTCGGGGCGCTGCTGGCCGCCGGGCTCGTCCTGCTGCTGTCGGGCGGGACGGGCGCGCGGGGCTACCGGGTGCTGGTGGTCGGCCTGGCCGTGGCCGCGATCCTGCGCTCGCTGGTCGAGCTGCTGCTGGCCAAGAAGGACCTCGATCTCGCGGAGGCGATGTTCACCTGGAGCGTCGGCAGCCTGAACGGCCGCGGCTACTCCTCGGCCGCCGCGCTCGCCGCCGGGCTCGCCGTGCTGCTCCCGCTCGCGCTGCTCGGCGGGCGGCGGCTGCGGCTGCTGCGCTTCGGCGAGGACGTGGTGCGGGTGCTCGGCACCGATCCCGGCCGGACCCGGCTGCTGGTACTGGCCACCGCGACCGCGCTGGCCGGCCTCGCCGTCGGCGTCGGCGGCCCGATCGGCTTCATCGCGCTCAGCGCCCCCGTCGTCGCCGCCCGCCTGACCGGGCCCGCCCGGGTGCCGCTGGTCGCGTCCGCGCTGGTCGGGGCGGTGTTCGTCGCGCTCGCCGACACCATCGGCCGGACCGTGATGGGCGACACCGAGGTCCCGGCCGGGGCGATCGCCGGCATCGTCGCCGGCCCCTTCCTGCTGTACGTGCTGCTGCGCGAGCAGCGCGCCTGACCGACGAGGAGCGTCCGTGGAACTGGTGGTCGAGGGGGTCCGGTCCGGCTATCCCGGGCTGGTCGCCGTGGACGGCGTCGACCTGCGGGTCCCGCCGGGACAGGTGGTCGCGATCGTCGGCCCGAACGGCTGCGGCAAGTCCACACTGCTGCGCGGCATGGCCCGCCTGCACCGGCCGCTGGCGGGACGGATCACCGTCGGCGGCCACGACGTCTGGAAGCTGCGGCCCCGGCAGGCCGCCCACCACATCACCCTGCTCCCCCAGGCGCCGGTCGCGCCCGAGGGCATCACGGTCGCCGGGCTCGTCGCCTACGGCCGGCACCCGCACCAGGGGCTGTTCCGCCAGTGGTCGCGGGGCGACGAGCGGATCGCGGCCGAGGCGATGGCCGCCACCGGCGTGACCGGCCTCGCGGGCCGCCGCGTCGACCGGCTGTCGGGCGGGCAGCGGCAGCGCTGCTGGCTGGCGATGGTGCTGGCGCAGCAGACGCCGGTGACGCTGCTCGACGAGCCGACCAGCGCGCTCGACCTCGGCCACCAGGTGGAGGTCCTCGGGCTGGTGCGGTCGGTGGCGGGCGGGGGCCGCACCGTGGTCATGGTGCTGCACGACATCGCCTCCGCCGCCCGCTACGCCGACGTGCTGGTGGCGATGCGGGACGGGAAGGTCGTCGCCTCCGGCCCGCCGAAGGACGTCGTCGACTCCGCGCTGATCCGCGCCCTCTACGACGTCGACGCCGACATCCTCAGCGCCCCCGGCGACGGCGCGCCCGTCGTCGTCCCGTCCACGGCCCCGAAAGCGAACGCGAACGCGAACGCGAACGCCGTGACCGTGGTCTCGGCGAAGTGACCGGGCCGTCCGGCGAGCAGATCGAGCCGTTCAAGCCCTTGGAGGTCCTGAGCGGACCGCCTCCGGAGGCGCGGCCCGGGACGGGCCCGCCGGTCCGCGACCTGGGCGGCGGGCACCACGCCGTGACGTTCCTCTGGCAGGGGGACGCGGCGCAGGTCCTGGTGCTGGTCAACACGGTCTCGGAGGGGCAGCGCCACGATCCCGGGCCGATGCTGATGGAGCGGCTCCCGGGCAACGGCGGATGGCACCGCACGTTCCGGTTCCCCTCCGATCTGCGCGCCACCTACCAGTTCCACCCGTCCGACGGCCCGGTCGACACCGCCGACCCGGAGTCCTGGGCGCGGGTGAGGCGCGGCGCGGTGCCCGACCCGCTCAACCCCGAGACGCTCCCGTCCTGGATCCCGGGCGTCACGACCTCGGTGCTGGAGCTGCCCGGCGCTCCCCCGCAGCCGTGGCGGGACGCCCGGCCGGGCGTCCCGCGCGGGACCGTCACCGCGCACCTGGTCCCGAGCGCCGCCCTCGGCACCGCGCGCACCGTGCACGTGTACGTCCCGGCGGGGCCGGTGGAGTCGCCCGACCTGCTCGTCCTGCTCGACGGCGGGCTGTGGGCGGAGACCGTGCCGATCGCGCCGACGCTCGACAACCTGATCGCCGAGGGCCTCGTCCCGCCGATGGTCGCGCTGATGCCCGCCTCCGGCGACGCCGCCGTGCGCGACGCCGAACTCGGCGGCGACGAGCCGTTCCTGGCCTTCCTCACCGGCGAGCTTCCGCGCTGGGCGCCGCGGCACTGGCCGGTGACCGCCGATCCGGCCCGGTCGACCATCGCGGGACAGAGTCTCGGCGGGCTGACGGCCGCCGCCGCGGCGCTGCGCGCACCCGGCCGGTTCGGAAACGTCCTCGCGCAGTCCGGCGCGTTCTGGCTGGACGGCGAGGCGCTCACCCGCGCCTCCGCGGGTTCGCCCCCGCCGCGCGTGCGGTTCTACCTGGAGGTCGGACGGAACGAATGGCGGCTGCGGCCCGCCGTCCGGCGGTTCCGCGACATGCTCCGCGCCCACGGCCGCGACGTCGCGTTCACCGAGTACGGCGGCGGTCACGACCTCGCCTGCTGGCGCGGCGGCCTGGCCGACGGGCTCCTCGCACTCGCACACCGCTGACCCCGTCCCCCGGACGTCCGCCCGGGGCGCCGCGTCACGGCGTGGCCTCGGCGGCGGCGCCCAGCAGTTCGGGCAGGGACCCGGCGAATCCGTCCTCCAGCAGCTTCAGCGCCGCCATCCACGCCTCGGGCCGTCCGGACAGGTTCGCGTGCACGTGCTCGGCCAGCCGCCGCAGCACGCGGGGATCGGGCGGCGCGGCGCCGGACGCGGCCAGGATCGCGTCGGTGTCGGCCTCGGCCAACACCTCGTCGGCGGTCATGCCCCGGTCGCCGCGCGCACGGAGCACCGCGGCGAGCCTCGGGCCGTAGACGGCCCCCGGATGCCAGTGCGCGGGCCGCCGCGGGTCGCGCAGGCGGCGCCGCGTCCCCGCCCCGGTCTCGTCGACGAAGAAGGGGTCCAGCTCGACGTCGCCCGCCAGGCCGACCAGCGTCCGCACCGCCGCGAGGCCGCGCAGCCCGGGCAGCCACAGCGCGCCGGTCACGCTCTCCAGCAGCTCCTCCGGCACGATCTCGACGACGTCCTGCGGGGTCAGCGTGCCCGCGGCGAGCCCGTTGCCGACGACCTTGGTCACCACCGGGGTGCCCGGCCGGGGGCTCTGCCCGCACAGGTCGGCGAGCACCCGCGGGACCGGATCGCTCAGGAAGACGGCGAGCTCGGGATGGTCGGCCACGACCGCCCGCACCAGCTCCAGCGGGACGTCGGCGCGCTGCGCCATGATCTTGGCGGCGAAGCGCGGGAGCGCGCCGTCGGCGGCGCGGCGGCGCGGCTCGTCCGCCAGCACCGCGGCCCAGTCCACCCGGGGCACGGCCGGGTTGCGGCGGTCCACCCGGGTGCGGACCAGCCGGGTGTCCTCCCAGCGGGTGGACCGGGCGTCGGAGTCGGACATCTCACCTATGGAGCGGAGCATCTCGGGCTTGCGGACCCGCTCGGACAGCTCGCGCAGCCGCCGCTCCCCCTCCGCGCCGGCGAGCGCGTCCCGCGCGTAGTCCAGCACGCTCGGCTCCCGCTCGTGCGGCCCCCACCGGTACGCGGGCAGGCGGCCCTCGTCCACCAGCGCGCGCAGCTCGTCGCGCAGGCCCGCGTCCAGCATCGTCCGGCACGCCCGCGCGGCGCCGTGCGGGTCGGCGCCCGCGCCGAGGAAGCGCAGGGCCCGCGCCGCGAGTCCCGCGTCCGCCGCGTGCAGCAGCGCGTGGTCGGGTCCGAGGGAGGCCCGGTCGCCCGGACCGGGCACCTCGCGCAGCCCCTCGGGGAGCGGCACCGGCGTGACGCCGTCCCGCCGCGAGGTCTGGTGGGCGAGCTGCCTGCGCAGGTTGCGCGGGACGTCGGTCCGGCCCGGGGCGGCCATCAGCCGCTCGTTCACCACGGGATCGTCCAGGTCCAGGAGCCGCCCGAGCAGCACCGGCCAGCTCCCCGGACGGAGCGCCTGCACGACCAGCCAGCCGAGGTGCTCCTTGTCGCCGCGGCGCAGCATGGCCTCGGCGACCACCCGGTTGGGCATCCCGTAGCTGTTCAGCGACTGGCGGGCGCGGACGGAGGGGATCTGGCCGAGCAGCGCGTCCGCCTCGTGCGGAGTGGCGAACCGCAGCAGCCCGGCGGTGCAGCCGCCGATGTCGGCGGCCCGGGTCCTGAGCTGGTGGGCCTTGGGAAGGCCGGCAGGCTTGGGGGTCACGAGCCGATACCGTACGGAATCCAGGGGCCCGGAACCATCTTCGCCACATCATCGGCCGCGTCACCAGGCCAAAGAGTGCGGTTCGCCCTCCGGAACCGGGAATCGCTCCGCCCGCGCCGTCCCGATGTCGATCCGGTGGCCCCACCCGTTGGAGACCAGCAGCAGCCTCCGGCCGGACGCGTCGCGGACCAGCACGGTGAAGTTCCAGACGGTGTTGGTGGAGCTGTCGCCGTGGCGCTGCTCGAACAGCACGCGGAGCTGGCGCCCGGAGGCGGCGTCGACCTCGATCAGCCGGGTCCACGACGGGCCGCCGTCCTCGGCCGGCTGCGCCGCGATCACGTACACCTTGGAGCCGTCCGCGCCGAGCACCGGCGTGGTCAGCTGGCCGAGTCCCCGCTCGGCGACCGGACGGGAGGCCTTCAGCAGGTCGTGTCCGGCGGCGGCGTCCAGGATCCGGAGCTCGGTGCGGCCCCCGCGGAAGGTGGCGGCGAACCCCAGGCGGGCCCCGTCCGCCGACCAGCTCAGGCTTTCGGCGCCGATGAGCGCGGAGCTCTGGAACACCTCCCGGTGCCCGCCGGCGAGGGTGACCACGTGGATCTCGATGTGGTCGGCGACGGCGGTCTTCCTCGGGCCCGCCTTGACGTAGGCCAGGCGCGTCCCGTCGGGCGATACGGCCACCCCGTCGACGACCGGCAGGTCCACGCCTGCGACGGGGTCCAGCCGCCAGGACGCGCCGGTGGAGGGACGGAGCCGGTACAGGAGCGAACCGGCGGCGTCCCCTCGCGACCCGACCAGGTAGAAGGAGCTCCCGTCGGCCGTCGCGGCGGCGGCCGACCATTCGGTCCCCTCCGGGGCGGGCGCCACGTGCACGACCTCCCCGGTCGCCGAGTCCCGTACCGCTGCGCCGTTGCCCGCGGGCCCGGCGCCCTGCGCCGTCAGCGAGACGAAGTACCGGCCGGACGCGCCGGCCGGTGACACCGGCTTCGGGGCGGCCGGGGAGCGCAGCGACGCCGCGGTGAAGACGCCCGCGACGACGACCAGCAGGACCGCCGCCATCGTGGCCGGCACCAGCCAGCCGGAGAACCGCCGGCGCCCGCGCGCCGCCGGGACGCGGGCGCGTTCGGTTCCGTGCACGAGTTCGGCGACGCCGTTCAGCGCGTCGCGGAGCTGTTCCTCTGTCCTGGTCATTCTTGGTTCCCCAGCAGACGTGCGAGTGCGGTCAGGGCCCTGGCGGCGGTGGTGCGGACGGTGACCTCGGCGATGCCCATCGCCTCGGCGATCTCGGCGTCGCCCAGGTCGAGGTAGTAGCGCAGGACGAGGACCTCGCGGCGCCGCCGCGGCAGCTTCTGCAGCGCCTCCATCACCCCGCGCCGCTCCTCGCCGACGAGCACCTCCGACTCCGCCGACCAGACCGGCGGCTCGTGGACGATCCCGAGCCGCCGCGCGATCGACCGGCGCCGCAGCACCGACCGGCAGCCGTTCAGCACCGAGGCGCGGGCGTAGGCCGGCGCCTTGCGCTCGTCGTCCAGCCCCGACCAGCGGCGGTGCAGCCCGATGAAGGCGTCCTGCACCACGTCCTCGGCCGTCGCCTCGTCGCCGACCATCAGCACCGCGAGCCTGAGCAGCTTCAGCCGGTTGTCGTGGAAGAGGGCGGCCACGCCGTCCCGGGGGTCGCCGGGCGGGTCGGCCACCTCTGTTTCAAGTCCGTCCATGTCCTATAGACGGTCGGGACGCCGCGATGTTGCTCGCCGCGGCCGGTCTTCCGCCGGGCGGGGCGCGCGGTCCGGGGGCGGGCGGTCATCCTGGAGGCACACCGATCGAGAACCTGAGGAGGCTTCATGGTGGACGCGCGCGCCGGGCAGCCCGCCCTTCCGTCCGACCTCGTGGACGTGCCGCGGCTGGTCACCGCGTACTACAGCCTGCGCCCCGACCCCGCCGTGGCGGCGCAGCGCGTCGCGTTCGGCACGTCCGGGCACCGCGGGTCGGCGTTCGACACGGCCTTCAACGAGGACCACATCGCCGCGACCGCCCAGGCGATCTGCGAGTACCGGACGGCTCAAGGGATCGACGGCCCGCTGTTCCTCGGCGCCGACCCGCACGCGCTGTCGGCGCCCGCGCAGGCGACGGCGCTGGAGGTGTTCGCGGGCAACGGCGTCCGGGTGCTGATCGACGCGCGGGACGGGTACACCCCCACCCCGGCGCTCTCGCACGCGGTCCTCGGCCACAACCGGGGCCGCGCCACCGGGCTCGCCGACGGCGTGGTCATCACCCCGTCGCACAACCCGCCCCGGGACGGCGGGTTCAAGTACAACCCGCCGGACGGCGGCCCGGCCGGCACCGAGGCCACCTCGTGGATCCAGGACCGGGCCAACACGATCATCGAGGGCGGGCTGAAGGCGGTCCGGCGCGTCCCGTACGCGCGGGCGCTCGCCGCCGACACCACCGGCCGCCACGACTTCCTCGCCGGCTACGTGGACGACCTCCCGTCGGTGCTCGACCTGGACGTGATCCGCTCCGCCGGGGTCCGGATCGGCGCCGACCCGCTCGGCGGCGCGAGCGTCGCCTACTGGGGCGAGATCGCCGAACGGCACCGGCTCGACCTGACCGTCGTCAACCCCGCGACCGACCCCACCTGGCGGTTCATGACCCTGGACTGGGACGGCCGGATCCGGATGGACTGCTCGTCGCCGCACGCGATGGCGTCCCTGATCGAGAACCGGTCGTCCTACGACGTGTCCACCGGCAACGACGCCGACGCCGACCGGCACGGCGTCGTCACCCCGGACGCGGGGCTGATGAACCCCAACCACTTCCTCGCCGCCGCGATCGCCTACCTGTACGGGCACCGCCCCGGCTGGCCCGCCGGCGCGGGCGTCGGCAAGACCCTGGTGAGCAGCGGCATGATCGACCGGGTGGCGGCCGGGCTCGGCCGCGACCTGGTCGAGGTCCCGGTCGGCTTCAAGTGGTTCGTCCCGGGCCTGCTGGAGGGCTCGCTCGCGTTCGGCGGCGAGGAGAGCGCGGGCGCCGCGTTCCTGCGCCGCGACGGCTCGCCCTGGACCACCGACAAGGACGGGCTCATCCTGGCCCTGCTCGCCGCCGAGATCACCGCGGTGACCGGCGAGTCGCCGAGCCGCCTGTACGCCGGGCTCGCCGAGCGGTACGGCGACCCCGCCTACGCCCGCGTGGACGCCCCCGCCACCCCGGCGGAGAAGGCCGTCCTCAAGAGGCTGGCCGCCGATCAGGTCACCGCCCGCGACCTGGCCGGGGAGCCGATCACCGCCGTCCTCACCGAGGCGCCCGGCAACGGCGCCCCGATCGGCGGGCTGAAGGTCGCGACGGAGTCGGCGTGGTTCGCCGCCCGGCCGTCCGGCACCGAGGACGTCTACAAGATCTACGCCGAGTCGTTCCGGGGGCCCGAGCACCTGGCGGCCGTCCAGGAGGAGGCCCGGGACCTGGTCGCCTCCGCCCTGGCGGGCTAGCTAGGGCAGCGCCGCGACCAGGCCGGTCAGGGCCTTGCCGAGGGGGACGTCCAGGTTCAGCCGGGCGAGGTCGTCGCCGCGGGTCGGCCCGCGGTTGACGATGACCACCGGGATGCCGGCCCCGGCGGCCCGCCGGACGAACCGGAGCCCGGACATCACCGTCAGCGACGACCCGAGCACCAGCAGCACCCCGGCCCGCTCGGTCAGCGCGTAGCAGTCGCGGACGCGCGGCGGCGGCACGTTCTCGCCGAAGAAGATCACGTCGGGCTTGAGCGGGCCGCCGCACCGCTCGCACGGGACGACCCGGAACGACTCGACCTGATCGTCGTCCAGCACGGCGTCGCCGTCGGGGTTGATCATGTCGGCCTGCGCGTCCCAGCCCGGGTTGGCCTCACGCAGCCGCCGGTCGAGCCGGTCGCGCGGCGTCCGCTCACCGCAGGACAGGCACAGCACCCGGTCGAGGCCGCCGTGCAGCTCGATCACCTCGCGGGCCCCGGCGGCCTGGTGCAGGCCGTCGACGTTCTGGGTGATGATCCCGTCCACCAGCCCGCGGGCCTGGAGCTCGGCGACGGCGCGATGCCCGTCGTTGGGCGCGGCCCGCGCGATGTGCCGCCACCCGAGATGGCTGCGCGCCCAGTACCGCCGGCGGGCCGCCTCGCCGCCGACGAACGCCTGGTAGGTCATCGGCTCGGCCCGCCGCCTGCGCCCGGTCTCGCCCCGGTAGTCGGGGATCCCCGACTCCGTCGACAGCCCGGCGCCGCTCAGCACCACCACACCGCCGCCCGCGACGAGGTCCGCCAGCGAGGCGCCCGCGTCAATGGCCTGTGTCACCCTTCCATACTGCCCGAAACGGCCCGGTGCCCGAACCCGTCAGGGCTTGCGGGCCACCCCGCCGTACATGTGCACATGCTCGTCCGGAACCGCTGCGGCCTGCTCGTCGGGCCGCCAGTGGTTGACCAGCACGATGCCCGGATCGAGCAGCTCATAGCCATCGAACAGGTGTTCGACTTCGGTCCGGTTCCGCGCCCGCGTGGGGATGCCGCCCGCGTTGTAGCCGGCCACGCCGCTCTCGACCTCCTCGGGCGCACTATCGGCCGTCACCGTCGACAGCGCCAGCACGCTGCCGGATGCCAGCGGCTCCATCAGCCTGTCGATCACGCCCTTGGCCACCGCGTCGTCCACGACGAACTGGAGGATGGCGAACAGGCTCAGCGCCACCGGCAGGCCCAGGTCCAGCGTCCCCTTCAACTCGGGGGACGACAGGATCGCCTCGGGGTCGCGGAAGTCGGCGTCGAGGTAGGTCGTCCGGCCCCCCGGCGAGCTGGTCAGCAGCGCACGCGCGTGCACGAGGACGATCGGGTCGTTGTCGACGTAGACGATCCGCGCGTCCGGCGCGACGCCCTGCACGACCTCGTGCAGGTTGGGCGCGGTGGGCAGCCCGGTCCCGATGTCGAGGAACTGCCGGAACCCGTGCTCGGCGGCCAGGAACCCGGTCGCGCGGCGCATGAAGTGCCGGTTGGCCCGCATCGACTTCGGCAGGTTGATCCAGTCCTTGACGATGTTCCCGGCGGCGCCCCGGTCGGCGGGGTAGTTGTCCTTCCCGCCCAGCAGGTAGTCGTAGATCCGAGCCGAGTGAGGAACGTCGGTCCTCAAGTCCACTGCGTCCGCCACGCCGGTCTCCCCCCTGAAAGATCGTTCCATTCGATCTTAGAGTTGCAGCACCTACAAAACCCCACGTTGCCGACGTTCAGCGTCACCGAAGCAAAAGAGCCCACACCACGCGTCCCCCTCCGGGCAGCGGGCACGACCCGTGCGAACGCGCCAGCTCGCGCACCCCGAGGAGGCCGCGGCCGTTCTCGGCGAGCTCTTCCGGCCCGTCCGGAACCCCCGGCACCCCGCCGCCGCCGTCGTCGAACACGCACACCCGCACCACGAACGGCGACCGCGCCACCTCCACCGCGAACGTCCCGTCCGGCAGCCCGGAGCGCGAGTGCACGACCGCGTTGCCCGCCAGCTCCCCCGCGATCCAGACCGCGTCGTCGCACACCGGGTCGGCCGCGAGCAGGGACCCCACGAACCGCCGCGCCTCGCCCACCTGCGCCGCGACTCCCGGGAAGGCGCGCCGCCAGCACAGCAGCCGGTTCATGGTCACGCCGGGGGCCTCCAGCAGACCGGTCTGGTGCGGGCACATCGTCGCCTCCGTCGGCTCGGTTCTCGTGGAGGTACGACGGTTTCGCACCCGCCCACCTGCGGCGACCCCCCGCTTCCCGGCCACGACCTCCCCGCGGGCCAAGCCTCTGACCTGCACGAACAGTGCCCGTCTCGGGCACGCCTCCCCACTCGGGCCGATCTCCGGCCAACATCCGTCTCGCTCCGTGCACGCGGTTGTACGATCCGTGCACGACCATCGAGGGAGCCGCCATGACCTCCGAAGGCCACACCACGCAAAGGCACTGCCGCCGCAAGGCGGAGGCGCTGGGAGCACGCGGCTTCACCGTCGAGCAGATCGCCGTGATCCTCGCGCTCGACCACCCCTCGTTCAGTCCGCTGCGCGTCTACCGCTGCGCGGCCGGCCTGACCGCCCGCACTGCCGCCGACCTCTACAACCAGGCCGACCCCGCCGGGACGGCCTCGCTGCGCGAGTCGCGGCTGTACGACTTCGAGGCGTGGCCCGATCACGGCAGGCGTCCGCCCGCCTGGACGCTGTGCCTCCTCGCCCGCGTGTACGGGACCGCCACCCGCAACCTGATCACCACCGAGGTGTACGCCTCGTACCCGCCGAAGGAGCAGGAGGTCGTCGACGCCGCCGTCCCGGGGGTTGCGTCCGGCCGTTCGCGTGTCAGCATGGAACGGTCACGCGAGGGCAGGGCCGACGCCCTCCCCTGGGATCAGGACCCGGGTCCGGCCACGTCCGCCCCGTCCCCGCAGGCGACCGTGGAACTCTTCCACGCGCTCAGCGGTATGGAGGCGGACGTGAAGCGACGGGACCTGCTCTTCCAGCTCGCCCTGGCCCTCGGCGGCACCGCCGCCCTCCCCCTCCTCCGGCGGCTGCCGCCCGCCGAGACCGAGCGCCTGGCCCGCGTCGTCACTCAATCCGGCCGGGTCGACGCCCAGACCGTCACCACCATCGAGACCCTCATCGCCCACTGCCGCCAGCTCGACGACACCCACGGCCCGGAGAAGGTCATCGCGGTCATCGACGCCCAGCGCGCAGTGGTCGGCGACCTGCTCGCCAAGGGCGGCATGCCGGAGGCACTCCGAGAGCGGCTGATCTCGGTGTACGCGAATCTGTCGCATCTCTCCGGCTGGCAGCACTTCGACCTGCTCGACCACGCGGGCGCGGCGACCCGCTATGACGACGGCCTGCGCGCGGCCCACGAACTGTCGGACGCGACGCTCATCGCACACCTCCACGGATCCATCGCCAACATGGCCGAGTACCGAGGCCAAGTGCCTCGGGCGCTGGACCACGCGTACGCCGCGCAGGGCTGGGTGCGGAGCAGCACCAGCCCCCTTCAGCAGGGCACCACGGCGCTGATGCTGGCGAGGGTGCTCGCCTCAGCGGGCAAGGAGAAGACCGGCGCGAGCCTCCGGGCCATGGCACGGGCGACCGAGGTGGCCGACCGCATCCGCTCGGAGAAGGGCCCGGCACACCTGTACTGGTGGACGCCCGAGCGCGTGCAGCATCACGCGGTCTTCTGTCACGCTCGGCTGGGCCGTCACGACGAGGCGCTCGGCACCGCGGAACACACGCTTCCCACCCTCAAGCGCACATGTCCGCGCGAGTACGCGTTCGCCCAGCTCGAATGCGCGGGAGTCCTCATCCAGAAGCGCGAGATCGACTCCGCGGCCGGACGGATACTGGCTGGCATGGAGGTCACATCCGTGCACAGCTCGGCACGCCTGGTGCGCAGCGTCCTCAAGACCCGTGAACAACTGGAGCCCTGGGCGGGGTCGCGGCATGTGCGGGAGGTCGACGAGCGGCTGCGCGGGCTGGGGCTGGTGGGTCAGTCCTCCTGAGGTTCCAGGGCGGCGTTGAGGTCGTCCTGGTAGAGGCGGTCCCGAGCGACCTGGCCGGTTCGGTAGGCGGCGCGTCCGACCATGTGGGCGGCAATCGGGACGGTGACGAGCTGGAGCGCCATCACCAGGACCAGGGTGGTGATGACCGAGGCGGACGGAAAGTGGATGCCGACCGCGATGAGGACCAGCAGGAGGCCCACCGCCTGCGGTTTGGTGGCGGCGTGCATGCGGGTCAGCAGGTCGGGCAGGCGGAGCAGGCCGAGGCCGGCGCCGAGGGACGCGGTGGCGCCGAGCAGCAGGCAGAGCGCGGTCACGCGTCCTCCTCGTTCCGGTAGACCAGGAACCTGGCGATCGAGGCCGAGCCCACGAACCCGATCAGCGACAGGGCCAGCAGCGTCGGGAGCACCCAGGGGTCCTCGGCGGCGATCGCCTCGACGCCGAGACCGGCCATGATGACGGCCGCCAGCACGTCCAGGGCCACGGCGCGGTCGAGCATCGTCGGGCCGCGCACCAGGCGGGCCAGGGTGAGCGCGGCGGCGACGCCGAGGGCGGCGGTCGCGACGGCGATGACGATCGTCATGGGGTCTCCTCCGAGATCGCCCGCAGGTCCTCGCGGGTGCCGAACGCGCGGACGACCCGCGTCTCCAGCTTGAGCACGTCCTGGCGGGCCTTGGCCACGGCGGCGTCGTGGTCGGCGCCGAGGACGTGCAGGAACAGGGTGGACGTGCCGCGCCGGACGTCCACGACGAGGGTTCCGGGGACGGCCGACAACGCGATGGCCATGGCGGTGAGGATCAGGTCCGAACGGGTGCGCAGCGTCACGCCGACCACGGAGCTGACCACGTCGCGGTCGGCCGAGCCGAACGCCTGCCAGGTGAGCGGCCCGGCGCTGCGCAGCAGGTCGGCGGCGAAGCGCGCGAAGAACCGGACGAGGCCGAGCGGGTGCAGCCGCAGGCCCGGGTCGAGCGGCGGGAACGGGAAGACCAGCACCAGCGCCAGCGCGACGGCGAGGCCGGACAGCAGGTTCGCGATGGAGATCCGGTCCCACATGAGCTGCCAGATCGCGACCAGCCAGACGACCAGGGGCAACTGCACCACCCGGCGCCCGATCCGCAGGCTGAACGGCGGCAGTTCGCTCATGACGGCCCTCCCGGTTCTTGTGGCCGTACGGCCTGGATGTAGCCGGCGGGGCTGAGGAGCTCGGCGGCGGCGCGTTCGGTCAGTGAGACGAGGGGGCCGCCGGCGGCGGTGTAGGCCAGGCTCAGCGCAAGGAGCGCGACGGTCGCGCCGACCATGGCGGCGGGCAGCCGGACCGACGGCGGTGCGGCCCCTTCGTCCTCGGCCTCGGCGGACGTGCCGGGCATCTCGGCGGGTACGCGCCAGAACGCCTGGTTCCAGACCTTCACCAGCGCGTAGAGGGTCAGCAGGCTGGTGCCGACCGCCGTGACGACCAGGACGTCGGCGAACGCGCCGCCGTCGGCCAGGCCGGCCTGGAGCAGCCCGAGCTTGCCGAGGAACCCCGACAGCGGCGGGACGCCCCCGAGGTTCATCGCCGGGACGAAGAACAGCAGGCCGATCAGCGGCGCGGTGCGGGCGAGGCCGCCGAGCCGGTGCAGGGAGGTACTGCCGCCGCGCCGCTCGATCAGCCCGGCGACCAGGAACAGCGTGGTCTGGATGGTGATGTGGTGCAGGACGTAGAAGACGGTGGCGGCCAGCGCGGCGGCCGAGCCCAGCGCCACCCCGAAGATCATGTAGCCGATGTGGCTGACCAGGGTGAACGACAGCAGCCGCTTGATGTCGACCTGGACCAGCGCGCCGAGCACGCCGACGACCATGCTGAGCAGCGCGGCGGCGAGCAGCAGGGGCCGGGTGGCGTGGCCGGGGAACAGCAGCGTCTCGGCCCGGATGAAGCCGTAGATGCCGATCTTGGTGAGCAGCCCGGCGAACACCGCGGTCACCGGCGCGGGCGCGGTGGGATAGGAGTCGGGCAGCCACATCGACAGCGGGAACACCGCGGCCTTGATGCCGAACGCGGTCAGCAGCATCAGCTCGGCGAGCAGGGTGATCCCGGACGGCAGCGCCTGGAACCGCTCGGCGAGCTGCGCCATGTTGACCGTCCCGGCCGCCGCGTAGATCACCCCTATCGCGATCAGGAACAGCATCGAGGACAGCAGCGCGACCATGATGTAGGTGGTGCCGGCGCGGACCCGGGCGGCGGTGCCGCCGAGGGTGATCAGCACGTAGCTGGCCATCAGCATGATCTCGAAGCCGACGAACAGGTTGAACAGGTCGCCGGCCAGGAACGCGTCCGCGACGCCGGCGACCAGCAGCAGGTAGGTCGGGTGGAACACCGACAGCGGGGTGCGGCGGTCGGCGTCGGCCACGTCCTGGCCGATGGCGTAGACCATGACGCACAGGGTGACCGCGGCCGACACCGTCAGCATCACCGCCGACAGCCGGTCGGCGACCAGGGTGACGCCGAGCGGCGCGGGCCAGGCGCCGACCTGGACGGTCTGCGGGCCGAACCGGTCGGCCCGCACCAGCAGGACGACGGCGACGGAGAGCACCGCGGCGAGCACCGTCACGCTGATCACGCGCTGGAGCCCGGGGTGCCGCGGACCGAGGGTGATCTTGACGCCGGCGGCGAGCAGCGGCATCAGGACGGGCAGCGGGAGCAGCTGGTTCACCGGTCGGACCCGCTCTCGTCGTCGCCGTCGTCGAGGTCGCCTGGGTCGTCGACCGCGCGGCGCTCGCGTTCGGCCCGGATGCCCGCGCGCAGCTCGCGGCGGGCGCCGCGGATCTGGCCGCGCTGCTCGCGGGACCACTCGCGGAACTCGCGGCGCCGGGCGCGGACCTGGGTGCGCAGCTCGTGCCGGCCGCGGGTGACGCGGCGGTCCTCGATGTCGTCGCGGACGTCGTCGTCGTCGCTGTCGCCGAGCCGGCCGGACCGGTAGGCGATGGCGAGGGCGAACGCGGCGGTGCCGAGCGCGATCACGATCGCGGTGAGGATCATCGCCTGCGGCACCGGGTCGTTCATCGGCCGCCGGTCCGCGCCGGGCGGCACGCCGTGCAGGATGGGCGCGCGGCCGGCCGGGCCGCCGCCGGTGAGGATCAGCAGGTTCACCCCGTTGCCGAGCACGAGCATCCCGACGACCAGCCGGCTCAGGCTGCGCTCCAGCACCAGCGCGACGCCTGCGGCGACGAGGGCGCCCCCGGCGGCGGCGAGCACGACGGTCCCGCTCACCCGGCCTCCTCCGTCCCGGCCTGCCGGTCGACCTCGGCGCCGAGCGCGCTGAGGACGTCCAGCATCAGCCCGATGACGATCAGGTAGACGCCGGCGTCGAACAGCAGCGAGGTGGCCAGGTGGACGTGGCCGAGCAGCGGAACGTGCGGGTCCCAGCCGCCGCTCTCCAGGATCGCCGAGCCCCACAGCGGCCCGCAGAACGCGGTGCCCGCCGTGATGATCAGCCCGACGCCGAGGAGCCGGCCGACGTCGACCGGCGCGGCCTCGGCCAGCTCGAACGGGCCGCCGGCCAGGTAGCGCACGACGAGCGCGAGCCCGGCCACGATCCCGCCCACGAACCCGCCGCCCGGCGCGGAGTGCGCGGTGAACAGCAGGTACAGCGAGAACAGCAGGACGGTGTGGAAGGTCAGCCGGGCGACGACCTCGAAGACGATCGACCGGCGCTCGGCGGCGAGGGTCGGTCCGGCCGCGAGCCAGTCCCGCCCGCGCGGGGACGGCTCGCCGCGGAACGCCGCGTCCACCGAGGTCATCCCCGCGACCGCCCACACCGCGGTGCCGGACGCGGCGTCGGCGGCGCGCGGCGGCACGGACGCGCGCCGCCGGGCGAAGACCATGCTGGTGACGCCGAGCGCCGCGAGCGCGATCACCGAGCTCTCGCCGAGCGTGTCCCAGGCCCGGATGTCGACCAGGACGGTGGCGACGATGTTGGAGCCGCCCGCCTTCTCCGCCGCGCCGGGGAACCCGGCGGCGATCGGGACCGCCCGCCGGGCCTGGGCGGCGAGCAGGGTGGCGCCGGTGGCGAGGAGCCCGATGAGGAGCCCGATCGCCACGTGCAGGCGGTAGCGGGACTTGGGCCGCGTGCGGGGGAAGCCGACCGGCAGGCGGCGCAGCACGAGCACGAACACCACCAGGCTCGCGGTCTCCATCAGGAGCTGGGTGAGCGCGAGGTCGGGGGCGCCCTGGAGGACGAACAGGGTCGCGACGCCGTAGCCGGACGCCCCGGCGAGCACGACGGTCTGGGCCCGGCCGTGGGCCCGCGCCGCCGCGACGGCCGCGGCCACGGTCAGCACCGCGACCATCGCCTGCGCGGGGCCGTCCCACAGCCGCCAGGGCGCGGGGGTCGGCCAGGGCCGTCCGAGCAGGATCGCCGAGCCGGTGAGGCCCGCCGCGGTCAGCAGGATGACCACGAGGTAGCCGGGCAGCGATCCGCGCTGGACGGCGCCGGTCACTTGCAGCGCGAGATGGTTCAGCGACCGCATGAGCCCGGCGTACACGTCGGCGGGCTCGACGAACACGATCCGCCGCTGGAGCCGGACGACGACGCGTCCGGCGAAGAACAGCCCGGCGCCGACCAGCAGCGAGACGGCGGTCAGCAGCAGCGCCTCGCCGAACCCGTGCCAGGCCGACAGGTGGTAGCCGCCGTGACCGTCGGCCGGGTACGCGGCGGCCTCCCTGGAGAGGGGCGCGTCCAGCGGGGCGGCGAGCAACCCGAGGGCGACGCCGGCCAGCGCGAGGACGACCGGGGGGGCCAGCAGCAACGCCTCGATCCTGTACGCGGAGAGTTCGTCCGCCCCGTGCTTGCGCGCGAACGCGCCCCACAGGAACCGCAGGCTGTAGGCGGCGGTGAAGGCCGAGCCGAGGACCAGGACCCCGAGGAGCACCGGGCGGCCCCCGATGAACGCCTCGTAGGCCGCCTCCTTCCCCGCGAACCCGAGCGTCGCGGGGACGCCCGCCATGGACGCCGCCGCCACGATCGACGTGCCGCACAGGACCGGGGCGGCCCGGCCCAGACCCGACAGCCGCCGCAGGTCGCGGGTCCCGGTGGCGTGGTCGATGATGCCGACCACCATGAACAGCGCCGCCTTGAACAGCGCGTGCGCGAGCAGCACCGTCACTCCGGCGAGCGCGGCGTCGCGGGTGCCCGCGCCGACCAGGACGACCATGAATCCGAGCTGGCTGACGGTGCCGTAGGCGAGCAGCAGCTTGAGGTCGTGCTCGCGCAGTGCGCGCCAGCCCGCCAGGACCATGGTGAGCGCGCCGAGGACCAGCACGACGGGCCGCCAGACGGCGGCGCCCGCGAACGCGGGCGCGAACCGCGCGACCAGGTACACGCCCGCCTTCACCATCGCCGCGGCGTGTAGGTACGCGCTCACCGGGGTCGGGGCGGCCATCGCGGCGGGCAGCCACAGCCCGAACGGGACCAGCGCCGACTTCGACAGCGCGCCGATCAGGATCAGCGCCAGCGCCACCCCGACGGCGGTGCCGCCCGGCGGCCGGGCCAGGATCTCCGAGAGCCGGTAGGTGCCCGCGGCCCGGCCGAGCATGATCAGCCCGACCAGCATGGCCAGCCCGCCGAAGGTGGTGACGATGATCGCCTGCGTCGCGGCCCGGCGGGCGGCGGCGCGCGCGGAGTCGAACCCGATGAGCAGGTAGGAGAAGACCGTGGTCAGCTCCCAGAACACGTACAGCAGGATCAGGTCGTCGGCGAGGACGAGCCCGAGCATCGCGGCGGCGAACGCGAGGAGCTGCCCCGCGAACCCGCCCAGCCCCCGCTCGGCGGCCTCGAAGTACCGGGCGCAGTAGGCCACGATGAGCGCGCCGACGCCGCCGACGATGAGCACCATCATCCAGGCGAGTGGATCGGCCCGCAGCGCCAGTTCCAGGTGCAGGCCGGGGATCCAGGCGTGCGACTCGGCGCGCGGCGCGGCGCCGTCCAGCCAGGGCGGCAGCGCCCAGACCGCCGCCGCCGCGGGCACCAGGGCGAGCGGCAGGAACGCGTTGCGGCCGAGCCCCCGGACGAGGAGTGGAGCCACCGCCGCGGCCGCGCAGTGCACGGCGAACAACAGGAGCATGACTCCCCAGCGAGATCGATCGATGACCGCCCGTCACGTTAACCATGGCGCGGCGGACCGGCGCGCGCCACGGCGCTGACACGCGGGATTTGGTGATCCGCTGGAAGAGTCCGGCCCCGGCACTGGCCAGGCAGGACGGGCGCATCAGGCTGAGGGCCGGTGAGCTGCTTGCCGCGGTCAGCGGACGGCGGGCGAGGCGGCCGGGCGATGCTCCGGCCTGCGGGCGAGGATGGAGTCGAGGATCTCGCCCGCGCGGACGGCGCCGTTGGACAGCAGCGACGACGTGATCCCGTGCGTGTGCTCCGTGCCGCCCTGCAAGTAGACGCCGGCGGTGACGGACGGGCCGGTGGACACCCGGTAGTCGCGTTCGACCAGCGGGCGCCCCTCCCCGTCGCGGCGGCAGAGGGCGGCGGCGGGGCCGAGGAGGCCGAGGGCGTCGAACGGGCGGTAGCCGGTGGCGCAGACGACGACGTCGGAGTCCAGCACCTCCCGTTCACCGGTGGGCAGGAACTCGTAGGTCGTGCGCGCCCCACCGGGCACCTCGCGGACGTCGAGCACCTTGCAGGCGTTGAGCATCCGCAGGCGCTCCCGGCCCGCGACCCTCTCCTGGTAGGCGCGCCGGTACAGCTCCTCGATGAGGTCGAGGTCCACCACCGAGTAGTTCGTGCCGCGGTGGTGGTCGAACAGCCGCCGCTTGACCTCCTCGGGCGCGCCGTGGAACAGGTCCACCGCCTCCGGGTCGAAGATCCGGTTGGCGAAGGGGCTGTCGTCGGCGGGGCTGTAGCCGTAGCGGGAGAACACCGAGCACACCTCGGCGTCGGGGTGGGTGCGGTGCAGGTACTCGGTGACCTCGGCGGCGCTCTGCCCGGCGCCGATCACCGTCCAGCGCCTCGGGGGCGGGCCGGTGCGCTCGGCGAGCCGGATCAGCAGCCGCTGGTTGTGCCAGACCCGCTCGGACTCGGCGACGCCGGGCGGCAGGCACGGCTGGAGGCCGCCGCCGATCACCAGGTTGCGGGCGCGGACGGCGCGCGGCGTCCCGGCGGCGTCCCGGACGGTGACGGCGAACTCCGCGACCTCGCCGCCCGCGTCCACCGGCTCGACCGCGACGGCCTCGGCGTCGTACCGGACCAGGTGCCCGAGGCGTCCCGCGGCCCAGGAGAAGTAGTCGTGGAACTCGGTGCGGGTCGGGAAGAACGTCTTGTGGTTGATGAAGTCGACCAGCCGGCCCTTGTCCCTCAGGTAGGCCAGGAAGGAGAAGTCGCTGGACGGGTCGCGCATCGTGACCAGGTCCTTCAGGAACGACACCTGCATCGTGGCGCCGTCGATGAGCATGCCGCGGTGCCAGCCGAAGCGCGGCTGCCGCTCGACGAACAGCGCGGTGAGGCGGTCGCCCCGGACGGCCCGCGCGTTGTGGTCCTCCAGGGCGATGGCGAGGGCGAGGTTGGCGGGGCCGAAGCCCACGCCGACGAAGTCGTACGGTCGGTCTCCCGGCTGGGGCACGGACGGCTCCTTCGGTTCGGGGTGTGCGGGAGGACGGGACGGGGGTCTACGCGGGGCCGGCCGCGGCCCTCTCGCGTTCGGCGAGCTCTTCCTTCCCGGCCCGGTAGTAGTCCTGGTCCCGGTCGTTGTCGTGGCGGTCGTGGTAGGCGGTCTCGGTCATGCCGTGCTTCCAGTAGCCGATGGCGAGGAGGTCGCGGCGGTTCAGGCCGAGGTCGTCGCGGGCGTACGAGCGGATCGCGCGGACGGACGCGGACTCCCCCGCCGCCCACACGAACGCGCGCTCGCCGCCGTCCGGCCGGGGCAGCGCGCGGACGGCGTCCTGGAGGAGGGTGGTCGTGCCGGGCCCGGCGCCGTCCTGGAACAGCCAGATCAGCTCGACGCCGGGCGGCGGGGCGAGGTCCTGGATCTCGCCGGGGTCCGGCACCTCGACCAGCACGTGGCCGCGGGCGTGCCGCGGCAGCTCCGCCACGATCGTCCCGATGGCGGGCAGCGCGGTGTGGTCGCCCGCGACGAGATACCGGTCGGCGTCGAGGACGGTCCGGCCGCCGGGGCCGACGACGCCGAGGACGTCGCCCGGCCGCGCGGCGCCGGCCCAGCGGGAGGCCGGACCGCGGTCGCCGTGCAGGACGAAGTCGACGTCGAGCTCGCCCGCGGCCGGGTCGTGCCGGCGGACGGTGTAGGTGCGCATCGCGGGGCGGCGGTGCTCGGGCGGCCAGGTCGTGCGGCCGTCCGGCCCGGCCGCCGGCCACTGCGGGTCGGGGTCGCCGGGCGGCGGGACCAGCACCTTGATGTTGGGACCGGTGCCGAAGCCGGCCAGCTCCGGGCCGCCCAGGGTGATCCGCCGCATCCGCGGGGTGACCGGCGCGGTCCGCAGGACCGTCAGGACTCTGAGCCCGGGCAGCCGCGCGGGTGCCTCGTTCTGCGCCGACATGGGGAACGCCTCCTGTGTGGGGATCGTCATGACCCGGCCGCACGGACCGCCGCGGCGGCGGCCGGGACGGGCGGGCCGATCTTGGTGAGCCGGAACGCCAGCAGCGCGGCGATCACCGCGCAGCCCGCCGCGGCGCCCATGGCCGCCCGGTACGGGACCAGGCCGCCGGCGGAGTGGGCGGCGGCGAGGACGCCCGCGGCCATGGAGACGCCGAGCGCCGACGCCATCTGCCGCTGGGCGTTGTAGAGGGTGGACGCCGCGGCGGTCGCGGCCTTGCCGATGGTGGCGAACGCGGTGACCTGGAGCTGAATGGAGGACTGCCCGACGCAGAACCCCATGGCGAAGTGCAGCGCCCCGATCGCCCACAGCGGCGTGCCGGCGCCGATGAGGTCGGTGGCGGCGATCGCAGCGGCGGCGCCGAGCATGCAGGCGGTGACGACCCGGCCGGCGCCGAAGCGGCGCTGCAGCCGCCCGGCGACCTGCGAGGCGCAGATCAGCCCGACCGCCTTGGGGAAGACCGCGAGCCCGGCGTGCGAGGGCGAGGCGCCCAGACCCTGCTGGAACAGCAGCGTGAACGCGTACCCGGCGGCCATGAACCCGGCGACCAGGAACACCATCGCCGAGCCCGCCGCGCGGAACGTCGCGTCGCGGAACACGGTCAGGTCGACCAGCGGGTGCGCGGTGCGGCGCCCGGCGAGCGCGAACGCCACCACCAGCGCCGCGCCGAGGACGCCGAGGCCGGTCTGCGCCGGGCCCCAGCCGTGCGCGGCGCCCGCGTTCAACGCGTACATCACCAGCCCGGCGCCGGGCGCGATCAGCAGGAAGCCGCGCAGGTCGAAACAGCGCCGGACCCGTTCGGCCGGTCCGGCGAGCGCGAGCGCGCCCGCCACCAGCGCGGCGGCGCCGACCGGCACGTTGATCGCGAACCCCCACCGCCAGGACAGGTGCTCGACCAGGAGCCCGCCGACGACGGGCCCGAGGGTCGGCGCGAGCGCGCCCGGCAGGACGATGGCCCGCGCGAGCCTGATCCGGTCCTCGGGTGGGTAAGCAAGGTAAAGCAGGGTGAGGCCGACGGGTGTCAGCAGCCCGCCGGCCGAGCCCTGCACCACCCGCGCGGCGACCAGCGTGCCGAGCCCGCCGGAGACCCCGCACAGCACGGACGCGGCGGTGAACGCGGCGAGCGCCGCGAGGAACACCCGCTTCGCGCCGAACCGGTCGCTCAGCCACCCCGACAGCGGGATGCAGACCGCGACGCTCACCAGGTAGGCGACGTCGACGGCGCCGGTCGCGGCGGCCGGGACGGCGAACTTGCGGGCGATGGCGGGCAGCGCGAGGTTCACGATGGTGGTGTCCATCCCGACCATGAACACCACGGTCACGTACACCACGCACACGATGAGCCGCCCGCGCGGCGCGGCCTCCTCCGCCCCGCGCCCGTTCTTGTCCGCCCCGCGCGGCGGGGCGCCGCCCGCGTCGCTCACCGGCGGCCCTCACGCAGCCGCGCGCCGACGAGCGCGCCGATCTCGGCGATCGGGCCGGGAAGGGTCATGTCCCGGTGCGCGCAGTCCAGGTCGTGGTTGTCGATCGCGCCGCCGACGTGCGGCTCCCACAGGTGGTGGGTCGGCGCCGTCGCGCCCGGCCCGAGCGCCGCGGGGTCCAGCGCGGCGGTGAAGAACAGCAGGTCGCCGTCGAACCGGCCGAACGCGGCGTCCTTCTCCAGCCGGGCGCTGACCGCGAAGTTGTCGATCATCGCGGCGGGGGTGAAGTCCCTGAGGTTGGCCAGCGCGCTGCCCTCGGCCCGCAGGATCGCCATCACCCGCTCGCGGTCGACGGGCCGGTCCGCGGCGGCCAGGTCGTGGCCGACCATGTACAGCAGCGCGCGGAGCGCGTCCTCCTCGGACGGATGCGTGTCCCACACGCCGCTCGGATAGGAGTCGAGCATCACCACGAGCTCGACCTCCTCGCCCGCGTCCTGGAGCGCGACCGCGACGTGGTGCGCGATGACGCCGCCGAACGACCAGCCGAGCAGCGCGTACGGGCCGTGCGGGCGCACCTTGCGCATCTCGGCGACGTACTCGGCCGTCATCTCCTCGAGGGTCTGCGCGGGGGCGGTCCGCCGGGACAGGTTGCGCGCCTGGACACCGTAGATCGGCACGTCGTGGACGTGCTTCATCAGTCCGGAGAAGCACCAGGCGATGCCGCCCGCCGGATGGAAGCAGAACAGCGGCGTGCCGGTCCCCGAGGTCCGGAACGGGAGGAGGATCTCCAGGGCCTCGCCATCCGCGCCGCTCTCCAGCCGGTCCGCGAGCTCGGCGGGGGTCGGCGCGGCGAACACCGTCCCGACGCTGATCCGCACGCCGAACTCGGCCCGGACCCGGCCGATCAGCCGGGCGGCGAGCAGCGAGTGCCCGCCGAGGTCGAAGAAGGAGTCGTCGATGCCGGCCCGCCGGACGCCGAGCACCTCGGCGTACAGCTCGCACAGCATCTCCTCCTGCCGGTTGCGCGGCCCCCGTCCGGGCGCGGCGGACGCGGCGGGGTCCGGCGCGGGCAGCGCGGCGCGGTCGAGCTTGCCGCTGGGCGTGAGCGGCAGCGCGCCGAGCAGGGTGATCGACGGCGGCACCATGTGCTCGGGCAGCTCCGCCGCGAGGGCCCGCTTCAGCTCCCGTCCGCCCGGCCCGCGCTCGGCGGCGTCCCCGGCGGGCACCACGTAGGCGGCGAGGCGCACGTCGCCGGGGCGGTCCTCCCGGACGACCACCGCCGCGCGCGCGACGCCGTCCTGCCGGGCCAGCACGGTCTCGATCTCGCCGAGCTCGATCCGGAAACCCCGCACCTTGACCTGGTCGTCGGCGCGTCCGGCGAAGTGCAGCGCGCCGTCCCGGGACCAGCGGGCCAGGTCCCCGGTGCGGTACAGGCGGGTGCCGGGCGGCCCGAACGGGTCGGCGACGAACCGCTCGGCGGTCTGCCCGGGGCGGCCGAGGTAGCCGCGCGCGAGGCCGTCGCCCGCGAGGTAGAGCTCCCCGGTGACCCCCGGCGGGACGGGCCGCAGCGCCGCGTCGAGCACGTACGCGCGGGTGCCGGGGTCGGGCCGGCCGATCGGGACGGGCCCGGCCGCGTCCGGGTCGCAGTCCCAGAGGGTGGCGTTGACGGTGGCCTCGGTCGGGCCGTAGGCGTTGACGACCCGGTGCCGCCGCCCCCACCGGGCGGCCAGCTCGGGCGGGACCTTCTCGGCGCCGACGACCAGCGTGGCGCCCTCAGGCAGCTCGACGTCCTCGGGGATCATCGCGAGCAGGGACGGCGGCAGGCCCAGCAGCCCGACGCGGTGGCGGCGGGCGTAGCCCGCGAGCTCGGGCCCTGGGACGCGCAGGTCGGCCGGGCAGATCACCAAGGTGCCGCCCGACAGCAGCGGGATGCACAGCTGCCAGAACGCGGCGTCGAAGCTGAGCGAGGCGAAGTGCAGCACGCGGAGGCCGGGGCGCGCGCCGAGCCGCCGCTCCTGGGTGGCGACCAGGCCGGCGATCCCGGCATGCGTGACGACCACCCCCTTCGGGCGGCCGGTGGACCCGGAGGTGTAGATCACGTACGCGGCGTTGCGCACGGACGCCGGCCCCGGGACGCGGACGTGCGGCTCCGGTTCGGGGACGTCGCCGCCCAGCAGGATCTCGCGGGCGCCGCCCGGCGGGCGGGTCCCCGGGGTGGTGATCACACCGGCCGGGCGGGCGTCCCGGACCATGTGGGCGAGCCGGTCGGCCGGGTAGTCGGGGTCGAGCGGCAGGTAGGCGGCGCCCGTCTTCAGCACCGCCAGCACCGCGACGATCATGTCGATGGAGCGGGGCAGCGCCACCCCGACGAGCTCCTCCGGACCCGCGCCCAGCTCGGCCGCGAGCCGCCGCGCGAGCCGGTCCGCGCGGGCGTCGAGCTGCGCGTAGGTCAGCTCCCGATCGCCGAGGACCACGGCCGTCGCGTCCGGCGACCGCCGCACCTGGGCCTCGAACAGCGCGGGGAACGTGGCGGGCGGCGTGCCGTGGGCGGTGTCGTTCCAGTCGCGCAGGAGGGTGCGGCGCTCGTCGGCGCCGAGCACGTCCAGCTCGGTGATCGGACGGCCGGGGTCCGCGGCGGCGGCCTCCAGCAGCCGCACCAGCCGGGCGGCGAGCGCCTCCACGGTGGCGCGGTCGAACAGGTCGGTGCGGTACTCCACCACGCCGTCGACGCCGTCCCGCCCCGCGTGCTCGGCGAGGCGGAACGCCAGGTCGAACTTGGCGGCGCCGGTCGGGACGGTCGTGACCTCGGCGGTCAGGCCGCCGGGCAGCCCGGGCCGGGCGCCCTGGTCGTTCCAGTAGGTGAGCATGACCTGGAACAGCGGGTGCCGGGTGAGGGACCGCGGCGGGCGCAGCGCCTCCACGAGCCGTTCGAACGGCAGGTCCTGGTGCTCGAAGGCGGCCAGGTCGGTCTCGCGGACCCGGCCGAGCAGCTCGGCGAAACCGGGCCCTCCGGAGGTGTCGGTCCGCAGCACCAGGGAGTTGACGAAGCAGCCGACCAGTGCGTCGAGCGCGTCGTCGGTCCGTCCGGCGGCGGGCGTGCCGATCGGGACATCGGTCCCGGCGCCGAGGCGGGTGAGCAGCGCGGCGATGCCCGCCTGCACGGTCATGAACAGGCTGGCGTGCGCGTCCCGGGCCAGCGCGGCGAGCGCCCGGTGCAGCGCCGGCCCGAGGGTGAACGGGACGACGTCGCCCCGGTGGCCGGGCACCGCGGGCCGGGGCCGGTCCGCGGGGAGGTCGAGTTCGACCGGCAGGTCCCGGAGGGTGTCCTCCCAGTGGGCGAGCTGCCGTCCGGCGAGCGAGCCGGGGTCGGCGTCGTCGCCCAGCAGGTCCCGCTGCCACAGCGTGTAGTCGGCGTACTGCACGGGCAGCGGCGCCCAGCCGGGCTCGCGCCCGTCGCGGCGGGCCGTGTAGGCGGTGGCGAGGTCGTCGATCAGGCGGTTCTGCGACCACTCGTCCCCCGCGATGTGGTGCAGGAGGAGGAGCAGGACGTGAGCGTCCGGGCCGGTCCGCAGCAGGGTGGCCCTGATCGGCGGCTCGGCGGCCAGGTCGAACGCGTACCGGGCGGCCTCGGCGAGGTCCTCTTCAATGGCGGCACGGTGCAGGACGGGCTCCACAGCGGGGAGCACCCGCTGGTACGGGGTGCCGTCGTCGTCGGGGAAGAGCGTCCGCAGGCTCTCGTGCCGCGCCAGGAGGTCGCCGAGCGCGCCGTGGAGCGCCGCGCCGTCCAGGGGGCCGGTCAGGCGGAGCGCGATCGGGACGTTGTAGGCGGTCCGGTCGCCGGTCTGGTGCAGGAACCACAGGCCGCGCTGCGCCGACGACAGCGGGACCCGGCCGGGACGCGGCGCCGGGGCGAGCCGGGGCCGGCCGGAGGTCCCGGCGCCGAGCGCCGCGGCGGTCCCCGCGACGGTCGGCGCCTCGAACACCGTCCGGATGCCGAGCTCGGCCCCCAGCACCGCGCGGACCCGGCCCACCAGCCGGGCGGCCAGCAGCGAGTCGCCGCCGAGGTCGAAGAACCCGTCGTCCACGCCCACCGACGGCAGGCCGAGGACCTCGGCGAACAGCCCGCACAGCGCCTCCTCGCGCGCCGTGCGGGGCGCCGCGCCGGCGACGGCCGCCGCGAGGTCGGGCGCGGGCAGCGCCCGCCGGTCGAGCTTGCCGTTGACGGTCAGCGGCAGCGCCTCCACCGGCACGACCGCCGCGGGGACCAGGTGGGCGGGCAGCCGTTCGGCCAGGTACCCGCGCAGCTCCGCCGCGACCGGCCCCGCGCCCGCCGCGTAGGCGACCAGGCGGCGGTCGCCGGGACGGTCCTCGCGGACGATCACCGCGGCGCCGGTGACGGCGGGATGGGCGGCCAGGGCGGCCTCGATCTCGCCCGGCTCCACCCGGAACCCGCGGATCTTGACCTGGTCGTCGGCGCGGCCCCGGAACTCCAGGTCGCCGTCCGCCGTCCGGCGGGCGAGGTCGCCGGTGCGGTACATCCGGGAGCCGGGCGGGCCGTACGGGTCGGCGACGAACCGCTCCGCGGTCAGGCCGGGCCGTCCCAGGTACCCGTGGGCCAGGCCCTCGCCCGCGACGTACATCTCGGCCGTCCGGCCGGGCTCGACGGGTTGCAGCGCCCCGTCCAGCAGCAGGACCCGCAGGTCGGAGAGGGGACGGCCGATGCCGCCGCCCGCGCCGGGGCCGCCGGGGGCCGCGTCGGCGTGGGTCACGTGCACCGTGGTCTCGGTGATCCCGTACATGTTGACCAGGTGCGGGGCGCCCGCCGGGTGCCGCTCGTGCCACTCGGCCAGCCGCCCGTGGTCGAGCGCCTCGCCGCCGAAGACGACGTGGCGGAGCGCGGACAGGTCGTGCCGCCCCAGCTCGTCCCGGTCGGCGCGCATGAGCTGGTAGAACGCCGAAGGCGTCTGGTTGAGAACGGTCACCCGCTCATCGGCGAGCAGCCGCAGGAACGCGCCGGGCGAACGGCTGGTCTCGTGCGGGACGACGACGAGCCGCCCGCCGTGCAGCAGCGCGCCCCACAGCTCCCACACCGAGAAGTCGAACGCGTAGGAGTGGAACAGCGTCCACACGTCCCGGGCGGTGAACCCGAACCGGTCGGCGGTCGCGGTGAAGAGCCGGACGACGTTGCGGTGCGGCACCACGACGCCCTTCGGCGCGCCGGTCGAGCCGGACGTGTAGATCACGTACGCGGGAAGCCCGGGCGACGGGGCGCGGCCGAGGTCACCGGCCGGGTAGGCGTCCAGGGCCTCCAGCGTGCCGGGCGTGACCGTGCAGACGGGCCGGGCGTCGCCCAGCGTGGCGGCGATCCGTCCGGCGGGGTAGGCGGGGTCGATCGGCACGTACGCCGCACCGGTCTTGAGGACCGCCAGGATCGCGACCACCAGGTCCGCGGAGCGCGGCAGGGTGAGCGCGACGAGGCCGCCGGGGCCCGCGCCGCGCTCGGCCAGGAGGCGGGCGAGCCGGTTGGCGGCGGCGTTCAGCTCCGCGTAGGTCAGCTCCGTGGAGGTCCGGTCCGTGGAGGTCAGGTCCGGGCCGTCCGGGACGGTCACGGCGACGGCGTCCGGTGAGACGGCGGCCTGCCGCTCGAAGATCTGGGTGAGGCTCTCGCCCGGCGCCTCGGGACGGTGCGCCTGGGGACGGTCTCCGTCTGGACCCGCGGGCAGGACGGCGCGGCGGGTCGCCTCGTCGAGGAGGCCGAGCCGTCCGACCGGCCGGTCCGGGCCGCCCTCGGCGAACGCGTCCAGCAGCGCGGTCAGGCTCCGCACGTGCTCGGCGAGGTCGCCGGGCCCGTACAGGCGGGGGTTGGCGTCCAGCTCGAAGGGCGGCCCGCCCTGGTCGGCCCCTCCCCTGGCGCCGAGTCCGCGGACGGTGAGGGTCAGGTCGTCGACCGGCCCGGCCGACAGGTGGCGGGTGGTCGCCGGGCAGCCGGCGAAGCTCAGCGACGGGGTGAACGGCTTGATGTTGACCAGCGGCCCGGTCAGCCGCCGCCGCCCGCCGAGCAGCCGCAGGTCGCGGCGCAGATCCTCGCCCTGGTAGCGGCCGTGCCGGCGGGCCTCGCGCAGCCTCGCCGCCACCTGGGCGACGAGTTCCCCGGCGGTCGTGCCGGGCCGGACGTCCAACCGGAGCGGGACGACGTTGACGACCATGCCGGGCACCCGCGCGGCGGCCGTGCCGAGCCGTCCCATGAGCGGCAGGCCGAGCACCACGTCGCGGGTCCCGGTCCGGCGGTGCAGGTAGGCCGCCGCGCCGGCGATCACGGCTTCGGGCCACGTCGCCCGGGCCTCCTTGGCGAGGACGGTCAGGCCGGCCGCCGGGATCAGGCCGGTGCGGCGGAGGAAACCGGGCGCGGGCACCGGGGCGCCCTCCGCCAGCCCGACCGCCTCGGGGGCGTCCGCGAACCGTCCCGTCCAGTAGGCCCGGTCGGCGGCACGGCGATCGGAGGCCCGGTAAACGGCCTCGTCCTCGACCAGCGTGCGCAGCGGCAGGAACGGGCTCACGCCCGGCTCGCGCCCCTCGGCCAGGGCCGTGCAGGTCTCGGCGACGCGCCGCGCGACCTGCGCGAAGCCGTAGCCGTCCATGACGACGTGGTGGCAGCGCATGTACCAGAAGGACCGCTCCGGCCCCGCGGTGATCAGCGCCTGGGTGAACAGCGGGCCGGAGCCCGGCGGCACCGGGCGGGCCAGGTCGCCGCGCATCCACTCCTCGGCGGCGGCGCGCGGAGCGGGGGCGGCGCCCACCTCGAGGCGGTGCAGCGGCCACGCCCCCGGTTCGACCGCCTGCCACGGCCCGTCGGGCCCGTCCCCGATCGTGACGTTCAGCGCGTCGATCTCGGCGACGGCCAGGCGCAGCGCGCGCTCGAAGAGGGCAGGGTCCACCGGCCCGTGGATCTCCACGTACTCGCCGGTGTTGTAGGCCGGGCTGGACGGATCGAGCCGCTGCGCGTACCAGACCCCCGCCTGCGCGCCCGTGAGCGGCATCGCGCCCGGGGGACGGGGCATCGCTGCCGGATCGGTCATGCGGGCAGGCTCGGCACGTCGGCCTCGGTCCGCGGCCAGATGAACAGCGCGGCCCGCTTGTGCGGAAGGTCGACCTCGCCGAGGAACCGCAGGCCGAGCTTGGTGTCCACGCGGCGGGCCGCCTGGTTGGACGCGTCCGGCTCGGAGACGATCCGGGCGCACTCGGGCTCGGCCGCGAACACCCCGTCGATGAACGCGCGGAAGATCCGGACGGCGAGGCCGCGGCCGACGCCGTCGGTCTCGCCGATGGCGATGTGGAAGCCCACGTCGTGGGCGCGGGCCGGGTAGGTCTCGGCGACCACGTCGCGGGCGGCGCGGTAGAGCTCGACGTAGGCGACCGGGCGGCCGTCGAACTCGACGATGAACGGGCGGGCGTAGTCGCCGGCGAGCTGCCCGCCGATCTCGGCGGCCCAGCGCTCCCGGGTCCACGCCTGGTCGTAGCCGGCCGCGACGTGCGGCAGGTTCATCCAGCGGTGCACCAGGTCGAGGTCGGCGCCGTCCGGCAGCGCGATCCGGGCTCTGAACGGGGCGGCGAGATCGGGCACCGGCGGCGGGCCGGCGGCCAGGACCGCCGGGCCGAGCCCTTCGCGGATCTCGCGGGTGTACTCGCCGGTCCGCGGTCCCGGTGCGCTGCCAGAGCTGGGCACGTCGCCTCCTGAAGATCAGTAGGTTAGGCAAGCCTAAGCTAACTTGACTTAGGCAAGGCTCAGCTAAGCACCGTCACTCCGGACGGTCAACGCCGCACCGGCCGAACCCGAGCGAGAGCGATCCAGGACACATCGGAGTGACAAGTTAGGTGAGGCTAACCTAAAACCCCCCTCGCCACGTGTCGTCCGACAGGAGCTCCGATGTCGTCCACCATCCCCCCGCCCAGCGCCTGCGCCCGCCGCCGGATCGCCGTCCTCGCGGCCGGGCTGCTCGCCCTCACCCTGGGCCTCACCGCCTGCGGGGACGGGGACGGCGGCGCGAGCGGCGGCGGCGAGACCCGCACGGTCGTCGACGCCACCGGCGCGAAGGTCGAGGTGCCCGCCGCGCCCAAGCGGGTCGTCGCACTGAACGAGACCGACCTCGACTCGGCGCTGGCGCTCGGCGTGCAGCCGGTCGGCGTCACCAACGGTCGCTTCGCCAAGGACGTCCCGGGCTACCTCAAGACCAGGCTGACCGGCGATTACAAGATCGTCGGCGACCTCGGCACGCCGGTGCTGGAGAAGGTGGCGCAGGCCCGGCCGGACCTGATCCTGGCCGGGTTCATCGCCGACCAGAAGGTGATCGAGCAGCTCAGAAAGATCACCCCGGCCACCGTGCTGACCACGAAGATGACCGAGGACTGGAAGGCGACCTTCACTCGCACCGCCGAGGTGCTGGGCAAACCGGCGCAGGGCGGGACGGTCCTGGCCGGCTACGACGCCCGGGTCAAGAAGGTCAAGGAGGGGCTCGGGGCCGCCGCGGGCGCCACGGTCAGCATCGTCCGCTGGAACGCCACCGGCCCGAGCTACATGCTCAAGGACCACTTCTCCAGTCTGGTGATCCGCGACCTCGGCCTGAACCGGCCGGCCGGGCAGCTCACCCCCGCCGGCTTCTCCCCGAGCGACGCGCTCAGCCTGGAGAACCTCACGACGCTGGACGGCGACTGGATGTTCCTCGGCACGCTCAACCCCGACTCGGACGCCGCGCTCGCCGAGGCCAGGAAGATCCCCGCCTTCACCGACCTGGGCGTCGTCCGGGCCGGCCACGTGGTCAACGTGGACGGCGCGATCTGGACCTCCCGGGGCGGCCCGGCCGCCGCGGGCAGCGTCCTCGGCGACGTCGAGAAGGCCCTCGCGCCGCGGCGGTAGGGCGCACGGCGAAACGGGGACGCCCCGGCGATCATCTCGATCGCCGGGGCGTCCCCGTTCCTGTGCGGCGCTTCCCGAAGTGGGCGGCCTCTGGGTCACAGGGGCTTGGGAGCACCCTTCGTACCCGGGCCGGAGCCCCACTTGAGGACCTCGTACTTGACGCCGTTGATGTGGCCCTCACCCGTGCCCGCGTTGTACTTGCTGTCCGGCTTCTTGCCGTCCAGAAGGTAACGGAAGGTGTAGGTGTCCAGGTCCAGCATCACGCCATTGTGGGAAGGCGTTCCAGGCCCACGGTCACCGATGAAGCCGGTGACGCTGCGGCCGTTGGCGGTCACCTTGACCTTGGTGTGCATCGGCCAGCTCGGGCTGGCGAACAGGCCCTTCTGCATCGGCTTGCCGCCGGCCGGAGCACCGGTGTCGCCGTTGACGCCGGAACCGTCGTCCCAGAAGTAGGACGCCTTGGTCTTGCCACTGATGATCGCCTTGCTGCTCTTGGCGGTCTTCTTCTTGTCAGTGGCCTTCTTCTGCGCGGTCTGGCCCTTCTGGGGGGCCTTCTTCGGCGCCGACTGCTCGGCGGCGAGCTGCTGCTGCGCGGGCAGCTTCATCTGCTCGGGGGCGGAGTCGTTGCTGGCAGCGGCCACGCCGGCCGCCATCATGCCGGCCAGACAAGTGCCGGTCACCGCGGTCAGGGCAACATTGATCGCGCGCTGGTGCATGAGAATCCTTTGTTCGGCGGACAGGACTGCCGTTTCGCACCGGACGAGGGATCCGTACGGGCTGGGGAAACGGCACCGAGGCTCGAGCTCGGGATATGACCGTCGCGATAGGACCCGCGGTAATGGACGCACATGGGCGATCCACGTTCGCGCCTGGCGAGGCGGGGCCGGCTTTTGCGACCACGCGCGTGACGCGAACTGATGGAGCGGGAGAATGCCGACCGGTGGCTCAGAGGCCCGACCCGGGGCGACCGTTGCATGGACGGCCGCTGTTCGGCGGGGGGCCCGCCTGGAGGGCGGGGCACGACGGCTATGTGATGGCCAGGTCAATCACTGACCTCAACCTGGTGTCGACTATATACGCCGATGCCATGACTTGGCCAAGATACGGCTTTCTTTACCTTTCGGCAGGTAGATCTTTTAGTGCCGGACTTGGCCTTTCGATCGGCTCAGCACGCCACATCCCTTTGTGGCACGATGATCCGCATGATCGATCCCGCCGGTCCCCGGACGGCCGACGAGGACCTGCTCCCACCCCTCGGCTGGGCGCCCCGCCGCACCCCCGCCCCCGGAGCCAGGGCCGTCCGGACGTTCGGCGCACTGGCCGCCGTGGTCGTCCTCGGCCGCCTCTGGGCCGCGCCCGCGCTCGGTCCCCGCGCCCTGGACGCCTGGACCACCGTCTTCGTGGCGATCTGCGTGCAGGCCCTGCCGTTCCTGGTCTTCGGAGTGGCGCTGTCGGCCGCCATCACCGTGTTCGTCCCGCCGTCCTTCTGGCGCCGCGCGCTGCCCGCCCGCCCCGGGGCCGCCGTGCCCGTCGCCGGGGCCCTGGGGGCGGTGCTGCCCGGCTGCGAGTGCGCCTCGGTGCCGGTCGCGGGCGGCCTGATGGCCCGCGGGGTGGCCCCCGCGGCGGCCTTGACCTTCCTGCTGGCCGCCCCGGCGGTGAACCCGGTGGTGCTGGTGGCCACGGCCGTGGCGTTCCCGGGGGCGCCGGAGATGGTGGCCGCCAGGTTCGGCGCGTCCCTGCTGGTCGCGGTGCTGGCGGGCTGGACCTGGGCGCTGCTCGGCAAGAACGAGTGGATCAGGGTCCCCGCCCGGCCGGACCCCGCGGGCGGCGGGCGCGCGGAGGCGTTCCGCCAGGCGATGCGGCACGACATCATGCACGCCGGCGGCTTCCTGGTGGTCGGCGCGCTGGCCGCGGCCACGATCAGCGTCGCGCTGCCCGCCGCCTGGGTGGCCGGCGTCGCGGGCGTCCCCTGGGCCGGAGTGCTCACCCTGGCGTTCCTGGCGGTGCTGATGTCGATCTGCTCGGAGGCCGACGCGTTCGTCGCGGCCGGTCTGACCCAGTTCTCCCCCACCGCGCGGCTGGCGTTCCTGGTCGTCGGGCCGATGGTCGACCTCAAGCTGATCGCGCTTCAGGCGGGGTTCTTCGGCCGCCGCTTCGCCGTCAGGTTCGTCCCGCTGACCTTCGTCCTCGCGGTGGGCGTCAGCGTCGCGGCGGGCGCGGTGCTGCTGTGACGCGGGCCGCGCAGAACCTGCTGCTGATCACGATCGGCGCGGCGGTGCTCTGGATCACCCTGGCCGGCGGCGAGTACCTCAACTACGTCAAGCCCGGGTTCGGCTACCTGCTGGTTCCGGCGGGGGCGGCGCTCATCGTCCTCGGGGCGGCCGGCCTGCGCCGCGACTGGCGGGACGAGGAGGCCGCGGACCCCTCCGGCCATGATCATGATCACGGGCATGACCACGGGCGGGGGCCCGGGACGGCCTGGCTGCTGTGCCTGCCCGTCCTGGCGATCTTCCTGATCGCTCCTCCGGCGCTGGGCTCGTTCACCGCCGCCCGCGACGCCGGCCGGGCCGCGCCTCCCCCGGCCCCGCCGGGCCACGGATTTCGGCCGCTGCCCCGCACCGGCGGCCCCGTGGCCATGACCATGGGCGAGTTCATCGGACGCTCGTACCTGGCGCAGACGGGCGACGCCTCGACGCTGGCGGGCGTCCCGGTCCGCCTCACCGGCTTCGTGACCCCCCGCGCACGCGGCGGCTGGGAGATCACCCGGCTGAAGATGGCCTGCTGCGCGGGCGACGCGATCCCGTTCCCGGTGATCGTCCGCGGCCTGCCGAGTCCTCCGGCCGACGCCTGGGTCCAGGTCGTCGGAACGTGGCGGCCCCCCGCGTCGGGCAGGCCCGCGACGGGCGTCCACGAACTGCAAGGCGTCTCGGTCCAGCGGATCGGGAAGCCCCGTACGCCCTACGAGTAGCGCCACGTCACCGCGTGCGAGGGGCCCAGCGGAACCGGCCGCCCCGCGCGCCGACCTTGATCAGCGCGTGGGGAAGGACGTCGGCAGCAGCGGGGCCGCGGGGAACATCGGCGCGCCGGTGCCCGGCGGCTCGGTGTAGTACGGCGGCTCGGCGTAGTACGGCGGCGCCGGAGGCTCGGCGAACCGGGGTCCCGCCGGCACCATGGGCGCCTGCTGGGGCGGCATCGGCGGCTGCTGCTGCCGCACCGGAGGTGCGGGGGGCGCGGGAGGCGGCGGCACGTGCGAGCCGTCGGCCCGCCGGGGCTCGACCGGCGGCGCGGTCGTGTGCTCCGCTCTCCGCTCCCCGAGCACCGCCATCAGCGCCCGGGCGGTGTCGGCGTCCATCCGCAGCAGGACGCTGGGCGTCCCCGACGGGTCGACGAAGGGGGAGACCGACGGTGCTGCTGCCTGCGGCGGCAGGGCCGCCCGCATCTCCTCGCGGAGCTCGTGAGCAAGCCGCAGCGCCTGTCGGTCGCTGTCGTTCAAGTGTGCGGTCATCGCGATCTCCGGGGAGTTCACGTGCGGGGGTCCGGGGTAATCCTGCTAGGAATAGCGTGCAGGTGCAAGAGCTGATGCACGTGCATATCGCAGAATAATCACCCGTATCCCCCGCCCGTGTCGCTCGTTGCGCACCTGCCGCCCCAGCGGGCGGAGGCCCGCCACAGTCCCTGATTCCTGGGCTCCAGAGGGCTGGACGCCGACCGGACGGTCCCGGTCGACCGCGCTCGCCGACCAGGTGGGGACGTACGCCCTGACGATCCGTTCATCCCCCGCTACTCAGGTGCCACCGGCCCCGCCGCCCCAGTCCCGCCCGCCACTGCGGCCGCTGAATCCCGGCAGGGACGGCCGTTGCGGGCGTGGACGGGCGGGGTCACGCCCCGATCGCGCCAGATGAGATCTTCGCCACGGGGCCGCGGCGTATCGCCGTCCACCCCCCGGGCCGCACCAGATCGCCCCGGATCGTCCCGTTCAGCACCGGCCGAGCCCGGCGGACCGTTACCGTCTTCTTCTAGAACGGTATTCGGAACGAGGGGACGGCCCAGTGATCGACGGAACCTGCGACCCGCGCTTCGCCCCGGTGCGCGAGGCGTTCGCCGACAACTTCGCCCACCGGGACGAACGGGGCGCCGCAGTGTGCGTGACCGTCGGCGGACGCGTCGTCGCCGACCTGTGGGGCGGCCGTGCCGCCGAGGGCCGTCCCTGGGAGCCGGACACGCTCGTCAACGTCTTCTCCATCGGCAAGGGGCTCACCGCCCTCGTGACCGCCCGGCTGATGGACGACGGGCGACTCGACGCGGACGCCCCCGTCGCCCGCTACTGGCCGGAGTTCGAAAAGGCCGGGAAAGAGGGCGTGACCGTAGGGCACCTGCTCAGCCACCAGGCAGGGCTGCCCGCGCTGCGGCGGCGGATGCCTCCAGGCGCGATGCTCGACCGGTCCGTGATGACCGCAGCGCTGGCGGAGCAGGAGCCGTGGTGGCCGCCGGGGACGGCGCACGGTTATCACGTCAACACGTTCGGGTTCCTGGTGGGCGAGGTCGTCCACCGCGCGACCGGACGAACCGTGGGCGAACTGCTGCGGGAGGAAGTGGCCCGTCCGCTGGACGCCGACGTGCACATCGGCTTGCCCGCCTCCGAACACCGCCGCGTCGCCGAGTTCGCCTGGCACGAGGCCCCTCCAGAGGACGACCTGTCAGCCAGCATGGACGAGGAACGGCTCATGGAGTACAACGCCTACTTCAACCCGGGTGGCCTGTCCGGAATGGGAGTTATCAACACGGCCGCTTGGAGGGAGGCCGAGATCCCCTCTACCAACGCGCACGCGACCGCCCGGGGTGTAGCGCGCGTCTACAGCGCACTCGCCGCAGGAGGCGCGCTGGGCGGAGTAAGGGTGGTCGGCGCGGACGCACTCGCCGCGGCCACCACCGAGCAGTCGTCCGGACGGGACCGGGTGCTGCACCGGCCGTCGCGTTTCGGCCTGGGCTTCCAGCTCACCCAGCCGGAACGGCCGCTCGGCCCCGATCCGCGGGCGTTCGGCCACTTCGGCGCCGGCGGCTCGCTCGGCTTCTGCGATCCCGGCGCCGGAGTGGCGTTCGGGTATGTGATGAACGAGATGGGGCCGCGCTGGCAGAACCCCCGCAACCGGGCCCTTGTGGACGCCGTCTACGCATCCCTCTGAGGCTCCCCCGCCCCTCGGGCTCCGGCTCCCTGCCCTCGCCGTTCCTAGGAACGGGCGTTGATCGTCAGGGTGCCGTCGGCGCCGATGGTGAAGCCGGGATTGTGGCAGACCTCCCAGCGGAAGCCCGCGGGGTCGGCGAAATAGGCGTGGAAGCCGCCGAAGTCGGTGGCCCGCGGCTCCTTGAGGATCACCGCCCCCGCGGCCCGCGCGGTCTCCACCGCCTGGAGGACCTCGTCGTCGGAGTTGACGTTGTAGGCCAGCGACATGCCGGCCGGGCCCGCGCCCGGCGTCCCGCCAGGGCCGATGTCGGCCTCCAGGTCGTCCGCGCCGAACAAGCCCAGCAGCAGGCCGGGCGCGAGCGGGATGAAGACGATCTCACCCTCGACCTCGACGGCCGGCTCCCAGCCCAGGCCCTCGACGTAGAAGCGGCGCGCGGCGGCCAGGTCCGGCATGCCGAGCGTGATCAGGTTGACCTGCGGGCGCATCCTGTCGTCCCCCCTCGATAGCGTCGCGTCATCAGGTCTTCCCCGGTTCGCGGCCGGGGCATCCACGAAGGCGGTCACGATGGCGAACACCTTCGGCCTGCGCGCGCTCAACCGGGCCACGCTAGCGCGCCAGATGCTGCTGGCCCGTGAGGACGTGCCGGTCAGCGAGGCGGTCGAACGGCTGGGCGGTTTGCAGGCGCAGGAGCCCCGGCCGCCGTACCTCGGGCTGTGGACGCGTGTTGCGGGGTTCCAGGCGGCCGACCTGCACGCGGCGCTGCACGATCGGTCCCTCGTGCGTGCCACGATGATGCGCGGCACCCTGCACCTGGTGTCGGCGGCCGACTACACCGCGCTGCGGGCGCCGCTGCAACCGATGCTCGACGCGGCGCTGCGGGTGCTGGGCAAGCGGGCGGAGGGGCTCGATCTCGACGCGGTGCTCCCAGTGGCGCGTGAGCTGCTGCTGGAGCGGCAGCGCACGTTCAACGAGGTCCGCGCGCTCTTGCGGGAGAGGTTCCCCGAGGTCGACGACCGCGCGCTCGGCCACGCGGTGCGTATGTGCCTGCCGCTGGTGATGGTCCCCACGCAAGACCGGTGGGGATTCCCGCGCACGTCGGAGTTCGCCCTGGCCGAGTCGTGGGTCGGCACCGCGCCGGATGAGAAGGCCGCCCCCGAGGCCCTGGTGCTGCGCTACCTCGCGGCGTTCGGTCCCGCCTCGGCCGCCGACGCGCAGGCGTGGTCGGGGCTGCCCGGCCTCGCCGAGGTGCTCGACGGGCTGCGCCCCGGGCTGCGGGTCTTCGCCGACGAGCGGGGGCGTGAGCTGTTCGACCTGCCCGACGCGCCGCGTCCGGACGAGGACGCCCCCGCGCCCGCCCGCTTCCTGCCCGAGTTCGACAGCCTCGTCCTGGCGCACGCCGACCGGACGCGCGTCATCTCCGACGCGCACCGGCCCGCCCTGACCACCAAGAACCTCCGGGTCCGCGCGACCTTCCTGTGGGACGGGTTCGCCTGCGGCACCTGGGAGATGGAGAGCAGGCGCACGACCGCCACGCTTCGGCTGCGCCCCTTCGAGCCCCTGCCTCGGGAGGCGCTGGACGACCTGACCGCCGAGGGCCGGGCGCTGCTGCGCTTCGCCGAGCCCGACGCGAAGGACCATGTCGTGACGGTGGCGGAGGACGGCTGACATGGGCCGCGCCGTCCGGCCCGGACGGGCCGGATCAGCCGATGGAGCGGCCCAGGCCGTCCCAGTACGGGGCGCGGAGGTTCTTCTTGAGGATCTTGCCGCTGGGATTGCGGGGCAGTTCGGCCGCGAAGTCGACCGACCTCGGCCGCTTGAACCCGGCGAGCCGCTCCCGGGCGTAGGCGAGCACCTCCTCCTCGGTCAGGTCCACTCCGGGGCGGGGCACCACCACGGCCTTGACCGCCTCGCCCCAGCGCTCGTCCGGCACCCCGATGACGGCCACGTCGGCGATGCCGGGGTGCGCCGCGAGGACCTCCTCGACCTCGATCGGGTACACGTTCTCCGCACCGGTGACGATCATGTCCTTGATCCGGTCGGTGAGGAACAGGTAGCCCTCGGCGTCGAGGTAGCCGGCGTCGCCGGTGCGCAGCCAGCCGCCGGTGCCGAGGAGCCGAGCGGTCTCGTCGGGCCGGTTCCAGTAGCCGGTGGTGTTCTGGCTCGAGCGGACCAGCAGCTCGCCGACCTCGCCCGGAGCCCGCTCCCCCTCGCCCGCCGGATCGGCGATCTTGAGCTCCACCCAGGCGTAGGGGCGTCCGGCCGAACGCATCAGGTGGCCGCGCGGCCCGCCGGGGTCGTGGTCCTCCGGTTCGAGCTGGACGATCGCGCCCGTCGTCTCGGTCATCCCGTAGACCTGGAAGAGCGGCGCCTTGAACGTCTCCAGCGCGACCCGCAGCACCTCGGAGGTGATCGGCGAGGCGCCGTAGAGGATCCCGCGCAGCGCCGAGTAGTCGCGGCCGGCCGAGCCCGGCACCTGACACATGAACTGGAGCACCGCCGGGACGATGAACGCGTTGGTGACCCGCTCGCGTTCGAAGGTGTCGACCAGGGCGGCGGGGTCGATATCGCGCACCAGCACCTGGCGGCAGCCCGCGTACAGGCCGGCCAGGGCCCAGCCGGAGCCGCCGATGTGGAACAGCGGCATCGGCACCAGGCTGACCGCCGAGCCGTCGAGCCGCCAGCGGCGGGCCATCCGCTCGCCGACCGCGAAGTTGGTGTTGCTGAGCTGGACGCCCTTGGGCACGCCGGTCGTCCCGGAGGTGTAGAGCTGCACCACGATGTCGTCGGGTTCGCCGACGAAGCCCGGGTCGTCGGCGGGGTGGGCGGCCAGCCACGCCTCGTGGCCGGCACCGGTGACGACCACCCGTCCGGGCAGGTCCGCGGCGAGCGCGGCGAACTCGGCGTCCAGCACGGTGACCGCGGCCCCCGCGTCGGCGACGATCGCGGCGATCTCGGCCGGGGTCAGCCGCCAGTTGACCGCGGCGGTCACCGCGCCGATCTTGGCGGCGCCGAACAGCAGGTCGAAGAACTCGGGCGCGTTCTTGCCGACGTGGGCGACCCGGGAGCCCGGCCCGAGCCCGGCGGCGAGCAGCGCCTGGGCGGCGCGGCTCGAACGCTCGTCCAGCTCGGCGTAGCTCACCGTCCGGCCGTCCCCGGTGAGGGCGGGAGAACCACCCCGTCCGCGCGCGTGGTCACGGACGATCGATACGACCCGGTAGTCCATTTCCACTCCTCAGAACGCTGTTTCGGTTCTGCCCGGCGACCCTATCCGCCCCGTCCCGGCTCGCGGAAGGACTGAATCGTCCCGCCGAACCGGCATGACTCTGCGAGCGTGCACGGCTCCGAATAGTGATCAATCCGAGACCTGTACTGATTGAAAGATCCACCAAATCAGCCCAAGCTGTCCCCGTTACCCAAAAAGCCGTCAAACCCGCCTAACCCTTGACAGGACGCGACCACATGTTCGAGATCTGGGAGACGAGTGAGCCCGCCCGGCTCATCAGCGACGCGGGGAGTCTGAAGGTCGCGCTGGAGAAGGTCGACACCATGTGCCGGCTGCGGCACGACCAGGCGGTGGCGCACGTCGGCGAGGCCCACGACAGCTACCACTTCGAGATCAGGGACCGCGGCGGCAAGTCGCTGGCCCGCCTGACCTACGCGCCCGACACCTCCCGCGCCTACCAGAGCGTCGTGGTGGAGGAGATGCGCGACGGCTCGCACACCGCGCCGGGCGAGGGCGGCTGATCCGTCCGGAACAAGTTGATCATCTTCTCGACGAGGGGGCGGCACGGGCGGGGCGCGGCGTGGCAGGATGCCTCGTGACCCGACGAGGCGAGCGCTCACGAGGAGGAGACACCCGTGCGGAAGGCGTGGTGGCGGCCCGGATTCGCGTCGGGCCCCGCGCCCGCGGACACGGCCGCCGAGACGGCCGCCGAGCTGGTGGCCGAAGCGGTGCGGGCCCTCGCCCGCGGGGACGGCGAGACGTTCCAGAGCCGGGTGGCCGCCCTCGTCGGGCTCCCTGAGGCGGCCGAGCCCCCCGAGCCGGCCGGGCGGCCCGGCCGCGCGGGCGGACGCGGCACCGAGTCCGGCCAGCGGGCCGAGGCGGCGGCCGGCTGGCGGCGCGCGGCCGACCTGGCCCTCCTCGACCGGCTGCGGGTGAGCGTCACCACGGCCTGGGAACGCGGCTGGCAGCCCGCCGACATCGCCCGGTACACCGCGCGCAGGCACGGGCCCCGGCACCGGCGGCTGGTGATCGACGCGATCGCCGCCGAGCTGCGGGGGTACAGCGCCGCGACCGTCGACGGGACGTGGCACGACCAGCTCGCCGCGCTCGGCGCCGAGATCTGGTGGGAGCGCGACGACGGGTACCTGGACGCCTGGAGCGAGCGCGAGGGCATCGACCGCACGGCCCTGGTCGTGTGCGTGGCCGAGCTGGCCCACCTGCTGATCGGGCTGCCCCTGCTGGCCCGGATCGGGCCTCCCCCCGGCACCGCGGGCGATGCCGGGCAGCCGCCGCCCGAGGCCGTGCGGGACGTCGACCAGCGGATGCTCGGTAAGGTCAGGGCGCTGCTGGCCAAGGCCGAGTCGACCGAGTTCCCCGAAGAGGCCGAGGCGCTGAGCGCGCGGGCCCAGGAGCTGATGGCGCGGCACAGCATCGGCCACGCGCTGCTCGCGGCCGAATCCGGCCACGCGGGCGAGCCCGCCGGGCGGCGGATCGCGGTCGACAACCCCTACGACGCGCCGAAGGCCGTCCTGCTGACCGTGGTCGCCGAGGCCAACCGGTGCCGCGCGGTGTGGCACCGCGAGCTGGGCTTCTCCACGGTGCTGGGCTTCCCCGCCGACCTCACGGCGGTGGAGATGCTGTTCACCTCGCTGCTGGTGCAGGCGACCGCGGCGATGGTGCACGCGGGGCCCCGCCGCGACTCGCGGGGCAGGTCGCGGACGCGGTCGTTCCGGCACGCGTTCCTCAACGCCTACGCGGCCCGGATCGGGGAGCGGTTGCGCGGGGCCGCGGGCGAGGCGGCGAGCCGGGCGGCGGCGGGGGCCGGCGGGAAGGATCTGCTCCCCGTGCTGGCCGCGCGCGACCGCGCCGTCGAGCAGGCCGTCGACTCGCTGTTCCCCAACCTGGCCAAGAGCCAGGCGGGGTCGGTCTCCAACTACGAGGGCTGGGTGGCCGGGCGGGTGGCCGCCGACCTCGCCAGCCTGAACGGACGATCCGAGGTCACCGGTTCGGTCCGCCGCAGGTAGCGCGTTCAGTTCCCTCCCGGAGGGCGGGGGGCGCCCGGAGCGCTCCCAGGTCGCGCCGGTCCCCCGGTCAGGCCTTCTTCCGCCGGGTGTTGCCGCCCCGGCCGCGGAGCGGCACGCCCGCCTCCTTGAGAACGTTGTAGATGAAGCCGTAGGAGCGTCCGGTCTCGGCGGCGAGGTCGCGGATGCTCTCGCCGGCGGCGTAGCGCGGCGCGAGTTCCGCGGCCAGCCGCGTGCGTTCGGCACCGGTCACGCGGGTGCCCCTCGCCAGAGTGCGGGCCACAGGTACCTCCTGGGTTCGAGGCTGGGCGGCGGGCCGGTACCCACAGCTCACAGCAGTGTTGATCTACTCAAGGTACACATTCCCCGTTAATCCACCGCCGATGCCGCATGAATCGACACAAGAGCGGCCAGTGCTGGACTTTTCCACTGCGCACGGCGTGTCGGAGCTAGACAGACGGCCCCGTACCCCCATGCCGCGCTCCGGCCGGGCGCGCCGCACCGATCCGGAGGGCCGGAGGGTCTTGACGGAGGATCATCCGGGCGCGTACTTTCCGAAGTAGTTAATTAACTGGAAGGAAAAATGAAGACCCAGACCGACCAGCTCAGCGTCACCTTCGCCGCCCTGGCCGACCCCACCAGGCGCGCGATCCTGGCGAGGCTGGTCCACGGCGAGGCCACCGTCAACGAGCTGGCCGAACCGTTCGAGCTGAGCCTCCCGGCCGTCTCCAAGCACCTGAAGGTGCTCCAGCGGGCCGGGCTGGTCGAACAAGGACGGCAGGCGCAGTGGCGTCCATGCCGGCTCCGGCCGGAACCGCTTCGGGAGGTGGCCGTGTGGATGGCGCAGTACCAGGAGTTCCTAGGCGAGAGCTTCGACCGCCTCGACGAGTACCTGGGCACGCTGCGGGCGAATCAGAACTCGACGGAACCGACAGCAGAGCCGACAGAGGGAGAAGAGCAGTGACGCGACAAGAACTGGGCGACGCGTCCACGAGCATCGTCGCCGAGGGCGCCGACATCGTCATGGAGCGGGTCTTCGACGCGCCCCGCGAGCTGGTCTGGGCCGCCATGACCTCGCCCGAGCACATCCCCAACTGGTGGGGCCCGCACGGCAACCACGCCGACGTCCAGGAGATGGACGTGCGGCCGGGCGGCAAGTGGCGGATCGGCCCCCCGCAGGGCACCGAGGGCGTCGCCTTCGGCGGGGAGTTCCTCCAGGTCGTGAGGCCCGAGCGGTTCGTGCGGACCTCCAGCCCCGACATGCCCGGGATGGACGGCGGCGGGCCGCCCGCGGTCGAGACCGTCACGCTGGAGGACCTCGGGGGCAAGACGAAGATGGTCTACCAGGGCCGGTTCCCGTCCGAGGACGTGCTCGAGTTCGCGCTGGCGCAGGGCATGACCAAGGGCGTCCTGGAGCAGTTCGACCGCCTGGCCGCCCTGCTCGCCGAGATCGGCTGACCGGCCCGGTCCGATGGCCCGCACGGGGCGGGCAGACCACCGCGCTCAAAGTGCTGGGCACCCTGCGCCGTCCCGCCGGCGGGGCGGCGCGGGTGTTCGACCACGACGTGGTGCGCGAGGCCGACGCCGTGCGCGCCGGTGGGGCCGGACCGGGCAGCGCTCCTCGGTGCTGCTGACCACCCGGTACCTCGAGGTGGCCGACCGCCTCGCCACCCTGATCGCGGCCATCGTCGACGACTCCTCCCTCGAGCAGCCGAGCCTGGACGAGGTCTTCCTCCAGCGCCCGGCCGCCGCGGCCGAGCGCGCTGAATCGCGACGCACTCACCAGCGAGCAGGTCGGGCGTGCTTCTCCTCGAGATAGTCGCCCCAGGTGCGCCGACCCGTGGCGCCGGACTCTGTGACCAGATGTCCCTCGCGCTGGGTCCGTCCCACCTTGCCGGGAAGCCAGAGCGGCAGGATCGGGCGCCGTGCGTCCCGCGCGCGCAGCCACGCCGCCGCATACTCGCCGAACGGGCGGACGTCCGGACCGCCGATCTCCTCGATCGCGTGACCGGGTCCCCGACCGACCATCATGTCGATCCGGTCGGCCACATCCCCGGTGCCGACCGTCTGCCACGGCGTGCGCGCCGGAACGGCGACGGGCCCAAGACGGCCGAACATCCCCAGCATCGTCTCGGTGAACTCCGGGAACGGGGTGGCGCGCAGCACCGACCAGGGGACGCCGCCGTCCATGACCACCTGCTCCGCAGCCGCCTTGAACCGGAAGTAGCGGCTGGGCACGCGGTCGACTCCCACGATCGACACGTACAGCAGATGTCCCACGCCGGCCTTCTCCGCCGCCTCGGCCATGCGGCGGGTGCCGTCCACATCCACGCGGCCCGTGTTCCACTTGTGGGCCGCGGACGCCAGATGGACGATGACGTCGACGCCCTCGAGCGCGCCCGGGATCCCCTCTCCCGTCTCCAGGTCCCCCCGGACGTCGCGTTCCGTGGCGGGACGGCGCGTCAGGACCCGCACGGCGTGGCCCTCCTTCACCAGGCTGGGCACCGCCACACGCCCGAGCGTGCCGGTACCGCCCGTGACCAGAATGAGCATCGTCTCTCCTCACAGGGGGATGGCCTCTGGTCCCTGGAGACGGACCGCCCTACAGGAACGTGACATGACGCCAAAACGGCCCCTTCCATCCCACGGTGACCCGCACCGCTCCAAGGACACAGGCGCCCACGTCCACGCATTCTCAGCGAGGAGCACCGGATTTCCGCATAAACAATTGACAGCCGGTCAGACACAATCTGGCGATCAAGGATCCCCAATCCCAAAAGCGACCCGGCGACAAAGTCATCATCATCGCCACATCTCCCATCGAACCGCGCCGGCCTTCGTGTTCACCGCGCGGGCGAGAACGGGATGGGTAATCCACAGAACGGGGTTCGCCTTCCGGTGCCCGTGCGTCCCGCCGCATCCTGGCCACGACGACGCGTTCACCTTGTTGGAAGGAGGCGGGCACCCATGTCCGCGACCATCACGTTCCCCGTTCCGACGACCACCACCTCCCGGTTCGTCGTGGCGGCCGAGAGTGTGCCGAAGGAGCTCACCTCCCTCGTCCATGCCAGAACGACCGGCGCCTTCCAAGCCCACGTCCGGGGCCGGGCGGGCACACCGCAACTCGATGTCAGCCGGGAAGAGTCCGCGTGGCTGCGCTGGGATCCGACCAGCATCAGGGCCGTCCATCCCGAGCATCGGCGAGCGGAGACGGCCTTCCACCATGCTCGCGAGTTCGCCGTCATCACCGCGTCCGGCCCGGTCACCGACCAGCCGCGCGGGGTGCAGGTGGCCCGCGCCGCCGCCTACGGCGTCGCCGAGGCCACCGGCGGCGTCGCCGCCGATCTGGTGACCGGGCACATCTTCCACACCGCCGCCGCCAACCTCACAGGCCGGCCGGCACCGCCTTCCGAACGCCCTCGTTTCGTGCTCGCCGACCAATGGCTGGGCGAGGCCCTCCCCCCGTTCCGGGCCAACGGCCGCTGCACGGCGGCCGATCCCGAGCAGGATCCCGAAGGGGTGAACGGCTGTTGCTGCGTCCGGCTGATGACCCGCGGCCTCCGCCGTTTCGGCCTGCCCGAGCTTCAGATCACCGACGTGGCCTGCCCGCACGACGTCGCCGCCCTCAACGTCCTGCGCACCACCGCCCGCCGCCTGCTCACCGACCATTGGGCCTGGCTGGCCACCGGGCCAGCGTGCCGTACCCGCACGATCGCGGCCGGTACCAGCCTCACCACGGGCGACTTCGACGATTTCTGGGGCTCGTCCCGACGGAACGGATCCCCCTCCGCCGAGCCGTTCCGGATCCTGCTGCGCCCGACGACTCCCCGGCTCATCACCGTCGGACCGCCCGAGGACTACCGCGGAACGGTCAACGACTGGCTCTGGTCCGGCTCCCTTCCCGGCGGCATGTACGACATCCTCAGCTCCCCGGCCGACGAGGACGCACTCGCATCCCCCGTCCAGTCACCAGCCGACCCCTGACCCGCTCACCATCACACCCCACTTCACCGACACCACCCATATCAGCGCCCAGAGGTCCGGCGAACGGAGCCAGGCAGACGGCCCCAGGACGCACGGGCCAGCCGCAGCCGGACGGGGCATTCCGCCCCCAACCGTCATGCTCGACACTCGCCATTCATGGCACATAGGGCGCCATCAGCCCGACCAGCCCACCTCCGGAGGGTCTCCCCTCAACATCATCCCGCCACCGAGAGTGACAGCTGACCCCGCACACAAGTCACTCATTTCACCCGCACTATCGCCCCTTTCCGTACACCACAGGAGCAGCAGACCACCAGAAATACCACCATTCATCAGGGTGATGCAGTCCATGTGGCGCGATCTCCACAAGGACGGACTCGCACTCCCCGGGGAACGGGTCAGTAGATCGACTGTGACCAATGTTCAACGCTCCGTAGCCAAACTGGCTACGATCGGCTTTCTGACGGTGACCACCGCGATCCCCCGGGGCGAAGATGAACCGTTTGACGGCAGCTCCCAGACTCACCCGCACAGCGGGGCGCGTCCTCCGCTGTGCGTGCGGGCTGCTGGGTTGCGCGGCCATGGCCGGCGCCCTCTCCTTCGGCGCGCCCGCGCCTGCCGAGGGCTCGACTCTGGAGGAGCCGAAGCCCCGCAAGTCCATGCCCGACATCTGCCGTCAGCGTCCGTACATCGGCGACTGGAACACGGCGCACATCTGCCGGGAGGCGTGGCTGGGCCTGTACGGAGGACCATGGGCCATCCCAGAGCACGAAACCGCTACGAGAAAGTCCCACAACGCCGAAAGAACGCCCGAGTCCCGGCATCGTCCGTCGCGGCCGCACAGAACGAAACGGCCTCCCTCACCCCGCCGCCCCCCACCCCCACCTCGACGTCCGAGCCGGGTCCCGGCGAACCCTCCCACCCCGGTACCGGTCCGAGACCCGGAGCAGGCCGACGACCCGGGACAGCAGGCACACTCGCTCCAGCCACTGCTGTTCCTCGGCCTCCTGCTTCCGGCCGCGGCGGCGATCGGCTTCCCCTTCCGACACCGCATCCTCACGGCGGCCGGAACGGTCTTCCTGGCATCGGAGGCGGCGGCCGAGGCCGCGGACGAGCGGCCCGTCCGGTTCCTCCACAGGCCCGCGATCGACCCGTTCGCGCTGCCGGCGCTCGGGCTCACCGGGCCGGGCGCCGCCGACACCGCGAGAGTGATCGCCCTGGCCGCGCTCGAGGGGTACGGCGACAGCGCCCTGGTGGTGATCCCCCGCGACGACGCCACCGCGCTCTTCGGCCTGGCCGAAGACGAGCTGCTCGACGAGAGCACGGCCCAGCTGTTCATCCCCGGCAACCTCGACGCCGCGCTGGCCTACCTGGAGACCGAACTGGCCATCCGTCAGGGCGCGTCCTCCCCCGGGACCCGCCGTCTGCTACTGATGGCCGACTGCGAGAAGGAGGCCGACAGGATCCACGCACTCCAGGCCCGCCACCCCAGTGGCATGTCGGCCGTCCTCCTCGGCGACTGGCCCGCCGACCAGATCACGGTCGACAACGACGGCCTCGTCGAAACCTCCCCCGCCGTGGCCGGCCACCTGCCCGAACGGCTCCCGGCGATGTCCCGCACCGAGGCCCGCGACCGCCTCTACGCGACCCTCAGCCGCGACGACCACAACCAGGGCACATCGGGACGCCGCTCAAAACGTGGAGTGAAACGCACCTGACCGACACCGCCCCCGTCACCCGACCCGGTCGGCTTACACCGCGTCGATACGACGATCGCGGCCACGGCCACGGCCACGGCCACCAGATCACACAGCGACACCCCCCAGCGGCAGCCCCCGACCGTCATCTGAGAGCCCCAACCCACAACTTCAGCGCCGAACCCCTCACCCCCGCCCCGGCGCCATCCGACGAGCCCCCCGGCTGATGCGCAGCACCCTCCATTTCCGCGCTGAAGACTGTCCCGTAACTACGGGCGATCTTGGTCGTCGAACACCGCCTGGAGCGGATGACCAGTGCGGACCAGGCCGAGTGGGTGCCGGTGTTCACCAGCCTGTCGGTGCGGCAGTTCCGCAAGCTGGTGCGGATCGTCGTGCATCGAGGCGGGGAGCAGTCCGGGACCGGCCGCCGGTGGAGTCTGCCGTTCGCCGACCGGGTGTTGCTGTTCACGGAGTACTACCGCACCAACCTGACGCTGCGGTCGGTCGCATTGCAGTTCGGGGTGTCAAAGTCTGGCGCGCATCGGGTGGTGGACCACTTGGCACCGCTGCGCACCCTGGCTCCGATCGTCAATCGGCATGGCCCGGACACGGCGCTGATCGTGGCCGGGACGCTGGTGCCCACCCACCACCAGAGCATCACAGCGCCGTCAAGAACCACCGATACTCGGTGAACACGCAGGTGGTCATCGACGCCGACACCCGGATGACGGTCGTGGTCGGGAGGCCGGCGCCAGGTGTCCACAATGACTGCACCCCCTACCGCGACTCGGAAACCGAACGGGCCTGTCGCGGCGCGCACGTGATGACCCACGGCCAGAGAAACCCGAAGGTCATCGCGCCCTACCGGAGACCCAGTGACGGCGGCGAACTCGCCGGGTGGCAGGTCGAGCCGAACACCGCGCACAAGCGGGTCCGAGCCCGCACTGTCGCGCTCCTGCACAAGCTCACCATCACCGGCTGCTGACAGCAGCACCCCAGAAGCAGCGTCCTGCCATCGCTTCCAGTGCCTCGGTGCCACAACGCCCGGCGACCGCCAAGGATCCGAAGCGCATCGCAGCCGGGTCAACCTGCCCGAGGCGCTCCCGATGTCCGGGACGAGGAAGATCGTTAGACTCCATCGATGTTTCAGAGCAGTCGCCTGCCGTCAGGATCGGACATCTGCGATCTGGACGCCGTCACCGTTCGCGACGAGACCAGGGTCGTGTGCGTCACCGGCGACGGCAAGGCCTGGTCCTGGGACCCCTCGTGTGATCACTGGACTTCTCGGTCGCTCCCGCCGGCCTATGAGGACTACCCGGACGCCGAGGCCGATCTGGACTGCGCGTCGGCCGGGGTTCACCAGGGCCGGGTCATCCTCGCAGGTGGCAGCGAAAACCATGGCTTTGCCGCCTGGGATCTCGATGGCGGCGCCGTTCTGCGGACGACCTCCCAAGATGAGGACGACTGTCCGCTGTGGTCGGTGACCTCCTTCGAAGTGGACGGGCAGCTGTGGTTCGCCTGCGGCGGCGCGTCCAACCCGGTGGTCGGACTGTGGGAGCCTTCCGGCGGTGAGCTGGTGGAGTTGGACAACGACCACCAGGACGGCATCCTCTCCCTGGCCGCCGGACGATTGGGTGATCTCCCGGTGCTGGCGGCGGGTGGCTTCGATCGCCTGGTCACCCTGTGGGACCTGCGTTCGCGCGAGCGGATCGCCACCTTCTCCAAGGCGGGAGGCAAGGTGTGGGCCCTGGCTCTGACCTCCCTCGACCGCCATCCGATCGTGGTGGGCGGTGTGGAGAGCGGTGACCTGTACGTGTGGGATGCCGACGGTTCGCTCGTGAAGAGCCTGAACTGCCACGACGAGCGCATCATGAGTATGGACGCCGCTGTGGTCGACGACCGCACCATCGCGATCACCGCCGCAAACGACGGAACCGTGCGCACCTGGGATCTGGCCGAAGGCAACCAGTCCGGCGACGTCCTCGACAGCGACAACACCAAAGTCCTGATCACCCGGTTCGGCGTCCGCCAGGTGGCCTTGGCCGGTGGCAGGGAGGGGACCATCCGGGGCTGGTACCTGTCGTGACCCCATGGGAATGGCGACTGCCCGCCGACCACAACGTCGCTGACGACGGGGGGAACCTCAGCCGCGGGTTCGTCCGCCGGCAACAGCACCCAGATCAGGTCGGAACGTCGGCGCCTGCACCCAATCAACACGTCTTGTCATCACGCGACACCCTCACCTCCAATGAGCCATTCAGCGAACAACCCACACCCCGCAGGCCTCCCCGCTCCGCCCCCGTCCAAAAAGCCCCCCAAGAAACGCTCGCACGAGCCCACCGCCAGGAGCCGATACTGCCCACCCCAAGACGCATACGTAAATCCACAGCGCCCCACGCATTCCCAAGAGACACCAGCAGATATCCAAAACGCGCGCACATAGACGCCCTTGCCACCGCACGCGCCCTCGAGCCCCCAGCCGCGCGCCGTCGCCCGGCCCCCGCCGTCGCCCCGCACCGCCCCGCACCGCACCGCACCGCACCGCACCGCACCGCCGCCAGAACGCCAGACAAATACGGCGCACTGGGTCGTTTTCATCCTCTTGCGGGGAGTGTCGATCACGCGTGATCACGCTGTCGGTGTTCAGCGGCTTCGTCGAAGCGTTGTGGCACTGCTGTCACCCCGTTCCCCCAAGCTCACTGCGGCCCCGGCAACGACCACGAAGGACGGACGGCACCTGCTGGTCCGGAACGGCGCCCTCATCGCCACCGGCCGGGTGCAGGCCGACTGCCCCACCACTCGGGCGGGACCGGATCCACAGCGCCGGGCGTGAGTTGTCGATGATCGCGGGTGGCCGCGTTCCGGCCGGCTCAGAGGGCGTGATGACCGGTGACGGCGCGGGCTTCGGCCAAGGCCCGCAGAGCGCGGGTCGCCGGGGCCGTCTCGGGTGGTTCGTCGACATCGCGGTCGACATAGGCGGTACACCGCAGGAGCCAGCCGCGGACCACGTCCTCGATCTGGGCCTCTTCACGGCGGGCCTTGGCAAGGGCGGCGAGGCGCCGGTCCTCCCGGACCCGGTCCGCCAGGCCCTGGTCGGCGCCAAGGCCCCGGACGTCGGGTAGCGCATACCGGCCGAGCTGGTCCTTGGCCAGGTCGCGTTCTGCCGCGATCCGCTCGAAGGTCCGTTTGGGCCAGCCGAGGACCTTCGCGGCGGACCGAGCATCCACAGTGTCCGCCATCTTTCCCTTGCGCGCCGCGACGATGTCGGACACCGATCCCGGATCGAGGCCGTCCAGATCCCGCAGCAGGTACACGGGATAGTCCCGGTATCGGCTGATCACCTTGAGCCGGCCGTGGGCCACCAGCATCTCGATGTCCGCCCGTTCGACGTCCAGCCCCAGCGCGGCGGCGACGCGGTCCGCCGCACGGCCGGCTCCGATGGGCGGGTCCGCGCCGAAGGCGGCGGCGATCCGGGCGGCGGCTCCGGCACACTCCTCTGACACTCGGGCGGACCAACGGCCGCCCTCAAGGTCGGGTCCGGGAAGCATCCCTTGCTCCCAGCCCAGCCGGACCTGCCAACCGGACAGGCCGAGCTTCCTGGCGAACTGCCGGATCCCGTGATCGTTGGCGCTGATCTCCGTCGTCATCGTCGTGCCTCCTCAGGCTCGTGTGAACGGCTGACGGGCAACAGCCTGGTCCGGTCGGAACGACGGGAGAAGTGGAACGAGATTCTGTGGATAACGTTCAGCGCATTCTGATCATGAGATGAACTCCGGAGACGCGGCATTTCTTCGCGTGGCCGCCGTGTCGGCCCGTGTCCGGCCCAGCGCCAGGGCTTCGGCAGCACATCTGCGGTCACCACCGCGACCGCACCGCACTCGGCGGCTGGAGGCGACGATCGTACGATCTCCTCAGCCGCAGCGGCGGATGCCGCCGCGGTCCCTGTGCACGTGGTGGCGCATGCCAGGCTGAACGGCATGAGCGGATTGCAGCGATTGGGCGTCGGGCTGGCGGCACTGGGCCGTCCGGCGTACATCAACGTGGGCCGATCGAGCGAACTGCCCTTCGGGCGCAGTCCGGACGGGCTCCGCCAGGCCACCTGGGACGTCCTCGACGCCGCGTACGCCGCGGGCATCAGGTGGGTGGACACGGCGCGTTCGTACGGACGGGCCGAGGAGTTCCTGGGCGAGTGGCTCTCCATCCGGGCTCCTGCGGACATCACCGTGTCCAGCAAATGGGGATACACCTACGTCGGCGGCTGGCGGGTGGACGCTCCAGTACACGAGGTCAAGGAACACAGCGTGAGCCGCTACCGCGCCCAGTACAAGGAGACCCGTGGACTGCTCAACGGGCGTCTCGCGGTCTATCAGGTGCATTCCCTCACCATGGACAGTCCGTTGTTCGAGGACGTTCCATTGCAGGAGGCCATTGCCGAGGCCGCGGCAGAGGGGGTCCGGGTCGGGTTCTCAACATCCGGCGCCGCACAGGCCGACACCATCCGGAGAGCCCTCGAACTGGAGGTTGCCGGGCAGCGGCTCTTCACCACCGTCCAGTCCACCTGGAACGTTCTCGAGACGTCAGCGGGCGATGCGCTTTGTGAGGCGCACGACGAGGGGCTGCACGTCCTGCTGAAGGAGGTGATGGCCAACGGGAAACTGGCGGTGCGGCCTCCTCAGGCCCTCCGACGTATGGCGTTCGAGAACTGCACGCGGCCGGACGCGCTGGCCGTCGCCGCCGCCCTGAGCAGGTCATGGGCGGACACCATCCTCATCGGTGCCGCCAGCACGGCGCAGCTGGCGTCGAACCTTGAGGGAGCGACCGTGCTGCTCACCGAGCCGGACCTGGAGGAGCTGGCGGCGCTGTGCCTGCCGCCGACCCGATACTGGTCGGACCGGGCGGCGCTGCCCTGGACCTGACGACCGGAACGGCGCGGTTCCAGAGGCGGACGGGCGGACGAGCCGGTCGTGGCACGATGAAGCGCGCCCACCATGATCGGATTCCGTGCCCATGCAGTCGCCGCCCCCAAGAGTCCCGCCGACGATCGGCCCCTACCGCGTGATCGCGCGGCTCGGATCTGGAGGCATGGGCGAGGTCTTCCTCGCCACCTCGCAGAGCCGCCGGCTGGTCGCCGTGAAGGTCATCAGGCCGGAGCATGTGGGCGATCCGCGCTGGCGGGACCGTTTCCGCCAAGAGGTGACCTCCGCGCGGTCGGTCAGCGGCTTCTACACGGCACCCGTCGTCGACGCCGATCCGGACGCCGACGAGCCATGGCTCGCGACGCAGTACATCCGCGGGGTCAGCCTGGCGGAGGCCGTGCGGGAGAAGGGGCCGCTGCCGGAACAGGCCGCGTGCCGGCTGGGCGCGGGCCTCGCCGAGGCCCTCATCGCGATCCACCAGGCCGGGATCGTGCATCGGGACCTCAAACCCTCGAACGTCCTGCTCGCCGCAGACGGCCCGAGGGTCATCGACTTCGGCATCGCCCGCCCCCTCGGGGCGCTTCCGCTGTCGCGCACGGAAATCCTCGGTACCCCCGCGTACATGTCTCCCGAGCAGGCGCTGGGGGACGCCGTGACGCCCCAGAGCGACGTGTTCTCCCTGGGCGCGACGCTCGTGTGCGCGGCCACAGGCGCCGCCCCCTTCGGGACGGATCACAAGGTGCGCGGACGCATCGTGCACGGCGAGCCCGACCTCAGCCGGTTGCCCGACCCGCTACGCGGCCTGGTCACCCGGTGCCTCCTGAAAGAACCGCAGGAACGCCCGTCTCCTGAGCAGGTTCTCACCGCGCTCTCGACGCTGCTGGACGCCCACTACGGCGAGGAGTGGCTGCCCGCCGACGTCGAGGCGCTCATCGGAGCCCAGGACCAGACGCTGGTCCAAGCCACCGCGGAGTTGCCACCGCTTGGCTAAAAGACACGCCGCGCAGGGCGTTTCCTGTCAGTGTCTCCCTCGTGCGCCCGCGGGGTTCCTGCTAACGGGCGCCTTCCGCGAGGCTGTCCCAGAACGCGGTCTCGTAGACGTGAAGCAGTCGGGCGGCACGCACGACCTCTTCAGGATCGTCGCCCGCCTCGAGCCCTCCGGCGATGACCGCCATCGCCTGGCCCTCGAAACCGGGGGGCGGTTCCGCGAAGAATTCGAAGAAACCGACGTCCGCCTCGCTGAAGCCGTAGCGGGCTCGCAGGGCCGCGGCCGTACGACCGCAGTACGAGCCCCACTCCTCAAGGTTGGCGAGCATCGCCAGAGCTACCTCGCTCGCCGTTCCGAAGGCGGCGCGCTGCGCCAGAAAGGCGGGGTACGCCTGAGCGAAGGGACGCGGCTCGTGGGCCCTGAGATCCTTCTCACTCTCCCCGAGGGATTCAGCGAAGTTCTGAAGCAATACCAGGGCCTGCGCCTCCCCCTGCGCAAGCGAGAGGAAGAGCGTTCCGGCCGGCGGGTCCGGATAGCGAGAGGCCAGCAGAGCGAAGCTGCGCCGGTCGCTGCCGACGATCCGATATTCCTCTCCTGCCAGCGAGGCCAGGCGTTCACGGGGAATCTCACCGGCTTCGAGGAGGTCGAGGAACCGGTTGCCGGACGCGGCGGCGGCGATGTCCTCACGTGCTCGCACGACGAGCTCATCAGCATTGTGACGGGTCATGCACTCAGAGCAACACCCGGGGGCGCCCTCCGTCAACGAACCCACCGCGGATTAACCTGCACGATCACGTGGATACGATGCCAAGAGTAACGTCTACGCAGGTGTGGACGGAGTTGGGAGCGAGCATGTCCGATTTCGAGCTCAACCACGCGGGCGGCCGGGTGCCCCTCGACGTGACGCCGGCGACCGAGGGCCCTGGGGGCCTGGGCGTGGGCAGTCTCCTCAAACAAACGGGGAACGTCACCCTCGATCCCGGCTTCACCAACACCGCTTCCACCACGTCGGAGATCACCTACATCGACGGCGAAGCGGGCATCCTCCGCTACCGGGGCTACCCGATCGAGGAACTGGCCGAGAAGTCCTCCTTCCTGGAGGTCGCCTATCTGCTCATCCACGGCGAGCTTCCCTCCGCGGACAAGCTGTGGGAATTCAGCGACAGCATCCGCAACCACACTTTGCTCGACGAGAAGTTCCGCGCTTTCTTCTCGGCGTTCCCGAGGCGCGCCCACCCGATGGCGGTGCTCTCCTCCGCGGTCAGCGCCCTGTCGACGTTCTACCAGGACAGCCTCGACCCGTTCGACGACAAGCAGGTCGACCAGTCCAGCATCCGGCTCATCGCCAAGCTGCCGACGATCGCGGCGTACGCGTACAAGACCTCGATCGGGCAGCCGCTGCTCTACCCGGACAACTCCCTCGGGTACGTGGAGAACTTCCTGCGGATGACGTTCGGCCTGCCCACCCAGCCGTACGAGATCGACCCCGAGATCGTCCGCGTGCTCGACATGCTGTTCATCCTGCACGCCGACCACGAGCAGAACTGCTCGACCTCGACGGTGCGGCTCGTCGGCTCCAGCCAGGCCAACCTGTTCTCCTCGGTGTCCGCCGGTGTGGACGCGCTGTTCGGCCCGTTGCACGGCGGCGCCAACCAGGCCGTGCTGGAGATGCTGGAGGGCATCCACGAGAACGGCGATGACATCGACTCGTTCGTACGGCGGGTCAAGGACAAGGAGCCCGGCGTGAAGCTCATGGGCTTCGGGCACCGCGTCTACCGCAACTACGACCCGCGCGCCGCCGTGGTGAAGAAGGCCACCCGCAAGGTCCTGGACGCCATGGGGAAGTCCGACCCGCTGCTTGACCTGGCGATGCGCCTGGAGGAAGTCGCCCTCAGCGACGACTATTTCACCGAACGGAAGCTCTACCCGAACGTCGACTTCTACACCGGTGTCATCTACAAGGCGATGGGCTTCCCGACCAACGCCTTCACCGTGCTGTTCGCCCTCGGGCGGCTCCCCGGCTGGATCGCCCAGTGGCGCGAGATGATGAACGACCCCGGCACCAAGATCGGGCGCCCGCGCCAGGTGTACGTGGGACCGGGCGAGCGCCACTACGTGGACCTGTCAGCGCGCTGACCGCCACGGCGACGCCGAGCCGTCGTACGTGACGGACCACGGCGCATAGGGCCGGACACCGGGATGATCTCCCCGGTGCCCGGCCCTTGCCGATCCGGAGTTATCCACAGAATTCCGTTCTACTTCCGTCCTCCGTGGCCCCGGTCGAGCCTTGATGGCACACGCCGTTCCGGCGACCGGCCACAGGAGGCTCGCATGTCCGTCACGTTCACCGTCCCCGACAAGATCACCACGAGCTTCGTCGTCGCCACCGATTCCGATCCGGGTGAGCTTCCGTCCGCGGTCCGGCACAGGCTCACGGGCCCATTCGCGAAGGCCGCGGGCGAACGCCTCGGCACGCCCCAACTGGAGATCACCGGCTTCCGCGCGGCCGGCTCCCCCTGGAATCTCGACAGCGTTGTCGGCGCCGACCTGGAGGAGGCGGGCAGGGCCAGGGAGGCCGGTCGGCACATCGGCGTCACCGCGACACTCGAGGTCGCCGACCTCCCTTTCGGGGTACAGGTCGCGCGCTCGGTGACCCGGGCGATCGCCGCGGCGGTGTCGGGAATCCCGGTCGACCTCGACACGGGCCGGGTCCTGCGGGCGCGGCCCGATCCCCGCGACGCCGAGGCCACCGGCTTCGTTTTGGCCGACGACTGGTTCTGCGCCCGGGCGCCGCTCTCTCCCACCCGGGGCCAGTGCACGGCGGACGAGGAGGAGATCAATGGATGCGCCTGTGTCGAGCTCACCACCCGCGGGCTTCGCCGGTTCGGCATCCCCGAACTTCGGATCGCCGATGTAGCGTGCGCGCACGACCTCGCTGCGCTCAACGTTCTGCGGACGACGGCGCAACGGCTGCTGCCCCACGGCACCCGCCCGGGCGAGCACACCACCGGCCCCGTCCTCTCATTGGCGGGCAGCGACTTCTCCGCCTACTGGGGCAGCGGCGAGCCGATGTGGGACGACGGAACCGTCCCCGTCCACCTCTCACAACTGGAGCCGCTCCTGTTGGGAGTGGGGCCGCCCGCCGACTTCCCCGACACGATGAACGACTGGCTCTGGGACGACCTCCCGCCCATCCTGTACGAGCTGCTCAGCTGCGATCCCGACCCGGCGCACCTGAGCTTCACCCCGTGAGCGGCCGCGGCCGGCACCCGTCGAAGACTGCCTGCTCGGACCGCCGGCGCATCGAGGGCCAACTGCGGAACCGGTGTGCCCTTCGCCGGGGCTGACTAACGTCGGCTGCCATGGACGACGATGAGGCACCTGGCTCTCTGGCGAAGGTACTGGCGGACGTCGCCGAAGAACGGGCGGCCCAGGACCGGCTGTTCGGCGTGCAGGAGTTCCCCGACGGCAGCGGACCCGAGTACACCCCGCTGGCCGAGAAGGCCAAGCGGGAGTGCGCGACCGCATCGTCGCGCGGGGACCTCACCTGGAGGCACGTGCTCACCGAGGAGTTCTACGAGGCGCTCGCCGAGTCCGAGCCGGGTCCGCTGCGGACGGAACTCGTCCAAACGGCGGCGGTGGCGGTGAAGTGGGTTCAGTCGATCGACCGCCGCCAGGGGGCGGCCGTCCACCGGAGCGGCCAGCACGGCAGGCACACCGAGAAACTGGTCCGTGACCGCATCCCCGAGATCATCCGCGCCGCGGGCAGGGAGGCCGATTCAAGGATCGCGGCGCCGGGCGAGCATCGAGCCCTGCTGCGCGCAAAACTGTACGAGGAGGCCGGCGAGTACGCGGCGAGCGGAGACCCGGCCGAGCTGGCCGACCTGCTGGAGGTCGTGCACGCACTGGCCGGCCTGCATGGCTTGACGCCCACCGATTTGGAGGAGCAGCGGGCAACGAAAGCCGCAGAACGCGGTGGATTCTCCGCTCGTCTCGTCCTGCGGCTTCCTCCACCGGAGAACGCCTCCGAAGCCGACCAGCGTGACTGACAGTGTTCGAGAGGGGGCTCTTGATGCAGCAGTATCTGTAGTGTCCGGGACCTGCCGGGTCCTCGGAGGAGGTGTGCGTGTCGGTGCAATCTGCCCAGAGCGGTTCGGCGATGGTGAGAGGCCTGCAAGAAAGGGCGGCCCGGGCCCTTCCGGCGGAGCGCGTCGAGGAGGTCGAAGGGTGGTGGCTGCGCCATGCTCCGAGCTGTGCCTGGTGGGTGGGAACGGTGCTGCCGCATGGCGGTGCCGGGACGGGCGAACTGATGGGCCGGGTCGTCGAGGCCGAGGAGTTCTACGCCGGTCACGGCACGGCCGCATGGTTTCAGATCACCCCATCGGCGTGTCCGGAGGAACTCGACGCGGTCCTGGCAAAGCGCGGGTACCGCCGGGAGAGCTTGGCGTCCTTACAGGTGGCGCCCATGGCGCGTGTCCTCGAGCAGGTGCCGGCAGGCTCGCTGCGGGTCCGGTTGGAGAACCGTCCGACACGCGCCTGGTTCGAGGTCTGGCACGCTGTGAACGGTCATGGCGGGGAATGGGACATGCTCGGTCGTGTGGAGCGGCCGTCCGCCTACGCCTTAGCGATGATCGGAGACGATGTCGTGGCGGTGGGCCGCGCGGTCGCCGACACCGGCTGGGCGGGAGTGTTCGGTATGGCCACCCTTCCCCAGGCACGCGGGAGGGGCGCGGCCCGCAGCGTGCTCGCCGCGCTGTCCGGTTGGGCCGGCACGCACGAATCCGACCGCATGTACCTCCAGGTGGAGCGCGACAACATCCCTGCTCTCCGGTTGTATGAGCGCGCGGGATTCAGCGAGATATGCGGATACCACTACCGGACGGCGGAAGGGTGAGCCGCCGACTCTCTCCCGGTCGGAGTGTCGTCACAGCCATTTCGTTCACGCAAACGATGTGCAGGTCGCCTCGGGAGGACGGTGAGCTCGTCGTATCTGCACTCGATCGCCGGTCGCGCTCGAGCCGGTCGATCACGCGATCCGCAGCGCCACCGGTCGGTCAACCGGCGCCGATCCGTCCGGCCAGCTCGGCGTTCAAAGGGTAGACGCGCTCAGGTGGAAGGAGGTCCTTCGCCTTCGCGGTCCGGCCGTCCTGGACCAACCTGTGGATCTTGCGCACGAGCGGCGTACGATCCTCGATCCCGAGAATCCAGTCATCGACGTACCGGTGGACGATGTGCCGGCTCAGCCCGATCTGGATGCTCCGGGCCTCCCGCTTCTCTCCGCGCAGACTGCGCTCCGGGTCCCACTGCACGTGGACGACGGCCTCGGCGAACCGCGCCCGCCACTCGTCCTTGGTGCGGAAGACCCGCCGGTCCGGATCGGTCGGCACGGCCTGGGCAAGCGCCTCCTCCCAGCCGGACCTGCTGATCCGCACAGCAAGGATCATCTCCTGCCCCGGCCGGCGGGCCCAGTTGCTCCGTGCCATCAGCCAGAGGAACGACGGTTTGACCCATGTCATCCGGCCACGGGAGAACGGCGGGACGAACGTGCCGTGCTCGACGGCCGGTCGGCCGATCTCCGGCCGGTACGCCTGGTAGACGGTGATCGCGTCGCGGTCGTACTCGGCGCGGATCTCGCGTGTCCCCATCACATCGGCTCCTTGATCAGAGGCGTTCACCGTGCCCGAACGCGCCCTCGTGATCAATCGGATTTCCACGGTCGCGGCCCCACTGCTGTGGCGTTCCACCGTTGCGCTGCCCGCCGGTGCGGTGCCGCTGCACGGCCACGCGGCCGGGACGCTGCGGGGTCAGCGAGGGCGGACGAGACCGGTCTCGTAGGCGGCGATGACCAGCTGGGCGCGGTCGCGGGCGTGGAGCTTGGCCAGCAGGTGCCCGATGTGGGTCTTCACCGTGGCCGGGCTGAGGCACAGGTGCTCGGCGAGTTCAGCGTTGGAGAGACCGCGGGCGATCAAGGTGAGCACTTCGCGTTCGCGGCCGGTCACCCCGTCGAGGCCCGGTGGCGGGGCGGGCACGGGGCCGGGGCGGCGGACGAACTCGCCGATCAGTCGGCGGGTCACACTGGGAGCCAGCAGCGCCTCACCGGCCGCGACAACGCGGACGGCCGACAGCAGGTCGGCGGGTGGGGTGTCCTTCAACAGGAAGCCGCTGGCGCCCGCGCGGAGCGCCGAGTACACATACGCGTCGAGGTCGAACGTGGTGAGGATCAGCACCCGGACCCCGGGCACGCCGTCCGGACCACAGATACGGCGCGTCGCCTCGATTCCATCCATCTCGGGCATTCGTACGTCCATGAGCACGACGTCGGGCCGCTCGCTCCCGGCGAGCGCGACGGCCTCGGCCCCGGTGCCGGCCTCGCCCACGGTCGTCAGGCCCGGCGCGGTCTCGATCAGGATGCGGAAGCTGCCGCGCAGAAGCGCCTGGTCGTCGGCGACCAGGACCCGGACCGGTTCGGTCACTCACCACTCCCCGGCTCGTACGGCAGGCTGGCCGACACCGCGAACCCGCCCTCCGGCCTGGGGCCCGCGGTGAAGGCACCGCCGTACATCATGACGCGTTCGCGCATGCCGATGAGCCCGTGGCCCTCACTCGGCGCGGAACCGCCCGGCAGTACGCGCACGCCCGGGCCGTCATCGTCGACCTCGATACGCACGCGCTTTCCGTCCGATTCGACCAGGACGCGGCAGTGTGCGGGGGCGGCGTGCTTGACGACATTGGTCACCGCCTCTTGGACGATGCGGTACGCCGACATGGCGACGCCTTCGGGCAGGTCGGCGGCGCTCAGCCGGAGGTCCACCCGAACGCCGGCCATCGCGGCCCGTTCTGCGATGCCCGCCAGGCCGGCGAGGCCCGGCGCCGGTGCGAGGTCGGCCTCAGGGGTGACGACGGGGGCGTCCCCCGCCCCGGAGTCGTCCCCAGGGGCGGTGCGGAGGACTCCGAGGAGATGCCGCATCTCAGTGAGCGTGCTCCGGCTGGTTGACTCGATGACGCGCAGCGCGTCCAGCGCCTCCTCTGGCCGGGCCTCCGCGACATGTACGGCGACGCCCGCCTTGACCGCGATCAGGCTCATGCTGTGCGCGACCACGTCGTGCAGTTCGCGGGCGATCCGGAGCCGTTCGCCGGTCACGGCGCGGTCGGCGAGTTGCCGCGCCGAGTGCGTGGCGTGTGCGCGACGTTCGCGGACGGCGCGTCCGAGCGTCCACGATCCGCCGAGGACCGCGAGACCGAGCAGCACCATGATGGTCTGCTCGGCCTGCCAGTCCTTGGGGCCGGCGATCGCGCCCCCGAACAGCACGAGCACGCTCAGCCCCCCGATCAGCGGCGTCGGGATCCAGCGCCGGCGGGGCGCGGTGAGCGCGACGGGGTAGAGCGCGTACGCGAGGGCTGCGAACGCCTCACGCGGCAGCTGGAGCGGCAACGAGAGCAGAGCCATGACGAATACCGCGACGAGCACCGGGACCGGCCACAGGCGCCGTACGGCGAGCGGCAGACCGGTCGCCGCCACCACGAGGGACTCGATGGCGGCCGGTGCGGGCCCGGCGCCGCGGTCCGGCCGTCCGGCGAAGCTCAGGAGGAGCAGGGTGCAGAAGACGGCGACGGCGGCGTCCAGGCCGATCAGCTGACGTCCGGTGAGCCGCCGGAGGAACGGGGAGCGCAGCTCGGGATCGTTCACGCCCCGACCGTATCCGCCCCGGTCCGGGGCCGCCTCGGAGCGGAGGACGTCAGCCTCTGGTCCGAAGCGCGGACGGGGGGCGACGCGATGTCCGCCCTGGAGGCGAGGCATGGGGCCAGCCCTCCATCCGATGCGCCGGGACCCGTCGCGCAGCACCGTTGACGGCATGATCGAAGTACATGAGCTGACCAAGCGCTACGGGGGCACCGTCGCCGTGGACGGCCTGTCGTTCCGAGTGAGGCCCGGGTCCGTGACGGGCTTCCTCGGTCCGAACGGCGCAGGCAAGTCGACGACCATGCGCGTGCTGCTGGGCCTCGACGCGGCGACCTCGGGCGAAGCGCTGATCGACGGAGGCCGCTACCGGGACCTGCGCCGCCCGATGCTCTCGGTGGGTGCGCTGCTGGACGCGGGCGCGGTGCACGGTGGGCGCAGCGCGTTCGACCATCTGGGCTGGCTCGCGCGCAGTAACGGGCTCGGGACCGCGCGGGTGGCGGCGGTCCTGGAACGCGTCGGGCTCGCCGGGGTCGCCCGCAAGCGCGTCGGCGGATTCTCCTTGGGGATGAGGCAGCGGCTCGGGATCGCGGCGGCGCTGCTCGGCGATCCCGGCGTGCTGCTGTTCGACGAACCGGTGAACGGCCTGGACCCCGACGGCGTGCGCTGGATCCGCGAGCTGATGCGGACGCTCGCGGCCGAGGGGCGCACGGTGCTGATCTCGAGTCATCTGATGAGCGAGATGGAGCTCACCGCCGATCAGCTGGTCATCATCGGCCGCGGCCGGCTGATCGCCGACACCTCGGTGCGGGAACTCGCCGAACGGTTCCGCCGCGGCGTGCTGGTACGGACGCCGCGTCCCGCCGACCTGATCGGCGTCCTCACCACCGCAGGCGGGATCGTGGACACGACCCCCGTCGGGGTGGGCGTACGCACTGACGCCGGGAACGCCGCGTTCACGGTGACGGGGCTCGACGTCACTCAGATCGGTGACCGTGCCGCCGCCCACGGAATCCCGCTGTACGAGGTAACTCCGCGGAGCGCTTCGCTGGAGGAGGCGTACATGGAACTGACGGCTGCGGACACCGAATACGGCGCGCTCGGCAGGACGCCGGCAGCGGCCAGGGGCGACGCGTGATGGTCGACGTCCTCGCGTCGGAGTGGCGGAAGCTGCGTTCAGTACGGTCGACCCTGTACGTGCTCGGTACGGTCGCGGCGTTCCTGCTGCTGTGCGCCCTGTGGTGCTGGTACCTGCGTGGCTACTGGGACGGGCTCACGCCAGAGCGCCAGGCCCATGCCAAGGCCGCCGCCGCTGCACAGCCGCTGCTACTGGCTCTGCCAGTGTGCGGCACGGTGCTCGGGGCGGTCGCCATCACCTCGGAGTACGCGACCGGCATGATCCGCGCGAGTCTGGCGGCGGTCCCGCGACGCGGGACGCTGTTCGCGGCGAAGGCCGCTGTTGTGGGCGCTCTGATGCTCGGCGCGGGCGTGGTGAGCATGGCCGCGGCGGCCCTCGTGGGCGAGGCCATCGTTGGGAAGAGGCCGATACCCGCGTTCGAAATGCCGCTGGCCGACCAGGCGGCCCACGTGCTGAGCTTCGGGCTGCTGACCGCCGCCACGGCGCTGATGGCGTTCGGTGCCGGCGCGGTGCTGAGATCCACCGCAGGGACCATCTCCACGTTGCTGGCCCTACTGCTGGTACTGCCGCCGGTGCTGAACCTCCTGCCCGGCCCATGGGGCGATCGACTGTGGGCAGTGCTGCCCGCCAGCCTCGCCGAGCAGATGGCCTTGGCACCAGGTGCCAGTCCCGATTCCGGTCCCTTGTCTCCAGCGGTGGCTTGTGGGGTGCTCGTCGCGTACATCGCGGTCGCGCTCGGCGCTGGGGCGTTCTCGTTCATCCGGAGGGACTCATAAAAGCCAGTATGGCAACGGTGGTCGCGGCGGAGTGGTGGAAGCTGCGCACAGTCAGGTCGACGTACTGGATTCTCGCGATACCCGCCGCGTTCGTAGGCCTGATGACGCTGCTGGCAGTGCAGGTCGTGCACATCTGGGACGGGATGACTCCAGAGCGCCGTGCCGAATTCGGCATGAGCTCGCTGGCGGACCAGGTCATCTGGGTGGCCGGTCCGTGCCTAGCGGTTCTGGGCGTGCTCGCCGTCACCTCCGAGTACCGCTCCGGGATGATCCGCGTGAGCCTCACCGCCGTCCCGCAGAGGCGGACGCTGCTCATGGCGAAGGCCGCGACGATCGGGGCGGTGGCCCTCGGCACCGGGCTGACGGTCGCACTCGCGACCTTCTTCATCACCCGGGCGATCGTCGGCGACCGGCCCATCCGCGGTCAGTCGCCCTCCATGTCCGGTGAGCTGCCCGGTGTGGTCGTGGGCGGCGCCTCGGTCGCCGTCTACGCGCTGCTCGGGCTCGCTCTCGCGGTCCTGCTCCGGTCGACGGCGGGGGCGATCGTGTCGATCGCGTTTCTGTGGCACATCCTGCCGGTCATCGTCGTGAACGTGCCTGCACCATGGGACGCACGAATCGGCTCGGTCATGCTGAGCGGGCTGGCGGCCCAGGTGACGGGCGACACGGGCAAGGGCTCCATCTACGGGACGCTGCTGCCACCGGGCGCGGCGCTCGTCATCTTGCTGGCCTACGCGGTTGTGCCTCTCGCCGCAGCCGCGTACACGCTGGGCCGCCGCGACGCGTGAGGTCGCCCCCCGCCACCAGATCCCGCCCGTCCCGCCCGTCCCTCCGCAGCGTGCATGACACTGCGGCGGGACGGCGTGCCGGGATCTGGTGGCAGCGGGAGCACCGGACGCCCGGTCAGCCGGCTCGCAAGAAGGCCGCACGAACCGAGAGGCGATCCTCGAGCAGTCCGATGGCTTCGGGCAGGTCAGGTGCGGCGGCCTGGGCGCGGACCCTTCCGCCGTCGAAGTCCACGATGGCCTGGACCAGAGCGGGACGGGGCAGGGAGGCATCGGCCAGGACGCTGAGGGTCACCCTGATCGAGGTGACCTCGGCGGAGACCTCGGCCAACGCCCCACGGACGGCCCGCCTCGCGGCATCTCTCACGGCCTCGGGGACGTTACCCGAGGTCAGGAACCGGATCTCGGGCAACGCACGAATGGTCGAGTTCATGTTCTCCCCCAGGAGCGCTGTTACGGTCGTCCTCCACCGGCGCCGCAGCGTCACCGCGTGCACGGCGCCTCCTGTTGGAGACGTCCGGCCCGCCCCCGGGTTCACCCCGTCCAGACGAGAGCTTCGTCACTGGCCGCCGCTGTACAGGACGTGATCAGGCGTAATGCGGACGGTAACGCGCTGCTCACCGGGCTGGCGGCCGGGGTAGCTGTCGACGCCCAGGTACTTCTTGGCGAGTGCGTCGATGTCGGCGTCCGCACCTTCGGTGTCCAGACGCGCTGAACCGGAGACGCTCACCCAGTGGAACGGGTCCTCGGGGTTGAGGAGGGAGACCGATACCCGCGCGTCCTGCCGAAGCTGCTTTTCCTTGGCACGTCCGATCGCGGTGTTGAAGTAGACGTCCTCACCGTCCAGGTCGACCCACACGATGGTCCCGTGGAGCGAGCCGTCTGGGCGCACGGTCGTCACCCATGCGGGGATCGGGCGGCGGAGTAGTTCCTTGGCCTCGGCGGAGAGTTCGCTCATGGTGATGTCCTCCTTGGTTCGGGCGGCATGGTGCCTCCGTAACGGAACCAGCCTTCCAGGCCGGCTGTTCCCGCGACTTCGGCGACCTGGCCGAATTACTGTCCGGAGTCGCACCAGGCCATTATCCGGAGCTCCACTTGACACCAAAAACAATAAGGATCTACGGTGGCGCGGCCGGACAATCGCCGCAAAAGAGCCGGAGTCGTCCCGGCACTTCCCGCACCGCCCGCGGCCATCGTGAACGGCAACGGCCACGACCACCGGGTCACCTTTCGATCGGGCACAGGCCACGGTCCGGTCATCGGCCGTACCGCCACAGCCGAAGACTTCCCATATCATGAATACCGCACTCTGGCGAAGACGCTTTATTTCATACTCCACAAAACAGTGAAGCGATCCTCTAGCATGGGGCGGTGCCGTTCCGCCCATGCGCGGGCCCGTCGACTGGCTGGTGACCTCTTGCCCCAGGATGCATCTGCCCCAACACCTCCGGCCGAGGATGAACCGGCCGACGGTCGATTGATCGACATCCCGCGACGCGGCGGCCCCACCGTCCTGCGCATCCTGCTCGGCGCGCAACTGCGCCGGCTGCGGGAGGAGCGCGGGATCTCGACCGAGCAGGCCGGCTACGAGATCCGCGGCTCGCACTCCAAGATCAGCCGGATGGAGCTGGGCCGCGTCGGCTTCAAGGAGCGCGACGTCTCCGACCTCCTCACCCTCTACGGCGTCACCGCCGCCGAGGACCGGGACCCGCTCCTGGAACTCGCCCGCGAGGCCAACACCCCGGGCTGGTGGCACCGCTACGGCGACGTCCTGCCGAGCTGGTTCGAGGTCTACCTCGGCCTCGAAGAGGCCGCTTCACTGCTGCGGACCTACGAGCTCCAGTTCGTGCCCGGCCTCCTACAGACCGAGGACTATGCCCGCGCGGTAGTACGGCTCGGTTTCCCCGACTCCTCCGAGGAGGAGGTCGAACGCCGCGTCGCGCTGCGCAAGAGCCGCCAGGAACGCTTCACGGCGCCGGGCGCGCCCACTCTGTGGGCAGTGGTGGACGAGGCCGTGGTGCGACGCCCCCTCGGCGGACGCGAGGTGATGCGCCATCAGCTCGAGCAGCTCATCTCGATCTCCGAGCTGCCCAACGTGACCTTGCAGATCGTCCGGTTCGGCGCCGGTGGCCACGCCGCCGCCGGCGGCCCCTTCACGATCCTGCGGTTCGCCGAGCCGGGCCTCTCCGACGTCGTCTACCTCGAGCAGCTCACCAGTGCCCTGTACCTCGACAAGCCGACCGACGTCGACATCTACATGCGGGCGATGAACAACCTGTGCATCACCGCCGCCCGCCCCGACGACACCGGCAGCCTCCTCACCGAGGTGCTCCGCGAAATGTGACCCTCACGAGGCGGCCCCGGTTTCGGCCTGCCTCTGGGGAGACGGCCCTTCGGCCGAACCGGCGTTCTTCGCTTCACCGGGGACGCCGGGCGGCAGCACCCGCTCGTCGCGGCTGCGACTGTTCCCGCGGAACTCGGCGATGACGCCTCCGTCCTGGACGCGGCGCACGGTCACGTCGTAGACCCCGCTTCTGCCGTAGCGGGTGCGCTCCACGGCGGTCGCCTCGAGCACGTCGCCGGTACGCGCCGGCGCGACGAACACCACGTCTGCGGCAGCCGCGACCGTGACGGTGTCATGGGTGTTGCACGCATAGGCGAACGCGGTGTCGGCCAGCAGGAACAGATACCCGCCGTGCGCGATGTCGAAGCCGTTCACCATCGTCCCGGTGAGGGTCATGCGCAGACGCGCCCGCCCCGGTGCGATCTCGGCGATCTCGATGCCGAGATGCTGTGCCGCCCTGTCTCTCGCATACAACGTCTCGGCGCATCGCCGCGCCAGTTCCGCCGCGTCGCTCATCCAGCCAGCGTATTGATCTGTTCGGGCTTGGGAAGGTCCTTCCTGTACGCAACATCGTCCAGCAGCTTGGGAGAAGGAGAGCCGATGCTGTTCGGCAAGGAGCACGTCAAGCGTTACCAGGAGACCGATGGAGCCGAGGGGCACGACTGGCAGGGCACTGTCACACTCCTGCTCACCACCACCGGACGGCGCAGCGGCGAGCCGCGCACGACGCCTCTGATCTACCAGCAGGACGGTGACGCCTACGTCGTCGTCGCGTCCAAGGGCGGCGACGAGGAGAACCCGCTGTGGTACCTGAACCTTCAGGCGAACCCGGAGGTGCGGGTTCAGGTCCTCGGCGACAGGTTCACCGCGCGCGCCCGTACCGCGACCGTGGAGGAGAAGCCGGCACTCTGGAAAAAGATGGCGGCGATCTGGCCGTCCTATGACGAGTACCAGCAGAAGACCGGCCGGGACATCCCTGTGGTCGTCCTCGAGCGTGTCTAATCGCGTCCCGACCGGTGTCCGGCTGTCGGGGCGCCGGCCGGGCGGCCGGCCCGGCGCGCCGCACGGTTCCCTTTCGCCGCGGACGCCGGGCCGTGTAGCGTCCGTTGGGAACATCCGTTCGACCTGCCGTCCATCTGAGGCCGCCGAGGTGCCAAGGTGCCCATGTCACGAAATGCTCGCGACACTGCTCCTTGCCCGCCGCGAGTACTACGGCGCTGGGGTATGGAGGACGGCGGCGCGGGCGAACCAGTGGAGGTGCCGTCCGGTTCCGCCCGCCGCTGCTGGCGGGCCGACACCGCCGAGGGACCGTTCTTCCTGAAGGAGTACGAGAGCCTCGATAGGCGGCGAGTCCTGTTCCAGCACACCGTGACGTCGTCGCTCGACGCAGCGGGGTTGCCGGTGCTCGCACCGGTCCCGGCTCGTGGCGGACGCACCCTGGTCACCTCGGGCGGACGCGGGTACGTGCTGTACCCATGGGTCGCCGGGAGGCGCCGAGGCGGGCTCGAGCTGACGTTCGGCCAGTGCGAGGGGCTCGGTGAGCTGCTCGGCCGCCTGCACGCGGAGATGGACCGTCTCACCGATCCAGTCCAGCAGAGCATGCTGGTTCCCACACCGCGCGCCGCGGAGGCGGTCGCCGTCATCGACCGCATGCTGGAGGCGCTTCCCGCAGACGGGAACGACTTCGCCGCGCTGTCCGGCCGGCGTCTGCGGGAACGCCACTCGCTGCTGACCGGATTCGCCGACCATCAGCCTCCTGAGATGGAGGTGAGCACGGTCAGTCACCTGCACGGTTCGTTCCACGCCGGGCACCTGCGCTACGGCGGATCGGGGAACGTCACCGCCGTCCTCGGGTGGGGCGGGCTGACGACCGGGCCGGTCGCCGGTGAGCTGATCCGGGCCGCGGCCCGGCTGTTCGCCTGCGAGAACGAGCGGGGCTTGGACCTCGACCGGGTCCAGGCGTTCGTGCGCGGACACCGCGCCGCCTTCCCGCTCGACGCCGGCCAGATCCAGTCGGCCGTGCACCGTGAATGGTGGGAGCGGCTCTGCGACGTCACGCCGTTGCGGCACCGCTATCTCGGCGAGGAAGAGCCGGGCGAGCGCGGTTCGCAGGGCGCGGCGGCGCTCGTGGCGTGGTGGTCGTCGCAACTGGAGCGCACCCTCGACGTCTTCGCCGCCCCGTACACCGACCGGACCACGTCCTCCGCGGGCCCGCCCGGCGGCAGCCCGGCGTTCGGCTGACCTGGCCATTCCCACCTAAATTTGGAGATAGCACCCTCTTGTGCACTCTAACTTGACCGGACATTACAGATTGGCTAGCGTCCTCCCATGGCGCGTACAAGGGAGTTCGACACCGGTGCCGCGGTCGCCGCGGCGATGGACGTCTTCTGGGATCGAGGCTATGAGGCGACCTCGATCCAGGACCTGGTGGAGGCCACGGGCGTCGGCCGCGGCTCGCTGTACGCGGCGTTCGGCAGCAAGGACGGGCTGTACGAGGCCGCACTGCGGCACTACGCCGCGCACTCCACGGGACGGATGGCCGAGCGGCTCGGCCGCGAGGCCCCGGTCCGCACCGTGCTGCGCGATCTGCTGTACAGCGTGGTGGAGGACATCGTCGCCAATCCTGGGAGGCGCGGCTGCCTGATGACCAACACGGCGGTGGAGCGACTGCCCCGCGATCCGACTGCGGGTGCGATCGTCGGTGCCGCGTTCGACCGGGTCGCCGAGTCGGTAACGGCCGCCCTGCGGCGCGGCCGGGCCGCCGGCGAACTGCCGCCGGACACCGACCTGACCGCCCTGGCCGATCTGTTCACCACGGTCATCCAGGGACTGCGCGTGCAGGGCAAGACCGGCGCCGACCGGCGCCGGCTGATCACGGTGGTCGACGCGGCGCTGAAGGCCCTGCCCGGTCCGGGGTAGGCGCCCCCGGGGGGCTGGTCGGGCACGCCCCGCCAAGCCGTCCGGGCACCCCTATCTTTAACGCACAGTCAAGAAAGCGGAGGTTTCGATCATGACTGCTGCCGCCTTGCCGGGCACCGGGATCATGGGCGCCGCGATGGCCCGCAACCTGCTCAAGGACGGCCTGCGCGTGACGGTCTGGAACCGCACCAGATCCCGGGCCGAACCACTCGCGGCCGGTCACGGCCGAGGTGCTGGCGCTGGCACTGGCCTCGACTTCCCTCCCTGACCCGCCCGGGCCGTCCTGAGGCGACCGCCTGGACCCGCGGCCCAGGCCCGTCGGCTCAGGCCGACGGCAGGTGGGCGCTGCTGCCGGCGATGACGAGGAAGCCCTCGGGACCGCCAGGGCGGAGCTCGACGATCGCTCCGTTCGGGACCGCGCACGTGTCGAGGAAGTGGCGGAACTCCGCCATGGCGGCCGAATCCGGGGTGGTGACACCGGTCAGTAGCGACCACATCAAGGCGCGCATGAAGAGCCCATGGGTGAACACCGCCACCAGGCCGCCCCTTCTCTTGGCGAGACGCTCCCGGAAGACGCGAGTGCGAACGACCAGGTCCTGGAACGACTCCCCGTCCCCGCCATTGACATAGGCGGGGTCGGCACGCTCCCAGTAGGCGTCGGCGAACGGGCGGCGCCCCTCGTTCGTCGTCTGCGGGCCGTGCAGGGCGCCCAGGTAGGTGAACTCCTGAACGGGCCACTCTTCGTACGGCACCGCGGGGAATCGATCGATCGTCGGGCGGGCGGTCTCCCGGGCGCGGACGAACGTCGAGCTCACAATGAGGGCGGGCGCCTCAGGAAACGCGGCCGCGACGCTCTCGGCCTGAGCGCGGCCGACCTCGGTCAAGGGCGCTACTCCTGGCCCGTTGGTGGGCAGGCCGGCGTTGGACTCGCTCTGCCCGTGCCGGATCAACCACACCCGGGGTCCCGCAACGTCGATCATGGGGCAAGGCTGGCATGCAGGCCCGGCTCCCGAAAGGCCACCACCCCGCAACGCGACCGGAACAGCAACCGACAGAGCGCGCACGGCACACGGCGGACGGCGGACGGCGCAGGGCGAGCGCGGTGGCGGGGTAGGGAGTGGGCATGGAGGTATTGAGCAGTCGAATCCTGCTGCGTCCGTCCGATCCGGCGGAGTGCAGACGGTTCTACCGGGATGTGCTGGGGCTCGCGGTGTACCGGGAGTTCGGGCCGCCGGAGGCGCCGGGCGTGGTGTTCTTTCTCGGGGCGGGGTTCCTGGAGGTGTCCGGGGATGGCTCCAGCGGGGCCGGCGGCATGGACGGCGCGCCGATGATCTGGCTCCAGGTCCGCGACGTGCGCGCCGAGCACGCACGGCTCGCCGCGGCCGGGGCCCGGGTGACGCGGGAGCCGCGCGCGGAGCCGTGGGGCCTGGTCGAGATGTGGATCGAGGACCCCGACGGCGTCAAGATCGTTATGGTGGAGGTGCCCGCGGACCATCCGCTGCGCCGCGATCCCCGGTCGTGAGGAGCCGCTCCGATGCCACGTCCAGGCCCCAGGGCCACGACCGACAACTACTGGAACCACAACACGCATTTTCACGACGTCGTGCTCCGCTCGGTGCCGCGCGGCTGCGGCGAGGCCTTGGACGTGGGCTGCGGCGACGGGCTGCTGGCGCGACGGCTGGCCTCTCGCGCCGCGCACGTCACCGGCATCGACCGGTCGCCGGAGATGATCGAGCGGGCCCGGACGCTGAGCGCGAAGCACGGCAACGTCGAGTTCATGGAGGCGGACGCGCTGGCCTGCGACCTGCCCGCCGAGGGCCACGACTTCGTGTGCAGCGTCACCGCGATCCACCACATGGACTTCACCGCGGCGCTGACCGCCATGCGGGAGACGCTGCGTCCGGGCGGGAGCCTGGTCGTCATCAGCCTCGCCAACAGCGGGACTCTGGGCGACCGGGTGTACAGCCTCACCTGCATCCCGGTGCACCACTACCACCGGTTCCGCAACCGGAGGCGCGCGGGCGATCCGGGGGCGCCGATCGCCTGGCCGGACATGACCTGGAGCGAGGTGCGCGAAGAGGCGGCCCGGCTGTTGCCGGGCGCGCGTTTCCGGCGGCACCGGCTGTGGCGCTATTCCATCGTGTGGCGCAAACCGCGCTGATTCGCTCACCCCCACGAAAACTGGAAAAGACTGGAATTGTCTGGAAGCTGCGATACGCTCCTCCGCATGTCGACGGCCCCCGATGTGCTGGAAGCACGCATCACCGAGTTGCGCGCGGCGGTGCGGCGGGCGGTGTCCGGCGGCGACCGGCGGGCGGCGCGCGAACTGCGCGCCGAACTGCGCCAGGCCGAGAGCGATTGGGACGACGCCGTGCTCGGCGAAGGCGCGGGAGGACTCTCCGGCGCCGACGCCCTGGAGGCGGGCCCCGAAGAGGCCGTCCATGTCCGGGACACCGGTTCCTCCGGTCTCGGCCGCGGCGAGGCCGCTCGACCGTCCGGGGCGGGCTCGGCGGAGTTGAGCGTCGTCGGCGACACGCGGGCGTCCGGGAGTTCGCGGCGGGGGATGCTCCCCGTCCGCGAGCAGGTCCACCAGGCGCTGACGCTGCTCGGCGCGCCCGCCGCGCCCAAGCTGATCGGGTCGGTGTACTCGGCGTTCTTTCCCGGCGAGGTCGCCGGGACCCGGCTCACGAGCCTGCGCCGCGACGAGGAGCGCTCGTTCCGGACCGCCCCGTACGCCCGGCCCTACTACCTGTGCGCCGCGCTGACCGCCGACCTGCTCGCCCCAGCGCGCGGCATGCTCACCGTGAGCACGTGGCCGCTGGAGCAGCGGATCGCCGGGCCGCTCAGCCCGCGCACCGACTTCCTCACCGCCGCGATCCGCGTCGCCGAGCACGCGGGACGGGGCGGGGCGCGGCCCGCCGCGAGCGTGCAGCGGTTGCTGTGGCGCTTCGCGTCCAACATTCCCGGTGCGGCCACCGGTACGGTCGGTACAGTCGATCCGGCCGACCTCATGGAGGCCGCGCGGGCCGAGCTGGACGTGCATCGGGAGGCCGATGCGCGGCAGCGCGCGCGGGCCGCCGAACGGGCCCGCGCCCAGCTCGACGACGCCGAGCGTTTGTTCGGCAGCCGGCTGCGGGCGATGCGGCGGGCCGCCGGGGACGGCCGGGCCGGTGGCCCGGGACCGGCCCCGGGGGGACCGACCGCCTCGGTGCGCAGCGCCACCCACGGAGAAGACGAGCGATGACCGACACCGCACCGGACCTGGACCGGCTGCGCGGGGGCACTCCCCCGCGCAATCACGACGCCCGCACGATCGCCGCGCTGACCTCCAATCCCGGCTGCGCCAGACGCGGGGTGATGGACGCCGCCGGGGTCGACAAGGACAGCGTCGCCCGGCATCTCGGCTTCGCGTCGCCGTTCGGCCAGTCCCAGTTCGCGATCACGCGCGGGAACGTGTTCGAGGCCCAGGTGAAGGCCGAGGGCTGCGCCGAGCTGATCACCCTGCTGCGCGACCGGCTCGGGCTGGCCGTGCCCGAGGTCGCCTACGACGACCTGGAGGTGGTCGCGGGCAACGAGGGCCGGGAGCTGCGGCACGCCCGGACCCGGCGGCTGATCGCGCGGGCGCTGGAGTCCGGCGAGGGCACCCTGTTCGACCATCCGCTGCTGCGGCTCGACATCGCCGGGCAGGCCGCCTACCTGGAGCCGGACGTCATCGCGTTCCAGTTCGAGGGCCGCTTCCACATCATCGAGATCAAGTCGTTCGCGGTCATCGACGGGCAGGCCGAACCCGAGCAGGTCGCCGCCGCCGCACGGCAGTCCGCGGTGTACGTGCTGGCGCTGCGCCGGCTGATGGGCGAGCTCGGGCACGACCCCGGCCGGGTCTCGCACGAGGTGTTCCTGGTCTGCCCGGAGAACTTCTCCAACCGGCCGACCGCGACGCCGCTGGACGTGCGCCCCCAGCTCGCCGTGCTGGAGCGGCAGCTCGCGCGCCTCACCCGCATCGACACCATCCTCGACGCGCTGCCCGACGATCTGAGCTTCGAGCCGGGCGAGGACCTCGCCGAGGCGGTGCGGGCGGTCGACGCCCGGTACGCGCCCGACTGCATGGCGAGCTGCGAGATGGCGTTCTACTGCCGGGACGAGGCGCGGGCGTGCGGCGCGACCGGCGCGCTCGGCCGTTCGGTCCGCGACGACCTCGGCGGCGTCGACTCCGTCGGCACCGCCCTCGCCCTCGCTGACGGTTCCCTGGACCCGTCCGCCGACCTGGCCGAGACCGCGGCGCAGCTCCGCACCGCCGCCCGCCTCCGCAGCGAGGCACTGGACGGTGCGGCATGAGGCCCCCCGCCCCGCCGCGGCCGATGGGCGCGGCGCACCGGAAGCGTCCGGTGAATCCGGTAGGCGCGGGATGGACGAGACGTCTGGGGTGCCCGGCCCACCGGGCGTCCGCGGCGGGTGTGAGGTGTTCGGTCCGTTCGCCGCTGCCGGGATGTGCGGGCCGGATGGCGGGGCCGCCTCCGTCGAGGTGCACGGCGGGTGCGGGCGGGGTGTGCGTGGGGCGTTCGGGCTGGTCCTCGGGTTCGCGGATGCGGCGAGGGCGGTCGGCGCGGTTGTCCCGGGTATGAGCGCGCTCACCTCGCTGGCCCAGCTCGAGGCGGTGGCCTCGGGTGTGGCGCAGCCGCTGGCGACCGTCCGGCACTGCCATATGGCGGAGGCACCGCTCGTCCTCATCCCGTTGAAGCTCGCGGGCGAGGCGGCGGCGCCGCTGGCGGTCATGCTGGGGGCCGGGCCGGACGATCCGACGATGCTGATGGTGCCGCAGCCGCGCAACCGTGATCTGCGGTTCGCGTTCGCCGCCGACCTCGCCAAGCTGGTCCTCAACCACATCGAGACGAGCCGCGGCGCGGTCGAGGAGCTGCCGCCGGGCAAGGACGGCGACGACCGGATCCGCTACGGCGACGCCCCGCAGATCCTGGTGCCCAACCGGGGCGGCATCGGATTCCTGCGGATGCTGGGCCGGTCCACCCGGTTCCGCAGCACCGAGGGCCCGTACGCGGTGGAGCCGTCGGTGCCGGTGCTCGGCCGCTGGCTGACCTGGTTCGCCGACCGGTACGACCGGCCAGGCTCCTCGCTGCTGCTGGCGGCGACCGAGACGCTGCGGATGCACTGGGCCACCGGGCAGAGCTCGCTGGAGGACGGCAATCTGGCGGCGCTGCTCGGCTGGATCGACCCGCCGGACGGGCTGGACGGCCCGGCCGCGGCGGCGCTGGCCGAGGATCCGGTGTCCTGCCCGCCCGCGGGCCCGTCCACCGATCCGACATTCGACAACGAGGTGCTCGCACCCGCGATCGCGGCCTACCACGCGTCCGGCGGCGACCACCGGGCCGAGGAGCGGCTCCGCACCGTGCTCGCCGGGCAACTCGCCCCCACGTGGGACGTGATGTGGCGGGCGGCCGCGCTGCTGCGGGAGCTGCCGGAGGGCGCGAGCGTGCCGGGCCGCTGGGAACGCGACCGCGACGCGTTCACCTACTACCACCAGACGTTCGGCGAGGCGTATCCGCAGGCACGCCGCGACTCGCCGGTGCGGGCGGCCAAGCGCCTGCACGACCTGGAGCGGGCTCAGGACGCCTACGACGCGCAGCGCGCGTTCGACGATCCGCTGGTCATGGCCGAGCACCGGCTGTCGGGGCAGGCGTTCGGCGGGGTGGTGACCGAGTGCGATCCGACCCGGCTGGACGAGACGGGCAAGCGCCCGAAGCTCCGCCCGTACCTGCGGATCGGCACCGAGGACCCGGTCCGGCTGGACGTGGGCACGACCGTCTGCAACGCCGCGCGGCCGTCCCTCAAGGGCAAGGTCGTGGAGTTCGGCGTCGGCGGGGTGCTGCTGGAGCTGACGGGCGGCATGGGGCGCAAGCTGTCCCCCGAGCCGGGTAGCGTCCCGGGGGTCGGCGACCGGGTGTGCTTCACCTCGCTGACCGACGGTTCGTACGGCGCGGCCCGGTTCCCCGAGCGCGAGGACACCCCGTGGACGCACGGCGGACCGCCCGAGGAGTACGTGCCGACCGACGAGGACGCCGAAGAGGAATGGTCATGACCGAGCATGCGGGTGGGGCGGGGCGGCTGTTCACGGTGCCGGACGGCGGCGTCGACCCGTCGGTGGCCGCGACCAAGGTCGTCGAGGAGGTACTGGCCGACCTGGCGGGCCGGCACCGCGGGGTGGTGGTCGACTCCCCGCCCGGCGCGGGCAAGTCCACACTGGTGGTCCGGGCGGCCGGGCACCTGGCCGCCGCGGGCGAGCGGCTGATGATCGTCGCGCAGACCAACGAGCAGGTCGACGACCTCATCGAGCGGATCTCCGACAAGCATCCCGAGCTGACCCTGGGCCGGCTGTCGGCGTCCAACTACATCCCGTCCGACCGGGTCCTGGCGGTCCCGAAGGTGCGGGTCGCGACCAAGGCCGACGACCTGGCCGAGCACGCGGTGGTGATCGCGACGGCCGCCAAGTGGGCCACGCTGTCGGACGGCTCGTGGGCGTGGGCGATCGTCGACGAGGCGTACCAGATGCGCTCGGACATGCTGCTGCGCATCGCGGGCCGGTTCGAGCGGGCGCTGTTCGTGGGCGACCCGGGCCAGCTCGACCCGTTCTCCACCGTCGAGGTCGAACGCTGGGCGGGCCTGTCGTGGGATCCGATGCGCAGCGCCGTGTCGGTCCTGCTCGCGCACAACCCGGACCTGCCCGTCCACCGGCTGCCGGTGTCGTGGCGGCTGCCCGCGTCCGCGGCGCCGGTGGTGTCGCGGGCGTTCTACCCGTTCACCGGGTTCAGGGCCGGCACCGGGCCGGACGACCGGCGCCTGGAGTACGGGGCGCGCGGCATGGGCACCACCTACGACCGGGCGCTCGACGAGGCCGCCGCGTCCGGGTGGGCGCTGTTCGAGCTGCCCGCGCGGCACACGCTGCGCACCGACGCGGAGGCGGTGCGCGCCACCGCGACGCTCGCGGTGCGGCTGCTCCAGCGGGGCCCGGTCGCGCACAGCGAGCAGGGGTCCCATCCGGTCGGCGCCGACCGGATCGCGATCGGCGCGGCGCACCGCGACCAGGTGGCCGCGATCCGCGCCGCGCTCGGGTCCCTCGGCGAGGGCATCACGGTCGACACCGCCAACCGGCTCCAGGGCCGCGAGTACGACGTGACGGTGGTGCTGCATCCGCTGTCCGGCCGCCGCGACGCCACGGCCTTCCATCTGGAGTCGGGACGGCTCTGCGTGCTGGCCTCACGGCACCGGCACGCCTGCATCGTGGTGGCGCGGGCGGGGATCCCCGAGCTGCTCGACGCGCATCCGTCCACCGAGGGGGTGCACCTCGGCGTCCCGGTGAAGTTCCCCGACGGCTGGGAGGCCAACCAGTCCGTCCTCGCCCACCTGGCCCGGCACCGCGTGCCCGCAGACGTCCCCTGAGCACCACCGGGCCGGACCGCGGGCGTCCGGGGCGGCGGCGTCCGGGCGGAGGACGCGATCGGGGCGCTGGCCCGTGCCGGTCAGCGGGCGTGACCCGCGGTGGCCGCCCAGCGGCCATGGGCGCGGCTGATCGCGATCGGGTGGTCGAAGCAGGCGCTGACCAGCTCGGTGGTGACGACCTCGTCCGCCGGGCCCGCCGCGAGGACCCGGCCCTCGCGCAGCAGCAGCGCGTGGCTGGTGCTGGTGGGCAGCTCCTCCAGATGGTGGGTGACCAGCACGGTGGTCAGGCCCGGCCGGTTCTCGCGGAGCTCGTCGAGGGCCGCCAGCAGCCGTTCCCGCGCGGCGACGTCCAGGCCGGTGGCGGGCTCGTCGAGGAGGAGCAGCCGCGGGTCGGCCATCAGCGCCCGCGCGATCAGCGCCCGGCCCCGCTCCCCCTGCGACAGGTGGGGCCAGCGGGAGTCGGCGCGCGGGGCGAGGCCCATCAGCTCGATGAGCTCGGCGGCGCGGCGCAGCTCGTCCTCGCCGGGCGTCCAGCGCGGGACCAGCTCGATGGTGCCGGTCAGGCCGGTGAGGACGATCTCGCGGACGGTGCGCGCCGACTCCAGCGGGTGCCGCGGGTTGACCTGGCCGATCAGCGGGCGCAGGGCGTGCACGTCGACGCGGCCGAGCCGGTGCCCGAGGATCTCCGCCGTGCCGCGGGTCGGATGGGTGTAGGCGCCGAGGATGCCGAGCAGCGTGCTCTTGCCCGCGCCGTTCGGGCCGAGCAGGGCCCAGTGCTCGCCGGTCAGCACCGTGAGGCAGACCTGGTCGAGCAGCAGGCGCCGCTCCCGGACGAGATCGATCTTGTCGGCGGTCAGGACGATGTCGGTCCGGATCGGGGCGTGGGACAACGGGACCTCCCGGTCGGGCTGGCTCAGGGGCGCGGGCGCGCGAGGCACGCGGCGGTGCGGTGCGGCACGGGGAGGCGCGGGCCGCCGGGATCGCCGGGAGCGCGGGCGCCAAAGAAGATCTTCACACTATCCGACACCGCGCCACGCCGGGCCACCAGGGCGAAAGCCCGGACGGTGCGGACGCCCGGGCCGCCCCGGCGATCGTTGATCATGTTGTTCGGGGCACCCGGTTCGCTCGAGCCGCCCGGCCGGATACTGTGAGAACCGGTGCCTCGGCGATCAGGAGGGGGACATGGAGGACATCGGCCTCATGTGCGCCCGCTGCGGCGGCGAGGTGCACGACGTGACGCACAACCGCGAGGGATCGCTCGACGGCGTCGGATACCGGCACAACCGGCGGGTGGAGCCGTGGGACCACGAGTTGGAGCTCGCCGTGGGCGAGGCGGCCCCGCACCCCCAGGACTGCGACTTCTGCGGCGCCGGTGGCCCGAGCTGGCTCTACTACCCGACGCTCGATCCCGAGGACACCGACATGTTCGAGGTCGAGCTCGACACCACGCACCTGTCCGACGACGACACCGCGGTCGCGGTGCTCAACATGCTGTACCCGTGGTACGCCTGCGACACCTGCTCGGTGCTGGTCGCCGACCGCAACGTCGACCGCCTCATCGCCCGCGCGCTGGAGCTCACCCCGGTCCGGGAGGACGGTCCCGTCGACGAGGAGACGGTGCGCGCGCGGCTCAGGGGATCGCTGTCGGTCTTCTTCACCACCCGGCCCGGACGCCCGCAGCCGTCCCGCGCCGTCTGAACGCGGGCTGAACCCGGTCTGCGGACTGTCCGAGGACGTCATTATGATCGGTCCCGTTTTGGTGCGCGAGAAGAGTGACCACGGGGATGCAAGTGATCATAGACAAGCGGTTCCACGGGCCCGACGGTTCGGGCAATGGCGGTTACGTGGCGGGGCTCCTGGCGGGGCACGTGGCCTCCGACACGGTGACGGTGGCGCTGCGGCAGCCTCCGCCGCTCGACACCGAGCTGCGGGTCTCCGACGATGACGAGCGGGGACGCAGCGTCCGGTTGTGGGAGGGCGATCGGCTGATCGCCGAAGGGCTCGCGGCGGCGATCGTGGTGCCGCCGGTGCCGGCGGTGCCCTACGCCGAGGCGCTGCGGGCCGCGGAGGGGTACCTCGGCCGCGGGGACGACCACCCGTTCCCGGGCTGCTTCGTGTGCGGCCCGGCGCGGGAGCCGGGCGACGGGATGCGGCTGGCACCCGGCCCGGTCGGCGAGGGCACGGTCGCCGCGGCGTGGACGCCGCGCGAGGCGCCCGGCCGCGAGCTGCTCTGGGCGGCGATGGACTGTCCGGGCGCCTGGTCGTTCGACCCGGTGGACCGCCCGGCCGTCCTCGGCACGATGACCGGGCAGGTCGTCGACCTGCCCGAGGCCGGGGAGGAGTGCGTGGTCATGGGCCTGGCCCGCAGCCGCGAGGGCCGCAAGCTGCACACCGCGACCGCGCTGTACGGGGCGGACGGGCGGCTGCTCGGCCGGGCCGAGCAGATCTGGATCGAGGTCGACAGGGAGCGGTTCGGGCGGTGACCCTGCGGCCCGCTCCGCACCGCTCCCGTCCGGCCGGGCGGGGGCCCGGCCTCAGTGGCCGGTGAAGAGCGGGTCCTCGCGGTCGTTGCCGTTGACCGGCCGCCCGTTGGCGGGCGGCGGGTTCCCGCCCTGCATGGGGTTGCCGCCGCCGGCGTGCGGGGGGCCGACGAGGGGCGGGCGGCCCGGCATGGGCGTTCCTCCGGTCTGCGCCGGCCCCGTGCTCGGGATGGGCCCGGTGCCGTTCGGGACGCCGCCGGGGCCGCTCTGCCCACCCGGGCCGTTCGGACCGCCGATCGGGGGCGGGCCCTGCGGGACGCCCGGGTTCTGCTGCTGGGCGCCGGCGCCCGGCATCCGCCCGCCGGGCGGGATGTTGGACGACAGCGTGTTGTGCGTGAAGTGGTCGATCTGCCGGCGGGCGCGGTCGGCCTCGGCGCGGGCGGCGTCGCGCTCGTCGGCGAGCGCGGTCAGCGCGGCCTGCTGCTCGGCGACCGACTGGGAGAGCTGGCGGAGCTGGACGGACTGGTCGTTGATCTTGGTGGCCATCTCCTCCCGCTCCGCGACGGCCTGCTGCGCCTGCGCCTGGGCGGCGTCGCGCTCCTTGGCGGCCTCGTCGGCGCGGGCGATGGCGCGCACCACCTCGGCCTCGGCCTCCGACTGCGAGCGCAGCGCGGTGGTCCGCTCGGCCTCGGCCTTGCTGGCGGCCTGCATGGCCCGCTGCCGCTGTGCCTCGGTGTCGCGCATCGCGTTGCGGAGGTCCTCGGCGCCCTGCTTGGCCACCGCGGACTCGACCCGCTGCGACTCGACCGCGCCCTCGCTCTCGGCGAGCTTGGAGTGCAGGGTGACCAGCTCGGCCCGCGCCGTCTCCAGGGCGGCGAGCAGCTCGGTCTCGCGGGCGGCGATGCGGTCGCGCTCGCTCTCGGCGGCGAGCTTGGCGGTGACCGACTGCTGCGCGATCTGGTGCGCCTCTTCCCACGCCTGCTGCGCGGCGTCGCGCTTGGCGGTGGCGAGCTTGGTCTCCTCGCGGGCGCCGGCGGCGTCCTTCTCGGCGGCGCCGGCGCGCTGGCGGGACGAGGCGGCCTCCTGCCACGCCTCCTCGGCCTTGCGCTGCGAGGCGTCCCGCTCGGTCTGCGCGATGGCGAGCTCGCGGGCGGCCTCGGCCCGGACCTCCGAGACGCGCCGCTCGACACCGGCGACGCTCAGCTCGGAGGTCAGCGAGTCGGCGAGCACGTCGGCGGCCTTCTCCAGGCGCTCGACCATCTCCCAGGTCGAGGCCACCTGCCCGGTCAGGCCCGGCGCGTCCCGGCCGCGCTCGCGGCGGTCGCGGGCCTCGCGGGCGCAGGCGCCGTCGTTGTCCTGGCAGTAGCGGACGGCACGGACGGTCCCCATGGGCTGCGGCACGGGACGCCCGCAGTTGGCGCAGGGCCACACGGTGACCGGCTCGCCCAGGCGGGCGATGACCGTCTCAGCGGGACGAGGTCCGACACCCGCCGCGTTCCCCTGGATCCCGGTGCCGGTGCCGTACCCGTGCTGGCCGGCCGGTTGCGCGCCGCCCTCTCCCCCCACGGGGCCGCTGGACGATGCGGACGCTCCGCCGTTCGGCTTCGGCCCCTCGGAGACCGCGGCTTCGGCGGTTACGGCCTTCTCCCTGTGACCGCTATTGTCGCGCTCATCGCTATTAGGCATGGAATGCACCCTACGGTGTCACCCCGGTGACCGCAGAGTCTTGGGGGCTTCCCGTGAGCCACCGCACTCGGCCCGTCAGCTCTCGGCGTATTCCTCCCGGAGCGCATCGCGGTGCTCGCGCCAGCGGTCCAGCATGCCGTTGATCTCCTTCTGCATGAAGGCGAAGAATTCGGCGGACTCGGCCAGCCTGCGCCCCGCGGGGCTCTCGCGCCCGACCACCTGAGCCAGCTCGCCCAGGCTGTCCTCGAACATCGTCAGGGCCCGGTCGCGCCCGAGGATCGCGTCCTGCCAGACGTCGTCCCGCACGCGGAAGATGTCGCGGCGCGAGCCCGGCTCACGTTCGCGCAGGGCCATGTGAATCTGGGTGAGATGCCGTACCGCCCCGGAGACCGCGGCCGGGCTGACCCGGAGCAGCTCCGCGAGCTCGGCGGCGGTGAGCGTACCGGAGTCGGTGGCCATCAGGGCGGCGAAGACCCGCGCGGGCATGCGCTGCCAGCCGGCGTCGGCCATCTGCGCCGCGAACCGCTCGATGTACATCCGGACGGCCTCCGCCTCCTCGGCAGGCGGCGACGAGGTCGGCGGGCCGGTCTCTTCCACAACAGCTCCCCAGGTCAGCTCGGTCGGACCAGTGTATCTGACCTTCATCTGTTTTATAGACTTCACAATTTCCTGAAAGAAGTGTAGTTTCAACACCCATGAACACCGCTCTGTCAGTGTCCGGGCTCGTCAAGACGTTCGGCCGGACACGCGCGCTCGATGGACTGGACCTCACCGTCAGCACCGGGGAGGTGCACGGCTTCCTCGGCCCGAACGGCGCCGGCAAGTCCACCACCATCCGCGTCCTGCTCGGCCTGATGCGCGCTGACGGCGGCACCGCCGAGCTCCTCGGCGGCGACCCCTGGCGGGACGCCACCGCCCTGCACCGGCGCCTCGCCTACGTCCCCGGCGACGTGACGCTCTGGCCCTCGCTGTCCGGCGGGGAGGTGATCGACCTCCTCGGCCGGCTGCGCGGCGGCCTCGACGCGCGGCGCCGCGCCGAGCTCCTCGACCGGTTCGAACTCGATCCGAAGAAGAAGGGCCGCGCCTACTCCAAGGGCAACCGGCAGAAGGTCGCCCTCGTCGCCGCGCTCGCCTCCGACGCCGAGCTGCTCATCCTGGACGAGCCGACCTCCGGCCTGGACCCGCTCATGGAGGAGGTGTTCCAGGACTGCGTGAAGGAGGAGCGGCGGGGCGGGCGCACCGTGCTGCTGTCCAGCCACATCCTCAGCGAGGTCGAGTCGCTCTGCGACCGGGTCACCATCATCCGCAAGGGCCGCACCGTCGAGACCGGGACGCTGACCGAGCTGCGGCATCTGACCCGCACCTCGATCCACGCCGAGCTGGCCGGACCGCCCAACGGAATCACCGCCCTGCCCGGCGTGCACGACGTCCAGGTCGACGGCAACACCGTCAGGCTGGAGGTCGACACCCCGCAGCTCGACGCGGTGCTGCGGCAGCTCACCCAGGTCGGCGTGCGGGGCCTGGTCAGCCAGCCGCCCACCCTGGAGGAGCTGTTCCTGCGGCACTACGAGGAGGAGCTCACCGAGCTGGAGGGGACGCCCCGATGAGCACCCTCGCCGCCCCCCGGCCGATGAGCTCCCTCACCGGGACCCGGTCACTGCTGCGGCTCGGGCTGCGCCGCGACCGGATCATGATCCCGGTGTGGATCCTGGCGCTGCTGAGCTCCCTGTTCAGCACCCTGGGCGGATACCGGGGGCTGTACAAGACCGCCGCCGAGCGGCAGCACTTCGCCGACGGGGCCAACGGCAACTCCTCGACGCTGGCGTTCTACGGCCCACTCCACGACCCCTCCCTCGGCGGCATGACCGCCTGGCGGATGGGCGCCCTCGGCGCCGCGTTCGTCGGCGTCATGAGCGTGCTGCTGGTGATCCGGCACACCCGCGCCGAAGAGGAGGAGGGCCGCCTGGAGCTGGTCGGCGCCGGCGTGGTCGGCCGGCGGGCGGCGCTCACCGCGGCGCTGCTGGTGGCGGTGCTGGCCGCCCTGGCGCTCGGCGTGCTCGTCATGCTCGGGCTGGCCTCCGAGGGCGTCGCCGGCGCGGTCAGCACCGGCGTCGGCTGGGCCGCCGCCGGGATCCTGTTCGCCGCGGTCGGCGCGGTCGCCGCCCAGGTGACCGAGAACGCCCGCGCCGCCCGCGGCATCGGCGTCGGCGTGATCGCCGCCGCGTACCTGCTGCGCGCGGCCGGCGACGCGACGGAGGGCGCCGGCTGGCTGACCTGGCTGTCGCCCATCGGCTGGATCGAGCAGATCCGCCCGTACGGCGGCGACCGGCTCTGGGCGGCGCTGCTGCCGCTCGCCGCGGCGGCGCTGCTCATCGCCGCGGCGTACGCGCTGATCGAGCATCGCGACCTCGGCGCCGGGCTGCTGGCGCCCCGGCCCGGACCGGCGGAGGCGGCGCCCGGCCTGCGCAGCCCGCTCGCGCTGGCCTGGCGGCTCCAGTCCGGGTCGCTGTACGGCTGGGCCTGCGGCTTCCTGGTCTACGGCCTGGTCGTCGGCGGCATCGCCAAGGGGATCGGCGACCTGGTCGGCGGCAACTCCGGCACCAACGACCTCATCACCAAGATGGGCGGCCAGTCCGGACTGGTGGACGCGTTCCTGGTCACCTGCATCGGGCTGATGTCCGCGATGGCCTCGCTGTACGGGGTGCAGGCCGCGCTCCGGCTGCGCACCGAGGAGGGCCTCCAGCGGGTCGAGCCGCTCCTCGCCACCGCGGTCGGGCGGGTCCGCTGGGTCGCCGGGCACCTGCTGATCGCGCTGGCCGGCACGGTGGTGATGCTGCTGGTGTCCGGGCTGTCGATCGGCCTCACCTACGGGGCGTCCGTGGGCGACCTCGGCGGCAAGGTACCCGAGCTCCTCGGCGCCGTGCTCGTGCAGACGCCCGCCGCGTGGGTCGCCGTCGGCATCGGCATCGCGCTGTTCGGGCTGGCGCCGCGGTTCTCGCCGGCCGCCTGGGCCGTGGTGGCGGGCTTCCTGCTGCTGGGCCAGCTCGGTCCGGTGCTCGACCTCGGCCAGGCGGTGATGGACCTGTCGCCGTTCACCCACGTGCCGAAGCTCCCCGGCGGGACGATGGACGCCACCCCGCTGATCGTGCTGACCGCGATCGTGGCCGCGCTCATCGCGGCGGGCCTCTACGGCATCCGCCGCCGCGACATCGCCACCTGACCCGGGACGTCCCCGCTCAGACACGGGGTCCGAGCGGGGTCGTCCCCCTTCAGCACCCCGTCCGGCGGGCGCCAACCGGCCGCCCAGGCGCCCGCCGGACGGGGGTCGTCGCAGCCCGAGGCCAGGGGCGGCCGGGTCAGGAGCGGCCGGGTCAGGAGCGGAAGCGGTCGGTGGCCTCGATGAGGTGGTGCAGGGTGCCGGGTTCCGAGCCGCCGTGGCCCGCGTCCTCGATGAGGTGGAACTCGGCCTCGGGCCAGGCGCGGTGCAGCGCGAGCGCGCCGTCCGCCGGGGTCTTCATGTCGTACCGCCCGTGGACGATCACGCCGGGGAGGTGCCTGATCCGGTCGGCGCCCGCCAGGATCCCCGCCTCGAGGAAGCAGCCCTGGCTGAAGTAGTGCTGCTCGATCCGCGAGAACCCGACCAGGAGCCGGTCGTCCAGGTCCGGCGGCGGGACGGGCAGCAGCGTGTTGGCCGACAGCTCCCAGGCCGCCCACGCTCTGGCCGCCGGGACGTGCACCGCCGGGTCCGGGTCGAACAGGAGCCGCCCGTACGCGGTCAGCATGTCGTCCCGCGCGGCCTCGGGGACCGGCGCCTGGAACGCCGCCCACTCCTCGGGGAACAGCCGGGCCGACCCGCCGCCCGTGAACGCCCACTCCTCGTCCTCGGGACGGGCGAGGTAGATGCCGCGCAGCACCAGCTCGGTGACGCGGTCCGGGTGCTCCTGCGCGTAGGCCAGGCCGAGCGTGCTGCCCCAGCTCCCGCCGAACACCTGCCACCGGTCGATGCCGAGGTGCTCCCGGAGCCGTTCCATGTCGGCGACCAGGTGCGGGGTGGTGTTGGCCTCCAGCGACACCCCGGCGTCGCCCGCGTGGGGCGTGCTGCGTCCGCAGTTGCGCTGGTCGAACAGCACGATCCGATATGCCGCGGGGTCGAAGAACCGGCGGCACACCGGCAGCAGCCCGCCGCCCGGGCCGCCGTGCACGAACACCACCGGCTTGCCCCCGGGGTCGCCGCAGACCTCCCAGTAGATCTCGTCGCCGGCACCGACCGCGAGCATCCCGGAGTCGTGCGGTTCCAGGGGCGGGTAAAGCTCCTTCAGGTCCATGGCATCTACTACTACCCGAGACCCCGACCAGATCGATCATGATTTCGGAACCGTTCGGAAAGCGGCGGCGCCAAGCGGTTCGGACGCCGGCGCCGGCAGATCGAGAGTGCCTCAGCCGTCGCGCGAGCGCGTTACCTGGCCGGTGAGGCGAAGCCGGCGGCGAGCCGCACCGGCCGGATCGCGGAGCGATGTCGCGCTCGCCCCGAGCACGGTCGGCGTCCGAGCCGCCAGGCGAGGATGCCGGGCCGGGCTTTCAAAGCTGGGCCATGGCCTTGCGGATGCGCTTGTCGGAGACCGGGTAGCGGGTGCCGAGCTGCTGCGCGAACAGGCTGACCCGCAGTTCCTCCAGCATCCAGCGGACCTGCCTGGCGGGCTCGTCGTCGCGGCGGGACGGGGGCAGCCTGCGCAGCGCCTGCTGGTACTCCTCGGCCAGGACGCCGACCTGGTGCATGAGCTGGCGGTCGCGGCCCGGGTTCTCGGGGAGCTTGTCGAGCCGGATCTGGAGCGCGCGCAGGTAGCGGGTCAGGTCGGGCAGGCGCTGCCAGCCCGTCCCGGTGACGAAGCCGGGATGGATCAGCTCGGCCAGGTGCGTCCGGATGTCGGTCAGCGCGGGGACGAGCACCAGGCTGGTGGTGCCGCGCAGCCGCCGGTCGATCTCGTGCGACTCGGCCAGGACCCGTTCGACCTGCGCGACGATCGCGGCGGTCGCGTCGTGCAGCTCGGCGCGCACGTGGTCGAAGAGGCGGGTGAAGCCGGCCTCGTCCCAGGCCGGGCCGCCGGCCTCGGCGATGAGCCGGTCGGCGGCGGCGGTCACGCAGTCCTCGAACAGCGCGGGCACCGACCCGTGCGGGTTGTGGCTGAGCGCGAGCTTGCCCTGGTTGGTCAGGCGCGCCTGGATCTGCTTGACCGGGGACGGGGCGTTGAGCAGCACCAGCCGGCGGGTGCCGCGCCACATCGCGCGCCGCTGCTCGGCCTCGGTCTCGTACATGCGGACCGCGACGGTGTCGCCCTCGTCGGCGAGCGCGGGATACGCCTTGACCTCGTAGCCGGCCTGGGCCCGCTCGTAGGTGCGGGGCAGCTCGCCGATCGTCCACTCGCGGAGGCCGGAGCGTTCGAGGCCCTCGGCGGACGCGGCCTTGGACAGGGTGCCGCGGACCTTGCCCGCCAGGGCGCGCTTGAGCGCATCGAGGTCGGTGTCCTCACCGAGGGTGCGGCCCCGGTCGTCCACCACCCGGAAGGTGATCCGCAGGTGCGCGGGCAGGCGGGACAGGTCCCACCCCTCGCGGGCGAGCGGGACGCCGGTCAGCGCGGTCAGCTCGCGTTCGAGGGCGTCCAGGAGGGGCTCGCTGCGCGGTGAGACGCGCTCGAGCACCTTGCGGGCGTAGTCGGGCGCCGGGACGAAGTTGACCCGCACCTGCTTGGGCAGCGACCGGATCAGCTCGGTGACCAGTTCGGCGCGCAGGCCGGGCACCTGCCACTCGAAGCCGATCGGCTTGACCTGGTTGAGCACCTGCACCGGGAGGTGCACGGTGACGCCGTCGGCGTTCGCGCCCGGCTCGAACTGGTAGCTGAGCCGCAGGCTCAGCGGGCCCTGCCGCCACACATCGGGGTAGTCGGCCTCGCTGACGCCGCCGACGCCCTCGTTCATCAGCATCGACTTCTCGAAGCCGAGCAGGTCGGGCTCGGCCCGCCCGGCCTTCTTCCACCAGGCGTCGAAGTGCCGGCCCGACACCACGTCGGCGGGGACCCGCTCGTCGTAGAAGTCGAACAGGGTCTGGTCGTCGACCAGGATGTCGCGGCGCCGGGCGCGGTGCTCCAGTTCCTCGACCTCGTCGAGCAGGGCGCGGTTGTCGTGGAAGAACCGGTGGTGGGTCTCCCAGTCGCCCTCGACCAGCGCGTGCCGGATGAACAGCTCGCGGGACAGCTCGGGGTCGACGCGCCCGTAGTTGACGCGGCGCTGCGCGACGATCGGCACCCCGTAGAGGGTGACCTTCTCGTACGCCATGACGGCGGCCTGCTTCTTGGACCAGTGCGGCTCGCTGTAGTTGCGCTTGACCAGGTGCCCGGCGAGCGGCTCGACCCATTCGGGCTCGATCCTGGCGTTGACCCGGGCCCACAGGCGGGAGGTCTCGACCAGCTCGGCCGACATGATCCAGCGCGGCGGCTTCTTGAACAGGGCGGAACCGGGGAACACCGCGAACTTCGCGCCGCGCGCCCCGACGTACTCCTGCTGGCGGCGGCGCGGCCCGCCCTCGTCCTTCTTGTCGGCGTCCATCAGCCCGATGTGCGACAGCAGGCCGGCGAGCAGCGAGACGTGGACGCGCTCGGGGGCGGGGTCGACGTCGTTGAGCGTCACGCCGAGCGTCTTGGCGACCTGCTTGAGCTGGCTGTGCAGGTCCTGCCACTCGCGGATGCGCAGGAAGTGCAGGAACTCGTTCTTGCAGGTGCGGCGGAACTGGCTGCCCGACAGCTCCCGCTGCTTGTCGCGCAGGTAGTTCCACAGGTTGAGGTAGGCGAGGAAGTCGGAGGTCGGGTCGGCGAACCGGCGGTGCAGTTCGTCGGCGGCCTGCTGGTGCTCGGACGGCCGTTCGCGCGGGTCCTGGATCGACAGCGCGGCGGCGATGACCAGGACCTCGCGCACGCAGCCGTTCTTGTCGGCCTCGAGCACCATGCGGGCCAGCCGCGGGTCGACCGGGAGCTGGGCGAGGCGGCGGCCGAGCGGGGTGAGGCGCTTGCGCGGGTCCTGCTCGGCGGGGTCGATCGCGCCCAGCTCGTGCAGCAGGTCGACGCCGGCCTTGACGTTGCGGCGGTCGGGCGGCTCGACGAACGGGAACGCGGCGATGTCGCCGAGGTCGAGCGAGGTCATCTGGAGGATGACTGAGGCGAGGTTGGTGCGCAGGATCTCGGGGTCGGTGAACTCGGGGCGGGACTCGAAGTCGTCCTCGGCGTAGAGCCGGATGCAGATGCCCTCCGACACGCGCCCGCAGCGGCCCTTGCGCTGGTTGGCCGACGCCTGCGAGATCGGCTCGATGGGCAGCCGCTGCACCTTGAGGCGGTGGCTGTAGCGGGAGATGCGGGCGGTGCCGGGGTCGACGACGTACTTGATGCCCGGCACCGTCAGCGAGGTCTCGGCGACGTTGGTGGACAGCACGATGCGCCGTCCGCGATGCGCCTGGAACACCCGGTGCTGGTCGGCCGCCGACAGTCGCGCGTACAGCGGCAGCACCTCGGTGGCGGGCCCGCGCCTGCCCTGGAGGTGCTTGTGCAGCGCGTCGGCGGTGTCGCGGATCTCGCGCTCGCCGCTGAGGAAGACCAGCACGTCGCCGGGCGCCTCGCGGCCCAGCTCGTCGACCGCCTCGCAGATCGCCTGGACCTGGTCGCGGTCGGGGTCGGCGGACGGGTCCTCGGGGTCGGTCACCGGGCGGTAGCGGACCTCCACCGGATAGGTGCGGCCGGACACCTCCACGATCGGGGCGTCGCCGAAGTGCCGGGAGAACCGCTCGGGGTCGATGGTCGCCGAGGTGATGATCACCTTGAGGTCGGGGCGGCGGGGCAGGATCTCCCGGACGTACCCGAGCAGGAAGTCGATGTTGAGGCTGCGCTCGTGCGCCTCGTCGATGATCAGCGTGTCGTACTGGCGGAGCAGCCGGTCGGTCTGGATCTCGGCCAGCAGGATGCCGTCGGTCATCAGTTTGACCAGCGTGCCGTCGCTGGACCGGTCGGTGAAGCGGACCTTGTAGCCCACGGTGTCGCCGAGCTCGGTGCCGAGCTCCTCGGCGATCCGGTCGGCGACGGTGCGGGCGGCCAGCCGGCGCGGCTGGGTGTGCCCGACCGAGCCGAGCACGCCGCGGCCGAGCTCCAGGCAGATCTTGGGGATCTGGGTGGTCTTCCCCGACCCGGTCTCGCCCGCGATGATCACGACCTGGTGGTCCCGGATCGCCGCCAGGATGTCGTCCTTCTTCTGCGCGACCGGCAGCTCGGCCGGGTAGGTGATCGCGGGCACCGCCTCGCGGCGCCGGGCCACCCGGCGCTCGGCGGCCTCGACCTCGCCGCCGATGTCCTCGGCGGCCTTGGCGCGCCGGCCGGCGTCGCGCGTCTTCTGGATCCCGTCGATGCGGCGGCCCAGCCGGTGCTGGTCGCGCAGCATCAGCTCGGGCAGGCGCGCGCGCAGGTCGGCGAGCGGCGATCTCACAGGTGTCCTCATAACCATCGACCAGGATACGGTCCGGGCGTCGGACGGCGCTCCGCGCCGGTCCCCCCGCAACCTTGGCACCGTAGCCGCCCCCGGCCTCGCGGGGCGATCGATTTTTTTCCAGCGCCGCGTACCGTTAACACCGCACTGAAGTGGCACATTCCGGGACGCCCCCGACCGGACGGGGCATCCGGAATCGTCCGGTCCAAGTTTGATCAACAAAAGCCCTGCCGGGCGGCGTGCGCATCGTTCATGATGGGGCGACATGGAGACCCCGAGCTCGGCAGGACGCTACACGATCGACCGGCTGCTCGGTTCAGGCGGCTTCGCCTCGGTCTGGCTCGGCCGCGACGAGGAGCTCGACTCCCCGGTGGCGATCAAGATCCTCGCCGAGCACTGGGCGCAGCGCACCGACGTGCACGAGCGGTTCGTCCAGGAGGCGCGGCTCCTGCGGCAGGTCGACTCGCACCGGCTCGTGCAGGTCTTCGACATCGGCGAGCAGGAGGACGGCCGCCCCTACTTCGTGATGACCTACGCCGACCGGGGCACCCTGGACGAGCGGCTGGCCGAGGGCCCGCTCCCGCTCAACGAGGCGCTGCGGATGGCCCGCGAGATCATCCGGGGCGTGCAGGAGCTGCACGAGGTCGACATCGTGCACCGCGACCTCAAGCCGTCCAACGTGCTGCTGCGCTCGGTGCCCGGTGGCGACGCCGAGCGCGTGATGATCTCCGACCTCGGCATCGCGCGGACCGGCGACCGGCTGTCCAGCCTGACGCTGCCCGCCGGGTCGCCCGGCTACATGGCTCCCGAGCAGACCCAGATCGACGGGGCCCCGGACCAGCGCGCCGACGTGTACGGGCTGGGAGCACTCACTTACCACATGCTCACCGGGGAGCCCCCCGGCCAGACGCGGCGCCCGCCGAGCGACCTCCAGCCCGCGATCCCCCACGCGGTCGACCAGGTGGTGCTGCGCGCGCTGGAGCCCGACCGGGAGAAGCGGTGGCCGTCGGCGGCCGAGTTCGGGCACGCGCTGTCCCGGACCACCAGCAGGATCAACACTGATCCGCTGCCGCCGGCCCGACCCGCCCGCGGCGGGTCACCGGCCCGTGGCCGGCGCCGCCTGGCGGTCATCACCGGCGGCACGCTGGTCGGCCTCTCACTGGCCGGCGGCGGCGCGTTCTGGGCGTTCGGCGGCTCCGGCGGCTCCGGCGAGAGTGCGCCCGACGGGAAGTGGCTGCGCGCCGGATCCGACGTGCCCCCGCAGTACCGGGCGCTGATCGTCCAAGCGGGCACCTGGTGCGACATGAAGGGCCTGAGCCCCGCGCTGATCGCCGCGATGCTCAAGGCCGAGAGCAACTTCGACGCCAAGCTGTCGGACCCGGCCGGCGACGAGTACGGCATCGCCCGCTGGACGCCCAAGGTGCTGGTGTTCTGGCAGCCCGGCGGGCTCAACAACCCCGAGCCGAAGCCCGCCGCGATCACCCCCGAGCTGTCCATCCCGGCGATGGGCCGCTACCTGTGCTACTGGGGCAAGGACCTGCGCGACCTCCCCGGCGACCCGGCGCTCAACCTCGCCGCGACGTACCGCAGCTCGTCCAAGACCGTGGCCCAGGCGGGCGGTGTGCCCGCGAGGTTCAAGCCCTACACCGACAAGGTGCACCGCTACCTCGAGGACTACCTCCCCCGCTGACGCCCGCGCGCGGCGGAACCGCGAACCCGGCCGGCCTGACGTCGACGGCCCGCCCGCCCGAAGAGAAGAGCCGCTGAGATCGCTCGACCGATCTCAGCGGCCTTCGAACCGGCCTCCCCCCGGCGTCACCGCACGGGGACGATCACCGAAGGTCCAAAGCGCCCGACTTGATCCGTCCGGAGAGGCCGCGCCAGGCGGCGGGGGCGAACACCAGCACCGGGCCTTCGGGGTCCTTGGAATCGCGGACCGCGACCAGGCGGGCGCGCTCCTCGCAGGCGCATCCGAGTCCGGCGACCTCCACGCAGTCACCGCCCTGGTCGCTGCTGCGCACGCTCGTCCGCCACGGCCCGTCGCCGGCCCGGACGGCGGCGCAGTCACCGCCCCGGCCGTCACCGTGCGTGCTCTCGCGCCACCGAAGGTCGCTGCTCATTGCTCTCCGATCATCCCGGTGATCATGCGGACCGACTCGCCGGGCGGGAGCGGGCGCGCGCGGAGGAGGCCGAGCCGCGGACGGCGGTCATCGATCTCCGGGCGCCCGATGATCACCCGCCCAAAGCTCCCAGCTTAAGCGAGGTCGTCTTGAGCGGGTGCCGAGGGCAGGGTCACCATCCCGGCGGCACCGCCGGGTTTCCTGGAGAACGAGCAGGTCGGAATGGGTGGATCTCGGGTTCGCCGGTGATCGCCCGGAGGAGGCCCCGGGGTGTCCGTGAGAATCTCAGTGCGGTTCATCCCGGCCGCGACGTGCCGTTCGACCTCCCCGCCGGGGTCGCGGACGCCGCCCTGTCCGAAGCCGGACACGGATGTGCCCCCTGAAGCGCCGGTGACCGGGTCGCCGAGGACGAACCCGACCTCCACCTCGTCCCGCCGCTGTTGTTCGGTCAGCATGCGGCGACGCCAGACCGCCGCGCCCCGGAGCCGTCCCGGCGAATCCCGCCGGCCGGGAGCGATCGGTGCCGGCGGGCTCAGCCGGCGCCGTAGACGGGCTCGGGGGCCGGGGCGTCCGCCAGGAGACCGGTGATGACGCCGCCGAGTTCGGCGGCGTCCCAGCGGGCGCCCTTGTCGGCCGCGGGGCCGTGCCGGAACGCGTCCATCACGCAGATCCTGCCGCCCTCGGCCTCGAAGACGCGGCCGGTGATCCCGGCGGACTCGGCCGAGCCCAGCCAGGCGACCAGCGGCGAGACGTTCTCGGGGGCCATCGCGTCGAACTCGCCCTCGGCGGGGGCCGCCATGGTCTGCGCGAAGACCTCCTCGGTCATCCGGGTGCGGGCGGCGGGGGCGATGGCGTTGACGGTCACGCCGTAGCGGCCGAGCTCGGCGGAGGCGACCAGGGTCAGCCCGACGATGCCGGCCTTGGCGGCGGAGTAGTTGCCCTGGCCGACACTGCCGAGCAGCCCGGCTCCGGACGAGGTGTTGATGATCCGGGCGTCCACCGGGCGGCCCGCCTTGCTCTCGGCGCGCCAGTGCCGCCCGGCGTGCTTGAGCGGCAGGAAGTGGCCCTTGAGGTGGACGCGCATGACCGCGTCCCACTCGTCCTCGCCCAGGTTGACGAGCATCCGGTCGCGGAGGAACCCGGCGTTGTTGACCAGCACGTCCAGCCGCCCGAACGCCTCGATCGCGGTGGCGATCAGCGCGGCGGCGCCCGCCTCGGTGGCGATGTCGTCGGTGCTGGCGGCGGCCTGCCCGCCGAGCGCCTCGATCTCCTTGACGACGTCGTGGGCGGGACCGCCGGACGCGTCGCCGGTGCCGTCGCGGGCCACGCCGAGGTCGTTGACGACGACCCTGGCCCCCTGGCGGGCGAATTCCAGCGCGTGCGCGCGGCCGAGCCCGCGGCCCGCTCCGGTGACGACGACGACGCGGTCTTGGCAGATCACTTCTGCTCCTCCTTGTTGACGGTGGCGGCGTCCAGGAAGGCGGGGCGCTCTCCCCCGCCGTGCAGCAGCATCGACGAGCCGCTGGCGTAGCCCGCGAGGGGCGAGGACAGGAAGACGCAGGCCGCGCCCACGTCGTAGGGGTCGGCCAGGCGGCCGAGCGGGACGGTGCGGGCGACCGCCTCGACGCCGGCCTCGTCGCCGTAGTGCAGGTGGGCCAGCTCGGTGCGGACCATCCCGAGGGTGAGCATGTTGACCCGGATCCGCGGTGCCCACTCGACCGCGAGCGAGGTGGTGAGGCTGGCGAGGCCCGCCTTGGCGGCGCCGTAGGCGGCCGACCCGGGCGAGGGGCGCACCCCGCTGACGCTGCCGATCATGATGATGGAGCCGCCCTCAGGCTGCCGGTCCATCACCGTGTGCGCGGCCCGCGCCATGATCAGCGGGGCGGCCAGGTTCAGCTCGATGATCTTCAGGTGGGTGCGCAGGTCGCCGTCCGCCACCGGCAGGAACGGGCCGCCGCCGGCGTTGTTGACCAGCACGTCCAGTCGGTCCAGGCCGTCCATGAAGGCCTGGGCGGCGGCCGGGTCGCGCACGTCCAGCGAGGCGAAGCGGGCGGTCCGGCCGCCCACCTCGGGCAGCGTGTCCGGCTCGCGCCGGGCCACCGCGACGACGTCGGCCCCGGCCTCCAGGAAGGCCCGGCTGATGCCGGCCCCGACCCCGCGCACGCCCCCGGTGACCACGACGGTCTTGCCGCTCAGATCCAGCGTCAGCACCTTTCCCCCTTCTGCTACGGTCTGTTCTAACAAATGTTTGGTGGAAAGGTAGCGCATGGGAGTCTCCACCACGACCCACGAGGGCGGGGTCGCCGAGATCGTGGTCGACGCGCCGCCGGTCAACGCCCTGACCGTGGCGGGCTGGTTCGAGCTGGCGGAGGCGGTGCTGGCGGCCGGGCGGGACCCGGGGGTCGGCGCCGTCGTGCTCCGCTCCGAGGGCCGCGGCTTCAACGCCGGCGTCGACATCAAGGAGATGCAGGTCTCCGAGGGGCACGCCGCGCTGGTCGGCGCCAACCGGGGCTGCTACGCGGCGTTCGCCGCCGTCTACGACTGCGAGGTGCCCGTCGTCGCCGCGGTGCACGGCTTCTGCCTCGGCGGCGGCATCGGGCTGGTCGGCAACGCCGACATCGTGGTGGCGTCCGAGGACGCCTACTTCGGCCTGCCCGAGGTCGACCGCGGCGCGCTCGGCGCCGCCACCCACCTGGCCCGGCTCGTCCCGCAGCACCTGATGCGCGCGATGGTCTACACCTGCCGCAACGTGAGCGCGGACGAGCTGCACCGGCACGGTTCGGTGCTGGAGGTCGTCCCCGCGGACGGGCTGCGCGCCACGGCCATGGAGGTGGCGGCGAACATCGCCGCCAAGGACCGCTACGTCATCCGGCGGGCCAAGGAGTCGCTCAACGGGATCGACCCGGTCGACGTCAAGCGCAGTTACCGGTTCGAGCAGGGCCTCACCTTCGAGCTCAACCTGGTCGGTGCGGGCGACGAGCACCGCGACGCGTTCGTGCGGAAGGGAGCGTCGGAATGAGCCCCCACGGCCGCACGGCGGCCGGGCCGGGAGGCGCGCGCAGCGCGCGAGGACGGAGGCCGCCGTGCGGAGGCGGCCGTGGGACGGCGAACGGAGAGGGCCCATGAGCAAGGCCATGACGGTCGGGGAGATCGTGGGGTCGCTGGAGAGCGGCATGACGGTCGGGATCGGCGGCTGGGGCTCGCGGCGCAAGCCGATGGCGCTGGTCCGGGAGATCTGCCGGTCACCGCTGACCGATCTGACGGTGGTGTCGTACGGCGGGCCGGACGTGGGGCTGCTGTGCGCGTTCGGGAAGGTCCGCAGGCTCGTGACGGCGTTCGCGACGCTCGACTCGATCCCGCTGGAGCCGCACTTCCGGCAGGCCCGGCAGGACGGCGCGATCGAGATGACCGAGTACGACGAGGGCATGTTCATGTTCGGGCTGTACGCGGCGGCGCACCGGCTGCCGTTCCTGCCCACGCCGGTCGGGCTCGGCTCAGACGTGATGCGGGTCAACCCGGACCTCAAGACGGTCCGCTCGCCGTACGAGGACGGGCGGGAGCTGGTCGCCGTGCCCGCGCTGACGATGGACGTCGCGCTGGTGCACATGAACCGCGCCGACGCGCGCGGCAACGCGCAGTACCTGGGGCCCGACCCGTACATGGACGACCTGTTCGCCAAGGCGGCGGACCGCACGTACGTGTCGTGCGAGCGCCTGGTCGACACCGGTGACCTGCTCAAGGAGGGCCCCGTCCAGTCCCTGCTGATCAGCCGGACGCATGTGGCGGGCGTGGTGGAGACCCCGAACGGGGCGCACTTCACCGACTGCGCGCCCGACCACGGCCGCGACGAGGCGTTCCAGAAGCTCTACGCCCGGTCGGCGGGCGATCCCGAGAAGTGGGCCGCGTTCCGCGACCGCTTCCTGTCCGGCGACGAGACCGCGTACCAGGACGCCGTGCGCGTGTGGCGTGAGGAGAACCGATGAGCACCGAGACGGCCGCCGCGGCGGACGCGACGCGGGCCGAGGTGTGCGCGGTCGCGTGCGCCGAGGCGTTCCGCGGGGACGGCGAGATCGTGGCGGCGGCGGTCGCCGGGTTCGTGCCGATGCTCGGGTCGCGGCTGGCGCGCTCGACCTTCGAGCCCGGCCTGCTGACCACCGACGGCGGCCCGTCGCTGAGCGCCGAACCGGTCCCGCTGGGCGCGGCGGCGGGCGAGGTGGAGGGCTGGCTGCCGTTCCGCGACCACCTGTGGCTGGTGCTGAACGGGCGGCGGCACGTGGTGATGGGCCCGAGCCAGATCGACCGGTTCGGCAACACCAACATCTCGTGCATCGGCGACTGGGAGCGGCCCAAGCGGCAGCTCCTCGGCGTGCGCGGCGGGCCGGGCAACACGCTGCTCAACACCACCAGCTACTGGGTGCCCAAGCACTCGACGCGGGTCTTCACCGAGGAGGTCGACTTCGTCAGCGGGGTCGGCCACGACCGCGGCGCGTACGAGATCCGGGTCGTGGTGACCAACCTTGCGGTGCTCGACTTCGCGACGCCGGACCGGCGGATGCGGCTCCGCTCGGTGCACCCGGGCGTGACCGTCCAGCAGGTCGTGGAGAGCACCGGCTTCGAGCTGGCCGTCCCGGACGAGGTCCCCGAGTCGCGCCTCCCGACCGCGGAGGAGCTGCGCATCATGCGCGACGTCCTCGACCCGAAGGGGCTGCGGGAGCGCGAGGTCCCCTCGTGAGTGAGCCGGAGGGGCGCGGCGCCCCGGAAGCGAACGGGAGACACAACGTGAGCGCGGACGGCCGGCAGGTCCTCGACACGCCGCTGACGCGGCTGGCCGGGGTCCGGCATCCCGTCGTGCAGACGGGGATGGGCTGGGTGGCGGGGCCGCGGCTGGTGACGGCGGTGGCGAACGCGGGCGGGCTGGGGATCCTGGCGTCGGCGACGATGACGCTCGACCAGCTCGCCGAGGCGATCCGGGAGGTCAAGGAGCGCACCGGCGAGCCGTTCGGGGTGAACCTGCGGGCGGACGCGACCGACGCGGGCGACCGGATCGACCTGCTGATCAAGGAGGGCGTGAAGGTCGCCTCGTTCGCGCTGGCGCCGAAGCGGGAGCTGATCGCCAAGCTGAAGGACGCGGGGCTGGTGGTGGTCCCGTCGGTGGGCGCCCGCCGGCACGCGGAGAAGGTCGCCGCGTGGGGCGCCGACGCGGTGCTGGTGCAGGGCGGCGAGGGCGGCGGGCACACCGGCGCGGTCGCGACCACGCTGCTGCTGCCCCAGGTGGTGGACGCGGTCGACATCCCGGTGATCGCCGCCGGCGGCTTCTTCGACGGCCGCGGCCTGGCCGCGGCGCTGGCCTACGGGGCGGCGGGCGTGGCGATGGGCACGCGCTTCCTGCTGACCTCCGACAGCTCGGTGCCCGAGGACGTCAAGCAGGTCTACCTCGGCACCGGCGAGACCGTGGTGACCCGCCAGGTGGACGGCATGCCGCACCGGGTGCTGCGCAGCGAGCTGGTCGACACGCTGGAGCGGTCGGGGCGGGTCGGCGGGCTGGCGCGGGCGGTGCGCAACGGCGCGCGGTTCAAGAAGCTGTCGGGGATGTCGTGGCGGGCGATGCTCGCCGACGGCAGGGCGATGAAGCACGGCAAGGACCTGTCGTGGTCGCAGGTGCTGATGGCGGCCAACACCCCGATGCTGCTGAAGGCGGCGATGGTGGACGGCCGTCCCGACCTCGGCGTGATGGCCTCCGGCCAGGTGGTCGCGGTCATCGACGACCTGCCGACCTGCGCGGAGCTGATCGACGGGATCGTCGCGCAGGCGGCCGAGGCGATCGCGGCGCAGGGCTCCCACCTGGCGCGCCCGGCGTCCTGACCCGGCGGGTCAGGCGCCGGCGAGGCCGGCGAGGACGACGGCCAGGCCCCGGCGGAACTCCTCGTCGGCCGGGACGCGGCGCGCCCGCGCCGCGGTCTCGGCCAGGAACGGGAACTCGGCCGGGGGCAGCGCCGCCATGGCCTCGGTGCCCGCGCCGGACAGCGGGCCGAGGTGCTCGAGCTGGATCGCGCCGTTCAGGTAGCCGAGCAGGCTGCGCAGCGCGACGACGCGGCGCTCGCCGTCGAAGCCGGCGCGGGTGAGGACGCCGAGCAGGGACTCGGACCAGCGCAGCAGGCCGAGCGCGCTCTGCCGGTGCGTCATGGTGAGCGGGACGACCTCGGGGTGGGCGCCGAGGGCTGCGCGCATGCGTCCGACCAGCTCCTCGACCTGGCCGGTCCAAGACGTACCGGGCGGGGGCGTGACGTCGACGGCGCCGAGCACCAGGTCGATCACCAGCCCCTCGAGCTCATGCCGGTCGTCCACGTAGCGGTAGAGCGACATGGCGCCCACGCCGAGGCGGCCGGCGACCGCCCGCATCGTCAGGGCGGCGAGCCCCTCGCGGTCGATGAGGTCGAGCGCCGCGGCGGCGATCTGCGGGTGGGTGAGGGAGCGCGGGCGGGGCATGGCTTGACAGCGTACGGCATACGCCTATTCTCGTAAGCGTATGACGTACGCCTACGAAGGAGCCGCCCGATGAACGCATCCGACAGGCTCGGCCCCGGTTCGGTGGTCCCAGCGCGCGAGCTCGAGTCCGTGACCGGTGCGCCGGCCCTCGTCCCGGACGGGGAACACCTCGTCCATCTCCAGTTCCGCCGCTTCGCGGGCTGCCCGATCTGCAACCTGCACCTGCGGTCGGTGGTCCGGCGGCACGACGAGATCGAGGCCGCGGGCGTCCGGGAGGTCGTGGTGTTCCACTCGTCCGCGGGCGAGCTGCGCGAGCACGTGGCCGACCTGCCGTTCGCCGTCGTCGCCGATCCGCGCAAGCGGCTGTACGCCGAATTCGGCGTCGAGGCGGTGCCCCGCGCGCTGCTGCATCCGCGCGCCTGGTGGCCGCTGCTCCGCGCGGTCACCGAGGGCACCTGGCGGATCGCGCGCAAGCTGGACCGCGCGCCCGCCGGCCTTCCGGAGAACGGGCGGTTCGGCCTGCCCGCCGACTTCCTCATCGCGCCCGACGGCGGCGTGGCCGCCGCCAAGTACGGCGAGCACGCCAACGACCAGTGGCCGGTGGACGAGATCCTCGCCCGCGCCGCCGAGTCCTACGGGTCCGCCCGGCCGGTCAGGACCTCGACACGGGCTTGACGGTCCTGTACCGGGGCGACCCGCCGGTCCCCGGTCTCGTGGACGGGCCGCGCCGCGTGGGCAAGCTGAGGGGCGACGCCCAGCGGAAGGGTGTCGTGCGGGTAGGGGGCGTCCGGGCGGGTGGCGTGCGGATCGGTGTTCCGTGTCCCGGGTGGCGCCGGCCGGTGGCCGGAGACGAGCATCACGTACTCGGCCGTCGCGAGCACGGCGAGCGCCAGACCCGGCAGGGTGCCGGCGTCCGGCCCGGCCGCCACCGCCCACGCGGTGCCGGCCAGGCCGGCGGCGACGGCGCCGGGAAGGGCGAACCAGCGGGCGAACGCGCCGGGCCGCCCGCCGCGGGCCGCCGTGACGGCGCCGTACAGGAGCATGGCGGCCAGCAGCCCGAAGCCCGCGAGGTTCACCGGCGTCGCGGGCAGGCCCGCGACGCCGAACCACACGGTCCCGACGACCGGGACCCCGGCCGCCTTCAGCACGACGAGGCAGCGCAGGCGCACTCGCGCGGCGGCTCCGCCGCCCCGGCCGGGCGCCTCGGGGGGCCAGGTCGTCCGGTGGATCGCGGAGGGCACGTTCACGCCGGCGCCCGGGGTCGTCCAGACCGGACGGGCCGGGCCGCGGGTGCGGCGGGCGATGAGGGGCCCGCCCACCGCGCTGAACAGCGCCGGGGCGAGCAGCACGGCCAGTCCCGCCCGCATGGACGACGCCCCGGCGACGAGCGAGATCAGCACCGGCCCGAGCATCAGCCCGCTGTAGCCGAGGGTGCCGGTGCGGGCGATGGCGGCGCTCTCCTGGCGGGGGGCCGCCGTGCCCGCGAGGGAGAACGCCAGCGGGCCGACCGTGCAGACGGCGACCCCCATCAGGGCGAAGCCGGTGAGCGCGATGGCGGGGCCGCCGCCCGCGAGGGTGAGGGCCACCGCCGCCGCCGTGGCCGCGCCCGCGATGGCGAGCAGCGCGGGAGCGCCGATCACCGAGCGCAGCCGGTCGCCGCACAGGCGGCCGGCGAGCATGCCCGCCCCGAACACCGGATGCCCGAGTGCGGCGAGCGACTCGGCGGTGCCGCGGGTGTCGCGCAGGTAGAGCGCGCTCCAGTCGGCCACCGCGCCCTCCACGAGCAGGGCGCAGAACGCCAGCACGCCGATGACCGGCACGATCCTGGGAAGCCTGCCGGGCCGGGCCGGGCGGACGATCTCCCCGGTGGCCGCCGCGTCGTCCCGGATGTAGGTGAGCCCGAGGGCCACCGCCGCGGGCGCGGCCACCACGGCGGTGGCGGCGAACGTGGCGGGCAGGCCCAGCCCGGCGAGGACGGCCGCGAACCCGGTCAGGCCCCCGGCCAGCGCGCCGAGCGACCAGCAGGCGTGCATCCCGTTCATCACCGGCCGTCCCGAGGCGCGCTCCACGGCGCTGCCCTGCGCGTTGACCGTCACCTCGGCGGCGCCGAACGCCGCTCCGAACACCACGACCGCGGCCAGCAGCAGCGGGTAGGACGGCGCCTGCCCGCAGAGCCCGAGACCCGCCGCCGACAGCGGCAGCGCGACGCGCAGCGCGACCCGGCTGTCGCGCCGGGCCATCAGTCGGCGGAGCGCAGCCATCCCGGCCAGCGCGGCCACGCCCCAGACCACGATGACCAGCCCGACCTGCCGGGTGGACAGCTCGTGCGCGGTCTGCAACGCGGGCAGCCGCGTGTTCCACACCCCGGTGAGGAGCCCGGCCAGGAGAAAGGCGCCGCCGGTGCCCAGGCGGGCCCTTCGCAGCACAGGTCGTCCGATCATGCCCGGTGGGACCGGCCCTGGGCCCGCCGGGTTCGCGGCCGTCCGTTCAGAACGTTCGGTACGGCCTCGGACCCGGGCCTTCAGCCCTCCTCGCGCCGCACGTCCGCGCCGCCGAACCGCGGGGTCGTCGCGGCGCGCGTCAGTACCGGCTGCCCACGGGCGCGGGGACGGAGTCCAGCTCGGACAGGTCCGCGGCGGTCAGGTCGAGCTCGGCGGCGCCCGCGTTGTCGCGCAGGTAGCGGGACTTCTTCGTGCCGGGGATCGGGATGACGTGCGGGCCCTGCGCGAGCGTCCACGCGATCGCGACCTGCGCGGGCGTGGCGCCGTGCCGCGCGGCGACGGCCTTGACGACGTCGACGATCCGCAGGTTGGCCTTGAGCGCCTCCTCCTGGAAGCGCGGGTTGCCGCCGCGGAAGTCGGAGTCCTCGAAGTCGGCCGCGGTGACGGTGCCGGTGAGGAAGCCCCGCCCGAGCGGGGAGAACGGGACGAAGACCGCACCGTTCCCGGCGCACCAGGCGACGACGTCGCCCGGCCCCTCCCCCGCGGTGGCGTCGCCGGGGAAGGCCCCGGTCAGGCCGCCGGGCGCGCCCAGCGCGTCCCTGGTCCACAGCGACAGCTCGGACTGGATCGCCGCGACCGGGTGGATCGCGTGCGCCTCCCCGGCCTGGGCGGCGCCGACCTCCGACAGGCCGAGCCGCCGGACCTTGCCCTCGGCGACCAGCTCGGCCATCGCGCCCCAGGTGTCGGCGAGCGGGACGGCGGGGTCGACCCGGTGCAGGTAGTACAGGTCGATCACCTCGGTGCCGAGGCGGCGCAGGCTGTCCTCGGCGGACCGCTTGACGTGCTCGGGCGAGCCGTCGCGGCGCATCGCCTTGGTATGCAGGTCCTCGACGACCAGGCCGGTCTTGGTGGCGATCACCGCTTCGTCGCGGCGGCCCCGGACGGCGCGGCCGACCAGGGTCTCGTTGTGCCCGTCGCCGTAGGGCTGGGCGGTGTCCAGAAACGTGACGCCCAGGTCGAGCGCCTCGTTGATCAGCTCCACCGAGGCCGTGTCGTCGCGCTCGGACTCGCTGTAGGCCCAGCTCATCCCCATGCAGCCGAGTCCGACCGCGCCGACCGGTGTTCCTGCGAAAGTGCGGGTCCGCATCGTGCTCCCTCTCGTTCGTCCTGTGCCTCGATGGTCCTGGACACACAGGGAATCAGGCAGAGCCGTCTTATCCTGGGCGTGGCGCCACCCCCCTGGGCGTCAGGCCGCGCCGGTCCGCCCTTCGAGGCGCTCGAGGCGCTCGAGGCGCTCGAGGCGCTCGGCGAGGGGCTGGAGCTCCTGCCGGATGAGGGCGGTGACCGCCTGCATGGCCTGCGCCGCCTGCGCGGGTCCGCCCGCCGCCGCTTCCCCGGCGGCCTGGGTCTGGGCGCGCAGGTGCGTGTAGCCCATCAGCGCCGACTCCACGGTGCGGCGGACGGTCTTGGGCTCGGCGCCGAGGTCGCGCAGCACCTGCCCGGCCGCCCCGTCCGGTTCGGCGACCAGCCCGAGAAGCAGGTGCTCGCAGCCGATGTAGTTGTGCCCGAGCGCGATGGCCTCGTTCGCGGCGAGCTTCAGGGCGGCCGACGCGGCGTCGCCGAACCGCAGCCCCGGCCCTTCTCCGGGCCCGGTCGCGGCCTCGCCTCCAGCGTCGGCGGCGCGCGGGTCGCCGGTCCGCGCGTCCAGGTTCCGCCGGACGCGGGAGGGCTCGATCTCCAGGACGTCCAGGACGCGCAGGGCCAGGTTGCCCTCCTCGGCGAGGACGCCTGAGAGCAGCGCCGCGGTGCCGACGGGGACGCCCTCGTCCGCACCCGTCCGGGCGATCGCGCGGGCGAGGGCGGAGCGGGCGCCCCCGGTGAAGTTCGGGAGCAGTTCGGCCAGGTCCGCGGTGGCGAGGTCGGTGAGCGCCACCGTCCTGATCGCGGCGATCCGCCTGACGGCCTGCTTCAGGGCCCGCTGGCAGACCGCCGACGCGGGCACGCCCGCGTCCTTGACGGCCTGGGCCAGCTCGTCGGGCAGATAGATGTTGATCTTGGGCATGACGGCCTCCACAGCACGGCGAAGATATGTAACCCCATACATAACCCCATAGTGGGGTTATGTTCAAGGCCAGGGTCGCGGAGACCTTTCCGGTGGCTCGTCCCGGTCAGGCCGGCGACCAGCCGGGCGAACCCCGGATCACCCGGGAAACGCGCCGCGTCAGCGCGGTAGCGGCCGTCGCTCAGGCGACGGCACCGGAGGCGCGCAGCCCGGCGATGGTCTCGGCGTCGTGGCCCAGCTCGGCCAGCACGGCGCCGGTGTGCTCGCCGAGCGCCGGGACCGGGCCCATCCTCGCCTCGGCGCCCGCGAACGTGATCGGCGGCAGGATCGCGCGGACGCCGCCGACCGGCGAGCCGACCTCGCGCCAGCGGTCGCGCTCGGCGAGCACCGGGTGGTCGATCAGGCCGTGGCCGTCGTTCAGCGACGCGTTCGGCACCCCGGCCTCGTCGAGCCGGCGGAGGAGCTCGGCGCGGCCCATCCCGGATGTGGCGGCGCCGACGGCGGCGTCGACCGCCGCCCGGTTGCGGACCCGCGCGACGTTGGTGGCGTACTCCGGATCGCCGACCAGTTCGGGACGCCCGAGCACGCCGGTGGCGAGCGCGGCCCAGCCCCGGTCGTTCTGCACGCCGATGACGACGTCCGGGCCGTCGGCGGTCGGGTACCTGTCGTAGGGCGCGATGACCGGATGGCCCAGCGTGGCGCGCGGCGGCGGCGCGCCGGTGTACATCGTGGTGTACATCGCCTGGCCCATCCACTCGGCGACCGCGTCGAACATCGTGACCTCGATCGCCGCGCCGGCGCCGGCGCCGGTGGTGCCGCGCCGGACGAGCGCGGCGAGCGCGCCGGAGAAGGCGTACATCCCGGCGGCGATGTCGGCCAGCGGCGAGCCCGCCTTGACCGGCGTCTCGGGCGTCCCGGTGACCGAGATGAGCCCGGCCTCGGCCTGGACGAGCATGTCGTAGGCGCGCGCGAAGTCGCCGCCGTCGACCCGCTCCACCTTGACGACGCGGGCGCCGAGGTCGGCGAGCTGGCGGGTCGCGAACGGCGCCGCGACCGCCTGCTCCAGCGCGACGACGGTGATCCCTTCGAGAGGCAGCGCGGAGCCGCCCGCCGGGGCCGCGGTCATCGTTCAGCCCTCCAGCAGCCGGCGGCCGATGATCATCTTTTGGATGTCGGCGGTGCCCTCGCCGATCAGCAGCATCGGCGCCTCCCGGTAGAGCCGCTCGATCTCGTACTCCCTGGAGTAGGCGTAGCCGCCGTGGATGCGGAAGGCGTCCTCGACGACCTCCTTGCAGTACTCGCCGGCCAGGTACTTGGCCATGCCCGCCTCCAGGTCGTTGCGCTCGCCGGAGTCCTTGCGGCGCGCGGCCATCACCATCATCTGGTGCGCCGCCTCGACCTTGGTCGCCATCTCGGCGAGCCGGAACAGCACCGCCTGGTGCTCGGCGATCGGCTTGCCGAACGTCTCGCGCTGCCGGGCGTAGGCCAGGCCCAGCTCGTAGGCGCGGCGCGCGACACCGCAGCCGCGGGCCGCGACGTTCACGCGGCCGACCTCCACCCCGTCCATCATCTGGTAGAAGCCCCGGCCCGGGGTGCCGCCGAGGACCTGGCCGGCGGGGATCCGGTAGGAGTCGAAGAGCAGCTCGGTGGTGTCGACGCCCTTGTACCCCATCTTGTCGATCTTTCCGGGGACGGTCAGGCCGGGCGCGACCTCCCCGAAGCCGGGCGTCTTGTCCACCAGGAAGGCGGTCATGCCCCGGTGGCCGGCCGCCGGGTCGGTCTTGACCAGGGTGGCCACCAGGTTCGCCGAGCCGCCGTTGGTCAGCCACATCTTCCGGCCGTCGATCACGTAGTCGCCGCCGTCGGGCACCGCGCGGGTCGTGATCGCCGACACGTCGGAGCCGCAGTCCGGCTCCGACATCGAGAACGCGCCGCGGATCTCGCCGGTCGCCATCCGCGGCAGGTAGTGCGCCCGCTGCGCCTCGGTGCCGTGCCGGGTGATCATCCAGGCGACGATGAAGTGCGTGTTGACGATGCCCGACACGCTCATCCAGCCGCGCGAGAGCTCCTCCACGGCGAGCGCGTAGGTGAGCAGCGACTCGCCGAGCCCGCCGTGCTCGGTGCCGATCATCAGCCCGAACAGGCCGAGGTCCCGCATCCCGTCCACGATGGCCTGCGGGTACTCGTCCGCGTGCTCCAGCTCGGTGGCGACCGGGAGGATCTCCTTGTCCACGAACGCGCGCACCGTCGCGACGATCTCGCGCTGCTCGTCCGACAGTCCGTGGGTCTGCTGCAACCTGCTCATCCGTCACCTTCCTGCGGCCTGCGAGTCGGTCGGGGGGCGGCTTAGCGGCCCTCGAAGCGGGGCGTCCTGCGTTCGGCGAACGCGGCGCGGCCCTCGGCGAAGTCGGCGGTGCCGAACAGGACGGCCTGCTCCTCGCGCTCGGCCTCCAGCAGTCCCTCCAGGCCGTGGCCGCCGCGGGACAGGACCCGCTTGGCCGCCGCAATCGACAGCGGCGCCAGGGCCGCGGCCTCGGCGGCGCGCTCCAGCGCGACGTCCAGGGCGGCGCCGGGCGGGGCGAGGGCGTCGGCGAGGCCGATCTCGTACGCGCGGGCCGCGGGGACGGTCCGCCCGAACAGCAGCATCTCCCTGGCGCGGCCCATCCCGACGCGCCGCGGCAGCGTCCAGAGCAGCCCACCGTCGGCGACCAGGCCGATCCGGCCGAACGCGGCGACGAAGCGGGCGTCCTCCGCGGCGACGACATGGTCGCAGACCGCGGCGAGCGAGACGCCCAGCCCGGCGGCGGCGCCCTCGACGGCCGCCACGACCGGCTTCCCGCACTCGGCGATGAGCCGGACCGCCTCGTGCACGGGGCGCAGCCGGCTCCGGACCTCGTCGGCGCCCGCACCGTCCATGGTGCGGACGTCACCGCCCGCCGAGAACGTCCCGCCGGCGCCGGTGAGCACGATCGCCCGCACGGCGGGGGCGTCGACGGCCTCGCGGAGCCGGTCGAGGAGCTGGACGCGGGTGGCCATGTCGATCGCGTTGCGCGCTTCGGGACGGTCGATGGTGAGCACGCGGACGGCCCCGCCGTTCGCGACGGGGCGGTCGGCGACGGACACGGGGCGCCGTTCCCGGTCCCGCTCGCCTGCCCGTTCCTGTTCGCGCGCCATGATCCCTCCTGGGCAAATTTTTTATACGATATGAGGAAACGGTGACGGCGCGGAAGGGGGCGGCGGCGACTTCAGCCGGCTGGGGGCCGCCGGTCGCCCGGCGCGTCCCAGAAGCCCTGCGCCTCCAGGTGCACCACCAGCAGCGTTCCGGCGTGCCGGATGTGGGCGCGCATCGCGTGCCTGGCCGCCTCGGCGTCGCCGCTGCGCAGCGCGGCCAGCACCAGGTGGTGGTCGTCGACCGACGCCTGGGGCCAGCCGTGGATGCTGGAGTAGAAGCGCCGCGGCGCGTACCGCACCACGAGCTGGAGCAGCCAGGACGTCTTGGGCGAGCCCGCGGACTTGTTGATCACCCGGTGGAACTGGTGGTTGGCGCGCTCGATCGCCTCGGGGTCCCGCGCCCTGGCCGCCTGTTCGAGCTGGTCCTGGGTCCGGTCGAGCGAGGCCAGGTCGTGCTCGGTCACGCGCTCGGCGGCGCGGGCGGCCAGCTCGCCGGCGAAGTAGGCCTGCGCCTCGAACAGGTCCTGCACGTCCTGCCTGGACAGCGGGGCCGGCATGAACCCGCGCCGGGGCTCCAGCGTGACGAACCCCTCGCCGCGCAGCGACAGCAGCGCCTCGCGCACCGGCGTCACGCTGATCCCGAGGTCGTCGGCGATCCGCTCCAGGCGGAGGAACTCCCCGTGCGCGACCTGGCCGGACATGATGAGCTCGCGGACGTAGGCGGCGACCTCGTCGCTGAGCTGCGGCCTCCGGCCGAGGGCCTGGTCACCGGATCGGGCCACTGTCATCGTCTCCCCGGGATCGCGTGGTCGTCACATTATGGAGGGGGCCGGCGACCGACACGTCAAATTAAATATATGAAACACTCCAGAACCGTCACCGGGAGGAGCCCATGCCGTGTTCAGGCTGACCGAGGAGGAGCGCGCCATCACCCGCGTCGTCGCGGACTTCGTCGACCGGGAGGTCCGGCCCGCTGCCCGCGGCCTGGAGCACGCCGACGAGTACCCCGCGCACCTCATCGGGCGGATGAAGGAGCTCGGCGTGTTCGGCCTGGCGGTGCCCGCGGCGTACGGCGGGACGAGCGTCTCCAAGCGCTGCTACGCCCTGATCACCGAGGAGCTCGCCCGCGGCTGGATGAGCCTGGCCGGCGCGTTCGGCGGCCACACCGTGGTGAGCCACCTGCTCGCGGTGTTCGGCACCGAGGAGCAGAAGCGGCGCTACCTGCCCCGGATGGCGACCGGCGAACTGCGCGCCACGATGGCGCTCACCGAGCCCGCCGGCGGGTCCGACCTCCAGGCGATGACCACCACGGCCCGCCGCTCGGGCGACCGCTACCTGGTCGACGGCGCCAAGATGTGGATCACCAACGCCCGCCGGTCCGGCCTGATCGCGCTGATGTGCAAGACCGACCCGGACGCCTCGCCACGCCATCGCGGGGTGAGCATCCTGCTGATCGAGCCGGGCCCCGGGATGACGGTCTCCCGCGACCTGCCCAAGCTCGGCTACAAGGGTGTGGAGAGCTGCGAGCTGTCGTTCGAGGACCACGCGGTGCCGCTCGACGCGGTCCTCGGCGGCGAGGAGGGCCGCGGCTTCGCCCAGATGATGCGCGGCCTGGAGGTCGGCCGGATCCAGGTCGCCGCCCGCGCCCTCGGCGTCGGCCGGGCCGCGCTGGAGGACTCCCTGCGCTACGCGCAGGAGCGCGAGGCGTTCGGCCGGCCGATCTGGGAGCACCAGTCGATCGGCAACTACCTCGCCGACATGGCCACCCAGCTCCGCGCCGCCCGGCTGCTCACCCTGGACGCCGCCGAGCGGCTCGACTCGGGCGAGCGCTGCGACATGGAGGCGGGCATGGCCAAGCTGTACGCCTCGGAGGCGGCGATGCAGATCGCGCTGAACGCCGTCCGCATCCACGGCGCCGCCGGGTACTCCACCGAGTTCGACATCGAGCGCTACTTCCGCGACGCTCCCCTCATGATCGTCGGCGAGGGGACCAACGAGATCCAGCGCAATGTGATCGTCAAGCAGCTCATCGGCCGCAACCGCGTCTGAGCCCGGCCCTGCCGGCCCGGGGCGCGGCGGCACGGCCCCGGGGCGCGGCGTCAGGCGAACGTGGCGGTCATGGCCGTGGCGCCCGGGGCCTCGATGGCCAGCGCGCCGTCCGGCGAGCCTGCCGCGACGAAGGGCCGGCCCGCGTAGACCGGCCGCTGGGCGCGGAACGACAGGGCGCGGGCCCGGTGACCGGCACGGCGCGGAAGTTCCAGGCAGAGCATCGCCAGGAGCGGCCCGTGCACGACCAGGCCGCCGTGCCCCTCGATCTGGGTCGCGTACGCCTCGTCGTAGTGGATCCGGTGGGCGTTGTAGGTGAGCGCGCTGAAACGGAACAGCAGCACCGGGTCCGCAGTGATGGGAAGCGTCCACGGGGCTTCGGGCACGGGGGACTCATGGGATACCTGCGCCGGGCGGGAGACCGGGTCTCCGCTCCGGTACACGAGGTCCTGCTCCTCCACCGCGACCTCATCGCCGTCACGGACGAACGTGTGCCGGACGGTGACGAAGAGCAGTTCGCCGCTGCGTCCCCGCTTGAGGGCGGTGGAGGCCAGCTCGGCGCGGCGCGTGATGGTGTCGCCGTAACGGATGGGGCTGTGCACGGTGAAACGGCCCCCGGCGAACATGCGGCGGCGGTTGGGGACGGGCGGCAGGAAGCGTCCCTCCAGGGGATGCCCGTCCGGACCGAGCTCGTGCTGGGCGGGACGCTCCAGGAAGTGGAGCCACTGCCAGAGGGGCGGCAGCTCGTCCGCCGGGGCCGCGACGTCCAGGACTCCGGCGAGCGCGATGGACGGTGCGGTGCCGATCAGCTCGGTGGTCTCCGCCGGCTCCGGGGCCCAGCCGCCGATGTTCACCCGACCACCCCCTTCGCGCGCAGGGCGGCGGTGTCCAGGCCGAGGGCGGCGAAGACGTCGGTGGTGTGCTCGCCCAACCGGGGCGCAGGCGCGTGGCTCCGGTCGCCGGTGTCGAGCGGCGAGGCGGGGGCGCGGAGGCGGCCGACGCCCGGCTGGTCGATCTCGCCCATCAGCGGAGCGCCCTCCAGGTCGATCTCCGAGAACCGCTTGTACGGCGCGAACAGCACCGAGGTGCCCGCGAACGCCGCCTCGGCGTCCGCCAGGGACCGCGCGGCGAACCACGGCTCGACCAGGGAGGCCAGGGTCTCGCGGTGCCGGTACCGGTCGCCGTCGGTGCCGAAGTCGGCGCCGAGGAGGCGTTCGAGCTCGGTGACGGTCGCGGTCAGGCCGGTGGCGCGGCACAGGTCGGTGAAGTGGCGCCGGGTGAGCGCGACGACCATGACGCGCGCGCCGTCGGAGAGGGTGAAGTCGCGGCCGAAGCCGCCGAAGAGGTGGTTGCCGATCCGGGGGCGCTCCCGCCCGAGCTGGGCCTCGGCGAGGAAGCCGAGATTGCCGGCGGTGGCCAGGGCCACGTCGTAGAGCGGCAGCTTGATCTGGGCGCCCTCGCCAGTGCGGGCGCGGCGCCGTTCGGCGGCCAGCAGGCCGACGGCCGCATACAGGCCGCACGCCACGTCCCACGCGGGCAGGACGTGACTCACCGTGCCCGCGTGCTCAGCTGGACCGGTGACCAGCGGGAAGCCGATCTCGGCGTTGACGGTGTAGTCGACCGCGGCGGTGCCGTCGTGATGGCCCTGGATCTGGAGGTGGATCAGGTCGGGCCGGGCCCCGGCGAGGCTCTCGTACCCGAGCCAGCCGCGTCCCACCGCGTTGGTCAGGACGATCCCGGCGTCGGCGGCGAGGCGGGTGACGGCGTCGCGCCCCTCGGGCGAGCGGAAGTCGGCGGTGACCGAGCGCTTGCCCTTGTTCATCCCGGTCCACATCAGGCTGGTGCCCGAGGGGGCCAGCGGCCAGCGGCCGAGGTCGGCCGAGCCGCCGATCGGGTCGACCCGCACGACGTCGGCGCCGAGCTGGGCGAGGGTCATCCCGCCGAGCGGCGCGGCGACGAAGCTGGAGATCTCGACCACCCGCAGCCCCTCCAGCAGGGCCGCCATCAGGCGGCCCGTCCGGCCACCGCGGCGCGGCCCCGGCCGCCGCGGGCGCACGGCGTCCCGCCGGATCGCCCCACCTCGCTCATACCGACCACCCTTCTCATATATTTCATACGATTATGCCTCAGCGGAGATCCCGGCGGAGCGCGCAGGTTCCCGGCACAGCAGGTCGGTAGAACAGCGGGTCAGCGGGGCGGGATCAGGGGGCAGTGCGTGCCGGTGTAGATCGTGGGCATGCAGCGGTTGCAGTGGACGCACAGCGACGGGGTGGACGGGTCGGCGGCGATGCGGGCGACCAGATCGGGCTCGCGGAGCAGCGCGCGGCCCATCGCCACGAACTCGAAGCCCTCGGCCATGGCTTGGTCCATGGTGGCGCGGGTGGTGATCCCGCCGAGCAGGATCAGCGGGAGGTCCAGCTCGGCGCGGAACCGGCGGGCGTGCTCCAGCAGGAACGCGTCCTCGTACGGGTAGGCGCGCAGGAACCGCTTGCCGAACAGGCGGATCCCGAGATTGAGGGGCTGCTTGAAGTTGGCGGCGAACTCGGGGACGGGGGCGTCGCCGCGGAACAGGTACATCGGGTTGAGCAGCGAGCTGCCCGCGGTGAGCTCCAGGGCGTCGACCAGGCCCTCGTCCTGGAGCCACCGCGCGACCTGGAGGCTGTCGTCGACCTCCAGTCCGCCGCGGACGCCGTCGCGCATGTTGAGCTTGGCGGTGACGGCGATGCGGTCGCCGGCCTCCTCCCGCACGGCGCGGGCGATGCCGAGGGCGACCTTGGCCCGGTTGGCCAGGCCGCCCCCGTACTCGTCGGTCCGCCGGTTGAGCAGCGGGCTGAGGAACGAGCTGGCCAGGTAGTTGTGCCCGAAGTGGATCTCGACCGCGTCGAAGCCCGCCTCGATCGCCAGCCGGGCCGCCTCGGCGTGCGCCCGGGTCACCCGGGCGATGTCGGCGGCCGTGGCGGCCCGGGTGAAGCGCATCCCGAGCGGGTTGAAGAACCGCCCGGCCGACAGGCCGGGCAGCCCGTTGGAGCTCGCGTCGGCGACCGGCCCGGCGTGCCCGATCTGCGCGGCGGCGGCGGCGCCCTCGGCGTGCACGGCCTCGGTCAGCCGGCGCAGCCCGGGGACGGCCTCGGGCCGCATCCAGAGCTGCCGCCGCTCGGTGCGGCCCTCGGGCGCGACCGCGCAGTACGCGACCGTGGTGAGGCCCACTCCCCCGGCCGCCGGCCGCCGGTGGTACTCGATCAGCTCGTCGGTGACCAGGGCGTCGGGGGTCATGCCCTCGAACGTGGCGGCCTTGATGACCCGGTTGCGCAGCGTGATCGGCCCGAGCCCGGCCGGGGCGAGCACGTCGGGGACGGCGCTCACGGCCGGTTCAGAGCCGCTCGATGACGGTGACGTTGGCCTGGCCGCCGCCCTCGCACATGGTCTGGAGCCCGTACCGCCCGCCGGTGCGCTCCAGCTCGTGCAGGAGCGTGGTCATGAGCCGCGCGCCGGTCGCGCCGAGCGGGTGGCCGAGCGCGATGGCGCCGCCGTTCGGGTTGGTGCGCTCGGGATCGGCGCCGGTCTCCTTCAGCCAGGCGAGCACAACGGACGCGAACGCCTCGTTGATCTCCACCGCGTCGAAGTCGCCGATCTTCATGCCGGTCTTCTTCAGCGCGTGCGCGGTGGCCGGGATCGGCGCGGACAGCATCCGGATCGGGTCCTCGCCGCGCGCGGACAGGTGGTGGATCCGGGCGCGCGGGGTCAGCCCGTGGTCCCTGACGGCCTGCTCGGAGGCGACGAGCAGGGCGGCGGCGCCGTCGGAGATCTGCGAGGACACCGCGGCGGTCAGCCGGCCCCCGTCGACCAGGGTCTTCAGGCCCGCCATCTTCTCCAGGGTGGTGTCGCGGCGCGGCCCCTCGTCGGTGGTGACGCCCTCGTAGGGGGCGATCTCCCGCTCGAAGCGGCCCTCGTCGATCGCGCGGATCGCGCGCCGGTGCGAGGCGTAGGCGAACGCCTCCATGTCCGCGCGGGACAGGTCCCAGTCGCGGGCGATCATCTCGGCGCCGCCGAACTGCGACACCTCGCCGTCGCCGTAGCGGGCCACCCAGCCCTTGGACCCGACGAACGGGCCCTGGTCGAAGCCGAGCGGCTCGGCGGCCGTCATCGCATACCCGATCGGGATCTGCGACATGTTCTGCACGCCGCCCGCCACGACCAGGTCGGACGTGCCCGACAGCACGGCCTGCGCCGCGAAGTGCACCGCCTGCTGGGACGAGCCGCACTGCCGGTCGATGGTGACGCCCGGGACCTCCTCGGGCAGCCCGGCAGCCAGCCAGCAAGTGCGGGCGATGTCGCCGGCCTGCGGCCCGAGGGTGTCGACGCAGCCGAACACGACGTCGTCGACGGCCGCCGGGTCGACCTTCGACCGGTCCATCAGCGCGGTCAGCACGTGCGCGCCGAAGTCGGCGGGGTGCACCGCGGCGAACCCGCCGCCGCGCCGTCCGACCGGCGCGCGGACGGCTTCGACGATGTAGGCCTCGGCTCTGCCAGCCATCAGGGGGTCTCCTTCGTACGGGGGCTAGCTCGCCTGGATCCCTTCCAGGACCATGGCGAGGTACTGCTTGGCGATGTCGTCGGCGGACAGGCGCCCGCCGTGCTGGTACCAGTTCGCCGCGACCCAGACGGTGTCGCGGATGAACCGGTAGACCAGCGTCCGGTCGAGGTCGGCGCGGAACGCGCCCTCCTCGACGCCGCGGGCCAGCAGCGAGGTCCACATCTCCTCGAACCTGCGGTGCGAGTCGAGCAGGTAGTGGAACCGCTCGCTGTTGGCCAGGTGCTTGGACTCGTTCTGGTAGAGCACGACGGCGGGCCGGTGCCGGTCGATGGACCGGAACGACTCGGCGACCAGGGCCTCCAGGGTGTCGCGCGCGCCGAGCCCGGCGCCGAGCACCCGGTCGTAGGCGGCCCACATCTCGTCGAGGAACGTCGAGAGGATCTCGTCGGCCATCGACTCCTTGGAGTCGAAGTGGTAGTAGAGGCTGCCGCCGAGGATCCCGGCGGCATCGGCCACCTTCCGGACGGTGGTGGCGGAGTACCCCTGGGAGGCGAACACCTCGGCGGCGGTGGCGAGCAGTTCGGCCCGCCGCTGCCCGCGGGCGGCGGCGGTGCCCTCGGCGTCACGCCGTCGTGGACTCATGGATTGTTCCTCAGGCCCTCTGGCTGGATACGGAGACGACCTCGCCGGTCATGTACGAGGAATAGTCGCTGGCCAGGAAGACGATAACGTTGGCGACCTCCCAGGGCTCGGCGTAGCGGCCGAACGCCTCGCGGCGGGTCAGCTCGTCCAGCAGGTCCTCCGAGGTCACCTTGACCAGGTGCGGGTGCATGGCCAGCGACGGCGACACCGCGTTGATCCGCACGCCGTGCTCGGCGGCCTCCAGCGCGGCACAGCGGGTCAGCGCCATCACCCCGGCCTTGGCGGCGGCGTAGTGCGACTGGCCCCGCTGCGCCCGCCACCCGATCACCGAGGCGTTGTTGACGATCACACCGGCGCCCTGGTCCCGCATGATCCGCAGGGCGGCGCGGGTGCAGCGCATGGTTCCGTTGAGGGTGATGTCCAGGACCCGGTCCCACTGCTCGTCGGGCATGTCGACCAGGTCGGCGGTGCCGCCGAGCCCGGCGTTGTTGACCGCGACGTCGATCCGGCCGAACCGCTCCACGCCGAGCGCGTAGAGCGCGCCGACCTGCTCCTCGGAGGTGACGTCGCAGGCCAGCGCGGCGACCCGGTCCGCGCCGAACTCCTTCTCCAGCGCCTCCCGGGACTCGCCGAGGCGCCGCTCGTGCGCATCGGAGATCAGCACCCGGGCGCCCTCCTCCAGGCAGCGCCGCGCGGTCGCGCCGCCGATCCCGGCGCCGGCCGCGGCGGTGATCACCACGGCCCGGTCGGTCAGCAGCCCGTGCCCGGGGACGTACGGCGGTGGCGTCATCCGCGCGCCTCTCTCGGTAGGCCGAGCACGCGCTCGGCGATGATGTTGCGCTGGATCTCGTTCGACCCGGCGTAGATGGTGTCGGCGCGGGAGAACAGGAACAGCCGCTGCCAGTCGCTCAGGTCGTACGGCTCGCCGTCGGCGACCAGGCCGGCGGTGCCGAGGACGTCCATCGCCAGCTCGCCGAGCTCGCGGTGCCAGGTGCCCCACACCAGCTTGGAGATCGACGACTCGGGGCCGGGCGCCCCGGCGGCGACGCCGGCCATGGTGCGGGTGGCGTTCAGCCGCATGATCTCCAGGCCCGCCCAGGACCGGGTGAGCCGGTCGCGCAGCAGCGGGTCGTCGATCGCGCCGGTCCGGCGGGCCAGCGCGATGACCCCCTCCAGCTCGCGGCGGAACCCGACCTGCTGGCCGAGGGTGGCGACGCCGCGCTCGAACCCGAGGGTGGCCATCGCGATCTTCCAGCCCTCGCCGGGCGCCCCGACGATGTTGGCCGCCTCGGTACGAGCGTCGTCGAAGAACACCTCGTTGAACTCCGAGGTGCCGGTGAGCTGGACGATCGGGCGGATGTCCACCCCGGGGGACGTCGTGCCCGCGCGCGCGCCGGCCCTCATCGGGACCAGGAGGTAGGAGAGGCCGTGGTGGCGGGTCGAGCCGGGTTCGGTGCGGCAGACCACGAAGCACCAGTCGGCCTCGACCGCGAGGGAGGTCCACACCTTCTGGCCGTTGATCCGCCACTCGCCGCCGTCCAGCTCGGCGCGGGTCTGCACGTTGGCGAGGTCGGACCCGGCGTCGGGCTCGGAGTAGCCCTGGCACCACAGTTCCTCGACGGCGACGATCGGCGGCAGGAAGCGCGCCTTCTGCTCGGCGGTGCCGAAGGCGATGATCGTGGGGCCGAGCAGGTTCTCGCCGATGTGGCCGACGCGGGCGGGGGCGTCCGCGAGCGCGTACTCCTCGTTGAAGATCACCTGCTGGGCCAGGCTCGCGCCGCGTCCGCCGTGCTCCTCGGGCCAGCCGACGCAGGTCCAGCCGGCCGCGGCGAGGTGCCGTTCCCAGGCCAGCCGCTCCTCGAACGCCTCGTGCTCGCGGCCGGGGCCGCCCAGCCCGCGCGCGTGCGCGAACTCGCCCGACAGGTTGGCCTCGAGCCAGTCGCGCACCTCGGCCCGGAAGGCCCGGTCCTCGGGGGTCTCGTTCTGGTTCACGAGGCGCACTCTACCAAACAGTTGTTAGAAAGAACCGCGACGGCCCGGCCTCGGTCAGGCGGGGCCGGTCTCGGCGCCGAACGCCGCCGCCGGGTCGACGACCGGACGGCCCGCGCCCGACCGCTCCCCGGCCGAACGCCGCGGGGCCCGGCCGGGGAGCGGTTCGGGGACGCCGGCGGGCGGCTCGCGGTGGAGCAGGTCGAAGAGCCGCTCCCAGCGGCCGAGCACCCGATCGGGGTGGTAGCGCAGCACCGAGACGCGCGCCTCGGCGCCGAGAGTGCGGCGCAGCGCGGCGTCCCCGATCAGCCGGTCCAGGGCCGCGGCGAACGCGACGGTGTCGCCGGGCGGCACCAGCAGCCCGCTCGCCCCGTCCTCCAGCAGTTCGCGGACGCCGGGTGCGCAGTCGAAGGCCACGGTGGGAAGCCCCTGGGCCATCGACTCCAGCACCGACATCGGGAATCCCTCGTCGCGGGAGGGCAGCGCGAACACCGACGCGCCGCCCAGCGCCGCCCCGACGTCGCCCGTCACACCGCGGAACTCGATCGAGCCCCCCAGCCCGGCGGCCTCCGCGCGGTCGATCAGGGCCGCCTCCTCGGGGCCGTCCCCGTACACGCGCAGCCGCCAGCGCGGATGCCGGGCCGCGACCTCCTCCCACGCCTCCAGCAGCAGGTCGACGCCCTTCTCATGCGCGAGCCGCCCCACGCAGGCGACGACCGGCGCGTCAAGCGGGGCGGCGGGGCCGGGCAGGACGTGCAGCGGATTGGGCATGTGGTCGGCATTGGACATCCCGGCCCTGGCCCAGGCGTCGGCGTCCTCGGCGGTGAGCGCGAGGAACCGGTCGGCGCAGGCGTAGTGCTCGCGCACCCGCGCGTACCGGGTCGAGCGCCGCGTCGCCCGGTACGACTCGTGCGACATGCCGACGATCTTGAGGCCGGTGGTGTCGGCGTGCCGAACCCACTCCATCGCCCACACCTGCGCCACGATCACGACCGCGCCGGGCCGGGCCGCGCCGAACAGCGACGACAGCCGCGCCGCGCCCTGCCGCATCGCCGCGGTGCGCCACAGGTCCCGCGCCCGCGCCCGGACGTTCATCCGCTGGCGGACCGACCCCGGCCGCCACGCCAGGGCCGGAGGATGCCACGCGTCGTGCAGCGCCACCACCGAGTAGGAGCCGCCGCGCTGGTGCCGGTGCCGCTCCGGGGCGTGTGTGACGCCGACGAGGGTGACCTTGGCGCCCCGGGAGGCCAGCAGCCCCGCCAGGTGATGCGCCCACCGCTGGAGGCCCCCCATGGCATCGGTGTTGTTGCAGACGATGAACACGTCACGCGGTACGGCCACGTTCGCCCCTTCCAGGAAAGTGCCGTTGAGGAGTGCGCCGTTCTGGGAAGTACCGGTCCACCACGGTGCGGGCGGCGGTGCCCCGGTCGTGCTCGCCGAACCGCCGGACGAAGTCGCGGCGCCGGCCGGCGTGGGCCGCGCCGCCCGCGTCCAGGCCGGCGAGCGCGGCGACGAGCTCGTCCTCGGTGCGGGTGATCGGCCCCGGCGCGTACCGGGCCAGGTCGAAGTAGCCGGTGCCGAGGTCGGCCTCGTCCGGCAGGTGGAAGACCATCGGCCGGTCGAGCAGCGCATAGTCGAACATGATCGAGGAATGGTCGGTGATCAGGGCGTCGGCGATCAGCAGCAGCAGGGTGACGTCGGGGACGCCGCCGGCGTCCCGGATCGCGTCGAGGGCGCCGGGCGGGACGTCGATCCGGGTCAGGTAGTGCGGGCGGACCAGCAGGACCAGGTCCTCGCCGAGGTCGCGCGCGAACCGCACCGGGTCGATGGGGAGGCCGGGCCCGGTGGCGGGCCGTCCGCCCGCGCCGTGCCGGAACGTCGGGGCGTAGAGGACGGCCCGGCGCCCGTCGTCCAGCCGCAGCGCGCGGCGGAGCGCGGCGACCTCCGCGGCCAGCTCGGGGTCGCCGCGGGCGCCGGTGACCAGCGGGTCGTTGCGCGGGTAGCCGGCCGGGAGCAGCTCGGCGCGGACACCGAGGCCCTTGGCGAGGGTGCCGGCGTCGTGCCGCGAGCGGATCAGGAAGCAGTCGTACCGGCCCACCATCCGGCGCAGCCTGGCCTGCTCCGCCGGGGTGCCGCCCTTGATCTTGGGCTGGTCGAAACCCATCGGCTTGAACGCCGACCCGTGCCAGGTCTGGATGTAGGTGGTCCCGCGGCGCTTGCGGAGGCGGTCGGGGAAGCCCTGGTCGTCGATCCAGAACTCGGCCCGCGCGAGCGCGAGGTAGTACGCCCACGAGCCGCGGCGGACCAGCCTCGCGCCGGACGGGAAGCCCCGGGTGCCCGCGCTGTGGGACCAGACGGCGCGGACCGGGCGGCCCGACCGGCGCAGCTCCCGGTAGATGTACTTGGGGTTGCCGGCGTAGTGCCGCCCGAGGTGGCTCTCGAAGACCGCCGAGCCGGCGCGGACCGGCAGCCGGGTCAGCACCCGGTTGAACACGGTGGTCTTGGTCGTCCGGGCGGTCGCGGCGCGGCGCGCGGCCAGCGCCGACCGCCGGACCCGCGCCCAGCCGCGCCGTCCCACCGCGCTCGCGGCGGCGCGGTGCACCAGCGCCCGGGTCGTCCGGGCCCGCCGGCCGCCGCCGTCCAGGGTGAAGGCGAGGTGCCCGGCCTCGGTGACGTAGGAGCTGAGCCGGTCCGCCGCGAGCCGGGTCAGCCGGGGCCGCACGGGCAGGGCCACCCCGTCGAGCGGCGGCGAGCCCGTCCCGTCGCCGGGACGGGTGACCATCTCCTGGCCGTCCACCCGGATCCGGAGCCGGGTGTCCCACACCGGGTCGGCGAACCCGAGCGGCCGGACCCGGCGCACCGGGTCGAAGTCGGCCGTCCACTCCAGCCGGTCCCCCACCCGCGCGACGCGGGCGCGGGCGCGGGCCGCGCGCCCCGGGCGGCGCCGGTCGTACAGTTCCAGCGACCCGGTCAGCCGCGCGCCGGGCGGCACCCGGCCGAGCGGGTTCATCACGTGGCCGGCCAGGTGCGCCCGGCCGCCGCGCAGCTCCAGGGCCGTGACGGTGTTGGCGGGGCGGAGCTCGTTCAGCGGGCGCAGGTGGAAGCCGAGGCCGGTGACGTCCAGGACGGGGTGGCCGGACGGGTCGGGCATCGTCCCGCCCCAGTAGACGCGGCCGTCCAGCTCGACGAGGTCGGCGCGGATCTCGTGCTTCCTGCTCCGCCCGTACTCCGCCGCCGCGAGCGCGCCCGCGTGGTCGCCTTCGCGCACCAGGTAGGCGGCGATCGCCGGCATCGCGTTGGCGGTGTCGAACACGCGCGGGTCCAGGTCGGCCAGGTAGCCGGCCGCCAGGTCCAGGACGCGCGACTGGTGGCCGGGGTCGCGGTTGCGCAGCTCGCGCAGGTACAGCAGCAGGTCGTGGTTGACGAACTTGGCGTCCTTGGCGAGCTTGAGGTCGGCGGCGCCGTGCCGCCGGAACAGCGCGTCGATGCGCCGGTGGATCGCCAGCCGGTCGGCGAAGTTGGTGAGCTCGGCCCGCCGGTTGGTGATCGACTGCTCCCCCGCGCGCCGTTCCACCAGCCAGTTGTAGACGCGGTGCGGGATCAGCGCGGTGCGTCCGGCAGCCAGGTACGCCTCGGCGGTGAACAGCAGGTCCTCGTAGTTGAGCCGTTCGACGAAGCGGAGCCCCTGGTCCTCCAGGAACCCGCGCCGGTACGCCTTGTTGGTCGACAGCGTGTCGTAGAGCAGGTCCGGGTTCTCCGGCAGCGACCCGTACACGGCCCTGCGCTCGTAGAGCCACGGATACCAGGGGCGCACGCGCTTGGTGGCGCGGTCCAGGTGGATCCGGGCGCACAGCCCCGACACCAGGTCGGCGCCGGTGTCCTCGGCGGCGGCGACGAGGTTGAGGCAGGCGTGCCGGTCCAGGGTGTCGTCGCTGTCGAGGAACATCAGGAACCGGCCGGACGCGTGCTCGATCCCGACGTTGCGCGGCCGGCCGCAGCCGCCCGAGTTGGCGGGCAGGTGCACCGCGCGGATCCGGCCCGGCAGGCCGGCGGCGAACCGGTCGGCGATCTCGCCGGTGCCGTCGGTGCTGGCGTCGTCCACGATGACGGTCTCGACGCCGCCGAGGGACTGCCCGAGCACCGATCCGACCGCCCGCGGCAGCCGTAGCGCGTCGTTGTAGGCGATCACCACGACGCTGACATCCGGGCGCGCCCGCATCGGCCTCCCTCCGCACGTCCGTCGTGCCGTCATTCCTTTCCAGGAAGCGCGGGGCGGAGGTCCAAGCCGGCCTCAAAACCTGTCGATGATTCGCATCGGCCGACAATGCCGCTGGATCGGGAAAGGCCCCAGGAATCCCTCCGGAGCCGCCAGGCCCCAGGAACGCCGAAGGGCGCCCGCCATGCGGCCGGTACGGCCTGGCGGGCGCCCTGTTGGCGCGGGAGCGGTGACGCGGGAGCGGGCTTACTTGGCGTAGTCGGGGTACCCGTACCCGACGACCTGGGACTTGCTCCGGACGTGCTTCTGCACGGCGTCGGAGGTGTTGCCCTCGACGGTCTTGATCGTGCCGTCGCCGTTGTCCTTGGCGACGACGCCGACGTGGTCGATGTCGCCGATCTTGCCCTTGGAGCCCTTGTCCCAGTCGTAGAAGACGATGGCCCCGGGCTTGGCGGTGTCGCCCCAGCGGCCGGTCTTCTTCAGCCAGCTGGCGTGCTCGACGGTGTAGGCGTCGAAGCCCATGTTCTTCACGCCGAGCTGCGCGCCCAGCCAGGAGACGAACATGTTGCACCACTGGGCGCCGTTGTACTCGGCGACCTTGCCGCCGTCACGCTTGGCGGTCTGCTTCGCGGCGGGGGACGAGACGTACCAGTCGTGGAACTTGGTCTGCCCCTTCTTCCCCTCCTTGATCCCGACCTGCTTCTCGGCCAGCTTGATCACTTCGCTGGACTTCACCGCGCGGGGGGCCACGGAGTAGCCCTCCTGGGCGGCCTTCTGCTTGGACATGGTGCCGATCTTGGGGGCGCTCTTGGCGGCGCTCTTGTGGGCGCTCTTGGCCTTGGCCTTGGCGGGCGGCCCGGCCATCGCGGCGGCCTGCGCGGCACCGGTGGCTGTCCCGGCGGTGGCCTCGTCGCCGGACACGCCGGTGGCGACCGCGAACCCGAGGGACCCGGCGAGCACGGCGCCGACGGCGACGCCGGCGGCGAGCTTCTCGGTGGGCAGGAAGTTCACACTGTTGCGCTTGGGCATGCTGACGATCTCCTTGTCTTCCATTGCGCCTACCGGGTTAGCTGACGGATTCGGGCGTGGAAGTCGCCCTACGGCACGCGCTGGGCGCGCCGATTCACCCCTGGAAAGTTGGGTCCCCGGTTCCCGTCCCCGTGGTGGCGGACGCGGATTCGGCCACGGGCACCGCGGAGGCGGTGCCGGCTGTCGGATTGATCTCGTGAGAGATGAAGCGCGGAACAATGGGGCCGCGCGCCGCGGGCACCCAGGCTCCGCGGCCGCCGGTCACGTCTGAGCACGACCGGCCACAACGCATGGAACGCGCTGCGAGATTTGAATAGAAGGTATCAACCTTCTCATGAAAAGCAAACCGGGCACCAAGGTCCCCCTCAGGTCCCTAAAGCCTGCTCTATAGGACACCAACAGACCGGCCCCGCCGCCCCTTCCCGATCGCGCGGGTTCCTTCCCGGAAATCCGATCAAGGGGAGGCCCGCAGAGGCGCGACAAGGCCCGGAAGGCGCCCGGACAAAGGGGTTTCGCGAGTTGGACCGCAGCCTCGAAGCCGCCCGCGGGCGCCATTTTTTACCTGAGCGGCCCGGCCGATTCTTTACCTTGGCGGTGACGGGCGCCACACCCGCCGCCGCCATTCCTTGATCGAGGCCGGCGCCGGGGCCGTCAGTGCACCCGGAGGGCGAACATCGTGGTGTCGTCGGCCGCCCGGTCGTGCTCCATCCGGTCCAGCACCTGGTCCAGGACCGGCTCCGGCCCGTCCGCGCAATCCTGCAAGATCTGGGTCAGGCGCTCGATCTGCGCGTCGATGTCGGCCTCCCGGCGCTCGACGAGGCCGTCGGTGTAGAGGAAGATCAGATCGCCGGGGAGCAGCCGGGTGGTGAACGTCGCGTAGTCGTACCCGGGGACGGCGCCGAGCAGCGGATCGGGGTCGATGCTGAGCTGGGCGGCCTGCCCGTCGCGCACCAGGATGGGCGGCGGGTGCCCGGCGCAGGCCCATTGCAGCACCCGCCGGGAAGAGTCGTAATGGGCGACGACGCAGGTGCCGGTGGCCGCGTTCAGATCGCCGACCAGCTCGTTCAGCCACGCGACGAGGCGTCCGGGCGGGCGGCCGGTGTAGGCGAGGCCGAGGAAGCCGTTGCGGGTCCGCGCCATCGCCGCGGCGGCCTGGAGACCGTGCCCGGCGGCGTCGCCGATGGCGAACAGCCCGCGGCCGTCCGACAGCGCCCGGGTCGCGAACCAGTCGCCGCCGATGCGCGCGGCGCTCTCGGCGGCCAGGCTGCGGACCTCGATGCCGAGCCCCGGAAGCGGCTCCACCTCGCGGTCGTCGGGCAGGATCGCGCGCCGCAGCGTGACCGCCACCCGCCGCTCCTGTGCCGTGCGGGCCTGCTGCCGCAGCATCTGGCGGCGGGTCTCGGCGAGCGCCTGCTCGACGCCGCGCCGCCGGGTGATGTCCTGCGAGACGACGTTGATCGAGACCGGCAGGCCCGACTCGCCCAGCACGGGCTCGATGAACACCCACAGGTTTCGGCGCTTGCCGTCGGGGGTCGTCACGCGGTGCTCCACCTCCACCGGCTCGCGGCGGGAGAACAGTGTCTGGAACGCCTCCTCGACCAGCGGCACGTCCTCATCGGTGACGAGCTTGGACAGGTCGTCCGACTCCGGCGGCTTGTTACTCGGGTCCTGGAGGTAGTTGGCGGCCATCTGCGGCGTCCACTCGGCCTCGCCGGTGACCAGGTCCCACTCGCCGAAGCCGATCTGGGCGAGCCGCTCGACCCGTTCGAGACGGCGCCGGACCCGGTCCTCCTCGTGGTAGTAGTGCCAGGTGACGCAGACCCCGGTGGGCACCGCGACGCACCGCGCGCTCATCCGGGACGTCCGGGCCAGGCCCTCCTGCGCGGTGGAGAACACGAACGGCTCGCGGCCGTAGGGCCTGCCGGTCTCCAGCACCTCGGTGTAGGCCGCGAACAGGCCGGTCAGCGCGGTCCCCGGGTCGGTCCGCAGCAGCCGGAGCCCGGTCAGCTCGGCGGCGCCGCGGCCGAACAGGTCGCGGGCGGTCTCGTTGAGCTCGGCGTACAGGAAGTCCACGACCCGGCCGCCGTCGTCGCGCACCGGCACCAGGTGCGCGGCGCTGTCGGACGAGCCGTCCAGCACCGCCCGCGCCACCTGGTCGGCGGGGAGCGCGGCGATGATGTCGGCGTCGCCGCCGGTGTCGACCGCGGTGACCTGCCGCAGGATCTCCCGCGCGGCGGGCGTCTCGGCCTGCTCGGCGTTGGTCAGGTGGGCGCCGGCCCGCTCGACGGGGCTCGGCGCGGGCGCCTCCGCGCCGGTGAGGTCCCAGGCGCTCACCGGGCTCTCACCGCCCCGCACGCCGACGACCAGCGCCGCCGCCTCACCCAGGTCGAGGTCGAGGTCGCGCGCCAGCCAGATCAGATGCTGGAGCGCCTCACCGGGCGGGACGCCGAGGCGCCCGGCCAGGACGACCCGCGCCTCGGCGAGCATCGCGCGGTCGTGCGCCGCGCCCCGCAGATCGGCCAGTTCCGGTGCCGTACCCGGTTCCGGGTCCGGCCGCGTGTCCCGAGACTCCGTCACCCTTCTCCCCCATCCGGCATTTCATGCCCCCGGAAGAAGAAAGGTACATAGGCCCGAGTAGGGCCTTTCTCATTATCTTCATTCTCAGTCCAGATCTTTGCCCCGGTTTTTCGTTTTATACGGGGCTCTTCACCTTCCCGACACCAGGGGACTACCTGGGAGCCGCGCCTTCTCCACCTTGCCGGCCGCGTTGCGCGGCAGCTCGGCGACGAAGACGATCTCGCGCGGCACCTTGAAGTTGGCGAGCAGGTCCCGGCAGTGCGCGACGAGGTCGGCGGCGGCCGGTCCGGTGCCGGGCCGGGCCCGCACGTAGGCACGGCCGACCTCGCCCATCCGCTCGTCCGGGACGCCGATCACGGCGGCCTCGGAGACCGCCGGATGCCGGGCCAGCACCTGCTCGACCTCGGCCGGGTAGACGTTGAAGCCGCCCACCACGAACATGTCCTTGGACCGCCCGGTGATGATCAGGTTGCCGGCCGGGTCGAGCCGGCCGAGGTCGCCGGTCGCCAGCCACCCGTCCCGGATGGTCTCCCGGGTCCCCTCCGGGTCGCCGAGGTAGCCGCGCATCACGTTGTGCCCGCGGACCATGACCTCGCCGGACGCGCCCGGCTCCACCGGCGTCCCGTCCGGGCCCGCGATCACGATCTCGACGCCCTCGATGGGCCGGCCGCAGGTGGTGGCCACGGTCGTGTCGTCGTCGCCGAGCGAGCAGGCGGTGACGGTGCCGCACGACTCGGTCAGCCCGTAGGCGGTGACCACCTCGGGGAACAGCTCGGCCCGCATCCGGCTGATCAGCGCGACCGGGACGGTCGACGCGCCGGTCACCGCCAGCCGCAGCGACGACAGGTCGCGCTCGCGCGGCGCGTCCAGCAGCGAGGTGTAGATCGTGGGCGGGCCCGGCAGGACGGTGATCCGCTCGGCCTCGATCAGCCGGGCCGTCTCCGCCGCCTCGAAGACGTCCTGGAGCACCATCGTGGCGCCCACCAGCAGGCAGGCCAGCACGCCCGCCTTGTAGCCGAAGGAGTGGAACATCGGGTTGACGATCAGGTAGCGGTCGCCGCGGCGGATCCCGGTCCGGCCGCTCCACGCCAGATAGGTCCGCACGTCCTGGCCGTGCGTGCACATCACGCCCTTCGGGCGGCCGGTGGTGCCGGAGGTGAACAGCACGTCGGCGATGTCGTCGGCGGTGACCGCCGCCTCGCGGGCGTCCGCCTCGGCCTCCGGGACGGCCGCCCCCGCGGCGAGGAAGTCCTCCCACGCCGTCGCGCCGGGCCCCGCGGTCGCGCCGAACGTGACGGCGGTGACGCCCTCCGGCGCCCCCTCGGTGCCGGCGCCGAGCATGCCCAGGTAGTCCTTGCCGAGGAAGCCGTCCTCGACGAAGACCATCCGCGCGCCGCTGCGGGTGAGCGGCCAGCGGGCCTCCTCGCCCTTGTAGCGGGTGTTGACCGGGACCAGGACGGCGCCGGCGCAGGCGGCGCCGAGCGCGGTCACGATCCACGGGACGCCGTTGGGGGCCCAGATCGCGATCCGGTCGCCGGGCCCGATCCCGGCGGCGATGAACGCCCTGGCCGCCACGCGGACGCGGGCGCGCAGCCCGGCGTAGGTCAGCCGGACGGTGCCGTCCACGACGGCCTCGGCGTCCGGGATCTCCCGCGCGACCCGTTCGAGGATCGCCGGAATGGTCATCAAGGCGTGCTCGTCCATGCTCACCGCTCTCTGTGCCACCGGGCCCGGCCTCCGGAGATCACGGTCCGGTCCCCCACCGAGACCGTGAAGCCGAGCGCGCCGTCATCCTGCCACGCGGCGATGTGAAGCCGATCACCGGGGAAGACGGGGCGGCGAACCGGCCGTCCGGCTCGGCGAGCCCGGCGGGATGGGCGCCCGCCGCCTCCGCCGGCGGCAGCGTCGTCCGCCGCGACATCACGGTCGAGCCGTAGGCGGCATGGGTCACGGGGCGCGGGTCACGGCGATGGCGGCCTTGAGGTCGGCCCAGAACCCGGGGCGTGCGTCGACCCGGAAGGCGAGCCGGTAGACGGTCGTCTTGTGCCGGCCGCGCACCCAGAGCTGCACCTCGGCGGGTCCCGGGTGCGCCTGGAGGATCTCCTTGAGCTGACCGACCGACTGCGGCGTCACCCGCGCGGCCCGCATCTCCAGCCGGACGGGCGCGCCCTCGCCCGCCGCGTCCAGCTCGGGGACGGTCAGCTCCATCGCGACCAGGCGCGGCACGTCCTCGCGCTTGTCCAGCCGGCCCTTCACGAACACCACGGTGTCCTCGGCGAGCAGGGCCGACACGAGCTGGTAGGCCGCGGGGAAGAACAGGCACTCGATCGCCCCGGCCAGGTCCTCGACGGTCGCGATCGCCCAGGCGTTGCCCTTCTTGGTCATCTTGCGCTGGAGGCCCGACACGATGCCGCCGATCGTCACCACCGCGCCGTCGGCGTGCTCGCCGCCGGTGAGCTGGGAGATCGAGGCGTCCGATCCCTCGCGCAGGACGTGCTCGACGCCGAACAGCGGATGGTCGGAGACGTACAGGCCGAGCATCTCCCGCTCCTGCGCGAGCAGGTGCGCCTTGTCCCACTCGTCCGCGGCGAAGGCCGCCTCCAGCACGCCGCCCGGCCCGCCGCCGTCCCCCTCGGCCAGGGTCCCGAACAGGTCGAACTGCCCCTCGGCCCGCCGGCGCTTGACCCGCACCGCGTCGTCGACCATCGGCTCGAACGCCGCGGTGAGGCCCTTGCGGGTGTGCCCGAGCTCGTCGAACGCCCCGGCCTTGATCAGCGACTCGACGGCGCGCTTGTTGCAGGCGACCGCGTCGACCTTGTCGAGGAAGTCGGGGAACGAGCCGTACCGGCCGCCGGCCCCGCGGCTCCGGATGATCGCGTCGACGACGTTGCGGCCGACGTTCCGCACGGCGGTCAGGCCGAAGAGGATGACGTCGTCGCCCTGGGCGGCGAAGTCGGCCTCGGACTCGTTCACGTTCGGCGGCAGCACCGTGATGCCCATGTGGCGGCATTCGTTCAGGTACACCGCGGACTTGTCCTTGTCGTCGCGCACCGAGGTCAGCAGCGCGGACATGTACTCGGCCGGATGGTTGGCCTTCAGGTACGCGGTCCAGTACGACACCAGCGCGTAGCAGGCGGCGTGCGCCTTGTTGAACGCGTATCCGGCGAACGGCACCAGCACGTCCCACACCGCCTGGATCGCCTCGTCGGAGTAGCCCCGCTCACGGCAGCCGTCCCGGAACGGGACGAACTCCTTGTCGAGGACCTCCTTCTTCTTCTTGCCCATCGCGCGGCGCAGCAGGTCGGCCTGGCCGAGCGTGTACCCGGCGAGGACCTGGGCGGCCTTCTGCACTTGCTCCTGGTAGACGACCAGCCCGTAGGTGAGGCCGAGCACGTCCCTGAGCGGCTCCTCCAGGTCCGGGTGGATCGGGGTGATCTGCTGCTGGCCGTTCTTGCGGAGCGCGTAGTTGGTGTGCGAGTTCATCCCCATCGGGCCCGGCCGGTACAGCGCGGTGACGGCGGTGATGTCCTCGAACCCGTCGGGCTTCATCAGCCGCATCAGCGAGCGCATCGCGCCGCCGTCGAACTGGAACACCCCGAGGGTGTCGCCGCGGCCGAACAGCGCGTAGGTCTCCGGGTCGTCCAGCGGCAGGGCGAGCAGGTCGAGCGCGACGCCGGTGTTCTTCTCGATCAGCGCGATCGCGTCGTCCATGATGGTCAGGTTGCGCAGGCCGAGGAAGTCCATCTTGAGCAGGCCGAGCGCCTCGCAGCTCGGGTAGTCCCACTGGGTGATGGTGACGCCGTCGGAGTGCCGCACCCAGACCGGGACGTGATCGGTGATCGTCTCGCTGGACATGATCACGCCGGCCGCGTGCACGCCCATCTGCCGGACCAGCCCCTCCACGCCCTTGGCGGTGTCGATGACCTGCCGGACGTCCGGCTCGCCCTCGTACATCGCGCGGACCTCGCCCGCTTCGGCGTACCGCGGATGCGACGGGTCGGTGATCCCGTTCAGGTCGATGCCCTTGCCGCCGGCGTCGGCCGGCATCGCCTTGGTGATCCGGTCGCCCAGCGCGTACGGGTGGCCGAGCACCCGGGCCGAGTCCTTGACCGCGTTCTTGGCCTTGATGGTGCCGTAGGTGCCGATCATCGCGACCTTGTCGGCGCCGTACTTGGCGGTCACGTACCGGATCACCTCGCCGCGGCGGCGCTCGTCGAAGTCGATGTCGACGTCGGGCATGGAGACCCGCTCGGGGTTGAGGAACCGCTCGAAGATCAGCCCGTGCTCGATCGGGTCGAGGTCGGTGATCCCCATCGCGTACGACACCAGCGACCCGGCCGCCGAGCCGCGCCCGGGGCCAACCGCGATGCCGTTGGTCTTGGCCCACATGATGAAGTCGGCGACCACCAGGAAGTAGCCCGGGAACCCCATCTGGACGATGACATCCATCTCGTACTCGGCCTGCTCGCGGTACCCGTCGCCGAGCCCTCCCGGGAAGCGGCGGCGCAGCCCCGCCTCGACCTCCTCCCGGAACCAGGTGACCTCGGTATAGCCCTCGGGGACGTCGAACCGCGGCATCAGGTCGCGCTTCTCGAACCAGCCCGTGGTGTCGACCCGCTCGGCGATCAGGGCCGTGTTGCGGCAGCCGTCCTGCCAGGCGTCGGAGGAGTCGATCGCGTACATCTCCTCCGCCGGCTTGAGGTGGTAGCCGGTGCCGTCGAACCGGAACCGGTCGGGATCGGTGAGGTTCTTACCGGTCTGGATGCACAGCAGGGCGTCGTGCGCGGTCGCCTCGTCCGCGCGGGTGTAGTGCGAGTCGTTGGTCACCAGCGGCGGGATGCCGAGCTTCCGGCCGATGTCGAGGAGCCCGTCGCGGACGCGGCGCTCGATCTCGATGCCGTGGTCCATCAGCTCCAGGAAGTACCCGTCCTTGCCGAAGACGTCCTGGTACTCGGCCGCCGCGCGCAGCGCCTCGGCGTCCTGTCCGAGGCGCAGCCGCGTCTGGACCTCGCCGGAGGGGCAGCCGGTCGAGGCGACGAGCCCCCGCGACCACCGGGCGATGCTCTCCCTGTCGGTGCGCGGCCACTTCTGCAACCAGCCCTCGGCGTAGGCGTCGGAGGAGAGCCGGAAGAGATTGTGCAGGCCGGTCCGGTCGGTGGCCCAGATCGTCTTGTGCGTGTAGCCGCCCGAGCCGGAGACGTCGTCCCGCTTCTGGTGCGGCTGCCCCCACCGGATCTTGCGCTTGTCCTGCCGCGCGCCGGGCGCCACGTACGCCTCGATGCCGATGATCGGCGTGACGCCGGCGGCGGCGGCCTGGTGGAAGAAGTCGTAGGCGCCGTGCAGGTTGCCGTGGTCGGTCATGGCGATGTGGGTCATGCCCATCTCGCCGCAGGCGGCGAACAGGTCCTTGAGCCGCGCCGCGCCGTCCAGCAGCGAGTACTGGGTGTGGACATGCAGGTGCGTGAATGGCCGTTTCACCCCGCCCCCGCTCAGCCGTCGGCCTCGAGACCGCGCGCGATGGCCCGCAGCCCCGTGGCGACCTCGCGGCCGGACGGGGCGCGCTCGGGGTCGACCAGCCATTGCAGGTGGAGCCCGGCGATCAGCGCCATGTGCACCGAGCCGACCGCGCGGGCGGTCTCGGCGTCGTCCGCGGCGTCGAGGCCGTGCAGCTCGGCGGCCATGTCCGGACGGCCCCGCTCGTAGGCGTCGGCGATCTGGGCGCGAACCTCGGGCGAGCGGGTCGCCTGCGCCAGCGCCTCGACGGTCGCGACCAGCATCGGCCGGTCGCCGTCGCCCGGCTCCGCGATCTGCGACCACAGCCGCTCCAGCCGCTCGGCGGTCGTGGTGGCCTTCTGCTCGGCGGCGTGCAGGGTGCGGTCGCCCCATTCCTGCACCAGTTCCATCAGGGCGGCGTTGAGCAGTGCCTCCTTGGAGCCGTAGTGGTAGTTGATCGTCCCCACCGGCGCGTCGTCCGCGGCGGCGGCGATGTCGCGCGAGGTCGTCCGGGCGTAGCCGCGCTCCTCCAGGCAGCGCTTGGCACCGGCCATCAGCCGTTCTCGATGTCCCATGGCGGACACCCTAGCCCAGACTTGAACACCCGTTCAAAACGTTCATTCAAAACGGACGTTCAAGTCAGTGTTCGGGAGCAGGGGCCGCCAGTACTGCCGGTCCTTCTCGTCCCGCACGGTGAAGCCGAGCTTCTCGACGGCCTCGTCCAGCACCCTGACCTCGCCGTCCTCACCGGCCTTCAGTGCGGCCCTCCTGGACTCCAGCACCGCGTTGACCTCGGCCGGGAGCTCGGGCGTGTGCGGCGTCCAGGCGTGGAACAGGCCGGCGTAGGGGTCGGCGTCCAGCCACGGGTACCCGTGCGCCCGGAACGCCTCGGCGAGCGCGGAGGCGGACGCCTGCGCCTCACCGCGCAGGACCTGCCGCGACCCGGCGTCGAGCACCACGAGCCGCTTCCCGTCGAGGAACACCGCGGCCACGGTGTCGCCGTCGATCACCTCGCTGCGGCCGTCCCGCCGGGCCTCGATCCGCGCGCCGGTCACCTTCAGCCGCATCCCGTCGGCCATCGCCATGAACGCGAGCCCGGCCCCGAGCGCCAGGCCCGCCGCCGCGCAGATCGCGACCTGCCACGGCGCGCGCAGATCGCCGACGAACTCCAGCGGGCCCCGCATCGGCAGGACCGGCAGCCGGGTCACCCACCGCGCGAGCCAGGGCAGCAGCGTCCCGAGGACCAGCCCGAGCACCGGGAAACCCGCCATGATCACGACAAGATCGCCCCGCGGATACCCCAGCACCGACTCCCGCTCGTCCACGACGCCCCGCTCTCGGTCGCGGCCAGACCCGTCCGGCCCGGCCTCTCCCACGGACGCTAGGCGGGGCGGCGGCCGGGGACCACGGCCAAGAGTCGATCGCACCGCGACTTCAGTCGCCGGTCGCGCGAAATTCGATCGCCTCCGGCCCGGGGAGCTCCTACACTCGCGCCCATGCCCGCCTTCGATGACACATCCTTCCCCGCCCATGTCGCGGAACGGCTCGCCGGGCTGCCCGGCGTGCAGGCCGTCGCACTGGGGGGCTCCCGGGCCGCCGGGACGCACCGACCCGACAGCGACTGGGACTTCGCCGTCTACTACCGCGGCACGTTCGCCCCCGCCGACGTGCGCGCCCTGGGGTGGCCGGGCGAGGTCTCCGAGATCGGCGGCTGGGGCGGCGGCGTGTACAACGGCGGCGCCTGGCTGACCGTCGACGACCGGTCCATCGACGTGCACTACCGGGACCTCGACGATGTCGAGCGCGGGCTCGCCGAAGCGCGAGAAGGCAGCTTCCACGTCGAGCGGCTGATGTTCCACCTGGCCGGCATCCCGAGCTACATCCTCCTCGCCGAGCTCGCCGTCAACCGGGTCCTGCACGGCGAGCTGCCGCGCCCCGAGTACCCCGGGGCGCTGAAGCGCGCCGCGTCCGAACGGTGGCAGGGCGACGCGCGGCTCACCCTCGTCTACGCCCGGGCCGCCCACGCCGAACGCGGCCATCTCACCGACTGCGCCGGGGCCATCGCCACCGCCGCCGTCCAGGCGGCGCACGCGGTGCTCGCGGCCCGCGGCGAGTGGGTCACCAACGAGAAGACCCTCCTGGACCGGGCCGGCCTCCGCGACGTCGACCGCGTCCTCAGCGGCCTGGCCCCGACCCCGGACGCGCTCACCGCCGCCCTCGACGAGACGTCCGCCCTGCTGGAGGCCGCGTTCGCGAGGACCTGACCGGTCGGTGCCCCGCCCGCCCCCCGGAGACGGGTCCGGCTCGGCCGTCCGAGCGGGTCCGGTTCCTGGCCGACCTCATGACCAAGTACACCTAGCGTGTTCGGCGGGCGGGGAGGCGGAACAGGTCGCCGAGGCGGCGGAGGGCGTCCCGGTCTCCGGTCGCCGTGGCGGCTCCGCTTTCGAGCGCGGTGCCGAGCCGGAGGTGTCCCGAGGCCAGCTCGCGGAAGGCGTCGGCGCTGAGCGTGATGACCACGTCGGGGTGCTGGGCCGGCCCGTACACGGTCTCGATCTCGCCGTCGTCCACCCGGGCGTGGAAGGTCTCGTCGCCCGTGCGGAACTCGTAGACCGCGGTCAGGCCCGCGGCGGCGGCCGGGACGAAGGCGGCCTTCAGCCCGAGCACCGCCCAGCCGGGATGGAACGCCTCGTCCTCCCGGGGGTCGTCCATCGCCCACCGCAGGCCCCAGCGGGCCAGCGCGAGCACCGCCGGCCCGAGTTCCGCCCCCGCCTCGGTGAGGGCGTAGGCGGGGGTGCGGGCCGGCGGTGGAAGGGTGATCCTCTCGACCAGTCCCTCGCGTTCGAGGTGCTTCATCCGCGCCGACAGCAGCCCGGTACCGAGGCCGCGCAGGTTCCGCTGGAGGTCGCCGAAGCGCTTGGGACCGGTCAGCAGCTCGCGGACCAGGAGCAGCGTCCAGCGCTCTCCGACGATGTCGAGGGTGCGCGCGGTCGCGCAGTACTGGGCGTAGCTTCGCTGATCCACTTCATCATGCTAATGCTCGGGCTTTCTGTTACTGAATCGAAGCGGCCTCCAGGATCAGCCGGGAGAGCGCTTCCGGGTCGGTGAGCATCACGTCGTGCGGGCCGTCCAGCGTGAGGACGCGATATCCGACCGCCTCGGCGAACCGGTCGAACGCGTAGGTGGCCGGCCGGCAGCAGATGGCCGTCCCCGGGATCCGGTCGACGGCGCCGCTCAGCCGGGTGGGTTCAACGAAGGTTCCCAGGGGCTGGGGACGCAGGCGTGGGGCGAGCCATGCGGCATCGTCCGGGTCGGTGACGCCGAAGACCTCCGGTTTGGGCACGCGCACCAGCGTTCCGTCCGCCCCGGCCCGGACGGCCTTCTCGAAAGCCTCCGGCGCCAGCCCGAACAGGCTCACGCCGTCGCCGCCCGCCCAGCCGTCCACCAAGACGACGCGGCTCACCCTCTCGGGCCTCAGATCGGCCGCCTCCCGCACGACTAGCCCGGCATAGCTGTGCCCGACCAGCACCACGTCACCGTCCACCGTGTCCACGGCGGCGACGACCTCCCGAACGTGGTCGTGCAGTCCGGTGCCGGCGTCGAAGGCGAGGTCGGGGGCCAGAGTGTGTGCGCCCTTGAGCAGCGGAACGAGGCGGTCCCAGGCCCAGGCGCCGTGCCAGGCCCCGGCGACAAGGATGAAAGTAGTCATGACGAGTCCTCCTAGAGATCATCGAGTGCTTGATACTAACCTAGTAGCTTCCTGTTTTTGAAGTGCTAGATCGATTATGCGGAAGCATTGAGCCTCCCGGTCCAGAACGGTTGATCTTGAATAAGCGGCGGGTTACGTTGCTCGGTGCCAGGGCAAGTGACCTTCGGTTGAGGCCCGTCCGCGGGCGGAGGAGCTGATCCAGCATGCGCACCACGTTCTTCGCTGTCCTGACGGCGGCGGCGGCCGGGACGGCGGTGGCGGCGGCCCCGGCGCAGGCCGCCACGACCACCTGGACGGTCACCAACCCCAACGCCGACGGGGCCTTCACCAGCCCCGGCGGACCCCTGACGGTGAAGAACGCCGCGGGCGAGGTGCTGGTCACCTGCGCCGGCCTAAACGCGAGCGGGCACGCCACCCGCCGCACCAACACCACGGGCGCGCTCGGCACCCTCGAAACCAGCGAGGGGACCACGTGCGCCGGTCCCGGGGGCGTGAAGTGGAGCGTGCGGATCGACTCGTCGCACTGGAACGCGCCCCTGACGGGCACCGCCTACGACGCCGCCCAGGGGAGGACGTCCATCACGGCCGGATGGGTCCAGTACGTTCTCGGCTCGCTCGACGGCAAGTGCGCCTTCGTCACCCAGAACACCAAGCTGAGCTACGTCAACGGCACCGGCACCTTGAAGGCGACGACCGCCCAGGCCCAGTTGGGCACCCTCCCCGACGGGACCACCTCGTGCGCGGGCTCCCTCACCGCAGGAGAGACCATCGGCTTCGACGCCTCCTTCAAGCTCACCCCCGCCATCAAGATCTCCGCCACGACGTCGTGACGGCTTAGAGCTGTCCCGCACCTGGGGCGGCGGACGGTGCGGGACCGCCGGTGACGGCGAGGGCGCCGGTCAGTTCTGTGGGATGCCCAGCCCGTACAGGTCCAGGCTGTAGCCACCCTTGCCCAGCCATGCCGTGCAGTGCAGATCGTCCAGCGGTACGTCCTGGACGCGCAGGGTGTTCACCAGTACCCGGGCCGCGGCCTCGATGTCGGAAGGCCGAGGATGGCCGAAATCGATGACGTGGACCAGGTTCTCCGCGTCGTCCTGCTGCCAGCCCAGTTCCGCCGCCTTGCGCGGATCGAGCCCCTCCGTGCCCGCTTCCAGATGCAGCAGCCGAGCGTCGCAGCGCAACTGGACGAACCCCGGGTACCGGTCGGTGACCGGTGCCATCACCAGCACCACTTCCTGATCGAGCGGCCCCATGGCGCCGGATAGCGCCGCCAGCGTCTCCTCGAGCCACTCGCCGAACTCGTCCCAGGTCCCGGCGAGGTGGCCGCCGGGGACGAACACACCCTCCAGCGCCGCACCCTCGGTCGTGGTGGCCTGCCACACCCCGATCTCGGCGACCGCGTCGTCACGCTCGCCCCATTTGGCCAGCTGGTACTCGTGGTTCTCGGCCACATCGGCCGGCAGCAGCCGCAACCGCACCGTGTTTCCGGTCCGCTCGATCTCCAAGAGGGTCTCCGGCCGGCGCCAGCGCAACACCGGGCCGGGCCCGCGCCAGATCGGCGCCGGACCGATCCGCTTCTCGGCCGCCGCCTTGGCCGCCAGGAACACCTCTGTCAGAACGGCCGTCTCCCCGGTGCGCGCCAGCTCGCACTCCAGCATGGTGAAGGCGCCCTCGCGCGGCGACCCGTGCACATGCCCCCGGTAGGCGAAGTTCCACCCGTCCGGCAGCGGCCCGATGAACGTCAGCCCCTCCGCGAGTTCGGACCGGAGCCTCCAGCCCAGACCGGCGGCCGCGCGCTCCATCGCACCCCGGTCCCACTGCTCCAGATCCAAGATGTCGAAGCGGTGGACCAGGTGGTCGATCTCGGCATTGGTCAGCCTGATGCTCATGCCGCGAACGCTAGCGACCCTCACCGACATCTCGGGCGCAGTTCGCGTCGACCCCGACCACCTGCGGGACGGCGGCCGGCGGTTTGGAAAGATCCCTCGTCTTCCGGACAAGTACTGGAGGACGGCACCCGGAAGGCGAGGAGAGCGCATGAGGAACCGCTGTGGACGAGGATGAGTTCGCGGCCGTCTACGCACAGGCCTACGAGCCGCTGCTCGGCTACGTCCTGCGGCGCTGCGGCTCGGTCGACGACGCGGCCGACATCGTGGCGGAGACGTTCACGATCGCGTGGCGCCGCGCGGCGGAGGTGCCCGGGGGCGACCAGGCCCAGCTCTGGCTGTTCGGGACGGCGCGGCGCGTGCTGGCCAACCACCGGCGTGGCGAGCGGCGGCACCTGCTCAAAACGGCGGCGCTGCGAAGCGAGCTCGAGGCGATGTCCGGAGCGGTGCCGGGGCCGGAGGACGCCGCGCCGGTGGGTCGGGTGTTCCGGGAGCTCGCAGAGGCCGATCGCGAGGTCCTCACGCTGGTCGCCTGGGAGGGGCTCGGCGTCGCGGAGATCGCGACCGTCCTCGGGTGCTCGCGCAACGCGGTGAGCATCCGGCTGTACCGCGCGCGGCGGCGGTTCGCGCGCCGGTTGCGGGCCGCCGGGGTCGACACTCCTTACCCCGCCGCCCCGGCCGGCCGGCTCGGCCGGGCGGAGAGGGCGGCGTCGTGACCGGTCCGAGGTTCGATCGTGCAGGAGATCAGATGACGGCTTCCATCGACGACCTCGTCGCGGGCCTGGCCACCGTCCGCGACGAGGAGCTGACCAGCGGTCCCGGGGCGCGCGAGCTGCTCGCCGCCATCACCGCGGAGCGGCCGGAGGCCGTGCGGGCGCCGCGTCCCCGGTACGCCCGGTTGCTCCCGGCGGGCGCCGCGGCGACCGCGCTGGCCGCGATGGCGCTCGTCGCGCTGACCGGTGCCGGTCCGGAGCCGGTGCGTACTTACGCCAACGCGGCCGTGGCGATCGAGCACAAGGGCGAGGTGTACGAGGTCCGCGTCAAGGACGCCTACGCCGACCAGCGGGAGTTCGCCGAGGCGTTCGCCAAGCTCGGCCTGAACGTGAGGCTGAGCATCGTCCCGGTCTCGCCGCGCTCAGAACGCCGGGTCCTCAGCTTCGGCGGGACGGCGGAGGGCGACGACAGGCAGATGCCCACGGGCGGCCGGACGAGGGAGGTGGACGTCACGCCGTTCACCTGCCCGCCCGCGGGAGCCTGCCCCCTCACGCTGCGGCTGAGCGGCGACGTTCACTCCCCCATGGAGGTGACGTTGGGCCGGCGGGCCCGGCCGGGAGAGGTCTACGCCGACGACCCGCCCCAGCAGGGCGATCCGCTGAAGCGGCTGAAGCTGAGGGGGCTCACGGTCGCGGACGCGCTCGCGCGGCTGCGCGGGAACGGGCTCGGGGCCGTCTACGAGATCGGGTCCTTCACCCCTGGCGGGTCCGGGAGCTGGTTCACCCCGGCCCCCTCCTGGCGTCCCGCCCCCGGCCGGCGTGTCACGGGTGCGTGGCTGCACAGCTCGCAAGTGGCCACGCTGATGGTCAGCCCGGCCGAGGGGGATCCTCAGCCCACACCGACCGGGTGACCCGCGTCGAGCGGACCGCCCGCACCGCCCGCACCGTCAGCGGGGGCGGGGCGGGTGGACCGCGATGAACAGGCCGGACGCGCTGACGCACACGTCTCCGGCCGCCGAGATCTCGCCGACGGAAGGGGGCGGCCCCTCCCGCGGGTCAGAAGACTCCGGGGCCGCGCAGGGTCGCTTCGGCGCCGCCGTCGACGTAGAGGACCTGCCCGGTGACGTGCGAGTTGGCGGGGCTCACCAGCCAGCGCAGCACCTCGGCCACCACCTCGGGCTCGGCGTGCCCGTTCAGGGGCATCGGCACCGCCTCGTCCATCACCCGGCGCATCGCCGGATCCTCGAAGAGCGGCGTCGTCATCGGGGTGAGCACGACGCCCGGCGCGACCGCGTTGAGCGGGATGCCCGCGCCCGCCCACCCGGGCGTGACCGCGCTGCGGCGCAGCCACTGCGCCAGCGCCGACTTCGACGAGGGGTAGAGCCGATGGCCCGCGTGGCGCGCCACGGTCCGCTCGGCCGCCGCGAGGGCGGCCGTCTCGTCGCCGTCCAGGCACGCCGCGATCACGTCGGGGTCGGCCTGCTGGGTGCCGGAGATCGAGCCCGCCACCGCGGCGCGCGGCCGGGCCGCCGCGGCGAGTGCGGGCCGCAGCCCGTCCAGCATCGCCACCACGCCGAAGAAGTTCACCCGGACGGTCAGCGGGGTCGGCCCGGAGAGGCCGGCGCACAGGACGGCGCCGTCGAGCGTCCCGCCGCACAGCCCGAGCACCGCCTCGACCGCGTGCGCGCGTCCCTCGGGGGTGGCGAGGTCTGCGGTCACCTCGGCGTCCTTCAGGTCGACGCCGATCACCTCGTCCCCCTGGTCGCGCAGCAGGCCGGCCACGGCGCGGCCGATACCGGAGGCGCTCCCGCTCACCGCGATCGTGCGTGTCATGTCGATGGTCCCTTCGCTCGGGTCGGGCACGGGATCGCCGTCGGCCGGGATCTCGGCCCCGGCGACGGTACCGGCACGGGCCGGGGAAGAACGATCGCCCGTCCCGGTCACCGGGAGGGATGGCCTCCATCGGACACTTCGGAACCGGACGCCGCCGGGCCGGGGACGTGGCCCGCGAGGGGCTGGCGCACCTCGCCGACGGCCCGGTCTGGATCGCGGGCGGCACCGCGGGGCCGCCGAGAAGCGCAGCGGGTTCCCCCGCGCCGAGCTCGTGGCCGGGGCCCACGAGGCGTCCCGCAGGCTGCTCGGCCACGACGGCTGACCGATGCGGGCGGGGTCAGGCAAGGGCCTCGTAGGCCGGGCCCGCGCGGTCGTCATCGGCGCGGGCCTCGACCAGGACGGCGAAGCCCCAGTAGCCGTCCCGCGCCCGCCCACCGCCGTAGCAGCTTTGATCATCGTGGCCGCCGCGCAGTCCACTCATCGGGACCCGGCACGGCTCATCCCGGCTTGCCGGTGTCCTCGATCAGCCGGGCCAGCGCCGGGATCCGGGCGGCGAGCGGGTCGGCCATCGCGAGCTGCGCGCGGACGGCGAGCAGCGCCGGCACCCACCACGGCGCGTACACCGTCCGCGCGCGCCGCTCGACGCCGCCGGCCATCGCCGCGCCCGCCCGGTCGACCGGGATCGGCGCGCCGAGCCGGCGCGGCATCTTCTCCAGGCCCTCGCGCAGCGCGGGACGGGTGATCAGCCCGCGCACCAGTTCGGTGTCGACGGCGCCGAAGTAGGCGATGCCCACCTGGGTCCCGGTGTGCGCCAGCTCGATGCGCAGGGCCCGGCCGAACGCCTCGATGCCCGCCTTGGACGCCGCGTACCCCGCGACGGTCGGGCACGGGATCGCGGCGGCGATCGACGAGGTCATCAGGATGTAGCCGCGGCGGGCCCGGACGTGCGGCAGCGCGGCGCGGACCGTCCGCCACACCCCGAGCAGGTTCACCTCCACGACCCGCTCGAACGCGGCGGGGTCGACGCTCTCGACGGTCGCGTTCGGGCCGCTGATGCCGGCGTTGGCGACGACCGCGTCGATGCCGCCGTGCCGCGCCGCCACCTCGTCCATGACCGCGGTCATGGCCCCGGCGTCGGTCACGTCGACGGTGAACGCCGCGGCCCGGTCGCCGAGCCCCGCGGCGGCCTCGTGCACGCCGGCGTCCCGGTCGAGCAGCACCACCCGGGCGCCCGTGCCGATCAGGCGGCGGGCGGTCGCGAGCCCGATGCCGCGCCCCGCCCCGCTGATCACGATCACCCGGCCGGTCAGCGGGCTCTTGCCGTCGGTCCTGGAAGTCGCCATGCCCGAACCGTAGGCCGGGCGCCAGCCGGGGTGAATGGCGACACCGGACCGTCTGTTGATAATTTCGGACCATGCCGCCGGAATCGCAGCAGCCTCCCCCGCCCTGGGAGTTCCGGCGCGGCCCCGCCGCCGCCGCGATCCTGCTCCGGACCGGCGCGGCGCACGGGCTCTCCGCCGAAGCGTGCCTGCGCGGGTCCGGGCTGAGGCCCGGCGACCTGGGCGGGGACGCGGGCGCGATCGAGGCGCGGCAGGAGCTGGCGATCGTCCGGAACCTGCTGGCGGAACTGGGAGACCGGCCCGGCCTCGGCTGCGAGGCGGGTGCGCTGCACACCCTCGGCACCACCGGCGTCCTCGGCTACGCCCTGCTCTCCAGCCCGACGCTCCGCGCGGCGATCGGCCTCGCGCTGCGCTACCTGGCGTTGAGCCCGTCGTTCCTGCGGCCCGCGCTGCGCGAGGACGGCGGGCGGGCCCGGATCCTGCTCGACGACCGCGACCTCCCCGGCGACGTCCGCGCCTTCCTCGTCGAACGCGACCTCGCCGCGATCGGCGGGCTGCTGCCGGTGCTGTTCGCCGGGCGGCTCCCCGCCGCGTCGGCCGAGCTCGAGGTGCGGGTGCCGGCCAGCCCGCAGCTCCGCGCGGCGGTCCCCGTCGCGCGGATCCGGTTCGACCGGCCGCGCAACGTGGTGACGTTCCCCGGCGTGCTGCTCGACGAGCCGCTGCCCGCCGCGGACCCGGACATCGCCCGGGTCTGCCGGGATCAGTGCCGCGAGCTGCTGGACCGCCGCGGCGGGCGGCAGGGCTCCGCCGCGGCCGTCCGCGGGCGGCTGCTGGCCCGCGCCGCGGCGCCGCCCGGCATGGCCGAGATCGCCGCCGAGCTGGGCGTCACGCCGCGCACCCTGCACCGGCGGCTGGCCCGCGAAGGCGCCTCGTTCCGCGCCCTCCGCGACGAGGTGCGCCGTACCCTCGCCGCCGAGCTGCTGGTCACGACCGGGCTGACCGTCGGGCAGGTGGCCCGCCGGCTCGGCTACGCCGAGACCGCCGCGTTCACCCACGCGTTCTCCCGCTGGCACGGCGTCCCGCCCAGCCGCTACCGGGACTCGGCCGCCAGGCGCCCCTGAGCCGACGGCGCGACCGGCCCGGCCGTGTCCGCGGCGGTCACGGGCGGGCCCGCCCGGTCACGTCTGCGGAGAAAGGGCCGCCAGCGGTTCGGTGCCGGACCAGTCGTGGCCCCAGTAGCCGTCGGCGGTGATCTCCTCGGCGGTGTAGTGCGCCTCGTCGACGAGCATGCCCTCGGTGCCGTACTCGATGTCCCAGCCGCCTGGGTGCGCACGGAGAACGAGACCATCTTGTCGTTGGTGTGCCGGCCGAGCGTGGAGGAGATGGAGAAGCCCCGCTCGCGCACCCGGTCCAGCGCCGTCTCGACCGCGTCGAGGCCGTCCACCTCGACCATGAGGTGCACCAGGCCCGGGTCGCCCGCGTAGGGCGCGGGGCACACCGCCAGGCTGTGGTGCCGCTGGTTCACCCCCATGAACCTGACCCCGCGGGGTGGCGCCGCCCGGTCGCCGCCGCTCAGCCGGATCGCGCCGCGCGGCAGGAACCCGAGGACCTCGGTGTAGAAGGAGACCGTCTCCTCCATCCGGGTCGTGGGCAGCACCAGGTGGCCCATCCCCTGGGCGCCGGTGACGAACCGCTGTCCCCGGCCGGTGCGGACGGGCGATGGTCCAGGATCGGTCCGAAGAACACCTCGACCGGGGTCCCGGCCGGATCGTCGAACGCGATCGCCTGCTCCACGCCGCGCTCGGCGGCCTCGGTCTCGAGCGCGCCGGCGTCCCGGCCGCCGCGCTCGGCCTCGTCCCGCATGGTCTGGACGAGGCGGCGCAGGTCGTCGCCCGCGACGCCGAGCGGCTGGAGCCCGTCGCCGAGCCGCCCGGCCCGGCGCGCCGCGGCGGGCGAGTGCCCGCCGATGAGAACGGGGTGAGGTAGGTCGGGTTGGTCAGCCCCGCCTCGCGCGGCGCGGACCCGTCGATCACCTTGGCGAACGGGACGGCCCGGTGGCCCGGCACGAACGCGTCCCTGACGATGACGTCCTTGCCGCCGGTCCCGCGCAGCCCGACCACGTCCCACGAGTCCTCGACGATCTCGTAGTCCGAGCGCGGCAGGATCAGGTGCAGCGAGACCGGCGGCTGCACCGCCTCGCCCCCGGCGTCGCCGAGGAACCCGCCAAGGAAGATCCAGTCGCAGTGGTCGGTGCCGGAGGAGAACTGCCAGCGCCCGTTGAGGACGTAGCCGCCGCCGACCGGCCGCGCGACGCCCATCGGCGCGTACGGGGACGCGATCCAGGTGTCGGCGTCGCCGCCCCAGACCTCCTCCTGCACGCGCGGGTCGGCGAAGGCCATCTCCCACGGGTGCACGCCGATGATGCCCGCCACCCAACCGGTCGCACCGTCCGGGCTCGCGATCTTCATGACGGTCTCGGCGAACTCGCGGGTGGCATTCGTGCCCGCCGTACCGGGCGGGCTGGAGCAGCCGGATCACGCCGGCCTCGCGCAGCACCTCGGCCGCCTGGTCGTCACCCCCCCCGGGGACGTCGAGCACAGGCTGGAGGCCGTCCGCGCGGCGGGCGCCACCGTGGCGAGCGCCGGCCTGGCGTCCCGCTCGCCCGACCACTACCTCGAACAGCTGGAGGCGCCGCGCATGCTGGACGACGAGGCCGGACTGGCCTTCGGGAGCACCGATGACGGCTGACGACGACCGCCTGGCGTCCGTCGAGGCTCGGCTGCGCGCACTGGAGGACGAGCTGGCGATCACCCGGCCGGTCTGTCGTACGGGCCGACGGTCGACGGCGGCGACGCCGACGGCGTGGCCTCCCTCTGGGATCTACGACGTCGACGAGCTACTCATGACCGGGCGCGGGGAGATCGCCGCGATCGTCGGGTCGACCGCCCACCAGCGCCAGATCGCCGGCGGCTGCGCGCACCTGGTCGGCGCCCCGCACGTCACGGTCACCGGCGACGCGTCCGTCCTCCGCCCGGTCACCCGGTGGTGAGGCCGCCGTCCACGGCGAACTCGGTGCCGGTGATGTAGGAGGACGCGGACGAGACCAGGAAGAGCACCAGCCCCGCCACGTCGTCCGGCACCCCGGCCCGCTTGAGCGGGATCCGCTCGAGGCGTCCCTCGCCGCGCTCGCGGTTCGCCTCCGCCACCATCGGCGTGTCGACCGCGCCGGGATGCACCGAGTTCACCCGGATCCCGTCGCCGGCCAGGTCCAGCGCCGACGACCTGGTCAGCCCGCGCAGCCCGAACTTCGACGAGCCGTACGCCGCATGCCCCGCGATGCCGCGCAGCCCGGCGGTCGAGGAGATGTTCACGACCGCCCCGCCGCCCGCCGCGCGCAGCGCCGGGACGACCGCCCGGATCCCGAGGAACGGTCCCATCAGATTGACCCGGAGGATCCGCTCGAACCGCTCCTCGGTCTCCTCGTCGACGGGCGCGGTCCGCCAGATCCCGGCGTTGTTGACCAGGGCGTCGATCCGGCCGAACGCCTGCAGCGCCCGCCGCACCACCTCGTCCCACCCCGCCGCCGATGTGACGTCGTGCCGGACGAACAGCGCGGCCTCCCCGATCGACGCGGCCGTCTCGCCCCCCTCCCCTTCCAGCAGGTCGGTGAGGACGACGCGGGCCCCGGCCGCGGCGAGCAGCCGGGCCTCCGCCGCGCCCTGCCCCCGGGCGGCCCCGGTGACGATGGCGACCTTGCCGTCCAGGCGGAGTTCAGGGGTCATGGCTGCTCCTCAGCGTCGATTCCGGATCAAGGAAATCACCCACCGGACCAACCGGGCCAGAACCAAGCCTCCACCCCGACACGTTCGCAACCGCCAGGTTCCAGCACACCGCCGCCTACCCCGCGGCCCGGTGGACCTGCCGAGTGAGGGTGGTCAACCGGGCCGACGCCGTTCGGAACGACGTCCCCGCCGGATGCAGCGTCAGCACCACCACGATCCGGTCGCCGACCACCCCGCTGGTGTGCAGCACCGGCCGCCCCAGCCCGAGCCCCGGCGCCGCACGCCCGTCCGGCTCCTCCCCGAATCCCGCCCACCCCTGCTTCACCGCCCACGGCCGCCCGAGCGCCCGCGGGATCCCGAACGTCTGGTCGAACCCGTCGCTCCCGCACGGCGTGGCCCTCTCCAGATGCCCCATGACGAGCTCCCGGTCCCGCTCGGACGCCTCGTCCAGCACATACCGATACATGCGCACCACGTCGGCCGCACTGACCGCCGTATACCCCCAGAACCCCGGCCATTCCGCCGGAGGCGGCGCGGTCTCGGCCAACCCCGCCCGCGCCACCATCCGCTCGATGATCTCCCCCTGCCCACCCCGCCGCCACAGCTCGCTGGCCGCCGCGTCATCACTGGACCGCAGCATCGGCCCGAGCAACCCCTCGTCCCGCCCCGACCGCAGATGATCCAGCGCGATCAGGACCTTCACCACCGACGCCGACCGGAACCGCCGACGCTCCCGATACCCCACCAGCGTCTCCCCGGCCCCGCGATCAAAGACCGCATACCCCGCCGACACCCCCTCCACCGGCCTCACCGCCATCCCCACCGGACCTCCAGCCACCAAACCCTGTGCGTACGACCCCGCAGACTGCGCTAGAGTAATCACGCCTGCTGCGGCAGGCACCGGGACGTAGCGCAGTTTGGTAGCGCACTTGACTGGGGGTCAAGGGGTCGTGGGTTCAAATCCCGCCGTCCCGACCGGGTAAGCGCAGGTCAGAGGCCAGTTCTCCATCACGGGGAGCTGGCCTTTCGCTTGTTCGTTAGTCGTTCGTTAGTGGACGAACCCCCGCCACCCGGCCTCCAGAAGGTTCACACAGGACGCCACGACATACACAGGCCCAAGATCCACTCGCCATGTGTTCCAACTCCCAGGCCCGGGCACCCTGCTGCATACCCCCACGACATCAGGCCACACCACCACCAAAGGGCCAGTTTCAACACAAGCCAGCGCAACCGCCGTCCCCGTGCTCACAGCCTCATGCTGACCGCCACTCAGCCAGAGCTACACGCAGGGCAACATCAAAGCGACACTCGTCGGGCAAGGACAGTCCGCGCAAGCCCAGAGTCATCGACGACGACCCGCACATCTCCGCGACCTGGTTCCGCACCCACCGGTGGGCCCCAGCCCGCGACGCAGCCTGGCTCGATTTCAAGCCTCGCATCCACGACCTCCGGCACGCCCACGCCTCGTGGCTCCTGACTTGAGGCGCGGACCTTCAGGTGGCAGGTGGTCAAGGAACGCCTTGGGCACCTCAAGCTCGCGACCACGGGGAAGTACCTCCACAGCCTTCCGACAGCCGATGAGACCGCCCTCTCTGCATTGGGCAAGATCCGTAGCGCTCCGATGGCGAAGGAGCAGGGGGACGACTCCGCAGATCGAGTGGCCGCCAACGCCGAGATCTCCCGGCTGCGTGCCATCATCGCGGATCTGACGATCGCGCAGCACGTCGACCAGGGGCGGAACCTACGCCCCGCGTAATCGACCGAGAGCGCATAAGGGCCAAGGTCGAAGCAGGTCCCGTACCAGGTGTCGCGATCAGCGAGGGGCCGGTTCCAAGTTCACAGGAACCGGCCCCTCGATCTGAGGTGATCCACGAAGTGGTACTCGCTTCGCGGGCCAGTCATGCGTGTAGGCCCTGGTTCCAGCAGTTTCTCTTCCCCACCGTAGTCAGACCGACCGACTTGTCGACCGGCTCGGAAGTGCCCGGCAGCGCATCGCCCGACCTCCGGCGGATGAGTGACAGCACGAGTCGCATCCTTCCCCTTCGGTCAGGTCAGGTCAGGTCAGTGTGGACGCGGAGAAGCCCAATATTCTTGGGCAGAGGACGCTGATCGCCTGACGTACGGAGAGCATGTTGATCGGACAGCGGAGTAGTGGGCGCGGTCCGTCGGCTTCAACGACGTGGGTCGGGCCGTAGGGCCAGGGCCCCGCCAGCAGTGTGGTCAGCCGGTCGCTGGGCCAGAGCCGGATCGTCTCATGCACGACGTCGGCGTCTTCACCAGGCGCGGCAAGCCAGATGATGGTCGGGTCCTCGGCGGTGTGGTGGGTGCTGGCTGTCCTGGCCAGATGTTCGAGGTGCTCGATGGCCTCCTCCAAGCTCGCGGCTGTTTGGAGACGCGAGGTAAGGGGCCCGATCAGTTTGTGGTCGAGCTCGCCGGCGAACAAGCGGTCGAGGTCGGTCTCCGTCGTGATCACCCGGACAGGGGCGGTGGACATCAGGGTCTCGACCAGGACCGCTCGCAGGACGCCGTCGGTACCGGGTCCGATGAATCCTGTTCCCTGTGGGTGTCGGAAGGTTTCCGCGAGCGGTTCTCTGGTCGCCTCTGTCTCGCTCTTGGGCGGGAGCGTGCCGGAGCGGCGGACTGATCTACCGATCCCCCGGCACCCGTCGCGTCCGCGTATGCGGTCCCGGCCCCTCAGGGACGAGACCGGCCTCGGCGTGACCACCAGTAGCGCGAGGACCCTTGCGGAGGCGCGGAGCCTTCGAGAGGCGCCGCGCCTTGGCGCCTGGAGATTCGGTGCGGTCGCGTGTGATCGGTCGGTCATAGCGCCCCCTGGTTCTACGTTGATCGGCGATCAAGATCAAACCGGGAGAACGACTCGGAGCAGGTGAGCGAAACTCATCATGACGAGAAGTGATCGATTCAACGCGAGCCAAGCTCCGCGCCCTGACGCCCCGAAAGCCCGATGGCGTAGCCGAATCGCCTCCAATCCAGTTCCCTGAGGGCAGCGGTGGTGACTTCCGCTCACTGTTACGAAACGCTCACCTAGGGCATGTCACTGTCCGGACTTGAATCGCTACGCTGTGCGTCTGGAGGTGGTTTGGTGAGTGATCCAGCCGAGCAGGTGGCGAGGCGGCTACTGGAAGGCATCGTGCCGGACCACTCCCTCGCCTCCTACTTGCAACTGACGGCACACGGTGCCTGCCTGCGCGAAGAGGCGGCGGACCTGTTGGGAGGTGCTGAGCAAGTGGACGCCTTGCTGGGTGCGGAGTTGGCATATCTGAAGCCCGCCGGGGCCGGGTTGCCACCTTGTGTGGTGCCGGCGCCTCCTGACCTGGCATTGCAGGGCACTCTGGCCGGTCTGTCGCGTCGGTTGGTGGCCGAGCAGGAACGGGTGCTGGACGGGCAGCGGCGGATGGCTGAGACGCCTCCGTCGGCTGGAGCGTCCGCGGACGGGCATGTGGACCGGCTGGTGCGAATCCTCACGGATCGCTCGGAGATCAGCGAAACCGCACGTGGACTGCTCAGCGCGGTCCGGCGGGACTGGCTGACGCTGGAGAACCACATGGTCGAGAGGCCGCTGGACGAATCGGCCGCGATGCCGCCCCCGCCATCGCTCGACGACCGGGTCAGGTGCCGGACGATCTACGAGGCCGCCTGCACGGAGAGTCCACTCGGGGCCCGGCTCATCGAGATCAACGCTCGGGCAGGGGAGGAGGCCCGGTTCGTTCCGAGGATCGGGATGAAGGCGAAGATCGCCGACGAGGCGATCGCGATGGTCCCGCTGACACCGACGGGAGCCTCAGGCGCACTGCTGATCCGGTCGTCGGTCATCGTCGGAGCACTGCGCGAGTACTTCGAACTGCTCTGGGAACGCGCGATCCCCATCGGCGCCGCACATGCCGGGACACCCTTGTCGCCCGTCCAGACGGTGATCCTCAACCTACTCGCCCAGGGCATATCGGACGAGTCCATCGCGCGACAGGTCAGTATGGCCGTTCCGACGGTGCGGCGGCACATCGGAGTCATCCGCGAACACCTCGGGGCGGAGACCCGTTTCGCGGCCGGAGCCGCCGCTGTCCGGCGCGGCTGGGTCAAGTGACCAGCGAGAACACGGAGAGCAGAACTGTGCACGAGTATCCGGACTTCGTCCCCCGCCAGCGCTTTCAGCCCACCCTCGCGCTCTCACCCGACGCGCAGACGGTCGCCTACTCCAGCAATGCCGGGGGGAACTTCGACCTGTGGGTCGTCCCGAGTGCCGGCGGTGAAGCACGACAGGTGACCCGCCTCACCGATCAGACGGTGCGGAGGATCGCGTGGGCGCCGGCCGGGAAGAGTCTGGTGTTCGCCGCCGACCGTGAGGGAGACGAGCAGTATCGGCTCTACCGGGTCGGACTCGATGACGAGACTCCAACAGAACTCGCACCGGGCCCGGACTGCCAGCGGGTACTGGCCTTCGATCCTTTCGACGAGTCCGGCCGTTTCTTGGTCTACGCCGCCAACGATCGTGATCTGACCGTTCAGGACCTCCTCGTACGTGACCTGAGCGACGACGTCGAACGCCGGATCGTCCCGCCGCAAGGCGTGATATTCGAACCGGCGGGGATCTCTCCGGACGGCCGCTGGGTCCTGACCGCGGGATTCCGTACCAACAGCGATATCGCCGCATACCTGGTCGACCTCACCGACCCGGATTCGACCGCCGTCTGCGTGACGGCCGAGCACGGGCGGGGCCTTTTCATCCCCGGCCCCTGGGCGCCGGACTCGACCGGGTTCTATCTGCGCACCGATGTGTGGGGCGAGTTCACCTGCGCCGCCCGCTACTCACTGCTCGAAGGCGCCCTGGAGCCGGTCGCCCAGCACGACTGGGACGTCGAGCACGTCGATGCGGCGGGCGAGACACTCCTCTGGTCGGTCAACGAGGGCGGACGATCCATTCTGCACGCCCGCAGGCGGGACGCCGATCTTGCGTTCCCCGCACTCCCCCAGGGCGTGATCACCAGCGTCGCCCTCGCTGCCTCCGGCGACCTAATCGTCGTGCTGATCGACTCAGCCACCCGTCCCAGCGAGATCGGGGTCCTCGGCCCTGCCGCGGGCTTTCGGTACCTCACCGACGCCACACCGGCCGCGTTCCACGTCGTCGACCCTGTGGAACCCGAGGTGATCACCTATCCGGCGTCCGGCGGACGCCAGGTCCCCGCGCTGTTCTACCGCCCCAGGACACCGGGCCCGCATCCTGTCCTGCTGTCGATTCACGGCGGCCCGGAACGGCAGGAACGCCCGGTTTACGTGTGCTCCGGCCTCTACCAGTACCTGCTCGCCCAAGGCATCGCGATTTTCGCGCCCAACATCGCCGGTTCCACCGGCTACGGGATCACCCATCAGAGCCTCATCCACCGCGACTGGGGCGGCATCGACCTGGACGACCTCGGCCATGCCCTCCGCCACCTCCACACCGACCCCGGCATCGACGCCGACCGCATCGCCGTCATGGGCGGTTCCTACGGAGGATTCGCCGCCCTGTCCTGCCTGGCCCGCCTACCTCACTCGTGGATCGCCGGCGTCTCCCTGTGCGGGCCGACCAATCTCGTCACCCTCGCCCGCGCCTGCCCACCCACCTGGAAGGCCTACGTCGCCGCAGTTCTCGGAGACCCCGACGCCGACACCGCCCACCTCACAGAGAACTCGCCCATCACCCACGCCGACGTGGTCAGCACACCTCTGTTCATCCTCCAAGGCGCCCGCGACCCCCGCGTACCGAAAACCGAATCCGACCACTTCGTCACCCGCCTCCGTGACCGGGGCGTCGACGCGCGCTACGACGTCTACCCCGACGAGGGCCACGGATTCACCAACCGGAACAACGAACTCAAGGCATACGGAGACATCGCCCAGTTCTTGAGTGGCCACCTATCTCTCAATAGCGCCGAGCGGCCATAGATATCAACTTCGCCAGTCGGTAATCAAGTGCGCTCAACGAATAGGTGATAATTGATGCCTGGCGCCACATCCCCCTGGCCGTTGCTCAAGGACCCAACGGTCGCGCCACTGTTCCTCGCGCGCCTCGTCTCGTGCGCCGGCGTGGGGTTCGGGCAAATTGCGCTCGCCTGGGGCGTCATGGACATGGGGTACGGTGCACGCGGTCTATCGATCGTCCTGGCCTGCAACTCGATCCCTGCCCTGCTCATCATCTTCGGCGGGATCGCCGGTGACCGCTTCCCAAGACACCAAGTCCTCGTGGTGGCAGAGATCATCGCGTTCACGGCATGGCTTGTCCTGGGCATATCATTCGCTACGAACCAGGCGCCTTTCTCCTTCATCTGTGTCCTCGCCACCATTGCAGGTATCGCTCTGGCGATATTCCTCCCGACCATCCGTGGAATTATCGCCGATCTCCTCCCGAGCGAGAATCGCCCAGCCGGCAATGCCCTGATCGACCAGACCCAATCAGCCGGTCTCCTCATCGGTCTGCTCACATCCGGACTGCTGGTAGCGACCGCCGGCCCCGGCTGGGCTGCCTCCGCACGGGGAATTCTCTGCGGCATCGGAGCCATCCTCCTCAGCCGACTCAACACACAACGTCCGCAGCAGACCACCGGGCTCCAACGAGAGCTTTGCGAAGGATGGCAAGAATTTCTGACGTATCCCTGGGTCTGGATCATGACCCTGCATTACACCGCCGTCACCATCGCCCTGGTCTGCTACCTGAAGATCGCCGGCCCCCTGTACACATCTCATGGAAACGGCGGCGCATGGGCTTGGGGGGTCATCAACTCCTGCGAAGCACTAGGAGCCCTCTTAGGGGGACTGGTCGGTGCGCTCTGGAGGCCATCTCGCGCGATCTTCATAGCCGCGTTCACCCTAGTGTTCGCGTCGCTCCCCATGTTGTTGATGGGAAGCGGTTCACCATGGCCGCTCCTAGCACTGATCACCGTCATCTCCGGGGTGTCTCAGGCCATCTACTACGTCTTCTGGACAACCACACTCCAAGAGACATTTCCATCAGAAGTCCTGGCTCGCGTGAACGGATGGAACATCATCGCCAGCTGTGTACTCATGCCTGTCACCCTGCTGACGGCCGGCCCGCTGGTAAAATCATTCGGCCCGGAGATAGTCGCCCTCACCTCCGGCTGCCTCATCATCATCGCCACACTGACGACACTTATATTCCTACGCTCGACTCTCCGCACCCCGACCGCACCCAAGACTTATCGAGAGCAACTGCAATCGCTCTCCTCATCTCCCTGATGTCACCACATTCACGTTCTTGATGCTGTGCGGTCACTGGGCGGACCTGGCGTGGACGCCGGAGACAGCGCTCACCCGCAGGCTCGGACTGAGATCAGCAAATTCGGGTTTGCTACCATCACCCTCGTAACACCCCCTACGAACATTAGGCCGAGAACACCTGAGACTTGCTCGGCGACCCGTGCAAATCAGCCTTTTCACATGCGGAAATGTTCGAAATCAGCGACTTCATGAATCCGAGCCTATAGATCCAGGAAATTCCATCGTTTACTCTGTTCGCGTGCAGCCAATCTGGCTCAATCTCCGTGAATAGGCAGCGGTCTGCAGCAGGTAGCCGATGCCATTTACTCATAGGCGACGCGAACGTGAAGCATGCGCGGTGCCTCAGGGCGGTAGCTGGGCTGCAGCATCAGGATCTGGCCACGTGCGGGCGAGGTAGATCTGATCTATGAGGCCAACAAGGCGACGCAGGTGTTTCTTGGCTTCCCAAGGAAGGCAAGTGATCGCTTCCTCTAGCACGTCCCGGGGATAGTCTCCGCAGCAGGCCAGCTCCCCACAGTGGTCAGCCGACTTGGTAAGCCCAGACCTGGCCAGACGTTCCCAGTCACGTAGCGCTCGACCGATGGTGCCGGGAGACAGCCTGCGGTGTTCGACCTCTGTGATGGCTATCAGGACCCTTGCCGGCACCCCGTGAACATGATGAAGAGCTGCATGATGGGACGTACAGAGAGCCGAATCCGACCGGACGTTCATCGGCCGTCTACGCGGCATCGGCCCTTCGTGAAGTGATCATCCACCAGATTGTGGCATACGACCACTCCCGTGCCTACTGCCCGATCGACACAATTCCTGAGAACGAACCAGATCCCGCTCAGGCAGGATGAAAGACGCGTTTGCGCAGGAGCGGGGGACCCCGATCTGCCTAACACCTGGCACCTGGGAGCGAGCACCGACTACCGGATCGAACTCGCTGCCCGCAGGGTCCTAGTCATCGGCACAGCCGAGATCCTCAACGGCTGAGACGTGTCTGTCGACGTGCTCAACGAGGCGATGCTCAAGCACGGGCCAGACGATCCGACGTGGCGGAACGTCGAACTGACCGGCCCCCCTGGCCGAGCGTTCTAGCGGCGGTCGGCGAGGCTCCACGCACGGTGGCGGGGCCTCCACCAGGCGCCCAGCGACAACGTTGCTGACTCTCATCGACATCACGGTCTCCACAGCAACGGCAATCGTCGCTCGAACCAGCGCACAACGTTCCTGCGTCTCGCGGTCACAGCCAGCCGTTGGTCTCTCGCTGGCATGTGAGGGCGGAATGGAATTTCAGACACGCCGCTGGTGACGGTGGCGTCAGCTTAGGTGCGCGTACAGTATGGAGCGCAAACAGCCTTAGACAACGCCAGACGTCGCCAGAAGCTGTTCGGAGTTGCGAGAGAAGGGAGACCACACATGGTCAGACTGCAGGTTGAACCCGGAGGGCGTCCACATGGACGATCGTCAGACAGGCATCGACGAGAACGTAGAGCGGGTTGCCGCTGAACTGCGCGAGAGCGTTCGCGCGCTGAATCACTTGACCGCTGGTCCGCCTGGGTTGACGCGGCCCAGCACGGTGTACACGGCCCTGGGGAGCCTGACCGAGGCGGCCTACGGTCTTGCTCAGGCCTCTGAGCAGTTCGACCGCTTTCTCGATGCGGAGCTTTCGGCGGGAAGGCTCGGGCACGACCGCGGCGAGAAGGACCTGGTGCCGGCCATGCTGCGCGCGCATGACGCGTTGGCCGAAGCTGGGGAGCGGACGTCCGAACTCAGCAATTCCTTCGCGCGTGCCCAGGTCGCGCTCAACGCCATCCGCCCACGCACAGCCGACGCGGACGTGGCTTCACAGATCTCCAGGGAGGTTGAAGCGGCGGCAGTCGATCAGCCCCGTCCCACCGTCACCGAGGCACCGGCGGCCGGGGCGGACTTCCCGGTCGGGATCGATGACGCTCTCCGAGCCGGCCGAGTAGGGCAGGACTCTCCGGACAAGCACCCAGACCAGCGGTCCCAGGGATCCCGCCGCACTCCCTGAACTGTCGACGGTCCCTTGACCCGCGCTGGCTGGAGCTTCCTCACCGGAGCTCCGCTGGCGCGGGGCAAGAAATGGAAATCGTGTGCTTATGCCGCCGGACCGGGGCGCGTGTCCAGCGGTGCGGGTGGGATCGGGCGCGATCTGGAAGGGGGCCTGTGGCCGGAACCGGTGGGAGCGAAGCAGGTCGGGCGGGGAGAGGCACGCGGCGGAATCGCCGAGCGCATCATGTCTCTCGGCGGGGCCGTGCAGTGAGGTTCGCATTGTCAGACGAGGAGTATGCGATCGTGTCCGCTGCTGCGGAGCGGGAGTACCTGGCCAACGGCGCGTATGCGGCGTTGGTGGTGCTGGCTGCTGCGCGTGGTTCGGCGAGGCCTGAGCATGCGGTGCTGCGGGAACTGCTCGCTTCGGTGATGCATGCGTCGGGGCAGGTTCGGCGGATCGGGGTGAACCTCAACCAGTCCGTGGCCGCCTTGCACTCGGGTGAACTGTCGGCCCGGCTGGAGTGGTACGCGAGCGCCGCTGCCCGGAGCGTGGCCAAACTCGACGATCTCGCGGACGAGGTGCGGGCGCGCCTTGGGTGACGGGTTCGCATGGGCGTTCGCCTACCTGCACTCCGCTGCGTCGGTGGTTGGTTGATCGGGAAGGTGTTGCGGGGCGTCCGAGTGCAGGGGCTCGTCCGCTACCTGTACGGGCCCGGGGACACCGGCGAGCACCGCGATCCGCACATCGTTGCGGGGTTCTGGACCCCTGCAGAGCTGGAGCCTGCCCTGCTGGAGGACGGTCGGCGGGACTTCCGCAGGCTGGACGGGCTGCTGAGTCAGCCATTGGCGTTGCTCGGAGACCGGAACTACCGCAAGCCCGTCTGGCATCTACCGGTGCGCGCCGCACCCGAGGACCCGATCCTGACCGATGGCCAGTGGGCCGAGATCGCGCGGGAGATCATGGCGCGAACCGGCCTGGCCGCCGACGGAGACGACGACGCCGTCCGGTGGATCGCGGTCCGCCACGCCGACGACCACATCCACGTCGTAGCCACGCTCGCCCGCACCGACGGTGTCCGCCCGGAGATTTGGAACGACGGCTATCGGGTCCGTGACGCCTGCCGCGCGGTCGAGGAGCGGTACGGGCTTCGGCGGACGGCGCCGGCCGACCGGACGGCGGCCCGGCGCCCCAAGCGTGGGGAGAACGAGAAGGCCCACCGGTACGGGCGGGACGAAGCACCGCGGACGATCCTTCGGCGCCACGTCCAGACCGCAGCCGCCGGTGCTCGGACCGAGGAAGGGTTCTTCACCGGCCTCAAAGCGGAAGGGGCCCTGGTCCGCCGGCGCTACAGCTCGCATGATCCGTCCGAGGTCACCGGTTACGCCGTCGCGCTGGCGGACGACCTGAACCCTGCCGGGGAGCCGGTCTGGTTCGGCGGCGGGAACCTCGCGGCCGATCTCACCTTGCCGAAACTGCGTCGCCGGTGGGCCCCGCCATCCACGCATAGCTCCAGCAGCCGTCCGGTTTCTGGACGGCACTTGTCCGGCACGTCCGCTCGCGCGTATCTGCGGACGGTCGTCCGGGAGGCGGCGGACGGGTCACGGACGGCGGACGAGTTTCTCGGACGGCTGGAAGCGGCAGGCATCCTGGTCCGCCGTCGCTTCAGCCACATCGATCCCGAACAGCTCACCGGCTACGCCGTCGCGCTGCCCGACCAGCCCGAGTCCGACCACACTGCCCTCTGGTACGGCGGAGGCCGCCTGGCCCCCAACCTCACACTGCCCCGACTTCACCAACGCTGGAACACCGACCCGTCCAGCACAAGCGAAGCAGACCTTACCTCCGAGGAACGCCAAGCGTTCTACGACGACGCCGCCCGCGCGGCCTCGTTCGCCACCGCGCAGATCCGCCGCCACACGGTGACCGACCCGCACGCCGCCCAAGACGCCTGCTGGGCCGCATCCGACCTCCTGCACGTCGCAGCCAAAGCGACCGGCAATCCGCATCTGCGACGCGCCGCCGACGCCTACGACCGCGCCGCCCGCGCCCCCTACGGCCGCACTCCCCAGCCCACCCCCGCCGGGAACGGCTTGCGCACCAGCGCCAGGCTCCTGGCCATCGCCGGACGCATCACCACCCCCGCCACCGCGGCGACCATGGTCCTTGTCACCACCCTGATCACCCTGCTCGAAACCATCGCCCAACACCACGCCACCCACCAACGACAACCACAACAAGCCGCCACCCGCACAGCCGCCCGTCACCTGAGCGACCTCACCCAGGCCCCGGCGGGCACCCCAACCTGGCTCTCCAACCCCGCACAGGCCCCCAGCCCGATGCAGCTCGCGATGGCGGACTTCCCGGCCCCATGGGCCCCCGCGCACACGACCAGCACTGCGCGGACAACAGGCCCCAAACCCGGCACAGCGCCAAGGCGTAAGCCCGGCTGAGCAACCGCTCCATCGCCAGCACATTCGGACGTCGACCACTCCGAAGAACCGACGGCCACCCATCAAGGATCTGGGCCGCGTTGCCCCCCCGGTAGCAGCCTCGTGGCTCGCTGAGCTTCACATCCTCACAAGATGAGGCGTCCACCAGGCGCGTCCACTGAACGACTCTCATCCATCAACTAAAGTTTGTGGTCCGGCATTGTGTTGCCCGGCCGAGGGCACCTATCGGCGTGAGCAGCCGTATCTCAGAGAATCGGGTGGACGAGCATGACATCGATTGCAGAGGTCCCGCCCTCCGCCGCACTGGCGGACAAGGTCGAATGGCTGATCCAGAACATGTGGCCAGCCGGCGCCCCCGCAGCACGCAGCAACCTGGAGGCCGCAGCCGCCATCGCCGACACCACCGGCGAGGACATCTCCTCCACCACCATCTGGAAACTCCGCACCGGCCGCCAGGACAACCCCCAGATGAAGACCCTCACCGCCCTGGCCACCTTCTTCCACATCCCCTTCGGCTATTTCGGCTTCCCCACCGAAGCCACCCCGATCGAAGAAGACCTGACCTTCACGGCCCTACGCCACCACGTCCAGAACGGGACCGTCCGCCACGACGTACTGCGAGCCCTCCTCGACCTCACCCCACACACCCGCGCCATCGTCGACGAGATGATCCTCTCTGCCGCCCGATCCGACCAGGCACCTCGCACCCCACCTGGCGACTGAGACATCCATATATCCGCCACCAACAAAACCACCCGAGCACGTAGGCTCAACCCGTGCCACACCACCACGAACCAATCCGGCCAGGTCTCAAAACGGTAACGCACCTCTAAAGCTGCAGGTCGCGAAGTGTTCTCCCCGCGCGAGCGGGGGTGGTCCGTTCTACGAGTCGGCGGTGCTCGGGGCTGACCCGTTCTCCCCGCGCGAGCGGGGGTGGTCCCCGTGGGAGAACTTGGCCGGGTCGTTGAAGGCGGTTCTCCCCGCGCGAGCGGGGGTGGTCCGAAGGACCACGCCGCTCGCGCGTGGCGGCTACGGTTCTCCCCGCGCGAGCGGGGGTGGTCCGAGAAAGGGCATGTCGTGGGTCTCATCATCTTCGTTCTCCCCGCGCGAGCGGGGGTGGTCCGTACGGGGACATTGTCAGGCGAATGGAGGCGGAGTTCTCCCCGCGCGAGCGGGGGTGGTCCGATGATCCCGGACATGATGTCCTGTGAGGCCACGTTCTCCCCGCGCGAGCGGGGGTGGTCCGTCCACCAACATGTTGTAGAACTCCGTGAGAACGTTCTCCCCGCGCGAGCGGGGGTGGTCCGGTCGGCGCCGAGTCGCTCGGCGAGACGGCCGGGTTCTCCCCGCGCGAGCGGGGGTGGTCCGCTGGGCGCCGGGACGGGACGGTCAACGCCCGGGTTCTCCCCGCGCGAGCGGGGGTGGTCCGTCGGCGTCCGCGATCGCCTTCGGGACCGGGCCGTTCTCCCCGCGCGAGCGGGGGTGGTCCGCGGCGGGGACCGACCTGGTGCCGGTCCGCGCCGTTCTCCCCGCGCGAGCGGGGGTGGTCCGCGCGCAGGCGCGCGCGAGGCTAGCGGAGCGTCGTTCTCCCCGCGCGAGCGGGGGTGGTCCGGCTGTGGCGCGGTCGAAGGGTGAAGAGGGCATGTTCTCCCCGCGCGAGCGGGGGTGGTCCGTGGATATCGAGGGGCCATAGCTCAGTTGGCAGGTTCTCCCCGCGCGAGCGGGGGTGGTCCGCCTTGTTTGCGGCGGCGGCCTTCGCGCCGCCCGTTCTCCCCGCGCGAGCGGGGGTGGTCCGCTCACGATGCGCACGTCCACGGTCATGTCGTTGTTCTCCCCGCGCGAGCGGGGGTGGTCCGACCGAGCAGCAGGCCGGCGTGGACGAAGAGGAGTTCTCCCCGCGCGAGCGGGGGTGGTCCGATCACCTGCGAGGCGGACCAGACACCGTTCGCGTTCTCCCCGCGCGAGCGGGGGTGGTCCGCGGCAGGCCGTCGCCTACGAGGTGCTCAGGTCGTTCTCCCCGCGCGAGCGGGGGTGGTCCGGATGTGCTCGCGGCGCAGCGCGCGGCGGTCGAGTTCTCCCCGCGCGAGCGGGGGTGGTCCGCCCCACCTGACCGTCCTGAGAGCCGTCCTCATGTTCTCCCCGCGCGAGCGGGGGTGGTCCGGGAGCAACTGATCATGGGTGGGTTCCTCGACCGTTCTCCCCGCGCGAGCGGGGGTGGTCCGGCCGAGGAGACGGCGTTTAGCAACACGAGGTAGTTCTCCCCGCGCGAGCGGGGGTGGTCCGTTCGGGCATCCCCGGCGGGATGGGCGCTCCTGGTTCTCCCCGCGCGAGCGGGGGTGGTCCGACGCGGCGCCCGCGCACGGGGACGATGCCGCGGTTCTCCCCGCGCGAGCGGGGGTGGTCCGGCACTGGATCGCCTGGAGGACTGCGGGTTAGGGTTCTCCCCGCGCGAGCGGGGGTGGTCCGAGTTCATCCGCGCGCACGGCACTCTCTACCTCGTTCTCCCCGCGCGAGCGGAGGTGGTCCGCTCGGGCAGGAACACGAGATTCGGCCGTTCCCATTCTCCCCGCGCGAGCGGGGGTGGTCCGTGGCGTTCGTTGGCGGACTCGTCGTTCTCGCCGTTCTCCCCGCGCGAGCGGGGGTGGTCCGCTAGTGCTCCCGGATCTGCCCGAGCTGGAGGAGTTCTCCCCGCGCGAGCGGGGGTGGTCCGGTCATCCGGGGCACGGTGGACCGGACCCGGGAGTTCTCCCCGCGCGAGCGGGGGTGGTCCGAGGCGCGCGCAGGAATGCGAGAGCGTTTCGCGGTTCTCCCCGCGCGAGCGGGGGTGGTCCGGCGCGCGGGGAGGACCCGCCCTCCTACCGCCGGTTCTCCCCGCGCGAGCGGGGGTGGTCCGCGTAGCGATCACCGGAGGTGCAGGGCGTGGTGTTCTCCCCGCGCGAGCGGGGGTGGTCCGGGTAGGGAGTGTGGCGCGGGTCGTGTTCTCGGGTTCTCCCCACGCGAGCGGGGGTGGTCCGGGCCGTCGGAGTGCCACCCCGGAGCGGCTCCAGTTCTCCCCGCGCGAGCGGGGGCGGTCCGCTCTTCATTTTGGGTCTCTAGGAAAGGGACCGTTAGCGCCAGCCGACTGTGCTGAACGGGACACCCCGGCGGTAAGCCGCCAGCCCTTCCACGGTGTAGGGATAGGTGCCCTCTGGGAGAGCCTCAAGCGGGAACCATCCGATCGCCGAGCACTTGTGCGGCTCGGCGTTGTAGGGCTCACCCTTCCACTGCCGTGCGGCGAAGAACACTCCCACCCGGGCGTCGCCGAGACGGTTGCGGTAGTGGATCAGATGGGCGAACCCGAGGTCGGACTCAGCGATGTGGACGCCGATCTCTTCCCGTCCCTCACGGACAGCGGCGTGGGTGATCGTCTCGTCGGCTTCGAGCTTGCCGCTGGGCAAGTTCCAGCAGCCGTCGGCGTACCCGGTCCCCTCGCGCTGGGCGAGCAGCACCTTGCCGTCGCGGACCAGGATCAGCAGGGCGTCCACGATCGAGGTGTACGGAGCCGGCTTGGCCTGTGCGTTGGCTGGGGTCATAGGCCGGTCAGGTTAGCGTGCTGATCAGGCCCTCCGTCGCCAGACGCGCAGAAATCCACTCGACGCGGGCCGCGGTTTTTCGTCCCGGGGGAATGACGATCGGGTTGAGCCCTGCGGCTTTCAGTTCGGCGCGTAGCAGTTCGTCGAGCTCGTCTTGCTGGTCGGCGACCTTGTCTCTGAAGCGGTCGCCGTGCTGGCGGGGGTTGAAGGTGTCGACGGGGTAGAAGACCGCGTCGTACAGGTGTGAGGTGGCGCGGCAGAGGTTGGTCATGGCCTCCAGGACGTCCCTGTCTTTGGGGGGCAGGAGCATCCGGGCGTAGGCGACGACATTGATCAGGGTCTTGTCGCAGATGAGAAGGTGGTGGTGGCGGGCGGCGCGGAGCTGCGCGGTGAGCTGCGCGCCAAGCGCATCCAGCTCGGCCACGACGTCGAAGGTGCCGACGTGGTGGAGAACGATCTCCTCCATGAACGGGCTGATGCGCGCGGGTTCACCAGTGCAGGTGACGTGGATGCCGCGTTCGCGGTAGTGGCTGGTGAGGGCGTGGACGAGCGTGGTCTTGCCGGTGGCGTGCGTTCCTTCGACGGCGATGACCGTGCAGTCGCGTATCGACACAGGGCCTCACAGGGGGCGCGGGCTCACAGGAGCGCTTGGAAGGTGGGGGACTTCGGCCAGTCGATGCCGTGGCCGGTGAGCTGGTCGTGCAGGATGCGGTTGACATTGACAGTGCCGGTCCAGTGCAGACGACCGGTTGCGCGTGCGGCGACGTAGGCGGCCGATAGTCCGTGACGCAGATTCAGCACGGTGATGCGTTCGCGCGCTTCGGGGTCCTGGTCGCCGAGCCATCCGTCGCGGTGCAGGGCGGTCATGGACTGCCGGGCCAACTCGGGCTGGGTGACGTCGAGGGCCAGTTCGCCGCAGACGTCCACCAAGCGGCGGCTGGTCCCGGCCAGCACATTGCCGACGTCGTAGCGGGAGTCCACCACCGTTCGTTTCGCCAGGGCGGGGGTGTTCTTGCGGTCGTGCCAGCGCTCCCGTAGTGCCTGGACCGACGCGAGTGGCCGCTCGCTGGCGTTGCGCAGAATCGCTAGATCGCTGGAGACCTGGTGCCCGATGATGAGGTCGGCCTTCTCCAGCATCGTCGTGATCGCCTGGTCCGCCGAGTGGATCAGCTCCTGTGTCTGCCCGGGACCGGATACGTAGAAGCTGGTGAACGCGAACTCCTCCGGCGGTGGGCTGGGCGTCTTCGGCAGGTGCAGCCAAGTGATCGACCAGCAGAACGGAACGTTGCCATCCGGGATTCGGTAGTTCTTGGTCCACTCCACGTCCAGCGAGGCGGCCAGTAGGTGACCGTCTCGCTGGACGGTAGCGGGCGTGCGGTAGGTGATCACGTCAGGGCACCTTGTTGGAGGAGCGGGGCTTCATCGGGAGGAACACCGGTTCTTCGTTCATGGGGACGCCATCGAGTGAAACCGCTGAGTGGGGAAGCAGTCTCCCGCGTTGGTCTCAAGCACCACTCCGACATCGAGGTCCTGCGGCCACTCGTACAGCCCCAGGTGCCGCGCGGCGATCAGTGCGGAGGCGAGGGCACGTTCGACCGCGCACACGGCGAGCCATTCCAGCGTCACACGCCGGTGGCCGCACTGTCCGGTGAGCGTGTCCAGGGTGAGATGCGGCTTGATGGTCCGCGAGAAGTACCCGAGCGTCAGCCCCGCGGCCTTGGCCTGTCGCTGAAGGTGTTCAGTGTCTGTGCTGCTGAGGCCGTCGCCGGGAAGGTCGTGGGCGGCGTCAACGAAGGTGGTTTCACCGCGCAGGCGACCGCTGCGGTGCGGCCACTCGGCGATGAGGGCGTGGACGCCCCGCCCGAACTCGTTGTCGCCCCGCGGCGCGTCCGGACGCACGGCGGTGCTCGCCGCCCGGAGCACGTCCAGGTCGGGCAGGAGTCCGTAACCGATCAAGAACTGCGCGAGCCGCCGAGCGCGCAACAGGTCCAGGTCCGCGAGGCGCACCAGCTCGGCGGTCTCGTCAGGGGTGAGCGCGGCCAGCGCGCGGAATCCGAGCTTCATGCGATTGCTGGCGTTCTCGGCCTTGCTGCGGTGCAGCCGCAGGTACACGACGGCATAGGAGACGGGAACGGAGCGGCCGTCGCTGTCGCGGGCGCTGCAGGTCGCCGTTGACGTCAGCAAGCGCCGCTTCGTGCGCGACGTCTGCCCGGACCCGTAGGGGTCCTCGGGCCAGCACATGTTGGTGAACCCGCCGTTCGGCACGTCCGCGGGCTCGATCATCGGTCGCCCCTCGCGCAGGTCATGATGCTGTCACCGAGGTACTTGCGGACGTGGTTCTCCTTGTAGGGGTACCGCTGCCAGATGTCGGTGATCGGTTCGTGGAACACGTTGCCCAGCGGCATCCACAGGTCCGGCTGGTTGTAGACGGGCCAGGCGCGGGTGACGCCGTTGGGCTCGATGACGAGCATGTGCCCCTCGGTCTCGGCGGTCCAGGGCGTCATCCGCACCGCGGGGGTCCATGCGTGGGTGGTGCGCAGTTCCATGAGCCGGGCGAAGTGGTCGCGGGCCTCTTCCACGGTGATGAACTCGTTCTCGGGCAAGTCGAGGGCGTTGCCCTTGCGCAGGGGGAGGATCAGCTTGAGCTTGCCCACGTCCAGGACGTCGGCGATCTGCAGCAGGTAAGGCAGGCCGTGAAGGACGGAGCGCAGCGCCACCGTGGAGAAGGAGATCGGGATGCCTGCCTCACGGAAGGCGTTGACGCCGGTCATGACCTTGTCGTAGTCGCCGCGGACGCGCTGGAAGGTCGAGCGCGGTCCGTCGAAGCCGATGTTGGCGAAGGCGATCTTCCCGGCGAGCTTGGGCGCGACGTCCACGCCGCGGGTCGCGTTGGTCGGCAGGCCGATGATGAAGCCGTCGGTGAAGATCTCGACGATGTCGGTCAGGTCGCGGCGAAGGAGCGGTTCGCCGCCGGACAGGAACACGCGCTGGACGCCGGCGAGATTGCTCGCGGCGCTCTCTAGGTCGGCCAGCGTCGGGTCGCGCATCTGCATCGTCTCGGAGCAGAAGTTGCAGTCGAAGTCGCATCGCTTGGTGATCTGGAGGATGACCGACATCGGCGCGGTGGCCTGGTCGACGAGAGCGGCGAGGTCGGCGTCCGGGGAGAGCGTGAAGTGGTGGCCGTCGGTGAAGCGGATGGGGCCGGTGTGCTCGGCGGTGTTGCGTGCGGGGATGGGAGGCATTCCAAGCGTCGTCATCAGGGCACTCCAAGGTGTGGTGGCCTCCGGGCGGCGGCGGGGTGTAGGGACCGGCGAGGTGTAGCCGGCCGCCGCCCGGTGGATTCCGTGGGGACCTACTCCTCCTCGTTGAGTTCTTCGATGTTGAGCTCGGCCATGGCGCGGATGACCTTGATGGCGTCGGGCAATAGGCCCTGCTGCGCCATCGCCTGCTCGTAGGCGCCGTGCGCGACGTCCAGCGCGGCATGGACGGGTATCGGGGGTGGGTCGTTGATGTGGGCACACTGTTCAGGCATGAGGCACCTCCAGCACCGCGAACACCCACTTGCCCGTGCCTGCCGGCCGCCAGCCGTAGTGGGCCGCCAGCTCATCCACGATGAGCAATCCGCGTCCGTCCTCTGCTTGCAGGTCCAGTGGCCTGCGGCGCGGCGGCTCAGGAGCTGGATCCCAGACCTCGATCGTCAGGGTGCCGATGACTTCCTCGCAGATCCGGACCTTGAAGGCGCGGTGCTTCCGGGCGTTGATCGCGTTGGTGACCAACTCCGAGATCACCAGGAGGAAGTTGCCGGCCTGCTCCTCGCTGAGGCCCCAGGTGATGAGGGCGCGGGCGGCGGCGTGGCGCGCGATGCCGGCCGCCGCGGGCGTCGACAGAAACTCGCGCTCCATCAGGAACTCTTGAGTCTCTTGCGCTGCTGCGGTCATCGGTGGCTCCCACATCGCAACCCGGGGCGTCCTGCCGCCACCTGAAGGCGGAGCGAACGTCTGTGTCACCTGACACTGACGCCGAGTGGGCCGGGCGGGCTACAGGTTTGACTGTCTTTGACTCCGCCTGCTCGCAGCCGCGGTCAAAGACCGTCAAAGGTCCGCAGCGCTACATGGCCGATACGTCAGGATCGATCACACGATGCCGTCTTCACCGTCCTCTTCAGCGCAGGCAGCCCGCGAGCGCCTGGGCGAGCAGCTCCGTGAGATGCGTGCTGCCGAGCGGATCAGCGGGGTGGACTTCGCGCGCCGAGCTGGGTGGCGTGATTCCTCGCTCGTCAGCCGCACTGAGCGGGGGCAACGCCCCATCACCGTCGAGACCGTCCGCTTGTGGTGCCGGGTCTGCGAGGTTCCCGACCATCGGATGGCCGAGCTCCTGGCTGAACAGGCCAGCGTCGCGCGCATGTGGGTCTCGCTGCGCGAGCATCATGACCTCGGCCTCGACGCGCGGCAGAAGGCCACGGTCGGCGACCTGTACTCGCGTATCGACGCCGAGTTCAGCTACCAGACCAAGGTGCTTCCGGGTCTGTTGCAGACCAAGGACTACATGACCGAGATGCTGCGCGGGGTACGCCGAGACCGCAGGCTGGAGCTGGACGATGTTGCCGACGCGGTCGCCACCCGCATGGATCGGCAGCGGAACCTGCACCGGCCCGGCGTCCGGTTCTGGTTCCTGTTGGAGGAGACGGTGCTGCGGTACCTGTACTGCGCTCCTGCTGTACACCGCGCGCAGTTGGAGTACCTGATGGGGGCGATGCGGTTGCCGTCGGTGTATGCCGTGGCGATCATCCCGATGAACTCCGGCCGGCGGGGAATCCGAGCGCGGGAGTCGTTCGAGATCGACACCTTCCCCAATGGCTCCGTCGAGGCTCAGGTGGAGTTGCTGTCAGGGCTGTTGACTCTCACTCATCCCGAGGACGTCGCGCTGTACCGGCGGGCGTGGGACGACCTGTTCGGCCTCGCCGTCATCGGCAAGGAGGCCAGGGCGTTGATCCGATCGGCCCTGGCCGCCCTCGACGGCTGACCTACTCGGGCTTGAACTCGGCGTGTGGAGTCGCCCGGTTCCACGCCGTCTCGAAGGACCCGGCGATATCGCGGGCGACGCGCGGGTCGGAGTTGAAGGAGTAGACGCGCGGGTTGGAGTCGTCGCCACGCTGGAAGTTCCATCGGATGACACGGTCGTCGAACACCCAGCAGTCAGCGGCGGGCACCAGCAGGTCTGCGGCCTGGTCGCGCCACAGCCATCGGATGTCCTCGCCCACCGCGATATTCGCGTGAGTGACCGCGTGCTCCCACTTCATGTACTCCGACATCGGCCGGGAGATGATGCGGACACGCCGCCAGCGAACCCCGCGGCGGGTGGCCTCACGAACGATGTCCCCGAACTCTTCGAGATCGTGATCGACGACGGCGATGTCCCCGGACTCGCGCCACTCCTCGAAACGGGCGGCCTCGGTGACGTCGTAGGCGTCCCTGCATTCGAAGCGGATCACCGACCGCTCAGCGGCGGCGGCCAGAGCGGCGAAGTCATGGGGGCCGGCGCCCTCCCGGCCTTGCTCGTACTCATCGTCGATCGCCTCGCGGATCGCGGGGAACAGCCGGTCAGGCACCCATACGTCGGTCTCGTCCTCGCCCTTGCCCACGTCCTCGCTGAGACGCTGGGTCGTGCCCGGATCGGCCACCGCCTTTCCTCGGACGTAGAGGCCGCCGGGAGTTCGCCACACGGCAGGGCACTCCGCCTTGTCGGAGTCAGGGTCTCCACCGACGAAGTCCACCTCGGAAGGATCGATGTGGTTCTGATCCATGGCGTGGGTCCTCTCTCGTAACGGCGCTTCCACTAGGAACCTCACGCGGGGCTCGGTCGCGGTCAATGTACTCGGGAGCCCCGGCCGGTATCTCGGATATACGACCGGGCACACAGAGCGCAGCCATGACTTCCCAGGCCAGTATCCGCCTCACTTCGACACTCCCTGAAGAATCTCGACACGCCGTGCGTTGACTTTAATTGATCACAGCCCAAACGTGATGCATCATCTACTCATAGCCTTTAGTTGATGCACTCAGAGCTGACGGCATCGGGGGAACGATGGGGAAGTTGGTCACGACTGCACAGGATGACCTGGTCGTACGTCGAGCGCACCTGCTGCGGTTGCGGTTCGAGCTGGTGCGGCTCGGGGTCGCGGTCCGGGTGCGCAGAGCACGTCAGGGACGATTGCGGTTGCGGATACGCCACTCGGGGTGGTCGGAGACGGTTCTGTGCGCGGGCGCCGATGACGCGTTCGCCTTCGTGACGGCTCACGGCCGCCTGCTCGGTCCGGCTGAGGATGCCCGCGTGGTCGCCCGGTTGCTGGTGTGGATGGCTGAGCGGCGTCAGCGATGAGCTGGCCTCATCGCCTGCACTCCCCCGCTGCCGGGTCCGGTGCGCCCGGTGGGCTTGAAACGGCTCTCGTCGGAACGGCGGTCACGGGCTCGGCTCGGACAGTGGGAGTGGTTGCGGGGACGGTCGCTCCGCTGGTCGTGGGGTTGGCGGTGCTGGGCGGGCTCGGGTCGTTCGCGACGGTGCGGGGCATGGCCGGCCCCTACTTCGGCGATCTGGCGTGGATCGTCCCAGTCGGTATGGACCTGGGGATTCTCGTGCTGCTCACCTGGGACCTGCTGATGGAGTACCTCGGCCTGCCATGGCCGGTACTGCGGTGGGTGGCCTGGGCGTACATCGCCGGCACCGTGATGGTCAACGTCGCCGCCGCACAGGGCGACCTAGCGGGCAGCGTGATGCACGCGGCCATGCCCGTCCTGTTCGTCACCGTCGTCGAAGGCGTCCGGCATCTGATCCGTTGGTGGGCTGGGCTCGCGGCCGGCGACCGGGTCGAACGTGTCCCGCGGATGCGCTGGATCCTCGCGCCGCTCTCCAGCCTGTCGCTCTGGCGCCGCATGGTCCTCTGGCACGTGACGTCCTACCAGCAGGGACTGGAGCTGGAGCAGCGTCACCTGATGGCCGTCTCCCGCCTCCAAGAGGAACACGGCCGGTGGCGCTGGCGCTGGCGCGCGTCCCTCGCCGAGCGCCTCGCCCTGCGCCTGCCACCCGGCGGGGCCAACGCGCCCCGCGACCAAGGCTCCGTCCCGGACCGCGCCGACAGCAGGGACAGCGAAGAACGGAACGCCGAGTCGTCCCATGCCCGTCAGGACGAGTTGATGGCCGCCGCGCGCAGCCTCCTCGACGAGGCCGACCGGGAAGGGGTACGGCTCAGCCGGGACCGTCTCGGCAAGCGTCTGCGTGAACTCGGCTTCACGGTCGGCAACGGTCGGCTCGCCGAGATCAACAGCGCCCTCCGTAGGGAACCCACGGAGAGCAACTGATGACGACACCGTCCGCACCGGACGAGGAAGCACGCCAGGCCGAAGAGCGGCAGCGTCGAGCCGAGATCCTTCACGGCATCTCCGAACACGAGCTCGGCCGCCTGCACGCTGGGGATCTTCCCTGGGAGCAATGGCTTGCGAGCGCGCATCGGCACGGGCACCTCGGGTTCGCGAACACGTTGTTGATCGGTGCGCAAAGGCCGTCCGCCACCGACGTCCGCTCGTACGAGGAGTGGAAAGCGCAGGGCCGCCAGGTGGCGCGGGGTGAGACGGGGATGCGGATTCTCTCGCGTGGTGGGATGCCCCGACCGGTGTTCGATATCGCTCAGACCAGCAGGTCCTCTCAAGGTCCGGCGGCCTCGCTGACACCTGCTCAGGTAATGAAGCAACTTCACCGCCTTGCCGCGGGCCTTGAGCTCTACGTCGATCGTGACCAGAGCTGGACGTACACCGGTCGCCCGGAACGACGAATCGTCATCCCCGCCGAACTCGACGACGAGCAAGCCACGACCCTGCTCGCTCACCAGCTCGCGCACATCCTCCGACGCGGCGACCGGCCGGACCCGGCCGGCGAGGAACCGACCGCCTGTCACGGTGTGCGGCGCGTACGAGCCGACTCGATCGCCTACCTGGTCCTGGCCCACCTAGGGATGGACACTTCGCACCTGTCGTTCCCGCCCGTCCAAGGGTGGGCCGGCACGGACCCACGCGCGAATCCGCAGGCTGCACTCAAGACGGTCTGCGAGGACGTCCTGTCCGTGGCCGGCCGGACACGCCGACATTTGGACACCTTGCCGTCGGCCAGCGAGCCCAGCCGAGCAGGCGGTGAACCGAACGTCGTCCAGCTCAGCCCCGGTTCGAGCGACTCGACCAGCCCTTCGGTTGATGCCTTGCTAGCGGTTCACCTGGACGCTCACGCGTTCTACGAAGAGCACCTGCCCGGAAGCTGGGCGCCTTCCTATCTTGCAGAGCGAGGTTTCACCGTTGATATCCAAGCGCTCTGGCAACTCGGGTACGCGCCGCAGGACCGGCACTCGCTCATAGATCACCTGCGCGGGCTGGGGCACTCGGACGAGACCGTCATCGCGGCGGGACTGGCCAGGCGAGGCCGAGATGGTGAGCCGTACGACGTCTTCCGCGATCGGATCCTGTTTCCGCTCAGGAATCCGGACGGGGCGGTCGTCGGGTTCATCGGCCGGAGACCCGACGAGGGTCCTGGTCCCAAATACCTCAACAGCCCGGAGACGTCCGTCTTCCGCAAGAGCGAGCTGCTGTTCGGGCTGTACGAGGGCCGCGGCCGTCTCGCTCGCGGCTCCCGCCCGATCATCGTCGAAGGACCGCTCGACGCGATCGCGGTCGACCTCGCCGCACCGGGCAACCCCGTGGCCGTCGCCTTGTGCGGGACGGCGATCACCACCGCCCACCTCGACTCCCTCGCCCGTCATACCGATCTGAACACGGCGGGCGTCGTCCTCGCTCTGGACGGCGACCACGCGGGCGAAACCGCGACACTACGCGCCTGGACGACGTTGGCCCAGGTCACCGGACCGGTCGAGGTGTTGTGTCTCTCCAGTGACGTAGACCTGGCCGACATCCTCCACGACCAAGGGTGTGCGGGCGTATGCGAAGCGCTACATTTGATGGTTCCGCTTGCGGACCTGGTGGTCGACGCGAGCATCGAGCGGTCCGGGGGGACGCTTGAGTTCGCCGAACATCGGTTGGCGGCGGTCCGCGCGGCGACCTCGCTGATAGCTCGGATGCGAGCACCGCAGATCGCCAGGCAGGTCGCCCGCGTCGCGACCCGCACCGGCCTGGACACCACGACCGTGACCGCCGCGCTCGCCTCCGCCATCAGCCCCGACATGGCAAGCGACCCCACAACCGCCGCCGAGGACTTCCCCTTACCGCCGCTCGCCGGCCCGACCCTCGACCCTGCCGGCACCCGCACCCCCCATCGCGCGAACCAACCCCAACAGCAGCGCAGACGATGACAAGATCACTTTGACCCGGAGACCGGCATGACCACCGAGCAGCATCCTGACCCCATCGCCGAGGGATTCACCCACAGCGGCCAGCGGATGGTCCAGATCGTGGCGCTGGCGGCAGTGGTCCAACAGACCTGCACCCAGTACAAGGACCGGTTGAGGGCGGCGAGGGAAACACGCGAGGCCGAAGCCGAACAAGCAGCAACACGGGACCTCAAAGCGGCGTTCGAGGAAGCCCGCTCCCGCTGGGCGCCGGCCCACGACCGCCAGTGGCTCCGCGACGCGGACCTCCTTCACGTCGCGCAGGCCTGGGGCGCGGCCGTCCCCTATGCCGCCGACCACACCTCGGCGGCCTCGGTCGTGGCCAAATGCGAAGAACGGCTCCGCGGTCTTCACCCGCACGCGATGAGCCACTACGACCGATTCCGAGAACACGGCCAAGACCCGCTCAGCGCCATGAGCAACGCGGGAACTTACTTCACCCGGAACCCGAATGTACGGACCGGCGACCCGGCACCCCGCCGCCCAGAACTGCCGGAAGGAACCGAACCCAACTGGCCCGCCACCATCCACACACCAGACCGCACTGAGCCAGAAGAAGCCCGGCAGGAACAGCGCGCCCGAAAGATCATCGACGAGCTCGGTGAACGCCTCCGCATCCAAGGACGAGACGTCGACCCAACCCAGATGCGCACCGTCCTGGAGGTCACCACCAACCTCCCCGACCACATCATCACCAAGGCGACTGGCCCGACCGTCCGCCCCTATCCGAGGCCATCGCCCCAGGCCGGTCCGGCAGCCGAAGACTTCCCGCACACCATCGACCAGGCCCTGGCGATGGCAGCCAAACAACCCTTCGAAGAAGCCTCCACCAGGAAATCACCGCCCCAGTCACAAGACCGGAACCGGCGCCGCAACCGCTAAAGCGGCAGGAGACAACCCATGGAAACGATCACTTCAACCCCGTACTTCCCACTTCTCCTCGTCGGAGCCCTGGTCGGCATCGCCGTGCTTCCGACCTTCATCGCCATCGTCCGAGGCGTGGACGAGATCATGCTGATCATCCTGTTCAACGTTCTCGCCTGCGCCACCGTCCTCGGCTGGCCCATCGCCCTGGTCATGGCCATCAAATGGCCCCGGCGCCGAGACTACGAAACACCTCCGCCTCGCCATCCCCGCCCGCCACGAATTCAATCCACTCCGCCGCACGAATACTGGTGGACACAAGAACGCCAACAATAGATTCAGGAGTTCTTCCTCCACGCGTTAACCACCATCATGCTCGGGGCGAGCACGAGACCGGGTGTGGCCACACAGGCGTGAGCTGCGATCATTTGGGAGATCTTGGTCCCCATGGCGAACTGGCAGGACCGCGCACACACGGCAGCACCCTTGCCGGCCGGGCTGATCACCGGCGCCGGTCTCACGATCCTCCTTGGCGCAACCGTCCTGACCATAGGCGGACCACTGCGCACCGCGCTGCTGATGACCGTCGCGATCGGACTGTTCACGGCGGTCGTGGTGACAACGACCAGGAGCTGGACCGAACACCGCGAGCGCGCCGTGGCGGGCGCGCACCATCGTGCGCAACGCATCGCGATGGCACAGGCTCTGCGCACCGGACAACCACCCGACAACCCGGCACTCGACGCCCCCCTTTTGGCCCTCATCGAACACCACCAACAACAGCGTCACCGAATGCGCCGCTGGCGCCCCCTCGCTCTCACCTTGTTCATCGTTTGGCTGGGAACGGTTCTCTACCTAGGACTCTTCGGCTGGGCATCGCTGACCCCATTCCTCGCCACACTCCTAACCGTCGTCTCGATCAGTCGCCGCCAGCGCAACAGAGAACGCCATCTCGAACAGCGGCTCCACTCACGCGCCTAAAGATTGTGTCTCGCGTGGGTGGTCTGTGGACTGCGGGATAACCCGGGACCGTGTCGTCAAATCTTGCGCTCCGGTTGGTGCCGGACGAGTTGTGAGAGCTGGTCGAGCCGTTGGTTCCGGGGTTCGTGCCGCGTCGTCAGGGTGGCGGAACGGCCGGTCGGCCGGGACGGCTCCCCGGGGCGCTGACCTGAACCACATTCCCGAATGCGACACATGCCCACTATTTGTGGATTGTCTGGGTGAGGCTGCCAGCCGTGGTGATCGCGTTGGAGAATTTGGCATCTAGAGTGCTTAGAGCTCGTAACACGATCTTGTTGATGTGGGCTGGTTGGGCGTTACCGGTGTGACGATTCGGCCGTTCGTGATGGTGTGGGTACTCGACCGTGGATTGTGGACGATGAGTTGTGGGCGTTGATCGAGCCGTTGTTGCCACCGTGGCCGGAGCGGTCTCCGGGGCCTCGGCCGGTGTCGGACCGGCTCTGTCTGCAGGGCATTCTGTTCGTCCTCTACAACGACATAGCCTGGCAACTTCTGCCGTTGGAGCTGGGCTTCGGCTCTGGACAGACGTGCTGGCGTCGCCTGGACCGGTGGCAGAAAGCAGGGGCTTTCGACCGGCTGCACCGGGTCCTGCTCGCCGAGCTGAACGCGGCCGGCAAGCTCGACTGGTCACGGGCCTGCGTGGATGGTTCTCACATCCGCGCGAAAAAGGGGGCGCCGACACCGGTCTGTCGCCGGTCGACCGGCGGAAGACAGGCAGCAAGCACCATCTGATCTGCGACGGACGCGGCACCCCACTGAAGGTCATCACGACCGCGGCGAACGTCAACGACGTCACCCAGACCCTCGCCCTGGTCGACGGCATCCCGCCCGTCACAGGGCGCCCCGGCCACCCCCGGCGCCGACCTGAATCCCTGCTCGGTGACAAGGGCTACGACTCCAACACCCACCGCGACGCACTGCGGAACCGACGCATCCTGCCTGTCATCTCACGCAAGGGATCCCCGAACATCAAGGGCATCGGCAAGCTCCGCTACGTCGTCGAGCAGACCTTCGCCCTGCTCCACCAGTTCAAGCGGCTCGCGGTGCGCTGGGAACGCCGCACCGAACTCCACGACGCCTTCGTCTCCCTCGCCTGCAGCCTGATCTGCTTCAGGCGCCTCAAGCAGTGCCGGTCATGAGCGGTGGTACCAGTTCAAGAAGTGCTCGGCACGCGCGCGTACGGAGTCAGGCACGCAACGCGATGAAGAGCTGGTACCCGGTGACCCCAAGCCCGCCGCAGGCCATACCGAGGCCCACGACTGCCATCAGCGCCATCATGACCTGGCCGTACAGGGACTGGCGGGCGGAGGCGCGGCTGGGGTTGCGCGGGTCGTAACTGAGCTCCAGTTGCTGCCCGCCAGTCGGCTCCCGGTAGAAGTGCAGCCCGCCGTCCTGGTCCACATACCGGTACACCTTGGTTTTGTCGGTGTAGTGGTCGAGTTCGGCCATCACCGTGATTCCGTGCTTGGGGAGGCGCAGCGCGTCGTACAGGCCTCGTCCCAGCGCCAGGGCCATGAATGCCCCCGCGCACGCGAAGAGTTGAAAGAACGGCAGCGCGATCGCCCATGCCGGCTCACGGAGCACCGCCACTGCCACATCGATCACCGCGAAGACCGCGATCACGGCGACAACGAGATCGCGCTTCGAGGGCCTTCGGGGGTGCCCAGCAGGCACTTCGGTGATCAGATCTTCGCCGTCGACGCGTGGTCCTTCGGCCGCTCTCTCGGGCAGGCGGGCCCCCAGGGCGGCGCAGAACGCGGTCACGGCAGCGGCGCTGGCATCGTGAACCGCGTACACGGCAGGAGGGCGGTCGGCCTCTGCAGTCGTCAGTACGACCTCGAACGAGCGGTCGAGGCTGCGGACCGCTTCGATGGCGTCCAGTGGAATTCGTGCCACGCGCCCGTCCTGTTCCCACTGCACGTAGTCGAGTCCGTCTCCGAAGCGGGCGGTGGCACTGCTGCCGCGCAGCACAAGGGATGGGAGGGCAGGCGTCGTCGTCATGTGCATATGACGGCTGAGATCAACAAACGGTTGCCCACCGTCGTGGCAGGCGCACGCCACAGCCTTGGGGCAGAAGGCGGCTCCACTCAGCACTGGGGCATCTTGCTCCCTGGCACCACCGGGCCACGGCGATGATCCAGAAGCAAAGTCACGCATGCTGAAGGCCAAGCCGGGGGGTGAGCTGCAGGTGCACGGGAGCGGCGCCCTGGTCCGGTGGCTGCTGGCCAACGATCTGGTCGATGAGATGACTCTGATCGTGATCCCGGTGATCGTTGGCCTGGGCGCGAGACTGTTCCCGGAGACCGGTCCGGATCTTGCGCTCGACCTGGTCGAGTCGCGGGTCGACTCCAGGGGCGTGACGATCCAGGTCTACCGGCCGGCCGGTCGCCCGCGGTATGCAACGGCTTGAGGTCCCTGACCACCGAACCACGCTGTCTTGACACCGCAGGAGATGATCTTCAGATGCAGTACCTGGTTTCCGTGATCGATGACAAGAGCGATCCCGGCAGCACGGACAGGCGGCCTGCCATCAGCGCGTTCAACGAACGACTTATCGCACCGCCGAGACCGCCTACCTGACCCGCCGCCGCGATCAACTGCGATAGCACCCGCCGATCCCGACCAAAACCCCGCGCAGCAGCGCCGACCCCGGGGCGCCCTGCCGATGCATTCCGCAACCTGTCGGGGTACCGGTAGGTCAGGTACTCGCAGCGGGGGCGGTGAGGATGGTGCATACCTCACCGCTTCCGCAGTTCGCCGGGTCCGTGGCGGCAGCCCGGCGTTTGAGTGCTCGCAGAGCGTCCCGGGCTTGGCCGAGTTCGACCAGGCGCTGCTCGACCTGGGCCAGGTGCTGGTCAATGAGGTCGGTGACATGCGCGCACGGCGCTTGACCGCCGTCGCGGATCGCCAGGACGCCGCGGATCTCGGCGAGGCTGAGCCCGGCGGCCTGGGCGTCGCGGATGAACGCCAGCCGCAGAACGGCTTCCTCGGGGTAGTGGCGGTAGCCACCGGAGGTGCGGGGCGGCTCCGGGAGCAGGCCGGCGTCCTCGTAGAACCGGATGGTCTTGGCCGTCACCCCGGCCTGGGCGGCGAGCACTCCGATGCGCATCCTTGAAGCCTACACTGGACCTTCCAGTGCACTGGAAGCTTTATCTTTCCAGAGGAAGCACCCGAACGCTGCCCGCCGGAGGAGACGATCGTGCTGGAACTGACCGTGCTGACCGTGCCGGACTGCCCGAGCGAGCCCGTCCTGGTCGACCGGCTGACCCAGGCCCTGGACGGCCGCCCGGACGCGCCGATCATCCGGCGGGTGGTCGAGACCGAGGCGGATGCCGCCCGCTGGGGGATGCGCGGCTCCCCGACCCTGCTGATCAACGGGGTCGATGTGTTCGCCGCCCCGAACACCCCGACCAGCGTGTCCTGCCGCCTCTATCGGGATGAGACCGGGTCGACCGGCGGCGCCCCCTCGATCGCCGCGCTCGGTGAGGCGCTCCGGCACGCTGCGCAGACCCCGATCCCCGCGGCGCTCGCGCAGGCGGCCGGCCGGTCCGGGCTTGGTCGCGTCGCCCCCGTCGAAGGAGGACTGCGGGCGGTCCACCAGCGGGTGCTGCGAGCCTTCACCGAGACCGGCCGGCCACCTGCGCAGGCCGACCTCGACGAGGCCGCCGCCCCGTACGGCACGAGCGGCGCCGAGGTGATGGCACAGCTGCACACCGCCGACTTCCTGCGCCTGGACGCCGCGGGCGCGCTCACCGCGGCCTACCCGTTCTCCCCGACCCCAACGGCGCACCGAGTGCAGATCAGCGGCGGCCCCGAGGTGTTCTCGATGTGCGCGATCGACGCGCTCGGCATCGCCGCCATGGTCGGCCAGGACGTCACGATCCGCACCACCGAACCCGGAACCGGCACGCCGATCACCGTGACCGTGCCCGCCGATGGCCAGACTGTGGTGTGGGAGCCCGCTGACGCGGTGGTCTTCTACGGGCAGCAGCAGGCCGACTGCGGCGACTGCTGCTCGGCCGGACCATCGGGTGAGGCGGCCGCGCCGTCGGTGGCCGCGGACGTCTGCTGCGGCTACATCAACTTCTTCACCAGCACCGACGCCGCCCAGGCCTGGGTGGACGACCACCCCGAGATCTCCGGCCGACTCCTGCGCCAGCGAGAAGCGTGGGAGATCGGCGTGCACATCTTCAGCCCTCTCCTGAAACCGACCCCCTGACCAAATCGACAATCAGGGATTGTCGCACCGGTATCGGCCGGGCGACGCGATTCTCGTGGCGGGACAGGAGGCTGCTGGTCGAGTCGGCCCCCAGCGTCGTCGCCGACCTGGCCCGCCGGATCGAACTGATCACGTTCACCGTTGTTGGGAGGGCAGACCAAGTATGAGAGAAAGGGACAGCCATGTCGCTGACCAGGACGATCACACAGCCCCGCCCAGCGCGCCGCACGGCCACGATGGGTGTGCTCCGGAGCTGACGATGGCCCGACGCGATGCGCGGGCCATACGTCGTGGTGGCAGGTCGATGGTGTCTCAGGCGGTGGCGGGCTGGAGGAGTTCGATCTCGACGGCCAGCACATCGAGGGCTTCCTTCTCGGGGCCGTAGATGCGGCGAATGTTGGCCAGTTGCTGTTCGCGGGGGCTGTCGGGGTTGACGTTGGCCGCTCCTTCGACGTCGAGCATCTCCTCGAAGCTGGCGTAGCGGGCCACCCGCTTGACGCGGGTGAAGGCGTCGTCGCGGCCGCAGACGAACCCGATGTGGTCGCCGGCCTTCATGTTCGCGGTCCTGGCCGCAGCCGCCGAGTTCGAGGTGGAACTGCGCGCCGAGCGCCAGACCGAGGGGATCGCCGCCACCAGGCGCCGCGAGGCCACCGGCGTCATGCTGCCCGGCAAGAAGAAGACCGGCCGACCCCGCGTCATCTGCCGTCCGGTGGCACCCCCCTGTAGGCATCCCGGCCGCGCGGGTCACGGGGCGATGACGCATTCGGCCAGTTCCCGCGCGGCGGCCGCTGGGTCGGTGCCGGGGCGGGTCGCCCCGGCGGCGAGGGTGCCGTCGATGAGGAGCAAGAGCTGGTCGGCGCCGCGCTCGGGCCGTGGGTGCCCAAGCGCGACCAGTTCGCGCTCCAGGAGGTCGTGAACGAGCCGCCGGTAGTCGCGGGTGATCTCGTGCGCAGGGTGGTCAGGGTCGGTCAGGGCGAGGTCGGCAGCCAGGTAGCGACAGCCGTGGAACCCGGGCGTCGCAGTGATCTCGCCGAGCCGGTCGAACACGGCCAGCAGACGCTCGCGCGGGTTGTCGCCGGCGGCGTCCATGGTGCGCCGGTAGTCGGCGGCGTCGTCGCCGGCGGCGGATCTGAGGACTTCGACGATCAGGCCGTCCTTACCGCCGAAGTGCTCGTACAGCGATCGCCTGGCCACGTTCGCCGCCTTGAGTAGCGCGTCCACGCCGACATTCACGCCCTGGCTGTAGATCAGCTGGTGAGCGGCCTCCAGTAGTCGCTCTCGCGGGCCCGGTTGTGTGCGAACGCTCATGAAGGCCAGGCTCCCATGGATTGACTAGTAGATCAACCGGTCGATATACATGTGCAGACCGATCGATCTATCTACATCTGGAGGGGTTGTGCCTTTCCGTACCACCGCCGAGGTCATCGACCGCTTCAACCGCGCCTTCGTCGACCGCGACCGCGACCTTCTCACGGACCTGATCGCCGAGGACTGTGTGATGGAGTCCGTCCAGCCGGCCCCCACCGGGGAACGCGTCACAGGCCGCCAGGCCTGCCTGGACTGGTGGAGCGTGCTCGTGGACGACCGCACCAGCCAGTTCGAACCGCAGGAGGTCGTGGTCGCGGGGGAACGGGCGACGCTCCGCTGGAACTACCGCTACGGCCCCGGTCCCTCGGACTGGGTCAGCGGAGTGAACCTCATGCACGTGCGCGACGGCCAGATCATCGAGGCTCTCGGCTACAGCAAGACCGCCAGCGAAGTCCCGCTGGCCACCGACAACTGAAGGACAGGATCCCCTCATGCGCAGTTACCACGTCAACAGCGGGGCCGGGATCCCCGGTCTGTCGATCAAGGATCATCCCGACCTCCAGCCCGGTCCCGGACAGATGCTCGTCGCGGTGCGCGCCGCGTCCCTCAGCTACCGCGAGCTGATGATCCTGCGCGGCGACTACGTGCTCCCGGTGAAACCGGATGTGGTGCCGGTCTCCGATGGGGCCGGCAAGCTCATCGTCGGCTGATTCACCCCCCTGCCCCGGCCCACCCGGGGCAGGCTCCCTCCCCCGGGCGAACGCCATCACTGCCCCTTTCGCGCCTACTTGATCTGCTCTCCTACCTCTCCCGCGTCCGCCAGTTCCTCGCCTGGCTCCCGGCCGCCGAGCTGTCCGGCGACCCGTTCACCGACGCCGGCGCCCGCGACGGCGCCGCCCGCGACTACCGCACCCACCTGCTCACCGTCGCCAACCGCAAGCCCTCCACGGTGAACGCCCACCTGACCGCGATCGACGACCTGTTCCGCCGCGCCGGGATCGGGCCCGCCGCCGCCAAGCGCCAAGACCGGCCGAGCGCCGCACCGCGCGCCCTGGACGGCCGGGACCTCACCCGCTACCTGCGCGCCTGCGAACGCGCCGCACTCCGCGACCGCGCGATCGCCTTCACCGAGATGTACGCCGGAACCCGCGGCGGCGAGACCGTCGCCCTGGACCTCGACGACCTGCGCCTGTCGGCGAAAAAGGGCACCGTGATCGTCCGGTTCGGCAAGGGCGGCCGCTACCGCGAGATCCCCGCCCACCCCAAACTCCTGACCGTCCTGCAGCAGTGGCTAACCCTCCGCGCGACCTGGCCCGGCTCCCTCGACAGCAACGCGCTGTTCCTCAACCACCACGGCGGCCGCCTGTCGGTGCGCGGCGCCTACGCCATCCTCGTGGCGATCGCCGACCACGCCGACCTGGACATCGGCGTCGACGCCGCCTTCACCCCGCACGCCCTGCGGCACACCGCCGGGACCACGATGGTGCGCGCAGGCACCGACATCGTCATCGTCGCCGAAATCCTCGGCCAGTCCCTGGAGACCACCCGCCGCTACAGCCTGCCCACCCAGCAGGACAAGGAACAGGCCGTCCTCCACATCCCCGTCGACGAGTAGCCACCGCGACGTCCCCACTGACGTTTACGCGACCGACTGCTGACGCTGAAGCGACCGATGCACTGACATCCCGCGCTCAGAACCGCTGACGCTCAGGCGACCGACGACAGCTGTCACCGGTGGGCGCGGTCGGTCGGGGTGGTGCGGCGGCGGCCGGTGCGATGCGGCGGAGCTTGGCGTGGACAGCCTGGATCGCGGCGCGGGCCGTGGCGGAGGTCTGGGCGTCGGCGGCGTCTCGGCGGGCTGCGGCCTCGGCGACGCGGGCGGCGGCCTGGGCGCGGACGGCGGCGACGAGATGCTGGTGGCTGGGTGCGGTGACCGGGGGCCCTCGGCGAGCCATGCGGGGAGCGGTCCCGGACCCATCCTGCGACGTGATGGAGGCCGCCCGGCGAGAATGCGTACAGCCACGGGTCGTCGCTGGGGCTTGTGGTTCAGCGAGTACAGGACGTCCCCCGGGGTCCATCCGGCATCCCACCACGGGCTGAGGATGTGCCATTGGTGCCTGGCAGTCAGCCGTGACAGCGTTCGGTCAGCGCGCATGGCGGCGGCAAGCGGGGCGGCGGCTCTTCGCCGCCGGCACCCACAGCGCGGAAGGCGCGTCAACGACCTCGACGTGCAGGCCGGGACCGTGGGTCGCCGTCGGGGAGAGGCGGCGTTCGTCCGGTCCCGGCCTGGGCCGGTCGGGCATAGCACCGGGGGATGCCGGCGTGGACGTGGGGGAGGTCCACGATGCCCGACGTGTGATCACTGCCCTGACTCGCCAGGCAGCAGTTTCCAGATGCTGATCGTCATGGTCTCGATGGCGACGGGTTGGGAAGGGTGCGGACGTACTCGCGAGCGTCATGTCGTTGAGCCCCGGAGCGATCGGGTGGGGTGGGGCCGCGAGATGGAGCTCCCGGTCGAGTCGGTCTTGGGCTCGGCGTGCGGACGGTGCCGTGGTTGTTCGCCAGGCCCGGAGTCAGATTGCGGGGAGGCTGAACCAGAAGCGCAGTCCAGGGCCGGGGGTTAGGCGCTGGAACCCGTAGTCGGTGGCCAGTGTCTCGATGAGGAGCAGACCTCGGCCATCAAGGGCTGTCTCGTTGTCGGGGGCATCGCTGTGCCTCCGCACGTGGGGGACGGTGGCGGCGCCTTCGTCGATGACGTCGATGTGCAGGTGGCTTCCGTCGGTGGTGGCCCTGACTTCGATCTTGGTGCTGGTGGTGTGCTTGATCGCGTTGCTGAGCGCCTCTGTGAGCAGCAGCGCCGCGTCTGTTTGGGCAGGGTGGGCGGATCCGATCAGGTCGTTGAGCCATCGGCGTGCGGCTTTGGCTTCGGAGGGGTCGGCGGCGAAGACGCGCGAGCCCAGGTGCTGCGCGGTCATCGGGTGATGATGTCGATGAGGCGGAGGGCGGCGCCGACCACGTCATCGGTCGAGTGCCAGTGCCCTCCGTGCCAGGCATAGAGCCACCGTCTGTTGCTCTCGGCCGCTCCGACGGCGATCCGCGTCCGCGGTCGCTTGATCATGGGGACCAGCAGTACGGCTTCCGAGCGACCGGGGTGCAGCAGCAGCGAGGTGTGGCTGCGGGCACCCAAGGCCAAGGCGAGCGCGCCGAGGTACTCGAACCGGATGAGATGTGGGCTGCGCTGTTGGACGTTCAGGCGTTGGCGGTCGGGATTGTGGAGTTGGATCAGTTGGGGTTCCATCACCGGGCCTCCTCGGGCAGATTTCGGACACGCTGCGTAGGCGAGTCGCTACACTGCTGACTTTGGACCGGTCATGGTTCAAAGTAAAGGCTCTAGATTGAACTAGTTCTTTAGAACTTGTTCAGTGGCGGCGACGAAAGGGGATGTTCCATGGCGAATAGGGTGAGCCCGACGGTGCGGCGGAGGCGTCTCGCGGGGGTGCTGGCGCGACTGCGGGCCGACTCCGGCTTGACCCGCGAACAGGTCGCCGACTACGTCGGTATCGGCGCCGTCACCATCACCCGGATCGAGAGTTGCAAGACCCCCGCCAAGCCCGCCGACGTGGCGATGATGGGCAAGCTCTACGAGCTGGGTGAAGAGGAGACCGAGGCGCTGGTGGCTCTCGCCCGCCAGGCGCGCAAGCGGGGTTGGTGGCAGCAGTACGGCGATGCGTTCCCGGCCTGGTTCGAGGTGTACGTCGGCCTGGAGGAAGAGGCGTCGAAGATCCGTTCGTGGCAGCCCGAACTGGTTCCCGGCCTGCTCCAGTCCCCCGGATATGCCCGAGCGCTGATCCTGGCGGAGCCGGAGGTCCCTGTCGAAGAGGAGATCGAGCGGCGGCTCGCGGTCAGGGCCAAGCGGCAGGACCTCTTGAGCGCCGTGGATGCTCCGCAGATGCACGTGGTCGTGAGCGAGGGCGCGCTCCGGCAGAAGATCGGAGGGCCCGAAGTGATGCGGGAGCAGTTGCGACGGCTGGGTGCCGCTTGCGATCAGGACTCGATGGCGATCCAGGTCCTGCCGTTCGACGCCGGCGCGCATCCGGCCATGCAGAGCGGGTTCCACCTGCTGTCGTTCGTCGAGCCGGATCCGACGGTCGCACACATCGCATATCGGACGGGCGGCCTATATTTGGAGCAGCCATCCGAAGTAGACGTCTACGAGGATCTTTTCGACCGGTTGTGCGCGAAGGCGCTCGACGCTGAAGCGTCCCGCACGCTGATCGAAAGGATCGCCGCTGAGATGTCCTGATCACGGAGGACACCTGGTGGATCTCGACCCGCACGAGCCTGCGCCGACAGCCTGGCGTAAGAGCAGCCACAGTGGCCAAGGCGACGCCGACTGTGTCGAGGTCGCCGAGACCGGATGGCACGTCGCAGTCCGCGACAGCAAAGCCCCACAGGGTGCGAAGCTGTTCCTATCTCGCCGGCAGTGGTCGGACCTGCTCACCGCGATCCGCTCCAGTACTGGGAGCGGCGAGGGTAGGTGACTCAGCGCGCGAGCCCCTCGCTCGGCCACACCTTCGCCCAGGTGCTGGTGCGGAGCTCAGAGGCCGCGATCTGACCGGTTGATCCGGCGGGGCCTGCCGCTCATATTCCGGCCGGCTTCCCGCTCTTTGGCATGCGGTTGGACCGTGCGGTGGTGGGAGACAGCGCATCGATCGCCGGTGTGGTCGCAAGGGATTCCGCCATCGGGGCAGGGAAGTCGGTCGCGGCCAGGCTGCCTGGGTGTTGTTGGGCGGGTGTCGTGTTGCGGTGGAGCAGAAGTGCGATCTCCTGCTCGACGGTTCCGTTCTTCGCGCTGATGGTTTGGGCGACTTCTCCAAGGGTGGTGATCGTGTGTCGGCTTTGGACCGTCAGAGCGTTGTACAGGGTGAGGAGTTCACGGACTCGGGCGGACGAGCGCAGGGAGGATTGGTTGGGCGGGCTTCTACGTAGGACGTCGAGGACGGCGATGTCGTTGACGGCGGTGCGGTGGTGGTCGGCGATGGTGGCGTAGGTGTCGATGGCCTTGAGGGCGGCGGCGCTGATGTGGGTGATGTCGGTGATGGTGGGGGCGAGAAGTTCAGGTGGGGTGAGCCGGTAGGAGGCCCGGGGGCCTGGGGTCCAGTCGGGGGCTTGGTAGACGAGGCGTCCGAGGCGGACGACGAGGTCGGAGGTGTCCAGGACGGGGCCGGTGGCGGGGGTGCCGTACTGGCCGGTGAAAGCGGTCCAGCGCCGGGAGATCGTTCTCCATTTGGCGCCGGTTCTCCGAGTGGTGATCGCGGCTCGGTCGAGCGCGTCGGCGTGGTCATGTTCGTTCAGGTCGCGCATGCGTAGGGCCAGCTGTTTGATGATGCGGACGCTGATATCGCAGGTGATGGCGGCGGATCTGGACAGGTAGCGCCACGTCGATACCGAGCTGGAGGCGGTGACGCCGGGATCGCTGAGGCGTTGCAGGGTGGTGCGGATGCCGTGGATGAGGTCCTCGCCGACGGCGGGTGGAGTGCGTTCGGGAACGCGTTGGAGAGAGATAGCGGAGACCGGGGCGTGATCGTTTCGCCGACCGAAGGTGTGGGAGAGGAGCGCGGCTTGGACGAGGGGCGCGGCGGCTGTCGAGTGGGGGGCGTCCATGTGTCGGGCGACGTATGCGGCGGTCGCGGTGTGGTCGCTGAGCATGTGAAGCAGGGATCGGGCGGTGTCGGTAGCGGCCATGACGGCGGCGTCGGGCGTGGCGGTGGCGGTGGTGAGGAGGTCCAGGCCGCAGCCGAGCGCGATGGAGCCGGCACGGAGGTGTTCGGCCAGGGGCGCGGTGGGTGGTTCGCTTTCTGCTGGGGTACCGAGGGCGCGTTGGGCTTGTCTGACCAGGATGCTTGTTCGGCGGGCGGCGTCCCGTACGCCAGTTCCTTCGGTGTACGGGACGCCGAATCCGATGGAGATCCGGTCGGTGTAGCGGGCCAACACGCCCGTGAGCCGGGCTAGTTCGGCGGATGTGTCGGCTTGGCGCGCTTGCGCTGGGGCGTCGGGCGCTTGGAGTGCGCGTCTGACTTCGTTCAGGTGGTCGGCGGCGATCGAGGCCATGTCTCCGAAGGTGGCCATGGACGCTACCGGAGGTCGTCGCGGAGCCGGCCGACGTGCAGGGCTGCTTGGAGGCACGCGAGCTGGTCGTCGGGGTCGCCGGCGAGCTCGGCGGCGCGGACCAGATTCCGGGCCGCATTGGCGGCCAGGTCGTGGAGGGCGTCGGCGGTCGGCGTCGCGTCGGTGACCTGTGGCGACGTGCCTCGCAGAATCGGTGCCTGGGTGAGGGCCTGGCGGGCTTGTGTCGCGTGTTCCTCGGCCATGCCCCAGGCGATGAACCCGTCGGGTGTGCGGTCGGCGAAGGCGGTGATGACGCGTTCGGCGTAGGCGAGATCGTTGAGGGTCTCGTTGAGGATTTCGGCGAACCAGGTGCCGCGTACGTCCTCGTGTTCCGGCTCGGTGTTGCTGGTCATGGCGTTCTCCTGTGTGTGGATGTGCGGATCCGGACCACGCGCGGTGGACGGCCCGACACGGGGCCTATGCGGTGCGGTGCGGCGCGGGCCCTGTTGGCGGAGGGCTGTTCCTCGCGCTTGTGGGCCGAGCTGGTGGTGGACGTGCACGGCGATCTCGTCGGCGTAGAGCTCGTGGCCGGTGGCGACGGCTTCGGCGAAGTCGATGCCCTGAGCCGTCGCGAGGTGCTCCATGTCGCAGAGCAGTCCGCTGATCAGCGCCTTGGTGTATGAGGCATCGCCGTCCAGGGCCGACATCTCGTTGCGGAACACGTCCTGCTCATACGCGCGGAGCGCGTGCGCGGCATTGTCGACGTGCAGCGCGTTGGGGCAGGTGTCGCGCATCTCGCTTCCTCAGCTCAGCTCAGCGCGGTGTGGACGTGGCCGACATGCTGGGCGGCGGCGAGGCAGGCGATGCGGTCGGCAGGGTCGGTGACCTTGTTGACCGTGCCGAGCAGGGCCCGGGTCACCGCGGTGACGAGTTCGTCGACCCGTCTGGCGAACTCGCGGTGGTCGTCGCCGGCGGGCGGATCAGCTCCGTCGGGATAGGACACCGAGGGTGCTTGGGAGAACGCCCACCAGGCGTCGGTCGCCTCTGCCAGCGCTGTGGCATAGGCCGGATAGGACTCGTCCGGCGCGATCTGCGTCAGCAGCAGGATGGCCCGCTCGATCAGCTCAAGGCCGACGAGCGTGGCCGTGATCATCGCGGGCAGCGAATCGGCCGTCTGGAGCTGCCTGGTGACATAGGCGATGTGATCGTTCATGGAAATCCTCCACGGGTGGGTGTGAGTTCAGGAGCCGGCCAGCCAGCCGGTCGGCAATGGAGCGACCGCCGCTTTGTGCGGGTCCAAATGCTCGGCTTCGGTGCATTGGTAGAAGGGTCCACGAGGGCCGAGCAGGATGGGGAGTTGGTGGTCGAGGTGGTCTCGGTACCAGAGGCTGATGCCGGTGGCGCCTTGTAGGCGCATCGCCTCCCACGAGTACCAGAGGGAGGTGAGGCGAGAGATGGCTTCGGCGTGCCGCCACCATTGCGCACACCAGCGGAATTCACCACCGAGGGTGCGCCGGTACATCGGGATGAAGTGGCAGGTCAGCCACGCGTCGATGGTCGGGTAGCGAGGTTTGGGCTGATCGGGTGCGGTGCCCTGAGAGGCATTGTTGCCCGGCACGTTCTGCTGGTCCTGCTGTATCTCGGTCGACATGCTTCTCCTTGGTCAGGGTGTTCAAGGGTGACTCCTTTCTTTGCTGCGTGGATACGGGTTCGATCGCGCTCAGGTCCGATAGGCGCAGCGGATCAGGTCATGGTTCTTCCTTGTGCACGTCGATGGTCCGAGGCCGGTCGTGGTGGCGGCGGGCGCCGTCGGCGATTTGTGTCTCGGCGGCTTTGATGGCGCGGTTGATGGCTGCGGTGTGGGGTCCGCGGTACCAGGGGCGGAGGTGGATGAGGGCGGGTTTGGTGCCGGTGGCCAGGAGGAGTGCGGTGCCGGTGGGGAGGGCGCGGATGTCTGCGGCTTCGAGGATTTCTTGGCGGCGTAGGGAGATTTGTTCGCTGGTGCGGCCGTCGGCGTGGGTGAGGGATCGGACGGGGACGTCGTGTTGTCCGGTGAGGGTGGCCAGGTCGCGGGTGAGGCGGGGTGAGTCGATGCCGGCGCCGATGATTTTGCGGGTGGCGGCGCCCCAGAGGGCGGCCATGCCGGGTTCGCCCCAGACGGTGATGCCTTGTTCGTAGGACTGGAGGATGGTGACGGGGATGATGCCGCGTGAGCCGAGGTGGGAGTAGAGCTGGGGGAGGTCGGCGATGCGGCAGATGTTGGCGGCCTCGTCGAGGGCGACGACCAGGGGCGGGTCGAGGCGTCCGCCGGCTTGTTCGGCGTGATGTTCGGCGGCGCGCATGGTGGTGTCGGTGAGCGCGGCGATCAGCGGCGCGGCGGCCGACAGCGACTTGGACAGTAGGTAGAGGGTGTCGCGGGAGGTCGCGAACGCGCCGGGGTCGAATACGGGCAGGTTCTTGTTCGGGGTGACCCAGGTGAGGATTTCCTGGTCGCGGAGGCATTTCGCGGCGGTGCGGGCGGTCTGGTAGATCCCGTCGCGGGTCTCGACGGCGCCGTTCTGGGTGCCTTTCAGCGATGAGGCCATGAGGTCGAATCCGGCGTCGTGCAGGAGTTCGATGGGGGTGGGGACGGCGGGTTCGTCGAGCCATCCGGCGACGTGGTGCAGGGATCGGGCGGAGGTCGCGGCGGCGAGGAGGAGGGCACAGAGCAGGTCTTGGGCGGCGGGTCCCCATAGGTCTTTCTTTTGTCCGTCGTCGACGGTGAGGACGAAGTGTCCGGCGAGGCGGTGGGCTTCTTCGACGGTGCGTAGTTCGGCGAGGGGGTTCCACCACCATTCCTGTGGTTGGTAGGTGATGTGTTGCGGGTCGAACAGCCAGATCCGTCCGCCTGTTCGTTTGGCGCGCAGGGTCGCGATCGCCGACCAGAGATCGGCTTTGTTGCTGGTGGCGATGACGGGGCCGGGTGCTGACAGGACGTGCGGGATGCTCTGGGTGGTGGTCTTGCCCGACCGCGGCGCCATGAACGCCACCACCGTGTCCTCCCACGAGGCGAACAGCGTCTCCCCGCCCTGCCGGCCCCGCTGGAAGGCCTCGCCCAGCACCAAGCCGACGTCATCGGGCGCGAGCCGATTTGGCTTTGTGTCGTGCAGCGAGCGGCGCAAGGCGACCGCCTTGCTTGCCGATGCTGCTGGCTTGAGGGCGTCCAAACCTGGGTTGTCGGCAAGGGCCGCTATGGGGTCTCCGGGCTGAAGGAGGTGGGACGCCGTGCGCAGCCATACCGTCCACACGACCCCGACCAGCCCACACACGAGAACGAGCAGCACGAACATGACGAGCGGTGTGGAGGTGCCCGGCCACAGCGCATGAGTTTGTCGGCGTGCGAGGGCCACCGCGAAGTCGGTCCCGAAGACCATGACGTGCCCGCCTGCCACGAACGCTGCGATTCGGGCGGCGGCCCAGACGATCCAGAGGAGGCCGATCGGCGCCCAGCAGCCGGCCAGGATCATCCATCCGCCGGTCGCGCCGGTGTGCCAGATCGACGGGCGGGGCCCCAGCGCCCGGGTCATGTGTCGCCTCTGATGGCCTGGTCGGTGTCGTAGAGCCGTTTCTCCGCCCCGACCAGCGACAGCTCGACCGGGATCCCGAGACGTTCACCGGTCTTGATCAGGTACTTGCCGCGTCCGGGATGGCGGATGCCGGGCTGCCAGGAGTCCGGCGCGGACCAGGAGGTGACCAGGTGCTGCTCGGGTCCGGTGAGCGGGGTGATCTCGTGGACGCGGACTAGCTCGCGCGGTGGCAGCCCGGCCAGCACGGTGATCGCCGAACGGTCGGCGAAACCCCGGGCCTTGGCGCGATCCTCCTCGGTGGCCATGGCGTCCAGGTCGGCGAGCGAGTGCGTGACCATGATCGAGGCCATGCCCTTGGCGCGGTTGAGGCGGGTGAGCGCGTCGGCGTGCTCGACCAGCCCGGGTGCTCCGCGCAACGCCCGCCAGAGTTCGTCCATCACCCCGAGGTAGGAGCGGCGCGGGCCGGCATGGAGGTCGGCGAGCGCGGCGGCGGCGTCGACCATCCCGAAGGCGTACGCCCAGGTGCACAACATGGCCGCGGTGAGCAGCTTGTCCCCTGCCGCTCGTACGCGGGAGATGTCGACGCTGATCGCGGGCGCGTCCAGGTCGAGAGGCCGGGTGGTGGGGGCGTCGAAGACGCCTGCCAGGGATCCGTTGCACAACAGGTCCAGAGTGAAGACCAGCTCGCTGGTCCGGTCCCGGTAGGTGTCGACCGCGTCGGTTCTGGCCGCCGACCGAAGCTCGGCGGGTCCTTCCTCCAGCACCCGCAGGACGTCGGGGACCGTCGGCTCGTGCTCCAGCCGTCGGTCCAAAAGATCGACCGCGCGGCCGAGTACGACCTCCTCGGCGTTGGTGATCCGGGACTCGCGGACGAGCGTGCACAGCGCCATGAGCAGTGCCAGCCGCCGTCCCCGCACCTCCCACCGCAGAGCCTCGCCGCGGACGCCGGTCTGTGTGCGCAGGACGTGGCCGAGCGGCCCGGCGTCGAGCGGGTTGATCCGGTCGACACCGCGGCCGACGCGGATGACCTGTCCGCCCAGATAGTCGACCAGCATCGTGTAGTCCGGCTTGGTGTCTCCCAGCACGATCGGCGTCGTTCCGGTCGCGACGGCACCGGTCACCAGGCGTTTGACCAGGGTGGACTTTCCCGTTCCGGGCTGCCCGAGAACGAACATCCCCGGATTGGTCACCAGCCCCGCGCGCATCCACGCCAGCGGGTCCAGGCACACGACCTCGCCCCAGAGTTGGTGACGGCCGATCGGTGTCCCCACCGTGGGCGTTCCCGATCCCGCGGTGAACGGGTACAGACCGCAGGCCTGCATCGTGGTCGCCTGGAACTCCGGAGACGGCTCAACGTGCATCGCCCGCCCGCCGCCCGGCTGTTTCCAGCCCCACGCGGGCGCCAACGCCTCCGACATCGCCTCGGCTTCGACACTTCGGATCATGGTCAGGTCCTCGTTCAGTGGATGAGGCGGTGGGCGAGTTCGGGTGGGCAGATTCCGCACGGGAGGGTGGTGGCGAAGCCGGTGGCCTGCCCGCCCCAGAGGCGACGGAGTCGGATCTTTGCCGACTCGGCAGCGGCCTCCACGTGCGCCGTGGCGCGGTCGAGGTGGGCGGGATCGGTGACGGTGACGGTCGCGTAGAGCGAGATGAGGCAGACCCCGGCGCCCATGGCCTCTTCGGCGGCAGCCTGGCGGGCGCGGGCGGAGTCCCAGGTGTCGCGCGCTGTCTCGTCGCGTCCGGTACGGCGCCGGAACTGGGCTCGGAACGCCGCGGCGTTCACCTCCTGCTGGAGAGTGCGGCTTGCCGCAGCGGCGGGCAGCACCCGGTACTGCAACGTGACGCGTTTGGGGAACGGCCCGGGGGCGACAAGGCGGGCCAACACGTCCGAGCGGACGTTCTGACGTGGCGGTTCGTGCCAGGCCCAGGACACGCTGGTGCCGCCGTCGTGCTCGTAGTGGCCGGTGTGCTCGGTCGCGGCGACGGGGCCCGCGTCGCACCAGCCGAGAATCTCCTCGGAGCCGTGCTGGGCGAGCAGCCGGTCGACCTCGCCACGGGCGTGCGGGTCGAACGCGGTACGGACCGTTCCGGCGATCTCCGCAGGGCTCGCCCGCCCCAGCACCATCACCCCGCAGCCGGCCAGGGAGGAGGACAGCCCGTCCAGGGTGCGCCCGAGGTCGCCGACCGCGTCCATCAAACCCTTGGGCGACGAGGGTGACAGCCGGGGGGCGAAGGTGATGGAGACCCGGGTGTCGACGTCGGCTGCCGCCGCGGGTGCGCTGCTCACCAGCTCTTTGATGATCTGAACGGCGGCGCGGGGCGCGGTGGGGACCAGGGCCCGGCCTACCGTGTCGGCCAACGTCGAGCCAGGATCTGGCGCGGTGTCCACCGTGACGGTCACCCAGCGGACCATCGGGAGGTGGCCGAGGGAGGCGAGCCATCCGCCCCAGGACGCGACCCACGAGTCTGCGTCGGTGCGGTCGGCGAGCCAGGTCGATGCGGGGACGACTCGCATGGTCGCGGTGAGCAGCCCGGTGCGGCGGTCCCACACGATTCCGTACCGGCCGCCGTAGCCGTCCTCGGCGCTGAGCAGCGTCAGCGGGGCCAGCACCCCGGGGAGCTGGAAAGCACGCGGGTGGTCGACCACCACCCCGGCGCGGTACTGGTGACGGTGCAGCCGACTCCCCCACCACCAGCGGCATCGCGCCAACAGCAGCCGCGCCACCGGTACCCCGCCAACACGCACCAGGCCCAACGCTGCAGCGATCAGTGCGGGCGGGAGGAGATACAGCAGCGCTTCCGGTACCAGCGCGGCGGACGCGATCACCACCATCGCCGTGCCGAGGGCGATGAACGTGGCCGTGGTGTCCATTCCCAGCAGGCCGATGCCATGCCGGCGACGCCACCCTCCGTAGGTGCGGACTTCATGCCCCACCACCGCCACCTCCTCCTGCGTCGGTGGCGCCGGTCGGGCCGCCGGCCTCGCCGGTGCCGCTGGGTTTGTTCAGCCACCGGATCATGTCCGGGCCTCGGCGACGTTCTCGGTTCCATGTCTGGACCATGGCCGGGCCGACCGGCTCGCCGCTTCCGCCCTGCTGGCCGTTAGGAGAGCCCGCGTCGCCGCCGTCGCCTCGTCCGGCGGGGTGGTCACCGCCCGCAGGCTGATCACTCCCGCTGGGAGCGCCGTGCTCGTCAGACGAGGGGGTCGGAGCGGTGGGCTGGTCTGTTGCGGAGGCGTCCGGGGCACCGTGCGCGGGCTGTGCTCCGGACGGCCCTTCACCGTGGGCGCCTTGCCCGAGTTGCTGGTTCAGGAAGTCGGCGTGCTCCCCGGCCGAGTTGCCTTGGCCTCCGCCGGACCCACCGCCTGCGCCGAAGGAACGCAGAGCACCGAGCGCGGTCGCCCCACCCAGGACCGCGGACAGGATGCCGGCGCCGTTGCTGGACTCGGGGCCCCCGGTGGTCCAGTCGAAGAACTTCAACAGCACCGGAAAGGCGATGAGGCTGATCAGCATCATCGCGAACCCCATCAGGACGGCCTGGAGGTCCTTGCCGTCACCGATGAGCACGAACGCGGTCGCGTACACCGCCGCGGCCGCCGCCTTGTAGAAGATCAGGGCCAGCCCCCAGCCGGTGACCTTCTTGAACCACGGCCGGGTCGCCGAGGTGATCATGCCCGCCGCGGCCAGCGGGAGCACCCCGGCGAGGATGATCAACGCGGCCTGGCGGAACAGCAGCAGGATCGCCTGGACGATGCCAATGAGCAGGGCGGCCAGGCTCATGATGACCACGACCCCGGCGGGTATCCCGCTGGGCAGAGTGACGATCTTGCTCATGCGGTCGGCGAAGTCGCCCTGGGAGGCGGCCTCCAGCACCCATTCGGACCAGGTATCGCCCCACTGCAGCAACTGATCGGGCAGCAGGACCCCGATCGCGGTGACCGTCGCCAGCACCACCAGTCCCCCGCCAGCGTCGATCAGCGGATCGGCCTTGCGTGCCAGCGTCATCTTCCCGGCCACGATCAGCAACGCCATCATCGCGACAGCGATCGTGATCGGCTGCATGAGCTGGTGCATCAGGCCGACCGCGGACTCGTTCTCCAGGTCCGGCGACGGCGACTTCACCCACCAGGAGGCGGTGTTCGACACGAACCAGCCCACCGCGGACTGGAACGCCTTGGCCATCTCATCCAGGACGTTCCCGCCGATCATGGCGGGGATATCGGGCATCGGCGGCCCGAACGGGTGACCATCGCCCTTGTCCACGTTCTGCACGCACTGCGGATCCAGCACCGACGCGCACGGCGCCGGCCGGAGCAACGTCATCAGCGGCCCCCTTGGGGGAAGCGGATGAAGCCGTCCAGCGACTCGACCGGATAGGCCGAACCGCCCCAGCCGCCACCCAGCGGCGCGACCGCCCGCCAGTCGCCCTCGCGCCACTGCACCCCGATCCTGGTGGCGGCGCGAACGGTCGAATCGCTGTCGCCGGGACCGGCCGACACCAGATCCAAGTTCGCGGTGTCGGGGGTGTAGCCGAGCCAGCGGAATCCCTCGATCACCACCGATGCCCGCTCGGGCACCGGGGCGGGTTCACGCTGCTGGTCGTAGACGCTTCGGGTGGAGGCCAGCAGCGCGTCGACGCCAGGCCCGACGACCTGTTCATTGATCGTCGGCTCGGACACCCCCGAACCCCACAGCGCATTCGCCCGCACACTGATGTGGATCGCGGCCAGCAGCGCCCCACGCGGTGTGCGGGAGAACCCCAACGCCAACCCATTGCGCGTGTCATGCGGCCCCTCTTCAGCCGAGCGCGGCAGTCGCACCCCCTGGTAGTCGTCCCAGATCAAACCGTCCAGGGACAGCGTCGGAGCGGGCTGTAGCTGAGAGACAGGCTGAACGGGGAGCCGGATAGGGGCCGACCTCATCCGGTCAGTGGCCGTACACCCGCCGGTGTGCAAGGCCGCATACACCAGGACGCCGCCCGCCAGAGCCACGACCGCGACGCGCCTGGTCTTCGGCGACCCCATGCCGCGAAGGTTGAGAGGGCCCATGCGCCGGTTCCTCATTTGAAGAACACCCCCACGATCGGAGCGGCGGTGGCAGCCAGGCTCAGCCCGCCCAGCGCCCACGGGACTCCGGTGGCGCCGTCGGCGGCGAACGCTGAGCGGTTCTTACGGCCGATCGCCATCTGCCCGGCGCAGATGAGCAAGCCCGCGAGACCGCAGATGACCACGCCCCATTTGCCCCACGAGAGCAGGACGTCCATCTTCGTATCGAGGCCGGGCGGAGGAGAAGGCGGCGGATCAGGGATCTTCACCGGCGGCGAAGTGTCGTGCGGGAAGGACATTGGCAGGGCCTGCAAGCGTGGGAACGAGAGTGAACCGAGCGAATTGATCGGCATGACGCCTCCATCGATAGTGAGGGGGTTGTTCGTCAGTGGCAGGGGCGGCAGTGGGCCAGCTCCCAGACGGTCTCCAGCACCTCGCGAACCTTTCGCGGCAACGGGACGGTCGCCGGGTCGTCGATGAGGCGCAACTCGGGGACGAACGGCATCCGAACGACCCCGCACACCCGGTCATGCAGCAGCCCGAACCGCGCCGCCGCGTCCTTGGGCTCAGGGCCGGCACCGTCCGCGACGATGACCAGCGCGGCGATGTGTCCATCGCCCTGACCGCGCGCGGCGTCGATCGCGGTCACGGCGCGGGTCGCGTGCCAGGCAGCCGACACGGTGTTTCGGGCGACCAGCACCACCGGCCCCTCGGCTCGCACATATGGACGGCCCTCGCGCAGCAGCCCGGCCACCGCACCCATGTCCCGCGCCGGACACATCAGCCGCGCCAGCGTGCTGACCCCCGCGCCACCGTGCGCGCCGACCAGCACCGTCCCGCCCGACCGCCCGTCACCACGGCCGTGCATCGGGGGCGGCTGTTGGGCAGGTCGGCCCGTTGGTGGTCCGCCGGCCCACGCAAGGTCACGGCGCTGCCCGCCCGGCATGGTGCCCGGACGTCCAAGGCCCCCGCTCGGTGACGACCCGTCCGAGCTCCCGGTGAACTGGTTCCGCAACGCTCTGCCCGGATCTCCGGGCATTGGGGCCGGCATGACCCTGGTCGATCCGTCCGGCATGGCGTGTTTCGGATTGTGTGGTCTGTGGTGTGGAAACACCGCGAACCCCCGATCTGCTGCTGTGAGTGGTGTGGCGATCACCGTACGTGGCATAATTACGGAGCGCAAGCATCGTCAAAGATGTTGGGCGCGTGTCATGAACTCGAAGAACGTGCTTCCGCCGCACCCGTTCGCCACACTGAGAGGGACCTACCGTGACCCACACCCCAGGAGCCGGCACCATGACCGAGCAGCCCACCGGACGCGACCCCGACGTGCTCACCACGGCCGAACTCGCGACCAGGCTCGGTCTGTCGGCCCAGACCGTCCGCCGGATGGCCAACGCCGGGCAACTGCCCGCGCTCAAGACCGGCAAGGACTTCCGCTACTCCTGGGAAGCGGTCCGCCAAGTGCTGCGGCAGCCCCACCACGAACCGGGGACGCCCACCGATGACCTGCAAGACCAACCGAAGAGGGGCGCCGGCTACCGCGCCCAACGCCGCGCCCGCACCGGCGCCGAAACCACCGACCAGAAGTAACCACCCCGGACGGCCTGCATGCTGAAGGCCGTCGCCTGCACGAGTGCCGCCGCTCTCACGCTCCCGCTGGCGCTGCTCTTCCCAGTGGCCGCCGGATCCAACTCATCAGAAACCACCGCGGCGGCGGGCGCGCCGACCGTGTCCGCAAAGAACGAGATTCCGTCCGACTACCTGCGCTGGTACCAGGACGCCGCACAGACCTGCCCTGGCCTGCCATGGAACGTGCTGGCCGCGATCGGCAGCGTCGAATCCGACCACGGCCGCTCCCAACTGCCTGGCATCCACTCCGGCGTGAACTCAGCCGGGGCCGGCGGCCCGATGCAGTTCTTGGCCGCAACCTGGGCGACCTACGGCATCGATGGTGACCACGACGGCCGCGCCGACCGCTACAACCCCGCCGACGCCATCTACGGCGCCGCCCACTACCTGTGCGCCAACGGCGCAGGCGAGGGCGGCAAGCGCCTCTACAACGCGATCTTCCGCTACAACCACGCCGACTGGTACGTCCGGAAAGTCCTAGCCCAAGCCGCCAAGTACGCCGCCGCCAAAGCCGCCGATGTGGTCGCCACCGGCCACGCCGGCACCGCCGTCCGCGCCGCGCTGCATTGGCTAGGCACCCCCTACTCGTGGGGAGGCGGCGGACCTGCCGGACCCAGCTATGGCACCGCCCAAGGCTCCGGCATCAAGGGCTTCGACTGCTCCGGGCTGACCCAACACGCCTGGGCCAAGGCTGGCATCCGCCTCCCACGCATCGCCGCCGACCAGTTCAACGCCGGACCCCACATCCCCCGCTCGCGCCTGCAACCAGGGGACCTCGTCTTCTTTGCCACCACACCGGCCAACCCGCACACCATCCACCACGTCGGGATCTACCTCCCCCAAGGCCGCATGATCCACGCACCACACACCGGCGACGTCGTCCGCATCTCCCGCTTCGCCGGCAACCCCTACCGCGAACGCGAATATGCAGGCGCCACCCGCCCAGGCCCACTTCAGACCCATCAGACCTAGCCATCCCGCAGGCCCGCCCGTCCCCCACGGCCACCGACGAACTCGAATCAGCGACCCATCACACGCGCCAGGAGACACAGCCCGTGCAATCCATGAAGTACACCAACCTCGCCGAACTCCCCACCGTCGTCGACATCAAGACCGCAGCCAGTGCCCTCGGCCTCTCCCGCACATACGCATACGAACTCGCCAAGAACAACCAATTCCCATGCCGCATCATCCGCATCGGCTCCACCTACCGGGTGCCCACAGCCGACCTCCTGAGCCTGCTCGGCGTCGACCGGCTCCGCATGGATCACGCGAACACCGAATAGCCGAACCTCCGGGGGCCGTGGCACTCGCCACGGCCCCCTCATCACACCCAACCGATGATCCTCCGACACACCCCGCACGCGCGGGGAGAATGGAGCGAGCTGCACCCGGAACTCGGCGTTGAACGGGCCACCCCCGCTCGCGCGGGGAGAACGGACCGGGCTGGGGACGGATCACGCCGCGTGCCGGGCCACCCCCGCTCGCGCGGGGAGAACGAGGTCGACGGCCGCGGGGAGGCCAAGGATTTCGGGCCACCCCCGCTAGCGCGGGGAGAACGATGGTCATGCTCGGGTCCCTCCTAGATAGGGAGGGCCACCCCCGCTCGCGCGGGGAGAACGGCTGGGGGTCCTCAGGAGGCCCGGCCGGGGGCGGGCCACCCCCGCTCGCGCGGGGAGAACTCCTCGGCCAGCATCGCCTCGTAGAGCTCGACCGGGCCACCCCCGCTCGCGCGGGGAGAACTCCCCGCTCGCGGTGTACTCCTGGGCTACGGCCGGGCCACCCCCGCTCGCGCGGGGAGAACTTCGAGCTTGATGCTTTCCATGGTTTTGCTCCCGGGCCACCCCCGCTCGCGCGGGGAGAACCCAGAATCCCCTTAAAAGCTCTTCGACTGTTTCGGGCCACCCCCGCTCGCGCGGGGAGAACCAGCTCGGCTTACAGAAAGGGCAGCGGCGGTTCGGGCCACCCCCGCTCGCGCGGGGAGAACCGCCGCCTACGTCGCCAAGCACGGCCGCGAACCGGGCCACCCCCGCTCGCGCGGGGAGAACGGTCGTCCTCCCTCATTCATCCGCCACTCGAACGGGCCACCCCCGCTCGCGCGGGGAGAACACTTCGCGACCTGCAGTGTTGTCAGGGGTTTACTGTTTCGTTATCTGGTTCGGTGGGGTTGAGGGCGATGAGGGTGAGGCCGTCGAAGTCGATGGGTGTGCGGCGGCGGTGGCCGGCAGTGTGGAGTGTGAAGCCTTGTTCGTTGGCGTCGGGATGCAGGAGGAGGGCGGCTCCGTCGCCGATGGATGCGGCGATGGTGGTCCAGAGTTCGGTGCGGACGCGTGCGGAGAGGGTGCCGACGTAGAGGCCGGGCATGGGCTCGATCATCCAGCGGGTGAGGGCGCCGCGTAGGTGGTCGGGGATCGCAGTGGTGGCGATGACGGTCATGGTCGCCATGTCACTCGTGTCCGTAGTTGGTGCCGCCTGCGAGGCGCCCGAAGTCGGGGTCCCACAGGTCGACGAGTTCTTCGGCGGCTTCCTCGGCGTCCTCTTGGCGGGTGCCATCGTCGGGATCCAGAAGAGTTTGGATGTCGGCGACGATGCGCGGCAGCAGGCGGAACAGGCGCAGGCCGTCGCGGAACGAACGGCGGGCCTGGCCGTCGGGGTCGGTGGAGTCGTGGAGGGCGAAGGCCAGCGGGAGGGTGAGTTCGGCCTTGTAGAGATCGGCGATGTCATAGACGAAGGAATGCGAGGTGCCGGTGTGGACGAACCCGAGGCCGGGGGTGCAGCCGATGGCGTTGATCGCGGCGTGGGCTATGCCGTAGAGGCAGGTGTTGGCGGCTGAGAGGGCCCGGTTGACGGGGTCCTGCGCGTCCCAGTCGTCGGGGGCGTAGGAGCGTTTGAAAGGGCGTACACCGTTCTGCTCGGCGAGCATCCGGTACAGCGCTTTCATGCGCTGCCCTTCCAGGCCGCGCAACTGGGCGATGCCGGCGTCAGCCGGGACGGTGTCGCCGAACCGCTGGCGGTACATGCGCCGTGCGACGGCGGCGCGCTGGGTATCGTCGCTCCACGCGCGAACCTGGGTCTCCAGCCACCGGGTGGGCAGGGAGTCTGCGACGGACGCGGCATAGCAGCGGACTCCGCCGGCCCCGGTGCAGATGACGGTGGTGCCATGCCGTGCGAGGGTCGACAACGCGCGGGTGGTGATCGACACGCCTGGACCGAGCAATAGGCAGCCGAGGGCCGCGGTGGGCAGGGCGACGCGGTGAACGTCGTCGCCGAGCTCGAAACGGGCTGTGACGCCGGTGTCGTCCTGCACGATGCGCGCGATGTCGATGTAGAGGAACGACAGCGAATCGCCGATACGGGGCAGCATCGCGGCAGTAGGCGCGGCCAAGCGCTGGCGAGCGTTACGGGGAGATCTAGTGCTCATGATGCGGGGGCGATGGTGAGGAGCCCGCAGCCGAACGATTTGCCGCGGCCGATGCCCGTGCGGATCCGTTCGAGGAGCATCTTGGGGTCGGTGACAGTGGCGGTGCCGTCGAAGCGGGTGCGGGCGTGGGTGAGGCGGGTGTTGTCGCCGCGCTTGCCGGTGACCTGGCCCAGCGGGCTGCTGTACATGCTGTGCAGGACGAGCCCGGCGGTGTCGGCCTGGCGCTGCCACCACTGGTCGGCGTCGGCGCCGTTCAGGGGGACGACCTGTTTGGGGCGTCCGGCTGTGGTGTTCTTGCCCAGCTTGCGGGTGGCGTTAGCGGTGATCCGGTAGTGGACGTTGGCGCCTTCGCGTAGGCCGTCCAGGAGGGGGGTCAGGTTCTTGGTGCGGGCCGCGCCGTAGGCATCGGGCAGGTGCTGGAGGGCGGGTTCGATGGTGCTCTGGACCAGGATGGTGAATCCGGCGGGCTGCTCTTCCAGCCGGAACAGGGCGGCGGCCTGACGGCGGGCTTCGGGCCCGAGGTCGTCGGGGAACAGGCTCATGATGCGCTGGTGCAGTTTGACGACGTCACGAAGGTCGCCGTGCACGGCGCGGTGTCGGGGGTCGGGGGCGATCTGGGTGATCCACAGGTCGGTGCTCATGCTGGTCCGCTTCCGATGGACGGATCGGGGTTCAGGTGCCGGTTGAGACGCTTGAGGTAGTCGATGCCCAAGCCCGCGCACTGTTCGGCGGGCAGGTTCAGGTGCCGGCGGTAGACGGGACGGGTCCGGTATTGCCGGTTGTGCGGTGAGAAGGAGACCGGGTCGTCCTGGGCCTCGGTGTAGACCTGGTCGGAACCTGTGGTGTTCGGGTCCTCGGGCCAGGCGTCGGCGGTGAACGGGGTGTCCGCACGGAACTCGACGGTGACGATCTGGTCCCGGGTCGGTGCCTGACGTGCGAGAGGCAGGTCGATCAGGCCGGTGGCCGGGTCGTCGTGAAGTGCGGCCAGCAGCAGAGGGGCATTGGGTGGGCAGGATCGGCGGCCCAGGTAGGGCGGCCAGACCGGGGCGCGCAGGGCGTCGGCGCAGGTGTCCAACAGGTCGGGACGTGGCGCGGTGACGGCGACGGCGAACGCGGCGTCCTGAAGGTAGAAGCGGTTGGAGACCAGGGTGGCGGTGTCGGCGGAGCGGCGTTTGCCTTCTGCGGTGATGACGGTGAGCGGGCGGGGCATTCCTCCGCCGACCGTGTGGAAGTCGCGCAGCAGGGTTCCGGGGCGGTCGATCCGCACCGTGAAGCGCAGCTCGGCCAGTTCGCCCAGAGGCTGGTCGCGGTGGCGCCCCAGGGCCGCGGCGATCATCCCGATGAGGCCGGACCGGGTGGGCGCCCGGGAGGTGTCGCGCTGGTTGAAGCGCGAGCGTTCTCCCCAGGACTGGAGCGGAGCGCTGAGGTGCAGCAACAGCCCTGTGGTGGACGGGGCGGTCACACCGTTTCCTTCACCGCGAGCGCACTGTCGAGGGCTCCGTCGATCAGCTCGTCGAAGGACTTGACGCGGTCCCCGAGGCCGTCGGTGTCGGCGGTGGACAGCGTCGACAGCGTCGCGTGGGCGCTGTGGCGCAGCCCGCCGGTCCCCAGCAGAGTCTGTGCGGCGGCGGCGTAGGTGCTGAGCGCCTTGACCGAGGGGTCGCTGTGGCCGCCGGAGTGGTCGGCGCGGACGGGCTTCTCGAAGGCCGCCGCATGGGAGAGCGGACGGTCGGTCCGGACGGCCAGGTGTGCCAGGTGGGGGATGGTGTTGGGGGCTGTGGAGTTCTTCTTGGCGTGCGGAAGTGACAGCAGTCCGGCCCGGATCAACGCGGCGGCCAGTTCGCGGGTGTCGGCGAGGTCGCCGCCAAGGTTGGTGTGCAGGTCGCGCAGGTCCAGGACGATGTAGCGGTAGAGCACTCCGGCGCTGTGTTCGGCCTGGCCCATGTGGGCGCTGCCGGTGGTGTCTCCCCAGGAGTCGGTGACGTCGTCGACCGCGCTGAAGTAGTCGATCTCGGTGTCGGTGGCGTGGGTGGTGAAGGAGTGGGCGACCTGGACGGCGCCGTCGACCTTGGCCTCGTCGACCTGGGCGAGCATCCGGCCGAACAGGCTGATGATCCCGTTGCGGCTGCGCAGCACCGCGTCGACCTCGGCGCCGGGGATGACGGAGTGCTTGCGCTCGAACTTGGCGGGGTCCTTGGCCTGTTCGAGAACGTCCCGGTGCGTGATGGCCAGTTCAGCGAGTTCGGCGATGCCGGTACTGGGGATGTAGATCATCGCAGCCGTGGCCCAGGCGTCCGAGAGGCCATTGGACGGCTCGTCCGCGTCCTTCTTCTTTTTCGGTGCTTCGGCGCCGACGCTGCTGGCGATCGCCGTGTGGCGTCCGGCGCGTTCGGCGAGGTCGGCCGGCCAGTCGTGCGCGTTCACCAGGTGATCGGCCAGATACTCGGGCAGGCGCCGGGTGCGCAGGGCGTTCTGGCCGAGGGCCTGCTGTAGGTGCAGGCGCATGGCGCGCTTCCAGCACTGGCTGCTAACCCGGGTGCGCTCCCGGTCTCCCCACTTCACGGTCTTGATCGCGTTGTTGTCGTCGCGGTTCAGGTTCGCGAACGGGACGGGCTGGATGATGTGCGCTTCGAGGTAGCGGCCGGGGATCGTGGTCATGGGTTGCTCCTGTGAACGAGTCTGGAATTGGCTATTCGGAGTCGTGCTCTTCGCCGTCTGCGGCTTGTGCGGCCTCACGTTCGGCTGCGTACCGGGTCCGATAAAAGGACTGCAACCAGCGGCGCGTGACCTGGTCGCGGTAGTCCTCCCAGTCGCACAGGTCCAGCAGCAATTGCGCCCAGTCCACCGCCGACGGGCGGTCGGACAAGACCCGGACCGCCGAGGGCAGATGACGGTGCACGCCGTCGACGCTCTGCCGGGTGAGCAGGCTCAGACGTGCCTCAACTGCTTGTTCGCGCAGCACGCGGCCGACGCCCTCGGCAAGACAGGTACCGAAATTGCGCTGCGAGGGGCCACCGGCGCCGCGCGCTTGGGGCGGTAGTGAGGCGATCATCGCCGCGACCGCGTAGTAGGCGCGCTCGCTGCTGTCGCGACCTCGCGGTACCCGCCAGGCGATGGCTTGGTGCATCCGCTGGCATCGGTCCATCGGGCGGCCCAGTCCGCTGCGGAGAGCGGCGCGTTTGCCGGGATCTTCGCACAACCGCAGAACGTCGGTGACGAAGTCCTGGGCATGGTCATATCTGGTCTTGGACGGTTGTTCCTGAGTGGTCATGAGGTCCTGCCGAGAGGGATCGGATGTGCTGAAAGCAGGTCCCGGCGCACCGAGATCAGGCATGTGCGCTGGAGGATCGGTCCTTGGCGGGAGGGGAGGCCGTGGGCAGGTCAGTCCTTGCCCTTGGGCTTACGGCGACCGCCGTACAACTCCACCCGGGCGTGCTCGATCGCGCGGGCGCTGCGAACGTCGCGGACATGGTCCTGCGTGACCTGGTCGAACGTGGTGCTGGCCGCGTTCAGGAACGGCTGCCACGGATTCAGGTACTCCTGCCGGCGCATCCGGCCCCAGAAGATCTCCTCCGCAGCCGGCCAGTAGCCGGCGGCGGCATGCTCCGACCACGCGCACGGGCCGAGCTTGGTGTCGGTGACCGCGGCCCACGCCCGTTTGACGGCGAGGTCGAGCCGCCGCCCGTACAGCTCCCCGGCGTTACGCAGATCACCGATGCGCCGGGCCGCGGCGGGATCGTCGTCCCAGATCCGGAAGAACAGCGGCGGGGTGGTGGCCGAGACGAACTGGACGTCCTTGGTCTTGCCGTCCTGCTCGAAACCCAGCGCCCGCACCTTGAACGTCCCGAGATCGTCGATGGTCTCGAACACCTCGGGGCGTCGGGCGTGTTGCGGCTGGGCGGTACCGGTGGTGTCCAGTTGCAGGAGTCCGTCCAGGTCACGCCAGAGCGCGCGCCCTGCGTCGGCCGGACGCGAGTAGGGGTTCCCCTGCTTGCTGATCTGTTGGATCACGTAGGCATCGTGGGTCGAGGGCTGCTTGTGGCGGCGTCCCCAGGTGACATAGGCGTCGGTGACGTGGGCGCCGGTGGCATCGGGGACGAGCAGCAGCGCGTGCTGCCAGCCGCCGGTCAACCGGGAACACGGCCCGGGATACGCCTCGGGTTGCCTGGGCGGCGCCAACGGGTCGGGGAGGTCGGGCAGCTCCCACGGACATAGGTCGTCCTGGGGCTGCAACCCCGGCGGCGGGAGCGTCAGACCGGCCAGCAGCGTCTCTAGTAGCGAGTCGCCCTCAGGATGGTAAGACAGGCTCGATCGCAGCGGCCCCGCCGACACGTCCGCCGCGGTCGTGTCCGCGTGGGTGCGTGTCCCGCATCGACCCGAAGGCCCGTAGTACAGCCAGACGAGCAACGCGGCGAGGGCGTCGGCTGCCGGGATCGGTACCGGTGTGGCATCCCAGTGATGGCCGAACCAGACGGCGTTATTGCCGGCCGGTCGGCCCACGGCGACCTTGTTCACCCCGGCGCTCTTGGGACACACCTCGGGATCGGCCAGCCGCGGGTCCTGGAGGAACGGACGGTCAGGGTCGAAGAGATCGAACCTGCCGGTCAGACCTTCGAAATAGCCGCCGACCGCGTCGGGGTCCAGAGGCGCACCTTGAAGGTCTTCCCGGCGGTCCCGCCAGTCGTCCTCCCCCGCGTCCAATCCTGTGATCCGCGCCGTCATCGCGTACAGCAGGCGGTAGGTGGCCGATAGCGCGGGCGGTGGCGTGATGGTCAGCGCCTGGATCTCGTGCGCGTGGATGAGCAGGTCCTTCAAACCGACCTTTGAAGGACGTTCGGGATCCGGATCCTTCCAGCGGACCTCGGCCCACCGCTCGGTGGCCAGATCGAAACTGGGTCGCTGCACCATGGAACCTCCCCTTCTCCGATGAGATGACCGACCGGTAACCTGATCACCGGCGGCGAAAGTCGTCTCGAATGCGTCCGCTCCCCTGAAGCAGACGGCCCGGCACGACGACGGGCGCCGCCAACGATGTTGAGAAATCCCTGTTCAGCGGGGGTGAGCCGCCTGTCTGGGGCAGGAATGCGTGGCTCAGAGAACAAGTCCCTGCGAAAGCGGGGGTGTGCCGAGACTCCCGGAACGACGCGTCCGGGGGTCTCGGTTTTCAAAATGTAGCAAGCCTGTATGGGCTAGAGCACGTGAAATCCACGAACGGAGTCGTATTGGACCGGTCCTGACCGCATACGGCCATACCAGTGCCCATCGGAGCCACGCCTCATCGGCAGCAGCCTCCACTCGCCGAGCACCGAATTCCTTGTCCAAGCGTCGGGCAGATCCAGAAACTCGGCATCGCCGCCGGTCCATGTCCCCGGCACCGGGATCATGTGCCGGGCGATCAGCCGGGCCTCGACAGAGGTCACCCGTGATCCACCGTTCAGCCCGGGGACGGGGATCTTGCCCTCTTCATCCAGCGTCCAGCGGCCCGACTCCTGCTCGTAGGCGCACACCAGCCGCGCCGAGTCCGCCCCGAGACGGGTGGTGATCAGCGCTGTGCCGACCTCGGCCTGAGCGTTGCTGAGCTTCCACAGGTCGTCGCGCAGAGGAGTGCTGTGGGGCGGCTTGATCGCCACCAGGCCTGAGAGTGCCCCCTCGGCCGCCTCGGCGGCCAGCCGCTCGTCGTCCGCCGCCCGGATCCGCGCCGCGGTGGGTTCCTCCGGAGAGGCCACCTGGGCGAAGTCATCGGCGTAGACGGCGTCCACAAGTTCCTGTACGGCGCCGGGGATCTGGATCGGCTTCCCGTCCCGCTCCTGAAGAAGCCGGCTCGTGCGGTGCAAAAGCGACTCGTCGTAGACCTCACCCCACTCCGTCGGCACCGTGAAAGCGCCCTCGGCGTTCACCGGGTCCAGAATCACGATCTGGGGATCGGCGCCGACCCAGCCGGGGCGCCGTTCGAGGTGCCGGTCTCCCCGCTTGTCACGGTGCCGCTGGCACCTGCCCGATCGCTGCAACAGCAGCGCCATCGGCGCCAGGTCCGTGATGAGAAGGTCGAAGTCCAGGTCCAGTGACTGTTCGATGATCTGTGTGGAAACCAGAACCGTGCGGGGACGAGCACCGTCCTTACCGAAATCGGTTTCGCAGCGATCGGTGATCTCGGCTCGGTCACCGGCCCGGAACCTCGAATGCAGCAATCGCAGAGCAGGCGGCTCCGCACCGGACTCTTTCAACCTGCCGAACCACTCGGCCAGCCCTCGATACGTTTCCTGCGCTTCGCCCACGGTGGTGCAGCACACCAGGACACAACCTCGGTCACCGTTCACGACCGGCGCCAGCAACTCCCGGATGATCGAGGACCGATGGCCTGGATGCTGAATATCTGGGCCACGGCGCACCGGCAGGACCTCGAATCCGAGTTGCCGTTCCCGTTCGCTCAGCACCTCCCGCGGTTCACTGACCTCTCCGGAGACCGCGTCGGCGAAAAGCCATCCCGGATAGCAAGGCCGCAGCTCCGCCGATGTCTCGTGGCCACCTCCGCGCAGATACGCCTCCACCAGAGACCGTGCGGACGAACCCGTGAGCGTGGCCGACAACAGCACCACCGGGGCCTTCAGCGCCCCCAGCCACTCCAACAGCCGCAGCAGCAGGGAATGCATCCAGGCGTCATAGGAGTGGGCCTCGTCGATGACCACGACCTTGCCCGCCAGCGCCAGTAATCGCAGAACGTTGTACTTCACCGGCAGGACACCCGTCAGGCCCTGGTCGATGGTGAAGGTGCTCAGCGGAGCCAGCAGCCCACGTCGGCTCGCGTGCAACCACTGCGTCGCCTCCAGCGAGGCGCCCTTGGTGGTGACCACCCTGTCGCCATCGGCGGCCGAAGCCGCCGCGTTGCCGGCCGCGTCCGAAGACAACCACGCCATGCTGTGCACACGAGTCAATGCGGCGTCCTCCAGCAAGGCCCGCCCGGCGAACGCCGATACCCGCTTGTGTATCGCATCCGTCGTCGCCATCGTCGGCAAGCAGAAACCAAGCCCGCCCACCCCGCACGCGCGAGCCAACACAGACGCCGCGTGCAAGGCGACCTCGGTCTTGCCGTCCCCCGGCGGCGCGGTCACCAGCAGCAGCCCCGGCCCCTGCACCAACTCCGGCAATCCGCTGACGACCGAGGACTGCAACGCATTGGGCTCGAGATCGAAGAGCTCCTGGAACGTACGTTCGGCGAACACCGCACGCCCGAGCCCAGCGTCCCGCACCGTCTGCGGGGCATCGGCCACCGCACGCTCCCAATGCGCACGCACCTCCACTGGCGAAGCGCCCCACCCCTGAGCCGGGATCCGGGCAGAGATGAACTCCTCCTGGCTCGCCAGCCAGTCCGCGACGATCACGATCCCGATCACCACGACCGCGACCGGCACATCAAGACGCTCGCGCAGCGGCTCGTGGGCGCCGGTCAGATCCTCAAGCACTCGCGCGTGGGCCCGGCACTGCTCCTCCCACACGCCATCGCCCACCCCTTCCCGCGCCCGAGGATTCTTCAGTTCCTGGCGTCTCAACGCGGCACAGAAACGCCCGTGATGCCCCCCGAGAAGCTGAGCGATCTGATGACCCACATCGCGCCGGGCCGTCTCGCCGGCCGGATAACCCAGCGCCCTGAAGATCTCGACCAGCACCCACTGCGACACCTCGTCATGCCGCAACCCCCGGACCGGGCCGGAGTCCCCGTACTCCGGAGACTCAGTCACCAACTTCCGGTGAAGGTCCTCGACCAGCACCTGGAACGACGGCGACACCTTCCCGATGTCATGCAGGCCGGCCCAGAAACAGACCAGCCTCCTCATGTCGGCCAACGGCGGCCCATCACCGCCACCAGGCCGAAGCACGGCGATCCCCTCGACCCACACGTCCCACAACGCACCAGCGATCGCGGCGGTATCGACCAGGTGGCAGATCAGTGGATAAGGAGCGGGCAGCCCGTTCTGCTTACCCCACAAGCGGGCATCAGCAGCCGGCGGCTGAGGTGACACGTGACCATCAGACGACATTGGGCATGCTCCAAGACGGTTCCGATCTGTGACGACGCCACTACATCACCCGCCACCGACAAAACCGCCCCCAGCACGTAGGCTCGACCCGTGCCACACCACCACGAACCGATCCAGCCAGGTCTCAAAACGGTAACGCACCTCTAGAGTCGCAGGTCGCGAAGTGTTCTCCCCGCGCGAGCGGGGGTGGTCCGTTCGGGTCGCCTGCGTGGTCCCGGGTGGGGGCGTTCTCCCCGCGCGAGCGGGGGTGGTCCGACGAAGACGGCGAAGGCGACGGCTGTGCGGGCGTTCTCCCCGCGCGAGCGGGGGTGGTCCGACGTAGAGAAAGTCCTCATTCAGTCCCGTGACGTTCTCCCCGCGCGAGCGGGGGTGGTCCGACCGCCGCGCTGGCCGCGCTGACCGACCTGTCGTTCTCCCCGCGCGAGCGGGGGTGGTCCGGGCAAGGGCACCGTCATGACGCCGGGCCGGGTGTTCTCCCCGCGCGAGCGGGGGTGGTCCGGCTTCATCGGCCTCACGCTGAGCCTGTTCGAGGTTCTCCCCGCGCGAGCGGGGGTGGTCCGTTGAGACTGATTACCTCTTTCTCGGTGCCGAGGTTCTCCCCGCGCGAGCGGGGGTGGTCCGTCGATGCGCGCCGTATCGAGGTCCTGATCGCGGTTCTCCCCGCGCGAGCGGGGGTGGTCCGAACTCCTCAACGCCAACCAGCGAGCGCACTGGGTTCTCCCCGCGCGAGCGGGGGTGGTCCGCCCCAACCGAGGAACCGTTCGTCTTGGCCGCCGTTCTCCCCGCGCGAGCGGGGGTGGTCCGAGACTGAGACAGAGGCCGGGAGTTCGCGCTCCGTTCTCCCCGCGCGAGCGGGGGTGGTCCGATCGGAAGCTACGCGAAGTCGATCGTCGCCGCGTTCTCCCCGCGCGAGCGGGGGTGGTCCGTCGTGGGAGGCGTCGACCGCGGCGTGGTATTCGTTCTCCCCGCGCGAGCGGGGGTGGTCCGGTGCGACCGGGGGTTCACTGGGTCGCGTCGGCGTTCTCCCCGCGCGAGCGGGGGTGGTCCGCACGAGGTCCTGGCGGCCGCCGTCGCGGTCGCGTGTTCTCCCCGCGCGAGCGGGGGTGGTCCGCTGTACAGCCTCATGTGTTCTCTGGGCAACGGGTTCTCCCCGCGCGAGCGGGGGTGGTCCGTCGGTGCGCTGGCTCGGCTCAAAGAGTGCATCGTTCTCCCCGCGCGAGCGGGGGTGGTCCACCAGGGTCAGCACGGGCGTCACGTCGGCGCCGGTTCTCCCCGCGCGAGCGGGGGTGGTCCGCCGGACACGTCCGCTCGTCGAGCTTGGCCAACGTTCTCCCCGCGCGAGCGGGGGTGGTCCGTCCTTGTAGGCCGCGGCCCAGTCCACGGCCGCGTTCTCCCCGCGCGAGCGGGGGTGGTCCGGTCAATCATGAACTGGACACCGGCAAATACGTGTTCTCCCCGCGCGAGCGGGGGCGGTCCGTCCTGGGAGCGCAGCGCCACCGAAGTGGCGGGGTTCTCCCCGCGCGAGCGGGGGGTGGTCCAAGGGCAGACATCGGAGGCGCCTTGTCGCCATCGTGTTCTCCCCGCGCGAGCGGGGGTGGTCCGCTCTGCGACCACGCGTCCGTGGGCGTGTTGCTGTTCTCCCCGCGCGAGCGGGGGTGGTCCGGGTGTCGCCGTGGCCGAGAAGCATGAACGCCGGTTCTCCCCGCGCGAGCGGGGGTGGTCCGACCGGGAAGGGAACCTGACGTTGCGCTACATGGTTCTCCCCGCGCGAGCGGGGGTGGTCTGAGGTTTCCCCCGTTCCACGGCCAACTCAGGTCACGTGGCCGTGAAACGGGGGAAGCTCAGATTGCCGTCGATCTTGTTGCGTAATCTGCGGCGCGGCGCCACGACGCCGCACCTGAAAGCCAGCGCCAAGGTGAAGCACGGTGAGGCCATGCCGCGGCACGTCGGCATGGCCACCGCCAGCGACCATTTCGGAGGTGGGAGAGCCTGAGCAGGCCTCCCCACGACTCGCGCGGGCCTTACAGACCCCGCTATCGTCCCCTGGCCAGGTCAGACTCAGGAGGAGGAGGCTCCGTACAGAGCGCTCCATAGGTCAGTTCTTCGAGCGTTCACGACTGCGGATCTTGTTGAAGGCGTTGAGGGCCGTGTCGTCGGCGTCGTCGAGGGTGTGGAGGTATCGCTCGGTGGTGGAGATCGAGCCGTGACCGAGGCGCTCCTTGACCACCTGGAGATCGGCCCCGCCGGCCAGGAGCCATGATGCGTGGGCGTGGCGGAGGTCATGAATGCGGACTTCGATGTCGAGGTCGGCTTGTTGGAGCGCGGGTTTCCAGATCTGGTTGCGGAACCAGTTGGCCGGGATGTGTCCGTCGGTGTCCCTGATGCGGGGCTGGCGGGGCTGGTCCTTCCCACCGGCTCGCCGGTGGGCGCGATAGGCGGCTACGGCCTGCCTGCAATGTGTGCATCGGCACTTCGCCGCGTTGTAGGCGCTGAGTGTGCCATGACGGTAGCGGTGCCCTTTCTCGTTCTCTTCGGTCCAGCCCAGGGTCTCTGTGACGGCGTCGATGTAGGGGTGACGCTTGGAGGGGGTGTCGGGCCGGTAGACGAATAGAAGATCGTCCCGGCCTAGTTTTGCTGAGTCGAAGTGCTCCTGAAGTTTGTCGGCGATCTGCGTGCTGAGCTTGAAGCGCCTCCACTCCTTGTCCTTGGGGTAGTCCTTGACCAGGAAGCGTCGGCCCTCGGGGTGGAACTTGGGATTGAGTTCCACCACGACCCTGCTGACGGTCAGGATCCGGGCCTTGACCTTGAGGTCTCCCGCCCGCAACTCGGTGAGCTCGCCCCAGCGCAGACCGGTCTCGATGGCGGTCTCGACAAGGAGCTTGGCGTCCGCGTCTGGCAGCGCTCGGTACAGCTCGTCGAACTGGTCCGGATTGATGATCTCCAGCGGCTTGACCGGAACGGTAGGCGTCCGGACGCCCTTGCACGGATGGATGTACGTGACCTGATCGTTCAGCGCCGTGGAGAAGATCGCGCTGAGCACCACCTTGTTGTACCTGATGGTCGCCGGGGAGACCCCGGCCTGCTTCATGCACTTGATCCATACTCGGATGTGTTCGGGAAGGATGTCCATCATCCGCATCGACCCGAACTCGGGCATGACGTGCTTGTAGATCGAGTAGTGATAGCTCTGCATCGTTGTGGGTTCGACCTCGTGGTTAGGCAGCCACGTCTCCTCGACGTACTTCCTGAAGGTCTGCCGGCCTCGCTTGAGGTTCAGATCCCTCCCCTTGCCGGCCTCCGCCTCGGCTCGCTGCCAGGCCTTGTCGGCCTCCTTCTTGGACGAGAAGGTGCCCGCCGACGCGATCCGCCCCTTGAGGTCTTCGTAGCAGGCCGTGTAGCGAGGCTTCCCCTTGCCGTTCACCCGCTTGAACGAGTAGCCCATCACCACTCCCCCGAGTGATCGTTTGTTAGTGGCTCGTTAGTGGACTCCGCCTCACTAGGTGGCATCCAACACCACCTCACATCACACAGACTATGCCTCTGACCTGCATCTTTGCATTGATCACCAGAGTCTGTCGAGGGTGAAGTGAACGCCCATAATCCACTGGGGGTCAAGGGGTCGTGGGTTCAAATCCCGCCGTCCCGACCGGGTAAGCGCAGGTCAGAAGGGCTTCGGAGATCATTCCGGAGCCCTTTTTCGATCTTGGAAGTCGATGGGGAGCCGAACGGGGAGCCACCGTCACGCGACTGTCGCGGACTTCTGGGTCTTCCTCTTCGTCGGCTCGGCCTTGCTCGCGCCGAACACGGTGTTGATCGCCTCGGCGCCCTTGGTGATCACCGGCCTGAGCTGGTGCCGGTAGACCTCTTCGGTGACCGCCGTCCCGGAGTGCCCGCACAGATCGGCGATGTTCTCGATCGGCACTCCGCTGTCACTCAGACCGCGTTTGAGATCTGCTGTGAAGCCGTAGGACTGGCAGGGCGATCCGCCTTGGTGATCAGTAGGATCGGCAGGTAGGAGGGCATGTGATGTTGCAGGTTCTGTACAGCGGGGAAACCAGGGAGCTTGAGCTCTCCGGGACGCGTCGAGGGCTCCTGGCGTTCGGGCAGCTGCTGCGGGGGAAGGCTGGAAGCTGTGATCTCTCGGAGAACCGGCACCCCTCTCCCTACGAAAGGTCGCTGTCCGAGATCGCGTTCCGGGAGGATCCGGAGCGCGACACCGCTTCGATCGTCACGGAGGACAGGATCCTGAGGATCCAGGGAGGGCGGGAAGCTCTCAACCTCCTCGCCGACAACATCGAAGACTTCGCCTCCGAGGCAGATGCAAGCGATCATTGCCACGTCGACTCCCCGACCTGCGACCACATCGCGCCAGAGTCGGCCCCTCTGGTGATTGCGTTCATGAGGTGAGCGGAGAGCTCTCGGCTGCACGGCGGTCACAGGCCTCAGTGCGAGAGAGTGATCGTGGGCCTGGTCTGGTTGCCGGTCGGCCTCGGGTGAGGCGGCGGACCATGATGCCGATCATCGCCCAGCGGATCATCGTCTCCGAGTGGGCGGGGCTGGTCTCATAGTCCCTGGCGAGGCGCCGGTGGGCGGTAAGTCACGAGAAGGTGCGCTCCACCGCCCACCGCTTGGGCAGGACCTGGAAGCCGCGCTGGTCAGGATCCTTGCGGACGATCTCCAGCTCACGGCCGAGGATCTGGGCGGTCCAGTCGACCAGACGGCCGGCGAAGCCCTGGTCGGCCCAGACCTTCCGGACCCCGGGGTGGTCGAGCCTGGTCCACAGCAACGGCCGCTTCGCGCCGTCGCGGTCCTGGATGCTCGCCGCGACGACGTGGACGGCCAAGAGCAGGCCGAGGGTGTCGGTGACCATGAACCTCTTGCGGCCCTTCACCTTCTTACCCGCGTCGAAGCCCCTGGTGGCAGCGGGGACGGTATCGGCGGTGCGGACGGACTGCGAGTCGATCAAACCCGCGCTGGGCTCCGCGTCGCGACCGTCAGCTTTACGGCGCCCTCAGCGAACTGGGCTATCCGCAGGTCTCGGCTCGTGAGCAGATCATCCCGAGCCGCGTGCCCACTGACGCGAAGGCGAACGCGCTGGAGATCGGCCCTGAGCGGACCGTCATCGAGATCACGCACGTGGGCGTGACAGCCGAAGGACGGGCGGTCAAGGTGACCATCGCCGTTGCCCCCGTCCACTACCTGACTGCCGGGTACGAGCTCCGCTCACCTGACACCCGGAGGTCGCAAACCGATGATCACGCGTCGCGTTGAGGAGCGCGCCCGGACGCCCGCCGCGATGGCCGAGCTGCCCGCGTTCGTGTACGAACTAATCTCGCTGCACGACTCCAGAGGGATCGTATGCCTAGAAATATTCCAAAAGGCTTATAAAGAGTACTGCAAACTAAGCGAACGCGATGATGTGCTCCGCCGACGCCTCCAGGCATTCCGGGCAGAACTTTAGGCAAAACATGTGCGAAAGGCGTCAACTCCCCCACGCGACCTAGCTCTCAACACCTTCGCAGGCGCATCCGTTACCACTACCGCGGCAATGCCTACGGATCCACACTCCGGCTCTCGCTCGGATGCCTGCTGGGGCTGGAACTGCGGCGAGTCGGAAGCGGTACGCGACTAACCTTCGCCCAGATGGGAGAAGCCACTCTCACGGAGTGGATGCACGAACACGCCCAGGTCTGCTGGATCAAGCACCCCGAGCCATAAACAGTCGAGTCAGCACAGATGACACAGCTGAACCTGCCGCTGAATCTCGACCAGAACCGTCACAACGCCTTCCATACTCAGCTCGCGGCGCTGCGTGCTGAAGTACGCCAGCGAGCACGCGGGTTGCCCATCACCAGGTGAGAGGCCCGACTAAGCCCGCTCGCCGATCATGGCTACGGCACCCCGCCCCCAAGTTAGTCCGAGACCGTTCACCTTGATCACCTCCAGGCTCTCTCCCTTCGGCGAGGCGACACCAGCAGGCGAAGCGCCCCCAGCAAGGGATTAGCCTCTTGTGGTCAGAGTACAACCTTGCACGCCAGGGACAGTGTCGATCCTGCCCTACGCCGTGATAGGCACCTAGTGAATCATCTAAGGACTCAGCTAGCAGGGACACCGGGAGCGGCGAATGTCGCACAATGTGCGCCCACATTTCCGAGACGGGAAATGGGTTAGGGGCTACCGAAGAAGGAACCCAGGCCGGCAATCAAACGTCCCCGGGCCAGGCGATGGCGACGACATCGTATTGCGCCTTGCTATTATCATCGTCGCACTGGTCGTGGCAGTCCCAAGTTTGGGCTTCACAGTCAAGTATCTATCGTCGAAATCAACAAAAGGGTCCCAGGCTCAGACACCCACCAATGCACTATCAGTAGCGGCTAGGAATAACTTCAATCGAGCCGAAGCCGCATTGACAACACACCACCTCAGGACGAAACTCTCAGTGCGATTCGACAGTGACTGCGCGAGACATTCAGAAGGTGAGATGCATGAATACTTCCGATCCAACCCATGCAAGTACCTGGCACGGGCATACATGCAAATCGGAGAAGGAGGTCAAAATCTGGCACTCGCGGCACTCTCGTGGGTGGAAATGCCTAATGTCGATTTGGCTTCCAACTTGAACCATCTTGTCGACGTAGATGTCGGCAATATAATCGAGCTTTCGCGCGAGACAAAGAAATTCGAAAAAATAATCTATGACGAACGCACCTATATATCTGGAATCAAGGGCACCTTCGTCTGGAGCGTTGAAGTGAAACCCGTTTTTCAAACAGTATCCGACTCTCTGATTAATCAGATCATCACAGATACTAGACAATCTTAGCGGTCAATAATTCGGCCCGCACGCGCAGCTGGCTCGCAGGCCGGAATTTGAGGCCTGGCTCGAAGCTAGCCGATGCAGGCAGGCGGGTATCGCCCGTCTGCCACATCCAGGCTACGGGCGCGCCCCAACGCAAATCGAACCGTCCACCTTGAGGACCACACGGGGACCACACGCGATGCGTCGCGGCGAACACAACCCTGGTCACAGCACTTCACACACACGTTCGAGAGTTGCTTTGAGGTGCACATACCATTTCCCCCGCAGTCCTGGGGGCCAAGGGGGCGTGGGTTCAAATCCCGCCGTCCCGACCGGGTAAGCGCAGGTCAAAGGCCAATTCTCCATCACGGGGAGCTGGCCTTTCGCTTGTTCGTTAGTCGTTCGTTAGTGGACGAACCCCCGCCACCCGGCCGCCAGAAGGTTCACACCGGACGCCACGACATCGACAGGCCCAAGATCCACCCGCCATGTGTTCCAGCTCCCAGGACCGGGCACCCCGCTACGCGCCCCACCGAATCACGCCACGCCACCACCAACCGGCCACTTTCAACACAAGCCAGCACAACCGCCGATCCCGGCGCTCACAGCCCCCAATGCTGACTTGCCCCTCAGCCAGAGCCACACGCTCAACTGCGCTCACCCCACAGGGACCCGGGTCCAAAGCGCCGCCACCTCGCCCGTCCAGAGCAAGCCGGACAACGCCCGATCAGCGTCAGCAGCCAACATTGCTGTTGTCGCAGGCGATCAGCGCGGGGGCGATGACGAGACCACATGCACGACGCAGAGCTTCTCGAAGCCATCCAGGGCGCGCGAAAACGTACGCAAGGATGGCGGCCGTCGAGGGGCCGTGCGTGGCACACGGCCCCTCTCGGTGACATGGCCTGCCCAGGTGCTCAGGAGATCTGGCTACGCACCTGGTTCGCCTCGAGCAGGTTCAGAAGTCCGGCTGTTGGAACGCGATAGACGGTGCCGATTCGGATGACACGGCAGGGAAATTTGTTTCGCTTGGCGAGGTCGTAGGCGCATGTTCGGGAGAGGCCCAGTGCTCTGGCCGCCGTCATGATGCTGACGACGGTGGGAGTTCGGCGAGATCGGTGTACTTCATGGTTGCACGATCGTGTCTCCAGACTTATGGGCGGCGAGAAGCTGGCGAGTTCAAGCTGGATGTGGAACTCGAGATCAGGCTGCCGTCGATCGCGGGCGCCACTGACGCCCGCGACTGAGCTCACGACAATTCCACGTGATCGCCGTCCGCCTTCAACGTGATCCTCCGTAGTCGCAGTTCGTCCGACCGCACCGAGCCGCGGTGCTCATTCCGGAAGGCTGTGCCCGGAGCGCGGGGTGCTCGTGGTCGTGCGTCGGGACGTGGGTCAGGTGAAGGCGCCGGCGGCGGTGATGGGGGCCAGGATCAGGATGGTCCAGGCGAACCAGCGCCGCACCCGGTCGGCGTCCAGTCGTCCGGCGAGCTTGCCTGCGGCCAGGGAGGCGAGCAGCGCCGCGCCGGCGAAGGCGAGCATGATCGTCCAGTCCAACTCCGCGGCGGTGCCGGCATGCCCAGCGAAGGCGGCGATGGAGTTGATGACGATGATGACCAGGGAGGTGGCGACCGCTTCGGCGGCGGGCAGGCCCAGGAGCAGGGTGAGGGCGGGGACGACGGCGAAGCCGCCGCCGACGCCCAGCAGTCCGGTCAGCAGTCCGATACCGGCTCCGGTGGCCAGGGCGCGGGGCAGGCAGCGGCGGCGGTTGACACGGCCGCCGGTGGCCCGGCAGGCGCCGCCGGTGCTCTCGCCGCCGCGAAGCATCCGCATGGCGATGACGATCATGACCAGTGCGAAGGCCGGAAGCAGTAGCCGGTCGGGTAGGCCGCGGCCCACTGCCGCACCGGCCAGTGCCGCCGGCACGCCACCGGTGGCGAAGACCACGGTGACGGGCCAGCGCACCTGTCCTTTTCCGAGCCGTGGGACCAGGGCGCCGAGGCTGGAGACGGTGACCACAACCAGCGCGGTAGGAATGGCCACCGTCATCGGCTGCCCGGCCCCGTAGACCAGCACCGGTACGGCCAGGACCGATCCGCCGGCGCCCAGCAGGCCCAGGGTGGCACCGACGATGAGCGCGCCCGCGAGCACCAGGGCGAGGGTCATGCCCGCTCCTGGCTCTCACCGCCGGTACCGCGGGAGCGGAGCTTGGCCAGGGAGTGGTCGAGGTCGAAGCGCGGGCCGCGGTTGTAGGGGAGTTTGGCCAGTGCCATGCCCATGGCACAGGTGTCGGTGACGGCGGCGAAGGCCAGCCCGGCGCCGATCGCACCGGCCAGGAAACGGGCCCGTGGCCAGCGGAGGCTGGCGGCGATGGAGGACGCGACGATGCCGCCGGCGACCAGGCGGACCTGGCGCTCAAGTCCCCACCGCGGCCTGCCGTCGAGGCGGGTGGTGGGGCCGGCCGCGGCGGTCCAGGCGTTCATTCCGCCGGCCAGGATCTGCGCCTGGTCCAGTCCGGCGCCGGTGAGGACGCCGTATGCGCGGGTGGCGCGGCCGCCGGTCTGGCACACCAGCAGGATCGGGCCGGCCGCGGCAGCGGTGATGCGCTGCGGGTGGGTCTCGATCTGGTCCAGGGACAGGTTGAGGGCGCCGGGGATGTGAACGGCGGCGTATTCGGCGGGGGTGCGGACGTCCACGACCTGAATGGCGGGGTCGCCGTGCAGGAGGGCCTGTGCGGCGGATACATCGAGGTTGGGAGTGGAGGTCATCAAAGGGGTCCTTCGCGTGAGAGGTGGTCAAGATTCAAGATTTTGGTCAGGTGGCTGCCGCGGTGGACCGCAGGTCGGCCACGCCGGCGCCGGTCAGCACGATCGGCCTGTAGCCGGCTCGCAGCAGCAGGCTGGCGGCGATGGCGGCGCGGCGGCCCGAACCGCAGGCCACCAGCACGGGCCGGGCGGGGTCGAGTCCGGCGGGAATGCCGTTGGTGACCAGGTCGGGCAGGAAGCGGTGGACCGCGCCGGGGTAGGGGGTGGCGCGCTGCTCGCTGGGCATCCGCACATCCAGTAGTTGGGCGGCGGGCTCGGCGAGCCGGGCGGCGAACTCGGACAGTTCCAGCAGTTCGAACCCCTTGGTCGCGGCCGGCCCGGGATCGTTGATGACGCCCTGGACGCTGTCGATGCCGATCTGGGCGAGCTGGGTGACCGCCTGGCGTACCTGCGCACCGGGCGCGGTCTCATCTGCCTCGCCCTCGGTGTCAGCGCCGGTCCCGGCGACGAGGATGATCGGTGCCTGATAGGGCAGCAGCCAGCCCGCCCAGCTGCCGAAGTCGTCGGCCAGCTCGATACCGAGCGAGCCGGGCAGCATCCCGGCGGCCTGCTCGGCCCGGGGGCGGATGTCGACCAGGTGCGCGCCATCGGGCGCCTGGCCGGGGCCGATCAGCGGTGGGGCGGCGGCGGGCTGGGGCGGTGCGCCCAGGGTGTTGGCCGGTCCCATGTGCTGGTAGAAGGCGGGGATCGGCATCGGCTCGGCCAGCAGCCGGTCGGCGAACTGTTCGGCGTCGTCTATGGCCAGCAGCGGATTGCCGGTGTTCTCGGCGGCGATGGTGGAGGTGTAGCGTCCCGCGCCGCTGGAGGTGCAGAACGACCCCTGGCCATGGGTGGGCAGCAGCTCCACATGACCGGGGAGCCCGGCCAGGCGGCGCAGTGAGCGGTGCTGGTGCCGGGCCAGAGTACGGGCGCGTTCGGGCCCGAGCAGGTCGGGCCGCCCGGCTGAGGACACCAGCAGGCTGCCGCCGGAGAACACCGCGGCCGGCTCGCCCTCGATCAGCACCAGGTAGGAGGTGTGCTCGGGCGTGTGGCCGGGGGTGTGGATCGGGCGCAGCGACAGTCCTCGCCCGCCGGAGATGTCCTCCAGGTGGAAGGCCGGGGTGTGCCGGTAGGCGGGGGCCGCGGCGGCGGGCAGCACGAGCTCGGCGCCGCTGCGCAGCGCGGCCTGCGGGCCACCGGAGACGTAGTCGTTGTGCAGGTGGGTCTCGGCCACGAACCGCAGCTCGACATCGCGCTGGGCCGCGGCCTCCAGGAACCGGTCGATGTCGCGCTGCGGGTCGACCAGCACCCCCTGCCCCTGGTGGATCAGCAGGTAGCTCTGGTCCCCCAGCCCTGGGGTCCGGAACGAAACGATCTCCATGATTCACCTTTCCTCAATACCCGGGGGGGTATGTGCCGGTCATGGCTCCGCCCTGGCCGGTAGCCCCGGCAGGGCTTGGCGGTGGCGGAGGTGTCAGATCAGGTGTGAGCGCCGGGACCGGGCCCTCGGACCCGCCCCGGAAGGGTCACGACCGCGAGGTCAGGACAGGGCCAGGAACAGGCGTTCCAGGTCGGCGATGTCCATCGGCGGCTCCTCGCCGCGCTGCTGGGCGGCCTGGCAGTGCTGCAGCCCGCTGGCCACGAGCTTGAACCCGGCCCGGTCCAGGGCCTTGGAGACCGCCGCCAGCTGGGTGAGCACCTTGGTGCAGTCCTCGCCCGCCTCGATCATCGCGACCACGCCACCGAGCTGGCCCTGGGCCCGGCGCAGCCGCACCAGCGCATCACCGGCCAGCTCCTGATTCATCTGCATGCTTCCCCCTAATCACCCACAACATACCCCCTGGGGTATGTGACCAGGCAAATTGATGTGTCTGGTCACACATCACCCACCACCGCGCAGCGGGTCCACTCCGGCGGTGACTTCCGGGGGCACCGAGGCGGAGGTCACCTCCCTGTCGGCACCCCGGCACCCCGGCACCCACCATGGACATCCGCCCCCTCTTATCAAGCAGGGCGAGACAGGACGATCGACACGGTCGACGACGATCCTCGCGGACCAGGCCGCCATGACTGAGCGACAAGATGGCGGGTGACCGATGAGCAGCCAGAGCGAGCGGCCGGCCAGGCCCAAGCGCCGCTCGTTCACCGCGGCCTACAAGGCTGGGGCCAACCCCAACATCCTGCCCGCCGCCGTTTACACCCTGGCCAAATGCGAATGGATCAGGCATGGGCATCCGCTCTGCCTGATCGGTGACTCGGGCACCGGCAAGTCCCACCTGCTTATCGCGCTGGGCACCGAGGCCGCCATGGTCGGCTTCCGGGTCAAGTACGTGCTGGCCGCCAAGCTGGTCAACGAACGGGTCGAGGCCGCCGACGAACCCCAGCTCAACAGACCATCACCCGCTACGGCCGCGTCGACCTGCCCTGCATCGGGGAGCTGGGCTACATGGAGCTCGACAAACGCGGCGCCGACCTGCTCTTCCAGGTACTCACCGAACGCGCGGAGAGGGCCAGCGTCGCGATCGCCTCCAACGAGAGCTTCGGCGGCTGGACCAACACCTTTACCGACCCCCGTCTCTGCGGCGCCATCGTCGACCGTCTCACCTTCAACGCCACGATCATCGACACCGGCAATGATTCTTTCCGGATGGCCCAGACCCGAGCCCGCCAAGCCACCGAACTCGCCTGACTGAAGGATCCAAACGATGGCCCCGCTCCTCCGGCCCGACCGACGACCCGGCCGGACGGGTCAGCGCTCCACCAGCGCCCCCGCGCCCCTCAGCCTCCCGCGCACGTTCCGCGACCGGTAGGCACCAGCGATCCGTCAGGGTGCCGCCCGACCGTCCAAGGTGCCCGCCGGCTGCTCCCCATCGCGCGAGGGGAGACGCAACAGCTCCAAGCCTTTGGATTCCCCCCACCCGGGCATCCCTACTGGACAGCTGAGACGCTGGCCAGGATGGCGCTTCGGTATCCGAACTCGACCTCACGCCGTGGGCTACGGCGGATTCTGTTCCGCCGGCGGTTTCCAGTCGGCTGTGCTCTCCCCAGTGTTCGTGGGCCTAGACCAATCCGATTCCAGCTCCCGCCGCATCGAACTGGGCGTGCGGTCCTTCCGCACCCAGCTCACCGACGCCGGTCACCGCCGGTATTCGGCTTCTCCCGCCCAGGGCTCGCCAGGTCTGGGCGGGACGACGATTCCAGACAACTGATACCGCGACCTGGCGGTTCCGGGCACCGCCGGGGTCACAATCGGGCCGTGACGGTACCGGACAATGTGATCGATGTGGTTGTGTTCGGCTGTGATGCAGGGTGTTGGGAAAGTCGTGATCGGCCGATACCGGCTGGTGGAGATGCTGGGCGAGGGCGGGATGGGCGCCGTCTGGCGCGCGCACGATGAGCGGATGCGCCGGGACGTGGCGCTCAAGCAGCTCAAGCTCCCCCTGAGCCTGGACGCCGACTTGCGTGAACAGCTGGTGGCGCGGATGGCGCGGGAGGCGCGGTCGATCGGGATGCTCAAGCACCCCGGCGTCGTGACCGTTTATGACCAGTTCCACGATGAGGACGATCTGCCCTGGATCGTGATGGAGCTGGTGGAGGGCAGTTCCCTGGCCGCCGTCATCAGCGACGAGGGTCCGCTGGACGAGGTGTGGGCCGCCCGGATCGGCGAGCAGGTCGCCGCAGCGCTGGCCGCCGCGCACCGGGCGGGGATCGTGCACCGGGACATCAAGCCCGCCAATATCCTGATCGAAGGCCGGCGGGCTGTGGTCACCGACTTCGGGATCGCCGCCGTCCCCGGAGAGGTCACCCTCACTGCCACCGGCGCCCTGGTGGGCACCCCGGCCTATCTGTCGCCTGAACAGGTCAACGACCGCCAGGCCACCTCCGCCTCTGACATCTGGTCCCTGGGCGCCACCCTGTACGCCGCCGTCGAAGGCCGTCCCGCCTTTAGCGGCGGCACCCTCGGGGCGCTGCTTCTGGCCGTTTCCCAGGGTGAACCCGCCCCCACCCAGCGCGCTCAGCGCCTGGCATCCATTCTGCGCGACCTGCTGAACCGTGATCCCGAGCGGCGTCCCACCGCCGAGGCCGCCGCCACCGCTCTCGCCGCATTGGCCGCGCCGCAACCGGCCACCCCGCAACCAGTTGCCGCTGCATCAGCCGGCACCGCACCAGACCTGGCGAGCCTCGCCCTCGTAACACCTTTCCCCCAGCCCTCGCGCCGCGCCTTCCTGGTCACGACGAGCACCGCCGCTCTCGCGCTGGCCGTCCCCGTCGGCTACCTCCTCACTCGCGACCGGCGGGCTGAACGGCCCCGCGGGAACCACACTCCCGCCCCCGCTGGCCCAGCCTCTCTCGGTCGTCCCCTCACCGGTCACAGCGGGCCAGTCAGCGGGGTGGCCTTCAGCCCGGACGGCAGGACTCTGGCCACCGCGAGCGATGACCAGACGGTACGGCTCTGGGACGTGGCCACCCGCACGCCCCACCACCAGGCCCTCACCGGCCACAGCGGCGCCGTTCGCGCGCTGGCGTTCAGCCCCGACGGCAAGATCCTGGCCACCGGGGGCGACGACAAGACGGTGCGGCTTTGGGACATGGTCACCCGCGCCCCTCTCGGCAAGCCCCTCCCCGACCACTTCGATTCCGTCTGGTCGGTGGCGTTCGGCCCCGACGGCAAGACCTTGGCCACCGGAGACGGCGACGGGACGGTGTGGCTGTGGAATCTGGACACCCGCAAGCACCACGACGTGCCCCTCGTGCACAGCAACGGCGTCGGCGCATTGGCGTTCAGCCCGGACGGCAAGACCTTGGTCGCCGCGAGCACCCAGGTGATGATGTGGGACGTGGCGATCCGTAGGCCCGTCTACCAGCCGCTCAAGGGCGACAGCCACGGTGTCGGTGCGGTGGCGTTCCACCCGGACGGCAAGATCTTGGCCACCGCAAGCCACTTCCAGGCGGCGCGGCTGTGGAACACGCGCACCCGCAAGCCCATCGGTGACCCCCTCGTGGACAGAGGCGCCGCCGGCGCGGTGGCCTTCAGCTCCAATGGCAAGGTCTTGGCCACCGCGAGCGATGACGAAACGGTGCGGCTGTGGGATGTGGCCGCCCGAAGGCCCCTCACCCGGCCCCTCACCGGCCACACCAACACCGTCGAGGCGCTGGCGTTCAGTCCCGACGGCAGGACCCTCGTCAGCGCAAGCGCCGACCACACCGTGCGGCTGTGGGACGTGGCACTCGTGAACCAGAGCGCACCAGTCTGATGGTGCACCGAAGCCCGCCGTCGGCCCCGGACTCGTGGGGTAACGCCGGTCCGCCTCGGTGAGGTGACCGGCGGCGACGGCACCCACTACCGCGGGAACCTGGCCTACGACCTGGTCAAGACAGCCGTCAATCGCCTGGCACTGGCCCAGGCCGAGGAACTTCACATGGCCGCAGCTCGGTGAGGTCGCCTCACCGCAGGCCGGCTTCGATGTCGCTCTCCACCAGCAGCTTGGAATCGGCGCCGGGGAGCGCTCGGTAGAGCTGATCGAACTGCTCGGGGGTGATGATGTCCAGCGGCTTCTCCGGGACGGTGGGAGTCCGCACGCCCTTGCCGGGATGGAGGTAGCTGACCTGGTCGTTGAGCGCGGTCGTGAAGATCGCGCTGAGCACCACCTTGTTGTACCTGATGGTGGCCGACGAGACGCCGTTCTCACCTGCATGTTCACAGTCGATCGCGTGATCTGTCCAGGATGATGTGAACGATCATCATTCAGGGGGTTGATACCCGGCCGGATCCTCTGCCTACGCGACGGTGGCCGGGTCGACCCGGCCCCTCGCCTCGCCGGCGCGAAGAAAGCGGCCGGTGCGACGCTGGCCGAGGCCGCCTGCCGCGGTGCCCTGGCCGAAAGCGTACTGTCCGGCGACCAGGACCGCGGTCACGGCATGGTCGTTGCGGTTGACCATCCGCGACAGGTTCCCGAACGGTTCGAACGGGTCCTCGGCGTAGGCGTCGAGGGAGTCGTCCAGGCGGGCAGGGTCGATGACGACCAGGTCGGCGCGGTCTCCTTGGCGCAGCCGGCCTGCGTCCAGGGCGAACCAGTCGGCCAGTTCCCCGGTCAGCCGGTGGACGGCGTGTTCGAGGGCCATGAAGGGGCGGCCCGCCTGCTCGGCGTCGTGGACGCGGCGCAGGAAGCGCAGACCGACGTTGTAGAACGCCATGTTGCGCAGATGGGCACCCGCGTCCGAGAAACCGATCTGAACCCCCGAGTGTGCCGCCACCTTGTCCAGACGCTCGGGCCGGTGGTTGGAGATCGTGGTGCGCCAGCGGATCGAGGTGCCATGCTCCAGGACGAGGTCCAGGTAGGCGTCGACCGGGTGCTGGTCACCGCGTTCCACCGCGACCTGTCCGAAGGACTTGCCGACCAGCGAGGGGTCGGGGCAGGCGACGATCTCGGCATCGTTCAGGTCCCGATGCCAGACCCGGGGGGTGAACCGCTTGGCATAGTCGCGCTTGAACCACTGGCGGTAGCCGGGGTCGCGGAGCAACTCGTCGCGTTCGGCCTGCTCCCGCAGGTGCAGCGCGGCGGCGCCGGCGCCCAGCTCCTCGAAGATCACCAGGTCGATGCCGTCGGCGTACACCTCGAACGGCACCGGCAGGTGTTGCCAGCGGAAGTCACCGCCGAGGAGGTTCACCGCGCTGGCCGCCGGCGGCATGAGGTGGATGACCGCGGGGTTCGACTTGACGTCCGCAGCGGACAGCAGACTCGTCTTGAGCGGTTTGCGTACGGTTCCGATGCTGCCGAGCAGGAATCGTCCGATGTCGCTGGGCGACCCCACGTCCGGCGCAGCCTGCAGGATGCGGCCCCGGGCCCGCAACAGCCGTGTGAGCCGGCGCATCTCGTTGCTCTTGGCGTAGGTGGAGGGCAGGGTTCGCGACCGGCACCGTTCCCCGTCGAGTTTGTCGAACAGCAGCCGTTGTGCCGACATCCCCACGAAGCCTGCGTCCAGTGCTTCTCGGAGCATCTCCACCATGCGCCCGAGTTCTGCGGGAAGGGGCCGCACGTCGTGCCGGGTCGCGCGGGCCAGACCCATCACCGCGGCGCGGATGTCGGAGTGCCCGATGAAGGCCGCGACGTTGGGTCCCAGCGGTAGCTCCTCCAGCGCCTCGGCGTACTCCGCGGCGTTCGACCAGGACCGTCGCCTGGAGAGCATGTCGATGACATGCCGGCGCGGGATGGCCTCGACGCGTCCGAACAGGTCCCCCGCGTCCTCGGGGGTGACGTGGACCGTGGAGAGCGAGCAGGAGCCGAGCAGGACGGTCGTCACCCCGTGCCGCAGGCTCTCGCTCAGTTCCGGAGCGGCGAGGATCTCGGCGTCGTAGTGGGTGTGGATGTCCACGAGCCCGGGCAGGACCCACTGTCCGGAGGCGTCGATCACCCGCGGGCAGCCGTCCTCGTCCAGCGGCTCCGAGCTGACCGTGCCGACCTTGCCGGCGACGATACCCACGTGGCGCACCGCGGAGGGGGCTCCCGTCCCGTCGAACCATCGGCCGCCCCGCACCACGACGTCGTACTTCATGTGTCCTCCTCGGTTTGCCATCCTGCTCTTGTTCGGGTCAGCCACGGGCCGTGTACGCGGTGCCCCGGGGCAAGCGCGTCCTGACCGGGTCATGGGTGTCTGAGGGCGGCATACGACGGTGCGCTCCGGTCGGAGTCCGCGATCTAAAACGACACCGGGCAGGCGCCCCCCGCGGCGTCCTTTGGTGGGACGGTGCGAGCCGAGTTCGACGGTGAACGCTGCCCCGATCCGATCGCGCCGGCTCGGCCCAGTCGACACCGCTCGCCCCGAACCTGATCGTCTCAAGGGTCATCGGGCGGCTCCGCGGGTGTGGTGCCTGCGGCATCGTTCGGGACGGTGCCGTAGATCGTGCGCAGCCAGACCGTCGTCAGCGCTTGGATGTGCTGTTCCCTGGAGAGCCGGCCACCAAGGACGACATGCTCCAACGCTCGGTCATTGAGGTCGAGCAACACGATGGCCAGTGCAGTGGCGTCCGCTCCTTCCGGGGCGTTGCCGGCCTCACGCTCGGCCCGGATCATGTTCGCCACCGGCTCCACGAAGGACTGCCGGTCCGCCCCCCAGAGGCTTCTGACCGTCTCGTCGATCGCGCGCGTCTCCAGTACGGCCCGATAGATGTGGCGGTGCTCGTCCACCGCCTCGAAGAGGCGGCGGATCACGGTCTCGATACGCCACTCGGGGCTGCCCTCCCGGCCCACGAGCACGGCCGCGGCGGACTGGATGTCGTCGTACAGCTCCCCCGCCAGCGAGGCCACAGCGTGGACCTTGTTCTCGAAGTAGAAGTAGAAGGCGGACCTGGTCACACCTGCTCGGCGGGCGATGTCCGCGATGTTGACCGCCTCCAGACCGTTCTCCTGGAGGTGCTCCTTCAACGAGGCCAGCAGCGCCTCACGCCGCTGCTCCCCGCGGCCTGGTGGCCTCCGGTCGAGCCTGTCCGCCCGGTCCGCGGCGACCATCAGACCCGGCCCACCAGGACCGGCGCCCCGGGCCTGGCCGCGCGGTACCTCCCGCACGGCGGCTCCTTCGTGCGCAGCTCGTGCTCGTAGACGAAGTAGTCCCCCCGTCGGGTGTGACGCGGCGAGTCCACCCTGTGCGCGGTGAACCGCCGTTCGTCGGCGGTGATCATCGTCTCCAACTCCTCGGTCGGCGGAAGCCCGCAGAACCCCGCGCGGTACGCCGCGACCAGGCGGGCCTGATACTCGACCAGCGGGCATGAGCTGGGCGAAGCCAACAAAAGCAAGATCGTCGATATCCGGCCTGAAGATCCGTTTGTAAAGCCGGATGTGGTCGTTCGGTGCGCTGATGGTGGGGCCCGTCGCGTCGATGTGGACGTGTCGATTGCAGCAAGCGCTACGCACTGCTACGCCCGCTTGTTTTGCCGAAGGCCCAATTACCTCCGATTCGACCGGGGTCTCGAAGCACAGGTCTGGCGCGCCGCGGTCGCCGAGCATCTTTCCGGTGGTCAGCCCACTGATTCCAGCGCCGATCACTGCGGTGATGGGAAGCGGCACGGAGCCTCTTTTGCGTGCAATCTATGACGAAGGTGACAGTCGTCACGGTAACGGCTATTTTTGACGCACGTCAATTAATGTCGACGTGCGTTAGGAGATCACGATGGGTGACCTGCGCAACGCGGTGATGGTCGGCGGAGCGTCCGGGCTCGGCCGGGACGGCGCCCAGGCCCTGGCCGCGAACGGGCGCGCCGACCCCGACCCCGACCTGCACGCCCACGTGACGCAGGCGTTCGCATGAGTGCCCCGCGATTCGCCGGCGCCTCCGCGATCGTGACGGGAGGGGGTTCCGGCATCGGCGCGGCAATCGGCAAGGCGCTGGTCGAGGCCGGGGCCCACGTCGTGCTCGGCGACCTCGACGAGCAGGCCGCCAAGGCCGTCGCGGCTGAACTGGCCGGTCCCGGAACCGCCCGCGGCGTCGCGCTCGACGTGACCGACGCCGCAGCGGTACGGCGGCTCGTCGAAGAGGTGGCCGCCCAGCACGGCGGGCTGGACCTGATGTTCAACAACGCGGGAATCTTCATCGGCGGCGAGACAGAGCAGATCTCGCCGGCACAGTGGAACGCGATCATCGACGTCAACATCCGGGGTGTCGTCCACGGGGTCACCGCTGCTTACCCGCTGATGATCCAGCAGGGGAGAGGCCACATCGTGAACACCGCGTCGATGGGCGGCCTCATGGCGGCCGGCCTCCTCACCGGCTACGCGATGACCAAGCACGCGGTCGTCGGCTTGTCGCTGGCACTGCGGTCCGAGGCCGCCGCGCACGGCGTCGCCGTGACCGCCATCTGTCCCGCCGCGGTGGACACCCCGATCCTCGACAAAGGCGCGATCGGCCGGTTCCACGGCCGCGACTACTTCCTCAAGGGCCAAGGGGTGCGGCGACCGCTCGCCCCGGACGTGCTCGCACGCCGGACGCTCGACGCCGTCGCCGAAGGCCGCGCGCTGCTCGTGACCCCGCGCGCCGCTCACATCGCGTGGCTGATCGGGCGGCTGGCCCCTGGTCTCGTACAGCGCATGTCGATCCGCTTCGTCGCCCGGCAACGGTCCATGCAGGCGGCACGCGCGGCTCTCCCGCAAGAGAACCCCTGAGCGGCCGATGGGTTGGGTCAGTCGAGTCGACACAGAGAACTCGCAGGTCAGAGCCATGGTGATTCATGTCCCCTTATCCCCCTCCTCAGCTACTCGTCAGCCGGTACGGGCCACGCGCGCAGCCGGTGACGCACCGACCGGGCCTGGCGCTGCGGCAGGAGGTCAGGGCCTGCGCGTCGTGGTCATCGAGCCCGGCTTCGACACCGCTCTGGAACTTCTGAGCATCGACACCTACGACATCGCCGTCCTCGACCGCGACATCCCCGGACCGTCCGGTGACGAGATCGCCGAACACATCGTCGCCTCCGGCAGCGGCATGCCGATCCTCATGCTCACCGCAGCCGACCGGCTCGACGACAAGGCCACCGGTTTCGAACTCGGCGCCGACGACTACCTCACAAAACCCTTCGAACTGCAAGAGCTCGTCATGCGGCTCAGAGCACTCGACCGCCGGCGTGCGTACAGCAGGCCACCGATGCGGGAGATCGCAGGAACAGCAGCCGGGCCGCCGCGTCCACGCCCACAGCGTCGATCACCCCCGCGACATCGCCGTCACGCGTCTCGGTGGCGGCCAGCAGGCGTTCGACGTCCTTCATCGCCCTCCCCCCTCCCGGACTCCGACGTAGAGCCCACGGCCGGACCGGAAGGCGTCATGGGCGGTGTACTCGGCCTTCAGGCCGGCCCGGCGGAAGGCCGCCGCGTAGTCCTCCGGACGGAACAGCGTCAGGCGCTGGACGTGGACGAAGCTCCTGATGCCGTCCTGTCCGGCCACGGTGTAATGCGTCTCCTGGCGGGCGGCGCCGCCGTCCCGGGTCGACAGCGAGACCCGGGAGATCGTCCGGCCTCCGCCGCGGACGACGTCGTCGGCTATGTGGCCGTCAAGGAACCGGCCGGGCGTCCACCACGGTTCGACGACGAGGACGCCGCCCGGCGTCAGGTGCGCGGCCATCCGTTCGAGCGCCGCGTCCAGTTCGGCGGCCGTGGACATGTAGCCGACCGCGCTGTACAGGCAGCACATGGCGTCGAAGGCGCGGCCGAGCGCGAAGCCGCGCATGTCGCCGGCGTGCACCGGCACGCCGGGCAGTTTGCGGGACGCGACGGCGCGCATTCCCGCCGCGAGGTCGAGCCCGGCCACCTCGCCGAACAGCGCCCGCAGCGCCACCAGGTGCTCGCCGGTGCCGCAGGCGACGTCGAGCAACGACACCGCGTCCGGACGGCGCGCGCACCAGCGCCGCGACCGCCGCCGCCTCGGCGGCGTAGTCCTTGCCCAGGCCGCGGTAGACGAGGGCGTAGATCTCACTCATCGCCATGCCGTAGGCGGCGTTGTCAGCGGCTTCGAGGGTGGTGCCGTCCGGCATGGTGGCCCTCCGCGTCACTGTCGCACGTCCCTGCCAGGCTAAGTGGTCACTTTATTTTTGCCTAGCACCGGTGACATGGACGTGACCGCCGCAGCCGCCACATCCTTCCCCGCAGTGGTCATGAGCGGGGAAGACCCATCGCGTTCAGCCCATGGCCTGGGCGTACTCGTCCCTGAGTTCGGCCTCGCGGTCCCAGACCGACCAGCCGACCTCGCGGCCGTCGAGGTGCACCTCCAGCACGTCCAGGACGGCGTGCCAAGCGGAGCCCATCGCGGCGGCCTGCCTCGGCTACGTCCAGTCGCGGGTCGGACGGGCGACCAGGAACTGATGGATCTGCGCTTCTCGCTCCGCGAGCCGCGCGCCTACCAGTCCACGCCGGACGAGATCATCGGGCTCGCGCGCGCCCACGGCATGACGCCGCGCCGGCGGTTCGGGCTGGGCGTCTGGCAGTGGTACTCGTTCGGCCGGGACTGACATGGACGCGCGACCGCCCAGGAAGATCGCCCTCGTCCAGCAGGGGATCTGGGAGACGCCGCTCGAATCGATGCCGCTCGCCTGCGGCTACCTGAAGGCGGCGGCGCTGGCCGACGACCGGATCCGCCGCAAGGCCGACCTGCGGATCTTCAACTTCAAGGGCGGCGCGACCGCGCCCAGCATGGCCTTCGAGCTGTTCCGGGACGGTCCGCCGGACGTCCTGGCCTGCTCGGTGCTCGGCTGGAACCAGCGCACCTTCGGGGCGCTCGCCGAGACGTTCAAGCAGCTCGCCCCCGGCGGCTGGGCCGTCTTCGGCGGGACGCACGTCGCCCATCAGGCCGAGCGGGTGTTCGCGCTGTGCCCCGGCGTGGACGTGGTGGTGAACTGCGAGGGCGAGTTCGCCTTCCGGGATCTGCTGACGGCCAGGCTGGACGGCGTGCCGCCCACCGAGCTGGGGCACGTGACCGGGATCTCCTACCGGGACCGGACGGGCGCCGTCCGCACCACGCCGGAACGCCCCCGGATCGACGACCTCGAGCTGATCCCGTCGCCGTTCCTGACCGGGGCGATCGACCTGACCGACGCCGACGGCCGGTTCCGGTACGACGTGGCGCTGATGGAGTCCAATCGGGGCTGCCCCTACAAGTGCGCCTTCTGCTTCTGGGGCGGCGCGGTCGGGCAGAAGGTGCGGGCGTTCTCGCGGGAGCGGCTGCGCGCCGAACTGGAGCTGTTCGCCGGGCACAAGGTGCACACCATCGTCCTGTGCGACGCCAACTTCGGGATGCTGCGGAGCGACCTCGACTTCGTGGAGGACATGATCGAGGTACGCGACCGGTTCGGCTACCCGCGCGCGCTGGAGACGTCCTGGGCGAAGAACAAGTCGAAGCTCTTCTACGAGATCGTCCGGCGGATGAAGCGGGCCGGGCTGAAGAGCTCGTTCACCCTGGCGCTTCAGACCCTCGACGACGAGACGCTGGGGCACATGGACCGGCGCAATATGAAGGTCAACGAGTGGGAGGAGCTCACCTCCTGGCTCGGCGACGAGGGCATCGACTGCTACGCCGAGCTGATCTGGGGCGCGCCGGGCGAGACGCCCGAGTCGTTCATGGCGGGCTACGACCGGCTCGCCGACAGGGTGACGCGGATCGCCGTCTACCCGATGCTGCTGCTGCCGAACACCCGGTACAGCGAACGGAAGGCCGACTACGGGATCGTGTCGGTCCGCGGTGACCGGGACGACTTCGAGTACGTCCTGGCGACCGGCTGGGTGAGCTTCGCCGAGAACCAGCGGATGCACCGCTTCCTGTTCTGGGCGCGGGTCGTCGCCGAGATGGCGGTGCTGCGGCACGTCTGGCACGGGTTGCGGCGGCTCGCCGGGATCCGGCAGTCCGCGGTGCTGAAGAGCCTGGACTCCTGGTTCGGAGAGGCCGACGACCCGTCCGCCGAACCGATGCGGGAGGCGATGCGCAGCGCGGTGTTCGGCGCGGGGGACTTCGGCGCCGGAGTCGCGTTCCTCTACACCGACCCCGCGGCCAAGCGGCTGCTGCGCCGATGGTGGACGGAGCGGATGACGCCGCTGCTGCCGCCGGAGGCGGCGCCGGTCATCGAGGATGATGTTCCGCTACGACCTGCTGACGATGCCGCTGGTGGGCGACGACGCCGCGCAGGCGGAGGGGACCGTCGCCGTGCGCGGCGAGGTCTACCACGTGCGGCGCGGCGTGCGGCTCGCCCACGACGTGCCGGCGATCACCGCCGCGCTGCGGGCCGGGGCGACTCCGGATCCGCTGCCCGGCCCCGTCACCATCGACCTGTACTACCGGGCGCACGCGGAGACCGCGGTCAACTCCACCAACCACGAGATCATCGTCCATTACCTCGGAATGCCCCTGGCGGAGATCACCGAGAACGCCGCGGCGGACGCCGGCGACTCGTATCGCTGAGCCTGCGCCATCGGCCGCGTCCGCGGATCAGTACACCAGGATCGTCCTGCCGAGAAGGGGCGGAAATCCGTCCTGACCAGGGAAGTGTCACTTCCCGACCCGGCCGGCCTCACCCCCGCAAACCGGTCCCGAGAACTACGCTAAGTGGTGTTCAGTCGACTTATCGTCATCACCCTCGGAGGTGACCGTTCGATGTCCATCACCACTCGCTGGATCGGCGGCTTGACCGCGGCCACGGCCACGGCCGCGGCCGCTGCACTCGCCGTCCCCACCGCCGCCCTCGCCGCACCCGCCGCGCCCGCGACGGCCGCGACGACGGCCACCGCGTCCGCGACGACGGCCGCGGCGGCCCGGGCGCGGGTCCGCGTGACCGGCGCGTCCATCAGGGGCACCACGCTCCGCGTGACCGGCACCGTCTTCTGCTCGTCCCGGAGCCACTGGGTCAGGCTCGTCGTCATCGCCCAGCAGCCCGGCGGCCCCACCGTCGGGTGGAGGCCCCTCAAGTCGCGCGGTGAGACCCGGGTCCGTTGCGACCGCCATTTCCACACATGGTCGACCCTCCACTCCTCCCGGGCCCCTGGCGCGAGGGGCAACTGGCGGCACGGAAGGAGGGTCCACGTGACCGGCACGCTGCTGGTCCCCGGCGACACGTTCCACTTCTCCGGCGAGGCCACCCCGAGGCACTGACCCTCACCGCACCCGTGCGGCCGCTCCCCGGACCCGCCAGTTCCTGACCCCCTGCCGCACCACGGCAGGCGCCCCCCGCCTCCACTCCACCTCCCCGCCGACGGGCCACCCTGCGGCCGGCGGTTCCAGCCCGGCTCCTCGGATACCGTGCGCGGATGAGCGCGACCATCAACGTCAGGGTCACCGGCGTCGTCGTTGAGGACGACGCGATCCTGCTGCTCGATCAGGACACCGGCTGCGGCCGGTCCTGGTCGCTGCCGGGCGGGAAGGTCGAGCCCGGCGAGCCCCTCGCCGACGCCCTGGTCCGGGAGGTGCGCGAAGAGACCGGTTTGGCCGTCGAGGTGGGACGGCTGCTGTACATCTGCGACCATCTGCCCGGCGACGGGACCCACGTCGTGCACATCACCTTCGAGGCCCGGCGGGTCGGCGGCACTATCGGCGACGTCGTGGCGGACGCGGACACCCGCCCGATCCGGGGCGTTGAGATGGTGAGGCTGGCCGACCTGCCCGCCCTGGGGTTCAGCGACCGGTTCGCCGGCCTGGCCGCGGACGGGTGGCCGGGCGCCGGATCCTACATGGGGCCCAAGACCAACATAGGGCTGTGAGGAAGCTCGACGCCCAGGACGATCGGCCTTCTCTGCCTCTCCACTTCCGGACGGCTCGAGAGACCGCTTCTTTCAATAACAGGACTCTCCCGGCCAGCCCGCATTGGCTCGGGGTGATGTCCCGGTGGCGCCCCGTTGCTTGACATTGGCGCTCAACGGGTGAGCGTGGCGGTGTGGGTCCGGGAAAAGACAGGGGCGCAGGCCGACCGGCGTCCTCGGCAATCCTTGATTCGGTATTTCGCGATCAAGAGCGAGCTTGATCGGCTCGATCACAACGGATATACCATCGTTGACACCGCGGGAATCCCAATGTTAAAACTAGTTCCGTCAAGGCCTTCCGAGCAGTTTGTTCAAATCGGAAGTACTCGTTACAGGAACGGAGATTATTTCCATGCCGAACCCGGCCGATGACCGCCCCGAACAGGTGAACACGGCGCTGGACAAGTTGCGTGACCGCGCCAGCCTGACGGACGAAGAGCTGCGCGCCCTGCAAACACACATCGACGAGCTCGAATCGCGTATCTCCACGAGCTCGCACCATCACGACCTCCATGCCGTGGAGGACTAGCAAGACCGTCCGCAAAGCAAACGCGGTGCATGTCGTTCGAGTTGAGGTGACCTCCCGAGCCGTCTCGTCATTCGTGAGGTCACCTCGCACCCCTGGTCAGGTCACATGAAGGGCGAGCCATGAGTGCGGAGATCGCCGATGGGGGCACGAGCGGGCCTACCGACAAGCTCGACGCCCTGCTCGCGCAACATCCTTTTGGAAATGCCGACTACATCACCCGTCAACTGCACATCTGCTACATGCGCCGGCTCGGCAAGATCTCGCCACGCCTGCCGTCGGCCGGAACGTTGCTCGACGCCCTGAACCGGGCCGGTCCTGCACAGCGACATCGGGTGATCGGTGACACCGTCGTTCGCTGTGCGGTCAACCATGCCCTGCGGCAGGTCGAGGCCGGCACTCCGTATGGCATGCCCCTCCAGCAGTGCGGAGAACTGTTCGAAGAGGCGGCCGACCATCTGGCCGACGGGAAGCCGGTCCTCCTTCGGTCGGCGCCCGCGAGTCGACTGAGTCCCGACCTCGAGCAGACGTTCGTCTGGAGCGATCTGCGCGGCGACGACCGCTTCTCCCGAGCATTCCGGGATCTCGTCGACGACAACTACGGTGAGCGTCCCTGCACCCTCGAAGAAGATGAGCAAGCGGTTCTGGCACAAGCGGTTCGCATCCTTCAGGACACCGTTCCAATGGTGTCGCGAAGCACACTGCGACACACCCACCTTGTCGCCATCTTTCCCGAAGACGGGCCCTTCGCCAGGGTCAACTCGAGTTCCGAGTTCAAACTCAGCGGCACAGTATTCCTGAACCGGAAGCTGCTTTCCAATCCCTGGAGAGTGGCCGAGCATTTGTTGCATGAAACGCTACATCAGCAAATGTACGACTTCCGGCACGGGCACACTCTGCTCGTCGAAGACGTGCACCGCGAAGATGCGCCTACATTCTGTTCGCTGTGGAACCTGCCGGACAAGAACAACTGGAATATCTACCGCGGTCTTGCGGCGTTCCATGTCTACGTCCACCTCGGCCTCTTCTTCACCTTGGCCGAGGAGCGCTCCGCCCACCTCCAAAAGATTCACGGCCCGCCCGCGGGAATAACCGGCCGGCGGAAGGCGACGACCCGGGCCCACTACCTGGCGGAGCAGATCAGGGCGGTGTGCTGGGACGAAATGGGAGAGGCCGGCAAGGAGTACGTCGAGTGGTTCGACTCCGTCCTGACGGTATTCGATCCGGCTCCGCCTCCGAGCGACTCCTACGTGCACCTTCTGCTGGATCGCTACGAGCGGGAGGCACGCTCGGTCGAGCGGCTGAGCGCGTGCGGCCCCGACCTGTCCGACCACCTGTCGGAGCTCGCCAGGATGGAGATCGCGGGTGCGAGGTCCGCGCTTGCCGCGATCGAAGCGGGAGAGGCCCTCCAGCGGCTCGATGACGCCACGGCGGAGCTCTTCGATGCGGAGGGGCGTCTTCCGATCAGCGAATCCAGGACCCGGTTCACCGGCATCCGCTCCGTCGTGGCCGGCGCGATCCTCCAGGCCTCGCACGACGGCTACACGCTGTCGGAGTCACGGGTGCCGGACGCGATCGTCCGCCAGATGGTCGAGACCTCGAGTCAGCGCCTGAAGCCGCTGCTCGACGCTTGAAGCCGCTGCTCGGCGTGCCGGCGTTGGCCTGGTCGAGAAGGGAGGGCAGGCGCCATGTCCACTTCACGGAGACCCCGACGATCCCGGCACCCGACGCTGAACTCCGTCCTCGAGAAGCTCCAGCACGGCGTCGACCTCACTGAGGGCGAGCTGTCGCTGCTGAAGGGTCAGCTCGACGACCTGGAGCATCGCGCCCAAGACCAGGCCGTACGGCGAGCCGAAGCCCACGGGCCTGCTCCGGCAGCAGATCCTGATGTCAGGGACGCCTACAGCGAACGGCTCGCCGGTCACGCAACTCCTGAAGGAACCACAGAGTTCGCGTCCCGCTTCGGTGCGGGGACCGTCGATTTCTATCGACCGGCGCAAGGGCTGTCGCTGTCGACCATCGGAATCGGCACCCACCTCGGCGCAGCGGACGAGGAGACCGACGCGATGTACGCCGGTGCCGTCCGGGCAGCACTGCGCACGGGCGCCAACCTGATCGATACCTCTCTCACCTACCGCCGGCAGAGGTCGGAACGCGCGACCGCCACCGGCCTACGCCGGTTCATCGACAACGACGGCGGCGACCGCGAACAGGTCGTCGTCTGCACGAAAGGCGGATACCCGCTTTCCGAGTGCGTCACTCCGGGCGCACTCGAGCCGACGGAGGTGGCGGGCGGCGTTCATTCCATCGCTCCGGCGTTCCTCGCCGACCAGATCAGGCGCAGCCGGCAGAACCTGGGACTGGAGACCATAGACGTCTACTACCTGCACAATCCGGAGACCCAGCTCAAGCACGTCGGCGGCTCCGAGTTCATGAGACGCATTCGGGCGGCGTTCCACCAACTGGAATGCGCAGTCTCCGATGGTTCGATCCGCTACTACGGCACGGCGACGTGGGACGGGTACCGCAGCGGTCTGCTGTCATTGCCCGCGCTGGTGGCGGCCGCCCGTGAGGTCGGCGGAGACGGCCATCACCTCCGGTTCCTCCAACTCCCCCTGAACCTCGGGATGCAGGAGGCGCTGACCCACCCGGCGGAGGGCGGCGGCAGCGTGCTGAAGCTCGCCGCTGAGTCCGGCATCACCGTGATCGTCAGCGCCTCGCTGCTCCAGGGCCGCCTCGCACGGGACCTGACCGCGGATACTCCGCCGTCCCGGTCCGGCCTCCGGACCGACGCCCAGCGCGCGATCCAGTTCGCGCGATCTCGCGCCGGCGTGACGTCCGCGCTGGTCGGAATGCGAAGCGTGGCGCACGTGGCCGAGAACCTCGCGCTGGCGCGGGACACAGCCGGATGAGTGCGATGACGAGCGTCCAGTGCGGCTCGGGCGGGACCAGATGCGAGTCCTGGTGACGCCCTCCGACATGGCACGGCTCGCCATCGTCCTCGATCTCGAGTCCTCACGGACCCAGGTCATTCAGGTCCGGCCGCAGTTCGTGGACCCCACCGTCACGGACCGCCCTCCGTGCCGCCCGTTCGGGGTGACGTGGAGTCCTGAGGAGCTGTTCATCGCCAACAACCGGCAGCTACTGATATTCGACCACGCTCTGAACTACGTGCGGTCGTCCACCGTCCGCCTACAGATCAACATTCATCAGCTCGCCTTCGGCAAGGGACGGGTGTGGGCTGTCAGCCCGTGGACCAACTCCCTGATCGGAGCCCCGACGGGTGCCGGCGTCGAGGCCATCGAGTTCGACCTCTCCCGCAACGTCCTGGTCCCCTATCGCCGGCGTGAGGGCCGCCCATCCGCGGATGAACATCACTTCAACTCCATACTCTGGGCGGACGGGCATCTGTTCGTCGCAGCGCACGCATTCGGAGAAGGCAGCTTCATCAACCGCTACGACGCGGAGACACTGCGGTTTCAGAAGACACTTCACGGAGCAGGCCATTCGATTCACGGATTGGCCCGCCATGAGGGCGAGCTGTTCTGGGTCAGCACCATGACCCAGGAGATCCGCTCCGACCGCGGATACCGCCTGTTCTTGCACAGGCCGGGCTACCCTCGTGGGTTCGCCATGACGGCAGAGTACTTCGTCGTCGCGATATCCCAGTGCCGGGGACGCGGCCGCCGTCATGCGGGCAACTCCTGGATACAAGTCATCGACCGCAGGCAGGGCCGCACGGTGCACGAGACCGAGCTGCGCGACACGGGCGGCATCAATGACCTCCGCCTACTGAGCGAATACGACTACGCGCACCGCGTCCCCCCATTCCCGCTCCTCGCCTTCCCGACAGCACAACCGTCCAGCGGATGATCGGTCAGGGAAAGGGCAATGACCATTATTGAGCCTCCGGAGCTGACTGAGATCCGCGCCTGGTGGAAGCGAGGCATCAGCGTGTGCGACCACTCGCGCGCCTTCACGATCGCCGGAAGCCGGTGCGACCAGACCATGCCCCGAGGGATGGACAACCCGTACTGGGAGATCGTCCGCAACCTGCCGTCCATCAAGACGGACTGGTACGGCGTCACCCCCTACAGCCGCCCCGACCAGCTCAGCGTGGGCCATCGCGGGCGCCTCACCAAGCGGTTCTCCTGGTCGATCCCCTCGCCGGGCGACGTCGCGTGGCTGGAGCAGATCCTTGACGGCCGCGGCGTCGTCGAGATCGGCGCCGGAGCCGGCTATTGGGCATGGCAGGCTCGGCAGGCTCGGATCGACGTCGTCGCCTACGAACCGCAGGAACCGGCGGACAACCATGACGTGCACGGACGGGTGTACACCGAGCTTCGGCGCGGCGGGCACGAGGCTGCGGCGCTCCACCCGGACCGGGCGCTGCTGATCTGCTGGCCGACCAACGACGCGCCCTGGGCATCGGAGGCGCTCGCCGCCTACGCGGGCGACACGCTGATCTACATCGGCGAAGGGCCAGGGGGCTGCTGTGCGGACGACGGCTTCTTCGAGAAGATCGACGGTGGTTGGACCGAGGTGGACACCAGCACGCATCACGTCAGCTGGTGGGGAGTTCACTGCGGTATGACCGCTTATCGCCGTGGGTGAGTTGGATGCGGGTCGGGGAGTGGCGTCCCGCCCGGCTGGAGGAACCGGGCGGGACGGATGTGCGGCGGCGCGGGGCGCCGCGCCTGTCACCCGGCGGTGAGGGTCTCCGCCGCCTGGGCGATGACGGCGGCCACGGCGGCCGGGTTGGAGACATAGACCGCGTGGCTTCCCGGGGTCTCGGTGACGGTCGATCCGGCCCGCTCGGACATGGCGCGCTGGGCAGGCGGCGGGATCATCCGGTCGTCGGTGGCGACCAGGTACCAGGACGGCTTGGTCTGCCAGGCCGGTGCGGAGACCACGCCCCCCAGCGCGTCGACACCCCACGGAACCTGCGAGTCGGCCATGAACGCCGCCTGTGCTTCAGGCAGATCCGCTGCGAACGCCGCGGCGAATTCGTCCCGGTCCAGGAACAGGAACCCGCTGTTGGGCGGCAGGATCGGCGGGACCGGTGCGCCGGGCGGCGGGTCGGCGATCAGCGAGTTGACCGACTCGCCCTTGTCGGGCGCGAAGGCCGCGATGTAGGCCAGCGCGGCCACGCCCGGGTGGTTTCCGGCCTCGGTGATCACGACGCCGCCGTAGGAGTGCCCGACCAGAACGGCCGGGCCGTCCAGGCCGTCGAGGACCTGGTGGGTCGCGGCGACGTCGCCGGCCAGCGACAGGGTCGGGTTCTGCACGACGGACACCCGGTACCCGTCGGCGGTCAGGCGGTCGTAGACCCCCTGCCAGCCAGAGCCATCGACGAACCCGCCGTGGACCAGCACGACGTTCTTCACTTCCGGACCTGCGTTCACGGTGGTGCCTCCTTCGCCCGAGTTCGGGCCCCGGGCTCCATGGGAGATGGCCGGAACGCTAGACCGGCCGAAGATGCATCGATTACATCAAATGACGTAGTCCGAGCGGCGGGCCGCATCTGCATCCCGACGGTGCGGGCACTCTGGAACATCGGCGGCCTCGCGATGCTGGTGGCGGTGAGCATGGCGCGGGTGGGCCGGATCGGGAGGCCGTCGGGTCGCGGCTGGTTGTCGGTGGGTCGGTCTAGGGTGACCCGCATGCACGGTCAGCCCCCCGCCATTGGCGACGAGAACGTTCTGGTGATTCCCGATGAGCTGCGCGGGGAACTCATGCCCAGACGCGGTGGAACGCCGCCGATTCAGCTCCCTGAATTGGACCGGTCGGCTGCCGAGCAGGTGAGAGCGCTACTGGAACGGGCGAAATCCGATGTTGAGGAGAAGCTCGCCCATCCCCGCAGCGATCCTCACGCGGTGAAGGCGGCGCGGGGATATCTGGCCGGAGAACCTGATCCGCTGGGAGCCGCGGTCGTCGCATACGCCGTCCTCCAGCGGCGAACCGGCGAGGGTGACGGCAGGGACGCCACCTGGTTGTGGATCGATGCCTGGACCGCTGAGCATGGGCTGGCCTTCGCCGCCTGCGCATGCGCGGAGGTGGACGGACTGGCCCTCCCCTGGGGCGATAAGGGCGCCGAGCACGGGGTGCAGGCCGATAAGTGGAGCAGCGAGGACGCCTACTGGGCGACCGGTCCGGCCGGGAAGCGGATGCGGTCGTTGCTCGCGGTCGCCGACGAGGCCGACTACGCCGAGGCCGTCGAGCGGCTGGCCGGCCATCGCCGGACGCCGCAGCAGCGCCGGGTGGTCTCGTTCCTGGTGCCGACGCGGCAGGACTGGGTGGACGAGTGCTGCGCCGAGCCGCCCGCACACGCCGCTTATCACTCCCATGGGGCGGAGCTGCTCCTGTGCTCGCTCGGTTCCATGAAGCACGTGGCCCGGCTCCGCGGCCGGGGCGCGGCCCGGTTCGACGACCATGAGCGGCGGGTGGGCGTTCTGCTCACCGCGGTGGACGGGGTCGGTCCGGGAATCGCCCCGCTCCTGGCGGACGCGGTGGACGACGCACACGAACTGACCGATCACGGCTATCGCCGCTATCTCGTCGGAGCGGGCCTCGACGAGGCGGCGCGCGCGGCGATCTTCCAGGTGCTGGCCGTGCTTCCCACCGACGAGGCGTTCCGGATCGTGTCCGAGCGGCTCATGATGCCGAGGGCGTTGCCCGCGCTGGTCACGATGCTGGAGCGGTTCCCGGCGCGTGGCCTGCGCCTGCTCGCGGAGTCGGCCGCCAGCGGGGACGACCGGGCGAGACTCTCGGCGCTCCTGGTGGCCGGGCATCTGCGGGCGCGGCCCGAACTGGCCGAGCGGCTGCCGGAACTGGGCGAGCACGTCCGGGCGGCGGTCGAGGCCGCCCAGGCGTCCCGGGTGGCGGAGGCGGACGCGGACGCGGTCCCCAAGGGGCTTCGCAAGGGCGGCAAGCAGGAGGCTCCGCCTTGGGCTCCGACGGCGGTGCTCCCGCAGATCCTGCTGCGGGGACGAGAACGGGCGCTGCCGGACGCGGCGGTCACGCATCTGCTGGAGGCCCTGGGCAAGGCGAGCCCGAAACGCGCCGCGTCCGCCGCGGTCGGTGCCGCGCTCGGCGAGCTCGACCCGGGCTCGCTGGCGGAGTTCGGCTGGGCGCTGTTCGAGCAGTGGCGCGCTTCGGGCGAGGAGACGCGCATGGGCTGGGCGCAGCTACGCTGGACCGGCGACGACGAGACGATGCGGCGGCTGGGCGCGCTGGCGCGGTCCTGGACCGGGCAGGACGGGATCAAGGTGCCGTTGAACGGGCTGGAGGTGCTCGCCGGGACCGCGTCCGACGTCGCCATCCTGCAACTCCAGCTGGTCGCGGACAAGGCCCGGCCGAAGAGGTTGAAGAACAAGGCCGGCAAGCTCCTCGCCCAGGCCGCCCAGGCGCGGGGGCTGACCATGGACGAGCTCGGCGACCGGATGGTGCCCGACTTCGGCCTGGACTCAGCGCCGGCCACCGGGGAGGCGGCTGGCATGACGCTCGACTACGGCCCGCGCGCCTTCCGGGTGAGCTTCGACGAGCAGCTGCGGCCGGTGGTGATCGACGACGCGGGCAAGCTCCGCAAGGCGCTGCCGAAGCCCGGCGTCAAGGACGACCCGGAGCTGGCCCCCGCCGCCCACCGTGCGTTCGGCGGGTTGAAGAAGGACGTGCGCGCGGTCGCCGCCGACCAGATCCGGCGGATGGAGCGCGCCATGGTCGCCGAGCGGCGGTGGGCTCCGGCGGAGTTCCAGCGGCTGTTCGTCGACCATCCGCTGATGTGGCACCTCGTCCGGCGGCTCGTCTGGCTGCACCGGGAGGGCGGGAAGGACACCGCGTTCCGGTTGGCGGAGGACCGCACCTTCGCCGACGTGGACGACGAGGTCTGGACCCTGCCCGATTCCGGCGCAGTCCAGATCGCCCATCCCCTGCACCTGGGCGACGGACTCCAGGTATGGGGCGAGACACTCGCCGACTACGAGATCCTCCAGCCGTTCCCGCAGGTCGGCAGGCCCATCGACGCGTTCACCGAGCAGGAGCGCACCAGCGGCAGGCTGGACCGGTTCGCCGACGTCGAGGTCGGCGTCGGCGGTCTGCTGCGGCTGTTGCAGAGCGGGGACTGGAAGGGCCTCGCCGGAGGAGACAACGGCGTCAAGGACGAGCTCGTCCGGCAAGCACCGGGCGGTCGCGTGATCATCCTCACGGTGAACCCCGGCATCGCGCCCTGGGCACCGGCGGCCGATGACAAGCAGACCCTCACGGCCGTCCGGATCGCCGCATCCGAAGCGGACCGTCCCGGTGCCCCGAAGGTCGGCTTCGGCGACCTCGACGCCATCACCGCCTCGGAGCTGCTGTTCACCTTGACCTCTCTCGCGCCTCCCGCCTTGTGAAGGCCGCCGGTGCCCGTTTGATGGGCAGTGCCTGATGTTCTGATAGGCGGCACCTGCCGCCTCCCCCATCCGCACCCGCTGGAACGGTGGCAACGGCATGTCCGACAGCTTCGTCGACGTCGGCCGGATCGAGAAGGCCGCGGCTCTCATCGACCCCGTCTTCCGCGACACCCCGCAGTTCCCGGCGCCCCGGCTCGGCGACGAACTGGGCTTCGAGGCGTTGCTGAAGGTCGAGACGATCAACCCGATCCGCTGCTTCAAGGGCCGCGGCACCGACTTCCTCGTCCGGACGAGCGACCCCGGCGAGGTCCTGGTGTGCGCCTCGGCCGGGAACCTCGGCCAGGGACTCGCCTTCGCCGCGAGCGGGCGGGGGCTCACGGCCAAGATCTTCGCCGCCGGCTCCGTCAACCCGCGGAAGCTCTCGGCGATGCGCAGGTTCGGCGCGAGCGTCGGCCTCGTCGACGGCGACTTCGACGCGGCCAGGGACCGTGCCGCCGAGGAGGCCGCCCGGCACGGCTGGAAGCTGGTGGAGGACGGCAGCGACCCCCCGCTGGCCGAGGGGGCCGGCACGATCGCCGTCGAGCTGACCCGCGCCGGCGCCCGGCCGGTCGACCACGTCCTGGTGCCGACCGGCAACGGTTCCCTGGCCTGCGGGGTGGCCGCCTGGTTCAAGGCCGTCTCGCCGTCCACCAAGGTCATCGCGGTCGGCGCGGCCGGGGCGCCCGCGATGGAGCACGCCTGGCGCACCGGCGACACCACTCCCGGCGGGCCGACCACGACCCTCGCCGAGGGCCTGGCCGCCCGGGTGCCCGCGGCCCGCGCGGTACGGGCGATGCGGAGCACCGTCGATGACTTCGTCCTGGTCGATGACGGTCAGCTCGTCGAGGCCGTCCGGCTGCTGGTGCGCACGACCGGCCTGGTGGCCGAGCCGTCCGGCGCCGCCGCCGTCGCCGCCGCCGTCGCTCTGCGCCGCGACCTCGCGGGCGCCAACGTGGCCATGGTGATCACCGGTGCGAACATCGCCCCCGGCCTGCTCCCCGGCCTGCCCGACTGAACGCCTCGGAGTGGGCGATGATGGAGGCCCCATGGATGCCCCGGTCGACGTCGTCGCGGCCAACCCGCGCCGCTCGCGCGCCCGGCGCCGGCTCTCGAGCCTCCGGCACGGCGGCGGACCCTCCCGCCATGGAGAGGCTGCTATGATCTTGGCAGCTGCCAGAGCCTCCTGGGTCGGATAGAGACCGATCCCGGGAGGCTTTTCCGCGTTCGGCCGGCGCCACCCGTTCTGCGAGCGCGCCCGCCGAGCGGCCCCCGCGCAATCTCCCGGCGGCCCCGGTTCCGCGACCCGCGAAGGAATCCCATGCCCGAACTGTCCGTTCGTCCTGCCCACGATGCCGATCGTTCCGTGATGGAGCGCCTGTGGTTGATGTTCCAGCACGACATGTCCGAGTTTCGCGGCCTGCTCCCCTTCCCGGACGGGACGTTCCGCAGCGAACGGCTTCAGGCTGCGCTGCACGACACCGACTGGGCCGCGTACCTGCTGACGAGCGCGGAGCGGCCCGTCGGGTTCGCCCTCGTCCGCGGCCTCACCGGCGGCAGACGGGTGCTGAGTTCCTTCTTCGTCGTGCGCGGTGCGCGCAGGACCGGGATCGGGCTGCGCGCCGCCCAGGAGGTGATCGCCGGACATCCGGGTCGGTGGGAGATCGCCTTTCAGGACGACAACGCGACCGCTGTGCGCTTCTGGCGCCGCGTCGCCACGGCGGTCGCTCCGGACGCTTGGACCGAGGAACGCCGGCCGGTGCCGACGCGGCCTCAACTGCCGCCCGACGTATGGATCTCGTTCGAGGTATCGGGCATCCGGCCCTGACCCCGTTGTCAGAGGCCCGGCAGGTGGCGTTCCTTCAGCAGGGCCTTGTGGATCTTGCCGACCGGCGTCAGCGGGACCTCGGCGGTGATGACGAGCTGCCGGGGGACCTTGTAGTCGGCCAGCCGGTCCCGGCAGTGGTCGATGAGCTCCTCCGCGGTGGGCGGCTCGGCGCCCGGGTGCGGCACCACGTAGAATCGGCCGATCTCGCCGAGCACCCCGTCCGGCACGCCGATTCCGGCGGCCATCGCGACCTTCGGATGCGCGGTCAGCACGTTCTCGGTCTCCACCGGGTAGACGTTGAAGCCTCCCTGGATGTACATCTCCTTCTTCCGGCCGCGTAGCACCAGATGCCCGTCCGGCTCCATGGCGACCATGTCCCCGGTGGCCAGCCAACCGTCCGGCAGGAAGACCTCGGCGGTCTCGGCCGGCATGTCCCAGTAGCCGGAGGCCGCGCAGTCGCCGCGGACCTGGAGTTCGCCGACCTCCCCCGGCGGCAGGACGGTCCCGTCCGGTCCGGCCACCCGGGCCTCGAAGCCGCCGATGACCACGCCCAGGGTGCGGGAGATCGTCTCCGGGTCGTCGTCCGGCCGCGACAGCACGCACGCCCCCGAGGACTCCGACAGCCCGTACAGCCCGTACAGCGGGGCCCCGGGGAACGCGCGCCGGATCGCCTCGGCCAGCGCCGGCTCCACGTTGGACCCGCCCGCCAGGCAGAGCCGCACGGACGAGAGGTCGTAGCCCGGGAAGTCGTCGCGGCCGAGCATCAGCACGTACATCGTCGGCACGGCGCTCAGGAAGGTCACCCGATGGCGCTCGATCGCGCGCAGTGCCGCCTGCGGGCCGAACGCGGGCAGCAGCGCCACTGATCCGCCGCTGACCAGCGCGGCCATGATGGTGCAGGTGATGCCGCCAACGTGGTTGAACGGGAGGTGCCCGAGCTGCACGTCGTCGTCGCGCATCGCGAAGTGCTCCGCCTGCGCCGTCGCCGACGCCAGGATGCTCCGATGGGTGATCACCGCGCCTCTGGGGCGTCCCGTCGTCCCCGAGGTGTAGAGGATCATCAGCGGATCGTCCGGCGCCACCTCCCCGCGCGCCGCCGCCAGCGCCGCGGGGTCCGCCGGAGCCGCGGTCAGCTCGCCGAACGGCGTGCTGCCCGGGAAGCCCGTGCCGAAGAACACGTAGTCGCCCACGTCGGGTGCCTGAGACCGGAACCCCTCGAAGAACGCCGCGAAGTCGAAGCCGGGGACGGCACCGACGCTGATGACCATCCGGGCACCGCTCTGGCCGAGCATGTGGGACAGCTCCCGCTCCCGGTAGCGCACGTTGAGCGGGACGACCACGGCGCCGATCCGCGCCGCGCCGAAGAACGCGGCCAGCCACTGCGGCGTGTTGAGCGCCAGCAGCCCGATCCGGTCGCCGCGCCCGATCCCGCGGCCCAGCAGCCCGGCCGCGACCCGGTCGGTCAGCTCGTCGAACTCGGCGAACGTGATGGTGTCGTCGCCGTCGTGCAGGAACGCCTTGTCCCGCGCCGCCGCGTCCTCGAGCGCGGCCCCGATCGTCCTCGCCCGCATGTCGCCTCCCACGCCGATTGCCTCACGACCATTGATCGGGAGCCGTCCGCCGATGCCTCAGGACTTGCGGCCGACGCCCGCGTAGAACCAGATCGGCAGGGCCTCTTGCATGCTGACCGGACGCTCGGGGCGCCACAGCGGGGCCCACACCAGACCGGGATCGAGCAACTCGAAGTCGCCGAACAGGGCGGTCACCTGCTCGCGGGTGCGTGCCGTGCCGGGCGCGGACGTCTGCTTGTAGACCTCCACGACCTTGGCGACCACGTCGGGAACGCCGTCGGCCGAGGCATGGGTCAGCGTCAGGTGGCTGCCGGGCGCCAGCGCGTCGCGCAGCTCGGCCATGATCGCCGTCGGATCGTCCGCATCGGGGACGAAGTGCAGGGTCGCCACCAGCAGCAGCGCCACCGGCCTGCTGAAGTCCAGCGATCGGCGGACCTCGGGATGGTCGAGGATCTCCCGGGGACGACGCAGGTCGGCCTGGACCATCCTGGTGCCCGCCGAGTCGGCGAGCAGCGCCCGTCCGTGCGCGACCACCTGCCCGTCGTAGTCGACGTAGACCACCCGGGCGTCGGGGTTCACCGACTGCGCGATCTGGTGCACGTTCTGCTGGGTGGGCAGGCCGGTGCCGATGTCCAGGAACTGGTCGATGCCCTGCTCGGCCAGGTACCGCACCGCACGTCCGAGGAAGGCCCGGTTCTCTTTGATCAGCGTCACCAGGGTGCCGTCGGCCACGATCGCCTCTTCGGCGCGTGCACGGTCGGCCTCGTAGTGGTCCTTACCGCCGAGATAGTAATCGTACATCCGGGCAATATTCGGGACACCCGGATCGAATTCCCCCAGTCGAGGCCGCTCGCCTGACACCGTTTCTCCTCACCGCCGCGCACGCATTACCCCTACGCCTACAGGCTATGCCGTCCAGCGATCCTTTTTCATTCCGGCATGAGCCGCCTTCCGGCGCGGAAAATGCAACCGCAGTGGGGGCTTTGGACAAGAGGTAGCGACGGATCTTCATTACTCCCCCACGGAGTGAGATGAAAGTGAAGCGAAGGGTGACGGTCACGGCCGTCGCCGTCCTGGCCGGTGCGGGAGTTCACGTCCTGCCCCCAGCCGAGGCGCAGCAGCAGGGCACGCGAACCGGGACCGCCGGCGTCGACGAGGTGACGCTCGTGACCGGGGACGTCGTGCGGGTGCGAGGGGGCGGTCCGGCGCCCTCCGTGCTGGGGATCCGCCCCGGTAAGGGGCGTGAGCGGACGACATTCCAGAAGATGCTGGTCGGCGGGCACCGCTACGTCATCCCGTCCGACGCGGCGCCGCTGGTCGGGCGGGGCCGGCTCGACCGGCGGCTCTTCGATCTCGGGCTGCTGACCCGCGAGGGGTACGGCGACGCCCGCCGCGGGGACATCCCGGTGATCGTCGAGCGGGGCGGGAAGCGCACGGCGATCGCGGGGGCCACGAAGGTCACCGGCCTGCCGGCGCTCGGCATGGAGGCCCTGCGGGTCGACAAGAAGAACGCCGGAACGGCCTGGACCTCGCTCACGGCGGCGGGCCTGCGCGCCGGCGGAGCGGTCACCCGCGTGTGGCTCGACGGCAAGCGCCGGGCACGGCTCGACAAGAGCGTGAAGCAGATCGGCGCCCCCGCCGCGTGGGCGAAGGGATGGGACGGCAAGGGCAGTACCGTCGCCGTCCTGGACTCCGGATACGACACGGGCCACCCCGATCTCAAGGGCGTCGTCGTCCAGTCGCGGGGATTCACCGGCCAGGGCGCGGGCGACGTCCAGGACAGGTTCGGCCACGGCACCCACGTGGCATCGATCGTGGCGGGATCGGGGACGGCGTCGGCGGGCCGCTTCCGCGGAGTGGCGCCCGGCGCGAAGGTCGCGGCGGGCAAGGTCATCGACGACTCCGGATCCGGGTACGACTCGTGGATCCTCGCCGGGATGGAGTGGGCGGCCACCGAGGTCAAGGCCAGGGTCGTCAACATGAGCCTGGGCGGCCCCGACTCGCAGGGCGGCGATCCGCTGGAGCAGGCGGTCGACACGCTCACGGCCCGTACCGGCGCGCTCTTCGTCGTCAGCGCGGGCAACGACGGTCCGGGCGAGCGCACCCTGGGATCCCCGGGCACCGCGGACGCCGCGCTCACCGTGGGCGCGGTGGACAGGGACGACTCCCTGGCGGAGTTCTCCAGCCGCGGGCCGCGGCTGGGCGACTACGCGGTCAAGCCCGACATCACCGCGCCCGGAGTGGGGATCGTCGCGGCGCGGGCGAAGGACACCGTTCTCGACGAGCCCTACGACGACAACTACGTGCGGGCCTCGGGCACGTCCATGGCCGCACCCCACGTCGCGGGCGCGGCCGCGATCGTCGCCGCGCAGCATCCGGACTGGCCGGCGGCGCGGCTGAAGGCGGCGCTCATGAACACGGCCGGACCCACCAAGGGGGCGTCCGCCTTCCGGCAAGGCGCCGGACGCGTCGACGTCGCCCGCGCCGTCGGCCAGTCCGTGGTGAGCACCGAGGGCACGCTGTCGGAGGTCCAGCGCTACCCGCACGCCGAGACCACGTACCGCACGATCACCTACGAGAACTCCGGTGACCGGCCGGCGGAGCTGACGCTCCAGGTGGACGCGCCCGGCAAGGTGTTCCGCCTGGACCGCCCGACCGTGACCGTGCCCGCCAAGGGCCGGGCCGACGTGCGGCTCGCCATCGGCGGACCGGACGCGCCCAAGGGCGCTCACAGCGGCACGGTCGTCGCCACCTCCGGCACGACTGCCGTCCGCACGGTGGTCGGCGCCTACCTCGAGCCAAAGGCCCACGACGTCACCTTCAAGGCGATCGACCACGACGGTCAGGACACCGGTGAGCTTCTCACCGTCCAGGACCAGGACTCCCCGTACAACGAGTTCGTCATCTCCGACGGAACGACCAAGTACCGCTTCCCCGAGGGCCGCTACAACGTCTTCGGCAGTATCGCGACGGCGGTCAAACCCGATGGGTGCCGCGACAGCACACTCGCGCACCAGCCCATCGCGTTGACCCGGGATCGGTCGGTGGTGCTCGACTCGCGCGCCGCCGTGAAGCCGGTCAGTGTGACGCTCGACGATCCCTCTGCGGAGATGGACGAGGTCTACGATCTCGGCTTCGGGTATGCCGGCGGCGCCGTCAAGTACGAGTACAACCCGGAGAGCAACTGCCCCCTCTCGCACCGCTACCTGCTGCCCGTCAAGCAGAGCGGCCTCGCCTATTTCAGCCACACGGTCTGGGAGAGAAAGGGCTCGACGGACGAGACGCCCAGCCCCTACCAGTACGCCGTCTACGACTACCGGCGCGGTGAGTTCCCGGCCGACCCCTCGTACAGCGCGCGTGCGGCCGACATGACGACGGTCCGGGCCACCGTGCGCGGGCTCGCCGCCGAGTCGGCCGCGAGCCTCGCCATCGGCGCGGCGTTCCCCGAGCTCGCCTCCCCCTGGATGGTGGGGAGCCGCGTGCACGCCCCCGGCACGATCACGCTTCACCTCACGCGCAATCCCGACTTCCGATGGTGGTCGATCCTGGAGGGGCTGGGCTCGGATGACGAACACGCCGGGACGTTCACCGGTTACGCCCCCATGACCCTCGCCGGTCCCTCTCACCGTGTCACGTTCGGATCGGCGGTCATCGGGCCGGCGTTGCACGATCCGGTCTTCGGCGGGGACGGACAGACCCCGAACGCCGAACGGACCGGGGACGTCGTGCACTACGCGCCGGCCGGCTTCTTCAGCGAGTCGGGTCACGGCGGCTTCGGAGACGAGGCCGCCGCCAAGGGCGGCCTCGAGCTGAAGTCGGGCGGGAAGGTCATCAAGACCGCCCCGTTCGAGTCGTACGACCTGACCGCCGCCGTTCCCCCTGGCGAGGCGGAGTACGAGCTGACCGCCGACGCCCAGCGGGACGTCCCGAACGCCAAACTGTCCACCAGGGTGACGGCCACTTGGAAGTTCCGGTCCGGTCACGCGGCGCAGAGCACATCGTTGCCGCTGCGCGCCGTCCGCTTCGCGCCGCAGGGACTCGACGACCTCAATCGGGCGGCCGCGGGCGAGCCGACCGTCGTCTCGCTGTGGACCGACAGCAATGACGGCTCCCCCACCGGGGACGTGACCGCGGAGGCGTCCTTCGACCGCGGCCGCACCTGGCGGAAGGTCCCGGTGAAGCGCTCCGGCGACCGCCGGACTCTGACGATCACCGGGACGCAGCCGGGGACGGTCTCCCTGCGGGCCGCCGCGACGGGCCCGTCCGGCTCCACGGTCACCCAGACCGTCCTCGACGCCTACGCGGTGGGCCGCTGACGGACGCCGGCGTCCCCTCCGGTTGCCGGAGGGGACGCCGGACGGCGGCCGCGCGCCGATGGGCGGCGGGCCGGTCAGGACTGGGCGAGCAGGGCGTCGTAGGCGTTGGAGGGCCGCTGCCCTGACATGAAGGCCAGGAACTCGCGGACGAACTCGCCGCGCGAGTAGCGGCCGCCGGCGTCCGGGTCGGCGCCGGCCAGGTCGCGCTCGAAGGCCCTGCGGAACAGCGTCCGGTACTCGGCGGCGTCGATGGACTGGTCGCCGTCGGAGTCGGCGACGTCGAACAGCACCTCGGCGACCTTGATCAGCGCGGGTCCGGCCAGGGACGCGGCGGTCGCGGCGTACTCCTGGCGGGTGATGCGGCCGTCGCCGTCGGCGTCCAGCGCCCCCAGCAGTTCGCGCCACCAGTCGGCGTAGGCGTCGTAGAGCCGCGTCTCGTCGCGTTCGCCCAGGTCGAGCCGGGTGGCGATCTCCCGGGCCATGGCGGCCAGGTCGGGCCAGTCCAGGTGGCCGTCCCCCGTCTGGTCCAGCACCTCGGCGAAGAAGCGATCGGCCGATCGGGCCGCCGGACCGCCGGAGCCGGCGTCCTCAGGGTCGGGGGTGAGCAGGCGGAACAGGGCCGCGGCCTGGGACCTGCGGCGGTTCAGCGCCGCCAGCGCGCCGGCGGCGGCGCCGGACCCCTGCCCCGGGGCGGGGTCCAGGATGCCCATCAGCGTGTCCGTCCGGGTCCAGGACTGCGGGAGCAGGCGCGTCGCCACGCCGGAGCCGAGATGGACGCCGCGGCTCAGCGCCTGCGCGCCGGGCAGGTCGCCCAGCCCCGCCTGCCGGCGGAAGGACTCCGGCAGGGACGCCATGATGACCGCGGCGGCCACCGGTCCGGCCACGGTGCGTCCCACCGCCCAGACCGCGGGTCGGCCGCGCAGCAGCGGCGGCGGGGGCACCTGGGCGAACAGCCGGAAGAGGATGACGCGGATCGCCTCGGTGTTCTCCAGCCCCCGGGCGAGCATGTCGTCGAAGTAGGGCCAGAACTGGCGCAGCGTGAGCGGCAGGTGGTCGGCGTCGCCCTCCAGCAGCGCCAGGAACGCCCGGAACTCGGCGTACAGCTGTTCCATCGTGGGTCCGTCCAGGGACTCGCCGCTCAGCCGGGACATCGTGAGCGTCGATTCGAACAGCGTGGCCACCACCCATGCGCGCGCCTCGGGGTCCATCGCGTTGTACGGGCGGCCCTGGGCGTCGTCGCCGGAGATGCGCGCGTGCATGCGGTTGAGCCTGGAGACCTCCCGGTCGCGGACTCCGGTATCGGCGTCCAGGATCCGCTGCGTGCTGGTCAGGGTGTTGCGCAGCCGCCGCCACGGATGCGCCACGAAGGTGGAGTTGTCGAGCAGTGCGGCACCGATCTGCGGGTGCGCCGCCTCCAGTACCGTCGCCCGGACCACCGCCAGGCCCCAGCGGGCATCGTTGCAGTACCCGTGCAGCAGTGAGTGCGGCCCGAGAAGGGCGCTGTCAGGGGTGGCCGGTTCGCCGGAGGCGGCGGTGGCATGTGAGCCGGCGGTGGCTGTCGTGTCGCTCATCGCTATCCCTCGTCCGTGGTGGCCGGCACCGTGACGTCGCCGAAGCGGCGCCTGCGCTGCCGGTAGGCGGTCAGGCACTCCCAGAAGTGCGCCGCCCGGAAGTCGGGCCACAGCACCTCCGGGAAGACCCATTCGGCGTAGGCCACCTGCCAGAGCATGAAGTTGGAGATGCGCTGCTCTCCCGAGGTGCGGATGACCAGGTCCACATCAGGGGTGTCGGGGTGCGGCAGGTGGCCGGCGAAGTTGGCCTCGGTGACGTCCTCGGCCGGGACCCGGTCGCGGATGAGGGACCGGGCGGCCTCGACGATGTCGCGGCGTCCCCCGTGGTCGAACGCCACCGTGAGCGTCATCCGCTTGTTGTCGCGGGTCAGTTCCATCAGATCGGTGATGTCGCGCGTCAGCGTCGGCGGGATCCTGGGGTCGCCGACGCCCAGGAACCGGCAGCGGATCCCCCGCGCGTGCAGCGCCAGGGCGTGCTTGCGCAGCGTCCGCCGCACCAGCCACATGAGGTGGTCGACCTCGTCGCAGGGACGGCGCCAGTTCTCCGTGGAGAAGGCGTACAGGCTCAGCCATTGGACCCCGCCCGCATGGGCCGCCTCGATCACGTCGATCACGGCGGCTTCCGCCGCCTGGTGCCCGGCCGACCGAGGCAACGACCGTTGTGCCGCCCACCGGCCGTTCCCGTCCATCACGCACGCCACATGACACGGCACACTCGACACAGTCGCACGACCTCCACCACTGGCTGCGGACCGCCCGTCCTGGCCCGCAGAACCCCCGATACACGACGCTCCCCGGCCCCCGGCGCCGAGGAGCTCGCGCGCCGGGGGCCGGGACTCCGGTACGGACAATGCCCTCACATCAAGATCGTTACTCTATGAAGTAAAATAGATCCGAAAAGTGAGATCCTGGTGGTCAAATCGGAGCCTGGACGGTCAAGTCCGTGCCATCCGCGCGGAGGTACGGCCCGTGCGTGGAGTATCAGGCGGCGACGTTGTTGTGTGCCCCAGAGGCCCTTACGATTCGCCTACGATCCGCACCCGCCGGATTCCGCACCGGGAAGGAACCACCGATGACGACGGACGGCTCGGCCGCCAGGATCCCGCACGCGGATGTGCTCCGGGAGGTCGCGCGGCTGGGAGGGATGATCGATGAGGATTTCGAGCCGGATGACCGGCGGGTGCCCACACCGCTGGGAGATCGGCCCGTCCCATCGCCGATCCAGGCGCTCCTGTCGGTCGTATGGCCGGAGGGGCGGGTCCGGCCGCCGCGCCGCGGTGCGCGCTTTGTGACCTATGAGGACGGCGACGCGTACGAAGTCACGTTCCCCCAGCTCGTGGACGGGGATCCCGTGGCGCCGGACCGCGCCTGCTTCATCATCGCGTTCAACGAGTCGACGCAGTACCACTGGGTCATCGATCTTGACGATGCGCACCCTGACGACCCCTGGGTGCACCAGGTGGACCACGACTTCCATGACGCGGAGTTCGATGGCCCCGAGCGGCTGTCCCAGATGCTCGCCGCCCTCCAGATCCCCTGACCGGGCTCGCGCAGGAGTCGATGGGCCGCGGTCGCCATGACCGAGGGGGTCCGGTCGTCGCCGTGGGCGGTCCCTCGGTCATGGCGGAGCCGGGCCGGAGCCGTCAGTTGTCGATCCTGGCCTGCTCGGGCACGGGCGCGGTGGCCGCCCCGGCGGCCTGCCGGGCGCCGGCGACCTTGCGGGCGGCCGGGATGACGGCGGCGATCAGGGCGGAGACGAGGGCGATGCCGCAGCCGATCATCAGGCCGGCGCGGAAGCCGTCCTCGGAGGTGAGGGCGTGGCCGCCCATCGTGATGGTCATCTGGGACAGGACCACGCCGATGACGGCGGCGCCGACCGAGGTGCCCAGCGACCGCATGAGGGCGTTGAAGCCGTTGGCGGCGGCGGTCTCCGACAGCGGGACGGAGCTCATGATCAGGGCGGGCATCGCGCCGTAGGCGAGGCCCACCCCGCTGTTGATGATCATGATGGAGAGCATCAGGCCCCACGCGGAGCCCATCAGCGCCAGCGCCGCGCCGTAGCCGGCGGCCAGCACCAGGACACCGCTGATCAGGGTGAACTTCGGGCCGCGGACGTTGGTGAGCTTCCCGCCGAGCGGGGAGACGAGCATCATCATGACGCCGCCAGGCGCCATCCACAGGCCCGCCGCGAACATCGACTGGCCCAGGCCGTAGCCGGTGGCCTTGGGGAACATCAGCAGCTGCGGCACGATCAGCATCGAGGCGTACATGCCGAAGCCGACGAAGATCGACGCGAGGTTGGTGAGCAGCACCCGGGGGCGGGCCGTGGTGCGCAGGTCGACGATCGGTTCGCGGCTGCGCACCTCCCACCCGCCCCAGGCCAGCAGCACCACGACGGCGGCGGCGAACAGGCCGAGCGTGGTCGCCGAGGACCATCCCCAGTCGGCGCCCTTGGAGACCGCCAGCAGCAGGCAGACCAGGCCGACGCCGAGGCCGATCGCGCCGGGCGCGTCGAAACGCTGGCCCTTGGCGCTCGGCGGCACGCTCGGGATCATGAACCAGATGAGGGTCGCGACCGCCGCGGCGAGCACGGCCGATCCCCAGAACAGCACGCGCCAGCTCGCGTACTCGGCGATCGCCGCGGCGATCGGCAGGCCAAGGCCGCCCCCGATGCCCATGGAGGCGCTGACCAGCGCGATGGACGAGCTGAGCTTCTCCTGCGGGACCACGTCGCGCAGCAGCGCGATGCCGAGCGGCACCATGCCCATGCCCATGCCCTGCATGCCGCGTCCGATGATCATGGGGACGACCGAGGACGACAGGGCGCACACCACCGAGCCCACCACCAGCGGCACCGAGCACGCCAGGAGCATCGGGCGCTTGCCCACCAGGTCGCCCAGGCGGCCGAAGACCGGCACGCAGACGGCCGCCACCAGCAGGGTGACGGTGATCACCCAGGTGGCGTTGGACGGCGTGGTGTGCAGGATCCGCGGCAGCTCCGCGAGGAGCGGGGTGACCAGCGTCTGCATGATCGCTGCCGTGATGCCGGCCAGGGCCAGCGTGGTGACCACGCCGCCGGCTCGGGCCGTGGTCTGTGGGGCGTCCATAGGACTCCTCGGCTATCTGTCTCGGTGAAGGGCGGCTCAGGGCATGCGTCGGAATCGACCATGTGCATGGCACATGCGAGATGCAGCGTACACATACTGTGGCCGGCGCATATCATCCTGGGAGGACGGGCCGGGCCCAGGACGTCGGGCACCGGCGCGAGGGCGGCGAGGCGGGAGGCGGAAGTCACATGGTCGGGTTCGAGCCCCTACACGAGGTCGAGTACGAGCAGATGCTGCTCAGCCGGCACGAACTCCTGCACCACCGGCATCACATGCTGGAGCGCAGCGCCTACGTGCTGCTCAGCCGCATCCGCGTCCAAGGTCCAATGTCGATCGGGGAACTGAGCGACGCCTTCGGCCTCGACGCGTCCACCCTCAACCGGCAGACCGCCGCGGCGATGCGCGGCGGCCTCGTGGACCGCATCCCCGACCCCGGCGGGGGCATCGCCCGCAAGTTCCGCATCACCGACAAGGGCGCGCGCATGCTCGACGATGAACGCGAGAGCGTCATCAGCGGCCTGGGCAAGGTCATGGCCGACTGGTCGGACGACGACATCGCCGCGTTCGCGTCCTATCTGAGGCGCTTCAACACCGACATCGAACGCCTCGCCGGACGCCCCTGGCCCCGCCCCTCGGCCTGAGCGCGGATCGTCCCGGTACACCTCCATGCGGTTCACCTGCCGAAAGCAGACACAGTGTCACCGTGTCATTACTATTCGCATTGAAGGTGTTCACCTTCCCCACGAACGGAGAAGTCCAGTGCGAGTTCACATGGCACGTTCGACCGTCGTCATCAGCGCCCTGCTCGCCGCCCAGGCGGCCCTGCCGGGCGCCGGTGCCCACGCCCGGGAACTCCCCTTGACCGCCGCTGCCCCCGCGGCCGCCCCTCTCCCTCCCAAGGGCATCTACCTGCTCGGCAACTACAACAGCAGCCTGTGCCTGTCGGTCCCCGACCGGCTGGCCGAAGGGGCCAAGACCGCCCAGACGCCCTGCTCCGCCCCCGCCCCTGACCCGAGGTGGACGCTCACTCCCGTGGCGCCGGCCGGCAACTACACCATCACCAACGTGGTCAGCAAGAAGTGCCTCGCCGTCCCCGCTCCTCCCGCCGGAGCGCCCGCGATCCAGCAGACCTGCGGCAACTACGCCTCGCAGGTGTGGACCCTGCTTCCCGAGGGCCCCGGTGGCCGGCTTCGGAACCTGGCCAGCAAGCTGAACCTCTCCGTCGCCGGAGCCAGCCGCGCCCCCGGCGCCCCGGTGATCCAGACGCCTCCCTCCTCCGACCCGAGCCAGGTCTGGACCTTCAGGCCCGCAGCCTGAGGAGCCGGCGCGGCCTCGTGCCTGCAACCGCCCCGCTCAAGTGCCGGTCACCTGGGTGAGGTCGACGCCGCGAGCGCCGGGTCCGGGCACTGGGCGGCGTAGATGGGCCGGCGCCCGGCGGGCAGGATGGCCCGCCGGGCGCCGGAGCACACCCGCGCCAGGCGGACACCTGCTCGCCGGTGGGAGTCATGGCGTCCTCTCAGCGGGTGCGGAGTAGCTGTAGTCGTCCAGCGGGAAGGTGCGGCTGGCGCGAACGGCCTGCGCGGCACTGGTGGGACGCAGGTAGGGCGTGTCGCCGTGGTGGTCGTAGTAGTAGCTGTTGGCGGTGGCGCAGTCGCCGGTGGACCAGAGCGATCGGGACAGCCGTTGCCGCATCCGCTCGGTCCAGCGCTCGGTGGGCTCCGACCTCACCTCCACGGCGGTGGCGCCCCTGCGGCGGGCCTCGGCGAGGACGCGGACGATGTGCTCCGAGGTGGTCTCGACGAGCTGGTGCCATGTGCCGCCGACCCAGCCGTACGGGCCGAACATCATGAAGTGGTTCGGCAGACCGGGGATGCTGACGCCCTCGTACGAGACGAGCCGGTTGCCCGCGTAGAACGTGGCGAGGTCGAACCCGTCCCGGCCGCGCACCGGGGTGCGGCGGAAGTTCTCCGGGTCGCTGGCCAGGCGGAACCCGGTCGCCAGCACGATCGCGTCGACCTCGCGCTCGCGCCCGTCCCCGGTGCGGACGCCGCCGGGGGTGATGCGGTCGATCGGGTCGGTGATGAGCGAGACGTTCGGCCGGTTGAACGTCCGGAGGTAGGTGTTGGACACCGACGGGCGCTTGCAGCCGAGGCCGTATCCGGGGGTCAGCCTGCGCCGGGTGTCGGGGTCCTTGACCTGGGTCCGATACCAGACCGACCTGGCCAGCCGCGCGGCGCCGTGCGCGACGAACGGCCTGCGCTGGTGCCCGACCACCAGGTCGATGAGCACCAGCTCCACACCGCGGGCGGCCACCCGCCGGACCGCGTCCTGGACGCGCGGGGCGCGCTGGAACAGCCGCCGCAGCGGGCGCGGGACCGCCGCGTCGGGCTTGGGCCCGACCCAGATCGGCGTGCGCTGGTAGACGTCGAGCCGTCCGACCCGCGAGGCGATCTCAGGGATGAGCTGGACCGCGCTCGCGCCGGTGCCGACGACCGCGACCCGCTTGCCGGTCAGGTCGTAGTCCGCGTCCCAGCGGGAGGAGCGCAGCAGCGTCCCCTTGAAGCCGTCCACGCCGTCGATGTCGACCGGTTTCGGGTCCACGAACGCCCCGATCGCGCTGACCACGAACCGGGCGGTCACCTCGCCGCCGCCGGCGAGCCGGAGCCGCCACAGGTGCCCGTCCTCGTCCCAGACCCGTGCGGCGACCTCGCTGTTCAGCCGCACGTGCGGGCGGACGCCGTGGCGGTCGGCGAGGCGGTCCACGTACCGCTTGACCTCGGCGCCCGGCGCGAACACCCGGCTCCAGCGCGGATTGAGCTCGAAACTGAACTGGTACGCCTGCGCGGGCACGTCCACGCCGATCCCGGGATAGGTGTTGTCGCGCCACGTCCCGCCGATGTCCCCGGCCCGTTCCAGAACGACGTAGTCGTCGATGCCGGCCCGCCGCAGCGCGATGCCCATCCCGATCCCGCTCAGCCCCGCACCGATGATCGCGACTTCGGCGTCCGGCGTTCCGGTCATGAGCGGCCTCCCGACCTGTTGGACACAACGTCCAATATTTGCGGTGCGCACCGGACGCCGTCAAGACGTGACGCCGGCCGGGCCGGATCCGCCTCGGGTTCCGGGGTCGCGGGCGGCGGCCGGCGGCGCGCCGACCCGGGCGAACGACCGGCGCTCGCCGAGGCATAGGCTGGTGCCTCCCTCCCTTGACCGATGCTCGTCGGGGAGGATCCATGGAGGGCAGGCGCTGGGCGGTGCTGGCGGTCCTGTCGGCCAGCCTTCTGATCATCGCGATGGACGCGACGATCCTGAACGTGGCGTTCCCGTCGCTGGTGGCCGATCTGCGGCCGAGCGCGATCGAGCAGCTGTGGATCGTGGACGCCTACGCGCTGGCGCTGTCCGGGCTGCTGATCACGGCGGGCGCGCTGGGCGACCGCTGGGGCCGCAGGCGGCTGCTGATCGTGGGGTTCGCGGTGTTCGCCGCGGCGTCGCTGCTGGCGACGGTGGCCACCGCTCCATGGCTGGTCATCGCGGCCCGGGCGCTGCTGGGGGTCGGCGGGGCAGCGATCATGCCCTCGACCCTGTCGATCCTGCGGGTGGTGTTCACCGATCCCCGGGAGCGGGCGCTGGCCTTCGGGGTCTGGACGGCGGTGATCGGCGCGGGGATGGCGCTCGGCCCGATGGTGGGCGGGCTGCTGGTGCAGTGGCGCGGCTGGCATGCGGCGTTCCTGGTCAACGTCCCGTTCGCCGCGGTCTCGATCGTGTTCGGACTGTGGCTGCTGCCGGAGTCCCGCCATCCGCGCGAAGGCTCCTGGGACTGGTGGGGCGTGGCGCTGTCACTGGCCGGGATGGTCTCCTTCGTCGCCGGCGTCAAGCTCGTCTTCGGCCACGATCTGGCGACCGGGCTGCTCCTCCTGGGCGCTGGGGCACTGCTGCTGGCGCTGTTCACACGCCGTCAGCTCCGCATCCCGTATCCGCTGCTCCAGGTGCGGCTCTTCGCCGACCGCGCCTTCTCGGTGGCCGCCGCGACGGTGTCCCTGGGCCTCATGGGGCTGGTGGCGGTGCTGTTCCTGTTCAGCCAGTGGTTCCAGTACGTGCACGGCCACCGGCCCTTCAGCGCCGGGGTGATGCTGCTGCCCGCCCCGATCGCCCTGCTGGCGGCCCCGCTGTTCACGACCCGGCTGCTCGACCGGTTCGCGGTCCGCAAGGTGCTGGGCTCGGCCATGTTCGTGGCCGCGGCCGGACTGGCGCTGCCGGGCGCGGCCCTCGTGGCGGGCGGGCTCACCTATCCCTGGATCGCCGCGTGCCTGGCGCTCAACGGCGCCGGACTCGGCGTGGCGGCGACCATCGCGTCGTCCACACTGATGTCGACCTCGCCCGCATCGGAGTCCGGCGGTGCCGCCGCCGTCGACGAGACCGCCTACGAACTCGGCGGGGCCTTCGGCGTGGCCGCGCTCGGCAGCCTGGCCGTCGCCCTCTACCGGGACCGGCTGCCGCCGCTGCCGGTCTCGGCCGCCGACAGCGGCCTGATCCGCGGCTCCATCGGCGAGGCCGCCACCGTGGCCGACCGGCTCGGCGGGACGGCGGGCGGGCGCGTCCTCGCCGCCGCCGGCGACGCGTTCACCTCCGCCACCGGCCTGACCAGTGTCGCGGGGGCCGTCCTCACCGCCATCGCCGGACTCATCGCCTGGCGGCTGCTCCCCGAAGGCTTCCGGCTCCTGGACGATCCGCACTGAGCCCGTCCCGTTCCAAGGCGAGCCCGCGGAATGGGCCTCCACGGACACCTCGCCCCTGGCCGCCGTCCGCCCCCCTTCAGCGCAGGGCGCGGAGCGCGGCGCGGGCCGCGTTGTATCCGCACATGCCGTGGGCTCCGGCCCCGGGCGGCGTGGCCGCCGAGCAGAGGTAGATGCCGGGAGCGCCCGTCGCATAGGGGTCGAAGCCCGGACGGGGGCGGAACACCAACTGCGCTGGGTCGTTCGCACCGGTGAGGATGTCCCCGCCGACGTAGTTCGCGTTGTGGCGGGCCATGTCGGTCGCGGAGCGCACGTACGTCGCCTGGATGCGGTCGCGGAAGCCCGGGGCGAACCGTTCGATCTGCGTGATGAGCGCCTCGGTCGCGTCGCCGGTGTAGCCCGCTGGCACGTGCGCGTAGGCGTAGAGCGGGTGCACGTCCCCGGCCGACCTCGTCCCGTCCGCGAGGTACTGCTGTCCGACCAGCACGAAGGGACGCTCGGGCATCCGCCCCGCGTTCACCCGCTTCTCGGCGGCGGCCATCTCCTCGAAACCGCCGCCGAGATGGACGGTCCCGGCGCGCCGGGACGGCTCGTGCGTCCAGGGCACCCCCCCGGCCACCGCGAAGTCGACCTTGAAGGCTCCGGGACCGTGGCGGAACCGCCGGTAGGCGCGCTGGACGCGGCGCGGCATCCGGTGCCCGGCGATCCGCAGAGCCGCTCGGGGCGAGGTGTCGAGCATGACGACGTCGACGCGTCCGAGCTCGTCGACCGACCCCACCGTGCGTCCGGTCTCGAAGGTGACGCCGTGCTCGCGGGCCCGGGCCAGGATCGCGTCGCGGATCGCCGCCGACCCGCCTTCGGCCGCCGGCCACCCGTAGGCGTGCGCCGCCGTCGTGAGCGCCACGCCGATGGCGGACGACATCAGGGTGCCGAACGGGCGGAGGGCGTGAGCCGCCACCCCGCCGAAGAGCGCCCGCGCCTGCGGCGTCCGCCAGCGGTGGGCCAGCACGGCGGCGGGGAGCACGGCATGCGCGCCGAAGCGGGCCAGGCTCAGCGGATGCCGGGGGACGTGCACCATGGGCCGGAGGAACTCCTCGCTGATGGCGTCGAAGCGCTCGGTGAGCGGACCGAAGACGCCTCGCCATGCCGCCTCGTCCTGGCCGAGCGCGGACGCCGTCTCGTCGACCGACCGCCACAGCGTCGCGCCCCGGCCGCCGTCCAGCGGGTGGGTGAACTCGGCATCGGCCCACCGGTAGGCCAGCCCCGCCCCGGTGAGGTCGAACCGGTCGACGAAGGCGGAGCCGAGCAGCAGCGGGTGGAAGCCGGCGCACTCGTCGTGGGTCAGTCCCGGAAGGGTGAGCTCACCCGATCGGAGCCCGCCGCCGAGGGTGTCCGCCGCCTCGATCACCCTCACCCGCACTCCCCCGGCGGCGAGGGTGAGGGCGGCGGCGAGTCCGTTGGGCCCGCTGCCGACCACGACCGCGCTGGTCACCGGGCCACCGCCTCGGACCGCCCGGTGCGGGCCCCGAACGGCTCGACCGGTTCGTCGAGCGAGAAGACCGCAGTGTTGGAGGACAACGCATTCCATCCGAGCGGGAAGGCCGGCAAGGCGGCCATCTGGACGGGGACCGTGCGGCCCCCAGCGATGAGGATAGGGGTCCTGCCGGACGTACCCGTGCGCACGGGCCGGGCCTCGCGGAGGGGCCGTCAGGTCCGCCATGCTCCGGTGCCGGCGGCGCGGGCTCAGCCGCCGGCGAAGGCGACGATCTCCGCCAGGTCCGGCCGGTAGCCGTCACCGGTGTCGACGGTCAGGGCGGGGACGTCCAGGGAGATCGGGACGAAGGAGTCGGTCGAGCGCCGTCCGGCACTGATCGCCTCGAGCAGCTCCCGGTCTCCGTGCGCGGCCCGGTGGGCGTCGTCGGCCACGCGCCGGGCGATGCGGTCGTGGGCGACGGCGGCCGGGACCGCGCAGCGGATGACGCGGAGGTCGGCGACCCCGGCGAGGGGTTCCAGGTTCGGACGCCAGAGCCGGTCCTGGTAGGCGGCCTCGGCGACCACGGTCACCCCGGCCTTCAGCAGCGCGGTCAGGACGTCGAAGAAGACCACGAGGGTCGGCCGGTTGAGCGGGTCGTCCCCGGCCGGGTCGAATCCGGGTGCGGCCAGCACCATGCCCTGCTTGATCTCGTCGCGGACGACCGCGGGGCAGCCGAGCGCCTGCGCGAGCCGGTGGGCAAGGGTGGTCTTGCCGGTTCCGGGTGGTCCGCTCACCACGATCAGGGTCGGCTTGGTCATGAGGCAGTGTGGCAGTTCAGGACCGTCGGTGGCGCGTGGCACGATGCTGCTCGTTCGGCGACCGGGGGTGGAGGGTGCGGGTTTGAGGTCGTTGCCGCGGCCTGTGAAGGCGCTGCTGTGGGTGCGGGTCCTCAACCAGCTCGGGGCGTACGCCCTGGCGTTCTTGGCGGTGCTGGCCGGTCCGGACCGGGCGGCGGTGACGCTGGCGGTCTTCGGGGTGGCCGCGCTGATCTCGCGGTGGGCCGGGGGCCTGCTGCTGGATCGGCTGTCGCCCCGGACGTTGATCGCGTCGGGGTTGACCGCCACCGGCGCCGCGCTGCTGGTCCTGGCCGTCGCCCGGACCCCGGCGCAGGTGGTGGTCGCGGTCGCGCTGGTCGGGCTGGCCTTCGAGGTCTACGAACCGGCGTCCCAGGAGCTGCTGGCCCGCCTCACCGAGGGCGACCGGCGCCAGGACGCCTATGCGCTGCTGGGCACGTCCCTGGTCGCGGCGGGTGCGGGCGGAGGACTCCTCGCCGCGATGTTGCTTCCGCTGGGCGTGCGGTGGCTGATGGTCGTGGACGGGGCGACCTGCGTGGTGGCGGCGGTCGTCGCGCTGGCGTTCCTGGGACGGGAGGCCGCCCAGGTGACCGCGGAAGGCCGGGCGCCGGGACGCTGGCGTCCTCCGGTGCTGCTGCTGAGGCTGACGGTGGCGGGCACCGCGTTCGCCTACGGCTACCTGGCCGTCCTGATGTTCATGCCGTTCGTGCTGTTGCAGCGGGGCGCCCCGGCCTGGCTGCCCGGCGTGACCCTGACCGGGTCGGCGCTGCTGGTGCCGCTGGTCGCCCGGCTGGCCCGCAAGCCGGTGACCGCCCTGCCGCACACGGTGGTCCTGGCCGTGGGCACGGCGCTGTTGGGCGTCCTGGTCCTGGCGATGGTGCTCGGCCACGGTGTCGGGCTCACCGTGGCGTCCTACCTGGCCTGGGTGGCGGTGAACGGTGTGCTGCTCGGCCGGTGGCAGGCGATGATCGCCGACATCGCGCCGGCGGCCGACCGGCCCCGCTGGTTCGCCTTCCACGGCTCGTCCTGGGGCATCGCCCAGCCCGCCGTCCCCGCCGTCGCGGCCGTGGCCGCCGGCATCGCCGGAGGCACCGGTGCCGCCGCGTTCGCGACCGCCGCCGTGGCCTTCCTCGCCGTGCCCCTCCTGCTGGCCACCGTCCCCCGGGCCGTCTCCTCTGAGTGATCAGCCGGTCAGCCCAGCGACGAGACGGCTCCGAGGACGGCCGCCAGCGCGGTGGCCGCCGCGAAGAGGGCCACTGATCGCCGGGTGGGGCGGGGGCCGTCGAGCAGGATCTTGAGGCCGAGGGGCGCGAGCGCCGCGCACAGCCCGGCCGTGGCGATGATCGACAGTGGGGTGGTGCCCTTCAGCACTCCCAGGGGGAGGGCCGAGGTCGGCGCCAGGGCGAGGCAGCGCGGCCACCCGAGGACGCCGGCGCGGAATGCGCCCGCGGCCAGCACCGCCCAGCCGAGCATGATCGTGAACGAGGCGTACTGGAAGATGTGGAATCCCTGGTAGGAGTCGGCGACCGCGGCGGTGGCCGCCGACAGGCCCTGGGCGTCGACGAGCCCGAAGGCCAGATGGTCGACGCCCGCGTGGAAGGTGCGTGCGAACAGGCCGACCAGGGCGAGTGTGCCGCCGGACGCCGCCCAGGCCGGCCGGACCGCGCCGATCCGGACGGCGAGGGCGGCGACGGCGGGGAACAGGACGACGGTGCCCGCGGCGAAGGCGCTGTAGGAGACGGTCATCAAGGTCGGATGCTCGTCGTAGGCGGCGAGCTGGTCGGGGAAGAAGAAGTGGAATCGGGCGCGCAGCAGCACTCCGGCGAGAAGCAGGGCGGGTCCGAGGATCAAGGAGGTCCCGGCGAGCCAGCGGCCGGGGAACGCGTACGCGTCATTTCCTGAGGTCATGGCCATACGGTGCCGGGTGCGCGCCGCTCGGCGAATCGGCCCGGCGTGGACATTCGCCGGTCCCCCCTGGGCGGACCCGGCCCGGCGGATCGGCGTCCGCCGTCGGCCCCAGGGATGATCCACAGTGGTCTGATGCGGCTGGTGACCTGTGCGGTTAGCGTGTGGCCCGTGGATGAACCCGGCTTTGAGACCTGGCGGCTGCGCCGTGCGCACCTGCGTGCCGTCGACGGTGCGGGGGCGGTCGCGCTGGCCCTGCTGGACGTGGTGGTCGCCGGGAACATGCTCAAGGACCGTCCGGGGTCGACGCCGGCGCTCGCGGCGTCCTGCGCGACCGCGCTGGTCCTCGCGGTGATCGTGGCGGCGCGCAGGTCCGGGCCGGGACGCGCGCTGCAAAGCGCGGTGGTCGTCTCGGTCGTCGCGGCGGCGGCCGGTGTCGTGTGGGATCCGTTCCTGGCGCTCGCGCTGACGCTGTACCTGGTCACGGTGGTGCGGCCCGCGCACCGCTCGGCCCGTGCGCTGGGGGTGTGCCTGGCCGCCGCGACGGCGGCCATCTGGATCGGGCAGATCGTGCATCCTCGGTTCGGTCCGCTGCCGGCGGCCGGGTGGACGGCGGCCGCCTGGGGGTCGCTGGCGGGCTCCTGGGTGATCGGCCGTCAGGTACGGGGCCGCAGGTGCGACGCTGCGCGGCTTGCCGCGCAGCGGGCCCATCAGATCGTCGTCGACGAGCGGCTGCGGATCGCCCGCGAGCTGCACGACGTGGTCACGCACGGGATGGGGCTGATCGCGGTCAAGGCCGGGGTCGCCAACCATGTCGCCGCCGTCCGGCCCGACGAGGCGCGGGAGGCGCTGCGCGTGATCGAGGCCACCAGCCGCGGGGCGCTCACCGAGATGCGCCGCCTGCTGGACGTTCTGCGCCGGGACACCGGCCATGACGGCGATCTGACCCCGCCGGGCCTGGCCGGGCTCGCCGAGCTGGCCGGGCTCGCGTCGGCGTCCGGTGTCCGGGTCGAGCTCGCGGTCACCGGCGATCACGATCTTCCCGAGGGGCTCCAGCTCGCCACCTACCGCATCGTGCAGGAGGCTCTCACCAACGTGGTCAAGCACGCCGCCCCCACTCGATGCCGCGCCACGGTGCGGGTGACCTCGGACCAGGTGGGCATCGAGGTGGCCGACGACGGCCCGCACCACGCGCCCGCGCCCGCACCCGCGCCGGTGGACTCCGGTGGGCACGGGCTCGTCGGGATGCGGGAGCGCGTCGCCATGTACGGCGGACGGTTCACGGCCGGGCCGCGCCCCGAGGGCGGGTTCGCCGTGGCGGCCGTCCTGCCGTACGGCCCCGTCCGGCCCCCCGGGAAGGACGGCCTGTGACCGGGCCGGTGCGGGTGCTGGTCGCGGACGACCAGGCCCTGCTGCGCGGCAGCTTCCGCGCGCTCATCGAGACCGCCCCCGGCCTCACCGCCGTCGGCGAGGCCGCCACCGGCGCCGAGACCGTCGAGCTCGCCCGGACCCTGCGGCCCGATGTCGTCCTCATGGACGTGCGCATGCCCCGCATGGACGGGATCGAGGCCACCCGCCAGATCAGCCGGACTCCGGAAACGGCGGACGTGCGGGTCCTCATCCTCACCATGTTCGACCTGGACGCCTACGTCTTCTCCGCCCTGCACGCCGGTGCCGCCGGCTTCCTGCTCAAGGACACGCCGCCCGCCGACCTCCTCGCCGCCGTCCACACCATCGCGGCCGGGGAGTCCCTGCTGGCCCCCACCGTGACCCGCCGCCTCATCGCCGAGTTCACCCGCCACCCGCGCCCCGGGCGGCCGGTGCCGCGCCGCCTCGAACACGTCACTGAGCGGGAGCGCCAGGTCCTCACGCTGATCGCGCGCGGCCTGTCCAACACCGAGATCGCCGAGCACCTGCACCTCAGCCTCGCCACCGTGAAGACCTACGTGGGCCGGCTGCTCGGCAAACTCCAGGCCCGCGACCGCGCCCAGCTAGTCATCGTCGCCTACGAGACCGGCCTGATCACCGCCGCCCGCTGATCACCGCCGAGCCGGCCTCGAGGCCCGCTTGGCGAAAACGGGCGCGGAGGATGGCCGCCATTGACCGAGTATCGGCCGCCTTCGGGTACCCCCTGACGCAATGCACACCACGACGACGACAGGTGAGGGAGACGTGCCGATGACAGCGCCGACGACGGACTGGACGAGCGACGAGCTCGCCAGGATCGAGAACACCGACGAACTGGAGATCGCGCCGATGCTGGACGACGGCTCGCTGCGGCACCCGACGACGATCTGGGTCGTCCGTGCGGGCGACGACCTGTACGTCCGGTCCGCGAACGGGACGGACGGCGCCTGGTACCGCGGCGCCCAGGAGCGCCACGAGGGCCGTATCGAGGCGGGCGGCGTCGGCAAGGAGGTCACCTTCGTCAACGCCGACGGCGACGCCGATCTCAACGACCGGCTCGACGCGGAGTACCGCGCCAAGTACCGGGGGTACGACCCGCGCTATGTCGATCCGATGACCACTCCCGAAACACGCGCGGCGACGCTCCGGCTCGTGCCGCTCTCCTAGCTGGTGCCGCGTCACGCAACGTTCGCCCGGGCGGCTTGTCGGTGAGGGCAGGCGCGCTATGCACGGGTGGCCTCGAAGGTCCACACGTCGTCTGCCGCTGTTGGTGCGGTACCTGCTCGATAGCCGCCGTGGACGCTGACATTCGCGAAGCCCGCCTGGTGCAGCATGGCTGTGAACTCGGCCAGCCCGAACCACAGGAGGGAGAAGATCTGAAGCTCGGTGCGTGTCAGGGTGCCGTCCCTCCAGGCTTCGTAGCGAAGCCAGCGGGTGGTGCGCTGGGCCACCGGGTCCACGTGCGTGCGCCAGGTGGTGAGGGTGACGAGATCGGTGCCACTCCACTGGTGGGGGACCGGTCCGTTGTCGGGGGCTGTGCCCGCGGACGGCGGTTCGATGTCGACGATCAGCCGGCCTGCTGGAGCCAGGTTCTCGTGTATGGCGGTGAGCGCGGTCTGCGCGCTTTCACGGTCGGGAAGCAGGGCGAAGGACCCGGTGGGGATCACGATCGCTTCGAAGGCGCCGGGGTCGTGGTGCGTGGTCATGTCACCCTCGAAGACATCGGCCTTCACACCTCGCTGGGCACAGTTGACGCGGCACTGTTCCAGCATGGAGACCGACGTGTCGTAGCCGCGCACGGTCAGGCCCTGTTCGAGCAGGGGGATCAGGATTCGGCCGGTGCCCACGGCGGGTTCCAGGATGGGGCCGGACACGTTCCGCAGGCGGTCGGCGTAGAACTCGACGTCTCCGAACGAGGTGCCGATCGGCTTGTCGAGTTCGTAAAACAGGGTTGCCAGCGGTCCGTAGCGCCAGGCGGTGTCGTCGAAGCCGGTGTCCATGTGTTCCTTCGGTGACGCTTCAGGCAGACAAGAGTGCTCTGTTCAGTATCTTGTGGGCCTACTGCTGTAGCGCCGTCCGGGAAACCAGCGAGTATGCGGGCATGGCCGCACCGTGGAAGACCTCCCGTGATCCGGACTGCACGGCCAAGAAGGCCCGCGTCGAACACCTCTACGCGATCGCCGATGGTGAGGTCATACCCGAGGACGGTAAGCCCAACGCCGTCTTCTGCATGGATGAGTTCGGCCCGCTCAATCTGATGCCTCACCCGCCCACGAACCGCGTCGACGCCGGGGCCCCTGCCCCGGGTTGGGGTTCCGCACCCCACGACAAGATCATGTGATCCGGGTACCGTGATCGCGTGCGCTTCCGCCCCTTCCCCAAACTCGGTGAACACCCGCCCGCGCACGCGCCGGGCGGGACCTACAGGGCGCTGGAGAAGATCCACGGCGCGCAGTTGGTGCTCGGCCTGCCGGCCGGGGGCGACCGCCGCGGCCTGCGCGTCGGGAAGCGGAAAGCGTGGCTGGGGGACGACGAGCCGTTCTTCGGCTGGCAGTTGCTCCGCGTCGAACTGGCCGAGGCCGCGCACGAGATGCGGCGGCAGGTCGGCCCGGAGTCGCTCGGCGGGAGGGATCTGGTCGCCTACTGCGAGCTGTTCGGCGGCGGCTACCCGCACCCGGACGTGCCCGCCCGGCGGGTGCACGCCCCCGTGCAGACCGGGGTCTGGTACTCCCCCGGCGCGCACGTCGCCGCCTTCGCGATCCTGCTCGCCGAGCCCGGAGCGGCGGACGGTGAGCTGCTGGCCCCGTCGGAGACGGCCGGGATCGCCGCGCGCTCGGGGCTCCTGAGCCCGCCGGTCGTCGGCACCGGCACGCGGGCCGCGATGTCGGCGCTGCCGGTACGGCGTCCGACGGCGGTCCCGGCGGCGCTCGGCCTGCCGCCGGTCGAGGGCAACATCGCCGAGGGCCACGTCCTGTGGCCGGACAGGCGCAGCACTTTGTCCTCGCTCGCCGCCTCCAAGTACAAGATCCCGGAGATGGCCGAGAGCCGGTTCGACGAGTCGGCGCCGCACGATCCCGGCCGGGTCATGGCGGCGCCGGACCTGCTCGGGCTGGTGCCGTCGCTGGTGAACCCCGCCAGGATCGCCAGCGCCGCCTCCAAGACCGGCCGTCATGATCGTGCGGCCCTGCTGGAGGAGGTGGTGCTGGACGTCCTCGCCGACCTGGAGTCCGCGCTGCCCGCCACGATCAAGGCGCTGCGCCCCGAGGAGCTCGACGCGCTGATCCGCCGCATCGACGCCCAGGCCCTCACCGTCGACCAGGGCTGAAATCGACTTGGCCGAAGTGGTGGCCCCGGGGAGACTGGCGCGGTGATCTCTTCATCAGTGCAGGTCGGTGACGTCGGCTTCTGGGGTCCGCACGTCGCCGGGATCCTGGAACGGCACGGCCTGCCGGACGCCGCGCCGGTGGCGGGCTTCAACCCGACCTATCCGACGTTCCTCTGCGGGGACGTCGTGGTGAAGCTGTTCGGCGGCTCGCCGAACTGGCGTGAGGCGCACAGCGCCGAGCGAGCGGCGCTGGACCGGCTCTCCACCGAGCCGGAGATCCTCACGCCCGGCCTGCTGGGCTGGGGGAGCCTGTCCGGCGAGTCGTGGCCCTACCTGATCAGCGGGCTGGTCCCGGGCGTCGCCTGGCATCACGCCGGGCTCTCCGCGCCGGAGCGGCTCTCGGCCGCCGCCGAGCTCGGCGGGCAGGTCCGGCGCGTGCACGCGCTGCCCCCGCCGGACGGCCTGCCGCGCCCGGACCTGCGCGGCCTCGATCTGACGGCGGCCCTGGTGCGAAGCTCGCTCCCGCCGCACCTCGTCGCACAGGCGGACGACTTCGTCGAAGGGATCGGGATCGGCGTTCCCGTCTTCGTCCACGCCGACCTGGTCGCCGCCCATGCGTTCGTGCGGGACGGCCGGCTGACCGGCGTCATCGACTGGGGCGACGCGGTGGCGGCCGACCCCTATCTGGAACTGGCCCAGATCCACCGCGACACCTTCGACTGCGACAAGGCGCTGCTGCGGGCCTTCCTGGACGCCTACAACTGGCCGGACGACGCCGGCTTCCCCCGCCGTGCGCTGGCGTTCGCCCTCTTCCGGCAGGCCCACGGGCTGACCCAGCACCACTCGATCGACGTCTTCGTGCCCGTCGCGGCCCGCTTCCCGCTCCAGGACATCGCCACGCTCGACGACCTGGCGACCGAGCTCTTCGGCGTCTGAGCCCCTCGGGTCGCGCGTTCCGTCGAGGCGCGGCCGTCGGCGGGGACCGCGCAGCCGGTGTCCCCACGCCCCGGGATGCCGTTAGAGTCGTGGACTGGTGAGCCGGGAAGTCTGGTCGGCGTGTCCCTACCCGACCGACTCCGAAAGACGGCGACACGCCGATGGCGAGCCCCCTCACCGCCCTCGCGGCCCCCCCTTTCCCTGCCGTGCCGTTCGCCGGCGGCATGCGCGCGGGCCGGGCCGGCGTGCGCGGGACGGGTCCGGCCGGCGGCGCCCCGCCCGTCCCCTCCGACCGGGAGACTCCTTGACCGCCGCGTCCGCTGTCGCCATCTTCGTCGTCGCCTACATCCTCATCGCGTCCGAGCGGATACCGCGGACCGCCGTCGCGCTGGGCGGCGCCGCGCTGATGATGCTGCTGCACATCACCGACGCGCGGAAGGCGTTCTTCTCCGAGGAGACCGGCGTCGACTGGAACGTCGTCTTCCTGCTGCTCGGCATGATGGTGATCGTCTCGGTGCTGCGGCAGACCGGGGTCTTCGAGTACGCGGCGATCTGGGCCGCCAAGCGCGCCCGCGGCAGGCCCTACCGGCTGATGGTCATGCTGGTGGCCATCACCGCGCTGGCGTCGGCGCTGCTGGACAACGTCACCACCGTGCTGCTGATCGCCCCGGTCACGTTCCTGGTCTGCGAACGCCTGAACCTCAAGGTCGTGCCGTTCCTGATCGCCGAGGTGATGGCGTCCAACATCGGCGGCACCGCCACCCTGGTCGGCGACCCGCCCAACATCATCATCGCCGGCCGGGGCGGCCTGACGTTCAACGACTTCCTGGTCCACCTCGCGCCGCTGATCGTGCTGCTGATGGTGGTGTTCTGCGCGCTGTGCCGGTGGCTGTTCCGCTCGGCGTTCGACTACGATCCGCGCCGCGTCGCCGAGGTGATGGCGCTCGACGAGCGCGCGGCCATCACCGACCGGCGGCTGCTGTGGCAGGGCCTCGGCGTGCTCGGCGTCGTGGTGGCCGCGTTCGTGCTGCACCCGGTGCTGCACTACGAGCCCTCCGTCGTGGCGCTGCTCGGCGCCGGGCTGCTGGTCGCCGCCACCAAGGTCACCACCGAGGACGCGCTGCGCGAGGTCGAGTGGCCCACCCTGGTGTTCTTCGCCGGGCTGTTCGTCATGGTCGGCGGCCTGGTCGAGACCGGCGTCATCGGCGGCATCTCGCGGGCCGCCGCGGACGCCACCGAGGGCAGGCCCGGCTTCGCCGCCATGCTGCTGCTCGGCGCGTCCGCCGGGCTGTCGGCGATCGTGGACAACATCCCCTACGTCGCCACGATGAGCCCCATCGTCGCCGACCTGGTCCACCAGCAGGGCGCGGGCGGCGGCCACGTCCTGTGGTGGGCCCTGGCGCTCGGCGCCGACCTCGGCGGCAACGCCACCGCCGTCGGCGCCAGCGCGAACGTCGTCGTCCTCGGCATCGCCGCCCGCAACGGCCACCCCATCAGCTTCTGGCACTTCACCAAGTACGGCCTCGTCGTCACCGTGGTCACCGTCGCCCTGTGCGTCCCCTACCTGTGGCTGCGCTACCTGTGAGCCCGGACGGCGACTGGGCACCTCGTCTCAGGGCCTTTCCCTCGATCACGAGAAATGCTCACCCTAAGTAGATTATTGATTGCTGTGCGTAATTTTGGGTAAGTGTGCGGCAGAGCTCTCACGGTGGGAGCCGACGCATCTCACACGATCGGGAACCCTCGCCATGAACGTGACATGGACGTCCGCCCTCGCTTCCGGCGCCCTCCTGGCCTGCGGCGCGGTCCTGGCCGCCGCCCCCGCCCAGGCGGCCCCACTCCGCCCGGACATCTCCGCCGGCACCTGCCATGAGGGATCGGTCCTCTATTTCCAAGTGGGGTCGAAGGGATATCGCGAGTTCAAGTGCATCAACGGCAGGACGCAGGCGACCGGCCGGTACCTTCCGACTTCCAGTGTCGGCACCGGGCTGCCTTGCAGTCCTGAAGGCGCAGGGGCGATCAAGCCCGCTCCGGGGATCAGTTTCAGGGCCTGGGTGTGCGAGCAGGGCACGTGGGCGCCCAAGTCGTGACCCCGAGGACCGCCCACCCTCCCCGCGACCGGTCCGCGCGGACCGGTCACCGGTTCGGATTCGCCTGCGGGGTTGTCAGTCGAATGACAAAGCGCGGGGCCCGAGACGAACAATAACGACAAGAGCGGCGCGAACGGCATTACTACGATGAGCGCCCGAGGGTACGTTGCCCGCGCAACCTCCGGAGTGGACGGCCGCATCCGCGATCGTCCGCTCACCGTGCCCCCGCCTCGTCGTCCAGAATGAAGGGTCGGGCATGTCGATCGCGCCTGTTTCCAAGTCCGAGCTGGAGCTGTTCCTGGAGCTCGAGCCGACGGTCGAGAGGGAAGTGAACCGGCACGTCTCGATGGCCGAGGAATGGTTCCCGCACCAGTACGTCCCGTACAGCGAGGGCCGTACCTACTCGGGCGTCATCGACGGCGAGGACTGGGAGCCCGGCGACTCGAAGGTGTCGCCGGAGTCCCGGGAGGCGCTGCTGGTCAACCTGCTGACCGAGGACAACCTGCCGGGGTACCACTTCGCGCTGCGGAGCGTGTTCGGGCAGGACGGCGCGTACGGCTACTGGACCAACCGGTGGACCGCCGAGGAGAACAAGCACGGCATCGTGATCCGCGACTACCTGACGGTGACGCGGGCCATCGACCCCGTCGCGCTGGAGCGCGCCCGGATGAAGCACCTCCAGGTCGGCTACGCGATGCCGCACGGCCAGGACATGCTGCGCGGCGCCACCTACGTCGCCTTCCAGGAGCTGGCGACCCGGGTCTCGCACCGCAACACCGGCAAGGCGTCCGGCGATCCGCTGTGCGAGCGGATGATGGCGCGGGTCGCCAAGGACGAGAACCTGCACATGATCTTCTACCGCAACTTCATCGGCGCCGCGTTCGAGGTGGACCCGAGCCGGGCCGTCCGCGCCGTCGCCGACGTGGTGACCACGTTCGAGATGCCGGGCAACACCATCGACGGGTTCATGCGCAAGTCCGTCGCGATCGCCAACGCCGGCATCTACGACCTGCGGCTGCACCACGACGAGGTGCTCCAGCCCATCCTGCGCACGTGGGGCGTCTTCGAGCTCACCGGCCTGGACGCCGAGGCCGAGCAGGCGCGCGAGAGGCTCGCCGCGTTCCTGGACGGCCTCGGCCGGGCCGCGGCCAAGTTCGAGGAGCGCCGCGCCGAACGCCTCGCCCGCAAGGCCGCCCGGCAGGGCTGACCAGCAGGGCTGACCGGGCCGGTCGCGGGACGGCCGGTCCGGGTGGCGGTGCCGCGGCCGTTTCGTGAGGTCCGGGCATCCTTCGGTAGCGTCGCGGTCATGCGGCTTCATGTGGGATGCGCGATGTGGACGCACGCGCCATGGCAGGGGCGCTACCTGCCCCATCCGCTCCCTCCCCGGGAGCGCCTGCGGTCCTATGCGACCTGGTGCAACGCGGTCGAGGGGAACACGACCTTCTACGCGACGCCGGCCAGGAGCGCGGTGGAGTCGTGGGCGGCGCAGACCGCGTCCGACTTCCGGTTCGTGGTCAAGCTGCCCAAGACGATCACGCATGAGCGGCGCCTGGGAGACGTCGGGGAGGAGCTCGGGGCGTTCCTGGCGGCGATCGAGCCGCTCGGGCCGCGGGCCGGCGCGCTCTGGGTGCAGCTCCCCGGCTCGTTCGGGCCGGGCGACCTCGGGGTGCTGGCGGGCTTCCTCCGGCGGCTCCCCCGGTCGTACCGGTACGCCGTCGAGGTCCGCCATCGGGCGTTCTTCGACGACGCCCGGTCGGAGCGGCTCCTCGAGCGGGTGCTCGGCGGCGCGGGCGCCGAGTGGGTCCCGTTCGACACCACCACCCTCTTCCAGAGCCCTCCGACCACCGACGCCGAGCGGGACGCGTGGACGAAGAAGCCGCGGGTGCCGCGCCGGTCGCTCGCGCTCACCGACCGGCCGATCGTCCGCTATCTCGGCCGGGACGACACCGCGCGCACGGTCGAGGGGTGGCGGCACTGGGCCGGCACGGTCGCCGAATGGCTGCGCGAGGGCCGTTCACCGACCGTTTTCATCCATACCCCCGACAATGCCGAGGCGCTGGCGCTCGCCCGCCGCTTTCACGGCGACGTGCGGGCACTGGTGCCCGGGATCGACCCGCTGCCGGAGCCGGAGCCGACCGAGCCGCCGACGCTCTTCTGACCTCGCGCCGGGCGGCCTGCCATTCAGCGGGCCATTCACGGCGGCTGGAAATGCGCCGACCACCGAACGGCCCGGACGGAGCAGGCGCGGGCGGAACAGCCGGGCTGGAACGGCCACGGGTGGAACGGTAGGTCAGCCTTCGACCCAGCCGTGCTTCTTGGCGACGGCGAGGATCTCCGTGCGGAGCCGGACGATCTGGGCGGCGGTCAGCTCGGGACCCGCCTCGAGCATGAGTTCGGTGAACTCCTGCCTGAACTCGGAGGCGGAGAGCACGTCGCACATGCCGTCGTCGAGCGGCGGGACACCGAGGACGACGTCCTTGTCGACCTCACGCGCGGCGGCCGGCTCGCCCGCCGGCTCCTTGTTCGACACGTGCACGGCGAACGCCTTCAGCCCGCGGCTGCTCTCGGTCACCTCGAACTCGACCGGGGTTCCCGGGGCGAACAAGGATTTATCGTCACAGAGTTCATTGGCGTGAACGAATACATCGTCGCCATCACCTTCCTGCACGATGAACCCATAACCGCGGACATCATCGAACCGGAGAATTCTTCCCAACCGCATACCAAAGAACCTCTCATGCCACACAACCACTCCAGAATGATCCGCTATCGTATACAAGGAACTGACGCCTCGGCAAGCCGGCCCGAAAAGCCGGAGCCTTCCGTTCAATCCCGGTGATCTCGGCATCCTGGCGGGCTCTTTCCCCTACCTCCATACCGGACCACTCGCAGCTCTCGACCGGCGGAACGGCGTCCACGCCCTATTTCTGCGGCCCGGCGGCGAGCATCCACATCGGTGCGCGCCGTCCTGCGGGGCCGGGTCAGCCTCCCAGCTCGCGCAGGGCGTCCCGGGCGCGCCGCTCATCCTCGGGGCGGTCGAGTTCGCCGAACGCGTCGGCGCACCACTCGAGCTGCGTACGGGCGTCCTGGACGCGGCCGAGCGCGCGGTAGCTGCCGGCGAGGCGCATGCGGCAGGCGGCTTCGGCGGCGACGGCCTCCTGCGAGGTGAAGAGCGTCGCGGCGCGGTGCAGGCGTTCGGCGGCCCGCTCGTGCTCCCCGAGCCCTTGGTGGGCGCAGCCCCACTGCTCGTGGAAGTAGGCGGTGCCGAGGGTGTGCCCGATGCTCTCGGTCAGCCGCAGGCCCTCCTCGCACAGCGGCGGTAGCCGGTCGTAGCGGCCCGCCGCCAGTAGCGCGCGCACCAGGGAGTAGAGCGCGACCCCCTGGTAGGCCGGTTCCTCCAGGGTGCGGGCGGTGGCGAAGGCGTCCTCGCCCGCCTCGACGGCCTCGGCGTGCCGGCCCGCCTGGCTGAGGACCAGGCCGAGGACGCGGAGGCTGCCGAACGCCACATGCGCGTCGCCCGTCTCGCGGGCGATCTCCAGGGCGGCGGCGGCGTCGCGTTCGGCGGTGTCGAGCCGGCCAAGGACCTGGGCGCTGTAGGCGCGCAGGCTGAGGGCACGGGCCAGGTTGCGGCGACTCTGCACCGAGTCGGACGGACCGGAGCGAAGCGAGGACCGCCCGACGACCCGACGGGGGTCTGGGGGTCGCCCCCCAGGAGAGCCCAAGTCGGACGGACCGGAGCGAAGCGAGGACCGCCCGACGACCCGACGGGAGTCGGGGGGGCGCCCCCCAGATGAGCCCGAGTCGGACGGGGACCAGTCGGTGATGCACTCGTCGATCATCGGTAGCGCGGTGGCGGGGCGGCCGCGGTCGGCGGCGATGACCTGGGCGGCCCGGAGCCGGGCGTAGGCGGCGGCGTCGGTGTCGCCCTCGCGGGCGGCGGACGCCATGACCGCGCGCCAGAGGTGCTCGGCCTCCCGGTGGTGGTGCTGGAGGTGCAGGTGCGAGGCCATCCGCGTGACCAGGCCGGTGGCCAGGCGGAACCGGCCGGCGGCGCACGCGGTCTCGACGATGGTGCGGAGGTTGGCCAGCTCGCTGTCGAGCCACGCGGCCGGGTCGGGCGCGATGAGCCGCGCTACCAGGTCGTCGACGATCACCGAGCGGGGCTCCAGCCGCTCGGGCGCGGGGAAGTACGGGTCGCGCGGGATGAGGGCGTCGGCGGCGTCGACGAGTTCGAGCCATCCGGCCGTCAGCCGCTCCAGCGCGGGCTCGGCCTGCGCGTCCTCGGCGAGCCGCTCGCCCGCGTAGTCGCGCAGCAGGTCGTGCAGCCGGTAGCGGGGCTGCCCGGTCCGGTCGACGCCGGCGGCGACGAGCAGGCTGCGGTCGACGAGGCCGTCGACGATGTCGGCGGCGGGCCGCTCGGCGAGAAGGATCTCGACGACCCAGGGCGCGACGTCGTGCGGCCCGGCCAGCGCCAGCATCCGGAAGGTGCGGCGGGACCGCGCGTCCAGGGCCCGGTAGCTGGCCTCGATGTGGGCCCGCACCGCGGTCGTCCCGGCGACCAGGTGGTCGAGCCGGCGGCCCTCCTCCAGCAGCAGCCCGGCCATGTGCGCCAGCGGCCAGGCGGGACGGGCGGCCAGCCGCGCCCCCACCATCCGCAGCGCCAGCGGGAACCCGTCGCACGCGGCGACCACCTGGCCGGCCGCGGCCCGGTCGGCCTCGACCCGGGACCGGCCGATGATCCGGCCGAGCATGCGCAGGCCCTCGGCGGGCGGGAGCCGTTCCAGGTCGGTCAGGTGGGCGCCGTCCACACTGGGGGACCGGATCCGGCTGGTGATGATGATCGTGCAGCCCGGGGTGCCGGGCAGCAGGGGCCGCACCTGGTCGGGCGAGGCCGCGTCGTCGGCGACGACGAGGATCCTCCTGCCCGCCAGCCGCGAGCGGTACAGCGCGGCGCGCTCGTCGAGGCTGTCGGGGATGTCTGCGGGGGCGACGCCGATGGCACGCAGGACCTCGTTGAGGACGGCGGCGGGATCGCGCGGCGACGAGGACGCCCCGGCGAGCTGCACGTAGAACTGGCCGTCGGGATAGGAGCCGGCGACGGCGTGCGCGACGTGCAGGGCGAGCGTCGTCTTGCCCAGGCCGGGCGCGCCGCTGATGTGCGCGATCGGCGGGGCGGCGGCGCCGGGACGGGCCAGCAGGTCCCGGAGCCGCGCGCCCTCTGTGCCGCGTCCGGTGAAGTCGCGGAGGTCGGGCGGGAGCTGCTGGGCCAGCGGCGGCGCGGCGGCCCGCACCGCCGTTTCCGCCGCGGAATGCGGCGGCGGCCCGGGCCGTTCGGCCAATTCGGCGTCGTCGACTTTGACGCGGTGCCACATCCGCTGCAAATCCGGCCCGGGTTCGGTCCCGGTCTCCTGGACGAGAATGTCGCGCGCGTCGTCGTAGGTCTTCAGCGCCTCGGCCTTGTTCCCCGAGCGGTACAGGCTCAGCATGAGCCGCGTCCACAGATGCTCGTTGAGGGGTTCGTCGGTCAGCCACGAACGGATCTCGGAGACCAGGCCGCGGGCGCCGCCGAGGCCGAGCCGGAGGTCGGCGAGCGCCTCGCGCGCGGCCCGGCGTTCGTCCAGCAGGCCCGCGGCGACGCCCGACAGGGCGGGGGTCGCGGGGAGGTCCGCCAGCGGCGGGTCCCCCCACGTCCCGAGTGCGCGCCCGTACATCTCGGCCGCGAGCTCGCGGTCGCCCCGGCCGCCCGCCTCCTGCGCCTGGCGGGCCAGGTCGCGGAAGGTCAGCAGGTCGAGGGCGTCGCCGTCGAGGAGCCGCAGCCGGTAGCCGCCGTGGCCGCGCGGCAGCCGGTCGTGGGTGAGGATCCGGCGCACCCCGCTGACGCATGTCTTGACCGCGCCGGTGCCGTCGGGGGCCGCCTCGGGGTGCCAGAGCAGCTCCTTGATCCGCTCGGTGCCGAGCGGGCCGTCCATCTTGAGCGCCAGAACGCAGATCGCCGCGCGGATCAGCGGTTGCGAGACCGTGATGGGCGTCCCTTCGTCGGTGTGCGTTTCCAATCGCCCGAGAACCCGTAACTCCACTGCTCTCCCCCTTGAGCCGCCCGTGCTCTGATCATTCCGAAATCGCGCGGGAGGGGAAGAGGATCGGGAAGCGCGCGAGACCGGATGTGGCCATTGGTCAGGGAGAGTCAAGACGCACTTTGCCCACTACCTGCATGATCATCGCCGGGGCGGCGCGGGCGGGGCGCCGGGCGGGTGCCGCCGGTGCGCCGCGCGGGCCGCGCGCTGACCTTGCGCTCACCTTCGGCCCCTAGCGTCGGCGGCACCACCGGCGTCGCGTCCACCGTGGGCCGGTCCCTTCGTGAGAGGTGAGGATGACCACGACGCTCCCCCCGTCCATGGGCGACTTCGGCCGCACCCGCTTCGAGCTCGACCCGGCGTTCGGGCGGCTGCGGCGTGACGGACCGGTCGCCCGGGTCCGGCTCCCGGACGGGGGGCTCGGCTGGCTGGTGACGGGCTGGGAGGAGGCCCGGCGGGTGCTGGCCGACCCGGCCTTCAGCCGGGAGCTGGCGGTCGGCCGGTCGACCGGGGCGCAGCGCCGCGAGACGTTCATCACCGACATCGACCCGCCCGAGCACACCCGCGTCCGCCGCAAGGCCGTGCGGGCGTTCACGCACCGCCGGGTGCAGCTGCTGCGCCCCCGGGTCGAGGAGATCGTCGACGAGCTGCTCACCGCGATGATCGAGGCGGGGCCGCCGGCCGACCTGGCCGCGGCGTTCTCGCTGCCGCTCCCGGTGACGGTCATCTGCGAGCTGCTCGGCGTCCCGGCGGAGGACCGGATGCGGTTCCAGGGCTGGTCGGACGCGTTCCTGTCGGTCAGCGCGTACACCCCCGAGGAGGTCCGGACCGCGCACGCCGCGCTGGACGCCTATCTGACCGCGCTCATCGAGGAGCGCCGCGCCGCACCCGCGGACGACCTGCTGTCGGCGCTGGTGCACGTCCGCGACGAGGAGGGCGGGCTCACCGAGGACGAGCTGGTCAACCTCGGGGTGGGGCTGCTGATCGCGGGCTACGAGACCACCGCGAGCCAGATCACCAACCTCACCTACACGCTGCTCACGCGCGAGGAGCACTGGCGGCGGCTGCGCGCCGACCCCGGTCTGGTGCCGACCGCGCTGGAGGAGCTGCTCCGCTTCGTCCCGCTCGGCTCCGACACAGGCATGCCGCGGATCGCGGCCCGCGACGTGGAGCTCGGCGGCATGGTGATCGGCGCGGGCGACACCGTCCTGGTCGCCAGGCCCGCGGCCAACCGCGACGAGAAGGTCTTCGACGACCCCGAGGCCCTCGTCCTGGACCGCACCGACAATCCGCACCTGGCGTTCGGGCACGGCATCCACCACTGCCTGGGCGCGCACCTGGCCCGCCTCGAACTCCAGACGGCGATCGGCGCGGTCCTGCGCCGCCTGCCCACCCTGCGGCTGGCGGTGCCGCCGGACGAGTTGCGCTGGAAGACCGGACTGAGCGTCCGCGGGCTGAACGAGCTGCCGGTGACCTGGACCCGCGAGAACGCATGAACGCGTCCGTCCCGGTCCACCGGCCGCCGCCGCTGTGGGCGGGCCGGCGGCGGGCCCTCTTCACCGAGGCCAACGCGGCGCGGATACAGAACTACCTGCTCGGAGGCAAGGACAACTACGCGGTCGACCGCGACCTCGCCGAGCGGATCCTCGCGGTCCAGCCGCACTGGGCCAACGCGGCGCGGGCCGGCCGGGCGTTCACCGACCGGGCCGTGCGGGCGCTGCTCGCCCGGGGCGTCCGCCAGTTCATCGACGTCGGCTGCGGCCTGCCCCTGCTGGAGAGCGCCGAGCACGGGATCGCGACGCGTCACGCCCCGTCCGCGCGCGTCGTGTACGTCGACCACGACCCGATGGTGCTCGCGCACGCGCGGGCGCTGCTGTCCCAGGACGCCGAGGTCGCGGTCATCGACGCCGATCTGCGCAGGAGGGGCGCGCTGCTCGGCGGCGCCTTCGGCTGCGGCCTGCTCGACGAGCGCGAGCCGATCGCGGTGCTGCTCACCTCGGTCCTGCACTTCCTCACCGAGGCCGACCGGCCGCACGACCTCCTCGCCGAGATCCGGGACGTGGTCGCCCCGGGCAGCGCGCTGGTGATCTCGCACGCCACGGCCGACTTCTCCCCCGAGCCGTCGCGCGAGGCGGCCCGGCTGTTCAGCGAGGCGTCCTCCTGCCCGCTGGTCCTGCGCGGCGAGCAGGAGATCGGACGCTACTTCGGCGACTTCGAGCTGGCCGATCCCGGGCTGGTGCCGACCACCCTGTGGCGCCCGAAGGGGCCGGCCAGAGGCGCGCACCAGGCGCTGATGTACGCGGGCGTGGGCATCCGGGCGTCCTGACGGACGGAGCCGGACCCCTTCGCCCCGGGGCGGGAGGACGCGCCGGCGGCGGACCGGACGCGCGGCCCCGGGGTTGCGGGCGCCAGGGCGGGCGATTAGGTTCGCCGGGCCGTCCAGCCTCCGGAGACACCATGTCGCTTCGCATCACCCCGCTGATCGACCCGGAGCGGGCCCTGTCCTGGCACCGACTGGCGTGGCTGGCCTCCGCGTCCGGCGGGGCCCCGGCGGGGGCGGCGTTCCTGCGGCTGTTCACCACGCCCGGCCAGCGGCACCTGGCCGAGCTCCAGCTCGACGTCCATCCGGCCGAACGGCGCGCCGGGGTGGGTTCAGGACTCCTGGAGCGGGCGGTGACGGCCGCCCGCGACGACGGCCGCCGCTGCGTCATCGCGCAGGCGGACCCGGGCTCCCCAGGGCAGGGGTTCCTGGCGGCCCGCGGGTTCCGCGAAGTCCTGACGCTGGTCCACTCCCGGCTGCCGCTGGCCGAGGCCGATCCCGCCGCCCTCACCGCGATCGCCGGCCGCCCGCACGCCGGCTACCGGCTGACCGAGTGGGACGGCACGGTCCCGGACGATCGTGCCGCCGCCTTCGCCGCCTCCCGCTCCGCCATGGACGACATGCCGGTGGGCGACACCGACTACGGCACCGTGGACTGGGACGTCGACCGCGTCCGCGCCGCCGGGGAGGCCATCGCCCGGCGCGGGGACCTGCTGCACACCATCGCCGTCGTCGACGAGTCCGACGGCGCCCTCGCCGGGTTCACCGAGCTGGTCGTCCCCGGGAACGGGACGAGCGACGGCCAGCACTACGGCACGGGCGTCCTCCCGGGGCACCGCGGCCGTGGCCTCGGCCTCTGGATGAAGGCCGCGTCGATCCTGCACGCCCGCCGCAGGCATCCGCGCCTGAGCGGGCTGCTGACCGACACCGCCGAGGAGAACGCACCCATGCTGGCCATCAACGGCGCCCTTGGCTACGTCCTGACGCACACCGTCGTCCAGTACCAGCTCGACCTCTAACCCGGGTCCCGGGTCAGGGGACGTCGACCCAGTCGAGGGTGCGGGTCACCGCCTTCTTCCAGCCGGCGTAACCGGTGGTGCGCTGCTCGTCGTTCCAGGCCGGGGACCAGCGCTTGTCCTCGTTCCAGTTCCGCCGCAGTTCGTCGGTCGACGTCCAGAAACCGACGGCGAGGCCGGCGGCGTAAGCGGCGCCGAGCGCGGTGGTCTCGGCGACCACCGGCTTGGACACCGGAACACCCAGGATGTCGGCCTGCATCTGCATGCACAGCTCGTTGGCCGTGACCCCGCCGTCCACCCGCAGCACATCCAACGCCACCCCCGAATCCTCCCGCATCGCCTCCACGACATCCCGCGACTGGTAACAGATCGCCTCCAACGTCGCACGCGCGACATGCGCATTGGTGTTGAAACGAGACAGCCCGACGATCGCGCCCCGCGCATCCGACCGCCAGTACGGAGCGAACAACCCGGAAAACGCGGGCACGAAGTACACGCCCCCGTTGTCGGCGACCTGCGCCGCCAGTGACTCGCTCTGCGCGGCACCGGAGATGATCCCGAGCTGATCGCGCAGCCACTGCACCGCCGACCCCGTCACCGCGATCGACCCCTCCAACGCATACACCGGCGCCTGATCACCGAACTTGTAGCAGACCGTCGTCAACAGGCCGCTCTTGGAGCGCACCAGCTCCGTACCGGTGTTGAGGAGGAGGAAGTTGCCGGTGCCGTAGGTGTTCTTGGCCTCTCCCGGCGAAAAGCACACCTGCCCCACCGTCGCCGCCTGCTGATCCCCCAAGATCCCGCTCAACGCCACCTCACCCCGCAACGGACCATCGGACCTCGTGACGCCATACAGCTCCGAGGTCGAAGACGGCCTGATCTCCGGGAGCATCCGGCGCGGGATACCGAAGAACGACAGCAACTCGTCGTCCCAGTCCAGGGTCTCCAGATCCATCAGCATCGTGCGGCTGGCATTGGTCGGATCGGTGACGTGCACCCCGCCGTCGGTCCCGCCGGTCAGGTTCCACAACACCCAGGTGTCCATGTTCCCGAACACCGCCTCACCGCTCTCGGCGGCCTCCCGCACCCCCTCGACATTCTCCAGAATCCACTGGATCTTCCCCCCGGAGAAATACGTCGCGGGCGGGAGCCCGGCCTTCCGGCGGATGACGTCGCCGCGGCCGTCGCGGTCGAGTTCAGCCGCGATGCTGTCGGTACGGGTGTCCTGCCACACGATCGCGTTGTAATACGGACGCCCAGTAACCCGATTCCACACCAGAGTGGTCTCACGCTGATTGGTGATCCCGAGCGCCACGAGATCAGAATGGCCCAGATTCGCCTTGTTCAGCGCAGTCTCGATCACCGCGCGGGTCCGCTCCCAGATCTCGGTGGGGTTGTGCTCGACCCACCCCGCCCGCGGCAGGACCTGCTCATGCTCCAACTGATGCCGCGCCACCTCGTTCCCGCCATGATCGAAGATCATGAACCGGGTGCTCGTGGTGCCCTGATCGATCGCGCCGACGAAATCGGCCATGCGTGTCACCTCGTCCTCTCGGGCGTGCGGTCAGGCGGTCTTGAGGTCGGCCGCGGGCTCGGTCCCGGGCTTGGCGGGGACGGCGTCGCCGGGCTCCTCGTCCGGCAGCCAGCGGCCGATGAGCGCCTGGTAGAGCCCGGCGCCGAGCACGCCGCCGACCAGCGGGCCAAGGATCGGCACCCAGAAGTACAGATCGCCGTACTGGTCCCGCCACGCGCCACCGTAACCGGTGAAGAACGAGGCCAGCCGGGGCCCGAAGTCGCGCGCCGGGTTGATCGCGTAGCCCGCGTCGGTGCCCCAGGCCATCCCGATCGCCACCACGGTCAGCCCGATGAACAGCGGCGCCAGGTTCGCCGCGGGCGGGGAGTTGCGCAGGTCGGTGAGGGCCAGGACCAGGAAGAGCAGGATCGCGGTGCCGATCACCTGGTCGCGGAAGGCGCCCCAGGTGTGCACCGGCAGCTCACCATTGCCCGGCAGGGTCGAGAACACGCCCTGCGTCTTCACGGTATGGCCCGGGTCGACCTTGGCCAGCACCTCGGTGTAGTTCCACCGCACCAACAGCGCCGCAACGAACGCCCCCAGCGTCTGCGCCAGCATGAACGGCGCCACCTTGCGCCAGGAGAAGCCCTTGAACACCGCGAGCGCGAGGGTGACCGCCGGGTTGAGGTGCGCCCCGCTGATCCGTCCCGCCACGTAGACGCCGAGGGTGACGCCGAGGCCCCACCCCCAGGCGATGCTGTCGTGGTCGCCGATGTCCCCCGCCGCGACCTGCGCCACGACGCCCACACCGAACAGGATCAGGATCATCGTCCCGGCGAATTCGGCGGCCAGTTCGGCCGCCGGCCCGGGGATCTTCCGTCGCTCCGTCACGCTTCCTCCTCGAGGGGTGGTGTCCGGCGCGCGCGCCGGAGGGCCCGCCGCGAGCCAGACGTGACCCACCTCACGGCTGCCCCGGACGGTAAATCGCCACAGAACGCCGGTCAAGGAACAAGTGCCGACAATGTCGAATGGTGGTTCGTGTGAGCAGAAGGTAGTACCCTCCACCGCTGTGTCCCCCCTCACACTCGGCCGCGCCGGGCCGCGCGGACAGGAGCGTTCGCCGCCCAGAAGCCGACATTGTCGAACCGATGTCGGCGTGGTTACCCTGACCGGCGTGCCTGGACCAGTGCAGTCGATCGAACGGGCCGCCGCCATCCTGCGGCTGCTCGCCCGCGGCTCGGGCCGGCTCGGGGTCGGCGAGATCGCCGGTTCGCTCGGCCTGGCGCGCGGCACCGCGCACGGCATCCTGCGCACGCTCCAGCGGGTCGGCTTCGTCGAGCAGGACGCGGCCACCGGCAAATACCAGCTCGGCGCGGCGCTGCTGCACCTCGGCACCAGCTACCTCGACGTCAACGAGCTGCGCTCCCGGGCGATCAACTGGGCCGACGCGCTCGCCGCGCGCAGCGGCGAGGCGGTCCGGATCGGCACCCCCCTCGACGGCCAGGTCCTGGTCGTCCACCACGTGTTCCGGCCGGACGACACGTTGCAGACCCTCGACGTCGGCACCCTCATGCCGCTGCACGCCACCGCGCTCGGCAAGGTGCTGCTCGCCTACGACGCCGGCGCCGTCGCCGAGCTGATCCCGTTCAGCCGCCGTACGATCACCTCGCCGCGGGCGCTCGCCCGCGCGCTGGCCGAGGTCCGGGAGACCGGATGGGCCGCCGAGGTGGAGGAGTTCACCGTCGGCGAGGCCGGCCTGGCCGCGCCGATCCGCGGCTACGGCGGGCTGGTCGTCGGGGCCATGGGCGTCTCGGGCGCCGTCGAGCGCCTGTGCGACGCGCAGGGCCGGCCCCGTTCACAACTCATGACCTACGTGCGCGACGCCGCGCGCGCGGTCTCCCGCGACCTCGGAGCCTCCCGTTGGTGAGGCCCGCACGACGCCTGCGGAAGTAGGGACCCATGGCAGAGCGCTACGTGATGGCCCTGGACCAGGGCACGACATCGACGCGGTGCATCCTGTTCGACCGGAACGGCCGGCTCGTGTCGGTCACCCAGCGCGAGCACAAGCAGCACTTCCCGAGGCCCGGCTGGGTCGAGCACGACGCCATGGAGATCTGGCGCAACCTGGAGCGGATCGCGCCGGAGTCCATCGCCCAGGCGGGCGCCACCCCGGACCAGGTGGCCGCGCTCGGCATCGCCAACCAGCGCGAGACCACCGTGCTGTGGGACCGCCACACCGGCCGGCCGATCGGCCGCGCCATCGTGTGGCAGGACACCCGCACCGACACGCTCGTCGACGAGCTGTCGCGCGCGCCGCTGGCCGAGACCATCCACGAGCGCTGCGGCATCCCGCTGGCCACCTACTTCTCCGCCCCGCGGATCCGCTGGCTGCTCGACCACACCCCCGGCCTGCGCGAGCGCGCCGAGCGCGGCGACGTGCTGTTCGGGACGATGGAGAGCTGGCTGATCTGGAACCTGACCGGCGGCCCGGCCGGCGGCAGCCATGTCACCGACGTGACCAACGCCAGCCGGACGCTGCTGATGGACCTCACCACGCTCGACTGGGACCAGGGCCTGCTCGACTTCTTCGGTGTGCCGCGCGCGATGCTGCCCGAGATCTGGCCGTCCACCGCGGTGTACGGCGCGGCCACGCACGTGCTGCCCGGTGTCCGCATCGCGGCGGCGCTCGGCGACCAGCAGGCGGCGCTGTTCGGGCAGACCTGCTTCGCCCCCGGCGAGGCCAAGTGCACCTACGGGACGGGCAGCTTTCTGCTCCTCAACACCGGGACCGCGCCGGTCCGCTCGACGCACGGCCTGCTGACCACCGTCGGCTACAAGATCGACAACGAGCCGGCCGTGTACGCCCTGGAGGGCTCGATCGCCATCACCGGTGCGCTGGTCCAGTGGTTCCGGGACGGGCTCGGCATCATCGGCAGCGCCCCCGAGATCGAGACGCTCGCCCGCACCGTCGACGACAACGGCGGCTGCTACATCGTGCCCGCCTTCTCCGGGCTGTTCGCGCCGCACTGGCGCAGCGAGGCGCGCGGCATCATCGTCGGGCTGACCTCCTACATCACCAAGGGGCACCTGGCCCGCGCGGTGCTGGAGGCGACCGGCTGGCAGACCCGCGAGGTGGTGGACGCGATGAACGCCGACTCGGGACTGGCTCTCAAGGCGCTCAAGGTGGACGGCGGGATGACCGCCGACAACCTGCTCATGCAGTTCATCGCCGACGTCCTCAACGTGCCGGTGGTGCGCCCGATGGCCGCCGAGACCGTGTCGCTCGGCGCCGCCTACGCGGCGGGGCTGGCCGTCGGCTACTGGCCCGACCTGGAGGGGCTGCGCCGCAACTGGCACCGGGCGGGCCAGTGGCAACCGGCTATGGACCCCGTGCACCGCGCCAATGAGTACGACAACTGGCGGCGGGCCGTCGAGCGCACCTTCGACTGGATCCGGCCCTCCCGGCAGCACTCCCCGGAGGGCACCGGCGCCTAGGCCGTGTTTCAAAGCCCGGCCCGGCGTCCTCGCCTAGGGCTCGGACACCGACCGTGCTTGGGCGAGCGCGACATCGCTCCGCGATCTGACCGGTGGGGCTCGCCTCCGGCTTCGCCCCACCGGCCAGGCAACGCGCTCGCGCGACGACCGAGGCAATTTGAGACAGGACCTAGGCGATCTTCTCCGGACGTCCCGTCCTGCCCGCGTCCCCGGCGGCCCGGGGATCCTTGCGGGCGCGCAGCCACACGTTCGCGGCGGCGAGGTCGTCGGGCTGCTCCTGCGCCTCGCGCTCGGCCTCGACCAGCCGGACGTAGGTGGCGGCCTCGCGGGCGGTCCGCTCCGCGTCCCAGCCGAGTACCGGGGCCATCAAGGAGGCCGCCACCACGGCGGACTCGGTGCCCCGGTCCCTGGACTCGATCGAGATCCGGGTCCGCCGCGCCAGCACGTCCTCGACGTCGCGCGCGCCCTCGTGGGTCGCGGCGTACACGACCTCCGCCCGCAGGTAGCCGTCGCCGCTCGGCAGCGGCTCGGCGAGGGACGGGTCGGCCGCGATGAGGTCCAGCACCTCGTCCACCAGCGTCCCGTACCGGCGCAGGAGCTGCGCGACGCGGCGGACGGGCAGCCCGGCGGCCAGCGCCAGCGCGGACCGGCGGTTCCACAGCGCCCGGTACCCGTCCGCGCCGACGAGCGGCACGTCCTCGGTCACCGACGCCGGGACCGCCGCGCCGTCCAGGCCGCGGACGGCCTCGTCGACGGCGTCCTCGGCCATCACCCGGTAGGTGGTGTACTTGCCGCCCGCGATGACGACCAGGCCGGGCACCGGCGTCCCCACCAGGTGCTCGCGGGACAGCTTGGCGGTCTGGTCGGACGCGCCGGACAGCAGCGGGCGCAGCCCCGCGTAGACGCCCTCGACGTCGTCCTTGGCGAGCGGCTCGGCCAGCACCCGGTTCGCGTGCTCCAGCAGGTAGTCGATGTCGGCGGCGGTGGCCGCGGGGTGGTCCTTGTCGAGGTCCCAGTCGGTGTCGGTGGTGCCCACGATCCAGTGCCGGCCCCACGGGATGACGAACAGCACGCTCCGCTCGGTGCGCAGGATCAGCCCGCTGGAGGAGTCGATCCGGTCCCGCGGGACGAGCAGGTGAACGCCCTTGGACGCGCGGACGCGCACGCTGCTCGCGTCGGCCAGCGCCTGCGTCTCGTCCGTCCAGACACCGGTCGCGGCGACGACCTGCCGGGCCCGCACCTCGATCTCGGCGCCGGTCTCCTGGTCGGCCACGACCGCGCCGGTGACGCGCTCGCCGTCGCGCAGGTAGCGGACGACCTTGGCCCGGTTGGCGACCAGGGCGCCGTAGGAGGCGGCGGTGCGCACCAGCGACATGGTGTGCCGGGCGTCGTCGACCTGCGCGTCCCAGTACTGGACCGCCCCGACAAGCGCGCCCGGCTTGAGGCCGGGCGCGACCTTCAGCGCGCGCCGCTTGGTGAGGTGGCGGTGGTGGGGCAGGCCGCGCGAGGCGCGCCCGGCGGCGCCCATCGTGTCGTACAGCAGGACGCCCGCGCCCACGTACGGGCGCTCCCAGACGCGGTGGCTGAGCGGGTAGAGGAACGGGACGGGGCGGACCAGGTGCGGCGCGAGCCGCCGGACCATCAGGCCGCGCTCGCGCAGCGCCTCGTGCACAAGGCCGAAGTCGAGCATCTCCAGGTAGCGCAGGCCGCCGTGGATGAGCTTGCTGGCCCGGCTGGACGTGCCCGCCGCCCAGTCCCTGGCCTCGACCAGGCCGACGCTCAGCCCCCGGGTCGCCGCGTCCAGGGCAGCGCCGGCCCCGACCACCCCGCCGCCGACGACCAGCACGTCGACCTCCCCGCCCGCCGCCAGCTCCCGCAGCGCGCGCGACCGCGCGGCGGGTGAGAGTTCTACCGCTTTCACGGACCAGCTCCTCGTGACGGAGTGACGACCTGACTGCGATTCGGAATGCCGTACGACAATGTCGAACAATGTACACGCTAGGCTGAAGGGGTGCCAGGGAGAATCCAGTCGGTCGAGCGGGCCGCGACGATCCTGCGACTGCTGGCCTCCGGCCCCCGGCAGCTCGGCGTCGTGGAACTCGCCGACGCGTTGCGGCTGCCCAAGGCCACGGTGCACGGCATCCTTCAGACGCTCCAGCACGTCGGGTTCGTCGAGCAGGACCGGGCCGGCGGCAAGTACCGCCTCGGCGCCACCCTGCTGCACCTCGGCAACAGCTACCTCGACGTCAATGAGCTGCGCACCCGGGCGCTCAACTGGGCCGACTCGCTGGCCTCGCGGGCCAGGGAGAGCGTGCGGATCGGATCGCTGCACGAGGGCCGGGTGCTGGTCGTGCACCACGTCTTCCGCCCCGACGACAGCCTCCAGACCCTCGACGTCGGGGCGCTGCTGCCGATCCACGCGTCCGCGCTGGGCAAGGCGCTGCTGGCCTTCGACCTCCAGGCCGACACGCTGCTGGCCGACCTCGACACCAAGACCTACACCCGCCACACCATCGCCGCCAAGGACGACCTGGTCGCCGACCTCGACCTGGTCCGCGCCCGCGGCTGGGCCTGCGACATCGAGGAGCTGATCGAGGGCGAGGCCGCGATCGCGGCGCCGATCCGCGACGACCGCACCGTGGTGGTCGGCGCGATCGGCGTCTCCGGCGCCATCGAGCGGGTCTGCGATCCGGCCGGGCTGCCGCGCACCGACCTGGTGGCGGCCGTCCGGGACGCGGCCCGCGCGGTGTCCCGCGATCTGGGCGCCCGCCGCTGGTGATCCCGGCCGCGTTCGACATTGTCGACCCGGTTGCGAAATCCAGGCCCCCGGCTGAACCCGCCCGATCCTCCGCCCGACAGCCGGACAGTCCGGTTCATGATTCATAAACTCTGCTGCACAGGTTGCCCGCGCACCACCCCCGCGACGAGGCGAGGACGCTACATGAGCGAACCGGAGAACGTCCCGCCGGACGTCGATCTGGACAAGGCGAGCCCGGCCCGGCTGTACGACTACTTCCTGGGCGGCAAGGACAACTACCCCATCGACCGCGAGGCCGCCGAGCGGATCCGCGCGGTGGTGCCCGAACTGGAGGACATCGCCTGGGCCAACCGCGGATTCCTCCAGCGGGCCGTGCACCGGCTCGCCGCCCTGGGGATCCGGCAGTTCATCGACGTCGGGGCCGGGCTGCCGACGCAGAACAACACCCATCAGGTCGCCCAGGCCGTCGACCCCGCCGCGCGGGTGCTGTACGCCGACAACGACCCGATGGTGCTCGCGCACGCCCGTGCGCTGCTCGCCGGCTCCCCCGACACCGCGGCCATCACCGCCGACCTCCGCGAACCCGAGGAGCTCCTCGGGCAGCCCGCCGTCCGCGAGCTCATCGACTTCACCCAGCCGGTCGCGCTGCTGCTGGTGGCGGTCCTGCACTTCATCGGCGACGAGGACGACCCGCGGGGGCTGATCGGCCGCTACCTGGACGCACTGCCCCCCGGCAGCTACCTGGCGCTCTCGCACGGCACCGCCGACCACCAGGCGCCGCAGGCGCTCAGGGCGATCGACGGCGTCTACTCCAAGGCCACCGCGAACGCCTTCTTCCGCACCCGGGACGAGATCACCGGATTCTTCGACGGCCTCGAGCTCCTGCCCCCGCACGAGGGCTCCGCCCCCGGGGTGGCCTTCTCCGGGGACTGGGGCGCCGACAACCCCGAGAGCTCCGACAACGACGGTTCCCGCTGGGTGTACTGCGGTGTCGCGAGGGTGCCCTGAACCGTCCAGGCCGTAACGTCGTACGGCCACGAGAGGAGACCCTGATGACCGAAGACCCCAAGGCCCGGGGCGTGCCCGCGCGCAAGCCCACCGTCCAGGAGCTGGGCCTCGACCCGGACGCCCTGCACTGGCGGCGGTCCGCTGCCGGGACGGCGGACGGCGGCACGGCGCCCGATCCCACCTCACCCGATCCCACGGCGTCCGGCGTCGAGGCGTCCGGCGTCGAGGTCGCGTTCGCCGGCGCGTGGGTGCTGCTGCGCACCAGCGGCGATCCCGGCGCGCTGATCTCGGTGTTCGACCACCACGAGTGGGACTGCTTCCTCGCCGGGGTGAAGGCGGAGGAGTTCGACCGCGCCGCGTCCTGACCCGTCCGACCCCGCCCGTCCATCCCCGCCCGTCCGTTCTTGGTCCCTTGCTTCCGCACCATTCGGAACGCCCGACCGGGCCACTGGAATTTGTGATTCACAAATTGGGAGGCGATATGCTGGCCAGAGCGCGCTGTCAAGAGGGAGGTGACGCGTGACCGAGGACGCCCCCGGATCCACCATCGCCAAGCGGCGGCTGTCCCGCCTGCTCACCGAACTGCGCCTCGACGCCGGATACACCGCCAACCAGGTCTGCGACCGGCTCAACTGGGGACGCGGCAAGGTCGGCCGGTTCGAGGCCAACCAGTGGGTCCGCCCCGAGCTCAGCGACATCCGCGACATCGCCCGGCTCTACGGCCAGGTCGACGGCGACCTCGCCGAGCTGGAGAACCTCGCCGGGCTGGCCCGGCGGCGGGCCTGGTGGCGCGACCACTCCGAGGTGTTCAGCAACGAGTTCTGCGGGTTCGAGGCCGACGCCTCGGCCATCCGCGTGCTGATGCCGCTCGTCCTGCCCGGACTGCTCCAGACGCCGGCCTACATCCAGTGCCTGATGGCCTCGGGCACGCGGCCGGCCGAGTGGCAGAGCCAGGCCCGGGAGGCGCGGCTGCGGCGGCAGGCGATCCTGAACCGCGACGACGGCACCGCGCCCACCCTGACGGCGCTGATCACCGAGGCGTCGCTGATGTACCGGTGGGGCACTCCGGCCGACCGGCGCGCGCAGGTCGCGCACCTGGCCGAGATGAGCCGGCGGTCCAACATCGAACTGCGGCTGCTGCGCTTCGACAACGGGCCGCACCCGGGCATGTCGACGCTGGTCAACATCTTCGACTTCCCCGGGAACGAGCCCGCGATGGTCTATCTGGAGAACGACGCGGCCATCCAGGAGATCAACGAGCCCAAGAGCGTGGAGGACTATGTAAGGATCTTCAGCCGCGTTCGCGAGGCGGCGCTCTCACCCGAAGCCACCACCGACTACCTCGAAGAACAGACCAACAAGCTGGAGTAGACATGGACCCGTCTCAGGCAAGGTGGTTCAAGGCCACGTCCAGCACCGGCAGCAACGGCGGCTGCGTCGAAGTCGCCGACCTCGGCTCCGCCACGGGACTCCGTGACAGCAGGACGCCCGAGGCCGGTGCGCACGTCATCGACCGCGGCGCCTTCCGTGCCTTCCTCTCCGATGTGAAGGCCGGACGCTACGACCGCTAGCTGAGTCGCCGGACCACCCACCGGACGATCCCCCGGGGCTGCATCCCCGGGGGATCGTCATGTGCGGCCCGTCTCAGGCGTGCCCCACCGTACAGGGACACCCTGACAGACATCCGGCCTCTGACGACAGATGCGGTCAAGACCCCCAAGACTGTGCATTTCGTACCACTTTGCCCGCTCCGGTGCGCATTACCGCTGCATCGCGGGCACCTTTCTGCCCGAAGAGCTTGTTCCGTCCCGCCATGGCTCTTAATCTGTGAATCGCAGATAGCGAGTCACGAACCTTGGATGCACATGTCGCGAATGAGGACCGGCGGGCCCGCGCTCGGCCCGTCCGGCGCCGGGGCCCTGCTCCGGCGTCCACCCGGAGCCGCCTGACCGATGTGCGGAACCCCCCACCCTTCCAGTCCCGTCACGGTCAGGAGCAGCACGATGGCTGTGGTTCCCATCGAACGGCCCATGCGCATGCCCTGCCCGTCCGCCCTCGGTCCCCGCAGCGACGACCGGCGCCGGCTGCGCGCCACGCTCGAACTGGAGGCGCTGGCCTCGTCGGTGCCCGCCGCGCGCCACTTCGTCGGCGCGACGCTGCGCGGCTGGCGGCTGGCGGAACTCGCGGACGACGCGACGCTGGTGGTCACCGAGATCGTGACCAACGCCTACCAGGCCCTGATGGAGGCCACCGGGGAACCACTCCCGGTCCTGACCGGCGCCCACCCGGCGCCCGCGGGCGGGCATGCGGCGACCGGCGGTCGCGGGGGCGCCGCCGGGCCGCGCCCGCCTGTGATCACGATGCGGCTCGGGCTGGCCGGGGCGGTGCTGTCGATCGAGGTCGAGGACGGCATCGCGGCACTCCCCCGGCGGTCGGACGCCGGCGACTACGACGAGAACGGGCGCGGCCTGCTCCTGGTCGGCGCCCTGGCCGACCGGTGGGGCTGCCGCCGCGCCGAGCGGCATCCCGGCAAGGTCGTCTGGGCCGAGCTGCCTCTTCCGTCCTGAAAATCGTTCCCATCGTGGGATAAAGTGTCGTCCGCTCTGCTCGAAGTCACGCTTGGGGGACGTCGCTGTGCCCGATGCCCGGCCCTTGGGTGATCTCTCGCCCGAACTGCTCGGATCGTCGGTCTGGCCCGACCGGGCCGTGCTGGAGGCGGGCATTCCCGTCTACGACGTACCGCTGGTGTCGGTCGGCGGCGGGCTCGGCTCGTTCACCCTGGTCGACGCGCTCCGGATTCAGGGCGCGCCGGCGTCGTCCCTCCGGGTGCTGTCCAATCTCGACACGCCGTGGCAGACGTGGGCCTACCTCAGCCGGGTCTCGCAGCTCCCGCCCCGCGAGCGGATCCGCTCCGATGCGGGCGCGCGGCCCGACAACATCTGGGGCTTCCCGTCGTACGCCCTGCACGAAGCGTGGCGGGACCGGTCTCCCCGGCTGCTGTTCCAGGTGCTGACCGAGCCCGTCCTCACCGACTTCTTCAGCCCGCGCGCCGAGACGGTGTTCGCCACCCTCGAACGCGAGGCGGCGCGGATCTCCTACGCCGCGATGCTCGCCAAGGGGCAGGTGCGGATGGTGCGCCGCCGGGCCGGCGACGGCTACTTCACCATCCTCACCCCGCCGGCGGGCGCGACGCCGACCAAGCGGATCGCGATCCGCTCGCGGTTCGTGCACCTGGCGGTCGGCTACCCCGGGCTGCGGTTCCTGCCCGACCTCCAGGAGTTCCGCGAGACCCACAACGACTACCACCGCGTGGTCAACGCCTACGAACCGCACGAGCACGTGTACGAGTTCCTCAAGTCGCGGCCCGGCGTGGTGGTGGTGCGGGGCGCCGGGATCGTGGCGTCCCGGGTGCTGCACCGGCTGATGGACGACCGCGAGCGGTACGGGTCGCAGACGCAGATCGTGCACATGTTCCGCACGTTCGTGTCAGGGGCGCACGGGCCGGGTCCGTGGATGCGGCGCCGGGGCGGCGACGGCTGGGCCTACCAGGCGTTCACCCTGCCCAAGTCCGCGTTCGGCGGGCAGCTCAAGGCGCGGATCAGGCGGGCGGACGGCGCCGGACGGGCCGAGCTCATGAAGGTCATCGGCGGTACCACCACACCCCGGCTGCGGCCGTGGCAGGCGCAGATGCGGGCCGGGCGGGAGGGCGGCTGGTACCACCCGGTCCAGGCCGTCGTGGACCGGGTCGAGCCCACCCCGGACGGCCGGCTGGCCAGCCTCACCAGCAGCGACGACGGCACCCGCGCCCGGCACGTCTCCGACTTCGTCATCGACTGCACCGGGCTGGAGGCCGGCGTGCCCGAGCACCGGGTGCTGGCCGACCTGCTGGAGCACGGCGGCGCCCGGCGCAACGGCGCGGGCCGCCTCATGGTCGGCGAGAACTTCGCGGTGACCGGAACGGAGAACGGTGACGGGGTGCTCTACGCGTCGGGCGCGGCCACGGCGGGCAACCACTTCCCGGCGGTCGACAGCTTCCTCGGCCTCCAGACCGCCGCGCTGGACATCGCCGCCGACCTCGCCGGGCGCGGGTTCTGCGCGCGGCTCGGCCCGCTCAGGTCGACCGGGCAGTGGCTCCGGTGGGCCTCCGGCCGTCCCGTCTGACCAAGGAGACGCACCGTGATCCCCACCCTCGCCGGACGGTTGCAGACGCGGGTCCTCGTGCTGGCCACCGTCGGCGTGCTGCTGACCGCGGTGATCGTCCCGGTGCTGCCGGGCACCGCGGGCCCGCTCTCCGGGACGTACCGGACGGCCTACCTGATCCTCCTCGCGGTCGCCGTGGCGGGGCTCGGCTGGGAGCTGCTCTACCACCTGCTGATGCAGTTCCGGTGGGACAAGGACTGGCCGACGCTGTTCGGGCTGGTGACCGTCGTCCCCGAGGGCCTGCTGATGTGGTTCCTGCTCGACGCCGGGCTGGTGCCCAGGGTCCACGGGGTGGCCTTGTCCACGTACGCGACCATGCTCGGTTTCGTGTGGATCGGGCAGTGGCTGTTCGTGAACGGCCCGATCCGGGTGGTCCTCGTCCAGTGGCGGCTGCGCGGCGGGCGGGTGCTGTGAACCGGGCGGAGGGACGCCTGGTACTGCCGCTGCCCGGCGACGGCCTGGTCGCGCACGAGGCCGGGTTGTCGCTGGTGTGCGCAGTACCCGGCGCGTCCACGGCCCACCTGGTCGACGGGTTGCTCGACGCGCTGGCCGAGGTCGCGGCGGCGGACGGCGACGGCGAGCGGGCCGGCCGGCTGCTGGTCCGCCGGGCGGCGCGGATCCTCGCGGCCGAGCGCGGCAGCCGGCCGCTGGCGTGCGCGGTCGCCGGGCCGGCCGGGCACGGCGCGGTCGCGGTGCTGGCCAGTGGTGCCGCGACGGCGCGGGTCGTGCCGGTACGGGACGCGGAGATCCGGATCGGCGGCGATCCGGGCGCGTCGGCGGACCGGATCGTCGGCGGGCCGGTGGCCGAACTGGAGCTGATGCTGCCGGGTGCCGGGCCGGCCGATCCGCGGCTGCGGCTCGGATCGGGGGTGGTCCGGGGCGGCGGGCTGCGCGAGGTGACCGTCCGAGAACCGGAGGCGACGCCGCGGGCCGAGCCGCGGAACGGGCCGCGGAAGGAGCCGCGCGCGGAACCGCATGCGAAGCCCCGTACGGGTCCTCGTGCGGAGCCGCTGCGCACCCGGATCGACCTCGTCCGGCCTGAGCCGCCGCCCGCCCCCTCGCCGCCCGCCCCCTCGCCGCCCGCCCCCTCGCCGCCCGCCCCCTCGCCGCCCGCGCCTTCGCCGGCCGCGGTGGACGGGCCGGGTGCGGAAGAGGGGACCGAGAGTCCGGACGAGCCGGTCAGCCTGATCCGGCAGCGTCCCAAACGCCGGGCGAGCGGACCGCGGGTCCTCGGCGTCAACTGCAAGAACCACCACTTCAACGACCCGCGTGCGGCGTACTGCGCGGTCTGCGGGATCTCGATGCTCCAGATGACGCTCGCCCCCTTCCACGGGCCGAGACCGCCGCTCGGCGTCCTGCTGTTCGACGACGGGCACACCATCCCGCTCGACGACGACCAGCTCATCGGACGCGAGCCCGCGCGCGCGCAGGAGGTGACCGGGGGGCGGGCGCGTCCGGTCCGGCTGACCGACCGGGACGGGTCGATCTCGCGGAGGCACGTGCTCGTCGCGCTCCAGGAGTGGCGGGTGAAGGTGGTCGACCTCGGCTCGGTCAACGGCACCGCGCTCAAGAAACCCGGTGAGCAGGAGTTCCAGCGGCTGCCCCCCGAGTCCGCCGTGGTGCTGCCGCCGGGCTCGACGGTGCGGGTCGGACGGTCGCGCACGTTCCGGTTCGAGTCCAACCGGGAGTGACCCCGATCCGCACGTTCACCCGATGACACGGCCGCGGTCCTCCCCGAGCCCACCCCCCGAAAGGATTCACATGCGAACACGGTCCGTGGGCGGAATCGACTTCGCCCATCCGCTGGCCTTCTGGTCCGGCTTCATCGCCTGCGTCGCCGGTGTGGTCCTGCACCTGCCGATGTACCTGGACGCCGCCGACATGCATTACCACATGGCGGACATGCCGATGGACGCCCCGATGATCACCGGGATGGCGCTGATCGTGGTGGGCCTCGCGGCCACCACGTACGGGCTGGTCCCGCGCGATCTGAAGGCGGCCCGGCAGGCGGGCGAGGTGCGGATCCGCGGAGCGTGGGACGCGCGGATCCGGCCCGCGCACATCGGCCTGATCCTGGTGATGACGACCGCGGTGACCATCGACGCGATGAAGCCGATCACGCTGTCGTTCGTCGCGCCCGGGATGGGCAAGGAGTACGGGCTCAAGTCGGCCCTGAACCCCGGCGGGGACCTCCCGGTCGCGCTGCTGCCGTTCTTCGGGCTCACCGGGACGGTGATCGGCTCGTTCCTGTGGGGATGGCTGGGCGACCGGATCGGGCGCCGGTCCTCCATCCTGCTCGCCGGGGTGCTGTTCGTGACCACCGCGGTCTGCGGCGCGATGCCGTCCTTCGCGTGGAACCTGGCGATGTGCCTGCTGATGGGGCTCGCCGCCGGCGGGATGCTGCCGATCACCTTCTCGCTGCTGGCCGAGATGATCCCGGGCCGGCACCGGGGCTGGGTGATGGTGCTGATCGGCGGCGACCTGGCGCTGGCGTACGTGCTCACCAGCTGGCTGTCGTCCTCGCTGGTCCCGCACTACTCGTGGCGGATCCTGTGGCTGGTCGGGATGCCCTCCGGGGTGCTGCTCATCCTGCTGAACCGGTGGATCCCCGAGTCGCCGCGCTTCCTGCTCGCGCACGGCCGGGAGGCCGAGGCCCGGGAGATCATGGTGCGGTACGGCGCGGCGGAGGCGGCGACCGCCGAGGTCGAGGTGGAGGAACGGCCCGCGGCGCACGGCGGCGGATTCGGCCCGCTGTTCCGCGGGCGGTTCGCCGGGCTGAGCACCGCGGTGGTGGTCCTCGGGCTCGGCATCGGGCTGGTCACCTACGGGTTCCAGCTGTGGATCCCGTCCAACCTCCAGAAGCTCGGGCTGGCGCAGCAGACCGCCGACCGGGCGCTGCGGGACTCGGCGCTGCTCGGGCTTCCGCTGGTCCTCATCGCCGCCGCGCTGTACGGGCTGTGGAGCGCGAAGAAGACCATCATCCTGCTGACCGCGCTGGTCGCGGCGGCGCTGACGGCGTTCTCGGTGGCGGGCGACTCGCTCGCGGAGAACCGCGCCTGGCTGTACGTCCTGCTCGCCGGGCCGATCGTCGGGACCGCCACGATCGGCGCCGTCCTGGCCGCCTACAGCTCGGAGGTCTACCCGACCCGGATCCGGTCCCGCGGGTCGGGGCTGTCCGCGGGGGTCGGCAAGCTCGGCGGTGTGGTGGTCACGATCGTGCTGGTCGCCGGGGCCACGGTCCCGTCCATCGGGACGACCGCGCTGCTCGGCGCGATCCCGCTGGCCCTCGCCGTCATCGTGGTGATCCTGTTCGGCGTGGAGACCCGGGACCGGGCGCCGGACGGCGGCGGGGCGCCGGCGGTCGCGGACGCCTGAGCCAGGCCGGGCGGCGGCGGGGACGGGGAGCGGCGCGGGGCCGGGTGCGGGGACGCGGCCGGGCGGGGCGGCGGGTCAGGAGGGGGATCCGCCGCCCGCCTCGGCCGCCTCCGCGACCTCCGCGCCGGGGTCTCCGTCTGCCGCCCGTCCGTCCGTCTCGGCCTGCCTGCGCTCGGCCCGGGCGAGGTCGTGGTGCCCGGTGCGCAGGATCACCACGCCCGCCAGGATCGCGGCGGCGCCGACGGCGAACGGGACGTGCACGTTGGTGTGCTCGGCGAGCCGGCCGGCCGCGTACGGGGCCAGGCCGCCGCCGATGAAGCGGACGAAGCCGTAGGCGGCCGAGGCGATGGGACGTTCCACCGGCGCGACCATCATCACCGCCTGCGTGGTCACGGTGTTGTTGACGCCGATGAACACCCCGGCGACGATCACGGCCAGGATCAGCGTGGTCTGCGAGTCGGTGAAGATCGCGATGACCAGCACGTCCAGGGCGAACAGCACCAGGTTGCCGTACAGGGTGCGGGCGAGCCCGAACCGGCGTTGCAGCCACGGCGCGCCGAACACCGAGAAGACCGCGACGAGCAGCCCCCAGCAGGTGAAGACCAGGCCGAGCTGCATGGCCTCCAGGTGCATGGGGAACGGCGCGTACCCGAGCACGGTGAAGAAGCCCCAGTTGTAGCAGAGCGCGGTGAGGCTCATGATGAGCAGGCCGCGGTGCCGTAGCGCCTTGAGCGGGTCGGCCAGCGAGGTCTTGGCGGCGGGCCGCGGCTGCGGCTTGACGAGCACGAGGGTGGCGGCGAGCGCGATCGCCATGAGCACGGCGACGCCGTAGAACGGGCCGCGCCAGCTGATCTCGCCGAGGGCGCCGCCGAGCAGCGGGCCGACGGCGATGCCGAGGCCGAGCGCGGCCTCGTACAGGATGATGGCGCCGGCGAACCCGCCGCTGGCCGAGGCGACGATGACGGCCAGCGAGGTCGCGATGAACAGCGCGTTGCCGAGCCCCCAGCCGGCCCGGAAGCCGACGATGCCGCCGATGCTGCCCGAGGTCCCGGCCAGCGCGCTGAACACCACGATCAGCACCAGCCCGGCGACCAGGGTGCGCTTGGCGCCGATCCGGCTGGACACCCAGCCGGTCACCAGCATCGCGACCGCGGTGACCACCAGGTAGCTGGTGAACAGCAGCGTCACCTGGCTCGGCGAGGCGTCCAGGTCGGCCGAGATCGCGGGCAGGATCGGGTCGACCAGCCCGATGCCCATGAACGAGATCACGCACGCGAACGCGACCGCCCACACGGCCTTGGGCTGGCGGAAGGGGCTCTGCGCCGCCCCGGGGGTCTGGTTCATCCATCGCTCCTGGAGGTCGGGGGGTCCGCGGGCGGTCTCGCCCCCGGGCCGTGGGTGAGGCCGGTGAGCCGGTTCAGCGCCGGCAGTGCGGCGGCGATGGCCTCGCGGTCGCCGGCCGGCAGTCCGGCCAGCAGTGCGGCCAGGTCCCGGGCCTGGGCGGCGCGGCGGCCCGCCAGCTCCGCGCGGCCGGCCGTGGTGACGCGGACGACCACGGCGCGGCCGTCGGCGGGCAGCGGGCCGCGTTCGGCGAGCCCCTCCCGTTCCAGCCGGGACACGAGCTGGGTCATGGCCGGTTGGGTGACGCCCTCGAACACGGCCAGCTCGGTCACCCGTCGGGGGCCGAACCGCTCCAGGGTCGCCAGGGTGGACACTGCCGTCATCGACCGGTCGCGGGGAAGCGCGAGGGAGCGCATCAGCGAGACCACCCGGCCGAGGCCCGCGGCCAGCTCCAGCTCGTCGATCTCCGGCGATTGATCCATAAGTTCCTTATATCAGCGACTTGTATAAGTTGCCTATGCTTCATCCGTAGACAATCCAGAACGCCCCGACGCATCCCTGCACGTCCCTGCACGTCCCTGACCGCCGGCGGTCTTTCTTTGTCCGCCGCTGAGTTTTCGGTCGGCCCCGCCCGGCTAGGACTGCCCAGGTGGGAGACCCGATGGAGGCCGAGGGCCCGGACGGCGCGCCCGCGCCGGTGACGGTGGGGACCGACGGCTCCCCCGAGGCCGACGAGGCCGTCGCGTGGGCGGCCGACGAGGCGGCGCGATGGCGCCGCCCGCTTCGGATCGTGTTCGCGCTGGACACCTGGCCGTTCAACGACGAGTACGCCTCGCCCGAGCTGAAGGCCGAGGCGGCCGGGCTGGGGCAGGAGGAGCTGAGGCTGGCGCGTCGCGTCGCGCAGGCCAGGCAGCCGGACGTCCCGGTGACCTCCGCGGTCCTGCACGGCGCCCCGCTCCACGTGCTGCAACTCGAGGCGGAGCGGGCCTCCACCCTGGTCGTCGGGCACAAGGGGGCGGGCGGGTTCGGCGGGATGCTGGTCGGCTCGACCGCCGCCTTCCTCGCCGGCCGGACGGCGGGCCCGCTCGTCGTCGTCCGCGGCGTCCACGACGGGGCCGCCGGGACCGGGCACGACGAGGTCCTCGCCGGGACCGACCTGTCGGACGCCTCGCTCGACGCCCTGCGGTACGCCGCCGAGGCCGCCGCGCAGCGCGGGGCGCGGCTGCGCGTCGTGCACGCCTACCGGGTCCCGCCCGCGCTCGTCCGGATCGTGTCGCCGCTGGACCTGGCGGGCGTGGAGGAGCGCGCGCGGGCCGCGCTGAAGGCGGCGTGCGCCCCCGTCCGGACGCGGCACCCCGACCTCGCGGTGACCGAGACGGTCGTCCGCGACCATCCGGTGAGCGCGCTCTCGGCCGCCTCGGCGACCGCCGACCTGGTCGTGCTCGGCTCGCGCGGCCGCGGCACCATCACCGCGGCGCTGCTGGGCTCGGTCGGCCACGGCGTGCTGCGCCACGGCGGCTGCCCCGTCGCCATCATCGGCGCCCGCCCCTGACGCCCCCCTCCCTCACGGCCTTCCTCAAAGCCGCCGCGTCGGCGTCGACACCGGTGGGTAGGGTGCGTCGACGCCCCCGACGCGAGGAGAGCGAACGCGATGAGCACCGAGACGGTCCTGGTCCAGCGCGACGGCCCGGTCACCCTGGTCGGCATCGACCGTCCCGAGCGCCGCAACGCCGTCGACGGCCCGACCGCCGCCGCGCTCGCGGACGCCTTCCGCGCGTTCGACGCCGACCCGGACGCGGCGGTGGCCGTCCTGTACGGGACGGGCGGGACGTTCTGCGCGGGCGCCGACCTCCGGGCCCTCGGCACCGACCGGGGCAACCGGGCCGCGCCGGACGGCGACGGCCCGATGGGGCCGACCCGGATGCGGCTGTCCAAGCCGGTGATCGCGGCGGTCGAGGGCCACGCGGTGGCGGGCGGCCTGGAGCTGGCGATCTGGGCCGACCTGCGGGTCGCGGCGCAGGACGCGGTGTTCGGGGTCTTCTGCCGCCGGTGGGGCGTCCCGCTGATCGACGGCGGCACGGTGCGGCTGCCCCGGCTGATCGGGGAGAGCCGCGCGATGGACCTCATCCTCACCGGCCGCCCCGTGGACGCCGACGAGGCGCACCGGATCGGCCTCGCCAACCGGGTCGTGCCGACCGGGCGGGCGGTGGAGGCTGCGCGGGAGCTCGCCGCGCACCTCGCCGCGTTCCCCCAGACGTGCCTGCGCGAGGACCGCGCCTCAGTGCTGGACCAGCACGCTCTGGACGAGGGCGGCGCGCTGGCGTCGGAGTTCCGGCACGGCGAGATCTCGCTCGCCGCGGGCGCCCTCGACGGGGCGGCGCGCTTCGCCTCCGGCGCGGGCCGGCACGGCTCGTTCGACCGGTCCTGACGCCGGCGCCCCCGCCCCCGCCCGCGTCACCGCTCGAACGCCTCGGCGACCGCGAGGCTGTCCTCGTACATGTGGTGCCGTGTGAGCAGGCCGTTCTCGACGGTGAGGTGTAGCGCGAACGTCATGGCGAACTCCCTGCCTGTGGTCGTGACGTGCTGCGTGCTCGTCCCGGTCAGGACGGCGTCGGACCCGTCGACCAGGATCTCGCCGACCGTCACCGCGCCCTTGCCGGGCGGGCAGACGTCGCCGAAGACGCGGTGGTGCGCGGCGACCTCCTCGGGGTCGCCGCCCGCGCTGACGCGGAGGAACTCCTCGACGACGGCCCTGGTGGCTACGGCGCCGGTGGGCACGTCCGGCTGTGGCGGGGAGCCAGGCGGCGCGAGCGCGCTCGCGCACGGCGCTCGGGCCGGTCGGGCACGGGCCGGCCTCAGGGGACCAGGTTGCGGAGCGGCTCCCCTGAGGCCAGGCGGCGGGTGTTGTCGGCGGCGATGTCCACGCAGCGGTCCATGGTCTCGGCGGTGAGCCAGGCGACGTGCGGGAGCGCCACCACGTTGTCGAGCCCGAGCAGCGGGTTGGCCGGGTCGATGGGCTCGGCGGCGAACACGTCCAGCCCGGCGGCGCCGAGCCGGGTGCGCAGCGCCTCCACCAGCGCCGGCTCGTCGACGACCCCGCCGCGCGAGGTGTTGACCAGCACCGCGCCGGGCCTCATCAGCGCGAGCCGCCGCGCGTCGATGAGCCGTTCGGTGGACGCCGTCAGCGGCAGGTGCAGCGAGACGATGTCGGACTCGGCGAGCAGCGCGTCCAGCGGGCGCCAGCCGGGGTCGGCGGCGGACCCGGACGGGCTGTGCCAGACCACCGCGGCGCCGAGCGCGACCAGCGGCGCCTCCAGCCGCCGCGCGATGGCGCCGTGGCCGACCAGGCCAACCGTCCGCCCGCCGATCTCGCCGACCCGCTCGGGCAGCGTGGTGTCGATCGGCCAGCCCGCGCCGCGCCGGGTGGCGGCGTCGAGCGGCACCACCCGGCGCAGCGCGGCCAGCATCAGCGTGAGCGCCGCCTCGGCGACGGCGGGCGCGTTGGCGCCGGGCATGTTGGCGACCGCGATCCCGGCGGCGCGGGCCCGGTCCAGGTCGATGGTGTTCACCCCGGATCCGAGCTTCTGGATCAGCCCGAGCCGCGGGGCGCGGGCCAGGTCGGCTGCGGTGATCGGGCGCAGCACGTGCCAGAGCGCGTCGGTCTCGGGCAGCAGCGCGGCGAAGCGCTCCTCGTCGTGCTCGGCGCACCACCGCACGTCGAGTCCGTCCAGGCGGGGCTCGAGGCGGGCGCGCAGGACGTCGGTGGGCGCGAAGTGGAACAGCACCCTCGGCGCGGCGGTCACCACTGCCCCCAGGGTCCGAGCCCGGCGGTGCGCCCGCACCCGTCGCTTTCTCGTTCGAACACACCTGAACCTAACATTCGGTTCGTTTCGGCCAGGGCGTCGGCCGTCGGGATGGGCGCGGCGCCGACCGGCAGTACCCCTGGAGCCCCCGGAGCCGTCTTCAGACTCACGGGAAGGCGAGATCGATGAACTCGTCCACCATCCAGTCGACCTCGGCGCGCTCGCCCGTGGCCAGCAGGTCGAGCAGCGCTCCGCGCGCGAAGGCCAGCAGCGCACGTGCGCGGGCCCGGGCGCGCGGATCCCCGGGCGGCAGCCCGCGGGCGACCAGCTCGGTGCCGGGCTCCAGCCAGGTATCCACGATCCCGTCCAGCAGCGGCGCGGCGCCGGACCGCCCGGCGAGCGCCGCGCCGTACAGCTCGAAGAACAGCCGTTCGTGCGGGGCGAGGGCGGGGTCGCTGAGCAGCCGCCAGAAGGCGCGGGCCACGTCGGCCGGCTCGGTCGCCTCACCTGCCTCGCCCGCCACCTCCTCCTCCAGCCGGGCCAGCGCCGTCCGCTGCCGCCGCTCGACGGCCCGCACGACCTCGACCAGCAGCCGCTCCTTGGAGCCGAAGTGGTAGATCAGCATGCGGTGGCTGGTGCCCGCGCCCGCGGCGATGCCGCGCAGGCTGCGGTCGCCGACGCCCGCCTCGGCCAGGTGCTCGACCACCCGCTCCAGCAGCGCCGCCTTCGCCTCGGGCCGGGTCGATTCGATCATGTACCGTATGGTACATGTACCACACGGTACAGACTGACGGAGGAGGGCGGGATGCAGGAGATCGAGGTGACCGCGCGCTCGGCGGCGGACCCCGGCGCGGTGTACCGGCTGCTGCTCGACGGGGCGCGCTGGCCCGAGTGCTCCCCGCTCGGCTCGTTCGAGCTGGAACGGCCCGGCGAGACCGAGCGCGAGGGCATCGGCGCGATCCGCGTGTTCACCACCGGGACGGTCAAGAGCCGCGAGCAGGTCGTCGAGGCCGTCCCCGGGCGGCGGTTCGGGTACGTGCTGCTGTCCGGCCTGCCACTGGTGGGCTATCGCGCCGACCTCCTCCTCACCCCCGACGGCGACGGCACCGTCATCTCCTGGCGCTCCCGGTTCCGGCCCAGGTACACCGGCACCGGCTGGCTCTTCCGGCTGTTCCTCGGCGGCGTCATCCGGCGGCTCGTCGCCGGGCTCGCCGCGACCGCGGGCGCCCCGCGAACGTGACGTCGGATTTCCGCCAAGCGTTCGCGGCCCGTCCGGTGTTCTCCAGGGAGACGGAAGGAGACACCATGACCACCGTGATGGCGGCCGACCCGGGCGAGCGGGTCGAGGGGGCCGACTGGGCCGCGCTCGCAGGCGAGGTGAACGAGCACGGGTGCGCGCTCACGCCCCCGGTCCTCACCCCGGACGAGTGCCGTGAGATCGCCGCGCTCTACGACGACGCGGGGCGGTTCCGCTCGACGGTCGACATGGCCCGCCACCGGTTCGGGCAGGGCCAGTACCGCTACTTCGCCCGCCCGTTCCCCGAGCCGGTCCAGCGGCTGCGGGAGGCGTTCTACCCGCGCCTGCTGCCGATCGCCCGCGACTGGGCGGCCAAGCTCGGACGCCCCGCGCCGTGGCCGGACACCCTCGCCGAATGGCTGGAGATGTGCCACGCCGCCGGGCAGGCCAGGCCGACCCCGATCCTGCTGCGCTACGGCGCGGGCGACTGGAACGCACTGCACCGCGACCTGTACGGCGAGCTGGTGTTCCCGCTCCAGGTGGTGATCGGCCTGGACGTCCCGCGCGCCGACTACACCGGCGGCGAGTTCCTGCTGGTCGAGCAGCGTCCACGAGCCCAGTCGCGGGGCACGGTCACGGCCCTGGAGCAGGGCCGCGGGCTCGTCTTCACCACCCGGGACCGCCCGGTGCGCTCGACGCGCGGATGGTCGGCGGCACCGGTCCGGCACGGCGTCAGCACGGTCCGGTCCGGGCGGCGGCGCACCCTGGGCCTCGTCCTGCACGACGCGTCCTGAGGAGGGACATGCCCTCGAGAACACCGCTGGTCCGGCACGCCGGGACCGGCACGGGGCCGGCGCCCGAACCGCACACCGCCGCCGAGCTCGCCACGCTGCTCGAGCTGCTCGCCGGACGGCGGCGTCCCCGTATGGAGGCCGTCACCATCGGCCACGGCCGCGACGCGGCGTCCCGCGGCGCGGCGGACGCCTTCGGCGACGCGTGGCACGCCCGGGGCGGGCACGTCCTGGCCGTGGTCGACTGGCCGGAGACCGCCGCGTCGTGGCTACGGCCCGCGCGGCGGTTCTGCGCGGGCGAGCCCGACGCGTGGGTGGTGGCGGGCGCCGCGCCGGGCTGGGCCCAGATGAGCCGCCGCCTGCGGCACAGCACCGCGTGGGACCCGGACCGCACCTACGGGTTCGCGTCCCTGGGCCTCGCCGCGCTGGTGACGCTCGCGGGACCCGGCACGCTGGACGGGCTGCGCGGCGCCGCGGCGGACGGCGGAACCTGGCGGATCGGCGGCGGTCTCATCGTGCACCGCCCGAACCCCGGCTGATCCGGCCCGAGGCGGTGCCGCCCGCCGGCGCCCTCCTTCACACCCGCCAGGAGGTGACCAGGTCGTCGAGCGCCGCCTGGTCGTAGACGATCCCGCGGGAGGCGAGCTCCTGGGCGACCAGCTCGCCGTCGCCGTCGTGCCGGGCGAGCAGCCGGTACACCGCGTACGGGAACCAGTGGTTGTCGCTGATCCGCCGGATCTCGGCCTCGTCGCAGCGGTAGCCGTCGGCGGTGACGTCGGCGAGCGTGGCGGCGACGTCGCCCTGGTGCCGCTCGAGGATCTCGATCACGATGGCGCGCAGGTTCTCGGGGCTGATCTCGCGCAGCGCCGAGGAGACCGGCTCGTCCAGCGCGGTGGCGCCCAGGCCGCCGTGGCCGTTGAGCCCGGACGCCGCCGCCGCGGCGACGACCGCGGGCCCGGGGGCCGGCGCGACAGGCGCGGGAGCCGAGGCGGCCGGAACGGGCTCGGGCTCGGGCGGCGCGGCGGGCGCCGCGGGAGCGGCCTGGGCCGCTTGGGCGGCCTTGGCGGCGGCCCGCGACTTGGCCCGCGCGGTCCCGGCGGCGGCCTCGGCCAGCGACTGGGCGGCGGCGCCGTTCAGCCGTCCGGACTCGATCGCCTTGTCGGGACGGAGCGGCACCTGCGGGAACGGCCCGGTGGACCGCAGCGGCATCAGCGTGACCTGGTGCAGCGTCACCGGCGGCGCGATGGCGCGCTGCTCGGCGACATCCTCCTTCGCCTCGGCCTCCTCGTCCATCGACACGTAGCGGTGCAGGGTGCGCAGCAGGACGAACAGGCCGAGCATCGACACGATCGGCGGCACCGCGGCCGTCGCCTGGTAGGAGAACTGCCGCTGGCCGACGTGCCCGACATTGAAGATGAGGCTCGCGGTCCAGCCGGCGAGCGCGATGGTCAGCGGCAGGCAGAAGTCCAGCCAGCTGAGCAGGTGCTTGCGGCGCAGCACGAAGGCGTCGATCGCCAGCAGGAACAGGCCGAGCTCGCCGACGATGATGAACAGGTCGACCAGGAGGGGGAACGACTCGGCCTTCCAGCCCCTGAGGCCGTGTTCGAGCGCCCAGTGGTACAGCCCGGCGTAGGACTGGGCGAAGCCACCCGCCGTAGCGGTCAGAACCGCGGTGGCCATGAGCGCGATGGCGCCCCAGCGGGTTATCGCCTGTGCCCGGTTCGCGACGGTCATACGGGGTTGCTCCCAGAGTCTGAATTCGTATGGTCGGCGGATTAGCAGACGAGACTATCGATTCTTCCGCTCTCGGGTGACGAGAATGCTGGAGAGAGCGGTGTGACCGCCTCCAAGCCGCCGAAGGGTGGGTTCACCCGGCCTGGTCGCGGGCGCGCCGCCGGTGGTGACGGACCGGAATCGGATCGATACGGCATCGGCATCCGATTCGGCCCTCGCCGCCGACGCACCGCACGACGGGCCGCGCCGGGCGGTTCGATGGGCCCGGCGGCGGGCCGGCGCTGCTGACATCGCGTCAAACAGTAGTCCGGCACAATCCGGAGAGGGGATCCGGCGGTATCGCCCGCCCTCCGGCCGCGCCGGGCGTCCCGGATTACCGGGCCGCTGCGCCTGACGCAACAACCGATTGTGCCGCACATAGTTCTGTCCCCGCGACCGCAAGTCGGCGGGCCCGCTTCTCTCCGGCGGGCGGCTCAATGCCCGCCGCGTCCGCCCGGCCGGCCCGCCCCGGCGCGGCAACGGCGGGAAACCGGAACACGGCACCGCGAAAACGTCGCCACCGGCATCGGAGCCTGACATCGGGCAGGCGAACCCGAAACGGTTCATACTCGAACACCTTCACCGATGCGGGCGGCGGCGGCGCCGTCCGCCGTCAATTTCGCGCGCCGCGGCGCGCCCCGCGGACTTCGCCCGGGAACGCGCCGGGCGCCCGCGCACGGCGGGACGCGCGGAACGCATGGGCGGGGACGGGCCGGCCGCGCCGCCCCATGGCCTCACCAGCGCCCGGAATCCGCTACGGTCAAGGTCGCCGCGTTGGCCACGGGAAGGAAGACACAGTACACATGGCCGAGAAGGTCATTCGCGTGGACGACATCGACGGCTCCGAAGCGAGCGATGTCGCAAAGCGAGACTTCGAAGTCTTGGGTCGGACGTTCACGATCGACTTGAGCGATGACAACCACAAGCGTCTACATGAGATGCTCGACACTCTGGCGCCGTTCATCGAGAACGCCGCCGAGGTGAAGCCCGCCGGGAAGGGCCGTAAGTCCGGCCGAACGGCGAAGATCAAGGGCTACACCAACGGCGACGTCCGGGAGTGGGCATTGAACGAAGGCGTCGAACTCTCCGAACGTGGCAAGATATCCGATGAGGTCTATGCTGCATTCATCGAGACCCATCCGGACGCCAAGCCGGACGCATAGCTAGGGAGTCCCCGCATGGCACAGAAGGTCGAAGTCCTACTCGTCGACGACATCGACGGTGGAGAAGCTGATGAGACGGTCAGTTTTTCCCTCGATGGCACCACTTACGAGATCGATCTGAGCAAGAAGAACGCCGCCAAGCTCCGTGAGGGACTCGGCCCGTTCGTGTCCAGCGCGCGCAAGGCCCGCAAGACCCCCGCCCGGGGCGCCCGGGGCGCGCGCACGACCAACAGCCGCGAGCGCTCGGCCGAGATCCGCGAGTGGGCCAAGAACCACGGCATCAAGGTCAATGAGCGCGGGCGCATTCCCGCCCATGTGATCGAGCAGTACGACGCCGCGCACTAGCGGGAACAGGGGATACCCCTGGACGGAGGGGCCTGGTGGGTCGTCCACCCGGCCCCTTCGCGCGCCCGCTCACAGGAACGGGAAGGTCAGCCCGAGGGCCTTGTCGATCTGAAGGGCGGTCGAGGCCAGCACGCTGGTGACCAGGCCCGCGCAGACCACCACGACCGGTCCGGAGACCGTGTTCTTGGGGGGCGGCTCCCCGAGCAGGGCCTGGACCCGCTGCACGACGCCCGAGCCCGTGACCCCGGCGAACGGGCCGTACGCCGGGAACTCCCCCGGCGGGCGGGTGAGCGCCACCCGCGCGATGGTGCGCGCCACCAGGCCGCGGTCGCCGACGCACTCGGCGGTGTCCTCGTCGGCCCAGCGCTCGACGGCGAAGCGCAGCCGCTCGTCCAGCCGGCCGAGCGGCAGCACCGCCGCGGCGAGCGACCCCGCGGCCAGGTAGCGGTGGTGGGAGTGCCGCAGGTGCGAGCGCTCGTGCTGGAAGACCACGCGCAGCTCCTCGGGTGTGAGCATCGCCAGCAGCCCGCGCGACACCACCACCCCGCCGCCGCGTCCGGGCACCGCCAGGGCGATCGGGGCGTCGGTGTCCAGCGGGCGCCGCGTCGCCGCCCGTGCCGAGCGCAGGTCAGCCGTCCAGCCGGCCACCAGCCGCCAGACCAGCACCGCGCCGCCGGCGGCGAGGGTCAGCGCGGGCAGCCCCACCGCGCTCGGCAGCGGCCGGTCGTCGCCGAACAGCGCCCATTCGGGCAGCCAGGTGGTGAAGCCGGGCGCGAGGCCGGCCAGGTAGTTGACGCCGACGAACACCACCGTGCCCGCGACGGCCAGCACCGTGGTCACCGCGACGGTCACCAGCAGCCGGGCCGACCAGGCCGGATGCAGCGGCGGCGCCGCGTGCCCGAGCGCGGTCGCGAGGGCCAAAGTCACGGCGGCCGGCAGGAACGTGATCCAGTTCATGCGCCCGGTCCCAGGCCGTCCCGCCCGAGGATCGACCGCAGCAGCCGTTCCTCCTCGCTGCTGAGCGTCTGGACGAACCGGCTCAGCACGCCGGACGGGTCGCTGGCGTAGCGGAGGTGGTCGTGCATCCGGTCGGCGACCAGGCGGGACTCGTCGACCGCGAGCCGGTAGGTGAAGAAGCGGCCCTGCCGCTCGCGGGTGACCAGCCGCTTGTCGTACAGGCGGAAGAGCACCGTGTTGACGGTGGTGTAGGCGGGCTCGCCGTCGAGGCGGGCGCGGATCTCGGCGGGGGACAGATGGCCGTCCGCCGCGGCCAGCGCGGCCAGGACCTCGGCCTCCAGTTGGCCGAGCTGTCGTCGAACCACAGGAGCAGCCTTCGCTGATTCGGGGACGGCGGACGCCGATGGGTGCACCACCCTACCCGGACCCTCTATTACAACCGTAGTAGAACGGCCGCCGGCAGCCGTGACCCGCCATCTGTGCGCGCCGTCCGCGGCGGTGGGCCGGCCGGTCAGTCGGCGGCGAGCTCCAGGTCGTGGCCCGCGCGCACGGCGCCGGCGACGCGGTCGCGCAGGGCCGTCTCGGCGCGGCGGGCGTCGTCGGCCAGGCCCTGGATCTCGGCGCCGGCCAGATCGTCCCCCGCGGTCCCGGCCAGCAGCTCGCGGTAGCGGGCGTTCTGCTCGGGCAGCCGTTGCAGGACGAGCGACTCGTGGAAGGCGTCGTCGGCCTCGCGCGCCCGCTGCGCGTACGCCTCCAGCGCCTCGATCCGCCGGGTGACCGAGCGGACCGACGTCTCCAGGGCGCGGTCCTGCGGTCTCAGCAGGGCGCGGACGGCCGGGGTGAGCCGTTCGGGCTGCTGCGCGCGGCGTTCCCGGCGCAGCCGCGTGTGCTCGGCCAGCGCCCGCGCGATCGCCCACTCCTCGCGCGGCAGCACCACGGTGTTGTTGACGCCGTCGAGCAGGCCGGCGGCCTGCGCCTCGGAGCCGAGGACGCTCTCGACCGCGCGCTGCGCCCGGACCAGGAGGCGGGTGGCGGGCCGGTCGAAGTCGCCGGGCAGCAGGTAGCGGCCGTGGTGCTCGCGGGCGGCGCGGGCCGGGGCGGGCTCGCCCATGTGCCGCAGCGCCCCGATCCCCCAGCCGGTGAAGCCGGCGGCGGCCAGCAGCGCGGCGGCCTCGACCTGGCCGAGCAGCAGCAGCGCGATCTGCACCGCCGGGGTGAGCATCATCGTCAGCACCGGCAGCCTGCCCCACCGCAGGACGCCGCCCATCAGGTCCTCCTCGTCGAGCGACGCGGCGAAGAACACCCTGATCCAGCCGCCGGGGAGCACGCCGTAGAAGAACGCGAACGTCGGGACCCAGACGAGGCGTCCGGCGAGCGCGGCGGCGCCGAGGGCGGGCGGGGACGGCGGCGGCAGGCAGGCCGCCACCAGCCCTTCGGGGGGCCGGCCTTCGAGCAGCTCGCGGTCGCCTGCGGGGAGTTCGGGGTCGAGGACGAAACGGGGGTGGTCCTGGTCGTTCACACGTGCCCTCCCACCTGTCGGGGTGTACGCCGGCCCGTGACTCCGTCCCTATCACGGCGGACGGGACCGGCTCCAGGGACGTCACGAACTCCGGTCAAGGGACCGGTCGCGGAACGTCCTTTCGAGTTCGCCTAAATCCATGGACGTCCCGCCCGGTTTCAGGTGAAGTGCCGGACATGACCGTCGCACTCGCCGTGATCCTCGCCGGAGTCCTGCACGCCACCTGGAACGCCATCGCGAAGGGCGCCGCCGACCACGCCGTGTCGTTCGCGGTGATCGCGCTGACGCAGACGCTGCTGACCCTGCCCGTGCTGCCGTTCACCGGCCTGCCCGACGCGGGCGCGTGGCCGTGGCTGACGGCGTCGATCGTCGTGCACGTGGTCTACATGGGGCTGCTGCTGAAGTCGTACGAGCTGGGCGACTTCAGCCAGGTCTACCCGCTCGCCCGGGGCAGCGCGCCTCTGGTGGTCGCGCTGGTGGCGGCGACGCTCTTCGGCGAGCGGCTGTCGTGGCCGCAGTTCGCCGGCGTGGCGGCGGTCTGCGGCGGGCTCGGCGTGCTGGCCTTCGCGGCGGGCGGACGGCGCGACCCGCGCGCGATCACCGCGGCGCTGCTGACCGGCGCGTCGATCGCGGCGTACACGGTGCTGGACGGGGTCGGGGTCCGCGAGGCCGGGGGCGCGCTGCCGTACACGACGCTGCTGTTCGCGGTGCAGGCCCCGATCACCGTCGCGATCGTCGCGGCGATGCGCGGCCGGCGGCTGGTCACCGCGCTGGACCGGCGCCAGTGGCTGCTCGGCCTCGGCGGCGGGGTGTTCGCGATGGCGGGGTACGGGATCGTGCTGTGGGCGCAGACCCGCGGGACGCTGGCGTCGGTGGCGGCGCTGCGCGAGACCGGGGTGATCTCGGGCGCGGTCATCGGGGCGGTGTTCTTCTCCGAGCGGCTCGGCGCCCGCCGCGTCGCCGCCGCCTGTGTCGTCGCCGCGGGCGTCGTCCTCATCACCGCGCACTGAACGGGTCAGCCGCTCGAGGTGCAGCCGTATTGCAGCAGTCTTCCCTCCACCCGCACGGGGTGGCCGGCGGGAAGGGGTGTTCCCTCCAGCGCGGGGATGTCATCGGCGGCGTCCGCGCGGATGAGGCCGCCGCGTTCCTCGCCCTCACGCAGATCGCGCGTCTGGGCGAGGTGTCCGTCCTGGTAGACGCGGAGTTCGAGGACGTCGGCGCCGTACTCGGCTGCGGCGTCCTCGGCGGCGATCTCGGCCAGGGCGCGCGCGAGGTCGTCCGGCGCGTTCAGCACGTAGGAGCGGCTGACCATGTCGCCGTTGTTGTTGACCATGTCCGCCCGGTGCAGGAAGTAGAAGCTGTACATGCCCGGGGACCATAGCGGCCCCGTCCGTCGGTGCCGGATGGCATGATCCCCGCCATGGCAGCCGAGAAGACCGAGACGGTCCCGTCCGACGAGCTGGAGCGGTGGGCGCGAGCGGGACGGCCCGGAGCCGCGCGCAGGCTCGGGCACCGCCTCTGCGTGCAGGTGGACGCGACGATCCTGATCAGCCCCGACACGACGCCGGACGGCGAGCGCTGGCTCCGGCGGGCGCTGGATCTGGACCCCCACGACGGCCTCGCGGCGGTGCTCCTCGGCGGGCTGCTGCACCGGCAGTGCGATACGGCCATGCGGGACGGCGTGTGGCTCGAGGAGCCCGGCGACGACGACGAGCAGGCGGCGCTCTGGCTGGCCGCGCTGCGCGAGCGGTGGACGGAGGCCGAGCAGTGGTACCAGCACGCCCTGGCGCTGGAACCCGGCGACGGGGCCGCCGCGGCGGGGCTGGCCCACATGCTCACCGACCGGCTGACGGCCCTGGAGGACTACCGTTCGGAGTTCATCGGCGATGACGTGTTCGGGGCCGACGACATGCTCGACGCGAGGATCCTCTTCGAGGACGCGGGCGAGGACGCCGAGGCCGCCGTGCGGGACGAGGCGGCGCATTGGGCCCGGCGCGCGCTGCTGGCCTTCGCGCTCGGCGACGCCGCGGGCGGGGCCGCGCGGCAGTAGCTGCGCGTCGTGGAGTTCGCGCCGCAGGACTACTGGTCGGCGGTCCAGGCCGTGACGTCCCCCCTGGCGGGCGTCGATCTGGAGCCGGCGGAGCGCGCGTGCCGGGAGGCGGCCGAGGCCGGGGACCCGGAGGCCGTCTACAGCCTGGCCCTGATCCTGGACGCCACCGGACGGGAGGCCGAGGCCGACGACTGGCTGGCGCGTCCCGCCGCACGCCCCGTCCCGGCCGAGCTGGTGGCTGAGGGTGGCGACGGTCCCGAACACGTGTCGCTGCCCGCGCTGCGCCTGGCCAAGCGGCTCAGCGGGCAGGCGGCACGCCGCTGGGCGACCCGCGCGGTCCTGCTCGCGAAGGACCGGATGCTCTACCGCTGCATGGATCGCTACACCAAGCTGCTGGACGGCCCGGACGACGGCGCCGACGTCCGCGCCGAACTGGAGCGCTGGCTCGCCGCCGGGCACTCCGAGGCGGGTTTCGCGCTGATGCTCCTGCACCGGGTGCAGGGCCGTCCCGAGGAGGCCGAGCGCTGCCGCGTGCGGGCCGTGGAGCTGCGCGGGGAGTGACCGCCCATCGGTCAGCGGCGGCGGAGCTGGGCGGTGATCGTGGGGTCGGTGATCGCCGCGTCGTCGGCGAGCAGCAGCGCCTTCGACAGGATCAGCGAGAGCCTCCGGTCGCCGTCGGACGGCAGGAACCCGGGGTCGTCGCGGCTCCGGGAGGCGACCACGCACAGGTACGTGTCGTCGGGCCGCATCCGGATGTTCCCCGAACCGAGGTGGATGTCGTAGGTGCGCAACGTCCCGCGCACCCGCAGGAACCGGTCGGTCAGCTCCATCCGGTCGGCGGCGCGCAGCCCCGGCAGCAGCCCGGCGAGGACCTCGCGGCGGCGTTCGGCGGTCTCGGTCAGGTCGCCGAACGCCGCCGCCCGCCACGCTCCGGCCGGACGGCGCTCGGCGCCCGTGTCGCTCCAGCCGGGGTCGGCCGCCACCGAGCACGCGGCGACCCACGTCTCGACGTCCCGCATGGCGTCGGAGAAGACGCGCGGTGGGACGGTCTCGAGGTCCACGTGGTGCCAGTCGGCGTCCTCTCGCCGGTAGAAGCGGACCTGGTCGGTGGCGAAGTGGCCGTCCTCGATCTCGTCGACGTAGAAGCGGGCCTGCCAGCCGCCGTCGGCGAACGCGCCGGAGAGCTCGTCGCGTTCGATCCACGACTCGGCGCGGCCGTCGGAGGTCCAGGCCCAGCGGCCGGCACGGACCAGCGGCCCCAGCGCCGGCTCGCTCAGCAGGTGGGCGGCGAAGCGGTTGGAGTACGAGCGGGTCTCGCGCTCGGCCGGTGCGATCAGGTGCACGGACCGGAACACCTGGTCGAACGGCTGCCTGGCCGGGTCGGCGCCCAGCGCGGCACGCCAAGCGCGGACCTCGTCCGACCCGGCGTCGACCGGGTGCCAGAGCCGCGCCGTCGCCCCGCCGGCCAGGGCCACGCGAGTGCCGTCGACGGTGGTCAGCGCCCAGCCGTCGCCGTCCCGTGCGGGAAGCCCGGTGAGGGTGGCCCCCTCCCCTGTCTCGACCTCCCAGACGAGCCCGCAGGCGACCGCGGCGGACAGCGGATGCGCCAGGATCTCGTCCCGCCACCGCGCGAGCGGCCAGCGGTGACCGGCCGGCAGCATCGCCTCGAAGGCGGCCCGCTCCCTGTTTAGGGCCGCGGTCACATGCCGGACGAGGAAGTCCCAGTCGAACGGACCGCAGCGAAGCGAGGACCGCCCGACGACCCGACGGGGGTCTGGGGGTCGCCCCCCAGGAGAATCGGAGTCGAACGGACCGCAGCGAAGCGAGGACCGCCCGACGGGTCGACCGGGGTCCGGCGGTCGCTCGGCGGTGGTGGAGTGGTTGACGGTCACGGTGCCAGGTGGGGCGACGGTGATGGTGGCGGTGACGCCGTCGCCGAGGTCGCGGTCGAGTCGGCCGGTGCGGTCGAGGCCGAAGGTGGGCATGGAGCGCCGCGGGGCCGGGACCGGTTCGCGCGGTGTCATCCGCCGACCAGCTGGACGAGCTTGATGAAGACCACGTCGGGGTCGCCGGCCAGGTCGATCTCGTCGTCGAGCCCGTCGAGCTGGCAGCCCCCGACCAGGACGAAGAAGCCGTTGCGGGTGAAGGCGCGGCAGGCGGCCTCGGCATGCGGCTCCCATGCGACCGGCCCGGTGCGCGGCAGGCCGCGCCGCAGTGCCCGTTCGGCCGCGGGCGGCTCGACCAGGGGGCTGACGTCGGCGGTGCGGCCCGCGTTGAACCGCGCGACCTCCTCTCTGACCCGCAGCGTGATCAGCTCGCGCAGGGTGAGGCGGGTGGGGACGTCCGGGAGGCCCATCGTCTCCCGTGCCGGGGACGCCCCCCGCTGGTCGCTGATCGTCAAGGTGCCCATGGACGGAGACGGTAGAGGACGCCTCCGACACTCAGCCAGTGGGTCCGGTGGAACCGAGCGCGGTGCGGAGGGCGGCGGTCACCGCGTCCGGCGCCGGGCCGGGCAGGATCGCGGCCAGGTGCGCGTCGGGCCTGATCAGCCAGCCCTCGCCGGGCCGCAGGCCGATCGCCGAGGCCAGTTCGCCCGACGGGTCGAGGTCGGACGCGTTCAGGACGTTCAGCGGCACGTCGGCGGCGGGGGCGAACCCGCCGGACGCGAGGAGGAGGGTGAAGCCGTCGCGCAGCAGCCGCCGCAGCCGGGTGACACCGAGGCGGCCCGGGACCCGCAGCGGCGCGTCCGGGACGATCACACCGGGGGCGGCCGGCATGAGCGCGCCCCTGGCCGGGCGGCCGGTGGGCGGGCGGGTGGGCTCGGGGGTGGTCAGCGGCGACGCGGTGTACCAGAACGGCTCGGCGAAGCGTCCGGAGTCGATGTCGCCGGCGGCGGCGGGGTCGGCGGCGGCCCGTTCCAGCACGGTCCGCCGCCGGGCCCGCTCGGCCCCGGTCCGCGGCACGAGGAACCGCATCGTCGCCGCCGTGACCTCCAGGTTCTCCAGCGCCGCCGCGTGCCGTTCGGCGTGGTAGGACTCCAGCAGCGCGGGCGGCGCCCAGCCGCGCAGCACGAACGCGATCTTCCAGGCGGCGTTCTCGGCGTCGGCCACCCCGGAGTTGAGGCCGCGCGCGCCGAACGGGGCGAACAGGTGGGCGGCGTCGCCCGCGAGCAGCACCCGGCCGGTGCGCATCCGCTCGGCGACGCGGGAGTGGAAGCGGTAGACCGAGCTCCAGTCCGTCTGGTACGGGCGGTTCCCGATGACCTGCCGGATCCGCCGGTCGAGGCCGCCGTCGGCGCGCTCGTCGGCGAGGGAGAAGCCGGGCGGCACCTGCCAGTCGATGCGGTACCGCGAGCCGGGGCAGGGGTGGATCAGCACCTGCCGGCCCGGGTTCCAGGGCGGGTCGAAGTAGAAGCGGCGCTCGTGCTCCCAGCCGGGCAGGTCGGCGCGGAGGTCGACGATCAGGAACCGGTCGTCGAAGCTCTCCCCCGGGAAGCGGACGCCGAGCGCGCCGCGGATGCCGGGCCGCGCCCCCGAGCACGCGACCACGTACGACGCACGGTATGTCTCGCCCGTCCGGCAGCGCACCGTGACGCCGTCGACGTCCTGGGCCAGTCCGGTGACCTCGCGGCCCCGGCGGACCTCGATGAGGGGGTTGGCGGCGACGCGCTCGTCGAGGATCTCCTCGGTGCGGGTCTGGGAGAGGTTGACGCACGGCGGCAGCGTGCCGGGGCCCGCGAACCGCCACGAGAACAGCTCGCGCTCGCGGTGGTAGGTGCGGGCGGTGGTCCAGGCCAGGCCCTCGTCGGCGATGGCGTGCGCGCCGACGGCGGCCCAGATGTCCAGGACGTCGCGCTGCTGGCAGATCGACCGGGATCCGACCGGGTCGCGGGCCGGGAGCTGTTCCAGCACGAGTACCCGCACGCCCCAGCGGGCCAGCAGCAGCGCGGCGGTCTGCCCGACCGGGCCAGCGCCGATCACCACGACCGGCGCGGCGGTCCTCGCCCCGTCCATGCTCAGTCCTGCAACTCGGCCCAGACCCGCCGGTCGCGTTCGGCGGTCCAGATCCGGGGCCGTTCGACGCCGTCGAGCTCGTCCCAGAGGCGGGAGACGTCGAACGGCAGGCAGTGCTCGAAGATGGGCCAGCCGCCGTAGCCGGGGGCGAGCGCGGCGTGCACGGCGGCGAAGGCGTCCTTGAGCGCGCCGCCCCGCGCGCGGACGCCGCGCACCTCGCGGATCATCACCTCGAGGAAGTCGCGGGTCTGCGCGACGGCGGCGCCGACCGCGTCCCGCCCGTGCGCGACGGCGCCGCGCCCGCCGACGAGGGTCTCGGCGCCGAACGCGCCGACGCGGTCGAGCGTCCCGGCGGCCCAGTCGCGGTGGAAGGCGTCGCCGGTGTAGAGGGCGGCCTCGGTCTCCACCAGGTCGCCGGCGAACAGCACCCGGTGCCGGGGCAGCCAGGCCACGATGTCGCCCTCGGTGTGGCCGCGCCCGCAGTAGGCCAGGTCGAGGTCGCCGCGGTCGCCGCCGAGGTCGATGGTGAGGGTGTCGGAGAACGTCAGGGTCGGCCGGGTCAGGCCGGGGATCGTCTCGGGCCGCTTGAACAGCCGGGGCATCCGCGCGTGCTCGGACTCCCAGTCCTGCGCACCGCGCTCCTCGACGAGCGCCCGGGTCCGGTCGTGCGCGATGATCACCGGGGCGCCGAACGCGCTCGCGCCGAGGGTCCGTACCGCGTGGTAGTGCGACAGCACCAGGTAGCGGATCGGCTTGTCGGTGTGCGCGCGCAGCACCGCCAGCCAGTCGCGGGCCGCCGCCGGGGTCGCCAGCGCCTCGAAGCAGACCAGGAAGTCCTCGCCCTCGACGGCCCCGATGTTCGGGTCGCCCTCGGCGGTGAGCGCGTAGACCCCGTCGGCGAGGACCTCCAGGGTCTTCGGCTTGTCGGCCAGGTCGGCGGACGACGCGAACGGTCTGGACATCATCGTCCCCCTTGATCGTGGACGCGGCGGCGCCGCCGTCCCCTCCCATTGGAGCATCGCCGGGCGGGACGATCCAGGTCTGGCGCGGGCGCGCAGGCTCTCCCGGGTTCCGGGGTAGGAAGGATCTTGGGTGGGAAGGTAGGGAGCGCACCCGTGCGCGCGGCGGGACCGCGCGGAAGGAGAATCGTGCCCGGGGACACCCCGAACGACCATCGCGGCGCCCGGACGACCGCCGGGCCGCGACCGCGGTGAACGCGGTGCTGGGCCTGGTGGCCGTCCTGCTGCTGACCGCCGCGACCGGCTACTTCGTCGCGCAGGAGTTCGCCTTCGTCACCGCCGACCGGCTCGCCCTGGACGAGCAGGCCCGGGGCGGCGACCGCGGCGCCGCCCGCGCGGTGCGGGTGATGGAGCGGTTGTCGTTCATGCTGTCGGGCGCGCAGCTCGGCATCACCGTGACGGCCCTGGTGGTGGGGTTCATCGCCAAGCCCGCACTGGCCGACCTGATCGCCCCGCCGCTGCGCGCGGCCGGGGTGCCGGGCGGCGCGGCGGGCGGGATCGCGGTCACGCTCGGGTTCGCGCTGGCCACCGTCGTCCAGATGGTGTTCGGCGAGCTGTTCCCCAAGAACCTGGCGCTGGTCAAGGCCGAGTCGATGGCCCGCGCGCTGGCCTCGTCCACGCTGGTGTACATGACGGTGACCGCGCCGCTGATCAGGATGTTCGACGCGTCGGCGAACCGGCTGCTGCGGGCCGCCGGGATCGAGCCGGTGGAGGAGCTGCACCACGGCGCGACGCTGGAGGAGCTCGGGCTCATCATCGGCGAGTCCGGCGAGGAGCTCCAGGCCGGGCACGCCGACCTGCTGGAGCGGGCGCTGGTGTTCTCCGAGCGCACCGCCGAGGAGGTGATGGTGCCGCGCGTCGACGTGGTGACGGTCGCCGCCGACTCCCCCGCGAGCGCGCTGAGCGAGGTCATCACCGCGAGCGGCCACTCCCGGTACCCGGTGGTCGGCGCGGGCGTCGACGACGTGATCGGCGTGGTCGGGCTGGACGAGCTGGTGCTGCTCACCCCCGAGGTGGCCGAGAGCACCCTGGTGCGGGAGATCGCCCGGACGGCGACGCTGCTGCCGTCCACGCTGCCGCTGCCGGACGTGGTGGCGCGGCTCCAGTCCGGCGGGGTGCCGCTGGCCCTGGTGGTGGACGAGTACGGCGGCTTCGCCGGACTCGTCACCTGGGAGGACGTCGCCGAGGAGCTGGTCGGTGAGATCACCGACGAGAACGAGGCGGGCGAGGACCTGGCGATCCGCCGGGGCGAGTGGTGGACCACCGACGCGGGGCTGCGGATGGACGAGGTCGCGCACGAGACCGGGATCTCGCTCCCCGAGGGCGACTACGAGACGGTGGCCGGGCTGCTGCTCCAGCGGCTCGGCCGGGTCGCCGAGCCGGGCGACGTGGTCGCGGTGGACCTGGCCCCGGCCCGGCTGGACGAGCCGGCGCGCAGGGCCGTGGTGGAGGTGCTGTCGGTGCACCGGCACGTGCCCGAGCTGATCAGGATCCGCACCGTCGAGGACGACGAGCCGGACGGCGACGGCTCCAGCGGGAGCGGCTCCGGCGGGAGCGGCTCTGCCGGGAGCGGCTCCGGCGGCGCGGGGAACGGGAGGTGAACCTGTCGGTGGGGGCGCCGCTCACGCTGGCGCTGCTGGCGGGCAACGGATTCTTCGTCGCCTCGGAGTTCGCGCTGGTGGCGGCCAAGCGGCCCCGGCTGGAGCGGGCCGCCGCCGAGGGCAGCCGGGCGGCGGCGTCCGCGGTGGCCGGGATCGGCGAGCTGTCGCTGATGCTGGCCGGGGCGCAGCTCGGCATCACGATGTGCTCGCTCGGCCTCGGCCTGGTCTCCGAGCCGGTGATCGCCGAGACGCTGGCGCCGGCGTTCCACGCGGTCGGGCTGCCCGGCGCCGGGGCGCACGCGGTGGCCTTCGTGCTGGCGCTGGCGCTGGTGACGTTCCTGCACATGGTGGTCGGGGAGATGGCGCCCAAGTCGTGGGCGATCGCCCGGCCGGAGCGGTCGGCGATGATCCTGGCGCCGCCGTTCCGCGCGTTCACCGCCGTCGTCCGGCCCCTGCTGGCGGCGCTGAACTCGACCACCAACCTGCTGCTGCGCATGGTGGGGGTGCATCCGCGCGACTCGGCCCAGGTGTCGCGGACCCCTGAGCAGCTCCGGCTGCTCGCGGTGGAGTCGCGGCGGCTCGGGCTGATCGAGGAGACCGATCTCAACCTGCTCACCGCCGCGCTGGACGCGCCGCGCGCGCCGCTCGCCGATCTGGTGATCCCGCTCGGCGACATCGTCTCGGTCGCGGCGTCGGCGACCCCGCAGGAGGTGATCGACACCGCCGCGCGGACCGGCCGCACCCGGATGATGCTGCGCGGTCCCGGGAACGGCGGCCCGGCGCGGATGGTGCACGTCCGGGACGCCTACCTGGCCCGCGCCCGGGACCGCCGGACGCCGGCCGGGGCGCTCGCGCACCCGGTCCCGACGCTGCCGATCGGCGCGCCGGTCGGCGACGCGGTGACGACGCTGCGCGCCCACCACAGCCATCTCGGCCTGGTGCAGGGCACCGACGGCCGTCCCGCCGGACTGATCAGCCTGGACGACCTGCTGACCACCCTACTCACCCCGGCCTGACCACCCATTGGCGTCAACCATTGTTGACACGCTCGCCGTGTCAACTTATATTGACACCATGAGCGATGGAGTGACGCTCGCCCAGGAGGCGGGCAGCCAGGATCCCGCGGTCGGACTGCGGGCCGTGCGGGCGCTGCGGGAGCTGGCCGAGCGGCTGGAGGCCCTCCAGGTCGCCCGCGCCCGCGACCGGGGCTGGTCCTGGCAGGAGATCGCGGTCTGCCTCGGTGTGAGCAGGCAGGCCGTCCACAAGAAGCACGGCGGCGGCCGGCGGATCCTCAAGAAGGAGCGGTAGCGCGATGTTCGAACGCTTCACCACCGACGCCCGGAACGCGGTCACCGGTGCCCAGCACGTGTCCCGCGAGCTCGGCGACCGGCACATCGGCACCGAGCACGTCCTGCTCGCACTGCTGGAGGGCTCCGGTCCGGCCGCCCGCGCGCTGAGCGGCCGGGGCGTGGACGCCGCCGGGCTGCGCGTCCACCTGGCCCGTACCCGGGGGCGCGGCGGCGACCCGCTCGACCCCGCGGCACTGAAGGCCATCGGCATCGACCTGGAGGCCGTGCGGGAGGCCGCCGAGGACAGCTTCGGCGAGGGCGCGCTCGACACCCCCGCCGGGTCCCGTCCCGGACGCAAGGGCCACACGCCCTTCACCCCCGACGCCAAGAAGTCGCTGGAGCTGAGCCTGCGGCACGCGCTCCGGCTCAAGCACCGGCATATCGGCAGCGGGCACGTCCTGCTCGGGCTGCTGCACGACCCTGGCTTCCTGTCCGTCCGGCTGCTGGCCGAGGCGGGCGTGGACGTGGCCGGGCTCCGCGCCGACGTCACCCGGCTGACCACCGCCAACGCCGCCTGACCCGCCCCTCCCCCGCGCCGGACCGGGCGGCCCCGGGCATGCTCGGGGCCGCGTGGTGCCGCGAAATCACTCGGGGAGGGGGAGCTCCCGCGGTCATCCGCCGAGCTGCCGGGTGAGGGCCGCGACGCACGCGCCCCTCCGGCCGGGGTCGCCGGGGAAGCGCCGGCGGCATTCCGGGCCGATCCAGCCGGGTGCCTGCGCGGGCGGACGGGCCGCGGTCTCGCGCGGCGGATGCTGCCGGGGCCGGGGAGCACGGGACACCGGACGGTGCCGCGGGCGGTGACGCGGCTGGGCCCGGCTCGCCGGCGGCGAGCGGCGCCCGGTAGCGGGCACCCGGGTGGGCGCCCTCGTGGACGGGACGGCCCGCGCCGGGGCGTTCCCTCGCGCCGGTCCCGAGCCGGCCGGCACCGGGCCGGCCGGCATCGGGCGAACCCGCCGGGGCGCGGCCGTCGGCCCTCGCTGCTCCGGCGACGCGGTCGCCTCGGCGACGCTCGGGGTGGCGGCGGGAGGCACCGGCGCGGTCCGGGACGCCGCCCAGCTCACGCCCAGACCGAAGGCCCCGGCGACCAGTGTCAGGCCGGTTCCGAGCAGGAGCCTGCGGCCCCTGCGGCGCCCGGCCGGTCTGGGAGCGGAACGCAGGTAGCCGGCCGGCGGGAGGCCGCGAGGATCGGACGCTCCGTCGTCATCACCGTCCGTGCGCATCCGGGCACGATATGGCATCGGCCCGCGCGCCCGGGCCAACTCGCGCCATCAGCGCCCGGCGAGTCGCTCAACGACCGGGGCGAGGCGCCCGGCGAACGCCGACGGGACCGTGACGTAGGAGATGCCCAGCTCATCGCGCCTGCGCTCCAGCCGGTCGGCCATCTCCCGGGGCGTCCCGGCCAGCAGCGCGATCGAGCCGGCCTCCGCCAGCTCCGCGAAGCCGACGCCCATCCGGGCGGCCAGCCAGTCCGGCACCTCGTCGCCGACCACGTGCACGCTGGTGCACAGCTCGACCCGGCCGAACCGCTCGCCCGCCGCGTCCCGGACGGTCCGCACCAGCCGGGCCAGGCCGGCCTCGCCGGTGAGCGGCGGGACGCCGAAGGCGACCGTGTCGGCGCGGGCGGCGGCGAGTTCGAGCATCCGGGGCCGGGACGCGGCGACGAGCACGCGCGGCGGGCGCCCCGTCCCGGCGAAGGCCCCCGGCGGCGGGGCGGCGACCGCGTCGATCACCCGCCCCACCCGGGCGACGCGCTCGGCGGCGCCGCCGTACGGGACGCCGAGCAGCTCGGCGTCGGCCTCGCCGCCCGGCCGCCCGGCGCCGACGCCGAGCTCGAAGCGGTCGCCGGTGGCGAAGGCGAGCGAGGCGGCCTCCCAGGCCACCAGGTTCACCGGGCGGGCCGCGGCGGACAGCACGAAGGTGCCGACGCGCAGCGTGGTCGTGGCGGCGGCAGCGGCGGCGAGCGCGATCGCGGGCGCCGGGGTCGCGACGGTGTCGGCGGTGAGGAACGTGGCGTAGCCGAGGTCCTCGGCATGGCGGGCGAGCGCGGCCCAGGCGGCGCCGTCGCGGGCGCCGCCGGCCATCACCCCGAAACGGAACGGGCGGTCGGACATGGGGACCTCCTTGTCGGGGACTCCATTTGAGTGAGTACTCACTCATTTGTCAAGCCGGACCCGCGCCGGGCACCGCCCGGAGGCGGCACGGCGGGGATCGGGAGGGGAGCCGGGGAACGCGGGTCAGAGCCGGTCGACCGCGACCACCCGCACGAGGGCCTCGCCCGCCTGGTCGGAGCCGGCCAGGTCGACCTCGGCCCGGATCCCCCAGTCGTGGTCGCCCGCCGGGTCGTCGAAGACCTGCCGGACCCGCCACAGCGCGTCCTCGGGGACCTCCTCGATCTGGAGCAGCTTCGGGCCGCGCGCGTCGGGGCCGGTGAACAGCTCGTCGTGCTCGGCGAAGTAGCCCTCCATCGCCTCCCGCCAGCCGTCCGCGCCGAGCTCGGGGTCGAGCTCGCCGAGGTCCCAGTAGCGGCCGAGCGCGGCCAGCTCGACGCGGCGGAACAGCGCGTTGCGCACCAGGACGCGGAAGGCGCGCCCGTTGGCGGTGACCCGGGTGACCCGCTCCTCGATGACCGCGTCCGGGTCGTCGGAGGGGTGCGCGAGCTGCTCCCACTCGTCCAGCAGGCTGGAGTCGACCTGCCGGACCAGCTCGCCGAGCCACTCGATCATGTCGATCAGGTCGTCGGTCTTGATCGACTCGGGCACCGTCTGGCCGAGCGCCTTGTAGGCCCCCGACAGGTAGCGCAGCACCAGGCCCTCACCGCGGGCCAGCTCGTAGTAGCCGATGTACTCGACGAACGTCATCGCCCGCTCGTACATGTCGCGGACGATCGACTTGGGCCGCAGCGGGTGGTCGCCGACCCACGGGTGCCCGGCCCGGTAGATCTCGTACGCGGCGTCCAGCTCCTCCTCCAGCGGCTTGGGGTAGTCGACGTCCTGGAGCAGCTCCATCCGCTCCTCGTACTCGATCCCCTCGGACTTCATCTCCTGGACGGCCTCGCCGCGCGCCTTGTTGAGCTGGGCCGCCAGGATCTGCCGCGGGTCGTCCAGCGTCGCCTCGATCACCGACAGCACGTCCAGCGCGTACGAGGGCGAGGACGGGTCGAGGATCTCGAAGGTGGCCAGCGCGAAGGTGGACAGCGGCTGGTTGAGCGCGAAGTCCTCCTGGAGGTCGACGGTGATCCGCGCGTACCGGCCCTGCTCGTCGGGCTCGTCCATCGTCTCCACCACGCCGCCGGCCAGCAGCGACCGGTAGATGGCGATGGCCCGGGAGATGTGCCGGCGACGCGCGGCCGGCTCCTCGTGGTTGTCGGTGAGCAGCCGCTTCAGCGCCTGGTAGGCGTTGCCCGGCCGGGCGATCACCGACAGCAGCATCGCGTGGCTGACGGTGAACCGGGACCGCAGCATCTCGGGCTCGGCGGTCTGGAGCTTGACGAAGGTCTCCTCGTCCCAGCCGACGAACCCCTCGGGCGCCTTCTTGCGCTGGACCTTGCGCCGCTTCTTCGGGTCGTCGCCCGCCTTGGCGAGCGCCTTCTCGTTCTCGACCACGTGCTCGGGGGCCTGCGCCACCACGAACCCCACCGTGTCGTACCCGGCGCGGCCCGCCCGCCCGGCGATCTGGTGGAACTCGCGCGCCCGCAGCCGCCGCACCCGGTGCCCGTCGTACTTGCTCAGCGCGGTGAACACCACGGTGCGGATCGGCACGTTGACGCCGACTCCGAGCGTGTCGGTACCGCAGATGACCTTCAGCAGCCCGGCCTGCGCCAGCCGCTCGACCAGCCGCCGGTACTTGGGCAGCATCCCCGCGTGGTGCACGCCGATGCCGTGCCGGACGAACCGGGACAGGTTGCGGCCGAACTTGGTGGTGAACCGGAACCCGCCGATCAGCTCGGCGATCCGCGCCTTCTCCTCCTTGGTGCACACGTTGATGCTCATCAGCGCCTGCGCCCGCTCGATCGCCGCCGCCTGGGTGAAGTGCACCAGGTAGATCGGCGCCTTCCGCTCGGCCAGCAGCTCCTCGATCGTCTCGTGCAGCGGGGTGACCCGGTAATCGTAGATCAGCGGGACGGGCCGTTCGGCCGAGGTCACCAGCGCCGTCGGACGCCCCGTCCGGCGGGTCAGGTCCTTCTGGAAGAAGCCGACGTCGCCGAGCGTCGCCGACATCAGCAGGAACTGCGCCCGCGGCAGCTCCAGCAGCGGGATCTGCCACGCCCACCCCCGCTCGGGCTCGGCGTAGAAGTGGAACTCGTCCATCACCACCACGCCGACGTCGCTGTCGGCGCCGTCGCGCAGCGCCATGCTCGCCAGCACCTCGGCGGTGCAGCACACGATCGGCGCATCGGCGTTGACGCTGGCGTCGCCGGTCATCATTCCGACGTTCTCGCGGCCGAACATGTCGCACAGGTCGAAGAACTTCTCCGACACCAGCGCCTTGATCGGCGCGGTGTAGAACCCGACCTGGTCCTTGCCGAGCGCGGCGAACAGCGCCCCGGCCGCCACCAGGCTCTTGCCCGACCCGGTCGGCGTCGAGAGGATCACGTTGGCGCCCGACACCACCTCGATGAGCGCCTCCTCCTGCGCGGGGTACAGCGTGATGCCGCGGCCGGTCACCCACCGTTCGAACGCCTCGAACAGCGAATCGGGGCCGACGTCGTCACCGGAGGGAAGCTCATCGATAAGGCTCACCCCTCCATCCTGCCCGTGTTCGCCGGGTGCGTGGACCAGGGAGCCCCCGACGCCCAGAGACCGCTCCGGATGACCGCGCGGCCGGACCTGGCCGGGCCCGGGAAGGGCAGCGCCTTATGTCCTTTCTGTCGGCTATAAGTACGACACCGAATTGATCACCTGGAAGGACCCGCATGGCCGCTGACGACGACCGCGACGCCCACCCGTCCCAGAACGGCCACGCCTGGGCGCCGCCCGACCCCGCCGAGCAGCCCGCGGTTCGGCCCGCGCGGCCCGACGGACGGCCCGTGCACGACGCACAGCCCGGATGGCCGCCCATGGACGGCGCACAGCCCGGGTGGCCGCCCATGGCGGGCGCCGTACCGCCCGCGCCGGCGACGTCGGCCGCGCGCTCCCCCGGGCTGCTCATCGGCCTGTCGGCCGCGGGCTCCGTGCTGATGGCGGGCGTGCTGCTCACGGGCGCGATCGTGCTGTATCCGGGTGAGGCGCCGCCCCTCCGCCCGGCGGCGGCCCCTCCGTCGCCGTCGCCGTTGGCGCCGCCGATCAACGAGCCGAGGCGCACGCTGGAGCCACCGCGGGCCGTCTCCGGCTACGAACGGCAGACCGGCAAGAAGGACCGCCGGGCCGCCGCGGAGCTGCGCGCGACGATCGAGGACGTGGAGGTGCCGGGCCAGGAGGTGAGGACCTTCGGCGCGGCCGGCGCCAAAGCGATCAAGTCGGAGCTCTACTCGAACGGCGCGGGCCGGACGCTGCACCTGCTCGGGCTCGACTTCGTCGCGCTCGGCCGGACCGGGGTGGGCGGCTTCTACGATCCGCCCTCCGATGTCGACCAGATGCTCGGCGTCTTCGGCGCCACCACTCCCGTCGACCGCCCGGCCGGGCGGTACGGCGGCGTGCTGCGCTGTAGCAAGGGGCTCCAGCAGGGCAGGCAGTGGGCCGCGGTCTGCATCTGGTCGGACCGCTCGGTGATGGGCATCGTGATCGCCCCGCTGCTGCCGCCGGACCGGCTCGCCCCGATCGCACTGCGGCTCCGCGAGGCCGCCGAGCACTGAGCGCCCCGCGCCGGAACCGGACCTCCGGCCGGCACGAACTGCTCGCCGGATCGAGGGGCGGCCCGGCTCACCCTGTCGCCCGCGCGGACCGCCCCGTCCCGCCCCGTCCTGTCGGCCCGGCCGGGCCGGGTTAGGCCTCGACTTCGGTGCGGTCGCCGCCCCAGAGGGTGTGGAAGGAGCCGTCGCGGTCGACGCGGCGGTAGGTGTGGGCGCCGAAGAAGTCGCGCTGGCCCTGGGTGAGCGCGGCGGGCAGCCGGCCGGCGCGCAGCGAGTCGTAGTAGGCGAGCGCGGTGGAGAACCCCGGAACGGGGATGCCGAGCCGGGCGGCGGTGGCGACCACGTTCCGCCAGGCGTCCTGGGCATCGGCGAGGGCCTCGGCGAAGTGCGCGTCGGTCAGCAGCGTCGGCGTGGACGGGTCGGCCTCGTAGGCGGCGCGGATCCGGTCGAGGAAGCGGGCCCTGATGATGCAGCCGCCGCGCCAGATGACGGCCATCGCGCCGGCGTCGATGTTCCAGCCGTACTCGGCGCTCCCCGCCTGGATCTGGTGGAACCCCTGTGCGTAGGCGACGATCTTGGACGCGTACAGCGCCCGCTCGACCTGGTCGGCGAAGCCCGGCTCGGCCGCCGTGGCGCGCTCCGGGCCGGGCAGCCCCTGGGCCGCCTCGCGCAGGTCGGCGTGGCCGGACACGGACCGGGCGAAGACCGCCTCGGCGATGCCGCCGACCGGGACGCCGAGGTCCAGCGCCGTCTGCACCGTCCAGCGGCCGGTGCCCTTCTGCTCGGCCTGGTCCAGCACGACGTCCACGAACGGCTTGCCGGTCGCGGCATCGGTGTGCGCGAGCACCTCGGCGGTGATCTCGATGAGGTACGACTCGAGCCGGCCGGTGTTCCAGGTGGTGAAGACGTCGGCGATCTCGGCGGGGGCCAGGCCCGCGCCGTGCCTGAGCAGGTCGTAGGACTCGGCGATGAGCTGCATGTCGGCGTACTCGATGCCGTTGTGCACCATCTTGACGAAGTGCCCGGCGCCGTCCGGCCCGACGTGGGTGCAGCAGGGCGTGCCGTCGACCTTGGCCGCGATGTCCTCCAGCAGCGGCCCGAGGGCCCGGTAGGACTCGGCGGAGCCGCCCGGCATGATGCTCGGCCCGTTCAGCGCGCCCTCCTCACCGCCCGAGATGCCGGCGCCGACGAAGTGGATGCCCTGGTCGCGGAGCGCGGCCTCGCGGCGGCGGGTGTCGGCGAAGTGCGCGTTGCCGCCGTCGACGATCATGTCGCCGCGGTCCAGCAGCGGCGCGAACTCCTCGATCACCGCGTCGGTCGGCGCGCCCGCCTTCACCATGATCACCAGCCGGCGGGGCCGTTCCAGCGACGCCACGAACGCCTCGGCCGTCTCCGCGGGCAGGAAGGTGCCCTCGTGGCCGAACTCCTCCACCAGGGCCTTGGTGCGGGCCGCGGTGCGGTTGTGCACGGCGACGGGATGCCCGTGCCGGGCCAGGTTCCGGGCCAGGTTCCGGCCCATGACCGCCAGCCCGGTGACCCCTATGCGCGCCTTGTCCATTGGATCTCCTCCTCGTGTACGCCGTACCCAGCTTCTTCGCCGGTCAGCGCCCGGCTGTTGGTTGAACTGGGGGGCGCATGTACTTGTTCCGGAAGGGAACGGACCTCCATGGTGGAGATCGGACAACGAAGTCGATCACACCCGGGGGGACGCGATGCTTGGACTGCCGGACGGGGCCACGGCCTGCCTGTTCGATCTCGACGGGGTGCTGACCCGTACCGCCGCGGTGCACGCCGCCGCCTGGAAGAAGATGTTCGACGGCTTCCTGCGTGACCGGGCGGACCGCGAGGGCGTCCCGTTCGTCCCGTTCGACCCGGTCAAGGACTACGGGCGGTACGTCGACGGCAAGCGCCGCGAGGACGGCACCCGCTCGTTCCTGGAGTCGCGCGGCATCACGCTGCCCCCGGGCGGCCCGGACGATCCACCGGAGGCCGAGACCGTGCGCGGGCTCGGCGGTCGCAAGAACCGGCTGGTCCTGAAGATCATCCAGGACCGCGGCGTGGACATGTACGAGGGCTCGATCGGCTACGTGCGGGCCGCCCGGGAAGCCGGGCTGAAGACCGCGGTGGTGTCCTCCAGCGCCAACACCGTCCAGGTGCTGGAGACCGTCGGCATCACCGGGCTGTTCGACGCCCGCGTGGACGGCGTGGTGGCGGCCGAGCGGAGCCTGCCCGGCAAGCCCGCCCCGGACATGTTCCTGGCGGGCGCCCGTGAGCTGGGCGTCCCCGCCGCCGCGGCCGTCGTCTTCGAGGACGCCCTCGCGGGCGTCGAGGCGGGCCGAGCGGGCGGCTTCGCGTATGTGGTGGGCGTCAACAGGGTCGACGGGGACCATGCCGCCGCGCTCGCCGAGCACGGCGCGGACGTGGTGGTGGCCGACCTCTCCGAACTGCTTGGGGGATCAGAAGGTGAGTGAAGCAGAGAGTCCGGCCCCGAGCGACCGGCCCGTCTACCAGGTCGAACCGTGGTGCGTGCGGGAGCCGGAGCTGCGGCTCGACCGGCTGGCGCAGAGCGAGTCGGTGTTCGCGCTGTCCAACGGGCACCTCGGGCTGCGCGGCAACCTCGACGAGGGCGAGCCGCACGGGCTGCCCGGCAGCTACCTGAACTCGTTCTACGAGCTGCGCCCGCTGCCGCACGCCGAGTCCGCCTACGGGCTGCCCGAATCAGGCCAGACCGTCATCAACGTGACCAACGGCAAGCTGATCCGGCTGCTGGTCGACGACGAGCCGCTCGACGTCCGCTACGGCCGGGTGCACCACCACGAGCGCGTCCTGGACTTCCAGGACGGGACGCTGACCCGGACCGTCGAGTGGACCTCGCCCGCCGACCGCAGGGTGAAGGTGACCTCGGAGCGGATGGTCTCGCTCACCCAGCGCGCGATCGCGGCGATCTGCTACGACGTCGAGCCGGTCGACCAGCCGATCCGGGTGGTCGTGCAGTCCGAGCTGGTCGCCAACGAGGAGCTGCCGCACCTCGGCAAGGACCCCAGGGTCTCGGCGACGCTGGAGTCCCCGCTGGTCAGCGAGGAGAACGTGGCCAACGGCACCAAGGTGCTGCTGCTGCACCGCACCCGCAACAGCGGGCTGCGGATGGCGGCCGGGATGTCGCACCACATCGAGGGCCCGGAATCGCTGGCGGTCGACACCGAGAGCTCCGACGACGTCGGCCGGCTGACCGTCGCGACCCGGCTGGAGCCCGGCCAGCGGCTGCGGATCGTGAAGTACCTGGCCTACGGCTGGTCCAGCCAGCGGTCCCGCCCCGCGATGCACGACCAGGTGGTGGGGGCGCTCGCGGGCGCCCGGCAGACCGGCTGGGACGGGCTGCTGGAGGAGCAGCGCCAGTACCTCGACGACTTCTGGTGCGGCGCCGACGTCGAGGTCGACGGCGACGCCGAGGTGCAGCAGGCGGTGCGGTTCGGGCTGTTCCACATCCTCCAGGCCGGTGCCCGCGCGGAACGCCGCATGATCCCGGCCAAGGGCCTCACCGGGCCCGGCTACGACGGGCACACGTTCTGGGACACCGAGACGTTCGTCCTGCCGGTGCTCACCTTCACCCAGCCCGACGCCGCCGCCGACGCGCTGGCGTGGCGGCACATGACGCTGCCGCTGGCCCGCGAGCGCGCCACGCAGCTCGGGCTGGCCGGCGCCGCGTTCCCCTGGCGGACGATCCGCGGGCAGGAGTGCTCGGGCTACTGGCCGGCCGGCACCGCGGCGTTCCACATCAACTCCGACATCTCCGACGCCGTGGTCCGGTACGTGGACGCCACCGAGGACATCCGGTTCGAGCGCGAGGTCGGCCTGGAGATCCTGGTGGAGACCGCGCGGCTGTGGCGCGGCCTCGGCCACCACGACGTCGAGGGCGTCTTCCGCATCGACGGCGTGACCGGGCCCGACGAGTACAGCGCGGTGGGCGACAACAACGTCTACACCAACCTGATGGCGCGCCGGAACCTCCAGGAGGCCGCGGCGATGGCGATGCGCCACCCCGACCTCGCCGAGCGGCTGGAGGTGACCACCGAGGAGGCCGCGTCGTGGCGGGACGCGGCGGCGGGGATGCTGATCCCCTACGACGAGCGGATGGAGGTACACCCGCAGAACGAGGGGTTCACCAACCACGCCCGCTGGGACTTCGCGGCGACCAAGCCCGAGCACTACCCGCTGCTGCTGAACTACCCGTACTTCGACCTGTACCGCAAGCAGGTCGTCAAGCAGGCCGATCTGGTGCTGGCGCTGCACCTGTGCGGGGAGGCGTTCACCGCCGAGCAGAAGGCCCGCAACTTCGAGTACTACGAGTCGCTGACGGTGCGCGACTCCTCGCTGTCGGCGCAGACCCAGGCGGTGGTCGCCGCCGAGGTGGGGCAGCTCGAGCTGGCGCACGACTACCTCGGCGAGACCGCGCTCCTGGACCTGCACGACATCAACGGCAACACCCGCGACGGGCTGCACATCGCCTCGATGGCCGGGGGGTGGAGCGGCCTGGTCGCCGGGTTCGGCGGCATGCGGGCGGGCGGCGGGCGGCTGCGGTTCGCGCCGCGGCTGCCCGGCGGGATCACCCGGCTGGCCTTCCGGCTCCGCTACCGCGGCAACCGGGTGAAGGTCACCGTGACCGCCGAGTCGGCGGTCTACGAGCTGCTGGACGGGCCGGGCCTGGAGCTCCGGCACCACGGGGAGGAGTTCATGCTGGCCGACAAGCCGGTCGAGCTGCCAATCCCGCAGCCGACCAGCGGGCCGCCGCTGTCCCAGCCGGCCGGCCGCGAACCGGCGCCGCGCCGCATCGACCCGCATGGCGGCGACGCCCGCCACCGCTCCCGCTGACCCGTCCCGAGGCCCCGCCGCGGGCCCCCGCCGCGTCATGGCGGCGGCCCGGTGCGCGGACCCGACGGGCGAGCGGGGTCAGCCTGGTGCGCCGCAGTCAATGTCGCAGGCGAGGGCCTGCGACTCGGTGGCGGTGGCGGTGGCGGCGACGGGGACGGGGGCCGGGCCCGATCGGCCGAGCGCGCGGTTGACCAGCAGCCGGCGCGGGCCGGGGCCCTCGTCGCCGAGCCGGTCGTAGGGGTTGGCGAGCGCGCACTTGCTGATGGACAGGCAGCCGCACCCGATGCAGTCGGTGAGGCTGTCGCGCAGGCGTTCGAGCTGGGCGATGCGGTCGTCCAGGGCGCTGCGCCAGTTCTCCGACAGGTGCGCCCAGTCCTGCACGGTCGGGGTCCGCTCCTCGGGAAGGGCGTCCAGCGCCTCCCGGATCTCGCTCAGCGGGATACCGACCCGCTGCGAGACCCGGATGAACGAGACGCGGCGCAGGGTGTCGCGGGTGAAGCGGCGCTGGTTGCCCACCGTCCGCCGGCTGCTGATCAGTCCCTTGGACTCGTAGAAGTGCAGCGCGGACACCGCAACGCCGCTCCGCTCGGCGAGCTGGCCCACGGTCAGTTCGTGAACGCGATGCTCCAGGCGTGTCATAGGGGCATCCTATTCACACCTCAACTCTCATTGAGGTTTCGGGGTGCGGACGGAGCCTCTGACCGTGCCCCGGAATACCCCGGGAACCGTCCCCCGGACCACCCCGGGAGCCGTCCCCGGGACCTCCCCAGGACGGGGCGTCCCGGGGACGGACCCGGCGGTCAGGAGTGGGTCGGCGTGGCGCCGCCCATCCCCCGCTCGGCCTCGCGCCGGCGGTCGCCGCCCAGCCGGCGCAGCCGGAACGCGGCGCCGATCAGCACCGCGCCGAACAGGATCGAGAAGAGGCCGATCAGCCAGACGACGGCGAGGGCGCCCGACACCGGCCAGGCGAACAGCAGCACGCCGAACACGACCGAGATCACGCCGGTGACCGCGTACAGCCACTCGCCGTGGACCTCCTTGCGCAGCGCGATCGCCGCGATGATCTCCATCACGCCGGTGATCACCGCCCAGGCGGCGATCAGCATCAGCAGCGCCAGGCCGGTGATGCCCGGCCACACCAGCGCCGCGATACCGAGCACGACGCCCGCCACGCCGGACACCGCGCGCCAGGCACGGGACGCGCCGGGACCGCCGCGGACCGCCTCCGCCAGCGCCATCACCCCGTCCACCAGCGCATACGCGCCGAACAGGACGACCAGGGCCAGCACCGTGATACCCGGCCAGACCCAGGCGACGACGCCGAACAGCACGGCGAACGCGCCGCGCAGCGCCAGCACCCACCAGTGCCGGGTGATCTGATCAAACATCACTGCCTCCCGAGGACTCGTCGGCGCCGCCGCCCGTGGCGGCGCCGCTGCGGACATCGATCTCCAGCACGTCCCCGGACCGGTCGGCGACGACGGTGTCGCCCTCGTCGATCCGGCCGTCCAGCAGCATGCGGGAGAGCCTGTTGTCCAGCTCCCGCTGGATGGTGCGGCGCAGCGGGCGGGCGCCGAACTCGGGCCGGTGGCCCTTCTCGGCGAGCCAGTCCTTGGCCGCCTCGCTGACCTCCAGGCCGACGTCCTGGCCGTGCAGCCGGCGCCTGGTCCGGTCCAGCAGCAGGTCGACGATCCGGCGGAGCTGCTCGCGGTCCAGCCGGGTGAAGATGATCGTCTCGTCGATCCGGTTGAGCAGTTCGGGCCGCAGCGTGTGCAGCAGCAGGTCCATGACCTCCTCGCGCAGCTCGGGGCTGTCGCCGCCGGACTCCAGGATCATCTGCGCGCCGATGTTGCTGGTCATGATGATCACGCAGTTGCCGAAGTCGACGGTGCGGCCCTGCCCGTCGGTGAGGCGTCCGTCGTCCAGCATCTGGAGCAGGATGTTCATCACGTCCGGGTGGGCCTTCTCGATCTCGTCGAGCAGCACCACCGAGTGCGGGCGGCGGCGCACGGCCTCGGTGAGGTGGCCGGCCTCCTCGTAGCCGACATATCCGGGCGGGGCCCCGATGAGGCGGCTGACGGTGTGCTTCTCCTGGAACTCGCTCATGTCGATGCGGATCATGTGGTCGGTGCCGCCGAACAGCACGTCGGCCAGCACCCGGGCGAGCTCGGTCTTGCCGACGCCGGTCGGGCCGAGGAACAGGAAGCTGCCCTGCGGCCGGTCCGGGTCGGCGAGGCCCGCGCGGGCGCGGCGCACGGCCTCGGCGACCGCGTCGACCGCCTCGTCCTGGCCGACGACCCGCTCGTGCAGGTGCTCCTCCAGCCGCAGCAGCCGGTCGCGCTCCTCCTCGGTGAGCTGGGCGACCGGGATGCCGGTGCGCCGCGACACCACCTCGGCGACGTCGACCGCGGTCACCTCCGGGACGTCGTCGTGGCCGCCACGGGCCGACTCCAGCTCGGGCCGGAGCCGCTCGATCTCCTCGCGGATCGCGCCGGCGCGGGCGAAGTCCTCGCTCGCGACCGCCTGGTCCTTGTCGCGGTGCAGGCCCTCCAGGCGCTGCTCCAGCTCGCGGGCGTCGTCGGCGGGCGACAGCGAGCGCAGCCGCACCCGGGCGGCGGCCTGGTCCATCAGGTCGATCGCCTTGTCGGGCAGGAACCGGTCGGAGACGTAGCGGTCGGACATGCGCGCCGCGGCGTCGACGGCGTCGTCGGTGATGCGGAGCTGGTGGTGCGCCTCGTAGGTGTCGCGCAGCCCGGCGAGGATCTCCACGGTGTCCTCGACGCTCGGCTCGGGCACCAGCACGGGCTGGAAGCGCCGTTCGAGCGCGGCGTCCTTCTCGATGTTCTTGCGGTACTCGTCGATCGTGGTGGCCGCGACGACGTGCAGCTCGCCGCGGGCCAGCGCGGGCTTGAGGATGTTGGCGGCGTCCATGCCGCCCTCGGCGGACCCGGCGCCGACCAGGGTGTGCACCTCGTCGATGAAGATGATCAGCTCGTCGGAGTGCGCGCGGATCTCGTCCACGACCTTCTTGACCCGCTCCTCGAACTCACCGCGGTACTTGGACCCGGCGACCATGCCGGTCAGGTCCAGCGCGACGACCCGCTTCTCCTTGAGCGGCTCGGGGACGGCGCCGTTGACGATCCGCTGGGCGATGCCCTCGACGATCGCGGTCTTGCCGACGCCCGGCTCGCCGATCAGGCACGGGTTGTTCTTGGTGCGGCGGGTCAGCACCTCGATGGCCTGCTCGATCACCTCCTCGCGGCCGACGACCGGGTCCAGCCGGCCGTCCCTGGCCTCCTCGTTGAGGTCGCGGCCGTACTCGTCCAGCGTCGGGGTCTCGCTCTGGCCGCCGCCGCGGGCCGGGCCGGACGCCACGCCGGGCTGGTCGGGGCGGCGCAGCACCGCCTCCTGGATCTCGTTCGCGGACACGCCCTGCGCGGCCAGCAGCCGGGAGGCCGCCGAGTCCTGGTTGGCGGCCAGGGCGAGCAGCACGTGCTCGGGCCCGATGTAACTGGCCTCCAGCGCCCGCGACACGCGCTGCGCGTCCAGCAGCGCCCGCTTGGCGGCCGGGGTGAGGGTGGACGGCGTCTCCCCCGGCCCCCGGTCGCTCGCCAGGTCGGCGATCCGGGCCAGCAGCCCGTCGGGCTCGGCGCCGGCCGCGCTCAGCAGGCCCCGCGCCGGGTCGGTCTGCGCGGCGGCGCCGAGCAGGTCGACCACGTCCAGGTCGGGGGCGCCGCGCTCGCCGGCGCGGTGCAGCGCCTGGCCGAGCAGCTCGCGGCCGGTCTCGCTCAGCAGGCGGCCGATGTCGACCCGCTCGACGCCGCCCGAGCGGGGCGGCCACGATTCCGGGGCGCCGAACATGCGCCCCTTCAGGTACTCGAATCCGCGGAACGGGTCGTCGAACATCGAGCCGAACGGCGTGCTGGCCACAATGGTCCCCCCGAGGTCGGTCCGTCCCCCGGCGTCGCGGCCCGGAGAACCTCTACCCCACTGCTAGCCGCGCGCCGCTCCCGGCAAGACCACGACCACCCCCAAACTGGGCAAATTTCCCCCAGATTGGGGCATCCACGGGTCAGTCGCGGCGGGCGGCGAGGGCCTCGAGGTGCCGCTCGATCCGGTCCAGCCGGTCCCGCAGGTCGGTGATGTCGCCGTACGAGGCGGACTGCTCCAGGCGGGTCAGCCGCACCAGCAGGGCGCCGCCGGGTTCGAGGGTGACCAGCCGGGTGTCGTTGACGTGGTCGCCGCCCTGCTCCTGGATGGCCTGGTCGACGTTCTCCTGGAGCATCCCGAGGCGGGTCAGCACCTTGTGGTCGTACTCGCCGTCCCGCGCCAGGACGCTCGGCCGGCCGCGCACCACCCGGCCGAGCGCGGGCATCCACGCGGCCACCCGGACGGTGATCGAGTTGGCCGCGACCAGCACCGCGGCGCCGAGGACGCCGCCCCACAGCGAGTTGTCCGGGCCGATGATCGCGTTCTGCACGACGTTGGAGAGCAGCAGCATGACCACGAAGTCGAACCCGTTGAGCTGGGCGAGCTCCCGCTTGCCCGCCAGCCGCAGCAGCACCACCATCGCCAGGAAGACCCCGACCGTGCGGACGATCTTCTCGTCGACCGGGATGCCCATCGAGAACAGGTCATGCCACATCGCCCGCACCTCACCGTCGCGTCGCCGCCGTCACCGCGGCGGCCGAACCCGCCGCCGCACGCCGACACAGTGCCAGTCCCGGGCCGGAACGGCGGCGGGACCACGCCGCGCACGGCGTGGTCCCGCTGTCGTCCCTGCGGCCCGTGGCCCCCGGGTCAGTGCCCCAGGCGGTTCACCAGGGCGTTGTACTCGTCCCACAGCTCGCTCGGCAGGTGGTCGCCGAAGGTGTCGAAGTGGCCGGGTACCAGGGCGGCCTCCTGCTTCCACACCTCGGTGTCGACCGACAGCAGCGTGTCCAGGTCGGCCGGGGCGATCTCCAGGCCGTCGGTGTCCAGCGCCGCCTTGGTCGGCAGCTGCCCGATCGGGGACTTGACCGCGTCGGCCTGCCCGTTCAGGCGCTCGACGATCCACTTGAGCACGCGGCTGTTCTCGCCGAAGCCGGGCCAGATGAACTTGCCGTCGGCGTTCTTGCGGAACCAGTTGACGTAGTAGATCCGCGGCAGCTTCTCCGCGTCGGTGGACCTGCCGATCTTCAGCCAGTGGCCGAAGTAGTCGCCCATGTTGTAGCCGCAGAACGGCAGCATCGCGAACGGGTCGCGGCGCAGCTCGCCGACCGTGCCCTCGGCCGCCGCGGTCTTCTCCGAGGCGATGTTGGCGCCGAGGAACACGCCCTGCTGCCAGTCGAACGACTCGGTGACCAGCGGCACCGCGCTGGCCCGGCGCCCCCCGAACAGGATCGCCGAGATCGGCACGCCCCGGGGGTCCTCCCACTCGGGCGCGATGATCGGGCACTGCCCGGCCGGGGTGGTGAACCGGGCGTTCGGGTGCGCGGCGGGGGTGCCGGTCCCGGGCGTCCAGTCGTTGCCCTTCCAGTCGGTCAGGTGCGCCGGCGCCTCGTCGGTCAGGCCCTCCCACCACACGTCGCCGTCGTCGGTGAGCGCGACGTTGGTGAAGATGCTGTTGCCCCACAGCGTCTTGACCGCGTTGGCGTTGGTGCTCTCGCCGGTGCCGGGCGCGACGCCGAAGAAGCCGGCCTCGGGGTTGATCGCGTAGAGCCGGCCGTCCTCGCCGAACCGCATCCACGCGATGTCGTCGCCGATCGTCTCGACCTTCCAGCCCGGGATGGTCGGCTCCAGCATCGCCAGGTTGGTCTTGCCGCACGCGGACGGGAACGCCGCGGCCACGTAGCGGGTCTCGCCCTCCGGCGGGGTCAGCTTCAGGATGAGCATGTGCTCGGCCATCCAGCCCTCGTCACGGGCCATGGTCGAGGCGATGCGCAGCGCGTAGCACTTCTTGCCCAGCAGGGCGTTGCCGCCGTAGCCGGACCCGTAGGACCAGATCTCCCTGGTCTCGGGGAAGTGGGTGATGTACTTGGTGGAGTTGCACGGCCACGGCACGTCGGCCCGGCCCTGCTCCAGCGGGGCACCGACCGAGTGCACGGCCTTGACGAACGAGCCGCGCTCCTCGATCAGCCGCAGCGCGCCCGCGCCCATCCGGGTCATGATCTTCATCGAGACCGCGACGTAGGCCGAGTCGGTGATCTCCACGCCGAGCTGCGAGATCGAGCCGCCGAGCGGGCCCATGCAGAACGGCACCACGTACATGGTGCGGCCCTTCATGCAGCCCTCGAACAGCTCGCCGAGGGTCGTCCGCATCTCGGCGGGCGCGACCCAGTTGTTGGTCGGCCCGGCGTCCTCGGACTTCTCCGAGCAGATGAACGTCCGGTCCTCGACCCGCGCGACGTCGGTCGGGTCGGAGGCGGCGTAGAAGCTGTTGGGGCGCTTGGCGGGGTCGAGCCGTTTGAACGTGCCCTGCTCGACCAGGAGGCCGGTGAGGCGCTCCCATTCGGCGTCCGAGCCGTCACACCACTCGACGCGGTCGGGCTGGGTCAGCTCGGCGATCCCACGCACCCAGTCAGTCAGGTCGGTGTGACTGGTCGGGGCCTGGTCGAGGCCGGGGATCCGGTTGGACACGGGGCAACTCCTTCAGCGATTCGCAGGATCTTTGCATGATGAACAAGACCGTGCGTTTTTGCCATTTGGTCTGGACCAATCGCGCCCTCTTTTGGGCCTTCCCGAAGGGTTTTGTGATTGATATCACTTGGATACCGGGCCCTGACCCCGGACACGGCCCATCCGGGCCCGCAGCCTTTCAAGCTGGGTAAACATGCGTCTCGGTGGCCTTGACAGCTGCCCATACCAGGCTGCCCTCCGCCAATCCGAGCTCCGCCACCGCTCCCGGCGTCACATCGGCGGACGCCGCGAAGGGCGGCCCGTCCAACTGGACCCGGACCCGATCCCCCTGCCGTTCGATCGCTGCCACCCGGGCCCGCCACAGATTGCGCGGGCTGCCGTCGGGCCGGGTCCGGTACAGCGCGACCGCCGATGGCGCGAAGGCCAGGAAAACGTCACCAGTCAGAGAGTCCACGGTGTCGAGCTTGCCGGCGCCGTCCTCGATCGCGACGGTCCCGCCGTCGGCCCGGCCCCGGTACAGGTTCAGCCCGACCAGGCGCGCGACGTAGTCGGTGCGCGGACGGCGGGCGACCTCGGCGGGCGTGCCCCGCTGCACCAACCGTCCCCGCTCCAGCACCACCAACCGGTCGGCGAGCACCATCGCGTCCAGCGGATCATGCGTCACCAGCACGGCCGCGCCCTCGAACCCGGCGAGGTGGCGGCGCAGCGCGGCGCGGATCTCCAGCCGGGTGTGCGCGTCCAGCGCCGCGAGCGGCTCGTCGAGCAGCAGCAGCCCCGGCCGCACCGCGAGCGCGCGGGCCAGCGCGACCCGCTGCGCCTGCCCGCCCGACAGCGCCCGCGGACGGGACGCGGCGTGCCCGGCGAGGCCGACCCGGTCCAGCCACTCGGCGGCGATGCGGCGCGCGTCGCGGCGGCCCGTCCCCTGGCAGCGCGGCCCGAAGGCGACGTTGTCGAGCGCGCTGAGATGCGGGAAGAGCAGGTAGTCCTGGAACACCATGCCGATCCCGCGCCGCTCGGCCGGCAGCGGGCGCAGATCGGCGCCGTCCACCCGGATGTGCCCGCCCGCCATCGCGACCAGGCCCGCCAGGGCGCGCAGCGCGGTGCTCTTGCCCGCGCCGTTCGGCCCGAGCAGCGCCACCACCTCGCCGGGGGCCGCAGCGAGTTCGAGGTCGAGGTCGAACGCGCCGCGCCGCACCACCAGCCGCGCGTCCAGCCCGCTCACGAGGCGCTCACCCACCGGTCGCGGAGCGCGGCGAGCACCACCACCGAGACGGCGAGCAGCACCAGGCTGAGCACGATGGCGGCCTGCGGGTCGGTCTCCAGCGCGAGGTAGACGGCCAGCGGCATGGTCTGCGTCCGGCCCGGGAAGTTGCCCGCGAACGTGATCGTCGCGCCGAACTCGCCGAGCGCGCGGGCCCAGCACAGGATCGCCCCGGCCGCGACGCCCGGCGCGACCAGCGGCAGGGTGACCCGGCGGAAGATCGTCCAGCGGGTCGCGCCGAGCGTGGCGGCGGCCTCCTCGAACCGCAGGTCGGCGGCGCGGAGCGCGCCCTCGACGCTGATCACCAGGAACGGCATCGCCACGAACGTCTCGGCCAGCACCACACCCGCCGTGGTGAACGGCAGCGTCAGGCCGAACGCCGAGTCCAGCCATCCGCCGACCAGGCCGCGGCGCCCGAGCACCAGCAGCAGCGCCACGCCGCCGACCACCGGCGGCAGCACCAGCGGGACGGTGACCAGTGCCCGCACCACCCGCGCGCCGGGGAACGGGACGCGTGCCAGCAGCCACGCCAGCGGCACCCCGAGCAGCAGGCACAGCACGGTCGCCAGGGTGGCGCTCACCAGTGACAGCCTCAGCGCCTCCAGCACCTGCGGCTCGGCCAGCCGCGTCCCGAGGGTCGACCAGGGGGCGCGCACCAGCAGGCCCACGAGAGGCAGCACCAGGAACGCCAGGCCCGCCAGAGCGGGCAGGAGCAGCATCCACGGCGGGCGTCCCGGCAGCCGGTCGGCGCCCGCACCGGCGCGCCGCTCCCGCCGCTCGGGCCGCTCCCCCCGCTCAGGGCGGCCCGGACGGCCCGGCCACCGGCTCACGGCGACTCGAAGCCCGCCCCAGTCAGCACCGTCCGCCCCTGCTGGGACAGCACCAGCCGGACGAACTCCCCGGCCGGCCCCGGCTGGGGCGCCTTGGCGAGCGCGGCGATCGGATAGTCGTTGATCGCCTTGGCCGACTCGGCAAACTCGATGCCCTTGACCTGCGGCGACGCGGCCTTCACATCGCTGCGGTAGACCAGGCCGGCGTCGGCCTCGCCGAGCCTGACCTTGGTGAGCACCGCCTTGACATCCTGCTCCTGCGACACCGGGCGGATCGTGACGCCGGCCGCGGCGGCGGCCTTCTTGGCGGCGGCCCCGCACGGGACCTGTTCGGCGCACAGCACCACCTTGAGCGTGGGCCCGGTCAGGTCCGGCAGCCCGTGGATCTTGCCGGGGTCGTCCTTGGGGACGGCGATGACCAGGCGGTTGCGCGCGAACACCCGGGGCGGCCCGGACGCGGCGCCGTCATCGGTCACCGGCTTCATCGTGGCCGGACTCGCGGCGGCGAACACGTCGGCGGGGGCGCCCTCGGTGATCTGCTTGGCGAGGGTGGAGCTGCCGCCGAAGTTGAACCTGACCTTCAGCCCCGGGTGCGAGCCCTCGAACGCCGCGCCGAGGGCGGTGAAGGTCTCGGTGAGGGACGCGGCGGCGAACACGGTCAGGGTCCTGCCGCCCGATGCCGGCGACGCCTCGCCGTCGCCGGTGTCGCCGCAACCGGTCACGGACGCCAGGGACAGTGCGGTGACGGCCACCGCGATGCGCTTCAGCACGGTTCTCCTCTGGGGGGCGGGGGGGATCACCCGGGATCGGACACCTCGACGACGACGTTGGTGGACTTCACGACCGCCTCGGCGACCACGCCGACCTCCAGCCCGAGCTCGTCGGCGGCCTCCCGGCTCATCAGCGACACCACCCGGAACGGGCCGGCCTGGATCTCCACCTGGGCCATCACCCCGTCGCGGACCACGTCGGTCACGATGCCGCGCATCCGGTTGCGCGCGGAGGAGAACCGTTCGGCCTGGTCGGACGCGGCGCCGGCGCGCGCCTGGGCGCGGACGAAGGCGGCGAGGTCGGCCCCGGGGACGCGGCGGTGCCCGTGCCCGTCGCGGGCGGCGGTGAGCCGTCCGCCGTCCACCCAGCGGCGGACGGTGTCGGCGCTGACCCCGAGCAGGGCCGCGGCCTCACTGATCCTGAACGTCGTCACGGAGCAGAAGCATAGACCTTCGCAGATTCGAGGCACACACCGCCATCCGTCCCAGATTTGCTAGGCATAACGGCCCGACACCCTGGCGAACACGGCAACAGAATCAGGTTCGGTTCAGCCCTTCCGGTCCCGCCGGACCGATGCCACCATCGTGGGAGGACGACCGGAAGGCGGAACCGTGACCCGAGCACAGCCGACGACGACCCTGGTGATCGACCGGCGCGGAACCGCGAGCCTGCGCTCGCGCGCCGTCTCGGCGGGCGTCCGCCGGCTCGTCCGGCCGCGGCTGACCAAGGTCGCCGGACTGCCGATCGACGAGCGGGCGCTGCGTCGCGCCGCCGCCCTCGACAGGCTGGCCGCGCGGGCCCGCCCGGCCCGCGGCACCCACTGCGAGAAGGTGCGCTTCGACGGCTTCGGCGCCGAATGGGTGCACGGCCCGGGGGTGCCGCCCGGACGCGGCAAGGTCATCCTCTACCTGCACGGCGGGGGCTGGATCTGCTGCGGCCTGAACACCCACCGCCGGATGGTCTCGCGGTTCAGCGCCGCCGCGGGCGTGCCGGCCCTCTCGGTCGACTACCGGATGATCCCCGCCGTCCCGTTCGAGAAGGAGGTCGACGACTGCGTCACCGCCTACCGCTGGCTGCTGGAGGAGCGGGGGATCCCGGCCGGGAACATCGTGGTGATGGGCGACTCGGCGGGCGGCCACCTCACCTTCGCGACCGCGCTGCGCGCCCGGGACGAAGGGCTCCCGCTGCCGGCCGCGCTGGTCGCCCTGTCCCCCATGCTCGACATGGACCTCACCGCCAAGCTCGCGCACGCCAACATGGCACTGGACCCGTCCGCGCCGGGCCCGCTGCTGGAACGCCTCGTCGAGGGCTTCCTCGGCCATCTCGACCTCGCCGACCCGGCGATCTCACCGGTCCGCGCCGACCTGGGCGGCCTGCCCCCGGTGCTGCTCACCGCCGGCTCGACCGAGCTGCTCTACTGCGACTCCGAGCTGATGGCGCGGCGGCTGGCCGAGGCCGGCGTGCCCACCACCCTCCAGGTCTGGGACCGCCAGATCCACGTCTTCCAGATGTTCGGCCCCCTGCTGCCGGAGTCCCGCGCGGCCATCGACGAACTGGGCGCGTTCGTCCGCGGCGCCTACCCGCCCGCCTCCGGCCAGGCCGCCGTGGACGACTGACCCCAGGCGAATTCATTACTCATGCCCCATTCCTCCTGATGTGTGCTTGGAGCGATCCGCTCCGGGTAAAGGGGACTCCAAAACGGCGACACGTTCGCCGGGCGGGAGGACCGATCATGACTGGGAGCAGGCGAGTACCGCGTACCCGGGGCGCCGTCAGCGGGACCCTGCTGGTGCTGCTCGGGCTGTGGGGCGGGCTGCTGCCCTTCGCCGGGCCCTACTTCGGCTTCGGCTTCGCCCCCGACCGGACCTGGGTCTACGACACCGACCGCCTCCAGCTCAGCGTGGCCCCCGCGGTCGCGGCCGGGCTGGGCGGGCTGATCGTGCTGTTCGCCGCCGGCCGCGCGCTCGCGATGCTCGGCGCGTGGGCGGCAGTGCTCGGCGGCGTCTGGTTCGTGGTCGGCGGCCCCGTGGCCACCCTCTGGGACGTGCCCGGTGTCGGCGGCCCGCTCGGCACCGGAGAGGAACGGCATCTGGCCGAGCAGCTCTCCGGCTTCGCCGGGCTCGGCGTCGTCGTGGTGTTCTTCGGCGCGCTCGCGCTCGGGCGCTTCAGCGTCGCCGGCGCACCGGAGCCGGAGGGGTACCACACGGGCCCGTGGGAGGAACGCCCGCCCGGAGACGCCGCGCGCCCGTCCGGTACCACCCAGCCGATCGCCCCGGTGCACGGACGGTACGGGCGCACCTCACAGCAGGACCCGCAGCCGGGCGGTCCCTTCGGGACGCCGCCCGGCACGAGCGGGCCGCCCGACCAGCGTGTGGCGGGCGAGCACGGCGGCCAGCACCGGTGACCGCGCAACTCCTCGGCGGCCTCTGACGGCCTCTGACGGCCACGGCGGCCCCGACAGCTCGGCCGGGGGCGTCCAAGCGGCTCGCCCGCGGCGGCCTATCGGTTCCGGCCGCGCATGTTCCGGACGCTCTTGGTGGTCTCGTAGCTGCCCTTCTCGTCGTCCAGGCGGACGTCGTCGCGGTCGGTGAACATCGCGACGAAGCCGATCAGCAGGCCCACGCCGCCGATCCACGGCTCGCGCCAGACGAAGCTGAGGGCCAGGCAGGCCACCGCAGCGGAGATGAACAGCAAGAGCTTCACGTCGCACCCCTCGACCCGGACCGTCCGTGCACTCGTTGCTCGGGCAACAAGCAAGCGATAGCTTATAACCATCGCCGTGGACAGCATCCTGACATGCGGCGGCCCGCCCGGGAAAGACTCCCGGACGGGCCGTCCACCGCGACGCCGCGGCTACTTGCGCTTGCCGCGCTTCTCGCGGATCTTCATCGTGATGTCCAGCGGAGTGCCCTCGAAGCCGAAGTCCTCGCGGAGCCGCCGCTCGATGAACCGCCGGTAGCCCTCCTCCAGGAACCCGGAGGTGAACAGCACGAACCGCGGCGGACGCACCCCCGCCTGGGTGGCGAACAGCACCCGCGGCTGCTTGCCACCGCGCACCGGGTGCGGATGCGAGTTGACCAGGTCGGCGAAGAACTGGTTGAGCTTGGCGGTCGGCACCCGGTGGCCCCAGCCGTCCAGGGCCGTCTCCAGGCCCGGCACCAGCTTCTCCATGTGCCGCCCGGTCTTGGCCGAGATGTTGACCCGCGGCGCCCACCGCGCGTTGTGGAGCTGCCGGTCGATCTCGCGGTCGAGGTAGTGCCGGCGCTCCTCGTCGAGCAGGTCCCACTTGTTGTAGGCCATCACCAGCGCCCGGCCCGAGTCGATCACCATCGAGATGATCCGCAGGTCCTGCTCGGCCAGCGGCTCGTCGGCGTCGACCAGCACCACCGCGACCTCGGCGCGCTCCAGCGCCGACTGGGTGCGCAGCGTCGCGTAGAAGTCGGCGCCCTGGTTCTCGCGGTGCCGCCGCCGGATCCCGGCGGTGTCGATGAACCGCCAGACCTTGCCGCCGAGCTCGATCTCCTCGTCGACCGGGTCGCGGGTGGTGCCCGCGACCGAGTCGACCACCGCGCGGTTCTCCCCCGCGAGCTTGTTGAGCAGGCTCGACTTGCCGACGTTGGGCCGGCCGAGCAGCGCCACCCGGCGAGGACCGCCCACCTCGCCGAACGTCTCGGGCGGCGCCTCCACCGGCAGCGCCTCCAGCACCGCGTCGAGCAGGTCGCCGCTGCCGCGGCCGTGCAGCGCGCTGACCGGGTGCGGCTCGCCGATGCCGAGCGACCACAGCCCGGCCGCGTCGGCCTCGGTGCCGGCGTCGTCGACCTTGTTGGCCACCAGCACCACCGGCTTGCCCGAGCGCCGCAGGATCTCCACCACGGCCTCGTCGACATCGGTGGCGCCCACGGTCGCGTCGACCACGAACATCACCACCTCCGCCAGGTCGACCGCCAGCCGCGCCTGCTCGGCGATGGCCGCGGCCAGCCCGGTGGCCTCGGGCAGCCAGCCGCCGGTGTCGACCACCGTGAACCGCCGCCCGCTCCAGTCGGCGTCGTAGGCGACCCGGTCCCGGGTCACCCCCGGCACGTCCTCCACGACCGCCTCACGGCGGCCGAGGATCCGGTTGACCAGCGTCGACTTGCCCACGTTGGGCCGTCCCACCACCGCCACCACCGGCGCCGGCGGCAGGTCCCGCTCCAGGCCGTCCGCGTCGTCGAACGCGCCGGCCGCCATCTCGATCTCGTTTTCGCTCACGTGTTCCCCGCGTGCTTCCGGGGCGCTTTCAGGCGCCGTCTTCCCTCGTCGCTCGTCGCTCGCTCGTCAGTCCAGACGACGCCGCGCCCCTCCAGCCCGCTCGAGCCCGGCACGCCCCGGCTCGGGGACGGCCCGCATGCTCACGTCCGCTCTTTCGCGAGGCGGACGACCGCCTCGACGACCTCGCCGAGCCCGAGCTCGGTCGAGTCGATCTCGTGCGCGTCCGCGGCCTTGGCCAGCGGCGACGCCGTCCGGGTCGAGTCGAGCCGGTCGCGGCGCGCCTGCTCGGTGCGGGTCACGGTGACCGTGACGCCCGGGTCGGCGGCCAGGTCCTTGGCCCGCCGCTGGGCGCGCGTCTCCTCGCTGGCGGTCAGGTAGACCTTGACCGGGGCGCCGGGCACGACGACGGTGCCGATGTCGCGGCCCTCGACCACGATGCCGCCGGCACCGATGATCTCGCGCTGGAGCTCGACCAGCCGGGCCCGGACCGCCGGGACGGAGCTGACCGCGCTGACCGCGTTGGTGACCTCGCGGGTGCGGATCGGCTCGGCCACGTCGGTGCCGTCGACCGTGATCGTGGGGCCGTCGGGGTCGGTGCCGGAGGCGATGACCGGCTCGGCGGCGCGGGCGGCGACCGCCTCGGCGTCCTCGACCGCGACATCCTGCCGCAGCATCCACCAGGTCATGGCCCGGTACATGGCGCCGGTGTCGAGGTACCGCAGTCCGAGCGCGCGGGCCACGCCCTTGGACGCGCTGGACTTGCCCGACCCGGAGGGGCCGTCCATGGCGATGACGAGCGTCACGATCGCTTTTCCCTTCGCATGTTCGAATGCCCGCGAACCGGCCGGCGGGCGCGCGGGCCCGCGGCCCCGGACGCGCCGGTGACCGCGTGTCCCCCGATACGAGCCCCAACGTGCCAGGTTACCGGCCCCCGGCCACCGCCACGGCCGAACGACCCCAAGATCACCGGTACCGGACGGGGCCGGGCCGGGCCCGGCTCAGCCGGGGACCGACCAGCCGCGGGCGCGCAGCTCGCCGGCGAGCCGCTCGGCCGCCGCGGGCTCGACCGCCAGCTCCAGCACGCCGAGCGGGCGGCCGGGCGAGTGCTCGATCGTCACGTCCTCGATGTTGACCCCGGCGATGCCCGCCGCCTGGAAGATCATCGCCAGCTCGCCGGGACGGTCCGGGATGACCACCGGGACCACCGCGTAGGGCGACGGGTCGCCGCCGTGCTTGCCGGGGATCCGCGAGTGCCCGGCGTTGCCGCGCAGCAGCAGGTCGGCGACGTGGGTCGCGGCCTCCTCGCTGCCGTCGCGCAGCAGCGACGCCGCGACCGCGAGGTCGGTGGCGACGGCCTCCAGCACGTCGGCGACCGGCTCGGAGTTGGCCGACAGGATGCCGATCCACAGCCGGGGGTCGCTGGCGGCGATCCGGGTGACGTCCCGGACGCCCTGCCCGGCCAGGCCGAGCGCGACGTCGCCGGCACCGGTCAGCCGGGCCGCGACGGCGGCCGAGACCACGTGCGGGCCGTGCGAGACGAGCGCGACGGCCCGGTCGTGCTCGCCGGCCTCGACCACGGCGGGCTCGGCCCCGCAGGCCCGCGCGAGCGCGGTGACCGCGGTGACCGCGGCGTCCGACGTCTCGGCGGCCGGGCACAGCGCCCAGGGCCGGCCGAGGAACAGATCGGGACGGGCCGCGGCGGGTCCCGACCGCTCGCTGCCGGCGAGGGGGTGGCCCGCGACGAACGTGGCGAGGTCGCAGCCGAGACCGGCCGCCTGCTCGAGCGGCAACGCCTTGACGCTGGCGACGTCGGTGTAGACGGCGGCGAGACGGCGCTTCTGCGCGTCCAGCAGGGTGACGGCGACGGCGGCGGGAGGGACGGCCAGCACAGCCAGGTCGGCGGGAGTCCCCGGGCCGCCGTCCGGCAGCGCCTCACCCGCGCCGAGCTCGACCGCCAGCCGCAGCGCGGCCTCATCGCGGTCGCTCAGCAGCACCTCGGCGCCGCGCTCGCGCATGGCCAGCGCGATCGAGGTCCCGATCAGCCCGGTCCCGACGACGATGATCCGCCCTGGAATGCCCTGTTCAGCCACCCGGCAAGCCTAGGGCCTGTCTCAAAGTGCCGCAGCCGCCGCGCGGGTCCCGCTACTGGGCGATGTCGATACGCAGCGCGGTCGCGCCGCGCAGGTAGACGTGCTGGACGTCCGCGCGCGGCAGGTCGGTCTCGATGTGGGCCATCAGCCGGATCACCCGGGGCAGCGCGTGCGGCACGGCGATCTCGCTCGCGCACAGCAGCGGCACCTCGTGGAAGCCGAGCTTGCGGGCGGCCAGCGCCGGGAACTCCGCCGTCAGATCGGGGGTGGCGGTGAACAGCACGCTGATCACGTCGTCGGTGGTCAGCCCGTTGCGGCCCATCACCTCGCTGACCAGCTCGGTCGTCGCCGCCAGGATCTGCTCCCGGTCGTCGGCCTCAGTCTGGGTCGCTCCCCGTACCGCACGTACCGCCACTGTCGTCCCTCCCACGCTCTCCGACCACACCGAAACGGCCCGCCGGTCAGGTCCCCCGGCGGGCCGGTGCCCTACAGGCCGTGCCCTACAAGCCGTGCCTCTACAGGCGGTGCCTCTACAGTCCCACCGCCTTGTACAGCGCGCCGATCTCCTTCACGTTCAGCGCACGCATGCCGCCCGGCTTCAGCGACGCGAGCTTGATCGGCCCGAACTGGATCCGGGCGAGCTGCTGCACCGGGAAGCCGACCTCCTTGAGCAGCCGCCGCACGATGTGCTTGCGGCCCTCGTGCAGGGTGATCTCCACCAGCACCCGGCGGCCGACCTGATCGAAGATCTTGAAGTCGTCGGCCTTGGCAGGGCCGTCCTCCAGCTCCACGCCCATCCGCAGCCGGCGGCTGAGGTCGCGCGGGATCGGGCCGTGCACCTCGGCCAGGTAGGTCTTGAACACGCCGTAGCTCGGGTGGGTGAGCCGGTGCGCGAGCTCACCGTCGTTGGTGAGCAGGATCAGGCCCTCGGTGTCGGTGTCGAGGCGGCCGACGTGGAACAGCCGCTCGGGCACGTCCACGAAGTCGGCGAGGGACTTGCGGCCCCGCTCGTCGGACATGGTGCTGACCACGCCGAGCGGCTTGTTGATCGCGTAGTAGCGCATCTCGGAGCGGGTCTCGACCCGCTGGCCGTCCACGTGGATCACGGCGGTCTGCGGATCGACCCGCTCGCCGAACCGGAAGATGGTGTTGCCGTTCACCGTGACCCGGCCCTCGCCGATCAGTTCCTCGCAGTGCCGGCGGCTGCCGATCCCGGCCTCGGCCAGGACCTTCTGGAGCCGTACGCCCTCTTTGTCGTTCACTTTTCCTCGATGATGTCGTCGGGCAGGTCGTCGGGCAGGTAGGGGGCGAGGTCGGGCAGCTCGTCCAGGTCGCGCAGCCCCAGCCGCTCCAGGAAGTACCCGGTGGTGCGGTAGAGGTGCGCCTGTGACTCGGGGTCCTGGCCGGCGTCCTCGATGAGGCCGCGCAGCGTCAGGGTGCGCATCACCCCGTCGCTGTTGACCCCGCGGACCGCCGAGACCCTGGCCCGGCTCACCGGCTGGCGGTAGGCCACCACGGCGAGCGTCTCCAGCGCGGCCTGGGTCAGCCGCGCCTGCTGGCCGTCGGTGACGAACCGCTCCACCACCGGGGCGCAGACGTCCCGAGTGTAGAACCGCCAGCCACCGGCGACCTCCCTCAGATCAAACCCCCGGCCCTGCCCGGTGTATTCCTCGGCCAGCTCGCGCAGGGTGGCGGCCACCTCGCGGCGGGGCCGGTCGAGCAGTTGGGCGAGGGTGATCTCGGCCACCGGCTCGTCCACCACGAGCAGGATCGCCTCGATCGAGGCGCGCAGCCCGGGGCCCTCGTCCTGCGGGACGTCCGCCTCCGTCCGGACGGGCTCGTCCTCGCCGGGTCGTTCAGTCATCGTCCTCGTCTTCCTGCGGGTCGCGGCGCGGCTCGCGCTCGCCCGTGCCCTCGTAGTCGTCGCCGACCTCGATGTCGCCGTCGTCGGTGCCGGTCCAGGTGATGTGCAGCTCGCCGAGGGGCTCGGGCTGCTCGAACACGACGGCCTGCTCGCGGTAGAGCTCCAGCAGCGCCAGGAACCGCGCGACGACCTCGTAGGTGCCCTCGGCGTCCGCGGCCAGCACCCGGAAGGTGGTCACCCGCAGCCGGCGCAGCCGCTCGATCACCAGGGCGGCCTGCTCCTTGACGCTGGCCTTCGGCTGGTACATGTGCTCGACCGACACCGACGGCGGCTCCCGCGGCGTGAACGCCTTGCCGGCCAGCCGGGCGAACTCCTCGGGGCCGAGGCCGAGCAGCACCTCGGGCAGCAGCCCGGCGAACCGCGGCTCCATCGGCACGATGCGGGGGAACCGGCGGCCCTGCTCGGCCATCCGCCCGGCGAGGTACTGCGCGACCTCCTTGTAGGCGCGGTACTGGAGCAGCCGCGCGAACAGCAGGTCGCGGGCCTCCAGCAGCGCCAGGTCGTCCTCGTCGTCGACCTCGCCGGACGGCAGCAGCCGCGCCGCCTTGAGGTCGAGCAGCGTCGCGGCGACCAGCAGGAAGTGGCTGGCCTGGTCGAGGTCCCATTCCTTGCCGTAGGAGCGGATGTGCGCGATGAAGTCGTCGGTGACCTTGTGCAGCGACACCTCGGTGATGTCGAGCTTGTGCTTGGAGATCAGCCCCAGCAGCAGGTCGAACGGGCCCTCGAAGTTGTCGAGGTGGACCCGGAAGCCGCGGCCCTCCTCGGCGCCGGGCTCCTCGGCGCCGGGCTCGCCGCCGGACGGGGTCCCGGCCCCGGGCGGGGCCTGGTCCGCGTCACTCTCGCCGGCGGAGGACGTCCCCCGTCCCGCCTCATCGGGCACTGTGCTCACCGGCCACATGGTCCCACGTCCCGGGGCCGCTCGCACCGCGCGCGATCACATCGCGTGACGTCCCCGGCGGGGCGGGGCGGTCGCCGCGGCGGCGGGACGGGCCTCAGTCGCCCGTGCTCCAGCGGCCGAGAACCTCGCGGGCCAGACCACGGTAGGCGTTGGCGCCCATCGAGTTGGGGTCGAAGTAGGTGATCGGCTCGCCCGCGACGGTCGCGTCCGGGAACCGCACGGTGCGGTTGATCACGGTGTGGAAGACCTTGTCGCCGAACGCCTCGACGATGCGGCCGAGGACCTCGCGGGTGTGCAGCGTGCGCGAGTCGTACATGGTGCCGAGGACGCCGTCGATGGTCAGCTCGGGGTTGATCCGCCCCTGCACCTTCTCGATGGTCTCCATCAGCAGCGCGACGCCGCGCATCGCGAAGTACTCGCACTCCAGCGGGATCAGCACGCCCTCGCTGGCGGCCAGCGCGTTGACGGTGAGCAGGCCGAGTGAGGGCTGGCAGTCGATCAGGATGTAGTCGAAGTGCGGGATGGCCGACTTGAGCGCGCCCGCCAGGATGTACTCGCGGCCCACCTCGTGGACGAGCTGGACCTCCGCGCCGGACAGGTCGATGTTGCTCGGCAGCAGCTCCATGCCCTCGACGCCGGTCTCGATGACCACGTCCTCCCACTCGGTGTCGCGCTCGAGGAGGAGGTTGTGAATGGTCATGTCGAGCTGGCGCGGGTCGCCCTTGCCGAGCCCGACCGACAGGGCGCCCTGCGGGTCGAAGTCGACCAGCAGCACCTTGCGGCCGTACTCGGCCAGCGCCGCGCCCAGGTTGATCGTCGTGGTGGTCTTGCCGACCCCGCCCTTCTGATTGCAGATCGACACGATCCGCGCCGGTCCGTGCTCGGCGAGCTGTTCGGGCTCGGGGAACACCGGCACGGGTCGCCGAGTCGGCCCGAGGGCCCGACTCGGATCGGTCTCTATGGTGGCAGAGGACAGAAGGACTCCCTCTGCAGCCTTAGTGCTGGTCACCAGATCCCTCCCCGGCGGCCCGAAAATGCCATCCAGTGGGGGGACTCTATGGCTTGACACCTTGCGTCTCAAGCCGACGCGCGCCGATGGTCGCGATTTGTCGGAGCCCCGGTCAACCCCGTGCCCGTGGATGCGAGGTCGCGTAAACCTCGCGCAGCAACTGGACCGTCACCAGAGTGTAGACCTGCGTGGTCGTCACCGACGCGTGCCCGAGCAGCTCCTGCACGACCCGCACGTCGGCGCCGCCGTCGAGCAGGTGGGTGGCGAACGAGTGCCGCAGCGTGTGCGGCGAGACGTCCGACAGCTTGGCCCGCTCGGCGGCGGCCCGCAGCACCATCCAGGCGCCCTGCCGGGACAGCCGCCCGCCGCGCGCGTTGAGGAACAGCGCGGGGCCGCCCCGCCCGGCCCGGCCGAGCTCGGGACGGGCCCGCACCAGGTACGCCTGGACGGCGTGCCGGGCGTAGTCGCCGATCGGCACCACCCGGGTCTTGCCGCCCTTGCCGGACACGCGGGCGAACCCGTCGCCCAGGTCGAGGTCGTCGACGTCGAGGCCGACCGCCTCGGAGATCCGGGCCCCCGACCCGTACAGCAGCTCCAGCAGCGCGCGGTCGCGCAGGCCGCGCGCGGTGTCGGAGCCTGCGCCGGCCTCGCCCGCCGGGCCGGCCGCGGCGGCCAGGAGCCGTTCGACCTCGTCGAGTGAGATGGCCTTCGGGAGCCGCCGCGGCGGGGTGGGGGGCTTGACCTCGCGGGCCGGGTCGGCGGGGGCCATCCCCTCGCGCAGCGCGAAGCGGTGCAGCCCCCGGACGGCGACCAGCGCCCGCGCCGCCGAGCCCGCCGACAGCGGCGGGTGGTCGGCGTCGCCCTCCCGCAGGCCCATCAGGAACGCCCGCACGTCGTCCTCGGTGATCTCGCCGATCGCGGCGCGGCCCCGCCCGTCCAGGATCTCGACGTAGCGGCGCAGGTCGCGGCGGTAGGACGTGAGGGTGTTGGCGGCCAGGCCGCGCTCGACGGCGAGGTGCCCGAGGTAGGTGCGCACGGCGGAGTCGAGCGCGGGCCCCGGGCCGGTGTCGCGGGCGGGGGGCGGTGCGGCGCTCCGGCGGGTCGGGCGCGGGGTCAGTGCGGCACCTCTTCCGGACGGGCGGCGGAGTGGGACGTGCCCATCATGCCCGTTCCGGAGCCGGCGGGAGTGGCCATCGGCGACCCGGCCCCGTACCCGCTCCGCACCCGCTCCGCCGCGGACACCGGAACGCCCCCTGCGGTCGGCAGGGGGCGTGCTCGGGTAGGGCGCTCCGGGCGCCCGGTCACCCCTCCGGCGCGTCCACGGGCCGCAGGTCGCGAAAGCCCCGGGCGCGGGCAACGTGCGCGGCCAGGATCCCGGTGACGGCGATCATGTTGTGGATCTCGCCGGCCAGGACCTTGCCGACCGCCTCGTCGAGCGGGACCCACACGACCGGCATGTCGGCCTCCTCGTGGACCCGCTCGAAGTCGATCTCGGCCGCGGGCACCTCGGTCAGGTCCCGGGCCAGGAAGATCCGGACGCGCTCGTCGGACATGCCCGACGACGGGAACACGTCGGCGAGGGTGTCCCACCGTCCGGCCCGGTAGCCCGCCTCCTCCAGCAGCTCGCGTTCGGCGAGCCGCTGGAGCGGCTCGCCCGCGACGTCGCGCAGCCCGGCGGGCGCCTCCCACAGCAGCCGGCCGACGGGGTGCCGGTACTGGCGCAGCAGCAGGACGCGGTCGTCGCCGTCGAGCGCGAGGACGCCGACCGACCCGAGATGCTCGATCACATCGCGGCCGACGACCTCGGTGCCGGCGCCGCGCGGCATCCGCACCCGGTCGCGCCGGACGTTGAACACGTGCCCCTCGAACACGGTGCTCCCGGCCACGACCTCCCACCGCTCGGGCCGGTCGCGGACGTCGCCGGGGCCGAGCGGCCGGCCCCCGTCCGGGTCGCGCCCGGGGTCGCTCACGGGGCGGTCACCGGGCCGGTGCCGCCGGCGGTCCGGCTCGCGGTGCCCCGGTGCGTCTCGGCGTACTCGATCGCGGCGGCGGCCAGCCCGGTGAACAGCGGGTGCGGACGGGTCGGGCGGGACAGGAACTCGGGGTGCGCCTGCGTGCCCACGAAGAACGGGTGGACCTCGGCCGGCAGCTCGACGTACTCCACCAGCCGGCCGTCGGGCGACAGCCCGCTGAACCGCAGGCCCGCCTTCTCCAGCTGCTCGCGGTAGGAGTTGTTGACCTCGTAGCGGTGCCGGTGCCGCTCGGACACCTTGGGCTCGCCGTACAGCCCGCGGACCACCGAGCCCTCGGCGAGGTCGGCCGGGTAGAGGCCGAGCCGCATGGTGCCGCCCATGTCGCGCTCGCCGGCGACCACGTCGACCTGGTCGGCCATGGTGGCGACCACGGGGTGCCCGGTGGTGGCGTCGAACTCGCTGCTGCCCGCGTCGGCGAGGCCGCCGAGGGACCGGGCCGCCTCGATGACCATGCACTGGAGGCCGAGGCAGATGCCGAGCAGCGGGATCAGGTTCTCGCGGGCGTACCGGATCGCGCCGAGCTTGCCCTCGATGCCGCGGACCCCGAACCCGCCGGGGATGAGCACCCCGTCGACGCCGTCGAGCTCGCGCCGGGCGCCCTCCTCGGTCGCGCAGCGGTCGCTGGCGACCCAGCGGATGTTGACCTTGGCGTCGTTGCCGAACCCGCCGTGCCGCAGCGCCTCGGTGACCGACAGGTAGGCGTCGGGCAGGTCGATGTACTTGCCGACCAGCGCGATGGTGACCTCGCGGGCGGGCCGGTGCACGTGCCGCAGCAGCTCGTCCCAGGCGCCCCAGTCGACGTCGCGGAAGGGCAGGCCGAGGCGGCGCACCACGTAGGCGTCCAGGCCCTCGGCGTGCAGCACCTTCGGGATGTCGTAGATGCTGGCGGCGTCGACGGCCGAGACCACGGCCTCGCGGTCGACGTCGCACATCAGGCTGATCTTGTGCTTGAGCCCGTCGGTGATCGGCCGGTCCGAGCGGCACACGATCGCGTCGGGCTGGATGCCGATGGACCGCAGCGCGGCCACCGAGTGCTGCGTCGGCTTGGTCTTCAGCTCGCCGGACGGGCCGATGTAGGGCAGCAGCGACACGTGCAGGAAGAAGCAGTTGTCGCGGCCGATCTCGTGCCGGATCTGCCGGACCGCCTCCAGGAACGGCAGCGACTCGATGTCGCCGACCGTGCCGCCGACCTCGGTGATGACGATGTCGACCTCGGCGTCGGCGTCGCCGTCCTGGGCCGGGGCCCCGCCGGCTCCGCTCGGGTAGGGCGCGGCCATGCCGCGGATCCGGTCCTTGATCTCGTTGGTGATGTGCGGGATGACCTGGACGGTGTCGCCGAGGTACTCGCCGCGCCGTTCCTTGGCGATCACGCCGGAGTAGATCTGGCCGGTGGTGACGTTGGCCGAGCCGTGCAGCCGGGTGTCGAGGAACCGCTCGTAGTGCCCGATGTCGAGGTCGGTCTCGGCCCCGTCGTCGGTGACGAAGACCTCGCCGTGCTGGAACGGGTTCATCGTGCCGGGGTCGACGTTGAGATAGGGGTCGAGCTTCTGCATCGTGACCCGCAGCCCGCGCAGGGTGAGCAGCCGGCCCAGGCTGGACGCCGTCAGTCCCTTGCCGAGGCTGGAGGCGACACCGCCGGTGACGAAGAGATGCTTGGTAGGACGTGATCTACCAGTGGCTGCCGAAGGCAAGTAGGACTCCCGTGGTCGTTGCGAGGCGGACGTTAACCGCACTGTCCACGGGCCACCAGGATAACAGCCGCGTGGTGATGCCCCGTCCGGGTCGTGCGCCTCCCGGGGGCGCCGATCCGCCCGGTCGGACTCCGGGCGGTCCGCCGCGCCGCCGAACCGGCCGCCGCCGCGCGCGGCACGCCGTCGATCCGGATACCGTCCGGGCCGCCCCGCGGGCCCCCGCCCGGGCCGGTGCGGCCGGGCGGAGGGCCCGCGGGGCGCCGGTCAGAGCCTGGGGGCCGTCGCGGTGGGCATGATGGTGCGGAGCTGCCGGGTGAGCTCGTCGATGAGCGAGCGCGCCTGGTCGGCGGCGGTACGGGCGGCGTCGCGCTCCTGCGACAGCTCGGCGATCGCGGCGCGCTGCTCGGTGACCGCCTGCGCGAGCTGGTCGACCCACTGGTCGCGCTCGGAGAGCTTCTCGGCGACCGCGTCGCGCTCGGCGGCCATCTGCCGCACCCCGGCGGCGGCCTTGTCGCGCTCGCGGCCGGCCTGGTCGGCGCGGCCCCGGGCCAGGGTCAGCTCGGACTCGGCCCGCGCCTGCGCCTGGACGGCGACCTCGCGGCCCCGCTCGGCCGCCTCGCGGGCCCGGTCGGCCGCCTCGCGGCCCTGCGCGCTGCCGTCGCGCTCGCGCTCGGCCTTCTTGGCGGCCTCCAGCGACTGCGCGGCGGTGTCGAGCGCCTGCTGGCGCTCGTTCTCGGCCTCCTTGGCTCGGCGCTCGGCGTCCTGGCCCCGGCGGTCGGAGTCCTGCGCCCGCCGTTCGGCCTCCTGGGCGCGCCGCTCCAGCTCCTGCGCGCGGCGCTCGGCGGCGTCGGCGCGGCGGCGGGTGTCGTCGGACTCCTTGCCCGCGGCGGCCACGGCGTGCTGGAGGTTCTGCGCGGTCATCTCGGCGTCGGTGACCTTGGCGCGCAGCCCGGCCAGCTCGCCGTGCGCGGTCTCCAGCGCGCGGGACAGCTCGCCGGCCTGCTCGGCCATCCGGTCGCGCTCGCCCTCGACGTTCCGGCGGGCGCCGACGGCGTCCTCGACGGCGCGCAGCGCGTCGTCGCGGGCCTCGCTCATCGCGTCGCGCTGGGTGATGGCCTGCCGGACGGTCGCCTCGGCCTCGGAGATGCGGCGCTCGACCTGCTCGACCTGCGCCTGCGCCTGCTCCATCTGCGCGCGGGCCTGGTCGGCCTGGCCGCGGGCCTGGTCGGCCTGCACCCGGGCCTGCTCGGCCTGCCCGCGGGCCTGGTCGGCCTGGACGCGTCCCTGCTGGGCCTGGTTCCACGCGGCGGCGGCGTCGCGCTGCGCGGTCTCCTTCTCGGCCTGCACGGCGGCGATCTGCTGGACGGCGTCGTTCTGCACCTCGGCGGTGCGGCGCTCGGCCTCGGCGACCTGGCGCTCGGCCTCGACGGCGCGGCGGTCGGCCTGCTCGGCCTGGCCGCGGGCGCGCTGCACCTCGCCCCACGCCCCGGCGGCGTCGCGCTGGGCCGACTCCTTCTCGGCCTGGAGGGCCGAGTACTGCGCGGCGGCCTCGTTCTGCGCCTCGCCGATGCGGCGCTCGGCCTCGACCGCGCGGCGGTCGGCCTGCTCGGCCTGGCCGCGGGCGCGCTGCACCTCGCCCCACGCGGCGGCGGCGTCGCGCTGAGCGGCCTCCTTCTCCGCGTGGACCGTGGCGACCTGGGACGCGGCGTCGGTCTGCGCCTCGCTGACCTTGCGCTCGCCGGCGGCGAGCGCGTCGCCGATCAGGTCGGCCATCTGGCGCAGCCGCTCGACGATGTCCCAGGGCTGGGCCTCGGGCTGGTCGCCCTCGGGACGGGTGGCCTCACCCGGCCCCTTGGCCATCTGGATCGGCTGCTGCGCGGCAGAAACGGGCACGTCGGGCTTGGGGCCGGCGTCCCGGCCCATCGGGGGCCAGGGCGAACCGGCGTCCTGGACGCCGCGCGAACCACCCGATCCGTTCAGTTCGCTCACTTGTCTCCTCGCCTGGCGGCCCGAAGCCGCGTTCGCGGGGCTGGCACGGTCATCGTGTTCGCTTCACTCCTCGCCTCGCGGCTCGTCGCTTCGCTCACGAAGGCACTCTAGTGCCGACGCGTAGAGCGTTTGCCCAGTTTGGGGTTTAGTTTCGCGACCCTCATCTCGTGTTCGCGCACTTGGGAGCCAGGTTCACCCCCGCTGCGGAGCGCCCGGCCGCGATGATCGTCACAGCCTCCCCGGGACGCCCCGGGTGAAACAATCACAGCTCATGGAGCTTCGCACCCTGTATCCGCCGATCGAGCCGCACGAATCCGGGCTGCTCGACGTCGGCGACGGCAATCAGATCCACTGGGAGGTCTGCGGGAACCCCGACGGGAAGCCCGCCGTGTTCCTGCACGGAGGGCCCGGTGGCGGCAGCAGTCCCGAACATCGCAGGCAGTTCGATCCGGAGGCCTACCGGATCGTACTGTTCGACCAGCGCAACTGCGGGCGGAGTATTCCGCACGCGAAGGACCCGGGCGTGTCGCTGGAGGACAACACCACCTGGCACCTGGTCGCCGACATGGAGCGGCTGCGCGAGCATCTTGGCATCGAGCGATGGCTGGTGTACGGGGGCTCGTGGGGCAGCACGCTGTCGCTGGCGTACGCGCAGGCGCATCCGGACCGGGTGAGCGAGCTGGTGCTGCGCGGCATCTTCATGCTGCGGCCGTTCGAGCTGTACTGGTTCTACCAGGAGGGCGCCTCGCTGGTCTTCCCCGACCTGTGGGAGCGGTACGTGGAGCCGATCCCCGAGGACGAGCGCGAGAACCTCATCGAGGCGTTCCACGAGCGGCTGAACTCCCCCGACCGCGAGGTCCGGGTCGCGGCGGCCCGTGCCTGGTCGACCTGGGAGGGGTCGACGATCACGCTGCGGCCGAATGCCGAGCTGGCGGACGGGTTCGGCGAGCCCGACTACGCGGTGGCGTTCGCCCGGATCGAGAACCACTACTTCGTCCACGGCGGGTTCTTCGAGGAGGACCAGCTCCTGCGGGACGTGGACGCGATCCGGCACATCCCCGCGGTCATCGTGCAGGGCCGCTACGACATGTGCACTCCGGCCGCCACGGCCTGGGACCTGCACCGGGCCTGGCCCGAGGCGGAGTTCCACATCGTCGACGACGCGGGGCACGCCTTCGACGAGCCGGGGACGCTGCACCACCTGATCGAGGCCACCGACCGGTTCGCCGGCCGCCCGCGGTCCTGAGACGTCCTCCGCCCCCGGGGCCCGGCGCCGCCGGGTCCTGGGGTCCGGGGGACCGGGGGGCCCAAGGGTCTGACCGAAAACCCGCTGAACCTTTCCTAAGGGATAGCTGACACTTACCTGTAGGCGGGTCCATTCACCCCTTGCGCGACGGCGCCGCTGCAAATCAGACCGGTGCCCGCCGGGCCGCTCCGCCGCCCGTCCGACCCCCGCCATACCCCGCGACCTCGTCGGACACAGCGTGACGCCCGTCGCCCTCGAGTCGTTGTCCGTTAAATTGTGTGATTCACATCACACAAACGAGACACAAAAAGTCTCGCCAATCGATGACAAATCACTAAAGTGACCCCCAAACTGGGCCGCAGGACACTTGCGGATTATTCCGGCAATCACCCCTGCGTATCCGCCGGAACGGCGGCATCGGCGGCCCCTTCCAGGGTGCGGACATGAACCCGGATTTAGTAAGCGAACTGTCATACCCGCTGCCTGGGCCCTCAAACATTCCGCAGATAACAATCGATACCGGACTCTCAGGCAAGTTCGCTAAGTTGCCTGGACATGGCCACGCAACCCCTGGAATCCAAGACCCGGCGGGACGAACCGACGACCGGCGTGCAACTCCAGGAGCCGAGCCTCAAGGACGGCCCCGAGCTCTGGCGGCTCGCCCGCGACTCACAGGTGCTGGACGTCAATTCGCCGTACAGCTACACGCTGTGGTGCCGCGACTTCGCCGACACCTCGGTGGTCGCACGCGACGGCGGCAGGCCCTGCGGGTTCATCACCGGCTACGTCCGCCCGGCCAGCCCTGACACGTTCTTCGTGTGGCAGGTCGCGGTGGACGTCGAGCATCGCGGCCAGGGCCTGGCCCGCCGGATGCTGGACCGGCTCGGCGACCGGCTGGCCGCCCGCGGCCACCGGTTCATGGAGGCGACAGTGACGCCCGGCAACGCCGCGTCCACCGCCATGTTCGCCTCGTTCGCCCGCGACCGGGGGTGCGAGCTCGCGCGCTCCCCCCTGTTCGGCTCCGAGCTGCTCGACGGGCACGAGCCCGAGGTGCTGTTCCGCATCGGGCCACTGCCCGCGCCAGCCGGGGACTAGAGAGCGCACCGCTCCACCGCCATCCACCTCGTTCCCACCCCAACCTGCCGGAGGCAGACCATGGACGTTTTCGCTCGCCTGGAATCGGAAGTCCGCGGCTACTGTAGGGGCTGGCCCACCGTGTTCAGCACCGCGCGCGGCAGCCACATCACCGATGAGGACGGCCGCACCTACCTCGACTTCTTCGCCGGGGCCGGCACCCTCAACTACGGGCACAACAACCCGCAGCTGAAACGCCGGCTGATGGAGTACCTGGAGCGCGACGCGATCGTCCACGGCCTGGACATGTACACCACGGCCAAGCGCGAGTTCCTGGACCGCTTCAACGAGACGGTGCTGGCCCCGCGCGACCTGGACTACAAGATCCAGTTCCCGGGCCCGGCGGGCAACAACTCGGTGGAGGCCGCACTCAAGCTGGCCCGCAAGTACACCGGCCGGGAGAGCGTGGTCAGCTTCACCAACGCCTTCCACGGCATGACGCTCGGCGCCCTCGCGGTGACCGGGAACTCGATGAAGCGGAACGGCGCCGGAGTCCCGCTCGGGCACGGCGTGGCGATGCCCTACGACGACTACCTCGACGGCCGCACCCCGGACTTCCTGCTGCTGGACACCATGCTGGACGACAGCGGCAGCGGCCTGGACAAGCCCGCCGCGGTGATCGTCGAGACGGTGCAGGGCGAGGGCGGCATCAACGTGGCCACCCCCGAGTGGCTGCGCGGCCTGGCCGACTTGTGCCGCCGGCACGACATCCTGCTCATCGTCGACGACGTGCAGATGGGCTGCGGGCGCACCGGCGCGTTCTTCAGCTTCGAGGACGCCGGGATCACGCCGGACATCGTGTGCCTGTCCAAGTCGCTGAGCGGGTACGGCCTGCCGCTCGCGGTCACGCTGATGAAGCGCGAGCTGGACGTGTGGGAGCCCGGCGAGCACAACGGCACCTTCCGCGGCTTCAACCCCGCGTTCGTCACCTCCGTCGCCGCCCTGGACGACTACTGGACGGGCGAGGGCATGGAGAAGCAGACCCTGGCCAAGGGCGAGCAGATCGAGCGCGGGCTGAACGAGATCGCGGTCGCCCACGCCGGCGCCGTCGAGGGGGTCCGCGGCCGGGGCATGGCCTGGGGCCTGGTGATGAAGGACGCGGAGACGGCGCCCCTGGTGTGCGCCGAGGCGTTCTCCCGCGGCCTGCTCATGGAGACCTCCGGCCCCGAGAGCGAGGTGGTCAAGCTGCTGCCGCCGCTGACCACCTCCGAGGCCGACCTGAACCGGGGCCTGGAGATCATCGCCGAGTCGGTGGACACGGTCCGCGAGTCCGTCACCGTCTGACCGGCCCCGCGACCGGTACGGAAAGCAGCGAAAGAGGAGTTCCATGATCGTTCGTTCCCTCAACGAGATCGTCGGCACCGAGCGCGACGTGCAGGCCGAGACGTGGTGCAGCCGCCGGCTGGTGCTGGCCAAGGAGGGAGTCGGTTTCTCGCTGCACGACACGGTGCTGTACGCGGGGACCTCCACCGAGATGTGGTACGCCAACCACATCGAGGCCGTGTACTGCATCGAGGGCGAGGGCGAGCTGGTCGACCGGGACACCGGCGAGAAGCACCGGATCGAGCCGGGCGTCATGTACCTGCTGAACGGGCACGAGCACCACACCCTGCACGCGCACACCGACGTGCGCACGGTCTGCGTCTTCAACCCGCCCTGCACCGGCAGGGAGGTCCATGACGAGAACGGGGTCTATCCGCTGCTCACCGAGGAGGACGCATGAGCATCATCGAGTCGCACCCGACTCTCGGAGACGCCTATCCCACCCGCAAGTCGGCCGAGGCCGCACTGCTGTACCGCCAGGACCCGGTCGTGGTCGGCGGCCCGCAGGACGGCCCGATCGACGGCGCCACGCTCGAGGCGTTCGAATCCAACGGCTTCCTGTCGGTCGACCAGCTGCTCGCGCCGGAGGAGGTCGAGGACTACCGCGCCGAGCTGCGCCGGCTGTCCTGCGACCCGGACGTCCTGGCCGACGAGCGCACGGTGACCGAGCGGGGCTCGGACGAGGTCCGGTCCATCTTCGAGGTGCACGCGCTCAGCGAGGTCTTCGCCGAGCTGGTCCGGGACCCCCGCGTGGTCGGCCGGGCCCGGCAGATCCTCGGCTCGGACGTCTACGTCCACCAGAGCCGGGTGAATTACAAGCCGGGCTTCACCGGCAAGGACTTCTACTGGCACTCCGACTTCGAGACCTGGCACGCCGAGGACGGCATGCCGCGGATGCGCGCGGTGAGCATCTCGATCGCCCTCACCGAGAACTTCGTCCACAATGGCGGGCTCATGATCATGCCCGGGTCGCACAAGACGTTCGTGGCGTGCGTCGGCGAGACTCCCTCCGATCACTACAAGGACTCGCTGCGGGGTCAGGAGATCGGCACGCCCGATCCCAACAGCCTGTCGATCCTGGCCGACAAGCACGGCATCGAGCTCTTCACCGGCACCGCCGGCTCGGCGACCATGTTCGACTGCAACTGCATGCACGGATCCAACGGGAACATCACCCCGTTCCCCCGGTCCAACATCTTCATCGTGTTCAACAGCGTGGAGAACGCCTGCATCGAGCCGTTCTCGGCGCCGGCTCCGCGGCCCTCGTTCATCGGCGCCCGCGATTTCGCCCCGATTAGCCCCTGAGACCCTGTTCGGCCCTGAGGTTTCTGGCCATACTTACCGACCACCCGTAATCGACCATCTCGACCCCGCGCCCGCGGGGGGCTCCCGGCCCCCGCGGGCGCGGCGGCACCCTCCACAGGAGTTCAACGATGACTTCCTCGAGACGTGACTTCCTCCGCACCACCGTCCTGCTGTCCGCCGCCGTGCCGCTCGTCGCGGCCGGCTGCTCCACGACGGATCCCGATACGGAGAAGGCGGGCGGCGGGACCCTGGCCCGGGCCACCAAGGACAAGAAGATCGTCGTCGGCTTCGCCCCGGAGCCGCCGTACGGCTTCAAGGACAAGTCCGGCAAGCTCACCGGCGAGGCGCCCGAGCTGGCCCGTGCGGTCTTCAAGGAACTCGGCATCGACAACGTCGAGGGAGTCCAGGTCGACTTCGGCGGCCTGGTCGGGGGGCTGAAGGCCAAGCGGTTCGACGTGATCGCGGCCGGCATGTTCATCACGCCCGAGCGCTGCGCGGAAGTGGCGTTCGCCGACCCCGAGTACGTGGCCAAGAGCGCCTTCCTGGTGCCCAAGGGCAACCCGAAGGGCCTGCTCAAGGCGGAGGACCCGGGGAAGAAGGGGGCCAAGGTCGGCGTCCTCACCGGCGCGGTCGAGGGCGGCTACGCCGAGAAGCTCGGGGTCAAGAAGGACGACATCAAGACCTTCGACAGCCCGGCCAACGCGTTCGAGGGCCTGAAGGCCAAGCGGATCGACGCCATCTGGCTGACCCGCATCTCGCTGGCCGACCTGATGTCCAAGCACCAGGGCGAGGCCTACGAGGTCACCGAGCCGTTCGTCCCGGTGATCGGCGGCAAGGAGCAGTTCGGCGCCGGCGCGTTCGCGTTCCGCAAGGGCGACGCGGACCTGCTCAAGGCGTTCAATGATCAGCTCACCAAGCTCAAGCAGGCCAACGGCCTGCTGCCGATCATCCAGCCGTTCGGGTTCAGCCAGGCCGAGATCCCCGGACCGGGCGACACCTCGGCCAAGTTCTGCGCGGGCTGATCCGCGGTGTTCGATGTCCTCGACAGCCATGAGGAGCTGCTGAAGGGCGCGTGGATCACCATCCAGCTGACGGTCGGCGGCAGCCTGCTGGCCTTGGTGCTGGCGGTGCTGTTCGGGATGGCGGGCGTCTCGTCCAGCCGCTGGGTCCGTGGGCTCAACCGGGTGTACGTGGAGTTCTTCCGCGGCACCGCCACGCTGGTGCTGCTGTACTGGTTCTTCTACGCGCTGCCCCTGGTCGGATTCAAGTTCGCGCCGATGTTCACCGCGATCATGGCCCTCGGGCTCAACGTCGGCGCCTACGGCGCCGAGGTCGTGCGCGGGGCGATCATCTCGGTGCCGAAGGCGCAGTACGAGGCGACGATCGCGCTCAACCTCACCCCGACGCAGCGGATGATCCGGGTGATCCTCCCGCAGGCCGTGTCGCTGATGCTGCCGCCGTTCGGGAACCTGCTCATCGAGCTGATGAAGGGAACGGCGGTGGTGTCGCTGATCACCATCGGCGACCTGACCTTCCGCGGCAAGGAGATCCAGCAGAGCACCGGCGAGACCGCGTGGACCTTCTTCTGGATCCTGGTGTTCTACTTCGTGATCGCGCAGGTGCTTCAGTTGTTCGTCCGCTTCGCCGAACGCCGGGTCGACCGGATGCTGGGCCGCCGGCCTTCGCGTGACACCTCGCTGGCCACGGTCTCGGCCAGCGCCGCCGGGACGGGGGTGGGTGGCTGATGGAGTGGGACTGGCAGTACTCCGGCGACATCATGCCCGACCTGCTGGACGGGCTGAAGTACACGATCATCGCGACCCTGCTCGGCTACGTCATCGCGCTGGTGCTCGGGCTGGTCTGGACGCTGCTGCGGCGGGCGCCCAACCCGGTCGTCCGCCAGACGGTGCGGTGGGTCACCGAGTTCATCCGCTGCACCCCGCTGATCCCGCAGCTGTTCTTCTTCTACTTCGTGATCCTGCCGCAGGTGGCGCCGGCACTGCACACGGTGCTGCCGTTCATCGACTTCCAGGAGCCGATCGCGGCGGGTGTGATCGCCCTCGGCGTGCACTACTCGACCTACACCGCCGAGGTGTACCGGGCGGGCATCGCCGACGTCCCGCGCGGGCAGTGGGAGGCGTGCACCGCGCTGAACCTGCCCCGCTCCCGGGTGTGGACGGACGTGATCCTGCCGCAGGCGATCCGCAAGGTCATCCCGACGCTCGGGAACTATCTCATCGCGATGTTCAAGGACTCGCCGATGCTGCTGGCGATCCAGGTGGTCGAACTGCTCAACGCCTCCTTCCAGGTCGGCGCCAAGAGCCTGAAGTACCTGGAGCCGATCACCATCGTCGGCGTGCTGTTCGTGATCGTCAGCGTCATTTCCTCGATTCTCGTCCGTCGCCTGGAGAGGCGCTATGCCACAGTCTGACACCGCCCCCGAATCCTCCGAGCCCAAGGACGAGGCCCCCGCCCCGTCCCTGGAGAAGGCCACCGGCCGCACCGGCGCCGACGGCGTCCCGGCCGGCAAGGACCCCAAGCCGATCGACGCGGCGCCGCTGCCCAAGGGCGGTGCGCCGGGCATCACCTTCGAGAAGGTGGTGAAGCGGTTCGGCAGCAACGTGGTGCTCCGCGAGCTCGACTTCACCGTGGCGCCCGGCGAGCGGGTCACGCTCATCGGGCCGAGCGGGTCGGGCAAGACCACGATCCTCCGCCTGCTGATGACGCTGGAGACGCTGAACGAGGGCGTCATCTGGATCGGCGACCAGACGCTGTGGCACATGGACCGCGGCGGGAAGCGCGTCGCGGCCAACCAGAAGCACCTGCACGAGATGCGCAAGCAGGTCGGCATGGTGTTCCAGCAGTTCAACCTGTTCCCCAACATGAACGTGCTGCGCAACCTCACCGAGGGACCGCGGCGGGTGCTCGGGGTCTCGCAGGACGAGGCGGTCGAGCGGGCCCGCGAACTGCTGGAGCTGGTCGGCCTCGCCGACAAGCTCAACGCCCATCCGACCCAGCTGTCGGGCGGGCAGCAGCAGCGGGTCGCGGTCGCGCGGGCGCTGGCGATGCAGCCCAAGGTCCTGCTGCTGGACGAGGTCACCTCGGCGCTCGACCCCGAGCTCGTCGTCGGCGTGCAGGACCTGCTGCGCGACATCGCCAACGCCAGCGACATCACGCTGCTGTGCGTCACCCACGAGATGAACTTCGCCAGGGACATCTCCAACCGGGTCCTGATGTTCGACCAGGGCCAGATCGTCGAGGAGGGCCCGCCGGAACAGATCTTCGGCGAGCCGTCCGAGCAGCGCACCCGCGACTTCCTCCAGGCGGTCCTGGCCTCCTGACCGCACGGTGCGCGCCGCGCCGCCTCCCCGTCACCTCGGGGAGGCGGCGCGTCGTCGTCGGTCAGGCCACGCCGGGCCACGCGGCGGCGATCACCCGCCGCCACTCCGGCACCGGGGTGCCCGGGTGGGCCTGGCCCAGCAGTCCGGACGGGAAGGTGAACAGCGGCGCCTTGGCCGGGTTCCGGACGGCCTGGTCGACGATCGCCTCGGTGAGCAGCTCACCGCAGCCCAGCCGGGGGAACGCCGCGTGCACCCGTTCGGCGAACCCCTCCGGCAGGTGGCGGGCGCCGAGGCCGGTGACGTCGGCCCCGGCTCCGGCGTGGGTGAGGGCGATCTCCGGCCGCATCCGGGACGCGATCCCGTTGCTGGTGTGCAGGGCGATGGCCTCCCAGACGGTCCGCACCCGGTCGGCGGGCAGTCCGAGCTCGGTGAGGAACTCCCCGGCGGCGTCGGCGCCGTCCACCTCGAAGCGCTGCTCGCGGTCGCCGCGGCCGGTCAGCCCGACGTCGTGCAGGATGCAGGCGAGGTAGAGCAGTTCGTCGTCGTAGTCGGTGCCGGGGCGCAGCCCGAGTCCCTCGCCCACGGCGCGCCCGAACAGGTACGTGCGCACGCTGTGGTTGGCCAGCGTGGGCGACTCGATCTCGAAGACGAGCGCGTCCGCCTGCCTGGCGGCGTCGGTGTCGGGAATGCCGAACTCGGCGAAGTGGTCGGCCACGGCGGGCCTCCTTCTGGTCGGGACTGGCGGGCTCGCCTCGATCCTCCGGCGGGCGCGGACCGTCCGGCCAGTGGCCGGGACGCCGATGTCCGCTATGTTCTGGCCATGCACGTCGTCGCCGTCCTCGCCCTCGACGGGGTGGTGCCGTTCGATCTGGCGGTGCCCGGCCAGGTCTTCGGGTCGGCCGTCACCCCCGGGGGCGCCCCGCTCTACGAGACGCGGGTGTGCTGCGGGCCGTCCGGCGCGGCGACAGCGGCGATGTTCGGGGCGATGCGGGTGGAGTCCCGCTGGGGCCTGGACGAGCTGCGCGCGGCCGACACGATCGTGGTCCCCGGGCACGACCCGTTCCTGCCCGATCCGCCCCCCGAGGTCCTGGACGCGCTGCGCGCGGCGTCCGCCCGCGGCGCCCGGATCGCCTCGATCTGCGTCGGCGCGTTCGTGCTCGCCGCGGCGGGCCTGCTGGACGGGCGCCGCGCCACCACGCACTGGATACACGCGGCGGCGCTCGCCCGCCGCCATCCGGCCGTCGAGGTCGATCCGGCGGTGCTGTTCCTGGACGACGGGCCGCTGCTCACCTCGGCGGGCGTCGCGGCCGGGATCGACCTGTGCCTGCACCTGGTGCGCCGCGACCACGGTTCGGCGACGGCCGCGCGGACGGCCCGGTACATCGTGATGCCGCCGCAGCGCGACGGCGGGCAGGCGCAGTTCATCCGGCACGAGGACCCGCGCGACGTCGGGGCGGCGCTCCAGCCGACGCTGGCCTGGCTGGAGGCCAACCTGCACCGGCCGCTGACGCTCGGCGACATCGCCGGGCAGGCGGCCACGAGCGTCCGCACGCTGACCCGCCGGTTCCACGACCAGGCGGGTACCACGCCGCTGCGGTGGCTGTCGCGGGCGCGCGTCCACCGCGCCCAGCACCTGCTGGAGACCACCGGCCTGCCGGTCGAGCGGGTCGCCGCCGAGGCCGGGTTCGGCTCGCCGGTGACGCTGCGGGCGCACTTCGCCCGCACGGTCGGTGTCTCCCCGCAGGCGTACCGGGCCGCGTTCCGGGCGCGTCCGGACTCTGCTCCGCACACCCCTCCGGACTCCGCTCCGGACCCGCTCTGAACGCCGTCCCCGCCGCTTCCGGCGTGATCACCGGCACCGGGCCAGCCCTAGAGAAACCGAACGGCGCTCGGTAGCGTGGCGGGGACGGCACCGCGGGAGGGACGCGCACGTGAGGTTGATCCATGGGTGACGGGGCGGCCATCGCCGGCCTCGGCATGACCGAGCTCGGCAAGGTGTACGGGCGCAGCCCGCGCCGGCTGGCGGCCGACGCCGTACGGCTCGCGGTCGCCGACGCCGGCCTCGCGCTCGGCGACCTGGACGGCCTGCTGGTCAGCCACGGCCTCGGCGGCTCCCCCGGGATCGAACTGGCCGACACCCTCGGCCTGCGCGACCTGCGGCTGCTCACCCACATGAACGCGTTCGGCGCCACCGCGGGCGCGATGGTCTCCTACGCGGCGATGTCGGTGCTCAGCGGCGCCGCGTCCACGGTCGCGTGCGTGTTCTCCGACGCGCCGCTCAAGCCGAGGCAGTCGGCCGGATCGGCCTACCAGCGGGACGCGCCCGAGTGGTATGGGTTCGGCGGCATGACGGCCGCGCTCGGGTTCCGCAGCGTCAACGCCTTCTACGCGCTGGCCGCGCAGCGGCACATGGCCCGCTACGGCACCACCAGCGAGCAGCTCGGCGCGATCGCGGTCAGCACCCGGGAGTGGGCGGCGCGCAACCCGCTGGCCCAGATGCGCGATCCGATCAGCCTCGCCGACCACCAGGCGTCCCGCTGGGTCGCCGAGCCGCTGCACCTGCTCGACTGCTGCCTGGTCTCCAACGGCGCCGTCGCGGTCGTGGTGACCGGCGCCGCCCGCGCCCGCGACCTCGCCCGCCCCCCGGTGCACCTGTGGGGCTGGGGGCAGGGCCATCCCGGGCACCGCAAGGAGCGCGGCAGCGAGTTCGGCCTCACCACCGGCGCGGTCTCGTCCGGGCGGAGCGCGATGACGATGGCCGGGGTGACCGCGGCCGACGTCGACGTGTGCGAGCTCTACGACTGCTACACCTACACGGTCCTGGTGTCGCTGGAGGACTACGGCTTCTGCGCCAAGGGCGAGGGCGGCGCGTTCGCCGCGTCCGGCGCGCTCGGGCCCGGCGGGACGCTGCCCACCAACACCGGCGGCGGGCAGCTCTCGGGCTACTACATGTGGGGCATGACGCCGCTGTCGGAGGCGGTGGTCCAGGCGCGCGGGGACGGCGGGGAGCGTCAGGCCGTCGCCAACGACGTCATCCTGGTCAGCGGGAACGGCGGCATCCTGGACCACCACGCCACGCTGATCGTCAGCCCGCACGAGAGGGGCACCGCGTGATGGACATCGGCGTGCTGCGCCGCGACGGCCGCACCGACCCGTTCTTCGACGGCACCGCCGCCGGGCGGCTGGTCGTCCGGCGGTGCGCGGCGTGCGACCGCTGGCTCGCGCCGGACGCCGGGGGCTGCCCCGGCTGCGGCGACGAGGACCCGGGCTGGGCTGAGGCGTCCGGCGCGGCGACCCTGGTCACCTGGACGGTCACGCACGGCCGCCCCGCCGGGGACGGCACCGTCCCGCCCCCGGCCGTGCTCGCGCTGGTGGAGCTGGCCGAGGGGCCCTGGCTGCACGCCCGCCTGGACGCCGCCGACCCGGCGGCCCTGCGCGGGCGGCTGCGCGAGGGCCTGCCGCTGACGGCGGTGTTCGTGCCCACCGAGCAGGGCGAGGCGCACCTTCTCTTCCGGCCCGAGCAAGGGGACTGACCATGCGCACCGACATCTGCGACACCCTCGGGATCGAGTTCCCGCTCTTCGCCTTCAGCCACTGCCGCGACGTGGTCGCCGCCGTCACCAACGCCGGCGGCCTCGGCGTGCTCGGCGCCGTCGCCTACACCCCGGACCGGCTCGAGGAGGAGCTGCGCTGGATCGACGACCACGTGGGCGGGCGCCCGTACGGGGTCGACGTCCTGGTTCCCGCCAAGATCGACGAGTCGGCCGAGCGGGCCGGCCGCGGCGAGGGCGGCCTCGACACGATGCTCGCCGCCGTCCCCGAGGAGCACTGGCGGTTCCTGTTCGGCCTGTTCGAGAAGTACGGGGTGCCGCTGCCCGACTTCGAGAAGGCCAAGCGGGCCGGATCCGGCCGCGGCGGCACCCAGGTGACCAGGGAGGGCGCCGCCGAGCTGATCGAGGTGTCCCTCGCGCACCCGATCGGGCTCATCGCCAGCGCGCTCGGCACGCCGCCGCCGCTCATGGTGGAGAAGGCCAAGGACGCCGGCGTCCCGGTCGCCGCGCTGGTCGGCACCGCCGAGCACGCCCACCGCCAGGTCGCCGCGGGCGTCGACCTGATCGTCGCGCAGGGCGGCGAGGCCGGCGGGCACACCGGCGAGATCTCCACCATGGTCCTGGTCCCCGAGGTCGTCGACACCGTCGCGCCCGTGCCGGTGCTCGCCGCCGGCGGCATCGGCACCGGCCGGCAGATGGCCGCCGCGATGGCGCTCGGCGCCTCCGGCGTCTGGTGCGGCTCAGTCTGGCTCACCACCGAGGAGGCCGAGACCGCGCCCGCGGTCAAGGAGAAGCTCCTGGCCGCCACCTCCCGCGACACGATCCGGTCGCGGTCGCGCACCGGCAAGCCGGCCCGGCAGCTCGTCTCGAAGTGGACGCAGGAGTGGGAGGGGCCCGGCAGCCCCGGCGCGCTCGGCATGCCGCTCCAGATGATCATCTCGCAGGGTGCAATGATGCAGATCGACAAAATGGCCGATTCCGGCAACCCGGGGGCCCGTGAGCTGGCCAACTACTTCGTCGGCCAGATCGTCGGGCAGATGAACACCGTCAAGCCCGCCCGCCAGGTCGTCTACGACATCATGACGGAGTTCGCCGAGGCCATCGGCCGCCTGAACGCCCTCACCGAGGGCTGATCCCGCGCCCGCGGCTGTGGAACTTGACATGTTCGGACCGCCGATCGGGTCCTAGGCTCCCGGATAGCGACACCCGACCCGTCCCCGGCGACAGGTACCCCAGCAGTGAGCAATCCCAGCCCCGACGACCCCGGACGCGGCCTCTTCGCGCTCTTCGACTGGCTCACCAGCCGGATGCCCTGGCGCCTGAACGCCCGCCCGTTCCCGGTGATCGTCCTGGACGCCGAGGCCGGCGCCGGGCCCGCGGTCCCCGAGGCGTTCGTCGAGGAGCTCAAGCACGCCGCGGCCGAGATGGCGCTGCCCGTGGTGTCCCCCGTGCTCACCGACAGCGAGGGCGACGGCGACGCCGCCGAGCTCACCGCGGCGATCGCGCTCATCGACCGCCTGTCCCAGCCGCTGACCTGGAGCAACACCCGATCGCAGTTCGGCCGGTTCCGGTTCCCCCGCGCCGACCTCGTCCAGTCCTTCCAGGCCGCCGCCCGCCAGGACGGCGAGAACGACCCGCCCTACCGCCGCTCCCCCGTCTCCGCGGTCGCCGTCTGGAACGAGCGCGCCGGGCTCTTCCGCTGGCCCGGCGACACCCTGCGCGCCCCCGCCTGGTGGTCCACCGTCGGCGGCTCCCTCCTCGCGGTCGTCGCCGTCCTCGCCGGCGGCATCGCCGACCAGACCAACCGCAAGCCGCTGATCACGGCCGCGGCGCTGGTCATCGCGCTGCTCCTATTGCTGGTCGGACTCACCACCCGCCGGCTCTGGCTGCCGGTGCTGTCCCGCCTCGGCTGGGGCAGCCGGTACCGCTGGTTCGCCAGCACCTCGTTCTTCGCCGTCCTCGGCGACGGCGACGAGGACGGCGACGACCTCGGCTTCGAGGGCCGCATGCACCGCGTGTTCGACCGGCTGACCAAGCCGGACGCGGCCCGGTTCCTCCTCCAGATGAAGACCTTCGCGCTGCTGGAGGACATGCGGCACAACCACCGCCGCTTCGCGCCCAGCCTGCGCGGCTTCAAGCGGCCCGCGCCGCCGGTGGTGTTCCTGTCCGGCGTCGGCAGCCGCAACGGCGGCGTCCACGTGCTGTCGTCCATGAGCGACATCCGCGCCCGGCGCAGCGAGTTCCCGCCCCTGGTCGTCATCGCCACCATGGCCCCCGGGCACGGCGGCGCGCTCGGCGGCCCCGCCGGCGCCGGCGACCCTCCCAAGGACCGCTACGAGCAGTGGCGCTCGTCGCTCGGCACCGCGCAGAGCCCCAGCGAGGCGGTCCCCCTCCCGTGGCTGCTGCGCATCCCCGTCGGCGGGGACCCCCGGGCGGAGCGGTCCGGCGACGACGCCCCCGCCTTCCTCGTCCGGCGCCGTCCCCGCTGGACGTGGCTGTGGTCCTGGCGCAGCCTCGTCACCGCAGCCGCCCTCGGCGCCGTCGCCGCGACCTACGCCCAGGTGCATCTGCGCTCGACCTACTGCCACGTCGACCTCGCCTTCAACCGCAATACCGACACCCGCCTGCGCGGCACCGGCACCGACCGCGAATGCATCGGCGTCTCCACCGACGGCACCCGGTTCGAGCGGACGCACGACAGTGTCACGCTGGCAGGCGAGCGCCGGCTCCCGAACCCGAACAACAAGGGCGCCGGCCTCACCCTCGCCGACCTGCAACGCAAGATCCACGAGGAGAACGAGAGGATCCTGAAGCGGCCGGACCCGTACGTGACGCTGATCTATGCGGGCGTGCTGGCCGCGCCGGAAGGACAGGACGACCGGACCGTCAGCAGCATCGAGGAACTCGCGGGCGCCTACCTGTCGCAGATGCGCAACAACGACCAAGGCGCCAACAAGATCGACAACCCCCTGAAGGTGCGGCTCCTGCCCGCCAACACCGGCCAGGACATGAAGTACGCCGTCCCGATGGCCGACCTCATCCTCCGCCTGGCCCGCAACGACCCGACCGTCGTCGGCGTCGTCGGGATCGGCCGCAACACCAGGAACTCCGAGACTGCGATCAACGATCTCGTCGGCAAGGGCCTGCCCGTCGTCAACACCGTCAACTCCTCCGACGCGCTCCCCCGGCAGGGGCTCCCCTTCTACGGCCTCGCCGCCACCAACCAGGACGAGGCCGCCGCGACCACCCGGGTACCGAAAGGCGACCGGGCCGGACGCGCCCTCATCGTCCGCCGCAAGCCCGGCCCGTCGGGGGACCTCTACAGCAAACAGATCGCCGACGACGCCATCGAGGCGCTCAAGCTCGATCCCCAGCGCGACGACGACGTGGTCGACTACACCGACGACAGCGACATCGGCAACATCGTCCAGGGCAAGTGCACCGGCGCCCGCACCGCACCGTACGGCCTGGTGTACTTCGCCGGCCGGGCCGAGGACCTCCCCGGCCTGATGAACGGCCTCGTCCTCGGCGAATGCGCCGGCGGGAAGAAGAAGCTGAGCATCCTGGCGGGCGACGACGTGACCAAGATCAGGTTCGGCAACAGCACCGACGACAACCAGGTAGAACTGCCCCCAAACGTCACCGTGTACCACACCGCGTTCGTGTACCTGCCCACGCTGCTCACCGCGAAGACGAGCCGCGTGAACGCGTTCTTCAAGCTGACCGACTCGCTGCTGGGCATCGGCGGCAGCAAGGTGAGGGAGGACGAGCCGCTCCTGGCGGACGGCCAGATGGCCCTCGGATACGACGCGGTCGTCGCCCTGAGCCAGGCCGCGCAGAACGCCTTCAGCGCGCTGCGTCCCGGCAAGGGCGGGGGCGACCCGATCCCCGGCAGCAGCCGCGTCACCTCCGGCTCGGTACTGCTGGAGCTGCGCCGCCTGCGCGTGCCCCTGGCCGCCACCGGCGACATCGACTTCAACGGCTACCCCGACCCCGGCCACCAGGGGCTGACGCTCCTCAAGGTCGCGCCCGACAAGAAGGGGACGCCGGAACGCACCCTGGTCTGCGGCAAGATCAACGGCGATCGGCGCATCCCCGGCCTGAAGCCGTGCCCGACCTGGGCCGAGGTCATGAAGTGAGGCGGGCCGCCGTCCCGATCTCCAGGGCCGTCCAGACCGCGCCGTCCGGACCCGCCGCGATGCCGTGCGGCTCCGAGGACGGCGTCGGGAGGTCATAGCCGGTGACCTCGCCGCTCAGGGTGACGCGGCCGATCCGGTTCCCGCCCCACTCGGTGAACCAGCAGGCGCCGTCCGGACCCGCCGCGATCGCATGGGGCTTGGCGCCACGGTCGGGAAGCGGGAACTCCCGGATCTCGCCGTCCACGGTGATCCGGCCGACCTGCCCCGCCCCGATCTCGACGAACCACAGGGCGTCGTCGGCGCCGCGGGCGATACCCACCGGGGCGGCGCCGCCGGTCGGCAGCGGGTGCAGCACGACGTCGCCGCCCACGCTGATGCGGCCGATCGCGTTCGCCTGGTTGAGGGTGAACCACAGCGCCCCGTCCGCGCCCGCCGCGATCATCGAGGGGTAGCCGCCCGCGACCGGCAACGGGAACTCGGTGAACTCGCCGCCGGTCGTGACGCGGCCGATCCGGTCGGTGTTCATCTCGGTGAACCACAGTGCGCCGTCCGGGCCCGCCGCGATGCCGTACGGTCCGCTGCCGGGCGTCGGAACCGCGAACCCGGTGACGTCGCCGCCCGTGCTGATCCGGCCGAGGTGGTGGTCGCCGGTGCGCGCGAACCACAGCGCCCCGTCAGGGCCGGGCGTGATGACGGTCGGCGAGCATCCGGGCGGGCCCGCCGGATAGCGGTCGAGCCCGCCGTCGACGGCGAGACGCACGATCTCGCCGCTCTTGTGCAAGGTGAGCCACAGCGCCCCGTCGGCCCCGGCCGCGATGCCGTACGGCTCGCCTCCCACCGGGAACTCTTGGACGGACGGCTGGCCGGTGCGCTGCATGGGAAGTGCCTCTCGGACGTCGGGTCTGTGATCTCTCTACCAGAGACCGCCGTCACCCTGCTGCGTGCCCGTGCCGGACGCAACTCCTTTTCCGTGCTCAGCACGGCGGCGGACCGGGGAACCGCATCCACACCGTCGTCCGCTGCCCGTCCGGCCGTATCCCCCAGCCCAGCGTGAGCGCCTCGATGATCCGCAGGCCCCGGCCGTCCTCGGACATCGGATCGTCGCGCGGGCACGGCCGCGCCCCGCCCGCGCCGTCGTCGGTCACCTCCGCGAGAACGTCGCCGCCCGCCGTCGCGAACGTCACCGTGACCTTCCCGCCGCGCCCCGACGCCGTGTGCTCGATGCCGTTGGTGAACGCCTCGTTCACGCACGTCTGGACGTCGTCGAGCGAGGGATGCCCCGCACCGAGCGCGTCCCGCGCGAACATCCGGACCTGCGCCGCAGACCGCTCCACCCCCGGAAGCGTGAGCGACGCGATCACCTCACTGGATGCCATCAGTGTCCCTTCGCCGAGGGACCCAGGTTCATCGCAGCGCGCGAGCGGGACAACACGTTCCGTGGCCTGCGCGAATTCCAGAAACTGGAATTTCAGCGTTGGCCTTTCACCCGCCCACCCGACTGCGGGGCGTGACAGTCTGACCACATGCCGGAAGCATCCCCCTCCACCGTCCGCCTCCGCAAGATCGGCAGAACGCTCCGAACGATCAGGGAGGAATCGGACCACACCCTCAAGACCGCGGGCCGCCTCCGCGAACGGTCCAGCTCCTCCCTGAGCCTGATCGAGAACGGCAACCAGCCCCTCCGCCTCCGCGACCTGGCCTTCATCCTCGACCGCTACGCCGTCCCCACCGACCTCCGCGCCGCCCTGCTGACCCTCGCCGAACAAGAACACCAAAGCGGCTGGTGGGACACGTTCAAGGACGTGGTCACCCACGGAGGTCGGGACCGCGCGACCCTAGAGGATTGCGCCTCACTCATCGTCTCGACCGAGACCACCTTCATCCCGGGCCTCCTTCAAACAGAAGAATACGCATCGGCGGTGATTCGCGGCATCAGGACTTCGCATTCACCGAGCACCCTGAACCGCTATGTGGAATTTCGCCTGGCAAGGCAAGGAATTCTGCGACGGGCTGAACCGGCGACCTTCAACGTCATCATCGACGAGGCGGCCCTCCGCCGGGTGCGGGGCGGACGTCACGTCATGCGCGCCCAACTCAGAAGGCTGCTCAACGATTCGGAGCAAGACCATGTGTCGATCCACGTCTCGCCACTGACGGCCGAGGCCGGCCCGGACTACGCTGGGGAGTTCCAGCTTACGGACATAGGATCACCTCCGATCCTCAGTGTGGTGCGCGCCGATCACCTGACCAGCCAATGGACCGAAGAGGATGATGCAGCGACCACTCAGTACCGGGAAGTATTCGAGCAGATTCGTTCATCAACGCTACCCGAGTCAGCCTCACAAGACCTGATCCACCGAATAGTGTCAGAGCTATGAAGGATGTGGAGCGGGTCGATGTCGTATGGCGCAAGAGCAGTCGAACCGGTTCTCAGGGCAACGACTGCGTCGAGGTGGCGCGGCCTCACCACATGGTGGCCGTGCGCGATTCCAAGGATCCGGACGGCCCCGTCCTCTCCTTCGGCCCGCGGGCTTGGCGGGAGTTCGTGAGCGGCGTCAAGGCGCAGAGCCTCTAGCCTGCCGCAAGGCCCGGCGACGCGCCGGCGTCACGATCCGAGGGGCTGCCTCGTCATCACTACCGAGACGCCGGTTCCCCATGCCAGGCGTCCCGTTGTGGGCGTCCATGACCGCACCGGCTCGACCTCGGGAGAGACGCAATGTCCACAGCCCAGGAAGCACGCAACAAGGAGACGTACCACCACTTCCACAGCGCCGTGAACAGCGGCGATCTGGAGGTCATCTCGAAGGCGATCGACGAGTTCATCCACCCGGACGGACGGTTCCACACGGCGGAGCGGACCGGCGTGGCCGCGGTGCCGGCGCAGAAGCGCATCTGGGAGACCCTCCTGCGCGCGTTCCCCGACATCCACGTCACGGTCGAGGACCTGATCGCCGAGGGAGACAAGATCGTCGCCCGGCAGACGGTCACCGGGACCAACTCCGGTGAGTACCGGGGCATGCCCCCGACCGGCACGTCCGTCACCTACAACGAGATCTTCATCGCCCGCTTCGCCGATGGCCGGATCACCGACTTCTGGGGAGTCGTCGACCTCTACTCGCAGCTACGGCAGCTCGGCCACATCCAGGCGTAGTCCCTCACCGGGCCCCTGCTGGTCGGCGCTGTCGGCCGCTTCGTGCCGTGACCGTGAGGGTGACGGCGGTCATCACCGACAGGAGGGCCCAGGCCGGGGTGAAGCTGTGGGTGAGGTCCTTGAGCAGGCCGAGGACGGGCGGCGCCAGAATGACGGCGATCTGGGTGACGGCCATGGCCAGACCGAGGGTGGCCCCGGTCCTGCCCGGTGGCGCCGACTCGGCCACGTAGGCGACCCAGGGCCCGTACCAGCCGATCCCGAAGAACCCGAGCCAGATGAACAGCAGGCAGGCCGCCGCGGGCGAATGCCCGAGGGGCGTCATCAGTGCGATCATCCCTGCGATCACGGCGGCCATGCAGGCCATGACGCAGGTGTAGCGCCCGGACCCGCGGCGGTCGCTCCAGGCGGCCAGGCAGACGCGGCCGGCGGCGCCCGCCCCCTGGACCGCCACGAGGACGAGGGCCGCGGGCCCGGCGCCCAGGGACGTGGTGTCGTGGAGGTACAGCACGGTCAGCACGCCCACGCCGCTGTGCACCGAGACCAGGCTCGTCCCGGACAGCAGGATCTTCACCATGGACGGTTCCCGGAGCATCCGCGCCCAGGTGCCGAGCCGCGCCGCCGGCGAGGCGTGCGGCTCGGTCCCGTGCGGAGCGCCAGGGGCGGGCGGACGGCGGTAGAAGGTGATGAAGACGGCCGCTCCCGCGAGCGCGACGAGCCCGCCCACCACGAGCGTCGCCCGCCAGCCGAAGGCGTCGGCGAGGAAGGGCAGCGCGGCAGCGGCCAGCACGCCGCCCAGCGGCAGGCCCGCCTGGCGGATGCCCATCGCCAGCCCCCGCTGGGACGCGTCGAACCAGGACGCCACCGACTTGCTCCCGCCGGGCTGGACGGTGCTGTATCCGGCGCCGACGATCAGCAGGACGAGGAGCAGGGCCGCGTACCCCGGCGCCGCGCTTCCCAGGAGCAGGGCGGCGGCGACCACGCAGGCGCCCGTCCCGACGACCCAGCGTTCGCTGTGGCGGTCCAGCAGTTCCCCGGCCACCAGCAGCCCGGCCAAGGGGACCGTCTGGGCCGCCGAGAGCAGCAGCCCGAGCTGGGCCGTGCTCAGGTCCAGGTCGCGCTGAAGGTGGACGCCCATCGCCCCGATGCCCTGCACGAAGAAGCCGGAGGCGGCCTGGGTGAAGGTGGCGATGCCGAGGATGACCCACCGGTACCGCTCAGGGGTGACGCGGCCGACCTCCTGGCCGGGCCGGACGTCCGTCACGGGCGCCAGTACAGCGCGGGGTCGGGGTGGTCGTCGAAGCCGAGTTCGCGGTAGAGCGGTTCGCCGCCGGTGGAGGCGTACAGGTCCACCCGGACGACGTCGCGTCCGCGAAACCAGTCGAGCAGGCCCTGCATGACGGCGCGGCTGTATCCGCGCCGCCGGTACTCCGGGGCGGTGACGACGCCGATCACGTGCCCGATCCGGCCGTTCCGCGAGTGCGGGCCGGGGAACCACTGCTCGATGGTGCCGATGCCGCAGGCGGCGAGGCCGTCGTCGCCGTCCACGACGAGGATCTGCGCGTCGTCGTCGGTCAGCTTCTGCTTCAGAACCCGGCCGAGGGCGTCCCGCCAGTCGTCGCCTGCCGAGGAGGGGTTGAAGAACTCGCCGCCGAGGGTCTCGAACAGCATCGCCCGCAGCCGGACGAGCTCCGGGACGTCGTCCTCCGCCGCCTGCCGCACCCGCCAGGCATGGGAACCCTCCGGCGGACGCGGGCTCGGGGCGGACGGGCCGGTCAATGGTCGATTCGACATGGCCGGATTATTGCAAGAAGTTCGCAACTACGACAAGTTCGCATCAACCTCTCTCCGTCGGAGGCCAGACCAACGTCCGGCTCATCGAGCCGCCCCCCGGGCGCGGGTGCGCCGGGGGGCGAGCCATGACAGCCGGTCAGTTCACCCACTTGTGGGAGCGCATGAGCTGGCCCTCCCACACCGAGTTCCGCTGGCCTGCGCTGAGCGTCCCCCAGTAGTAGGTCTCGTTGTAGTTGTTGAGGGAGTAGATCCGGACCTTGCTGTACGCGCCGGTGTATCCGTTGTTCCAGTACGAGGCCACCAGGAAGGGCAGCCCGTTCATCCGGCACTGGACGTCGCCGCCCTGCCAGTCCGGGTCGTCCCCGTCCCAGGCGCACTTGGTGCCGGTGCCGTCCTTGTTGCTCCAGACGCAGAAGTCGCCCTTGGCGCACGAGCCCTGCCACGCCGCCGCGGCCTGGTGCTGAGCCGCGGCCGCGGGGGCGGCCATGGCGGAGGCGGGGGCGGCGACGACCGCGAGGCCCGCGACCACCGCGCCGGTGAGGCCGATACGAGTCCGGTTCATCGTCGTCACATGTCCACCCAGTGGTGCGAACGGAATTCGAGGTCGACGTTGTAGACCTTGGCCGTCGGCGGAAGGGGGTCGAGCACCCGGCCGGAGTAGTTGGCGTACTTGTAGAACTGGACCTGGTCGTAGCTGCCGACGCGGCCGTGGTTCATCAGCGACTTAACCTTGAAGCCGTACGGCTTGCACTGAACGGCACCGGCCTGCCAGTCCGGGTCGTCCCCGTCCCAGGCGCACATCGTGCCGGTGGCGTTCGCGCCGCTCCAGACGCACACGTCCCCGAGCTTGCAGTCGGCGGCCGAGGACGTCCCCACGTCCGCCAGGGCCGCCGCGGGCGCCAGGACCACCGCCGCCGCCCCTGCGGCGGCGAGACCGGCGATCCCGATCCGGATTCTGTTCATGAGAAACCCCGTCTCCATCGTCGCCCGGGATCTTCCGGGCCGACGTGGGAGACGCTAGAGCCGCGGGTTATCGTTCTCTTATCGATGCGTTATCCGGGCGGCGGGGTCAGCGGGGCTCGGCGAGGGGGCGGCCGGGGCCCTTCTTGATCTGCGCTATGAACAGGCCCGCGAGCGCCTCGTGGCCCTTGACGGTCGGGTGGAAGCTGCGCGGCTCGGCCGCCAGCGCCGACAGGCTCACCGCCAGCCCGTTCATGTACGGGTCGGTGCTGCCGACCTCGTGCCCGGCGAACGCGCTGTAGGCGTCGACGAACTCCACGCTGCCCGCGCCGTGGGCGGCGGCGATCCGCTCGTCCGCCTCGGCGGCGGTCTCCCGGACCAGCTCCCCCAGGTCGTGCGTCCGCGCGTTCAGCCAGCGCTGATCGGCCACGGTGATGTTGTCGCCGTCCACGCCGGACACCTCGGAGAACGCGCGCGGGTACGCCATCATGATCACCCGGGCGCGGGGGGCGCGCCGGGTGATCTCGGTGACCAGGTCGGGCAGCGTCTGGCGAAGCGTCGCCATCCGGGTCGCGATGTCGGGGCCCTGGCCCTGGCAGCCCTTGCTCCACGGCAGCTTCACCACGCAGCCGGCCAGGATCTTGGAGAACCCGATGTCGTTGCCGCCGATGCTGATCGTCACCAGGCTGGTCCCGGCGCCCAGCCGGCCGAGCTGCGGCGGCTCGCCGCCCTTGCCCTTCAGGACGTCGCCGGTGGTCGCGCCCGAGCAGGCCCAGAACGACCCGCCGCCCGCGAACCCGAACGCCGTGGAGACCTGGTGGTAGTACGCCTTGGACGTGCGGTGGCAGCGGTCCAGCGGGTTCTGGTCGGCGGCGCCGGCCTCGGCGCCGACCCCCGAGGAGTAGGAGTCGCCGAGCGCCACGTACGCACCGCGCGTGGCCGCCGCGACCGGGTCGACCGGCCGCCCGGCGGGCTCGGCCGGGTCGGCGTGCGGCTCGCGGGCCGGCTTCCGGCAGCCGCCGCCGAACACCTCGCAACGCGTCGCGGGCATCGCCACCAGCGTCCCGACCACCAGGACCAGCAGGAGCACGAGCACCGCGAGGGCCGACCCCCGTTCACCGAGACGCGCGCGCACCCGTCCCGGCCATGACCGCGGGCTCGCCATCGCCCCTCCCCCTCGTTCGTCCCCTGACGACGGACGTCTCCGGAGCGTCCCGGGTTCCCGCCTTTACATTGTAGATCACAAACTCGGGGGCGGGACGGGCCGGGGAGCCGTCGTCCGAAAGGACCACGATACTGGCGGGCCACGACCGCACGACGCCTAGCAGAGCGTGCGCTTCACCCTGCTCCGGAGCTGCGGAACGCTGGAGTACACACGGCGCGGATCCGGTGAGGCAGAGGCGCTGGGCCCGTCCTGCGCGCTGCTCCCCCGGGCGGTGGACTGCGGGTCCGGCATGCGCTCATGGCCCAGGTAGACCTGACCGTTCCCTTTGAGGAGCCCGGGCCAGAACGGCGGCCCAATGTCGCTTCCACTGCCTTTGAACGTCGTGTGGAGCTGGTAGCTCTGATCTGGGCGGAACACCGCCATCGACCGGCCGGGGGGCCGGTTCTTCAGCAGCGGCCCGACCAGGATCTCGGCGTAGTTCCCCCGCACCTGCGGCGCGTCCATGACGAACGCAACCTCTGAGCCGTCCTCGCGGGAGTGGAGGATGAACCTCAGCGGAGGGTGCCCGTCGCACCATGCGGCCACGATGAGGGGCCGCCCGGCGCCGTCCAGCGTCATCCCGGCGTCGCCGTAGACAAGAGGGCTGCACGCCGTCACTGCCCCCGCGCCGCCCAGCAGCAGCGCCGCCGCCGTCACCCTGCTCCACGCCCGTCGTCCCATGCCCGTACGACGCCGCGCCCTGCGGACGGGTTCGTGGCCACCGCCGGAAGAGCGCCGCGGGGCGTCCGGAACGGTGTCAGCGGGCGGTGGGGGCCCACATGACCAGGCGCGGGCCGAGGTCGTGCAGGCCCGCGTCGATCTCGGCCGCCCACAGCGCCCGCAGCCCGGGGCCCCAGCGCTCGCGGGGCAGCTCGGCGAAGCCGCGCCGGGCGTACCAGGGGGCGTTCCACGGGACGTCCCGGAAGGTCAGCAGGCTGACCCCGGGCGACCCGGCCTCGGCCGCCCGCGCCCGCACCGCGCCGAGCAGCCGGCCGCCGATCCCCCGGCGCACGTGGTCGGCGTGCACGGAGATCTGCTCCAGGTGGACGGCCCCGTCGAGCTCGTCGACGACGGTGTAGGCCAGCGGGGGATCGCCGGCGACGAGGATCTCGGCGCCCCGCTCCGCCATCTGCTCCACCACGGTCGGGCCGGGCGGGAACACGATGCCGAGGGGGGCGAACAGCCCGTCAGCGGACTCCTCGATCGCCGGCAGGAGGGGAAGGTCGCCGACCGCCGCCGGCCGCGGCTCCAGGTCCATGGCGCGATGGTACGCCGCGCCGCGTCCGCCCACGACCGTATTCCGGGAGGCGGCGCCGGTCACCTGACGCCGGCCTCCTTCATGTCGCGGAGCTCGCGCTTGAGCTCCTTGATCTCGTCGCGGAGCCGGGCGGCCAGCTCGAACTGGAGGTCGACGGCGGCCTGGTGCATCTGCTCGCTCATCGACTCGATCAGCGCCTCCAGCTCCTCGCGGGGGCGCTCGCCGACCAGATCAGCGGCGTGCCGGCCGGCCTCGCGGGCGCGGGAGCCGAGGCCGGGGACGGGGGCCTTGCCGCGGCTCTGCTGCCGCCCGCCGCCGCCGATCAGGGTCTCGGTGTCGGCGTCCTCGCGGACGAGCGAGTCGAGGATGTCGGCGATGCGCTTGCGGAGCGCGGTGGGCTCGATGCCGTGCTCGGTGTTGTAGGCCTGCTGCTTGGCGCGGCGCCGGTTGGTCTCGTCGATCGCCCGCTCCATCGACGGGGTGACGGTGTCGGCGTACATGTGCACCTGGCCGGACACGTTGCGGGCGGCGCGGCCGATGGTCTGGATCAGCGAGGTCTCCGAGCGGAGGAAGCCCTCCTTGTCGGCGTCCAGGATCGCCACCAGCGACACCTCGGGCAGGTCGAGGCCCTCGCGCAGCAGGTTGATGCCGACCAGGACGTCGAACTCGCCCGCGCGCAGCTCGCGCAGCAGCTCGATGCGGCGCAGCGTGTCGACCTCACTGTGCAGGTAGCGGACCTGGATGCCGAGTTCGAGGAGGTAGTCGGTGAGGTCCTCGGACATCTTCTTGGTGAGCGTGGTCACCAGGATCCGCTCGTCGCGCTCGGTGCGCAGCCGGATCTCGTGGATGAGGTCGTCGATCTGGCCCTTGGTGGGCTTGACCACGATCTCGGGGTCGATCAGCCCGGTCGGGCGGATGACCTGCTCGACCACGTCGCCCTTGACCCGGTTCATCTCGTACGAGCCGGGCGTGGCCGACAGGTAGACAGTCTGCCCGATGCGGTCGAGGAACTCCTCCCACTTCAGCGGGCGGTTGTCCATCGCCGACGGCAGCCGGAAGCCGTGCTCGACGAGCATCCGCTTGCGGGAGGCGTCGCCCTCGTACATCGCACCGATCTGCGGGACGGTCTGGTGCGACTCGTCGACGACCAGCAGGAAGTCCTCGGGGAAGTAGTCGATCAGCGTGTTGGGCGCGGTGCCGGCGTCGCGGCCGTCGATGTGCCGGGAGTAGTTCTCGATGCCCGAGCAGGTGCCGATCTGGCGCATCATCTCGATGTCGTAGGTGGTGCGCATCCGCAGCCGCTGCGCCTCCAGCAGCCGGCCCTGCCGCTCCATCGTGGCGAGCGTGTCCGTGAGCTCGGCCTCGATGCCGCCGATCGCCCGCTCCATCCGCTCGGGGCCGGCGACGTAGTGCGAGGCGGGGAAGACGTACAGCTCCTCGTCCTCGGTGATCACCTCGCCGGTGAGCGGGTGCAGGGTGGCCAGCTTCTCGATCTCGTCGCCGAACATCTCGATCCGGACGGCGAGCTCCTCGTACTGCGGGATGATCTCGACGGTGTCGCCGCGGACCCGGAAGGTGCCCCGGGTGAACGCCAGGTCGTTGCGCGAGTACTGCATGCCGACGAGCTGCCGGAGCAGGTCGTCGCGCTCGATCGTCTGGCCGACGCGCAGCCGCACCATCCGGTCGACGTACTCCTGCGGGGTGCCGAGGCCGTAGATGCACGACACCGACGCCACCACGACGGTGTCGCGGCGGGTCAGCAGCGAGTTGGTCGCCGAGTGCCGCAGCCGGTCGACCTCGTCGTTGATCGAGGAGTCCTTCTCGATATAGGTGTCGGTCTGCGGGATGTATGCCTCGGGCTGGTAGTAGTCGTAGTACGAGACGAAGTACTCGACGGCGTTGCCCGGCATCATCTCGCGCAGCTCGTTGGCGAACTGCGCGGCCAGCGTCTTGTTGGGCTGCATGACCAGCACCGGCCGCTGGAGCTTCTCGACCAGCCAGGCGATGGTGGCGGTCTTGCCGGTGCCGGTGGCGCCCAGCAGCACCGAGTCCTTGACGTCACGCCCGACCCGGTCGGTCAGCTCGGCGATCGCCTGGGGCTGGTCGCCCGCGGGCGTCATCTCGGTGACGACCTCGAACGGCGCCACCCTGCGCCGCAGATCGGTGATCGGCCGCATCCTCGCCCCTTCCCTGCCGCTCCCCCGCGGACCGCAGCGGCCCGCCTCACCACTCTATTCAGCGGGTACGACAATCCTGACGGGGAGGGCATTCCCCGAGGTCACAGCGCCGGAGCGGTCCCGTCGGAGGGCGCCGGCAGCGGGATCCGGGCGCGCAGCGCGTACCCGCCCTCGGCGCTCGGCCCGGCCTCGAAGAAGCCGCCCAGCCCGTTGACCCGCTCGCGGAGCCCGACCAGGCCGTTCCCGCCGCTCGGCAGCCCGTGCTGGGGGGCGCCGCCGGAGGCGCCGTTGGTCACCTCGACCTCGACGGCCTCGGGCAGGACGCGCAGGTCGATCCGGGTGTCGGCGGCGGCGGCGTGCTTGTGCACGTTGGTCAGGGCCTCCTGGACCAGCCGGTACACGGTGCGGCCCACCGTGGCGGGCATCGGGCGGTCCTCGCCGCGGACCGACAGGTCGACGCGGAGCCCGGCGGCGCCGGACTGGCCGATCAGCTCGCGGACGTGCAGCAGCGTCGGGGCGTCCTGCGGGAGGGCCTCCTCGCCCTGCCGCAGGACCCCGATCACCTGGCGGAGCTCCTCCAGCGCCTGCCGCCCCATGTCGCCGATCACCCCGGCCGTCTCGGCGGCCCGCTCGGGATCGCGGGCGGCGATCGCCTTGAGCGCGCCCGCGTGGACGACCATGACGCTGACCCGGTTGGCGACCACGTCGTGCATCTCCCGCGCGATGCGGGTGCGCTCCTCGCCCCGGGCCCGCTCGGCCAGCAGGTGCTGCTCGCGCTCCAGCCGCGCCGCGCGCTCCTGGAGGGTGGCCACGAGCTGCTTGCGGGCGCCCATGTAGAGGCCGAGGAGGAGCGGAACGGTGACGAAGGTCACGCCGAAGAGGGCCTGGGCGAGGAACGAGACGTCGTCGGACGTCGGCCCGGGGAAGATCAGGAAGAACAGGTAGCCGAGGACGGCGAGCGCCCACACCGTCCGGCGGGACGCGGTGTAGGCGCCCAGCGAGTAGAGGACGACCAGCGCGGCGAACGCGCCGCCGCCGGTGGCCGTGCCCCAGATCAGCAGGAACACCATGAGCGCGACCGGGTGGGCGCGCCGCACCACCAGCGCGAGGCCGAGCACCACGCTGGCCGCGGAGACCGCCGCGGTGGGGAGCCAGAACCTCCCGTCGGCGAGCGCCAGCCAGGCCCCGTCGAGGGCGGCCAGGCCGAGGGCGAGGGAGACGTCCAGCGCGCGGGATCGTCTCGTCGGCCAAGCCGCCGACCACCAGGCACGCAGGGGCATGCCAGGAGCCTATAGCGGTCCGGCGCCCCGGCATCCGGTCCACCGCGACGGGCGGACACGGCGGCGCACCGCGTCATCGTCGGGGCATCGGGCCCTCCGGCTCCGGATCGTCCGCGCCCGTGCGCGAACGGTGGTCTGGAACGGGCCCTGTGGTTACGATGACGGCGCCGACAAGGACGGGGACAACGCTCACCATGACCCGATTCGCCACCTGGTTCGGGAAGAACGCCGACGCCGTCATCGCTCTGGTCCTCGCCGTGGTCGTCGCGGTGATCGGCCTCGGCGTGGACCTGCCGAACGAGGCGGAGATCACCAACAGCGCCATCCTCGCGGTGATCGGCCTGCTGGCCACCTCGGTGCTGCGCGACCGGGGCCGCCGCATCCCTGTCGAGGCCGAGGTGCGCGACACCCTGCGCGCGTCGTCGGCGACGCTGGACGGGCTGAGCGACCGCCTGGGCGATCTCGACCGGCTGGAGGGCGTGGTCTCCGACACCAAGCGGGCGCTGGACGAGACCGCGGTGGTGCGGGTGATCAGCGGCGCCGAGGTGGCGCGGGTCCTGGCCGACGCGCGGCGCGAGACCGACCGGTGGTTGTTCAAGGGCGGCACCGGCACCTACATCCGCGCCAAGACGCTGCCCGAGTGCGTGGCGACGGCCCGCCGCGAGCGGCGCACGCTGCTGTTCCGGCTGGAGATCATCGACCCGACCCACCCGGAGGTCTGCGAGGCGTACGCGCGGCACCGCCGCTCGGTCGCCGACGGGCCGGACGCCACCGGCGAGCCGTGGACGCTGGAGCGCACCCGCAAGGAGGCGTACGCGACGATCCTGGCCGCGTGCTGGCACAAGCAGCGGTTCGGGATGCTCGACATCGACATCGGCCTGTCCAGGACGATGACCACGCTGCGCTACGACCTGGCCGCGTCCAAGGTGGTGGTGACCCGCGACGACCCGCGCGGCGAGGCGCTGGTGGTCGACAGCGGCAAGTTCTACTACGGATGGGTCAGCGCCGAGCTCCAGACCAGCCTCGACCAGGCGCGCCGCGTCCCGATCGAGCAGGCCCGGCTGGCGCCGCTCGACGACGAGCCGACCGTCGAGGAGGTGCGCAAGCTCTTCGAGGTGATCGGGATCGACCTGCCGCAGGGCTGCACCGACCGGGACATCATCGAGATCATCCGCAAGGCGCTGCGGGCCCGGGACCCGTACGAGTGATGCGGTACGAGGAGATCCGGGGCGAGATCGCGGCGGGCACCGCGGCCGGGACGCTGCCGGGCTGGGCCCGCCGGGTGCTCGCCGACGTCGCCGCGGGCCGGTCCCGCATCGCCGCGGTGCGGCACCCGCTCGGGTTCCTGTGCCTGCCGGTGGAGCGCAGCGGCGAGTTCGGGGTGTGCCTGCACCTGTGGTCCCCGGAGGTGCGGCCCGCCCCGCCGACGACGTCCGAGCTGCACTGCCACAGCTGGGAGCTGCTGAGCTTCGTCCTGTACGGGACGGTGCGCAACGTGCGGGTGCGGGTCGACGACGCCGGTCCGGGCGGCGACCCGACGCACCGGGTGTTCGAGGTGGTCAGCCGCGACGACGTCGACGAGCTGCGCGCCACCGGGCGGGGCGTCCGCTACACCTCCTGCGGTTCGGCGGCGCACCGCACCGGCGAGTCCTACGCCCTGCCCGCCGGGATCTTCCACAGCACGCTCATCGAGGGGGGCCGGGACGCCGCGACCGTGGCACTCGGCCGCCGCACGCCCGGCGGCGGCGACCTGTCGCTCGGGCCCCTCGGCACCCCGGGGCACCGCGTGCGGCGCTCGCGGTGCGACCCCGGCGACACGGCGCGCGCCGCCCTGCGCGCGGCCCGGCTGATCACCGCCGAGCACGGCCCGGCCCCGTCCCACCGACAGAGCGCGACTGGAGAGTCCCGATGAGATCCAGCTCCCCCTCGCCCGCCCCGCCGGTCGACCTCGCCGAGGCCCGCCGGGTCGCGGTCGAGGCCGCCGAGGCCGCCGGCGACCTGCTCCGCGCCGGGATGGCCCGCCCCCTGGAGATCCGGCCCAAGGGGACCGCCGGGGACGTGGTGACCGAGCTGGACCTGGCCGCCGAGGCGCTGATCCTGCGGCGGCTCCGCGCGGTGTACCCGGGGCACCGCGTCATCGCCGAGGAGTCGGGGGTGAACGAGGGGACGGGCACCGGCGCCGGCGCGGACGCGGGCCTGGTCTGGCTGGTCGATCCGCTCGACGGCACCAACAACGTCGCGATCGGGATGCCCGTCTACGCGGTCGGGCTGGCACTGTGCGCGGGCCCGGTGCCGGTGCTCGGCGTCGTCCACGACCCGGTCACCCGGCGGACGTGGTCGGCGGTGCGGGGCGAGGGCGCGCGGGGCCCGGACGGCGCGCCGCTGCGCCTGGCCGCGGCGGCCCGCGCGGGCCGCGCCGACAATCCCGTCCTCGCCTGGACGCAGGGGCACGAGGTCGGGCGCGGCGATCCGGTCGTCCTGCCGCTGCGGACGGCGGTGGAGGCGCGCTGCGGGCGCCTGCTCCAGCTCTGGGCGCCGCTGGTGGCGTGGGTGATGCTGGCCCGCGGCGACATCGACGGCATCGTCGGCTACCGGCCCGAACTGGTCGACCTGCCCGCCGGGGCGCTGCTGGCGAAGGAGGCGGGCGCCGAGTTCCGCGCGCTGGACGGCGGCCCGTACGAGCCGAGCATCGACCTGCCCCCGGCCGAGCGCGGGTTCGTCGCGGCGCGTCCGGCGCTGCTCGAGCGGCTACTGGAGACCACCGCCCAGGCGTGCCGTCCGGCCGCCGCGGGCACCGGGAGCACCGGAGGCACCGAGGGCACCGGCGGCTCGGCGGGCGCGGGCGGCTCAGATGGCGCCGCTCAGGGCGGACGGGTCCGGCTCACCCGGTGAGGAGCAGCGCCGCGACGGCCGCGGCGCAGCCGAGCACGGCCAGGGCCGTCCCGGTGAGGACGAACTTGCGCATCGGCACCCGCACGTCCCAGCGGCGGCACCACTCGAACCACAGCAGCGTCGCGAGCGACCCCCACGGGGTGATGACGGGGCCCACGTTCGTCCCGATCAGCAGCGACAGGAGCTGGTCGCGGTTGCCCGCCGGGACCGCCGACTCGCCCGCGACGTAGGCGGGCAGGTTGTTCAGCACGTTCGCCAGGCCGCCGCCCGCGAACGCCGCACGCAGCGCCCCGCCGAGGCCGTCGTCGGTGCCGACCAGCGCCACCATCAGATCGTCGAGCCCGTACCGCTCCAGCGTCGGGACGACCAGGAACAGCGCGGTCACGAACACCATGAGCTGCCACGGGACGAGCGCGGGCCGCAGCGCCGACCGGTCGCGCACCGCGAACGCGGCGACGGCGACGAGCGCGGCGGCGGACGCGGCGACCCCGAGCTGGACGCCGGTGTGCACGCCCGCCAGGATCGCGCCGACGAACAGCAGGCACGCCAGGCCGGTCGCCGAGAACAGCACCCGGTCGCGCACCGGCGCCGGGACCGGCGGATCGTAGGTGTCGGCGCCGCGCATCCGGCGCCGCCAGAAGAAGACCCACAGCAGCGCCATCGTGACGGCTAGCACCGCGAGCTGCGGCGCCCACATCCGGGCGGCGAACGCCGGGGTCTCCAGGGCCACCTGGTCGGCGGCGAGCAGGTTGGTCAGGTTCGACACCGGCAGCAGCAGGCTCGCGGTGTTGGCCAGCCACACCGTCGTCATGGCCAGCGGCAGCGCGGCGATCCGCGCGGACGCCGCCAGCGCCAGCATCACCGGGGTCAGCAGCACCGCGGTCGTGTCGAGGTTGAGGAAGACGGTGTTGACCGTCGCGAACGCCACGCACAGCAGGAACAGCGCGGCGTAGCGGCCGCGCCCGGCTCGCGCCATCCGCTGCGCGATCGCGTCGAAGACGCCGGCCTCCTTGGTCAGCTCGGCGAGCACGATGACGGCGAACAGGAACAGCAGCAGCGGCGCGATCCGGCCGAGGCTCGCGCGGGCGGTCGCGGCGGGCAGCATCCCGGTGGCGACGAAGACCAGGCCGAGGGCCAGCAGCCCGAGGCGGATTCGGTCGAGGACGCTCAGGGCGCGCGCCGCGCGTCTGAGGAGGTCGCCGGGGAGAGCCACCGCGTCATGATCCCATAAGCGCCCCGGCCGCTCCCCCGGCTCCGCCGCACGGGCTACGCGAGGCCGCGCGGGCGCGCGATACTGACCGCATGACACCCTCCGGCGGCCAGTCCGGGCAGGAACGCCCGACCGATCTGTTCATCAGCTACTCCCCCGCCGACGAGCGCTGGGCGTCGTGGATCGCGTGGCAGCTGGAGGCCGCCGGGCATCGCACGATGATGCAGGCGTGGGACTTCGTCCCGGGCACCAACTTCATCGACTTCATGGACCGCGGGCTGTCCGAGGCCAAGGTCGTGGTGGCGGTGCTGTCGAGCAACTACCTGCGCTCGCGGTACGGCCGGATGGAGTGGATGGCGGCGCTGCGCGCCGACCCCGACGACCCGGCCCGCAAGCTGGTCACGGTGCGGATCGAGGACTGCCCGATCGACGGGCTGCTGTCCACCATCACCTACGTCGACCTGGTCGGGATCGACGATCCGGGCGACGCGCGGACGCTGCTGATGCGCCGCGTCCAGGAGGCCCTGGCCGGGCACGCCCGCCCGCTGGACGGCCCGGGGTTCCCCGGCGGCGGTCCCGGTCCCGTGCCGCCCGGCGGGTCCGGCCCGGCCCCGCTGGTCGGACGCGTCGAAGGCAGCACCCGTCCCGGCGGCGGTCAGGGGCCGGGCGGGCACGGCGCGGGCGGAGGTCCGGGGCGGGGGACGCGGCTTCCCGAGGCCACCGGCGAACGGCCCGTCCGGCGCGCGCCGGTGGCGGCGCCCGCGTTCCCCGCGGACGACGCCGAGCGGCGCGAGCCCCGCGAGCACGTGAGCGTGCTGCACATCTCGGGGCCCCGGTTCGGCCGCACGCTCGCCGAGCCGGGCGAGCCGACCACCGCGTCCGAGCTCCAGGACCGCATCTGGAGCGACGTGACGCGGCTGGCCGATTCGGGCGTGCCGCGGCCCGACCTGCTGGTGGTCACCGGCAACCTCACCCACTCGGGCAGCCGCAAGGAGTTCGCCGAGGCCCTGTCGTTCCTCACCAGCCTGCGCGCGCTGCTCGGGCTGGAGGCGCAGCGGGTGGTGATCGTGCCGGGCACCCACGACGTGACCCGGGCGGCGTGCCAGGCGTACTTCTCCAGCTGCGAGGCCGACGACATCGACCCGCAGCCGCCCTACTGGCCGAAGTGGCGGCACTACGCGGGGCTGTTCAAGGAGCTGTACCAGGGCCTGGACGCGCTGATCTTCGACAGCGCGCAGCCGTGGACGCTGTTCCCCGTCAACGACCTGAAGGTCGTCGTCGCCGGGCTCAACTCCACGCTGCCGCAGAGCCACCGCGAGGAGGACCGGTACGGGCGGGTCGGCCAGGCGCAGGCCGCGTGGTTCACCGAGCGGCTCCGGCACTACGAGGGCGAGGGCTGGCTCCGGCTCGCCGCCGTGGAGCACACCCCGGTCGCCGGGGAGCCCGGCGCGCTGCGCGACCCCGACACCGTCGACACGCTGCTCGGCGGGCACGTCAACGTGTTCCTCCAGGGCACCGGGTCGGAGCTCGGCGCGGTGCCGCTGCTGCCGTCCGGCGCGCCGTCGGTGCCCGCGCTCGGGCCGGGCCGCCACCAGGTCGTGGTGGTGCGCCGCGACGGCCTGGACCGCTGGATCCCCGAGGAGGCGACCCGCCGCGGCCCCGAGCACCTCGGCCGCGACTGGGCCCGGGTCACCGGGACGTTCCCGCCGCCCGTCCGGTCCCCGGCCGGCCCGCCCGGCCGGGCGCCCGAGATCGGCCCCGGCGCGGGCGGCCCCGGAGACGCCCCCGGCGGCCCCGACCCGGCCGACCCGATGACCGACGCGACCGGGCAGCTCCTCGACCGGCTCACCGAGGCGTGCGAGACCCGGTTCGAGCGCGCGAACATCCGCCGCATCGTCCCGGCCCCGCTCGCCGGCGGCCGGACCGACCCTCCGCACCTGCTCCTCACCCACCTGGAGGACGGGTTCGTCCGGCAGTACCGGATCGGCGCGCACGTCGGGCGGGTGACCGAGCCCGACGTCGACGCGTTCGTCCGGCACGTCCACGCCGACGGCGCCGACCACGGCTCCGAGCTGGTCTACCTCGGCCCGGCGCCGGCCCGGTCGCTGCGCGAGGACGCGCTGCGCCGCGGCATCCGGGTGCGCAGCCTCACCGAGTTCCAGGGGCTGCTCGACCTGTCGGAGTACGTGACCGCGCAGACCGGGCGGCTCGCCGCGGGCGGCCTGTACCCGCCGGCGCTGTACGTCCGGCAGCGCTACCGCGAGCTCGACCGCGCGGGCCAGGACGCCGACGTCCGGGACGACGCCGTCGGCGAGATGCTCCGGATGCTGGCCGCCGACCACGGCCGGTTCCTGCTGCTGCTCGGCGACTTCGGGCGCGGCAAGACGTTCGCGCTGCGCGAGCTGGCCCGCCGCATCCCCGCCGAGCTGCCGCACATCATCCCGATCCTGATCGAGCTGCGCGCCCTCGACAAGGCGCACTCGGTCGACGGGCTGGTCGCCGCGCACCTGGCCAACCACGGCGAGGAGCTGATCGACCTCAAGGCGTTCCACTACATGCTGCGGCAGGGCCGCATCGTGTTGCTGTTCGACGGGTTCGACGAGCTGGTCACCCGGGTCACCTACGACCAGGCCACCGACCACCTCGACACGCTGCTGCGCGCCGCGCAGGACAAGGCCAAGATCGTCGTGGCCGGCCGGACCCAGCACTTCAAGTCGCAGGCGCAGGTGCTCACCGCGCTCGGCGAGCGGGTCGGCGTGCTGCCGCACCGCCGGGTCCTCGGGCTGGAGGAGTTCACCCCCGGCCAGGTCCGCTCGTACCTGGTCAACCGGTACGGCGACGAGGACGCCGCCGACGCGCGGCTGCACACCCTGGCGGGCATCCAGGAGCTGCTCGGGCTGACCGCCAACCCGCGGATGCTGAGCTTCATCGCCGACCTGCCCGAGGAGCGGCTCCGCGCCGTCGCGCAGGCCCGCACGACGGTCAGCCCCGCCGACCTCTACCGCGAGATCCTCTCGTCCTGGCTGGCGCACGAGGCGGGCCGCGTCCGGCACGCCGGCGGTCCCTCCGGGCTGACCGCCGACGACTTGTGGCAGGCGGTCGGCACGCTCGCGCTGCGGCTGTGGGAGAGCAACGAGCAGTTCCTGCGGCTCGCCGAGCTCGCCGACGTCGCCGACACCCTCACCGGCCTCGCCGACGGACGGCTGTCGCCGCACCAGGTGACGCACGCGGTCGGCGCCGGCAGCCTGCTGGTGCGCACCGCCGAGGGCCTGTTCGGGTTCATCCACGGGTCGGTGGTGGAGTGGCTGGTCGCCCGGCACGTCGCCGCCGAGTTCGCGAACGGCGCCACCGCGCCCGCCGCGCTGGCCCGCCGCGCCCTGTCCCAGCTCACCGTCGACTTCCTGTGCGACCTCGCCGACACCCGCGCGCTCCAGGAGTGGGCCGCGGCGGTCCTCGCCGGCCCCGAGGCCGACGACGTCGCCCGCGCCAACGCCATCCGCGTCACCACCCGGCTGCGCACCCCCGCCCGCACCGACCTGCGCGGCGCCAAGCTCGCGGGCGAGGACCTGTCCTACCGCGACCTCCAGGAGGTCGACCTCACCGGCGCCGACCTGACCGACGCCCAGCTCGTCGGGGCCAACCTGTCCCGCGCCGTGCTCCGCGACGCGTCCCTGGCCGGCGCGCGCCTCGACGAGGCCCGCCTCAACGGCGCCGACCTGCGCGGCGCCGACCTGTCCCGCGCCCGCCTGGCCCGCGCCGACCTGCGCGACGTCGCCGTGGAGGGCAGCCGCTGGACGCGGGCCGCGCTCATCGACGCGCTCCTCCCCGACCGCATCGCCGCGGCGCCCGAGCTGCGCGAGGCCGCCATCGCGCCCGGACGGCCCGTCGACATCCAGGTCGCCCCCGCCGCCGTGGGCGTCCCGTACGGGTTCCACTTTCAGACCAGCCGGCTCCCCCAGCCGCTCGCCTACAGCCCCGGCGGGTCGGTCCTGGCGGTCGGCAGCGAGGACGGCGGCGTCCTGGTCTGCGACGCCGTGACCGGGGTGCCGCTGCGCACCCTCCAGGGCCACCGCGACCGCACCTACGCGGTCGTCTTCGACGCCACCGGCACCCTCCTGGCCACCGGCTCGGCCGACGGCGCCGTCCGCGTCTGGGACCTCGCCACCGGACGCTGCGCGCACACCCTCCCCGTCCACCCCGACGGGGTCTGGCCCCTCGTCGTCAGCCCGGGCGCGCGCGACCGGGGCCCCGGCGGGCACGGCACGCTCATCGCCGCGGGCGCGTCCGACGGGACGGTCCGCGTGTGGGACGCGGCGACCGGCGCCCTGCGGCACGAGCTGCCCGGCCACACCGCGCCCGTCTACACCGCCGTCTTCGACCCGTCCGGCACGTCGCTGGTGACCGGCGACGCCGGAGGTGTCCTGCGCGTCTGGGACCTGGCCACCGGCGAGCTGCACCGCACCCTCACCGGGCACCGCGGCGCGGTGTTCCGCGCGGTGTTCCACCCCGACGGGACGCTGCTGGCGGCGGGCGACGAGGCGGGCGTCGTCCGGCTCTGGGACATCGGCACCGGCGAGATCCGCAAGGAGCTGCTCGGCCACACCGGCCGCGTCTACGCCATCGCGTTCCACCCGGACGGCGACCTCCTGGTCACCGGCGACACCGACGGCTCGGTCCGGCTCTGGGACGGCGATCGTCCCCGAGCCTCGCTCTCGGGCCACCGCGGCGCCATCTACCAGGCCACCTTCAGCCCCGACGGGGGCCGCCTCGCCACCGCCGACAGCGCCGGGTCGGTCCGGCTGTGGGACCCCGCGACGGGCCGGCAGCGGCTCGAACTCGCCGGGCACCGCGGCGCGGTCTGGCCGTTCGCGTTCCGCCCCGACGGCGCGCAGCTCGCCACCACCAGCAACGACGGCACCGCCCGGGTGTGGGACGCCGAGACCGGCCAGAGCCGGGTCGTGCTGCGCGGCCACGGCCGCCGCGTCACCGGCGTCTGCTTCAGTCCCGACGGCAGCCTGCTCGCCGCCGCCGGCAACGACGGCCTGGTGCGGCTCTGGGAGCCCCGCACCGGGCGGATGGTCCGCGAGCTGCGCGGCGTCGCCGACAACCTCACCTCCGCCGCGTTCAACCCCAGGGGCGCGCAGCTCGCCACCGCCACCAACGACGGCGGCGTGCACCTGTGGCAGCCCGGCACCGGCACCTTCGAGCGCGAGCTGAACGTGGAGACCGACCACGTGTGGACGCAGGCGTTCGACCCCACCGGCGACGTGCTGGCCACCGCCAACGACGACGACAGCGTCCGGCTCTGGTACTGGACGACCGGACGCGAGATCGTCAACCTCTCCGACCACCACGGCCGGGTCCGCTCGATCGACTTCGGCCCCGGCGGCGACCGCGTCGCGACCGGCTGCGACGACGGCCTGGTCCGGCTCTGGAACGCCCGCACCGGCGCCCTGGAGGCGACCCTCAGCGGCCACACCGACCGCGTCTACACGGTGACGTTCGACCCCGCGGGCGGCGTCCTCGCCAGCGCCAGCAACGACGGCACCGCCCGGCTGTGGGACACCGCGACCGGCCAGACCCTGCACACCCTGACCCGGCACACCGGGCGCCTGTGGACCACCGCGTTCGACCCGTCCGGCACCCTCCTGGCCACCGCCGGCGACGACCTGGCCGTCCGGCTGTGGGACCCGCGCACCGGCCGCCACCTGCACACCCTCGAAGGGCACACGCGCCGCGTCTGGTCGTCGGCGTTCAGCCCGGACGGGGCGCTGCTGGCCACCGCCGGCGACGACGGCGCGGTCATCCTGTGGGACGTCGCGGACCGGGACGCCCCCGCCCGCCGCGCCACCCTCCTCGGGCTGGCCGAGGGCTGGGCCGCGCTCACCCCCGGCGGACGCTACAAGTGGGAGGGCGCCGCGACCGCCGAGTTCTGGTACTCGATCGGGATGTGCCGGTTCGAGCCGGGCGAACTCGACCCGTACCTCCCCGAAGTGCGCCAGCTCCCCCTGGAGGCCGACCTCTGACCCCACGGCGCCGCGCCCCACGGCGGCGCGGCGGCGCGGCGGCGCGGCGCACGGCCCAGGATCGCGGCGCGGTCAGCCGGCGGCGGCCCGGCCCGCCAGGTCCTCCCACAGCGCGTCGATCCGTGCCTTCAGCTCGTCCAGCGTGCCGGAGTTGTCGATCACCACATCGGCGACGGCGCGGCGCCCCTCCCGAGTGGCCTGCGCGGCGATCCGGGCCCGCGCGGCCTCCTCCGTCATCCCGCGCCGAGTGGTGAGCCGGTCGAGCTGGACCTCCACCGGGGCGTCGACGACCACCACCACGTCGTACATCTCCGCCAGCCCGTTCTCGGCCAGCAGCGGCACGTCGTACACCACGATCGCCTCGCCGGACGCGGCGTCCATCAGCTCCTGCATCCGCTCCCCCACCAGGGGGTGGACGATCGCGTTCAGCGCCGCCAGCCGCGCGGGGTCGGAGAACACGATCGCGCCGACCCGCTCCCGGTCGAGCCCGCCGCCGGGGAGCAGCACCTCCGCGCCGAACTCGGCGGCGACGGCGGCCAGCCCCGGCGTGCCGGGCTCGACCACCTCCCGCGCGATCTGGTCGGCGTCGATGACCAGCGCACCGCGCTCGCGCAGCCGCGCCGACACCTCGCTCTTGCCCGAGCCGATTCCACCGGTGAGTCCCACTTTCAGCACGGGCCCACCGTACTCAGACCGGCGGCCTCGCGGGAACCAGGGCCTTGCGCATGTGCACCAGCGTCAGGTGCGCGGCGACCCGCTCACGGTGCGTCTCGGCGTACCCGAGCCGCCGGTACAGCCGCAGGTTGCCCTCGCTGAGGTGCCCGGTGAACAGCACGCACGCGTCGGCGCGTCCGGCCACCTCGTCCTCGAGCGCGCGCAGCAGCCGCCCGCCGATCCCCCGCCCCTGCATGTCGGGCACGACGACCAGCCGCCCGACCAGGCAGGTGCGCTCGCTGAACTGGGCGCGGATCGCGCCGACCAGCCGGCTCCCGCGCACCGCCTTCAGCGTGACCGCGTCGCCCGTCAGCACCGTGCGGAGCTGCTCGTGCGACTCGACCAGCGGCGGGATGAACGGGTCCCCGTAGAGCTGCGCCTCGGCCAGGTACGCCGCGCGCTGCACGGTGAGGATCTCGCCCGCGTCCTCCGGGGCCGCCCGCCCGACCGCGACCGCCGGCTCCGCTCCCGCCGTTCCCGGCTCGGATGTCGTCACTCGCGCCCTCTCGCTCATCGCGGTGGCGCCGGCCGGGGACCGCCCGGCCGGCGCGTCACTGCCCGATCCGGACCGTCACCGCGACCGGATAGTGGTCGGACGCCTGCGACCGCGGCACCTCGTAGTCGGCGAACAGCAGGTCGTCGGTCCCGAAGATCCAGTCGTTGCGGGTGCCATCGGCCCTCGTCGGGGACGCGTCGCCGCCGAGCGCGGCACTGCGCATCTCCGAGTCGAGCATCCGGCCGATCTCCGGGCTGTCCGAGGAGGCGTTGAAGTCGCCGCCGATGATCGTGCGGGGGGCGCCGCCCCAGGCGCGCAGCAGCGCGGCGACCTCGCGGCTCCGCTCGTCGCCGTGGTCGGAGCCGCCCTCCAGGTTGGTCGACCAGACGTCCATCGTGGTGGAGCCGACGGCGAGCCGGGCCCACACGTAGCCGCGGATCTGCGACCAGTCGCCCTTGGGCATCCGGCCCGTCCCGGACCGGCGGACCGGCAGCGAGGTGAGGATCGCGTTGCCGAACTGGCCGTCGGCGGCCGGGCCCCACAGCAGCTTCATGCCGAGCCGCCGCGACAGCCACACCGCCACGTCGGTCGTCCCCGACAGCAGCGACCCGCGCCCGGCCTCCTGGAGCAGGACGACCTGGGCGCGCTGCCCCTCGATCGTCCGGGCGATGTCCTCGGGGTCGAGCCGGCCCTTCTGGTTCACCGCGTCGTGGATGTTGTAGCTGAGCAGCCGCACGTGGCCGGGGGCCGGACCCGCCTTGGCCGACCCGCTCGGCGCCGCGACGGTGAAGACCAGAGTGCCGAGCAGCAGCACCAGCGCGGCGGCGCCGGCGGTGAGCGCCCGCAGCGGCGCTCGGGCGGGCAGCGGCCCGCCGCGGGCGGCGGCGATGGCCGCCAGCGCGCCGAGCAGGATCCCGGCCAGGCCGGGCAGCACGTTGTTGGGCAGCGGCAGCGGCTCGATCGCGCTGACCTGGTACGGAATCAGGATCAGCGCGACCAGCAGCCCGCCGGTCGCGGCGGCGACGTCGACCCGCCAGACCGGGCCGCCGGCTCCGGCGCGGCGCAGCGGCGCCCGGCAGGCCACCGCCAGCAGCCAGGCCGACAGCACCTGGCCGACGATCACCACCGGGACGACCTCGACGCCGGAGACCGCATAGGTCCCGGCGATCGCACCGGCGCCCACGCCGAGCACGGTGCCGCCGAGCACGCACACTCCGCCGGGGACGGCCCGCACGGCGAGCCCGGACGCCAGGAACGCCAGCGCCAGCCCCTGCCCGACGACCACGATGATGTGCGCGGCCGTCAGCGACTGCCAGCCGGACGAGGCCACGAACGCCGGGCTCGACAGCACCAGCACCTGAAGGGCCAGGAACGGCCCGAACGCGGCGGCGCCGAACGCGTCCCGCCAGGAGACGCCCGGCGCGGTCACCGGCCCGGAGACCAGCTCGCGGTAGAGGGCGGCGGCGCCGAGGCCGACGAAGGCCAGGCACACCGCCCACGGCCCGATCCCGGACCGCCAGACCGGGTCCCAGGTGGCGAAGGCCATCCGCACCGCGCCGTCGGCGGCGAGGCCCGCGACGGTCGCGGTGGCGAAGCCCACCCCCGACAGGCCGCGGGCGCCCTCGTACAGACCCGCCACCGCGATCATCCCGATGGCGGTGCCGACGAGCGCCAGCCAGGTCTGCGGGGTGAGCGCCTGGGCGAGCAGCCGCACCAGGAACAGCCCGCCGACCCCGATCAGCAGCAGGCCGCGCGGCCCGGCCGTGCGGCGGATCAGCGGGGCGGCGAACCCGGCGAGGTAGATGACCAGCACGGCCGCGCCGGCGGCGCCGATCCCGGCGTCACCGGCCAGGTGGTCGAGCTGGGAGAGGGAGAAGCGCAGGGTCTGCGCGAGCACCGCCACCGTGATCGCGATCAGCGCGAGCCGCGCGGGACCCTGCGGGACGATGGAGGCACCGGCCGGCGCGGAGCCGCCGGTCCTGGTGCCCGCGTCTGTCGTGGCGTCTGTGCTGGCCAATTGAACGAATGCTCCAGGGGGACGAGCTGAGGACGAAAAACAGATCACGGCCGGAGGACGATCCAGGGGATCGGCCTCCGGCCGTGATCATAGAGTCACCGGCCGCCGCGCGCGGGGAACTTCGCCGAGTCCCCGCGCGGACGGCGCGCGCGTGTGGTCAGTGGGAGATCACTGACCGCCGGAGAGCTTCTCCCGCAGCGCGGCGAGGGCCTCGTCGGTGGCCAGGGCGCCACCGGTGGTCTCGCTCTCCCCGCCGCCGGAGTAGGAGGTCTCGCCGCCGCCACCGCCGCCACCGCCACCGGTGCTGGCGGCGGGAGCCGACTCGGCCTCCGCCTCGGCCTTGCGGGCCTCTTCGATCTGCTTGCGGTGCGCGTCGAAGCGGGTACGCGCCTCGGCGTACTGCCGCTCCCAGGTCTCCCGCTGCTCGTCGAAGCCCTCGAGCCACTCGCCGGTGTCGGAGTCGAAGCCCTCGGGGTACTTGTAGTTCCCCTGGTCGTCGTACTCGGCCGGCATGCCGTACAGCGTCGGGTCGAAGTCCTCTTCCTCGACGCCCGCGGCGGACTCGTTGGCCTGCTTGAGCGACAGGCTGATCCGGCGCCGGTCGAGGTCGATGTCGATGATCTTCACGAAGATCTCGTCGCCGACCTGGACGACCTGCTCGGGGATCTCCACGTGGCGCTCGGCCAGCTCGGAGATGTGCACCAGGCCCTCGATGCCCTCCTCGACCCGGACGAACGCGCCGAACGGCACCAGCTTGGTGACGCGGCCGGGCACGACCTGGCCGATCTGGTGGGTGCGGGCGAACTGCTGCCACGGGTCTTCCTGGGTCGCCTTGAGCGACAGGGAGACGCGCTCGCGCTCCATGTCGACGTCCAGGACCTCAACCGTGACCTCCTGGCCGACCTCGACCACCTCGGACGGGTGGTCGATGTGCTTCCAGGACAGCTCGGAGACGTGCACCAGGCCGTCGACGCCGCCGAGGTCCACGAACGCACCGAAGTTGACGATCGAGGACACGACGCCCTTGCGGACCTGGCCCTTCTGGAGCGTGTTGAGGAAGGTCTGGCGGACCTCGCTCTGGGTCTGCTCCAGCCACGCGCGGCGGGAGAGCACCACGTTGTTGCGGTTCTTGTCGAGCTCGATGATCTTGGCTTCGAGTTCGCGGCCGACGTACGGCTGGAGATCCCGGACCCGTCGCATCTCGACCAGCGACGCGGGCAGGAAGCCGCGCAGGCCGATGTCGAGGATGAGGCCGCCCTTGACGACCTCGATGACGGTGCCGGTGACGATCCCGTCCTCGTCCTTGATCTTCTCGATCGTGCCCCAGGCGCGCTCGTACTGCGCGCGCTTCTTGGACAGGATCAGCCGGCCCTCCTTGTCCTCCTTCTGGAGGACAAGGGCCTCGACGTGGTCTCCGACGGTGACGACCTCGTTGGGGTCGACATCGTGCTTGATGGAGAGCTCACGGGAGGGGATGACACCTTCCGTCTTGTAGCCGATGTCGAGGAGGACCTCGTCTCGATCGACCTTGACAACGGTGCCTTCGACGATGTCGCCGTCGTTGAAGTACTTGATGGTCTCGTCGATCGCGGCGAGGAATGCTTCCTCTGAACCGATGTCGTTGACCGCTACCTGCGGGGTGGTCGAGGTGGCCTCGGTGCTACTCGTCATGTGTCGGCTGGCTCCGGATACGGACATAGAAGGTGTCTGGTCAATGCGCGGAGGGCCGGGTCCGCCCTGTCGAGGACCGGAAGGGGACACGAAACCGCCGCGTCATAATGAACCGAACCATGTCGACGACCTGACCGAGCGCGAGCCTGCTCCGTCCGAAGCACACGCAGACCCACAACGCAGCGATCAGGATATGGGACCAGGAGCCCCTGGTCAATCCGGGCCACGCCGGGACCGGTCAGTAGGACCGCGCCTGAGCCCGGTAGCCCTTGCCCAGCCGCCGTTCCCGGCTCTTGGGGAAGGTCACGGCGCGCGGGTCGCCGTCGGAGGTGTAGCGCCGCTCCGGATGCGCGTCGAGCTCGTCCAGCCAGGCGGTCGAGCAGAACGTCCGGCAGTCGTTCTCCTTGATCTTCCCCTCGGACCGCACCCGGGTGATCGCGAACCGGTCGAAGTCCTTGTCGAACGGCGACTCCGACGGCTTCCAGCCGGCCAGGAGGACGCCCTGGAAGTCGTACCGGCCGTCCTGGCGCTGCGCCCACGCCCGCTTGTGCGGGATGGCGCCGAACGGATAGGCGAACGTGGTGGCGTGCGCCCCGGTCAGCGAGACGATCTTGTCCTCGATCCCGCCGATCTCGTCCTGGACCCGCTTCCTGGACATCGTCGACAGGTCCGGATGGGTGACCGTGTGGTTACCGATCTCGTACCCGTGCCGCGTGAGCCACGCCAGCCCGGCGGCGGCCCGGTCGCCGAGCAGGAACAGGTCCTCGTTCAGGTAGAACGTCGCCACCGGCCGGAACCCCGGGTACCGCCGGGCCACGTCCTGGATGATCGCCACGGCGGTGTCCGGCGCGGGCCCGCCCTGCGCGTCCAGCCCGAACTGCCCCGGGGTGCTGTCGTCGAACGTCAGGACCACCGGGTGCCGCCCGGCCGGGACCGCGTCGAACCGCCCGGCGACGAACTCGGCCGCGGTGACGGGCACGTAGCCCTCCTCGGCCAGCCGGGTCAGCTCGTCGCGCAGCTCCTTGGTCGAGCGGTCCAGCGACAGCTCGGGCTTCTTCATGATCCGGTGGTACATGAGGACCGGGACCTCGCCGAGCTCGTCGGCCTTGACCGCCACCGCCCCGGGCGCGGCGGGCGGGATCGGCGCGGACGCCTCCGCCGAGGCGGAGGGCGAGGGCTGCGGCGGGGCGCTGGAGGAGGGCGGCGCGGACGCCGTGGACATCGCGGGCGCGGGCGCTCTCGTCGCGCTCGGGGCCGGCGTGCTGGGCGAGGTGGCCCCGGAACGCGCCGCCGACGCGCCCGCGTCCCGCCCGCGGCGGGTGCCGGGCAGGGTCAGGCCGATGATCACGGCGCACACCACGACGATCCCGGCGATCTTGTGCAGGAGTGGCACGATCCTCCCGTCGATCTTCAAGCGAAACGGCAGGGACAGCGTACGACGCACCGACTTGAGGGCACATGTCCGAGACCGTGATGGATGCCTGATCTCCGGAACCGCCCGGCCCGGTCCCCGGGAGCGCCAAAAGGGCGCGGGCCGCCGATTCACGGCTCTCGCGCCCTGAGAGGGCGTGTGCGCGGCTTCGGGGAGCGAACGCTCCCCCGCTGTCGTTCCGCGCGTCGCAGAGCCTCCGCGGCCCTATCGGCGCCGCCCTGCCCGCCTCCCGGCCCGCCGGTCCTGCCCGGCTCCCCCGTCCTGCCCGTCTCCCCGGCCCGACCGGCTCCCCGGCTCGACCGGCTCCGTCCCGGCCGCCTGGGCCGGACGGAGCCGGATGCGCGCACGAGGCTCGCCGACCGGGCCGTCGCGCTAGTGGGCGGCGTCCTGCCAGGTGCGGCCGGTGCCCATGGAGACGCCCAGCGGCGCGCGGAGCGCGTAGGCGCCCGCCATCTGGTCGCGGACGAGCGCCTGGAGCTCCTCCAGCTCGCCCGCCGCGACCTCGAAGACCAGCTCGTCGTGGACCTGGAGCAGCATCCGCGACTTCAGGCCGGCCTCCCGCAGCGCCCGGTCGACGTTCAGGCCCGCGACCTTGACGATGTCGGCGGCCGACCCCTGGATGGGAGCGTTGAGCGCCATCCGCTCGGCCATCTCGCGGCGCTGCCGGTTGTCGGAGTTGAGGTCGGGCAGGTAGCGGCGGCGGCCGAGGATGGTCTCGGTGTAGCCGTCCTGCCGGGCCCTGACGACCACGTCCTGGAGGTAGTCGCGGACGCCGCCGAACTGCTGGAAGTACTCCTCCATGAGGCCGCGCGCCTCGTCCGGCGAGATCCGCAGCTGCTGGGACAGCCCGTACGCCGACAGCCCGTACGCCAGCCCGTAGTTCATCGCCTTGATCCGGGCCCGCAGCTCCGAGTCGATCTGCTCGGGCGGCAGGCCGAACACCCGGGACGCGGTGATGGTGTGGAAGTCGGCGCCGGACCCGAACGCCTCCAGCAGCGCCTCGTCCTCGGACAGGTGCGCCATGATGCGCAGCTCGATCTGGCTGTAGTCGGCGGTGAGCAGCGACTCGAAGCCGTCGCCGACGACGAACGCCTCGCGGATCTGCCGACCCTCGGCGGTGCGGATCGGGATGTTCTGGAGGTTCGGGTCGGTCGACGACAACCGGCCGGTCGCGGCGACCATCTGGTTGAAGGTGGTGTGGATGCGCCCGGCGTCGTCGGCCATCGGGATCAGCGAGTCGACGATGCTCTTGAGCTTGGCCACCTCGCGCCAGCGCAGGATGTGCTCGAGCACCGGGTGCCCGTCCTTGGCCAGCAGGTTGGTCAGCGCCTCGGAGTCGGTGGTGTAGCCGGTCTTGGTGCGCTTGGTCTTGGGCAGCCCGAGCTCGTCGAACAGCACCCCCTGCACCTGCTTGGGCGAGCCGAGGTTGAACTCGTGCCCGACGGCGTCGTGCGCGGCCTGCTCCATCTCCTTGACCTGGCCGCCGAGCGAGGCCGACAGCCCCGCGAGGTGGTCGGCGTCGACGGCGATGCCGGCCCGCTCCATCCCGGCCAGCACGCGCACCAGCGGCAGCTCGACCTCGTGCAGCAGCGCGGTCGCGCCGCGCTGCTCCAGGTCGGCGTCGAGCACGTCGGCGAGCTCGGCGACGGCGCGGGCCCGGACCGCCAGGTCCTGCGCGGCCTCCTCCTCGCCGGAGCCGTCGAGGGTGAGCTGGCCAGTGTCCTCGGTCTCGTTGCGCAGCTCGCGGTGCAGGTAGCGCAGTACCAGGTCGGCCAGGTCGAAGGTGCGCTGGCCGGGCAGCGCCAGATAGGCGGCCAGCGCGGTGTCGCTGGTGAGGCCGTCGAGCTCGAGCCCGCGGGCCGCCAGCGCCAGCATCGGCCCCTTGGCCTCGTGCAGCGCCTTGGGCCGCCCGGGATCGGCCAGCCACGCCGCCAGGGCCCGCTCGTCGGCCTCGTTCAGCGCGGACGGGTCGAGCGTGACCGCCGGGCCCTGCCGGGACGCCAGCGCCAGCGCGGTGATCTCGCCGGTGCCGCGCCCCCAGGCGCCGGTCACCGCGACGCCGATCCTGGACGCGGCGGTGCCGTTGGCCTCCAGCCAGCCGCCCAGCGCGCCCGGCTCCAGGGTGTCGAACTCGACGTCGAAACCCTCGTCGGCCTCGGGCTCGGCGGTCGGCAGCGAGGCGTACAGCCGCTCGCGCAGCACCTTGAACTGGAGCGAGTCGAACAGGGTGTGGACCTCCTCCCGCTCCCACTGCCCCATGACGAGCTGCGGCGGCGCCAGCTCGAGGCCGACCTCGCAGTCGAGCTTGTTGAGCTGCTGGTTGCGCAGCACCGCGCCGAGGTGCTCGCGCAGGTTCTCGCCCGCCTTGCCCTTGATCTCGTCGACCCGCTCGACGAGCCGGTCGAGACCGTCGTACTTGGCCAGCCACTTCGCCGCCGTCTTCGGCCCCACGCCGGGCACCCCCGGCAGGTTGTCGCTGGACTCGCCCACCAGCGCGGCCAGCTCGCGGTACCGCGCGGGCGGCACGCCGTACTTGGCCTCGACCGCGGCCGGGTCCATCCGGGCCAGCTCGGACACCCCGCGGATCGGATAGAGGATGGTGACGTGCTCGTCGACCAGCTGGAACGCGTCGCGGTCACCGGTGACGATCAGCGTGTCGAGACCGGCGGCGGTGGCCTGGACCGACAGCGTGGCGATGATGTCGTCGGCCTCGAACCCGGCGACCGACAGCCGCGGGATGCGCAGCGCGTCCAGCACCTCGAAGATCAGGCTGACCTGGCTGCGGAACTCGTCGGGGGTCTTGGCCCGGCCCGCCTTGTACTCCACGTACTGCTCGTGCCGGAACGTCGGCTCGGACCGGTCGAACGCCACCGCGATGTGCGTCGGGCGCTCGTCGCGCAGCACGTTGATGAGCATCGAGGTGAAGCCGTACACCGCGTTGGTGGGCTGCCCGTCGCTCGTCGAGAAGTTCTCCACCGGCAGCGCGAAGAACGCCCGGTAGGCCAGGGAATGCCCGTCGAGCAGGAGAAGCCGGTCTTGCTGGTCAGGGGTCGCTGCTTTGGTCACCACACGAGGACTCTAGTCTGCGCGTACGACAGTTCGAGGGAGGCTCAATGACACAGGAGCAGCCGGATCACGCCGGCCGCTTCGGCGACGTCCACGGTGATCTCGCGAAGGCGATGGGGATCGAATACCTGGAGGCGGCGCCGGAACGGGTGGTCGGCCGCATGCCGGTCAAGGGCAACACCCAGCCGTACGGGCTCCTCCACGGCGGCGCCTCGTGCGTCCTGGCCGAATCGCTCGGCTCGGTCGGCTCCGCGCTGCACGCCGGCCCCGGCCGCATCGCGGTCGGCATCGAGATCAACGCCACCCACCACCGGTCGGCCACCGAGGGCTGGGTCACCGGCGTCGCCACCCGCGCGCACGGCGGCCGCACCCTCGCCAGCTACGACATCGTGATCACCGACGAGGCCGACCGGCGGGTCTGCACCGCCCGCCTGACCTGCATGCTCCGCGACCAGCCCCCCGCCTGATCCACTTTCTCTTTGCGGGCGACGGCACGGGGTGGGTAGCGTGGGCGCCAGCGGCCCGGGACCACCGAGTAGACAACGTACGGACCCGAGAGGGTCCGCACGGCCCCAAAGGTGGTCCCGGGCCAATGCTCCGCCCCGGGCCCGGCACCGCGCATGGCACCGGTCACGCGCCGTCGACGGTTGCGGTTGGATTGCGAAACCGATCACCCCGTTCACCCCGCGCGCGACGCCCACGTACGTTCGGCCCATGCGTCTACGTGCCGCCGTCACCGGCGCCGCGCTCCTGCTGACCGCGCTGCCGGGCTGCTCCGAGTCCCACTCCGACTCGGGCCCCGGCTCCTCCGGCTACGTCCTGCCGTCCGAGAAGGTCCGCGAGAGCGAGACCGCCCTACGGGGCAAGACCGGCCGCAGTGCCGACATGCGCTTCACCGTCATCGGCTTCCGCGAGGGCATGACCGAGGTCATGGGCACCCACACCGCGATGGAGTCCAAGGGCGCCTTCACGCGCGTGCGCGTCCTGGCCGTCAACGAGGGGCGCGACATCCAGGTCTTCGACACCTGGAAGCAGCGGCTGCTGACCGGCGACGGCAAGACCGTCACCCCCGACGTGAACGCCACCATGGTCAAGCGGCAACCCGAACGGCTGTCGGTCGGCGCCGCGATGCGGGCCGAGTTCGACCTCTGGTTCGACGTCCCCCGCGGCGTCAAGACCCGCGGCGTGCGGCTCTACGGCTCCCCCACCGTCGGCGCCGTCTCCGACCCGCCGGCCGCCGAGATTACGCTCCCCTGAACGTCGCGCCGGCCCCGAAGACCGCAGTGAGGGCGGCTTCGGGACCGGCGCAGCCAAGGCCCCGGAGGCCCGCCTACCCGGCGGCCTCCGGCGGACCGTCCTTCTTCTGAAGGTCCGGAGCGCCCTCCTCAGACGGCGGAGCGCCCTCAGGCGACGGCGTGTCCTCCCGGACGTCCGATCCCCCACCCAGATACGCCGCGCGCACCTCCGGGTCGTCCAGCAGCTCCGACGCCGGGGCGGACTTCACGACCCGGCCCGTCTCGAGCACGTACGCCCGATGCGCGATCTGCAACGCCTGCTGGGCGTTCTGCTCCACCAGCAGCACCGTCACCCCGCGCCGGTTGATCTCCTGGATGATGGTGAAGATCTGCTGCACCAGCATCGGCGCGAGCCCCATCGACGGCTCGTCCAGCAGCAGCACCTTCGGCTTGGCCACCAGCGCCCGCCCGATCGCGAGCATCTGCTGCTCGCCGCCCGACATCGTCCCGCCCGCCTGGCCCTTGCGCTCGGCCAGCCGCGGGAACAGCTCGTACGCCTCCGCCAGCTCCTTGGCCGGACTGTCCTTGCGGGCGTAGGCGCCCATGAGGAGGTTCTCCTCCACCGTCATGCCGGGGAAGATGCCCCGGCCCTCCGGCGCCTGCCCGATGCCCGCGACCACCCGCCGGTGCCCCGGCATCCGGCTGATGTCCTCGCCGTCGAACACGACCGAGCCCGCCGACAGCGGACGCAGCCCCGACACCGTCTTCAGCGTCGTGGTCTTCCCCGCGCCGTTGGCGCCGATCAGCGTGACGATCTCACCCTCGTCGACGGCCGCGGTGATGCCCTTGAGCGCCGCGATCTTTCCGTAGTGGACGTGAATGTCCCGGATCTCAAGAAGCATCGGCCGGAGCCCCCAGGTACGCCTCGATCACACGCGGGTCGTTCTGCACCTCGGCCGGCAGCCCGTCCGCGATCTTCTGCCCGAAGTCGAGCACCGCGACCCGGTCGCTGATCCCCATCACCAGGCTCATGTCGTGCTCGATCAGCAGCACGGTGACGCCCGTGTCGCGGATCGTGCGGATCAGCCCCTGCAACGCCACCTTCTCGGCCGGGTTCATCCCCGCCGCGGGCTCGTCCAGCAGCAGCAGCTTCGGCTCCGTCGCCAGCGCACGCGCGATCTCCAGCCGCCGCTGGTCGCCGTACGGCAGGTTCTTCGCCGCCTCGCCGCCCCGATGCGGGATGCCGACCAGCTCCAGCAGCTCCCGCGCCCGCTCGCGGCCCTGGCGCTCCTCCCGGCGATGCCACGGCATCCCCAGCGACGCCCCCACGAACCCGGTCCGATGGTGCGCGTCGGCGCCCACCATCACGTTCTCCAGCGCGGTCATGTTGTGGAACAGCCGCACGTTCTGGAACGTGCGCGCCACCCCCAGCTTCGTGACGGCATAGCGCTTCATGCCATCGATCCGCCTGCCGTCGAACACCACTTCGCCCGTGGTCGGACGGTAGACGCCCGTGGTCACGTTGAACACCGTGGTCTTGCCGGCGCCGTTCGGCCCGATCAGCGCGAAGATCTCGCCCCGCCCGATCCGGACGTCGACCTTGTTGAGCGCCACCACGCCGCCGAAGCGCATCACCACATCGCGCAGCTCCAGCACCGGCGGCGGACTCTTCGCCTCGCTCACTTGCCCACCTCCGCGCTCGTCCCGGCGGACTCCGGACCGGCCACCTCGGCGCCCATACTGCCCATCCCGCCGGTCCCCTCGGCCAGCTCGGCCTTGCGCCGGCGCGACGGCCACAGCCCCTCGGGACGGAAGACCATCATCAGCACCAGCACGAACCCGAAGATCAGCATCCGGTAGTCCTTGAGCTCCCGGAACCGCTCCGGCAGCCACGCCACCACGAACGCCCCGAGGATCACCCCCGGGATGTTGCCCGAGCCGCCGAGCACCACTGCGGCCAGGATCAGCGCCGACACCAGGAACTCGAAGTTGTTCGGATTGATCGAGCTCTGCTTCGCGGCGAACACCACGCCGCCGCTGCCGCCGATCGCCGCGCCGATCGCGAACGCCGCCAGCTTGAACTTGAACGTCGGGACGCCCATCAGCTCCGCCGCGTCCTCGTCCTCGCGGATCGAGGCCCACGCCCGTCCTACCCGGCTCCCCTCCATCCGCTTGACGAACACGATCGTCACGATGATGAACAGCAGCAGCAGGTAGTAGTACGGCCGCGAGTCCAGCAGCCCGTACTTCAGCGGCTGGACGCCCAGGATCTCGAACTCCGACAGCGTCGGCGGGTGCGGGATGTCCTGGATGCCCCGCGGCCCGTTGACGTAGGAGCTGTTGGCGGCCGTCCGCTTGACGATCTCACCGAACCCGAGCGTCACGATCGCCAGGTAGTCGCCCCGGAGCCGCAGCGTCGGCGCCCCGAGGATCACACCGGCGAGCGCCGAGAACAGGATCGCCAGGACCAGCGTCTCCCAGAAGCTCCACCCGTACTTGGTGGAGAACGAGGCGATCGTGTAGCCGCCCACCGCGTAGAACGCCACATACCCAAGGTCCAGCAGGCCGGCCATGCCGACCACCACGTTCAGGCCGAGCGCCAGCAGCACATAGATCGCGATCTGGTCGCTGAGCATCGTCGGCCAGTCGCTGCCGCCCGGCGCCATGAACGAGCCGATCGCCTCGCTCGGCAGGAACAGCGCGCCCACCACCAGCAGCAGGTACACCGGCCAGCGCACAATGCCGGACGCCGACGCCCACCGGTCCCGGATCTCGTCGAACGACCATCCGGCGGACCGGGCGCCGCCGTCGTCCTTCTTCGTCAGGTTCATGCGCGCGCCCGCTGGAGAGACTCACCGAGGATGCCGGTGGGACGGAACATCAGGACCAGGATCAGCACGGAGAACGCGACCACGTCCCGCCACTGTGAGCCGAAGAGGCTCGCCCCGTACATCTCGAACAGGCCGAGCGAGAACCCGCCGACCAGCGCTCCGCGGAGGTTGCCGATACCGCCGAGCACCGCCGCCGTGAACGCCTTGATGCCGAGCAGGAACCCGGTGAGGTACCAGGCCTGCTCGAACCGCAGGAAGTACAGCGCCGCCGCCACCCCCGCCATCACACCGCCGACCAGGAACGTCACCGACACCACCCGGTCGATGTTCACGCCCATCAGCACCGCGGTCTCGGGATCCTGCGCCGTCGAGCGGATGCCCCGGCCGAGCTTGGTCCGGTTCACGAACTGGTCCAGCGCGACCATCATCAGCACCGCGCCGACGAACACGATCAGCTTGTCGTTGCTGACCTCGATCGGGCCGAGGTCGATCACCGTGCTCCGGTCCACGAAGTGCTCGTTCAGCGGCAGCTTGCCGCCCTCCTTGGAGGTGCCGAACACCCACCGGATGATGACCGTGCCGAACAGCTGCTGGATCAGGATCGACGCGCCGATCGCGGAGATCAGCGCCGCCAGCCGGGACGCGCCCTTCTTGCGCAGCGGCCGGTAGGCCAGCACTTCCAGCAGCATCGCCCCGCCGCCGGACACCAGGCCCGCGACCACGGACATGAGGACCGCAAGGCCGATCAGGCCGAGCCCGCCGGCGCTGTTGACGCCCAGGGTCTGCACCGTCCACAGGGCGGCGAACGTGCCCACCATGAAGATGTCGGCGTGCGCGAAGTTGATCAGCCGGAGGACGCCGTAGACCATCGTGTAGCCCAGCGCGACCAGCGCGTAGATCGCGCCGAGCGCCAAGCCGTCGACGGTGGACGGCCAGAATTGGTTAATGAAGTCGTCGAACGCCATTGGTCGCCTTTGAAAAAAGGAGCGGGAGCGCTCGTGGCGCTCCCGCTCCCGCGCCGTCAGGGGCCCCGGAACCGGGGGGCACCGGACCGGGCGGCCGATACACCGCGCCGGACCGCCGCTTCGCTACGAGACCTGCGCGTCCTTACTGCTGCCGAGCAGGGGCAGCTTGTTGCCCTTCACCTCGTAGACGAAGATGTCCTGCGCCGCCAGCTCGCCCTTGTCGTCGAACTTGATCGGCTTGCCGACACCCTGGAAGCTCAGGGTCTTGAGGAAGGTGTTGATGTCCTCGGTGGAGGTCTTGCCGGCCTTGACCGCCTCGATGAACGCCGTCGCCGCGTCGAAGCCCTCGGTCGAGTAGATCGCGACCTCGGAGCCGAACTTGGTCTTGTAGTCGGTGGCGAACTTCTTGGCCTTCTCGTTGGTCTTGCCCTCGGCGTCGATCAGGCAGCCGCAGCTCAGCAGCGCGCCCTGCGCGTTCTTCTCGCCCGCGCCCTCGATCAGGCCGGTGGCCAGCGAACCGTCGCCCGACATCATCTTGCCGGTGTAGCCGGCCTCCTTGAGCTGCTTGAACAGCCGGCCCGCGACCGCGTAGTACCCGCCGAAGTAGACCAGCTCGGGCTTGAACTGGACGATCTTGTTGACGGTGGAGGAGTAGTCGGTCGCCTTGTCGTCCACCGCGTCGGACTGGACCTGCACGCCCTTCGGCTTGACCGCGTTGCCGACGTTGTCGGCCAGGCCCTTGCCGTACTCCTGGTTGTCGGACACGGTGAAGACCTTCTTGGCCTTCAGCGCCCGGAGGGCGAACTCGCCCACGCCCGCGCTCTGCACCGCGTCGTCGGCCACCACCCGGTGCCAGTACTTCCAGCCCTTCTCGGCCAGCGTGATCTGCGTCGCCGAGGGCGTGACGCTCGGGACCTTCGCCTCGTCCAGGATCGGGTTGGCGCTCTGCGACTCGCCGGAGAACGCCGGGCCGATCAGGCCGGCGATCTTGTCCTGCTTGATCGCGCCCTGGACCAGCGTGGTCGCCTGCTCCGGCTTGCCCTGGCTGTCGTAGGTCTTGAACTTGATCTTGACCTTGGGGTTGGTCGCGTTGTACTGCTCGAAGGCCAGCTCGGCGCCCTGCTTGGGCGGGATGACCAGGCCCGAGTTCTCCCCGGTCAGGTCCCCCATGAACCCGATGGTGACCTCGTCGCCGCCACCCCCGCCGGAGCCGCCGTCGTCACTGCACGCCACCAGGCCGAGCGCGAGCACCGCGCTCGCCGCCGCCGCGACGGTGACCCTCATCTTGTTGCGCCGCAAGGTGCCCAACCTTTCCATCCGGATCCGGGAGAGGATCGGGTACGAGTTTTGCCCGACACCGAATCTCGGAAGGAGGAAACGGTCAGCCGGGGACCAGGTATGTCGTACACCGACTGCCTAGCCCAGATCAGCACCCCCGGATAGAAGGGTTACTCGTTCGTTACGGCTCCGTGCCCATCCGGTCCCCCGTGCCGCCAGGCACAATGACCCACGGTGACCGATTCCGGCGCACGCCGGCGCCCGTGCGCGACCCGATCGTCACGATCGGTGATATTTTCGGTCCGCCGGTCCCGCGCCCCGGCCCTGAGGCCCCGCTCCACGCCTGTGCGTCAGCCCGCGGCGGGCTCGTCCTGCCCGGCTCCGCCACCGGTGGCACCCGCGACGACCGCCTCGGCGACCGCGCGCATGGAGAGCCGGCGGTCCATCGAGGTCTTCTGGATCCAGCGGAACGCGTCCGGCTCGCTCCAGCCGTTCGCCTGCTGGAGCAGCCCCTTGGCCCGCTCGACCACCTTGCGCGTCTCCAGCCGGTCCTGGAGCCCGGCGACCTCGGCCTCCAGCGCCCGCATCTCGGTGTAGCGGCTGACCGCCATCTCGATCGCGGGCGCGAGGTCGGTCTTGGTGAACGGCTTGACCAGGTAGGCCATCGCGCCCGCGTCGGTGGCCCGCTGCACCAGCTCGCGCTGGGAGAACGCGGTGAGGATGACCACCGGCGCGATCCGGTCGGCCGAGATGCGCTCGGCCGCGGAGATCCCGTCGAGCACCGGCATCTTGACGTCGAGGATCACCAGATCGGGCTTGAGCTCGGCGGCCAGCCGGACGGCCGTCTCGCCGTCCCCGGCCTCGCCGACCACCTCGTAGCCGTCCTCCTGAAGCATCTCCTTGAGGTCGAGGCGGATCAGGGCCTCATCTTCTGCGATCACAACTCGCCGAGCGCTCTCCGTCACGAGCACGAGACTACCGGGACGGGCTATCCTGGTCTCCGGCAGGTCGGCAACATCACGAGGGCTGCCCTAGCACCACAAATGTCCACTTTGTGGATAGAAAGCCCCGATATCCCAATCGGTAGAGGATGCGGTCTCAAACACCGTTCAGTGTGGGTTCGAGTCCCACTCGGGGCACCCTCCATCTCACGACCCCCACCACCCCCGGCCACCGGCTCGCGCACGCCGGAGCGGAACTCTCCGCAGCGTCCCCGAAACTGTCAGTGGTCGGCGCGACGATGCGGGCATGTACGACGCGGCGATCGTCAATGAGGCTCTGCGGCTGTCCAGAGACGGGTTCTCCGACCGCACGATCGCTCAGATCTGCGGCGTCTCCGTCGCGGCGGTGCGCAAATGGCGCTACGGGACGAGGCGGGGCAGCCGTGATCCCGCATTCCCGGAGCGGTGGGACGGACGCGTCAAACGCGACTGCCCCGCTGCTTCGGGCGCCCGCTCGACCGCCGGAAATACGCGTATCTGCTCGGCGTCTACCTGGGCGACGGTCACATCGTCGCCACGGTCAAAGGCTGCTTCCGCCTCTCCCTGAGCTGCTGCGCCGGCTGGCCGGGACTCGTCGAAGCCGCCGCCTGTTCGATGGCCGCGGTCCTGCCGCGGTCCAAGGTCCACCGTCGCCACGTCTCCGGCGCCGTCGACGTGAACAGCCAGTCCAAGCACTGGCCGTGCCTCTTCCCCCAGCACGGGCCTGGGAAGAAGCACGCGCGTCGCATCGCGCTGGAGGCGTGGCAGCAGGAGATCGTCGACGAGTTCACCGAGGAACTCGTCCGCGGGCTGATCCACTCGGACGGCTGCCGCAGCCTGAACCGGGTCAGGCGGCCGCTCAAGGGCGGCGATCGCTTCTACACCTATCCGCGCTACACCTTCACCAACAAGTCGCCGGACATCCAGCGGATCTTCACGGCTGCGCTGGATCGGCTGGACGTGCCCTGGAGGCAGATGAACGCGATGAACGTCAGCGTCGCACGGAGGGCGGCGGTGGCCCGGTTGGACGAGTTCGTCGGGCCGAAGTACTGAGCGGCGCCCCCGGTGTCCGGAGTGATCTCGAATTGAGATCATCCGGTGATGGAGCGGGGCCCGGCGCGGGACGGGGCGTGGAGGGTCGCCCCGTCCGGATCGGCGCCGGATCGGCGCCGGGGCCGCGGTGGGTCAGTGCTGGTTCATCGTGATGGCCTCGCCGATGCGGTGGACGCGCAGGGCGTTGGTGGAGCCGGGGGTGCCGGGGGGCGAGCCGGCGACCACCACGACGCGGTCGCCCTTCTGGCAGCGGCCGATCTCCAGGAGGGCCTGCTCGACCTGGCGGACCATGTCGTCGGTGTGGTCGACCTGGGGGACGATGAAGGTCTCGACGCCCCACACGTGGGCCAGCCGGCCGCGGACGGCGGGCACCGAGGTGAAGGCCAGCAGCGGGATGGGCGAGCGGTAGCGGGACAGCCGGCGCGCGGTCTCGCCCGACATGGTGAAGGCGACCAGGCCCTCGGCGCCGACGATGGCGCCGACCTCAGCCGCGGCGCGGGCGATGGCGCCGCCGACCGTCTCGGGCATCCGCTCGAGGGTGTGGGTGGCGTGCAGCGCGGCCTGCTCGGCGGTCTCGACGATGCGGCTCATCGTGCGGACGGACTCGATGGGGTACTGGCCGACGCTGGTCTCGCCGGAGAGCATGACGGCGTCGGCGCCCTCGAAGACGGCGTTGGCGACGTCGGAGGTCTCGGCGCGGGTGGGGCGCGGGGCGGAGATCATCGATTCGAGCATCTGGGTGGCGACGATGACCGGGCGGGCCTTCTCGCGGCACAGTTCGATGGCGCGCTTCTGCACGATCGGGACCTGCTCGAGGGGGAGCTCGACGCCGAGGTCGCCGCGGGCGACCATGATGCCGTCGAAGGCGGCGACGATCTCGGGCAGGAGGTCGACGGCCTGCGGCTTCTCGATCTTGGCGATGAGCGGGACGCGGACGCCCTCCTCCTCCATGATCTGATAGCAGATGTCGGCGTCGGCAGGGGTGCGGACGAAGGACAGGGCGACCATGTCGACGCCGAGGCGGAGCGACCAGCGCAGGTCCTCCTCGTCCTTGGCGGTGAGGGCGGGCACGCTGACGGGGACGCCGGGGAGGTTGAGGCCCTTGTTGTCGGAGACCATGCCGCCGACCGTCACCCTGGTGCGCACGCGGGGGCCGTCGACCTCGACGACCTGGAGGGCGACGCGGCCGTCGTCGATGAGCACGCTGTCGCCGGGGCCGACGTCGCCGGGGAGGCCCTGGTAGGTGGTGGAGACCTCCTTGCGGGTGCCCGGGACGTCCTCGGTGGTGACGGTGAACTCGTCGCCGAGGGTGAGCCGTACGGGGCCGTCCGGGAAGCGGCCGATGCGGATCTTGGGTCCCTGGAGGTCGGCGAGGATGCCGACGCCGCGGCCGGCGGCGTCCGCGGCCGCGCGGATGCGGTGGTAGACCTCCTCGTGGCCGGCGTGCTCGCCGTGGCTCATGTTGAGCCGGGCGACGTCGACGCCGGCGTCGACGAGGGCGGCGATCTGCTCGCTGCCGGAGCAGGCGGGACCGATGGTGCTGACAATTTTCGCTCGACGGGTCACGTGCACAACGGTACTTAGTTACCTGCCAGTACTGATATTCGTGCAGGATGCGGTCGTCCAAGGTTCACCGATTGGTCTAGCTCAACGGTCTAGACCACCGGTGCGCGGTCAGTCCGCGAAGACCCGGACGGCGGCCTCGCCGAAGGCGTCGAGATCGTCCGGGCGGCGGCTGGTGAGGAGGGTGTTGGGGCCGCTCTCGCAGATCTGGACCGCCTCGTCGACCCAGGTGGCCCCGGCGTTCCTCAGGTCGGTGCGCAGGCTCGGCCAGGAGGTGAGCGTCCGGCCGCGGACGACGCCCGCCTCGATCAGGGTCCAGGGCGCGTGGCAGATGGCCGCGACGGGCTTGCCGGCGTCGAAGAACGCCTTGACGAACGCGACGGCCTCGGGCTTCATCCGCAGGTAGTCGGGGTTGGCGACGCCGCCGGGCAGGACGAGCGCGTCGAACTCGGTGTGGCCGGAGACGTCGACGGTGGTGTCGACCGAGAAGGTGTCGGCCCGGTCGAGGTGGTCGTACCCCTGGATGCGGCCGGACTGGGTGGAGACCAGGCGCGGGGCTCCCCCGGCCCGCTCGACGGCCTTCCACGGTTCGGTGAGCTCGACCTGCTCGGTGCCCTCGGGCGCGCACAGGAAGGCGATCGTCCTGTCCTTCAGCTCCGTTGCCATCGGGTGCCCCCTCTATCTCGGTCGGTCCTCCCTGGACCTGCCCTGTTGCGGGGGTGGTATGCAGGGGGCGTGAACCCCAGCGGCTATCGGGAGGTTCCGGCGCCGCAGTGGCCGGGCCTGGTGTGCGTGTGGACGGCGGAGCTGCGGGCGGACGCGGCGGCGCCGTTCGTCCAGCGGGTGGTGCCCGACGGCTGCGTCGACCTGGTCTGGTGGTGGCGGGACGCGCAGGTGCGGGTGGCGGGTCCCGACACCGGCCCGGTGCCGGCGGTGATCGAGCCGGGTGACGCGCTGGTCGGGGTGCGGTTCGGGCCGGGGCTGGCGCCGCCGGCTCTGGGCGTGCCCGCCGACGCGGTGCGGGACGGGCGGGTGCCGTTGCGCGAGTTGTGGGGCGCCGAGGCCGATCGGCTGGGGGCGGCCATGGCCGGGGCCGCCGATCCGGGGGCGGTGCTCGCGCGGGCGGCGGCGGCACGGGCGGCGGCGGGCGGGGCCGGTGATCCTCTGGTCCCGGCGATGGTGGCGGGGCTGGCGCGGAGCCCGGTGCGGGCCGTCGCCGATGATCTCGGCCTGGGGGAGCGGCAGTTGCGGCGCAGGGCGCTCGCGGCGTTCGGGTACGGGCCGAAGACGTTGCAGCGGGTGCTGCGCTTCCAGCGTGCCCTCGGCATGGCGCGGGCGGGGCGGCCTCTGGCGGACGTGGCGTACGCGGCGGGCTACGCCGATCAGCCGCATCTGGCGCATGAGGTCCGTGCTCTGGCCGGGGAGCCGATCCGCGCGCTGCTGTGAGCAGCGGGCCGCGTCGATCGCCCCCGTCCCGGTGACGGAGGACGGGGCGGGGCCGGCCGGTCAGGCCAGGGACAGGAAGAGCTTCTCCAGCTCCGCGTCGGTCATCGGGGGCTCGCCGCCTTGCGCGCGCACCGTCTGGCAGTGCCGCATGCCGCCGGCGACGAGGCGGTATCCGGCGCGGTCCAGTGTGCGGGAGACCGCGGCGAGCTGGGTGAGCGCCGCCCGGCAGTCCTCGCCGGCCTCGATCATGTTGATCACTCCGGCGAGCTGGCCCTGGGCCCGGCGCAGCCGGACCACCGCATCTCCGACCATTTCCGGCTTCATCTCCATACGGGAACCATACCCCTGAGGGTATAGGCCCCGCCCGATTCGTGATCTTCACTGGCCGGATGAGCGATCCACTCGACGAACAGCCCCTGGCCGCGGCGGCACTCAACGTGGTGGCACGGGCGGCCGGGCCCTACCTGGACTCCCTGGCGGAACGGCGCGTCCACGACCGGGACCGGGACGCGCTGATGGACGAGCTCGACGGGCCTCTGCCAGAACGCGGGGACGGCACGCTGGCGAGCGTGGAGCGGCTGCTGCGGGTGGGCACGGAGACCGGCACCCACTCGACCGGCCCCCGGTTCTTCCACTACGTGGTGGGCGGTTCGACGCCCGCGGCGATGGCCGGCGACTGGATCACCTCGCTGCTGGACCAGGCGTCCGGGCTGTGGCCCGCCTCGCCGTTCGCGGCCCGCACCGAGACGATCGTGCTGCGGTGGCTCAAGGACCTGTTCGGCCTACCCTCCTCGTACGGCGCGGTCCTGACACCGAGCGCGACGCTCGCGCACGTGACCGGGCTGTCCTGCGCGCGGTACTGGTGGGCGGAGCGGCACGGGGCGGACGTGAGCGCGCACGGGCTGGCCGGGCTGCCGCGGATGCCGGTGTTCAGCAGCGGGCTGGTGCACGTCAGCACGCGCAAGGCGCTCCAGATCATCGGCTGCGGGCGCGACACCCTGCGCACGTTCGCGCGCGACGACGCGGGACGGATCGACCTGCCCGCGATGGAGGCGGCGCTGGCCGCGCTGGACGGCGCCCCAGCGGTGATCGTCGCCAACCTCGGCGAGGTGAACGGCGGCGACTCCGACCCGATCGCCGAGATGGCGGGTCTCGCCCGGCGGTACCGGGCCTGGCTGCACGTCGACGGCGCGTTCGGCCTGTTCGCGGCGCTGTCGCCGCGCACGGCGCACCTGGCGCGGGGCGTCGAGCTGGCCGACTCGGTGACCTCCGACGGGCACAAGTGGCTGAACGTGCCCTACGAGAGCGGGTTCTCGTTCGTCCGCGATCCCGCGCTGATGAGCGCGGCGTTCGGCGCGATGCCCGCGGCGTACCTGCCGGAGGCCGACGACGAGAGGATCAGCTACAACATGCTGGGCCCGGAGTCGTCGCGGCGGGCGCGGGCGCTGCCGATCTGGGCAACGCTGCGCGCCTACGGCCGCGAGGGCCACCGGGAGATGGTGGAGCGGCACCTGGACGTGGCGGCCCACCTGGGCGCGCTGGTCGAGCGGTCCCCCGACCTGGAGCTGCTCGCGCCGGTGCGGCTGTGCGTGGTGTGCTTCCGCTACCGGCCGCCGGGCGTGCCCGAGGACCGGCTGGACGAGCTGAACGCGCGGCTCGGCGAGGCACTCCTCGCCGACGGCCGGGTGTATGCGGGGACGTCGGTGTTCCGGGGCATGACGGTGTTCCGGCCCGCGTCGCTCAACTGGCGCACCACGCCCGGCGATGTGGAGCTGCTGGTCGAGGTCGTGCGCGAGCTGGGCCCCGCCGTCCGCGCGGCCCTCTGACCGGCCGCCCACGGCGTCCGCGCGGCCCTCTGACCGGCCGCGGCACCGCCGCCCGCTCCCGGCCCGTCCCCCGGGCGCCCCGGGCTCCGCCCCGGCGCCCGCGGGACTCCTCCGGCGTTCCGGGGGCGGGTCAGAGCGGGACCTCGTCGAGGCGGAGCCGCCTCTCGATGCCGCCGAGGCCCCGGACCAGGAAGCGGACGTCGGGGTCGCCGGTGAGGCAGGGGCTGCCGTCCAGGGCCTCCAGGTAGGCGCGGACCTTGGGGTAGGGCGTGCCCGTGCGGGCCTCGTCCCACGAGCCGAGCACGCGCAGCGCCTCCAGCGACAGCCCGGCCAGGTTGGCGCCGGCCCGGCGCAGGTCGTCGGCGCGGCTCGCGACGCGCGGGTGGCCGAGCAGGACCCGGGTGGCCCGCTCGTCGGCGACGTTGTACATGAGCAGCAGGTGCTCGCGGTCCATGTTCAGCTCGGCGCCGGCGGGGAGCGCGCCCTCCTCGGCCCGCGCCAGCGCGGCGGGCTCGCCCAGCACGGCCAGGGAGCGGCCGAAGACGGGGCCGACGCCGAGCCGGGCCACCTCGGGGAACCGCTCGACGGTCGGGTCGACGAACATCCGGGCCCCGGGCAGCCACACCGCGCAGTGCCCGTCGTGTCTCGGACCGGTCCAGGACGGGTCGGGCGTGCCGTGCAGCACGCCCGAGCCGGTCGTGCGGTCGCGCACGTACAGGTCGACGGCGCGCGTCTCGGCGGCGATGCCGACCAGGGTGTAGGCGTGCCGCAGCGTCTCGCAGGCGGCGAGGCAGTCGTCGAACGGCTCGCCGCGCTGCGCCGCGGTCAGCTCCAGCACCGAGGGCAGCAGCCGGGGCACCGACTGCTCCTCGGCGGCGGTGCCGGGCCCGGCGATGCCGGAGATCCGCGCGAAGATCCGCTCACAGCGGGCGGTCAGGTGCGCGGCGGGCTGCTTGCGCGGATCGCCCGACCGGCCCCGCGGACGGCTGCTCCTGTACTGTTTGCGACCGTGTGACTTCGGCATATGACGGACGGTACGCGAATGAACACGCAGCCGTACCCCGCTCCGGGAAATCCCGCCGGGCCTCGGGAGGGCGCCGGGGCGGGCGCCGGCGGGACCGTCAGCGCGCGCCGGGCCAGGGGCCGGGCGGACGGTGGTCGAGGGCCTCGGACCTGGTCTGGACGTCGTGCACCCGGAAGCCGCGCGCCTGGTAGTTGCGCAGCGCGGCGGGGGCGTCGTTCGAACAGGTGTGCAGCCACACTCGTTCGGTGGGCTTGCGGCCGGGCCAGCGATCGGCCAGGTCCCAGGCGCGGGCCGTCCCGGCGGTGAGGAGCTGCCCGCCGAGCCCCCGTCCGGTGAAGGCGCCCAGCAGGCCGAAGCAGGCGATCTCGACCTGCCCGTCCGGCTGCGGGTCCAGCTCGGCGAACCCGGCGGGCGTCCCCTTCAGGTAGGCGATCCAGGTCTCGACGCCGGGCCGGTCGAGCCAGTTGTGCCACTGCTCGTACGACCAGCAGAGGCGGTCGGTCCAATACCAGTCGCCGCCGACCGCGGTGTAGAGGAAGCGGCTCAGCTCGGGGCTCGGCACCTCGGCGCGGACGACGCCCGCGGGGTCGGCGGGCGGCCGGGCCGGGCGCAGCTCGGCCGGATCCCGCTGTTCCAGGTACCAGGTGGTCACGTCGGTCTGCCGGACGGGCATGTGGTCCCCCCACATACGAACCGCCGCGCCCGGCGCCCGGGTGAACGGGCGGCGGGACGCGGCGGGAAGGTGTCTGATCGCCGATCAGGCTAGCGGATCGGACGGGCCGTCAGGCCATCGGACGGGCGGTCGGCGGGATCGGGTAGGGCAGCGTCGTCCGCCCGGTCAGGAACGCGTCGACGCCGCTGGCGGCGGCGCGGCCCTCGGCGATGGCCCACACGATCAGCGACTGGCCGCGGCCCATGTCGCCGGCCGCGAACACGCCGCCGACAGTGGTGGCGTAGGCGTCGTCGCGGACCACGTTGCCGCGCTGGTCGAGCTCGACGCCGAGCTGCTCCAGCAGGCCCTCGCGCTGCGGGCCGAGGAAGCCCATCGCGAGAGTGACGAGCTGGACGGGGATCTCCCGCTCGCTGCCCTCGACCGGCGCGAAGCCGGTCTCGGGGCCGCCGACCTCCACCAGCCTGATCGCGCGCAGGTTCCCGTCGGCGTCGCCGACGAACTCGGTGGTGGACACCGCGTAGACCCGGTCGCCGCCCCGGCTGGCGAGCTCCTCGTGGGCGCTCTCCATCTTGAACAGCATCGGGTACGTCGGCCAGGGCTGCGAGCCCGGCCGCGACGACGGCGGCATCGGCATGATCTCGAGCTGGGTGACCGACGCGGCGCCCTGCCGGAGGGCGGTGCCGACGCAGTCGGCGCCGGTGTCGCCGCCGCCGATGACCACCACGTCCTTGCCCGCGGCGGAGATCGGCGAGACCTCCAGGTCGCCCTCCTGCACCTTGTTGGACGGCGGGAGGTACTCCATCGCCTGGTGGACGCCGTTCAGCTCGCGGCCGGGGACGGGCAGGTCGCGCCAGACGGTGGCGCCGCCGGCCAGGACGACCGCGTCGTTGGCCGCGCGCAGCTCGTCGCCGGTGATGTCGACGCCCACGTTGACGCCGGCCTTGAAGTCGGTGCCCTCGGCGCGCATCTGGGAGACGCGCCGGTCGAGGTGCCGCTTCTCCATCTTGAACTCGGGGATGCCGTAGCGGAGCAGGCCGCCGACGCGGTCGGCCCGCTCGTACACCTTCACCTCGTGCCCGGCGCGGGTGAGCTGCTGCGCGGCGGCGAGGCCCGCGGGCCCCGAGCCGACCACCGCGACCCGCTTGCCGGTGCGGACCGCGGGCGGCTGCGGGCGCACCCAGCCCTCCGCCCAGGCCCGGTCGATGATCTCGACCTCGACCCGCTTGATCGTCACCGGGTCCTGGTTGATGCCGAGGACGCAGGCGCTCTCGCACGGGGCCGGGCACAGCCGGCCGGTGAACTCGGGGAAGTTGTTGGTCGCGTGCAGCCGCTCGATCGACTCGCGCCAGTCGCCGCGGTACACCAGGTCGTTCCACTCGGGGATCAGGTTGCCGAGCGGGCAGCCCTCGTGGCAGAACGGGATGCCGCAGTCCATGCAGCGGCTGGCCTGCTTCTCCAGCCGGTCTGCGCCGAAGTCCTCGTACACCTCCGACCAGCTCTTGATCCGCACGTCCACCGGGCGGCGCTCGGGGAGCTCCCGCGCCACGTTCAGGAAGCCCTTCGGGTCGGCCATGGGTGGGTCCCCCTCTCAGCTCTGCGCGGCGGCCATGATGGCCTCGTCGACGTCGCGTCCCTCGGCCTCGGCCCGTGCCATGGCCTCCAGCACGCGGCGGTAGTCCCGCGGCATGATCTTGGTGAATCGGGCGCCGGCGGCGTCCCAGCCGGCCAGCAGACCGGCCGCGACGACCGAGCCGGTCTCGGCCAGGTGCCGCTCGGTCAGCGTCGCGACGAACGCCAGGTCGTCGCCGTCCAGCGGCTCGAGGTCGACCATGTCGGGGTTGACCCGCTCGGGGATCAGGTCGAGCACGTAGGCGATGCCGCCCGACATCCCGGCCGCCAGGTTGCGGCCGGTGCCGCCGAGGATCAGCGCCCGGCCGCCGGTCATGTACTCGCAGGCGTGGTCGCCGACGCCCTCGACGACGGCGACGGCGCCGGAGTTGCGGACGCAGAACCGCTCGCCGACCACGCCGCGGGCGAACAGCTCGCCCGAGGTGGCGCCGTAGAGGATCACGTTGCCGCCGATGATCTGCTCCTCGGCCGCGAACGACGCCTCGGCCGGGGGACGCAGCATCAGCCGCCCGCCGGACAGGCCCTTGCCGACGTAGTCGTTGGCGTCGCCGACCAGCCGCAGCGTCACCCCGCTCGGCAGGAACGCGCCGAACGAGTTGCCCGCCGAGCCGGTGAAGGTGACGTCGACGGTGTCGTCGGGCAGCCCGCCGCCACCCCACTTGCGGGTCACCTCGTGGCCGAGCATCGTGCCGACCGTGCGGTTGACGTTGCGGATCGGCAGGTCGAGCCGGACCTTGTCGCCGAACGCCAGGGCGCCCTCGGCGAGCTGGATCAGCGTGTTGTCCAGTGCCTTCTCCAGCCCGTGGTCCTGGGCCGCGACCCGGTGCAGGGCCGCGTCGCGGGTCCCGTCCGGGGCGTGCAGGATCGGGGCGAGGTCCAGCCCGGACGCCTTCCAGTGGTCGACCGCGCGGTGCGCGTCGATCAGCTCGACGTGCCCGATCGCCTCGTCCAGCGACCGGAATCCGAGCGCGGCCAGGTACTCGCGGACCTCCTCGGCGATGAACTCGAAGAAGTTGACCACGAACTCGGGCTTGCCGGCGAACCGCTGCCGCAGCACTGGGTTCTGGGTGGCGACGCCGACCGGGCAGGTGTCCAGGTGGCAGACCCGCATCATGATGCAGCCCGACACCACCAGCGGCGCGGTCGCGAAGCCGAACTCCTCGGCGCCGAGCAGCGCGGCGACGATCACGTCGCGGCCGGTCTTCATCTGCCCGTCGGCCTGCACCACGATCCGGTCGCGCAGCCCGTTCAGCAGCAGCGTCTGCTGGGTCTCGGCGAGGCCGAGCTCCCAGGGCGCGCCGGCGTGCTTGAGGGAGGTGAGCGGCGAGGCGCCGGTGCCGCCGTCGTGCCCGGAGATCAGCACCACGTCGGCGTGCGCCTTGGACACCCCGGCCGCGACCGTGCCGACCCCGACCTCGGCGACGAGCTTGACGTGCACGCGCGCCGCGGGGTTGGCGTTCTTCAGGTCGTGGATGAGCTGGGCGAGGTCCTCGATGGAGTAGATGTCGTGGTGCGGCGGCGGCGAGATCAGCCCGACGCCCGGGGTGGAGTGCCGGGTCTTGGCGATCCACGGGTAGACCTTGTGACCGGGGAGCTGGCCGCCCTCGCCGGGCTTGGCGCCCTGCGCCATCTTGATCTGGATGTCGTCGGCGTTGGTGAGGTACTCCGAGGTCACCCCGAACCGGCCGGAGGCCACCTGCTTGATCGCGCTGCGCCGCAGGTCGCCGTTCTCGTCCGGGACGAACCGGATCGGGTCCTCGCCGCCCTCGCCGGTGTTGGACTTGCCGCCGATCCGGTTCATCGCGATCGCGAGGGTCTCGTGCGCCTCGGCGGAGATCGACCCGTAGGACATCGCGCCGGTGGAGAACCGCTTGACGATCTCGGCGGCCGGCTCGACCTCGTCGATCGGCACCGGGGTGCGGTCCGACCCGTCCAGCCGGAACAGGCCGCGCAGCGTCATCAGCTTCTCGGCCTGTGAGTCGACCTTGGCGGTGTACTCCTTGAAGATCTCGTAGCGGCGGGTGCGGGTGGCGTGCTGGAGCTTGAACACCGTGTCGGGGTTGAACAGGTGCGGCTCGCCCTCGCGGCGCCACTGGTACTCGCCGCCGATCTCCAGCGTGCGGTGCGGCGCCTCGTTGCCGCCGGCCGGGTAGCCGCGCTCGTGCCGTTCGGCGACCTCGCGCGCGAGGACCTCGAAGCCGACGCCGCCGAGCCGGGAGGTGGTGCCGGTGAAGCAGCGGGCGATGACCTCCTCGCCGAGCCCGATCGCCTCGAAGATCTGCGCGCCGGTGTAGGACGCGACGGTCGACACGCCCATCTTCGACATGACCTTGAGGACGCCCTTGCCGTACGCCTTCACCAGGTTGCGGGCGCCCTTGGCCGGGTCGACGCCGGCGATGTCGCCGCCGCGGGCCAGGTCCTCGACGGTCTCGATCGCCAGGTAGGGGTTGATCGCGGACGCGCCGTACCCGATGAGCAGCGCCATGTGGTGGCACTCGCGCGCCTCGGCGGTCTCGATCACCAGGCCGACCCGGGTGCGGGTCTTCTCCCGGATCAGGTGGTGGTGCACGGCGCCGGTGAGCATCAGCGCCGGGATCGCGGCGTGGGCCGAGTCCGAGCCGCGGTCGGACAGCACGATGATCCGCGCGCCGGCCGCGATGGCCCGGGACACCTCCGAGCAGATCTCCTCGAGCCGGGCCTCCAGGGCCTCGCCGCCGCCGGACACCTCGTACAGGCCGTGCACGACGTGCGCGGCCAGGTGCGGCAGCGACCCCTCGTCATCGATGTGGATGATCTTGGAGAGCTCGTCGTTGTCGAGGATCGGGGTGGGCAGCACCAGCCGCCGGCACGAGTCCGGGCCGGGCTCCAGGAGGTTGCCCTCCGGGCCGAGCGTGGACTGGAGTGAGGTGACCAGCTCCTCGCGGATCGCGTCCAGCGGCGGGTTGGTGACCTGCGCGAAGAGCTGCTTGAAGTAGTCGAACAGCAGCCGGGGCCGCTCCGACAGCACCGCGATCGGAGTGTCGGTGCCCATCGAGCCGATCGGCTCGGCGCCGCTGGCGGCCATCGGGGCCAGGATGATCCGCTGCTCCTCGAGCGTGTACCCGAAGATCTGCTGCCGCTTGACCAGCGTGTCGTGCGTCGGGATCTCCCGCTCGCGCTGCGGCAGCTCCTCGAACCGGACCAGGCCCTCGTGCAGCCACTGCTCGTAGGGGTGCTCGGCGGCGAGCTCGGCCTTGACCTCGTCGTCCTCGACGATCCGGCCGGCCTCGGTGTCGACCAGGAAGATCTTGCCCGGCTGGAGCCGGCCCTTCCGCACGACCTGGTCGGCGGGGATGTCCAGCACGCCCGCCTCGCTGGCCAGGACGACCAGGCCGTCGCGGGTCACCCAGTAGCGGCCGGGCCGCAGCCCGTTGCGGTCCAGGACCGCGCCGACCACGGTGCCGTCGGTGAAGCTGACGCTGGCGGGGCCGTCCCACGCCTCCATCAGGGTGGAGTGGAACTCGTAGAACGCGCGCCGCGCCGGGTCCATCTCGGCGTGGTTCTCCCACGCCTCGGGGATCATCATCAGCACCGCGTGCGGCAGCGACCGGCCGCCCAGGTGCAGCAGCTCCAGGCACTCGTCGAACGAGGCGGTGTCGCTGGCCACGATGTCGATCACCGGGTAGATCCGGGACAGGTCGCCCGGGATCAGGTCGGACCGGAGCAGCTCCTCGCGGGCCCGCATCCAGTTCCGGTTGCCCTTGACGGTGTTGATCTCGCCGTTGTGCGCGATGAACCGGTAGGGGTGGGCCAGCTCCCACGCCGGGAAGGTATTGGTCGAGAACCGCGAGTGCACCAGCGCGATGGCGCTGGTGAAGCGGCGGTCGGACAGGTCGGGGAAGAACGGCTCCAGCTGCGGGGTGGTCAGCATCCCCTTGTACACGATGGTGCGGCTGGACAGGCTCGGGAAGTACACCCGGACGTCCTGCTCGGCGCGCTCGCGCATGCAGAACACGGCGCGGTCGAGCCTCAGCCCGGTCTCGCCGGCGTGCGGGCCGTCCGCGGCGGGGGCCACGAAGAACTGCGCGAAGTAGGGCATGACCCGGCGCGCGGCGGGCCCGGTGAAGGCGGGGTCGTGCGGGAGGTCGCGCCAGCCGAGGGGGGTCAGGCCCTCCTCGGCGCAGAGCGCCTCGATGTGGGCGACCGCCGCGGCGCGCTCGGCGTCGTCGGTGGGCAGGAAGGCGATCCCGGCGGCGTAGGAGCCGGCCTCGGGAAGCGCGAAATCGCAGACCTCGCGGAAGAACGCGTCCGGGATCTGGAGCATGACGCCGACGCCGTCGCCGTCGTCCGGCTCGGCGCCGACCGCCCCCCGGTGATCCAGGTTCTTCAGGACGGTCAGGGCGTTCTGAACGATGTCGTGGCTCTTTCGACCGTGCAGGTCCGCCACCATGCCGACGCCGCAGGCGTCGTGCTCGTTGGCCGGGTCGTACAGCCCCTGGTTCTTGGGGGCGCCCGGCGTGAGGGCAGCAGCAGCCATCAACCCTCCCGTCGTCTTCGTGTCACTGCTTCGATGTCAGTGCAGTCGCGGGACGACGTTGGCCCTGCTGCGGTGAGATGACATTACATCACTGTCGGGATCATGCCCGACTCGACCGGATCGCGAAACTTCTTCGCCTCGATCGCCTGTGCGTCATCTCTGAGTGGTTTAGACCAGGATACCGACGACGTCTCCCGGCAAAACGTCCTGACCTCGGTGATCATCCTCACCGATAGGGGACGTTTACCCTGTGACACCCAAAACGTGCACGAATGATGCACCGATCCACGGCGCCGGGGCGGCGGTGCCGCTGGGCGGCGGCCAGGTCGCGGAGCGATGCCGCGCTCGCCCGAGGGGGGTCGGCGTCCGAGCCGCCAGGCGAGGAGGCCGGGCCGGGCTTGGAAGCACCGGCTAGCCGGTGGTGGTGCGGGCCGCCCGGCCGAGGACGGCGGGCGACTTGCCGCCCTCGATCAGCAGCGACAGCAGCGTCTCGTCGCGCTCGTCGCCCTTGCCGTCGAGGCGCTGCGCCCACGCCACCACCGCGAAGTGGCCCATCGCCAGCCCGCGCGCCATGCCGTACCCGCGGCCGAACCGGTCCAGCGGCGGCCCAGCGGGCACCGGCCGGACGAATCCACCGCCCCGTCCACGGCCCAGCGCGTCCACGACCCGGTCGGCGTCCGCCGCCGCGGCCAGGTTGAACACTGTGACCGACAGGGCATACCCCCGCTTGGTGTCGGCGTAGACACCGCGGCCCGCCTGCGAGCACCCGCCCGCGCGCAGCGACGTGGCGGTGCCGGTGCCCCAGACCGCAGCGGCGCAGTCGCCGTCCAGCCGCTTCTCGCGCAGGGTCGGCCGCGCCTTGCCGTCCAGCCCCGAGATCGCCGCGGCGGACGAGGGGAACAGCTCCCCCACCGTCAGCGGCGCGGTGTCGGCCGACCGCCGCTCGATCGCCCGGTAGGCGGCGGCGGACGGCGAGCTGGAGTAGGACGAGGGGGACGGGCCGCTCGCCGCGGGCTGCCCCATCGTCGTGCCCCGCCCCGGATCCTGGACGGCCGCGCCCTTCCCGTCCTTCCCGTCCGAGCCGGTCACCGCGACCAGGACGAGAGCGAGGACCACGATCACGCCCAGCCCGGCGGCGGCCCCGAAGTACAGGCGCGGCCCGGTCGGACCGCCGCCGGAACCGCCGCGCCCACCGGGCCGCCCGCCGTTCTCAGCCGGCCGCTTGCCACCCTTGCCGCTCTTCCCGCCCCGGCCGGACGCCTTGCCGCCCTTGCCGCTCTTCCCGGACCGGCCCGGCCGCCCGCCGCGACCGCCCCGGCCCGGCCCGGCGCCGCCGCGCCCCTCGGGCTCCGGCCCGTGCTCCGGCTCCGGCCCGGCCGGTTCATCGGCGTCGTAGGGCTGCTCGTAGGGGTCGTAGGCGTCGAACGTCTCCTGCTCCGGGGCGGCGTACCCGGCCTCGTCCCGAGGAGCCGGGCGGCGACGGCGTTCGGGACGCCCCCCGCGAGGGGCGCCACCGCGCGCGGGCGGCGTGCGGCGGGACGATCCGCCCCGCCGCGCGGATCCGCGCGGGGCCGGCTGCCGCTCGCCGCCACGGGGCGCCGCGCCCCGGCGGGGACGGCCGGGGCGGCGGCCGGGCTCGTCGTGCTCCACGGGGGAATCTACCGCCCGCGGGCCGGACGCCCGGCCGGTGCCGCCGGGGCCGGGTGCGGGGCCCGCTCGCCGATCAACTGAAACGCCCCCACACGAAGTCGGCGGGCTTCTCGATGGCCAGGCTCGCATCGATCATCTCGTTCAGCGAGGCGGGCTGCGCGCCGCCGGCCCGCTGCACCCAGGTGACCACCGCGTAGTGCCCGAACGTCTTGGCGTAGGCGGCACTGAACCCGGAGCCGAACGCCGGCGCGCCCGGCGCGGTCAGCGGCAGCACGAACCCGGCGCCGGAGTCGCGGTCCAGGTCGCGCAGGACCTGGTGGACGCCGTCCTCGTTCTCCATGTTGATCAGGAAGAACTGGCCGGCGTACTTCTTGTCCGGGCTGACGTAGGCGCCGCGCACGATCTGCGTGCAGCCGTGCCGGGCGAGGTCGGCCTGGAGCCGCTGGCCCCAGGTGACCGCCTTGCAGTCGCCCGAGACCTGCGAGCCGGCCAGGCCGAAGGTGAACTTGCCCGACTTGACGGTCTTGGCGTCGGCGGTGAACGCCTCGCCCTCGGTGACCGGGCGCTGGTCGGCCGCGCGCCGCGCGATCTTGCTCATCCCGTCGCCGTCGTAGTCCGGGGTGTAGGCGGTCGGCAGCGCCTGCTTGCCGTTGCCGGTCTTGCCCGCGGGAGCCTCGTCGTCGTCGCCCCCGGTCATCAGGACCATGCCCGCCACCACCGCGGCGATCACGACCGCGACGGCCGCGGCGCCGTAGATCAGCAGCTTGCCGCCGGGACGCTTCCCGCCGGATTCGCGGCCGGGCTTGTCCTCCGGCCAGAAGTCCTGGCCGCCGTCCTGCCGATCCGCCTGAGAGGACCCTGTGTCACGCGCCTCGATCACAGCCGGGAGCCTATCGGGCCGACCACCTCTCGCGCGCCCAAAAGGTCGATTCATCCAGATTGGCCGGCGTCACGCCCCGCCGCCACCGCCGATGAGCGCGCCCACCCCGTAGGTCATCGCCGCCGCGGCGGCGCCGAACCCGAGCTGCCGCGTCCCGCTGAACCACCAGGCGCGGGCCGTCACCCGCGACACCAGCGCCCCGGCCGAGAACAGCCCCAGCCCGGCGACCACCGCGGCGGGCCACAGGCTGGTGGCGCCGAGCAGGTACGGCAGCACCGGCAGCAGCGCGCCCAGCGCGAACGACAGGAAGGACGAGCCCGCCGCCAGCAGCGGCGACGGCAGGTCGCCCGGCGCCACGCCGAGCTCCTCGCGGGCGTGCACCTGGAGGGCCTCGTCGGGGTTCTTCGAGAGCTGCCGCGCGACCTCCGCCGCCACGTCCGGGTCGACCCCGCGCGACTCGAAGACCTCGGCCAGCTCGCGCGCCTCGGCCCCCGGGTGCCGCACCAGCTCCAGCCGCTCGATCTCGATCTCGGCCTCGGCGAGCTCGGACTGGGAGGCCACCGAGATGTACTCGCCCGCCGCCATGGAGAACGCGCCCGCCGCCAGGCCCGCCAGGCCGGCCAGCAGCACCACCTTCTGGCTCGCCTGGCCGCCCGCGATCCCCGCGATCAGCGCGAAGTTGGAGACCAGCCCGTCCATCGCGCCGAACACCGCCGGCCGCAGCCAGCCGCCCGTGACGTCCCGGTGCTGGTGATGGATCTCCGCGGCCACGCCCGTCCCCTCACTTGGGGTCCGTGACGGACCCCCCCTTGCCCGCGCTCGCCGCGGTGCCGCCCTCGCCCTCATTCTTCCCGGCCCCGTTCACGGCCCCGTCCCCAGGGTCGCCCTCGGCCTCCGGCTCGGGCTTGCTCTCAGGCTCGGGCTCGGGCTCGGGCTCGGGCGTGGCCTCCACCTCGGGCTCGGCCTTGGCCTTGGCCTTGGCCTTGGCCTCCGGCTTGGCCTCCGGCTTGGCCTCGGCGTCCGGCTCGGGTTCCGGGACCACCTCGGGCTCGTCCTCCACCTTCGCCTCGGGCTCCGGCTCGGATTCCGTGGCCGCCTCGGGCTCCGGCTCGTCCTCCACCTTCGCCTCCGGCTCCAACTCCGGCTCCGGGTCCGGCTCCGGCTTGTCGTCGGCGGTGGCCTCGTCCTTCGGCCCGGGCTCGAGCTCGGGCTCGTCCTTCGGCTTGGTCTCCGCGGGTTCCTCGGCGGGCTTCTCGAGGACGACGGCGTCCGCGGAAGTCGCGGCGTCGCCGGTCTCCTCCGCGGGACGGCCGACGTTCTCGGGACCGGTGCGGTTGCGGGCCCAGTAGAGGTAGCCGACGGCCCCGACGAAGACGATCAGGGCCGTCCAGTCGTTGAGGCGCAGCCCGAGGATCTGGTGGGCGTCGTCGATGCGCAGCCACTCGATCCAGAACCGGCCGACGGTGTAGGCCGCCACGTACAGCGCGAAGGAGCGGCCGTGGGTGAGCGAGAAGCGGCGGTCCGCCCAGATCACCAGGATCGCGACGCCCACGCACCACAGCGACTCGTACAGGAAGGTGGGGTGGTAGGTGGCGATGTCGGCGTACTTGGGGTTCAGGCTGCCGTCGGAGAGCCGGGGCCGGTGCGCCGGGTCGATCTTCAGGGCCCAGAACGTGTCGAGCGGACGGCCGTACAGCTCCTGGTTCCAGTAGTTCCCCCAGCGGCCGATCGCCTGCGCGAGCACGATCCCGGGCGCGACGGCGTCGCCGAGCGCCAGCACCGAGATCCCGCGCCGCCGGCAGCCGATCACCGCGCCGACCGCGCCTAGCACCACCGCGCCCCAGATGCCGAGGCCGCCCTCCCAGATCTTCAGCGCGTTGATCGGGTCGTGGCCGTCGCCGAAGTAGTGCTGGTAGTCGGTGGCGACGTGGTAGACCCGCCCGCCCACCAGGCCGAACGGCACCGCCCAGACGGCGACGTCGATGATCACACCGGGGGCGCCGCCCTTGGCGGCCCAGCGCCGCTCGCCCAGCCAGACCGCGACGACGATGCCAATGATGATCATGATGGCGTAGGCGCGCAGCGGGATGAACCCGAGGTGCCAGACGCCCTGAGAAGGACTCGGGATGAAGGCGAGCGGCTGCATGAGCGATGACGTTACCGCCTCCGGCGAGTGGGGGCCGCACGTCTCCCGATCACCGCCCGGTCAGGACGGGGCGCCCCCGCCCGGGGACTTCCGGCCGGCGTCCTCGATCGCCTTCCTCAGTGCGTCCGGAGACGCGAGCACCTCGCCGGACAGCTTGGCGCCGTCCAGGGTGAGCCACGGGGTGGCGGTGACCCCGGCGCGCTCGGCGTAGGCGGTGGCCCGGTCGACCTCCGCGGTCTTCTGCGCCTTGTCCACGCAGGTGGTGAAGGGGGCGCCGGAGATGCCGACGGCGCCGGCCCAGGTGATCAGGTCGGGGTCGGCGAAGCCCTTGTCGCCCTCGGCCGGCTGGTGGGCGTAGATCTGGTCGTGGTACTGGATCCAGCGGTCGGCCGGGGCGCACGCCGCCGCGTTCGCCGCGCGCCGGGAGTTGCCCGACAGCGGCTCCTGCTGGAAGAGCTGGAACGGCCGGTAGACCGTCTTGACCTTGCCCGCGGCGGCCAGCTCCTTGATCGTCGGGCCCTGCTTGTCCTCCAGGTCCTTGCAGATCGGGCACTGGAAGTCCTCGAAGATCTGGAGGACCGGCCGGGCGACGCCGGGCCGGGCCATCACCACCGCCCCGTCGGACTGCCTGGACGTCGGCGCGAGGGCCCCGGTGTAGGCGGGGGCGGGCTTGCCGCCGCCGCCGTCCCGGGTGAGGACCACCACCACGATCACCACGACCACCGCGGCGGCGGCGACCGCGCCGACCACGACCAGCAGCAGCCGGCGCCGCCTCTCCCGCGCCGCCTGCCGCGACCGCTCCGCCGCGAGCCGCTGCCGTGCCGAACGATCCCTGCCGGGCTTGCTCATCGATCCCCCGATCGGCCCCATCACCCTGCGTAACCGCAGGTACGAGGGTAGGCCGGGGGCGGGGCGGGCGGCGGGTGCCGCGCCGCCCCGGGCGGGAACGGCGCGGACCACCGCGCGGATCAGCGGTCAGGCCGGTGAGGCCGGCAGGTCAGCGGGCCGGCCGGTCAGCCGGTCGGCGGCTCAGCGGGTCACTTGCCGGACGCGCCGGTGATCACGGCCTCCAGGGCGCCGGGCGACATGATCTCCTTCTGGAGGTCGAGCTGCCTGCCGTCCAGGAAGACCGTGGGGGTGCCCTCGACCTTGCGGGTCTTCAGGGCGTAGTCGGTCATCGTGTCGACCTGGGGCTTCTTCTGCATGTCGGTCACGCACTTGTCGAACCCGGCGTCGGTGATGCCGACCTCCTTGCCCCACCGGACCAGGTCCTTGGGCGCGAAGCCCTTCGAGCCCTCGGCCGGCTGGAACTCGAACAGCGCGTCGTGGTAGGAGACCCACTTGTCGGCGGGGACGCACAGCGCGGCGGCGGCCGAGCGCAGCGAGTTGGTCTTGACCGGGTCCTGCTGCCCGCCGAACAGGTGGAACGGCCGGTAGACGACCTTGACCTTGCCCTCGGTGGCCAGCTTCTGGATGGTCTTGCCGCTGCTCTTCTCCATCTCCTGGCAGATGGGGCACTGGAAGTCCTCGAAGACCTCCAGGAGCGGCTTGGTCACGCCGGCCTTGGCCAGCACGATCGACCCGTCGGCCTCGCGGGTGACCGGCGGCAGCGCGCCCTTGTGCGCGGTCGCGTGCTGCATGCCCTTGTCCCGCTGGTCCATGATGATGACGACCGCCACCACCACGACCGCCACCGCGACCACCGCGCCGAGCACGATGGTGAGCAGCCGCCGCTGCTTGTCCCGCGCGGCCTGCCGCTTGCGCTCTACGGCCAGGCGTTCCCTCGCGGACCGCTCCCGTGCGGCCTTGCTCATTGGCACTCCTATGCGGTGATGGTGGCCGCGCCCGAGCGGCGCGATCCGGACCGGCGGTGCTGCTCGGCCGCTAGTCGACCTGGCCGATCCGCCGGAACTCGTCGACCAGGACGAGGATGAACAGCAGGATAGTGAGGATGTGCACCCCGGTGCACCACAGACAGATCTTATGCAGCACCGCGAGTTCCACGGTCACCAGGTAGACCACGAACAGCACGCCGACCGCGGCGCTCGCGAGCCGTCCCCAGCGCAGCGCGGGCAGTCCGGAGCGGAGCGCCCACGGGGTGATCAGCGCCGCGAACGCGACGAAGAACAGCAGGCCGAGGAGCGGCAGCGGGATCCCGGCGAGCTCGGAGTAGCTGCTGGTGGTGACGGCGTGGCAGTCGACGCTGCCGGTGGCCGAGCAGAGTAGCGCGACGTCGGCGTCGTAGTGGCTGACGGTGAGGTAGACCGAGATGCCGAGCCCGGCGAGGGTCAGCAGCCAGGCGAGGGCCTGGAACCACAGCGGGCGGGACGGTTCCGCGGTCGTCTCGCCGCCGTCCCGCGCCGTTATCTCTTGCGTCATCGTGATCCTCCCGGGCCGCCGCGCGGCCTGATCCGCTGGGCCGGGCCGGGCACGGCCCGCCGCCGGCGAACACTCAGCCTACGGGAGAGCGCCCGCGGGGCGGCCCCGAACCGGACGGCCCCGGCGGCGAGTCGCGTGAACGCCCGGGCCCGGCCGGGCCGCCGTGCCGGACGGGGCGTCCGGCACGGCGGCCCGTACGGGTTCAGCCGCGCTTGCGGACGCCCTCGGCGAGCTCGGCGGTCAGGTCGCGGACCCCGGCCAGCCCGGCGCGCTCGTCGGGCGCGTCGAGCAGCCGGCGGATGAACGCCGAGCCGACGATGACGCCGTCGGCGAAGCGGGCCACCTCGGCCGCCTGGACGCCGTTGCCGACGCCGAGGCCGAGGCCGACCGGCAGCGCCGATCCGCTCTTGGCCAGGACCGTGCGGGTGCGCTCGACCAGCCGCGGGGCGCCGGTGTCGATGGCGGTGCGGGCACCGGTGACGCCCATCAGCGAGGCGGCGTACACGAAGCCCCGGCAGACCTCGGTGATCTTCTCGATCCGCTCGTCGGTGGAGCTGAGCGCGACGAGGAACACCTTGTCGAGGTCGTGCGCGTCGGCGGCCTCGAGCCAGGGGCCGGCCTCCTCGGGGGTGAGGTCGGGGGTGATCAGCCCGGCGCCGCCGGCCGACTTCAGGTCGCGGGCGAACGCGTCGACGCCGTAGTGGTCGACCGGGTTGTAGTAGGTCATCACCAGGGTCGGGACGCCGGTGGCGGCGACGGCCTCGACGGTGCGGAACACGTCGGCGACGCGGATGCCGCCGAGCAGCGCCTGGTGCACCGCGTCCTGGATGGTGGGCCCGTCCATCATCGGGTCGGTGTAGGGCAGCCCGATCTCGATGGCGTCGCAGCCGGCCTCCACCATGGCGGTGGCGGCGGCGATGGCGCCCTCGTAGCTGGGGAACCCGGCGGGCAGGTAGCCGACGAGCGCGGCGCGCCCCTCGGCCGCGGCCTTGTCGTAGGCGTCCTGGACGCTCATCGGCCCTCACCCTCCGGCATCAGGCCGAAGTACTCGGCGGCCGTGTGCATGTCCTTGTCGCCGCGGCCGGACAGGCACACCAGCAGGGTGCCGTCCGGGCCGAGCTCCTTGCCGAGCTTGATCGCGCCGGCCAGCGCGTGCGCGGACTCGATCGCCGGGATGATGCCCTCGGTGCGGCACAGCAGCGCGAACGCCTCCATCGCCTCGGCGTCGGTGATGGGCCGGTACTCCGCGCGGCCGGTGTCATACAGCCAGGAGTGCTCGGGGCCGACGCCGGGGTAGTCGAGCCCGGCCGAGATCGAGTGCGACTCGATGGTCTGGCCGTCGTCGTCCTGGAGCAGGTAGGTGCGCATGCCGTGGATGACGCCGACCGAGCCGCCGGTGATCGTGGCGGCGTGCCGGCCGGTCTCCACGCCGTCGCCGGCGGCCTCGAACCCGCAGAGCCGGACCGAGGCGTCGGGGATGAAGGCGTGGAAGGCGCCGATGGAGTTGGATCCGCCGCCGACGCAGGCGACGACCGCGTCGGGCAGCCGGCCGGTGAGCTCCAGCACTTGCTCGCGGGCCTCGACGCCGATGATCCGCTGAAGCTCGCGGACCATCATCGGGAACGGGTGCGGGCCCATGGTGGAGCCGACGCAGTAGTGGGTGTGGTCGACGGTGGCGACCCAGTCGCGGAACGCCTCGTTGCAGGCGTCCTTGAGGGTGCGGCTGCCGGCCTTGACCGGGACGACCTCGGCGCCGAGCATCCGCATCCGGGCGACGTTGAGGGCCTGCCGCTCGGTGTCGACCTCGCCCATGAAGATCGTGCACTCCAGGCCGAGCAGCGCCGCGGCGGTCGCGGTGGCGACGCCGTGCTGGCCGGCGCCGGTCTCGGCGATCACCCGCCGCTTGCCCATCCGCTTGGCGAGCAGCGCCTGGCCGAGCACATTGTTGATCTTGTGTGAGCCGGTGTGGTTGAGGTCCTCGCGCTTGAGCAGGATCCGGGCGCCGCCGGCGTGCTCGGCGAACCGCGGGGCCTCGGTCAGCAGGCTGGGCCGGCCGGCGTAGTTCTTGAGCAGGTCGGCCAGTTCGGCGGTGAACTCGGGGTCCTTGCGCGCGGTCTCGAACTCGTGGGTGAGCTCGTCGAGCGCGGCCATCAGGGCCTCGGGGGCGAACCGCCCGCCGTACAGGCCGAAATGGCCCGTGACGTCGGGCACGGGCACGGCGGGGCCGCCGCGCGCGGGGTCGGTGGTCATGAGGGAGAACGTCCTGTCGTGCGTGTGGATGGCTGGCTGTCTGTCAGTGGGACGTGGGCCAGCCCCGCCATCGTTCGCGCAGTGTCGTCTCCGGCCCCCGCCGGGGGCCCGCCTCCGTCGGCGGTTCCTTCCGCATGGCCGTACTTTACTCGTTTCCGCTGCTCGCCCGGACCGCCCGCGCCCGGCTCAGCCGCTCTGGCGCAGCGCCGGGTGGGCGCCCGCGGCGACCAGGTCGGCGACGGCGGCGCGCGGGTCGCCGCCGACGACCAGGCTCTCGCCGACCAGGACGGCGTCGGCGCCGTGGGCGGCATAGGCGAGCAGGTCGTGCGGACCGCGCACACCGGACTCGGCGATCTTGACGATGTGCTTGGGGATCAGCGGCGCCACCCGGCGGAAGACCTCCCGGTCGACCCGGAGGGTGCGCAGGTCGCGGGCGTTGACCCCGACGACCTTGGCGCCCGCGTCCAGGGCACGCGCCAGCTCCTCCTCGTTGTGCACCTCGACCAGCGGGAGCAGGCCGATCGACTCGGCCCGCTCGACCAGCGACACCAGCGCGTCCTGCTCCAGCGCGGCGACGATCAGCAGCACCACGTCGGCGCCGTAGGCGCGGGCCTCCCAGAGCTGGTAGGAGGTGACGACGAAGTCCTTGCGCAGCACCGCGACGCCGACGTTGGCGCGGACCGCGGCCAGGTCGTCGAGGCTGCCGCCGAAGCGGCGGCGCTCGGTCAGCACGCTGATCACCTTGGCGCCGCCGGCCTCGTAGTCGCGGGCCAGCGCCGCCGGGTCGGCGATCGCGGCCAGCGCGCCCTTGGACGGGCTGCTGCGCTTGACCTCGGCGATCACCGACACACCCTGGCCGCGGAGCGCCGCCAGCGCGTCGATGGGGGGCGCCGCCGCGGCGGCGCGCTCCTTGAGGGCCTCGAGCGAGACCTCTCGCTGCCTTTCGGCGAGATCGGCCCGGACGCCTTCGATGATCTCGTCGAGCACGCTCGCGCTCTGCTCGCTCACGCCTGGGCCCCCTATTTTCCGGTCGATCCGTGCACCGATCGTAGCCGCACCGGCGGCCGGGCCTCGCATCCGGGAGGGGGGTCAGCGCCTCCCCGGCGGGACGCGGGGCGCGGCACGGCCGGACGGTCCGGGCGTCACGGGGCCAGCACGTGCGCGAACGGCAGGTTGCGGACGATCCCGTAAGCGAGCAGGACGCCGACGGCCACATGCGCGGTCGCGGGCCGCAGCAGCGCCGACCTCATCGGGAGGCCCCGCGCGGTGCGCACTGCCCACCGTCCCCACAGGTAGGCCGCGACGGGGATCAGCAGGAACAGGAGCTGGTTGGAGCCGAACGCGGCTCCCACGTGCCCGTGCGCGAGGTCGTTGACCATGCGTAGCCCCCCGCATCCGGGGCAGTACAGGCCGGTCAGGAACAGAAAGGGGCAGGTCGGGTAGTGGCCCGGCCGGTGGGGGTCGACGTTCGCCACCACGGCCGTCCCCGCGAGGACCCCGCCGAGCACCAGCGCCGGGGCGAGCCGCATCCAGACCCCGCGGCCTCCCGGCCCGTCCGGCCGGCCGCCCGGCCGCCCTCGCGGCGGGCCCGGCCGGTCGAGGGCGCCGTGGGACGCCTGCGGGCCGGGCGGGTGCTGTGCCCGGCCGTGAGCTGGGACGTCGTCGTGCGCGGGTACGCGGGTCACGGCCTCCAGCCTAGACGCCGCGCCCCGGATCAGGGTTCAGGCGTCCAGGACGTATCCGACCCCGCGCACGGTCCGGAGGGGGTTGTCGGCGCCGAGCTTGGCGCGGAGCTGGGCGACGTGGACGTCGACCGTGCGGCTGCCCGCGCCCGCGCCGGGCCCCCAGGCGGCGCCGAGGAGCTGCTCGCGGGTGAAGACGCGGCCGGGATTGGCCATCAGGAACTCCAGCAGGTCGAACTCGGTGACGGTGAGGCCGACGTCCCGCTCGCCGACCAGGGTCGTCCGGGCGCTCGGGTCGAGGATCACCGGGCCGGCGCGCAGCAGCCCCGGCGCGTCGGCCTCGCCGCTCCGGCGGAGCGCGTCGCCGACCGCGGCGACCAGCACGCGCGGGCCGAACGGGCGGGTCACCCGGCGCTCCCCGAGGTCGCCGACGGCCGGGTCGGGCCCGGCCACGACCACGACGACGGGGGCGGCGGGCGCCGCGCCCGCCACGCGGCGGTAGAGATCGGCGGCCCGTGCCGACACCGACAGGTCGAGCACGATGACGTCGGGGCGGATCCGCGCGGCGGCGGCGGGCGCCCGCACCGGGTCGGTCTCGATCTCGACCTCGTAGCCCTCGCGGGCGAGGTAGCGGCGCTCCAGCTCGGCGACGGGCGGTTCGTGCTCGACCACCAGGACCAGCCCGCCGCCCTCGGCGCTCACCGGCGGGATTCCCGCGCCGCCGTCGGGTCCTCTCCGCGGTCGAGGGACTTCCACAGGCTGGACGGGTCGTCTGGGACGTCCGCGGAGGACCCGCCCCCGGCGCCGCCCGGCCCGCCCGGCCCGCCGTCGTGGGACGCGGCGGGGGCCTCCCGCTCGTAGCGGGCCGACATCCCCGGCCAGCGCGTCCCGCGCACCAGGGCGATCAGCCCGGCGATCATGAGCAGCACTCCCCCGGCCACCGACACCGTCCACCACAGGTTGACGTCGGCGGCGGGCCGGGAGCCCAGCCTCAGCAGCGCGCTCTTCTCACCGGCCACCGACACCACGTGGGCGTGCCGGACCGCGATGGCGGAGCTGTAGACGACGCCGGCGCCGAACAGCGCCAGCAGGACCCCGACGCCCGCGCGGACGCGTCCGCGGGTGGCGAACAGCGCCGCCAGCCCGGCGAGCCCGGCCCAGCCGAGCGCGCCCGCGGCGCCGCCGAGATCGCGTCCGGTCAGGTCCTGCACGAACGGCGTGATGGCCTCCCTGGCCTTGACGCTCGCCCAGGGGCGGCCGGCGGCCAGCAGCGCGAGGCCGGCTCCGGCCGCGCAGATCAGCGCGGTCAGGCCGCGCTCACGCCCGGGGGACACCGGTCATTCACCCTCGCCGGTCGCGGGCCGTTCGCCGACCACGGCGTCGAGCACGTCGGCGTCCCAGCAGGTGCGGTCGCCGGTGTGGCAGGCGCCGCCGACCTGGTCGACCTTCACCAGCACCACGTCGGCGTCGCAGTCGAGGGCGACCGACTTGACCCACTGCTGGTGGCCCGAGCTCTCGCCCTTCACCCAGTACTCCTGGCGGCTGCGCGACCAGTAGGTGCAGCGGCCCGTGGTGAGGGTGCGGTGCAGCGCCTCGTCGTCCATCCAGCCGAGCATGAGCACCTCGCCGGTGTCGTGCTGCTGGGCGATGGCGGGGACGAGGCCGTCGTCGGTGCGCTTGAGACGGTCGGCGATCTTGGGGTCCAGATTGGACGGGCGAGCGGACATGGATCCATTGTGCCGGGTCGCCCGCGCGATCCGGCACGGCCCCGCCGCCCGGCCCCGTCCCCGGCCCGCTTTTCCCTTCCGCCGGGACGCGAAAGGGCCCGCCTCCCCGGGGAGAGACGGGCCCTGACGTACGGCTAGGGGGTGTTACAGGGGGACGACCTGGTCTGCCTGCGGACCCCGGTTACCCTGTGTCACCTCGAACTGGACGCGCTGATTCTCGTCCAGCGTGCGATACCCGGAGGACTGAATCGCCGAGTAGTGCACGAAGACGTCCGGTCCGCCGCCGTCCACGGCGATGAAACCGAAACCCTTTTCGGCGTTGAACCATTTCACGGTGCCCTGCTGGGGCATGTCTTTCTCCTTGCGGCAAAACATGGGCCCACACCTCGTGGGCCCAGCGCGGTCACTGCGGAACGCCCTCGCCTACCGGTACGGTCCCCGGAAAAGCCAAAACGCCCGCTGCCATCAGTCCGCGGGCGTCTGGACAAACGATCGAGAACCACGACTGCAACCGACGGGGCCACCGTATCACCGGTTCCCCGCAAAGCGGAGGGGTCGCATCCCTCACGATTCACCTCTCGGCGAACCACGGCGTTACCGGCCCATTAAAAGCCCCAACCCGACTTCGTCAGGGTCTTGACAGAGTCCGTGGGCCCGGTCACGCGGACCCGCGCCACGCCCGTCCGGCCGAGGGCCCAGAGCACCAGTTCCCCTACGGGGCCGTGCACGCGCACTGGACCGGCCGCGCCGCCGGAGGCGCCCCGCCGGGCGCCGGAGACGTGAAGGCTCCGCCCGTCCGGCTGGACGAGGGTGACGTCGACCGGCACTTTCTTTAGGACAAACCGGGCAATTTTAATCCTTCGCCACAGCAGTTCCTCGAGACCCGCGGGGAGCGTCCTCGACTCCCAGTCCGGACGCGCCCGGCGGATGTCCTCGTGGTGAACAAAGAACTCCACCGCGTTGGCGATTTTGTCCACGACCGGAACCGCGAAGGGCGACGACTTCGGCGGCCCGCGGCGAATCCGATCGACCAGCCGGTCGAAGGGCACCTTCCGCGCCGTGCGCCGCCGGACGCGCTCTGTGTAGAAGGCCAGCGGCGGCACCAGTATTCCGGGAGCGGCGTCAAGGCGGCCCTCTCGGACAACGAGGTGAGCGGCCAGGTCCGCCGTGTTCCAGCCCGCGCACTCGGTCGGGGCGCCGGGACCCGCCTCGGCAAGGGCCGCGCACAGGAGCAGCCGCTCGCGGCGCGCCGGGTCGATGCTCCGGGCCGGTCGGCCGGACTCGTCGGCGGGCGTGCTCATACGCCGATCGTAAGCCGTGCGGGGGCCGACCGGAATGACCGGTGCGCGGCCGTACGGGAATAAGCGCCCTTATCGGATGGTAGGCATATTCAGCCCCCGTATCCCCGCGAACCGGCACGCGGGGAGCCCCCCTGGCGCGCGCCCGCGCCCCCCGTGATCGAGGAGAATCCGTGCCATCAGGTTCCAGACGCGTCAGCCCGCACGTCCTGAGGGAGGGCGGGCGCGTGCTGTGGGTCGCGGTCAAGGCCGAGCCGACGGTCTTCACGGTGTCGGTGCTCGCCAGCGCGCTCTACGCGGCCATGACGGTCGCCACCGCGCAGGTCCTCGGCTGGGTGACCCAGGACGTCATGCTCCCGGCGTTCCGCTCCGGGCACACCACGGCCGGGGCGCTGTCGGGGGCCGCGGCGGCGATCGTCGGAGTCGCGCTGTTCAAGGCGCTCGGCGTGGCGGGCCGCCGGTTCTACGCCGGGCTCATGCAGTACCGCATGCAGGCCCGCTACCGGCGCGAGGTCACCCGGCAGTACCTGCGGCTGCCCCTGGCCTGGCACCACCGGCACCCGACCGGGCAGCTGCTGTCCAACGCCAACGCCGACGTGGAGGCGGCCTGGGCGCCGATCGCGCCCCTGCCGATGGCGGTCGGCGTGGTGGTCATGCTGCTGATCGCCGCGGTGTCCATCCTGCTCACCGACACGGTGGTGGCGATCGTCGGCTTCCTGGTCTTTCCGGCGATCGCGCTGCTCAACGTGGTCTACCAGCGCAGGCTCTCACCGGTCGCGACCCGAGCCCAGCGGCTGCGCGCCGAGGTCAGCGAGGTGGCGCACGAGAGCTTCGAGGGCGGTCTGGTGGTCAAGACGCTCGGCCGCGAGGAGTCCGAGACCGAGCGGTTCCGCGCGGGCGCGGAGGCGCTGCGGGACGCCAACGTGGCGGTCGGGCGCATCCGGGGGCTGTTCGACCCGGTGCTGGAGGCGCTGCCGAACCTCGGCGTGCTCGCCGTCCTGCTGATCGGGTCGGCGCGGCTCCAGTCCGGGGCGATGACGGCGGGGGACCTGGTGCACGTCGCCTACCTGTTCACCCTGCTCGCCTGGCCGATCCGGGCGCTCGGCTGGGTGCTGGCCGAGGTGCCGCGCAGCGTCGTCGGCTGGGAGCGGGTGCGGGGCGTCCTGGACGCCGGGGGCTCGATGCCGTTCGGCGGACGGGCCCTGGACGAGGACAAGGCGGCGGCGCTGGAGGTCCGGCGGGTCCGCTTCGGGTACGAGGCGGACGGCGACGGTGCCGACGAGGACCTCGGCACCGAGGCGACCGGCGAGGGCCGCGCGCAGGGGAGGCAGGTCCTGCGCGACGTGTCGTTCACGGCCGCCCCCGGGCGCACGATCGCGCTGGTCGGGCCCACCGGGTCGGGCAAGTCGACGCTCACCTCGCTGCTCGTCCGGCTCGTCGACCCCTCGGACGGGTCGGTGCTGCTGGACGGCCTGGACGTGCGGGACGTGCGGCAGGGGGGCGTGGCCGAGACCGCCGCGCTGGTCCCCCAGCAGACGTTCCTGTTCGACGACACCGTCCGGGACAATGTGGCGCTCGGCCTCGACCTGCCGGACGAGCGGATCTGGGAGGCGCTGCGGCTCGCCCAGGCCGATGGGTTCGTGGCGGCCTTGGCCGACGGGCTCGACACCAGGGTCGGCGAGCGCGGCGCGACCCTCTCGGGCGGGCAGCGGCAGCGGCTCGCGCTGGCGCGCGCCCTGGTCCGGCGGCCCCGGCTGCTGGTCCTGGACGACGCCACCTCCAGCGTCGATCCGCAGGTGGAGGCGCGGATCCTGCAAAGCCTCCGGGAGGCGCAGGCCGCCGAGGGCGGCGGCGGCGCCACCGTGATCGTCGTCGCGTACCGCAAGGCCACCATCGCGCTGGCGGACGAGGTCGTCTTCCTGGAGCGGGGCACGGTGGCCGCGCAGGGCTCGCATGCGGAGCTACTGGAGCGTTCCGAGGGGTACCGCGAGCTCGTGAACGCCTATGAGCGCGCCGAGGCTGAGCGGGAGGCAGAGGCGCGGGAGGCGGAACTGGAGACGGGCGGGTTGGAGACGGGCGAGCTGGAGACGGGCGAGCGGCGTCCGGCGGGGCAAGAGGCGTTCGAGGGCGGGGAAGGGGCGTTGGCGTGACGACGACGACATTGAACGAGGTCGCCGCCGACGAGGGGGCGCTGAGCACGCTGCGGCGCGGCCTGCGGCTGAGCCCGGAGTTCCGGGCGGGGCTGACCGGGACCCTGCTGCTGGCCCTGGTGGCGACGGCGGGACGCGTCGTCGTCCCGATCGCGGTGCAGCAGACCCTCGACAAGGGGCTGAGCGACACGGGCGCCCCCCACACGGCGTTCATCCGCACGGCGGTGCTGCTGTGCGCCGTGGCGGTGCTGGTGACGGCGGTGAGCGCGTACGCGATGAACGTGCGGCTGTACAAGACCACTGAGGGCGGGCTCGCGGCGCTGCGGGTCAAGGCGTTCCGGCACGTGCACGACCTGTCCATGCTCACCCAGAACGGGGAGCGGCGCGGCGCGCTGGTGTCGCGGGTGACCGGCGACGTCGACCAGATCAGCCAGTTCATGCAGTTCGGCGGACTGATGATCATCGTGTCGCTGGGGCAGCTCGCGGTGGCCAGCGTGCTGATGCTGGTGTACTCCTGGCCGCTGGCGCTGCTGGTGTGGGCCGCGTTCCTGCCGCTGACGTTCGCGCTGCGCCGCTTCCAGCGGCTGGTGTCGGCCGCCTACACGCGGGTCCGCGAGCGGATGGGCGACCTGCTGGCCGCGGTCAGCGAGTCGGTGGTCGGCGCGCCGGTGATCCGCGCGTACGCGTCGGAGGAGCGCACCGCCGAGCGGGTGGACGCGACCGTCGACGAGCACCGCAGGGCGCAGACGCGGGCGCAGGGGCTGGTCGCGATGACCTTCCCCACCAGCGAGATGGTCGCCGCCGCCGCGACCGCCGCGGTCGTGGTGGCGGGCACGCTGCTGGGGGTGGGCGGGCACCTGACGGCCGGCGAGCTGGTGGCGTTCCTGTTCCTGGTGACGCTGTTCGTCAGCCCGATGCAGACCGCCACCGAGACCCTCAACGAGGCGCAGAACGCGATCGCCGGATGGCGCCGGGTGCTCGGGGTGCTGGACACCGTCCCCGACGTCGCCGACCCCGGCGAGGCGGGCCAGACGCTGCCGCGCGGCCCGATCGAGGTGCGCTTCGAGGAGGTCGGGTTCGCCTACCCGGGCGGGCCGCCGGTGCTGCACGGGGTGAACGCGGCGATCGCGCCGCGCAGCCGGGTCGCGATCGTCGGGCAGACCGGGTCGGGCAAGACGACGCTCGCCAAGCTGCTGACCCGGCTGATGGACCCGGTGTCCGGCCGGGTCCTGGTCGACGGCGTCCCGCTGGACCGGGTCCGGTTCTCGTCCCTGCGGGAGCGGGTCGTGATGGTGCCGCAGGACGGGTTCCTGTTCGACGCGACGCTGGCCGACAACGTCCGGTACGGCAGGCCCGGCGCGACCGACGGCGAGCTGGCCGCGGCGATCGCCGAGCTCGGGCTGGCCGACTGGCTGGACGGGCTGCCGCGCGGCCTGGACACGCCGGTCGGGCAGCGCGGCGAGTCCCTGTCTGCGGGCGAGCGGCAGCTCGTCGCCCTCGCCCGCGCGTACGTGGCGGCCCCCGACCTGCTGGTGCTGGACGAGGCGACCTCGGCTGTCGACCCGGCCACCGAGGTGCGGATCCAGCGCGCCCTGGACGGGGTCACCCGGGGCCGTACCGCGATCTCGATCGCGCACCGGCTGTCGACCGCGGAGGCGGCCGACGAGGTGATCGTGTTCGACGCGGGCCGGATCGTCCAGCGCGGGCCGCACGCCGAGCTGGTCGCCGTCCCCGGCGTGTACGCCGATCTGCACCGGTCCTGGATCGCGCAGCGCTCGATCTGAGCCGCGCCGGGCGCCCGTCCGCGGTGCGCCCGGCGTCGGTTTCCGGGGCGGTCCGGACTTTCTGCTGTGACGACCTGGGGTAAAGCACTTGCCCGTTATCTGGTCGAGTGCGCATTCTGCTGGGGTGAGCAGCTATGAGGTCGTCTTGGAATCAGCGGGCACGCTGCACGGGCAGCTACAGCGCGGCCTGGGCCGTGCCGCCCGGCGCGCGGCGGACGAGCCGGGCGCGGGCGAGTACGTCTACGACTGCGTCCGCCGGGATCCGCGCTGGGATCCGCAATGCGAGGATCGGGGGCTCTACTACGCCCGGCTGATGGTGGACCTGGAGTTGCCGGTCGGGCCGGTCGCCGAGCACCTGTTCGATCCGGCCGACGCCACCGACGACGGCGACTGGCGGGCGCAGCTCGCCCTGGACGTGCTGGCCGACCTGGTGCGGCTCAGCCGCCGCGAGGCGGCCCTCGTGCTGCGCCAGTACGCCGACGAGGGCGCCCAGTGGTTCGACGCGCTCGACGCCCTGGCGGGGCTGCGCGACCCGTCCCTGACGCTCGGCCTGGAGGGCCTGGTGGCGGCGCGGTGCGACGACGTCGAGCTCGACCTGCTGGTGGCGGGGCCGCGCAACCCGGTGGTCGAGACCTGGGCGGCGGGGCAGCCGCGGATAGCCCAGGCCCTGGAGCGGCGCCGGGGCGCCGCCCTGGGCCGCCGTCCCGGCGCCGCGTCGGGACGGCGGGCCGAGCGCAGCGAGACCGAACTCCTCCAGCTCGCCAGGGGCCGTGACAACGACGCCGTGGCGGCCATCTTCGAGCTCGGGCGCAGACGCGCCCTCGGCCTGCTCGACCTGGCCGAGGAGCTGCTCCCCCAGCGGCCCAGCAGATTCGGCGGCGCGGTGTGCCGGGCGCTGTGCGAGTACGGGCCCGAGGCGCTCCCCCGCGCACGCGCGTGGGCGACCGCGCGCGGCGGCTGCGCCGACATGGGGCTGCGCATCCTCGCCCGCCACGGCACCCGGCAGGACATCCCGCTGCTGATGAGCGAGCTGCGCGCGGCGCTCGACCGGCGCGACTGGTCCGCCGCCGCCGGGCCGATCGAGGGGCTGGGACGGCTGCGCGCGGGCGAGGCCGTCCCGCTGCTGAAGTCCGCCTGGACCGAATCCGCCTACGCCTACCTGCGGCCCCGCGTCCTGACGGCGCTGACCCGCACCGCCCCGCACACCGCCGAGTCCTACACCGTTGAGGGGCTGTGGGACTGCGAGGAGAAGGTCCGCGACGAGGCCGCCCGGTTCGCCCCGCTGACCGACGAGACCCGGATCCGCCTCCAGCGGCTCCAGCACGACGCCGCCGAGGACCATGAGGTCCGCGCCACCTCCGCCGCGCGGCTCATGACCTAGGGGCCCCCGCCCCGGCCCGGCGGACGCCGTCGGCGGCGAGCTCTGACAGGTTCATCGCCGCCGCACGGCGCACGGCCGGGATCTGCCCGGCCCCCCGCAGCAGCAGGTTGCGGACCCACCGCTGGGACGAGCCGTCGAGCGTGGCGGCGCGGGTCAACCGGTCGGTGAAGGCGACCACGCCTTCGGCGACCGGACGGCGCGCGGCCTCGTAACCGTCCGGCCCGGCGCCGGGCCGGAGCGCGGCGGTGAGCCGCCCGGCGAGGTCGGCCGCATCCTGGATGCTGGTGTTCATGCCCTGGCCGCCCAGCGGGCTGTGCACGTGGGCGGCGTCCCCCGCGAGGAAGATCCGGCCGTCCCGGAAGCGGTCGGCGAGACGGCGGTGCACCCGGAACCGCGAGCTCCACTCGACCTCGGTCACCCTGGCCCGGCTCCTCATCGGCCCGCGCGCGTCCAGGATGGCCCGCACGTCGTCCAACCTCAGACGCTCGGGCGCCGGGCCAGTGACGGCGGCGACGACCCGGGTGCGACCGCCCGGCAGCGGCGCCACGATGGCGGGCCCGGCGGGCGCGAGGAAGACCGCGGCCTCCTCGCGGCCGAGCGCCCACTCCATCCGCACGTCGGCGAGCACGAACGACAGGGGGTAGGCGGAGCCGGTGAAGCCGATGCCCGCGTGCTCGCGCACGGCGCTGTGCATCCCGTCGGCGCCGACGACGTAGCGGGCGCGGATCGTCTCGCCGGACGCCATGGTGGCGGTGACGCCTCCGGCGTCCTGCTCCAGGCCCGTCAGCTCGCAAGGGCGGTGGACCCGGCCGCCGAGCGCGGTGAGCCGGTCCAGGAGCACCGCCTCGGTGACGTACTGCGGGACCATCAGCATGTAGGGGTGCGCCGTGGGCAGGCCGCCGAGGTCGATCGCCAGCAGGATGCGGTCGCGGTCGCGGATGGTGAAGCGCGGCACGATCAGCCCGCGTCCCACCAGCTCGGCGCCGGCACCGAGGCCGTCCAGGACCTCCATGGTGCGGGCGTGCACGACGATGGCGCGTGAGGTGGTCCCGCGCTCGGCCAGGCGGTCGACCACGACGGCGTCCACGCCGCGTGCGGCGAGGCCGGCGGCGAGCGCCAGTCCGGCGGGGCCCGCGCCGACGATCAGCACGTCGGCGCTCGTGGGGAGTGGGGCGGCCGGGGCGGCCCCGGCGGGGCGGACGGCCGGTTCCGGGATGCGGGGGCCGTTCTGGGTGGACATGGCGTCCTCCTTCGTCGACGTCCGTTGGCCAACAGCAGTTTGCCAACGGCTGTTGACCTCAACGCTAACCGCCCGCCGGACGTTTGCCAACACCTGTTGGCTATCCTTGTCCGGATGGCCTTCACCCAGCGCTCCGACCAGACCCGCACGGCGATCCTGACGGCGGCCCGGCGCCGCTTCGCCGCCGACGGCTTCGAACGCGCGACCATCCGCGCCATCGCCGCCGACGCCGGCATCGACCCGTCGATGGTCATGCGCTACTACGGCAGCAAGGACGGGCTGTTCGCGGCGGCGACCGACATCGACCTGATGGCGCCCGACCTCGGCGCGGTCCCCCGCGACCAGGTCGGGCAGACTCTGGTCCGGCACTTCGTCGAGCGGTGGGAGGGCAGCCTCTCCGACGAGATGCTGATCGTGCTGTTCCGCTCCTCCGTCACCAACGACATCGCCGCCGAGCGGATGCGCACCGTGTTCGGCGTCCAGGTCGCCGGGGCTCTCGCCCCCGTGGTGGCCGACCCGGCCGAGCTGCCCGCGCGGGCCGGGCTGGTGTCCACCCAGCTCCTCGGGGTGGCGCTGTGCCGCTACATCCTGTGCCTGCCCCCGCTCACCGGCCTCGGCGCGGACGCGCTGATCGCCAACATCGGTCCCACCGTCCAGCGCTACCTCACCGAGCCGCTCCCCCGGTGACGGGACGGGCGCGCGGGTCACCGCCTGGTACTACTTTCCGGCCCCGGACGTTCGGTCTCAGGGAGGGGGGCCGGCGGGACGGCCGCCCGTAGACTCGGTGCCATGATCTCCCCCGTCCGGCGGAAACTGGCCCTGCTCCCTCTAGTGCTGCTGCCCCTGGGCACCGTGGCCGCCTGCGGCGGCGAAGGCAGCAAAACCGACTGCGGCGCCCGCTCCTGCACCATCACCTTCGATCGCGGGGTGGACGCCAACGCCTCCATCCTCGGCGTCAAGGCCGAGCTGATCGGCGTGGACGGCCGCTCGGTCACCCTGAAGGTGGCCGGGCAGCGGATCACCGTGCCGGTCGGCGAGAACGAGCAGGCCGACGGCTTCGACGTCTCGGTCCAGTCGGTCACCAAGGACCAGGTGGTCGTGAAGATCGCCAACAACGGCTGACGCCCGGACCGTCGTCCCCCCCGCGTAGGCTCCCGCGCATGATCGAGATCGACACCGCGCAGCGGCGGGCGCGGCTCGGCCGGCGGCACCGGCTGGCGGCCGGCGACCGCACCGACGACGTCCGCGAGATCGTCCGGTCCATGGTGGCGCTGCACGCCAGCGACCCGGCCTCGGTCTTCCTGGCGGTCGCGGCGCGCAGCGTCACGGCGGGCCCCGGCGCGGTCGAGCGTGCCCTTTACGACGACCGGTCGCTGCTGCGGATGCTGGCGATGCGGCGGACGATGTTCGTGGTGCCGGCCGAGTTCGTCCCGGCCGTGCAGGCGTCCACCGCCGACGCCCTGGCGGCCAGGCAGCGCCGCACCTACTCCCGGTTCGTCGAGCGGGCCGGCGTCGTCGACGGCGACGCCGCCGCCTGGTTCGCCGACGTCGAGGAGGCGGCCCACCGGGCGCTGCTGGCCCGCGGCGAGGCGACCGGCGCGCAGCTCAGCGCCGACGAGCCGCGGCTGCGCACCCAGGTCGACACCTCGCCCGGCAAGCCGTACTCGCGCCCGACCGGCATCACCACCTGGGTCCTGCTGACGCTCGGCTGCGCGGGGCGCATCGCGCGCGGGCGCCCCAACGGGTCGTGGTCCAGCAGCCAGTACCGGTGGGCGCCGATCGAGACCTGGTTCCCCGGCGGCATCCCCGGCACGCCGCCCGCCGAGGCGCGGGCCGAGGTCGCCCGGCGCTGGCTGCGCGCGTTCGGCCCCGCCCCCCTGTCGGACCTGAAGTGGTGGACCGGCTGGAGCGCCGGCGACGTCAGGAAGGCCGTCGCCGCGCTGGACGTCGTCGAGGCCGGCCTCGGCGGGACGACCGGGCTGGTGCTCGCCGACGACACCGAGCCGGTCGCGCCCGCCGAACCGTGGGCGGCGCTGCTGCCCGCGCTCGACCCGACCCCGATGGGCTGGCAGGACCGCGGCTGGTTCCTCGGCGGACACGGGCCCGCCCTGTTCGACAAGACCGGCAACATCGGCCCGACCGTATGGTGGGACGGCCGCGTCGTCGGCGGCTGGGCCCAGCGCGCCGATGGCGAGATCGCGGTGCGGCTGCTGGAGGACCCGGGCGCCGAGGCGAAGGCGTCGATCGAGGCCGAGGCCGCCCGCACCACCGCGTTCTACGCCGACGTCCGCGCCGTCCCCCGGTTCCGCACCCCCCTGGAACGCGAACTGACCGCCTGATCCGCGAAGATGTCGGCATGCCCGCCGAACGGATGCTCCCGAGCCCCGAAGCCGAAGACCTCATCGCCCTGACCCGCGACCTCGCCCGCAGGGAACTGGCGCCGCGCGCCGCCGCCGCGGAGGAGGCCGGTGCGTTCCCCCGCGAGATGTTCCGGCTGCTCGGCCGGGCCGGGCTGCTCGGCCTGCCCTACCCCGAGGAGGACGGCGGCGGCGGCCAGCCGTACGAGATCTACCTCCAGGTGCTGGAGGAGATCGCCTCGGTGTGGGCGTCGGTCGCCGTCGGCGTCAGCGTGCACACCCTGTCGTGCTTCCCCCTGTCGGCCTACGGCGCCGGCGAGCAGCGCGAGCGGCTGCCCGCCCTGCTGGCCGGCGACCTGCTCGGCGGCTACGCGCTGTCGGAGGCGCATGCCGGGTCCGACGCGGGCGCGCTCAGCACCCGCGCCGTCCCCGAGGGCGACCACTACCGGATCACCGGCACCAAGACGTGGATCACCCACGGCGGCGAGGCCGACTTCTACGTCCTCTTCGCGCGCACGTCCGACGACGGGGGCCGCGGCATCTCCTGCTTCCTCACCGAGGGGCGGATGCCGGGCCTGACCTTCGGGCCGCCCGAGCGCAAGATGGGCCTCACCGGGTCGACCACCGCGCAGCTCCACTTCGACGGCGCCGCCGTGCCCGCCCGGTGGCGGCTCGGCGCCGAGGGGCAGGGGTTCCCGATCGCGCTGTCGGCGCTCGACTCCGGGCGGCTCGGCATCGCGGCGTGCGCGGTCGGGCTGGCGCAGGGCGCCCTCGACCACGCGGTGTCCTACGCGACCGGTCGCGAGCAGTTCGGCCGCCCGATCATCGACAACCAGGGGCTCTCGTTCCTGCTGGCCGACATGGCGGCGGCGGTGGAGTCGGCGCGCGCGACCTATCTGGACGCCGCCCGCCGCAAAGACCGCGGGCTGCCGTTCGCGCGGCAGGCGTCGATCGCCAAGCTCGTCGCGACGGACGCGGCGATGAAGGTGACGGTCGACGCGGTCCAGGTGCTCGGCGGCTACGGGTACACCCGCGACTTCCCGGTCGAGCGGCACCTGCGCGAGGCGAAGGTGATGCAGATCTTCGAGGGCACCAACCAGATCCAGCGGATGGTCATCGGCCGGCACCTCGCCGCCGACGCCCGGAAGCGGCGCTGACCGCCCCGCGTCCGGGATCGGCCGGCCCGCCCCCGACCGCGGACCTCCCCTGACCTCCGACCGGGCGTAGCCGGGCGGGGACGCGGGTAGGTGATCATCGCCTGGCGGACGCGACGGGGGGCGCGCGTGGTGGAGGGCGGGACGGGGGACGGTGCGGCGCGTCCTCCCGCACGGGCGGCGCCGCGGGTCCCGCCGCACCGCGGGGAGGGCGACCGCGAGCGGCTCACCGCGTTCGGGGGGCTGGCGGCGCTGTCGCTGGACGCGTTCAGCTCCGTCGCGTACGGGCCGGAGGCGATCGTCCTGGTGCTCGTCGCGGCGGGGGCCGCCGCACTGCGGTTCACGCTGCCGGTCGCCGCCGTGATCGCGGTGCTGCTGGTGGTGCTCGTGGTGTCCTACCGGCAGGTCATCGCCGTCCACCCGGACGGCGGGGGCTCCTACGCGGTCGCCCGCAGGGACCTCGGGCAGCCCGTCAGCCTGCTGGCGGCGGCGAGCCTGCTCGTCGACTACGTCCTGACGGTCGCGGTGAGCCTGTCGGCGGGCGCGGCCAGCATCGCCTCGGCCTTCCCGGTCCTGTCGGGGCACCTCCTGGAGATGGCGCTGTGCGGGCTGCTGGTGATCGCGGGGGTCAACCTGTGGGGCATCGCCGAGAGCGCGCGGGTGCTGATGCTCCCGATGGCGGCGTTCGTGGTGCTGATCCTCGGGATCGTGGCCGCCGGGCTGGTCCGCGGGCATCCGGCGGCGGTGGTCGGCGGGGCGCGGCCGGTCCACGCCGTGGAGGCCGTCGGCATCGTGCTGATCCTCAAGGCGTTCTCGGCCGGCTGCTCGGCGCTGACCGGGGTGGAGGCGATCGCGAACGGCACCCCGGCGTTCCAGGAGCCGCGGGTCCGCCGCGCGCAGCACACCGAGATCATGCTCGGCGTGCTGCTCGGGGCGATGCTGCTCGGCCTCGCCACCCTGATCACCCGCGACCACGTGGCGCCGCGCGCGGGCGTCACGGTGCTCGCGCAGCTGTCGGCCGGGGCGTTCGGGGCGGGCTGGCTGTACTACGCCGTCAACCTCGTGACGGCGCTGATCCTGGCGCTGGCGGCCAACACCAGCTTCGGCGGGCTCCCGGTGCTGTTCAGCCTGCTGGCCCGCGACCACCGGCTGCCGCACCTGTTCGCGCTGCGGTCGCGGCGGCCGGTGTTCCGGTTCGGGATCGTGACGCTCGCGCTGTTCGCGGCGGTGCTGCTCATCGTGGTCGACGCGGCCACCGCGCGCCTCATCCCGCTGTACGCGATCGGGGTGTTCATCGGCTTCACGATCAGCCAGACCGGGCTGGTGCGGCACTGGTGGTCCACCCGCCCGCCGCGGTGGGCGGCGCGGGCCGCGCTGAACGGCGCCGGCGCGGCGATGACCGCGACGGCGACGGCGGTCTTCCTGGCCAGCAAGTTCACCGAGGGCGCCTGGGTGGTGGTGGTGATCATCCCGCTGGTGATGCTGCTGTTCGCCCGGATCCAGGCGTTCTACCGCGCGGTGGACCGCGAGATCGGCGCGGACCTGGTCGCCGCCCCGGCGCGGAACCCCGCCGAGGTGGTGATCGTGCCGGTGGCCGGCATCGACCGGCTGACCGGGCAGGCGCTCGGGGCAGCGCTGACGCTCGGGCTGGAGGTGATCGCGGTCAGCGTGCACACCGAGGCCGACCAGGCGGCGGCGTTCCGCGAACGATGGGACCGATGGGACCCGGGGGTGCGGCTGGAGACGCTGACCAGCCCGCAGCGGTCGCTGATCAGGCCGATCATCACGTTCGTGCGCGAGAAGCACAGCGACCGGCCGGTCGCCGTGCTCGTCCCGGAGGTCGAGCCGCGGCGCTGGCGGTACCGGCTCCTCCAGGACCCGCGCCCGGCCATCCTGGTGACGCTGCTGCGCACCGAACTCGACGTCATCGTCTGCACCTACCCGTACCGGCTGACGACGCGCTGAGGCGGACGCCAGGGCGAGGCGGGCGCCCCAGGGCAAGGCGGGCCCGCCGTCCGGAGATCAGCCGGCGGCGGCCCGGGCCCTGCCCGCCGAACGGCGGCGGGTCACCGCGATGACCGCGATGGCGAGGACCGCCGGGCCCGCGACGCCGACCGCGCCCAGGAACGCCAGGCCACGGTAGGTGCGCACGGTGCCGTCCGGGGTCACCAGCAGCCCGCCGCCCTCGCCGCGGCAGGTGAGCCGGGCGGGGCCGGTGAGCGGGGCCTTGAACGTCGCGGTGTAGCGGTAGCCCGGATGGCCGGCGGCGCTCCAGGAGTTCTCCCGGGTGAGCCTCAAAGGCCCGGACGCCCCGGCGAGCGCGACCGCGCACCTATACGGGCTGGAGGCGTGCTCGCGCACGTAGACGAAGTAGGTGCGGCCCTCGGCCAGCCGCACGGTCACCCCGATCCGCGGGTCGCCCGACACGACGGGCCCGTCCGCGGCCTCGACGTCCTCCCAGGTGCAGGCGAGCACCCCGAGGAACCCGGCGGAGGCGGCCAGCAGCAGCACGGCGGGCAGGGCGTACCAGCCCGCCCTGGGCCGCACCGGAGGAGGGTGCGGCCGGCCGGACGGCGGGGGCCCGGGAGGCGCAGGTCCCGTCGGCGTGTTCGGCCCGGCCCACATCTCGGTCCTCCCCGTTCTCCCGTACGGAGAAGATCCTGCGGCGCTGCTCTGTCGCCGACACGATCCCAGAGAACCCCGCCCGCCGCCAGACGGGCCCGCCCGCACTGACCGGCCCGGCGCGGCGGGCCGGTGACGTCCCGTCCGGGAAGCGAAGAGGGGCACGTGCCGAACCCGCCCGACCTCCCGCTGGGGACCCCGGCCTGACCGGCGGGTTTCGCAACCGGGTATTCTGACCGGCATGATCGGGTTTACGACGGGGCTGCGCATGGTGCTGTTCACCATGGCGCTCACCTGTGTGGACGACGCGCTGTGTCGCCGCTGACGCTCCCGCCCGACCCTTCCTGACCCGCCGCCACCGCGCGTGCGCGCCCTGCCCGCGCCCACCTCCGCGTCCGGCCGGGTCACCCCCACTCCCCCTGGAGCCCCTCGTGTCGACGACACTTCCCTTCCTGCGCCCGCCCTCCCCGGCCGTCACCTCCGTGCCCGCCCCCGTCCCCGAAGACCTCCAACCGGTCCGCCGCGCGCCGCTGCTGATCGCCTCGCTCGGCTCGCTCGCCCTCACCGGCTACGTCTGGGCCGAGCACGGGGCCAAGCAGGGCGTGCTGCTGCTCCTCGGGCTCGGCCTCGGCATCGCGCTGTTCCACTCCCGGTTCGGCTTCACCTCCGCGTGGCGGCAGCTCGTCGCCGTCGGCAACGGCACCGGCCTGCGCGCGCACGCCCTGCTGCTCGGCACCACCGCGACCCTCTTCGCGCTGATCATCGGGACCGGCACCGGGCTGTTCGGGACGGCGCCGCAGCCGTCCGGCGGCGACCTCGGCGTCGCACTGCTCGCCGGGGCGTTCCTGTTCGGCATCGGCATGCAGCTCGGCGGCGCCTGCGCGTCCGGGACGCTGTTCGCGGTCGGGTCCGGCCAGTCCACCATCCTGCTGACGCTCGGCGGCTTCATCGCCGGCTCGATCCTGTACTCGTGGCAGTTCGACCTGGTCGACGACCTGCCGTCGGTGCCCGGCGTGCTGCTGTCGGACCACCTCGGCTGGTTCGGCTCGTGGGCGGTCACCCTCGCCGCGCTCGCCGGGATCGTCGCGCTGACCCGGGCGGTCCAGGCCCGCCGCACCCCGCCGCCGGTCGGCGCGGTGCCCACCGCCCGCGGCCCGGTCCGCGCCGTCCGCGGCTCCTGGCCGCTGCTCGCCGGGGCGCTGGTCCTGGCCGTGCTGGGCGGCGCGGTGCTGCTGGTCTCCGGCGGAGCCTGGGGCATCACCAGCGCGTTCGCGCTCTGGGGCGCCAAGTTCCTCCAGTTCATCGGCCTGCACCCGGAGACGTGGAGCTACTGGGAGCAGCCAAAGCAGGCGCAGATGCTCGCCGGGCCGGTGCTGGCCGACAAGACCAGCCTCACCGACATCGGGATCATGCTCGGCGCCGCCGTCGCGTCCGCCGCGGGCGGCGCCTGGACGCTGCACCGCGGGATGCCCTGGCGCACCGCCGTCGCCGCCGTCCTCGGCGGGATCATCATGGGCGTCGGCGCCCGCCTGGCCGGCGGCTGCAACATCGGCGCCTACCTCGCCGGGATCGCCTCCGGCAGCCTGCACGGGTGGCTGTGGGGCGCGGTCGCGCTCGCGGGCACCTGGGTCGGCCTGCGCGCCCGCACCCTGTTCGGCCTCGCCAACCCCGCCCCCAAGGACAGCGTCTGCTGACCCCGCCTCCTCCCGGCCCGGCCCGAACGGGTCGGCCCCGCCGAACCGGCCGGTGGCGGCGGCACGCCGGTCGACCGCGCCCGCCGCTCGGCTCCGGCCGGGACGGACGGTCAGAGGCGGGCGGCGACGGCCCCGGCCAGCCGGTCGGCGGCGCCGGGGCCGAACTGGAGGTAGAGGTTGGGCTCGGCGAGTTCGAGCTCGATCACCACCGGCGACCCGTCCGGGCCGGGGACGAGGTCGACGCGGGCGTAGAGGAGGTCGGGGCCGCCGGGGACGGCGGCCAGGGCCCATTCGGCCACCGCGAGCTGCTCGGCCGTCGCCTCGGCGGCGGTGACCTGCCCGCGGGGGCCGCCCGGGACGACCGGGCCCTCGACGCCGGCGCCCGCCGTGAGGATGGGCGCCTTGCGTCCCGCGTGGCTGAACGCGCCGTCCAGGAACACCAGCGCGGTCTCGCCCTCGGTGTCGATGGCCGACAGGTACGGCTGGACCATCGCGGTCCGGCCCCCCTCGCGCAGCGACCGCAGGTGCGCGCGGGCCGCCGCCTCCTCGCCGGGACCCCAGCGGGCCGTGTCGCGGCACCCGATGGAGACCGCGGGCTTGACCACGTACTCGGGCCACTCGGCGGGGACCCCGGACGGGTCCCACAGCGTCGGCACGACCGGAACTCCCGCGTCCGCGAGCTCGCGCAGGTAGCGCTTGTCGGTGTTCCAGCTCAGCACGTCCACCGGGTTGAGCAGCCGGGGAAGCCCCCGCGCCCAGGCCAGGAACTCGTCGCGGCGAGTGGTGTAGTCCCAGGTCGACCGGATGATGACCAGGTCGTGGGACGACCAGTCGGCCGGGCCGTCCCAGACGACCGGGTCGGCGGCCAGGCCGGCCCGGTCGAGGGCCTTGATCAGGGCTTGCGCGTCGTCGCTGCCCTCGGGCAGCCACGAGCAGGTGGCCAGGGCGATGGTCACGGGGGGGTCCTAACGGACGGGGTGGCCCCCGGCGCGGAGGGCGTCCTTCACCTCACCGATCTTAAGGTCGCCGAAGTGGAAGACGCTGGCGGCCAGGACGGCGTCGGCGCCCGCGTCGACGGCGGGCGCGAAGTGCTCCAGGGCCCCGGCGCCGCCGCTGGCGATGACCGGCACCGACACCGCGGCCCGGACCCGGCCGAGCATCTCCAGGTCGAAGCCGTTCTTGGTGCCATCGGCGTCCATCGAGTTGAGCAGGATCTCGCCGACGCCGAGCTCCTCACCGCGGCGGGCCCAGCCGACCGCGTCGATGCCGGTCCCCTTGCGGCCCCCGTGCGTGGTCACCTCGTAGCCGGACTCGGTGCCCGCGTCCGTCCGGCGGGCGTCGACCGACAGCACCACGCACTGCGAGCCGAACCGGTGCGCGGCCTCGCTGAGGAACTCGGGACGGGCGATCGCGGCGGTGTTGACCGACACCTTGTCGGCCCCCGCGCGCAGCAGCCGGTCGATGTCGTCCACCGCCCGGACGCCGCCGCCGACGGTGAGCGGGATGAACACCTCCTCAGCGGTGCGCCGCACCACGTCGTAGGTGGTGGAGCGGTCGCCGCTGGAGGCGGTGATGTCGAGGAAGGTCAGCTCGTCGGCGCCCTCGGCGTCGTAGCGGCGGGCCAGCTCGACCGGGTCGCCCGCGTCGCGCAGGTTCTGGAAGTTGACGCCCTTGACCACCCGCCCGGCGTCGACGTCCAGGCACGGGATCACCCGCACGGCGACACTCACTTGACCGCCGCCAGCGCCTCTTCGAGGGTGAACGCCTCGGCGTACAGGGCCTTGCCGACGATCGCGCCCTCCACCCCGTCCGGCACCAGCGCGGCGAGGGCGCGCAGGTCGTCCAGGGACGAGACGCCGCCGGAGGCGACCACGGGCTTGCCGGTCCGGGAGCAGACCTCGCGGAGCAGCTCGACGTTCGGGCCGCGCAGCGTGCCGTCCTTGGTCACGTCGGTGACCACGTAGCGGGGGCAGCCGTCGTCCTCCAGGCGGGCCAGGACCTCCCACAGGTCGCCGCCCTCGCGGGTCCAGCCGCGGGCGGCCAGGGTGGTGCCGCGGACGTCCAGCCCGACCGCGATCCGGTCCCCGTGCGAGGCGATGATCTTGCGGCACCAGGCCGGGTCCTCCAGCGCGGCGGTGCCGATGTTGACCCGCGCGCAGCCGGTGGCGAGGGCCGCCTCCAGCGAGGCGTCGTCGCGGATGCCGCCCGACAGCTCGACCTTCACCTCCAGCCGCCCGGTGACCTCGGCGATCAGCTCGCGGTTGGAGCCGCGCCCGAACGCGGCGTCCAGATCGACCAGGTGGATCCACTCGGCGCCCGCGGACTGCCAGGCCAGCGCGGCGTCCAGGGGCGCGCCGTAGGACGTCTCGGTGCCGGCCTCCCCCTGGACCAGGCGGACGGCCTTGCCATCGGCGACGTCGACTGCGGGAAGGAGCGTCAGAGTCATGCGAGGACCTCATCGGGGCTGGTGACAGGGACTCGCGCCACGGCGGGCGCGTTCAGGCGAGGGTGGAGAGCCAGTTGCCGAGGACCTCGGCGCCGGCGTCGCCGGACTTCTCCGGATGGAACTGGGTCGCGCACAGCGCCCCGTTCTCGACAGCGGCGACGAACGGCCCGCCGTGCTCGGCCCAGGTGACCAGCGGCGGGGTGAGCCGTCCGGCCGGGTCGGGCTCCAGCTCCCAGCGGCGCACCGCGTAGGAGTGCACGAAGTAGAAGCGGGTGGCGGCGTCGAGGCCGCGGAACAGCACCGAGTCCTCGGGCGCGGCGACGGTGTTCCAGCCCATGTGCGGCAGGACCGGCGCGTCGAGCCGCTCGACGGTGCCGGGCCACTCGTCGCAGCCCTCGGTGGTGACGCCGTGCTCGACGCCCTTGCCGAAGAGGATCTGCATGCCGACGCAGATGCCGAGGACGGGCCGGCCGCCGGCCAGCCGCCGCCCGATGATCTGCTCGCCGCGGATCGCGCGCAGCCCCGCCATGCAGGCGGCGAACGCGCCCACGCCGGGGACGACCAGGCCGTCGGCGTCGAGCGCGGCGTCCCAGTCGGCGGTCACGGTGACCTCGGCGCCGGCGCGGGCGACCGCCCGCTCGGCCGAGCGCAGGTTGCCCGAGCCGTAGTCGAGGACGACGACGCGGGGGGTCACAGCCACATCACCCCCGCCGTCGCGGCCAGCACCGCGAGGACCAGGACGATCAGCGCGGCGATCTTCAGCCCCTGCTTGACGAAGCTGTAGACGCCCATCAGCAGGAACACCGCGACCGCGAAGACCACGACGTTGCCATAGGTGAAGTGCAGTCCGCCGATGTCCACGGCTACAGGGCTCCCTTGGTGGACGGGATGCCGTGCACCTTGGGGTCGAGGGCGACGGCGTCGCGCAGCGCGCGGGCCAGCGCCTTGAACTGGGCCTCGACGATGTGGTGCGCGTTGCGCCCGTACGGGACGTGCACGTGCAGGGCGATCCGCGCGTTGGACACGAACGACTCGAAGATGTGCCGGGTCATCGTGGTGTCGTACTCGGGCCCGATCATCGGGGCCATGCCCGCAGGCTCGGCGTGAACCAGGTAGGGGCGGCCGGACACGTCCACCGTCACCTGCGCGAGCGCCTCGTCCAGCGGGATCGAGACGTCGGCGAAGCGGTGGATGCCCGCCTTGTCGCCGAGCGCCTGCCGGAACGCCTGGCCGAGCGCGATCGCGGTGTCCTCGATCGTGTGGTGGCTGTCGATGTGCAGGTCGCCGGCGGTCTTGACGGTCAGGTCGAACGACCCGTGCTTGCCGAGCTGGGCCAGCATGTGGTCGAAGAACCCGACGCCGGTGGCGACGTCGACCTGCCCGGTGCCGTCGAGGTCGATCTCGACCAGGACCTGGGTCTCCCCGGTCCCGCGCTCGACTCTGCCCTTGCGCGTCACAGACTCTCCTTCAAAGCGGTGCGGAAGGCGGCCATCTCGTCCGGGGTGCCGACGCTCACCCGCAGCCACTCGGGCGGGCCCACCTCGCGGATCAGCACGCCCCGCTCCAGCAGGGCCTCCCAGACGCGGCGCCGGTCGGGGAACGTCCCGAACAGCACGAAGTTGGCGTCGGAGTCGGCCACCGTGAGCCCCTCGGCGCGCAGCCACGCGACCAGGTCGTCGCGCTCGCGGCGGAGCGCGCCGACGGTGCCGAGCAGCTCGTCGCCGAACGCGACGGCGGTGCGCGCCACGGCCTGCGTGACCGACGACAGATGGTAGGGCAGCCGGACCAGCAGCAGCGCGTCGAGCACGGCGGGGTCCGCGGCCAGGTAGCCCAGCCGCGTCCCGGCCATCGCGAACGCCTTGGACATCGTCCGGGTGACGATCAGCCGGGGGCGGCCGGGCAGCAGCGACAGCGCCGACGGGGTGCCCGCGCGGCGGAACTCGCCGTAGGCCTCGTCGACCACCACCATGCCGGGCGCGGCGTCCAGCGCGGCCTCGATCGCCTCCAGCGGCAGGGCGGTGCCGGTCGGGTTGTTCGGCGAGGTGAGGAACACCACGTCGGGCCGGTGCTCCTTGATCGCCGCGACGGCCCGCTCGGGTTCGAGCCCGAAGTCCTCGGCGCGGTGCGCGTCGATCCACCGGGTGCCGGACACCCGGGTGATCGCCTGGTGCATCGAGTAGGACGGCTCGAAGCCGAGCGCGCTGCGGCCGGATCCGCCGAACGCCTGGAGGATCTGCTGGATGATCTCGTTGGACCCGTTCGCCGCCCACACCTGCCGGGCGGTCAGCGCGGCGCCGGGCGGGGCGCCGTCCAGGCTCTCCCGGTTCAGGAAGGCGGCCAGGTCGCCGCGGAGCGCGACCGCGTCGCGGTCGGGGTAGCGGTTGAGCGACCCGGCCACGTCCATGACGGCCGCGCCGAGCGCCTTCACCAGCCGCTCGGACGGCGGGTAGGGGTTCTCGTTGGTGTTGAGGGCGTAGGGAACGTCGAGCTGGGGCGCGCCGTAGGGCTTCTCGCCGCGCAGGTCGGCGCGGATCGGCAGGTCGTCCAGCGAGGTCACGACGGTACCTGCCCGCCGAACCGCGCCTTCAGGGCGGTGCCGTGCGCGGGCAGGTCCTCGGCTTCGGCGAGGACGACCACCCGGGCGGTGGCCTCGGCGAGCGCGGCCTCGTCGTACTCGACCACGTGGATCCCGCGCAGGAACGACTGCACCGACAGCCCCGAGGAGTGGCAGGCGCAGCCGCCGGTCGGCAGCACGTGGTTGGACCCGGCCAGGTAGTCGCCGAGCGACACCGGCGCGTGCGGGCCGACGAAGACCGCGCCGGCGTTGCGGACACGGGCGGCGACCCCGCGGGCGTCGGCGGTCTGGATCTCCAGGTGCTCGGCGGCGTAGGCGTCGACGACGCGCAGCCCGGCGTCGATGTCGTCGACCAGCACGATGCCGGACTGCCGGCCGGCGAGCGCCGCGGTGATCCGCCCGGCGTGCCGGGCGGCGGCGGCCTGGGTCCTCAGCTCGGCCTCGACCGCGGCGGCGAGCTCGGTGGAGTCGGTGACCAGCACGGCGGCGGCGAGGGTGTCGTGCTCGGCCTGGCTGATCAGGTCGGCGGCGACGTGCGCCGGGTCGGCGGTGCGGTCGGCGAGGACGGCGATCTCGGTCGGGCCGGCCTCGGAGTCGATGCCGATGACGCCCTTGAGCAGCCGCTTGGCCGCGGCGACGTACACGTTGCCGGGCCCGGTGACCAGGTCGGCGCGGCGGCACTCGGCGGTGCCGTGGGCGAACATCGCGACCGCCTGCGCGCCGCCCGCCGCGTAGACCTCGTCGACGCCGAGGAGCGCGCAGGCCGCCAGGATCGTCGGGTGCGGACGGCCCCCGAACTCCTTCTGCGGCGGCGAGGTGACGGCGAGCGAGCCGACGCCGGCCTCCTGCGCGGGCACCACGTTCATGACCACGCTGGAGGGGTAGACCGCCTGCCCGCCCGGCACGTACAGGCCGACGCGGTCGACCGGGACCCACCGCTCGGTGACGGTGCCGCCGGGCACCACCTGGGTGGTGACGTCGGTGCGGCGCTGGTCGCGGTGGACGAGCCGGGCCCGCCGGACGCACTCCTCCAGCGCGTCGCGGACGGCCGGGTCGAGGGTGGCCAGCGCCCGGTGGATCACCGGCACCGGCACCCGGGCGGACTCCAGGTCGACGCCGTCGAAGGCCCTGGTGTGCTCCCGCAGCGCCGCCGAGCCGCGATGGCGCACGTCCTCGCAGATGGGCCGCACCTTGTCCAGGGCGGCCTCGACGTCCAGTTCGGCGCGGGGCAGCACACTGCGCAGGTCGCCGGGGAGCGGGCCGCGCAGATCGATACGGGAGATCACCCGAACAGTCTACGGAGTGGGACAGGCGCCCCGTGCACCATCTCACCAGCCGAGACGCCCGCTGGGAGGCCGCGGGCACCCGCCCTCGGGGCCCGCCGGGATCACACCGTGAGGGTGCCGTCCAGGACGATCACGGCCGTACCCGAGAGGATCACCCGGTCGCCGCGCAGGGCGGTGCGGACGTACCCGCCGCGAGCGGACGCCTGGTAGCCGACCAGGGCGTCCCGTCCGAACCGCTCGCTCCAGAACGGGGCGAGCGCGCAGTGCGCCGAGCCGGTGACCGGGTCCTCGCCGTCGCCGAGCAGCACCCCCGCGGCGAAGAAGCGGGAGACGAAGTCGTGCGCCTCCCCCGGCCCGGCGGCGGCCGTGACGATGATCCCGCGCGCCTCGATCCGCCCGAGGGCGGCGATGTCGGGGGCCAGGTCGCGGACGGCGGCCTCGCCCGCCACCTCCACCAGCAGATCGTTCTGGGAGGTGCGGCCGGTGCGGAGGGCGGCGGTGCCGAGGGCGGCCGCCAGCCCCGCGGGGGCCTCGGCGGGCTCGGCCGGGGAGGCGGGGAAGTCCATCTCCAGCACGCCGCCGGAGTCGCGGGTCACGGTGAGGACGCCGCTCTCGAGCGTCCGGAAGCGGATCGTCCCGCCGGCCGGGACGGCTCCGGTGGCGAACAGCGCGTACGCGCTCGCCATGGTGGCGTGCCCGCACAGCGCCACCTCCGTCAGCGGGGTGAACCAGCGCAGCTCGAAATCGGCGTCCGGCGCCTCGATCGGGCGGACGAACGCGGTCTCGGAGTGCTTCATCTCCATGGCCACCCGCTGCATCCACCCGGGGTCGGCCTCGTGCTCGAGCATGCAGACCCCGGCGGGATTCCCGCTGAAGGGGCGGTCGGTGAAGGCATCGACGACGAGCATTCTCATGGTCCCGACCCTAGGCCGTGTTTCAAAGCCCGGCCCGGCGTCCTCGCCTGGCGGCTCGGACACCGACCTGGCTTGGGCGAGCGCGACATCGCTCCGCGATCTGGCCGATGGGGCTCGCCTCCGGCTTCGCCCCACCGGCCAGGTAACACGCTCGCGCGACGGCCGAGGCACTCTGAGACAGACCCTAGCCGCGGCCCGGCGCGCACGGCAGGGCCGTTCCGCGGAAGTGGCCCGGTTCCGGGACGGAACTTCAGATGGTGACAATCCGGCCATTTCAAGATCATCGAGCGCCGCGTACCCTGGCCGTGAGGGGCGCGCGCCCGGATCGTCCCCCCGAGGCTGGGAGTCACCGTGACCGACCGGCTTGCACTGTTCCCGCTGGGCACGGTGCTGTTCCCGGGACTGGTGCTCCCGCTGCACCTGTTCGAGGACCGCTACCGCCTCCTGGTCCGCGACCTGCTCGCCCGCCCCGAGCCCCGCGGCATCGGAGTGGTCGGCATCGAGCTCGGCCACGAGGTGGGCGAGGGCGCGGCGCGCCGGCTCGCCGAGGTGGGCTGCGTCGCCGAGCTGACCGAGGTCGTCCCGCACCCGGACGGCCGGTACGACATCGTGACGGTCGGCAGCCGCCGGTTCCGGCTCAAGGAGATCGACCGCACGCTGCCCTACCTGCGGGGCGAGGTCGAGTTCCTCCCCGAGGAGCCCGGCGCCGAACCCGAGAGCGCGGCCCGCCGGGCGCGGCACCAGTTCCGCCTCTACCGGCAGCGGCTCGGCATGATGGGCATCGGCGGCGCCTCCGGGCCCGGCTCCGGTCCCGAGGGGGACGAGGGCGCTGAGGGGAGCGGACCCGACGGGCTGCCCGCCGACCCGGTCCGGCTGTCGCACTTCATCGCGGCCTCGATGGTGCTGGACGGCCACGAGAAGCAGCGGCTGCTGGAGGCCGAGGACGCCACCCTGCGGCTGCACGCCGAGCGCGAACTGCTGGCCCGCGAGAACCGGCTGCTCGACGTGCTGCCCGCCGTTCCCGCCGGCCAGTTCCTGGACGGCTCGTTCACCTCCAACTGAGCATCCCGCCCGGTCCGGGCCCGCCCGGTCCGCGGCCGGTCCGGTCCGCGGCGCGGGTGATCATGATCGCGGGGCAGAATGGTCGGCATGAGCGCAGCCAAGCCCACGGGGAGTAAGGGGACTCCGGCCACGGTCGCCGCGGCGGAGGCCGAGATCGACTACACCCTGCACAGCTACGAGACCGCGGCCCCGTCCGCCGCGGCCGACCCGGGTTCGTACGGCCGGGCCGCCGCCGACGCCCTCGGCGTGCGGCACGAGCGCCTCTTCAAGACGCTGCTGGCCGACGTCGACGGCGCCCTCACCGTGGGCGTGGTCCCGGTGTCGGCGACCCTGGACCTGAAGGCCCTCGCGGCGGCCACCGGCGGCAAGCGGGCCCGGATGGCCGACCCACGCGACGCCGAGCGCGCCACCGGGTACGTCGTCGGCGGGATCAGCCCGCTCGGGCAGCGCAGGCGGCTGCCGGCGGTGGTGGACGCCTCGGCGTCAGGGTTCGCGACGGTCTACGTCTCGGCCGGGCGGCGCGGGCTCCAGATCGAGCTCGCCCCCGCCGACCTCGTCCGGATCACCGGCGCCGGCCTCGCCGACATCGCCCGCGGGTAGGCGCTTGATGAACAGCTCCAGCAGCCCGTACGCGGCGACCGCCAGCAGCGGCCAGAAGACCAGGACACCGGTGGCGCGCAGGTCGGCCGGCCCGGTGACGACACGGCCGTCGGGCGCGCCGCGCACCGCGGTGTGGAACCCGCCGAGGCCGATCTGATGGCCGACGCGCCACGCCAGCACGGACGCGACCGCGCCGCCGACCGCGAGGCCGAGCAGCAGCGGGACGTCGTTGTCGCGCCCGCCGCGCAGATAGGCGAGCGCGCCGCAGCCGACGCCGGCCGCGGCGGCGATCAGCGCGAAGCGGGCGTCGATCCCGATGGGGGCCTGTCCCTCGGGGTCGGCGAGCAGCGGCCGGCCCTGGATGACCACGAACCGCACCGCGGGGACGACCGCGTACCACAGCAGCCCGGCGAGCGGGCCGAGCAGCGCCACGACGGCGCTGGTCACCACCCAGGTCCGCAAGGCCCTCCCGGTCGGTCGCCGCACCTCGTACGCTCCTAGCTGGAAGGTGCTGCCCGGCGCAGCACGATCATGTTCCCGACCCGTCCTCCGGCCGTCCGGGGGCCCGCCCCCGGAGACACACCGACGACGAAAGCCTAGCCTGCCCAGGTCAACCGAACGACACGTGCCCCGAGTCCGATTCACGCCCCCGAACGGCCCTATTTTCTGGGATAATGTGCCCGACATGTCCGGATTCAGCTCCGCGTTCGAACGCCTCGGCGCCGCCCTCGCCGCGGTCGTCCTCCAGCAGCAGGAGACTCTCGCCGAGTTCCTGCCGCGCGAGGACTGGAGCGCCGATCTCACCGCGCGCACGTACGCGAGCGGAGGGGTCTCGGTACGGGTGTCGCTGCTCGGCAGCTACGCCGCCCGCGAGCGCACCTGGCTGTGGGGCTGGGCCAACCCGCAGTTCGGCGACGACCACCCGGCGGTCGGCCCGACGATGGTCATCCGCCGGCTCGGCGAGCGGCTCGGCATCCCCGAGTTCACCACCCCCGAGGTCGACCTGTCCTGGTACGAGGGGCCCGCGGGGCACGGCGGCGAGCTGATCGCGATGGCGGCCGGCGGGGTGCTCGGCGGCGGCGGCTACATCGGCGCCGGCTACGACGGCGGCTCGGCCTACCTGCACGTCGACGACGCGCAGGCCCCGCCCGCGCCGTGGGACCCGGTGCCGGTGCCGCGGCTGCTGATGAACGCGGTGAGCCTGTTCCCGCACGAGCCCCGGCTCACCCTCGCCCGGCTGCTCAGCCACCACCGGATCCCCTACCGGGAGGCCGACGGCCGGATCGAGCTCCGGCTCCCCGGCGGCGGCACCGCCCGCGCCCACTTCGACGGGCTCGGCCGGTTCGTCGACTGGGAGGCCGAGCTCAGCCCCGCGGCCCTCTGAGCCCGCGGCCCGGTGGACGGGCGGGCGGCGGGGCTCAGCCCAGGCAGGACGGGCCGAGGAGCTGCTTGAGGTCGCCCATCAGGGCCGGGGACGGCGCGACGCGGAGCTTGTCGTCGAGCCGCACCACGGTGATGCGGGGGCCGTTCTGGAGGTGCAGGTGGACCTCGGCGGAGCCGGGGTGGGTGACCAGCACCTCCTTGAGCCGGGACACGACCGGCGGGGTGCAGCGGCCGATCGGCAGCGTCACCGCGAGCGGACCACTGGCGTCGGTGACGGTCAGGTCGGGCTGGACCACCTCCATCGCGATGATCTTCGCGACGTCCTCGCGGCGGTCCAGCCGGCCCTTGACCACCAGCACGGTGTCCTCGGCCAGCAGGGTGGAGCAGAGCTGGTAGGACGAGGGGAAGCACATCACCTCGATCGACCCGCCCAGGTCCTCCAGCTGGAACATGGCCCACGAGTTGCCCTGCTTGGTGACCTTGCGCTGAAGTCCGGACAGCAGCCCGGCCACGACCACGACCTGCCCGTCGGGACGTTCCCCGCCGTTGAGGACGGCGATGGTGCAGTCGGCCTCGCGCTCCAGGATGTGCTCGACGCCGAGCAGCGGGTGGTCGGAGACGTACAGGCCGAGCATCTCGCGCTCGAAGGCCAGCAGCGTGCTCTTCTCCCACTCCTCGCTGTCGGGGATGACCACGGCGAACGCGTCGTCGCCGCCGTCGTCCTCCAGCGCGCCGAACAGCGAGTCCTGGCCGACGGCCTCCTTGCGCTTGATGTCGATGACCGAGTCGATCGCCTGCTCGTGCACCATCAGCAGCGCCTTGCGCCGGTGCCCGAGCTCGTCGAACCCGCCCGCCTTGATCAGCGACTCCACCACGCGCTTGTTGCACACGATCGGCGGGACCTTGCTGAGGAAGTCGTTGAAGTCGGTGTAGGCGCCCTTCTCCTTGCGGGCCGCGACGATGCCGTCCACCACGTTGGTACCGACGTTGCGGACCGCCGAGAGGCCGAAGCGGATCTCGGTGTCGCCGAGCGGGGTGAAGTCGGCCTCGGAGGTGTTGACGTCGGGCGGCAGCACCTTCAGGCCCATCCGGCGGCACTCGTTCAGGTAGAGCGCGCTCTTGTCCTTGTCGTCGCCGACCGAGGTGAGCAGGCCCGCCATGTACTCGGCCGGGTAGTTGGCCTTCAGGTACGCCGTCCAGTACGACACCAGCCCGTACGCGGCGCTGTGCGCCTTGTTGAAGGCGTAGTCGGAGAACGGGACCAGGATGTCCCACAGGGTCTTGACCGCCTCGGCGGAGTAGCCGTTGGTCTTCATGCCCTCGGAGAACGGCTTGAACTCCTTGTCGAGGACCTCCTTCTTCTTCTTGCCCATCGCGCGGCGCAGCAGGTCGGCCTGGCCGAGCGTGTACCCGGCGACCTTCTGCGCGATCGACATGACCTGCTCCTGGTACACGATCAGGCCGTAGGTGGTGCCGAGGATCTCCTCCAGGGAGTCCTTGAGCTCCGGGTGGATCGGGGTGATCTCCTGCTGGCGGTTCTTGCGGAGCGCGTAGTTGGTGTGCGAGTTGGCGCCCATCGGGCCGGGCCGGTAGAGGGCGCCGACCGCCGAGATGTCCTCGAAGTTGTCCGGCTTCATCAGCCGCAGTAGCGACCGCATCGGCCCGCCGTCGAACTGGAACACGCCGAGGGTGTCGCCCCGGCCGAGCAGCTCGTAGGCCTTGGGGTCGTCCAGCGCGAGGCCGAGCAGGTCGACGTCGATGCCCTTGTTGAGCTTGATGCCCTTGAGCGCGTCGTCGATGATCGTCAGGTTCCGCAGGCCGAGGAAGTCCATCTTCAGCAGGCCGAGCGTCTCGCAGGTCGGGTAGTCGAACTGCGTGATGATCGCGCCGTCGGCGTCGCGGCGCATCACCGGCACGTGGTCGGTGATGGTCTCGCCGCTCATGATGATCCCGGCGGCGTGCACGCCGGTCTGCCGGATCAGGCCCTCCAGGCCCTGCGCCAGGTCCATGATCTGCTTGACGTCGGGCTCTTCGTCGTAGAGCTTGCGCAGCTCGCCGGCCTCGCCGTGCCGGGGGTGCTTGTCGTCGAAGATGCCCGACAGCGGGATGTCCTTGCCCATCACGGCGGGCGGGAACGCCTTGGAGATCTTGTCACCGAGCGCGTAGGGGAAGCCGAGGACGCGGCCCGCGTCCTTGATCGCGGCCTTCGCCTTGATGGTGCCGAAGGTGGCGATGTAGGCGACCTTGTCCTCGCCCCACTTCTCGGTGGTGTAGCGGATCACCTCGGCCCGCCGGTCTTCCGGGAAGTCGATGTCGATGTCGGGCATCGACTCGCGTTCGGGGTTGAGGAACCGCTCGAAGATCAGCCCGTGCGGGATCGGGTCGAGGTCGGTGATCCCCATCGCGTAGGCGATCAGCGAGCCCGCCGCGCTGCCGCGGCCCGGCCCGACCAGGATGCCGTTCTCCTTGGCCCACATGATGAAGTCGGCCACGACCAGGAAGTACGACGGGTAGCCCTTGCCGAGGATGACGCCCATCTCGTAGTCGGCCTGCCGCTGGTACCCCTCGGGCAGGCCGCCCGGGAACCGCCGCTCCAGGCCCTTCACGACCTCCTTGCGGAACCAGGTCTCCTCGGTCTCGCCGGCCGGCACCGGGAACCGCGGGCTCAGGTCGCGGTACTCGAACATGCCGGCGGGGTCGACCCGCTCGGCGATCATCAGGCTGTTCTTGCAGCCCTCCAGCCACGCCTCGGACGAGTCGATGGAGCGCATCTCGTCGGCGGTCTTGAGGTAGTAGCCGCTGCCGTTGAACCGGAACCGGTCGGGGTCGGCGAGCTGCTTGCCCACCTGCACGCACAGCAGCGCGTCGTGCGCGGTGGCCTCGCTCTCGTGCGTGTAGTGCGAGTCGTTGGTGACCACCGGCGGGATGTTCAGCTTCTTGCCGATGTCGAGCAGTCCCTGGCGGACCCGCTGCTCGATGTCGAGCCCGTGGTCCATCAGCTCCAGGAAGTAGTTGTCCTTGCCGAGGATGTCCTGGAAGGTGGCGGCGGCCTTGAGCGCCTCGTCGAACTGGCCGAGCCGCAGCCGGGTCTGCACCTTGCCGGACGGGCAGCCGGTGGTGGCCATCAGCCCGTCGGCGTGCTCGGCGAGCAGCTCCTCGTCCATCCGCGCGTACTTGAACACGAAGCCCTCGGTGAAGGCGCGGCTGGAGAGCTTGAAGAGGTTGTGCAGCCCGGTCCGGTTGCGCGCCCACAGCGTCTTGTGGTTGATCAGCCCGCCGCCGGAGACGTCATCGCGCTTCTGGCTGGGCTCGCCCCACTGGACCTTCTTCTTGTGGTAGCGGGACTCGGGCGCCATGTACGCCTCGATGCCGATGATCGGGACGATCCCGGCGGCGGTGGCCTGCCGGTGGAAGTCGTAGGCGCCGTGCATGTTGCCGTGGTCGGTCATCGCGATCGCCGGCATCTTCTGCCGGTCGACCTCCTCGAACATCTGCTTCAACCGGGCGGCCCCGTCCAGCATGGAGTACTCGGTATGAACATGCAGATGAACGAACGAGTCGGCCATGCGTGCTGCGCCTCCTGCTTGTCGCATGCGACCGCCCACGTGCGGTCGGCACGTGCGGTCGGTGTCTCGGTCCCGGGGGAAGATCGCCGTCCCGGACGCGCTCCGGGATGACGCGGTTCTGAGAGCCTAACCCGGGTCGCCCGCAGCCCGGGCCCCGACACTCCGGATGCCTCTTTTGCCCCATCGGTCCCATTACGGTCGGCATCCGCCCGGACGCCGTGCGGGGCCGAGCCCGCCGCACCGGCCGCTCGTCTCACGGAGCGGGACGGGCGTCCCACGAGTTGACGGAACCGCGCCCCGTCCCCTTACGATCGGCGGACAGACGACCCCGGTGCCGGTCAGGCGCAGTCCGGCGCACGGAACCCGCCTCCTCGCGGAGCGCCCCGGCCCCGGCGCACGGACGGCACCGCCCCGGCCGGGCCGCCCGCCAGAGAGGGAAACCCCACATGCCCGACCCGACGCTCGACGACGGCGCGCTGACCGTGCCCCTCGCCCCGCTCGACGACCTCACCACGCTGGACGCCGCGCGCGCCGCGATCGACGACATCGACGCCGCGCTGGCCGTCCTGCTGGAGCGCCGGGCCGCGGTGGCCGGCGTCGTCCAGCGGCTCAAGCCCGTCGGCGGCTTCGCCGGGCGCGACCCCGAGCGGGAGCGCGCGATCGTCGCGGCGATGGCCGGGCGCGCGCCCGCGCTCGGCGCGGGGCGGCTGGCCCGGATCGTCGACGTGATCATCGAGGCGGGGCTGGAGGCCGCGGCGGAGGCACCCGCGGGCCCGGCGGCCGAGCCCCCGGCGGGACGCGCCCCCAGCGACGCCTGACCGGACGGGACCGCCCCCGACCCTCCGGAATCGTCCGGATATCGTCCGGTGGCATGACAGCGAGGGAGACCGCCCCGGAGGCACCCCGCCCGCCCGGCGGGCCGGACGGGGCCGCCACGGCGGACGGGCCGGACGAGACGGACGGGGCCCACGCGGCGGCCGTACGGGACGGCCTGGGCGTCGGCCTCGCTGTCGGCCTCTCCGGGTTCGCGTTCGGCGCCGCCGCGGCCACCGCCGGCCTGTCGGCCGCCCAGGCGTGCGTGCTCAGCCTGCTGGCCTTCACCGGGGCCTCGCAGTTCGCGCTGGCGGGCGTGATCGGCGGAGGCGGCGGCCTGGTCGCCGGGACGCTCGGCGCGGTGCTGCTCGGCGGGCGCAACGCGCTGTACGGGCTGCGGCTCTCCGGCCTGCTGCGGGTCCGCGGCGCCCGCCGGCTGCTCACCGCGCACGTGGTCATCGACGAGACGACCGCCGTGGCCACCGCCCAGCCCGGCCCCCGGACGGCCCGCACCGGCTTCCACGTCACCGCGGTCAGCCTCTACCTGACCTGGAACCTCACCACGCTGCTCGGCGTGCTCGGCGCCGCCAGGCTCGGCGACCCGGGGACGTTCGGACTGGACGTGCTCGGCCCCGCGGCGTTCCTCGCGCTGCTGTGGCCGCGGCTCACCGCCGGCCGCGCCGAGCTGCGCGTCGCCGCCGCCGCCGGGGCGATCGCGATCGTGGCGACGCCGCTGCTGCCCGCCGGGGTGCCGGTCATGCTCGCCGCCGCCGCGGCGCTCGCCGGGTTCGTCCCGGCCGGTCTGGGAAGGCGGGCCCGCCGGTGAGCGTGTGGATCGCGGTCGTCGCGACCGGGCTCGGCTGCTACGCGCTGAAGCTGGGCGGCCTGGTCGCCCCGCGGCGGGTGCTGGACGACCCCCGGGTGCGCCGCTTCACCGAGCTGATCCCGGTGGCGCTGCTCACCGCCCTGATCACCGTCCAGGCCCTGGCGCCGGACGGCCCGTCCCTGGAGTTCGACGTGCCGCGGCTGGCCGGGCTCGGCTCCGCCGTGGCCGCGCTGCTGCTGCGCGCCCCGTTCCTGGTGGTGCTGGCCGTGGCCGCCGCGGTCGCCGCCGGGCTGCGCCTGGCCGGCCTGTGACCGCCCCTGCGGCGGGTCCCGGCGGCGCGTCCCGGCGGGGGCCGTCCAGGACGGGCCGGACGGGACGGACGGGACGGACGGGACGGACGGGACGGCCGGTCAGGACTCGTCGGTGACGATCTCCAGGGCGCGGGCCAGGTCGTCGGGGTAGGGGCTGACGAACTCGACCCGCTCCCCCCGGGTGGGGTGCTCGAAGCCGAGCCGCGCCGCGTGCAGCCACTGCCGCTTCATGCCGAGCCGGGCCGCGAGCGTCGGATCGGCGCCGTAGGCCATGTCGCCCACGCAGGGATGCCGGATCGCGGACATGTGCACCCTGATCTGGTGCGTGCGCCCGGTCTCCAGGTCGACGTCGAGCAGCGTCGCCGCCCGGAACGCCTCCACCGTGTCGTAGTGCGTCACCGACGGCTTGCCACCGGCCACCACCGCGAAGCGCCCGTCACCGGCGGGATGCCGGTCGATCGGGGCGTCCACGGTGCCGCGGAACGGGTCGGGGTGACCTTGCACCAGCGCCTGGTAGCGCTTGTCGATCCGGCGTTCCTTGAACGCGCGCTTGAGCCGGGAGTAGGCGATCTCGCTCTTGGCCACCACCATCGCCCCGGTCGTGTTGGCGTCGAGCCGGTGCACGATGCCCTGCCGCTCGGACGCGCCACTGGTGGCGATCGTGTGCCCCGCCCCGAGCAGCCCGCCGAGCACGGTCGCGCCGGTCCAGCCGGTGGTGGGGTGGGCGGCGACGCCGATCGGCTTGTCGACCACCACGATGTCGTCGTCCTCGTAGAGGATCGACATGCCCGGCACCGGCTCGGCGACCGGGACCGGCGCCGAGGGCGGCGGCGGGATCGTCACCTCCAGCCAGGTCCCGGCGTGGAGCCGCTCGGACTTGGCCACCTGCCGGCCGTCGAGCAGCACCTCGCCGGCGGCGATGATGTCGGCGGCGCGGGCCCGGGACAACCCGAACAGCCGCGCCAGCGCGGCGTCGACCCGCTCCCCCTCCAGCCCGTCGGGCACGGGGAGGCTGCGCACGTCGCCCATCAGGACGCCTCCTTCGGGGCGGAGCCGTCCTCGACCGGACCGTCCTCGCCCCTGCCGTCGTCCTTGAGCACGTCCTTGACCGGCACGTCCTTGACCGGCGGATCCTTGACCGGCGGGTCCGCGGCGGGGACCGCGCCCTTGACGGACGCGTCCTCGGCGGGTTCCCGGCCCTCGGTCCCCTGGGCCTCGGCGCCCTGGTCCTTGGCCGGAGCGTCCGCGGCAGGCTCGTCGGCAGCGGGCTCGTCGGCGGCGGGCTCGTCGTCCTTGCCGGTGATCCGGGTGCCGTCGATCTGGAGGCCGCGCGCGGCCAGCAGGACCGCGAGCACGCCGCCGCAGACGATCGCCGAGTCGGCCAGGTTGAAGACCGGCCAGTGCGGAAGCTCGATCCAGTCGACCACATGGCCCTTGAGCGGCGCCGGGGCGCGCAGCATGCGGTCGGTCAGGTTGCCGAACGCGCCGCCGAGCATCAGCCCGAGGCACACCGCCCACGGCAGGCTCCGCAGGTTGCGCGCGGTGCGCAGGATCGCGACGACCACCCCGCAGGCGATCACCGTGAAAACCAGGGTGTAGCCGGCGCCGATCGAGAAGGCCGCCCCGCTGTTGCGCGTCTCGCGCAGGGTCAGCAGCCCGCCGAGCAGCCGGACCGGCTCCTCGCCCTGGAGGGTGGCCACGACGACGCTCTTCGAGACGACGTCGAGGGCGTAGGCGGCCAGCGCGATGGCGATCAGTACGGCGATGCGGCGCGGCCGAGGCGATCCCGTGGACCCCTCGGCCTCGCTCTGAGATTTCGTTGAGTCGCTCAGCGACGTTCCTCGCGTTGTTTGCATGTCACACACAGGGTCGCACGAGGGAAGGCCTGCAAGCGCGCCTTGCCGACAGGCCGGCCACACGACTCGCAGATTCCGTACGTGCCCGCGTCCATTCGCTGGACGGCCCGCTCGTTCTGGGCGAGCAGGTCCTGTGAATTGTAGGACAACGCCAGATGGTGTTCGCGCTCGTAGGTCTTGGCGCCCGCGTCGGCCTGGTCGTCGCCGGCCCCCTCGTTGGAGTCGCCCTCGGCGATCTGGCTGGCGGACGCGGCGATCTCGGTGCGCAGGGCGCCGATCTCGCGCTCCAGCCCGGCCCGCACCTCGTCCAGCTCGGTGCCGGTCCAGCGGTCCTCGCCCTCGCGGACCGGGAAGCTCGCCACGTCGGCCGTCTTGACCTGGGCGGAACCGGCGGAACCGGCGGAACCGGCGGCCCCCGCCGCGGCCTGGACGGCCGGGTCCTTGGCCTTCGGCGCCGATCTCGCGGGTTTGGCGGCGGGTTTGACGGCCGTTTTCGCGCCTCCCTTGGCGGTCTTGGCCTTCGGTTTGGCCTTGGCCTTCGCGGCGGCCTTACCCGGGCCCTTGGCGGCGGACCCGGTCCGGCCGGACGGCGCCTTGGCCGAGGGCTTCTCGCCCCTCCCCGCGCCGGCCGTGTCGGCCCCCCTCGCGCTGATCTCCTCGACGGGCAGTGCGGGCAGCATGAGTCCCCTTCCGCGAACGACCTGGGTGCATTACAGCCCGCATATGCCCGGTGACCACGCGGACAGAAACCCCCGCGGTTGCACAATCTCGGAAATGACCTGTACCGAGCCCCGTGCCCGCGCCGTCCCCCACCGGGCCGAAAACGGGAGGAGAGCGGCCCCCGGGTAGGTTAATCTCGGACCAGCAGTCGCATCGGCAGGCCGTGAAGGGGACACCTGCCGCCGCACGCGGCCATGAGCGACCCGGGGACGGTGCGAGCCCGGGGGCCAGCCCGGCGGTCTGATCACCCCTGAGCCGCTGGAAGAAACGCCCCGCGGGGCGCGGTAGACCCGGCAGCCGGTGCCCGAACGAAGCGGATCGCGCCCCGGGGCCACTGTGCCCAGGGCCCGGGGGTCGCCCCGGGCGCGAGGGACGCGGTCAAGGAGGGTGGTACCGCGGGACCCCTGCCCAGGGCGTCTCGTCCCTCCGGTCCACGTGCAGTTCCACGTCGATCCGGAGGTCCGACCACCGTGAGCCGCCAGTTCCGGCCCCTGCCCGCGCAAGTCGATCTGCCCGCCCTGGAGCGGGACATGATCCGCCGCTGGCAGGAGGGCCAGGTTTTCGAGCGGTCGCTGGAACGCACCGCGTCCGGACCGCAGTGGGTCTTCTACGAGGGCCCGCCCACCGCCAACGGCATGCCCGGCGTCCACCACGTCGAGGCCCGCGTCTTCAAGGACGTGTTCCCGCGCTTCAAGACCATGAAGGGCCACCACGTCCCGCGCAAGGCCGGCTGGGACTGCCACGGCCTGCCCGTCGAGGTGGCCGTGGAGAAGGAGCTCGGCCTCACCGGCAAGAAGGACATCGAGGAGTACGGCGTCGCGGAGTTCAACGCGCGCTGCCGCGAGTCGGTGCTCCGGCACGTGGACGCCTTCGAGGAGATGTCCGAGCGGATGGGCTTCTGGGTCGACACCGACCAGGCGTACCGCACCATGGACGCCGAGTACGTCGAGGCCGTCTGGTGGTCCCTCAAGACCATCTTCGACAAGGGGCTGTTGTTCCGCGACTTCCGCATCACCCCGTACTGCCCGCGCTGCGGGACCGGGCTGTCCGACCACGAGCTGGGCCAGCCCGGCGGGTACGAGACGGTGTCCAGCCCCTCGGTGTTCGTGCGGATGCCGGCCACCTCGGGCCCGCTCGCCGAGCTGGGCGCGGCGCTGCTGATCTGGACCACCACGCCGTGGACGCTGGTCTCCAACACCGCCGTGGCCGTCCACCCCGACGTCACCTACGTCGCCGCGCGCCCGGCCGGGTCGGACGAGGTCCTCGTCGTGGCCGAGCCGCTGCTGGAGCAGGTCCTCGGCGAGGGCGCCGAACGCCTCGCCACCTACAAGGGCGCCGAGCTCGAGCGCACCTCCTACCAGCGGCCGTTCGACCTGGTCGACATCCCCGACGCGCACTACGTGGTGCTGGGCGACTACGTCACCGTCGAGGACGGCACCGGCCTGGTCCACCAGGCGCCCGCGTTCGGCGCCGACGACATGACGGTCTGCAAGAGCTACGGCATGCCGATCGTCAACCCGGTGGGGCCCGACGGCCGCTTCCTTCCGACCGTCCCGCTCGTCGGCGGGACGTTCTTCAAGAACGCCGACGAGACGCTCACCGACGACCTGCGCGCGCGCGGGCTGCTGTACCGCGGCGGCCACTTCGAGCACAGCTACCCGCACTGCTGGCGCTGCCACACCGCGCTGCTGTACTACGCGCTCCCCGCCTGGTATATCCGCACGACGGAGATCAAGGACCGGCTGCTGGAGGAGAACGCCAGGACGAACTGGTTCCCCGAGACGGTCAAGGACGGCCGGTACGGGGAGTGGCTGCGCAACAACGTCGACTGGTCGCTGTCGCGCAGCCGCTACTGGGGCACGCCCCTGCCGCTGTGGGTGTGCGGTGAGGACGAGACGCACATCACCTGCGTCGAGTCCCTCAAGGAGCTGGGCGAACTCGCTGGGCAGGACCTGTCCGCCCTCGACCCGCACCGCCCCTACGTGGACGACATCACGCTCCCCTGCGCGCAGTGCGGGGGCGAGGCAAAGCGCGTCCCCGACGTGATCGACGCCTGGTACGACTCGGGCTCGATGCCGTTCGCGCAGTGGGGCGCCCCGCACCGCAACAACGACGTCTTCGAGGCGTCCTACCCGGCTCAGTACATCTGCGAGGCGCAGGACCAGACGCGCGGATGGTTCTATTCGCTGATGGCGGTCGGCACCCTGGTGTTCGACCGGTCCGCTTACGAGAACGTGCTCTGCCTCGGCCTGATCCTGGCCGAGGACGGCCGCAAGATGAGCAAGCACCTGGGCAACGTGCTCCGGCCGATCCCGCTGATGGACCAGCACGGCGCCGACGCGGTGCGCTGGTACATGCTCGCCAGCGGCCTGCCGTGGGCGTCCCGCCGCGTGGGGCACGCCGCGCTGGAGGAGATCGTCCGGAAGGTGCTGCTCACCTACTGGAACACGGCGTCGTTCTTCGTCCTGTACGCCAACGCGGCGGCGGCGCAGGGCCGCGCGTGGACGCCGGACCGCCGCGGCGAGGCGCCCGCCCCCGCCGACCGGCCGCTGCTCGACCGCTGGGCGCTGGCCGAGCTGCACCGCACCGTCCGCGAGGTCGACGAGGCGCTCGAGCGGTTCGACACCGCGGCGGCCGGGCGGCGCCTCTCCGAGTTCGTCGACGACCTGTCCAACTGGTACGTGCGGCGCTCGCGGCGGCGGTTCTGGGAGGGCCCGGAGACGCCCGGCGGCGCCTCCGCGTTCGCGACCCTGTACGAGTGCCTGGAGACCCTCACCCGGTTGATGGCGCCGATGGTCCCGTTCATCACCGACCACGTGTGGGACGTCATCCGCCCCGAGGACGGCCCCGGTTCGGTGCACCTGACCGACTGGCCGGAGGTGCGCGCCGACCTCCTCGACGCCGACCTGACCGCGCAGATGGCGCTGGTGCGGCGGCTGGTCGAGCTCGGCCGCTCGGCCCGCGCCGCCAGCGGCGTGCGGACCCGGCAGCCGCTCGGCCGGGCCCTGGTCGGCGCGGCCGGCTGGGCGTCGCTGCCCGCCGAGCTGCGCGGCCAGATCTCCGACGAGCTCAACGTGCTGGCCTTCGAGGAGCTGTCCTCCATCGGCGGCGACCTGGTCGAGTACGAGGTGAAGCCCAACTTCCGCGAGCTCGGCAAGCGCTTCGCCAAGGACACCCCGACGGTCGCCAAGGCCGTCACCGGGGCCGACCCCGCCGCGCTGGTGCGGACGCTGCGCGCCGACGAGGCCGCCGAGGTGGAGGTCCCCGGGCTCGGCCCGGTGCGGCTCGCGCCCGGCGACGTCATCGTCACCGAACGGCCGCGCAGCGGCTGGGCGGTCGAGAGCGCGGCGGGCGAGACCATCGCGCTCGACCTGACCGTGACGGCCGAGCTGCGCCGCGCCGGGCTCGTCCGCGAGGCCGTCCGGCTCGTCCAGGACGCGCGCAAGGCGTCCGGCCTGGACGTCACCGACCGGATCGCGCTGTGGTGGGAGGCCGCCGGCGACGACCTGGCCGAGGCGCTGCGCGCGCACGGCGGCGAGGTCGCCGCCGAGGTCCTGGCGACCGAGGTCGCCGAGGGCCGCCCGGCCGACGCGCCCGAGACGCGCCGGGACGACGAGCTGGGCCTGGCGTTCTGGCTCCGCAAGGCGACCTGACCGCGCTGCCGAGCGCGGCCGGGGCGCGGCCGGGCGGCCGGGGGCCATTTCGCGACACATCGTGTTTGCGATGATGGATGATGGGGGCGTGAACCTTCCAGAACCCCCTTCACCGTCCGAACCGGAGACCCCGGCCGCGGCTCCGGCCGAAGGCCCGTCCGGGGCCGCCGCGCTGCGCGCGTCGGACGCCGACCGGGACCGGGTGTCCGACACCCTCCGCGAGGCCCTCGCGGAGGGCCGCATCACCCCGGAGGAGCACGCCGAGCGCATCGACGCGGTCTACCGGGCCAAGACCTACAGCGAACTCGAACCGCTGCTGAGCGACCTGCCCGGCGCCGGTGACGCCGTCCCGGGCGCCCCGAAGGTCCGGCTCCGCAAGGACGAGCCCACGCTGCCGCCCCCGGCCCCGCAGTCGACCGCGATCGTGGCGGTCTTCGGGGCGGCCGAGCGCAAGGGCCGCTGGCTGGTCGAGCCGCAGACGACCATCACGTGCGTCTTCGGCGGCGTGGAACTGGACCTGCGGCAGGCGGTGCTCACGCAGCGGGAGGTCGGCCTCACCATCAGCTGCGTCTTCGGCGGCGTCGAGATCACCGTCCCGCCCGGCGTCCGGGTGGTCAACTCCAGCGTCGCGGTCTTCGGCGGGCACAGCCTGCCCGACGACGACCCGCTGGAGCCCGACGCCCCGGTGATCAAGCTGTCCGGGATGGTGCTGTTCGGCGGCGTCAACGTCACCCGCCGCGAGCCCGACGCGCCCCGGCCCGACCGCCGGGCCGCGCACACCGAGCATGTCCGGGGGATCCGCGACTCGCACCGCAGGCACCTTGAGGACCTGCGGCACGACCGCCGCGAACAGCGCCGGTCACCTCGCGACCACTGACCGGCGCCCGGCGGGCGCCGGTCCGGTGCGCGGACGCGTGAACGCCGCGCGGCCGTGACCACCGGGGATCCGGGATCACGGCCGCGTCGAGCGGGTCGGGCCGGTGGTCAGTCGCGGGCCCGCTCGCGGTCGGGCTGGCAGACCAGGCACGGGGTGCAGCCGCGGGCCTTGGCCTCGGCGCGGGACAGTGCCTCGAGGTCGTCGGCGTCGTCGCCGATGTCCTCGATCAGCGCGCAGTCGGTGCGGTGGTAGCGCTTGGTGCCGCTCAGGATGCGCACCTGCGGGCCCTCGTCGTCGGCCTCGCCCGCGTCGTCGGCCGGGGCGTCGTCGGCCTCCTTGGCCGGGGCGTCGCCGCCGGCGTCGGGCGTGCCGTCGTCCGGACCGGATCCGGACATCTCGGCGGGCTCGTCGCCGTCGCTCGCGGCGGGGCCGGTACCGGCCGCCGGGGACACCGTCGCCTCGGACCCCATCGCCTCGGACCCCGTGGTGCCGGACTCCGTGCTGCCGGACTCGGCGGCGCCGGACTCGCCCGACTCGCGCGGACGCGGGGCCGCCGGCGAGGCCGTGCCCTCATCGCCCGGCGGGTCGTCTCCGAACCCTCCGGACGACGCGGACGCGGCCGTGGCGACGCGTTCGCCCGCCGGACGGGTTCCAGGCTCGGTCTCGGCCTTCTCCGCCGTCTCCGTGGCGGCAGGGGCGTCCGCTCCGGCGGCCGGGGTCGCCGCCGCGTCGCCCGCGACGGGCAGGTCGGCCGGCTTTGGCTTCGCCGCCGGGGACCCTCCGGGGAGACCCCACACCGACGGCAGCGCGTCGGACCCGCCGGGCTCGGCGCCGGATTCCACCGGCGCGGACGACGGCGACGCCTCGGACCCGGCGGACCGGGAGCCGTCCGGCCCCTCGGTCCCGGACGGCTTCACCGAGCCGGGCTCGACGGACGTGAACGGCGAGGTGATGGTCGAATCGGCGGACGCGGGCGGGATGCCGCCCTTCTCGTCCGCCCCGGGCCGGCCGCCCTCGAACTCCGCGGTCGTGCCGGGCCCGGTGGGGCGCGCCGGGGCGGGCTTGGCCAGCCCGGCCAGGCCGCCGGCGGCCGAACCGGACCGCTCGGCGGAACGTTCGGAGGCAAGCCCGGCGGGCCGCTCCCCGGAACGCTGAGCGGGTCGCTCGCCGGAACGCTGGGCGGGGCGCTCGGAGCCGCTCCCGGCCACCGCTCCGGCCGCCGCCTTGGCGGGTGCCGCCGGGACCGCGACCGCGGCGCGCGCCGCCAGTGCGGTGTCGGGCAGGCAGGCGGTGCAGGAGCTGAAGCCCTCTTCCTTGGCCTCGGCGTAGGTCAGTTCTTCGGTTTCCCGCCCGGCGAGTTGCCGGCAGGTGTCCAGGTGGTAACGCTTGCGTCCCCGTACGACGTGCACCAGCGCGTCCTCGGGGACGTCGGCCGGCGGGGCGGGGATCTCGACCTCGTCGTCGGCCGCTTCGGCGGCGTCCCTCGTGCCGTCGGCGGACCTGGCGCGTGCGGCGGCGACGGCCGCGCGCTCGGCCTTCTTGGTCTTCTTCTTGGTCTTGCGGGCGGCGCCGGAGGACGTCGCGCCCGGGCCCCAGAGGTCTCGGCGGCGCAGGAACACCCCGATGGCCAGGCACAGTGCGGACACGATGCTGACGGCGATCGAAATGTAGATCACCACCAGCGCGTCCAGGCCGAACACCTGCGCGCTGTCTCCGTTGCCGGCGACGATTCCCGCGACCAGCAGTGCGATCGCCGCCACCACGAGGACGCCACTCAGGATGATCACAGGGTCTCTCCCCCTCTACAAGCCGCATGCCCCCAGGCCGTCGTCCCGGCTCGGAGGTCACCGCCGACGCTTCCGAAACGGCGCCGGGATGGCGGCGGTGCCATCCGCGGCGCGGCGATCGGAGAAGACACTATCGCCTGCGGGGCGGGCCTTAGCGCCTCTCGTGCGGCGGGGTGTCGCCGACGTGGAACGCGCCGGTGGCCGAGTGCTGAACCTGCTGCGCGTGCTGCACCGGCTCGGCGGGCGGCGGGAAGGGCGAGGGGCCGGTGGGGACGCCCTGGCCAGAGAGGCCGTTGCGGTTCTCGGGGGCGTGGGGAAGCGCGTTCTGGGGGCCGGTCGGGGGGCCTGACTGCTGTCCGACGGGCTGGCCGATGGGCTGCTGCTGACCGCCGGACTGCATGGAGCCGCCGGGGACGGCCGGGAAACCGCCGGTCTCGGTGCTGCCCGCCTCGAGGTCGCGGAGCTGGCCCTCGAGGTAGACCTTCAGCCGGCTGCGGTACTCGCGCTCGAACGCGCGCAGGTTGTCGACCTCGCGCTCGAGCTCCTCGCGCTGCTGCACGAGCGATCCCATCACCTGGCGGTGCCGCTCCTGCGCGTCGCGGTCGAGGGCCTCGGCGCGGGACCGGGCCTCGCTGACGATCTGGTCGGCCTGCCGGCGGGCCTTGCCGAGGATCTCCTCGGCCTCGCGGCGGGCGCGGCCCAGCGTCTCGTCGGCCTCGCGGCGGGCGTCGGCGATCGCCTGGTCGGCGGTCTGCTGCGCCAGCGCGAGCACGCGCGCCGCGGTGTCCATGTTGTCCTCGCCGGTCGGGGCGGCGGACATGCCGAGGCCGCCGAGGGCCGGCTCGGGCTCGGGCTTGGGCTGCGGCTCGGGCCGGGGGGGCTCGGGGATCTGGGCGACGTCGGGCTTGGGCTCCACGATGGGCGCGGCCATGGCGGGGACCTTGCCGCGCAGGCACTCGGCCAGCTTCGCGCGCAGCTCCTCGTTCTCCTGGATGAGACGGTCGAGCTCTCCCTCGACATCGTCGAGGAAGGCGTCCACCTCCTCCTCGTCGTAACCCGGCCTCAGCCTGGTCGTACTGAACTGCTTGTTCCGCACATCTGCGGGTGTCAGCGGCATGTTCGTCTCCTTGGCGCGCTTGGAGTCTGTCCCGAAGGACGGTATCCGATCAGAGCCTCTGCACGAAGATGATCATTACCCAGACCACAAGGATGAGGACCGTGAAACTGAGGTCCAACGCCACGTTACCCAGACGTATCGGCGGGATGAAACGCCTCAGCAGTTTCAGTGGCGGGTCGGTGATGGTGTACGTCGCCTCCGCGATCACCAGCACCACTCCAGTGGGCTTCCATGACCGGGCGAACGACTGCAGGACTTCGAGGATCAACCTCCCGATCAGGAAGAGGAGGAAGATGTAGAGCAGTGCGCTCAGCACGGATCCAACGATTGTCACGGACACTCTCGCATGTGGCTGTCAGCTTTGGTTGAAGAACCCTCGTTCTGCCATCCGGGCCTTGTCCTCGGCTGTCACCTCCACGTTGGCCGGTGACAGCAGGAACACCTTGTTGGTAACACGCTCGATGCTCCCGTGCAGTCCGAACACGAGACCCGCCGCGAAGTCGACCAGACGCTTGGCGTCGCTGTCCACCATCTCGGTCAGATTCATGATCACCGGGGTGCCCTCACGGAAGTGCTCCCCGATGGTCCTGGCCTCGTTGTAGGTTCTGGGGTGCAGCGTAGTGATACGCGCAAGGTCGGTGGTACCCGACTCGTAGAGCGCCACGGAGCGTCGCTCGGTGGCGGACGCTGCGTGATGATCAAGATCGCCGTCCGCGGTCTCCTCACCTCCGGTAAGCTGACCGGCGGATTCGTCGTCGCGACGCCGTCCCTGGCCGGGATCGGCCTCCTCGTCGTACGGGTCGTACTCGTCATAGTCGTCGTACTTGGCGTTGTAACGGTCGTCCTCCACGAGGCCGAGGTAGACCGCCATCTTGCGCATCGCGCTGGCCATACGTCCCTCCGTCGTCCTGTGGCCGCGGCACCCGGCGCGTCGGCGCCGCCGTCGGACTCTCCGTCAGTGCGACCTGCCGTTTCAGCAGGTACCACTGGGGGGACATTACCTGACGATTGCCCGCCGGCCGCCGAGCAACGCCGTACCGATCCGCAGGTGTGTCGCGCCACACGCGATCGCCTGTTCCAGATCGCCGCTCATCCCGGCCGACAGCACACCGGCCCCCGGGTGCGCCGCGCGCACCGATTCGGCGACCTGCGCGAGACGTTCGAAGGCGGGCAGCGGGTCGGCGTCCAGCGGCGCGACCGCCATCACCCCGCCGAGTTCCAGGCCCTCCGCAGCGGCGATCGCGTCGGCGAGTCCGAGCGCGTCGGCGGGCGCGGCGCCGCCGCGGCCCCCCACCGCGCCGGGCCCGTCCGGACCGTCCGGGTCGTCCAGCGAGACCTGTACCAGGCAGCGCACCGTGCGCCCGGCCCGCTCGGCCGCCGACGACAGCGCGGTGACCAGCCTCGGGCGGTCGACGGACTGGACGACGGCGGCGTAGCCGGTCACGGCCCGCGCCTTGTTGGTCTGAAGCCGTCCGACGAAGTGCCAGGTGAGCGGGAGGTCGGCGGTCTCGGCTGCCTTGGGCCGGGCCTCCTGGTCGCGGTTCTCGGCGACGTCGGTGAGGCCGAGCCCGGCGAGCAGGCGCACGTCGGAGGCCGGGAAGGTCTTGGTCACCGCGACCAGCGTGACGCCGGCGGGGTCCCGTCCGGCCGCGGCGCAGGCGGCGGCGACGCGCTCGCGGACGTCGGCGAGGTTGGCGGCGAGCTCGTCGCGCCGCGCGCCGGGGGCGGCGGCGTCTTCGTGGTTCATCAGGAGGTTTCCTTGAGCCAAACGTGGCCGGCGAAGCGGCCGGTGCGGCCGTCGCGGCGGTAGGAGAAGAGTCCGGGGGTCTCGATGGTGCACCGGGGGTCGATCCGGACGTCGGTGACGCCGCCGCCGGCGAGCTGCCCGGCGATCCCGGCGCGGAGGTCCAGGCCAGGGGTGCCCTTGCGGGTGGTGGCGTGCGCGGCGGGGACGGCGGCGGTGACCTCGTCGCGCATCCCAACCGGCACCTCATAGCAGCCGCCGCAGGCCGCGGGGCCGATGGCCGCGGCGACACGGGCGGGGTCGGCGCCGTGCTCGCACATCAGCTTCAGCAGGGCGGGGACGACACCAGCGGCCGTGCCCGGACGGCCCGAGTGCGCGGCGCCGACGACGCCCGCCACCGGATCGGCGAGCAGGACCGGCGCGCAGTCGGCGACCAGCACCGCCAGGACCAGCCCGGGAACGGTCGTGACGATCGCGTCCACCGGGGGGATCTCGGCGCCCGCGGTGACGAAGGCCACCTCGGCGCCGTGGACCTGCCGCATCCATACGGTGCGGCCCGGGTCGACGCCCAGCCCGGCCGCGGCGCGGGCCCGGTTGTCCCGGACCGAGGCGGGGTCGTCGCCGACCGCGCCGCCCAGGTTGAGCGAGTCGAAGGGGGCGGTGCTCACGCCGCCGGCGCGTCCGGTGAACCCGGCGCCGACGCCGTCGCCCAGGGTGACGCTCGTGATCACTTGAGGAAGTCGGGCACGTCGAGGTCGTCGTCCTCGTCGAACACCACCGGGCGGCGGCGCTGCCCGGTGGACGGGCCGCTCTCGCCCTCGCCGGCGTGCACCCGCGAGGGAGCCGTCTCGCCCGGCGCCCGGGGCGCGGGCGGGCGGGGCGCGGAATCGCCGGGACCCGGTGCGCCGCCCTCGCGGCCGACGGACGCGGCGGGCTGCGGGACCGGCGACACGGGCGGGCCCTCGGCCCGGACCGCCTCGTCGCGCGGCGCGGCGCCGCGGCCCGGGCCGCGGTCGTCGGAGCCCGGCCCGCCGGGCTGCGGGCGCTCGGCCTCGGGACGGTGCGGGCCGCCGGGCTGCGCCGCGGCGGCCTGGGCCACCGACTGCTGCGGCCCGGTCGAGCCGACCGGCTCGGTGCGGCCGACCCGGCTCGGGATCGGGTTGAGCGACGCGGGCGGCGGGGGCGGGCTCGCGGGCGGCGGCGGGGTCGGCCGCGGCGGCGGCGGGACCCTCTTGGCCTCGGGTTCAGGGGCCGGCTTCTCGGGTCGGCCCTCGTCAAAACCCGCCGCGATCACCGTGACCCGGACCTCGTCGCCGAGCGCGTCGTCGATGACCGCGCCGAAGATGATGTTGGCGTCCGTCGCGGCGGCGTTGGACACCAACTGCGCCGCCTCGTTGATCTCGAACAGGCCGAGGTCGGAGCCGCCGGAGATGGACAGCAGCACGCCGTGCGCGCCGTCGATGCTGGCCTCCAGCAGCGGACTGGAGATCGCCATCTCGGCGGCGGCCACCGAGCGGTCGTCGCCGCGCGCCGAGCCGATGCCCATCAGCGCGGACCCGGCGCCGGACATGACCGACTTCACGTCGGCGAAGTCCAGGTTGATCAGGCCCGGCGTGGTGATCAGGTCGGTGATGCCCTGGACACCGGACAGCAGCACCTGGTCGGCGGCCTTGAACGCGTCCAGCACGCTGACCTGGCGGTCGGAGATCGACAGCAGCCGGTCGTTGGGGATCACGATGAGGGTGTCGACCTCGTCGCGCAGTGTCTCTATTCCCGCCTCGGCCTGCATCGCGCGGCGCTTGCCCTCGAAGCTGAACGGGCGGGTCACCACCCCGATGGTGAGGGCGCCGAGGGACCGGGCGATGTTGGCCACCACGGGGGCGCCGCCGGTGCCGGTGCCACCGCCCTCGCCCGCGGTCACGAACACCATGTCCGCGCCCTTGAGGACCTCCTCGATCTCCTCGCGGTGGTCCTCGGCGGCCTTGCGGCCCACGTCCGGGTTGGCCCCGGCGCCGAGCCCGCGGGTGAGCTCGCGGCCCACGTCGAGCTTGACGTCGGCGTCACTCATCAGCAGCGCCTGGGCGTCCGTGTTGATAGCGATGAATTCGACGCCCTTGAGTCCCTCTTCGATCATCCGGTTGACGGCGTTGACGCCGCCGCCGCCGATTCCGACGACCTTGATGACCGCGAGGTAATTCTGCGGTGCTGCCACGACGAGGGGCCTTTCCGCTCGCTCTATCCGACCGGCCGGACCGGTCTGCCGACCAGTGCCGCTGCGGTGTACCTGACCTGGGTGTGCTTATGGCGGGAATCGGGGCGGTACGGACCACCCTCAACCCTCACCCTCAACTTGAGGCTTACAGTTATGTCAACCTGAGGACTGATACGGACAGTAGGGCGGCCTTACCGTCAGGGTCAACTAACCTGCCCTGAACTGAATCGGCGTGTCGCGAGAGCACCAGTTGCCCTGGTTGGCGCTGGAACATCTCCCCTACACCACTCCGCTCGGCCCGCCGCCCGCCCGATCCGGGCCGACCGTTCAAGCGTGCCTCATCGGGCGGCCGGAATCCCCGCGACACACGCACCGGATCGGACCGAATGGACGTTCTTCCCCGGCGCCCCTCTCGAGGCCGCCACCGGAAGAACGTCCGGACCGTCCCGCCCGTGCCCGAGGACGGTGCCGCGCGGTGGCGCGCCGGAGCGCGGGTCACTGCGTGGTGACGACCTCGGGTGAACTCACGTCGATGGTACGGGCTGCGCGCCCCGCCGCCGTACGCTGCAACGCGTCGAGCAGCCGGATCTTCTCCGCGGACCGTTCGGCGGGCCCCCAGACCACGGTCAGGTCGCCCGACAGCCGCAGGGTCACCGACTCCGGGCTGGACGCCTCGACCTCGCTCAGCCGCCGGTGCAGGCGTCCGGGCAGGTCGGTGAGCACGCGCAGCGCCGCGAGGGTCGCCGGGTCGGACGGTCCCGGGGACGTGACGGTCAGCACCGGGAGGCCCGCCGGGCGGGCCGTGCCGTCGGCGACGGTGACGCCGTGCCGGTCGAGCCGGTGGTAGCGCCCGCCGCGTTCCACCATGACCAGGGGGACGCGGTCGCGCACCACGATCCGGACCGTCGCCGGCCAGTGCCGCTCGACCTCCGCCGACTCGACCTCGCGCAGCCGCTCCACCCGGCCGCGGATCTCGTCCGTGTCGAGCCGCGCCATCGGCAGCCCGAGCCGTATCCCGGCCGCGGCCACCACCTGGTCGCGGGTCGCCAGCCGGGTGCCTGACACCTCGACCTCGCGCACCACCAGCAGCCGCGACCCGAGCAGGACCCAGGTCACCGCGCCGAGCACCGCCACCACCAGCAGGGTGACGAACACCACCTTCCAGCGGTCGCGCGCGCGGCGCCCCGCGGACGGCCGGTGGCCGCCGTCCCGGTCGCCGGACGGCGCGACCTCGCCGGTCGCGGTCCGGCTCGTGCCCGCCTCCGTCATGGGTCCAGCTTGGCAGTGATCACGGCGGGCGCGGAGCGCCCACGCCCGGCGCCACTCAGGAGGCGGCCAGCCGCTCCAGGATCAGCGGGCCCAGCCGGGTCACGTCGCCCGCGCCGAGCGTGACGACCACGTCGCCGGGACGGGCGAGCCCGGCCGCCGCCGCGGGCACCTCGTCCCAGACGGGCACGTACACCGAGTCGGTGGCGGCGGGGATCCGCTCGGCGACCAGGGAGCCGTCCACCCCGGGCTCGGGGTCCTCCCGCGCGCCGTAGACGTCGAGCACCACCGCCGCGTCGGCCAGCCCGAGGGCCGCGCCGAACTCGGCCGCGAAGAACCGGGTGCGGCTGTAGAGGTGCGGTTGGAAGACCGCGACGAGGCGGCCCCCGCCGGCCAGGTCGCGGATGGCCTCCAGGTCGGCGCCGACCTCGGTGGGATGGTGCGCGTAGCTGTCGAAGACGCGGACCCCGCCCGCCTCGCCCTTGAGCTCCAGCCGGCGCATCGCCCCGCCGAAGGCGGCCAGCCCCGCGCGGACGGCGGACAGGTCGACCTCGAGGGCCTGCGCGACCGCGACGACGGCGGCGGCGTTGAGCGCGTTGTGCCGTCCCGGGACGTTCAGCGTCACCTCGCCGACCCCGTCGATCTCGAACCGCGAGCCGAGCCCGTCGGGGGCGAAACCGGTGACCCGCAGGTCTGCGCCGGGTGCCCGCCCGTAGGTGCGGACGGTCAGGCCGCGCGCGCGGGCGCGCTCGGCCAGCTCCATCGCGACCGCGTCGTCGGCGCCCGCCACCAGCGTGCCGCCCGGCTCGATCCGGTCGACGAACCGGGCGAAGTTCTCCTTCACCATCTCGAAACCGCCGTAGTTGTCGAGATGGTCGGCCTCGACGTTGGTGACGACCGCGATGTCGGGCGCGTACATCAGGAACGAGCCGTCGCTCTCGTCGGCCTCGGCCACGAACGCCTCGCCCTTGCCCTCGTCGGCGCCGAGCCCGGTGGTGACGAGCTGGCCGCCGATGCAGTAGGACGGGTCGGCGCCGGCGTGCTGCAACGCCACCGTCAGCATCGAGGTGGTGGTGGTCTTGCCGTGCGTGCCGGCCACCGCGACGCCGCGCCGGCCGGCCATCAGCGCGGCCAGCGCGGCCGAGCGGTGCAGCACCCGCAGCCCGCGCTCGCGGGCGGCGACCAGTTCCGGGTTGGCATCGCGGATCGCGGTGGAGACCACCACCGTGTCGGCGTCGCCCACGTGCGCGGCGTCGTGGCCCACGTGGACCTCGGCGCCCAGCCCGGCGAGCTGGCCGAGCAGGTCGGAGTCGCGGGCGTCACTGCCCGACACCGCGATGCCGCGCTTGAGCATGATGCGGGCGATGCCGGACATGCCCGCCCCGCCGATCGCGATGAAGTGGACCTTGCCGAGCTCGCCGGCCGGCACGACCTCAGCAGGACTGATCAGACTCATCGGGTGGCGCTCGTCCCCTCGCTCGCCCCGTGCGGCACGACCGCCGCGCGCGGTGCCGAACGGGCGGCCCGGCTCACTGGCGGCCCGCCGCGCGGACCACGTCGTACACCATCTGGGCCAGGGCCACGTCGGCGTCGCGGCGGCCCATCCGGCCGGCCGCCTCCGACATGTGCGCCACCCGGCCCGGGTCGGCGAGCACCGGCAGCAGGTGCTGCCCGATCCACTCGGGGCTCAGCTCGGCGTCGTCGACCAGCAGGCCGCCGCCGCCCTGCACGATCGGCTCGGCGTTGAACCGCTGCTCGCCGTTGCCGATCGGCAGCGGCACGTACACCGCGGGCAGCGCCACCGCGGCCAGCTCGGCGCAGGTCATCGCGCCGGCGCGGCACATCGCCATGTCGGCGGCGGCGTAGGCCAGGTCCATCCGGTCACAGTAGGGGATGGTGACGTACTGGGGGCCGCCCGCGACCGTGTCGGGCTCCTCGGTGTTCTTGGGTCCGACGATGTGCAGCACCTGGATGCCGGCCTGCCGGAACGCCGGCGCGGCGGCCACCGCGGCCCGGTTGAGCGACCGGGCGCCCTGCGACCCGCCGAAGATCAGCAGGGTGGGCAGGTCGGGCAGCAGCCCGAAGTAGGACCTGGCCTTGTCGCCCATCGCGAGCCGGTCGAGCGTGGCGACCTCGCGGCGCAGCGGGATGCCGACGAACGTGGCGTTCGGCAGCGGCGAGTCGACGTGCGAGACCGCGACGTGGTCGGTGAACCGGGAGCCGAGCTTGTTGGCCAGGCCGGGCTTCGGGTTGGCCTCGTGCACGATGATCGGCACCTTGCGCTTGCGCGCCGCCAGGTAGCCGGGGGTGGCGACGTAGCCGCCGAACCCGACCAGGACGTCGGCCTGCGCCTGGTCCAGGACCGAGGCGGCGGCGTTGATCGCCCCGCGCAGCCGGCCGGGGACCGACAGCAGCCGGGGGGTCAGCGTCCGCGGCAGCGGCACCGGCGGGATCAGGGCGAGCTCGTAGCCCCGCGCCGGGACCAGCCGGGTCTCCAGGCCCCGTTCGGTGCCGAGGCAGGTGATCCCGACACCGGGGTCGTTGCGGCGCAGCGCGTCGGCCAGTGCCAGGGCGGGCTCGATGTGTCCGGCGGTGCCGCCGCCGGCCAGGACAACCCTCATGCTCGTTGACATCTCCTCAGCGTGTTCGTCGGTGCGGTGCCGCGGACCCCGCGGCCCGTGCCGCGCGTCCGCGCGGTCGACGGGCGCCAGGCCGTCCGGCACCCCGGAGGGGGGCTCAACGTCGTGCCAGGCCCAGCCAGCTTAGAGCCCGCAGGACCGGTCCGGGGCCGCGTGCGGCCAGCGCCTGCCTGGCGCCCGGCTCGCGTTTGGCGAAAGCGAGCATCATGCCGAGCGCGATCAAGGTGGGGATCAGCGCCGAGCCGCCGTAGGAGACCAGCGGCAACGGGATGCCTGTGATGGGAAGCACACCGATGACCGCGCCGATGTTCACGATCGCCTGCACCACCACCCAGGCGGTGGCGCCGGTCGCGGCGAGCCGGGTGAACGGGTCCTTGACCCGGCGGGCGATCCGCAGCCCGGCGTAGGCCAGCAGCCCGAACAGGCCGAGCACCACCAGCGTGCCGACCAGCCCGAACTCCTCCCCGACGATCGCGAAGATGAAGTCGGTGTCGGCGTGCGGCAGGAAGTCCCACTTGGCCCTCCCCTCCCCAAGCCCGGTGCCGAACCAGCCGCCCGAGGCCACCGCGAACAGCCCCTGGGTGCCCTGGTAGTTGGTGGTGAGCTGGTTGCCCGTCGGGTCGAGGAAGCCGGTGAGCCGCTCCAACCGGTACGGCTTCGCGACGATGAGGATCGACACCAGCAGGCACACCAGCCCGACGATGCCGATGAACAGGCGTCCGGGCGCGCCGACCACCCACAGCAGCGCCAGGAAGATGGTGAGCAGCACCAGCGTGGTGCCGAGGTCGTTGCCGAGCATCACCAGCAGCACCAGCAGGCTGGCGCCCGGCAGCAGCGGGACCAGCAGCGGGCGCCATTCGGTGAGCTGGCCGAGCCGTTCCTTGCGGGCCAGCAGGTCGGCGCCCCACAGCACCAGGGCAAGCTTGGCCGGCTCGGACGGCTGGATCTGGAGCGGGCCGAGGCTGATCCAGCGGGTCGCGCCGCCCGCGCTGCGGCCGAGGCCGGGCACCAGCACCAGGGCCAGCACCACCACCGACAGCAGCAGCAGCGGGTAGGCCAGGGCGCGGAAGGTCTTCACCGGGAGCCGGGAGGCCAGCCACATCCCGGGCAGCCCGATCGCCATCCACATCGCCTGCTTCTGGAACAGGGCGTAGGCCGAGCCGGTCGCCTGGAGCTGCTTGACGCTGGACGCCGACAGCACCATGGTCAGCCCGAGCGCGAGCAGCATCACCGAGCAGCCGAGCACCAGGTAGTAGGAGGTGAGCGGGCGGTCGAGCAGCCCGATCGCGGCGACCACCTGCTCGCGCGGCCCGGACCGCCTCGGCTGCGGCTCCTCGGCCGGTGCGGCGGTCGTCATCGCTACCGCGGGCTCGGGGAGTCGTCCCCAGTGCCGGACGGCCCCGGCGCGGCCAGGCGCCGCACCGCCGCCATGAACGCGTCGCCGCGGGCCGGATAGTTCGCGAACATGTCGAAGGAGGCCCCGACGGGGGCGAGCAGCACGGTGTCGCCCGGGCGGGCGAGGCCGGCGGCGTGGCTGACGACGCGGTCCATGGCCCCAGTGTCGGTGTCCGCCATGTCCACGACCGGGACATCCGGCGCGTGTCGCGCGAGTGCCTCCGCGATCCGCTGCCGGTCGCGGCCCATCAGCACCACGCCGCGGAGCCGGGCGGCGCAGGAGGCGACCAGGTCGTCGACGTCCAGGCCCTTCAGCAGGCCGCCCGCGATCCACACGACGGGATCGTAGGCGGCCAGCGACGCGGCGGCGGCGTGCGGCTGGGTGGCCTTGGAGTCGTTGACGTAGGCCACACCCCCGATGTCGGCGACGTGCTGGATGCGGTGCGGGTCGGGCACGAAGGCCCGCAGCCCCTCGCGCACCGCCTCGGACGGCACCCCGAACGCGCGCGCCAGCGCCGCCGCGGCGAGCGCGTTGGCGACATTGTGGGGCGCGAACGGGCGCACGTCCTCCAGCGCGGCCAGCTCGGCGGCCTCGTTCCGCGGGTCGGCGGTCAGCGCCCGGTCGACCAGCAGGCCCTCGACGACGCCGAGCAGCCCGGGGGCCGGGGTGGCGAGGGTGAAGCCGACACGGCGCGCGGACCCCTCCGACAGCGCCGCCGCGGCCGGGTCGTCGGCGTTGTAGACGGCGATCGTGCCGGGCGCGTAGATCTTGGCCTTGGCGCCGACGTAGGCGTCCATGGTGCCGTGCCAGTCGAGGTGGTCGGGCGCGATGTTGAGCACCGCCGCGGCGAACGGCACCAGGCTGCTCGACCAGTGCAGCTGGTAGCTGGACAGCTCGACCGCCAGCACGTCGTAGGGTCCCCGCCCGTCCGCGGACGGGCCGCCCCCGGTCCCGGCGGTGACCGCCTCCACGATCGGCGTGCCGACGTTGCCGACCGCGATGGCGCGGTGCCCGGCGGCGGTGAGCATGGACGCCAGCATCCGGACGACCGTGGTCTTGCCGTCGGTCCCGGTGATCGCCAGCCACGGCGCCGCGCCCTCGGGACGCAGCCGCCAGGCCAGCTCGACCTCGCCGAGGATCTCGACGCCGGCGCCGGCCGCCGCGGCCAGGAGCGGGACGTCCGGCCGCCACCCCGGGGACGTGACGACCAGCCGCGTCCCGGCGGGGAGGGTGTCGCCGTCACCGAGCCGCACGGTCACACCGAGGGCCGCCAGCCCGGCGGCGTGCTCGCGGGTGGCCGCGTCGTCGCGCGCGTCGACGATCGTGACGCGGGCGCCCCGTCCGGCCAGGGCGCGGGCGGCGGCGCGGCCGGAGACGCCCAGGCCGGCCACGCAGACCTCGAGTCCGGCCCACTGGTCGCCGTTCACTTCTTGGGCATCCATTCCAGGTAGAACAGGCCGAGGCCGATCGCGGTGAACAGCGCCGACATCAGCCAGAACCGCACGACGATGGTGGTCTCGGCCCAGCCGGACAGCTCGAAGTGGTGCTGGAGCGGCGCCATCTTGAACACCCGTTTGCGGGTCATCTTGAACCCGCCGACCTGGATCACCACCGACAGGGTGATCATCACGATCAGCCCGCAGAGGACCGCCAGCAGGAACTGGGTGCGGGTGAGGATGGCCAGGCCGACCAGCACGCCGCCGAGGGCCAGCGAGCCGGTGTCGCCCATGAAGATCTTGGCGGGCGGGGCGTTCCACCACAGGAACCCGAACACGCCGCCGAGGACCGCCGCGGCGACCACCGCGAGGTCGAGCGGGTCGCGGACGCTGTAGCAGTTGGGGGCCAGCGCGAAGTCGTAGCAGCTGTTGCGGAGCTGCCAGTTGCCGATGATCACGTACGCGGCGAGCACCATGCCGGCCGGGCCGGCGGCCAGGCCGTCCAGCCCGTCGGTGAGGTTCACCCCGTTGGACATCGCCGCGATCAGCAGCAGCGCCCACACCACGAACAGGTACGGGCCGATCGAGGGGCCGAAGTCGCGCAGGAAGGACAGATGCGGGGAGGCGGGGGTGATGTCGTACCCGTTGGGGAAGTTCAGCGACGCGATCGCGAAGATCACGCCGACCAGGATGATGCCGATCATCTTGGCGCCGCTGCGCAGCCCCAGGCTGCGCTGCTTGAACACCTTGATGTAGTCGTCGACGAATCCGACGAACCCGAGGCCGGTCATCAGGAACAGCACCAGCAGGCCCGACACCGTCGGCACGTTCGTCGTGACCAGGTGCGCCACCGCGTACCCGACCAGCGACCCGACGATGAAGACCGTGCCGCCCATGGTGGGGGTGCCGCGCTTGTTGAGATGCGCCTCCGGGCCCTCCTCGCGGATCATCTGGCCGTAGCCGAGCCGGTTGACCACCCGGATCCAGAACGGGGTGCCGACCATCACGAAGACCAGGGCCACCCCGGCGGCGATGATGATGTTGGTCATGCCGGGTCACCTCCGAGGATCCCCTCGGCGACCCGTTCCAGCCCTGCGACGCGAGAGCCCTTCACCAGCACGACGTCCCGCGGCCGGAGCCGCTCTCTGAGCGCGGTTACCGCCGCGCCGACGTCATCCACCTGTACGCACTCTCCCGTCCATGACCCCACCTGCCCGGCCCCATCGGCCATCGGCGCCGCGTTGGCGCCGACCACCACGAGGCCGGCGATCCCGCTGCGCGCGACATGCTGCCCGATCTTGACATGTTCCGCCACAGAGGAGGCACCGAGCTCGGCCATCTCGCCGAGCACCGCGTAGGCGCGGCGCCCCCTGGCCATGTGCCCGAGGACGTCGAGCGCGGCCCGCGTCGACTCGGGATTGGCGTTGTAGGCGTCGTTGACCACCGTCACGCCGTCCGGCCGCTCGGTGACCTCCATCCGCCACCGGCTGGCCGGGCGCGCCCGGCACAGGCCCGCGGCGATCTCGTCCAGGCCGAGCCCCGCCGCGCGCGCCGCGGCGGCGGCGGCCAGCGCGTTGACGACCGCGTGCGAGCCGTGCAGGCCGAGCTCGACCTGCGCCGTCCCCTCCGGGGTGACCAGGGAGAACCTGGGCCGTCCCGCGTCGTCCAGCCGCTCGCCCTCGGCCCGGACGATCGCGTCCGGCGACCGGCCGAACGTGACGATCTCGGCGGGCGTGCGGGCCGCCATGGCCAGCACCAGCGGGTCGTCGGCGTTCAGGACGGCGGTGCCCTCGCGCGGCACCGCCTCGGCCAGCTCGCCCTTCGCGCGCGCCACCGCCTCCTGGCTGCCGAACTCGCCGATGTGCGCGGTGCCCACGTTGAGGACCACCCCGACGCGGGGGCGCGCGATGCCGGCGAGGTAGGCGATGTGACCGATGCCACGCGCGCCCATCTCCAGCACCAGGTACCGGGTGCCGGCGTCGGCGCGCAGCACGGTCAGCGGCAGCCCGATCTCGTTGTTGAACGAGCCGACCGGCGCGACGGTCGGCGCCGCCGCGCCGACGAGCTGCGCGATGAGGTCCTTGGTGGAGGTCTTGCCGGCCGAACCGGTGACCGCGATGACGGCGGCGTCCGGCAGCCGGGCCAGGACGCCGCGGGCCAGCAGCCCGAGGCCCTCCTGGGCGTCGCCGACCACCACGGCCGCGCCGGGCGGCCCCGGGGGCCCGCCGGGCTCGTCCGGGAGCGTCTCGACGGGCCGTTCGGCGAGCACCCCGGCGGCGCCCGCGGCGAGCGCGGCGGCGGCGAAGTCGTGCCCGTCGGCGTGCTCGCCGCGCAGTGCCACGAACAGCGCGCCGGGTTCGGCCGCGCGGGAGTCGATGATCACGGGGCCGCTCACCACGGCGTCCGGACGGCCTCCGCGCAGCACCCCGCCGGTGATCTCCGCGATCGCCGACAGCGGTAGTGGGATCACGCCTGCGTCCCGTCCCCTCTCACGTTCCGCCCGGTCAGCGCCTCGCGCACGACCTCGCGGTCATCGAACCAGAACACCTCGCCGGCCACGTACTGCCCCTGCTCGTGGCCCTTGCCCGCGACCAGGACGACATCGCCGCGGCGGGCCCGGCCGATCGCCAGCCCGATCGCGGCGGCGCGGTCGGGTTCGACCACGATGTGCGCGCGCTGCGGCTGCGGCACCTTGAGCCCGCCCTCGACCATAGCGGCGAGGATGCACAGGGGGTCCTCGGACCGCGGGTTGTCGTCGGTGAAATACGCCATGTCGGCCAGCCGCGCGGCGGCCTCGCCCATCAGCGGGCGCTTGCCGCGGTCGCGGTCGCCGCCGCAGCCGAGCACCACCGCCAGCCGGCCCTCGGTGACCGGGCGCAGCGCGGTGAGCACCGCCTCCAGCGCGCCGGGCTTGTGCGAGTAGTCGACCAGGGTGACGAACTCCTGGCCCTCGTCCACCCGCTCCAGCCGCCCGGGCACGCCCGGCAGCGCGGCGACGCCGTGCACCGCGGTGGGCAGCCCGATGCCCGCCTCGACCAGCGCCACGATCGCCGAGAGCGCGTTGGCCACGTTGAACGGCCCGGTGAGCTGCACCGCCCCGTCGGCCTCGATGCCGCCGGGGCCGACGACGCGGAAGACGCTGCCGTCGGCGCCCACCCGGACGTCCTCGGCCCGCCAGTCGGCGGCCGGGTCGCCGGTGGCCGAGAACGTCGTGGTCGGCACCGTGGCGATCTCCAGGAGCTCCCGGCCGTAGTGGTCGTCCAGGTTGATCACGCCGACCCGGCTGTACTCCGGCGTGAACAGCCGGGCCTTGGCCAGGAAGTAGTCCCGCATCGTCGGGTGGTAGTCCAGGTGGTCCTGGGACAGATTGGTGAAGATCGCCACGTCGTAGTGCGCGCCGCCGACCCGGCCCTGGGCCAGCGCGTGGCTGGAGACCTCCATCGCGCCGGCTCCGATGCCGCGCTCCCGCATCATCGCGAAGATCGCGTGCAGGTCGGTGGCCTCGGGCGTGGTCAGCGCGCTCGGCAGCCGGGTGTCGCCGATGCGCATCTCCACCGTGCCGACCACGCCGGTGTCGATCCCGGCGGCGCGGAGCCCGGCCTCCAGCAGGTACACGGTGGTGGTCTTGCCGCTGGTGCCGGTGACCCCGATGAGGGTCAGGTCGCGGGCGGGCTCCCCGTACACCCAGGCGGCGGCGTCGCCGAGGCTCGCCCGCGCGTCCTGCACGACCAGGACGGGCAGGCCGGTGGCCGAGGCGTCCTCGTACCCCGCGACGTCGGTCAGGATCGCCGCCGCGCCCGCCTCGGCGGCCTGCGCGGCGAACCGCGCGCCGTGCACGCGGGTGCCGGGCAGCGCGGCGTACAGGTCGCCGGGCCGCACCGCGCGCGAGTCGTGGGTGATCCCCGAGACCGCCGCCTCCTCGCCCGGCGCGGCGTGCTCGCTCCACTCGATGCCGAGGAGCGCCGCGAGCCCGTTCAGCGGACGGGCCTGGTTCGTCGTCGGGCGCATGGCGTTTCTTTCGGTGCGGGTGGAACGGGATTGGTGGTGCACGGAAGCTGGACTCACGGCGAGTGAGGGTACTCGCTGCGGTCAGTCCCGGGCGTGGATCTTGACGATCGGCGATTTGCTCCCCGTCGGCGGGATCTTGCGGGTCTGCAACGCGAAGCTCATCACGTCCCGGAAGACCGGGGCCGCCGCCTCGCCACCATAGTGGCTGCCCCGCTTGGGATCCTGCAGGACGACCTGGACGACGAGCCGCGGATTGTCGGCCGGCGCGAACCCGGCGAACGAGGCGGTGAAGCCGCCGCCCTTGTAGCAGCCGCAGCGCGGGTTCAGGTTCTCGGCGGTTCCGGTCTTGCCGGCCACCCGGTAGCCGGGGATCTGCGCCAGCGGCGCGGTCCCCTCGTTGGTGGTGACGCCCTCCAGCATGTCGCTGATCTGCCGGGCCGTCCCGGCGCTGATCACCTGCTTGGTGGCCGGCGCGGCGGCCGGGGTGAACGAGCCGTCGCCGGCGGTCGTGCCGGCGATGAGGTTCGGCATGACGCGCACGCCGCCGTTGGCGATCGTGGCGTACACGCTGGCCATCTGGAGCGCGTTCACCGAGACCGACTGCCCGAACGCGATCGCGTAGCGGTCGGTGCCCGACCACTTGTCGGGCGGTTGGAGCTGCCCGGCCGTCTCGGCGGGCAGGCCGACGCCGGTCGGCTGCCCGAACCCGAAGTCGCGCAGGAACTGGTAGAGCGTCTCCTTGCTGATGCTGTCGCTGGCCTTGATGGTGCCGACGTTGCTGGAGGTGGCCAGCACCCCCGCGAACGTCAGGTGCTGCACCTCGTGCGGGTGCGAATCGTTGAAGACCCGGTCGGCCTTCCCGATCCGGTCGGGGACGGTGAAGGGCGTGTCGGGGCGCACCCCGCCCTTCTCCATCACCGCGGCGGCTGTGACGACCTTGCCGGTGCTGCCCGGCTCGTACGCCTCCTGCACCAGCGGGCTGCCCCACCGCTCGGGCGGCGATTTGCCGAACTGGTTCGGGTCGTAGCCCGGGGCCGAGGCCATCGCGAGGAGCTGGCCGCTGCGCGGGTCCATCACCACCACGCTGCCGCCGCGCGCGCCGCGCTTCTTGACCTGCTGCTCGATCGCCTGCTGCGCCTTGAACTGGATGTCGCGCATCAGGGTGAGCCGCAGCCCGCGGCCGGGCACCGGGGGCCGCTTCTGGTCCTCGCCGAGCGGGATGTGCTGCCCCTCGGGGCTGATCTCGACGCGCTGCTTGCCGTCCCGGCCGGCGAGCTGGTCGTTCAGCGCCGACTCCAGCCCGGCGCCGCCCTCGCCCTGCTTGTTGACGAACCCGACGACGCCCGCGGCGAGCGAGTCGTTGGGGTACTGCCGGCGGTACTCGGGCTCGGTGCCGATGCCGAGGAACTTCCACGCGGTGACCAGCCGGGCCTGCGCCGGGCTGATGCCGTGCGCGAGGTAGACGAACTGCGTGCCGGGGGTGCTGATCACCTTCATCACGTAGGCCGGGTCCAGGCCGAGGGTCGGCGCCAGCGCGTTGACGATCGCCTGCCGCTTGTCCGCCTTGATCACGTGCGGGTCGGCGAAGACCGACCGCGCCTCCACCGTCATCGCGAGGGGGTTGCCCTGCGCGTCGGTGATGTCGCCGCGGACCGCGGGCAGGGTGATGTCCTTGAGCCGCTGTTCCATCGCCTTCGCGCTGTACTTGTCGGACTCGATCGTCTGGAGCTGGACGAGCCGTCCGGCGAACAGCGACAGCACGAACGCGACGACCAACAGTGTGACATTGAGCCGCTTGAGCGGGTCGCGGCGGTGGAACGGGACGCGGGGACGCGGAGGGCGCGGCTTGCGCGGCGGGGGCCGCCGGGACGGCCCCGAGCCGGTGCCGGGCCCGCGCGGGCCGCCGGGACGGGCCGCGGCGGCGTCGCCGCGGCGGGTCTTCGGCGGCGCGGTCATGCCCGACGCCGCCCGGCGGGAGCGCTCGCCGCCCTTGGCCTTGGCGTCCTTCTTCCCGGACTCCTTCGCCTTGGCCGCGGGCTTCGCGGCCTTCACAGGCTTCGCGGCCTTCACAGGCTTCGCGGACTTCGCGGGCTTCGGGGCGGCCGGTTTCCCGGCGGTGGTCTCCTTGGTGTCCTTGCCCTTGGCCGGCTTGCCGGTCGCGCCCCCCTTGGCGCCCTTCCCCCGCTGCGGGGGGACGGCGCCACCACGGGCCGGTCGCCGGGCGGTGCTGCCGCCCGGCGACCGTGGAGGGTTGCCCGTTTTACGCCCGGACGCGCGCGCCGCGCCCGGGCCGCTCTTCTCTTCCGGCCCCGCCGTCCCGCGGGGACCGCGTCCCTGGCCGCCGCGCTTCGGGCCCGTGGGCGGCCCGCCGGGCCCGCGTCCAGGACGCTTGGTCACGATGCACCCCGCTCCGCCCCGTTCACGGCGAACCGCCGCCCGGCCGCGCGGTGGCGCCGCCGGGGGCGCCGGGCGTGGCCGGGGCGGGCGAGGCGGGAGACGCGACGCCGTCGCCGGACACGACCGCGCCCGGGACGCCGACGACGCCGGCCGCGCCCGCCGCGGCGGCGGCCCCGTTCGGCGCCTGCGCGCCCGGGTCGCCGATGGTCTTGCCGGTGCGGCCGTCGATGAACGCCGGCGCCTCGGCCTGGTGCCAGTTCTGCCCCCTGGCCTTGGTGTCGAGCCCTGCGGGCGACTCCTCCCGCGCGATGTCGCTCTGGAGCGCCTGGCGCTGCTGCTCGAGGAGCTTGTTGCTCCGCTGGAGCCGGGTGAAGGTGAAGGCGTCCTCGGCGAGGACGGTGTTGAGCAGCAGCAGGCTGACCAGCGCGCCGCCGAGCAGCCCCACGATGAGCAGCACGAACGGAGTGCGCGGCGGCGTCGTCTGGCGGACCGTCGGCCGCGCCGGGCGCGCCCCGGCCCGCGACCGCGCCCCGGCCGCCTTGCCCGCCTTCGCGGGCTTGGGGGCCTTCGCGGGCTCGGCGGGCCTCGGCGGCGCCGTCGTCTTCGTGGCGGTCTTCGTGGCGGTCTTCGTGGCGGTCTTCGCCGTGGTCTTGGCGGTCGCCGGGGCCTTGGCGGGCTTCTCCGGCGTCCTCTTCTTCTTTGCGGGCTTGGCGGGCTTGACCGGCTTGGCGGCCTTGCCGGCGGCGCGCTCGGGCGGCCGGCGGTCCGCGGGCTTGCGGTCCGCAGGCTTGCGGTCCGCTGCCGGGCGCTCGGCGGGCCTGCGCTCGGGGCGGGCCTTCGGCGTGGACGGCGCGGTTCCCGGCGGGCGTCTGGTCGTCGTGGTCATGTCGCCTCCCGGACCCGCTCGGCGGCGCGCAATCGCACCGACCCGGCCCGTGGGTTGGTCGCGGTCTCCCCGTCCGTCGGCAGCTCGGCCCCGCGCGTCAGCAGCCGGAACCTCGGCTGGTGTCCGGGCAAGGGGACGGGCAGGTCGGGCGGGGTGGTGTCGGCCACTTGGGCCGCGAGGACCTGCTTGGTGATGCGGTCCTCGAGCGAGTGATAGCTGAGCACGACGATCCGGCCGCCGACCGGGAGGGCGGCCAGCGCCGCGGGCAGCGCCCGGCGCCAGGTGTCGAGCTCGCCGTTCACCTCGATGCGCAGCGCCTGGAAGGTGCGCTTGGCCGGATTGCCGCCGGTGCGGCGGGTCGCGGCGGGAATCGAGGTGCGCACCAGGTCGGCCAGCCGCCTGGTGGAGTCGAGCGGGGTGTGCTCGCGCTCGCGCGCGATCGCGGAGGCGATCCGCTGGGCGAACCGCTCCTCGCCGTACTCGCGCAGGATGCGGGCGAGCTCGGCGGGCGGGTAGCCGTTGACGACCTCGGCCGCGGTGAGGCTCTGGGTGCGGTCCATCCGCATGTCGAGGGGGGCGTCATAGGAATAGGCGAAGCCGCGGCCGGCCTCGTCGAGCTGGGGGGACGAGACGCCGAGGTCGAACAGCGCGGCGTCGACCGCCGGCACGCCGAGCCGGTCGAGCACCGACGGCAGCTCGTCGTAGACGGCGTGCACGAGCGTCACCCGGTCGCCGAACGGGGCGAGCCTGCGGGCGGAGCGCTCCAGCGCGGTGGTGTCGCGGTCGAGGCCGATCAGCCTGAGTCCGGGGTGGGCCCGCAGCATGGCCTCGGCGTGGCCGCCCATGCCGAGGGTGCCGTCGAGGTAGACCGGGGCGCGGCCGGTGATCTGCACGGCGGGCGCCAGCAGTGTCAGGACGCGGTCGAGCATGACCGGTACGTGACCGGATTCGGCCGCGTGGTCACCCACGTCCATGGTCCACCCCCTCGTACTGCCACCTCGCTCGCGGACTTGTGGCATCGCCGTCCGGACCGTTTCCGCACCCCCGGCGGCGGCCTCGCCCGGCCAGGTCCCCATCCGCTGCCCTGAGGAAGTCACCGCGTAAACCCGCGGGGGGTCGCCGTCTGGCACCGGGGAAGCTGCGCCAGCTGGCTCGGAGAGCGGCTGGAGACCTGGCCGAACGTGGGCCAGAGCCGGTCATCGGACCGACGAGTCGTTTCTCAGAGGATCCCTGGCAACACCTCCTCCGAGACGTCGGAGAACGCCTGCTCCTCTTCCTCGAGGTAGGTCTCCCACGCCTTCGTGTCCCAGATTTCCAAGCGTGTGTTGGCTCCGATGACCGTGCAGTCGCGCACCAGTCCCGCGTACGCGCGCAGCGGCGCTGGGATGGTGACGCGTCCCTGCTTGTCGGGAACCTCGTCGGACGCGCTGGCGAAGAAGACCCGGCTGTAGGCGCGCACCGCCTTCTCGGTGACCGGCGCGCTGCGCAGAGCCTCGGTGATGCGCTGGAACTCTGCCATGGGGAAGACGTACAGGCAGCGCTCCTGGCCCTTCGTGATCACCAATCCCCCCGACAGCTCCTCGCGGTACTTCGCCGGCAGGAACAGTCGTCCCTTGTCGTCGAGACGCGGTGAATGGGTGCCGAGGAACACCGGCCCCACCTCCCGCGCCGCGGGGGGCGCTCCGGCTCCCCACGGCGCCCCACTCTACTCCACTCTTCCCCACCGTCAACAAGGAAAACACGCTGCGCCGGACGTGATCGTCAACAAAGCGCCAGGTCAGCAGGGGTGGGGCGGAGTGGGGCGCGCGAGGGCGCCGCCGCGCGCCGCTCAGGCGGGACCGCCGGCGACGCCGCCGCAGTCCGCCGGGCGCGTCCCGTCCGCAGCGTTCCGGACGGGACGGTGGGGGAAGGTGGGGCGGCCGGTCGGCCGTGGCGTCGATCTCGGTGCAGCACAATGGGCACCCGTTCCACTTCGACATCGCGGCGGCCGTCCCGACGACGTACTGTCGTTCGGGCGGGCACGGAAGCGCCGCGCCGGCTCGCGGGAGGGCCCCGTGGCGGGGCAGATCCTGGGGACGAGCCGGTCAGCACACCACGCGGCCGGAAGGCTGAGGAGGGTTGCCGGTGGCAGTAGGCACGCACGGAGAGTCGTTCATGGAGACCGACCCCCCGTCGCCCCCCGGTTCCGCGCCGCACGGCGGTACGGGCCTCGGGCTCGAAGGGCTGGCGCAGGTCGCCGGCAAGATCCGCGAAGCGGTCGAGTCGGTCATCGAGGGCAAGAGCGCGGTGGTCCGGCTGGCGCTGACGGTGCTGCTGGCCGAGGGGCACCTGCTGATCGAGGACGTGCCCGGGGTCGGCAAGACGATGCTCGCCAAGTCGCTCGCGCGCTCGATCGACTGCTCGGTGCGGCGGGTGCAGTTCACCCCCGACCTGCTGCCGAGCGACATCACCGGGGTGAGCGCCTACAACCAGGAGCAGCGCGAGTTCGAGTTCAAGCCGGGGCCGGTGTTCGCCAACATCGTGGTCGGCGACGAGATCAACCGGGCCTCGCCGAAGACGCAGTCGGCGCTGCTGGAGTGCATGGAGGAGCGCCAGGTCACCGTCGACGGCACCACCTACGCGCTGGACCGGCCGTTCATGGTCATCGCCACCCAGAACCCGGTGGAGATGGAGGGCACCTACCCGCTGCCCGAGGCGCAGCGCGACCGGTTCACCGCCCGGATCTCGATGGGCTACCCCGACCCGGCCGCCGAGCTGGAGATGCTCGACGCGCACGGGCGGTCCTCCCCGCTCGACCGGCTCGGCCCCGTCGCGCACGACGCCGACGTCCGCGAGCTGATCGAGGTGGTGCGGCACCAGCACGTCGCCCCCGCCGTCCGCCAGTACGCGATCGACCTGGTGACCGCCACCCGGGGCCACCCCGAGCTGCGCCTGGGCGCCTCGCCGCGGGCCACCCTGCACCTGGTGCGGGCGGCGCGGGCGTACGCGGCGCTCGACGAGCGCGACTACGTGCTGCCCGACGACCTCCAGGACCTGGCCGTCCCGGTGCTGGCCCACCGGCTCCTGCCGACCGCCGAGGCGCAGGTCGAGCGGCGCCGGCCCGAGCACGTGGTCGCCGAGCTGGTCGCTCGGCTGCCGGTACCCTCCCTCAGACAGTGATCACCCCGGGCGCGGTCCGCCACCGGACCGTTCCCGGGACCTGACCGCGACCGTCCCCCCAGGAAGTGACCGTTGAGAAGAGCGCTTGCCGGTCTGACCACCCGAGGGCGGTCGTTCGTGGCCGCCGGGGCGACCGCGATCGTGTGCGCCTTCGCCCTCGGTGAGCGCGACCTGCTGCGCGCCGGGGTCCTCGTCCTGGCGCTGCCGCTGCTGTGCACGCTGGCCGTCTCGCGGACCCGCTACCGGCTGGCGTGCGCGCGGCGGCTCACGCCGTCCCGGCTGCCGGTGGGCCACGAGGCGCAGGCGGACCTGCGGCTGGAGAACGTGTCGCGGCTGCCGAGCGGGCTGCTGATGGTCGAGGACCAGGTGCCGTACACGCTGGGCGGACGGGCCCGGTTCGTCCTCGACCGGATCGAGCCGCAGGGCTCGCGGCAGCTCAGCTACCGGATCCGGTCCGACGTGCGGGGCCGCTACCGGGTCGGGCCGCTGATCGTCCGGCTGGCCGACCCGTTCGGGATGGTGGAGCTGGTCCGGTCGTTCAGCCTGGCCGACACCCTGACGGTCACGCCCGCGATCGTGCCGCTGCCCGCGGGGCGGCTGGCGGGCGCGTGGACCGGCGGCGGCGAGAGCCTGGCCCGGACGGTCGCCACCGCGGGCGAGGACGACGCGGCCCCGCGCGAGTACCGGCACGGCGACGACCTGCGGCGGGTGCACTGGCGCTCGACCGCCAGGTACGGCGAGCTCATGGTGCGGCGCGAGGAGCAGCACTGGCAGAGCAGCGGGACCCTGTTCCTCGACACCCGCCGCGCCGCGCACTGGGGCGAGGGGCCCGGCGGGTCGTTCGAGCAGGCGGTGTCGGTCACCGCGTCGGTCGGCGTGCACCTCGGCCGGGCCGGGATGGGCCTGCGGTACGTGACCGACGGCGGCGAGGCGCTGCCCTCGTCGGTGTCGTTCGAGAGCGCCTTCGAGGGGCTGCTCCTCGACGCGCTGGCGGTGGCGCAGGTGTCGGGCGCGCGCTCGCTCACGGCGGGGCTGGCCGCGCTGCGCGGCACGCTCGGCCAGGGGCGCGACGGCGACGGGCTGGTGGTGGCCGTGTTCGGCGTGCTCAAGCCGGACGAGGCCCGCTCGATCGCGGCGGCCCGGCGTGGCACCGCCACCTGCGTCGCGATCCTCGTCGACCCGTCCGCCCCGGCCCGCCCCGGCCGGAGCGGCAAAGCGGGCGAGACAGGCGCCGCGAGCGAGACGGGCGCCGCGAGCGAGACGGGCGGGACGGGCACGGCGGAGGGCGACGGCGCGGCGGCCTCCGGCAGCACGGAGGATCCGGCGGCGCCGGCCACGAGCGCCCGCACCGCGCGGCTGCTGCGCGCGGGCGGCTGGCGGGTCGCGGTCGTCCGCTCCGCCGCCGACCTCGCCGGCGCGTGGGCGCTGGCCGACCAGGCCACCGAGGACTTCGCCAGGGACGGTTCATGAGGGTCCGCATGACGATCGTCGCCGGGCTGGCGACGCTGGCCGGCTCGGCGGGGCTCTACCCGCTGTTCTCCGGCGGAGGCTGGTTCGTCCACGCGCTCGGCGCGGTGGTCGCGGTCATGGCGGGCGGGATGCTGGTGCGGCGGTTCCGGGTGCCCGCGGTGTTCAGCGCGTTCGGCGGCGTGGCCGCGCTGCACCTCTACCTGACCGCGGTGCACGTCCCGGGGGCCGCGTGGCTCGGCGTCATCCCGACCCCGTCGTCGGAGCGCGCGCTCGCCGACCTGATCGGCGACGGCTGGCAAGCCGCCAACCAGTACGCCGCGCCGGTGCCGCTGGTACCGGGCATCTCGCTGCTGGCCGCCGCGGGCGTCGGCCTCGTCGCCGTCCTGGTCGACCTCCTCGCCGTCCGGCTCCGCCGGGCCGCGCCCGCCGGGCTGCCCCTGCTGGCGATGTACAGCGTGCCGGCGGCGGTCCGCGAGGACGACGTGAGCTGGCTGGCGTTCGGCCTGGGCGCGCTCGGGTTCCTGGCCCTGCTGATGAGCGACTCGCGCGAGCAGGTCGGCGGGTGGGGCCGGGCGGTCTTCACCCCGCGCTGGTCGGAGGAGGTCCCGATGGCCGGGGCCGGCGCGCCGCAGGACGGGCCGGCGCGGGGCGAGCGTCCCGACTCCAGCGCCCTCGCGGCCAGCGGCCGGCGGATCGGAGCGGCCGCCGTCGCGGTCGCGGTGCTGCTGCCCGCAGCCGTCCCCGGGATCCATCCGCGCGGCCTGTTCGGCATGGGCGGCGGCGGCGAGGGCGACGGCGGGCTCCGGACCGTCACCACCCCCGACCCGCTGGTCAGCCTCAAGCGGGAGCTGGCCCGCCAGGACGACTCGGTCGTGCTCACCTACCGGAGCGACGACCCGGCGGGCCCCGACTACCTGCGGTTGTACGCGCTGGACCGGTTCGACGGCGACCGGTGGACCTACAACGCCCTTCAGAGCAGCGAGGAGGACCGGCTGGCGGGCCGCACCCTGCCGGCCGCGCCCGGCCTCGGCGCCGCCCCCTCCCACGTGGTGAAGACCAGGGTGCAGGTGCGTCCGGAGGTCAAGCGCATGACCTTCCTGCCCGTGCCGTACGCGCCGGCCCGAGTGTCGATCAAGGGCGACTGGCGGGTGCACCCGGCCTCCCTGATGGTCTACTCGCTGCGCGACTCGGCGGGCGGCCGGTCATTCACCGTCGAGAGCATCCGCGCGCAGCCGAGCGGCGCCGAGCTCGCCGCGGCGAGCTCGGCGCCCAGCGACATCCTGGACCAGTACGCCAGCGTGCCGGGGAACGTGCCCCCACAGGTCAAGGCGCTGGCGCGCGAGGTCACCTCGGGCGCGACGACCGGGTACGGGCAGGCCGTCCGGTTGCAGCGCTGGTTCACCGAGAAGGGCGGGTTCCGGTACGACCTGGCGGCCCAGCCGCCGCAGCACGGCGGTGAATTGGCCGACTTCCTGCTGCACAACCGGCGGGGCTACTGCGAGCAGTTCGCGGCGGGCATGGCGGTGATGGCCCGGGTCCTCGGGATCCCGTCCCGCGTCGCGATGGGCTACACCCCCGGCGAGCAGAACCGGGCCGGCGAGTGGACGGTGCGGTCCCGCGACGCGCACGCCTGGCCCGAGCTGTACTTCGAGGGCGCCGGCTGGGTCCGGTTCGAGCCGACTCCCGCCGGGCCGGCGGGCCAGGGCACCGCCGTCGCGCCCGCCTACAGCGAGCCGTCCAGCGACGCCCCCGGCCGGGAAGCGGGGCAGGAGAACGCGCCGAAGCCCGGGTCGCCGTCGTCGGAGCCGGAGCCGGGCACCCCCGGCTCGGGGCCCCGGCACAACCAGGACCTCGGTCCGGCCGACGGCCCGGCGGCGGAGCCGGTCATCACCGACGACGACGGCGGCGGCGGATTCCCGATGGCGTGGCTGGGCGCCGCGCTGCTCGTCGCGCTGATGCTCCTCTCGGTGCCGCTGGTGGTGCGGCTGCTCTCCCGGCGCCGGCACTGGGCCGCCGTCGCCCCGCGCGGCAAAAAGCCCCGCCGGGACGCGCCGCCCCGCCGGCGCGGTCCCTCCCCCGGCATCGGCCGGGACCCCGATCCGGCCGATGCCGCGCACGCGGCCTGGGGGGAGATGCGGGCGGACGCCCTCGACCACGGCCTCGACTGGCGGGCCAGCGATTCGCCCCGCGCCGTGGCGCGGCGCCTGGGCGAGCTCCTCGAGCTGGACGACCCGGGCAGCGGTGCGCTGGGCCGCATCGCCCACGCCGAGGAGCTGGCCCGCTACTCCCGGTCGCAGCAGGCCGTGCCGCCCGAATCGCTCAAGGCGGACGTGCGGACCGTCCGCGAGGCGTTCGCCGCCTCGGTGGGCCGCGGCACCCGCTTGCGCGCCCGGCTACTCCCCCCGTCGACGGTCGATCTCACCTTCTCGGTCCTGCGCGGCGCCGGCGGCCGGACCCTGGAGGCCGCCAACCGGCTGGACGACCTCGCCGGCCGCCTCGGCCGCCGCGTCCGCCGGAAGGACCGCGGCCACCCCGAGTGACGGCCCGCTGGGGTCGCCCGCAAAGCAGAAGCCGTGCCGGATCGGAGATCCGGCACGGCGTGGGGAGGACGTGTACGCGAGGGGGTGGGGGCGGGGTCTTCCCACCGTGCGCTCAGGGGAGCGCCGGCGGGGTCACTCGCCCTCGGTGCGGCGGCGCCAGCGTTCCTCCATGCGTTCCATGAAGCCCGCCTTGGCGGACCGGGATTGGCGGTCACCGCCCTCCGGGGCGGATTCGGTGCCGATTCCGGTCATGCGTTTCCAGCTCGTCAGCGCCCAGACGCAGCACACCACCATGAGCAGGAAGCCGGTCACGCTGATCGCGACGGTGACCGTTCCGGCGTTCATGACGAGGCCGGCCATCAAGGTGCAGACGCCCACGAGGAAACCGAGGGCGGCCTTGACGATCCGGCGTTTGTAGTGCACCTGAGGGTTGGTCGAGCGGACCGCGTGAGCGAACTTCGGATCCTCGGCGTACAACGCCTGCTCGATCTGGTCGAGCATGCGCTGCTCGTGATCAGAGAGCGGCACGGCGCCTCCCAACGACAGCCCCGCGACGGGGTATCCGATGCAGGACAGGAACCTCAACGGTGATATGCCCAGAATACGAGGCCGGACGAGCCTGCGAAAGCGAACGGCCGACCGCGGCCCTCATACCGGTCGTCCCACCGCCGTGTTTCATCGTCTCCCGTCCCCGCTGTCACGTGCGTCGCGCCGGACGAGCGCGGCAGGGCGAACCGTGCCGCGGCCGAACCGGTGCGCCGCCTGGTCCATCGCCCGCTCGGCCTCACGCCAGCCGCTCTCCGGCTCATCGAGGGCGAGCTGGCGGGGGGCCTGGTCGGCGGGGTCCAGATTCTCCACCCGTACCCCGACCAGACGGAGTCGTACCCGCTCCAGCCCGGCCGCCTCGTAGAGCTCGCACGCTGTGATATAGATCACACGGGCCAGATCGGTGGGTTCCCGCAGGGTGCGGGCCCGCGTGATCGTCGTGAAGTTCGCCATCCGTAGTTTGACGCTCACCGTCCGGCCCGCGTTCCCGCTCTCGCGCAGCCGCGCGCCGACCCGCTCGGCCAGCCGCAGCAGCTCGCGGCGGATGATCTCGGGGTCGTCGACGTCGGACTCGAACGTCTCCTCGGCGCCGATGCTCTTGTCCGGCGTGTGCGCCACCACCTCGCGGGGGTCGCGCCCCCAGGACAGCGCGTGCAGATGGGCGCCCAGGGCGTTGCCCAGCTCGCGCTGGAGGGTGCCGGAAGGGACCTGGGCGAGCTGCCCCACCGTCCGCAGGCCCAGGCGGTTCAGCGCCTGCTCGGTGCGCTCGCCGACCCCCCACAGCGCCGCGACCGGAAGCGGGTGCAGGAACTCCTGGACGCCGTCCGCCGGCACCACCAGCAGCCCGTCGGGCTTGCAGTGCGTGGAGGCCAGCTTGGCGACGAACTTGTTGGCCGCCACGCCCACCGAGCAGGTGATGCCCTGCTGGTCGCTGACCTGCTCGCGGATGAGCCGGGCGATCTCGGCGGGACGGCCGAGCCGGCGCAGCGCCCCGGTCACGTCGAGGAACGCCTCGTCCAGCGAGAGCGGCTCGACCAGCGGGGTGACGGTGCGGAAGAGCTCGAACACCGCCGCGGAGACCCGGGCGTACTTCTCGTGGTCGGGCGGCAGCACCACCGCCCGCGGGCACAGCCGCCGCGCCCGCGTCATCGGCATCGCCGAGTGGACGCCGAAGCCGCGCGCCTCGTAGGACGCCGCCGCCACCACGCCGCGTCCGCCCGCGCCGCCCACGACGACCGGCCGGCCGCGCAGCTCGGGCCGCTCCAGCAGCTCGACGCTGACGAAGAACGCGTCCATGTCGACGTGCAGGATGCCGCATCCGGCGTCGTCGGCCGGGGGTCCGGGCTGCGGTCCCGGCCGGTGCAACTGCTGCTTGCGGCTCATCGGCGGGGGGCTCTCACTCGGCCGGCTTGTCCGCCAGCAGGTGCAGCTGCGTGGCCAGCTCGCGCAGCACGGGGTGCACCGCCGCGACGGACTCCAGCGCGATCAGCGCCTCCGCGGAACCGGCGTCGCAGTCGAGCAACCCGCTCGGCACCAGGTCGGCGAAGATCCGGACCCCGTGCAGCTCGCCGACCCGCAGGCCCGCGCCGCGCACCAGCGACGAGAGGGACTCCCGAGTGAACCGGCGGGGCATCCGATCATGGTCGCCCCACCGCCCCGCCGGGTCGGTGAGGACCCGGCGGGCGTCGTCGAACTGCCCGGCCACCGCCCGGTGCAGCGCCGCCGCGACCTGCCCGGCGACCAGCACGCTGACCGCCCCGCCCGGACGGACCGTGCCGGTCAGCGCCGCCATCGCCGCCGCGGGGTCCTCCACGTACTCCAGCACGCTGTGGCACAGCACCAGGTCGGCCGAGTGCGGCCCGAGCAGGTCGGGCAGGTCGCTCGCGTCGCCCTGAAGGGCCCGCACCACGACGCCCGACTCGTCGGCCCGGCGCTCCAGCGCGGCCAGCGCGTCGGGGTTGGCGTCGACCACGGTGACCCGGTGGCCCAGCTCGGCGAGCGGCACCGCGAACCCCCCCGTGCCGCCGCCCACGTCGACGACCTCGCTCGGCCCGGCCTCCGAGGCGATGCGGTCGAGAACGGTGCGCAGCGCGTCCCACAGGACGGCGTCGCGCACCCGCCCGGTCCCCCGCAACCGCTTGTGCTGCTGGGCGGCCACGGCCACCCTCCTAACGTCGGTCCGTTCTGCCCGCTCGGCCCCCACCCTAGCCGGGCCTAAAGCCCGAGCGACGGCTTGAGCTGCTGGATCCGGGAGAGCAGCCCGTTGACGAACCGCGGGGACTCGTCGGTGGACAGCTCGCTCGCCAGCCCGACCGCCTCGCTGACCGCCACCCCGTCCGGGACGTCGTCGACCCAGAGGATCTCGTAGGCGCCCATCCGCAGGATGTTGCGGTCGACGACCGGCATCCGCTCCAGCGTCCAGCCGGTCGCGTACGTCGCGATCAGCTCGTCGATCCGCTCCCGGTGCTCCTGCACGCCCTCGATCATCCGCACCGCGTGCGGGTACTCGGCGAGCTCGTCCTGGTTGGGCCGCCCTCGCGCGGCCAGCACCTCGGTCGGCCGCTCCTCCCGCAGCTCGGCCGCGAACAGGATGTCGAGCGCCAGCTTCCGCGCTTTGGTCCGCGCGCTCATGGCTTCGCCGTGCTCATGGCGCCGCCTCCGGCGACGCGGCTCGGGACCGCCACACGCGGCGACTTCCCTCGTCGCTCCGGTCGCAAGCTCCCTGCACTCCTCAGTCCAGCCACCACGCGGCCCCTCGCGCCCATGGCACCGCCTCCGGCGACGCGGCTCAGTGCCGGCATCAGCCGCGGCCGAGGTACTCGCCGGAGCGGGTGTCGACCTTGACCTTCTCGCCGGTGGTGATGAACAGCGGCACCTGGATCTGCGCGCCGGTCTCCAGGGTGGCGGGCTTGCTGCCGCCGGTGGAGCGGTCGCCCTGGAGGCCGGGCTCGGTCTCGGTGATCTGGAGGACGACGGCCGCGGGCAGCTCGACGTAGAGCGGGTTCTCGTCGTTGAAGGCGATCACCGCGTTCTGCTCGGGGAGCAGGTAGTCGGCGGCGGAGCCGACGGTGGCCTCGGGGATGTGCGGCTGCTCGTAGGTCTCAGTGTCCATGAAGACGAAGTCCTCGCCCTCGCGGTAGAGGTACTGCATCTCGCGCTTGTCGACGGTGGCCACCTCGACCTTGGTGCCGGCGTTGAAGGTCTTGTCGACGACCTTGCCGGAGAGCACGTTCTTGAGCTTGGTCCGGACGAACGCGCCGCCCTTGCCTGGCTTGACGTGCTGGAACTCCAGAACGGTCCACAGACCGCCGTCGAGGTTCAGCGTCATGCCGTTCTTCAGGTCGTTCGTCGTCGCCACTGCGTCCTTCTCCTGATCGCGGGCCCGCCCGTACGTCAGAGTACGAGCAGCTCCTTGGTCGTCTCGGTGAGAAGCTCCGGACCGTCCGCGCGGACGACCAGCGTGTCCTCGATGCGGACTCCGCCCCGGCCCGCGAGGTAGACCCCCGGCTCGGCGGTGATCGGAACTCGGTCCGTCAGCTTACCGGTCTTGTCGTACCCGAGGAGCGGGGCCTCGTGGATCTCCAGGCCGACGCCGTGGCCGAGGCCGTGGGAGAACGCCGCGCCGTGCCCGGCCGCGGCGATGATGTCGCGGGCGGCGGCGTCGACCGCCCTGGTCTCGGCGCCGGGGACGGCGGCGTCGACCGCGGCCTGCTGGGCGTGCCGGACCAGGTCGTAGACCTCGCGCTGCCAGGCGGCGGGCGCACCGATGGCGACGGTGCGGGTCATGTCGGCGTGGTAGCCGCCGTACCGGGCGCCGAAGTCCATGGTCACCAGGTCGCCGGGCTCGATCGCCCGGGTGCCGGGGTGGTGGTGCGGGACGGCGCCGTTGGGGCCGGACGCGACGATCGACTCGAACGCGGGGGCCTCGGCGCCGAGGTCGACCATGCGGCGCTCCAGCGCGATCGCGATCTCACGCTCGGTCACGCCGGGTGCGATCTCCGGGAGGACGGCCTCGAACGCGCGGTCGGTGATGGCGCACGCCTCGCGCAGCAGCGCCAGCTCCTGCTCGTCCTTGACGGCGCGGAGCTGCTCGACCGGGTGGCCGAGCGGCTTGAACCCGATGCCGTCGTCCTCGGCGGCGAGCTCGGCGTGCGCCTCGACCGTCAGGTCGTGCGCCTCGAAACCGAGGACGCCGGTGCCGGAGTCCGCGGCGAGGGTGGTGAGCGCCGCGGCGGTCCGCCGTTCGACGAGGACGTCGAGGTCGGGGCAGGCCGCGCGGGCCATCTCGGCGTAGCGGCCGTCGGTCGCCAGGACGGCGGCGCCGTCGGCGAAGACCAGCAGCGCGGCGTTGGAGCTGTCGAGGCCGGTCAGGTAGCGGACGTTGACCAGCCGGGTGACCAGCAGCGCGCCGGCGTCACGGCCGGCGATCAGCGCGGCCAGCCGGCGACGGCGTTCGGTGTGCGTCTCCCCCATGGTCAGGACTCTAGTTCATCGGCGGGGAGCGCTCCGGCGGCGGGAGACCGCCGTCTCGGACCGGTCACAGAACATGAAGAACTCTCGACTTTTGCCCGCCGGGGTCCCTACCTTGTGAGCCGTTTCCGCCTCCCGCCCGGCCTCTCGTCCCCCGCCTCCCCCAGGAGGGATCCCCTTGACCGGACTCAGCCGCCGCAGACTGCTCGGAACCGGCGCGCTCACCGCCGCCGCGGGCGCCGCGACGTCCGCCGTGCCCGCCTCCGCCTCGTCCTCCGCCCCCTCCGCCCGGGGCGCCACCGCGTCCGCCGATGTGGTGGTCGTGGGCGCCGGGCTCTCCGGGCTGGCCGCCGCCCGCGACCTGGTCGCGGCCGGCCGATCGGTGATCGTCCTGGAGGCGCGGGAGCGTCCCGGCGGGCGGGTGTACGGGATGCCGCTCGGCGACGGCACCACCAACGAGGGCGGCGCCGAGTTCATCGGCCCCACCCAGGACCGCATCGCGGCCCTGGCGAAGGACATGGGCGTCGCCACGTTCCCCACCTACAACACGGGCAAGAACGTCTACTACCGCGACGGGAAGCGGACCCTGTACGCGACGGACGGCGTCCTCGGGGCGGTGCCGCCCGACTGGGGCGTGATCGACCTGGAGCTGGCGCTGCTGTCGCTCGGCGACATGGCCAAGAGCATCCCGGTGGGCGAGCCGTGGAAGGCGCCCAAGGCCGAGGAGTGGGACGGCCAGACGTTCTACTCGTGGTCGCGGTCCCACTCGCTGAGCAGCGGGGCGCGGTTCCTGATGGACGCGTTCGCCAGCTCCACCCTGTCGGTGCGGTCGCGGGACGTGTCGCTGCTGTACGTGCTCAACTACGTCGCCTCGGCGGGCAACGAGGGCAACCCGGGGAACGTCGACCGCCTCATCAACACCAGGGGCGGCGCCCAGGAGACCCGGTTCGTCGGGGGCTCGCAGGAGATCCCGATCCGGCTGGCGGCCGAACTCGGCGCCAGGGTGCACTACAACGCGCCGGTGCGGAGCGTCGCGATCGCGGACGGCGGCGTCACCGTCACCGCCGACGGGATCACGGTGTCGGCCAAGCGGGCGGTGGTGGCGATGTCCCCCGCCATCGCCGGGAAGATCGCCTTCTCCCCGGTGCTGCCCGCGAGCCGGGCGCAGCTCATGCAGCGCTACCCGATGGGCTCGATCGCCAAGTTCGTGGCCGTGTACGACACCCCGTTCTGGCGGGCGGACGGGCTCACCGGGCAGGCGATCGCCGACAGCGGGGCGATCGACGCGACGTTCGACAACACCCCGCCGGACGCCTCGCGCGGCATCCTGATGGGCTTCATCAACCAGTCCAACATGCGCCGGCTCGACGCCGCGCCGCCGGACGAGGTGCGGGCGGCGGGGCTGGAGGCGTTCGGGAAGCTGTTCGGCGACAAGGCCAGGACCCCGGTGCGGACGGCGTTCCAGCGCTGGGACAACGAGGTGTGGAGCGGCGGCGGTCCGGTCGGGTTCGCGCCGCCCGGCGTGCTCAGCGACTACGGCACGGCGCTGCGGGCGCCCTGCGGGCCGGTGCACTGGGCGGGCACCGAGACGTCCGGCTTCTGGACGGGCTACATGGACGGCGCGGTCCGTTCGGGCGAGCGGGTCGCCAAGGAGGTCCACGCCGCGCTCTGACGGCGCGCAGCGCGCCACGCGCCCCCGCGGCGCGCCGTCCTTCCAGCGCGGCCGGAGGGGCGGCGCACCGCTCGCGGGCGGGACGCGCTAGGCGTCGGCGGCCATGTCCTTGATCTTCTCGATCAGGGCCAGCCGGCCCTTGTGGTCGCCGGCGATCGGGGTGATGTTGAGCGTGGAGACGCCGGACTCCTTCATCGCGGCGAGCCGGTCGCGGACGTGCCCCTCGGAGCCGATCAGCGACATCTTCTCCAGCAGCTCGTAGGGCACCTTGGCGGCGGCCTCGTCCTTCTTGCCGGCCAGGTAGAGGTCCTGGATCTCCTCGGCCTCCTTCTCCCACCCGTAGCGGCGGCAGAGGTCGTTGTAGAAGTTGCGGCCCTTGGCACCCATGCCGCCGATGTAGAGGGCGGCCATCGGGCGGCCGAACTCCAGGTAGCCCTGCACGTCCTCGCCGATGGCCAGGGCCGCCTGGCCGACCACGTCCAGCTCGCCGAGCGCCGGGTCGCGCTTGGCCCTGCCCGCGGCCAGCGAGGCGCCCCACACGTCGGCGGCCTTCTCGGGCAGGTAGAAGATCGGCTCCCAGCCGTTGGCGATCTCGGCGGTCAGCTCGACGTTCTTCGGGCCGATCGCGGCGACCAGGACGGGGATGTCGGCCCGCACCGGATGGTTGATGATCTTGAGCGGCTTGCCCAGCCCGGTGCCCTGCCCCTCCGGGAGCGGCATGGAGTAGTACTTGCCCTGGTGCTGGAGCCGCTCGCGCCGCCACACCTGGCGGCAGATCTCGATGATCTCGCGGGTGCGGCCGAGCGGGGCGTGGTAGGGCACGCCGTGGAAGCCCTCGATCACCTGCGGGCCGGACGCGCCGATGCCGAGGGTGAACCGGCCCTCGGAGACGTAGTCCAGGCCGGCCGCCGTCTGCGCGAGCGCGGTGGGCGTGCGCGAGTAGATGTTCAGGATGCCGGAGGCGATCTCCAGCCGCTCGGTCTTGGCGGCGATGTAGCCCATCTGGCTCACCGCGTCGAAGCTGTACGCCTCCGCGACGTACACGATGTCGAGGCCGGCCTTCTCGTAGTCGCCCAGTTCCTCGACGGTCTCCTTGAAACCGCCCGAGTAGCTCAGGGCCATCCCGATGCGCATCCGGCATCCCTTCCATAAAACCGAATTAGATTCCAGTTGAACGTAACGTAGTCGCGGCGGTGCCGTCAGGCCAGGGCCGGTCCGCGCAGCGCGGCCAGCGCCGGCCGGTACAGATCGGCGCGGATCCTGGCCACCACCTGGCCGTTCTTCGGCGCCAGCCCGGCGGCCAGCTCGATCGCGGCGGGCAGCACCGCCTCCTCGGCGGCGGTCCGCGCCACGATCCCGGCGGCCTGCGCCTCCTCGGCCGCGTACCGGCGGCCGGTGACCATCGCCTCGTGCGCGGCGGCGGGGGCGAGGCGGGCCCGGATCAGCGCGTTCATGCCGGGCGTGAAGGTCATCCCGAGATCGACCTCGGGCAGGCAGAAGTAGCCCCGGCCGGTGCGCATGACGGCGAGGTCGTGGGCGAGGACGAGCATGCCGCCGCCGGCGAAGGCGTGCCCGTTCACCGCGGCGACCGTCGGGAGCGGCAGCGACAGCAGCCGGGCGTACAGGCCGTTGACCCTGCGCAGGTACTCCTCGAGGTGGTCGCCGTTGGCGCCGAGCCACTCCAGGTCCAGCCCGTTGGAGTAGAACCTGCCGGTCCCGGTGGTGACCAGCGCCCGCGGCCCCTGCTGCTTCTCGACCTCGTCGAGGGCGCCGTCCACGGCGTCCAGGAGGTCGGGACTGAACCGGTTCTCGCCGGCGTCGAGCCGCAGGACGAACACGTCGCCGTCGCGCTGGAGGTCGATCACGCAGGTCTCCTTCGTCTGTGCCTGACCCGACCTTACTGGTCGGTAGTAGACGAGCGTCCGTCCCGGCCACGCTTTGCTATGACGTCCGTCATGGTCAAGGCGAAGTGCTTATGATGAATGTCATAATCAATGGTCATGGGCACGGACAGCCGGGAACGCATGGTGCGCAGCGCCGCCTACCTCTTCCGCGAGCGCGGTTACAGCGGGACGGGGTTCCGCGACGTCATCGCGCACAGCGGCGCGCCGCGCGGGTCGATCTACCACCACTTCCCGGGCGGCAAGGTGCAGCTCGCCGAGGAGGCGGTCCGCTACGCCGGCGACTTCCTCAACGCGGGCATCCTGGCGGCCACCGAGGGCGGCGACGCGGCGTCCGCCGTGGACGCCTTCGTCGGCTGGTGGCGGCAGGTGCTGATCAAGAGCGAGTTCCGGGCCGGCTGCCCGGTGGTCGCGGTCACCGTGGAGTCCCACGAGGAGGCGCCGCAGCTCGCCGCCGCCGCGGCGGCGGTGTTCGACCGCTGGCAGGACACCCTGGCCACCGGGCTCGGCAACGCCGGCGTCCCGGACGACCGCGCCGCCCGGCTGGCCCGGCTGATCGTGGCGGCGGTGGAGGGCGCGACCATCCTGTGCCGCGCGCACCGCGACGTCCGCCCGCTCGACGACGTGGTCACCGAGCTGAAGGAGATGACCCGCGCGGCCGTCCGGGACGACTGAGCCCGCGCCCCCGCCCGCCGGGACGCGCGGTCACGCGGTGGGAGGGGTCTCCTCGGCGAGGAGGGCGGCGACGGCCTGGAGCGCCAGCACGTACGAGAGCATCCCGAACCCGGCGATCGTGCCCGTGGCGACGCCCGCGACGACGGAGGTGTGGCGGAACTCCTCGCGCGCCGCCGGGTTGCTGATGTGCACCTCGATCAGCGGCGCGGTGCGCTGGGCGAGCGCGTCGCGCAGCGCGTACGAGTAGTGCGTGAACGCGGCGGGGTTGAGCACCACCGGGAGCCGCTCGTCGGCGGCCTCGTGCACCCAGCGGAGCATCTCGGCCTCGTCGTCGGTCTGCCGCACCTCGACGTGCAGGTCGAGGCGGCGGCCGGTGTCGCGGCACAGCGCGGCCAGGTCGTCCAGCGTGGCCGCGCCGTACACGTCCGGCTCGCGGGTGCCGAGCCGGCTCAGGTTGGGGCCGTTCAGCACCAGCACGCTCTTCATCGGCTGATCTCCCGGTAGGCGGCGGCGAGCAGCGTCTCGGCCGGGCCCTCCAGGCGGCCCGGCTCGGCCAGGCCGTCCAGGACCACGAACCGCAGCGTCGCGCCGCGCGACTTCTTGTCGATGGTCATCGTGGCGCGCAGCTCCGACCAGGCGTCGGCCGCGTAGGCGACGGGCAGGCCGACGGAGGTGAGGATCGCGCGGTGCCGGTCGACGACGTCCTGGCCGAGGCGCCCGGAGAGGCGGGCCAGCTCGGCCGCGTAGACCATGCCGATGGCCACGGCGTGGCCGTGCCGGAACCGGTAGTCCTCGGCCTTCTCGATCGCGTGCGCGAGGGTGTGGCCGTAGTTGAGGATCTCGCGGAGGCCGCTCTCCCTGAGGTCGTCCGCCACCACGTTCGCCTTGACCCGGACGGCCCGCTCGATCAGCTCGCGGGTGTGCGGGCCGTCGGGGCGGGCGGCGCCCGCCGGGTCGGCCTCGACCAGCTCCAGGATCCTGCGGTCGGCGATGAAGCCCGCCTTGATCACCTCGGCGAGGCCGCTGACGTAGTCCTCGCGCGGCAGCGTGACCAGCGTGGCCAGGTCGCAGAGCACGCCGGACGGGGGGTGGAAGGCGCCGACGAGGTTCTTGCCCTCGGGCAGGTTGATGCCGGTCTTGCCGCCGACGGCCGCGTCGACCATGCCGAGCAGCGTGGTCGGGACCGGCACCACCGGGACGCCGCGCAGCCAGGACGCCGCGGCGAAGCCGGCCAGGTCGGTGGTGGCGCCGCCGCCGACCCCGACGACCGCGTCGGTGCGGGTCATGCCGAGCTCGGCGAACCGGGACCAGAGCCCGGCCAGGACTCCGCTCTCCTTGGCCGCCTCGCCGTCCGGGACGGGCAGCGCGTGCACCGCGTACCCGGCCTTCTCCAGGACCCCGCACACCGGGCGGGCGATCTCGGGGAGCCCCTCGGCGTGCACGACCGCGACCGTGCGGGTCCGGCCGCCGAGCAGGCCGGGCAGCTCGCCCAGCACACCGCTGCCGACGACGACGTCATAGGGGTCGGCGCCCCCGACGTGGACGCGCGTCTCAGTCACGGGAGCTCCTTGACGATCTCGTCGGCGATCTCGTCGGGGGTGCGGCCGTCGGTGTCGACGTGGACGGTGCCGAGCCGCTCGTAGACGGGGAGCCGCTCCTCCAGCAGGGCGCGCAGCCGGCTGCGGGGGTTGAGCACCAGCAGGGGCCGCGCCGACGCCAGCCCGACGCGCTTGACCGCCTCGGCCAGCCCGACCTTGAGGTAGACCACGGTGTGGCCGGCCAGCAGCTCCTGCGTCTCGGCCGACAGCACCGCGCCGCCGCCGAGGGCCAGGACGCCGTCGTGCTCGGCGAGCGCGGCCCGCACGGCGGCGTGCTCCAGCTCGCGGAAGCGCTCCTCGCCGTCGTCGATGAAGATCTCGCCGATCGGCTTGCCCGCCGCGGCCTCGGTGTCGGCGTCGGTGTCGCGCAGCACGACGCCGAGCCGCTCGGCCAGCGCGGCGCCGACGGTGCTCTTGCCCGAACCTGGCGCCCCGATGAGGACGGCCCTGGGTTGCGTCATCTCTGGCCGGCTCTCTACTTGATCGTCAGGGAGGACAGGTAGCCCCGCGCGTTGCGCGCGGTCTCCTCGACCGAGTCGCCGCCGAACTTCTCCAGCGCGGCGTCGGCCAGCACCAGCGCCACCATCGCCTCGGCGACCACGCCGGCGGCGGGCACCGCGGTGACGTCGCTGCGCTGGTTGATCGCCTTGGCGGGCTCGCCGGTCTTCACGTCGATGGTGTCGAGGCGGCGCGGCACGGTCGAGATCGGCTTCATCGCGGCGCGGACCCGGAGCGCCTCGCCGGTGGTCATGCCGCCCTCGACGCCGCCGGCCCGGTTGGTGCGGCGGCGGACGCCGTCCGGGGTGGCGTCGATCTCGTCGTGCGCGCGGGAGCCGGGGCGGCGCGCGGTGGTGAAGCCGTCGCCGAGCTCCACCCCCTTGATCGCCTGGATGCCCATCAGGATCCCGGCGAGCCGGGCGTCGAGCCGCCGGTCCCAGTGCACGTGGCTGCCGAGGCCGGGCGGGAGCCCGTAGGCGAGGACCTCCACGACGCCGCCGATGGTGTCGCCGGCCCGCTTCAGCTCGTCGACGTGCGCGACCATCGCCGCGGACGCCGCGGCGTCGAAGCACCGCACCGGGCTGTCGTCGACGGCGGCGAGGTCGCCGGGGCCGGGCAGCAGCCCCTCGGGCGCCTCGATCTCGCCGAGCGCGATCACGTGGGAGAGCACGTCGACGTCGAGCGCCTGCTTCAGGAACGCCTTGGCGGCGGTGCCGAGCGCGACCCGGGCGGCGGTCTCGCGGGCGCTGGCCCGCTCCAGCACCGGGCGGGCGTCGTCGAAGCCGTACTTCTGCATGCCGACCAGGTCGGCGTGGCCGGGGCGCGGCTGCGACAGCGGCGCGTTGCGCGCCTGCGCGGCCAGCGTCTCGGCGTCGACCGGGTCGGCCGACATCACCGTCTCCCATTTGGGCCACTCGGTGTTGCCGATCTGGATCGCGACCGGCCCGCCCTGGGTCACCCCGTGCCGGACCCCGCCGAGGATCGTCACCTGGTCCTGCTCGAACTTCATCCGGGCGCCCCGCCCATGCCCGAGCCGGCGGCGGCGCAGTTCCTCGGCGATGTCGCCCGAGGTCACGCGCACGCCGGCCGGCAGGCCCTCCACAATCGCGGTGAGGGCCTGGCCATGGGACTCCCCCGCGGTCAACCAGCGCAGCATGGGGACGATCCTATTGACTCCGTGCACCCGCCGGGCACGTGTCCACCTTGTGAGAACCGGGCGACCGCCGTCACAGTGGCTTGATCACCTCAGCGGCGGCCCGCTGGGCGAGGGCGACACGCTCGGCGCCCGGCATGCGCTCGGACGGATCCTTCGGAGCGAACGCCACTTCCACCAGCACGTTACGGACACGGAACACCACACGCCCCGGCGTCCCGTCCTCCACGTAAGCGGCGAACGCCTGCTCACCCAGACCCGTCACGGCGCGGAAGTACTTCTCACCGCCTCCGCTGATCGGCTCCTCCGCCCGCGAGTTGAGGTGCAGCTTCAGGTAGGCCCGGGTCGCGGCCTGTACAGCCTCGTGCGACGACCGCCCCGGGAAGGGCGTCGCGACGACGCTCAGCGCCCGGTGCTCGGACTTCCACACGCATCCGGACGCCTCCGGCTTGTCGAGCGACCCCAGCGGACCTATATCCCTGGTCACGCTCACATCGGAGTCTGTCTCGGCCTTGCCCTTGACGATCTGTTCCACCATCCCCGTGGGGATCAGGGCGCATCCCCCGGGGAGCTTCGTCTTGGCAGGGGCGGCGCCCGGCGCCGGGGGCGCGGCGACCTTCGGGGACCGCACATGGGCTCCGAGGGCCCGCGCGGCGTCGGACGCCGCCCGCAGCACGGGCTTCATGTCCCCCACCCGCTCGAGGTCCAGTCCGTCGTCCTGGTACTCGACGCTGCCGACGGCGTTCCCGAACCTAAAAACGATCTTCGTGTCGAGGCCGGTGACCAGCGCCACGGCCTCGTCGGCCAGGCCCGTGACCGGCCGCTGGCGGGTCTCCTCGGAGGCGGCGGGAAGCCGGTCGACCGCCCGCGCCGCGGGGGTGTTCTTGACCCAGGGCCCGCTCCGGGTGACCCGGTCGGCGATCCGGATCTCCTCATCGTTCAAGGTGCCGGAGGCCGTGGTCCCGCTTCCGGGCGGTGAGGCCGGTGAGGTCTCCTCCAGTTCCAGATGGAGCGAGACGTTGAGGGTGCGGCGGTTGCGCTCCCCCAGCCGCGTGGTCCATGCGCACGTCCCCTGGTCGCCGTTCTCGTTCATGTCGGCGTGCCCGACGACCGCGTCGACCGTGGCGGAGGCGATACCGCAGTTCGAGGGGAGCGAGGTGATGAGCGGACGGGCCGGGACGGGGTCGGGCGCCGCGGGCAGCGGGGCCCGCTCCGCCGGGACGGCCCGCAGCGCCTTCGCCGCCTCGGCGGCCACGGTGTAGGCGGCCCGGACGGCCCGGTCGCCGGACATGGCCGGTTCTCCGTTCTTGGTTCCCGAGTAGACGACCTCGACCACCACGTTCCGATCCCGGAAGACCACCCTCCCAGGTAGGTCGTCGGCGTCGTTGAGCGATCCGCCGAGTACGCCGAACGCCTGCTCCCCCGGGCCGGTCAGCGCATGGAACTCCTTCGGCTTGTCCAGGGCCGCCGATTGGTGCCCCTCTCGCGTCAGCCGGTGCCATTGCAGGAACCAGCGGGACGCCGCACGGGCGCCGTCACCCGGTTCCCGGTCCGGGACGGTGCCAACGGTGACCATGAGGGTCCGGCTCTGCCCCGATACGTCGAGCACCTGCCATTCGCACGAGTCGGTCCTCGCTCCGGACACTCCGTCCAGGAGCGTTCCGTTGCCACGGGAACGGAACGCCCCCCTGGCCACCTTGTCGAGCGTCCTCCCCGGAACGAGGTCGCAGGGACGCGGCACCCGCGTGATCGCCGGAGGACCCGGCGGCGGCGCGCTCGCCGGAACGGGCCGTGCGGGCAGCTTGAGCCCGGTGGCCACTTCCGACGCGGCCGTGAGCGCGCCCTTCATCGCGTCCCGCTCGGACATCGGCTGGGGGATGCGCTTCCCGGCGATCTCGCGCTGACCCCCGTACAGGATGGTCACCGGGGTGCCGCCGGCCTGGAAGACGACCTCGGCCACTCCATCGTGCCTGCGGACGGAGTACCGGGCGAGCGCCTGGTCGTCTCCGAGGCCCGCGAGGACCTTCGGCGGCCGGGGGCTCATCGCGAAGGCCGGGTCGGCGGTGGTGGTGGCCAGGATGCCGCTCATCGCGACGCCGTCGGTTCCGGCCGCGACTCTAAGCCGCCACTCGCCCCGGCGTGAGGAGTACCAGGAGCACTTTTCGAGCCGGTCTTGTCCGCCGGGCACCAGGGCGTCGACGGTGGCCTTGGACACCCCGCAGCCGCCCGTCATCGGCCCTCGGGCCGGCGAGACTGGGTCGGACCGCACGGGCAGCGCGGCCAGAGCGCCCTCCGCGAGACCGCTCGGCTCGTCCGCGGAGAACCTGGCGACGACGAGCGTGATCACCAGGAGCAGCGCGGCTGCTCCGGCGACGGCCGCAGTGAGGCGGCGGGCCTTCGGCGGGAGGGGCATGGACGCTCCGTGGGAGGAGATCGGACGGTCATCCGGCTATGACACGCCCAGCCAGGTGAAAGTTCGTCCGTTCCGATCACGGCCCCGGGTCCCGGGCGGGATCACCCTCCGGACTGCGGCTCGTCCCACGACTCGTAGCGGACGAGGTCGCCGAAGGGTTTGCGGAGGGTGCGCAGGCGGGCGGCATCGGTGCCGTCCTCCGCGCCGGGCTCGGGGTGGCCGAGGGTGATCAGGCCGACCACCGCCACCTCGTCCGGGAGGCCGACCAGCTTCTTCAGCTCCTCGGACCGGCGGACGGTGGAGAAGCCGGTGACCAGGCCGGCGTCGATCGCGGCGAGCTGGATCAGGGTCAGCAGCGCGCCGGCGTCAACCCACCAGTACGGCGCGGGCCAGAGCATCTCCTCGCCGTCCACCAGCTTGTCGGGCTTGGTGTAGCGCTCGTGGTAGGCGTCCTCGCTGACGCCGAGCACCATGAGGACGGGCGCGACCGAGAGCCAGCGGGGCAGGCCCCGCTGCACGTACCAGTCCTCCTCGGCGATCTCGGCGATCCGCTCGCGGGTCGCGGGCCCGGTGACCACGAGGAGGCGGTGGCCCTGGCTGAAGCCCGCGCTCGGCGCCCGCCGGACGAGCCGGGCGATCGCCGCGACGGTCTCGGGGTCGACCGGGTCCGCGCTGTAGCGGCGCACCATCCGGCGCCGCCGCAGTACCTCGCTGAAGTCCATCGGGTCCTTCCTGTCGGTCACGGCCCGTGGGGGGCCGGGGTGAGCGGGTAGCCGTAGCGGGCCAGGAGCGGGGCGGCGATCACGGTGGCGAGCGCGCGGTCGCGGCGCGGCTGGGTGCGGACCCACGCGTCGTCGGCGCGGACGCGGACGGGGCCGCGGTGCAGCCGGTCGGGGTTGCCGGTGACGGTGTGGTTGACGCCGAGGTCGGCGACGCCGTCGGCGCCGACGGGCGGGTCGCCGTCCAGCCCGGCCCGCTCCATCACCCGGCGCAGCTCGTCCCGGGGCCGCGCGGCGAAGTCCTCGTAGCGGAGCCGCTGGTAGCGGGACGGGAACGCGCGGCCGACCCGCTCGGACGCCAGGTTGAACCCGACCCAGTAGCCGGTGCTGCGCACCGGGCCCATCGGCGGGATGTACCGCTTGGCGCGCCGCCACGACTCGGCGGTGGCCCGCGGATCGCGGACCACGTGCAGGATCCGGGCGTCGATGCCGGGCGCCCCGCACAGCGCCGCGGCCTCGGCGGGGAACTTCCCGGTGTCGATGATGAGCCGGGCGCCCGACTCCTCGGCGATCGCGCCGTACAGCCGGACCAGGTCGCCGACGGCCGGGTGCGGGGCGGCGGCCCCGCGGGCCTCGGCCAGCCTGCGGCCCGTGTGCCGGGTGCGCAGCGCGGCCTGCTGCCGCCGGACGGCGCGTTCGGCGTGCGGGGCGGGCTCGTCGCCGGCGAGCCGGTCGAGCACCCCGGTCCACAGCGGGCACGCGTCGACGTCCCGGCCGCATCCGCACTGGGTGTTGGTGCCGCGGCCGAGGACGCCGTTGGTCCACAGGTAGCGCAGCTCGCCGGTGTGCAGCGCGCCGTCCACCTCGCCCAGCAGGTTGCCGAGCAGCGTGGTCCCGCTGCGGCACCAGCCGGTGACGTACAGGACGCGGATCACCGCGGCCGTCCGGACCGGGCCCCCATCACCTTGCCGACGGCGCGGACGAGCTGGTCGCGGTCGCGTTCGGTCAGGTTCGCCGACAGCGGGATGTCGACCGACTCGTCGAGCCGCGCGGCGGTGACGGGGAACTCCGCGCGGGCCCGGTCGGCGTCGGGGAACAGGAAGCGCCAGTTCCAGAAGGCGCGGACGTTGGTGTCGCCGGGATCGCCGAGCGCGCGCGCGTCGATGCCCTCGGCGCGGAGCGCGGCGGCCGTCCAGGCGGACGCGCGGGCGTCCGCGCCGGGGATCCGGAACACCAGCGCCTCGCCCAGGTAGGCATGGTCGTCCACGGGACGGCGCAGCGCGATGCCCGGGACACCGGCGAGCCGCTCGGCCACGTCGTCGTAGTTGCGGTGGTGGGCGGCCAGCCGCTCGGGCAGCCGGCGCAGCATCGAGCGGGCCAGCGCGGCGCGGATCTCGTCCATCCGCAGCCCGAAGATCGGCATGGCCAGGTCGTCGACGGGCGGCGGCCGGCCGTCGTAGTGCCGCGCCATCCGGCCTTCATAGGCGCCGGAGTAGACGACCGCGCGGGCGTGAACGTCCGCGTCGCCGGTCACCAGGAAGCCGCCCTCGCCGGTGTTGAGCGACTTGTCGGACTGGGTGCTGAACGCGCCGACGGCGCCGAACGTGCCGAGCGGGCGTCCGCGCAGGCTCGCGCCGAGCGCGGGCACCGCGTCCTCGACCACCGGCACGCCGTGCTCGCGGGCGACCGCGCAGACCGCGTCCATGTCGGAGGCGAACCCGCGCATGTGCACCACGACGATCGCCCGCACCTCCGGGGTGAGGCGGCGCCGCAGGTCGTCGACGTCCAGGTGCAGGTCCTCGTCGCACTCGACGAACAGCGGGCGGTGCCCGGCGAGCAGCACGGCGCTCGGCGTGGCCGCGAACGTGAACGCCGGGCAGGCGACCAGCGACCCGGGCGGCAGGTCGAGCGCGAGCAGCCCGAGCGCGATGGCGGTGGTGCCGCTGGCGCAGGTCAGGGCGTGCGGGGAGGAGAAGAACGCGCACAGGTCGCGTTCGAGCCGGCCCGTCTGCGTCTCGGCGTACGGGCGGTGGTCGTAGCGGAAGTACAGGCGGGACCGGATCGTCGCGAGGGCGGCGTCCAGGTCCTCGTCGTCGATGAAGACGTCGCCTTTGTCGTAGGTGGGCCAAGGGTCGGTGCGGACCGGCTCGGCGCCGTCGATGGCGAGCAGGCCGGGCTGCACTCCGGGCTGGACGTCAACGGTCATGGCGTCTCCTCTGCGGGGAACAGGAGCGGGGGGTCAGGGGCGTCCGCGCGGGGGCGCCAGCACGAGGACGGACGGCACGACGTCCGGCCGGGCCGATCGCAGCAGCCCGTACCCCACGCCGGCGAGGCCGGCCAGTAGTCCGGGCGCGGGCGCCGGCAGAGCGGTACGCCAGGGACCCGCCGGGCGGCTGGATGCGGGGGTGCTCACCAGGGGGGCGTCCGCCAGGGAGCCGTCCAAGGCGGTGAGCAGTTCGAGGTGGCCGGACGTGCCGTGGCAGAGCGAGTCGTCCAGCGGCGGCGGGTCGTTCCGTACGAGCACGGCGAGTTCTTCCAGTGACCGCTCCAGACGTTGCCGTACGGGGATGGACTCGTAGACCGGGCCGTCGCGCAGCTCCAGGCGTGCGAGAGCGGACCCGGTCGCGCCCTGGCACCAGCCCGTGTCGGTGCCCGGACTCTCCTCGGCGGCGACCAGTGCCCGCGCGCGGGACGCATATCGGGCATCCGGAGCGAGCGCGTGCAGGCGGGCCAGGGCGACCGCCGCGCCGGACGCGCCGTAGCCGAAGCCCGGCTCGGTGAGGTCGGCCTCCAGCAGTCGCTCGGCGGCGGTCCGCGCCACGTCCAGGGCGCGCGCGCTGGGAAGCGCGGCGTGCAGGGCGAGCGCGGAGAGCAGGGTTCCGGCAGCGCCTTCGAGGACGTCCGGTGCGGCGGCGGGCGGCGGCGGGGTCAGCAGCGCGTCGCGGGCGAACTCGGCGAGGCCGGGCCGGCCGTGGACGGCGGCGGCATGGGCCAGGTGGTAGACGGCGCCGGGCCCGCCCTCCAGTCCGGGCCGCCGGGACGCGGGCAACCAGGCCGCCTCGCGGCAGCGGTGCACGACCTCCTCGGCGACGCGCACCGCCAGGTCCCGGGCCCAGGCGTCGGGGACGGCGGCGGCCAGGTATGAGAGGAACAGCCCGATCCCGGGCAGCCCGCCGTAGAGGTCGAGCCCTGCGGGCGCGAGCCGGCGGGACCCGGCGTCGACGACCTCGACCGTGACCCATCCGATCCGGTCACCGGCGCGAACGGCGGTCTCGTCCAGCCGCCGGGCGATCCGGACCGCCTCGTCCAGCGCCGTCCCGCCGCCCGTGGTCGGGCGGGGGCCGGGGGCCGGAGCGGGCCGCGGGGTGGGGTGCGGGGCGTCCTCCAGGACGGAGAGGCTCGCGTCGATGACGTCCGTCTGGGCCGCCAGGTCGTCCGGCCCCATCTCCGCGAGGCGTGCGGCGATCTCCTCCAGCGGCGAGACCGTGAGGACGCCGGGCAGGCGGGTGCCGTCCTCGAGCCACACGTCGTGGTGCCCCGGGCGGATCTCGAAGACCGGGACCTCGCCGCGCCACAGCGCCGCCTTCTCGGCCGCCACCAGCGCGTCGCGGTGCGGCACGCCCGGCCAGCCCGCCGCCAGCCGGTCCAGGCCGCGTTCGCGGGCGGCGGCGTCGCGGAGCGCGTCCGGCCGCCAGCTCTCCAGCAGGAGCCTGACGTAGAGGAACGTCGAAAGCTGGATCAGCCGGACCTGCACGTCCGCGCAGCCGTCCAGCGGCCCGCCCCGCGCGAGCAGGCCGGGTCCCGTCGCGGCGAGGCGCCGGTAGGCGAAGGTGTACCCGGCGACGAGGTCGTCGCGGTGCCGGCGCGGATCGGCGGTGCTCCCGTCCGGCAGGCGGAGCCGCCCGGCGGGCGGCGGGACCGTCCGGTACCCGAGGCCGACCCGCATCCGGTCGGTGCCCGGGTCCTCGACGATCGGCGTCGGGATGAGCGATCGGCGGACGGCGGCGGTGCCGAGCGGGCTGATGTCCACGCCGAACGGGCGCTCGGTGCCGACGTCGGGCATCACCAGCGGTCCGGGGAGCAGCCCGGTGCGGAGCACCGACCCGTCCAGCCGCCCGGCCGCGGGGTCGCCGAGCCGCGCCCGCTCCAGCATCGGCCGGGTCCGCTCGGTGTGGAAGAGCGCCTCGAGGTCGATCACCACCGGGTCGGCCCCGGCCGCGATCACGTTGTCGGCGTGCAGGTCGTAGCCGTGCACGGCGTGGGTGAGCGCGAGCAGCGCGCCGATCCGCCAGAAGTAGCCGGGCAGCCCGGCCTCGGGGCACGGCTCGGCGGTGATGTACTCGCTCCAGCCGCGGTCGCCCCGGTCCAGCAGCACGGGACGGCGCAGCGCGTGCGCGGGGGCGGCGGCGTTGAACCAGCCGAGCAGGCGGTCGAAGCACAGGTCGACGGCCAGGCTGCGCGGCTTGTAGACCACGGTCGCCCGCTCGAACCGGACGAGCGCGACGCTGCGCCCGCCCCGGTGGGTCTCGGCCGCGCCGAACGCCACGTCGACCAGCGGTCCGAGGGTCCGGCCGTCCCGGTCGTCGTGCGCGGCCCGGCCGTCCCGGTCGGCCCGGTCGTCCTGCGGGTCCGCCGTGCCGAAGGCGGCGGCGAGGGCGTCGAGGTCGGCGGTGAGGTCGCGGGCGAAGGCCAGGCGCGCGGCCACCCAGTCGTCGAGCATCTCGACGACCTGCCGGGCCAGCACCGGGTAGGCGGCCCAGACCGCCAGCGCGGACGCGGGGTCGCGGAGGCCGCGGGTGAACGCCGCGTACCGCTCCTGCGGGGTCGCGCCGCCCTCCGGCCGGTCGCCCGCGCGGACGGCGGCGAGCTCGCGGGCCAGCGCGGGCTGGACCGCCATCGTGAGCCAGCCGAGCGGGGGCTCCCGGACGAGCACGCCCGGCAGGCCGTCCGGGCCGTCCGGGCCGAGGTCGGTGAGCAGGCATTCGCGGAGCGTGCGGCGCGCGTCGGCGATCAGCGGGCGGGCCGCCTCCAGCAGGCCGAGGTCGGCGGGGAGCCCGGCGCCGTCGGCGGGCGACTCCCAGGCGATGCGGAAGCGGCGGTGCCACTCCGGCTCGGCGGGTCCGGGCGCCTCCGCCCCCCGGACGGCGCGCTGCCAGGGGATGCCCGCGTCGCGGCGCGCGGGCGCCGTGGTCACCGGGCTCATCCGCGGTCGCCCGGAGCCTCGGTCCCGGCGGTCCCGGCCGCGGCGGTCCCGGCCGCGCGGGCGGCGCGACGCGGGCAGTGGGGCGCGGGACGGTCCGCGGGACGGGAGCCCGTTCCGAGTACCTCGTCCAACACCGGGTCCACCCATTCGTCGCCGTCATTATCCAGATGCGGCACGTCCACCACCTCGAACGGGAAGAAGTCGATCGCAGGGCCGTTCTACCATGATCCATTTTTTCGGACAAGATTCCGGGGGGACCCTTTTCTTCGGGCCGCACATTGCTTACTCTCCAACAGCGAGGTGCAAGATCGGCATCACGTGAATATCGGCCGGCCCGAGATCCGGGACGGACGCCGCAAGCTTGGCTGATGGGAGTTCTGCGTGCTGGACTACCTCATCGACGACCCCGCACTGCGGGCGCGGAGCCTGGGCGAGGAACTCGCCGTCGCGGTCGCCCGCGCGAACGGCGGCGACGCCGCGATCCGGGTGCGCACCCCGCTGACCACCCTGTTCCCCCTGGCCTCCACCCGCCCGCGGCCCACGGTCCGCGAGCAGACCAAGGGCGGGACGGTCGCCGACGAGGCCCTGCGCTACGTGCGGGAGGGCCGGGACGAGGCCGGCGGCGCCGAGAGCGGCACCCGCTACCGCACCACCCCCGAGGCCGCCTTCCGGCCCACCGTCGCCAAGGCCGAGCTGACCGAGATCTCGGTGCGCGTCCCGGTGCCGGCCGAGGTGTGCTCCGATCCGGCCCTGCTGGCCAGGTTCGTCGAGCACCGCGTCGTCGTCCGGCTGTGCACCGTCGAGAACGAGGTGCTGCTGCACGGCAGCGACGACGGCGCGATCCCCGGCCTGCTCCGCCTGGACGGCCTGCGCCACGTCTCCGCGCCCGGCCAGGGCGACGGCGACGCGCGAGCCGGCACCGTCCTGGACGCGCTGATGACCGGGTGCGCCGAGGTGGAGGAGACGGGCGGCTCATGCGACGGGCTGGTGATGCACCCCGCGCTCTACTGGCGGCTGGTCGGCGCCGGCGCGCTCCCCTCGCTGGACGCGGCGGGCCTGCGCATCACCCGGACCCGCATGATCGAGCGCGACCGGGTGCTGCTGGGCGACTTTCGCGCGGGCATCACCCTGCTCGACGGCGAGGTCTCCACGGTGACGCTGAGACGGTCCGGTGAGGAGGCCACCATCACCGCCTCGATGCGCCTCGGCCTGGCCGTGCACCTGCCCCAGCACTTCGTCCTGCTGGGCCTCTGAACCGCATCCCCTCCGGGCCTTCAGGCCCCCCGCCGCCCCGGAGTCCCGACCGGCGGGACTCCGGATCCGTCACAACGTGGAGGTGAGCCATGACCACCCCTCCGTGGTAAACCCGCCGTGGCCATCGGCACCTGCGACGAGTTCGGAGGTGAACGCATGCGCACGAACACGTGGTAAACCATCGCCCGCATAATGCGGATCATCCGACCCCCGTGGAGGTGGACAAATGCGCACGATGCCTTGGTGAGTCACCATTGATCGCCGAATGATGCGACCGGACGGGCCCGGGAAATGAAAATGCGCCCTTCCTGTTCAGGTGCGGCTTCCGCAATTTCCGCACCGATGGGAACCTGTCGCACATCGGCGATGCGAGCGCCGCATTGACGTGATCGGCGCCCCGTCGCCCGCGGCTCCCCCGGAGCCGCGGGCGACGACCGTTCGGGCGCCCGCTCAGTCCTCGTCCACGGCTTCGCCGGCCCGCTCGGCGGCGTCCCGGCCGGCGTCATGGCCGGGCTCCCCGGCGGCGCGTCCGCCGGGTGCGGACGGGATGGGAGAGGCCGCGCCCGCGAGGGCCGTGGCCACCAGGAAGGCGGCCAGGCCCGCCCAGGCGACGCGGAACGCGCCCTCCGCCGGGTCGTGCAGCACCGCCGCCAGCGCGCCGATCCCGACCGCCGCCCCGGCGGACCGGGACAGCATGACGAGCGCGCTGCCGCTCCCGAACCGGTCCGGCGGGACCTCGGCCATCGCGAGCGGCCCGATCGCCACCGACGCGGCCGCCATCCCGGCGGTGCCGACGACCAGCGCGGGCAGCAGCACGACGGCGTACCCGTCCGCGCCGGTGAGCGGCCCGGCGAGCAGCGGCCAGCACCAGCCCGCCGCGCCGACCAGCCCGCCCGCGACGATGATCCGCCTCGAGCCCACCCGGCGGACCAGCGGGCCGCTGCCCCAGGAGACGACGGCGGACGTCAGGGGCCCGGGGGTGAGGGCCGCCCCGGCGGCCAGCGCCGAGTACCCCCAGCGCTCGGTCAGGAACAGCGCAACGCAGAGCACGACCGCGAACTGCGTGACGCTCAGCAGGGCCATCGCCGCGTTTCCCGCCGCGGTCGGGCCCGCCCTCAGCAGCGTGAAGTCGGCGGCCGGACGCGGATGCCGCAGCGACCTGCGCACGCCCCAGGCGGTGAGCGCCAGGCCCGCGCCGAGCGGGCCGAGGACGCCGCCGTCCGTCCAGCCCCGGCCGGGGCCCTCCACCAGGCCGAGGACCAGCGCGGCGATACCGCCCGCGAGCAGGACGATCCCGATGAGGTCGGGCAGCCCCCGGCCCCCGGTCCCCGTCCCGGCCCCCGGGCCCGCGCCGCCCGCTCCGCCGCGGGCGGGGGCGCCGGACCGGATGCCGAGCGCGCCGCACGCCAGCGCGAGCGCGCCGAGCGGCAGGTTGATCAGGAAGATCCAGCGCCAGCCGCCGAGGGCCAGCAGTGCCGAGCCGAGTGCGGGCCCGCTCGCGCCGGCCACCCCGCCGACCGCGCCGAGCAGCCCGAACACGTGGCTCGGCCGGCCGGGGAACTCGCTCAGCCCGACCGAGATCGCCTGCGCCACCACCGCGCCGCCGCCCACGGCCTGGAGCATCCGGGCCAGCACCAGCCCGAGCGGCCCCGGGGCCAGCGCGCAGGCGAGCGAGCCCGCGGTGAACACCGCCAGCCCGCCGAGGAAGATCCGCCTGGCGCCGAGCCGGTCGGCCAGGCCGCCCGCGGGCAGCAGCACCGCGGCGAACACCACGGTGTACCCGGTGATCGTCCAGGACAGCCCGGCCAGCGTGCTGCCGGGGAAGGCGCGCAGCAGCCGCGGGATCGCCACGCTCACGATGTTGTAGTCGATCACCGCCATCCCGTTGGCGAGGATCACCGAGGCGAGCGCCAGGGCCCGCCGCCGCCGCGCGGCGCCGGGCCCGCCCCGGCCGGGTGATCCGGCCGGGGCGGACGGTGCGGCGCCGGCGCTCACCTCGGTCCGGCGGCGGCCTTCCGGGCGGCCAGGTCCTCCTCCAGCGCGCGCTTGCGGACCTTCCCGGTCGGCGTCTTGGGCAGCTCCGCGACGACCTCCAGGCGGTCCGGCTCGTACCCCGGCGTCATCCGGGCCTCGCGCACCAGCCGCTGGAGGTCCTCCAGCGCGGGCGGCTCGCCGTGCGGGACGACGACGGCGACCACGGTCTCGCCGAGCAGCGGCTCGGGCTCGCCCACCACGGCGACCTCGGCGACCCGGGGGTCGGCGCGCAGGATCTCCTCCACCGCGACGGCCGGGACGTGCAGCCCGCCCTTGTTGATCATGTCCTTGGTGCGGCCGATGATCTTGAGCCCGCCGCGGCCGTCCCGCCGGGCCAGGTCCCCGGTGACGAACCAGCCGTCGTGCAGCGCCGCGGCGAAGACCTCGTCGGCCCCCTCGTACCCGAGGCACAGGTTGGCGCCGCGGACCTCCAGCCGGCCGGGCTCCCCGTCCGCGACCTCGGCGCCGTCCTCGCCGACCAGCCGCATCTGCATCCACTCGACCGGGCGCCCGTCGCTGTGCGCCGCCCAGTCCACCGGGTCGTCGGCGCCGCTGATGGTCACGCCGCCGTTCTCGGTCATCCCCCACAGCGAGCGGACCGGGAGCCCGAACGTCGCGTAGAACCGGCCGGGCAGGCCGGGCGGGATCGGCGTCGACCCGGTGACCATGTGCCGCAGCGCGTGCCGCCGCGGGCGCTCGCGCTGCTCCTCGACGAGCTGGTCCAGGACCGCCGGGGTGAAGTACGCCGCGGTGATCCCGTACCGCTCGGCGAGGTCGAGGAAGTCGGCGGGCCGGTACGCGTCCGACCACACCGACGCCGCGCCGACCAGCAGCGGCGACAGGAGCCCGTACAGCCAGCCGCCCTGGCCGCCGATGATGCACGGCGTGGAGAGCACGTCGTCCGGGCCGAGCCCGAGCGGATCGGTGTAGGACCGCGACATCGCGTACAGCGTGTTGAACGAGTGCCGGACGCCCTTGGGCCTGCCGGTCGTCCCGGAGGTGTACATGATCTGGAAGACGTCGTCGCCGGCCGGCCGGCGGTCGCCGAGATCCACCGCGGGCGCCGACAGCAGGCTCTCGAACCCGACCGCTCCCTCCGGGACCTCGTCCCCGACGACGATCTGGTGGCGCAGGCCGGGCAGGCGCCCGCGCATGCCGGCGATGGCGGCGGCCACCTCCAGGCCGCGCACCGTCCCGAGCGACACGACCGCGCAGGCGCCGCTCTCGCGGAGGATCCACTCGGTGTCGGCCGCGCCGGTGGCGATGAAGTACGGCACCACCACGGCGCCCGCGCTCGCGCAGCCGAGCGCGAGCACGGTCGCCTGCCACTGGTTGACCACCTGCATCGCCACCCGGTCGCCGGGGCCCACCCCCAGCGCCACCAGCCCGGAGGCGCAGCGGCGGGCGGCGTCGGCCAGCCCGGCGTAGGAGAGGGTGACGTCCGGGCCGTCACCGGTCTCCCAGAACCGGCTCACCACCGCGGTCCGGTCCGGCGTGTCCCGCGCCCACCGGTCGAGATCGTCGAGGAACGTCTCGTCCCGCCACCAGCCGCGCTCCCGGAACAACGCCCGATCCTGGAAGTTTGTCACCATCAGCCCCTTCCGTACCCGATCTCTTGATCATGACCAGGGACGGGCCGCAGGGACAACGGCCAGTGTTGACGAACTCGGGCGCCCCGCCTAAGGCAGCTCGCGCCAGTCGATGACGCCCCCGACCAGGTCGCGCACGGCGGCGAGGAGGCCGAGCCGGTTGGCCCGCAGCGCCGGGTCCTCTGCCATGACCATCACCTCGTCGAAGTAGGTGTCGATCGGCGCGGCGAGCGCGAGCGCGGCGGCGGTGAACCCGGGCAGCGCGGGCCGCTCGGGCAGCTCGTCCCGGACCCGGATGAACGCCTCGTGCAGCGCGCGTTCGGCGGGCTCCTCGAACCGGGCGGGCTCGTACGCGGGCGCGGTGCCGCCCGGGACGATGCGCAGGACGCGCTGCAAGGCGGTCGCCAGCCGCTGGAAGCGGGCCTCGCCGAGCAGCTCGCCGAGGTCGGCGGCGGCCCGCTCGGCGTGGGCGGGCGTCCCGGCGTGCGGGAGCACGGCCCGGACGACGTGCACCGGATGCCCCTCGTCCAGGAGGGCCTGCTCGAGGCGGCGGGCGACGAAGCGCTCGGCGTCCGCGAGCGCGTCCGGGGTCACTTCGACCGGCTGGTGCCGCGCCGCGATCGCCAGGCCGTCGCCGACGGTGACCGCCGCGAGGCGCGGCTGGGCGCGCAGGATCGCGGTGAGCCCCAGCGCGGCGCGGCGCAGCCCGAACGGGTCGGAGCTGCCGGTCGGCGCCGACCCGACCGCGAACAGCCCGGCGAGCAGGTCGAGCCGGTCGGCGACGGCCAGGAGCGAGCCGGGCACGCCGGACGGCGGCGCGTCGCCGGCGGAGCGCGGCAGCTCCATCTCGTACAGCGCCCGCGCCACCGCCTCGTCCTCGCCCGCGCGGCGCGCGTACTCGCGGGCCATCGTCCCGGCCAGGCTGGACAGCTCGATCACCATGGACGAGGCGAGGTCGAACTTGGCGAGCTCGCCCGCCCGCCGCACCACGGCCGCGTCGGCGCCGGTGAGGCCGGTCCGGCCGGCGAGTTCGGCCGCGATGGCGCGGATCCGGCCGGCGCGGTCCGCCATCGAGCCGAGCCGGTCGGTGAAGGTGAGCTTGCCGAGCCCCCGCCCGATCTCCTCCGGAGTGCTGCGCAGGTCCTGCTGGAAGAAGAACGCCGCGTCCTCGTAGCGGGCGCGGAGCACGGCCTCGTTCCCGGCCCGGACGGCGTCGCGGTCGCACTCGCCGTTGGCGACGGTCACGAAGTGCGGCAGCAGCCGGCCGCCCTCGTCGCGCACCGGCAGGTAGCGCTGGTGCTTGCGCATGACGGTGGTGAGGATCTCCTCGGGCAGCTCCAGGTAGCGCCCGTCGAACGAGCCGAGGATCGCGACCGGCAGCTCGACCAGGTCGACGATCTCCTCGACGAGCGCGCGCTCGCCTGCGAAGTCGACCGTGCCGCCGGCGAGGCGCGCCAGCGGCCCCGCGGCCTGGGCGACGCCCTCCCGACGGCGTTCGGCGGACGGCTCGACGCCGTGGGCGCGGAGCGTCGCGACCAGGTCGGCGGCGGCCGGCACCGGGACCAGGGGCTCGTCCGCGGTGCGGTGCACCCGGGTGGTGCGGCCCGCGGTCATGCCCGCCACGGTGAACGGGACCTCGTGCTCGTCGAGCAGCGCGACCAGCCAGCGGATCGGGCGGGCGAACGACAGGCCGGGCGCGTTCCACCGCATGTTCTTGCCGGCGCGGAGCCCGGTGACGATCGCGGGCAGCACCGCGGCGAGCACCTCGGCGGCGGGGCGCCCGGTGACCTTGCGGACGTACCCGGCGTACTCGCCGCCGGCGACCGTGACCGTGCCGACGCCCGCCGGGTCGATCCCGTGGCCGCGTGCGAACCCCAGCAGGGCCTTCGTCGGAGCGCCCTCGCCGTCGTAGGCGGCGGCGACCCGCGGCCCCTTGACGACCTGCTCGGTGTCGGGTTCGCGCGGCTCCACCCCGGTCACCACCACGATGACGCGGCGCGGCGTCGCGTATACGGCGGTCCCGGACGCGCCGGTGTACAGCCCGGTCTCCTCCAGCGCCCGCCGGACCCGGCCCGCGACCTCGTCGGCGGTGCGCGCGACCTCGTGCGGCGGCAGCTCCTCCACCCCGATCTCCAGCGCGAACGTGCCGGGCGCGGTGATCTCGGGCGGCGCGGCGGGCGCGGCGGCCTCGGCCGGGCGCGCGGACGCGTCGCCGAGCGGGTGCTCCAGCTCGGCGCGGCGCTCCACCCACAGCTCGGCGACCTCGTGCGCGAGGCCGCGCATGCGGGCGAACGCGCGGGCCCGCTCGGTGGTGCCGATCGCGCCGCGCGAGTCCAGGACGTTGAAGGCGTGCGAGCACTTCAGCACATGGGTGTGCGCGGGCACCGGCAGCCGCGCGTCGATCAGCCGCCGCGCCTCGCCCGCGTACGCCTCGAACAGCTCGCGGGCGGTCCCGATGTCGGCGTCGTCGAGGTAGAAGCGGCTCATCTCGTACTCGGCCTGCCCGAACGCCTCCCCGTAGGTGACCCCCGGCGCGTACTGGATGTCCTTGAAGTGCGCCACGCCCTGGAGCGCCATCATGATGCGCTCCATCCCGTAGGTGATCTCGACCGACACCGGGTCCAGGGTCAGCCCGCCGGACTGCTGGAAGTAGGTGAACTGGGTGATCTCCAGCCCGTCCAGCCACACCTCCCAGCCGAGCCCCCACGCGCCGAGCGCCGGGGAGGCCCAGTCGTCCTCGACGAACCGCACGTCGTGGGCGCGCAGGTCGACGCCGAGCGCGGCCAGGCTGCCGAGGTAGAGCTCCTGGGCGTCGCCCGGCTCCGGCTTGAGGATCACCTGGAACTGGGTGTGGGTCTGGAGCCGGTTGGGGTTGTCGCCGTAGCGGGCGTCGTCGGGCCGGACGCTCGGCTCGGCGTAGGCGACCCGCCACGGCTCCGGGCCGAGCACGCGCAGCGCCGTGGACGGGTTGAGCGTGCCCGCGCCGACCTCGGTGTTCATCGGCTGCGCGACGAGGCAGCCGTGCCCGGCCCAGAAGCCGGTGAGCCGGATCAGCGCGTCCTGCATGGTCAGCACGGGGGTGGTTCTCCTTCGGGGTGGGATCCGCTCAGCCTACGGGGGCCGCGCCCCCGGGCCCGGCCGGACCGGCCGCCAGCCCCCGCCGGATCGCCGCCTCGACCGGCGACCCGCCGCCGCGGACCGGCGCGGCGGGCGCCAGCGGCGGCTGCGCCATGAAGCGCGGCCGGCCGCCCCGGTGCGGCTGCGCGGCGTGGACGAGGAACGGATGGCACAGGTAGACGTCGCCCGCGCGGCCGGTGGCGAGCGCGACCGGCCGGTGCTCGGTGGCCTGGACGGCGCGTCCGGCCAGCTCCATGAAGCCGAGGCCCGCGTCGCCGGCGGGCTCCAGGATCGGCGGGACGTCCAGATGGGAGCCCACTCGGATCCGGGTGGGCGCCTCGTCCTCGCCCACGTCCGACAGCAGGAACAGCATCAGCAGCGCCCGGCCCCTCGACGCCACGTTGACGCGGTAGGACATGAAGTCGGCGGGGTCGTCGCCGGGGAAGCTCGCGTCGATGTGCCAGCCGTCGTCGCCGGGCGCCTCCTCGCTCGGGAAGCGCACCGGGAAGGTGCCGAGGCTGCCGCGCGGTTCCCAGCGGCCCGCGCCCACCAGCGCGTCGAACGCGGCGTGCAGCCGGGGCGTGTTCGCGGCGCGGCGGAACGGCTCCTGGGCGTAGTCGCCGAGGCGGACGACGGAATGCGTCCAGGTGGAGGGGTCGTCCGGGTCGCAGCCGGTGTCGCGCCAGAGGACGTCCCGGCACTCGGCGGCGAGCTCGCGCGGGAACGCCTCGTCCACCCGCACGAAGCCGTTCTCGACGAACGACGCGACCTCGGAGGCGGCAAGGGAGGTCACAGGGGTCTCAGGGGTCTCGGAGGTCATCAGGTCAGCATGCCGACCGGCGTCGCGTCTGGACAACCGGTTTACGGCGCGTGGACGAGCACCGCCGCCAGCGCCGCCGCGAGCATGTACGGGCCGTAGGGGACCATCGTCTTGCGCCCGGCGCGGCGGAGCAGCAGCAGGACGACCGACACCACCCCGCCGAGCACGAACGTCCCGTACATGCCGAGCAGCCACGCGTCGGCGCCGAGCCAGCCGAGGTGCAGCCCGAGCGCCCCGGCGAGCTTGACGTCGCCGCGGCCGAGCGCGTCCGGCCTGATCACCCACAGCACCGCGAACAGCAGCCACAGGGCCGCCATCCCGATCAGCGCGTGGACGTACCGCGCGCCGCCCCCGGCGGTGAACGGCGCGGCGGCGCCGAGCAGGACGGCACCGGTGGCGTAGGAGCCCAGCGTCAGCGGGTCGGGCAGCGTCCTGGTCGCCAGATCGGCGATCGCCAGCGCGCTGCCGGCGGCGCCGAGCACCAGGAAGGCGGGCAGCTCGGGGCGGGCGCCGATCCGCCAGGCCAGCGCGGCGAGGACGGCGGCGCACACGAGTGCGGCGACGGCCGGGCGCCGCCTGAGCGCGGCGATCCACTCGGCGCGCGGCGGCCGGGCCGTTATGGGCGGCGCTGCTCGGGGGGCCTCCACGCGGCCGACCCTACCCGCCGCACCGCTCGCCCGAGCACGGTCGGCGTCCGAGCCGCCGGGCGAGGAAGCCGGGCCGAGCTTGAAACATCCTCAGCGGCGGACGATGCTCAGCTCGACGCCGCCGACGACCCGGCCGCGCAGCAGCTCGGCGAGCCGGTCGGAGACGCGCCGCACGGTGGCCTGCTCGTCGTGCCCGGGGACGACCGCGAAGCGGACCGCCAGCTCGGCCTCGACTCCGGCCGACACCCGCACGCCGCTGACGGACGCGTCGGCCCCGAAGGCGGCCTCGATCGCGGCCAGCACCTCCGGGTCCTCGTGCGGCGGCGGGACCGGGCGGCCCTCGGCCAGCAGGTGCAGCCGGATGCCGTCGACGGCGAGCGGCACCGGGCCCGCGACGTCGAGGACCAGCGCGTGCGCGCCCTCGTCGAGCGCGGCCAGGCACGCCTGCCGGGCGTGCACCGCGACCGGGCGGGCGTCGGCGCGCCACGCCCGCATCGCCGCGGCGGAGGTGAAGGCGGGCACGCCGCGGCGGCCGTCGTCGCCGACCAGCGTGGGCAGCGCCATGTCGCTGGACTTCTCGCGGCGGAGCTCGCCGGGGGCGACGTCCTCCTCCTCGGTGAGCACCGCGACGACGGGCACCAGCAGCCGGGCGCCGGCGAGCCGCTCGAGCACGGTGTGCACGGCGACCCGTCCGGCCGCGTACCCGGTGAGGGCCTCGCGCAGCCTCGGGTCGGCGGTGCCGTCGTCGGCGGGGAACTGGGGTTCGGGAATGGTCAGACCGGACACGGCAGAGAGGCTATAACCTTCCACGACCGCTCAGGGTGTCCGGCCGGACACTCTCCGCTCACCCGAGGTCGGCGATCGCCGCGACCGTCCCCCCGCCCGAGGGGCCCTGGTGCACGGCGGCGACGGAGACGAACACGGCCGGATCGCCGGTGACCGCGGCGGCGACGCCGCCCACGCACGCCTTGATCTGGCGGTGCCAGTGCACGTCGGAGTCGTCCAGCATGATGTTGCGGCGGCCCCGGACCGAGCCGGACGGGTCGGCCTCGCACTTGATGAAGACGTTCACCACCCGCCCGTCCAGGTCGCCGGGATGCGGGCGCTCGGGCAGGTCGAGGCCGGCCGAGCGGATCGCGTCCCAGACGCCGTCGGCGTCGAGTGCGTCCTTCATCACACCGTGCCCGGCCCGGTACCGGCCGCCGATGCCGCGCACGTTCCCGACCACCACGATCTGGGCGCGGTCCAGCTCCACCCCCGACGAGCACGACGCGACCGAGGAGTACAGGGACAGGTCGCGGTGGATCGCGCCGGCCTCGGGCGGGTCGATCTCGCCGAGCGCGACGGCGATGCCGAGCGCGGTGGTGGAGTTGGACACGTCCATCGAGGCCAGCGTGTCCTCGGTGACCACGTCGTGGCCGCGGGCCCTGGCGTCGTTGATGGTGTCGAGGGTGAGCAGCGGCGTCTTGGTCTGCACGTAGTGCACGTCGGCGGGATCGTCGATCCCCGCGGTCTTCATCGCCGCGCGCACCCCGGCGGCGACGGTCTCCACCATCGCGGGCCGGCCGATGTCCTCGGGCCGGATGATCTCGCTCATCGCGACCCCGACCGACAGCCGCGGCTCGGCGGTGCGCGGCGCGGTGTCCGGATCGGTGGTGGCGAACACGGTGGCGTGCGGGCTGAGCACCCCGTCGGTGCCGCCCGACCACACCAGCGGGACCTCCGCGATCTCGGCGGCCGAGCGGGTGCCGCGCGCGAGCAGCACCTCGCGGAACGCCCGGTCGGCCAGCAGCCTGGTGTAGTCGTTGACGCCGCCGTTGCCCTCGGTCTTGCCGACCACGGCCAGCACCCGGTCGGCCTCCAGCACGCCGTCGTCGATCAGCCGGGCCAGGCCGGAGGCGTCGGTCACGCTCTCGATGGGGATCTTGCGGACTTCGATCGGGTCGGGCACTTCGCCGCTCCTCGCTGCTCGTCCTCGCTGCTCGTCCTCGTCCGTCCCTGCGCGCCGCCGGGGCGGCGGCCGTCGCCGGGGCGGCCGGTCACTCCTCCACGACGGTGCCCGCGGCACCGCGGGCGGCGTCGCCGATCCGGTGCAGCGACGTGATCGCGGCGCGGGCGCCGCCGGCCGCGACGAACCGCCGCACCGCCTCCACCTTGGGGCCCATGCTGCCACCCGCGAAGTGCCCGGCGGCGGCCAGCGCGCCGAGCTCGGCGACGGTGACGCGGCGCAGCGGGCGTTCGCCGGGGGTGCGGTAGCCGACCATCACGTGCTCGACGTCGGTCGCGATCACCAGCGTCGCGGCGCCGAGCCGGCGGGCCAGCAGCTGCGCCGCCAGATCCTTGTCGACGACGGCCTCCACCCCGCGCAGCGCGCCGTTCTCGCGGACCACCGGCACTCCCCCGCCGCCCGCGGCGACCACGACGTGCCCGGCGGCCAGCAGCAGCGCGGCGGCGTCCGCGTCCAGGATCTCCAGCGGCTCCGGGGAGGCGACCACGCGCCGCCAGCCGCGGTCGCCGAACGACCGCCAGGACTGGCCGAGCGCCATGGAGCGCCGCGCCTCGTCCGCCGGGAAGTAGCGGCCGACCGGCTTGACCGGGTCGGCGAACCCCCGGTCGGACGGGTCCACCAGCGTGCGCGTCACCACCGTGGACACCGGGCGGGCGGCGCCGCGGGCGGCCAGCGCCCGCTCCAGCGCGTTCATGATCAGCACCCCGACGGTGGCCTGGGTCTGCGCCCCGCACCAGTCCAGCGGCACCGGCGGCACCACGTGCGCGGCGAGCTGGTTCTTGATCAGCAGGTTGCCGACCTGGGGGCCGTTGCCGTGGGTGAGCGCGACCCGCGCGCCGGCCGCGACCAGCTCGGCGACGTGCTCCATCGCGCCCTGCACCGCCGCGGCCTGCGCCGCGGCCGACGCGCTGCCGTCCGCGCCGGTCATCGCGTTTCCGCCGAGCGCGATGAGGACCGGCCCGGCACCGCCGCCGCTGTTCACGGAACGACGGTATCCGCGGAACGGCCGCCGCTCATGGGCGTAATCCGCCCAACCGGGCCCGGGTCTTCGGCAACTATCCCAGGTGGCGCAGCCGCTCGACGGCCTCGTCGATGACGTCGTCCTTCTTGCAGAACGCGAACCGGACGAAGTGGGCGCCGGCCTCGGCGTCGTCGTAGAAGACCTGCGTCGGGACGGCGACGACGCCCGCCTTGCCCGGCAGCGCGCGGGCCAGCTCCATGCCGTCGGTGAACCCGAGCGGCCGGATGTCGGCCTGCACGAAGTAGGTGCCCTGCGGCCGGAACGTCTCGAAGCCCGCCGCCTCCAGCCCGGTGATGAGCCGGTCGCGCTTGCCCTCCAGGGACGCCCGCAGGTCCTCCACCCAGGCCAGCTCGTTGCGCAGCGCGTACGCGGCGGCCCGCTGGTAGGGGGCGCTCACCGCGTAGGTGACGAACTGCTTCACCGTCTGGACGGCGCGGATGTGGGCGGCGGGGGCGGTCACCCAGCCGGTCTTCCACCCGGTGACCGAGAACGTCTTGCCCGCCGAGGACACCGACACCGTCCGCTCGCGCATGCCGTCGAGCGTGGCGAGGGGGATGTGCTCGGCGCCGTCGAAGGTCAGGTACTCGTACACCTCGTCGGTCACCGCGACCAGGTCGTGCTCGCGGCACACCGCGGCGATCACCTCCAGCTCGGCGCGGGTGAAGACGGTGCCCGCCGGGTTGTGCGGCGAGTTGACCAGGATCAGCCGGGTGCGCGGCCCGACGGCGGCGCGCAGCTCGTCCGGGTCGAAGGTGAACCGGCCGCCGGACGGGCGCAGCGTGACGGCCCGGCGCTCGGCTCCGGCGAGCGCGATCGTCGCGGCGTAGGAGTCGTAGTACGGCTCGAACACGATGGCCTCGTCGCCCGGTCCGGCCAGCGCCAGCACGGACGCGGCGACGCCCTCGGTGGCGCCGACGGTGACGAACACCTCCGCGGCCGGGTCGTACTCCAGCCCGTACCGCTCCAGGCGCTGCGCGGCGACGGCCGCGCGCAGCTCCGGGACGCCGGGGCCGGGCGGGTACTGGTTGCCGCCGGACCTGATCGCCGCGACGGCGGCGTCGAGCATCGCGGGCGGCCCGTCGGTGTCGGGGAATCCCTGCCCGAGGTTGATCGAACCCGTCGAGGCGGCCAGCGCGGACATCTCCGCGAAGATCGTCGTCCCGAATCCCTGCATGCGCGATACCAGCGGCTCTCCCACGCCGTCCATCTTCCCCGCTCGCCGCCGCGGTGCCCACCCCGCCCCGGGCGGCGGCGGGTCTCAACTTGATCACCGGTCGGTGCGGGCGCCGTCCCGGGGCGGCGGCGCGCGGGGCGATGTGGGTGGGCGCGGGTCACCCGCTGTGCGCGGCCGTGGTCCGGGGAAGCAGCAGCATCAGTGCGGCGGCCAGCAGGTAGAGCGCGATCTCGACCGGCAGTACGGCCGCGAAGGCGTCGCTGAACCCCGGTAGCCGGGCGGCATCGGCGGCATGGCCGTCCAGGACGGTGAAGAAGAGGGTCCCCACGGCGGCGACGCCGGCGGCACCACCGATCTGGTTCACCGTCGAGAGAACACCCCCGGCCGCGCCGGCGTCCTTGCCCGGGATGCCGGCGAGGACGACATTGACCAGGATCGGCGCCGCCAGGCCCAGCCCGAGACCGCCGATGAACAGTGCCGGCGCGAGCATCCAGTACCCGGGGTCGTGACCATCGCGGACGATGAACCACAGCAGCGCCTGCGACGCGGCCAGGGCCGACGATCCGCCGACCAGCAGCGCCCGGCCCGCCTTGGCGGCCATGGCGACGCCGAGGCCGGAGGTGAGGATGGACCCGATCGCGTAGGGAAGGATCACCAGACCGGTCTGCCAGGCGGTGCGTCCGGTACCGGCCTGAAGGTAGATCGACAGCGTCAGGAAGAACGCACCGACGGCGCCGAAGAAGAACACCGAGGCCATCAGTCCCGCGCCGAAGCTGCGCACCCGCAGCAGCGCCGGGTCGAGCACGGGCTGACCACCGCGCCGCACAACCGAGTGCTCATGGGCCAGGAACCCGCCCAGCAGCAGCACCCCGGCCGCCATCAGCGCGAAACCCCACCACGGCCAGCCCCAATCACGGCCCTGGACCAGGGGCAGCAGCACCAGGATCACACCCAGCGTCAACAGCACCGCGCCCATGACGTCCAGCGCCGCCCGGTGCCGGCTCGTGGATTCCGGCAGGACGCGGGACCCCAGCACGAGCGCGACGGCCGCGATCGGCACGTTCACCCAGAAGATGGTCCGCCAGCCCAGCCCGAACAGGTCCGCGTCGACCAGGAACCCGCCCATCAGGGGCCCGGCCACAGCGGCCAGGCCCTGGACCGCCCCGAACGCACCGAACGCCTTGGCCATCCCGGCGGGGTCGAACGAGGAGCGGATGATCCCGAACACCTGCGGGACCATCAGGCCACCGGCCAGGCCCTGGAGGACGCGCATGCCGATCAGCATCGACGGGCCCGTCGCCAGCGCGCACGCCGCGGACGCAACGGCGAAGACCGCCAGGCCGGCCAGGAACATCCGGCGGCGGCCGTAGTCGTCGCCGAGCCTCCCGCCGGTGATCAGACCCGACCCCATCGCGAGGACGTACCCGGCCAGCATCCACTGCAACTGGGCCTGGCTCGCGTGGAACTCGGCCGCGATCGCCGGCGCGGCGACCGTGACGATCGTGACGTCCAGCAGGTCCATGAACGAGGCGAACAGCACCACGAGCAGGGCGATCCCGGCGGCCCTGCCGGCCAGCGCACCTGGTCGGGGATCCCCGCGGGAGGCAGTGTGGGAAGCGGTGTGGGAAGCGGTGTTTGAGCTCATGGGCCACACCGTGACAGCAGAAGCGGACGCCGAATGGCCGCTTCTTGGCCGACGATGGGTCCATGGCCACAACGTCCTCGCGCCTACTCAGCCTGCTGTCCCTGCTCGGGGCCCGCCCGAACCGGTCCGGGCGGGACCTGGCCGACAGGCTCGGTATCAGCACCCGCACCCTGCGCCGTGACGTGGAGAGCCTGCGCGAGCTGGGCTACCCGGTCCAGGCCCTCAAGGGCCCCGACGGCGGCTACCGGCTCGGCGCCGGCGGCCGGCTCCCCCCGCTGCTGCTCGACGACGAGCAGGCCGTCGCCGTCGCCGTCGCCCTCCAGACCGCGCCGGCCAGTGTGGCCGGCATCGACGACGCCGCCGCCCGCGCCCTGACCAGCATCAGGCAGGTCATGCCCGCCCGCCTCCGCGCCGAGGTCGACGCGATGCACCTGACCGCCATCGGCAACTCCTGGGAGTTCCCCGCACCCCCCATCGCCCCGGACACCCTCAAGGCCGTCGGCTACGCCGTCCGCAACGGGCACCTGCTGCGCTTCGACTACCTCACCCCCGACAGCCTCCGCCTCCACCCGAACGACCCCGGCTTCACGCCGCCGCTACGGGTCGAACCCCACCACCTCGTCATGTGGGCCGGGCGCTGGTACCTCGTCGCCTACACCCCCGCCACCGAAGCCTGGGGCATCTACCGCGTGGATCGCATCCACGCCCACGCACCCACCGGGACCCCGTTCCAACGCCGCGAACTCTCCGAACCCGACGTGGCCCGCTACGTGATGACCAGCCACGACAGAGGAGACACCCCGGCCCGATGGCCATGCCTCGGCACCGTCCTGATGGAGCTGCCCCCCGACGTCGTCGCCCGTTGGGCACCCGGCGGCTCCGTCATCGAGTACGTCGCCCCCACGCAGACCCGCATCACCCTCGGCGCATGGTCCTGGGCCGGGGTCGCCGGCCTGCTCGCCACCTTCGACGCCGACATCACCGTCATCGAGCCGGGCGAACTGAGGGACGCCTGCCGCACGCTCGCCCGGCGCTACCGGCAGGCCGGCGAGTAGATCCGGGGTGGGATCCGGCGGGTCAGATCCAGCCCATGTCCTGGGCGGCGCGGACGGCGGCGAGGCGGTTGGACTCGCCGAGCTTGGTCATCGCGGTCGACAGGTAGTTGCGCACGGTGCCCTCGGACAGGTGCAGCAGGGCGGCGATGCGGGACGTGGGGGTGCCGGCGCCGGTCAGCCGGAGGATCTCGCGCTCCCGCGCGGTCAGCGGGTTGTCGCCCGCGGCCATGGCGCTCGCGGCCAGCTCGGCGTCCAGGTAGCGGCGACCGGCGTGGACCTTGCGGATCGCGGCGGCCAGCTCCTCGGTCGGGGCGTCCTTGGCGACGAAGCCGCGCACCCCGGCGGACATGGCGCGGCGCAGGTACCCCGGGCGGCCGAAGCTGGTGAGGATGCACACCGCGCAGCGGGCCCCGGCGGCGCTCAACTGCTCGGCGACGGTGAGGCCGTCGGCGCCGGGCATGTCGATGTCGAGCACCGCGACATCGGGGTCGAGCGCGGCGACGGCGCCGGCGACCTCGTCGCCGCGGCCGACCTCGCCGACCACGGCCAGGTCGTCCTCCAGGCCGAGCAGCGCGGCGACGGCGCCGCGGATCAGGTGCTCGTCGTCGGCCAGCAGGATGCGGATCACGCCGTGCTCCCGGCCCGCTCGGCGCCGGCCGCCGGCAGCGGGACGACGGCGCGCAGCAGGAACCCGTCGCGGCCGTCGCGGGCCGCGGTGAGGTCGCCGCCGACGACCGCGACCCGCTCGGCCAGCCCGGTCAGGCCGGAGCCCGCGCCGCCCTCGGCGTCGCCCGTCCCGTCGTTGCGCATCTCCAGCACCACCGATCCGCCGTGGGAGGCCAGGGCGATCGCGCAGTGCCGGGCCTCGCTGTGCTTGATCACGTTGGTCGCGCCCTCCCGGATCACCCAGGCCAGCACCGACCGGACCTCGGGCGGCAGGGCGGCGGGCGGGGCGGCGGCCTCGCAGCGCACCCCGGCCGCCTCCAGCACCGCGCGCACCCCGGCCAGCTCGGCGTCCAGCTCGACGGCGCGGTAGCCGCGGACGGCCGAGCGGACCTCGCGCAGCGCGTCGCGGGCGGCCTGCCGGACGTCGGCCATCTCGGCGCGGGCCCGCGCCGGGTCGGGCTCGGACAGCCGGATCGCCAGCTCGCTCTTCACCGCGATCAGCGACAGGCTGTGGCCGAGGAGGTCGTGCAGGTCGCGGGAGAACCGGAGTCGTTCCTCGGTGACGGCGAGCCGGGCCTGCGCCTCGCGCGCGGCGTGCGCCTCCTGGTGGAGGTCCCAGATGCGGCGCTGGTAGAGGTTGATGAAGATCAGGAGCCAGCACAGCCCGGCGAAGCCGGCGAACACCGCGGGCACCAGGTACCAGTGCCGCAGGTCCCAGCCCGGCGATCGGTCGAGGCCGACGGCGACCGCGACGAGCACCGTGCCGAACGCCGCGGTGCCGAGGCACAGCAGGATCTGGCCGCGCCGGCCCGGCACCGACAGCGCCACCGTCGCCGCCCAGAAGACCGGGATCACGCAGAAGACCGGGCTGCCCAGCATCATCAGGCTGAGCAGGCCCGCCGACACGGCGCTCAGCACGATGTCGCGCCGGGACGCCCCGCTGCGCATGCTGCCCTGCACCAGCCGCGAGTAGAGCCACAGGAACAGGCCGAGGCCCACCGCGGCCAGCGCCGTCACCGGGACGGGCACCTTCCCCGAGGTGTGGCCCTGCACCAGGCCGACCACCGCCGGCGAGATCACGCCGAGCGCGGCGATCAGGAAGGACCGGTAGGTCACCTTCCGGTACTCCTCGAATCCGCTGGCCGCGCGCTCTTCCAGCTGCGCCGACGTCGGCGTGCCCATATCCCGTCCCTCCCCCGGGGCGCACCCTATCCGCTGCGCCCGTGCCCGCCGGCCCATCGTCTCGGTCACGCGCGCCTGGGCTCCCAGCGGAACCAGCGGGCGGCGAGCAGGCGGCCGACGACGATCCACGCGGCGAGGACGGCGAACGAGCGCGCGCACGCCTCCCAGCCTCCGAGGAGGCCGACGCCCAGATGCGGGCCGTAGGCGACGAAGTCCTGCCCGAAGTAGGCCGTCCGGACGATCTCCACGACCGGGGACAGCGGCAGCAGCCGCAGCGCCTCCTGGGCCGCGGCGGGCAGCGCGTCCAGCGGGAACATCACGCCCGCCCCGCCCATGCAGGCGAACATGATCGGCAGGACGGTGAGCGCGGCCATGTCGCTGTTGGGGGTGAGCCCGGACACCGCGAAGGCGAGCAGCGCGAAGACCGCGACGCCGCCGCCGAGCCCGGCGAGCAGCAGCAGCGGGTCGGCGGGGAACCGGCCGCCGAGCGCGGCGCCGAGCAGCACCAGCAGGGCCCCCGCCTGGACGGCGTACATCACCGCGGCGGTGAGCACGCCGCCGCCGAGGATCTCGGAGTCGGAGAGCGCGGTGCCGCGCAGCCGCTTGAGGGTGAGGTCCTCGCGGCGGGCGGTGAGCCCGTTCACCAGGTTCATGAACACCGCGAAGACGACGAAGAAGGCGAGGTGGCCGGTGCCCTGGAGCAGGGCGCCGTCCACGCCCTCGATCGGCTTGCCCTTCATCGGCACCAGCATCGCGGCGAACAGCAGCGGCAGGCCGGCGACGGTGAACAGCGCGCTGCGGTTGCGCCACAGCAGGGTCAGGTCGAGCCGGGCGACGCGGGCCAGGGGCGCCAGGCCGGGGGGCCGGATGCCGGCAGGTCGGGCGAGGGTCACTGGTCCGCTCCTTCGGCCGTGCTCAGGAACACGTCCTCCAGCGAGGCGCTGCGGGCGTGCAGGCCGTCGAGCGCGACGCGCCGCCCGTCGGCCCAGCGCAGCAGGTCGTACAGGCCGGCCTGGAGGCCCTGGCCGGTCACGGTGTAGGTGGCGACGGCACGGCCGCCGTCGACCTCGATGCCCGCGCGGACGCCGCCGAGGGCGGGCAGCTCGGCCACCTGGAACCGCTCGGGCAGCCGGAAGCTGATCCGGTCGCCGTGGCCCGCGACGACCTCGCGGACCGTCCCGGCGAGCTCGATCCGGCCGCGGTGCATGATGGCGAGCCGGTCGGCGAGCCGCTCGGCCTCCTCCAGGTAGTGGGTGGTGAGCAGGACGGTGGTGCCGGCGTCGACCACGTCCCGGACGATCGTCCAGGTGGCGCGGCGGGCCTCGGGGTCCATGCCGGTCGTCGGCTCGTCCAGGAACAGCACCTCGGGACGGCCGAGGAGGGCGAGCGCGAGGTCGAGCCGCCGCTTCTGCCCGCCGGAGAGCTGCCGGACCCGCACGTCGGCCCGGTCGGCGAGGCCGGCCGGGCCGATCACCTCGTCCGGGTCGCGCGGGCGGGGGGTGAAGCCGCGCCAGTGGGCGACGGTCTCGGCGACGGTGAGGTCGCCGAAGAAGCCGCCCTCCTGGAGCATGATCCCGATGCGGGGGCGGACGTCGCGGCGGTCGCGGTGCGGGTCGCGGCCGAGGACCCGGACGGTCCCGGCGTGTGCGGGCCGGTGGCCCTCGAGGGTCTCCAGAGTGGTCGTCTTGCCCGCGCCGTTGGTGCCGAGGAGCGCGTACAGCTCGCCCTCGCGGACGTCGAACGAGATCCCGGCGACGGCCTCGAACCCGCCGTACCGCTGGTGGAGGCCGGTGACCTGGATGGGTGGGCTGGTCTGCATGGTTCCAGCCTCGCGACCGCGGGCACGGCCCGGTAGACGCGGCTGTCACCGGCTCCGGCGGCACCTGTCAGGCGTGCGCCGTGACAGGTGTCATCTCCGCAGGCCGGGGAGCCGTGGCTCAGGCCGAAACGGGCGGACGGGTCAGTTCGGTCGGTCGGTGCCGGCGGCGGGGCGGGACGGCGGGGTCAGCGGGCCGCGCGGCGCTGCCGGACGGCCGCGAGCACCAGCCCCGCGACCAGCCACACGGCGCCCACCACCTTGGCGGACGTGGTGGCCAGCACGATGATCCAGATCGTGACGGCGGCGCCGACCACCGGCACCACCAGGTGCGGCAGCCAGGCCCGGCTCCCCCGCCGGACGACGAAGTAGCCGACGACCGAGGCATGCAGCAGCGTGAAGGCCGCCAGCGCGCCCATGTCGACGATCGAGACCAGCAGGTCGAGCCCGTCGGGGCGGCGCGCCGCCCACACCGACACGACCAGGGTGAGGCCCGCGGTGGCCAGCAGCGCGGTCCGCGGGACGCGCGAGCGCGCGTCCACCGACGCGAGCGCTCGGGGCAGGCCCCGTTCGCGCGCCATCCCGTACAGCAGCCGGGACGCGGCGGCGACCGCCGTCATCGCCGAGAACGCCGGGCCGACGCCCTTGACGACGGAGAACGCCGTGGACAGCCACGTCCCGATCGCCGAGTCGGCCATCGTGTAGAACGCGGTGCCCTGGTCGGCCGGGTGGTCGGCCAGCTCCTGCGGCGTCACCGGCATCAGCAGCCCGGCCAGGTAGGTCTGCACGACGAACAGCAGCCCGGCCAGCCCGAGGCAGAACAGCACCGCCCGCCCGACCTGCCGGGGGTCCCCGGCGTTCTCCTCGGCGAACGAGGCGATCGCGTCGAATCCCAGGTAGGACAGGACGGCGACGGAGACCGCGCCCATCACCAGGGTGAGCGAGCCGCCGCCCGTCCCGGTGAACGGCGAGGCCCACGGCCGGGCCGGGCCGTGGGCCGCGAGGACCACGAGCGCGGCCACGACGAACACCGCCAGCAGCACGATCTCCACGACGATCACGATGAAGCCGATCCGGGCCGCGACCCGGACCCCCGCGAGGTTGAACGCGGTCGTCGCCACGAACGCGACCAGCGTGAACACCCACGCCGGGACCGGCGGCACCAGCGCGTGCAGCGCGATCCCGCAGAACAGGTACGCCACCGACGGGATCAGCAGGTAGTCGAGCATCGCCATCCAGCCCGCCAGGAATCCGGCGGGCCGGCCGAGCCCGGCGCTCGCGTAGGCGAACACCGATCCGGCGTTCGGGATCTCCCGCGACATCCGCGCGTACGAGAACGCGGTGAACCCCATCGCGACCGTCGCGACCGCGTACACGGCGGCGACCGCGCCCACGCTCTTGGCGTCGAGGACGCCGTACACGCCCACCGGCGCCATCGGCCCGATGAACAGCAGCCCGTACACGACCAGGTCGCGCGGCGACAGGCTGCGGCTCAGCCCCTGGGTCTGCGTGCGGTGCCCCTGCGCCTCCATGCGGTCTCCCCCGGGTCCGGTCCTGCTCGGTCCGGGGGGCGTGCTGGCGACGGTCATCAACCTACCGAGCGGCGCGGGCGACCTCCCGCAAGGCAGGCCGTGAACGGCCCGCGTCTCCTCAGAGCGCGGGCGATCTCAGAGCTTGAGGCGGTAGACCACCGGGGGACGGCCGCTGCGGCCGGCGGTGTGCACGCTGCCGACCGGCTCGGCGACCCCGGCCCGTTCGAGCCGCTTCAGCAGCCGCCGCGCCGAGCCCTCCTCGATGCCGAGCCCCGCCGAGACGTCCTTGGCCGTCAGCTCCCCGGCCCCGCCCACCGCGCCGGTGCCGCTCGCCGCGTCCGTGCCGCTCGCTCCGTCCGCAGCGTTCTCCGCGTCTGCGACGCCGCCCGCGGGACGCAGGCCGCGCAGCCGTTCGAGGGTCTCCTTGCGGACGCCGACGCGCCGCGCCACCAGCGCCAGGCTGACCCCGGCCCGCCCGCCCAGGGCGTCCTCGGCCGCCGGGGCCGGGCCGCTGAGGACCAGGTCGGTGTGGTCGGCCGTCGCCACGACCGCGGTCGCGCCGACGTCGCGGGCGCGGGCCAGCGCGCGGCGGGCGCGGGCCTCGGCCTCCGCCGCGGTCGCGCCGAGCCCGAGGCCCGTCCGCGCGCCCGCGCCGCCCATCCCGAACAGGCCGTCCGGGGGCAGCCGGGTGAACTCGGCGGTCAGCTCCTCCAGCGGGCCCCGCGTCATGATCAGCATGTGCGTGCGCTCGTCCACCCGGGCGAGGCTGCCGCCGAGCGCGGCCACCCGGCGGCGGAGCTGCCCGGCCGCGCCCGGACCGGCGCCGGGGCCGGGCTCGATCAGCCCGATCGCGACCTGCGCGTCGCTGCTGCGCGCGTCGCTGACCCGCAGCACCAGCGTGCGCAGCGCCTCGAGGGTGGAGTGCCGGGACGGCTGGAGCCGCAGCACCGGGAGCGTCGGTTCCAGCGCCTCGTACGCCGACCGCAGGCAGGTGATCGCGATCGTCGACCCGTGCGCGTGCGCGTCCCGGTGGAATCCGACGAAGTCGTCGTGGGCGAGGCCGGGCCGGTGCTCCAGCACCCGGAGCCGCCCGGTCGGCAGCCGCGCCTCCCGCATCGTCTCCTCGACCTGGTCGCGCGGGAGGGTGTCGATGCTGGCGCCGGAGACGTCGTGGCCGAGGCGCAGCAGCTCCACCAGCCCGCGCAGCAGGGTCGCGCCCGTGTAGGAGACGTACTCGGCCGGACGGTCGAGCAGCCCCTCGCCGCGCGCGATCGTCCAGGGCACGATCCCGGTGAACAGCAGCGCGTCGGCGTCGTCGTGCACCGACCGGACCAGCCCGGCGGTCTCGTCCTCGTGCCCGTAGGGCAGCGGCAGGGCGCGGACGCCCTCGGTCTCGGCGCAGACCGCGGCGACCCGTTCGACCAGGTCGCCGGGCCCGATCAGGCCGACGCTGACGGCTGCCACAGCGCTTCCTCGTCGACTCCGGGCCCGGTGCCGGGCGCGGTGGTCCCGCCGCCGCGCGGGGCGGGCGGCGGGACCGCTGGACCGTGTGAGCTCATCCGACCTCGGCCTGGGGGACGTGGGGGACCCGCGCGGCGCCGTCCCCGTCGTCCGCGCCGTCGAGCAGCTCGGCGAGGGCGCGCGGGTCGCGCAGGTGCGGGTACGCGCGCCACACCCTATCGATCTCCGCCTCCTGGCCGGGCGACACGTCCTCGTCCGGGTCCAGGCAGCGGCGGTGGGCCATCACGCCCTCGCGGATCAGCACCTCGTGGATGCCGGGGACGCAGCCGTGGAAGCCGTTCGCCGCGTCGAACACCGCGGCGTTGGCGTCGGTGAGGTCGGCGCCCACCCCGAGCAGCTCGGCCGGGACGGGCGCCCCGGAGCGCGCGATCTCGCCGGTGCGGCGGACCAGCTCGACGGCGGCGGCCGTCCAGACGGCGAACTGCCCGAGCAGCCCGCCGGCGCAGCGCACCGTCCGGACCCCGCCCGCCGTGCGGACGCGGAACGGGGTGACGAGGTCGGCGACGATGTTGTCGTCGTTGCCGGTGTAGAGGGCCACGTCGCCGTCGCGTCCGGCCGCGACCAGGGCGTGCACGACGTCCTGGGTCTTGTACCGGTCGAACGGCGCGACCTTCACGGCCCGGACGGTCCCGATCTCGAAGAACCGCCGCCAGAAGCCGCGGGAGAAGATCCGGCCGCCGACGGCGGGCTGGAGGTAGAAGCCGAACACCGGCAGGATCTCGCCGACCGCGGCGACGCCCGCGAGGATCTCGTCCTCGGCCGCGTCGCCCCACGCCGCCATCGACACCAGCCCGAGGTGGTAGCCGAGGCCGGCGGCGATCTCCGCCTCCCGCACGGCGCGGTCCGTCGGGCCGAGGATGCCGGCGATCCGGACGATGTCGCGGTCCGCGCGGTCCAGTTCCTCGGCGGCCAGCGCCAGCACCGGCTCGTAGAGGCCGACGGCCGGGTCGTGGATGGCGAACTGGGTGGTGTGCACCCCGACGGCCAGCCCGCCCGCGCCGGCGCCGAGGTAGTAGCGAGTCAGCGCCCGCTGGCGCGCCTCGTCCAGTCCGAGCCGCTCGTCCAGCGCCAGCGGGTGGGCGGGGATCGCCAGGCCGCCGTGCAGCAGTCCCGTCACGTCCATGGGTGGTTCCTCTCTGGTCGGGGGGCGCTCAGAACGCGCCGGCGCGCTGCTGGAACTGGGTGGGCTTGCCGTGGCTGGGCCCGCCGGCGGCGATCCAGGCGGCGGTCCAGTCGATCATCCGCTCCAGCGGGACGGTCGGGTAGCCGAACCGGCCCGTGCACTTGGCGGCGTTGCTGAGCAGCGCGGTCGCCGCCTCGGTGCCGGTGATCTCGGGCCCGCGGTCGAACCGGCGGCCGAACTCCTCCGCCAGCCAGCGGATCGAGACGGTCTCGGGGCCGGTCAGGTTGAGGACGTCCGGCGGCGAGTCGCAGTGCAGCAGCGACCGCAGCGTGATCGCGTTGACGTCGCCCTGCCAGATCACGTTGGCGCAGCCCATCGTGACGTCGACCGGCTCGCCGGCGAACACCCGGGTCGCGACGTCGTGCAGGACGCCGTAGCGCAGGTCGATGGCGTAGTTGAGGCGCAGGATCGACATCGGCGTGCCGTTCACGGCGGAGAAGTGCTGGAGGAGCCGCTCGCGGCCGAGGCACGACTGGGCGTACTCGCCCGCGGGGTCCGGCGCGTCCCCCTCCAGCGCCCCGCCGGACGCGAGGGGGGCGAGCGGGTACACGTTGCCGGTGGAGAACGCGACGATCCGCGAGGAGGGGAACCGCTCGGCGACGCGGCCGGGCAGGTAGGTGTTGAGCGCCCAGGTCGTCCACGGGTCGCCGCTGGTGCCGAACTTGCGGCCGACCAGGTAGACGATGTTGGCCGCGTCCGGGAGGTCGCGGAGCGCGGCCTCGTCGCTCAGGTCGGCGGGGAGCACCTCGACGCCGGCGGCCTCGAACTCGGCGCGCACCGCGGGGTCGCCAAAGCGGGAGACCGCGATGACCCGCCGGGCGCGGCCCCGGTCGGCGGCGAGCCGGGCCATCCGGGACAGGCTGAGGCCGAGCTTGCCGCCCGCGCCGAGCAGCAGCAGGTCGCCGTCCAGCTCGTCGAGGTCACCGACGAGCGCGGGGGTCGGTTCGTACAGGTGCCGGTCGATCGCGGCCAGCTCATCAGTTTCAAGCATGAGCGAAACCTAGCAGGCACTCGGAAAAACCCGCCACTGGTCCCCAAAAGTTCACAATGACCCCTTGACCACGCCAAAAACGGCACTCTACGCTCGGCGCCGTCCGAGATAAGAGTTTCATGCAGGTTCATAACCTGGAAAGAGAGGCGTGATGAGCCAGAGCCTCGCTGGACCTCCGGCACCCGCCGGGGAGGGATCCGCCGGGGCGCCCTCCGCCCGGCGCACGCGCAAGGCCGTGTTCGGCGCGTGGCTGGGCTTCTTCGCCGACCTCTTCGACATCTACCTGCCGGTGATCGCGCTGGCTCCGGCCAGCGCCTACTTCGCCGCGACCGGCGTGTCGGAGAGCACCCAGTCGGCGATCTCCGCGGCCGTGTTCGCCGCGACGCTGGTCGGCCGGCCGCTCGGCGCACTGCTGTTCGGCAACCTGGCCGACCGGATCGGCCGCCGCCGGATCACCGTGATCTCGGTGACCGGGTTCGGCGTCACCACCCTGGCGATCGGGCTGCTGCCCGGCTACCAGCAGATCGGCATGACCGCGGTCGTGCTGCTCATCGCGCTCCGCTTCATCGACGGCGTCTTCCTCGGCGGCGAGTACTCCTCGGCGACGCCGCTCGCCCTGGAGGCGAGCCCGAAGCACCGGCGCGGCCTGTACGGCGGCGTGATCGCCACCGGCTTCCCCGTCGCCTACTGCTCGATCGCGCTGCTCACCTTCGGGCTGCTCCAGATCATCCCGGCGGGCGGCATCGACAGCCCGTACGTGCAGTGGGGCTGGCGGATCCCGTTCGTCATCGGCGCCGCGATCTCGGTCGGCTTCGCCTGGTGGTACGCCCGCAACGTCGAGGAGTCGCCGGTCTTCGAGACCGCGCCGGACGAGCCGGACACCCCGGCCAAGACCCCGGTCCGCGAGCTGCTGCGCGGGCGCACCGGCCGCGACTTCCTCCAGGTCTTCGTGCTGACCACCGGGATGTGGTTCACCTCCTACATGCTGACCGCGGTGCTGCCCGGCCTGATGAAGACCCAGGCGGGGCTGAGCCCGACCCAGGTCACGTTCACCCTGATCATCGCCAACGCGCTGGTGGTGCTGGTCTACCTCGGCGGCGGGCTGCTGTCGCAGCGGCTCGGCCGGCGCCCGCTGCTGATCGCGGGCGGGCTGCTCTGCGCGATCATCGTGCCGGTCCCGTACACGATGATCGCGGGCGGCAGGGTCACCTCGTTCGGCGGCGTGCTGGTCCTCGCGGTCGCGATCACCCTGCTGATCAGCGTGCCGTGGGGCTGCCTGACCACCTACCTGAACGAGCGGTTCCGCACCGGCGTGCGCGCGTCCGGCTACGGCCTCGGCTACAGCCTCGGCATGGTCGTGCCCGCGTTCTACGCCTTCTTCCAGACCGGGCTCGGCCAGGTGATGCCGCACCGGTACACCGCCGTCGCGCTGCTGGTCCTCGGCGGCCTGCTCGCCGTGACCGGCGCCCTGCTCGGCCCGGAGACCCGCGACGTGGACATGACCGCCGAGTCCGCCGAGGCGGCCTAACCGTCCTGCCGCGATACCGCGCCGCCCTCACGGCCCAGGCCGGAGGGCGGCGCGGCGCGTTCCGGCGCGGGTCAGGCCAGGCCCGCCAGGCGGGTCTTGACGACCTTGCCCATCGCGTTGCGCGGCAGCCCGTCCACCAGGTGGACGACCCGGGGCCGCTTGTGCGCCGACAGCCGCCCGGCGACGAAGTCGATCAGCTCCCCCTCGGTCGCCCCGCCCGCCACCACGTACGCGGTCACCTGCTCGCCGAGATCGGCGTGCGGGGTGCCGATCACCGCCGCCTCCCGGACGCCCGGATGCGCGAGCAGCGCGTTCTCGACCTCCCCGGCCCCGATCCGGTACCCGCCGCTCTTGATCAGGTCGGTGGACGCGCGGCCGACGATGCGGTGCCAGCCGTCCGGCCCGATCACCGCGATGTCGCCGGTGCGGAACCAGCCGTCCGCGGTGAAGGACTTCGCGGTGGCCTCGGGGCGGCCCAGGTAGCCCTCGAACAGCATCGGCGCCCGGACGTGCAGCTCGCCGGGCGTCTCCCCGTCGGCCGGGACCGGGCTCCCGTCCTCGGCGGCGAGCCGGGTCTCCACCCCCGCCAGCGGCGTCCCGACGTGCCCGGGGCGGCGGTCGCCGTCCGCGCGGGCGCTGAGGGTGATGAGGGTCTCGGTCATCCCGTACCGCTCGACGGGACGGTGCCCGGTGAGGCCCTCCAGGCGGTCGAACACCGGCACCGGCAGCGGCGCGCTGCCCGAGACCAGCAGCCGCGCACCCCGCATCGCCCGCGCCGAGCCGGGGTCGTCGCACATCCGGGACCACACGGTCGGGACGCCGAAGAACAGCGACCCGCCCTCGTCGCGCGCGGCGGCGTACGCCTCCGGCCCGGGCCGTCCGGTGTGCACCAGCGGCGAGCCCACCCGCAGCGGCCCGAGCACCCCGAGGATCAGCCCGTGGACGTGGAACAGCGGCAGCCCGTGCACCACGACGTCGCCCGGCGTCCACGCCCACGCCTCGGCCAGCGCGTCCAGCCCCGCCGCGATCGCCGCCCGCGAGATCAGCACGCCCTTCGGCGGCCCGGTCGTCCCGCTGGTGTAGAGGATCAGCCCGGCCGGACCGGGCTCGCCCGAGGGCGGGGTCCCCCCGCGCGGCAGTTCGTCCACCGGGACGAACGCGGGCTCGCCCTCCCGCTCGTCGCCCCTGGCGCCCAGGATCAGCCGGGCCCCGGAGTCACCGAGGATGTGCGCGCGCTCGTCCGGTCCCGAGTCGGGCGGGATCGGCACCACCGGGACCCCGGCCAGCAGTCCGCCGACCACCGCCGCGACGGTCTCCAGCGACGCGGTCGCGTGCACCGCGACGGCGTCCGCGCCCTTCACCTCCGCCGCGACCGACGCCGCCCGGACGAACAGCGCCTCCCGCGTCAGGGACCGCCCGGCGACCCGCACCGCCGCATCGCCGCCCGCACCGCCGAACAGGTCAGCCATCGGTTCCGCCTCCAACTCGTCGACTCCTGGAAGTATGCCGTCCGTGCCGACCATGACCTATGCCGAGCTCGCCGAACGCCTCCTCGCCCTCCCGCCCTCCTGCGGGCCCGCGCGCGTGGTGGCGATCGACGGCCCGAGCGGCGCGGGCAAGTCGACCTTCGCCGGACGTCTCGCCGGGGCGCTCGGCGGCGCGCCCCTCGTCCGCTCGGACGACTTCCGGGTGCCGTGGGACGCCGACCCGCTCACCTGGTGGCGCCCGCTCGCCGAGACCGTCCTGACGCCCCTCGCCGCCGGCGAGCCCGGCCTGCTGAGCCGCTACGACTGGCACCGCGACCGCTACGGCGTCCCCGAGAAGGTCCCGCCCGAGCCCGTCCTCATCGTCGAGGGCGTCGGCGCCGCCTGGTCCGGTTCGCCCGCCGCGTACCGGATCTGGATCGACGCCCCGCGCGCCCTGCGCCGCGCCCGCGCCCTGGACCGCGACGGCCCCGAGTACGGCGCCGCGTGGGACGGCTGGACCGTCCGCGAGGAAGACCACTTCCGCGCCGACCGCACCCGGACCCGCATCGACCTCGCCGTCGACGGCACCCGCCTCACCGGCCCGGCCTTCACCTGCCGATGAGTTCGGCGGACGCCGCGAGTCACCACCCCGAACCCACCACAAGGAGCCGAGCATGTCGAACACCGACGTCGTCCGCGCGCACTTCGAGAGCTACCTCGCCCAGGACCGCGCCGCCTCGGAACGGCTGACCGCCCCCGACTTCCGCTTCACCAGCCCGCAGGACGACCGCATCGACCGGGCAGCGTTTTACGAACGCTGCTTCCCCACCACCGGGCGCCTGACGTCCCAGAAGCTGCTGGAGGTCGTCCCCACCGGGGGCGACGACGTGTTCGTCCTCTACGAGTACGAGCTGAAGACCGGCGAGCGGTACCGCAACACCGAAGTGATCACCGTCCGGAACGGCCAGATCACCGAGGTCCAGGTCTTCTTCGGCGGCCGTGTTTCTCAAGCCCGGCCCGGCGTCCTCGCCTAGGGCTCGGACGCCGACCGTGCTTGGGCGAGCGCGACATCGCTTCGCGATCTGGCCGGTGGGGCTCGCCTCCGGCTTCGCCCCACCGGCCAGGTAACGCGCTCGCGCGACGGCTGAGGCACTTGAGGACAGCTCCTAGGCACGCAGGCGCGCCCAGACCCACTTGCCATACGGCTCGGTGCGCAGCACACCGCACTCGGACGCGAGGGCCTCGACCACCGGCAACCCCCAGCCGCCGTTGTTGTCGAAGTTGCCGGGATCGAGGTCCAGCGCCTCCAGGGTCAGCTCCACCACCGGCCGCGTCCGCGGCATCTCCCCGGCGGAATCCCAGACGCCCAGCAGCACGGCCCCCTGTTCCCGCGCGAACCTGACCCGGACCTCCCGTCCGGGCGCGGCCCGCACCGCATTCGCGACCAGCTCCCCGGCGATCAGTCGGACGTCGTCCACAAGCCGCGCCAGACCCCATTCGACCAGCCGGAACTCGACCAGGCATCGCACCTGCCCCGCCACCGTGAGCGCGGCCGTGCAGGTCATGTCCAATTCGCCGGATGTCAATGCGTCAATGCCCATCCCGACCCTCCTGTCTGCCGTTTCCCAGACAAGAGTCACGCTCCGCAGTTAGCCTGTCGCGTATCGTTGACACATCAGATACACCCAAGGGGCAAAATGAGCCTCATAGAATCGCTGGACCCCGACACTTCGTTCCGCCACTGGATAGCCGCTGACCTGCGCTTCTACCGCGAAAAGGCCGATCTATCCCTGTCACAGATGGGACGGATCATTGGTTGCACCCGGCACACTGTGTCGAACATCGAGCATGCCCGTGACGGATTCAACCTGAATGATCACCAGGCCGGACGGGCCGACGCCTTCTTCGGCCTCAACCATCACTTCGCTCGCCTGGTCCGGTACAGCCGATCCGCTCATGATCCCGACTGGTACACCGAGCATGTCGGCCTCGAAGCCAGGGCATCCTTGATCAGAATCTTCGAGCTTGCCGTGATCCCCGGTCTCCTCCAGACACCGGACTACGCGCACGCACTGCTCACGGCGGGACGCACGCCCGATATCGGGGATCAGGTCGCCAAGCGAATGAATCGGCAGAAGATCCTCACGAAACCCACGCCTCCTGAACTGTGGGTTCTCCTTGCCCAGAGCGTCCTGACACTTCCGGTCGGCGGCCCGGTGATGATGCGCGTCCAACTCGGCCATCTCCTGGAAATGGGAGGACTCCCGAACGTAACGATCCGTGTCGTCCCCGATGAAGAGGGCGCTCACCAGGGACTCGCCGGCGCCTTCAAACTCCTCACGGTCAACGGCAAGGACGTGGTGTACACGGAAGCCAACGGCGGTGGAAGACTGGTGCAGGGAGCTTCGGAGATACAGACGTTCGCGAGATGGTACGACCGCATCGGCGCGCAGGCACTGTCCGAACGCTCTTCACGGAGTTTGATCGAGCGGGTGATGGAGGCTATGAAGTGAGCACAACCCCCCGATGGCGGAAGTCGAGCCGCAGCGGCGTGAATCAGAACACCGACTGCGTCGAGGTCGCCGCCCTCCCCCAGATGATCGGTGTCCGGGACAGCAAGGCGCCGGGCGCCGGGCACCTCGCTCTCGCCCCCGATCACTTCGCCCACCTTGTGGCCCGCGTCAAGCGCGGCGAGCTGGACGGCTGAGCGCCTCCACAACTCGTGGTTGTCCGCCGTCGGCGTGTCGGTTGTTGGACACCGCCTGACCGGTTCCGGTTCCATGAGCGTCGCCAAGGCGATCACGACACCCCCCGCCGCAGCGCAGCGCCCGGTGGCCCCGCCCGGCGAGTCGTCTCGTGCGCCAGAACACGCTCGTTCCCCAAGGAGAGACATGACCGCCACGCCCCCGCCGCTGCATCCACGGACGACGGCACTGCTCGTCATGGACTACCAGCCGGGAATCCTGGCCTCGCTCCCCGGGCAGCCCGAGCCGCAAGAGCTACTGTCGCGGGTGGCCGGTGCCGTGGCCGACATGCGGAAGTACGGCGGCACCATCGCCCACGTCCGGGTCGGGTTCACCGAAGCCGACTGGGCGGCGATCCCGCCCGCCAACACCACGTTCTCCTTCATCGGCCGGCAGCGCCTCATGCACCACGCGGACCCTGCCACGGACTTTCACGGCCAACTCGCTCCCGAGCCCGGCGACATCACCGTCCGCAAGACCCGTTTCGGCGCGCTGTCCACGACGGACCTCGACCGGCAACTGCGGGAGCGCGGGATCACCACGCTGGTCCTCGCCGGCATCAGCACCAGCGGCGTCGTCCTGTCCACCGTCACCGACGCCGCCGACCGCGACTACCGGCTCTACATCCTGTCCGATGGCGTGGCCGACTCGGACCCGCACGTCCACCAGACCCTGATGACCGGCGTCTTCCCGCGGCTGGCCAACATCATCGACACCGCCGAACTACGCTCGCTCCTCCAGCAGGACCAGCCCGGACCGACAGCCGACGATGGGGCATAACCGCCGATGATCAGCGACCCCCAGGGCCCGCCGAGCGCCGTCGAGCGCTGGCAGGAGTACGTGGACGTGCACGACTTCCTGGATCAGGTCCGCCTGCGACCGAACATGTGGCTGACCGGCGGCTCACTCCGGCAACTGGAGTCCATCCTCATCGGCTACCGCGTCGCGCTCGGTGTGCACGCCATCGACGAGCCCTTCCCCTTCTGGCCCGGTGAGGGCTTCGCCCGATGGCTCCTAGAGCGGCACGGCATGTCCGGCGCCATCGGCTGGGCCGCGGAGATCGAGCGCCGGACGCCGGACGGTTCCACGCCGGTCGACGAGTTCTTCCGGCTGCTGGACGAGTACCGGAGCGACATGGCAGAGCATGCTTGATCAAGGCGGCGAGGGTCCGGCCGCGGGCCCCGTCCAGGTACGCGGACGGGGCGTCGACCTCTGGCGATGCGGTCGAGCCATTCGGTGAGCAGCGCGCCCCGCGGGTCCCCCGGGCCCGACCGGATTCCGCCAGTGGTGCCGGGACGTGCTCAAGCCGGCCTGACGGATGGACGGTCAGAGCGGGGAGGCGAGGATCCAGCCGCGGGCCTCGTCCAGGTAGCGGTCCAGGCGCAGGCCGGACGCGGCCAGTACGGCGGGCAGCTCCTCGTCGCCCAGGTGCCGTGAGGTGAAACGGTGCGTCCAGGTGCGGTCGCCCATGCGGTACTCGATGGCGGCCGACAGGATGCCGGGCTCGGGGCGGCTGACGTCGTGCATCCGGTAGCGGACGCCGTCGCGCTCCCAGGTGGACGGCGCGGCGGTCGCGAACATCTCGGGGCTCTCGCGCTGGACGATGACGTGGCCGGACGGGGCGAGGTGCCTGCGGCAGGCGTCCAGGAGGACGCGGCGGTCGCCGTAGCCGATCAGGAACGACATCAGCAGGACCGCGTCGAAGGTCTCGGGCAGCGCGAGGTCCTCGATGCGGGAGCGGACCGTCCGGGCGCCCTCGATGCGGGCGAGCATGGCCGCGGAGTCGTCGACCGCGACGACCGGGTGGCCGAGGTCCAGGAGGGGGTGGGTGACGCGGCCGGTGCCGGCGCCCAGCTCCAGGATGGACGCGCCGTCCGGGATCGCGGCGTGGACGAGCGCGGCGCTGGCGGTGTCTGGGGGCAGCGCGGCGTAGAACTCCACCGCCGAGCCGTCGGGGGCGATGTCGCCGGGGCCGGTGCCGCTCGCTCGCATGGCGTCTCCGTTCAGTCGAGGTCGGCCGAGGTCCGGCCGCCGGACAGGGTGGGGTAGCCGGGGCCGCGGTCGAAGAACGGGGCCGGGCCGCGTTCGGCGCGCAGGCGGGCGCGGAGGTCCGCCGTCGCGGCGGGGTCGCCGACGACCACACCGTAGTCGTCGCGGGCGCCCCGGACCGAGACCTTGCCGTCGCGGACGTCGGCGGCGACGCGGGCCGGGTCGCGGTCCAGCGGGTCGCCCCAGCCGCCGCCCCCGGTGGTGCGGATCCGGATCACCTGCCCGGCGCGGACGGGGTGGTCGTCGACCAGGCCCTCCATCTCCTCGCCGTCGATGTCGACGCGGAAGGGGCGCCCGGCCCGGCCCCCGTTGACGCCCCAGCACGCCAGGATCGCGCGGTCGGCGATCGACATGTAGCTGGCGTCGCGGAGCATCCGCAGCCGCTTGTCGTAGCCGAGGCCGCCGCGGTGCTCCCCCGGCCCGCCCGAGTCGACGGCGAGGCCGAGGCCCTCCACGACGAACGGCCAGCGCGCCTCGGCGAACTCGGCCGGGATGTTGCGGGAGTCGGGGACGACGTGGATGGTGTCCTCGCCGTCGGCGTAGTAGCGGCCCCCGGAGCCGCCGCCGAGCACCTCGCGCATCAGGTACGGGCCGCGGTCGTCCTCCCCGTACACGCCGGTGTAGCGGATCGTCTCCTGGTCGGCGGGCATCCGGCCGCCGGTGGCCTTGGCCAGGACGCCCGCCAGCACGCCGAGCAGCCGCAGGATGACGAACGTGCGGGCATTGGTCGGCGCCGGGAACACGGGCGTGAGCAGGGTGCCCTTGCCGGGGAACCGCATCTCGATGAGCGGCACCACGCCCTCGTTGACGTCCAGCTCGGCGGCGCGCTCGGGGGTGTCGGCGAGGTTGCGCAGGACGGGCGCCAGCCACTTCTTGAGGAAGACCCCGTCGGCGTAGTCGCCGGCGTGGTTGATCGGGCCCTTGGCCTGCGGGGACGTCCCGGTGAAGTCGATGACCAGCGGCACGTCCGCGGCCTTGTCGACGGTGAGGGTGATCCGCTGGGCGTGCAGCCGGGGCGGGTCGACGCCGTCGTGCTCGGCGTAGTCCTCCCAGGCGAACACGCCGTCGGGGATCTTGGCGAGCAGCTCGCGGCGGAACGTCGCGGTGGTCCGGTCGATGATCGCGTCGAAGCACGCCTCGACGTCCGCGCGGCCGTACCGGGCGAACAGCTCGCCGAGCCGCCGCGCGCCCATCAGGCAGGCCGAGCACTCGGCGTCCAGGTCGCCGGCGAGCGAGTCGGGCATCCGCGAGTTGCGGGTCATGATGCGCAGCGCCGCCTCGTTCGGCACGCCCCGGTCATACAGCTTGATCGGGGGGACCATCAGGCCCTCCTCGAAGGCGCTGCGCGCATGGCCGGGCATCGAGCCGGGCACCGCGCCGCCGATGTCGTCGTGGTGGCCGAACGCCTGGACGAACGCGACCACCTCGCCGCCGTCAAAGACCGGGACGGTGACGCACAGGTCCGGGAGGTGCCCGATGCCGCCCTCGGACAGGTACACGTCGTTGTGGAAGTACACGTCGCCGGGCCGCATCGTGCCGAGCGGGAAGTCGCGGGCGATCGGCTGCACCAGCGCGGAGTAGGAGCGGCCGGTGAGCTTGCGCAGGCGGCGGTCGTGGATCCCGGCGCGGAAGTCGTGCGCGTCCCGGATCATCGGGGACCGCGCGGTGCGGGCGATGGCGGTCTCCACCTCGCGCTCGACCGACCCGAGGGTGCCCTCGACGATCTCCAGCAGGACGGGGTCGGGGGCCGTCATCGCCGGACCACCACCAGGTTGCCGAGGCCGTCCACGCGGGCGCGGAAGCCGGGGTGCAGCGGGAGGGTCGAGCCGAACTCCTCGATGACGGCGGGGCCCTCGACCTCCGCGCCGGGCGGGAGCTTCTCGCGCCGGTACACCGCCGCCTCCGTCCACGCGTCGAAGTAGACCTCGCGGAGGCCGGCCGGCGCCGCCGCCCCGGACCCGGCCGGGCGTTCGCGCAGGCGGGGGCGGGTGATGGGGCCGATCCCGGAGACCCGCAGGTTGACCCATTCGACGGGGTGCCGGCCGGCGGCGTCGCGGTGGCCGTAGCCGTACAGGGCGGTGTGGGCGTCGTGGAAGCGCCGGACGACCTCCGCGCGGAACGCCTCGCCGACCGGCCCGTCCGGCGCCGGGACCCGCACCTCGAACGCCTGGCCGTAGTAGCGCAGGTCGGCCGAGCGGGCGAAGCGGCGGTGCCCGTCCGGGAAGCCCTCGCGGGCCAGGGCGTCGCCGGCCTCGCGTTCCAGGTCCGCGTAGACCCCGCCCAGGTCGGACGGGTCGAGCTCGGCGTCGCGGACGACGCGGGTGCGCACGTGGTCGTTCTTGACGTCGACGGTGAGCAGCCCGAACGCCGACACGTTGCCGGGGTTCTCCGGGACGACGGCGGCGGGCAGGCCGAGCACGTCCAGCAGGCGGCAGGCCAGCAGCGGCCCGGACCCGCCGAACGCGACCAGGGGGTAGTCGCGCACGTCCAGGCCGCGTTTGACGGTGATCTGCCGGATCGCGTTGGCCTGGTTCCAGGCGGAGATCTCCAGGATCCCGGCGGCGGCACGCTCGGGGGTGAGGCCGAGCCGGGCGGCGAGGTCGCCGATGCCCGCGCGGGCCGCCGGCACGTCCAGCGGCACCTCGCCGCCGAGCAGGTGCGGCGGGATCCGGCCGAGCACGACGTGCGCGTCGGTGACGGTCGCCTCCGTCCCGCCGCGCCCGTAGCAGAGCGGGCCCGGGTCGGCGCCGGCGCTGCGCGGGCCGACCTTCAGCGCGCCCTCCGGCGAGATCCACGCGACCGAGCCGCCGCCGGCGCCGACCGTGACGATGTCGATCATGGGGATCTTGACCGGGTGCCGGCCGATCGACCCCTCGGTGGTGAGGGTCGGCTCGCCGTCCAGCACGACCGCGACGTCGGTGGAGGTCCCGCCGCCGTCCAGGGTGACCACCGACCCGTGCCCGCTGCGCGCCACCACGAACGCCGCGCCGAGCGCGCCCGCGGCCGGGCCGGACAGGACAGTGGTGATCGGCTGGCGCGCGACCTCCTCGGCCGACAGGACGCCGCCGTTGCTCTTCATGACCAGCAGGGGCGCCGGGGCCGCCGCCCCGATCCGGGCCAGGTAGCCGTTCATCGCGGGTTTGACGGCGGCGTCCACGAGGGTGGTCACCGAGCGTTCGTACTCGCGGTACTCGCGCAGCACCTCGCACGACAGCGACACCACCGCCTCGGGGTGCTCGCGGCGCAGCACCTCGCGCATCGCCAGCTCGTGCGCGGGCGCCGCGTAGGAGTGCAGGAAGCACACGCCGATCGCGCGGATCCCCTGATCGCGGAACCAGCGGGCCGCCTCGGCCGCGCCCGCCTCGTCGAACGGGCGCAGCTCGGCGCCGGTGTGGTCGAGGCGCCCGCCGACCGTCCGGACCCGGTGCACCGGGACGATCCGCGGCGGCTTCACCCAGAAGTAGCTGTTGCCGTACCCGTCCGGGACGCTCTGCCGGGCGATCTCCAGGATCGCGCCGAAGCCCTCGGTGGTGATGAACCCGAGGTCCTCGATCCGGTCCTCCAGCAGCCGGTTGGTGGCCACGGTGGTGCCGTGCGACAGCGCCGCGACGTCCGCCGGGCCGGCGCCCGCGAGGCCGAACACCTTGGCGGTGGCCGACGCAAATCCGCGCGCCGGGTCCGCGGGCGTCGAGGGGGTCTTGGTGGTGATGATCTCCCCGGTGTCCTCGTCCAGGGCGACGACGTCGGTGAACGTCCCGCCCGTGTCGATCCCGATCCGCAGCCGACGTGCCATGCCAAGGGTCTACCGGCCGCGGCGCCCGGCGGAAACGTCGCAACCTGCCAATCGGGCGGGGCCTCTTTGGGCAGACCGCTTTGCCGTTAGGCTGAACGGCGTTCATCCGACCCACCGACGACCTGCTGGAGCCCGCACATGGCGCTAGAACGGCCCGAGATCGACTTTCCCGAGGGTCAGCCGCCCGGCTACCTCGACATCACCGACATCACCGAGGGCGACGGCCCGGAGGCCACCAAGGGCTCCACGGTGGCGATGCACTACGTCGGGGTGGCCTTCTCCAGCGGCGAGGAGTTCGACGCCTCCTGGAACCGGGGCAGCACGCTCGACTTCGAGCTCGGCGCGGGCCGCATGATCAAGGGCTGGGACATGGGCATCCCGGGGATGAAGGTCGGCGGCCGGCGCAAGCTGGTCATCCCGCCGCACCTGGCCTACGGCGACCGCAGCCCGAGCCCGGCGATCAAGCCCGGCGAGACGCTGATCTTCGTGGTCGACCTGGTCTCGGTGAGCTGACGCTCACCGGCTCGGCCGGCGGCCTCAACGGCGGGCAATCGGGGGGTGAAATTCTCCCCCGATGCCCGCCTTAGCCGTTTCCGGGTGGAGACCGTTCGGTATCAGCCGTGCATGATCCGGGCGCGCGGGCTGACCAAGCAGTACGGGCCGAAGACGGCGGTCGACCATGCCGACTTCACCGTCGTGCCCGGCCGCGTCACCGGGTTCCTCGGGCCGAACGGCGCGGGCAAGTCCACCACGATGCGGATGATCCTCGGGCTGGACCGGCCCACCGCGGGCGACGTCACCGTGAACGGCCGGCACTACCGCGAGTTCGCCGCGCCGCTGCACGAGGTCGGCGCGCTGCTGGACGCCAAGGCCGTGCACGGGGGCCGCAGCGCCTACAACCACCTGCTGTGCCTGGCGCAGAGCAACGGCATCCCGCGCCGCCGGGTGGACGAGGTCATCGCGCTGGTCGGCCTCCAGACCGTCGCCAAGAAGCCCTCGCGGGGGTTCTCGCTCGGCATGGGCCAGCGGCTCGGCATCGCCGGCGCGCTGCTCGGCGATCCCGGCATCCTGATGTTCGACGAGCCGGTGAACGGGCTGGACCCCGAGGGCATCCTGTGGATCCGCACGCTGATGCGGCGGCTCGCGTCCGAGGGCCGCACCGTGTTCGTGTCGAGCCACCTGATGTCGGAGATGGCGGTCACCGCCGACCACCTCGTGGTCATCGGCCGGGGCCGGATCCTCGCCGACACCGGGATGCGGGACTTCATCGACGCCAACGCCACCAGCCACGTCCGGGTCAGGTCGCCGCAGCTCGGCGAGCTGGAGCCGCTGCTGGCGGCGCGGGGCTGGCGGGTGGAGAGCGACCCCGACCTGAGCCTGCGGGTGTACGGGGCCGGTTCCGCGCAGGTCGGGGACATCGCCGCCGACCACGCGATCCGGCTGCACGAGCTGGGCATCGTCCAGCCGTCCCTGGAGGAGGCGTTCATGCAGCTCACCGAGGACACCGTCGAGTACCACGCCGGGCTGCCCGAGCCCGAGACGCCGCCGGGGACCCCGCCGGACGCCGTGCCGCCCGGCGGCGGGGGCCGGGGATGACCGCCGCCGCGGCGCCCGCACCCGCCGCGCCGGTGCGGAAGGCGTCCTTCGGCAACGTGCTCCTGTCCGAGTGGACGAAGATCCTCACGGTCAAGTCCACGTTCTGGACGCTGCTGGCCGGCGCGATCATCGTGATCGGGTTCTCGGCGCTGTGGGCGCTGGCGTTCACCACCTCCTACGACCAGCTCTCGCCGGCGGACCGGGCCACCCTCGAGCCGACCACCCCGATGCAGATCGCGTTCTACTTCGGCGAGGTGGTCTTCGGCGTGCTCGGCGTGCTGGTGATCACCACCGAGTACGGCACCGGGATGATCCGCACCTCGCTGACCGCGATGCCGCGCCGCGGCCACTACCTGGCCGCCAAGGCGCTGGTGCTCGGCGGCGTGGTGCTCGTCGCCGGGATGGTGGTCTCGTTCGCCTCGTTCTTCGTCAGCCAGGCCGTCCTGATGGCGCAGGACCTGAACGGCTCGCTCGGCGACAAGGGCGTGCTGCGCTCGGTGATCGGCGGCGGGATCTACCTGGCGCTGATCGCGGTCATGGCGCTCGGGGTCGGCACGCTGCTGCGGCACACCGCGGGCTCGGTGGTCGCGGTGTTCGTGATCCTGTTCATCCTCGGCATCGTCGGCAACTTCCTCCCCGGGCGGTGGGGCGAGACGGTCAACAAGTACCTGCCGTCCAACGCGGGCGCCGCGATCCTGTCGCCGGGCACGCCGGGCAACTCGCTCAGCCCCTGGACGGGGCTCGGGCTGTTCGCGCTGTACACGGCGATCGTGCTGGTGGTCGCGCTCGTCCTCTTCGAGCGCCTGGACGCCTGAGCCCGAGTTGCCCGAGCCCCGCGCCGGCCGTGCGGCCGAGCCCGGGCTAGCCGTGCGGGCGCTGACCGTGCGGGAAGGCTGTGGACGCCTCGCCGAGGAGGTCGGCGGCGTGCTCGCGGTACAGCTCCAGGTTGCGTTCGGCCAGGTGGTCGAAACCGTGCGGCACCGACGAGCCCGGCGTCAGCGACGCCATCGCCGCGTCCGGGTCCAGGCGCGCGGCGGCCCAACCCTCGTGCGAGGCGGCGCGCGCGACGACCTCGGCGATCGGCGTGACGACCATCGAGTTGCCGAAGTAGAGGGTGCCGGCCGGATCGGCCCCGACGGCGTTGGCGGCCACCACGTACACGTGGTTGTCGTACGCGCGGGCGCGGCAGGTCAGCTCCCAGATGTCGGCCGAGCGCAGCAGCGCGGACGGGCGGCAGACGATCTCGGCGCCGCGCACCGCCTGGATCCGCCACAGCTCGGGGAAGTCGCCGTCGAAGCAGATCGCCATGCCGATCCGCCCGAGCTCGGTGTCCACGACGCGGACGCCGGTGCCGGACGTGGCCCAGCCGCCGTGCCGGACGTCCTCGACCCGGAACGGGTGCGTCTTGCGGTAGACCCCGAGGACGTCCCCGCCCGGCCCGATCAGGACCGCCGCGTTGTGCACGGTCCCGGGCGCGGCGCCCCGCTCGTAGGTGCCGGCGCACAGGTGCACGCCGAGATCGCGCGCCGCCTCCTGGAGCGGCTCGGTGACGGGCCCGGGCACCGCCGAGACCAGCCCCCACAGGTCGGCGGCCGGGATCCCCGGGTTGAAGCCCGTGGTGCACGACTCGGGCAGCACCACCAGCTCGGCGCCGGAGCCCGTGACGCAGCGCGCCGTCCAGGCCACGGCCTTGTCGAGGTTGGCCCGCACGGTCGCGGCGGTGAGCGGTCCCGGCTCGGGCGCGAACTGCACCGCCGCCGCGGTGAAGGGCCTCATGCCGGACGTCCCGCGCGCCGCCCGCCGCGGCCGAGCGCGTAGCCGATGGCGACACCGGCCAGCGCGATCCCACCGCCCGTCGCGAACGCGGCGACCATCGGCCAGGGCGCGGTGCCGGCGGCGGGCGCCCGCCCTGGAGGCGGGCCGCCGGACGCGGCCGTCACCGGCGCGGCGGCGACCGGCGCGGCGGTGGGCGAGGCGAGCGCGGGCGAAACGGCGGCGGGGACGGCGGCGGACTCTGCCGCGGCGGGCTCGGCTGCGGGCGCCGCACGTTCGGCCTCCGGACGGGCCAGGTCCGCGGCGACGGCGGCGAAGAACTGCCCGGCGGTCCGCTTGGCGACGCCGCCGAGCATCCGCTGGCCGACACCGCCGATCATGCCGCCGACCGCGGCGTCGGCGTCGTAGTCGACCCGGGTCGAGCCGGCTCCGGCGCCGTCCGACAACCGCACCCGCACGGTGGCGTCGACGGTGCCGGGCGCGCCCTGGCCGCGGGCGCGCAGCACGAACGAGCGGGGCGGATCGGGGTCGGCCAGCTCGACCTGGCCGACATAGGTGCCCTGGACGGACGCGACGCCCGCCGACACCGTCATCCGGTAGGTGTCCGGGCCGGTGGGCTCCAGCGCGTGGCATCCGGGGATCGTTCTGGCCAGCACCGCGGGGTCCTGAAGCGCCTCCCAGACGCGCTGGACCGGGGCGGCGACGGTGGCACTGCCGGTGACCTGCATGGTCCGACCCTAGGGAATGGCGCGCCCCGGCCGAACGGCAAGAAGTGCCGAGTACACGCCGAGGATTGGGCAGTTCACCGTCCGAGCGCCCCGGCATGATCAGATATGTCGGGAAGATTCCGCGCCGTTCGCCCGAACCCCCGCCGGGCCCGGCGCGTCGACCGGAGAGGACCCCTGCCATCCCCGGCGAGCCGGACACGAACAGGAGAACATCGCTGATGCGAGCGAAGATGCCCGTGATCGCCACCGTGGGCGCCGTGGTGCTCGGCGTCGCCGCGGGCGGGTGGCCCGCGCTGGCCGCGCAGACGGGCGACTCGGGCCCGTCGGCGGAGGCCCGGTTCGGCGCGGTGCTCGCCGACCGGCAGTGGCCCGCGCCCGCGCCCGGCTCGTGGACGCCGCCGGAGCCGGCCAAGGACGGGCTGCCGCCGGTCGTCTCGCAGATCAAGACGCAGGACCGGGTCGTCTTCCTCACCATCGACGACGGCTACACCTACGACGCCGAGTTCGTGAACCTGGTGCGCAGGGAGAAGGTGCCGATCCTGACCTTCCTCACCTCCCGCTACATCCGGGGCGAGGGCCAGTACTTCCTGGCGATGCGCAACGCCGGGTCGCCGATGGAGAACCACACCATCAGCCACCCCGACATGAAGTCGCTCGGCCCCGAGGCCCAGAAGAAGGAGATCTGCGAGTCGTCCGACAAGATCGGCGCGCAGTACGGGCGGCGGCCCGAGATCTTCCGGCCGCCGTTCGGCAGCTTCAACGAGGCCACCCGCAGGGCCGGCAAGGAGTGCGGCATCAAGTCGTTCCTGCTATGGTCGGCCGAGTACTACAACGGCACCTCGGGGCCCGGGGTCGGCTTCAACGGGTTCGCGCGCGGCGACGGCGGCAAGGGCTTCAAGCCCGGCGACATCATCCTCATGCACTACCGCACGGGCCTCGCGGGGCAGTTCAAGACGATGCTCGGCTGGATCAAGCAGCAGGGCTTCCGTCCCGCCGCGGTGCAGAACTACCTGCCGCGCTCCTTCGGCGGCAACGCCCCCGACGCGCCCGGCCCGGCCGGCACGCCCGAGTGAGGCCCGTGCCGAAGGGCGCGGTCCCGGCCGTGCTCCTCGCCCTGGTGACGGCGTCGTGCTCGCCGTCCGGCAGCGCGAAGGACGACGTGTCCGCCGCGATGGACGCCTTCGTCAAGGCCGCCCGGGACGGGGACGTCAAGGAGGTCTGCGGTCACATGGCCAAGGTGTACCGGGACGGCGGGTGCGAGCAGAACTGGTCGGACCGGGCGTTCCTGGCGACGCTCGGCAAGGCGGGCGTCAAGGTCGGCAAGGTCGACGAGAAGGCGGGCGAGGCGACCGTCTCGGTCACCGTGCCCGGCGCGGGCGGACGGCCGCGCACCAGCGACTGGGAGCTGGTCAGGGTCGACGGGGACTGGCAGATCGCCCTCATGGGCCGTTGACCGCGCGGGTGCGCAGCGCGGGGTCGTGCTCGGCGCGGCGGCGCAGGTCGAACAGCTCGTCCGGGGAGAGCGGCATGGCGTCCACCCGGAGGCCCTCGGCGTCCTCGACCGCGGAGGCGATCACCGCCGACACCGGGATCACGCCGGCCTCGCCCGCGCCCTTGACGCCGAGCGGGTTGAGCGGCGACGGGGTCTCCAGGTGGTCGGTCTCGATGTGCGGCACCTCGGTCGCGTACGGCATCAGGAAGTCCATGAACGAGGCGTTCAGGAGCTGCCCCGACGCGTCGTACACCATCCGCTCGTAGAGGGCGCCGCCGATGCCCTGCGCCACTCCCCCGTGGATCTGGCCCTCCACCACCATCGGGTTGATGAGCCGCCCGCAGTCGTGCACCACCGCGTACCGCAGCACCCGCACCTCGGCGGTGTCCGGGTCGACCTCCACGATCGCCGCGTGCGCGCCCGCCGCGAACGTGGACCGGACCGGCGAGTAGTAGTCGCGGCCCTCCAGCCCCGGCTCGTCGCCCGCCGCGACCGGCGGCTCGGACGGCGACCCGCCCACGGCGAACTGGGTCGCGGCGGCGGTCTGCTCGTCGAAGGCGTACCGCAGCGGGTTGGACAGCACCGCGACCGTCCGCAGCGGCACCGACGCCGACCGGTCGCCGCGCACGTGCACCTCCCCCTCGGTGATCTCCAGATCGGACGGGTCGGCCTCCAGCGCCTCGGCGGCGATCCGCAGCGCCTTGGCGCGCACCTTGCGGCAGGCGAGCGCGATCGCGTTGCCGCTCATCACCGCGGCGCGGGACGCGAAGGTGCCGACCGCGTACCCGAACCGGCGGGTGTCGCCGGTCGTGACGTGCACGTCGGCGATCGGCACGCCGAGCTCGGTGGCGGCGATCTGCGCGAACACGGTCTGGTGGCCCTGCCCCTGCGAGGTCAGCCCGGTCGACACGTGCACCCGCCCGGCCGAGTCGATCTCGACGTGCCCGCCCTCGTACGGGCCGACGCCGGTGCCCTCGACGTAGCAGCCGAGCCCGACGCCGATCCGGCGGCCCCGCGCCGCCGCCTCGGCCCGGAGCGCGCCGAAGCCGTCCCAGCCGATCAGGTCGCGCACCTTGCGGAGCAGCCCGGGGTAGTCGCCCGAGTCGTAGATCAGCGGGCGGCCGTCCTGGAACGTCAGGCCCTGGTCGTAGGGGAATTCGTCCGGCTGGATGAAGTTGGCCGCGCGCACCTCGCCGCGGTCGAGGCCGAGGTGCCCGGCGATGCGGTCCATCGTCCGCTCCATGCAGAACACGCCCTGCGGACGGCCCGCGCCCCGGTACGGGGTGACGATGAGGGTGTTGGTGTAGAGGCTGACGACCTCGGCCCGGTACGCACCGATCTTGTACGGGCCGAGGAGCTGGGTGGAGGTGACGATCGGGATGACGATGCCGTACGGGGTGTAGGCGCCGTGGTCGTGCCGGATCCGCACGTCCAGCCCGAGCACCCGGCCCGCGCCGTCGAACCCGACCCGCACGTCGTGCAGCTGACCGCGCTCGTGCGCCGCCGCGACGAAGTGCTCGCGCCGGTCCTCGGCCCACTTGACCTCGCGGCCGAGCAGCCGCGCCGCCCACGGGACCAGCACCTCCTCCGGCCACGGGTGGACGATCTTCACGCCGAACCCGCCGCCGACGTCGGGCGCGACGACCTCGACCTTGCCCGCCGGCAGGTCCAGCCGCGCCGCGATCGCCGCGCGCACGCTGGTGGACGCCTGGGTGGAGGTGTAGACGCGCAGCGACCCGTCGTCGGCGTCCCAGCGCGCGCAGACGCCGCGTCCCTCCAGCGGGGTGGACGCGCTGCGCTCGATCGCGAGCCGGAACTCCAGCACGTGCGGGGCCGCGTCGATCGCCGCCGCCGCGTCGCCGTTCTCCTGGAGCAGCACCGCGCCGACGTTGCCCGGCACGTCGTCGTGCACCAGGTCGCGGGCGGCCTCGGCGTTCTCGATGCCGACGACGGCGGGCAGCCGCTCGTACTCGACCCGGATCAGCCCGGCGGCGTCCTCGGCGAGGTAGCGGTCGGCGGCGACGACCATCGCGACCGGCTCGCCGACGTGCCGGACGACGTCGCGGGCCAGCGGCCGGGCCGTCCGCCCGTGGGTGAGCGCGGGATGCGGGAGGAGCACCGGCAGCGGCGCCCCGACCTGGTCCGGCAGGTCCTCGAAGGTGTAGATCGCGACGAGGCCGTCCACGTCGAGCGCGCCGGTCACGTCGATGTCGAGGATGCGGGCGTGGGCGTGCGGGGACCGGACGAACGCCGCCGCGAGCGCGTCACGGCCGAGATCGTCGAGGAACCGGCCGCGCCCGGTGAGCAGCCTCGGGTCCTCGCGGCGCGCGACCGGCTCGCCGAACATCCGCGTGCTCACCGTCCGCCCTCCCCTGCCTCGCCGGCCGGGGGCCCGCCGGACGCGGGATCGGCGGCGATCAGCTCGGAGGCGCGGCGGACCGACCGGCGGATGTTCTGGTAGCCGGTGCAGCGGCACAGGTTGCCCGAGATCCCTTCGAGGATCTCGTCGTCGGTGGGGCGCGGGGTGTCGCGCAGCAGCGCGGTCACGGTGCACAGGAAGCCGGGCGTGCAGAACCCGCACTGGAGGCCGTGGCATTCCTGGAACGCGCGCTGGACGGGCGACATCTCCCCGTCCGGCGCGGCGAGGCCCTCCACGGTGGTGACCTCGTGGCCGGAGGCGGTGACCGCGAACATCAGGCACGACCGCACCGGCTCCCCGTCCAGCAGCACCGTGCAGCATCCGCACACGCCGTGCTCGCAGCCGACGTGCGTGCCGGTCAGCCCGAGCCCGTGCCTGAGCAGGTCCGACAGCAGCCGCCGCGCGGGCGCGCGGGCCGTGCGGCGCACCCCGTTGACGGTCAGCTCGATCTCGAAGGTCTCCTCCGTCATCGGCCCTCCCCGGCCCGGTCGATCGCGTCGGCGGTCGCGGCCCGCAGCGCGCGCCCGGTCAGGACGCCCGCCAGGTGCCGCCGGTAGTCGGCGCTCGCATGGATGTCGGACTCGGGATCGACCCGCTCGCGCGCGTACGCGGCGGCGTCCTCCCAGTCGCCGCCGCCCGAGACCGCGTCCGCGCCCGCGCAGGCCGCGGTCAGGTCGAGGACGAGCGGAACGCCCGCGACGCTCAAGTACCCGGCGCGCGCCGCCGCGACCCGCAGGCCCGCGTCGAGGGTGACCGTCGCGGCCACCCCCACCAGCGCGTAGTCGCCGTGCCTGCGGGCGATCTCGACGAACGCGGTGCCGGTGCGCGGCGGCAGCGCCGGGAAGAACGCCGACACGGCCAGCTCGCCGGGGAGCAGGGCCGGCTCCAGCGGGCCGAGGAAGAACCCGCCGGCCGGGATCGTCCGGCGCCCGGCCGCCGAGGCCGCCTCCACCGAGCCGTCCAGCAGGGCCAGGACGGCGGGCAGCTCGGCGGACGGATCGGCGTGGGCCAGGCTGCCGACCACGGTCCCCCGGTTGCGGACCACCGGGTGGGCGACGTGCGCCAGCGCCCGGCGCAGCAGCGGCTGGACGGCGGCGGCCTCGGCCGAACGCCCGACCCGGGCGTGCCGGGCGAGCGCGCCGACCCGCACGCCCGCGCCGGTGACCTCGAGGGTGTCGAGCTCCGCGACGCGGTTGATGTCGACGAGGCGCTCGGGCGCGGCCAGCCGCATGTTGAGCAGCGGGATGAGGCTCTGCCCGCCCGCCAGCACCTTGCCCACGCCCCCTCCGCCGGTGTCGCTGCCGGTGCCGGGTGCGGCCGGGGCGAGGGCGGCGAGGGCCTCGGGGAGGGTGCGCGGGGCGCGGTAGGCGAAGGGCGGCGGCTTCACGGCGGCGTCAGCCCGCGTCCGTCGTGGGCGGGCGCACCGGGCCGCCGATCTCCCGTTCGTCCGGCGCGATCATGCCCCCGCCGGTGCCGTCCGGGCCCCGCCGGGCACCGGCCACGGCGTTCAGCGCGTGGTACCCGACCAGCACCGCGACAGTGCCGAACGCGATGCCCTGGAGCGGGAAGTCATCGGTGATCTTGAGAGTCACGTCGCCGATGGCCAGGATGACGGCGGCGGCGACCGGGACCAGGTTGACCGGGTCGGCGAAGTCGACCCGGTTCTCGATCCAGATCTTCGCGCCGAGCAGGCCGATCATCCCGTACAGCACCACGGTGATGCCGCCGAGCACGCCGCCCGGCGTCGCCGCCACCAGCGCCCCGAACTTCGGGCACAGCCCGAACGCGATCGCCACCACCGCCGCCACGTAGTACGCCGCCGTCGAGTAGATCCGGGTGGCGGCCATGACGCCGATGTTCTCGGCGTAGGTGGTGGTGGGCGAGCCGCCGACCCCGCTGGCCAGCACCGTGCCGAGCCCGTCGGCGGCGATCGCGCGGCCGAGCACCGGGTCCAGGTCGTCGCCGGTCATCGCCGCGACCGCCTTGACGTGCCCGGTGTTCTCGGCGATCAGCGCGATCACGGCGGGCAGGGCGAGCAGGATCGCCGAGGTCTTGAAGTCGGGCGCGTGCAGGCTCGGGAAACCGAACCAGTCGGCGCCCTTGATGCCGGTGAAGTTCACCCGGTCGTGCGGGAACGCGGTCGCGACGCAGTACGGGCCCTCCTTCGCGCACGGCCGGCCCGCCGCGTCCAGCAGGTTCTGGCCCGGCAGCACCGAGGTGATGCGGCCCGCGACGTTGTCGAGCACCCACGACAGGACGAACCCGAAGACCAGCGCCAGCAGGATCGACACCCGCGCCCAGAAGCCGCGCAGCAGCACCGTGCACAGCACCGCGAACGCCAGCGTCAGCAGGCCCGTCCACTGGTCCTGCGGCCAGTAGGTGTTGGCGACCACCGGCGCCAGGTTGAACCCGATCAGCATCACCACCGCGCCGGTCACCACCGGCGGGAACACCCGCTGGACCACCTCGCCGCCGAGCACGTGGATGAGCACCCCGACCGCGACCAGCACCGCGCCCGCGACCAGGATCGCGCCGGTCACCGTGGCGCTGTCGCCGCCCGCCGCGCGGATCGCGGCGACCGCCCCGACGAACGAGGCGCTGCTGCCCAGGTAGCTCGGCACCCGCCCGCGCACGATCAGCAGGAACAGGATCGTCGCGACCCCGGACATCATGATCGACAGGTTCGGGTCCAGGCCCATCACGACCGGGAACACGAACGTCGCCCCGAACATCGCGACCACGTGCTGGGCGCCGATGCCCGCGGTCCGCGGCCAGGTCAGGCGCTCGTCCGGCCTGACCACCTCGCCGGGGGGCGGGGTCCGCCCGTCGCCGTGCAGCTTCCAGCCCATCACCATCGGGGCCCTCCTCCGGGGCTGTACCCGAGCGGCGGCCTCCCGCTGCGGCCGTGCTCATGCGGGCAAGGTAGATCTACCCAGGTGGGCGGGCATCGGCGACAACTGCCAAACCGCGGGTCCACGTTTGGGAGGTAAGAGCGGGGGATGTCACGGCCCGGGCGGCGGGCGCTCAGATCCCCCTCATCCGCAGCACGTGCAGGGCGAGGGTCAGGTTGAGCCGCAGATGCGCGTCCTCGGTGAACCTGCCGAGCATCCGCTCCAGCTTCCCGATCCGATAACGGAGCGTATTGTAGTGGAAGTGCAGCCGCCGTGCCGTCTCGGCCACGTTGAGGTTGGTCTCCAGCAGCACCTGAAGGGTGCGGCGCAGGTCGACCAGCTCCGGCTCGTCGTCGGCGGCCAGCACGCCCAGCGTCTCGCGGACGAACGCGTGCAGTTCGGCCGGGTCCGACACCAGGCTGAGCAGCCGGTACACGCCGAGCTGGTCGAAGTGCGCGCGAGCCCCGGCGCCGTGCAGCTGCCGCCCGACCCGCACCGCCTTGACCGCCTGGTCGTAGGCCTCGGGCAGCGCGGCGGGCGAGGTCACGGTGCGGCTGATCCCGGTCGAGAAGGTGCGCCGCACCGCCAGATGCTCGGCGAACACCGCCGCCGCCTCCTTGACCAGCGTTTGGACCGGTCCTGCGGCGGCGCCCTCGAGATCGTCGCCGTCCACCCCGATGACCGCGACGACCTCGTGCGCGAAGCTGGCGACCGCCGCGCCCCGGTCGTGCCGGCGCACCGCCGTCGTCCAGGCGGCGGCGAGCCGCTCCTGGGCCGTCCGCTCCTCCGCGCCCCGCCCGCTGCGCGCACCGCCCGCACCACCGGTGCCGGACGCGTCGGCGTCGGCGCCGCGTCCCCGGGACACGGCCTCGCCGCCGGGCGCCGCGGCCACGGCGCCCCGGGCCCGTCCGCCCGGTTCGGCGGCGCGGGGCCTGGCCTCCGCCTCCGTCCCGCGCGGGCGCCCGTCCAGCTCGGCGACGACCACCATCACCGGCCGGTCCAGGTCCCAGCCGAACCCGTCGCAGTGCGCCACGACCCGGTCGTCGTCGCCCGCCCGGCCGGCCAGGATGTCGCGCAGGAAGTCGGCCCGGTACTTGCTCTCGACCGCCGCGACGGCCTGCTGCTTGGTGACCACCAGCGCGGCGACGGTCGCGGCGCGCTCCAGGATGCCGAGATCGGTGCCGCGCAGCGCCGCGCTCGGGCTGAACGCGATGATCCGTCCGTGGTCGAAGCCGCCCGCCACCACCGGCACCACCAGGTGGTCGCCGGTGCCGTGCGCGCCGCCGAGGCCGCAGCCGCCGCGCCCGCACGCCGCATGCCGGCCCGCGTCGAACGCCCGCATCGCCTGCACGTGCTCCTCCGGCCCGGCGCCCGCCACGACCCGCTGCTCGCCGTCCAGGACGACGACCGCGACCTCCAGCAGGGCGGCCACCTCGTCCACCACCTCCTGGAGGCCGCCGCCGCACAGCACGATCTGCACCAGCGCGCGGTGCACCTCCTCGGTGCGGGCGAGCACGGCCGCCTGCCGGTTGAGGATGTCGGTCAGCACCTGGTTGAGGATGTCGTCGAAGCCGACGTCGTTGGGCAGCAGGATCAGCGGGAAACCGCGCCGGTCCGCCTGCGCGATCATCTCCGCGGGCAGCGTCTCCAGGTACCGGCCCAGCTTGATCGCCAGCGCCGCCAGGCCGCGCTCGTCCAGGTCGGCGACCAGGTTGTCGAGCGACTGGGGGGTGTTGCGCAGGGGGTAGCCGGTGGTCAGCAGCAGCTCGTTGGGCTTGACCCACGACAGGATGTCGGGGACCTCCATCACGTTGAGCCGCTGGACGATGCGGCCGAGGCCGCTCCGGCCCGCGATGAGGCGGGCACCGTTCAGGGTGGAGACGCCGAGAACCTCGCCGACCGAGAGGCCGTGGGTCAGTGTTCCGGTGCTAGCGAGCCGGAGGGCCGGTGGGCCCGGGTCCGCGCTGGTGTCACTCATGCCAGGGGTCACCTCGCCTTTTGGTGCGTACATCGCCCGAAACGGCGTGATCGCTACCGCTTTCTGATCAACCCTGACAACAAAGACGAACGATGACAACCATCCTTGGCAGCTTTCTCCATACGACCTGTCGCGCGCCGCGGTCTAACGTCCCACCAGAGGCCGGGGACCCGACGGCGGACGGCCTGCGACCGGCATCGACAGCGGCTTCGGGAGGACCAGTGACCGCCCTCGTTCGCGAGCCGATCCCGCTGACGGCACGGCCGGGACCGCGTCCCCCCGCCGCCGGCGCCGCGAGCCTCATGCTGCGCCCGGTACTCGACCCGCCACGCCGCCCGGCGCGGGTGATCGCGGTCTTCCCGACCGCGGTGTACCTGGAGCTGCGCGGCCCCGAGGAGCCCCGGGTGGTCGCGGTCGTCACCTCCGACGCGGTGCGTCCGCCGAACGCCGTCGTCGTCGTGGCCGAGCGCCGGGACCGTCCCTTCCACCGGATCCGCGAGGGCCTGGAGGCCTGGGTCGGCGACGGCCGCGTCGAGGCGGCCGGCCTGCACGTGCGGGTCCGCCGCTGGTGGGCCCCCTCCCCCGCGCTCGGCACGATGTCGCCGCCGGCCCTGGCGCGCGGCCTGCGGTCGCTGGAGAACTCCCTCACCGCCGCCGGGATGACCGGGGGCGGCCTGGCCGGCCACCCCGACCCGCTCCAGCTCGCCGAACGCTGCGCGGCCGGCGACCTGGCGGGCGCGGTCGAGGCCGCCGAGCGCATCGTCGGCCTCGGGCCCGGCCTCACCCCGAGCGGCGACGACATCCTGTCCGGCATGCTGGTCTCGCTGCGGCTGCTCGGCGGCGCCGTCCGGCCCGGCGGCACGGCGGTGTGGCTGGCCGACTGGCTCGGCGCGGCGGTGACCGCCGACGCGGGCACCCGCACCACCGCGCTGTCGGCCACCCTCCTGCACTGCGCCGCGGCCGGCGGCGCCGGCGCCGAGGTCGCCGCCGTCCTGCGCGGCGTCGCCGGTCACGAGGCACCCGCCGCGGCGGTCCGCCGGCTGCTGTCGGTCGGCCACACCTCCGGCGCCGACCTGGCCTGGGGCGTCCTGGCCGGCTCCCGCGCCACCCTCGCCCTCGCCTCCGCCACCGAACACTCCCACCGGGCCACAGCATGAGCCGAGCGGGGAGCACATGAGCGAGGTGGAGGGGCGCGGCGCCGCCTGGACTGACGAGCGACGAAGGAGCAAGGAGGGAAGGCGGCGCCCAAAAGCGCCCTGGAGCCGAGCGGGGAACACAGCATGAGCGAGGTGGAGGGGCGCGGCGCCGCCTGGACTGACGAGCGAGGAACGGCAGGAGACACAGATTGGGTTGAGGTTCGGCGGGGGGCCTACCGCGACTCGGTTTCGCTGATGCGGGTGAGCCGGAGCATCGTGGGGCGGGACGGGGTGACCGAGGCGATGGCCGCGATGGGCACCGGGCTCAACCTGGAGGTGCTGGCCCGGATGGGGTTCGCGGTGCCGGGGGGCACGGGGCCGGGCGACCTGGTGGTGGCAATCCGGGCGGGCGCGGAGGAGGCGCTCGACGGGGCCAGGGACGCGCTGGACGGGCTGCTGCGCGGACGCGAGCCGGCGGCGGACGGCGCCGGGCTGTTCGGGGCGCCGCCGCCCGCGCGGACGACGGCGTCGGCGGCGTCGCGGACGGACGCGGGCATCGCCCTGCTGTCGGTGCCGGGCCCGCATGTGGTGCCCGAGGCGATGGACGCGCTGAACGCCGGCCTGAACGTGATGATCTTCAGTGACAACGTGCCGGTCGGCCAGGAGGTCGCGCTCAAGGAGGAGGCGGCGCGGCGCGGCCTGATCGTAATGGGGCCGGACTGCGGGACCGCGGTGGTCGGCGGCGCCGGGCTGGGGTTCGCGAACGCGGTGCGGCCGGGCCCGGTGGGCATGGTGGCGGCGTCCGGCACGGGCGCGCAGCAGCTCATGTGCCTGCTGGACGCGGCGGGCGTCGGGGTGAGCCATGTGCTCGGGGTGGGCGGGCGTGACCTGTCGACCGAGGTGAGCGGCCGGTCGTCGCTGGCCGCGCTGGCCGCGCTGGACGCCGATCCGGCGACCGAGCTGATCATGCTGGTGTCCAAGCCTCCGGCGCCGCGAACCGCGGATCTGATCCGGGAGGCGGCGCGGCGGCTCGACACCCCCGTGGTGTTCGCGCTGCCGGCGCCCGGCGAGGACGATCTGACCCGGGCGGCGGAACGGGCGCTGGCGGCGCTCGGCCGGCCGGTGCCGGAATGGCCGCGCTGGCTCGCGTCCGGCCGGGACGGGGCGGGACGGGGCGGACGGGGCGGCGAGAGCGGGCGGGCGCTGCGCGGGCTGTTCGCCGGCGGGACGCTGCGCGCCGAGGCCGAGGCCGTGGCGCGCGACCTGCTCGGCTGGGACCTGGAGGCGGGCGGGCACCGGCTGGTCGACTACGGCGACGACGCCTACACCCGGGGCCGCGCGCATCCGATGATCGACCCGACGCTGCGGCTGGAGGCGCTGGCCGACCAGGCCGCCGATCCGGGCTGCGGGGTGCTGCTGCTCGACGTGGTGCTGGGGTTCGGCGCCGACCCCGATCCGGCGGGCGCGCTCGCGCCCGTGCTCGCCGCGGCGCTACGGGACCGTGGCGACCTGGCGGCGGTGGTGTCCCTGTGCGGGACGCCGGCCGATCCGCAGGACCGCGACCGGCAGGCGGCGGCGCTGTGCGACGCGGGCGCGGACGTGTTCGCGTCCAACGCCGAAGCCGCCCGGCACGCGGTGCGGGCGGTGGCGGGGGCCGAGGGGGAGGCGTAGATGGGTGGGACCGGGCAGCGGCTGGGCGGTCTGCTGAACCGCGAGCCGCGGGTCGTCGCGGCGGGCGTCGGGGTGCTGGCCGACGCGCTCGTCCAGCAGGCCGTGCCGGTGGAGGGCGTCGACTGGAGACCGCCGCCCCCGGGCACCGAGGCGGCGCTGGCGGCGGTGCTCGGACGCCCCGGGCAGGCCGCGGCCGACGCGCTCGCCGTGGGGCGGATGCTGACCGCGCGGCCGGAGCTGGTGGACGTGCGGCCCGCCGGGGAGGTCCTCGGGCTGGAGCCGGGCACGTTCCTGCACGCGGGACCGCCGCTGGAGTGGGAGCGCGCGTCCGGGCCGATGCGGGGCGCGCTCATCGGGGCGATGCTCCTCGAAGGGCTCGTCGCGACGCCGGAGGAGGCGGCCGGCGCCCTCGCGCGCGGTGCCGCGACGCTCGACCCGTGCCACCACCACGGCACGGTGGGGCCGATGGCGGGCGTGGTGAGCCCGTCGATGTGGATGCTGGTGGTGCGGGACGCCGAGCACGGCGGCACCGCGTACTGCTCGCTGAACGAGGGCCTCGGCAAGGTGCTGCGGTACGGGGCGTACGGGCCGGAGGTCATCGAGCGGCTGCGCTGGATGGGCGCCGGGCTGGGCCCGCTGCTGCGCGAGGCGGTGCGCCGGCACGGCCCGGTCGACCTGCTGTCCATCATGGCGCAGGCGCTCCAGATGGGCGACGAGCTGCACAACCGCAACCGGGCGGCGACGGCGCTGCTGGTGCGCGAGCTGGCGGCCGACCTCGCCGCCGCCGACGCGCCCCGCGACCGGGTCGCCGAGGTGTTCCGGTTCGCGGGCGGCAACGACCACTTCTTCCTCAACGCGGGGATGGCGGCGGCGAAGGCGGCGGCCGACGCCGCGCGGGGCGTGCCCGGGTCCGGGCTGGTGGTGGCGATGGCGCGCAACGGCACCGATTTCGGGATCCAGCTCTCGGGCACCGGCGACCGCTGGTTCACCGGGCCCGCGGGCGTCCCCGACGGGCTGTACCTGGGCGCGTACGGGCCGGACGACGCCAACCCCGACATCGGCGACTCGGCGATCACCGAGACCGCGGGGATGGGCGGGTTCGCGCTCGCCGCCGCGCCCGCGATCGTGCGTTTCGTCGGCGGCGAGGTGCCGGACGCGGTGGCGGCGACGCAGCGGATGTACGAGATCACCCTGGCCGAGCACCCGGCGCTCCAGATCCCGCTGCTGTCCTTCCGGGGCACCCCGGCCGGGATCGACGCGACCCGGGTGGTGCGGACCGGGATCCTGCCGGTCATCGACACCGGCATCGCGGGACGGGAGGCGGGCACCGGGCAGGTCGGCGCCGGGCTGGTCGAGCCGCCGGCCGAGGTCTTCACCGCCGCGCTGCTCGCGCTGGCCGAGGACGGGAGCCGCCCGGAGCCGCCGCGGTGAGCGGCCGATCGGGCCGGGCCGGGACTCCCCATGGGGCCCGATCTTGGGGGATCATGGCGGGGTGAACTTGAGCGTCTCCTCGATCGACGACCTGTCCGCGCGCGTCTCCGCCGTCCGCGACGAGCATCGGCTGCACTTCCCGGGGGCGGCCACCGGACGGCAGCCGGTGCACACGGTGTACATCCCGGCCGACCGGTTCGCGCACTCGACGCCCGCCGAGTACGGCGCCGAGGCGCTGCGTCTCCTCAACACGCACACGCCGGGCGCCGGGTCGTTCGGCGGGGCGTTCGGCATCGACCCCGAGATCGCCGGGCTGGTCCGCGAGCGGGTGGCGGCCAAGCTCGCGCACGAGCCGGTCGAGGACGTCCGCATCGACTTCGAGGACGGCTACGGGACGCGTCCCGACGCCGAGGAGGACGCGCACATCGGGCAGGTGGTCGAGGAGATCGGCACCGCCTACCAGGCCAAGACGCTCCCGCACTACTGGGGGCTGCGGGTCAAGTCGTTCGCCGACGGCGGCCACGAGCGCGCGATGCGGACGCTCGACGGGTTCCTCACCGCGCTGCGCGACCGGCTCGGCCGGCTGCCCGGCGGGTTCACCATCACCTTCCCGAAGGTGGTGATGGCCGAGCACGTCGCGCTGTTCGTGGAGTACCTGGACCGGCTGGAGACCTCGCTCGGGCTGCCCGCGGGCATCCTGCGCTTCGAGGTGCAGGTGGAGACGGCCGAGGCGATCATCGACCACGAGGGCCGGACCGGGCTGCGCGCCATCGCCGGCGCCGCCGGCGGCCGGATGACCGCCGCGCACTTCGGCGTGTTCGACTACACCGCCGCCTGCGGGCTGCCGCCCGAGGAGCAGCGCCTCGACCATCCCGCGTGCGACTTCGCCCGGCACGTGATGCAGGTCGCGTTCGCCGGCACCGGTATCCGGCTGTCGGACGGCTCCAGCAACGTGATCCCCCGCAACGACGGCCCCGACGAGGTCAACGAGGCGTGGGCGGTGCACGCCGCGCAGGTGCGGCACTCGCTGCGGCACGGCTTCTACCAGGGCTGGGACCTGCATCCGGCGCACCTGCCGAGCCGGTACGCGGCCGTCTACGCCTTCCACCTGTCCGGGGTCGACGACGTGATCGGCCGCGTCCGGGCCTGGCAGGAGCGGGCGGCGGTGGGCGGGCACGGGGTGGTGGACGAGCCCGCGACGGTCCGGGCCCTGGTCGACCGGCTGCGCCGCGCCGTCGACTGCGGCGCCCTCGACGAGAGCGCGCTCCCCGAGGGGACGCTCCCCGAGAGCGCCTGACCGCGCCGGTCAGCGGCCCCGGCCGAAGACCCGGTCAGCGGGCGTCCTGGCCCCTGAACTCGGCCAGGTCGCCCGGGGTGTCGATGTCGTCGGGCGCCGCGACCCCGTCGCACGGGACGTGCGTGACCAGCCCGGGGTTGGCGCGCAGGAACGCGCGCGCGCCGACGTCTCCCGCCGCTCCCCCGGCCACGGCCGCGAAGTGCTCGGCCCCGATGAGCACCGGGTTGCGCGGCTTCCCGCCGTAGGTCGCGACCGCGACGCGGGCGCCCGCCTCGTACGCCTCGATCAGCCGCGCGACGGCGGCGGAGGTGATCCGGGGCTGGTCGACCAGCGCGACGATCACGGCGGGGCAGGCCGGCGGCAGCGCGGCGAGCCCGGCGCGCAGCGACGAGCCCATGCCGGTGCGCCACTCGGCGTTGGGCACCACGACCGCGCCGATCACCTCGATCTGCGCGGCGCCGGACACCACCAGCACCGGCGAGCAGCCCCCGCTCCGCAGCATGTGCACGCCCCGGTCGACCAGGCGCTCGCCGTCCAGCTCCACCAGGGCCTTCGGCCGGCCGAGCCGGCTGCCCTCCCCCGCGGCCAGCAGCAGGCCGGCCGGGGGCTCCTCACCGTGCAGGGTCATCGACCGAGGGTAGCCCTCCTCACCCGGACCGACCAGCGTTTACCGGGGGCCGTCAGGTGCCGCGCCGGTCCCGCCGCCGGTCCCGGCGCCGCCGCGGACGCCGGCGTGGATGCGTCCGCCCGTCTCGGTGAGCGGCCGTCCGGAGCCGCCCCAGCGGAACTGGACGAGCTCGGCCGCGATGGACACCGCGGTCTCCTCCGGGGTGCGGGCGCCCAGGTCCAGCCCGATCGGCGACCGCAGCCGGGACAGTTCGGTGCCGGTCAGGCCCGCCTCGCGCAGCCGGGCCAGCCGGTCCCGGTGGGTGCGCCGCGAGCCCATCGCGCCGACGTACCCGGCGGGCGTGCGGAGCGCGACCTCCAGCAGCGGGACGTCGAACTTCGGGTCGTGGGTCAGCACGCAGATCGCGGTGCGGGCGTCGATGCCCGCCGCGGCGTCCTCCCGGACCTCCTCCAGGAACCTGTGCGGCCACTTCACCACGACCTCGTCGGCCTCGGGGAACCGCTTGGCCGTCGCGAACACCGGCCGCGCGTCGCAGACCGTCACGTGGTAGCCGAGGAACGCGCCGACGCGGGCGACGGCCGCCGCGAAGTCGATCGCGCCGAACACCAGCAGCCGGGGCGGCGGTGCGAAGGAGTGCACGAAGACCGCGAGGTCGTCCAGCCGCCGCTCGCCCTCGCGCCCGTAGTGCCGCTGCCCGGTGCGGCCTTGGGCGAGCATGCCGCGCACGTCGTCGTCGGCGGCGGCGTCGAGCCGGGCCGCGTGCGGCTCGCCGGGCGCGAGGCTGCCCGCCGACCGGTCCGCCCACACCACCCGGCGGGCGCCGACCCGGCCCGGACCGGCGACCACGGTGGCGACCGCGACCGGCTCGCGCGCCTCGATCGAGGCCGCGACCGCGGCGAACTCGGGGAAGGCCGCGGGGCCGACCGGCTCGACCAGCACGTCCAGGATGCCGCCGCAGGTCAGCCCGACGGCGAACGCGTCGTCGTCGCTCACCCCGTACCGGCGCACCACGGCCTGGCCGCTCTCCAGCACCGACCGCGCCAGCTCGTACACCGCGCCCTCGACGCAGCCGCCCGACACGCTGCCGGCCACCTCCCCGGCGGCCGACACCGCCATCGCGGCGCCGGGCTGGCGGGGCGCGCTGCGGAAGGTGTTGACCACGGTGGCCAGGCCGAACGTCTCGCCGGCCGCGTACCAGCCGGCGATGTCACCGAGCACGTCGCGCATGTGCGCTCCCCCTCACGCGTCCGCCGCCGATCAGGCGGGCCAGGTCCTCAAGGGCGGCCAGGCTGTGCCCGGAGGTGAAGTCGTCGACGTGCGGGAGCGCCGCGGCCATCCCCGCCGTGAGGGGCTCGTACCCGGGACGGGCCCGGTGCGGGTTGGCCCACACGACCCGGTGGGCCAGCCGCCGCAGCCGGGCCATCTGCTCGCCGAGCAGCCCGGCGTCGCCGCGCTCCCAACCGTCGGAGGCGATCACCACGATCGCGCCGCGGGCCAGGCCGCGCTGCCCGAACCGGTCGAGGAACTCCTTGAGCTCCGCGCCGAGCCGGGTGCCGCCGCTCCAGTCGGGGATCGCCGCGGACGCCGCCGCCATCGCCGCGTCCGGGTCGCGGTGCCGCAGCTCGCGGGTGAGCCGGGTGAGCCGCGTCCCGGCGCTGAAGGCCTCGACCGACCGGCCGCCGGACCGGACCGCCGCGTGCGCGAACCGCAGCAGCGCGTCGGCGTAGGGCCCCATCGAGCCGCTGACGTCCACGATCAGCACCACCTTGCGCGGCCGGGTGCGGTGCGCGCGGTACCGGGGCGGCGCCGGCTCGCCGCCCCGGCGCAGCGTCTCCCGGACAGTGCGGGCCGGGTCGGGACGGCCGGTGGGCGCCGGCTCGAACCGGCGCGACCTGCGCCGTTCGGTCGCGGCGTCCAGCAGCGCGATGAGCCGTCCGACCTCGGCCCGCTCGGCCGCGCCGAGCCGCGCCACGTCACGGTCGCGGAGCACCTCCACGTCGCTGGCGGCGGCGGTGCCGACCTCCGGGTCGTCCGCGCCGTCCGGCGCGGGAGGACGGGCCCCGTCGGTGAGCGTGCGGCGCAGGGTCGGCGGGGGCGGCGCGGGACGGCCGGGCCGGGCGGTGGCGCCGGAGAAGTACGCGGCGAAGCAGCGGTCGTAGCGGGGCAGGTCGGCGGGGTCGGCGCACAGCGTGAGCCGGCCGGCCCAGTAGACGTCGGCCGGGGCCAGCACGTCGAGGTGGTCGAGGGCGCCGAGCATCGCCCGGACCCGTTCGGGGTCCGCGGGGCAGCCGGCGGCGCGCAGCGTCCGGGCGAAGCCGACCATCGTCTCGGTGACGTCCCGCCCGGCGTCCACGGTCAGCCCCCGTCGAGCAGCGCGCCGAGCCCGGCCGCGCGCACCCGCTGCTGGTCCTCGCGGTACTTCAGCACGGTGCCGAGCGTCACCGCGGCGGTGCCCGGGTCGAGGTCGCGGGCGCCGAGCGCGACCAGGGCCTCGGCCCAGTCGAGGGTCTCGGCCACCCCGGGCGGTTTGAGCAGGTCGGCGGCGCGCAGCCGCTGGGCGGCGCGGGCGACCTGCCCGGCGAGCCGCCCGGCCGCGTCCGGGAGGCGCCGCCGGATGATGGCCACCTCGCGGTCGAAGGTGGGGTGCTCCAGCCAGTGGTAGAGGCAGCGGCGCTTGAGCGCGTCGTGGACCTCGCGGGTGCGGTTGGAGGTCACCACCACGGCGGGCGGCGCCTCGGCCCGGACGGTGCCGAGCTCGGGCACCGAGATGGTGAAGTCGCTCAGCACCTCCAGCAGGAACGCCTCGAACTCGTCGTCGGCCCGGTCGACCTCGTCGACCAGCAGCACGCTCGGCGTGGTCTCCAGGGCCTGGAGCAGCGGGCGGGCAAGCAGGAAGCGCCGGTGGTACAGCTCGCCCTCGAGGCGGGCGACGTCGGTGACCCCGGCGGCCTCGGCGGCGCGCAGGTGCAGGAGCTGCCGGGGGAAGTCCCAGTCGTACAGCGCCTGCGAGGCGTCCAGGCCCTCGTAGCACTGCAACCGGATCAGCGGCGCGTCCAGCACCGCCGCGAGGGTCTTGGCCAGCTCGGTCTTGCCGACCCCGGCCTCGCCCTCCAGGAACAGCGGGCGGCCCATCCGCAGCGCCAGGAAGCACGCGGTGGCCAGGCCGTCGTCGCAGAGGTAGGCGTGCCGCTCGAGCAGGCCCGCCAGCTCGGCGGGCGAGGCGGCCGTCGTCCGAATGTGCGCCACACGACTCAGGCTACTCAGCGGACCACTCGCCTCACATGGGCGGACCAGACCGAATTTGTCGCACAATAATCCGTTTAACTCAGTAGGGAAAGTTGACTTTCACGGCCGCCCTCAGCAGCATCAGGGGCATGGATCGCGACCTCGCCGACGAGCTCGTCCACCCACCCGCGCCCACCCCGGGAGGGCCCGACCGGCAGGCCGACGCGCTGACCCGGCGCGGGCTGCTGCGGCTCTCCGCGGGCGCCGCCGGCGCCGGGCTGGGCGCCGCCCTCACCGGAACCGCCCGCGCCACCGGAACCTCCCGCGCCACCGGGCCCGCCGGGCCCGCCGCGACCGCCGCCGGGGGCCGCCCGGCGAGGCTCGCGACCGCGCCGTCCGAACCGTCCACCGCGTCGACCGTGTCCGGCATCGTCAAGCCGCTGCCGCCCGAGCTGTTCGTCCCGCAGGGCACCAACGCCGAGATGCGCTGGGAGGCGATGCGCGGGCAGGGCCCGGTCACGCCGGTCGACCGGTTCTTCGTCCGCAACCACGTCTCCACCCCGCTCATCGACGCCCGCACCTGGCGGCTGAGGCTGTGGGGCACCGGGCTGCGCGGCTCCCCCGGCGAGGACCGCCCGATCGAGTTCTCCTACGCCGACCTGCTCGCCATGCGCGCCGAGACCGTCACCGCGTTCATCGAGTGCACCGGCAACGGGCGCAGCCTGTTCACCTCGCAGCAGGGGCAGGCGGTCTCCGGCACCGCGTGGAGGCTAGGCGCCGTCGGCGTCGCGCACTGGCGCGGGGTGCGGCTGTCGGCCGTCCTGGAACGTGCCGGTATCACCCGCCGGGCAGTGGACATCATGCCCCGCGGCCTCGACCCTGAGTACGTGGACAACGGTGAGGACCTCGGCCACGTCCGGCGCCCGCTCCCGGTCGCCAAGGCGCTCGAGGACGTGCTGCTGGCGTACGAGATGAACGGCGCGCCGCTGCCGCCCGACCACGGGCACCCCGTCCGGCTCGTCGTGCCGTCCTGGGTGGGCATCGCCTCGATCAAGTGGGTCGGCGACATCCAGGTGTCCGACACGCCGCTCTCCTCGCCGTGGAACACGCGCTTCTACCGGATGTTTGGCCCCGGACACCCGCCCGAGGGCAGCGCCCCGCTCACCCGAATGAACCTCAAGAGCGCGTTCGAGCTGCCGTGGGACGCCACCCTCCGCGCGGGCCGCACGCACGTCCTGCACGGCCGGTCGTGGTCGGGCGGCGGGCGGGTGCGCGCGGTGTCGGTGAGCGCGGACGGCGGCGCGACCTGGCACCGCGCCCGCACCCGCGGCCCCGTCCCCGCCCGGGGCTGGGTGCGCTGGGAGTTCCCGTGGCGGCCGGCGGCGCCGGGCCGGCACGAGCTGCTCGCGCGGGCCTCCGACGAGACCGGCGCCGTCCAGCCCGCCACCGTGCCGCACAACACCCTCGGTTACCTCTTCGGTGCGATCGCCCGCCATCCAGTCACGGTGAAGTGAGGATCCCCCCATGGCACTCTGGAAGCCGGACTCGACCTTCTACGCCTCCCCGCGCGACGCGGTCGCGGCGCCTCCCGAGAGCCGCCGCGTGTACGTGACCAACTCGCTCTACGGCTCCTGGGACGACCAGTTCTATCCCGACGGCGTCGGCGCGTGAATGGCCAAGCTCGACTCCACCGCCGGCGGCCTCGCCTTCGACGAGCGGTTCTTCCCGCAGGGCGACGCCTGGCGCGGGCTGCGTCCGCACCAGACCCGGCTCCAGGGCGGGGACGCCTCGTCCGACTCCTACTGCTACCCGTGACGTGAGGGACGGATCGCTCGCCGCCCTCGTCGCGCTCGGCGCCTTCCACGGGCTCAACCCGGGCATGGGCTGGCTGTTCGCCGTCGCGCGCGGCCTCCAGGAGCGCAGCCGCGCCCGCGTCATGCAGGCGCTGCCGGCCATCGCCGCCGGGCACGCCGCCTCGGTCGGCGCCGTGGCCGTCCTGGTGGTGCTGACCCGCTCGGTGGTCGCGACCCAGGTGGTCGCGATCGCCGGCGGCGCGCTGCTCGTCGGGTTCGGGCTGTGGCACCTGCTGTCGCGGCGGCACTTCCGGTGGGTCGGGATGAAGCTGTCGCTCCGGCAGCTCGCCGGATGGTCGTTCCTGATGTCGTCGATGCACGGCGCCGGGCTGATGCTGCTGCCGCTGCTCACCTCGGACGCCCCGGCCGGGCAGGGGCACGGCCACGGGCACGGGTTCGGCGCGGCGTCCGGGAGCGCGCTCTCCACCGGCGTGTTCGTCACCGGCGTCCACACCCTGGCGATGTTCGCCGTCGCTGGCGCCATCGCCGTCACCGTGTACGAGGTCGTCGGGCTCGCCGTCCTGCGGCACGCCTGGTTCAACCTCGACCGGGTCTGGGCCGTCGCGCTCATCGGCGCCGGGACCGCCACCCTCATCACCGCCTGACCGCTCCCCCAATTCTTGGCCATGCCGCCCGGCGGCGCTTGCCGCCACCCCTGCGAACTGCGAATCTCCTACCGCCAACGAGGTGAACGGGGACGTCATGAGGTCAGCACACCGGACCGCGGCGGCGGTGCTCACGGCCGCGCCGCTCCTGCTCGTCCCCGCACCGGCCGCCGCCCGAGCGGGCACCGCCCCAACGGGCACACCCGCCGCGGGCACGGCCACCACGGGCACCTCCACCACGAGGACGGCCGCAGCCGGCCCGTCCGGCATCGGCGCCAGGTCCGCCTACCTCGTCGACGACCGGACGGGCCGCGCCCTGTGGGCCCGCGCCGCCGGAACCAGGCGGCCCATCGCCAGCCTCACCAAGGTCATGACAGCGCTCGTCGTGCTCCGCGCGGGCCACCTCGACCGGACCATCACCATCAAGAGGAAGCACATCGCCTACGCCCGCCGCCACGGCGGCACCACGGCCGCGCTCCGCGCGGGCGACCGGCTCACCGCCCGCCAACTCCTCTACGGGCTGATGCTCCCCTCCGGCTGCGACGCCGCGTACGCCCTCGCCGACGCCTACGGGCCCGGCCGGCGCGGCTTCGTCGGCAAGATGAACGGCACCGCCCGGCGGCTCGGCCTCACCCGCACCCGCTACGCCAACTTCGACGGCCTGCCGTGGCCCACCGCCCGCTCGACCTCGTCCACGGCCCGCGACCAGGTGCGGCTCGGCCGCGCGGCGATGAGGCGGGCCGACTTCCGCGCCGTGGCCGCCCGCCGCACCTACCGGCTCGGCGCGACCCGCGGCCACCACGCCTACCGCTGGACCAGCACCAACCGCCTGCTCGGCTCGTACCGGGGCGCCACCGGCGTCAAGACCGGAACCACCAGGGCGGCCGGCCACTGCCTGCTGTTCGCCGCCCGCCGAGGCGGGCGCACCCTGGTCGGCGTGGTCCTCGCCAGCTCGGCCGCCCGGGAGCGGACCCGCTTCACCGACGCCACCAAGATCCTCAACTGGGGCTTCCGCACCCGCCGCTAGCCCGCCCCGCCCGGCCGGACGAGATCGTCGGGCCGGGCGGGGCGGGCAGAGCGGACGGGGCAGGCGGGGCCGCGGCCTCAGGCGCCGGGGCCGGGGCCGGGGCCGGTGGTCTCGCCATGTCGGACGAGGAGGGCCCTGAGCTCGGCGAGCTGCCCGGCGCAGCGGTCGCGCTCGGCGCCGTTGAGGCCCATCGCGCCGAGCGAGGTGCCGTCGGCCAGGTCGAGAGTGGGCCACGGCTCGCCGACGGTCATGTCGGCGTCGACCACCTCGGGCCACTCCAGCCGGCGGGTGCGGAACGCGTTGACGACCGTCAGGCCGGACGCGTCGGCCGCGACGCGGCAGCGGGCCAGCATGTGCAGCACCCAGGCCGCGCCCAGCGCGAACAGCACCATCAGCACCCGGTCGAACAGCTTGAACTGGGGCGCCACCACCACGGCGAGCACGACCATGCCGAGCACCACCACGCCCGCCGTCGCGTAGGCGACGATCCGGGTGGTGCGCGGGCGCCACACCACCGGAAGCGCCGGCGCGTCAGTCAACGATCTTGGAGATGGGGATCTCGAGGATGTCGTGCGCGCCCGCGGCCTTCAGCGCCGGGATCAGCGTGTTGACGCCGCGCTTGGCGACCACGGACTCGACCGCGTTGTGGTCGCCGCCCGCGAGCGAGGTGACCGTGGGCGAGGACATCGACGGCATGATGTCGAGCACCGCGCGCAGGTCGGCCTGGGCGACGTTCAGCTTGAGCAGCACGTTGCCGCGGGCGCGGATGGCGCCCTGGAGGAGCAGCGAGACGTCCTCCATCGCGGCGCGCTTCTCCGGGTTCTCGTACGCCTCGCGGTTGGCGACCAGCTCGGTGTAGCTGGTGAGCAGCGTGTCGAGGATGCGCAGGCCGTTCTTGCGGAGCGAGGAGCCGGTCTCGGTGAGGTCGACGATCACGTCCACGATGTCGGGGACCTTGGCCTCGGTGGCGCCGTAGGACGGGACGACCTTGGCCTTGACGCCGTGCTTGTCCAGGAACCGGGCGGTCATCGCCGGGAACTCGGTGGAGATCCGGACGCCCTCGGGCAGGTCGGAGACCTTCTGCCAGGGCGCGTCGTTCGGCACCGCCATGATCACCTTGACCGGGTCGGAGGTGGCCTTGGAGTACTGGAGCTCGCCGAGGCTCACCACGTCGGCGTCGGTCTCGGTGATCCAGTCGCGGCCGGTGATGCCGAGGTCGAACAGGCCCTGCTCGAGGTAGGTCGGGATCTCCTGCGGGCGCAGCACCCGCACCCGGTCGATGCGCGGATCGTCGATGGAGGCGCGGTAGTCGCGGTCGGACGCGCGCCGGACGGTGAGGTCGGCGGCGTCGAACAGCGCCGTGGTCGCCTTCTCGAGGGAGCCCTTGGGCAGGACGAGAGACAGCACGATGAAGCCTTTCGGTGGGATCGGTGGGAATCCGGGACGTGCGGAGCTCGGATGCGCGGGTCGCCGGGGGCCTGCGCCCCCGTGGCCCCGCTAGAAATGCTCCGGCGCGCGCCCGGCGTGACCGTGATGCCGCGGACCTCGCAGGGTCAGTGCCGTACAGCGTGCGGTCACAGTCGCCTCCCGTCCCGCTCGACGTCCTCACCCCCCGGCCGGGCGGTGATCACTACCCGGCCCTCCGGACGGCACCGTCCGGGGCGGATCTCCACGTCAGATCCTACGCCGTACCCGCAGGTGCTCGGCCTCACCCCCGCCGATCGGGCCCCGGCGGGTCACCGGTCCCGCAGCCGGCGCAGGGTCAGCGCCGTGTCGAGCGCCGCCACCGCGGCCTCCCAGCCCTTGTCCTCGGAACTCGTGGGCAGCCCGCTGCGCTCCAGCGCCTGCTCGACCGTGTCGCACGTCAGCACACCGTTGCCGACCGGGGTCGCGGCGTCCAGCCCGACCCGGGTCACGCCCGCGGTGACCGAGTCGCACACGTAGTCGAAGTGCGCGGTCGCGCCGCGGATCACCGCACCCAGGCAGACCACGGCGTCCAGGTCGCGGGCGAGCTGCTGCGCGACGACCGGCAGCTCCAGCGCGCCCGCCACCCGCTCGACCACCGGCTCGTCCACCCCGCACGCCTTGGCCGCCTCGAGCGCGCGCTCCAGCAGCCGGTCGGTGATCTGGCCGTGCCAGCGGGTGCACACGATGCCGAGCGTCAGGCCGCGCGCGTCGACGACGCGATCCTCGGGACGTCCCGCCCCGCTCATCAGAGGCCCTCGATCCGGTGTCCGAGACGGTCGCGCTTGACCGTCAGGTAGCGGCGGTTGTGCTCGGTGACCACCGAGGGCAGCGCCTCGCGGCCGAGCACCTCCAGGCCGTAGCCCTCCAGGCCGCTGAGCTTGGCGGGGTTGTTGGTCAGCACCCGGACGGACCGGACGCCGAGGTCGCGCAGCATGTGCGCGGCGTTGGAGTACTCGCGGGCGTCGGCGGGGAGCCCGAGCTCCAGGTTGGCGTCGACGGTGTCGGAGCCGGTGTCCTGGAGCGCGTACGCGCGGAGCTTGGCCAGCAGGCCGATGCCGCGGCCCTCGTGGCCGCGCAGGTAGAGCAGCACGCCGCGGCCCTCAGCGGAGATCCGCTCCATGGCCGCGTCGAGCTGGGTGCCGCAGTCGCACCGCTCGGAGTGCAGGACGTCGCCGGTGAGGCACTCGGAGTGCGCCCTGACCAGTACGTCGCCGCCGTCGCCGAGGTCGCCGAGGACCAGCGCGACGTGCTCGCCGCCGTCGACGTCGCCGGAGAACCCGACCGCGCGCCACTCCCCGTACCGGTTGGGCAGCCGGGTCTCCACGACCCGCCGGACCATGGGCTCGTGCCGCTTGCGGTGCTCGGCGAGCTGCTCGATCGAGATCAGCCGGAGCCGGTGCTCCTTGGCGAACACCTGGAGCTCGGGCAGCCGCGCCATGGTGCCGTCCTCGTTGACGACCTCGGCGAGGACGCCCGCGGGGGCCAGCCCGGCGAGCCGGGCCAGGTCGACGGCGGCCTCGGTGTGGCCGCGGCGGCGCAGCACGCCGCCCTCGCGGTAGCGCAGCGGGAAGATGTGGCCGGGCCGCACCAGCTCGCCCGGCACGGTCGCCGGGTCGCTCAGCGCGCGGATCGTCCGCGCCCGGTCGGCGGCGGAGATCCCGGTGCTGACCCCGTCGCGGGCGTCCACGCTGACGGTGTAGGCGGTCCGCATCCGCTCGGAGTTCTGCGCGGTCATCAGGGGGATCTGGAGCCGGTCGAGGTCGGCGCCCTCCATCGGGACGCAGATCACCCCGCTGGTGTGGCGGATCGTGAAGGTGAGCAGCTCGGGCGTCGCCGCGCCGGCGGCGAAGATGATGTCGCCCTCGTTCTCCCGGTCCTCGTCGTCGACCACCACGACCGGCCGCCCGGCCGCGATGTCGGCGATCGCGTCCTCGATGGAGTCGAAGATCCCGTCGGTCGTACTGGGGCTCACAGGGCCACCGCCTTGTTCCGTGGGTTCGGCGCGCCGTGCGTCCGGGACTCCCGGAGCCAGTCGCGGAACCCGATCATCACCATCAGGAAGAAGATGCCGTAGACGGCACCGGAGACGTACAGCCCGGACTTGAAGGCCAGCGGGACGCCCACCAGGTCGACCAGGACCCAGATGACCCAGAAGTCGACGAGGGCGCGGCTCTGCGCGAACGTCGCGACCGCGCTGCCGACGAAGATGTAGGCGTTGGCCCAGGGGGACCAGGCGACCTGGAGCCAGTCCAGGTGGGTGAACAGCTCGGCGACGACGACCGTGCCGCCCACCAGCGCGGCGAGCAGCACCACCCGCTCGCGCACGGTGGCCTGCCGGACCAGCAGGCCGCGGTCGGCGCGCCGGCCGCGCGTCCACATCGTCCAGCCGTACGCCGCCAGCAGGCAGAACAGCACCTGCTTGAGCGCGTTGCCGGGGACGTGCGCGTGCAGCGAGGCGGCGAGCAGCAGCAGCGCGCCGGCGAGCTGGACGGGCCAGGTCCACAGCGTCCTGCGCATCGCGAGCCAGACGACGGCGAGCGAGAGCGCGTTGCCCGCCAGGTCGGTCCACAGGATGTGCTCTCCGAAGAGGGAGAAGCTCGCGTCAATCCAGCCCATGGGGGGTCTCCCGGTCGCCGATCATGCGCTCGACGTACTTGGCCACCACGTCCGCCTCGAGGTTGACCGGGTCGCCGGGACCCTTGTGGCCGAGCGTGGTGAGCGCGAGCGTGGTCGGGATGAGCGCGATGCTGAACCGGTCGGCCCCGGCCTCGACCACGGTGAGGCTGATGCCGTCGACGGTGATGGAGCCCTTGTCGACCAGGTAGCGGGACAGCCCGTCCGGCAGGCCGATGGTGACCAGGTCCCAGCGCTCGCCCGGCTCCCGCGAGATGATCTCGCCGACCCCGTCGACGTGGCCCTGCACCAGGTGCCCGCCGAGCCGGTCCGACAGCCGCACCGGACGTTCCAGGTTGACCTTGGAGCCGGGTTCCAGCGCGCCGAGGGCGGACTTGCCGAGGGTCTCCTTGATGACGTCGGCGGTGAAGGTCTCGTCCTTGACGTCCACCACCGTGAGACAGACGCCGTTGACGGCGATCGAGGCGCCGTGGACGGCGTCGCGCGTGACGAGCGGTCCGCGGACCGTGACGGTGACCGAGTCGCCCTGCGGCTCGATCGCCACGATCTCGCCGAGTTCCTCGACGATGCCGGTGAACATCTCCCGGGCCTCCTCATTCGCGGGTGCGAACGGGCTCCGGGGGACGTGCCATGGGTGCGGCCACCCCAATGCAGGGGCCTACAGCGCGCTGCCTCCCATCCGGACTTTCACCGTCGGTCCCGGAGTTCCACCGGGTCAACCGGCCGATGGCTTCGGCCGGGTCGCGGACTGTCACCGCCGGTTCGGAATTGCACCGACCCCGGAGCACGCGTTTCACTGCTTCGCAACCAGTGTGCCATGCCGTGCATTCCCGTTCCCATGTGAGACTGCCCACGGCCACATTTGGCCAAACAAGCGCTCGCTAGGTTTTTCGGGAGCGGGCATCCCCCGGACACACCCGGCACGTCCGGCCCGCGTCCGGGCCGCGTCCGGCGCTGGCCGGCGGCGGACGCGGGCACGGCGGGCCCGGGCGGCGCGGCCCCACCGTTTCGTCCGCCATTCGTTGCGCACCGGAACTGCCCGCGATAATCAGCGAATAGCCAAGGGATAATCCGCCTTTATAGAGTCGGCCGATGTCGAATTCCACGCCCGCTCACCGAAGGAGTTCCCCCATGACCTGGACGACGAGGACGGCGGCGCTGGCACTGGCCGCCGCGATCCCGGCGGGCGCCCTCGCGGCCCCCGCGATGGCGCAGGCCGACGCCCCGCCGGCGCCGGCGCCGGCCGCATCCGCGCAGGCCGTGCAGCTGAAGGGGTGCGGCACCCACCTCAGCAAGCCGGCCAGGATCAAGCCCGGCAGCCGGTACAGGGTCGCGGCGAAGGCCGAATCCACGACCGCCTGCAACGGGACCTGGAAGTTCCGCGCGACGATCCAGGTGTACGTCAACAAGCACTGGAAGGACTTCACGGCGAAGAAATGGACGGGCCGGGACCGGGTCACCCTCGTCAAGAACTGCCCGACGGGGAAGAAGCACTCCTTCCGCACCAAGATCTACGTCACGCACGGCGGCACGTCGACCCATAAGAGCAAGACCGTCCGCCTCTACTGCTGACCGCCTGAAGGAGGCGCGGCACCGGAGACGCTGAGCCCCCGGGCCGTGGCGCGGACGGAGGTGAGGTCGGGGACGACCAGGTCGGCCCCGCCGAGCTCGGCGGGATCGTGGCTGGTGCCGACCGCCAGGACGGTGGCCCCGGCGGCGCGGCCCGCCGCGATGCCCGCGGGCGCGTCCTCCACGACCACGCAGCCGGCCGGGTCGACGCCGAGGCGGCGGGCGGCCAGCAGGTAGCCGGACGGGTCGGGCTTGCCGTCCGCGACGTCCTCGGCGGTGACGGCGACCCGTGGCAGCGGGACGCCCGCGACCGCCGAGCGGGCGGCGAGCAGGCCCCGGTCCATGGACGTGACGATGGCCCAGGGCAGGCCGCTCATGGCGGCCAGCAGGTCCAGCGCGCCGGGGAGCGCGGTGATGCCGTCGGTGTCCGCGGCCTCGAGGGCGTCGAGCCGCTCGGTGGCCGCACGGACCTCGGACGCCGGCAGGAACTCGGCGACGCGGTCGGAGGTGCGGCGGCCGTGCGCGCCCGAGAGGTAGGCGTCGGCGTCGATGCCGTAGCCGGCGGCCCAGCGGCGGGCCGCGCGCTCGACGACGGGGGTCGAGTCGACCAGGGTGCCGTCCACGTCGAACAGGACGGCGGCGCAGGGCACGATCACCCGGTGGCCGCCCCTTCGGCCTGGGCCCGCAGCTTGCGGACGGCCTCGGCCGGATCCTCGGCGCCGTAGACGGCGCTGCCCGCGACGAACACGTCGGCGCCGGCCTCGGCGCACCGCTCGATCGTCGCGGCGCTGACGCCGCCGTCGACCTGGAGCCACACCGGCAGATCGCGGCCCCTGATCAGCTCGCGAGCGCGCCGGACCTTCGGCAGCACCACGTCGAGGAACGGCTGCCCGCCGAAGCCCGGCTCGACCGTCATCAGCAGCAGCATGTCGATCTCGCCGAGCAGGTCCTCGAAGCCCTCGACGGGCGTGGCCGGGTTGACGCCGAGCCCGGCGCGGGCCCCGGCGGCGCGGATGGTGCGCAGGGTGCGGACCGGCGCCTTGGCGGCCTCGGCGTGGATGGTCACGCTGCCGGCGCCGGCCTCGGCGTACTCCGGCGCCCAGCGGTCCGGGTCCTCGATCATCAGGTGGCAGTCGAGCGGGAGCGGGCTGGACTCCAGCAGCGACCGCACGACCGGCAGGCCGAGGGTGAGGTTCGGCACGAAGTGGTTGTCCATCACGTCGACGTGCACCCAGTCGGCGGCGTCGGCGATCTTCGCGACGTCGTCGGCGAGCCGGGAGAAGTCGGCGGACAGGATGCTGGGAGAGATCTGCGGAGGAGCCATGATGTGCCGATTCTATGGCCGCTGCCCGGCGCGTTCCCCACCCGCCCGGGTGACGGCGCGCGTGATCCCGCCGGCCCCGCCGGTGGCCCCGCCGGTGGCCCCGCCGGTGGCCCCGCCGGTGGGGCGGCCCGCCGGGCGGGCGGCCAGCCGCAGCCGGACGAACGTCTCCGGCGCCCCCGCCGCGATCCACAGCCCGAGCAGCGCATGGACGGCGAATCCCGGCACCGGCCGGGTGCCGAGGAACAGCCCGAGGGTGTAGATCGCCAGCGCGCCCGCCAGGCCCGCGGCGAGCGCGGCCGGCCGCCGCCACCACCCGTCCGCCGGACGGAACCAGCCGCGCCGGGCCAGCAGCGACAGCCCCGCGAGAAGGCCGAACAGCCCGCCGGACGCCGCCGCGCACTCGTCGAGCGTGAGGGGGTGGACGCCGCCGCCCGCTGCGGCGATCGCGCGCTCCCACGCGGCGGGCCACGTCCAGTCGCGCAGCGCCTCCAGCGCCGCCTGCGCGCCCGCCAGGAAGCCGGTCGAGACGGCGAGGGCGAGCGCGAGCTGGACCCCGATCGGACGCCGCGCCCACCAGGGCACCAGGAGCGGCTCCAGCACCAGCGCGGCGGCCAGCAGCGCCGCGCCGATCGCCCAGCCGGCCAGGACCTGCCCCGGCGAGTGGACGCCGAGGTAGACCCGCGACGCCCCGATCAGCACCACGACGGCCGCGGCGCCCGCCCACACCGGCCGCCGCCGGACCCGCGCGGCGGCCATTCCCCAGGCCACCACCGAGTTCTGCGCGTGCCCGGACGGCATCCCGAACGAGTCGATCGGCTCCCGCCCGATGACCGACGGGTCGGTCCAGTACGGCCGGGGCGCATGGAACACCAGCTTCAGCATGGTGTTGAGCACCGACCCGAGGGACAGCACCACGGCGATCCGCGCGCCCGCGCGAGGGCTCACGCACCAGTAGACGATCATCAGCAGCGGCGCGTAGAACGCGGCGCTGCCGAGGAACGACATCAGGTGCATGAAGCCGGTAAGCACGAGTCTCCCCAGACGTGTCGGTCCTCCGCGAGACCCTCGAGGCTACGAGGGAACACTCGGGGGACGTCCGCGCAACACGTAAAGGTTCCCTGCCTCGGCCGGGGCCACGGCGGGAGGGCACCGGCGGGAGACCGCGGCGGAGGCCGGGCTCAGCGGCGCCGCAGCAGGGCCAGGAACATCGCGTCGGTGCCGTGCCGGTGCGGCCAGAACTGCGCGTACGGGCCGTCGCCGACACCGGTCAGCGTGGGCGCGACGGCACCGAGCACGGCCGGGGCGTCGAGGCGTTCGACGTCCGCACGGCCGCGCAGCACGTCGTCGACCACCACGCGGGTCTCGGCCATGTGCGGCGAGCACGTGACGTACGCCACCACGCCGCCCGGCCGGACCGACTCCAGCGCCGACGCCAGCAGCGATCGCTGCAACGGCCCCAGCTCGGCGACCGACTGCGGGCCGCGGCGCCAGCGAGCCTCGGGACGGCGCCGCAGCGCGCCGAGGCCGGTGCAGGGGACGTCGAGCAGGATCCGGTCGAACGCGCCGGGCCGCCACGCGGGGACGGTGCCGTCGGCGACGATCACCCCCGCGCGGTCGTCGACCGCGCGTCCGACCAGCCCGGCCCGGTGCGGCTGGGAGTCGGCGGCCAGCAGCCGCGCGCCGCGCTCGGTGGCGACGGCCGACAGCAGGCCGGCCTTGCCGCCGGGTCCGGCGCACAGGTCGGCCCAGCGGGCGTCAGTCCCGTCGAGCGGCGCGGCGGCGAGGGCGAGCGCGACGAGCTGGCTGGCCTCGTCCTGGACGGCGGCGCGGCCGTCGCGGACGGCGTCGATGGCGGCCGGGTCGCCCTCGGGCAGGACGGCGGCGTACGGCGAGTAGGGGGCGGGCTCGGCGCCCGCGTCGCGCAGCTCCCGCGCGGTGGCCCGGCCGGGCCGGGCGACGAGGGTGACGCGGGGACGGGCGTTGTCGGCGGCGAGCAGCTCCTCGATCTCGTCCCGGTCGGACCCGAGGGCGTCGCGCAGCGCGGACACGATCCACTTGGGATGGCTGTGCGCGACCGACAGCCGGGTGGTCGCGTCGGCGGTGTCCGGCGCGATGATCGCGAGCCAGCCGTCGAGGTCGCGGGCGGCGACCTTGCGCAGCACCGCGTTGGCGAACTTGGCCTGGCCGGGACCGCTGACCGAGCGGGCCAGCTCGACCATGGTGCCGACGGCGGCGTGCGGCGGGATCCGGGTGGCGAGGATCTGGTGCGCGCCGAGCCGCAGCACGTCGAGCAGCGGCCCGTCGACGCGGCGCAGCTCGCGGTCGCTGCACAGCGCGAGGACCGCGTCGTAGGTGCCGCGCCCGCGCAGCGTGCCGTAGGTCAGCTCGGTGGCGAGGGCGGCGTCGCGCCCGGTGAGCCCGCGGTCGCGGAGCCGGGCGGGTAGCAGCAGGTTGGCGTAGGCGTCGCGGGTCTCCACGGCGCGGATCACGTCGAACGCGGTGCGCCGGACGAGGTCCTGGGGGCGGCCGGTGGCGCGCGGCCCTCCCGGCCTGCGGTTGTGATCGCGGTCACCGCGACGGCTGCGGGTGGGCGGCATCAGTGGAACCCGTCCTTACCAATGAGGTTGACGCCGCGGACCCAGTCGGCGGCGGCCATCCGGCGCTTGCCCTGCGGCTGGACGTCGCCGAGGGCGACCGGGTGGGTGGCGGTGCCGACCAGCACCTGGTCTTTGCCGGCGCGCAGCTCGCCGGGGGCCAGCCGCGCGCCGCCCGCCGCCTCGGAGCCGGACGGGCCGGAGCCGCCCGCCTCGGGCACCGGCCGGACCGGGCCGAGCTTGACCCGGGCGTCGCGGAACATGGTCCACGGGCCGGGCGCGGGCGTGCAGGCGCGGATCAGCCGGTCGACGTGCAGGGCCGGGGAGGTCCAGTCGACGCGGGCGTCGCCCGGCGTGAGCTTGGCGGCGTGCGAGACGCCGTCGGCGGGCTGCGGGCGCGGCTCCAGCGCCCCGGCCTCGATGCCGTTCATGGTCTCGACCAGCAGCGTCGCGCCCGCGACCGCGAGCCGGCCGAGCAGCACGCCCGTCGTGTCGGCGGGCAGGATCGGCTCGGTCAGCACGCCGTAGACCGGGCCGGTGTCCAGTCCCTCCTCGATCTGGAACGTGGCCGCGCCGGTGAACTCGTCGCCGTGCAGGATCGCGCGCTGCACCGGCGCCGCGCCGCGCCAGGCGGGCAGCAGCGAAAAGTGCAGGTTGACCCAGCCGCGGGCGGGGATCTCCAGCGCCACGGGGGGCAGCAGCGCCCCGTACGCCACGACCGGGCAGCAGTCGGGCGCGATCTCGCGGAGCCGGCCGAGGAACTCGGGGTCGCGGACCTTGGCGGGGCGCAGGACCTCCACGCCCGCCTCGGCGGCGCGCTCGGCGACCGGGCTCGCGACGAGCCTGCGGCCCCGTCCGGACGGCGCGTCGGGCCGGGTCACCACGGCGGCGACCTCGTGCGGCGAGGCCAGCAGCGCCTCCAGCGCCGGGACGGCGGTCTCGGGGGTGCCGGCGAAGACGAGCCGCACTAGAGCGCCTTCCCGAAGGTGCGGTGCGGCGAGTCCTTCACCACGGGGGCCTGGTCGCCGAACCACTCGGCCTCGCGGATCGTCTTCATCGCGGCCTTGCGCTGCTCGGCGTCCATCCGGTCGATGAAGATGACGCCGTCGAGGTGGTCGGTCTCGTGCTGGACGCAGCGGGCCAGCAGGTGCGTGCCCTCCAGCGTGATCGGCTCGCCGTGCATGTTGAAGCCCTTGGCGACCGCCGACACCGCGCGCGGCGTGGGGAAGGTCAGGCCCGGCAGCGACAGGCAGCCCTCGTCGCCGGTCTCCTGCTCGTCCGACAGGTCCAGGGTCGGGTTGACGACGTGCCCGAGGCGGTCGTCGACGTAGTAGGTGAACACCCGCAGCCCGACGCCGAGCTGCGGCGCGGCCAGCCCCGCCCCCGGAGCGTCGATCATGGTGTCGGTGAGGTCCTTGACGAGCTGGCGCAGCTCCTTGTCGAAGTCCTTCACCGGATCGGCCGCGGTGCGCAGCACGGGGTCGCCGAACAGTCGGATGGGCTTGACGGCCAACGGGGGCTCCGTTTCGTGCGGATGGGCTGCCGCGGATCGCGCGGTCCGGGCGGGCCGGCGGGACCCGCGGACCGGTGACCGGGAACGTGTGTGGGCCACCAGTCTACGAAGGTTTCAGTCCTTGCCCCCCACCGAGCGGGCCTTGTAGGCGGCCGTGCGGGCCGCCTTGGCGGTCGCCCGGTCGGGATGGTGCTCGCCGAGCGCCTCCAGCACCTCGACGACGCCGGGATGATCGGCGCGCCACAGCTCGTCGAGCATGTCCTCCAGCCCCGCCCCGGCCGGGACGTCGGCGAGGGCCGCGGCGACGGCCTCGTCGGGCTCGGCGGTCTCCAGCATCCCCGCGACGGTGTCGGCGAACACCCAGACGTACTCCTCGCGGGTCAGCTCGCGCGAGGGCTGCCCGTTGGCGCTGAGCCAGAGCGCCGCGTACGGCGACACCAGCGGATGGCCCTTGCCCGCCCGCACCACCGGAGCGGCGTCCGGGCCGAGCCGGTGCAGCACCGCCGCGGCGAGGTTGCGGGCGCCGGGGCCGCCGGTCCGCATCACGTCCAGGAGGTCGGCGGCGGCGTCCTTGACGTCGCGCGCGGCGATCCAGCCGGCGATCTCGGCGTCGGCGGTGCCGGGCCGGTGCCAGGTGAGCCCGGCGACCAGCTCGGCGGCGCTCGCTCCGGCGAGGTCGCCCACGACCGGGGCGGCGAACCCGTCGGCGAGCAGCAGCTCGCGCACCGCCCACACGCCCAGCGGCGTCAGCGCCCGCCCATCCCCGCCATCGGCGGCCGGAACGGCCCCGACGATCCCCCAGCGGGTCAGGTCGTCCAGCTCCAGGGCGAGGGCCTCCTGGACGGCGGCGGCCAGCGCCTCCCCGTCGGAGATCTCGTACGCCTCGGTGACGTGCTCGAGCAGCACCGCCGACAGCGTCTCCGCCGACGTCGGCTCCTCCTGCTCGTAGAGGTGGATGAGCACGCCGGTGAGCTCGTTCTGCACCAGCTCGATCGCGTCCAGGCCGTCGTCAGGGTCGTGGTCGGGCACCGCGACGGCCTCGAACAGCCGCAGCCACACCGCCCGCAGCGCCGCGTCCGTCCCGGCCTCCAGGTCGGCCAGCGCGGGGCCCGGCGCCGCGGCGCCGTCCGCGGCGATGATCACCTTGGCCTCGGCCGCGGCCCACCAGAGCCGGTCGAGCTCGGGCAGGTCGGTCTGGTCCTCGACCTCGCCGGACCGGCGCGGGACCGGCAGGGACAGGGCCGCCACGGCGGCCTCCGCGTCGGCGGCGGTCAGCTCGTCGTGCTCGGTGAGCGGGCGGACGCCCGTCCAGGCGGCCAGCGCGAGGACCTCCCGGGCCAGCCCGGACCCGCGCGCCGCCGCGGCCAGCTCGGCCTCCGGCGCCAGCACCACGGGCGGGACGGCGAGCTCGCCGGCGCGCCGCAGGTACTCCTCGGTGCGGGCGTAGCGCTCGTCCTCGGGCAGCGCCTCGAAGTCGGTCACCCACCGGTCGACTGCGTCCTGGTCGTCCAGCGCCACCCCGTCGGCCGCCATCAGCCCGCTGATCACCTCGGCGGCGGTCTGCCGCTCCTCGGTGTCGGCCTCGGCGACGACCTTCGCGAACTCGGGGGCGATCCGGTCGGCCTCGGCGGCGAGCGCGGCGGCCGTCTCCGGCGGGACGACCCCGGTCGCGCCGAGGAAGCCCACCAGCAGCCTGACGGTCTCCAGCACCACGGGCACCTCGTCGGCCCCCGCCACCACCGTCTCGGGGAAGACCTCCAGGAGCAGTTCCCCGAGCCCCTCGGGCGTCAGGTCGGCGGGGGCGGTCAGCCCCACCTCCGCCTGCGCGAGTTCCAGTAGGAGCATCGCCCCTTGCGCGTCGACTTTCTCGCCGCGTTCTTCCGCCCACCGCCGCAGGTCGCCGGCGGTGGTCTCCGCCCAATTGTCGGCCACCCGTGAACCCTAGCCCTCAGATCAGCTCCAGGGGGTCGATCTGGATCCGGACGACCTCGGTCGCCTTCCGCGCGCTCCGCACTCCCTGCGCCGCCTTCAGCGCGAGCGCCAGCGCGGGCCCCCCGCTGCGCGGCACCCGGACGAGCGCGCGCTCCCGCTCCCTGGCCTCCGCTCCGGGCGCTCCGGGCGCCTCGGGCACCGGCACGGGCCCGAGCACCTCGGCGTCCGCGGGCAGCCGCGCGTCAGCCAGCAGCTCCCGGATCGCCGCCGGGGTGCCGGTGAGCGACGCCATCCGCGCCGCGGGCGGGAACCCCACCTCGCGCCGTTCGGCCAGCTCCCGCTCGGCATAGGTGACCGGGTCCCACCGGATCAGCGCCTGGACGGGCGGCAGCGAGCCGTCCGAGTTGACCACGATGGGGCCGGACGGCCGGACCAGCGCCGCCGCGTTCATCCAGCGCCGCAGGGTCTCCTCACCGGCGCGCAGGTCGGCGCGGCCGAGCAGCACCCACCCGTCGAGCAGCAGCGCGGCGGCGTATCCGCCCTCCGCCGGCGGCTCGGCCCCCGGGGTGGACACCACCAGGGCGCGCTCCGCCCCCACCTCGGTCAGGACCGCGTCCCTGCCGGACGTCCGCACCGGGACGCCGGGGAACGCCCTGCCCAGCTCCTCCGCCGTGCGCTTGGCGCCCACCACCACCGCGCGCATCTGGAAATGGCCGCACTCGGGGCAGTGCCAGTCGCCCGCGATACGGCCGCACCAGCGGCAGTACGGGGCGGCGTGGGACGACTGGAGAGCCAGCGGCCCCTGGCACTCGCCGCACCGCGCCGGGCTCCGGCACCGTCCGCACGCCAGGCCGGGCACATAGCCGCGCCGGGGCACCTGCACCAGCACCGGCCCCTCCGCCAGGGCCTGCCGCGCGGTCTGGAACGCCAGGCCGGACAGCCGCGCCGTGCGGGCCGCCGGGTCACGCGCCAGCTCGGCGTCGTCCCCGGCGGGACGTACCCGGGGCATCGCCGCGCGGATCCGCGTCCGGTCCGCCATCAGCGCGTGCGCCCACCCGGACTCCACGAGCTGGGTGCCGTCGGTCGTGCGGGTGAATCCGCCGATCAGCGCGCCCGCGCCCGTCCGGTGCGCGCGCAGGGCCAGCACCTCGCGCGGATGCGGGTACGGGGCGTGCGGCTCGGCGTGCACGTCGTCGCCGTCGTCCCACAGCACCACCAGCCCGAGGCGCTCGACGGGCGCGAACATCGCCGCCCGCGTGCCGACCACCGCCGGCGCCGTGCCGCGCAGCACCGCGAGCCAGCGCCGGTAGCGCTCGGTGGGGCCGAGGTCGGCGGTCAGTGCGACGTGCCGTCCGGCGCCGAGCTCCTCGGCCAGCGCCGCGTCCACCCGCGCCACGTCCCGCCCGTCGGCCATCACCACCAGCGCGCCGCGCCCGCCCTCCAGCGTGACGGCCACCGCGCGCGCGATCGCCGCCGTCCAGCCGGGGCCCGGCAGCGCCGTCCAGACCGCGCGCGGCGCGCGGCCGTCGCCAAGCGCCGCAAGGAACGAGGCCCCGGCCGGGTAGTCGCCCCAGGCTCCGGGGGACGGCGGGACGCCCGAGGCCGCCGGCGCCTCCCCGTCGCTCTCCGGCTCCTCCTCCTCGTGCTCGTCTTCGGGCTCCTCCCCGGCGGCGGGCGGCCGGGGCTCCCCCTCGACCCGCGCGTGCCGGGGCGGGATCGCCAGGCGCAGCACGTCGGCGAAGGTGCCCGCGTACCGGTCGGCGACCTCGCGCGCGAGACCGGCCACCTCGGGTGCCAGGACCGGCTCGGAGGACGTCACCCGTTCGAGGTAGGAGAGCCGGCCGGTGTGCTCGCTCTCGGCGACCCGGTGCAGCAACAGCCCGTCGACGAGCTGCCCGGCGAACCTGACCCGGACCCGGCACCCCGGGACCGCCTTGGCGTCGAGCTCGGCCGGCACCAGGTAGTCGAACGGGCGGTCGAGGTGCGGCAGCGGGATGTCGACCGCGATCCGGGCGACCGGCAGCCGCTCGGCGGGCTCCCGGGCCCCCTTCTTCCGCCCGCCCTTGGCCCCCTTCCCGGCGGGCCTCTTCTCCGCGGGCCCCTTCGCGTTCTTGGCCGCGGGAGCCCGGGGCAGGTCGTCCAGCCCCGGGATCAGCTCGGCTCCCCCGCCGTCGTTCGTCACGCTCACCGTCCTACCAGACCAGAGTGGTACGACAGCCGCGCCGGACGGGCCGGGGCGGACCGCGGCCGGGTAGGGTGTGATCGGTTTGAACTGGGGGCTCGTTTCGTTGGATCATTGCTCGGTGTCTCCCACGCCCCTTCCGTCCCGCCGGCCCGCGCGGTCGCCGTGACGACGGCGCACACCCCACGGCGGACGGGCGTCGCGGTCCCGGACGGCCCGGCCGCGCCGTCCCCCTCGCGCTGGTGGCGGTGGCTGCACCCCAAGCACCCGGTGCTGGTGACCACGATCACCGCCGCCGTGCTGCACCTGGTGTGGGCGCTGTTCCTGGCCAACGAGGGCGGCGACCTGGCCGCGCAGACGGCGTGGACGAACTTCGCCTGGGACCATCCCTCCTCCGCCTACAGCCTGGCCTGGTACGGCGGGATGCACCCCGCCTCCTACAGCATCGTGTCGCCCTACCTGATGTCGGTGTTCGGCATCCGCGCGGTCGCCATGGTCGCCGGGACGCTGACGGCCATGCTGACCGCCCACCTGCTGGTGCGGTTCCGCGCCCCCGCGGCACTGCCCGCCGGGGTGTGGGTCGCGTTCGCCCTGACCTGCAACGCCGCGTCCGGGCGGGTGACGTTCGGGCTGGGTCTGCTGTTCGCGCTGCTCGCCACCGTGGTGGCCTTCACCCGGCGCGGCACCCCGCTCCTGCGCGGCGCGGGGATGGGCCTGCTCGGCATACTGGCCACCATCTCCAGCCCGGTCGCCGGACTGTTCCTGATGGTCCTGGCCGCGGCGCTGATCCTGACCGGGCGGCGGCGCGCCGGCATCGCCCTCGCGCTCGGCCCGCCGCTGGTGGTGGGCGCGACGACCGTGGTGTTCCCGTTCAGCGGCGAGCAGCCGATCTCGTTCGCCGCGATCGTGGCGCCGTCGATCACCAGCGTCATCGCGATCATGCTCTGCGCGCCGCGGCAGTGGCACCTGATCCGGGTCGGCGCGGGCGTCTACCTGGTCGGGATCCTGCTGACCTGGACGATCCCGACGCCCATCGGCAGCAACGTCGAGCGCCTCGCGCTGCTGTTCGGCGGGATGCTGCTGCTGATCGCGGTCGCCCGCGCCCCCGGCAGGCTCCGGGTCGGCGTGCTGAGCCTGGCGTTCGTCGTCACCGCGGTCTGGCAGGTGGTCAAGCCGGTCGACGACCTGATCCACACCGAGCCCGCGGCGTCCGCGTCCCGACACGCCCGCGGCCTGGTCGCCGAGCTCGACGCGCTCGGCGCCGCCCAGGGCCGCGTCGAGGTCGTCCCGCTCCGGTCGCACTGGGAGTCGTCCGGCCTCAGCCGCGACTTCGTCCTCGCGCGCGGCTGGAGCCGCCAGGTCGACGCCGAGCGCAACGAGCTCTTCTACAAGGAGGGCGCGCTCACCCCCGCCTCCTACCGCGACTGGCTGCACAAGTGGGCGGTGCAGTACGTGGTGCTCCCCGAGCAGGAGAACGACTGGGCCGCCGAGGACGAGGCCGACCTCGTCCGGCAGGGCCAGCCGTGGCTCCAGGAGGTGTGGAAGGACCGGTACTGGCGGCTGTACCGGGTCGCCTCCCCCACCCCGCTGGCCGACCGGCCCGCCGTCGTCCAGCGGATCCGGTCCGACGAGGTGGTCCTCGACATGACCGCCCGCGGCACCGCGCTGGTGCGGATCAGCTGGTCGCCGTGGCTCAGCGTCCGCGACGACGAGGGCCGCCGGACGGGCTGCATCGCCGCCGAGGGCGACTTCGTCCGGATGCACGTGCCCGCCCCCGGCCGGTACCACATCGGCGGCCGGTACGAGCTTCCGCGCGGCACTCCCTGCAAGGACTGACCGGCCCCGCGGGCCCCGCCCAGCCCTGCCCCCAAAGGGCCTGAGACGACGCCAGGGCCCCGGGAGGATCTCCCGGGGCCCTGGGCGTCGGACGTGCGCCCGCCGGGCCGTACGGTCCGGCGGCGGAGGGTTACAGGCCGGCGGCCGAGGCCAGCGCCCCGGCGCGGTCGGTGGACTCCCAGGAGAAGTCGGGCTCCTGGCGGCCGAAGTGGCCGTAGGCGGCGGTCTGGGAGTAGATCGGGCGCAGCAGGTCGAGGTCGCGGACGATCGCGGCGGGGCGCAGGTCGAAGACCGTCTGCACCGCCTCCTGGATCCTGGCGACCGAGACCTTCTCGGTGCCGAAGGTCTCGACGAACACGCCGACCGGGTGGGCCTTGCCGATCGCGTAGGCGACCTGCACCTCGGCGCGGTCGGCGAGCTGCGCGGCGACGATGTTCTTGGCGACCCAGCGCATCGCGTACGCGGCGGACCGGTCGACCTTGGACGGGTCCTTGCCGGAGAACGCGCCGCCGCCGTGCCGGGCCATGCCGCCGTAGGTGTCGACAATGATCTTGCGGCCGGTCAGCCCGGCGTCGCCCATCGGGCCGCCGATCTCGAACCGCCCGGTGGGGTTGACCAGCAGCCGGTAGCCGGCGGTGTCGAGGTCGAAGCCGGCCAGCACCGGGTCGACCACGTGCTCCTTGACGTCGGGGGTCAGCAGCTCCTTGAGGTCGATGTCGGGAGCGTGCTGGCTGGACACCACGACGGTGTCGAGGCGGACGCCGCGGTCGCCGTCGTACTCGATGGTGACCTGGGTCTTGCCGTCGGGACGCAGGTAGGGCACCACGCCGGTCTTGCGGACCTCGGACAGCCGCTGGGCGAGCCGGTGCGCGATGATGATCGGCAGCGGCATCAGCTCGGGCGTCTCGTTGGTGGCGTACCCGAACATCAGCCCCTGGTCGCCGGCGCCCTGCCGGTCGAGGTCGTCGACGCCCTCGCCCTCACGGGTCTCGTAGGCGTCGTCGACTCCCTGGGCGATGTCGGCCGACTGGGCGCCGATGGACACCGACACGCCGCAGGAGTGGCCGTCGAAGCCCTTCTTGGACGAGTCGTAGCCGATCTCGAGGATCTTCTCCCGGATCACGCCCGGGATGTCCACGTAGGTCTCGGTGGTGACCTCACCGGCCACATGCACCTGACCGGTCGTGATCATGGTCTCGACGGCGACCCGGCTCTTCGGGTCGTCCTTGAGCATCGAGTCGAGGATCGCGTCGCTGATCTGGTCCGCGATCTTGTCCGGGTGTCCTTCGGTGACGGACTCGGAGGTGAACAGGCGGCGAGACACGTACGTGCACTCCTTGCAGCGGCTGCTGACTGACGTCGCAGGACGGATTGGTCATCACTTCGGCGGGGGACGCCGCCCCCGGCCCGAGGTTGCCCACGGTATTCCCCCGAAGTGTATCGGGAATGTGGCCGGGTAAAGATGAGGGCCCCGGGCGGCGGGGGCACACCGGCCCGGGTCAGTCCGGGGGGCGGGACTCGAGGCGGGCGGCGACCAGGTCCCAGACGATCTCGGCGAGCGCCTCCTTGGGCCCGCGCGGCACGTCGGTCCGGCTGCCGTCGGCGCCGAGCACCACGGCGGCGTTGTCGGGCCGCCCGAAGGCGAGGTCGACGCCGACCTGGTTGACCACGAGCAGGTCGCTGCGCTTGCGGGCGAGCTTGGTGCGGCCGTTCTCCAGCACGTCGTCGGTCTCGGCGGCGAACCCGACGACGACCTGCCCGGCGGGCCTGCGCTCGCCGAGCTCGGCCAGGATGTCGGCGGTCTTGACCAGGCGGATCGGCTCGGGCTCGGTGCCCGGGGTCTTCTTGATCTTCAAGTCCCGGTAGTCGGCCGGCCGGAAGTCGGCGACCGCGGCGGCCATCACGACCGCGTCGGCCGTGCCGGCGGCCTCCAGGACGGCCTTGCGCATCTCCTCGGCCGAACCGGCGGGAACGATCTCGGCGCCCGCCGGGTCGGGCAGGGCGACGTTGGCCGCGACCAGCGTCACCCGGGCCCCGCGCGCGACGGCGGTGCGGGCCAGCGCGTACCCCTGGAGGCCCGACGACCGGTTGCCGAGGTACCGCACCGGGTCGATGGCCTCGCGGGTGCCGCCGGCCGAGATCACCACGTGCCGTCCGGCCAGGTCGTGCCAGGCAGCGGCGGCCTCCGCCGCGGTCGCGGGCCCGGAGCCGTCCGCGGAGCCGCCGGTCCCGCCCTCGCCGGGCTCGGCGCGGGCGGTGCGGGCCAGGACGTGCCGGGCGACGTCGAACAGCTCGGCCGGGTCGGGCAGCCGGCCGGGACCGGTGTCGGCGCCGGTGAGCCGCCCCGAGGCCGGCTCGATCACCAGCGCGCCGCGGGACCGCAGCGTCTCGACGTTGGCCCGGGTCGCCGGGTGCAGCCACATCTCGGTGTGCATCGCGGGCGCGAACACCACCGGGCAGCGCGCGGTGAGGAGCGTGTTGGTGAGCAGGTCGTCGGCCAGCCCGTGCGCCGCCCTGGCCAGCAGGTCGGCGGTGGCGGGCGCGACCAGCACCAGGTCGGCGCCCTGGCCGAGCCGGACGTGCGGCACCTCGGCGACGCCGTCCCACACCTCGGTGGAGACGGGGTGGCCCGACAGTGCCGCCCAGGTGGGCTCGCCGACGAAGCGGAGCGCGTCGGCGGTCGGGACGACGCGCACGTCGTGCCCCGACTCGGTGAGCCGCCGCAGCAGCTCGCACGCCTTGTAGGCGGCGATGCCAGCGCTGACGCCGAGGACGACGCGGGGCTTACGGGAGGTCATGCGGACCACCTTCCCGGGGGGCGGCCGGCCGCGCGCACGGCGACGCCGGCGGCATCGGGGGGCGTGGCTGGGCGCCGGTCCGGCGGGTTCGGGTGCACCGGTGCGGGGCTCAGCCCTCGGTGGGCTCGGCGTTCAGCAGGCCCTCGCGCGTCTCGCGCAACGCGATCGACAGGGGCTTCTCCTGGACCTGGGTCTCGACGAGCGGGCCCACGTACTCCAGCAGGCCCTCGCCGAGCTGGGCGTAGTAGGCGTTGATCTGCCGGGCGCGCTTGGCCGCGATGCTCACGAGGCCGTACTTGGTCTCGACGACCTCCAGGAGCTCGTCGATCGACGGATTGGTGATGCCTTCGCTGCTGGCTGCCACTGTGTGGCCTTCCACTAGAAGTGTGCTAAGGGACAGCCAGCAAGGCTAGCAGCTCATCGCACACGTCCTGGACCGACGTGTTCACCAGCGTGACGTCGAACTCCTTCTCGGCGGCCAGCTCGATGCGGGCGGCGTCGAGGCGGCGCTCGATCACCTCGGGCGGCTCGGTGCCGCGCCCGGTGAGCCGGCGCACCAGCTCCTCCCAGGACGGCGGGGCCAGGAACACCAGCCGCGCCCCGGGCATCGACCCGCGGACCTGCCGCGCGCCCTGGAGGTCGATCTCCAGCAGGACGAGCTCGCCCCGGCCGAGGCGCTCCTCGACCGGCCCGCGCGGGGTGCCGTAGCGGTTGCCCGCGAACTCGGCCCACTCCAGCAGCTCCCCTTCGGCGACGAGCCGGTCGAAACCGGCGTCGTCGACGAAGAAGTACTGCACGCCGTGGGTCTCACCCGGTCGGGGGGACCGGGTGGTCACCGAGACCGACAGCCACACCTGGGGGTGCGCACGCCGGATCTCGGCGACGACCGTGCTCTTGCCGACGCCTGACGGACCGGAGAGGACCGTCAGCCGCCGGACGAGCGGGCCATGCAGCCCGGGGTCCCCCGGCGCAGTCATGGGTGCGCCGGGGCTGGACGGGATGGAGCCGGATTCGGGGACACCCGAGCCGGCCGCGACGGCCTCGCCGTCGCGCCCGCCCGTGAGTCGTGCGTCAGCGGTTTGCACTTCCGCCGAACTCACGCTCCAGGGAGGCGCGCTGGTTCGCACCGAGGCCCCGCACGCGGCGGGACTCGGCGATACCCAGGCGCTCCATGATCTGCTTCGCACGGACCTTGCCCACACCGGGCAGCGATTCAAGGAGGGCAGACACCTTCATCTTCCCGACGACGTCGTCGGTCTGACCCTGCTTGAGAACCTCGGCGAGCGAGGTTCCCCCGTGCTTGAGCAGGTTCTTAACCTCGGCCCGCTCCTTGCGTGCCTTGGCAGCCTTCTCCAGGGCTGCGGCGCGCTGTTCGGGGGTTAGGGGCGGAAGAGCCACGCCGGGTCACCTCAGGTTTCCACTCGACGGAGTCGGACGGGTTGGGAAACTAGCGAGTTCACGCCCCATAAGGCAACGTGAAGTGCCGTTTGGCCCGCCACAAAATCACGAAAATCACTCCTCGGAGTGTCCTGAATACAGAGTGTACCCAAGTCTGCCCCCTAGGACGGCGATCCCCCTGCCTTGCTGGGACTTTCACATGATCGTCAAAAAACCCCCTCGGAGGGCCCGATTGTGTCACTCGCCACCCCCCTCGCCAGGCAGTCCACTGCCGCGTCCGCCCGTCCCACCATGGTCCCGCAACCTCCCGGCGGCGCCGACGGCACCCCCGCCGAACGCGTCACCCGACGAAACGTGATCCCCATCACACCCCGAGCGGCCGGTCAGTGACGCTCGTCACGCCTCTCCCGTCCGCCCCACGCGCACCGCCCGCGGCTGCGATCCTCGAGGCGCGGAGATCAAGATCACTTTCCTGTTCCCGCACCGTCCGCCGCCTCAGCCCCGCCGACGAGGCGCCCTCGCCCCTTTCCCGCACTCCCTCGGCCGCCGCGCGAGCGCGTTGACCGCTCGGTGAGGCGAAGCCGAAGGCGAGCAGCGCCGAGCAGATCGCGAAGCGGTGCAGCGCTCGCCAAAGGCCCGGTAAGGCACGAGCCGCCAGGCGAGTGCCGTAGGCGGGGACTCCAAAAGAACTAGCCGCCCGTGGCCGTCCTGCGGAGCGCGGCGGCGATGCCGGCCGCGGCGGCGCCGGGGTCCGGGGCGCCGGTGATCGGGCGGCCGATCACGAGCAGGTCCGCGCCGGCCGCGAGGGCGTCCTCGGGCGTGGCGACGCGGGCCTGGTCCTGGGTGTCGGCTCCGGCCGGCCGGACGCCCGGCGTGATGAGGGCGATGCCCGGGCCGACCTCCGCGCGGACCGCAGCGGCCTCCTGCGGGGAGCAGACCAGTGCCTGCGCCCCCGCCCCGACCGAGAGCGCCGCGAGCCGCCGTACGGCGTCTGAGGCCGGTCCGGCGAGTCCGATCCCGCCGAGGTCGCCGTCGTCCAGCGACGTGAGCACCGTCACCGCGGCGATCCTGGTGTCGGGAGCGGCCTCGACGGCGGCGCGGATCATGGCCGGGCCGCCCGCGGCGTGCACCGTCAGGTAGCCGGGCTTGAGCCGGGCCACCGCGCGGGCCGCGCCCGCGACCGTGGCCGGGATGTCGTGCAGCTTCAGGTCGAGGAAGACCTGCACCCGGCTCGCGCCGCGGACGCTGGCGACGACGTCGGGGCCGTAGCGCAGGTACAGCTCCAGGCCGACCTTGACGGTGCTGACGTGCGGCGTGACCAGCGTCGCCCAGCGCGCCGCCGTCTCCAGGTCGGGGGCGTCGAGGGCGACGGCGATGGGGGCCGGGGCGGGGGGTGTGGTCACAGTCTCTCCTTCACTTCGCCGGCCTGGGCCTGCTCGGGGGCCGGCGGTTCCGGACGCACCTGCGGCGGTACGTACCCGGCGGGTTTGTGGGCGAGCCCGACGGCGTCGGCCAGGCGCCCGATCCGACGGGCGGCCAGGGCCTCCTCCAGCTCGCGCAGGATGCGGGGCGCGGCGGACGGGTCGTGGAACATCGCGGTGCCCACGGCCACGGCCGACGCGCCCGCCAGGACGAACTCCAGCGCGTCCAGCCCGGTGGCCACCCCGCCGGCGCCGATGATCGGCGTGCTGGGGAGCGCGGCGTGGACCTGGTAGACGCAGCGGACGGCGACGGGACGGATCGCGGGACCCGACAGGCCCCCCGACACGCCCGTGAGGGCGGGCCGGAGGGTACTGGCGTCGATCGCCATGCCCTCCATGGTGTTGATCAGGGTGAGCCCCTCGGCGCCGGCGTCGACGCAGGCGAGCGCGATCGTGACGATGTCGGTGACGTCGGGGGCGAGCTTGACGAAGACCGGCACGCCGGGCCTGGCCTGGCCGCGCACGGCCCGGACGACCGCGCCCGCGGCGCCGGGGTGCCGGCCGAACATGCGGCCGCGGTCCTCGACGTTGGGGCAGGCCACGTTGACCTCGATCGCGGCGATGCCGGACACGCCGCGCAGCCGGCGGGCAAGGTCGGCGTACTCCTCGACGCTGTTGCCCGCGATCGACACGATGATCCGCACGTCCTGCTCGATCAGCCACGGCAGGTCGGCCTCGAGGAAGGACTCGATCCCCGGCCCCGGCAGCCCCATGGCCGTGAGCAGGCCGCTGGGCGACTCGGCGACCCGCGGGGTCGGGCGGCCCGCGCGCGGCTGCGGCATCACCGAGGTGGTGACGAACGCGCCGAGCCGGGACAGGTCGAAGAACGGGGCGAGCTCGCGGCCCGACCCGCCGCATCCGGACGCCGTCATGACCGGGTTGGGCAGCTCCAGTGCGCCGAGCGTCGTGGCCGTTCGCGCAGTCACCTGGGAGCCCTTTCCGAGAGGTTGAGGACGTGCGGGGCGCCGAGCGCGTCGAACGGGATCGTGCCGAGGTCGCCCCAGCGGACGCGGTCGCCGCGCAGGACGGGGCCGTCGGCGCAGGCCCGCACCATGCGGGTCACGCCGTCCTCCCCGTGGATCGGCAGCATGCAGGTCATGCAGACGCCGATGCCGCACGCGCCGGTCTGCTGGAGGAACTCCTCCACCGACACCTGCGACGGGAGGCCGAAGTCGCCCGCCACCTGGGTGACGGTGCGCAGCAGGGCGGTGGGGCCGCAGCCGTAGACGACGTCGGCGCCGGTCTCCTGGATGACGCGGGGCATCACCTCGCGCACGGTGCCCGCCTCGCCCATCGAGCCGTCCTCGGTGGCGACCGTGAAGGAGTCGCCGATGCGCTGGGCGATGCGGGAGCCGAACACCTGCCGGCCGGACGTCCCGCCGAGCACGAAGTGCACCTGGCAGCCCCGGCGCAGCAGCGTGTCGGCCAGGGCGAACAGCGACGCGCCGCCCGGCCCGCCGCCGACGAGCAGGCAGCTCACCGGGTCCCTGGGGAGGCGGAAGGGGCGGCCGAGCGGGCCGACGAGGTCGAGCTGGTCGCGCGAGCGGCGGCCCGCGAGCCAGGCGGTTCCGGGTTCGGTGTCGGCGAACACCAGCTCGACGGTGCCGCCGTAGTCGGACTTCACCTCGTACACCCCGAAGCAGCGGCGCAGCAGCCGCCCGGTGTGCTCGCCGCCCACGGCGAGCGCCACGAACTGGCCCGGCCTGAACCGCTCGGCGACGGCGGGAGCCACCAGCGTCAGCGCGTGGTAGTCCTGCACCTGGCGGACCGTCAGAACCGTCGCCGACGTCTGCACCGGTGTGTCGGACACCCGTCTCCCTCTCGTCGTCGTGGGCCCGGCCGGGGCCGCCGGGCGGTCGCGCCGCCCGGCGGCCCCGGCCCGGCGCTGTCTACCCGGGCACCGCCTCCGCACCGCCGGACGGGGCGGTCCGGCCGTGCGCGCCGCGCATCCGCTCGGCGTGCTCCTGGAGGGAGCGGACGCCGACCAGGTTGCCCGCGATGGCCTCGATGCCCTGCACGGCCGCGGCGAGGCCCTGCACGGTGGTCACGCACGGTACGCCGCGCAGGACGGCCGCGGTGCGGATCTCGTAGCCGTCCAGGCGCGGCCCCGACTGACCGGGGCTACCGAAGGGAGTATTGACGATGAGGTCCACCTCGCCGTCGAGGACGCGCCGCACGATGGTGGGCTCGCCGTCGGATCCGGGGCCTTCGCTCTGCTTGCGCACGATCTTGGCACGCACCCCGTTGCGCCGCAGTACCTCGGCGGTCCCGGCGGTGGCCAGGATCTCGAAGCCGAGATCGGCCAGCCGCTTCACCGGGAAGATCATGTGCCGCTTGTCCCGGTTGGCGACCGACACGAACGCGCGGCCCTTGGTCGGCAGCGAGCCGTAGGCGGCCTGCTGCGACTTGGCGTAGGCGGTGCCGAACACCTCGTCGATGCCCATCACCTCGCCGGTCGAGCGCATCTCCGGGCTGAGGACGATGTCGACGCCCTGGCCCTCGGCGTTGCGGAACCGGTCGAAGGGCAGGACGGCCTCCTTGACCGCGATCGGCGCGTCCAGCGGCAGCGAGCCGCCGTCGCCGGTCTCGGGCAGCAGCCCCTCGGCGCGCAGCTCGGCGATCTTCGCGCCCATCATCACCCGGGCCGCGGCCTTGGCGAGCGGCACCGCCGTCGCCTTGGAGACGAACGGGACGGTGCGGGACGCGCGCGGGTTGGCCTCCAGCACGTACAGGACGCCCGCGGACAGCGCGTACTGCACGTTCATCAGCCCGAGCACGCCGATGCCCTCGGCGAGCGCCTCGGTGGACTCGCGGATGCGCCGCACGTCCTCGTGGCCGAGGGTGATCGGCGGAAGCGCGCAGGCCGAGTCGCCGGAGTGGATGCCGGCCTCCTCGATGTGCTCCATGACGCCGCCGAGGTAGAGCTCCTCGCCGTCGTAGAGGGCGTCCACGTCGATCTCGATGGCCTCGTCGAGGAACCGGTCGATCAGCACCGGGTGCTCCAGCAGGTGCCCCTGGGCGTGCAGCGCCATGTACGACTCCAGCGTGGCGTCGTCGTACACGATCTCCATGCCGCGCCCGCCCAGCACGTACGAGGGCCGCACCAGGACCGGGTAGCCGATCTCGGTGGCGATCTCCAGGGCCTCCTCGTAGGAGGCGGCGGTGCCGTGCTTGGGCGCGAGCAGCCCGGCGCGGTGCAGGACCCGCCCGAACGCGCCGCGCTCCTCGGCGAGGTGGATGCTCTCGGGCGAGGTGCCGACGATGGGGACGCCCGCGTCCTTGAGCTTCTGCGCGAGGCCGAGCGGCGTCTGCCCGCCGAGCTGGACGATGACGCCGGCGACGGTGCCCGACTGCTGCTCGGCGTGCACCACCTCCAGGACGTCCTCCAGGGTGAGGGGCTCGAAGTAGAGCCGGTCGGAGGTGTCGTAGTCGGTGGAGACCGTCTCGGGGTTGCAGTTGACCATCACGGTCTCGTAGCCGGCCTCGGCCAGCGTGAACGAGGCGTGCACGCAGGAGTAGTCGAACTCGACGCCCTGCCCGATCCGGTTGGGGCCGCTGCCGAGGATCAGCACCTTCGGCTTGGCGCCCGGCGGGACCTCGGTCTCCTCGTCGTAGGCGGAGTAGAGGTAGGGCGTCTGCGCCTCGAACTCGGCCGCGCACGTGTCGACGGTGAGGTAGACGGGCCGCACGCCGAGGGCGTGCCGCAGCTCGCGGACGACGTCCTCGGAGATGCCCCGCAGCCCGGCGATCTGCGCGTCGGAGAAGCCGTGCCGCTTGGCGTGTACGAGCTTGTCCCTGGTGAGCGCGTCGTCGGCGGTGCGGACCTCTTCGGCGATCTCGTTGACGGCCGCGATCTGGTCGAGGAACCAGGGGTCGATGCCGGTCGCCTCGTACAGCCGCTGGACGGTCGCGCCGGCCCACAGGGCGCGCTGCACGTCGCCCAGGCGGCCGTCGTGGGGACGGCTCGCCCGCTGGACGAGCTCCTCGGCGTCGCCGGGCTCGCCCGTCCAGGAGAACGAGGAGCCCTTCTGCTCCAGCGACCGCAGCGCCTTCTGGAGGGCCTCGGTGAAGCAGCGGCCGATGGCCATCGCCTCGCCGACCGACTTCATGTGGGTGGTGAGGGTGCTGTCGGCGCCGGGGAACTTCTCGAACGCGAACCGCGGCACCTTGACCACGACGTAGTCGAGCGTCGGCTCGAACGAGGCCGGGGTCTCCTTGGTGATGTCGTTGGAGATCTCGTCGAGGGTGTAGCCGATGGCCAGCTTCGCCGCGATCTTGGCGATCGGGAAGCCGGTGGCCTTGGACGCCAGCGCCGACGAGCGCGACACCCGCGGGTTCATCTCGATGACGATCATGCGGCCGGTGGCCGGGTGCACGGCGAACTGGATGTTGCAGCCGCCGGTGTCGACGCCGACCTCGCGGATCACCGCGATCGCCACGTCCCGCATGTTCTGGTACTCGCGGTCGGTCAGCGTCATCGCGGGCGCGACGGTGATGGAGTCGCCGGTGTGCACGCCCATCGGGTCGAGGTTCTCGATCGAGCACACGATCACCACATTGTCGGCCCGGTCGCGCATGACCTCCAGCTCGTACTCCTTCCAGCCGAGGATCGACTCCTCCAGGAGCACCTCGCTGGTCGGGGACGCGTCGAGCCCGGCGCCGGCGATGCGGCGCAGGCCGTCCTCGTCGTGGGCGAAGCCGGACCCGGCGCCGCCCATGGTGAAGGAGGGCCGCACGACCAGCGGGTAGCCGAGGTCGCCGGCGGCGGCCACGCACTCGTCCATCGTGTGGCAGACGGCCGACCGGGCCGACTCGGCGTTGAGGCCCTGCTCGCGGGCGACCTTGGCGACGACCCCCTTGAACCGCTCACGGTTCTCGCCGGCCTGGATCGCGTCGACGTCGGCGCCGATCAGCTCGACGCCGTAGCGCTCCAGCACGCCGGCCTCGAAGAGCGCGATCGCGGTGTTAAGCGCGGTCTGGCCGCCCAGCGTGGGCAGCAGCGCGTCCGGCCGCTCCTTGGCGATGATCTTCTCGACCACCTCGGGGGTGATCGGCTCGACGTAGGTGGCGTCGGCGAACTCCGGGTCGGTCATGATCGTCGCTGGGTTGCTGTTGACCAGGGTGACCCGCAGGCCCTCGTCCCGGAGCACCCGGCACGCCTGGGTGCCGGAGTAGTCGAACTCGCACGCCTGGCCGATCACGATCGGCCCGGAGCCGATCACCAGGACGGACTTCAGGTCTTCGCGCCGCGGCATTACCTCGACCCTTCCATGATCTCGCAGAACCGGTCGAAGAGCCCGGTGGCGTCGTGCGGTCCCGCCGCCGCCTCCGGGTGGTACTGGACGCTGAACGCGGGCCGGTCGAGCAGCCGCAGCCCCTCGACGCAGCCGTCGTTGAGGTTGACGTGCGACACCTCGGCACGCCCGTACGGGGTGTCGAACGGCGCGTCCGTCGGCGCGTCCACCGCGAACCCGTGGTTGTGCGCCGACACGTCGACCTTGCCGGTGGCGCGGTCCTGCACAGGCTGGTTGACGCCGCGGTGCCCGAACCGCATCTTGTACGTGCCGAGCCCGAGGGCCCGGCCGAAGATCTGGTTACCGAAGCAGATGCCGAAGAACGGCGTCCCCGCGTCGAGGACGCCCTTCAGCGCCTCCACCGCGTAGCCGGCGGCGGCCGGGTCGCCGGGGCCGTTCGAGAAGAACACCCCGTCGGGCGCGACCGCCAGGATCTCCGCGGCGGTGCTGGACGCGGGCAGCACGTGCACCTCGCAGCCGCGCTCGGCCATCCGGTGCGGCGTCATCGCCTTGATGCCGAGGTCGACGGCGGCGACGGTGAACCGCTTGGCGCCGAGCGCCGGGACGACGTAGGGGTCGGCCGTGGACACCTCGCGGGCCAGGTCGGCGCCCGCCATCGGCGCGGTCTCCAGCACCCGCTCGAGCAGCGCCCGCTCCCCCGGCTCCAGCGCCGCCTCCCCGCTGAAGATCGCGGCGCGCATCGCGCCGCGCTCGCGCAGGTGCCGGGTGAGCGCCCGGGTGCCGGGCATCGCGATGCCCACCACGCCCTGGTCGCGCAGCGCCGACCCGAGCGAGCCGGTGGCCCGCCAGTTGGACGCCACGCGCGCCGGTTCGCGCACCACGTACCCGGCGACCTGGATCCGGCCGGACTCGGGGTCCTCGTCGTTGACGCCGGTGTTGCCGATGTGCGGAGCGGTCATCGCCACGATCTGCCGGGCGTAGGAGGGGTCGGTGAGGGTCTCCTGGTAGCCGGTCATGCCGGTGTTGAAGACCATCTCGCCGAAGGTCTCGCCCTCGGCGCCGTACCCGGCCCCGTGAAAGACCCTGCCGTCCTCGAGGATCAGGATCGCAGGACTAGGACTCACTGGAGCTTCCCTTCAAGGACGGTCGGCCTGCCGCGCAGGAACGTGGCGACGACCCGGCCGGGCAGGTCCAACCCCGCGAACGGGGTGTTGCGGCTCTTGGACGTCATCGCGGTCGGGTCGACGACGCGGCGCGGCGCCGGGTCGTACAGCGTGATGTTGGCGGGCGAGCCGGCCTCGAGCGGGCGGCCCTGGCCGGACAGCCGCCCGATGCGGGCGGGGCGGAACGACATCCGGTCGGCGACGCCGGCCCAGTCGAGCAGGCCGGTGTCGACCATGGCCTCCTGGACCACCGGGAGCGCGGTCTCCAGGCCGATCATGCCCATCGCGGCCACCGCCCACTCGGTCTCCTTGTCCTCGACCGGGTGGGGGGCGTGGTCGGTCGCGACGCAGTCGATGGTGCCGTCGGCGAGCGCGTGCCGCAGCGCGGTCACGTCCTCGGCGGTGCGCAGCGGCGGGTTGACCTTGAAGATCGGGTCGTAGGACTCGGCGCGGCCGTCGTCCAGCAGCAGGTGGTGCGGGGTGACCTCGGCGGTGACCCGGCAGCCCTTGCCCTTGGCCCAGCGGATCAGCTCCACCGATCCGGCCGTGGAGACGTGGCAGACGTGCAGCCGCGACCCGACGTGCTGGGTCAGCAGCACGTCCCGGGCGATGATCGCCTCCTCGGCCACCGCGGGCCAGCCGCGCAGCCCGAGCGCGGCCGACATCTCGCCCTCGTTCATCTGGGCGCCCTCGGTGAGCCGCGGCTCCTGCGCGTGCTGGGCGACGACGCCGTCGAACGCCTTGACGTACTCCAGCGCCCGCCGCATGATCACCGCGTCGGACACGCAGTGCCCGTCGTCGGAGAACACCCGGACCTGCGCCGCGGACTCGGCCATCGCGCCGAGCTCGGCGAGCTGCTCGCCGGCGATGGAGCGGGTGACGGCGCCGACCGGCTGGACGTCGCAGTACCCGGCCTCGCGGCCGAGCCGCCAGACCTGCTCGACCACGCCCGCGGTGTCGGCGACCGGGTCGGTGTTGGCCATCGCGTGCACGGCGGTGAAGCCGCCCATCGCGGCGGCCCTGGTGCCGGACCCGACGGTCTCGGCGTCCTCCCGGCCGGGCTCGCGCAGGTGGGTGTGCAGGTCGACCAGGCCGGGCAGCGCGACCAGGCCGCCCGCCTCGACCACCTGGGCGCCGCCGGCGTCCAGGCCGGGGCCGACCGCGGCGATCACGCCGTCGCGGACCAGGATGTCGGCGGGCTCGCCGCCCAGGATCCGGGCGCCCTTGATGAGGATCGCGGGGGTGGTGCCGTTCATGCCGTTCTCTCCGCTCACTCGGAGACCTCCTTGCCGATGGCGGGCTCGGAACCGCCGAGCAGCAGGTAGAGCACGGCCATCCTGGCGCTGACGCCGTTGGCGACCTGCTCGACGATGGTGGAGCGGACCGAGTCGGCCACCTCGGCGGCGATCTCGACGCCGCGGTTCATCGGGCCGGGGTGCATCACGATCGCGTCGTCCGACATGCGCGCGAACCGCTCGGTGTCGAGCCCGTAGCGGCGGCTGTACTCGCGCACGCTCGGGAAGTACGCGGCGTTCATCCGCTCCTGCTGGACCCGCAGCATCATGACCACGTCGCTCTTGGGCAGCACCGCGTCGAGGTCGTAGGAGACCTGGCACGGCCAGGTGCCGATCGCGACCGGCAGCAGCGTCGGCGGCGCGACCACGGTGACGTCGGCGCCGAGAGTGTGCAGCAGCAGCACGTTGGAACGCGCCACCCGGCTGTGCAGGACGTCGCCGACGATGGTGACCTTGCGGCCCTCCAGGTCGCCGAGGCGGCGGCGCATCGTGAACGCGTCGAGCAGCGCCTGCGTCGGGTGCTCGTGGGTGCCGTCGCCGGCGTTCACCACGCTGCCCCGCACCCATCCGGCGAGGCGGTGCGGGGCGCCCGAGGCGGGGTGCCGGATGACCACGCCGTCGGCGCCCATCGCCTCGAGGGTGAGCGCGGTGTCCTTCAGGCTCTCGCCCTTGGAGACGCTGGAGCCCTTGGCGGAGAAGTTGATGACGTCGGCCGACAGCCGCTTGGCGGCGGCCTCGAACGAGATGCGGGTGCGGGTGGAGTCCTCGAAGAACAGGTTCACCACCGTCCGGCCGCGCAGCGTGGGCAGCTTCTTGATGGACGAGCGGCCGGAGACCTGCGCGAGCTCCTCGGCGGTGTCGAGGATGAGCAGCGCGTCGTCCTTGGTCAGGTCGGCCGCCGAGACCAGATGGCGCTTCACTCCGCCTCACCCCGCTCGCTCAGCAGGACGGCGTCGCGGGCGTCGTTCTCGGCCAGCAGGACCTTGACCGTCTCGCGCATCGAGGTCGGCAGGTTCTTGCCCACGTAGTCGGCGCGGATCGGCAGCTCGCGGTGGCCGCGGTCGACCAGGACGGCGAGCTGGACGGCGCGCGGCCGGCCGAGATCGTTCAGCGCGTCCAGCGCGGCCCGCACGGTGCGGCCGGAGAACAGCACGTCGTCGACCAGGACCACGACGCGGTCGTCGACGCCCCCCGGCGGCAGCTCGGTGCGGCCGAGCGCGCGGGCGGGCTTCATCCGCAGGTCGTCGCGGTACATCGTGACGTCGAGCGAGCCCCAGGGCACCGGCCGTCCCTCGACCTCGCGCAGCAGGTCGGCCAGCCGCTCGGCGAGCGTCACACCGCGGGTCTGGATGCCGAGCAGGACGACGTCGTGGCCGCCCTTGGTGCGTTCGAGGATCTCGTGCGTGATGCGGGTGAGGGCGCGCCGGATGTCGGGGCTCTCCAGAACGGCCTTGGGCCGGGAGTCACCGTCTGCCACGCGCGGCCCGCCCGGATCGTCGGGCCTGAAGGCAGCATTCACCACCGTAACCTCCTTTCCCGCCTCACTGGACGGGTCTTAAAGGACGCCTTGTCCCCCTCACCGTAGCAGCCCCGACACGCCGGGCCGAACCCGGCATTGGCGCGTCTTACCTGGTGAGAGGGGTCACACTCGGAGTCCCGCGGGAGGCCGGGAAGCCCGTGCGGCAAGGGCCCGGCGCCCGGTCCGAGGGGCTTCCCGGCGATCCGGACGACCCGGATCGAGACCTGCGGATTCGACCGCTTTTTTCCAATCGGCTTGACCTGGGGCCGTCACCGTTTTACCGTCACTGTCCGTAACCATCCCTGGAGACAGAGCCTTGAGTCCATCCGGTCCAAGGAACTGTCCCCGCCCGGTCGACCGACCGGGATCCGACAGCGACGACGAAAGTGAGCCTGGGGGGCCGCGAAATGCCGTCTGAATACGCTAAGGCTCTCGGCGCGCGCCTGCGCGCCATCCGCACCCAGCAGGGCCTGTCCCTGCACGGAGTGGAGGAGAAGTCCCGAGGCCGCTGGAAGGCCGTCGTCGTGGGCTCCTATGAGCGGGGCGACCGCGCCGTCACCGTTCAGAAGCTGGCCGAGCTCGCCGATTTCTATGGCGTGCCGGTATCCGAGTTGCTGCCCGGCGGAGCCGCGCCGAGCCCGCTCGGGCCTACACCCAAGCTCGTGATCGACCTCGAGCGGTTGCAGCAGCTTCCGAAAGACAAGGCCGGTCCACTCGCCCGTTACGCCGCGACGATCCAAAGCCAGCGGGGCGACTACAACGGAAAGGTCCTGTCCATCCGCCAGGAAGACCTGCGTTCACTCGCGGTCATCTACGACAAGTCCCCGACCGAGCTCACCGAGGAGCTCATCACCTGGGGAGTGCTCGACCCCGAGGCGCGCCGCGCCGTCGAGGCGTTCTGATCCCGGCCGAGGCTGAGGCGTCCCCCCGGCGTCTCGACTCCTGACACCGTGCGGGCCCGGCGGCGACCACCGCCGCCCGGTCCGCGCTCCGGCCCGCGTCCCCTGGCATCCGCCACGGACGCGGGCCGGGTCATGTCCGGAGGCGTTCGCCCTCGGGCAGCCAGTCGCGTCCGGGGACGTACTCCAGCCAGCGGCTCTTGTCGCCCTCCTCGGCGAACCCCGCCACGAGCGTGTCCAGCAGGGGATGCCCGGCCCCGGTCCGCCACAGCAGCGACCACGCGTACAGCGGGGTCGGGTCGGCGAGCGGGATCGACCTGATGCCGGGAACGTCCGGCAGCGGGCTGTCCGCGGGGAAGAGCGAGAAGCAGCCGGGATCGTCCCTGATCTGTTGCAGGAAGTGCTCCGACCCCAGGTTGGCGCCGCCGCCGCGCGCGTCGATCCCGAAGTGGCCCGCGAAGCGCGCGAGGAAATCGAGCCGCTCCAGCGCGCTCGGGGCGCGCAGGACGCTGCCGCGCAGCCGCTCCGGCCGCAGCACGGTCTCGGCGGCGAGCGGGTGCCCGGCGCCGACGACCGCGTCGACGGGTTCGAGCCGGACCAGCCGGTGGGTCAGCCCGGCGTCCCACCGTCCGGGCAGCGGGTGGACGCGGCCGAAGCCGACGTCGGTTCCCCCCGAGGCCAGCGCCGCGGCTACCGAGGGCAGGTCGCGGGCCGGACCCGGCTCCAGGGCGAGGTCGGGGATCCGCGTCGCGACGCTGGCGACCGTCCGCATCGGGGTGTAGAGATGCCCCCACACGTCGATCCGCAGCGGCCGGTGGGCGCCGCGCACGGCGGCGGCGGCCTCGGCCGAGGCCGCGAGCGCCCGCCGGGCCGGCTCCAGGAAGCGCCGTCCGGCCGCGGTCGGGCCCGCGCCGCGCGGGCCGCGGTCGAGCAGCCGCGCGCCGAGGGCGGCCTCCAGCCGGACGATCCGCTTGGACAGCGCCTGCTGGCTGATCCCCAGCCGCTCGGCGGCGCGACCGAAGTGCGCCTCCTCCACGGTGACGGCGAACGCGCGGACCTGGGCGAGGTCGAGGTCCATGATCATCATCCTAGGCGACAACCGCCGGTTGTCGGGCCTGCTCGGCGGTTGTTGGACCGGGCGGCGGGCGCGGCGGTTCGCTGGGCGCATGAGGAGACTGATCCCGACGGGCGACCCAGCCCGTCCCGTCACGCCCGCCGAGGCCGAGCAGCCGGTGCCGGCCCCCGGCGAGGCGCTGGTCAAGGTCGAGGCGTTCTCGCTGAACCGGGGCGAGACGTTCCTGCTCGAGGACCCGCGTCCCGGCCTGCTGCCCGGCAAGGACGTCGCCGGGCTCGTCGTGCAGCCCGCCGCCGACGGCTCGGGCCCGGCGGTCGGCACCCGCGTCGTGGGGCACCCGCCCTCCGGGGGCTGGGCCGAGTACGTCGCCGTCCCCACCCACTCGCTCGCCGGGCTGCCCGGCTCCATCACCTCCGTCCAGGCCGCGGCGCTCCCGCTCGCGGGGCTGACCGCGCTCCGGCTGCTGCGCGCGGCGGGCGCGATCGCGGGCCGGCGCGTCCTGCTGACCGGCGCCTCCGGCGGCGTCGGCCACTACTTCGTCGAGCTCGCCGCGGCGGCCGGCGCCGAGATCACCGCCGTGACCGCGTCGGCCGGACGCGGCGCGCGGCTCGCCGAGCTGGGCGCCGTGCACGTCGTGCGGGACGTGGCCGGGGCGGACGGCCCGTTCGACCTGGTGCTGGAGTCGACCGGCGGGCCCGCGCTCGCCGCCGCGCTGGCCGCGCTGGCCCGGCGCGGCACGCTGATCTGGTTCGGCCAGGCCGGGCGCGTCCCGGTCACGCTGGACTTCTTCGACTTCTTCAAGGGCCCCGAGTCCGCCGTGATCCGGCACTTCCACTACACCGACTCCGGCACGCCGTACGGCCGGGACCTGGCCACGCTGGTGCGGCTCGTCGCGGCGGGCCGGCTGCACCCGGAGATCGGCGCCGTCAACGACTGGTCCGCCACCGCCGGCGCGCTCGTCGACCTGCGGGAACGCCGCGTCCGCGGCAAGACCGTCCTCACCCTGGCCACTGGAGGCTCCCGATGACCTCGTTCCTGGACCTGCCCGGCATCGTCCCGGCCTTCGTCGAGGGCAACCGGTCGCGCGCCGCGGGCGCCGGGCTCGACCCGTACGGGTACGACCGCGTCACCTCCGGGCTCGCGTCGCTGCACGACTGGCCGGACGCCTTCCGGCAGATGGGCCGGGAACATCTGGCCCGCGCCGGGAACGCCGCGTCCGGCCGGTCCGCCGGAGAGCACTACCGGGACGCGGCCCGGTGGTTCCACTTCGCCGTGCTGCTTCCGCACCCCGACCGCGACGCCGCCGGCGAGGCCGCGCAGGAGTCCGACCGGGCGATGGCGCGCGCGCTGGAGATCCTCGACCCGGGCGCCCGCCGCGTGGAAGGGCCGGGTTTCGCGGGATGGCTGCGGCGGCCCGCCGCGGACGGGCCCGAGGACGGGGACGTCCCCACGGTCGTGGTCGTTCCGGGGCTCGACTCCAGCAAAGAGGAGTTCCATGGCGTCGTCGAGGCGCTGCTGTCCCGGGGCGCCGCGGTGTTCGCGATGGACGGTCCCGGGCAGGGCGTGCTCGCCGTCACGTCGGCCCCCGAGGCCGCCTACCACCGGGTGCTGGGGCGCGTGATCGACGCGCTGGGCGTCCCGGAGGTCGCGGTGATCGGCCTGAGCCTGGGCGGCTTCTACGCCGCCGAGAGCGCCGCGTACGAGCCGCGGGTCCGCACGACCGCGACGGTCAGCGGGCCGTACCGGCTCGACTGGGACGGGCTGGCCCCGTTCGTCACCGAGACGTTGGCCCAGCGCTCGGGCGGCGTCGAGCCCGCCCGCGAGTTCGTCCGCGCGATCGATCTGACCGGGGCCGCCGGGCGGATCACCGGCCCGCTCCTCGTGGTCGACGGCGGCCAGGACGTCATCCCGGGGGCGGTGAACGGCGCGCCGCTCGCCCGGACGGCCCCGCAGGGCGAGTACCTCCTGGTCCCCCACGGCGACCACCTGCTCGGCAACGCCCGCGCGGACTGGCTCCCCGCCACCGCCGACCGGCTCACCCGCCCCGTCCCGGCGGGCGGCTGAGGCCACGGCGAACGGTGGGTGCCTCGTCCCAGGTGAGCCGCCGGGACCACGGGCGAAGGGGGCGGGGCAGGGCGTTCATCGCCCCAGCATAGGAACCGGGCGCGTCAGCGCACGGCCTGAGCGGGCTCCCTCTCGGCGCGGGTCCCGGTGCGCCGCGCCGGGCGGCGCGGCGCGAGGAGGGCCAGGACGGCGACGCCGGCCATGACCGCCGAGCTCACCGCGAACCCGGCGGCGAATCCGGGCCGGGTCGGCTGCCCCGCGGTCACCGAGGCCGCCACGATGACCGCGCTCACCTGGGTGCCGAGGGACGCGCCGACCGTCCGGACGAGGGTGTTGATGCCGGTCGCCACGCCCGTCTCCCCCGCCGGCACCTCCAGCACCACCAGGTTCGCGACGGCCGCGTAGGCCAGCCCGAGCCCGACGCCCCGGGCGAGCCCGCCGGCGTAGAGCTGCCACATGGCCTCGCTCTGGACGGCCACGAACGCGTACCCGGCGCCGGTCAGGACGGCGCCCGCGCCGAGCACCGCGCGGGACCCGATCCACCGGTGCAGCAGCCCGGCGGACAGGCCCGCCGCCGTCATCCCGGCGCTCGCGGGAAGCTGGAGGAGCGCGGCCTCGGTCGCCGTCCCGCCGAAGCCGAACCCGCCCCGCTCGGGGAGTTGAACCAGGAGCGGGAACAGCAGCCCGCCCGCCATCAGCGCGTACCCCGACAGCAGGGACGCGAGGTTCGCCGTCCACACGCCCCGCCGCCGCATCAGCCGCAGGTCGACCAGCGGCTCGCGGACGCGGGACTCCACCCGCAGCCAGACGCAGGCCAGCGCGGCGGCCAGGAGCAGCAGGCCGAGCACCCCCGGGGACGTCCAGCCCCAGTCCATCCCCTGGGTGAGCGCGGTCAGCGCCGCCACCAGCCAGGCCGCGAACAGTGCCGCGCCCCACCAGTCGACCCGGGCGGCGGCGCGCGGCGGCGACGCCGGGACGAGCCACCAGGCGGCCGGCAGCCCCGGCAGCAGCCCGATCACCGGCACCCACAGCAGCCACCGCCAGCCGAGCAGGTCGATGATCGGCCCGGCCAGGCACCACGACACCGCCCCGCCGAGCCCGAGCATGGACGACATCAGCCCGATCGCCGAGGCCGTCCGCTCGGGCGGGAACACGTCCCGGATGATCGTGTACGCGAGCGGGAACACGCCGCCGCCGATGCCGCCCAGGGCCCGTCCGGCCAGCATGACCGGCAGCGAGCCGGCCACCGCCGCGACCACCATGCCCGCGGTCGCGACGGCCAGGACGACCAGGAGCACCCGGCGCGGCCCGTACAGGTCGCCGAGCCGTCCGACCACCGGCGTCGCCACCGCCGCCGACAGCGTCATCGCGGTCAGCGCCCAGGCGGCGCCCGAGGGCGTGGTGTGCAGCCCGCGCTGGAGCAGCGGGAGCGCGGGCGTGACCACCGCCATCGACAGCGAGTAGGCCATCACCCCGAGGAAGGCCAGCAACGGCACCAGACCCCGACCGCCGCGCGCCGCCACCGTCCCCGCCCTCCTTAGTTCGCCTGCCTAACGATCTCACAGGCGGGAGGACGGTCGCCCGGCACGGTCACCGGTGCGCATCCGCCACGATCACCCCGCGCGGACGTCCGGGACGGGCAGGGTGGGCTGGCCAATGACGCCCAGGGTGTCCTCGACCAGGGTGACGAAGACCTCGGCGTCGCGCAGCAGCTCGTCGGCCTCGGGCCCGGTGACCGCGCGGGGCAGGCCGGCCTCGGCGGCGGCGCGCTTGTCGGCTCCGGCGGCGAAGAAGGCGGCCCATTCCCGCAGGGCGGGCTCGGCCTCGGGCAGCAGCACCCAGACACTGCGCGGACGGCCGCGGCGGTGCGTCTCCAGCGGCTCCTTGGACGCCAGGACCGCCGCCGCCGCGCGCAGTGCCGCCAGGTGGGCGCACACATAGCGGACGGCGGGGGAGGTGGCCTCGGCGGCCTCGGCGAGGCCCGTCCGGGCCGCGTGCAGCTGCCCGACGGCCGTGTGGACCGGACGGGGCGGCGGGAGCGGCCTGGGGCGCGGGCCCGGCAGTGCTGCGGGGTGGACGGCGGAGTGGGCTCCGCGCTGGCTCGTCGTTGCGGACATGACTGCCTCCTTCCGGGGCTGGGGCCGGCCGGGCGGAGAGCTTCCCCTCACTCCGCCCGGCCGTGTGTCCCCGCCGCCGCCGCGCGCACGGCCGCGGCGGGGACGTCGCCCTGGCACGGGCCGCGAGCCCCGCACCACCTCGAACATAAGTTCGAGGTATGCACAGTAAACCCTCCTGACGCCGATTCGTCAATGTGTTCGAACACGTGTCGGCACACTCAGCGATCACGGGGCGATCACCCAGGTCAGCCTCCCGCCGCCGGGCGGCCGGACGGCGCCGGAAGGGCCGGCGAGCCGCCGTCAGGAAGACTGCTCGCGGTAGGCGTCCGGGAGCCAGTGCCCCTCGCCCGGCAGGTCCGGCACGGGCAGCAGCCCGAGCATCCTGCGGAGGCCGGGCCCGCGGTCGCCCTTGCGCCAGACCACGCACCACGGGACGAGCGGGACGGGATCGACCAGCCGGATGCGGTGCAGGCCGAACCCCGGCGGGACCTCGATGCACGCCTCCCCCAGCGCGACGGCGGTCCGCTCGCGGCGGACCAGCTCCCCGTAATGCCAATAGCCCACGGCGGGCTCGCCGAAGCGCAGCGGCGCGCCGAAGCGGCGCGCGAGCGAGGACAGGTAGGCGCGCGCCTCGACCGCCCCGGAGGGATCGGGCATCGCGATCCCGGCCTCGCGCAGCTCGGCCGGGCGCAGGGTCTCCCGGGAGGCGAGCGGATGGCCCGCGCCGACGAAGGCGTGCATGTGCTCGACGTGGACCAGCCGGCGCGCGAGCTCGGGCGGCCAGGGCCCCGGCAGGTCGCGCGCCTGCCCGAACGCCGCGTCGATCTCGCCGTTCAGCAGGGCGGGCAGCGCGAGCGCGAGCCCCTGCCGCATGCTGGGCTCGAACCGCAGCCCCGGGTCGCGGTCGATCAGCCCCCGGACGATCCGCATCGGGCTGAACCGCTCGTCGTAGATGTCGACGCGCAGCCGCCCGCCGTCCTGCCCTCCGGCCGTGCGGACGGCCGCGACCGCGGTGTCGAACGCGGTGACCGCCTCCTGCGCGAGCGGCAGGAAGCGCCGTCCGGCCGCGGTGAGCGAGACCCGGCGCGTGGTGCGCTCGAACAGCGGTGTCCCGAGCGCCTGCTCCAGCCTGCGCACGCGTTTGGACAGGGCCTGCTGGGTGAGGAACAGCCGCTGGGCCGCGCGGCCGAAGTGCATCTCCTCGACGGCCGCGACGAAGGCGCGCACACCCGGCAGGTCGACGTCCATGGAGTCAGCCTCGATTGACAGCCCGCGGTTGTCAATTCGGCCCGAACACTTGTTTGACGCCCGTGGTGAGCTGCGGATTTGCTGGGGTCATGACTTCGACCCACCTTCCGACGTCCCGCGCCGCCGAGGCCCCCCGCCCCGGCGGCGAGCCGGTGTTCGAGCGGCTCCTGCGCGAGCGGATCATCTTCCTCGGCCAGGAGGTCGACGACGCCATCGCCAACCGGATCTGCGGCGAGATGCTGCTGCTGTCGGCCGAGGACCGCGCCCGCGACATCCACCTGTACATCAACTCGCCCGGCGGCTCGGTCACCGCCGGGATGGCCATCTACGACATCATGCGGTTCGTCCCGAACGACGTCGCGACGCTGTCGCTCGGCTTCACCGCCTCGATGGGGCAGTTCCTGCTCTCGGCGGGGACGCCCGGCAAGCGCTACGCCCTGCCGCACGCGCGGATCCTGATGCACCAGCCGTCCGGCGGCATCGGCGGCTCGGCCTCCGACATCAAGATCCAGGCGGAGAACATGCTCGCCACCAAGCGCACCATGCAGGCGCTGATCGCCGAGCACACCGGGCAGACCGTCCAGCGGATCGAGGCCGACTCCGACCGCGACCGCTGGTTCACCGCCGAGGAGGCCAGGGCCTACGGCTTCGTGGACGAGGTCGTCGCCCACACGCCCCACATCGCCGCGGCCTGACCCGGCCTCGCCGCGGCGCGGCCGGCCCGGACGACGGGGCCACTGGGGGCGGCGGGGTCAGCTGGGACGGCGGACGTGCACCGGCACGTCCGTCCGCACCAGCCCGGGAAAGTACTCCGCGACGTGCATCGGCATCCGCACGCACCCGTGCGAGGCCGGGTACCTCGGCACGTCCAGCGCGCCGTGGAAGGCGATGCCGCCGTTGAAGTAGACCGGGTTGTAGAGCCGTCCGAGCGGCGAGACCTCCCAGCCGGACGCCCGCCGCCCGGTGCGGAAGTCGCCGGTGCCCGTGCTCGCGTACCGGCACCGGGCGACCGTCGCGCCGCGGTCCTTGGCGCAGTAGTGCTCCCCCGAGCCGGACGACACGTGCGTGATCAGCGCGGGCCTCCCGCCCTTGTAGACCACCAGGAACTGGCGGCGCAGGTCGACGTCCACCCGGTCGGCCTCGCGCCGCTTCGCCACCGGCCGCGGACTCCTGGGCGCGTCCAGGGCCGCCCAGAACGCCTTGTCGGTCCTGCCGGTCATCTTGGTCCGGTTGACCGCCTGGAACGCCCACACCGCGAGCTGAGTGGACGTCCCGAACGTGCCGTCGGCCTTGCCCGGGTCGTAGTGCAGGGCCTTCAGCCTGCGCTGGAGGTCCTTGACGTCCCGGCCCTTCGACCCGGGCTTGAGCCTGCGCCGCGCCGGCGGCGGCGCCGGGGCCCGCGCCGAGGAGCGCGCGCCCGGCGACGACGGCGCCGGCCCGCCCGCCCCGGCCCCCTCCGCCGGCATCCCCCGGTCGCAGCCCGCCGCCAGCACGGCGGGGATCACCAGCAGCGCGCCCGTCCACACCCGTACGCTCATCGATCTCCCTCGCGTCCGCCCCGAAGCTCCGCGTCCATCCGAGTTCCGAACACCATAAAGTTGCTTCCCATGCATGCCAATGTCGAACGTGTGACGAAGGTGCTGAGGGACGCCGGCGCCGCCGTGGAGATCGTGGAGCTGCCCGAGCCCGCCCCCACCGCGCAGGCCGCGGCGGAGCAGGTCGGCTGCGAGGTCGGCGCGATCGCCAACAGCCTGGTCTTCGATGCCGACGGCGCGCCGCTGCTGGTGCTGACCAGCGGGGCGCACCGGGTCGACACCGCCAGGGTCGCCGCCCTGGTCGGCGCCGCGAAGGTCAAGCGGGCCACCCCGGACTTCGTCCGCGCGGCGACCGGCCAGACGATCGGCGGCGTCGCCCCCGTGGGGCACCCCGCGCCGATCCGTACGCTCGTGGACGTCTGGCTCGACCGTTACGACGAGGTCTGGGCGGCGGGCGGCATCGTGCACACCGTCTTCCCGACCTCGTACAAGGAACTGCTGCGCGTCACCGGCGGCACGCCCGCCGAAGTGGGGGACTGATGGAGATCTGGCACAACCCGCGCTGCTCGAAGAGCCGCGCCGCCAAGTCCGCGCTGGACGAGGCGGGCGTCGCCTACACCGAGCGCCGCTACCTGGACGACCCGCCCTCGGCCGAGGAGCTCGACGCGGTGCTCGTCGGGATCGGCGCCGAGCCGTGGGAGGTGGCCCGACTGAACGAGCCCGTCGCCAAGGAGCTCGGCCTCAAGGACCTCGAACACGACCGCGCCCGCTGGATCGCGCTGATGGCCGCCCACCCGGTGCTGATCCAGCGGCCGATCGTGGTGACCGGCGACGGGCACGCCGTGGTCGCCCGCGATGCCGAATCGGTACGGCGCGCTCTCGACAGCGAGTGATGCGAGTGTGATGGTGGGGAGTCGAGCCACGGCTCTCGGTGCGGCGTGCGAGACAGGCGTACGAGACCCAACGGAGGGGCGATGACCGCGCAGATGCGCACGGGCCCGGCCGCGCGCGATCCCTCGTTCCGGGGGATCGACCCGCCCGCGCTCAACCAGGTGATCAGGCAGCTCCAGGACGCCGAGTCCGCGATCCGGGGCTGGCTGAACGGGCACCGTCCCCCGCCCGGCGTGTCCGCCGCCGGCTACCGGCAGGCCGACGAGGTCGCCCGGTGGGCGGCCGACCAGCTCGGCATGCTGACCCGCCGCTACAACTTCGCCGTCACGCACCCCGACAAGGGCGACGGCGTCCAGGCGCCCACGCCCCCGTCCCCGGCTCCCGGCCCGGGACCGTCCGGCGGCGGCGAAACCGGCGGCGGCCCCGGGGTGGGCGGCTCGCCCGAGTCCGGGTCCGGTTCGGGCGGCGGGTCCGGTGGGTCCGGCGGCCCCGGTTCGGGCGGCGGGACGTTCACGCCGGTCACCCCGCCGAAGACCGGGCCGTCCCCCCGGCAGCCCACGCCGAACGGCGCGGGCGACCTCGGCGCCTTCCCCGACCGGCGGGCCGCGGCCAAGGCCGCCAAGGCCGACGCGCTCGCCGTCGCCGCCGCGGCCGGGGGCGGGGGGCGGGTCCCCGGCTCGGTCTGGACGCACCTGAAGGCCAACGCCGGCGATCCCGACTACACCGAGAAGCTCTATGAGGGCCTCGGCCCGGCCGCCACCGCCGGGCTGCTGCGGTCGGCCGAAGGCGACCGGGCCCGGCTCGCGGTGATCGAGGAGTCGCTCGGCACCGCCAGCCACCACCTGACCATGGACACCAGATGGCTGCGCGCGTTCCTCGCCGAGGCCGGGCGGGCCGGGGTCCGCCCGGTGGCCGTGCAGGTCCTCACCGGCGCCGACATGAGCCGGCGCACCCGCGAGGCGCTCGGCGGGCTCGACCTCGGCTCGGCGTCCCCGCACGCCGCCGAGGCCGGTACCGGGGCCGGGGACCGGCCGCACCAGGTGCCCCTGCTCAAGGACGATCCCCAGTCGCGGCCGGCCGCGTCCGCGCCCACCGGATGAGAGGTCGCGATGGCCGCTCCACCTCCCCCCGGCGCCCTGCCGCCGCCGCTCGACTCCGCCGCGGCGGCCGAGCTGTCGCCGACCGAGCGCCCCAACCCCGACTACCGGCAGCTCTACCAGGCGTACGTCGACGCCTACGGCAGCATCGACAAGCTGCGGCGGGCGCTCGACCCGTCCGTCCGGACCCTCGGCGGGACCGACGCGTGGCTCGGCCCGGAGGCGCGGGATTGGGGCGGGCAGCTCGACACCAGCCGCGGCGCGCTCCAGAAGGCCGCAGACCGGATCCTGTGGGACATCTACGACCGCCTCAGCGCGACCCGCCGGAGCGTCTCCCGGGTTTGAGGGGTCCGATCGGCCGGACGGGCCGCGCGGGGCGGCCCGCGGGGCGGTCCCGGAACGGTCTAGTCTCTGGCGGGTGAGGGAGCCGAAGCTGCGCGAGGTCGACGAACGCGCCTTCCTGCGCCGTCTCACCCCGATCCTCGGGGTGTACGAGGCGGCGATGCGGCCGCCGCCGGAGCAGTTGCCGGGCCGGCACACGATCATGGAGCGGCACACCGCGTACCCGCGGTTCCGGGCCTGGGTGGCCGAGCGCCCGCGCCCGCTGCCGGGGCTGGGCGGCACCGTCCGGGGCTTCGCGTACGGGTTCCACGGGACGAGCGGGCAGTGGTGGCACGACGTGGTGCGCGGCGCGCTGGCGGACCTGGGGGGCGAGGAGCACGCCGCGGCCTGGCTGGACGACCCGTTCGAGGTCGCCGAGCTGCACGTGCACCCGGACGCGCAGGGCCAGGGGCTCGGCCGCGGCCTCCTCGGCGCGCTGTGCGCGGGCCGGACCGAGCGGACCGTGGTGCTGTCGACGCTCGACCTGCGGCCCGACTCCCCCGCCCGCCGGCTCTACCGGTCGGTCGGCATGGTCGACCTGATCACCGGCTTCGCCTTCCCCGGCGGCGGGCCGCGCTACGCGATCATGGGCGGGGCGCTGCCGCTCACCGCGGCCCCGGCGAGCAGCCCGTAGACCTCGCGGGTCGCGGTCGACTTGTTGAAGGTGATGAAGTGGATGCCGGGCGCGTCCTGGTCGAGCAGCTCCCGGCAGACCTCGGCGGCATGCTCGACGCCGAGCCGGCGGACCGCCTCCGGGTCGTCGGCGACGGCCTCGAAGCGGGCCCGCACCTCGGCCGGGAACGGCGCGCCGGACAGCTGCTCGGACCGCTCGATGATGCTCATCTGGGTGACCGGCATGATGCCCGGGATGATCGGCACGTCGCAGCCGGCCGCGGCGACCCGGTCGCGCAGCCGGAAGTAGTCCTCGGCGCGGAAGAACATCTGGGTGATCGCGTAGTCGGCGCCGGCCCGGCACTTGTCCACGAAGTGGCGGGTGTCGCTCTCGATGTCGGCCGAGCGCGGGTGCTTGTAGGGGAAGGCCGCCACGCCGACGCAGAAGTCGCCGTGCGAGCGGATCATCCGGACCAGGTCGGCGGCGTACTCGACCCCGTCGGGGTGCTTGGTCCACTCCCCCATCGGGTCGCCGGGCGGGTCGCCGCGCACCGCGAGGATGTTGCGGACGCCCACCGAGGCGAACCGGCCGATCAGGTGCCGCAGCTCGGCCTGGGAGTGCTCGACCGCGGTGAAGTGCGCGACCGGGGTGAGCGTGGTGTCGGTCGCGATCCGCTCGACGAGGTCGACGGTCTTGTCGCGGGTGCCGCCGCCGGCGCCGTAGGTCACCGACACGAACGTCGGCTGGAGCGACTCCAGCTCGCGGATGGCCCGCCAGAGGTTGCGGACGCCCTTCTCGGTCTTGGGCGGGAAGAACTCGAAGGAGAAGGACCTGCCCCCGGACGCGAGAAGCTCACGGATGGTGGGGGCTCGTTCGGGGCGCAGGCGTCGCATCCTCCAAGACTACAGAAGCCCCCTGGCCTGCGGTTCATCCGATCACGGACGCAACCATCCCAAACCACCCGCGCCGATTTGTCTGCAAATCTCCCGATAATCCGGAACCTTCTGGGGCATTTTCGCTCCCACCGCACGGATACGATCACGGCATGTCGACGAGCCGTGTCCGCAAGGAGATCAACGAAGCCCTGCTGGCCTTCGTCGACCGGCAGCGCCCCGGGCTGCTGGCCATCAGCCCGGACCTGAGTCCGCTGGTCACGGCTCTCGACGAGCTGCTGAGCGGGGGCAAGCGGCTGCGCCCGCTGTTCTGCTACTGGGGATGGCGCGGCGCCGGAGGCGGCGCCGACCCCGGCATCGCGACCGCGGCGGCGTCCCTGGAGCTGCTCCAGGCGAGCGCCCTGATCCACGACGACGTGATGGACTCCAGCGACACCCGCCGCGGCCGGCCGTCCGTGCACCGCAGGTTCGAGGCCATGCACCGGGAGAACGACTGGCCCGGCGCCGCCGGCCGGTTCGGCGAGGGCACCGCGATCCTGCTCGGCGACCTGTGCCTGGCGTGGTCCGGCGAGATGTTCGAGTCGAGCGGCCTGGACGCCGACCGGCTCGGCGCCGCCCGCACGGTGTACGAGCTGATGCGCACCGAGGTGATGTGCGGCCAGTACCTCGACATGCTGGAGGGCACCCGCGGCCCCGGCAGCGTCGAGACGGCCCTGCGCGTGGTGGAGTACAAGAGCGCCAAGTACACCATCGAGCGGCCCCTGCACCTCGGCGCCGCGCTCGCCGGGGCCACCCCGGAGGTCCCGGTCGCGCTGAGCGGATACGGGCTGCCGCTCGGCATCGCCTTCCAGCTCCGCGACGACGTCCTCGGCGTGTTCGGCGATCCCGCCGAGACCGGCAAGCCCGCCGGGGACGACCTGCGCGAGGGCAAGCGGACGGTGCTGGTCGCGCTGACCGCCGAGCGCGCGGACCGGGTGCAGGCGGCGGCGCTGGAGCGGCGGCTCGGCGACCCCCGGCTGGACCGCGCCGGCGTCGACGCGCTCCGCCAGATCATCGAGGAGACCGGCGGACTGGCGGCCTGCGAGGCCATGATCGAGCGCTACACGGCCGAAGCCGCGGCGGCCCTGGAGTCCGCGCCGATCGCCCCGGACGCCCGCGCGGCGCTGGCCGACCTCGCGGTCGCCGCCACCGCCCGTCTCTCCTGACACCGGACCCCGCCTGCGGGTTCACCGGTGTGACACAAGTGGCACGATGTGGCCAAATGCCCCACCCGGGGTAGAACTGTCCCACCATTTGGTGGCAGAAATGTCGCCATGCCCGCCGAGAACACCGCGACGCCCGGCGACCACGCCGCGCGCACGCCGCGCGTCCCCCCGCTTCCCGAGGCCGAGTGGGACGACACGCTGAGGGCGGTGGTCGCCTCCACCGGGCCGCTCAACCTCTTCACCACCCTCGGCCGCCACCCCGACCTGTTCCGGTCCTGGATCGGCTTCGGGTCGACGCTGCTGATGAGGGGCACGCTGAGCGGGCGGGCCCGCGAGCTGGCGATCCTGCGCACCGCGCACCACCGGTCCTGCGACTACGAGTGGAGCCACCACCACGGGCTCGGGCTGGCCGCGGGCCTCACCGAGGCCGAGATCGCCGCGCTGCGGACCGGCCTGGACGGGCACCCCTGGGACGCGGTGGACCGCGCGGTCCTGGCCGCCGCCGACGAGCTGCACACGCGCGGCACCCTCGGCGACGCCGCCTGGGCGGACCTGGCCGGGCACTTCGGCGAGCGGGAGCTGATCGAGCTGGTGATGCTGATCGGCCACTACCACATGGTCGCCTTCACGCTGAACGCCCTGCGCGTGCAGCCCGAAGCGGAGGAGGGCTGATGGCCCGCGCCGGACGCCGGGCATCGGCGATGCGGAACCTGACGGCCGCCGCGGTGCTGGCCGTCCTGCCGCTGACCGCCCTGGCGACGCCCACGGGGGCCGCGCCCGTCCAGGACACGTCCGCGCGGGGCCTCACGGCCGTCCAGGCCCTCACGGGCGGCCGGGCCCCCTCCCCCGAGCGCTGCGGCGAGCCCGCGCAGCGACCGTGGTGCAGGACCGCGCTGAGCCCCGACCAGCGGACGGCGCTGCTCATGGCCGCGCTGACCGACGACGAGAAGATCTCGCTCCTGGCCGCCGACGACCCGCTGGGCGGCCCGCTCGGCGGCTTCTTCGAGACCGCCCACGCCGACACCGGCAACGGGATCCCGCGCCTCGGCGTCCCGCCGCTCTTCATGGCCGACGGCCCCGCCGGCGTCCGCCAGGGCAAGGCCACCGCGCTGCCCGCACCGATCGCGCTGGCCGCCGGGTTCGACGACGACGCCGCGCGCCGCTACGGCGGGACGGTCGGCTGGGAGGCCAGGCACCGCGGCAACGACGTGGTCTTCGGCCCGACCGTGGACGTGCTGCGCACCCCGCGCGCCGGCCGGACGTTCGAGGGCTTCGGCGAGGACCCCTACCTGTCGGCGGGCCTCGGCGCGTCCTGGATCGGCGGCGCGCAGGCGCAGGGCGTGATGGCCTCGGTGAAGCACCTGGCCGTCTACACCCAGGAGACCGACCGGATGGCGCTCGACATGCGGGTCGACGAGCGCACCCTCCGCGAGATCTACCTCCCGCCGTTCGAGGCCGCCGTCAAGAGCGGCAGAGCGGCCACCGTGATGTGCGGGTTCGGCAGGCTGAACGGGCGCTGGGCCTGCCAGGACGGCACCGTCCTGGACCGGATCCTGCGCCGGGAGTGGGGCTTCACCGGCTTCGTCCCGTCCGACCACACGGCCGCGCAGGACCCCGCCGAGGCGGCCAACGGCGGGCTCGACATGGAGCTGCCGATCGGGATGAAGTACAACGCGTTCCTGCTCAAGCTGGCGGTCGCGCAGAAGAAGGTGACGCGCGCGACGATCGAGGGGCACGTCCGCAACGTGCTGCGGACGATGTTCGCGTTCGGGGTGTTCGACCGTCCCGAGTACCCGAACGACCTCACCCGGATCGACCGCACCGCGAGCGAGACCGCCGCCCGGGAGCTCGCCGAGGGCGGCATCACGCTGCTGAAGAACGACGGCGGCGCGCTGCCGCTGAAGGCGCCGAAGTCGATCGCGCTGATCGGCCGGGCCGCGCAGGCGAACCCGACCGGGACGGGGTCGGCCAAGGTCGAGCCGTTCAGCGCGGTCACGCCCCGCGACGGCATCACCCGCCGGGCCGGGGCCGGGACGACGATCACCCACACCGACGGCGGCGACCGGGGCGCGGCGGTCGCGGCGGCCCGCAAGGCCGAGGTCGCGATCGTCTTCGCCACCGACGCCCAGGGCGAGTTCTTCGACAAGTCGTGCCTGACACTCCAGTGCGGCGACCCGCTCCGCGGCGACCAGGACGCGCTGATCTCCGAGGTCGCCGGCGCCAACCCCGACACGATCGTGGTGCTGGAGACGGGCGGGCCGGTGCTGACCCCGTGGGCCGGGCGCGTCCGCGCGATCGTCGAGGCGTGGTACCCGGGCCAGCAGGCCGGGAACGCCCTCGCCCGCGTGCTGTACGGGGACGTGGACCCGGGCGGCAGGCTCCCGGTGACCTTCCCCGCCGCCGAGAACGACGCGCCCGCCGCCGGGAACCCGGCGCAGTACCCGGGCGTCGGCAAGACGGTGACGTTCTCCGAGGGCCCGCTGGTCGGCTACCGGCACTACGACGCCAAGGGCATCGCGCCGCGCTTCCCGTTCGGGCACGGGCTGTCCTACACGCGGTTCGGATACAGCAACCTGTCCGTACGGTCCGGAAGCGTGGAGGTCACGGTCACCAACACCGGCGCGCGGACGGGCGTCGCGGTCCCGCAGCTCTACCTCGGGCTGCCGTCACCGGGAGCCGGTGTGCCGCAGCCGCCCAAACAGCTCAAGGGACACGCCAAGGTCACCCTGGCACCAGGGCGGAGCAGCCGGATCACCTTCCCGCTGACGGCGCGCTCCCTGGCCTACTGGGACACCGGCGCGGACGCCTGGAAGGTCGCCCCGGGCTGCTACAAGATCATGGTCGGCGGCTCCTCCCGCGAGATCGCGAAGACCGGCACCCTCTCGCGCGGGGGCGCCCCCTGCGGCTAAGATCGGTGGTTCCGCTGCCGATCAGCGCTAGTACACGGTACAAATGAGGCAATCTTCGTCCGTCCCCCGCCGAGTCGGAGCCCCCAGTGCCGCACGATCCCTCCCGCGGGAGGACGACCCCCCGTCCACCGCACTCCGCGCCGTCCCGTACCGGCACGGCCCGTCCCGGCACCGCCCGGACGGGCCCGGCCCACGCGGCGCCCGCCCGCGCCGGGCGGCGTCCCGAACAGCCGCTCGGCCCCGAACGGCCGCTCGGCCCCGACGACCCGCACCACGTGGGCGACTACTCCCTGCTCGGACGGCTCGGCGACGGCACCCGCGACTCGGTGTACCTCGGCCGCGCCCAGGACGGCGAGCTGGTGACCGTCAAGCTCCTGCCCGACGGCACCGAGGGCCCCCGCGCCCGCACCGGACTGGCCCGGGAGGCCGACGCCGCCCTCCAGGTCGCCGGCCGCAACACCGCCCGCGTCCTGGACGCCGACATGACCGGCGACCACCCCTACATCGTCAGCGAGTACGTCGAGGGCCCCTCCCTCCACGACACCGTGGACGACCACGGCCCCCTCGGCGGGCCGCAGATGCGCAAGGTCGCGCTCCGCACCGCCGGGGCGCTCGCCGCGATCCACCGGGCCGGCATCGTCCACCGCGCCTTCAACCCCGGCAGCGTGCTGCTGGCCCCCGACGGCGCCAAGGTCGTCGACTTCGGCGCCGCGGGCACCACCCACGCCGCCCCGACCGGCCCGCCCGCCTACATGGCGCCCGAGCAGATCGAGGACGAACCCGTCGGGCCGCCCGCCGACGTCTTCGCCTGGGGCGCCACGATGGTGTTCGCCGCCACCGGCCACCCGCCCTTCGGCACCGGATCGGCCACCGCCGTCATGCGCCGGGTCACCTCACGCCGCCCCGACCTCGGCGACATGGAGGGCCCCCTGCGCGACCTGACCGCCCGCTGCCTCGACAAGAACCCCGCCGCGCGCCCCACGGCCCGCCAGCTCGTCCGGGCCCTCCGCGAAGGCCACGGCCCCGCCCCCCAGCCCCGCCCCACCCGCATCCCCGGTTACCGCTGGCGAATGATGCTCGCCCTGGTAGGCGTCGTCGCCCTGGGCTTCGCCCTCGGCGTCCTCATCTGACTCACCAGCACTCACCTGGGGACGCATTCGCTCACCAGTGCGGCGGTCTCTCGTTGATCAACCGGGCGTCGTCGTCCTCGCCGCCTCGCCACTCGCCCCAGCCGGAGTCGGTGTCGTCGGAGGTCTGGTCCGGGAGGATCTCCAGGTCATCGCCGAGATCCACCGGCCGGTCGTCGTCGGGTCCCACGCTCATGAGTCCATTGTCGGCCATGGCGGCGGCGCCCCGGCCATCCGGGGGCCGGGCGCGCGGGACGGGGTCAGGCGGCGGCGAGGCGGCGGGCGAACTCGGCCGCGGCGGCGGCCGGGTCGTCCGCCTCGGTGATCGCGCGGACGACCACGACGCGGCGGGCGCCCGCCGCGAGGACGCGGTCGAGGTTGCCGAGGTCGATGCCGCCGATGGCGAACCAGGGGCGCAGCTCGCGGTGGGCGGCCACGTGCTCCAGCAGCCCGGGGCCGGGGGCGGCGCGGCCCGGCTTGGTCGGGGTCGGCCACACCGGGCCCACGCAGAAGTAGTCGGCGCCCGGCTCGGCCTCGGCGGCGTCCGCCTGCTCGGCGGAATGGGTGGAGCGGCCGATCAGCACGTCCTCGCCCACGATGGCGCGGGCGTCCTGGACCGGCAGGTCGTCCTGGCCCAGGTGCAGGACGTCGGCCTGCACGACGTGCGCGATGTCGGCCCGGTCGTTCACGGCCAGCAGCGCACCGTGCCGCGCGCACGCCTCGCGGAAGACCTCCAGGTACTCCATCTCCTGCCGCGCCTCCAGGCCCTTCTGCCGGAGCTGGACGAGGTCGACCCCGCCCGACAGGGCCGCGTCCAGGAAGGCGGGCAGGTCGCCCTGCCGCTCCCGGGCGTCGGTGCAGAGGTAGAGGCGGGCTCGGCTGAGCCGGGCGCGGAGCGCGACGGCGCGATCGGAGACCAGGTGCCTGGACACGATGGGGACCGGTTCCTTTCCAGGGCAAGCACGGAAAAGCGGGGCCACACGGCGGGACGAGCCCGTCGCGCGTGACCCCGCGATCCTGTCACGTGCGCTTTCGGTGCGGTGCCGGCGGGTCCGGCGTCAGAAGGCCATGGCCTGGGCGCGGCGGCGGACCTCGGTGCCCCGATTCTCGGCGAGCGCCTCGACCGGGGTGCCCGGGAGGGTGTCGTCGGCGGTGAACAGCCAGCGCACCGTCTCGCCCTCGTCGAAGCCGGCGTCCGACAGCAGCGTCAGCGTGCCGGACAGCCCCTTGATCACCTGCCCGTCCTTGATGAACGCGGCGGGCACCATCGGGTTCCCATCCCGGCGGATCGCGAGGAGCTTGCGCTCGCTGATGAGCTGCTTGGTCCTGTTGGGCGTGGTCTCGAGGCGCCTCGCGGCCTCCTCCAGAGCGAGCCATTCGCCGGCCATGGCGTCGGTGCGGGGGTCGAGGGCGCTGTCCACGGTTGCGTGCGTCGTCACGCCCCCTTGCTACCACGCCGCCGGAGCACTCAAACCATCACGGCCGCACCGCCTGGCGCACCGGTACCTCCGGATCGGCGAGCAGCACGGGGTCGATCGGGGTCCCCGCGGCGATCACGCGCCTGGCCTGCACGAGGTCACGGGGACGATCAACGGTGAGGACGGCGTCGAGCCGGTCGCCGGTGATCCACGCGACCGCCCACCTCGGGCCCGTCAGGTCGCCGCGCCGCACGAGCCGCTCGGATCCGGCGTGGTTCCCGGCGTACTGCACCATGCGGCCGAACTGCTCGGACCAGAAGTAGGGGGCGGTGTCGTAGGTGGCGTCCTGGCCGAGGAGGGTCGCGGCGGCCACCTCGGGGGCGTTCAGCGCGGCGTCCCAGTGCTCGACGAGCAGCCGCCGCCCGTACCGCCGCGACCACCAGGCGGCGCAGTCGCCGACCGCGACGACGTCGGGACGGACGGTGCCCGGCCCCTCGTCGGGGGTGCCGCCGCCGGACGCGGTGAACGTGCGGAAGGACGCGTCGGTGACGACGCCGCGTTCGATCAGCAGGCCGGAGCCCTCCAGCCAGCCGAGGTCCGGCCGGACGCCGACGCCGACCACGACCTCGTCGGCGTCGATCCGGCCGCCGCCCGCGAGCGCGAGGCCGCCGTCGTCGACCGCGGCGACCTTGACCCCGGTCCGCAGCTCGACCCCTGCCTCGGCGTACCAGGGGGCGGTGAGCGCGCCCACCTCCGGGCCGATCGCGTTGGCCAGCGGGGTGTCGGCGGCCTCGGCCACGATCACCGAGCAGCCCCGGCGGGCGGCGGCGGTGGCGACCTCGGCGCCGATCCAGCCGGCCCCGACGATCACGATCCGGGCGCCGGGGACAAGGCGTTCGCGCAGGTCGCGGGCGTCCTCAATGGTCCGCAGCACGTGCTGGCGGCCCTCGCCCGGCAGCGTGACCGGGACGGCGCCGGTCGCGATGACCAGCCCGTCGAACGGCAGGTCGCCGGCGGTGGTCGCGACCGTCCCGCCCGCGCCCGGGGCGTCCAGCCGGAGCGCGGTGGCGCGCTCGCCGAGCAGCAGGTCGCCGCCGGACGCCGACCAGCCGGTGTCGATCGTGGTGTCGTCGCGGTCGCCCGCCAGCACCGCCTTCGACAGCGGCGGCCGGTCGTAGGGACGGTGCGGTTCGGCCGCGACGAGGGTCAGCCCGCCCTCGTGGCCCTTGCTCCGCAGAGCCTCCGCGGCGCGCACGCCGGCCAGCCCGCCGCCCACAATGATCACCCTGTCCATGACGGTCACCCTAACCGGCCCGGCCGGAGCGTAACCAGACGGGTGTCCAGACAACTGGCCACGCCGCGGCGGCCGTAGGGTGGAGTCCGACAAAGCGCGGGAGTCCGGCACGACCGGGCTGAGAGGGCGGCTACCGGCCGTCCCGCCGGAGGGCGGGGCGCCACACGGGCCGCCGACCGCAGGACCTGATCCGGATCATGCCGGCGAAGGGAGCGCGATGGACATCGTGATCATTGGTGCCGGGGTCATCGGCCTGGCCACGGCGTGGCGGGCCGCCGCCCGGGGGGCCGGCGTGACGCTGGTCGACCCGGCCCCGGCGAGCGGGGCCTCCTCGGTCGCGGCGGGGATGCTCACCCCGGTCAGCGAGCTGACCTACGGCGAGGAGCCGCTGCTCCGCCTCGGACTGGCCTCCCGCGACCGCTACGCCGCGTTCGCGGCCGAGCTGGAGGAGGCGAGCGGCCTCGGCACCGGCTACCGCGCCGACGGCATCCTCGAGGTCGCCTTCGACGCCGACGACCTCAAGCACCTGGACGAGCTGCGCCGGTTCCAGGAGTCGCTCGGCATCCCCGCCGAGGCGCTCACCGGCCGCGAGTGCCGCCGGGCCGAGCCGATGCTGGCCCCGGGGGTGCGCGGCGGGCTGCTCGCCCCCGCGGACGGCTCGATCGACCCGCGCCGGCTGGCCCCGGCGCTGCTGGCCGCCGGCGAGCGGCTGGGGGTGCGGCCGGTCCGCCGCCGCGCCGCCTCGGTGATCGTCGAGGGCGACGCCGCCACCGGCGTGCGCCTGGACGACGGTACCGAGCTGCGCGCCGACCGGGTGCTGCTGGCGGCCGGGCCGTGGTCGGGCGACATCGGGGGGCTGCCGCCCGGGGTCGTCCCACCGGTCCGCCCGGTCAAGGGCCAGGTCATCCGGCTCCGCACCGCGGTCCCGTTCCTGCGCCGCGCCACCCGCGGGCTGGTGCGGGGCTCGTCCGTCTACCTGGTGCCGCGCACGGACGGCGAGATCGTGATCGGCGCGACCCAGGAGGAGCTGGGCTTCGACACCCGGGTCACCGCCGGCGGGCTCTGGGAGCTGCTGCGCGACGCCCGCGAGCTGCTGCCCGGCGTCACCGAGCTGGAGTTCGCCGAGGTCTCCGCCGGGCTGCGGCCCGGCTCGCCCGACAACGCGCCACTGCTCGGGCCGACCGCGCTTCCCGGCCTCCATCTCGGCACCGGGCACTTCCGCAACGGGATCCTGCTGACCCCGGTCAGCGCCGACCTGCTGGCCGAGATGCTCGTGGACGGGACCGTCCCGGAGCTGGCCCGGCCGTTCGCCCCCGGCCGGTTCGACGGCGCGGGCGCGAGGAGCGGGGCATGAGGATCATGGTCAACGGCGAGCCGCGCGAGCTGCCCGCGGGCAGCAGCGTGGCCGAGGCGGTCGCGGCCGTCACCGGCGCCGCTCAGCCCGGGGCCGGTATCGCCGCGGCGCTCAACGACGAGGTCGTGCGGCGCTCGGCATGGGACGCGACGACGCTGAACGAGGCGGATCGGCTCGAAGTGCTGACCGCCGTGCAGGGAGGATGAGCGTGGACAGCGTGAACGACACCGCGAACCAGGCGGACACGGCGGACGGCGGACGGCTGGTCATCGCGGGCGAGGAGCTCGGCTCACGGCTGATCATGGGGACCGGGGGCGCGCCGAGCATGGCGGTGCTGCGCGAGGCGCTGATCGCGTCCGGGACCGGGCTCACCACGGTCGCGATGCGCCGCGTCGACCCGTCCGCGCGCGGCTCGGTGCTCGACGTGCTGCGCGAGTGCGGCATCCGGGTGCTGCCCAACACCGCGGGGTGCTTCACCGCCGGGGAGGCCGTGCTGACCGCCAAGCTCGCCCGCGAGGCGCTCGGCACCTCCTGGGTCAAGCTGGAGGTGATCGCCGACGAGCGCACCCTGCTGCCCGACCCGATCGAGCTGGTGGAGGCGGCCGAGCAGCTCGTCGGCGACGGCTTCACGGTGCTGCCCTACACCAGCGACGACCCGGTGCTGGCCCGCCGGCTGGAGCAGATCGGCTGCGCCGCGGTGATGCCGCTCGGGTCCCCGATCGGCTCCGGGCTCGGCATCCGCAACCCGCACAACATCGAGCTGATCGTGGAGGGCGCCGGGGTGCCGGTCATCCTGGACGCCGGTCTCGGCACCGCCAGCGACGCCGCCCTGGCGATGGAGCTGGGCTGCGACGCGGTGCTGCTGGCGACGGCGGTCACCCGCGCCCAGTCCCCCGCCCGGATGGCCGCCGCCATGCGGCACGCCGTCGAGGGCGGACGGCTGGCCCGGCTCGCCGGGCGCATCCCGATGCGCCGCTACGCCCAGGCGTCGTCGCCGTTCGAGGGGATCGGCACGGGGGGCTGACCGTCCACCCGACAGTGAAGCAGAACTAAAGTTTCCACTGAAGAAGTACTCGCTGGACCTGAACGGTGGGCGGCGGCACACTGAACCGCACGCCCACCACCGCACGCCCTCGCCGCCGCGGTGCTCGCTTCGACCTTCATCGAAATGACCCCGTCCTAAGGTGCGTGACCATGAAGCCGATCAAGGCCGGGAGTCCGGTCGCGGAGGGGCCCGCCGCCGGGTCCCGCACCGCCGCACCCCACCTGGACGAACCCGGTGCGGGCAGGCCGGGGCTGGACCGGCGGGCCGTCGCCGCGGCGGCGGTGACCGTGGTGCTGTGGGCGTCGGCGTTCGTGTCGATCCGCAGCGCCGGGGCCGAGTTCGGGCCGGGCCCGCTCGCCCTCGGGCGGCTGCTGGCGGGCACGGCCGTCCTCGGCCTCATCTGCGCGGTGCGCCGCGAGGGCCTGCCGCCGCGCGCCGCGTGGCCGGGCATCCTGGTGTCGGGCCTGGTCTGGTTCGGCGTCTACATGGTCGTGCTGAACTGGGGCGAGCAGCAGGTGGACGCGGGCACCGCCGCCATGGTCGTCAACATCGGCCCCCTGCTGGTCGCGCTGCTCGGCGGGTGGCTCCTGCGCGAGGGCTTCCCGCGCCGCCTGCTCGCCGGGATGGCGGTGTCGTTCGGCGGCGCGGTGGTGGTCGGCCTGTCGATGTCCGGGTCGGGCAGCTCGTCGATCATGGGCGTGCTGCTGTGCGTGGCCGCCGCCGTGTCCTACGCGACCGGGGTGGTCGCGCAGAAGCCCGCGCTGCGGCACGCCTCGGCGCTCCAGGTCACCACGTTCGGCTGCGCGGTCGGCGCCGTCGCCTGCCTCCCGTTCTCCGGACGGCTGGTGACCGAGCTCGCGGACGCCCCGGCGGGCGCAACGCTCAACATGGTCTACCTGGGCGTCTTCCCGACCGCGCTGGCGTTCACCACCTGGGCGTACGCGCTGGCGCGCACCTCGGCCGGACGGATGGGCGCCACCACCTACGCCGTCCCGGCCCTGGTGGTGCTGATGTCGTGGGCGGCGCTCGGCGAGATCCCCGGCACGGTCACGCTCGCGGGCGGCCTGCTCTGCCTGGCCGGAGTCGCGGTCTCCCGCGGCTCCCGCCGCCGCGCCGCCGCGCCGGAGCCCGTCCCGCACGTGGAGACCGTCCCTTCCCCGGACCCCGGCGCCGCCCGGCGGAGCGGCACGCCCTCGGGGACCGCCCCGGCCCCGGGGAGAACGGGAACGGTCCGGTGACACTCGGGAGTCGCCAGGTCACGCGTGCGGTACCGGAAATACCGAGACTCGCCGATGCTCATACTCCCGGCTGATGAGATCCGGTTGGATTCACCTTTAAACTCGCTCTGATGGACACGACGGTTGCTGATCCACTCGTCGGGCGGGTGCTCGACGGGCGCTACCGCATTGAGTCCCGGATCGCCCGCGGCGGCATGGCCACCGTGTACGTGGCCCGCGACATCAGGCTCGACCGGGTCGTCGCCATCAAGGTGATGCATCCGGGGCTCGCCTCCGACGACGACTTCGTCGCCCGCTTCATCGGCGAGGCCAAGGCCGCGGCGGCGCTCTCCCATCCCAACGTGGTCGCGGTCTACGACCAGCGCACCGACGGCGAGCACGTCTTCCTGGTGATGGAATACGTCCCGGGCCGCACGCTGCGCGACCTGCTCGCCGAGCGGGGCCGGCTCGGCCCGCGCGCCGCGCTGGAGGTCATGCAGCCGGTACTGGCCGCGCTCGGCGCCGCCCACCGCGGCGGCCTGGTGCACCGCGACGTCAAGCCGGAGAACGTGCTGATCACCCGGGACGGCCAGGTCAAGGTGGCCGACTTCGGGCTGGCGCGGGCCGAGTCGGCGAGCAAGATGACCAAGACCGGGCTGATCATCGGCACCGTCGGCTACCTGTCGCCCGAGCAGGTGACCTCGGGCAACGCCGACGTGCGGTCCGACGTCTACGCGGCCGGGGTGCTGCTCTTCGAGCTGCTCACCGGCTACCTGCCGCACCGGGGCGAGAGCCCCCTGTCGGTGGCCTTCAAGCACGTCAACGAGGTCGTCCCGGCGCCGTCCACGGCCGTCCCGGGGCTGCCGCCGCAGGTCGACGCGCTGGTCACCCGCGCGACGGCGAAGGACCCCGCGCACCGTCCCCAGGACGCCAACCAGTTCCTCGCCGAGGTGGCCGAGGTGCACGGCGGGCTGGCGCCCGACCTCGACCAGCGCCTCGAGGAGGCGTCCCACAACGCGACCGCGGTGCTGGAGGCCCCGGCCCCGACCCTGGCCGGCGGCGGGGCCCGCACCGCGGTGTTCGACCCGTCGGCCACGTACGCCCCGTCGGCCGCGTACGGCCCGCCGGGCGGGACCGCGCCGCCACCGCCGCGCGGCACCGGCGACCGGATGCTCGGCGCGGCCACCGGCAAGTACGTGCTCATCGCCATCGGCGCGATCGCGGCGGTCATCCTCGGCTGGGCGATCTGGTACCAGACCTCCGGCCAGTACGACCACGTCCCCGAGCAGATCGTCGGGATGCGGCTGGCCGACGCCCGCGAGCAGCTCGAGGGCGGCGGCCTCGAGGTGCGGGTCGCCGGCAAGGTCTTCAGCGACCGGGTCCGCAAGGGCGAGGTCGTCAAGTCCGATCCCCCGGCCGGGGCGCGGGTCGCCAAGGGGCAGACCGTCACGCTGACCCCGTCCAAGGGCCGCGCCCCGAAGGACGTGCCCGACGTCGGCGGCAAGTCGGCCGACGACGCCAGGCGGGCCCTCGAGAAGGAGGGCTTCACCGTCGGCCGCACCAGCACCGCGGCCTCGCAGACCGTCGGCAAGGACCTGGTCGTCCGCACCGATCCCCCGGCCGGCGAGCAGCAGTCGCCCGACGAGCCGGTCGACCTGGTGGTCAGCACCGGCATGTCGATGCCCGGCCTGATCGACACCAACGGCGACGAGGCGGCCAACCGGCTGCGCTCGATGGGCCTGGACGTCAAGGTCGACAAACGCGACGGCGGCGGCAAGCCGCCCAACGTGGTGCTGAGCCAGGACCCGCAGCCGGGCACGGGGGTGTCCCGCGGCGACAAGGTCACCCTGGTGGTCAGCAAGCGCAACTGCGCCTTCGACGCGGGCCCGATCCAGCTCGGCTGCGACGACGACGGCGGGGGCGCCGCCGCCGTGCCGGTGCCCAACACGGTCGGGCAGAAGGTCCAGGAGGCCCGCAAGGCGCTGGAGAGCTCCGGCTTCCAGGTCAACGTCACCGGGTTCGGCGGCAACACCGTGCGGTTGCAGACGCCGGGGGGCGGCGAGGCCCCGCGCGGCTCCACCGTCACCCTCGTCCGGGGCCCCTGACCTGTCCGATCCTGTCGGGGCGGGCGGCTAGGCTGTGCCGACTATGACCTCAACGCACAGCCCCGTGGGGGGCCACGTCCCGGTGGCCGGGGGCATCGCCACGGGCGGCCTGAAGTACGCCGCCGAGATCGGCGCCGAGACGATCCAGGTGTTCGTGTCCAACCCGCGCGGCTGGGCCCTGCCCGAGGGCAAGCCCGCCGAGGACGCCAGGCTCCGCGAGCGCGACGACGTCCCCGTCTACGTGCACGCCCCGTACCTGGTCAACTTCGGCTCGCCCAGCGAGGAGACCCTCGCCAAGTCGCTGCGGACCGTCCGGCACTCGCTGCTGCGCGGCCACGCCATCGGCGCCCGCGGCGTCGTCGTGCACACCGGGTCGGCGGTCAGCCAGACCTACGACGAGGCCATGGCGCAGGTGCACGAGCACGTGCTGCCGCTCCTGGAGGAGATCCCGGACGACGGGCCCGACCTGCTGCTGGAGCCGATGGCCGGGCAGGGCGCCATGCTGTGCGCCAAGGTGCAGGACCTCGGCCCGTTCTTCGAACGGCTGGAGCACCACCCCAAGCTCGGGGTGTGCTTCGACACCTGCCACGCCTTCGCCGCCGGGCACGACCTGGCCGCGCCGGACGGCGTCCAGGAGACCATGGACGCGCTCACCGCCACCGTCGGCGAGGGGCGGCTCAAGCTGATCCACGCCAACGACTCCAAGGACGCCTGCGGCTCGGCCAAGGACCGGCACGAGAACATCGGCGCCGGGCAGATCGGCGAGAAGCCGTTCGCCGCGCTGTTCCGGCACCCCGCGGTGGCGGGCGTGCCGTTCGTGATCGAGACGCCCGGACGGAGCGCCGAGCCGCACCGCGCCGACATCGACGCCCTCAAGCGCCTCCGCGACGGCTGAGCCCCGGGGCCGGGCTCTCCCACCCCCAGGCCCGGGGCCTCTCGTACGCCCGCCGCGGCCCGTCCCTCTCGGACGGGCCGCGGCGGTGTCATGCGTAAAAAAGAGCTCGGACGCTGCTGGACAACCCCCCGACTGTCCAGCAGCGCCCGAGCTGCTGGTCGCCGGATCCCACCCCCCCGGTACGGGATCCGGCGACTTACGACCCGGCGGACGACTCGCGTGCGCCGGATCTCCAGATGTGCTCTTGTCGGGGTCTTCGCGCCGGCGGGCGTCGATCCGCCCTGCCGCCGCCCGCTCCCCCGAAGCGGTGGTGCGTGTGGTGCCACTGAGAACACTAGAGGTCATGCCACCGCCTCCGGGGGGTGGAAACGCCACCCTCGACCAACGGTGCGTAGTCAGCGCTGTACGTTGCGTAGTCGTACGGTGAGCGGTCGGTTCGGCGGGACGAGCGGTCGCCGGCCCGCCACGGGAACGGTCCACAGACTCCGGCCCCGGCCGCGTACGGCCCGTCATCGGGTCACCACGTCCTCGGGAAGGTGCAGCCGCGCCATCGCGCGGTCGGCGCGGCGCGGGATCCGCCGCCGCGTCAGCAGCGACACCGCGACCATCACCGCGAACGACAGCGGCGCGACGACCATCGCCGGCTGCGCCAGCACCATCGCCGGCCAGCCGTGCAGGGTCCGGCCGAGCAGCCGCGCCAGGCCCGCCACGACGGCCAGGCCGCCGCCCAGGACCAGCCCGGCCCCGGCCCCGGCCGGGGTCAGGCCGCGCCACCAGATGCCCAGCACCAGCAGCGGGCACAGCGAGCACGCCGAGATGCCCAGCGCCAGCGCGACCAGCGCGCCCGCGCTCTCCTGGCCGACCCGGGAGACCATGGTCAGCGGGACCGCGAGCGCGAACACCACCCCCAGGCGGAAGGCGGTGATGCCGCCGCGCCCGTTCAGGCACTGCGAGGCGGTGCCGGCGATCGCCACCACCAGCCCGCAGGAGGTGGAGATGAACGCGGCGAACGCGCCCGCTGCGATCAGCCCGGTCAGCATCGCGCCCACGGCGCCCGGCGCGAGGCGCTGCGGCAGCATGAGGATCGTCGCATCGGTGTCGCCGGTCATGAGCAGCTCGGGCGTGTAGAGGCGGCCGAGCGCCCCGTACAGGATCGGGAACACGTAGAACAGCGACAGCAGCGCCGGCACCATCGCAGCGGTCCGGCGCGCGGCCCGTCCGCAGGAGTTGGTGTAGAAGCGCATCAGGATGTGGGGCAGCCCCATGGTCCCGAGGAGGACGGCCAGCAGCGCCGAGTACGTCGCATACAGCCCGTGGTCCTCGCCGCGTCCGAACGGCATGGCCCAGGTGTCGCCGTCCTGCGCGGGCAGCCGTTCGACGTGCGGCACCGTCGCGCCCGCGGGGAAGGCGAGCTCGGTGCCCGCGCTCAGCGAGTGCCGGCCCGGGTCCAGCGCCACCCGGTCGCCGTCGTAGGCCGCGCCGTCCACCACGCCCCGCGCCGCCACCAGGACGGCCGCGGGCATCCGCACCGCCACCCCGGTCTCGACCCGGACGGTGGTGGCGCGGCCGAATCCGGGCAGCCGGTCGCCGGTCGGGTCGGCGGCGCCGTCCAGGTGCCACAGCGACAGCAGCGCCACCGCGGGCACCGCCATCGCGACCAGCTTCACCCAGAACTGCACGGCCTGGACCGCGGTGACGTTGCGCATGCCGCCCGACGTCACCAGGGCGGCGGACACGCCGACCACCAGCGCCCAGCCGATCCAGACCGGCGCGCCGGTCAGCACCCGCAGCGTGATGCCCGCGCCCCGGAACTGCGGCAGCAGGTAGAACCAGCCGATGAAGCAGACGCACGCGGTGACGATCCAGCGCACCGCGCGCGAGCCGAGCCGCCATTCGGCGAAGTCGGAGATGGTGTAGGCGCCCGAGCGGCGCAGCGGCGCGGTGACCAGGGCGAGCAGCAGGACGTACCCGGCGGTCGCGCCGATCGGCAGCCACAGCATGTCCGCGCCGTAGGCCAGCACCAGCCCGGCGCTGCCGAGGAACGCGGCGGCCGAGATGTACTCGCCGCCGATCGCCGTGGCGTTCCAGAGCGGGGTGACGCCGCGGGAGGCCACCAGGAAGTCGGAGGTGGTCTGGGTGGTGCGCCGCCCGTACGAGCCGAGGACGGTCATCATGCCGAGCACGGCGACCAGCGCGATGAGCGAGGCCGCCACCGCCATCACGATCACGGCCGGCCGACCAGCCGGACGAAGTCCCGCTCGATCCGCTCGGCCCGCCGGACGTGCCGGGCCCCGGTGAGCACCCAGACCGGCTGGATGCCGAGCGCCAGCACGAGCCAGGACACCGGCACACCGTGCAGCCGGGCCCGGCAGAGCGCGGGCGTCACGTCCAGCAGCAGCGGCAGCCCCGCGACCACCCCGGCGACGATCGCGACGGTGGCCGCGGCGGCGCGGAGCTGCGCGCGGACGAGCGCCCGCGCGAACAGGGCGCCGAGCTCGGTCTGCTCGTCCAGGTCGTCGGCGATGCTCCAGCCGTCGCCGGGCGGCGGGACGGTCCCGGAGGCCACCGACCGCGCCCGGTGGGTGCGCACGCTCGACACCGCGACCCGCCGGTCCTCATTCACCGTGCTCCCCGGGCCGCCGCCCCCCGTCGCGCTCACGCTCACGGTCGGGCTCGCGGTCACGGTCGCCGTCCGTGTGCTCGCCGGTGCCGGGGCCCGTGCCGCGGAGATGCTCGTCGCCGCCCTGGTCGTTGTGGCGGAACCGGCGGACGAGCAGGTCGCGCACCTCGCGCGTGTGGCGGCGGCTTACCGGGAGCAACTCGTCCCCGATCTGGACGGCGGCACGGCCCCCGTCGAAGCGCAGCTCGGTGATGTGTGCGGACGCGACGAGCGTGCTGCGGTGGATCCGGATGAACCCGGCCTCCTCCCAGCGCCGGGCGAGCGCGGCCAGCGGCATCCGGACCAGGTAGCTGCCCTCGGCCGTGTGCAACCGCACGTAGTCGCCCTGGGCCTCCACGTGCGAGACCGCCCGGCGCGACACCAGCCGGGTGCGTCCGCCCAGCTCGACCGGGATCGTCTCGTCCTCGGGCGGACGCTCCGGCGCCGCGCCGTCCCCCCCGTGGGCGGGCCGGTGCACCGCCTCGTCGACCCGCCGGACGGCTTCGGCGAGCCGCTCCCGGCGGACCGGCTTGAGCAGGTAGTCCAGCGCCCCGAGCTCGTACGCGGCGACGGCGCAGTCGTCGTGCGCGGTCACGAACACCACGTGCGGCGGCGCCGCGAACCCGGTCAGCAGCCGGGTGAAGTCCAGGCCGTCCAGGCCGGGCATGCGGATGTCGAGGAAGACCGCGTCGAGCCGCTCGCCCGCGACCAGCATCCGGGACAGGTCGCGCAGCGCCTCGGCGGCCTCCCGGGCGCCGGAGACCTGCCCGATCCGCGGATCCTCCCTGAGCAGGAAGGACAGCTCCTCGAGGGCGGGAAGTTCATCGTCGACGGCCAGCACGCGCAGCATACGAGGACCCTGTCGCGATTACCGTCCGTCCGCAATCAGAATCACAATGTGAGCACAATGCCGGGGCGGAGGTGTCAGTCCGGAAAGACCCCCGGACGGTACTTCGGCACCCGCAGGCTCACCTTGGCGCCCGCGCCCGGCGCGGTCTCGACGGTCAGCCCGTACTCGTCCCCGTACACCTGCCGCATGCGCTCGTCCACGTTCGCGAGCCCGATGCCCGCCCCGGCGCCGGTGCCCGCGCCGCCGCGCCGGTCGCGCCCCGCGCCCCCGGCCGAGAGGATCTCCGCCAGCCGCTCGGGCTCCATCCCCACCCCGTCGTCCTCCACGCTGATCGCCGCCTCCGCGCCGGAGTCGCGGGCCACGATCTTGATGTGGAACGGGGTGCGCGCGCCCTCCATCCCGTGCCGGATCGCGTTCTCGACCAGCGGCTGGAGCGACAGGAACGGCACCGCGACCGGCAGCACCTCCGGGGCGACCTCCACGCTGAACTGGAGCCGCTCGCCGAAACGGGCCCGTTCCAGCAGCAGGTAGCGGTCGATGGAGCGCAGCTCGTCGGCGAGGGTGGTGAAGTCGCGCGGGTTGCGGAAGGAGTAGCGCGCGAAGTCGGCGAAGTCGAGCAGCAGCTCCCGGGCCCGCTCGGGGTCGGTGCGGACGAACGAGGCGATCGTGGTCAGCGAGTTGTAGACGAAGTGCGGCGAGATCTGCGCCCGCAGCGCCCGCATCTCGGCCTCGGCGAGCCGGGCCCGCGAGGAGTCCAGCTCGGCGAGCTCGAGCTGGCTGGACACCCACTTGGCCACCTCCCCCACGGCCCGCACCCGTGAGGTGGACATGCCGGGGCCGTACGCCGCGAGCACCCCCTCGACCCGTCCCTCGACCGCCAGCGGCGCGACCGTGGCGACCTTGATCCGGCACAGCGGGTCATCGCAGGCGAGCAGGTCGGGGTTCACCACCCGGGGCCGTCCGGTGGCCAGCACCTGCTGTGCGTGGATCAGCGCGGACGCGGCGTGCCGGGCCTCGCCCGCCCCGTCCCAGACCAGCAGGCCGGCGGGATCGGCCGGATCGGCGGGATCCGCGCTCACCAGCGCGACCGCCTCGGCGCCGAGCAGCGACCGCAGGTGCCGCGCGGCCTTGCGCGCGGAGTCCTGGGTCAGCCCGGCGCGCAGGGACGGCGACGCGCGCGAGATCAGGTGCAGGGTCGCGAACGTGGCCTCGTCGGCCGGCGTCCCGAACCCGCGCCGGCGGGACGGGAGCCAGCGGCGCAGAACGCAGCAGCCCGCGACGGCGCCCGAGAGCACGGCGCCGGCCACGACCCCCGAAACAGGCGGTATGACCATGACGACTCACGGTAATGGCCGCCCCGTCCCGGCGCAGTGGATTCGCGCTGCCGGACGGGCGTGTCACAGCGGCGGGGCCTCGCCGTCGTCCTCCTGATAGGAGTAGCGCTGCTCCTGCCACGGATCGGCCACGTTGTGGTAGCCGCGCTCCTCCCAGAAGCCGCGCCGGTCCTTGACCAGGTACTCGATCGCGCGGACCCACTTGACGCTCTTCCACGCGTACAGGTGCGGCACGACGATGCGGATGGGGAAGCCGTGGTCGGGGCTGAGCCGCTCGCCGTCGCGGTGGGTGGCGAACATGGTCCCCTCGGCCAGGAAGTCGGCCATCCGGATGTTGGCGCTGTAGCCGTACTCCGCCCACACCATCACGTGCGTGGCGTCCGGCTCGGGCGGCGCCAGCTCGATGATCGCCGAGCCAGCCACGCCCTCCCACTCGTTGCCCGGGATGGTGAACTTGGTCACGCAGTGGAAGTCGGCGACGGCCTTGATCCGCGGCAGGGCCTCGAACTCGTCCCACGTCCAGGCGTACTGCCCGCCCGACTCGGTGGCGCCGAAGACGCGGAAGTCCCAGGTCTTGGGGCGGAACTTGGGGACCGGGCCGTAGTGCAGCACCGGCCAGCCGCGGGGAACGTACTGACCGGGCGGCAACGCCCTTGGCTCTGATGAGGGCTGATCGGGGTGGGACATGACGCGGCCATCCTGCCATCCGACGTGAGCTGAGCCATATTCGGGGTGCGGGCCGGAGGGCGCCGCCGCGGCGTCGCAATGTCCGCCATTCGGACGGAACGGGGACGGGCACCCCAGGTGGTCGCCCGATCGGCTACTCTCTCTTCCATGCGCACCGTCGTTTATTTCTTTTGGTACGACCGGCCCGGGAGGCTGGTCTGCCAGACGATGCGCTGACAGACCACAAGGCGAGAAGCCCCGGGCCGCGATGGCCCGGGGCTTTTCGTCGTTTCAGGGGTTCTTCACGGGGGTCCGCCGGACGCCCGCAGGATGAGGAGAGGCAGCAACATGGTCGTCGTCATGGCCCCGGGGGCCACCGAGGCAGATATCAAGGGCGTCGTCTCACTGGTCGAGACGGCGGGGGGCGACGCCTTCGTCAGCCGCGGGGTGGAGCGCACCATCGTCGGCCTGGTCGGGGACGTCCAGCAGTTCGGCTCGCTCAACCTGCGCGGGCTGCGCGGGGTCAGCGACGTGGTCCGCATCTCGGCGCCCTACAAGCTGGTGAGCCGGGAGAACCACGGCGAGCGCTCGGTGGTGCGGGTCGGCGGAGTCCCGATCGGGCCCGGCACGATGACCCTGATCGCCGGGCCGTGCGCGGTGGAGACCCCCGAGCAGACCCTCCAGGCCGCGCAGATGGCGCAGGCCGCGGGCGCCACGCTGCTGCGCGGCGGCGCGTTCAAGCCGCGCACCTCGCCGTACGCCTTCCAGGGGCTCGGCGAGGCCGGGCTGCGGATCCTCGCCGACGTGCGGGCCGAGACCGGGCTGCCGATCGTCACCGAGGTGGTGAACGCCGCCGACGTCGAGCTGGTCGCCTCCTACGCCGACATGTTGCAGATCGGCACCCGCAACACGCAGAACTTCGCGCTGCTCCAGGCGGCGGGCGAGGCCGGCAAGCCGGTCATGCTGAAGCGCGGTATGAGCGGCACCATCGAGGAATGGCTGATGTCGGCCGAGTACATCGCGCAGCGCGGCAACCTCGACATCGTGCTGTGCGAGCGCGGCATCCGCACCTTCGAGCGGGCCACCCGCAACACCCTGGACATCTCGGCGGTGCCGGTCGCGCAGCGGCTGTCCCACCTGCCGGTGATCGTCGACCCGTCGCACTCGGGCGGCAGCCGCGACCTGGTGCTGCCGCTGACCAGGGCGGGCATCGCGGTCGGCGCGGACGGCGTGATCATCGACGTGCACCCGCACCCGGAGACCGCGCTGTGCGACGGCCCCCAGGCCCTGGTCGACGGCGACCTGCGCGAGCTGGCCAAGCTGGTGCGCGAGCTGCCGCCCATCGTCGGCCGCGCACTCACCGAGGCCCCCGACGGCGTCCCCGCCTGACCGGGCCCACCTGACCGAGCCTGCTTGACCGCTCCGCTCCGACCGTCCCGCCCGGCCGTCCCCGCCCGGCCGTCGCCGCCCCGCCCGCTCCCGCTCGGCGGCGGCCTGCGCGGTCGTCCCCGTCCGGCCGCCGTGACCGCCCGCCCGCGCGGGCCGTCCGGTCACGGCGGCTGCTAGGGTCCGGAATATGACGTATTGGACCGCGAACTGTGGGCCGCCCCGCTCCTGACGGGGCGCGGCACCACTCCCTGAGTTCCTCCCGGCCCGGTGCGGGCATCCGCCCCGGCCGTGTTCTCCTGCGCCCCGAATCCGGATGATCCTTCCTTCCGATTCGAGCCTCAGGAGCGGTACTCCGTGTCCGTGCGCACTTCTCTCAAGCAACGCACCACCCTTTCGACCCGCCGCGCCGGCGGCGCCCGTCCGGGCGGCAGCGCCGAGATCCTCGCCGCCGCCTTCCTGTGGGGCACCGCGGGCCCCGTCTCCACCCTGGCGCCGGGCGGGGCGTCCACCGTCGGGGTCTCGTCCGTCCGGATGGTGGTCGGCGGCCTGCTGCTGTTCTCCCTCGCGGCCCTCACCTCCCGCGGGCGCGGCCTGCGGGCGATGCTGGCCAGGGACGGCCGCACCAGGGCGATGCTCGCCGTGGGCGCGGTCTGCGCCGCGCTCTACCAGACCGCCTACTACGCGGCGCTCGCCCGGACGGGGGTCGCGGTCGCGACCGTCGTCGCGCTCGGCTGCGCGCCGGCCTTCACCGGGCTGATCGCGCGGACGGGCCTGTCCCGCCGCTGGCTCGCGTCCACGGTGGGCGCGGTGGCCGGGTGCGCGCTGCTCGTGGGCGGGGGCGGCGGATCGGGCGCCGACCCGGTCGGCGTGCTGCTCGCCCTGCTGTGCGGGCTGGTCTACGCCGTGTACACCACGATCACCTCGCGGCTGATCGCCGGGGGCGAGGAGCCGCGGGCGGTCACCGGCGCGCTGTTCGGGGGCGCGGCGCTGCTGCTGGCCCCCGCGCTGTTCGTGCTGGCCCCCGGCTGGATCCTGGCCGGGACGGGGCTGCTGATCACCTGCTACCTCGGGGTGCTCACCATCGCCCTGGCGTACACGCTGTTCGCCCGGGGGCTGCGCACCACGCCGGCCGCCACCGCGACGACGCTGACGCTCGCCGAGCCCGCCGTCGCGGCGCTCATCGGGCTGACGCTGCTCGGCGAGGATCTGGGCGGGCTCGCCGCCGGCGGGCTCGCGCTGCTGGCCGCGAGCCTGGTCGTGCTGGTCGTCTGAGAAATTGGTCTGAACCACTCGCCAGGGCCGGGCACGGCGGGGATGATGTCCGGCATGACAACGGGCGATGGGGACGCCGGCGGCCGGCTGTTCCCCGATGACCTGGACGGCGTCGATCCGGTGGCCGCGGTGATCCTCGCCGACGCCTGCCGCGCCATCGCCGCCTACCCGGACCTGGTCGCGGTGGGCGCGCTGTTCACCGCGGCCGAGCGGGTCCCCGGCGGATGGCGGATCGTGTGCGACTGCGATCCGGTCCCGCAGGGCGCGCGGGAGCTGCTCGGCTTCCATCTGGACGACCTGGCGGCCCCGGCCGGCGGCGCGGCCGGGCGCGAGCTGCGGGCCATGGCCGGGGCGGTGCAGGACGAGGCGCGCGACGAGGTGACCGCGGCCGGACGGCGGTTCCGCGTGGTGCGGATCGAGCAGCTCGTCCGCACCGGCCCGGACGGCCCCGAGCCGCCCCGTCCCACCGATCTCGACCCGCGCCCCGGCGCGGACGGCCGGGGCGGCATGGGCGGCGCGGGCGGCATGGGCGGCGGGCTCGGACGCCTCGACGGCCTGCTGCCCGACGAGCAGCACGCGCCCGAGATCGCCACGGCCGAGCTGCTGTGCCAGGTGCTGGACGCCGCGGCCCGCGTGGGGCCCGAGCCGTCCGGAGCGTTCCTGACGCCGCTGTCGCTCGCGCCCGCGTTCACCGTCGCCGAACGGTACGAGGGGCGCTGGCGGCCGGTGGGCCGGCTGCACGGCACGCCGGGACTGGCCCGCGACGCGCTCGCCACCTACTTCCGGCACGTGGTGCCCGCGGTGGAGCGGCCGGACGGCGCCGACCTGGCCGGCTACGCCGAGGCCGCCGGCCTGATGTCCGACGGGAGCCGCCGCAACGGCATCGAGGTCGCGGGCCGCCGGTTCCGCGTCGTGCGGATCGAGCGGATCACCCTGATGGGCCCGGACGGACCGGAGCCGCCCCGTCCCACCGACTTCGACGCCCGCTAGCGTCCGGGGCGCGGCCCGGAGGCAGGGGCCGCTCTCCCGGATCGGCGGCCGGGACCCGTGCCAGGGTCAGGGGCAGGGTCCGGGTCAGGAGGCGGCGTCGTCGCCGTAGACCGGGCGGTGCTCCTGCACGGACTCGGCGAGCCGGTCGGCCAGCTCGCCCACGTCGAGCCGCTTCTCGATCTGGCGGAGGTCGTCGATCTTGGCCTTGGTCTCGGCCCGCCGCGGGGCCAGCATGGTGCAGCAGTCCTCGTCGGGCAGCTCGGAGATCGACAGGGTCGAGATCCGGCGCGCCTGGTCCATGATCTCGACCTTGTCCATGCCGACCAGCGGGCGCAGGATGGGCAGCTCGACCGCGTCGTCCAGCGCGGTGATGTTGGTCAGCGTCTGGCTGCTGACCTGGCCGAGTGCATCCCCGGTGATCAGCGCGGAGCCGCGCAGCCGGCGGGCCAGCACCTCGCCGGTGCGCAGCATCAGCCGGCGCTGCGCGATGACCGCGAGCCGGTCCGCGCCCGACGACTTGATCTGCTGCTGGGCCTTGCCGAAGGGCACCACGAACAGCCGCGAGCCGCCCTGGAACTTGTCGAGCTCGCGGACCAGCGCGTACGCCTTGTAGATCGATTCCGGGCCGGTGAACGGCATCCCGGAGAAGTGCAGGTAGTCGACCCGCAGGCCGCGCCGCATCATCCGGTAGGCGGCCACGGGCGAGTCGATGCCGCCCGACATCAGCACCAGGGCCCGGCCGCTCATCCCGACCGGCAGCCCGCCCTGGCCGGCCAGTCCGCCGGAGTAGACGAACGCCTCGTCGCGGTCGATCTCGATCGACAGCGTGTGGTCGGGGTTCTTGAGCCGGACCGGCAGCCCGTAGGCGTCGGCGATCCGGCCGCCGACGAGCCGGTCGAGCTCGGTGGAGGTCAGCGGGAAGCGCTTGTCGCGGCGGCGGGACCGCACCGCGAAGGTGCCCGAGCGCCCCTCCATCAGCTCCAGCGCGGCGCGCTCGACGCTCTCCACGTCCTTGCCGACCCGCCAGGCGCGGTGCGCCCACACGATGCCCATGACGTCGGTGATGCGCTGGGCAAGGCGGTCGACGGTGACGACGTCGGCGTCCTTGGTGCGGACGATGAACACGCCGTGGCGGCGGATGACGTCGACCCGCGCGATCGACCGGACCGCCGCGCGCACGTTGTCGGCGAGCCGCCGCTCGAACAGCTCGCGGTTCTTGCCCTTGAGGACGACCTCGCCCAGCTTGATCAGCACGCACGGCTCGCCGCCGACCGGCGACCGCTCCGGGACGACTGCGGCCGGGACGTCGAGCGTGGTCATGCGGGGTCCTCCTGGTGGGGGTGGGTCTCGCTCCGCGACGCGGAGGGGTGCCGGCCTCTAGTGTGGCCCACAGTTCGCAACGCCGCGACCCATCATGCTGTTCCCCGTCCGAGGTGGACGGGGAGGCGCGAAAGGGGACGCCCCGGAGGCCCTGTGCGGGCTCCGGGGCGTCCCCGTGGTCGGCATCCGCGGCCGGTATTCCGTGGCCGGTGTTCCGTGGCCGGCGCCTCCGTGATCGGCGTCACGTGGGCGGCGGCGCGGCCGGGGTGCTCAGCCGAAGAAGACCTCGGCCTCGGCGTAGCGTCCCGGCGGGACGGTCTTGAGCTCCTTGGTGGCCTCGTCGAGCCCGACGCGGACGATGTCGGTGCCCTGGAGGGCGACCATCTTGCCGAAGTCGCCGTCGCGCACCGCGTCGATGGCCTGGAGGCCGAAGCGGGTGGCCAGCACGCGGTCGAACGCGCTGGGGGTGCCGCCGCGCTGGATGTGCCCGAGCACGGTCGCGCGGGCCTCCTTGCCGGTGCGCTTCTCGATCTCGTCGGCGAGGGCCTGGCCGATGCCGCCGAGCCGGACGTGGCCGAACGCGTCGCGCTCGCCGGTCTGGAGCTCCATCTGGCCGTCCATCGGGTGCGCGCCCTCCGACACCACGATGATCGGGGCGTAGCGGGTCTTGAACCGGCTCTCCACGTACTCCACGACCTTGCCGATGTCGAACGGCCGCTCGGGGATGAGGATCACGTTGGCGCCGGCGGCCATCCCGGCGTGCAGCGCGATCCAGCCCGCGTGCCGGCCCATCACCTCGCAGATCAGCGCCCGGTGGTGGCTCTCGGCGGTGGTGTGCAGCCGGTCGATCGCCTCCATCGCGATGTTGACCGCGGTGTCGAAGCCGAAGGTGAGGTCGGTGGCGTTCAGGTCGTTGTCGATGGTCTTGGGGACCCCGATCACGTTGACGCCGTTGGCGTACAGCTCGCCGGCGACGCCGAGGGTGTCCTCGCCGCCGATGGCGATCAGCGCGTCCACCCCGAGCCCGGCCAGGTTGTCCTTGATCCGCTCGACGCCGCCGTCGACCTTGATCGGGTTCGTCCGGGACGACCCGAGGATGGTGCCGCCGCGGGGCAGGATGCCGCGCACGGCCTGCACGTCGAGGGCCACGGTGTCGCCCTCCAGCGGGCCGCGCCAGCCGGACCGGAAGCCGACGAACTCGTACCCGAAGACCTGCACGCCCTTGCGCACCACGGCGCGGATGACGGCGTTCAGACCGGGGCAGTCCCCGCCTCCGGTCAGCACTCCGACGCGCATGCCCTCTCCCTCTCCTGACACCGGGCTCCTCCCTCGACTGGTGCGGCCAGCCTAGTAGCCGGGGGTCGGTCGCACCGAGCATTCGGCGATCACCCCGGCGTGCCGCATTGGTCTAGACCATAGTGCGCCGGGGGCCGTCCGGCCCCCGATTCCTCAACGGGGCAGGGCCGGGGCGAGCACGCGCACGCGTCCGAGGACCTGGACCGCGAGACCGCCCGGGACGCGCCGCACGGCCGCGCGCCGGCGGCGTGGCGCGCTCGCGCCGTCGTAGGCCCAGCGCGCCTCGGTCAGGGCCAGCTCCCTCGCCGCGGACGGCGACAGCCCGGCACGGTGATCGCGGGCGAAGTCCCAGGCGTCGCGGACGGACCCGCTGGTGGGCCGCTCGGCCGCCCACCGGGCGAACGCGTCGTTCCAGCCGTCGCCGAACGAGCCGGCCAGCAGGGGCCACGCGCGGGCGACCTCCCCGGCCCGCTTGCGCAGGATGCTCCGGGCCGCCGCCCCGACATCGCCGGGATCGAAGCCGGCGGGCAGCGGCCCTCCAGCGGTCATCGCGCGGACGAGCGCCTCCTGCGCGGCGGCCAGCCCGGCGTCGAGAGGCCCGCCGTCCGGGCCCGCGACGTCCGGCCCCGCGCCGTCCGGGCCGGTCACGTGACCGCCGCCATCCCGGCGGCGTCCGCGATGGCGTCGAGCTCGGCGCGCAGCTCGCCGGCGGGCGGGTAGCGGCCGTCGCGTTCGAGCAGGAAGCCCGGTGGACGATGCCGTCCGCACAGCTCCGCGATCAGGTCGAGGACCTCCGCCGGCACCGGCGCGGTGTGGGTGTCGTGATACCGCCCGCCCTGCTGGACGCCCCCGGCGACGTGGCAGTACGCGACCCGCTCGAGCGGGAGCCGGTCGAGCAGCGCGAGGGGTCCTCGCCGCGGTTGCGGGCGTTGGCGTACACGTTGGCGACGTCCAGCAGGAGCAGCGCGCCGGTGCGTTCGAGCAGCTCGGTGAGGAAGTCGCCCTCCTCGTACTCGGCGTCCGGCCAGTCGAACAGCGCCGTGATGGGCTCGACGGCCAGCGGCACCGGCAGCTCGGCGCGCGTCCGGCGGATGTTGGCGGTGAGCACGTCCAGCGCGGCCCGGGTCCGCGGCACGGGCAGCAGGTGCCCGGCCTCGACGCCGCCCGCCCGGACGAACGCGACGTGCTCGCTGACCAGCGGCGCCCCGAGGGCCTGCGCGCATCCGGCCAGGTGCGCGACCCGTCCGGCCTCGACGGGCTCCGCACCGCCCAGCGACAGCCGCACCCCGTGCGGGACGACCGCCACGCCGCGCTCGCGCAGGGCGACCAGGTCGCGCGGCGGGTGGTCGAGGTGGACCGACTCGGCCACCACCTCGGCGAAGCCGAGACCGGGAAGCGCGCTCACGAACCCCGAGATCTCGGGCCGCCACCCGATCCCTGAATCGCGGGCCGGGTTCGGTCAGTCCTCTTGGTCGAGGCCCTTCTCGATGGCGTAGCGGACGAGCTCGACCCGGTTGTGCAGCTGGAGCTTGCCGAGGGTGTTCTGGACGTGGTTCTGGACGGTGCGATGGGACAGCACCAGGCGCTGCGCGATCTGCTTGTAGGTGAGGCCCTTGGCGACGAGGCGGAGCACCTCGGTCTCGCGGTCGGTCAGGCGGGGCGCGTCGTCCTCCTCCCGGCGCGGGGCTGCGGCGAGGCGCCGGTACTCGCCGAGGACGAGGCCGGCCAGGCCGGGGGTGAAGACCGCGTCGCCGTCGCCGGTGCGCCGGACCGCGTCGAGGAACTCCTCGCGCGCGGCGGACTTGAGCAGGTAGCCGGTCGCGCCGGCCTTGACCGCCTCCAAGACGTCCTGCTGCTCGCCGCTGGCCGAGAGCACCAGGACCCGGACGGGCGGGTCGGCCGCGACCAGGTGGCGGGTCACCTCGACGCCGCTGATGTCGGGAAGCTGAAGGTCGACGACCGCGACCCGCGGCCGGGCCGCGGCGGCGATGCGGACCGCGGTGCGCCCGTCGCCGGCCGTCGCCACCACGTCGTGCCCGGCCTCGGCCAGGTCGCGGGCGACCGCCTCGCGCCACATCGGATGGTCGTCGACGACCATCACCCTGAGGGGAACGTCAGTCACGCCGCCCACCCTACGGCCGATCGGCGCGGGCGCCGGGCACGGTCATCTCGATCTCGGTGCCCTCGCCGGGCGCGGACACGATCGAGACCGTCCCGCCCAGGTCGCGGATCCGGCCCCGGATCGACTGGACGACGCCGAGCCGCCCGTCGGCCGCGGCCTCCTCGAGGCGGCCCGGCGGCATCCCGGGGCCGTCGTCGCGGACGCTCACCGTCACCTCGCCCGCGCCGTCCTCCAGCAGCACCCACGCGCGGGCGGCGTCGCCGGCGTGCCGGTGGACGTTGTCGAGCGCCGCCGCCACCGCGGCCTCGATCTCCCGCGCCGCCGCCTCGGGCAGCGCGACGGCGCTGGCGGGCGTCGACACCGTGACGGACGTGGACGCGTACCGGGTGAGCAGCGGGCACAGGTCGGCCGGGCGCCCGCCCCCGGGACCGGACGGCGGCGCGAGCACGGCCGAGGGTGCGCCGCCGATCAGCGCGCGCAGCGCCGCCTCCTGCTCCCCCGCCAGGCGGCCCAGCTCGGCCGCCTCGCCGCCTAGCTCGCCGCCGCGCCGCTGGACCATCGCCAGCACCTGGAGCACCGAGTCGTGGATGCGGCGGGCCAGCCGCTCGCGCTCGCGGGTGGCCGACTCCAGCTCGACCGCGCGGGCCAGCCGCGCCTCGGCCTGGAGCGCGAGCTTGACCACGTGCCCGACCACCAGCCCGGCCAGGAACAGCAGCACCACGCCGTTGATCGTGGTGGGCGTCGCCCCGTGCGAACCGGCCAGGACGTGCACCAGCAGGTTCGCCGCGGCCAGCACGCCCGCGGCGGCGATCCCGTAGCGCTTGCCGCCGGACACCGCCCAGGACAGGATCGCGGCGGCCACCCAGGAGACCGGCAGCGTCGGGTTGCCGTCGGACAGGTTGCCGGACGTCTCCACCCATGCGGTCGCGATGAGGCAGCCGGCCGTCACCGCCATGTCGGCGGCCAACAACGGCCATCCCCGGCGGCGCGGAACGGCGAAGGCGAACATGGCGTACGCCGTCCAGGCCGTCATCACGGCGAGCACGGCCCAGCCGCCCATCGGGTGCCGGTAGCCGCCGGAGTTCTTGACGATCAGGATGGCGGCGTAGCCGAGCGCGGCCCACCGGTAGACGGCGACGGCGCGCCACAGCGCCGCCTCCAGCCCCATCCCGGCCCCCGCGCTCAGTCGTCCTCGTCGCCGGGCCGCGGCGGCCGGCCGGCCATCTCGGCCTTGACCTCGGCGGCGTACCGGTCGACGTACTCCTGCCCGGACAGCTCCCGGATGGCCTGCATGATCTCGTCGGTGATCTTGCGCAGCACCTCCGGGTCGTCCTCCCGGCCGTAGTGCCGGGAGAAGTCCAGGGGCGCGCCGAACCGGACTCCGGGACGGATGCCGAACCGCGGCAGCGACCGGCCGGGCGGCATCAGCTCGAAGGTGTTGATCATCGCCATCGGCACCACCGGCACCCGCGACTGGAGCGCCAGCCGCGCCACCCCGGTCTTGCCCCGGTAGAGCCGCTCGTCGGGGGCGCGGGTGCCCTCGGGGTAGATGCCGAGCAGCTTGCCCTCGTCCAGGATCCGCAGCCCGGTCCGCAACGCCGCCTCCGCCGCCGACCCGCCGGTCCGGTCGACCGGGACGACGCCGACGCCGGTGAAGAAGGCCTTGCTGATCAGGCCCTTGATCCCCTTGCCGGTGAAGTACTCGCCCTTGCCGATGAAGAAGATCGGGCGCATCAGCGGCAGCGGCCCGAAGAAGTGGTCGGCGAACGACAGGTGGTTGCTGACCAGCAGCGCCGGGCCCTTCTTGGGGACGTTGCCCATGCCCGAGTTCCGCGGCCGCCATCCGAGGTACATGACGGGCGAGAGGACGATCCTGAGCAGGATCCAGAACCAGAGCATGCGACACCTTCCTCCGGCCGCGTGTGCAGCGGCGAGCACGTTCGAGATCCCCGACAGACGGGAGATGATGGGACATCTTTCCATCCCATGCCGTGCCTGCCTACGGCCTGCCCACAGCCTGCCACGCACCGGCGCGGACGGGCACGTCCGGCGCGGGCGCACGGGCACGTCCGGCGCGGGCGCGCGCGGGAGCCCGCGAAGGGGCGGGCGGGCCCGGGGCCGCGGAAGGGCCGGGATGAACGTAGGCTCTGAGCGGGAAATCACAATCGGGTGCGCCCTGGGGCTTGTCCCGGGCGGCGCAGCGAATACCGTGGGACACACGTTTCGGGGTGTCCGGAGCGTCGCGCGCATCGCGGGCGGCGCCGCCGGTCACACGTCAATGGGGGAGCGGAGGCCGTCATGCCGGTGCTGTCGGTCACGCCGCAGTCGTCGAAGGAGCCGGCTCCGTGAATCGCCGTGGCAATGGACTGTCAGCGGAGACCTACGCCCCGCTGGTCGACCTGGCGCCGCATCTGGCCGACGCCATGCTGGCCGCGCTGCGCGACGCCGGGGTCGCCGCGTACGCCACCGCCCCCAACGGGCTGGTCGACCTGACCGGTGAGGCCGCCACCGGCGACGTGCTCGACCGGCTCTACGTCGACGTCGACATGAAGCCGGCCGCCGAGTCCATCCTGCGGGCCCACCTGGCCCGGTTGCGCGACGCCGGGGGACGCGGGTCCGAGGGCGAGCGGCCCGACGGCGACCTGGCCGAGCCCGCGCCGCGCGACGACCAGCTCGATCAGCTCGACCCGTTCGACGCGCGCGACGCCGACGGCACGCCGCCCGGCGCCGGCGACTCCCCCACCGGCACCGCCGAGCGCGACGAGGACGCCATCTGGGCCGAGATCGTCGCGGGCTACGACAGCGTCCCCGAGGGCGACCGCGTCCCCTGGCCCGACCAGGAGAACATCCACGAGCCGCCCAAGCCGCCCGAGGAGGGCGACGACCGCACCGGCCGGATCCCGCGGGCCCGGGTGATCAAGCCGGCCGAGCCCGCCGAGCTCCCGCCGGACGAGGACGAGGGCCACTACGTCCCGCCGCCGCCCCCGCCGCTGCCGGCCGCCGACCCGCTCACCAAGGGCGCGTGGATCGCGCTGGTCGGCGGCCCGGTCTACCTGCTGATCACCGTCATCCTCGACTGGGACGTGCCCGGCTGGGCCGCGTTCCTGGCGGTCGCGGCGTTCATCGGCGGGTTCGTGACGCTGGTGCTGCGGATGGGCGACGAGCCCCGCGATCCCGACGACGGCGCCGTAGTCTGACCCCGTTCGACCCCGTCCGGCCCGTCCGGCCCCGTCAGGGCAGGCGCAGGTCGGCCACGACGGGGCGGTGGTCGGTCGCCGCCAGGTAGTCGGCGCGCAGCGCGGCGTCGTCCGGGACGCCGCAGCCCACCACCCCGATCGCGGGATCGGGGAACACGCCGTCGATGCGCCTGCGCGGATCGCGGGCCGAGAACGTCTCCTCAAGCCCCACCGGCGCGACAGCGCGGGCGTCCTGGAACCGGCCGGTGAGCAGCGTCCACGACGCGCCGCCCGGCTCCTCGTTCACGTCGCCGGCGAGCACCACGGGCGCGTCGTGGCGGCGGCCCGCCCGGTCGAGCAGCGCGATCACCTGGCCGGTGTGCTCGCGGCGCGGTCCGTCGGCGAGGTCGAGATGGGTGCTGGCCGCGATCAGCCGGCCGGGCGGCCCGCCGTCCGGCGCCGGGATCTCTAGCACGGCGACCGCCAGCGCCCGCCGGTGCAGGCCGGGGACGCGGCTGAGGAGGTGGAACTCGCGGGCGAGGCCACGGACCCGCGGCGCCGCCAGGACGGCGAGCCCCGCCGCCCGGCGGCCCGCCACGACCCGCAGCCCGCAGTCCCGCGCCAGCGCGCGCCGCCTGCCGCGCCAGCCCCGGAACCGCGGCACCTCCTGGAGGCACACCACGTCCGGCGCGAGCGCGCGGACGACCCGGGCCACCGCGGCCGGGTCGTCGCGCAGCGACCGGATGTTGTAGCCGAGCACCCGGACCGGCGGCCCCATCGGGTCAGATCCTGGCCAGGTCGGCCGCGCCGACGATGCCGGCGTCGGAGCCGAGCTCGGCGATCCGGATCTGCGGGGTCGGCCGGTGCCCGCGCCCGGTGAGCGCCGCCCCGAACGCCTGCCGGATCGGGTCGAGCAGCAGGTCGCCCGCGTCCGAGAGCCCGCCGCCGATGATGAACGCCCCCGGGTCGAGGATCGCGGACAGGTCGGCCAGCCCCTGGCCCGCCCACTGCGCCACCGACCGGAAGCACTCCAGCGCCGCCGGGTCGCCCTCGCGGGCCGCCTGGGTGACCTCCGGGCCGCTGATCCCCTCGGGCCGCCCCCCGCCGAGCTCCAGCAGCCGCCCGGCCATCGCGGGCGCCACCCTGGCCAGGTCGCGGGCCTCGTGCACGAGCGCGTTGCCGCTGGCGTACTGCTCCCAGCAGCCGCGGTTGCCGCAGCCGCAGCGGCGGCCGTCCGGGACGACCCGGAAGTGGCCGAACTCAGCGCCGATGCCGAACCGGCCCCGGTACAGCTCGCCGTTGATGATGATGCCGCCGCCGATGCCGGTGCCGAGGGCGATCAGGACGATGAAGTCCTCGCCCCGCCCGGCGCCGAACCGCGCCTCGCCCCAGGCGGTCGCGTTGCCGTCGTTCTCGACCACCACCGGCAGCCCGACCCGCTCCTCGACCTTCTTCTTGATCGGCTCGTCGCGCCAGGCCAGGTTGGGCGCGAACAGCACGGTGGAGCGCGTCTCGTCGACGAAGCCGGCCGAGCCGAGGCCGACCGCGACCACGTCCGCGTACTTGCCCTTGAGCAGGTCGACGACCTCGGCGATGACCTCGGCGGTCTCCGCGGGATTGGTGGAGGGCGTGGGTCGCCGCACCTTCTCCAGGATCGTGCCCCGGTCGTCGATGACTCCCGCGGCCACCTTCGTGCCGCCCACGTCGACGCCGATGGTCAGGGCCATGTACGGTTCCTCCTCCTCGCGGCGCCCCACCGGACCCCGCCGTTGCCCTACCCGATGCCGACGGGATCCTCACCGGTGGCCGAGGCCCAGGCCCCGCCCGCGCCCGGATCCGGATCGGCGTCCAGGCCGGTGTCCGCGACCGGGCCGGTGTCCGCGACCGGGGCCGTCGCCCGGGCCCACACGTCGCCGCCCCGGCCGCCGGGAGCGCTCCAGGCGCCGGCCGCGCCGCCGACGCGGCGGCACAGGGCGTCCAGGAGCTTGACGGCCTCGCCGAGGACGTCGCCGGGCTGCTCGGTCATGAGAACAATTCCATCCGTTGTCGGCGTGAAACGGTACCGCCCGCCGGGCGCGCCGCGCTTCACTCAGCCCTCGACGTGTCGTTTCAGGCCCTTGAGCGCCGAGTCGGTGATCCGCTTCTCGCCCTTGCGCCGGACCATGCCGATCATCGGGACCCGGACGTCCACGGCCAGCTCGTAGGTCACCTCGGTCACGTCCGCCGCGCCGCCGGCCGCGGCCAGGGTGTACGAGCCGTGCAGGCCGGTGACCACCGTGCCCTTCTCGACCAGCTCCCAGTGGACCGCGTCGTCGCCGTCCCAGGTGTAGGCCAATCCGACGGTGTCGCTGAACGGGCCGCCGTCGAACGTCAGCCGGCCCCGGGCGGCCCGGCCGTCCGGGCCGGTCTCCTGCACGGTGAACTCGCGGATGCCGCCGGCCCAGTCGGGATAGGCCGCCAGATCGGCGATCACCGCCATGATCTCGGGTTTCGCCGCCTCGATGGTGATGGTGGAACTGGTGCGGTCGGCCATCGTCGCGCTCCTGTCGTCGGGAAGGGATCTCTCACACCGTCAGCGTGAAGGGCACCCCGCTGGCCCGGAAGTGCCCGACGTTGACGCACTCGGTACGGCCGATGCGGATCCGCCGGGCGAGGGGCTGGTGCACGTGGCCGAACAGCACGTACCTCGGCTGGGTGCGGCGGACGGCCTCCAGCACCGCCTCGCTGCCCCGCTCGAACCTGCGCGCCACGGTGTCGTACAGCAGTTCGGGGACGGCGGGCGGGATGTGGCAGCACAGCACGTCGACCTCGCCGACGGCGGCGACCTTGGCCGCGTAGGTCTCCTCGTCCAGCTCGTAGGGGGTGCGGTACTCGGTGCGCAGCCCGCCGCCGACGAACCCGAAGCGCAGCCCGCCCAGCTCGGCGACCTGCCCGTCCAGCACATGGTGGCCCTCGCGCAGGTGCGCGCCCCACATGCGCGGGATGTCGACGTTGCCGTAGGTGAGGTAGGCCGGGGTCGGCATCGCCGCGAACAGCTCGGCGTACTGCCGGTCGACGGCCCGCTCGATGTGCGGCCAGGAGCCGCCCTCCAGCGAGTCCCACAGGGAGCGGGAGAACTCGCGGGCCTCCTCGAAGCGCTTGGCCGTGCGCAGCGCGATGAACCGGTCGGCGTTCTTCTGGCCGAACAGGTCGGCGAAGATCCCGCGGGCGTGGTCGGAGTAGTCGATGAACAGGATCAGGTCGCCCAGGCAGATGAGAACATCCGCCCCGTCGCCCGCGCGCTTGAGGTCCTCCGCGCGGCCGTGGACGTCACTCACCACATGGATCCGCATGAACCGACTCTAATGGGACGCGCCCGCGGCGGCGGCGACGAGGGCGCGCCACTCGCCGACGAGCGCGGCGTCGACCGGCACCTCCCAGGCCCCGTCCGGACGGACCGCGGTGCCGACGTGGAAGGCGGTGACGCCCGCGGCGGCGAGCACCGCGACGTGCTTGCGGCGCAACCCGCCGCCCGCCATGATCAGGGCCGCCGCGTCCGGGCTCTCGGCGGCCCGCCTGACCAGCACCTCCAGCCCCGCCCCGACGCCCCTGGCCGACCCGGCGGTGAGGACGGTGCCGGGCGCGCCGGGCAGGTCGCGGACGGCCTGCCAGGCGGCGGCCGGGTCGGACGCGTGGTCCAGGGCCCGGTGGAACGTCCATGGCAGCGGGGCGGCGGACGCGGCGAGCCCGGCGGTCGCGGCGGCGTCGATCCGCCCCGACGGGCTTAGGAAACCGAGCACGAATCCGTCGGCGCCGGCCGCGGCGAGGTCGGCGGCGGCGCGGCGCAGCCGGTCCAGCTCGGCGGCGGTGGTGCCGAACCCGGCGTTGGCGCGCAGCATCACCCGCATCGGCAGGGAGGTGACCTCCCTCATGCCGGCGACCACCTCGGGGTCGGGGGTCAGCCCGTCGGCGGCCATGTCGGCGGCGACCTCGATCCGGTCGGCGCCGCCCTCCTCGGCGGCCCGCGCGTCGGCGGGCGTCAGTGCGATCACTTCCAGCAGTGCCAAGGGGGTTCTCCCGGGTCAGGTCGGAGCCGCCGGAGTCCTGCCCGAGCCCGGCCCGTCAAGGGTAGGCGCACGGCTCCCCGCGCCCGGCGGGGACGCGGAGACTTGCCCCGTCCTTGACCGGCGGCGCGCACCGGCCGGACTTTGCTACTCACGGGTATCATCGGGTCGCGGGGAGCCTGTAGCGTCGTCCCCGCCATCCGCACAGATCAATCGAGGAGTGGGCCGTGCGCGAGTTCAGCGTCCCCCCGATGGTGGAGGTCTCCGACGCCACCAACCTGACCGACGCACCGTTCGCCCGAGCCGCCGAACGGCCCGGCACGATCGTGCTGCGCCGCCGGAACGAGGCCGGCACGGCCTGGCGGGCCGTGACCGCCCGCGACTTCGCCGCGGAGGTGACGCGGGTCGCCAAGGGCCTGGTCGCCGCCGGGATCGAGCCGGGCGACCGGGTCGCGCTGATGTCGCGGACCCGCTACGAGTGGACGGTCCTGGACTACGCGATCTGGGCCGCGGGCGCCGTCGCCGTCCCGATCTACGAGACCTCCTCCGCCGAGCAGATCCAGTGGATCGTCGGCGACTCGGGCGCCCGCGCGGTGTTCGCCGAGACCGCCGCGCACCGGGCCGCGATCGAGGGGGTCCGGGACGCGCTCCCGGACCTCGCGCACCTCTGGGGCATCGACGACGGCGGCGCCGACGCCGTGGCCGCCCTCGGCGCCGGGCTCGGCGACGAGGTGGTCGAGGAGCGGCGCCGGTCCCGCACCGCCGGCGACGTCGCCACGCTCGTCTACACCTCGGGCACCACCGGCCGCCCCAAGGGCTGCGAGCTGACCCACGGGAACCTGGTGTCGACCGCCCGCAACGCGATCCAGGGCGCGATCTCCGAGGTCGCGGTCGACGGCAGCTCGACGCTGCTCTTCCTGCCGCTCGCGCACGTGTTCGCCCGGCTGATCGAGGTCGCCTGCGTCGAGGGCGGCATCGTGCTCGGCCACAGCGACATCGCGGGCCTGCTGCCCGACCTGGCCACCTTCCGGCCGACCTTCCTGCTGGCCGTGCCGCGCGTCTTCGAGAAGGTCTACAACGGGGCCGAGCAGAAGGCCGCCGCCGACGGCAAGGGCAAGATCTTCCGCGCCGCCGCCGACACCGCGATCGCCTACAGCCAGGCCCTGGACTCCGGCGGCCCCGGGCTCGCCCTCAAGGCCCGGCACCGCGTCTTCGACGTGCTGGTGTACCGGAAGCTGCGCGCCGCCGTCGGCGGGCGGGTGCAGTACGCGGTGTCGGGCGGCGCCGCCCTCGGCGAGCGGCTCGGCCACTTCTTCCGCGGCGTGGGCATCACGATCCTGGAGGGGTACGGGCTGACCGAGACCACCGCCCCGGCCAGCGTCAACCGGCCCACCGCGATCCGGATCGGCACCGTCGGGCGGCCGATCCCGGGCGTCACCGTCCGGATCGCGGACGACGGCGAGGTCCTGATCAAGGGCGTCAACATCCTGCGCGGGTACTGGAACAACCCGTCCGCCACCGAGGAGTCCCTGGCCGACGGCTGGTTCCACACCGGCGACCTCGGCTCGCTGGACGCCGACGGGTACCTGGCCATCACCGGACGGAAGAAGGAGATCCTGGTCACCGCGGCGGGCAAGAACGTGGCGCCCGCCCCGCTGGAGGACCGGCTGCGGGCCAGCCCGCTGATCAGCCAGTGCCTGGTCGTCGGCGACGGCCGCAAGTTCATCAGCGCGCTGATCACGCTGGACGAGGAGGCGCTCGGCCCCTGGAAGCGGCAGCACGGCAGGCCGGACGCGATGACCGTCGACGAGCTGCGCCGCGACCCCGCCCTGATCGCCGAGATCGACGCGGCCGTGGCCGGCGCCAACGCGTCGGTCTCGCACGCCGAGGCGATCAAGAAGTACGAGATCCTCGGCGTGGACTTCACCGAGGAGGCCGGGCACATGACGCCGAGCCTCAAGGTGCGCCGGCACGTCGTCATGAAGGACTTCGCCGACGAGATCGACGCGATCTACTCCTGACCCGGCGGGACGCTGAAGGACGCGGCGGGACGCGGCGGGACGCCGTCCGGAGGGGCGGCCCGCCGCGGCCCGTGCGGGTCCTAGAGGACGGCGACGGCGTCGGCGATCGGGGTGCCGCCGTTGATCAGGTCCAGGGTCCGGTGCCGCGCGCCGGGCGCGTCCAGCAGCGCGACGATCACCGCGGCGACGTCGTCCCGGGTCACCTCGCCCCGCCCGATCGGCGGCTCGGCCAGCCTGACCCGGCCGGTCCCCGGATCGTCGGTGAGGCGGCCCGGCCGCAGAATCAGCCAGTCGAGGTCCCGGGCGCGCAGGTCCTCCTCCGCCGCCCCCTTGGCCCGGACGTAGGCGGCCCAGACCTCGTCGGTGCCGGCCCGCGGCGGCTCCCCCGCACCCATCGCCGACACCTGGAGCAGCCGCCGGACCCCGGCGCGCTCGGCCGCGTCCGCCACCAGCACCGACGCCGCCCGGTCGACCGAGTCCTTGCGGCCCGCGCCACTCCCGGGGCCGGCCCCGGCCGCGAAGACGACCGCCTCCGCGCCGGTCACCTCGGCCGCCACCTCGTCCAGGCCCGCCTGCTCCAGGTCGCACACGACCGGGCCGGCGCCCGCCGCCCGCACGTCGCCGGCATGGTCCGGATTCCGGATCAGGCTCAGCACGGTGTCCCCCCGCGCGGCCAGCAGCCGGGCCAGGCGCAGCGCGATCTGCCCGTGCCCTCCCGCGATCACAACGTTCATGGGGTGATCCTACGAACCCGGCGGCCCGTCTGGGGGACGCGGGGCCGGAGAGCGGTCAGGAGGGTCCGGCCGTCTTTCCGCACTCCAGGAAGGCGCGTGCGAACGCCGTGGCGTGTTCGCGCATCCGCGCGGTCGATTCCGGGCCGTCCATCTGGGCGCCCATCAGCTCGGCGAGCTGGGGCAGGGCCATCGGCATCAGGACCAGCCCCATCAGGCTCAGCATCGTCCTCCCGGCCTCGGCCGAGGGCTCCTGGCCGAGGTGGGCGGCGAGGGAGGCGACCTTGTCGTGGCAGCGGTCGACGCGCCACTGCTGGTCGGGCAGGTGGCCGGACCGGTCGTGCAGCGCCTCCCACATGAGCAGCCGGAGGAGGTCGGGGTGCTCCTGATAGTGGTCGAAGAGCCCCGCCACGTACTGGACCGGGTCGTCGCCGAGCAGCGCGTTCACCTCGGTGAGCTCGTCCATCGCGTCCTTCATGACCGCGTCGAAGAGCTTCTCCTTGTTGCCGAAGTATCCGTAGATCCGCTCCTTGTTGACGCCGGCCAGCCGGGCGATCCGGTCGACCCGGGCGCCGGCGATGCCGTGCTCGGCGAACTCCTCGCGGGCGGCGGCGAGCAGGGCCTCTTTGGTCGAGGCGGTGGTGGATGCGCTGGTGGCCATGGTCCCGAGCATAGCGGGATCGCCGTCCAACCGGTTGGTTGACATCCAACCGGTTGGTTGGCTACGGTTCCGGCCATGCGCTCCTCCCCCGTCCTCCCGGCCACCACCACCGCTCCGGCACCGCCCCCGGCTCCGACCGCGACGACCGCGTTCGCGCCGTTCGCCCGGACGGTCGCCGTGCTCTCCGGCACCGCCCTGCTCGCCACCGCGCAGCTCTACGGGATGATCGCCCTGCTCGGCTCCGCCGCCGCGGGCTGGCACGCCCGACCCACCTCGCTCACCTGGCTGGTGAGCGCGTTCGGGTTCGGCTACGCGGCGGGCTTCCTGCTCTTCGGCCCGCTCTCCGACCGGTTCGGCCGCCGCCGCGTGATGGTCGCCGGGGTCGCCGCGACCGCCGTGACCACCGCGCTGGTCGCCGCCTCCCCCGGCCCGGACGCGGCGCTGATCCTGCGCGCGCTCCAGGGCCTGACCATCGGGGCGTTCCCGCCCGTCGCGATGGCCTACGTCGCCGAACGCGTCGAGCCGCGCCGCCGCCTGGTCACCGTGACCGCGATGACCACCGGGTTCCTGTCGGCCGCCGTCCTCGGCCAGCTCGCCGCGCAGGGCCTGGCCGCGACGCTCGGCTGGCGCGCGTTCTTCCTGGTCGGCGCGGTCGCGTTCGGCGCCGCCGCGCTGCTGCTGCGCTGGGCGCTGCTCCCGGACGGCCCGTCCACCGGCGCCTCCCCGGCCGCCGCCTACCGGGCCATGCTCCCGCTGCTCTGGACGCCCGGACTGCGGCTCCTCTACCTGGCGGTGCCCACCGTGCTCGGCTCGTTCGTCGCGATCTACACCGGCCTCCAGCTCACCGGCACGACCGGGCTGCTCGGGCTGCGGGCGAGCGCGCTCCCGGTGATCGTCGCGATCCCGTTCCTGACCCCGGTCCTCGCCCGCGTCCCCGGCCCGGCCCGGGTCGGCCTGGCGCTCGCCCTGTCGGCCGCCGGCGTCGCGCTGATCGGCCTGCTGCACCCGGGGACCCTGCTGCTCGGCGCGCTGCTCATCGCCGTGACGGCCGGCACCGCCGTCGCCGCACCGGGCCTGATCGACACCATCGGCTCCCGGGCCGGCGCGGCCCGCGGCCCCGCGATCTCGCTGTTCACCGCGCTGCTGTTCGTCGGCGCCAGCCTCGGCCCGCAGCTCGCCGGCGCGCTCACCGGCTCGGGCCTGGCCGCCCTGGCGCTCGTCCTCGCGGGGCTGCTCGCCGTCGCCGCCCTGCTGGTGCTCGCGTCCGCCGCCGGCACCGGACGCGGCACCCGCCGCTGACTCCGGCCGCACCGGGCCCCTGGTCCGCCTCTCCTCCGTCCGCCGGACGGAGGAGAGGCGGATCAGGCCGTCAGCCCGTCCAGGGAAGGCGGAGGGCCTCCAGCCCGGAGTCCTCCAGCAGGGCCTCGACGAGCGGGACCGGTCCGACGACCTTGGTGCCCCACAGGTCCCAGTCGCAGTAGACGACCCACGAGCGGTCCTCGGCCCACAGGTTGGACGGGCAGCTCGACATCTCCGGATGGTCGTAGAGGCCCGCCGCGTCGCCGAGGCGGCCGGCCAGCACCGTCTCGTCGTCCCAGTCGGCGGTGACCAGCGGGCAGTAGTACGCCAGGCACGCGGTCTCGGCGCCGGCCGGGCTGTGCCGCGCCAGCACGTCCACCAGCCGGCGCCAGCTCTCCCGGTCGAGGCAGCCCTCGGCCGGCGGCCGGATCGCCGCCGACCAGCTCCCCGTCGGGTGCGCCTGCCGCAGGCAGCGGTTGCCGGGCAGCTCGCCGTCGGGCACCGGCTCCTCGCCGAACCCGCGCGCCAGTTCGGCCCAGCGCAGCCGCCGCCAGCCCGCGCCGGGGTCGCCGCTGCGGCCGAGCCCGGTCCCGGTGACGACGGCGCCCTCCAGCAGATCGCCGAGGTCGGCGTCGCCCATCACGTCCGGCTCGGTGAGCCCGGCCGCCCGCACCGACTGGTGGACGTCGTCGTGCGTGGTGGTGACCAGGCCCTCCTTCCACGCGTACATGGAGTGCAGCACCCACACCCCGTCCGGGCGGCGCGGCGGCTCGAACCCCGAGTAGCAGTGGTCGGGATCCAGGTCGTTCAGCCAGCCGACGGCCGCACCCGGCACAGGGGTCCACGCGTCCTCGACACCCGCGTTCTCCAAATCGGCCATGTCCGCATCCTGCCACCCTTCGAAGCCGGTGCCACACGCAGCATCACCTGTGCGCGCCGACGGCGGGGCGGTCCGGCCGGGCTTCCGGGCCGGGCCCGGTGGAGATCATTCCCACCTGACCGCTTCACCCTTTTTCGCCCGGCGCCATCTCACCCGCCGAAGTTCCCGGCGACCTCCTCCACCCGGTCCCGCTTCACGTACATGTCCCAGTACACGTCGGCCAGGACGGCGGGATCGACGAGATCGAGGCCCTCGGGGCGCGGCCCGTCGTAGGAGTCGCTCTCGAGCAGCCGGTGCACGTCGCTGCCCTTGATGCCCGCGCCGATGGTCAGCGTCCCGGCGTGGACGCCGGTGCCCTCCAGCCCGGCCGAGAGCGTCAGGACGTAGTGGCGCATCGCCGCCATGGCCGTCCCGATGTCGCCCATGAAGGGGATCGGGTACTTCGCGGACGCCCCCTGCGTGAACAGCAGCGCCCCGTCCCCGCGCTCGATCATCCCGGGCAGGACGCGCCTGACCAGCCCCACCGGGGCGAGCAGGAACAGTTCGAGCGGCGTCCGCAGCTCCTCCGGGCCGATCTCGGTGACCGGGCCGGGCGCGAACCCGAGGTTGAGACCGCCCGGACCGTACTCCAGCACGTCGATCCGCCCGAACCGGGCCTCGATGGCGTCCACCGCGGCGGCGGTCGCCGCCGCGTCGGTGAGGTCGGCGGCGAACGCCGCGGCCTGCACTCCCTCGGCCGCCAGCGTCGCGGCCAGCCCGTCCAGCCGCGCGCGGTCACGGGCGACGAGCGCCACCCCGAAGCCCTCCCGCCCGAAGCGGCGGGCGATCGACAGGCCGAGCGCGGAGCCGGCCCCGAACACGGCGATGGTCTTGGACATGCGCACTCCCTTAAGTTGAAGGTGGCCTCAAGTTCTTTCACCGTAACAGAAAAACTTGAGGGTGCCCTCAACTAAGTAGACTCGGCGCATGAGCAGCTGCGGCCCCCCGAGAGCACAGCGCCGCGACGCGCGGCGCAACCGCGAGCGGCTGACGGCCGCCGCCCGCGAGGTCTTCGCCGCGCGCGGCCTGGACGCCCCGCTGGAGGAGATCGCCCGCCGGGCCGGGGTCAGCGTCGGCACGCTCTACAACCACTTCGCCACCCGCGAGACGCTGATCGACGAGATCGTCCCGGAGCTGATCGACGCCCAGCTCGCCCTCGGCGAGGAGGCGCTGGCCCGTCCCGACCCCTGGGAGGGCTTCGTCTGGTACGTGACCCGGCTGTGCGCCTCGCAGGCGGCCGACCGGGGCCTCACCGACGCGCTCTCGATGCGGTTCTCCGACACCGAGCGGCTCGCCGCCGCCTGCGCACAGGGGACCGACCAGGTCGCCCGGATCGTCGCGCGCGCCCGCGACGGCGGCGGCCTGCGCCCCGACTTCACCGCGGCGGACCTGGTCTCCATCATCTGGAGCACCGGCCGCCTGGTCGAGGCCACCGGCGCGATCGCGCCGGGCGCATGGCGCCGCAGCCTCGCCTTCGTCCTCGACGGCCTGCGCGCCGAGGCCGCCCACCCGATCGCCGAGCCGGCCCTCACCTCCGAGCAGCTCGACACCGCCATGCGCGGCCTGGCCGCCCGCTAGCGGACGCGCGGGCTCACCTCCATCATCGCCGTCAGCCGTCGAGCAGCGTGCCCAGCCGGGCGGCCTGGAGCTCCCAGCGCCACTCCCGCTCGATCCACGCCCGTCCGCGCCCGCCCATCGCGCGGGCCCGCCCGGGATCGCTCAGCAGGCCGGTCAGGGCCGCGGCGACGGCCGCGACCGAACGGCCCGGCACGACCACACCGGTCTCGCCGTCCAGCACCGCGTCGGGCGCGCCGCCCGAGTCGCCCGCCACCACCGGCAGCCCGGTCGCCGACGCCTCGAGGTAGACGATGCCGAGCCCCTCGACGTCCAGGCCGCGCCGCCGGGTCCGGCACGGCATCGCGAAGACGTCGCCCGCGTCGTAGTGCGCGGGCAGCTCCTCCCAGGGCACGGCGCCGGTCAGGACGACCGAGCCGGACACCCCCCGCGCCGCCGCCAGCCGCTCCAGCTCGGCCCGGTACGGCCCGCCGCCGACCAGCAGCAGCGCGGCGTCCGGCACCGCGCGCAGCACGTGCGGCCAGGCGTGGATCAGCGCGTCCTGCCCCTTGCGCGGGACGAGCCGCGACACGCACACCACGACGGGACGCCCGTCCAGCCCGTGCCGCTTTCTGATCTCCGGCCCCCCGGCGCCGCGGAAGAACGCGTTCTCGTCCACGCCCGGGGCCAGCCGGGCCAGCCGCGCCGCCGCGCCCGGCGACAGGACCCGCGCCATCCGGGACCGGGTGTACTCCCCCAGGTAGGTCAGCACGTCCACGCCGTCGCCGATGCGGCGCAGCAGGCCGCGCGCCGCCGGGAGCGACGCCCACGCCGCCTCGTGCCCGTGGGTGATCCCGACCAGCCGCTCCGCCCCGCGCCGGCGCAGTGCCGGGGCCAGCAGGCCGAGCGGCGCCGCCGCGCCGAACAGCACCGAGTCGCAGCCCTCCGCCCGGAGCACCTCGCCCGCCCGGCGCAGCACCGACGGCTCGGGCAGCATCAGCGACCCCGGATGCCGCACGACCGGGAACGGCTGCGCGGCGTCGAACGCCGCCGCGCCCCGCCACGCCGGCGCGTACACCACCACCGAGCCCGGCGGGCGGCGCGCCGCCAGCCCGTGCACGAACGCCTGGATCCCGCCGGGGCGCGGCGGGAAGTCGTTGGTCACCACGAGCGTCCTGGTCATGTCCACGCAGCATACGGACGGCCCCGGCGCCGGACGCGGCGGGGCCCGCCACCGATCCTCCGGTGACGGGCCCCGCCGTGTGGCGATCCGCTGTGGCGCGCGCCGCGCGCCGTGCTCAGTGGTTGAGCTGCTTCGGCTCCCGGCCGTTCTCGACCTCGCCGTGCTCCTCGTCGTGGCCGTGCTCCTCGATCGGGATGTCGTCGAAGGTCCAGGCCCGGTTGAGCCGGGACCGGACGTGCCCGAGCGGTCCCTTGCTGCCCGGCGCGGGCACGCCGTTGGCGTCCACCGCGGGCGGCTCGGGCCGGCTGTTCTCCTTGCTGAGGATGACGGTCCGCTCCTGCTCGCGGGCGGGCTCGTGCCGCTCGCTGTACTCGCCGTCCGGCGACATCACGATCACGCCGCTCTCCACGCCGTGCCCGATGATGCCGGCGTCCTTGCGCTGGAGCCCCAGGCAGATCCGCTTGGTGATGATGTAGGCGAGCACCGGGCCGACGAACACCGCGACGCGGAAGAACCACGTCGTGGCGAACAGCGACACGTGGAACCGCTCGGCCAGCACGTCGTTGGCGCCGGCCACCCACAGGATCCCGTAGAACGCCACGGCGGCCATGCCGACGCTGGTGCGGACCGGGGCGTTGCGCGGACGGTCGTTGACGTGGTGCAGCCGCTTGTCGCCGGTCACCCACTGCTCGATGAACGGCCACACCGCGGCACCGGTGAAGATGATGCCGAGCGGGCCGAGCGCCGGGATCAGCACGTTCAGGCTGAGCGTGTGGCCCCAGGCCGAGATCTCCCAGTTGGGCATGATCCGGAGGGAGCCCTCCAGGACGCCCATGTAGAAGTCGGGCTGGGACGCCGACGAGATCGCGCCCGGGTCGTAGGGCCCGAACAGCCAGATCGGGTTGATCTGCGCGAACGTGCCGAGCAGCGCCAGCACGCCGAAGGTGAACAGGAAGTAGGCGCCCGTCTTGGCCATGAAGACCGGGTAGAAGGGGTAGCCCTGGACCTGCGTCTCGGTCTGCTTCTTCACCGGCATCGCGGTGTGCTTCTGGTGCCACATGATCATCATGTGCGCGGTGATCATGCCCAGCAGCACGCCCGGGATCAGCAGGATGTGCAGCGTGAACAGGCGCGGCACGATGTCCTGGCCGGGGAACTCCCCGCCGAACAGGAACATGTAGATGTAGGAGCCCACCAGCGGGATCGACTCGGCCACACCCTGGGTGATCCGCAGCCCGGTGCCGGACAGCAGGTCGTCGGGCAGCGAGTACCCGAACAGCCCCTCCAGCATGCCCATGGTGAACATGCCGACGCCGATGAGCCAGTTCAGCTCACGCGGCTTGCGGTAGGCGCCGGTGAAGAACACCCGCAGCATGTGCGCCATGATCGAGGCCATGAACAGGATCGCGGCCCAGTGGTGGATCTGCCGCATCAGCAGGCCGCCGCGCACATCGAAGCTGATGTTCAGCGTGGAGGCGTAGGCCTCCGACATCTTGACGCCGTTCAGCTTGGTGTACGACCCGTCGTACACCACCTCGATCATGCTGGGCTTGAACCAGAGCGTCAGGAACGTCCCGGTCAGCAGCAGGATGATGAAGGAGTACAGGGCGATCTCGCCCAGCATGAACGACCAGTGGTCCGGAAAGACCTTCTTCATGTTCCGCTTGAAGAAGGTGGTGGAGCCCAGCCGGTCGTCCAGGAACGTCAGTGGTCCCTCGACCGCCTTCGGGGCGGTTGCCGCCTCGCTCATCCCCGCTCCCAGAAGCTCGGGCCGATCGGCTCGTGGTAGTCACTCGTCGCGACGAGGTAACCGTCCTCCACGGCCAGTGGCAACTGCGGCAGCGGACGGGCCGCCGGCCCGAACACGACCTTGGCCGCGTCGGTGGCGTCGAACGTCGACTGGTGGCACGGGCACAGGATGTGGTGCGTGGTCTGCTCGTACAGGGCCGCCGGGCAGCCCACGTGCGTGCAGATCTTGGAGTACGCCACGATCCCGCCGACGTGCCAGTTCTCCCGCCCCTTGGCGGGCTTGAACTGGTCCGCCGGAACGTTGATCAGGATGGTCACCGCCTTGGCGACCTGGGTGAGCACCTTCTCCTCGGGCAGATCGTGCTCGATGCCCTCGGGCAGCACAGTGATCATCCCACCCGGCGAGGAGAAGTCGCTGACCCTCAGCGGCCTGTCGGTGCCGTCCACCACCAGGCGGACGCCCTTCTTGCCCTGAGACTGGGCCTTCTTGACCGCATCGCCCCAGAACGTGTGGCGCAGCCGCGTCCCCGGCTTCGGGCCGAGGTCGCGCAGCAGCACCAGCGGGGCCAGGCCGAGCGGCGCGGCGGCCAGCAGCAGCGTGCGGCGCAGCAGCGGGCGCTTGGTGATCCCGCTGTCGGCGGCGCCCTCCATGAAGTCCGCGGCGAAGGACGCCCGGGTCTCCTCGGTGGCCCGCGGGGCGTGCCGCTCCTGGATGATCGGCTTGCTGGTCATCAGCCGCCGCACCCAGATGGTGACGCCGACCGCCATGGCCAGGAACGCCAGCGTCATCATGCCGCCGAGCCACAGGTTGGACTCGCGGGTCCGGTGGATGCCGTGCATCCCGCCGTCCCGGCCGCTCCAGCCGATGTAGTAGGCGATGAACGCCACGCTGGCGGCGAAGGCGATGAGGAAGAACACCGCGACGACCCGTTCGGCCCGCTTGGCCGACGCCTCGTCCAGCTCCTCGGCCGCGGCGCCCTCGGCCGGCGCGGCCCCGCCCGGCAGCAGCGACTTCTCCGCCGCCGGCGAGGGCGTGCCGATCACGCGTTCCGGCGTGCCGCCGTCCTCGCGGGGCTCGTGCGAGCCCGTGTCCTTGTTGTCGTCGCTCATGACTTCTTCAGCTTCTTCGGCTTCTTCGCAGTGATCCAGGTCGCCGCCAGCACCAGCAGGCCGATGCCGATCAGCCATCCGACCAGGCCCTCCGACACCGGGCCGATGCGGCCCAGGCCGTTGCCGCCCGGGTTGGGCTCCTCACGCGTCTGGACCACGTAGGCGATGATCGCCTGCTTGTCCTGCTGGGTGAGGGTGGTGTCGTTGAACACCGGCATCGCCTGCGGGCCGGTCAGCATGGCCTCGTAGATCTGGGTGGGCGTGACGTCGCTCTTGTCGAGCGGCGGGGCGTACTTGCCGCCGGTCAGCGCGCCGCCCGAGCCGACGAAGCTGTGGCACTGCGCGCAGTTGGTGCGGAACAGCTTGCCGCCGACGGCCACGTCGCCCTTGGACGGGTCGGTGGCCGCCGCGGACGGCACCTCCGGCCCGCCGCCCAGCGAGGTGACGAAGGCGCGCAGGTCGGCCAGGTTCTTCTCCGCCTGGGCCTTCTGCTTCTCGGCCGCCTCCCGCTTCTCCGGCTCGGCGTAGTCGGTCTTGAGCTCGGTGTCGAAGGCCGGGATCGGCTTCTTGCGCGGCATCTGCGCGCCCGGGTTCATCGCGGGCATGCGGCCCGTGCTGACCTGGAAGTCGACCGATGCGGCGCCCACCCCGAGCAGACTCGGTGCGATCGGCTTGCCCTTGGCGTCCTTGGTGCCCTCGGCGTTCAGCCCGTGGCAGCTCGCGCAGTTCTTGTTGAACAGCTCCTGGCCGTTCTTCAGATCCTGCGCGGCCTGGGCCGTGTTCTCCGCTTCGGCGCGGTCAGTCTGCGGCGAGAAGCCGGCGTAGATGACGCCGATCGCCGCCAGGGCCGCCAGCACGACGGCGTAGCCCGCCCAGGGGCGCCGTCGCCATGCGGTGATCCTTTTCACGGAAATCCCCGTTCGGGTCATGTCGTCAGGTAAGCGGGTGAGAAATCCTCTGGAGGCGAGCCTCCAGCCTCCGGGCCGGGCCCGGCGGGCGGATCACAGGTCGAGCAGGTAGATGGTCGCGAACAGGCCGATCCAGACCACGTCCACGAAATGCCAGTAGTACGACACGACGATCGCGCTCGTCGCCTGCTCATGGGTCCAGCGTTTCGCGGCGTAGGTGCGGCCCAGCACGAACAGGAAGGCGATCAGCCCGCCGATGACGTGCAGGCCGTGGAAGCCGGTGGTCAGGTAGAAGACCGAGCCGTACGCGGCCGAGGAGAGCGTGAGGCCCTCCTCCTGGACCAGCGAGAAGTACTCGTAGCCCTGGCCGAGGACGAAGTAGAGGCCCATGAGGAACGACAGCACGTACCACTCGCGCAGTCCCCACCGCCGGAAGTCGAGCAGCCCGCCGTCCCGGCCGACCTTGCCGGCCTCGGCCTTGAACACGCCCAGCTGGCAGGTCACCGAGGACAGGACCAGGACGGTGGTGTTCACGGCGGAGAGCGGGACGTTGAGGGCGGCGCCCGGCCAGGAGTCGTGCCCGTGCTGGCCGATCGTCACCGAGCGGATCGTGAAGTACATCGCGAACAGGGCCGCGAAGAACATCAGCTCGGACGACAGCCAGACGATCGTCCCCACACTGACGAGATTGGGACGGTTCGCCCGAACGTGAGGTGGAGGTGTTGTCTCTATCGCGGATGCTGTTGCCACGGGCAGCATTATTACGTCACTGGTTCACTCACCGACGCATGACCCCCCTTCTGGAGTTCCCGAGCGTGTCCCGGGAACGCCTCTGGAGGCACTCCAGGTAACACTGGATCGCCTGCGGACCAGGGGTTCTAGCACGTTCGGCGGGCAATTTCCGGATCGGCCCGCCGCGCGACACCCCCGGGGCACGGTTCGGACACGGTCCGGACACGCCCGCGCGAGCCGCTCGCACCCGGTCCTTACCGCGTCTCGTGCGCGGGGTCCCGACCGGGTAGCCTTCTCTGCCATGAGCAGCACCACCCCGGACAGCCCGATGAAGGTTCTCGTCTACAGCGACGACGCGAACACTCGCGCCCAGATCCGGCTCGCGATCGGGCGCCGGCCCGCCGCCGACCTCCCCCCGGTCGAGTACGTCGAGGTCGCCACCCAGGCCGCGGTGGTGGAGCGGCTCGACGCGGGCGGCATCGAGGTCGCCGTCGTCGACGGCGAGGCCCAGCCCGCCGGCGGGCTCGGCGTCTGCCGCCAGGCCAAGGACGAGGTCTTCGACTGCCCGCCGATGCTGGCGATCATCGCCCGCCGCGACGACGGCTGGCTGGCCACCTGGTCCCGCGCCGACGCCGTGGTGAGCCTGCCGCTCGACCCGATGGCCGTGGCCACCGCGGTCGCCGGGCTGATGCGCTGGCGCACGGAGAACCGCCTTCCGGCCCTCTAGACCTGCTCGCCGGGGGCGCGGGGTGGGCCCCCGTCCGAGGGCCCCGGCCGAACCGGCCCCGCCGTCCCCGAGGACCCACCTCACCCTGGGGGACACATGGATGCCCGAACGACCTGGCCCGCCCTGCTCAACGCCCTGCTCGGCGGCGAGTCGCTGTCCAGCACCGACACCGCCTGGGCGATGAACCGGATCATGACGGGCGAGGCCACCGACGTGCAGATCGCGGGCTTCGCCGTGGCCATGCGCGCCAAGGGCGAGACCGTCGCCGAGATGGCCGGGCTCGCCGGCGGGATGATGGACAACGCCACCCCGATCGAGGTCACCGGCCGGATCGCCGACCTGGTCGGCACCGGCGGCGACCAGGCGCACACCGTCAACATCTCCACGATGGCCGCGGTGGTCGGCGCCGCCGCCGGCGTCAAGGTGGTCAAGCACGGCAACCGCGCCGCGTCGTCCTCGTGCGGCGCCGCCGACCTGCTGGAGGGCCTCGGCGTCGCGATCGACCTGCCGCCCGAGCGCACCGCGCGGGTCGCCGAGGAGACCGGCATCACCTTCTGCTTCGCGCCGCTGTTCCACCCGGCGCTGCGGTACGCGGCCACGACGCGCAGCGAGCTCGGCACCCCCACGGTGTTCAACTTCCTCGGCCCGCTGACTAACCCGGCCCGGCCCGCCGCCCAGGCGGTGGGGGTGTTCCACCCGAGGATGGCCGGGATCATCGCGGGCGTGTTCGCCGAGCGGGGCTGCTCGTCCCTGGTGTTCCGCGGCGACGACGGCCTGGACGAGCTGACCACCACCGGCACGTCCACCGTGTGGGTGGTCCGCGACGGCACCTCGACCGAGACCGCGTTCGACCCGTCCGACCTGGGCATCCCGCCGGCCAAGCCGGAGGACCTGCGCGGCGCCGACGCCGCCTTCAACGGCCGGGTGGCACGCGAGGTCTTCGCCGGGCGGCCCGGCCCCGTGCGCGACATGGTGCTGCTGAACGCCGCCGCGCTCATCACCGCCTACGACGGCACGCCGCCCGCCGGCGAGCTGACCGCCGCGCTGGGCGCCGCGTACGCGCGGGCGGCCGAGGCGGTCGACTCCGGCGCCGCGGAGGCGCTGCTCGCCCGCTGGATCGAGGTGTCGCAGGCGCTCAGGCCGTGAGGGAGTCGAGCCGCTCGGTGACGCGCCGCAGCACCGAGCGCTCGTCCCGCCCGTCCCGGCGCCGCTCCACCGGCCCAGCCTGCGACATTTCGGACGAATGCGTCATTGGACCTGGTACCGGACGTCCGGCCGGGCGATGCTCGGATCGTGGACGATCTCTATGAATCCGCCTGGCTGTGCGGAGGGCCGGGCCGGGTGGCGCTGGTCGCGCTGGTCGCACTGAGCCGGGACGGCCGGATCACGATCTCTTCGGAACGGCACCGCGTGGACGCCGTCCGGCGACCCCGTGGAGCGGGCGGCCCTCAGGGCGATCCCGCACACCGGTCTCCTGCTGGGCCCCGCCCTGCAGAGACCGGCGGTCAGTACATGGCCTCGGACACCGACGACTCCTCCGGCGGCCTCTGAGCCCTCCCGGCCCAGCGGGGCGACGGCCGGTGGCCTCGGGCCTCGGGCCTCGGGCTCGGAACGGCTCAGCCGGCGTCGGGGAGGCCGAGCGAGAACGCGACCTCCAGATCGTGCTGGGAGTAGGTGCGGAAGGCGATGTGGGTCTCGGTGTCGACGATGCCGGGGATCTTGTTGATGCGGCCCGGGATCACGTCGTTGAGCTCCTCGTGCCGGCGGACCCGGATCATCGCCATCAGGTCGTGCGCGCCGGTGATGGAGTAGACCTCGCTGACCCCGTCGAGGGCGGCGATCGTCTCGGCCACCTCATGGATGCTCGCGACATCCGCCTTGACGAACACGATCGCGGTGACCACAGCGTCCTCCCGAAGATAGATCACCTCAGACTCTACCCAGGGCCGCCCGCGCCCTCAGCCGCGGCTGAGGGCCACGGCCCCGCGCACCGGACCCGCCCGCCGCGCCAGCAGCGCGAACAGCATGCCGGCGGCGAAGCCGTAGATGTGGGCGGTGTAGGCGACGTTGCTCTCGTCGTCGCCCAGGGAGAGCCACTGGAGGACGAACCAGTAGCCCAGCACCACCCAGACCGGCAGCCGGACCACGATCACCGGCGGGACGAAGCTGACGATCCGGCCGCGGGGGTTGAGCACCAGGCAGGCGCCCATCACGCCGGCGATCGCCCCGGACGCGCCGAGCAGCGGCACCTCCGAGCCGGGCGAGGTGTAGGCGAACCCGTACACCGCGACCAGCCCGAACAGCAGGTAGCTGAGCAGGAAGCGCCAGCGTCCGAGCCGGTCCTCGACCCCCATGCCGACCACGAACAGCGCCACCAGGTTGCCCAGCAGGTGCAGGGCGCCCGAGTGCAGGAACATCGAGGTGAACGCCGACGTCCAGGGTGCCTTGTGGAAGGCCGCGGGGCCGCACTCGCCGGCGATCTCGGCGGGCAGCGGCTGCTGCTCGGCGCTGGTGAGCTCCTTCGGCACCGCGCCGTACTGGTAGGTGAAGTGGGCCGTCCTGCACTCGCGGGCCCCGCTGCCGCCGTACCAGGTCGCGAAGCTGGACATCGGGGTGAGCAGGAAGACCACGACGTTGGCCGCCACCAGCAGGTAGGTGATCCATGGCACCCGCCGCGTGGGCTGGCTGTCATAGAGGGGCAGGGCCATGAAGGAGGGGTCCTCACCGATTCGCCGGATTTTTCCCGATCACCTTAGTGGCCGAGCCGCTCCCTGATCTCCCGGATCGGGTGCCACGTAGGCGTTGTCGATGCGGCGGCGCAGCCCTTCGGCGCCGTGGGCGGGGCAGCTCCAGACGCCGTCGACCTCGACCAGCCGCACGCCCGGCGCGTCGAGCCAGCGGAGCACGCACTCCATCTCCTCGGCGGTGGCGCCCCCGGCCGGGCCGGGACCGGGCGGCACGCCGCCCGGTGCTCCCCCGGCGGGCGCGAAGACGGTCTCGGCGGTGGCGATGAGCGCGTCGACGTAGGGACGGGGGTGCGCGTGCGGCGGGATCGTCCCGGCCGCGGCGAGCCTGCCGAACCGCACCACCGACAGCTCCCAGCCGCCGTCGAACGCGGGCCTGGCCGCGACGAGCTGGGAGCAGCCGGCCAGCGCGGCGAGCCGCTGCCCGCGCGCCGCGGCGCGGACGAACGCGGCCAGCCGGTCGCGTTCGGCGGCGGCCTCCTCGTAGCGCAGCTCGGACACGAGCCGGTCGATGCGGGCCTGCGCCGCCGCCACGACCGGCCGCACGTCGCCGCGCATGACCGACCGGGCGGCGGCCGTGTGCAGCGCGTACGCCTCTTCGGGCTCGCGGCCGTCGCAGGGCGCGCCGCACCGGCCGAGATCGGCGAGCGCGCAGGCACGGGCCCGGCCGCGCTCGATCAGCCGGAGCGTGAGCCGCTGGGTGCACTGCCGCAGCGGGACGGCCTCGTGCAGCGCCGCGCGGGCGTCCTCGGCCTGCTGCCGGGACGACATCGGCCCGAGGTACACCGCGCCGTCGTCGCGGCACTCGCGCACGATGGACAGCCGCGGGAACGGCTCGACGGTGAGCTTCATCCAGATGGCCCGCTCGGGGAACTTCGAGCGCCGGTTGTAGCGCGGCTTGTACGCGGCGATCAGGCGCAGCTCGCGGACCTCGGCCTCGAGCCCGGTGGCGCACACGATGGTGCGGACGCGCTCGGCCAGGCCGACCATCTCACGGACCCGCCGGCGGGTCTCCGAGCCGGTGAAGTAGGCGCGCACCCGGGACCGCAGGTCGCCGCTCTTGCCGACGTAGAGCGCCTCGCCGCCGGGATCCTCGAACAGGTAGACGCCGGGGGCGCTCGGCACGTCGTCGGCGAGGTGCCGCTTGCGGCGCTGCTCGGGCGTGGGCGCCTTGGCGAACCCGCGCAGCTCCTCGAGCGTGGTGACGCCGAACGAGCCGATGCGCTCGATCAGGCCGTGCAGCACGTCGACGGTGGCGCGGGCGTCGGCGAGCGCCCGGTGCGTCGGCTCGGTGGCGGCGCGGAAGAACCGGGCCAGCGTGCCCAGTTTGCAGTTGGGGACCTCGTCCCTGCCCAGCACCCGGCGTGCCAGGTCGACGGTGTCGACGATGGGGAAGGCGGGCCAGGCGTAGCCGCTCGCCGCGCAGGCGGCCTTGAGGAAGCCGATGTCGAACGGGGCGTTGTGCGCGACGAGCACGCTGCCGCGGGCGAACTCCAGGAACGCCGGCAGCACCGCTTCCATCCGGGGCGCGGCCGTCACCATAGTCTGGGTGATGCCGGTGAGCGCGGTGATGAACGGCGGGATCGGGCCGCCCGGGTCGACGAGCGTGCCGAAGTGGCCGAGCTCGGCGCCGCCGCGCACCTTGACCGCGCCGATCTCGGTGATGGCCGACTCGGCCGGGGAGCCGCCGGTGGTCTCCAGGTCGACGACCACGAAGGTGACGCCGGCGAGCGGCGTGCCGAGATCGTCGAGGGTCCCCTGGACGCCGTGTGCAGCGGTCATGCCGTGACCGTAGAGCACCCCACCGACAGAGTGCCGCCCCGCTAGGGTGGTCGCGGCGCCGGGGCGTCCCATCGGGCGGGGGCCGCCGGGGACGTCCCGTCGGGAGCGCGGCGCTCTCCCGGCCGATCGCGCGTCATGCCCGGCACCGCCCCGCCGGTCATCGCGCGTTCACACTGGTTAAGGTGCGTGCCACTCGGGAAGAGACGACGCACCGGCAGCGGCCTTGGGAGGAGCGGATCATCGACAGCGGCCCGGAAGAGGCGGAGCGACCGTCCCGCCCCCTGCCCGAGGCGGTCCGCCAGGGTGTGGTGGAGGCCGCCGCCGAGCTGATCGGCGCGCTTCCGCACGACGAGGTCCCGGCGCCACTGCGCCCGTTCGCCCGGTTCGAGCGGCGCAAGCGCGCCAAGCTCGCCGGGCATCCGATCGCGGCGCTGCTGGAGAAGGACGACGCGTTCCGGCTGCGGGCCGCCGGGCCGCTGCGCGAGGCGCAGCCCGAGCTGGTGGAGGCGGTCGAGTCCCGCGACGTCCCGCCGGCGGCCGATCCGGTCACGGTCGCGGTCATCGCCTACCTGCTTCGGCCGCGGGGCTGGACGGGGCTGGTCGAGGCGGCCCGCGAGGAGCTGGAGCGGTCCGCGAGCGCCTCCGAGGAGGAGGCCGCCGAACGCCGCATCGCCGAGCTGCGCGACGAGGTGGCCGCCGCCCGCGCCGCGCGCGCGGGCGAGCTGGAGAAGCTGCGCGGCGAGCTGCGCGACAGCAAGGCCGAGGTGTCCGAGCTGCGCCGCAAGCTGCACGAGGCCCGGACGAAGGCCAAGTCCGCCCAGGACCGGGCCGAGTCGCTGGCCGTCGACACCGCGCGGGACCTGGCCGCGGCCCGCGACTCGACCGCCGCGGCCGACAAGGAGATGCGCCGGCTGCGGGGCCGGCTCGGGCAGGCCGAGGCGGCGGCCGAGGCCGCCCGGCGAGCCTCCCGGGAGGGCCGCAACGTCGACGACGTCCGGCTGCGGATGCTGCTCGACACCCTGGTGGACGCCGCGCAGGGCGTCCGGCGCGAGCTGGCCCTGCCGTCCACGATCGCCCGGCCGGCCGACGCGGTCGGCGCGGTCGAGCCCGGCAAGCAGGCGCACCGCGCGCTGCCGGGCCGGGCACTGTCCGACAGCGACCCGCAGCTCCTGGAGCGGCTGCTGACGCTGCCGCAGGTGCATCTGGTGATCGACGGCTACAACGTCACCAAGACCGGCTACGGCGAGCTGCCGCTGGCCGACCAGCGCACCCGGCTGCTGTCGGGCCTCGGCGGGCTGGCCGCGCAGACCAGGGCCGAGGTCACCTGCGTGTTCGACGGCGCCGAGCTGGACACCCCGGTCGCGATCGCGGCGCCGCGCGGCGTGCGGGTGCTGTTCAGCCATCCCGGGCAGACCGCCGACGAGCTGATCGGGGAGCTGGTGCGGGCCGAGCCGCCCGGCCGGGCCGTGGTGGTGGTCTCCGCCGACCGTGAGGTCGCCGACGCGGCCCGGCGGGCCGGGGCCAGGCCCGCGCCCTCCACGCTGCTGCTGCGCCGGCTGGGACGTTCCTAGGACCTTTAGCGGGCTTGTCCTGGGCTTCCACCCGTCCGCGGGCCCGGCGCCGCCCCCGTCCGCCGCCGGCTCCGGGGGCCGGATCGCCGCACTTCGTGATCTTGTCCTCACGCAAAGTGGGTATTCAGCCGAGAACCAGTGCAAGAGTGACGAACCAGTTGTGACCGGTGTGGCCCCTCGCTAATGTCACCGCTGACGTCTTGGATGAGAGGGGCGATGTACACCGTGGCCAATGATTACCCCGTGGCCTCTGCGCGCTCGCGAGGCCGACGGGGCGTTCTCGTGGGACGCGGCACCTCCCGGCGGCTGGCGGCGACCGCCTGCCTGACCGTGGCGGTCTCCATCACCGCCCCCGCGGTGACGGCGCACGCGGCGCCGAAGCCGAGCGCGAGTGAGGTCCGCAAGAAGCTCACCAAGCTCAACGAGCAGGTCGACCAGCTGGTGGAAAAGTACAACCAGGTCGACGAGCAGTTCAAGGTCGCCAAGAAGAAGCTCAAGGCGGCCAAGAAGGCGGGCGCGGCCGAGCGGAAGAGCTTCGACGAGCAGCGCCGCAAGATCGCCGCGATGGCGGCCACCGCCTACAAGGCCGGCGACTCGGGCGACCTGCCCGGCTTCATCGGCAGCGAGAACCCGCAGGCGGTGCTGGACCAGACCGCGGTCCTCACCCAGCTCTCACAGAACCGCAGCTCCGAGCTGACTCAGTTCCTCGCCGCCACCCAGCGGCTGCGCCGTGAAGAGGCGCAGGCGCAGGCGACCTACAACGAGGTCGCGGGCAAGGCCAAGGAGCTCAAGGCCCAGAAGGCCAAGGTCGACAAGTCGGTCAACGCACAGAAGAAGATGCTGGCCAAGCTGGGCCAGTCGACCGGCTCGACCGGTGGCGGCGGCGGCGGTGGCACCGGCGGCTCGTACACCGGCCCGGCCAGCGGCTCGGCGCGCACGGCGCTCAACTTCGCCTACGCGCAGCTCGGCAAGCCCTACTCCTACGGGGCGACCGGTCCGAGCTCGTTCGACTGCTCCGGCCTCACCATGCGGGCCTGGGAGGCGGCGGGGGTCGGCATCACCCGCACCACCAACTCGCAGTTCGCCGCCACCAAGCGCGTCGACAAGAGCGCCCTCCAGCCCGGCGACCTGGTGTTCTTCAGCAGCCTCGGGCACGTCGGGATGTACGTCGGCGGCGGCAAGATGATCCACGCCCCGCGCACGGGCAAGAACGTCGAGATCGTCGACATCGGCTCGGGGTACTACGCGTCCAACTACTACGGTTCGGGACGCCCCTGACACTGCTTTTTTAGCGGCGCCGTCCGGGCCCGCCCGCCAGTCCCCTCGGGGGCCGGAGGGCGGGCCCGAGTCGTTTCCCGGACGGGCCCGGACCGCTTCCGGGGGCTCGCGCGAGCCCCTGAGCTGGCACTTGTCGGTTTTGCCGGGATTTGCCTTCTGAATACCTTTTGGTACTTTGGCACCTACTCGGGACGCCCGCCAGGCGCCCACCGCCCCGTCGGCGCCTCCCAGGCGCCGTCCCCACGGGGCCACACCCCCGCGGTGCGCACCACGTACCGCTCCCCGGACGGCACCGTCCAGGTGCCGCCTCCGTCTCTCCGGAGACCGGCCGGCCCGGCCGCATCGTGCGCACTCCCCCAGCGTGCATGGCGCTGAGAGCGCGCCACGACGGCCCCCAGGGCACCGGCCCGACGGCTCCACATCAGCGGAGCCGTCAACCCCGAACAGAACCAAGCCGCTCCTTCGCACACGGGACACCCGTCCTGTGCCGGGCCCCATCGCGCCCAAGGACCATAGCGGCAACGCCGAGTCCGCCATCGCGCGGAGCCGGGGACCCACATCGCCGCGTTCAGCCCCCTGAACCGGCTCCCCGGGGTGAATCGGCGCGCCCCTCCCTCCGGAACCCCCGGTGGGCGACGGCACGCCGTAGGGCGGCTTCCACGCCCGAACCCGTCAGCTAACCCGGTAGGCGTCTGGAAGAAGGAGAACCCCTGTCCAGCAACGCTGTCAGCAGCATGTCCCGCCGTGCCCGGATATCGGGCGGCCTCGTGGCCGCAACGGTGGTGACCACTCCCCTCATCGCGGCCGTCCAGGCGGCGCCGGCCGAGGCCGCCGCCAAGCCCGTACCGGTCGCCAAGGTCGTCAAGCAGGCCAAGCACAAGTCCTGGGCCGAACGGCAGAAGCTCGCCAAGCGCGCCCTCGCCTACGCCCAGAAGAAGAAGGGCAAGCCCTACCGCTACGGCGCGGCGGGCCCGAACGCCTTCGACTGCTCGGGCCTGGTCCAGTGGTCGTACAAGAAGGCCGGGGTCACTCTGCCCCGCGTCACCACCGCCCAGTACAAGGCCGTGAAGAACAAGGTCTCCTGGAACAAGCTCGCCCCCGGCGACCTGGTGTTCTTCAACGGCAAGGGCCATGTCGGCATGGTCACCAAGCACGTCGGCAAGAAGGTCTACATGATCCACGCTCCCAACAGCGGGAGCCAGGTCAAGGTGGTCAAGCTCAACGACTACCGCAAGAAGACCTTCGCCGGCGCCGTCCGTCCCTACTGACGGGCGGCTGAGCCCGACCACGGACGTGGTCGCCCAGTCCCCTGCTCCTCCATCCTGGGGACTCCCCATCCCCTGAGGAGTCCCGCGCCCCGTCCCGCTCCACCGCGGACGCCGTGCGCGGGGGGCGGCCACGTCCCTTCCCCCCTGGGGAATCCGACAGTTCACATCCGGAGCGCCCTCACAGGGCGCCCCACCGCCGAGTGCGCCCGGTGCCAGTACGGCACCGCGGCACAGCCGGGGACCCATCGTTCCCTGGGGTGAATCGGCCTCTTCACAGGCCGTAGGGCAGCTTCCACGCCCGAACCCGTCAGCTAACCCGGTAGGCGGTATGGAAGCCAAGGAGATACCGCCGTGACAGGCACGCACCAACGCAAGTCCACCCCCCTGGTCATCAGCCTCCGCACCACCGTCGGCGTCGTCGCCGGTGCGGCCGTCCTCAGCACCGCCGCCGTCGCCGCCCAGGCCGCGGTGTTCTCGCCGGGGAAGGCCGAGGTCTCCGCAGCAGCGGCGGCCGTGCAGATGCCGGGCGAGCGGCCCCGCTCCGCGTCGCCCGCGCCCAAGAAGGCCAAGGCCGCCAAGGGCAGGCCGGCCAAGAAGAAGCCGACCGCCGGGGAGGCCATCAAGGTGGCCAAGTCCCAGCTCGGGGTCGAGGAGAACGGCTCCGGCAAGACCAAGTTCCAGGACTGGTACATGTCCACCGACCGGGCCAAGGAGACCGTCAAGCGCGACGGCGGCTCGGTCTCCGGATACAGCGAAGCCCAGTGGTGCGACATGTTCGTCTCCTGGGTCGGCGAGCAGGTCGGCTTCAGCGACCAGGTGGGCACCGACGCCTGGACCGTCGCGCACGCCGAATGGTTCAAGAAGCAGGGCCGCTGGGGCACCGCGCCCAAGCCCGGCGCCATCGTCTTCTTCTCCTGGAACGGTGACAAGAGCACCGACGCGATCGTCCATGTCGGCATGGTGATCAAGGACAACAAGGACGGCACCGTCGAGACCGTCGAGGGCAACACCAGCAACGCGGTCAAGGTGAGGCAGCGCGACACCGGCAGCATCGTCGGGTACGGCTACCCCGAGTACGCCAAGTAACCGGAAGCGCCGACCGGCCGGAAGCGCCGGGTCCCGGGCACGGGACCCGGCGCCCGGCCGCGGCTGAATAGGATCGCGGCCATGGAGGACGACCCCCGGCTCGCGGAGGTGGAAGGCGGCGCGCGGCGGCTCTCGCGGCGCGGCGCCCTCGCTCTCGGCACCGCCGGACTGGCCACCTGCCTCACGGCGGGGGCCGGCCTCGTCGCGGCCCGCTCCGGCGGCCCGCGTCCGCCCGCGGCCGGAACCGGCCCCGGTTCCGGCGCGCCCGCCGGGCCGTTCGCCCCGGGCCCGGCCCGCGACATCCTGGCCAACCGGGCGCGCGCCGTCCGTGACGGCGACCGCACCGCCTTCCTGGCCACCGTCGGCTCGGCGCCGGCGGCCGTCCAGGACGCGCAGGCCCGGCTGTACGACAACCTCCGCCGGCTCCCCCTCGACTCCTGGGAGGAGCGGCTCTCCGCCGTCGAGTCGGACTCCGCCGACGCCGCGGTCGTCCGGGTCGAGCTGCGGTACCAGCTGCGCGGCTTCGACCGCGGGCAGGTGCAGCGCACCCGCCGGCTGACCCTCGCGCCCCGCTCCGGCGCCTGGGTGATCGTCGGCGCCGGCGCGGGCGGCGACGACGCCGACTTCTGGGACGGCGCGCCGCTGCGCGCCGTCCGCGGCAGGTCCAGCCTGGTGATCGGCGACGCCCCGGAGCTGGCCGAGATCTCCCGCCGGCTGGACGCCGCCGTGCCCGCGGTCACCGGGGTCGTCGGGAAGGGCTGGGCCCGCCGCGCGGTGGCCCTGGTCCCCGCGGGCGCCGCCCAGGCCGCGGCGCTCGCCGGGCCCCGGCAGAACCTGCGCGAGATCGCCGCGCTGGCCACCCGCGCGCCCGGCGCCGCCGGCGGGCGCGGCGAGGACCGCATCATCATCTCCCCCGGCACCTTCGGGCGGCTGAACTCCCTCGGCCGCGACGTGGTCCTCACCCACGAGCTGACCCACGTCGCCACCGGCGGCGCCGGCGATACCCGCACCCCGCTCTGGCTGATCGAGGGCTTCGCCGACTACGTCGGCTACCGCAGGGCCGAGGTGGACGTCCGGGCGGCGGCCGGCGAGCTGCGCCGCGACCTGGTGGCCGGACGGCTCCCCGCCGCGCTGCCGGGCCGCGAGGCGTTCGCCGGGACCTCGCCGCGGCTCTCCCAGGCGTACCAGGAGGCATGGCTCGCCTGCCGGATGATCTCCGACCGATACGGTGAGGCGACCCTCGTACGCCTGTACCGGGCCGCCGGGCACGCCCCGGAGGCCACCGCGCTGCGCGACGTGCTCGGCCTCACCCGGGACCGCCTCACCGCCATGTGGCGCGACTACCTGAAGAAGGAGTTGCGATGAGCGAGCCGCCCCCCGACCGCGGGATGCGGCGGGCCAGGGTCGCCGCCGCCGGCACGGCCGCCGTGCTCTTCGCCGCGGTCGGCGCACTCCTCGGGCTGACCACCCCGTGGAACCCGCTGCCCGGCCACGTGCCCGGCGGCCACACCGCCGCGGACCGGGCCCTCGACTTCACCCCGGCCGAGATCGCCCGGTCGAAGGCGTTCGACTCGGCCCTCAACCCGCCCGCCTACAGCGGCCTGCTGGTGGGCCTGGCCGTCGTGCTCGCGCTCGGCCTGAGCCCGCTCGGCGCCCGCCTGATCGGCCGGGCCGCCGCCCGGGTGCGGCGCCGCCCGCTGCGCGTGGCGCTGGCGGCGGTCACGCTGACCACAGTGTTCCGGCTGGCCGGGCTACCGTTCGACGTGTGGAGAGAGTCGGTGCTGCGCCGCTACGGGCTGTCCACGCAGTCCTGGCCGTCCTGGCTGGCCGACCAGCTCAAGTCGCTCGGCGTGACCTGGGTCATCTACACGATCGCGCTGCTGCTGCTCTACGCGGTGATCAGGCGCTTCCCGCGCTACTGGTGGGCCGGGGCGGCGGCGGGCGGCCTCGTGCTCGTCATCGCGGTGTCGTTCCTCTACCCGATCGCGGTCGAGCCGGTGTTCAACAAGTTCCACCCGCTGCCGCAGGGCCGGCTGCGGTCCGACCTGCTCACGATGGCCGAGCGGGACGGGGTGCCGGTGAAGGACGTGCTGGTCGCCGACGCGTCCCGGCGGACGACCTCCCTGAACGCCTACGTGTCCGGCTTCGGTTCGACCCGACGCATCGTCGTCTACGACACGCTGCTGAAGTCGCCCCCGGCGCGGGTCGAGTCGATCGTCGCGCACGAGCTGGGCCACGCCAAGCGCGACGACGTCCTGTGGGGCACCCTGGTCGGCGCGCTCGGCGTCGCCGGCGCCCTCTGCCTGCTCCAGCTCCTGATGACCTCGCCGTGGCTGCTGCGCCGCGCCGGCGTCCGGGCGGGGCCGGGCAAGGACGGCGGGGCCGCCGATCCGCGGTCGGCGGCGCTGCTGCTGGCGCTGGTCACCGTCGCCACCCAGGTCGGCACGCCGGTGCAGAACCTGGTCAGCCGGCACATCGAGGCCCGCGCCGACGCCCACGCGCTCGACCTGACCCGCGACCCCGGCGTCTTCGTGTCGATGCAGCACGAGCTCTCAGTGCGCAACATCTCCGACCTCGCCCCGAACCCGGTGGAGTACCTGCTGTGGCTCACCCACCCGGCGGGGCCCGCGCGGATCGCGATGGCCCGCGACTGGGCCCGGATGCACGACGTCCCCGTCCCGCCTCCGCTGCGAAGCCCCTGAGCGGACGCGAGAGGACCCCGCCCGGGGCGACCGGCCCCGGACGGGGTCACGGCCGTCCGGGACGGGGTCCCGGCCGCCGGCCCCTCCCGGGGCCGGCGGAGGCGCTCAGGCCGGCGCGGTCTGCGCGGTGACCTGCGGACCGGTCGTCATCGACCGCTTCAGCGCGCTGCCCTTCGTCCAGTCGGACCACGAGAGCTGCCAGTAGCCCCAGCCGTTCTCGGGCTCCAGCTTCCGGCTGGTGCCCGTCACCTTGAACGGGTCGCCCCGGTAGGAGAAGTTGTAGAACCAGCGGGCCGCCGACTCGCTCGCGTTGATGCACCCGTGGCTGACGTTGCTGTTGCCCTGCGAGCCCACCGACCACGGGGCGCTGTGCACGTACTCGCCGCTGTCGGAGATGCGCACCGCCGAGTTCACCACCTGCCGGTAGTAGCCCGCGCAACCCGGCCCGCAGCCGACCGTGGAGGAGTCCATGACGACCGGGTCGTCCTTCTCCATGGTCAGGTGGTTCCCGTTGGTGGTGGTGTACTGGGTCGCGCCGCCCATGCCCATGCTGATCGGGATGGTGCGGACCTTCTTTCCGTTCTTGCGGACGGTCATCTCGTGCGAGTCCTCGCTCGCCTTGCTGATGTGCTCGTCGCCGATCCGGAAGTCGACCCGGTAGTTCTTGCCGCCGTACACGCCCTTGGCCGCGCTCACGCCGCTCAGGTGCGCGCGGAAGCTCACGTTGGTGTGCCGGGGCCAGTACTTCTTGGTGCGGTACACCACGCTCTGGTCGCCGAACCAGTGCCAGCCGCCCTCGACCGGCCGGCTGGAGCGCACCTCCAGCCCCCGCTCGACCGCGGCCCGGTCGGTGACCGGACGGTCGAAGTTGACGATGATCGGGATGCCGACGCCGACCTTCTCCTTGTTGAAGGGCGCCTCGACCGTGGTCGCGACCGTCCGCTTCGCCTTGGCGGTGCCGAACTTGCTGCTGACCGTCCGCGTCCGGCCGTCCTTGCCGAGCGCGGTCGCGGTCACGTCGTAGTCGGCGCCCGGATCGAGCGTCCAGCGGGACCGCCACTGCGTCCGGTCCGCGTTGAGGTCGCCCTCGACCGGAGTCCCCTTCGTGGAGACCGTGACGTCCTGGATCGTGCCGCGCTGCGCCTGGATGGCGATCGGGCTGTCGGGACTGAGCCGCCCGCCGCCCTCGCCCGGCGTCACCGCGAGCGCGACGCCGTTCGCGCCGGCGTCCACGCTCTCGCTGTCTGTGGAGCAGGCGGCGGCCCCGGCCGCCGCCACCGTCAATCCGATGAGCACCGCGGTGGCCCGCCGCCCCCGGTCCCTCGGTCTCGAACCGCCGACCAGCACCGTCAACCCCCCGGTCACTTTGAGCGAGTACAGAACTTCGCAGCGTTATCGCCGCAACTTCGCCCATTATGAAGGGGGCCGGTCTCCGCGCCAATGCGGAAACCAGCCCCCTTGGGGATCCTTTACCGATCAGTGGGCGAAATGACCCCGGTAGTACTCGAAAACCAGACCGATGGTCGACATCATGATGGCCGCGACGCCCACCAGCACCAGCCACCAGCCGAACACCACGCCGAGCGCGATGCACGCGGCCGACATTCCGACGAACAGCGGCCACCAGCTGTGCGGGCTGAAGAAGCCCAGCTCGCCCGCGGCGTCGGAGATGTTCCCCTCAGGGTCGTCCTCGTACAGCGGGCCGCCGTTGGCCGACTCCAGCCGCCGGACGGTGAAGTGGATGTAGAACCCGATCAGACCGGACAGGCCGATGGCCAGCCCGAGCGCTGTCGTGCCGGTCCAGTCCTTGGACCACAGCCAGTAGACGACGTCGGTGGCGAGGAAGAAGACCGCGCACCCGTAGAACATGAACGCCTGAACGCGCATCGGCTACTCTCCCTTCGTCCCGGCGAGCTCGTTCTGCGCGCCCACGTGCGGATGGTGCAGGTCGAACGCGGGCCGCTCGGAACGGATCTTCGGAATCGAGTTGAAGTTGTGCCGCGGCGGCGGGCACGAGGTCGCCCATTCCAGCGACGCGCCGTACCCCCACGGGTCGTCGACCTCGACCCGCTTGCCCTTCTTGGCGGTGATGTAGACGTTGTAGAAGAACGGCAGCATCGACACGCCGAGCAGGAACGAGAAGATCGTGGAGAACTGGTTCAGCCCGGTGAACTCGTTGGCGTAGTCGGCGTAGCGGCGCGGCATGCCCGCCGCGCCCAGCCAGTGCTGCACCAGGAAGGTGCCGTGGAAGCCGAAGAACAGCAGCCAGAAGTGCACCTTGCCGAGCCGGTCGTTCAGCATCTTCCCGGTCCACTTGGGCCACCAGAAGTAGAACCCGGCGAACATCGCGAAGACCACGGTGCCGAACACCACGTAGTGGAAGTGCGCCACCACGAAGTAGGAGTCCGAGAGCTGGAAGTCCATCGGCGGCGAAGCCAGGATGACACCGGTCAGCCCGCCGAACAGGAACGTCACCAGGAAGCCGAGCGACCACAGCATGGGCGACTCGAACGTCAGCTGTCCTCGCCAGATGGTTCCCACCCAGTTGAAGAACTTCACCCCCGTGGGCACGGCGATGAGGAACGTCATGAACGAGAAGAACGGCAGCAGCACCTGGCCGGTCACGAACATGTGGTGCGCCCACACGGTGATGGACAGGCCGGCGATGCTGATGGTCGCGAAGACCAGGCCGATGTAACCGAACACCGGCTTGCGGCTGAACACCGGGAGGATCTCGGTCACGATGCCGAAGAACGGCAGCGCGATGATGTAGACCTCCGGATGCCCGAAGAACCAGAACAGGTGCTGCCAGAGCAGCGCCCCCCCGTGCGCGGCGTCGAAGACGTGCGCGCCGAGCTTGCGGTCGGCCTCCAGCGCCAGCAGCGCGGCGGCCAGGACCGGGAACGCCAGCAGGACCAGGATGGAGGTCAGCAGGATGTTCCACACGAAGATCGGCATGCGGAACATCGTCATGCCCGGGGCCCGCATGCACAGGATCGTGGTGATGAAGTTGACCGCGCCCATGATGGTGCCGAAGCCCGACATCGCCAGGCCCATCACCCACATGTCGCCGCCGATGCCCGGCGACCGGACCGCGTCCGACAGCGGGGAGTAGGCGAACCAGCCGAAGCTGGCCGCGCCGCCCGGCGTCAGGAACCCGGCGATCACGATGATGCTGCCGAACAGGAACAGCCAGTAGGCCAGCATGTTCATCCGCGGGAACGCCACGTCGGGCGCGCCGATCTGCAACGGCATGATGACGTTGGCGAAGCCCGCGAACAGCGGCGTCGCGAACATCAGCAGCATGATCGTGCCGTGCATGGTGAACATCTGGTTGAACTGCTCGTTGCTCAGGATCTGAAGGCCGGGCTTGAACAGCTCGGCCCGCATGAGCAGCGCGAGCACGCCGCCGATCAGGAACATCACGAACGAGGTGATCAGGTAGAGATAGCCGATCACCTTGTGGTCGGTGGAGGACAGCCAGGACGCGATGATGCGCCCCTTGCTGGTCCGCGACGCGGCGATCGGCGCGCTCGGCGCGTGACTGATGGTGGTCACTGGACACCCCCCGCAGCCTTGGCCTTGGAATCGGCGATGAACTTGGCGTACTGCTCGGGCGTCACGACCCGGAGCTGGAACAGCATCCGGCTGTGGTCGACGCCGCACAGCTCGGCGCAGCGGCCCTCGTACGTCCCGGTCTTGTTCGCCGTGAACTCGAACTCGTTGGTCTTCGGCCCCGGCATGATGTCCTTCTTGTAGAGGAGCGCCGGAACCCAGAACGAGTGGATGACGTCATTGGAGTGCAGCCGGACCCGGATCGTCTTGCCGGACGGGATCGTCATCACCGGCTTGGCGCCCGTGGGCGCGTTCGGCGCGACCGGAGTGCCGACGACTGAGGCGACGGTCTTCTCCTGCCCGGCGGCGTCCTTCTCCTTGTAGTCGAACTGCCAGCTCCACTGGAACCCGGTGACATCGACGGTGACGGCCGGGTTGGCGGACGTCTTCTCGACATAGTTCTCATCGCGGGCGGTGAAGTAGAACAGGACGCCGATGATGACGAACGGGACCGCCGTATAGAGGATCTCGATCGGCATGTTGTAGCGCACCTGAGGCGGCAGATCGTCGGAGCGCTTGCGGTGAAACAGCACCGCCCAGATGATCAGGCCCCAGACGACGACGCCCACGGCGAGCGCCGCGATCCAGGAGCCCTGCCAGAGCTTGAGCATGCGCTCGGCCTGGTCGCTGATCGGCACGGGCATGCCCAGGCGTGACGCCTGACCGCTGCACGCGGTGGCGCTGAGCGCCAGCAGCCCGAGCGCGCCGGCGCTTTTGAATGCGCGGCGACTGCGCACAGGCGTACGCCGCTCCCTCGAGCGGGTCGGACTCACGGAATGCCTTCCCCACAGATGAATGCCCGGTCTGCCCGGGCGGTGAGATCAGTTGTCACACGTGTGGTGGACACATTAGCGCGAGGGTCACGCAGTGCCCGCCTCGGGTGCCCGATTGGGTTTCCGGCGTGGCCCGCCCGGGTGCCGAGGCCGAGCACAGCGCACTTTCGGGCCTCCACGCCGCGCCGGATCGGGGGACGGGCGCCCGCCCGCACCGCGGCGCGTGGGAGGCTTCGGGGGTGGCTGCCTACTTCGATGCCGCGTCCACCGAGCGCCCGCACCCCGCCGCCCGCGCCGCGCTGCTCGGCGCGCTCGACGCCGGCTGGGCCGATCCCGCGCGGCTGTACGGCGTGGCGCGGGGAACGCGACTCCTCCTCGACCAGTCCCGCGCGCGCGTCGCCGGCGTCCTCGGAGTCCGCGCGGACGAGGTCTCCTTCACCGCCTCCGGCACCCAGGCGGTGCACCTGGCGGTACTCGGCGCCCTCCGCGCCCGTCGGCGTGTCGGACGCCACCTGGTGGTGAGCGCGGTCGAGCACTCCAGCGTCCTGCACGCCGCCGAGGCGCACGAGCGCGACGGCGGGGAGGTCACCGTCGTCGGCGTCGACCGCACCGGCCGGGTCGACCTCGCCGAGTTCACCGCCGCGCTGCGCCCCGACACCGTCCTGGCCTGCCTCCAGTCGGCCAATCACGAGGTCGGTACCCTGCAACCGGTCGCCGAGGCCGCCGAGGCCTGCCGTACCGCCCGCGTCCCCCTGTTCGTGGACGCGGCCCAGTCGATCGGGCGGGCCGACGTCCCGGACGGCTGGTCCTTCCTGGCCGCCAGCGCCCACAAGTGGGGCGGGCCCCCCGGCGTCGGCGTGATGGTGATCCGCAAGGGCAACCGGTGGCGCTCCCCGCTGCCCGAGGACGAGCGCGAGGCCCGGCGGGTGCCCGGCTTCGAGAACGTCCCCGGCGCCGTCGCCGCCGCCGCGGCGCTGGAGGCCTACCGGGTCGAGATGCGGGGCGACGGCCCCCGCCTGGCCGCCCTGACCGAGCGCATCCGCGAACAGGTCCCCGCGTCCGTCCGCGACTCCCAGGTCATCGGCGACCCCGTCCGGCGGCTGCCGCACCTGGTCACCTTCTCCTGCCTGTACGTCGAGGGCGAGGCGCTGCTCGGCGAACTCGACCGCCTCGGTTTCGCCGTTTCGTCGGGAAGTTCATGCACGGCGGATACCCTGCGTCCCAGTCATGTGCTGGAGGCGATGGGCGTGATTACCCACGGGAACGTACGGGTATCGCTGCCGCGTGGCGTCGACGCGGCCGACGTCGACCGGTTCCTGGCCGTACTGCCGGGCGCCGTCGCCCGCCTTCGCCGCAACGCCGGAGTGAACACGGTATGACCCCCACGACCAGAACAGGGAGGCGGGCGCGCCGATGAGGTTCCGAGGCCGTACCCACCGCGAGCCCGAGCGTACCGGCCCCGCCCCCGAGCCCGAGCCCGCCGGGCCGCCGCCGGTGCTGGTGATCGACGCGCTCGGGCGCAAGTGCCCGATCCCGATCATCATGCTCGCCGAGCGGATCCGGGAGGTGCCGGTCGGCGAGATCGTCGCCGTCCTCGCCGACGACGTCGCCGCCCGCACCGACGTCCCCGCGTGGTGCCGGATGAAGTCCCAGGACTTCGTCCGCGAGGAGCCCCTCCCCCGGGGCTGGGGCTTCCACATCCGCCGCACGTACTGAATCGCCCACTACCTGAATCGCCCCGCTACGCGCGGCTTCGATCAGGGGCTTTGACGCGCCGCCTTCCCCCCGTCGCGGCGGAGGGAAGGCGGCGCGGCGCCTGATCGCCGCTGGTTACGGGTTCGGGCAGGAGAGGTGGGGGGCCGCCGCGGCGGCGGCCTCGGGGCCGTAGACCTCGGTCATGCGGGCCAGGAACGCCTGCTTGCCGAGGGCGTACTCCTGCGGGCCGGCGGACTCCAGGGCATAGGCGGCGATGAGGTTGCCGACCTGGGCGGCGCGCTCCAGCGGCAGGCCCCAGGCCAGGGCGGACAGGAATCCGGCGCGGAACGCGTCGCCGACGCCGGTCGGGTCGACGACCTTGGCGACCGGGGCGGCCGGGACGTGCATCCCCTCCTCGCCGGCGCGGTCGATCGTCACGCCCTTGGCGCTGAGGGTGGTCACCCGGACGCCCACGCGGCTGAGGATCTCATCCTCGGACCAGCCGGTCTTCTCCTCGCAGAGCGCCTTCTCGTACTCGTTGGTGAACAGGTAGGCCGCGCCGTCGATGAGGCGGCGGACCTCCGGGCCCTCCATCCGGGCGAGCTGCTGGGACGGGTCGGCGGCGAACGGGATGCCGCGGGAGCGGCACTCGTCGGTGTGCCGGACCATGGCCTCGGGGTCGTTCGGGCTGACCACCACCAGGTCCAGGCCGCCGACCCGGTCGGCGACCGGGCGCAGCTCGATGGAGCGGGCCTCGCTCATCGCGCCGGCGTAGAAGGTGGCGATCTGGTTCTGGTCCTGGTCGGTGGTGCACAGGAACCGGGCGGTGTGGTGCAGGTCGGACACGTGCACCGACGCGGTGTCCACGCCGTGCCGGTCGAGCCAGGAGCGGTAGTCGGCGAAGTCGGAGCCGACCGAGCCAACCAGGACCGACTCCTTGCCCAGGCTGCCCATGCCGAAGCAGATGTTGGCGGCGATGCCGCCGCGGCGGATCTCCAGTTCGTCGACCAGGAAGGACAGCGAGACCCGATCGAGCTGATCGGGGATGAGCTGGTCGGTGAACTTCCCGGGGAAGGTCATCAGATGATCGGTGGCGATGGAACCGGTCACGGCGATGCGCACGGCGTCGCTCTCCTCGTTGGTGTCGTCCGGCTTGTCGCCGGCTGTTTCAACCCCACCTTGGGATTCGCGGGCCAGAAGAGCCTACTGGCCATCGCACCACAGGAATCGCGCGTTGCCTACCCACTGCCCGTCCACGGCCCGCCCATACCGAAACGGCCCGGACGCCGAGCGTCCGGGCCGCGGGCGGCGGGGCCGTCTAGTTGAACGAGTCGCCGCAGGCGCAGGAGCCCCCGGCGTTCGGGTTGTCGATGGTGAAGCCCTGCTTCTCGATGCTGTCGACGAAGTCGATCGTGGCACCGGTCAGGTAGGGGGCGCTCATCCGGTCGACCCGGACGTTCAGGCCCTCGAACTCCTGGACCAGGTCGCCGTCCATCTCCCGCTCGTCGAAGAAGAGCTGGTAGATCAGGCCGGAGCAGCCGCCCGGCTGCACGGCGACACGCAGCGCAAGGTCGTCGCGGCCCTCCTGCTCGAGCAGGCCCTTGGCCTTCTCGGCGGCGGCATCGGTCAACACGACGCCCTGCTGCGTGGTCTCCTGCGTGGTCTCGCCTGACACCGTCATGTATTCAGCTCCCGGGTCTCGCTGCACCGCCCGTGGCGGCGAACTGTCGCTTGTCCTCGAGGACGTGGTCTGCCTCTTTCCGTAGGACAACGTACCTCGCGGCACGGCCATTCCGCCTTCCGGCGTTGTTTCGGGGCCTTCCCCGGTGCGGCCTACGTCACACCACCCCGCCGGGACCGGTCCGGGCCCGGATGTGCCATCATTAGTCGTCAAAGCGACGATAAGCCCCGTCGCAGGAGGGAGACTCCCGTGACCACCCCCGTGCGCGACCTTCCACTGCTCCTGCTGGGCCACGGTTCGGATCCGGCGAGCGAGCGCGGCGTGGACTGTCCCGGCGACCTGCCGCCGGCCTCGGACCCCGGCCTGGTGGAACGTGCCCGCGCCGCCAAGGCCGCCCTCGGCGACCAGGTGTTCGTGCTCGGCCACCACTACCAGCGCGACGAGGTCATCCAGTTCGCGGACGTGACCGGCGACTCGTTCAAGCTCGCCCGGGAGGCCGCGGCCCGGCCCGAGGCGCCCTACGTGGTGTTCTGCGGCGTGCACTTCATGGCCGAGTCCGCCGACATCCTCACCGCGGACCACCAGCGGGTGGTGCTGCCCGACCTCGGCGCGGGCTGCTCGATGGCCGACATGGCCACCTTCGACCAGGTCGAGGAGTGCTGGGAGGCCCTGGAGGACGCCGGGATCGCCGGCGACGTGGTGCCGGTGACCTACATGAACTCCTCCGCCGACATCAAGGGGTTCGTCGGACGGCACGGCGGCGTGGTGTGCACCTCGTCCAACGCCAAGCGCGCGCTGGACTGGGCCTACGCCAAGGGCTCCAAGGTGCTCTTCCTGCCCGACCAGCACCTGGGCCGCAACACCGCGGTCCTGGAGATGGGCCTCGGGCTGGACGACTGCGTCGTCTACAACCCGCACCGGCCGGACGGCGGGCTGAGCGGGCGGGAGCTGCGCGACGCCCGGATGATCCTGTGGCGGGGGCACTGCTCGGTGCACGGGCGGTTCAGCAAGGAGTCGGTGGACGAGGTCCGGGCCCGCGTGCCCGGCGTGAACGTCCTGGTGCACCCCGAGTGCAAGCACGAGGTCGTCCTCGCCGCCGACCAGGTCGGCTCGACCGAGTACATCATCAAGGCCCTGGACGCCGCGCCCGCCGGGTCGGCCTGGGCCATCGGCACCGAGCTCAACCTCGTGCGCCGGCTGGCGGGCGCCCATCCCGACAAGAACGTGATGTTCCTCGACAAGGCCGTGTGCTTCTGCTCGACGATGAACCGCATCGACCTGCCGCACCTGGTCTGGTCGCTGGAGTCGCTGGTCCGCGGCGAGGTCGTCAACCAGATCGAGGTCGAGCCCGAGACCGCGCGCCACGCCCGCGCGGCCCTCGACCAGATGCTCGCCCTGCCGTAGCCGCCTAGATGGATGAGTTCTCCGACCAGCGGGCCAGCAGGGCGGCGTCGCCGGAGGACTCCAGCCGGGGGTCGCCGAGCGCGCGGCGGCCCCAGAGGAACAGGTACAGGTCGGCCGCGTCGCCCTGGACGGTCGCCTGGACGCGGGTGCCCGGCCCGGCGGCGTCCTCGCGGCGCCAGGTGTAGCCGTCCGGGAGCAGGGTGAAGATCCAGCGGGCACCGGCGGCGGGGGCGGTGAAGGCCAGCGCCTCACCGTCGCCGCGCAGGTTCTCGATCTTGGGGGCGAAGGCGACCGCGGTCCTGAGGATGGTGAGCACCTCGTCCACGCCGTCGACGGCGACCTCGGCCGGGACGGCCGGCTCGCGGCCGAGGGCGAGCTCGGCGTCGCAGCGGTGCACGGTGGTCTCGTGCAGCATCCGGCGCGGCCAGAACCCCGCCCGGCCGCCCTCGCCCCAGGCCCACATCGTCGCGTCCGGGTCGGCGGCGCGCAGCGCCTCGGCCAGCGACCGGCCGCCCTCGGCGAACCAGGGGCGCAGATCGTCGGGACCCTGCGAGAACGAGACGCCGAGCTCGCGCATGCCCATCCGTTTGGGGGTGACCACGCGCACCATGCCGCCCACCCAGCGGTACACCCCGCCGAGATGGCGGATCAGATCGGCCGTCGACCATCCTGGGCAGGTCGGCACCGGGGCCCTCAGATCGGCCGCCGCCACGGTCTCGGCGAACGCGGCGATCTCCACCTCGGCCGCGTCGCAGTAACGATCGTGGTCCCAAGGCTGTACCGCCATGGCCCCTCCCAGGGTTCTCGGCTCAGGGCCCTGAGACTTTCACACGATCCGATGGGGTGTGTCCAGATGGGCCGGTACCGCGGAGAACGGGCTGGTCAGAGCCCCGGAGCGCCCCAGACGGGGAACCAGCGGCTGAGATCGTCCTCGAACGGGAGGTCGGCTCCGACCGCGCCGCGCACCTGGATCTCCAGGGCGTTGTCGCGCTTGTCGCCGGGAAGCGGGGCGAACGGGTAGAACGTGCCGCGCTTGTAGAGGTAGACCAGGGCCAGGCGCTCGCCGTTCGGCCCCTGGAAGCCCGCCAGCGAGCACAGCAGGTGCGGCCCGAACCCGCCCGACTCCAGCGCGGAGTTGACCGCGTGCAGGTCGGTGACCAGGTCGGGCAGCGCGTCCGGCCCGGTGCGGGCCAGCAGCCAGGTGTAGCCGTAGGAGTCGGTGCTCAGCTCGACCTTCGGGCCGTCGTCGGCGTCGAGGAGCTGCTGGACGTCCTGCTGGACGCGGGCGAACGCGCCGCCCTCGGCGGCGCGGAAGCACACCGACCCGAGCCCGGTGGGACGGAACCCGGTCGCCGCCTCCAGCGTGACCGCCGCGGTGGACAGCCCGAACAGGCGGTCGAGGTCGGGCTTGACCGGCTTGGACCGGCCGAGCAGCGTGTCCAGGAATCCCACGGGTCAGGCTCCCCTGCTGAGCTGGTCGGAGATCTTCGAGAGCTGGGCCAGCCGCTTGTCCAGCGGCGGGTGGGTGGAGAACAGCGAGGAGACGCTGAACCCCTTGGTGAAGGCCGGCGCGAAGAAGAAGGCGTTGAACGGCTCGGCGGCGCGCAGGTCCTTGCTCGGGATCCGGGCGATCTCGCCCGAGACCTTGGTGAGCGCGCTGGCCAGCGACGAGGGCCGCCCGGTCAGCAGCGCCGCGGCCCGGTCGGCCGACAGCTCCCGGTAGCGCGACAGGGCCCGGGTGAGCATGAAGCTCACCGCGTACGCCACGGCGCTGACCGCCACCACCGCGAGCAGGATCATCCCGGTGTTCTGGTCGTTGCTGCGCCGGTTGAAGCCGCCCCACAGGCCCCACTCCAGCCCGAACCGGGTGATCAGCCCGGCGCACACGCCGAGGAACGAGGCGATCGTCATGACCGCCACGTCGCGGTGCGCGACGTGCGCCATCTCGTGCGCGAGCACGCCCTCGAGCTCGACCGGGTCGAGCCGGCGCATCAGGCCGGTGGTCACGCACACCACGGCCTTCTTCTGGTTGCGGCCGGTCGCGAAGGCGTTCGGGACGTCGCTGTCGGCGATCGCGACCCTCGGCTTGGGCGAGTCGGCCATCGCGCAGATCCGGTCGATGACGCCGTGCAGCTCGGGCGCCTCGTCCGGCGTGACGACCCGGCCGTGCATCGCGAACAGCGTGAGCTTGTCGGAGAAGAAGTACTGCGCGAGCAGGAACAGGCCCGCCCCCACCAGCGCGACCACTCCCCATTTGGGCACGATCACGAAGAACGCCGTCACGAAGACGACGTAGACCAACCCCAGCAGGAACATCGTCACGAGCATCCGCGACGTCAGCCCCCGGTCGGAGGCGTAACGCGTCCGGGCCATACGATCCCCCCGTCCTCCCCTGTGTCACTGTGAACAACGTTCGGGTGCCGGCTTTTGTGCCTGACCAGCGAGAAGAGCACGGGCCGGAGGGCCCGGACGGCTAGTCCGGGATCAGCCCCTCGTCCCCCAGCATGGACTTGACCTCGTCGATGTGCGCGTCGGCGGGCGGCAGGATCAGCTCGGACGGCTCGAGGCTGTCGGCGGGCAGCGGCTTGCCGACCTTGCGTACGTTCTCCAGTAGCGCGTGCAGCGCCGTGCGGAAGGCGGCCTCGTCCCCCGACTCGATCGCGGCCTCGAGCTCCTCGTCGAGCGAGTTGAGCGCGGAGAGGTCGCCCACCGCGACGTCCAGCTGCCCCTCGCCCATCAGCCGGACGATCACTGGGCACCCCCGGGGGCCTGCCGCGGCGTGTCGTGCGGGGTGTCCTGCGACTGCGCGGTCGCCGAGCCCTGGTTGAGCTGCTTGGGCGCGGGGCCCTGGCCGAGTTCGGCCTTGAGCTGCTCCAGTTCCAGGTCGACGCCCGGACCCGAGCCCATCCGGTCGAGCTCGGCCTGGATGTCGTCCTTGGGACCGGAGAAGTCCTCCAGGGCGCCGGAGGCCAGCAGCTCGTCGATGGCGCCCGCGCGGGCCTTCATCGTGTCGGTCTTCTCCTCGGCCCGCTGGATCGCCAGGCCGACGTCGCCCATCTCCTCGGAGATGCCGGAGAACGCCTCGTTGATCTTGGTCTGCGCCTCGGCGGCGGTGTAGGTGGCCTTGATCGTCTCCTTGCGGGTGCGGAAGGAGTCGACCTTGCTCTGCAACCGCTGCGAGGCCAGGGTGAGCTTCTCCTCCTCGCCCTGCAACTGCTGGTACTGCGTCCGCAGGTCGCCCAGCTGGCCGTCCAGGCCGGACCGCCGGGTCAGCGCCTCGCGGGCGAGGTCCTCGCGGCCGACCTGGAGGGCCTTCTTGCCCTGCTCGGTCAGCTTGCCCTGCTGCTGCTCCAGCTGGTTGATCTGCAACTCGAGACGCTTGCGCGAGGTCGCGACGTCGGCGACACCCCGACGGACCTTCTGCAGCATCTCCAGCTGGCGCTGGTAGGAGTAGTCCAGGGTCTCGCGAGGATCCTCCATCCGGTCCAGGGCTTTGTTCGCCTTGGACTTGAAGATCATCGACATTCGCTTCATCACGCTCATCGCGCTGGCGCCGGTCCCTTCGTGCTGTAGCCCAGTCGCAAACTGGGCTCAATGACCACTGCTGGGGTTCTTATCACCCTACGCGTTAACGCGCGAGGCAGCCACGATGTTCGCAGCGGGCCGGTCGAGCCCTCCTCCAGGTCGCCCACACCCCGTCCGGGCGCCCCGGGCGGGCCCGCCGCCGTGGAACGCCGCTTCGAACCCCGTCCTCATAACAGTCGCACACAGGGACGCGGTGGGCGCGGAGGCGACGCCGTTCTGCCCGAATTAGTATTGAGTACACGATTTCCGAAGCGGCGTGATCGTTCACCCCATGATCCGCTTCGGCGCGGAAAGCCGCCCGGCCTCGCGCCGGGCGGTCGCGATGTCCGCACCCGGTAGGCTGATCCCGTGTTCCGACGTCGCACCCAGGATGCCCCCGAGAGCCAGCCTCAGCCCGTGAAGCCAGGGGGCAAGGGCCGGCCCACGCCCAAGCGCAGCGAGGCCGAGAAGCGCCGCCGCCAGCCGATCACCGCGCCCTCCAGCCGCAAGGAGGCGTACAAGAAGGTCCGCGAGAGGCAGGCCGACGAGCGGGTCAAGGCCCGCGCGGGCATGTCCAGGGGCGACGAGAAGTACCTCCTCAAGCGCGACAAGGGCCCGGTCCGCCGGCTCGCCCGCGACTACGTCGACGCGCGCCGGACGTTCGCCTCGTACCTGATGTACCTGATGTTCGCGATCGTGGTGCTCAGCCTGCTGCCGATCGCGGCGGCCAAGCTGCTGGTGCTGTTCGCGCCGCCGGTGCTGCTGGCCATCGTGTTCGTCGAGGCGTTCGTGATCAACTCGGGCATCAAGAAGCTGGCCGCCGAGCGCTTCCCCGACGAGGACCGCAAGGGCCTGGGCCTGTACGCGGCGATGCGCGCCATGCAGATCCGCCGGCTGCGCGTCCCCTCCCCCCAGGTCAAGCCCGGCGAGAAGGACAAGGTCTGATCAACGGCGGTTAGGGTCGGGACCATGGAGTTCCGACACCTGGGCCGCAGCGGCCTGAAGATCAGCGAGATCGCGTACGGCAACTGGCTCACCCACGGCTCCCAGGTCGAGGAGGACAGTGCGCGCGCGTGCGTGCGCGCGGCCCTCGACGAGGGGATCACCACCTTCGACACCGCCGACGTGTACGCCGGCACCCGCGCCGAGGAGGTCCTCGGCCGCGCCCTGGAGGGGCAGCGCCGCGAGGGCCTGGAGATCTTCACCAAGGTCTACTGGCCCACCGGCCCGGGCCCGAACGACCGGGGGCTGTCCCGCAAGCACATCTTCGAGTCCATCCACGGGTCGCTGCGGCGGCTGCGCACCGACTACGTCGACCTCTACCAGGCGCACCGGTTCGACCACGAGACGCCACTGGAGGAGACCCTCAAGGCGTTCGACGACCTCGTCCGGCAGGGCAAGGTGCTGTACGTGGGCGTGTCGGAGTGGCGGGCCGAGGAGATCGAGCGCGCTCTGAAGATCGCCGACGAGATGGGCCTGGACCGGATCGTGTCCAGCCAGCCGCAGTACTCGATGCTGTGGCGGGTGATCGAGGACGAGGTCGTCCCGCTGTCCGAGCGGGAGGGCATCGGCCAGATCGTCTGGTCGCCGATCGCGCAGGGGGTGCTGACCGGCAAGTACAAGCCGGGCCGGCCGCTGCCGGAGGGCTCGCGCGCCACCGACGACAAGGGCGGCGCCGACATGATCAAGCGGTACCTGAACGACGACCTGCTGACCCGGGTCCAGGAGCTGCGGCCGATCGCGGACGGGCTCGGCCTGTCGATGGCCCAGCTCGCGATCGCCTGGACGCTCCAGAACCCGAACGTGTCGGCGGCGCTGGTGGGCGCGTCCCGTCCCGAGCAGGTCCGCGACAACGTCAAGGCCGCCGGAGTCCGGCTCGACGCGGACGTGCTCAAGCGGATCGACGACGTGCTCGGCGACTCCGTGGTCCGCGACCCGGCCAAGACGCGCAGCCCGGAGGGGCGTCCCTGACCGTATTTCCAACGCCCGGCCCGGCTTCCTCGCCTGGCGGCTCATTTTCTACGCCCGGCCCGGCTTCCTCGCCTGGCGGCTCGGGCGCCGACCGTTCTTGGGCGAGCGCGACATCGCTTCGCGATCTGGCCGGTGCGGCTCGCCTTCGGCATCGCCTTACCGGCCAGGTAGCGCGCTCGCGCGACGGCTGAGGCACTGTGAGACAGGTGCTGGATCCCGGCCCCCGTCCGCGCACCGGCGCGGGCGGGGGCTCGGGCCGCGTCCGGGTCCTCGTGCGGGGTCAGCCGGGTTCTTGCAGGCTCATCGGGTAGACGACCGTGTCGCCGTCCAGCAACGTCACCTGGTCGACCTCGTTCTCGCGCAGGTCGCGCCAGTTCTCGCCCAGCCACGACTCCGCGTCGGCCTGGGTGGAGAACGTCTCCTCCGACACGCCGACCGTCCGCCCGTCGGCCTTCTCCAAACGCCAGCTCCACGCCATCGCGTTCGACCTCCCTCGTCGCGGTGAGACTAGCCGCTCCGTCACCGGGCGGCCTCGATCGCCCGGCGCAGCGCGTCCGCGCTCGCCGTGTCGGTGCTGCTGACCGTGCGGCCGTCGATCTTCACGGCGGGGGTGCCCTGGAGCCCGGCGGCGATGTAGCCCTGGCTGACGGCCGCCACCCGGCCCGCGTACTGCTGGCTGGTCACGCACTTCTTGAAGTCGTCGCCGGTCAGGCCGTAGGGCGCCCCGTAGGAGATCAGGTCGTCGATCTTGTAGCCCGCGCTGGTCACGTCCGCCGGCTGGTGGCTGTAGACCGCGTCCTGGTAGTAGAGCCAGCGCCCGCCGTCGCCGACGCAGCGGAGCGCGGCGGCGGCCCGCAGCGAGTTGCCGCGGGCGGGCTCGGTGCCCGCTCCGAAGATGACCACCGGCCGGAACACGATCTTGGCCCGGCCCTCGACCGCGAGCTGCTTGAGCATCGGGTCGTGCATCCGGTCGAACGCGCCGCAGTGCGGGCAGGCGAAGTCCTCGTAGACGTCCACGACGGGCCGCTGGACGCCAGGGCGGGCCATGGTCAGGCTGCCGTCGGGTCCCGGCCGCGCCTCGGCGCCGCCCGCGATCTGGCCCGCCTTCAGCTGCACGTCCGGGCCCGAGGGACCGCTCCCTCCCCCGGTCCCGCCGTCTCCGCCGTCCCTGGTGAGGAACACCACGCCGACGACCACGACCAGCCCCAGGACGAGCACGCCGCCGAGCAGCGCGATCAGCAGGGCGGGGCCCTTGCCGCGTGACGGCGGCGGGCCTCCGGCGCTCCAGGGCGGCCCCTGCCCCGGGCCTGGACCTGGACCTGGGCCGAAGCCGGGTCCCTGGCCTTGGCCTGGGCCGAACCCGGGGGCGGGGCCCGCGGGCGGGCCGTACGGAGGGCCTGCGGGCTGCTGCGGGTTCTGGCCCGGGTCCTGTGGCCACGGCGTGTTGGGGGGGTAGCCCACCGGGTCTCCTCATCCTGCGCGGTCGATGCGGGCGGGGGTCTCGGTGGTCGAGCGTAGCCTCGCAACCTCACGGGACGGGACGGCCCGTAGAGTTTTCGATCACGATGAACATCGAACTCCAGGCGATCGCGGGCCCGGACGGCTGGCCGGTGCCGGACTGCCGCTGCGCCTCCTGCAACCGGCTGCGCGCCGCCGGGACGCGGCACGAGCCGTTCCGCGCCCGCGTCGACGGCGTCCCCCTCGAGGAGTGCCCGCGCACCCGCGTCGCCGGCGGGCACGACGTGAGCGTCCCGCGCGGCGGGGGGCGGATCCTCGTGGCGGACGGGCCGGGCGCGTGCCCGGAACCGGCGCCCGGCGTCGCCTACGACGCGGTGCTGCTCGACCTGGTCGGCCGTCCCGAGCAGCTCGGCCGGTTGCGGCGCGAGGGGGCGGTCACGGCGGCGACCGAGATCGCGGCGGTGCACGTGGACCATCGCGTCGCGTCACCCGGGGAGCTCGAGCGGCGGCTCGGCCACTGGCTGCGTCCGCCGGCCGGCCCGTTTCGCACGCTGCTGCTGGGCGGCTCGCGATCGGGGAAGTCGGCGGAGGCGGAGTCGCGGCTGATGGGATGCCCGGACGTGACGTACGTGGCGACCGGCATGGTCGGCGACGACGACGCCGAGTGGTCGGCGCGGATCGAGGCGCACCGGGGCCGCCGCCCGCCGTGGTGGCGGACCCTCGAGACGACCGACCTGACCGGCGTGCTGGGCTCGGCCGAGGGCGCCCTGCTGGTCGACGGTGTCGGCACCTGGCTGGCCGCCGTGATGGACGAGGCGCGCGCGTGGGACGACCCGTCCCTGGCCGTGCCCGCCGTGGACGCGCTCGTCGCGGCCTGGCGCGGCACCGCGGCCCGGGTGATCGCAGTGAGCGACGAGGTCGGGCTGTCGCTGGTGCCGGAGACCAGATCCGGACGGGCGTTCCGCGACGTCCTCGGGAGCCTCAACCAGCGGCTGGCCGCCGAGTCCGAGGAGGCCGCCCTGGTGGTGGCGGGCCGCGTGCTGGAGCTGCGGTGACCGGGTCGCCGGGGGCCGCCTGGGCGGCGGGCCTGCGGCTGGCGGTCACCCTCCTCACCGTCGTGCCGCTGCGGGCGGACCGGTTCGATCGCGACACGGCGCGCCGGGCGATGCTCCTCGCCCCGCTCACCGGGCTGATCGCGGGCGGGGGCGCGGCGGTGGTCCTGCTGCTGGGCGACGTCCTCGGGCTGGGCGCGGTGCTGCGCTCGGCCCTCGCGGTGGCGGCGATCGCGGCGATCACCCGGGCGCTGCACCTGGACGGCCTGGCCGACCTGGCGGACGGGCTGGGCAGCAACCGGCCCGCGGCGGACGCCCTGGCCATCATGAAGCGTTCGGACATCGGCCCGTTCGGCGTGGTCACCCTGCTGTTCACGCTGCTGGTCCAGGTGGCGGCCCTCGCGTCCGCTCCGCAGGCCCCGGTCGCGATCGTCATCGCGGCGGTCGGCGGACGCCTCGTCCTCCCGTGGGGGTGCCGCGTGGGCGTGCCGTCGGCGCGTCCCGGCGGGCTGGGCGCCCTGGTCGCGGAGACCGTCGGCATCCGCGCCGCACTGGCCGTGACGGGCGCGGTCCTCGTGGCGGCGGGCGCGGCGGGAACGGCGAGCGGGCTACTGGGCGGGGCTCTGCACGGCCTGGCGGCCGTCCTCGTCGGTCTGGGCGCGGCCCTGCTCATGCTCCGTCACGCCGTCCGGCGCCTGGGCGGCGTCACCGGTGACGTGCTGGGCGCCCTCGTCGAGATCTCGGCCACCGCCGCCCTGATCACCCTCACCGCCCTCCGCTGACCACCGGCCTCCGGTGGCCACCACCGGCCGCTCACCGCCACCGGCCGGCCGGCACCGGCAGGCACCGGCAGGCACCGGCAGGCACCGGCCGCGTCACGTCGCGGACGACTCGCGGAGGGAGTTGAGGAGGGAGGCGCCGCGTTCGGCGTCGTCCACGCTGACCGCGAAGCGCCGCCCGCCGGTGTTCTCCACGACCAGGCACTCGCCGCCGCGCAGCATCATCGTGGTGCCGGCCGGGCCGACCCGGTAGCCCCAGCCGCCGGCCTGCGCGGGGCTGCGGTCCTCGGCCCAGGCGGTCCCGATCCGGTTCAGCGGGATGCGCCGGATCGGCAGCCGCAGGGGGCCCGCCGCGATGCCCAGCCCGCGGGCGTCCACGGTGACCCGCGCCGATGACAGCGCCAGGGCGGCCACTCCCCCGATCACCAGCGCCAGCGCGCCCGACCAGGACGACCTCGGCAGCGGGCCGGCGGGCACGAGCGCCAGGAGGACGCCGAGGGCGCCGAGCCCGGTCAGCGCCCAGCCGAGCAGGATCATCGACCGGCTGTGCACGTATCCGATCCACACCGCCCGCTCCCCGGCGCCGATCCGGATCCTGCGCGGGGCGCCGGGGGCGGGCTCGCGGGAGTCGGCGCCGACCCGTCCGAGCAGCGCGCCGATCAGGCCGCCGGCCGCGGAGGCGAGCAGCAGCAGGGCGATCCCGCCCGCCCCCATGCCGCCAGCGTCCCGCCAGGAGGAACGGTCCAGGTTCGCGTTCAGGATGAGGCCCAGTACGCCCGCCGTGAACACGGCGCCCGCGAAGAGCGACGCGACCGTCCGCGTGCGGACGGCCCGCCGGCCCCAGCCGGACCAGCCGAGCACGAGCGCGCCCGCGCAGATCGTCGCCCACATGCCGCAGCAGATCAGCAGGGCGGCGGTCAGCGAGCCGCTCCCGTCGGGCGGCCCGCCACCGCTCCAGTGCGTGGCGATCGGATCGGGGAGCCGGTCGCGCAGCGGCAGCGACACGAGCGGGATCAGCGCCGCCCCTGTGACGGCCGAGACGCCGGTCACCAGGGCCAGGGATCTGCGGGTGGCCATGGTCATACTCCTTCGATCAGCGTGATGAGTTGGGCGCGGGACACGCCGAGCCGCTCGGCCTCGGCGACCAGTTCGCGCGCCCGTTCGACCAGGTGGCCGTCCTCGGGCCGGGCGGCGACCCGGATGCCGCGGCCCCGCCGGAACTCCAGCAGTCCCTCCTCGCGGAGCTGCCGCAGGGCGCGCAGCGCGGTGTTGGGGTTGATGCCGAGCGCCTGGGCGAGATCCCGCGCGGGCGGGATCCGCTCGTCCGGGGCCACCTCGCCCGCGGTGATCGCGCGGCGGATCGCCGAGGCCGCCTGCTCGTGCAGGGGACGCGGGTCGCCGGGGGCGAGTCGGAGCAACATGATGCTAATGATACTAGCACCATTCATGTCATCGACTCTGGGCGCGGTAAGGCAATGCTTGATCCAAAAGGGCGAAACCGGTCACCAGGAGGACTAACATCGGGGCACGTGACGAGCATCAGCCTTGACAGTGCAGCCCCGGCCACCCTCGACGTCGACGCGATCGTGATCGGGGTCGCCCCGAGCGACTCCGGGGCCCGGCCCGCACCGGGTTCAGAGGATCTCGACCGGGCCCTCGACGGACAGCTCGCCGAGGCGCTGAGCGCGCTCGGCGCCACCGGCAGGGCCGGAGAGGTCACCAAGCTCCCCACGCTCGGCGCGATCCCCGCGGCCGTCGTGGTCGCGGTCGGGCTGGGCGACTCCCCCGATGCCGAGGCGCTGCGCCGCGCCGCGGGCGCCGGCGTGCGGGCCCTGGCCGGCACCGCCAGGGCGGCCGTCGCGCTTCCGGCCGCCGACGCCGCCTCGGTCGAGGCCGTGGCCCTCGGCGCGCTGCTGGGCAACTACACCTTCGGCGCGTACCGGACCGGCGAGCAGAAGAGCCCGGTCGAGGACATCCGCCTCGTCCGCTCCGGTGCGGCCGGGGCCGGCGCCGAGGCCGCCGTGGCCCGCGCCCGCACCCTCGCCACCGCGATGAACCTGGTGCGCGACCTGGTCAACACCCCGCCGTCCGACCTCAGCCCCGAGGACTTCGCCGAGGTCGCCACGCGCGTCGCCGGCGAGACCGGGCTGGACGTCGAGGTCCTCGACGAGAAGGCCCTGGTCGACGGCGGCTACGGCGGCATCGCGGGCGTCGGGCAGGGCTCGGCCAACCCGCCCCGCCTGGTGCGGCTGGCCTACACCCACCCCGAGGCCGCCAAGACCCTCGCCCTGGTCGGCAAGGGCATCACCTTCGACTCCGGCGGCCTGTCGCTCAAGCCGGCCGACGCGATGGACTGGATGAAGTCCGACATGGGCGGCGCCGCCGCGGTGCTCGGCGCGCTGTCGGCCATCGCCGAGCTCGGGCCCAAGGTCAACGTGGTCGGCTACCTGGCCCTCGCCGAGAACATGCCGAGCGGCACCGCGCAGCGTCCCTCCGACGTGCTGCGGGTCTACGGCGGCAAGACCGTCGAGGTCCTCAACACCGACGCCGAGGGCCGCCTGGTCCTCGCCGACGGGCTGGTGCGGGCCGGCGAGGACGACCCCGACCTGATCGTGGACGTGGCGACGCTGACCGGCGCCCAGCTGGTCGCGCTCGGCACCCGGACCGCCGGGATCATGGCCAACGACGACGACGTCCGTGAGAAGGTGGTGGCGGCGGCCGGCCGCGCCGGGGAGCAGTCCTGGGGCATGCCGCTGCCGGCGGAGCTGCGCAAGGGGCTCGACTCCGCGGTCGCCGACATCGCCAACATCAGCGGTGAGCGCTGGGGCGGCATGCTGGTCGCCGGCGTCTTCCTCCAGGAGTTCGTGCCGGACGGCGTCCGCTGGGCCCACCTCGACATCGCCGGACCGGCTTTCCACAAGGGCGAGCCCTATGGATACACCCCGAAGGGCGGCACTGGAGCGGCGACCCGTACGTTGGTCCAGGTGGCGGAGGATCTCGCCGCCGGGATTCTGTAGCCGCCGCCCGGCGTTGCCGGGTAGAAGATAGTGAAGAGGTTTCTCGTGGCGGCGGGGGCCCGCGACGGAGCGCCCCGCCCCCGCAGAAGGCGCCCACGCGGCGCGAAGACCGGGAGAGGGAGCGTCCAGTGGCCAACAGCGGCCCCTTCGACATCGTCGTCCTAGGTGGTGGCAGCGGCGGTTACGCGTGCGCGTTGCGCGCGGTCGAGCTCGGCAAGTCGGTGGCGCTCGTCGAGCGGGACCGCCTCGGCGGCACCTGCCTCAACCGCGGCTGCATCCCGACCAAGGCTCTGCTGCACGCGGCCGAGGTCGCCGACCAGACCCGCGAGGCCGCCAGGTTCGGTGTCAAGGCCGCCTTCGAGGGCATCGACGTCGCCGGTGTGAACGCCTACAAGGACAAGGTCGTCAGCACCACCGTCAAGGGCCTGGCCGGCCTGATCAAGTCCAAGGGCATCGAGGTGGTCGAGGGCACCGGCCGGCTGGTCGGACCCACCACCGTCGTGGTCACCGCGGCGGACGGCGCCGAGCGCACGCTGGAGGGCGGGCACATCGTGCTCGCCACCGGCTCGGCCCCCCGGTCGCTGCCCGGCCTGGAGATCGACGGCGAGCGGATCATCTCCAGCGACCACGCGCTGGAGCTCGACCACGTCCCCGGGTCGGTGATCGTCCTCGGCGGCGGGGTGATCGGCGTCGAGTTCGCCAGCGTCTGGCGCTCGTTCGGCGCCGAGGTCACCATCGTCGAGGCCCTCCCGCACCTGCTGCCGCTGGAGGAGGAGTCCAGCTCCAAGCGGCTCGAGCGGGCGTTCCGCAAGCGCGGTATCGCCTTCCGGCTCGGCACCCGCTTCCAGGGCGCCAAGACCACCCCGGGCGGTGTCGCGGTCACACTGGAGGACGGCGCGACCATCGACGCCGAGCTGCTGCTGGTCGCGGTCGGCCGCGGGCCGGTCTCCGACGGCCTCGGCCTCGCCGACGCCGGCGTCGAGACCGAGCGCGGCTTCGTCAAGGTCGACGAGCTGTGCCGTACCGGCGTCCCCACGATCTCGGCGGTCGGGGACCTGATCCCGACGCCGCAGCTGGCCCACGTCGGTTTCGCCGAGGGCATCCTGGTCGCCGAGCGGCTCGGCGGGCTCAACCCGCCGCCGATCGACTACGACGGGGTGCCCCGCATCACCTACTCCGACCCCGAGGTCGCCTCGGTGGGCATCACCACCGAGACGGCCCGGGAGCGCGGGCACGAGCTCAAGGAGGTCACCTACGACCTGGCCGGCAACCCCAAGAGCAAGATCCTGGGCACGCAGGGCGAGGTGAAGGTGATCGCGGCCGTGGACGGTCCCGTCCTCGGCATCCACATGGTCGGCGCCCGCGTCGGCGAGCTCATCGCGGAGGGGCAGCTGATCTACAACTGGGAGGCCCTGCCCGGCGAGGTCGCCCAGCTGATCCATCCCCACCCGACCCAGTCCGAGGCGGTCGGCGAGGCTCACCTCGCCCTCGCCGGCAAACCATTGCACGTGCACGGCTGAACGCCCGCACATATTCATTTCGAAGGAGTCGCTGAGAGCCATGCCGGTCTCCGTCACTATGCCCCAGCTCGGCGAGAGCGTCACCGAGGGCACCGTCACCCGCTGGCTGAAGAAGGAGGGTGAGCGCGTCGAGACCGACGAGCCGCTTCTCGAAGTGTCGACCGACAAGGTCGACACCGAGATCCCTTCGCCCGCGTCGGGCGTCCTGACCAGCATCACCGTCGCCGAGGACGAGACCGTCGAGGTCGGTGCCGAACTGGCGATCATCGGTGAGGAGGGCGACGCGCCGGCCGGCGCCGCCGCCCCGGCCGCCGACGAGCGGCAGCAGCCCGAGCCGCAGCAGGCGGCTCCCGCGGCCCCCGCCGCGCAGCAGGCCCCGCCGCCCGCCGCGTGGCCGCCGCCGGCCGCCCCGCAGCAGCCGCCCGCCGCGCCGGCCGCGCCCCCGGCGCAGCCGCAGCCGGCGGCGCAGGCCCCGTCCCAGCCGTGGGTGCCCGCCACGCAGGTCCAGCCCGAGCCGCAGGCCCCGACGGCCCCCGCGACGCCGACGGGCGACGGGCCGTACGTCACGCCGCTGGTGCGCAAGCTCGCCACCGAGCACGACGTCGACCTGTCCACGGTCAAGGGCACCGGCGTCGGCGGGCGGATCCGCAAGCAGGACGTGCTGGAGGCCGCCCGCGCCGCCCAGCAGGCGGCCCGCGAGGCCGCCGCGGCGCCCGCGCAGCCGGCCGCACCGGCGGCACCGGTCGCGCAGGCCGCCCGCCCGGCCGCACCGGCCCCGGCCGGCGCTCCGGCCGACCAGGTCGCGCTGCGCGGCACGACCGAGAAGATGAGCCGCATCCGGCAGACGATCGCCCGCCGGATGGTCGACTCGCTCCAGGTCTCGGCGCAGCTCACCACCGTGGTCGAGGTGGACATCACCCGGATCGCGCGGCTGCGCGAGCAGGCCAAGGCCGACTTCCAGGCCCGCGAGGGCGTCAAGTTGTCCTACCTGCCGTTCTTCGCGCTGGCGACGGTCGAGGCGCTCAAGGTCCACCCCAAGCTCAACGCGGTCATCGACAGCGAGACGAGCGAGGTCACCTACCACGACGTGGAGAACCTCTCCATCGCCGTGGACGTCCCCGAGCGCGGCCTGATGGTCCCGGTCATCCACAACGCCGGCCAGCTGAACCTGGGCGGCCTCGCCCAGCGGATCGCCGACCTGGCCGAGCGGACCCGGGTCAACAAGATCGGGCCGGACGAGCTGTCCAACGGCACCTTCACGCTGACCAACACCGGCAGCAGGGGCGCGCTGTTCGACACCCCGATCCTCAACCAGCCGCAGGTCGGCATGCTCGGCACGGGCGCGGTCGTCAAGCGCCCCGCCGTGATCGACGACCCGCAGCTCGGCGAGGTCATCGCGGTCCGGTCGATGGTCTACCTGGCGCTGACCTACGACCACCGGCTGGTCGACGGCGCCGACGCCGCCCGCTTCCTCGGCACGGTCAAGCACCGTCTGGAGGAGGGCAACTTCGAGGCCGACCTCGGCCTGTAGCACCGCCGAGGCCGCCGCACGAGGCCCCGCCGCCCCCGCATCCGGGGGCGGCGGGGCCTCCGCGCGTCACGGCCGGGCAAAGACTCCGCCGCGCCGGCCCCATGATCGGCCGCTCCGGGCGCGCGGCCGCCCGCAGCCGGGTAGGCCATGATCACTACCGGCTCGGGGAGGACCCAT
>NZ_JASNWE010000001.1:742689-991650 GCF_030283145.1 Actinomadura xylanilytica
GGCCTCCGCGCGTCACGGCCGGGCAAAGACTCCGCCGCGCCGGCCCCATGATCGGCCGCTCCGGGCGCGCGGCCGCCCGCAGCCGGGTAGGCCATGATCACTACCGGCTCGGGGAGGACCCATGGAAACGGCGCGCCTTCTGGCCGCGGCGGACGGCCCTTTGAAGATCAACTGGGCGGAGATGCCGACCTACAACACCATCATGGCGGTCGCGGCGGGCGCCGGGCTGCTCCTGGTGGTCGGCCTCGGCCGCCGCCTGGCCGGACGGGGCACCGTGCTGCACCCGGAGGGCTGGGCGCTGGCCTTCGGCGTGCTCGGCCTGATCCTCACGCTGACCGGCCTGCACATGACGCTGACCTGGCCGCTGGCGGCGGGCGGCTTCCCGTTCGACAACATCATCTTCGGTGAGCCCTCGCTGGCGTTCGGCGTGCTGATGCTCGCCGCGGCGCTGTTCCTGTGGCGGCGCGGCACGATCCTGGAGGAGCACCCCGACCGTCCCGGCTACGTCGCCGGGATCGCCGGGCCGATGTCGATCTTCATCGTCGGGATGGGCCTGGCCTGCTTCGGCATCGCCGCCGCGGGCATCTGGTACGAGCTGTTCGCCGCGCCCGAACAGGAGCCCATCTCGGGCCTGCTGGCCGACCATCCGATGATCGAGGCGACCTTCATCTCGGTGCTCTACGCCCTGGTCGGCGTGGGCGCCGTGCTGTTCCCGGCCGCCCTCGGCGCCCCGCGCGGGCCGCTCGGGCGGGTGGTCGGGTTCTGCTGGGCGCTGGCCGGGCTGCTCTTCCTGATCTTCGGCGCGCTCAACTACTTCACCCACATCGGGCTCATCGTCAACACGATGTGAGCGCCCCGGGCGCCGGCCGGCGCAGGCACCGGCCCGGCCGCACCCGGGGACGCAACGGCGGCAGCGCCGGATCAGGCTCTCTCCGCGGTCAGGCGGCCTTCCGGTCGGACACCGCGTAGGCGGCGCCGGCCGACAGCGCGGACACTCCGAGCACCGCCGGCCAGGGGCCGATCTTCTTGGCCAGCGGATGCGAGCCGCCGAAACCGCCGACGTAGACGGCCAGCAGGCCCGCCGCGCCCTTGGGGCCGGAGGTGCGCGCCCATTCCCGGGCGCAGTAGGCCCCGGCCGCGGCCAGGACCGCGCCGCCGAGCTCGCGGCGGCGGGTGAAGCGGGCCGTGGCGTAGCCGCCGACGAGCCCTGCGGCGGCGACCGCCGCACTCGGGATCTTTACCATGATCGTGAGGCTATCGAACCGTAAGGTGAACCCATGAAGGTGACGCTCACCGGCTCGTCCGGGCTCATCGGAACGGCTCTGGTCCGCGCCCTGCGCGCGGACGGGCACGAGGTCGTGCGGCTGGTCCGGCGCGACCCCGCCGGGCCGGACGAGGCGCGCTGGGACCCGTCCGGCGACGTCGACCCCGCCGCCCTCGACGGCGCCGACGCGGTGGTGCACCTCGCCGGGGCGGGCATCGGCGACAAGCGGTGGACGCCCGAGTACAAGCGGCGCATCCGCGACAGCCGGGTGCGGGGCACCCGGACCCTGGCCGCGGCGATCGCCGCGGCCGGCCGCCCGCCCGGCGTGCTGGTGTCGGGGTCGGCGGTCGGGTTCTACGGCGACACCGGCGACCGGGAGACCGACGAGGGCGCCCCGATGGGCGGCGGCTTCCTCGCCGGGCTGACCCGCGACTGGGAGGCCGCCGCCGCGCCCGCGGCCGAGGCGGGCGTCCGGGTCGTCCACCCGCGCACGGGCATCGTGCTCGCCGCGGGCGGCGGGATGCTCGGCAAGGTACTGCCGCTGTTCCGGCTGGGCCTCGGCGGCAGGCTCGGCGACGGGCGGCAGTGGATGAGCTGGATCTCCCTCGCCGACCATGTCGCCGCGCTGCGCCACCTCATCGCGCACGATGTCGCGGGCCCGGTGAACCTGACCGCTCCCGAGCCGGTGACCAACCGGGACTTCACCCGCGCGATCGGACGGGCCGTGCACCGTCCCGCCGCGCTCGCCGTCCCGGGCTTCGCGCTCCGGGCCGCCCTGGGCGGCTTCGCCGATGAGGGCGCGCTGGTCAGCCAGCGGATCGTCCCGCGGCGGCTGGTCGAGGCCGGATTCACCTTCGCCCACCCCACGCTCGGCGCAGCGCTGGCGGCCGAGCTCGGCACGCCGCGGCAGGGCTGAGCCAAGAATCACCAAAACGGCGCCCGTCCGCGAACGGTGCCCGTACGGTGACGTTGCGACATCGGACCAAAGCCGGGAACCGCGCAGGAGGAGGACGAAGTGAGCACCGACGGACAGCCGCACATCCTCGCCATCGGCGGGGGGGCCTTCCTTCCGGACGACCGGTATGGCTTCTCGCCGAGCCCCCTGGTCCGGTACGCGCTCGACCTGACCGGCCAGGACCGGCCCCGGATCTGCTTCCTGACCACGGCGGTGGGCGACGGCACCGAGCACATCGCCCGCGGCTACTCGGTGTTCTCGCAGCTCGACGCCGAGGTCAGCCACCTCGCGCTGTTCCCGATGCCGAACCACGCCGACATGCGGGCGCACCTGCTCTCCCAGGACCTGATCTATGTGGCCGGCGGCAGCGTCGCCAACCTGCTCGCGCTGTGGCGGCTGCACGGCCTCGACGTGATCCTGCGCGAGGCGTGGCAGGAGGGCGTGGTGCTGTCGGGGCAGAGCGCCGGCGCGCTGTGCTGGCACGTGGGCGGCACCACCGACTCCTACGGCCCGGAGCTGCGCCCGCTGGGCGACGGCCTCGGCTTCCTGCCGTACTCGTGCGGGGTGCACTACGACAGCGACCCGCAGCGCCGCCCGCTGCTCCAGCGGCTGGTCGGCGAGGGCGCGCTGCCCGGCGGGTATGCCGCCGACGAGTCGGCCGCCCTGCACTACGTGGGCACCGAGTTCGTGCAGGCCGTCGCCTACCGCAGGGAGGCCGGCGCCTACCGGGTCGAGCCGGACGGCCCCGGCACCGCCAAGGAGAACCGGATCGACCCCAGGCTGCTCGCCGCGCTGTGAGGCATAGGCTGGCGGCGTGAGCGAACTGGACGTACGCGAAGCCGACGCGACCACCGAGCGCCCCCCCGGCCAGAGCATCGAGCAACTCGTCGTCGTGCACGCCGGCTTCGGCGCCGCGGCCGTGCCCTACGAGGCCGGCTGGGAGCTCCAGCGGCGCACCCACGCGCGCCGGGCGGACGACGAGATCCCCGACACCGTGCTGCTGATGGAGCACGAGGCGGTCTACAGCGCGGGCAAGCGCACCGGGGCCCAGGACCGGCCGTTCGGCGACCCGGGCGCGCCGGTGATCGACGTGGACCGCGGCGGGAAGATCACCTGGCACGGTCCCGGGCAGCTGACCGGCTACCCCATCGTGCGGCTGCCGGACCCGGTGGACGTGGTCGCCTACGTCCGGCTGCTGGAGCGCATGATGATGGAGGTCTGCGCCGGGTTCGGGCTGGAGACCACCCTGGTCGAGGGGCACAGCGGCCTCTGGGTGGCCGGGTCCCCCGACCGCAAGATCGGCTCGATCGGGATCCGGGTCTCGCGCGGCGTGACGATGCACGGCTTCCAGCTCAACTGCGACTGCGACCTGGGATGGTTCGACCGGATCGTGCCCTGCGGGATCCCGGACGTCGGCTCGACCAGCCTGTCCGCCGAGCTGGGCCGTCCGGTCACCGTCGCCGAGGTCACGCCCCTGGTCGAGCAGGGTCTGGCCACGGTGCTGGGCGGACGCGAGATGTTCCACCGCACCATCGCGCAGCTCGGCGTCTGACCGGACGGCCGCGACGCGGAACATTCCGGGCGTACGCCCCGTACAGGACTGTTCGGGGCGTACGGGCTGCACGGGACGTCGGGGCCGCACGGGACTGTACGGGGCGCCAGGGGACGCTCAGCGCACCTCGGCCATCACCTTGTAGATGGCCTGCCCCTCGGTGGCGGCGTCGGCGAACAGCCTCGTCAGGGCCGCGTAGGCGGGCGCCAGGACCCGGTCGAGCGCCCCGCCGCCGAGGCCGCCGACGCCCTCGACTCCGGCGGCGTCCATCGCCGCCGGGTCGAACCTCCCGGCGATCCCCCCGAACGGGGTGCCGGCCAGATGGTCGGCCGCGGGCTTGACCCGGTCGGGCGCCAGGTAGATCACGTCCATGCCGAGCTCGTCGGCGCCGTCCTCGGTGAGCAGCCGCCCGCCGCAGACCACGTCGGCCTCGGGCTGCCGCCCGTCCCACGGGTCGCCGGTGATCAGGAAGTGCAGCGGCTGCCACGCGCCGCCGAGGTCCAGGACCTCGCCGGCGGGCCGCCGCCGCCAGCCGCCGTCGCCGAAGACCCGGCGGGCGATCCGGCCCGGATCCGCCTCCCCCTCCAGCACGGACGGCACCCTGAGGTACGACATTGCCAGACCCACGGTGGTCCTCCTGCACAAAAAAACGGGTGATGCGCGACGACAGGGAGTCACCTTAAGAGATCTCCTGCGTCAGAAGGTGGAAATGCGGGAAACGGCACGCCGGACGCCGTTCCGTCCCCGGCCGTGCCCGGCCGTACCCGGCCGTCCCGGGCCGTCCTGGGCGCGGTTCCGACACCGATGATCGGGACGTACCCTGGACTCGTGACTACGGTGACACCTGAGGGGCGCAAGCTCCTGCGCGTTGAGGCCCGCAACAGCCAGACCCCGATCGAGCGCAAGCCCGAATGGATCAAGACCCGGCTGAAGATGGGCCCGCAGTACCGCGAGCTCGTCCAGCTGGTCAAGACCGAGGGCCTGCACACGGTGTGCCAGGAGGCCGGCTGTCCCAACATCTACGAATGTTGGGAGGACCGCGAGGCGACCTTCCTCATCGGCGGCGACCAGTGCACCCGGCGCTGCGACTTCTGCCAGATCGACACCGGCAAGCCCGCGGCGCTCGACCGCGACGAGCCGCGCCGGGTGGCCGAGTCGGTCACCACGATGGGGCTGAAGTACGCCACGATCACCGGCGTCGCGCGCGACGACCTCGAGGACGGCGGCGCGTGGCTGTACGCCGAGACCGTCCGGCAGATCCACGCGGCGGTGCCCGGCTGCGGCGTCGAGCTGCTGATCCCCGACTTCAACGCGGTGCCCGCGCAGCTCGCCGAGGTGTTCGGGTCGCGTCCCGAGGTGCTGGCGCACAACGTGGAGACGGTGCCGCGGATCTTCAAGCGGATCCGCCCCGGGTTCCGGTACGAGCGGTCGCTGGAGGTCATCACCCGGGCCCGCGAGGACGGCCTGGTGACCAAGTCCAACCTGATCCTCGGCATGGGCGAGACCCGCGAGGAGGTCTCCCAGGCGCTGCGCGACCTGCACGGGGCCGGCTGCGAGCTGATCACCATCACCCAGTACCTGCGGCCGAGCCCGCGGCACCACCCGGTGGAGCGGTGGGTCAAGCCCGAGGAGTTCGTCGAGCTGTCGGCCGAGGCCGAGGAGATCGGGTTCACCGGCGTCATGTCCGGTCCGCTGGTGCGTTCCAGCTACCGCGCGGGCCGGCTCTACCGGCAGGCGATCGAGGCCCGGCAGGGGTGACCGTTCGAGGGGTGCGGCACGACTATCCTTGAGGGCATGTCGAAAAAGCCCACGGACGGTGCCCAGGAGCGTCCGGGCCGCCTCAAGCAGATCCGCATGGTCGCCCAGGTGCTCCGCCAGGCCGACCCGAAGGCCCTACCGATCGTCTTCGCCTCGGCGCTCGGCACCCTGGTCGTCGTCGTCCTCATCGGGTTCCTCATCGGCCAGCCGTGGTTCTTCATCCCGCTGGGCGTGCTGGCCGCCGCCGCGGTAGGCATGATCATATTCGGTCAGCTGGCGCAGCGCGCGCAGTACAAGGCGATCGCCGGCCAGCCCGGCGCCGCCGCGGCCATCCTGAAGAACATGCGCGGCGGCTGGACGGTCACCGAGGCCGTGAGCGGCAACCGCAACCTCGACATGGTGCACCGCGCCGTGGGCCGCGCCGGGGTGGTGCTGGTCTCGGAGGGTCCGCGCAACCGCGTCGGCCCGCTGCTCGGCGCCGAGAAGAAGCGCATCTCCCGCGCCGCCCAGCAGGTCCCGATCTACGACGTGCAGGTCGGCGAGGACGAGGGCCAGGTCCCGGTCGGCAAGCTTCAGCGGCACCTGATGAAGCTGCCGCGCAACCTCTCCAAGGGGCAGGTCTCCGAGCTGAACGACCGGCTCCAGGCGCTCCCCCGGTCGATGCAGATGCCCAAGGGCCCGATGCCCAAGGGCGCCCGGATGCCCAAGGGCCCCAAGCCCAAGACGCGCTGACCCCGTCCGGCCGAGCGACACGAACGGCCCGGCACGAAAGCACGAAGAGCGCCCCCTCGGGGGCGCTCTCGCGTTTCCGGCGCGGCCGGTCCGGCTAGATGCTCACCACGACCGTGTTGGCGGCCCGGTCGTGCATGCCCCGGTAGTCGCGGTCCCAGATCAGCGCGGGGACGATCACGAGCAGCAGGAGCGTCCGGGCCAGGCTCCAGCCGAGCCCGACCGGGCGGCCGTCCAGCCGGGCCACCCGGATGCCGCTCAGCCGTTTGCCGATGGTGGTGCCGAGAAGCCCGATCAGCAGCCACGCCTGGATCCCGAAGATGATCAGCGTCCACATGCTGCGCTGCGGTGCCGACCAGTCGAAGGAGCGCGCCAGCAGGCTGGCCACCAGCATCGACAGCCCCCAGTCGAGGAACAGCGCGACCAGGCGGCGGCCGTATCCGGCCACCGCGCCGCTGCCCGCGTCGGGAAGGCCGAGACGGCCGCCCGGCTTGCCGAGATCGACTCCCGAGGCGGAGCGGGCCCCGCTCAGCCACGTCTGAGTCCACCGCGTACCGCCGGCCTGCCGCTCTCCGCCACCGCTCATGCCCTCTACGCTATCTCCTCGCCTCAGGGGTTCCGACTCGGCATACCGGGGCAGAAGGGGAGGTGGCACGGGAGCACGCCTCACCCCCGGTCCCAGTCCACTGTGCGTCGCCGATAGTGATGCGTAACACAGGCGAAACACATGGGACATGGCCGGGAAATGGCCGCCCCGTAGCGTTTTTTGCTAAATGCGCCCGAAGGAGGCTGGATGTTCAGCAGCGCCGAAGAGGTCCTGAGCTACATCAGGAACGAAGGTGTGCGATTCGTCGACTGCCGGTTCGTGGACCTGCCCGGGAAGATGCAGCACTTCACGTTCCCCGTCGAGAGCTTCGGCGAGAGCGTCTTCACCGAGGGGCTGATGTTCGACGGTTCGTCGGTCCGCGGGTTCCAGGAGATCCACGAATCGGACATGCTCCTGCTGCCCGACCCGTCGACGGCCGTGCTCGACCCGTTCCGGCAGCACAAGACGCTCAACATGAACTTCTTCGTGCACGACCCGCTGACGGGCGAGCCCTACAGCCGCGATCCCCGCAACGTGGCCAAGAAGGCCCAGGACTACCTGCGCGGCACCGGCATCGCCGACACCGTCTACGTGGGGCCCGAGGCCGAGTTCTACATCTTCGACGACGTGCGCTTCGAGACCAGGCAGAACGCCGGCTACTACTACCTCGACTCGATCGAGGGCGCGTGGAACACCGGGCGCGAGGAGGAGGGCGGCAACCTCGGCGCCAAGCCCCCCTACAAGGGCGGCTACTTCCCCGTCCCCCCGATGGACCACTACACCGACCTGCGCTCGGAGATGGTGTCCCAGCTCCTGGAGTCGGGCATCCACGTCGAGATGCAGCACCACGAGGTCGGCACCGCCGGCCAGGCCGAGATCGACTTCCGCTTCGACACGCTGCTGAAGACGGCCGACCAGCTCCAGCTCTACAAGTACATCGTCAAGAACGTGGCGCGCGCCAACGGCAAGACCGTGACGTTCATGCCCAAGCCGATCTTCGGTGACAACGGCTCGGGCATGCACGTGCACCAGTCCCTGTGGAAGGACGGCTCGCCGCTGTTCTACGACGAGGTCGGCTACGCCGGCCTGTCCGACGACGCCCGCTACTACATCGGCGGCCTGCTCCGGCACGCGCCGTCCCTGCTGGCCTTCACCAACCCGACGGTGAACTCCTACCACCGCCTGGTCCCGGGATACGAGGCGCCGGTCAACCTGGTCTACTCCCAGCGCAACCGGTCGGCCTGCATCCGCATCCCGATCACCGGCTCCAATCCGAAGGCCAAGCGGGTCGAGTTCCGCGTCCCGGACCCGTCCTGCAACCCCTACCTGGCCTTCTCCGCGATGCTGATGGCCGGCCTGGACGGCATCAAGAACAAGATCGAGCCCGCCGAGCCGGTCGACAAGGACCTCTACGAGCTGCCGCCCGAGGAGGCCCGCGCCATCCCGCAGGTGCCCGGCTCCCTGGAGGACGTCCTGGCCGCCCTGGAGGCCGACCACGACTACCTCCTCGAGGGCGGCGTCTTCACGCCCGACCTGATCGAGACGTGGATCGCGATGAAGCGCGAGTTCGAGATCGACCCGATCCGCCTCCGCCCGCACCCCCACGAGTTCGAGCTCTACTACGACATCTGATGTCCGCGATTTCGCGGCCTGGGCGCAGATCACGATCCGCGCTCTGACCAGCAAAAATGCCTCACGCACCATCACGCGGGATCACGCACGTTCACGGGTCGATGTGCCCTCGATGTGCCCCGCGTGATGCTGCGTGAAGGTGGCAAGCGAATTCGGGATGTGGCCGAGCGGCTGCTGCCGCTGATGCGCGCGTCGGGGCTGTTCGGCGTCGGCGACGAGACCGAGTTGCCCAACCTGCGGACGGCGGCCTGCGGATCGTGGTGGAGGTGACTGCGGCGGGGCCGACCACCCGCGTGACCGCCGAGCCGCAGGTCCCGGGAGCGGCTCGCCCGGTGCCGCATGGCAGGAGACGCCCCCGCCTGACCCCGTAGGTGACACCGACGCCCCACCCTTCACGTGCAATGAGGAGGCGTGTTTGCTGCCAGTTGTGATTCCCCGCTGGCGGCCAGTTGGTGGGGAGGCATTCTGGCCGTAGCTCATCACTCTGTGTCATTGTCTTGGAGTCCGCGAGGGGCTCCTGCTTGCTGGAGTAGTAGCTGCTCGGCCGAGGCCCCGGCCGAGGTGTCAGCGTGCGACGGGGCGGTGACCATAGAGGAGACCCGATGGCCGAGTTGGACGTAGGCGCGGAGACTCGTCAGGTGCCCCGGCGGTCCCTGGCCTGGATCTCAGTGGCGGATGGGGCAGCAGCTGGCCGCCTCCGGTGACCTGGCAGAACGTCGCCCTGGGCGTGGTGGCCAGAGGCCGGGCGGGGCGGGTCGGACAGGAACGCGTGTGCGATCAGTAGGTGACCTTGAACTCGCGCTGGACCTGGATGTCGATGGTCCCGGAAGTGGAGGTATCGTAGGCCGCTGACTTCAGCGTCAGCGATACCGACAGGGTCCATTCGCCATAGCGGCACAGCCCCGAGGTCGTGCTCCAGGAACGCGCCCCGCCCTCACCTTTCCCCGAGGCCTCGGGGAAGGAGCCCTCGGTCACCCTGCCTTCGGGGTCGGTCATGACGAAGGTGCCCACCACGACCGCGCGGCGGGTGTAGGGCCACTCCCCCAGCATGGTCTTGCCCTTGGTCCACTTCAGCACCACGCCGGGCCAGGTCTTGTCGCTGGGATCCTCACCGCGCAGCGTGACCGCCCACAGGTACTCGTGCTGGCGGTATCCGCTGCCAATCAGGTCACCGCTGTAGCTCCACTGATCCGCACTGCTGACGTCCATGCGCATGCCCTCCCCGTCGGCGCCGGAACGCGATCCGGTGCTCGGCCTCCCGCTCGACTCTGTGCCAAGAACTCCCGTTTGTCACCGTCCGGATCCGGCCGACCGCCCTCCCCTCACGCCGTCCAGGGCGGGCACGACCGCCGATACATCAGCGATCACCCAACACCTCACAGTTCATCCAACTGCAACCATGTCCCAGCTCCGCGCCGAGCAAGGGGTGACCGCGTTCCGGTTCGTCGACGATCTCTTCCTGGGCGCCCGCCGCATCATCTTCCAGATGATGAGCGCGTTCACCGCAGCCGGCATCGGGGACTGGGCGCACTGGGACGCCACCGGCCGTATCAACGTCCTGGACCGCCTCACCGACCAGGCCCTGGACGTCCTAGCGGGCAACGGGCTGCGCGAGGTCGCGCTCGGGATCGAATCGGGCTCCGAGCGGATGCTGGCCCACATCGACAAGCGCATCACGCCCGCCATGATCCGCAGCGTGGTGCGACGCCTCACCGCGCACGGCATAGCGGTGAAGGGCTACTTCATTCTCGGGCTGCCCACCGAGACGCGCGCCGAGCTCGCCGAGACCGTCGCGCTGGTGCGCGAACTCTGGGACCTCACCGAACCGGCGCCAGGCCGGTTCCGCGCCAGCGTGTTCGAATTCCGCCCCTACCCGGGCACCCCCGAATGGGACCGGCTCATCGCCACCGGCCGATACACCCCCGCCCAGCTCATGGACTACACGGCCGTCGACCTCACCACCGCCGGCGTCGACGAAGCCATGCGCGCACGCGACGAGTTCAACTTCTCCGTGGGCCTCCAGTTCGGAGAACCCACCGTCGCCGAGATCCGAGCCGCGCTGGTCGAGCTGACCCACCAGCAGCACGCCCGTTCCCAGGAGGCGGCGTGACCCGCGGACTGCTGGTCACCCTGGACGGACCCGGCGGCGCGGGCAAGACCACCCTGGCCCGCCGAGCCGCCGCCCTGCTCGACAGAGCGGGCGTCCCGGCCGACCTCACCACCCAACCCTCACCAGGCCCGATCGGCGCGCTGGCCCGTGCCGGCACCCACCAGTTCCACGGCCACGCACTGGCGTGCCTGGTCGCCGCCGACCGGTACCACCACCTCGACACCCACATCCGCCCCGCCCTGGCCGCCGGCACCACGGTGATCTGCGACCGGTACATCGCCTCATCGCTGGTCTTCCAGGCGCTCGACGGCGTGGACCAGCAGTTCGTGACGCAGTTGAACCGCCATGCCGACAGCCCGGACCTGGCCGTGTTCCTGACCTGCGGGCAGGCCGAGCTCCTTCGCCGCCTGTCCGTCCGCGGCTCCCACGGCCGCTTCGAAGATGACCCCGGCAACTCGGCCAAGGAGATCGTCCGCTACCGGGCCGTGGCCGCGGCGTTCGCCTCACAGGGGATCAGCGTCCTCGAACTCGACTCCACCACCAGTGATATCGACTCACTCGCATCACGCATCGTCACCGCAGTCCGCGCGCTACCCTCGGCCCCGACCTGACCACCACACACCCGCGAGGGGAAGCATGACCGTCGAGCGCTACCGGTCCATCATCGACGTCCACGTCATCCTGGAGCGCGACGAGGAGATCCTGCTCCTGGAACGGCAGGGCACCGGGTACTGCGACGGAATGCTCCACCTCCCCTCCGGACACCTGGACGAAGGCGAACCGGTCACCCACGGCGCAGCCCGCGAAGCCCGCGAGGAGGTCGGCGTCCACATCGACCCCGCCGACCTGACCCTCGCCACAGTCGTCCATCACCACCAACGACCCGGCCTCGCCCGCATCGGCATGTTCTTCACCACCACCCGATGGGACGGCGAACCCCACAACGCCGAACCCCACAAATGCGGCAAGCTCCAATGGTGCGACCCGCGGATCCTGCCCTCCACCACGATCCCCTACCCCGCCGCCGGCATCCGCGCCTACCTCACCGGCACCCCGCTGATCACGCACGGCTGGCGCGAGGAGGAAGCGACGGTCTGACCCCGGGGACGGAGACGGGAGGACCTCCAGGCATCAGAGAGGTAGCACCTCCAGATATGACGAAGACGCCCCGCCCTCCCGCCGAAGCGGAGAGGACGGGGCGTCCGTGCCGGCTGGGCTTCCCCACCCGCCGACGACGATCAGGCTACCGGGGCAGCTCCGACGCCTTGACCGCAGACCGGCGCCCGACGCGCCCCGCCATCCCAGCGACAGCAGCACTCGCCGGGATGGCGGGGCGAGTCCCAAGGTCCGGCGGTCCGCAGGGCGAGGCCGCGGTGACCCTGCAAACGAGCTGCGCAAGGACGGGATCCTCGTCAACGCCGCCGACCCTGGCTACGTCGACACCGACATCTACGGCTCCGGTGGGCACTTCACCCCCGCGTGCGGCGCCGCGGTCGTGGTGTGCCTGGCGACGCTCGGCGCGGAAGGGTCGACCGGCGGGTTCTTCTGCGAGACCGGCACGGTCCCCTGATAGCGGTTCGGGTCAGGGCAGGAGGAGCACGCGGCCGAGGTTGGTGCGCTCTTCCAGCAGACGGTGCGCCGTGGCCGCCTCGGTGAGGGGGAGGCGGGCGTGGACGGCGGTGCACAGCCGTCCGGCCACCGCGTGCTCGGTGGCCTCGGCGACGTCCCGGCGGGCCTGCTCTGGGGCGGACTTCCGCCAGCCCATGATGGTGAACCCGGTCAGCGTCCGCAGTCCGAAGACGCTGGTGAGGGGGACGCCGGTGAGGTCGCCGCTCGCGGCGCCGTAGGTCACGGCGCGGCCGAGGGGGGCCAGCAGGTCGACACTGTGGCGCAGGACGTCGCCGCCGACGGCGTCCAGGACGACGTCCACACCGTGCGGGGCGGCGTCGCGGACCCGGTCGGGCCAGTCGCCGCGGGTGTGGTCGACGGCGGCGTCGGCGCCGTGCTCGCGGGTGAAGGCGAGTTTGTCCGGTGCGCTGGCGGTGGCGATGACCGTCCCGGCGCCGAGGAGTTTGGCCAGCTGTACGGCCAGGTGGCCGATGCCGCCGGCGGCGGAGTGGACGAGGACGGTCTCGCCGGGCGCGGTCCGGGCGATGCGCAGCGCGCCCAGGGCGACGGGGGCGGCCATGGGCAGCACGGTGGCGGTGGCGGTGTCGAGGCCGTCGGGGACGAGGACGAGCCAGGAGGTGTCGGCGGTGACGTAGTCGGCGTACGCGTCTTCGCCCACCAGTGCTGCGACGCGTGCTCCGATCAGGGCGGGGTCGGCGCCGTCGCCGACGGCCTCGACGGTGCCGACGACGTCGCCGCCGGGCTTGCCGGGCAGCGGGCGCTGGAAGAGCGCGCCGCTGGTCGGGCCCTGCCGCGACTTGGTGTCGACGAAGTGCGCGCCGATCGCCTCGACGCGGACGAGCACCTGGCCGGGGCCCGGTTCGGGGACGTCCGCCTCTTCGATCTTCAGGACCTCGGGGTCCCCGTATTCGTGGTAGCGGATCCGTCGCATGATGATGTCCTCCACAAAGGCGACATGGATAAACTTGACCGATAGTCCAGTTAGCCGGAACTGTACTGGACCGACGGTCAAGTTGTCGACGCGGAACGAGAGAAGGGCACCCGATGGCCGAGGGCCGACGCGAACGCGCCGACGCGGTACGCAACCGCCAGGCGATCCTGCGGGCGACCGAGGAGCTCCTGACCCGGCACGGCCCCGAGGAGATCTCTATGGAGCGGATCGCCGCCGCCGCCGGCGTCGGCAAGGGCACCCTGTTCCACCGCTTCGGCAGCCGCATGGGCCTCATGCGGGCGCTGATGGAGGAACGGGCGCTCACCCTTGGCGAGGCCGTCGCGGCAGGACCCCCGCCCCTGGGCCCCGGCGCCCCGCCGAGCGAACGCCTCCTGGCCTTCCTCGACGGTCTCGTCGACCTGGTCGCCCGCAACAAGGGCCTCTTGGCCGCGCTCGGCCACGCCGCCACCACCGCGCACAAGGACGACAAACCGCACCCCCTCCACGCGCGCTGGCACGACCACATCCGCGCGCTGATCGCCGAAGCGCGCCCCGACCTGGACGCCGACCTGCTGGCCCACATCCTCATCGGCAGCGTGCAGGGCAACGCCGTCCGGCGCCTGTTGGAGCAGGGCGGCGAGGCGCGCGTCGCCCGCTCCCTGCACACCCTGGTCACCGCCCTGCTGGCCGCCGCACCGCAAGCCCCCGCGCCGGGCGGCGCCGACTCAGGAGCCGGGGCCCGACCAGCGCGGGCCTGAGCGGCGCGGACCTGAGCGGCGCGCACCTGAGCGGCGCGCACCTGAGCGGCGCGCACCGCGAGCGCCTCACCGTACTGCGCCAGCCTCTGCGAGCGGTTCCCCTGCCGGTGGATGTTCCAGGCCGATACGACGCCACGCACACGCGTGAACTGGCCCTGTACCTCTTGGCTGGTCATGGCTCTGGCTCGATTACCCCATTCCCGGTGATCCGGGCGGATACCGCAATGGCATCATGTGCGCGGACGGGGAGGCGGCATGACGACGCGGGAATCCGTGCGCGATCGCACGGGTCTCGGGCCCAAGGGCCTGGTGCGGGAGGCGCGCGCCCTCCTGGACTCCGCCGCCACCTTGCTGGACGACCACCGCCGCGCGCTGGACGAGGTGCTCGGCGCGCTCGCCCCGCTGCGCGCGCAGGCGGTCAAGGACGCGCTCGTCGAGGTGCCGGTGGCGCGGCTCAGGGACGTCAGCGGCGGGCGGCTGCGGCTCGGCCCGCTCGAAGACGCCGGGATCGGCACGGTGCTCCACGTCCTGGACACCACCCCGTACAGACTCCAGCTACTGCCCGGCGTGGGTCCGCAGACCGCCGCGCAGCTGCACGCCGCCGCGCGGCGGATCGCCGACGCGGCGGAACGGTCCGCGAGCATCCGGCTCGATGTCGACGCGCGTGATCCCGCCACCACCGCGCTGGTCGTCGCGCTGCACCGGCTGGTGAACGCCGGGCCCGAGCTGTCCCGCGCGGAGGCCGCCGCGAGGGAGCTCGGCGGGCGGCTCGGCCCGCCGGTCGCGGACGCGCGTCCGGCACTGTCCTGGTGGCGGCGGTCGTTCGCGGGACGGCGGCGGCGCGGCCGGGCCCGCGAGGCGCTCGGCGAGATCGCCGCGCTGCTCGCCGCGGAGGACGCCCGCGGCACCGCGCTGCTGCTCCCTCAGGCGTCGGTGGACCTGCTGCGCCCGGCGGCGTCCGGCGCCGAGGCGTGGCTCGACTTCGGGGTCCGCGCCGCCGACTACCACACGCTGCTCGCCGAGCTGGCCGCGCTCGAACCCGAGCGCGAGGCGGCCGAGGGGTTCCTGCCCGCCGGCGTCGCCGAGCGGGTGAAGGCGCAGCCGCTCGACGACGCCCACCGCACCGTCTCGCTGCGCGGCTACCAGGCGTTCGGCGCCCGCTTCGCGCTCGCCCAGGAACGGGTGATCCTCGGCGACGAGATGGGCCTGGGCAAGACCGTGCAGGCCATCGCGGCGATCGCGCACCTGCGGGCCGGGGGCGGGACGCACTTCCTGGTGGCCTGCCCGGCCAGCGTCCTGGTCAACTGGCTGCGCGAGATCGAGGCGCGCTGCACGCTCGCCGCGCACCCGGTGCACGGCCCCGGGCGGGCGGCGGCGCTCGCCGCGTGGATCGGCTCGGGGGGCATCGCGGTCACGACCCTGGACAGCCTGTACGCGCTGGACGTCCCGTCCGGCGTGCCGGTCGCGATGTTCGTCGTGGACGAGGCGCACTACGCCAAGAACCCCGAGGCGCGCAGGTCCAGAACCGTCGCGGCCTGGTGCGGGCGGACCGCGCGGGTGCTGCTCCTCACCGGTACCCCGATGGAGAACCGGGTGGCCGAGTTCCGCGTCCTCGTCGGGTACCTGCGGCCGGAGCTGCTGACCGAGATCGGGCCGGACGAGGCGGCCGTGGGGCCCCGGGCGTTCCGGTCCGCCATCGCCCGCGTCTACCTGCGCCGCAACCAGCGGGACGTGCTCGCTGAGCTGCCCGAGGTCGTGCACGTGGACGAGTGGGAGGAGTTCAGCCCGTCCGACGAGGCGGCCTACCGGCGGGCGGTGGCCGAGGGGAACTTCATGGCCATGCGCCGTGCCGCCTACGCCGTACCGGCCGGGTCGGCCAAGCTGCGGCGGGTGGCGGAGCTGGCCGGCGAGGCCGCCGAGAACGGGCTGAAGGTGGTGGTGTTCTCCTACTTCCGCGACGTGCTCGCCGCCGTGCACGGCGTCCTCGGCCCGGACGCGCACGGGCCGGTCACCGGCGCGGTGCCGGCCGCCCGGCGGCAGGCGCTGGTCGACGCGTTCACCGCCGCGCCGGGGCACGCGGTGCTGCTCGCGCAGATCCAGGCGGGCGCCAGCGGCCTCAACCTCCAGGCCGCGTCCGTGGTGATCCTCTGCGAGCCGCAGGTCAAGCCGGCCCTGGAGGCGCAGGCGGTGGGCCGGACGCACCGGATGGGCCAGGTCCGCCGCGTCCAGGTGCACCGGCTCCTCACCCCGGCGGGCGTCGACCGGCGGATGCTGGAGATCCTCGGCGTCAAGGCGCGGCTGTTCGACGACTACGCGCGGCGCAGCGACCTGGCCGAGGCGGCGCCGGAGGCGGTGGACGTCGCCGAGCAGTCGCTGGCTCGCCGGATCGTCGAGGAGGAGCGGGTGCGCCTGGAGACCGGCCCCGGCGCGGTGGCGGACCCTGAGGACACCGGTGGCGGACCCTGAGGAAGCGGACGGCGGACCCTGAGGAAGTACGCGCGGGGTCCCCGTGTTTCGATGGTGCAAGTTCCACGACGATCAAGGGGATGTCATGCCAGAGGTGAGGGTGGAGCGCACCGGCGACGGCTTCGAGGCCACCAACGACCGCGGCGCGCGCGTGGCGATCGGCGATTCCGCCACCGACGGCGTGTTCACGCCGGTCGAGCTGCTCCTGGCCGCGCTCGGCGGCTGCGAGCTGGTGACCGTCGAGCCGCTGACCGCGCAGCGCGGGCACCGGATGGTCCGGCTCGCCGCGACGGTGGCGGCCGACAAGATCGCCACCAGCAGGCTGGGCACCATCACGCTCACCTACGACGTGGAGCTCCCGGAGGGGGACGACGAGGCCGCCGGCGTGCTGGCCGCGGTCGCCGGACGGGTGCACGACAAGTACTGCACCGTCGGCAACGCGCTCCGGGACCCCATGCAGGTCGACCAGGTCGTCCCCGAGACCACGGCCTGACCGTCAGGTGCAGGTGGTGCCGTTGGCGGGGACCTTCCCGTCCAGCAGGTAGCCGTCGACGGCGGCGCGCACGCACGCGTTGCCGGTGTCGTAGGCGCCGTGCCCCTGGCCCCGGAGGGTGACCAGCGTGGCGGCGCCGCCGAGCTCCTTGGTCAGCGCGGGCGCCCAGGCGTACGGGGTGGCCGGGTCGCCGGTATTGCCGACCACGACGACGGGTGCGGCGTGCGGCGCGGAGACGTTCTGGGCCGCGTCGTCGCCCTTGACCGGCCAGCCCGTGCACTGGAGCAGTCCCCATGCCATCGACGGCCCGAACACCGGCGAGGCGTTGCTGAACCGCGGCAGCAGCCGCCGGACGTCCTGGACGGTGTACCGGTCGGTGGTGTCGGCGCAGGTGATCGCGGTGTTGGCGGCGATGAGGTTGCTGTAGTGCCCGTCCTCCTGCCGGCCGAGCTGGAGGTCGGCGAGCGAGAGCAGAGTGGTGCCGTCCTGGCGCTCGACGGCCTCGGTGACGCCCTGCGCGAGCATCGGCCACGCCTGCTCGGAGTAGAGCGCGGCGGTGACGCCGGTGACGCCGAGGCTCTGGGTCAGCGTCCGGCCGCTCGCGGTCTTCAGCGGCGCGGCGTCCAGGCCGTTCAGCAGCCGGCCGATCGACGCGACGACCTGGGTGGAGTCGCGGCCGAGGGGGCAGGCGGCCGGGCCGAGGCGGGCGCAGGCCGTGCCGAAGCTGCCGAGCGCCCGCTGGAACGCCGCCGCCTGCTGGAGGCCGAGGTCGGCGGTGCTGATCTTGGTGTCGACGGCGCCGTCGAACACCGCCCGGTCCACGTTCTTCGGGAGCTGGTGGGCGTAGCTGCCGCCGAGCCAGGTGCCGTAGGAGATGCCGAAGTAGTGCAGCCGGGCGTCGCCGAGCGCGGTGCGGATCACGTCCATGTCGCGGGCCGCGCTGATCGTCCCGACGAACGGGAGGAGCTTTCCGGAGCGCGCCCTGCACCCCTGGTTGTAGGACAGCTCGGACGCGGCGTAGGCGCGCTCCTCCGCCGGGTCGTCGGGCGAGTCGTCCTCGGCGGTGATCTGGTCCATCCGCTTGTCGTCGACGCAGGAGACCGGGTCGCTCTCGCCCACCCCGCGGGGGTCGAAGCCGACCAGGTCGTACCGGGTACCGAGCGAGGCGTAGTCGCCGGCCGCCTGCGCGAGGGTGCGGACCCCGTCCCCGCCCGGCCCGCCGAAGTTGAACAGCAGCGACCCGATCCGACGCTGCGGCTGGGTCGCCCGGGTCCGGATGACGGCGAGCTCGATCGTCTCCCCCGTGGGCTTGGCGTAGTCGAGGGGCACCCTGACCTTGGCGCATCGGAACACCGGCGAGGTCGGCCCGGCCTCGGACGGGCCGCCGGACGGCGCCTCGGACCGGCTCTGCGTCGCCTCGGGCGGCAGTCCCTCGCACTTCTTCCACTCGGGTCTCTGGCCGGTGAGCGCGGACGGGAGCGCGGCCAGGCCGCCGGTGGCGGCCGCACCGTCGGCGGTCTCGGCACCGCCACCGCACGCGGCGAGCCCGGTGAGGCCGATTGCGGCCACGGCACCCGCCGCCACAATGACCGACTTCGACGCCTTGTGCGCCATTTGTCCCCTCCGTTCCGATCATGAGGGGGCGGTCAGGACCTACCCACGGTCTCCCGCGCTGATTCCTGATCGCGTCCGGCAGCCTCCCGACCGGCGGTTCCCCCGCCGAACCCCGGGCGCCCTCCCCCGGAAGACCGGATGTCGGGTCAGGGTCGTACTACTCAGGTCTGAGATGAAGACCATTCGCCGCGGTGATCTCAACGAAGGGCCCCGGAGCAAAGATAGGTAACATGGCCCAAACCGCCCCCCCTACAACTCGCCGAGGCCACGCCGAAGCGGCCGGCGGCCAGGTCCCGCGCCACCACCCCCGGTCCCTGACGGCACGGATCAGCGCCCCTCCGGTGTGGCGCGAACTCCTGCTGATCGCACTCTTCTACAGCGGGTACATGCTCACCCGCATCGTGCTGGTCCAGGACGGGACGACCCCCGCCTTCAACCACGCCGACCAGATCCTGCGCGCCGAGCGGTTCCTCGGGCTGGACGTGGAACTGGGGCTCAACCAGATGCTGCTCCAAGTGCCCTGGCTGGCGCGGGCGGCCAACATCTTCTACGCCACCGCGCACTTCACCGTGACGCTCGGAGTGGTCGTCTGGATCTACCGGTACCGCGCCCGGGAGTACCGCTGGCTGCGCACGTCGATCATGGTGGCGACCGGCGTCGCGCTGCTCGGCTTCTGGCTCTACCCGCTCGCCCCGCCGCGGTTCCTGCACAGCGAGGGGTTCGTCGACCCGGTGACCGTGCTGCACTCGTTCGGCCTGTACGCCAGCGACGCCTCCGGCAGCCTCACCAACCAGTACGCCGCGATGCCGTCGATGCACGCGGGATGGGCGCTGTGGTGCGGGTACGTGCTGTTCCGGCTGGCCTCGCAGCGGTGGGCCAAGGTGCTCGGGGTGCTCTACCCCGCCACCACGGTGTTCGTCATCCTGTCCACCGCCAACCACTACGTGCTGGACGCGGTGGTCGGGGTCGCGGTGATCGCCGGGTCGCTCGGGCTGGCCTGGGCGCTGTACCACCGCTGCCCGGCATGGCTGCTACTGCTGCGGGGGCGCACGGCGCACCTGGTCCTGCGGGCCGCAGGGCGGCCGGACCGTCCGCGTGGCGACTCGGTGACGGTCGGTGGCGGGGGCCGGGCCGGCGTTTGAGACCCTGGAGTGCATGGCCAGACCGGCGGGCGCCCCGGAGACCGGCCCGGACCCGGCCGGCGGCGCGGCCGGGCCCGACGGGCGGCACGCGTCCGGCCGGCCGCGGCTGTGGTCCGAGCTGCTGCTCGTGCTGGTGTGCTACGGCGTGTACGAGGCGGTCCGCAACCTGGTGCCGCCCGACCCGGCGCTGGCGGTGCACCACGCGTACGAACTGCTCCACCTCGAATACCTGACGCACCTCGACGTCGAGTACCGCCTCAACCGCCTGTTCATGGCGCATCAGCCGCTCGCCGTGGCGGGCGACTACTTCTACGCCACGATGCACTTCGCCATGACGATCGGGGTGCTGGTCTGGCTCTACATCCAGCGGCCCGAGCTCTATCGCTCCCGCCGGACGCTCCTGTTCGCCACCACGGTGCTCGGGCTGGCCGGGTTCTGGCTCTACCCGCTCGCCCCGCCGCGGATGCTGCCCGGGTTCACCGACACGGTGGCCAGCTTCGGCACCTGGGGCGTCTACGCCTCGGCGCCCGCCGCCTCCTCGGTGTCCAACCAGTACGCGGCGATGCCCTCGATGCACGTCTCCTGGGCACTGTGGTGCGCGGTGGTGATCATCGGCGTCGCCCGGCGGCCGGCGGTGAAGGCGCTCGCCGCGCTGTACCCGGCGCTGACCACCGTGGCGATCATGGGGACGGGCAACCACTACCTGCTCGACGCCGTCGCGGGTGCCGGCGCCCTGGCCTGCGGGTACGCGCTCGGCCTGGGGCTAGGCGCCGCGCGCGCCGTCCTCCCCGGACGGTCGGCGGCGGGCCGGGCCGCGGCGCGGCGTCAGTCGGCCGCGCCGTAGAAGACGCGGTCGACGACCGCGCGGGCGTGCCGCGCGTGCCGCCGGTAGTCCTCCAGCAGGTCGCCCGTGCCGGGGTAGCCGAGGATGCGGGTGGTCGAGCTGCGCTCCCTGTGGTGGTCGGTCGGCAGCAGGTCGGACGCGCGGCCCCGGACCAGCATGATCGAGCCGCGGATCCGGGTGGCCAGCCGCCACGCGTCCGCCAGCACCTCGGCGTCGCCGGCGGCCAGCAGCCGGGCGCCCACCGCCGCGTCGAGCGCGGCCAGCGTGCGGGTGGTGCGCAGCGCGGGCACCTCGTGGGCGTGCCTGAGCTGGAAGAGCTGCGCGACCCACTCCACGTCGGCCAGCCCGCCGGGTCCGAGCTTGATGTGCAGCCGCCGCTCGACGCCGCGCGGCAGCCGCTCGGACTCCATCCGCGCCTTGAGCCGCCTGATCTGCCGGACGGCGTCGTCGCCGATGCCGTCCTCGGGCCAGCGCAGCGGGTCGATCAGCGCGCGGAACCGCTCGCACAGCCCGGGGTCGCCGATCATCGGGTCGGCGCGCAGCAGTGCCTGCGCCTCCCACGGCTCGGACCAGCGCGCGTAGTAGGCCGCGTACGAGGCGAGCGTGCGCACCAGTGGGCCCTGCCGGCCCTCGGGCCGCAGGTTGGGGTCGATCTCCAGGGGCGGGTCCGGGGCGGGCAGCGACAGCAGCCGGCGCAGCTCCTCGGCGACCGCGTGCGCGGCGCGGCTCGCCTCGCGCTCGTCGGCGCCGGGCAGCGGGTCGTGCACGAACATCACATCGGCGTCGCTGCCGTAGCCGAGCTCGTGGCCGCCGAAGCGGCCCATCGCCACCACCGCCATCCGGGTCGGCAGCGGCGCGCCGCCGGCCCGCTCGACCTTGCCGGCCGCCGCCCGCAGCGCGGCCTCCAGGGTGACGGTGGCGATGTCGGTGAGCGCCTCCCCCACCGTCGCGACGTCGACCATGCCGAGCAGGTCGGCGACCGACACCCGGAACAGCTCGCGGCGGCGCAGCGCGCGGACCACCGCGACCGCGTCCTCGGCCGGGACGGCCCCGTCGCCCGCGCCCGAGTCGTCGCGGCGGCGGACGGCGGCCAGCGCCTCGGTCCGCAGCGCCTCGAACGGGCGCGGCGCGAGCGCCCCGTCCGGCCCGCGGATGGACGAGGTCGGCGCGGGCGACACCGGCACCACCGTCAGGCCCGGCACGGGCGCCGGCGGCGCGGGCGGGCCCGGCGGCGGCTCCGGCGCCGGGAAGACCGGCTCGGCCGGCGGGACGGGCGGGAACAGCGGCGCGGGCGGCATACCCGCGCTGTCGCCGCCCGCGCCGGACGGGGGCGTGCCGGGGCCGCCGCGCGGGCGCGGGGCCGAGCCGGGGTTCAGCGCGCCGCCGAGCATCGCGACCGCCTCGGGCGCGCGCAGCAGCAGGTCGGTGGCGTAGCGGCTGGACCCGAGGATCCACGCCATCCGCTCGGCCACCGTCACCTCGTCGCGCAGCAGCCGCAGGTACCACGGTGTCGCGCCGAGCGCCTCGCTGACCCGGCGGAAGCCGAGCAGGCCCGCGTCGGGGTCGGGGGCGTCGGCGAACCAGCCGAGCATGACCGGCAGCAGCGTCCGCTGGATCGCCGCGCGCCGGGAGACGCCCGCCGTAAGCGCCTCGATGTGCCGCAGCGCGCCCGCCGGGTCGTCGTAGCCGAGCGCCTCCAGCCGGGCGCGGGCCGCCTCCGGGGTGAGCCGGGCCTCGTCGCCGGGCAGCCGCGCCACCGCGCGCAGCAGGGGCCGGTAGAACAGCTTCTCGTGGATCCGGCGGACCTCGCGGGCGTGCCGCCGCCACAGCGCGGTGAACTCCCCGACCGGGTCGGTGCGCAGCCCGAGGGCGCGGCCGAGGCGGCGCAGGTCGGCGGGGTCGTCCGGCACCACGTGGGTGCGGCGCAGCCGGTGCAGCTGGATCAGGTGCTCGACCCGGCGCAGGAACCGGTAGGCCGAGGCGAGCGCCGCCGCGTCGTCGCGGCCGACGTAGCCGCCCTGGGATAGGGCGGCCAGCGCGTCGAGCGTGGTCGGGCTGCGCAGCTTCTCGTCACCGCGTCCGTGCACGAGCTGGAGGAGCTGGACGGCGAACTCCACGTCGCGCAGCCCGCCCGGCCCGAGCTTGAGCTGGCGCTCGGCCTCGGCGGTGCGCTGGTTGAGGTCGGCCTCGACCCGCCGCCGCATGGCCTGGACGTCCTCGACGAACCGCTCGCCCTCGGCGGCGTCCCACACGATCTCGGTGACGGCGTCCAGGTAGCGGCGGCCGAGCTCGGCGTCGCCGGCGACCGGCCGCGCCTTCAGCAGGGCCTGGAACTCCCACGTCTTGGCCCAGCGCTCGTAGTAGGCGCGGTGGCTGGCCAGGGTGCGCACGAGCGGCCCGGACCTGCCCTCAGGCCGCAGCGCCGCGTCCACCTCCCACAGCGGGCCCTCGACGGTGCTGTCGGAGCAGGCCCGCATCATCGCCGAGGCCAGCCGGGTGGCGGTGCGCAGCGCCCCGTCCTCGGGGCACCCCGCGCGCACCTCGGCCACGAAGATCACATCGACGTCGCTGACGTAGTTGAGCTCCCGGCCGCCGCACTTGCCCATGCCGATCACCGCGAGCCGGCAGGAGCCGTGCCCCGGGACCTCGGCGCGGGCGATGGCCAGGCCCGCCTCCAGCGCGGCGGCGGCCAGGTCGGCCAGCTCGCCCGCCACTTCCTCCACCTCGGCGGCGCCGGTCAGGTCGCGGCCCGCCAGTGCGAGCAGACGCCGCCGGTAGGCGACGCGGAGCGCCACCAGGGTCACCGGCAGCGCGTCGCGCGCCACCGGCTCGTCCCGCGCCGGATCGGCCCCCACCGCGCGGAGCAGGTCGACCCGCAGCTCGGCGGCGGAGGGCCGTCCGCGCGACTCGTACGCGTCCACCACGTGATCGTCCGGGGCCGGAGGGGTCGGAGCCGGGCTGTCCCGGGCGGAGGCGTCCCGGGCAGGGGCGTCCGGGCCGGGGGCGTCCGGGCCGGCGGGGTGGATCGGGTCGGCGGGTCTCAGCACCTGCCAGTGCGCGGGATGGCGGGCCAGGTGATCACCCAGGGCGGCGCTGACGCCGAGCACCGCCAGCAGCCGCTCGCGGGTGCCGGGATCGTCGGCGAGCATGGCGCGCAGGCCCGCGCCGACGTCGCGTTCGCGGGCGTCGCCGGGACCGCCCGCGCCCGCCGGCCGTTCGCCCGCATCCTGCTCGTCGGCGGCGGCCAGCAGGCGCAGCAGCCCGTCGAGCGCGAGGTCGGGGTCGGGCGCGGCACCGAGCGCCTCCAGCACCTCGTCGCCGAGGGCGGCGCCCGACCCGTCCAGCAGCCGGCCCGCCCGCCCGGCGTCGGTGAAACCCAGCCGGGCCAGGCGTCCGGCCAGGGTACGACGGCGATCAGGAGTCCGCGGCTCGCTCACGACCTCTACCGTAATCGGCCCGCCCGCCGCCGGTGCCGCGAGCACGCCACCGGCATGATCTCGATTCCATCACCGCGCGGGTGAACCTGCGGTGACCCCCCGGCGTCATCTTCACATTGAAGACCGAATGGCGCCCCGCCGAGCCTCGGTCACGTCGCAGTCCCTCCACAACGGGAGCTCCCTTGAAAAGACGGACCCTCACCGCCGCGTGCGCGGCACTCACGGCGACGCTCGGCACGGTGACAGCAGTCGCCCTGACCCAGGACGGCGGGCAGGTGGAGGCGGCCCCCGTCGCCGCCGCCGGCAAGACGACCGCCGTGTCCGGCGACTTCAACGGCGACGGCCTGCGCGACAGCGCCAACGCCAGCCAGCAGGGCAAGATCGACGGCCAGGACCTCGCCGGGTTCGTCACCGTCGTGTACAGCAAGCCCGGCGGCCCGGACGCCGCGTCGCGCCAGATCATCAGCGCCAAGAGCCTCGGGCTCCCCGCCGGAACCCACTTCGGCACCATGGAGCTGGTGTCGGCGGACTTCGACGGGGACGGCTACGCCGACCTGGTCGCCACGTCCGGGATCGCCGCCAAGACCAAGGTCGTCATCGTCTACGGCGGCGCGAAGGGGCTCACCACCCGCAAGGCCGTCCTCACGGTGCCGGACGCCCGCGAGGCCCGGACCGGCGACTTCAACGGCAACGGCAGGCCCGACCTGCTCGTCCGGTCCGGGCCCCGGGCCTACCTGACCTATCTGGACGTCGGCGCCAAGCCGGGCGCCGGCGTCCGGACCGCGGTCGAGGGCCCGGCGGTCACCGGGCTGCTCCAGCCGGTCGTCGGCGACTTCAACGGCGACCGCCGCGACGACTTCGCGGTCGTGGTGGCCAAGGACGACGGCGACAGCGACGACGTCCCGTACTGGGCCGAGCTGCGCCTCGGCACGGCCAAGGGCCTCGGGGCGCGCAAGGTGTACGCCCCCAAGGGCGGCAAGGGGATGGGCTACGAGGCCGCCTCCGGCGACGTCAACGGCGACGGCAAGGCCGACCTGGTGACCGTCGACGTCCGCGCGCCGAAGCGGGTCGCCGTGCGGCTCGGCACCGCCACGGGCCTCGCCGCCCCGGCGTACGTGGGCTTCGGCGGGCACTCGTTCAACAGGGGCATCTCCGTCGGCGACATCAACGGCGACGGCAAGGCGGACGTGTCGGTGAGCGTCCCCACCATGGGGGACGGGAACGGGCCGCTCGACTCGGCGGCGGTGCTGTACGGCAGCGCCTCCGGCCTCACCAACAAGGGCGCCCAGCTCTTCGACCAGAACACCCCCGGAGTGCCGAGCGAGCCCGGCGACCACGACGGGTTCGGCTGGCAGACCCGGCTGGCCGATCTCGACGGCGACGGGCTGGCCGAGTTCACCACCGGCGCGCAGAACAACGAGGACGAGGGCCGGATCTTCTTCTTCAAGGGCACCCGGTCGGGCGTCGCGACCAAGGGCGTCATCTCGTTCAGCACCCGTGACCTGCGCATCTTCGGCCGGACCGCCGAGCTGGGCGGCAGCCTGCTGCACTGATCCGCTCGCCGGGAAGCCGGGCGCCGTCTCGTTCGACACCCGTGACCTGAACCTCCACGGGCAGGGCGCGGAACTCGGCAGCGGCGGCCTGCTGGACTGACCGGCGCGCCAGGAGGAACGTGAGAGGGGGCACTCCCGCATGGGCGTGCCCCCTCGTCCGCTCGTGCCGTGCCCTCGTCAGAGGACGGCGAGCAGGCGCTTGCGCTCGAACTCGGTGACCTGGCGGCGGTACTCCTCCCACTCCTGGCGCTTGTTGCGCAGGAAGAAGTCGTAGACGTGCTCGCCGAGCACGTCGGCCATCAGCTCGCTGCGCTCCATGTAGTGGATCGCCTCGTCGAGGCTCTGCGGCAGCGGCTCGATGCCGAGTGCGCGCCGCTCGGCCGAGGTCAGCGCCCAGACGTCGTCCTCGGCGCCCTGCGGCAGCTCGTACCCCTCCTCGATCCCCTTCAGGCCCGCGCCGAGGATGGCTGCGAAGGCCAGGTAGGGGTTGGCGGCAGTGTCGAGCGAGCGGAACTCGATGCGGGTCGCGTGCCCCTTGTGCGGCTTGTACATCGGGACGCGGACCAGCGCGGACCGGTTGTTGTGCCCCCAGCAGATGTAGGAGGGGGCCTCGCCGCCGGCGCCGGCGGCGGAGCCGACGCCGCCCCACAGCCGCTTGTAGGAGTTGACGAACTGGTTGCAGACCGCGGTGATCTCGGCGGAGTGCCGCAGCACGCCCGCGATGAACGCGCGGCCGACCTTGGAGAGCTGGAACTCCGAGCCGGGCTCGTAGAAGGCGTTGCGGTCGCCCTCGAACAGCGACATGTGGGTGTGCATGCCCGAGCCGGGGTGCTCGGTGAACGGCTTGGGCATGAACGAGGCGAACACCCCCTGTTCGAGCGCGACCTCCTTCATCACCAGCCGGAACGTCATGATGTTGTCGGCGGTGGTGAGCGCGTCGGCGTAGCGCAGGTCGATCTCCTGCTGGCCGGGGGCGCCCTCGTGGTGGCTGAACTCCACCGAGATGCCCATCGACTCCAGCATCATGATCGCGTTGCGCCGGAAGTCGTGCGCGGCGCTGTGCGGGGTGTGGTCGAAGTAGCCGCCGGCGTCGGCCGGCACCGGCTCGCGGCCGTCCTCCGGCTTGTCGTTGAACAGGAAGAACTCGATCTCGGGATGGGTGTAGAAGGTGAATCCGAGATCGGCGGCGCGGGCCAGCGACCGCTTGAGCACGTACCGGGGGTCGGCGAAGCTGGGCGTGCCGTCGGGCATCAGGATGTCGCAGAACATCCGGGCGACGCCCGGGGCCTCGCTGCGCCAGGGCAGCACCTGGAAGGTGGCCGGGTCGGGTTTGGCGATCATGTCGGCCTCGTACACGCGGGCGAAGCCCTCGATCGCGGAGCCGTCGAAGCCGATGCCCTCACCGAAGGCGCCTTCGAGCTCGGCGGGCGCGACCGCCACGGACTTCAGGAACCCGAGCACGTCGGTGAACCACAGCCGGATGAAGCGGATGTCGCGCTCCTCCAGCGTGCGGAGCACGAACTCCTGCTGACGGTCCAAAGCCTTCTCCCTCATGGTGCGGTGCCGATACCTCGACGGGTGCCCGTGGCGGGCCCCGTCAAACGGTGTTTCCGCAGGTACCGGCTGGCCTGGCTGTTCGAAGTATGCCTCGTCGCTGTTACCGCGACGTTACGGTTCGGGGTACGCCTCCCGGCGGACCCCGCCGCACCCCCACGGACCAGGGCGAAACACACATACCAGCACCTCAACTGTGCCATACGGGCCCCGTCCCGGCACAGTCGCGACCCCTTCGGTGACGCCTTACCCGGGAACGTCCCCCGCGGGCCCGTGAGCCGGGGCCGCGGCGGGGTCGAGCACCCGGGACAGGAACGAGCGGGTGCGCTCGTGCCGGGGGTCGCTGACGACCCGGGCCGCCGGGCCCTCCTCGACCACCACGCCGCCGTCCATGAACACCACCCGGTCGGCGACCTCGCGGGCGAAGCTCATCTCGTGCGTGACCACCAGCATGGTCATGCCCTCCTCGGCCAGGCCGCGCATGACCCCGAGCACGTCGCCGACCAGCTCCGGGTCCAGGGCCGAGGTCGGCTCGTCGAAGAGCATCACCTCGGGCCCCATCGCCAGCGCGCGGGCGATCGCCACCCGCTGCTGCTGGCCGCCCGACAGCTTGCCCGGATAGGCGTCGATCTTGTCGGCCAGGCCCACCCGCTCCAGGTTCGCGCGGCCGATCCGCTCGGCCTCGTCCCGGGCCCGCTTGAGCACCTTGCGCTGCGCGATGGTCACGTTGCCGAGCGCGGTCAGGTGCGGGAACAGGTTGAACGACTGGAAGACCATGCCGATCCGGCGGCGCACCGCGTCGAGGTCGACCTCCGGATCGGTGATCTCGGCGCCCGCGACGCGCACCGTCCCGGCGCTCGGCAGCTCCAGCAGGTTGACGCAGCGCAGCAGCGTCGACTTCCCCGACCCGGACGGGCCGATGACGCACACCACCTCGCCCGGGTCGACGTGGAAGTCGATGCCGCGCAGCACCTCGTTCGTCCCGAACGACTTGTACAGGTCGCGGATCTCGATGGCGCTCGCGCCGTCCTTCATCGCTGCCCCCTCCGCTGCCGTGCCTCCAGCCACCGGGCCAGCAGGCTCAGCGGGATGGTGATGATCAGATAGCACAGGCCGGCCACCACGATCGGCGTGGTGTTGCCGAGCTGGCCGGCCAGGTCCCGGCCGAACTTGGTCAGGTCGCGCTGCTCCAGCGAGATGCCGAGGAACAGCACCAGTGAGGAGTCCTTGCACAGCAGCACCAGCTCGTTGGTGAGCGGCGGGATGATGATCCGGAACGCCTGCGGGATGATGATCGAGACCATCGCCCGGCCGTGCGGCATGCCGAGCGAGCGGGCCGCCTCGAGCTGCCCCTTCGGCACCGCCTCGATGCCCGCCCGGATCGTCTCGGCCATATAGGCCGCCGCGGCCAGCCCGAGCGCCAGCCCGGCCTGCCCGGCCGCGCCGCCGGGGATGTTGGTGCCGGGGAAGGCCAGCGGCACCCCGACGCCGACGAAGATGAAGATCAGCAGCAGCGGCAGGCCGCGGAACATCTCGATGTAGGCGGTGGCGAACCAGCGGTACGGCAGCACCGAGGACAGCCGCATCAGCGCGATGACCAGCCCGAGCACCAGCCCGATGCCGAACCCGAGGCCGGTGTAGGCCGCGGTGTTGCGCAGCCCGATCGTGAGGATCTCGGGGAACAGGTCCCTGGCCTTGCCGAAGTTGGCGAAGTTCTCCTGGAGCTGCGACCAGTTGGCCAGCAGCGCGACCGCCAGCACGACGGCCCCGAGCAGCCCGTACTGGCCACCGAGCGCGAACTGGCGGCGGCGCCGGCGGGACATCCCGGCCGGCGCCGCCGCCTTGACGGGCTCAGCCGTCACGACGCGCCGCCGGTCCTGGGCATCGGGCCGACCCACTTCTCGTACAGCTTCTTGTAGGTGCCGTCGGCCTTGGTCTCGGCGATGACCTGATTGGTGAGCTCGATCAGCTTGGGGTTGTAGCCCTTGCGGGTCCAGAACCCGTACTGCTCGCCGGTGTTGAGGTTGGCGACGATCTCGTACTTGGCGTTGGCCGGGTCCTTCAGCCAGTTCTGGACGACCGGGTAGTCCTGCACGATGACGTCGACCTGACCGGTGCGCAGCCCGTCCAGCTCGGCCAGGGAGTTGTCGAACGAGCGCGGGTCGAGCTTCTTCCCCTTGACGTAGTCCTCGCCGGTGGTGCCCGCCTGCGAGCCCAGCTTGGCCTTCTTGGCGGTGACGTCGTCCAGCGAGGCGAGCCCCGAACCCTTCTTGGCCAGCAGCGTCTGGGCGGCGTCGAAGTACGGCTTGGTCACGTCCATCGTCTGCACGCGCTCGGGCTTGATCGTCATGCCGCCCATGACGATGTCGCACTTGTTGGCGTTCAGGGCCGAACCGGTCTTCATCGTCTCGAACTGGGTGTCGACCACCTTCTGGGTGACGCCGAGCTTCTTGGCGACGAGGTCGACCAGGTCCACGTCGAAGCCCACCACCTTCCCGCCCTTCTCCTCCTGGAAGGGCGGATAGGGCAGGTGGGTGCACGAGGTGAGCGCGCCCGCCTTGAGGAGCTTCACGCCCTGCACGGTGGCGCCGTCGCTGCCGCCGCAAGCCGCCGCGGCAAGGGCCAGCACGGCGAGGCCGGCGACGAGTGCCGGACGCCGGGGGGTTCGTCTGGGCACGCTTTCCTCCTGTTGATCTCGATGATCACCGAACTATGCCACGCCGGATGCCCGCTGTGGCAGGCCGATACGTTCGCTTGTCCTCTTCCCTGTTTCCGTCCCGTTTCCCGAAACTTGACGTGGCGGTCACCGGCCCGGATCACAAGTGATCATTAGCGTGGACGGACCGTGGACGTCTCTCTGCTGCACGCACTGACCGACCGGGTGGCCGCCCTGGCCGCCCCTTCGGCGATGCGCCCGGACGCCTGGCCGCTCGGCGAGCGGGTGGACGCCTGGGCGCGCGGGCGCGGCCTGGTCCTCGGCGAGCCCGACACCACCCCGCTCGGCCGGGCCCGGTGCGAGCGGCTGGCCGCGCGCGCCTTCCCGACCGCCGACCTGGACCGGGTGGACCTGTTCGCCCGCTGGCTGACCTGGACCTTCGCGCTGGACGACACCGTCGACCACGCGCCGTTCGCGGGCAGCGCCACCGCCGTGCACGGCCTGTACGACGACCTGCTGCGCGGCGTCCGGTGCGGCCACGCCCGGCCGGGCGCGCGGCCCCTGGAGTCGACGCTGGTCGAGCTGTGGCAGGCCACCTCCGCCGGGACGAGCCGCGACTGGCGCCGCCGCTTCCTCGCGCATATGGAGGAGAACCGGGACGGCTGCGCCGAGGAGGCCGTCAACCGCCGGGTCGGGCGCGTCCCGTCGCTGAAGGCGTACGCGGCGCTGCGCAGGCGGGCGTGCGGCCCGTTCATGTACGACCTGATCGAACCGGTCCTCGGCGTGGAGGTGCCGGTGCGGCTGCTGGCCACGCCCGACTGGCGGACCGTCACCGAGGGCACCGCCGACATCGTCGCCTGGACCAACGACCTCGTCTCCCACGTGTGCGAGGCGGCCCGCGACGACGCGCACAACATGCCGAGCGTCCTCGCCGCCGCCTACGGCATCGACCCCGGCAAGGCCGGCGAGTGGGTCGTGGAGCGGATCGCGATCCGGATCGGCGACGTGGCGGCCGCGGCGCGGACGCTGCCCGGGATGCTCGACCTGCTGCGGCCGACCGACGAGCAGCGCGACGCCGCCGTCCAGGTCGTCCGGGTGCTGCTGGACACGCCCCGCGCCCACGTGGAGTGGCTCATCGAGTCGGGCCGGTACGGTCCGGAGGCGGGCCTGTCCTCCCCCGCACCCGGCCGCCGCCCTGCCGCCCGCCTCGACGGCCTCGCCTCCCTGCGCTGACGCCGCGGGCCGTTCAGTCGGACGGGGCCGCCACCAGGGCGTCGCCCGCCTTCGTGCGCATGTAGAGGACGCGGCGTCCGAGGCGGTGCCCGGTGACGAGTCCGCAGGCGCGCAGCACGCCGAGGTGCTGGCTGACCGCGCCGGGCGTCACCCCCATCCGGCGGGCCAGCTCGGTGGTCGCGGCCGGGGTGCCGAGGGCGGTGAGCAGCCCGGCGCGGCGGCGCCCGATCAGCCCGGCGAGCGCGTCCGGCGGCGCGGCGGGGCTGGTCTCCCACAGCGTCGCCACGCCGAGCGGCGGGTAGCTGAGCATCGGCTGGTAGGGCGGCACCATCACCGACACGTCCGGCCACACGAACACGCTGGGGACCAGTAGCAGGCCGCGCCCGCCGAGCTCTCCGTGGAACGCCCAGCGCCGGTCGATCGCCAGCGTGCCGGTGCGCCAGGACACCGCGTCGTGCAGGTCGCCGAACACGCCCTCGGCGCCCTGCGCCGCGAGCGCCCGGGTGCGGCGCAGCACATCGCCCTCCAGCAGGTCGCGGATCCGCGGCCAGTGCGGCTCGACGGCGGCGGTCCAGTAGCGTTCGAGCAGGTCCGAGACGTGCCGCAGGGTGTGTTCGGCGTCGGCCGCCATCGCCAGCCGGCGCGGTCCGGTCCGGTTCCCCCGCTCCGTCCAGCGCAGCTCCTCGGCGACCACCTCGGGCCGGGTGGCCCGGACGATGTCCAGCTCGGCGGCGAAGTCGGGCAGCGGAGAGGCCGGGGGCGGCGTCAGGAAGTCGGGGATGTACCCCCACGGCCGCACCAGCTCGGTGAGCGGTTCCAGGTCGAGGCCGCGCAGCCGCGGCCGGACGGCGCGCACCCACGGCAGGTGCAGCGCGTGCCCGGACGGGTCGGCGAGCACGCGGAGGCTGCGCACCAGCTCCCACAGCGGGGAGAAGGCGAACCGGACGCGGGCCACATCGTCCGCCGCGAACACGAACTCGATCACCACCGCACCCCGTCTGACCTCGATCTTTCAGCCCAGCCTAAATGATTGTCGCGGCACCGGGTCGGCGGGTGAGGATCGGTGCGTGAGCACACTGGACGACCCGGCCGTCATCCCCCCACGGGGCCGCCTCTCCGCCTTCATGGCCCCCCGCGTCGGCGGGCTCCCGCGCCCGTTCTGGGTGCTGTGGGCGGGCACCCTGCTGAACCGGCTCGGCACGATGGTCGAGCCCTTCCTCGGCCTCTACCTGACCGGCGCGCGGGGCCTGTCGCTGGCCCAGGCCGGCATCGTGATGGCCGTCATGGGCGCGGGCTCGCTCGTCGGCCAGCTCGTCGGCGGCGTCCTCGCCGACCGGATCGGCCGCCGCGCCACGCTCACCTTCGCCACCGTCGCCACCGGCGCCGCGATGCTCGCGGTCGGGTACGCGCAGGGCATCGTGGCGATCACCGCGGCGGCGCTGCTGCTCGGCCTGGTGCTGGACATGTACCGGCCCGCCTCGCAGGCGCTGGTCGCCGACCTGGTCTCCCCCGCCGAGCGGCCGCGCGCGTTCGGCCTGCTGTTCTGGGGGATCAACCTCGGCTGGGCGGTCGCGATGGTGCTCGGCGGCACGCTGGCCGAGCAGGGGTTCATGTGGCTGTTCTGGATCGACGCGGTCACCTGCGCGGCCTTCGGGGTGCTGGTCTGGCGGGCGATCCCCGAGACCCGCCCGGCCCGCGACCCGGGGGCCGGGCGCGAGCGGGGCGGGTTCACCGACGTGCTGCGCGACCGGGTCATGGTCGCCTACGTGCTGCTCACCCTCGTCTACACGTTCGTGCTGATGCAGGGCATGACCACGATGCCGCTCGCGATGAAGGAGAACGGCCTCGGCCCGCAGGCGTACGGGCTGGCCTTCGCGGCCAACGGGGTGCTGATCGTCACGGTGCAGCCGCTGGTGAGCGCCTGGCTGAGCCGGCTGGACCACAGCCGGGTGATGTCCACCGGATTCGTCCTGGTCGCGCTCGGGTACGGGCTCACCGCGCCGGCCACCGCGCTGTGGGCCTACACCGCCGCGATCGTGGTCTGGACGCTCGGCGAGATCATCGCCGCGGCGGTGATCCAGGCGGTCGTGGCCGACCTGGCCCCCCTCCACCTGCGCGGGCGCTACAGCGGCATGTACGGGATCGCGTGGTCGGGCGGCTTCCTGCTGGCACCGCTCGGCGGCACCCAGCTCCTCCGCCTCGGCGCGCCCGTGCTCTGGCTGAGCTGCGCGGCGCTGGGGCTGGCCGCGGCGGCGGGGCAGATGGCGCTCGGGCCCGCGATCCGGCGCCGCCGGGCCCTCGCCACCTGACCCTTCTTTTCGTCAGAGTGACGAAACAAGGCCCGGGGAACTAAGCTGACCTCGTGGCACAGCTCCGGATCGCGCTCGCACAGGTGAACCCGACCGTCGGCGACCTCGACGGCAACGCCGACCTCATCGTGGAATGGACCAGGCGGGCCGCGGGCGCCGGCGCGCACCTGGTCGCCTTCCCCGAGATGATGCTCACCGGGTATCCGGTGGAGGACCTCGCGCTGCGGACCTCGTTCGTCCAGGCGTCGCTGCGGGCGCTGGAGCGCACCGCGCGGCGGCTCGCGGACGAGGGCCTCGGCGGCCTGCCGGTGGTGACCGGGCATCTCGACCGGCGCGCGGTCAGCCTGGTCCGCTCGGGCCAGCCCGCCGGGTCGCCCCTCGACGGGGCGGCCTGGCTGCACGGCGGCGAGGTGCTGGTCCGCTCGGCCAAGCACCACCTGCCCAACTACGGCGTCTTCGACGAGAACCGCATCTTCGTGCGCGGCGACCGGCTCCCGGTCGTCCGGCTGCACGGCGTCGACGTCGCCACCGTCATCTGCGAGGACCTCTGGCAGGACGGCGGCCCGGTCGCCGCCACCGGCGCGGCCGGCGCGGGCCTGCTGCTGTCGATCAACGCCTCGCCGTACGAGCGCAACAAGGACGACGTCCGGCTCGACCTGTGCGCCCGGCGCGCCCGCGAGGCCGGCTGCGCCCTCGCCTACGTCAACCTGGTCGGCGGCCAGGACGAGCTGGTCTTCGACGGCGACTCCCTCGTGGTCGGCGCCGACGGCGACCTGCTGGCCCGCGCTCCGCAGTTCACCGAGGACCTCCTCGTCGTCGACCTCGCGCTCCCCGCCGCGGACGCGGCGCCCGCCGCCCGCCCCGACCCGGCCCCGGTGGACGCGGGCGACGGCACGTCCATCGCCATCGACCGGTACACCCTCTCGGCCGACCCGCTGCCGCCCTACCCGGTGGCGCCGCAGCCGCTCGCCGAGCCGCTGGACGACCTGGCCGAGGTGTACGGCGCGCTCGTCCTCGGCACCCGCGACTACGTCCGCAAGAACGGCTTCCGCTCGGTCCTGCTCGGCCTGTCCGGCGGCATCGACTCGGCGCTGGTCGCCACCATCGCCGCCGACGCCATCGGGCCCGGCAACGTGCACGCGGTGCTGCTGCCGAGCCGCTACTCCTCCGAGGGGTCGGTCACCGACGCCGAGGAACTGGTCAAGCGGCAGGGCCTCAACTCCCGCCTGGTGCCGATCGGCGCCATGGTCGACGCGTTCGAGTCCGAGCTCGAGCTGACCGGCCTGGCCGCCGAGAACCTCCAGGCCCGGATCCGCGCCAACGTCTGGATGGGCCTGTCCAACCAGGACGGGCACCTGGTCCTGACCGGCGGCAACAAGAGCGAGCTGGCGACCGGGTACTCCACCCTCTACGGCGACTCGGCGGGCGGCTTCGGTCCGATCAAGGACCTCACCAAGACCATGGTGTGGGCGCTGGCCCGCTGGCGCGACACCCGGCGCGGCACCCCGGGCCACCCGTTCCTGCACCCGTTCGAGCACGAGCCGATCCCCGAGGCGATCATCGTCAAGGAGCCCTCGGCCGAGCTGCGGCCCGGCCAGAAGGACCGCGACTCCCTGCCCGACTACTCCGTCCTGGACCCGCTGCTGGTCGACTACGTCGAGCGCGACCTCGGCCGCGACGCGCTGGTCGCCGCGGGCCACGACGCCGCGCTGGTCGAACGGGTCATCCGGCTGGTCGACCTGGCCGAGTACAAGCGCCGCCAGTACCCGCCCGGCCCGAAGATCACCCCGAAGAACTTCGGCCGCGACCGGCGCCTGCCCATCACCAGCCGCTGGCGCGAGCCCTCCGCCGGCTGACGCCCGCCACGGGCCGGTCACCGCAGGCCGGTCACCGCAGGCCGGTCACCGCAGGGCCAGTCACCATGGGCAGATCACCGCAGGCCGGTCGCCCGTCGCGGCGCCCGGCCCGGGAGCCGCTACTCGCGGTGGTGGTTCTCGCCCGGCCACGAGGACGCGGGCTCGGTCGCGCTGGGGTCGATGCCCGGCACGGTCTGCTCGCACCACACGACCTTGCCCGCGGCGGTGCGGCGGGTGCCCCAGCGGTGCGCGAGCTGGCTGACCACCAGCAGCCCGCGGCCGTTCTCGTCGTCGTCGCCGGCGTGCCGCAGCCGCGGCAGCGCCGCCGACCTGTCGAGCACCTCGCACACCAGGGTGCGCTCGTACAGCAGGCGCAGCTCGATCGGGCCGCCGGGCGCGTAGCGCTGGGCGTTGGTGATCAGCTCGGAGGCGAGCAGCTCGGTGGTGTAGGTCAGCTCGCCCAGGCCCCACCCGTCGAGGCAGGAGCGGACCAGGCCGCGGGCGCGGCGCACCGCGGCCGGGTCGACGGGCAGCGTCCAGGTCGCGCGGCGGTCCTCGGGCATCCGGCGCAGCCGGGCGATCAGCACCGCGATGTCGTCGCGGTGGTGGTCGGCGTACACCCCGGCGAGCGTCGCCTTGGCCAGGTCCTCCATCGGGCGGTGCGCGCTGCCGGGGCCGAAGATGCCGCGCAGCCGGGCCAGCCCGTCGTCGATGTCACGGCCGCGGTTCTCGACCAGGCCGTCGGTGTAGATGACGAAGACGCTGCCGTCCTCGACGGTGAACACGCGGCTCTCGATCGCGGCGCCGCCGGCCACGCCGAGCGGCGGCGCGGGCGGGACGTCGAGGAACTCGTTGGTGCCGTCCGGGCCGACCAGCAGCGGCGGCAGGTGCCCGGCCGAGGCGATCTCGATGGTGCCGCTGGTGGCGTCGTAGACCGCGTAGACGCAGGTGGCGAAGTGCGGCTCCTGCTCGCCGAGCTCGATCATCAGCTCGTGCATGACGTGCAGCGCGTCGGCGGGCGGCAGCTCCAGGTTGGCCAGGGTGTGCAGCGCGGTGCGCAGCCGTCCCATGGTGACCGCGGCGCCCACCCCGTGCCCGGCGACGTCGCCGACGATGAGGGCGACGCGCGCGCCGGGCAGCGCGATCGACTCGTACCAGTCGCCGCCGACCTCGACCAGTTTGCTGCCGGGCAGGTAGCGGTGCCGGACCTCGACCGAGGTCGGCGCCGACAGCCGGTTCGGCAGCAGGCTGCGCTGGAGCGTCAGCGCCGTCGCGCGCTCGCGGCTGAACAGCCGGGCGTTGTCGATGACGATGGCGGCGCGGGTGGCGAACTCCATCCCGATCTCGACGTCGTAGGCGTCGAACTTGCGGAAGCCGGGCACCCGGGTGCAGGCGATGAAGCCGAGCAGGGTGTCGCGGGCGATCAGCGGCAGCAGCACCATCGACACGTCGCCGAGCAGCTCGCTCACCGGGGTGCGGCGCCACCGCTTGGCGATGTCGCCGGCCGCGTCGGCGTCGATGTGCGGCAGGTGGACGGGCCGCGCGGTGTCGAGCACCTCCCGGTACGGGGTGCCCTCGGGGAAGACCAGCACCTCGCCCGCCGGGAACGTCGCGGTCCACATCGGATTGCCGTCGTCGGAGGTGACCGCGAGCCGGCGCAGCACCGCCGAGCCCGACTCGGCGTGCACCTCGTCGGCCGCGACCAGGCTCTCCAGCACCAGCACCGACGCGGCGGTGCAGTAGTGCGGGACGATGACGTCGACGAGGCCGCGCGCGCTCTGGTCGAGGTCGAGGGACGCGCCGAAGCGGGTGAGCGGGTCGTCCAGCAGCGCCCGCCGCATCAGCGCCGGGTCCTGGTAGCGCTCGCTCGGTGGCAGCGCCACCCGGACGAACAGCAGCCCGGCGGCGCCCTGGCCGTCCTCGCCCAGCATCGGCTGCGCGGTAACCACGGCGTCGGCCGCCGCGCCCTCGCCGCGCAGGACGGTCAGCACCGCGGTGCGCTCCTGGCCGGAGCCGATCGCCTCCAGCAGGGCCTCCAGCTCGGCCTTGCCCTCCTCGCCCACCAGGTCTGCGGCCGGACGGCCGATCAGCTCCTTCGGGGTTCGCCCGAGCACCGCCGCCACGTTCGGCCCGCACTGGGCGATCCGCCGGGCGCCGTCGATGCCGACGAACACCGTGCGGGATGCCGAATCACTGGCGGGCGCGTCGCCTCGCGGCGCCATCACGGATCTCACCTGACGCGCTCCAGACAGCCGGTTTTACCACTCCCGAGCGCCAGTATGGTGCATGACGCGTGATCAGGGGAGAAGATCACGTTTACCACCCGGAAAACAGTGGCCGGAGGATCACTCCGCGTCCACCCCGATGCCTCTCATCAGGGTGTTGACGACCGCCTCGGGGAAGCCCTGGGGCAGCCCCTCCTGCGGCGTCCGGATGGTGAGCGGGCCGACCAGCAGCGCGACCACGACCTCGAGGTCGAGGCCCGCCCGCAGCTCACCGGTCGCCATCCCGCGCCGCAGCACCCGCCGGATGACCTCGCGGCGGGGCTCGATCACGTCCTGCCGGTAGCGGGCGTACAGCTCGGGGTGCTTCTCGGCGCTGCCGACCACGTTCCAGAAGCACTTTCCGTGCTTGCGGCGGCGCTCGGCGACGAGGGCGCGCGCGAGGGCGGTCAGGTCCTCGTGCACCGAGATCCCGGCCGGCTCGGGCAGCGGCGCCTTGGCCTGGCCGAGCGCGTCCACGATCAGCGCCTCCTTGTTGGGCCAGCGCCGGTAGATCGTGGTCTTGCCGACGCCGGCCCGCGCCGCCACCGCCTCGATCGAGACGCCCGCCACGCCGCCCTCGGCGGCCAGCAGGTCCAGCGTCGCCTCGGTTATCGCCTTCTCGGCGCGCTCGCTGCGCGGCCGGCCGGGGGCCCGTGCCGCCGCGCGGTCTGTCGTCTCAGGCATCACCGGTCACGCTCTCATACCTGGACCCCTCCCGCCCCGGCACGACCGGGACCGGGACTGCCGCGTCGCCGGGGCCGGGGCCCGCGCCACGGCCGGGCATCCACCTCAGCACGACCATCGCACCGAGGAAGGCGATGACGGCCCCGGCGAGCGCCGCGGCGTGCATGGCGTGCACGAACGCGGCGTTGGCGGGGTCGATCAGGCTCTGCCCGGCGGCGCCCATCCGTCCGGCCACCGCGTGCGCTCCCCCGATCGACTCGCCGGCCGCCTCGCGGGCGCCGGGCGGCAGCGCGGCCAGCCGGCCGGACAGGTCGTCGCGGTACACCGAGGCGACCACCGAGCCGAGCACGGCCACGCCGAGCGCCACCGCGACCTGCCGCGCGGTGTTGTTGATCGCCGATCCGGCGCCGGCCTTCTCGCGGGGCAGCGCCGACATGACCGACTCGGTCGCGGGCGGCATCACGTTGGCCATGCCCGCGCCCTGGACGAAGAAGACCACGCCGAGCACCCAGAGCGGGGTGCCGGTACCGATGAGCTGGTAGCCCGCCAGGGCGCCGGTGACCAGCAGCAGCCCGCCCGTGCAGACCGCCTTGGCGCCGAACCGCCGCACCATCGCGGCGCTGGACGGGGAGAAGACGAGTTGGGCCGCGGCGAACGGCAGCACCATCGCGCCGGACTGCAACGGGCTGAGCCCACGCACCGACTGCATGTAGAAGTTGGAGAAGAAGAACACCCCGGACGCGGCGAAGAAGCACAGCGCGATGGACGCGACAGCGGCCGACATCCGCGGGTCCTTGAACAGCCTGACGTCGAAGGCCGGCTGCTCGGCGCGGGCCTCGAACCAGACGAACAGCGCGAGCAGCGCCACGCCGCCGAGGATCGGGCCGAGCACGGCGGGCTCCAGCCAGGCGCCGCTCTCGCCGCCCTGGATGATCCCGTACGACAGCACGACCAGCCCGGCGATGGACAGCAGCACGCCGGCCGGGTCCAGCCGGCCGGGGCTCGGGTTGCGCGACTCGGGCACCAGGAACGCGGTCAGCAGCACCCCCGCGGCGATCACCGGGACGTTGATCAGGAAGACCGAGCCCCACCAGAAGTGCGCGAGCAGCAGTCCGCCGGTCATCGGCCCGATCGCCACGCCCAGCCCGACCGCGCCGGCCCACAGCCCGATCGCGCGGGCACGCTCGTCCGGCTCGAACACGTTGGTAATGATCGACAGCGTCTGCGGCATGACCGCGGCGCCGCCGAGGCCCATCAGCGCGCGGGCCCAGATGAGCTGCCCGGGGCTCTGCGCGTACGCCGACAGCAGCGAGGCGATCGCGAAGACCGCCATGCCGCCGATGAGCACCCGCTTGCGCCCGACGCGGTCGCCGACGACCCCGAAGGTGAACAGCAGGCCGGCGAAGACCAGCGTGTAGGAGTTGATCGACCACTCCAGCTGGCTCTGCGAGGCGCCCAGGCCCTGGTCGGGGTCGGAGATGGTCTTGAGGGCGACGTTCAGGATGGTGTTGTCGAGCACCACCACCAGCAGGCTGACGGTCAGCACGCCGAGGATGTACCAGCGTCGCCGCCGGATGGTCTGGACGTCCACGAGAGAGTGCTCCTCCGGACGGGGCGGCGGCGCCGGGCCGCGCACCGCGCGCCGCGATTCGATACGGGTTCGTTTCGCAATGAGGGTACGCACTCGGGCATCGATACGCAACGGCATCGTTTCGTAATCGGAAATGTGTCGGATGTGACCGAGATCAGGAATGTAAGGGGGTACCCGAATCGTTCCTTGAATGGCACCATCGATCCCGTCCGGGTACGCCACCGTGGCGCCTCGAGACCGGAGGTACTCCATGTCTTCTGCTTCTGCTGCGTCCGCAGCCTGGCCGGGGGACGCCCCCCGGCCCACCGCCGAGCAGCCGACCGCACAGCCGACCGCGCTCTACGGCGGCAAGGGCGGGCGGCGGGTCACCGTACGCGACATCGCGGCCGCCAAGGAGCGGCACGAGAAGTGGCCCATGCTCACCGCCTACGACGCGCTCACCGCGCGGATCTTCGACGAGGCCGGCATCCCGGTGCTGCTCGTCGGCGACTCCGCCGCGATGGTCGTCTACGGCTACGACTCCACCATCCCCGTCACGGTGGACGACCTGATCCCGCTCACCGCGGCCGTGGTCCGCGGCTCCAAGCGCGCGATGGTCGTGGCCGACCTCCCCTTCGGGTCGTACCAGACCGGCGTCCCCGAGGCGCTCGCCGCCGCCACCCGGTTCCTCAAGGAGACCGGCGCGCACGCGATCAAGCTGGAGGGCGGCCGGCGGATCCTGCCGCAGGTCGAGGCGATGGTCGCCGCCGGCATCCCGGTGATGGGCCACCTCGGCCTCACCCCGCAGTCGGTGAACGCCTTCGGCGGCTACCGGGTGCAGGGGCGCGGCGAGTCGGGCCACGACCTGGTCACCGACGCCAAGGCCCTCGAGGCCGCCGGCGCGTTCTCGGTGGTGCTGGAGTGCGTCCCGGAGGACCTGGCCGGACGCGTCACCTCGTCCCTGGCCATCCCCACCATCGGCATCGGCGGCGGCAACCGGACCGACGCGCAGGTGCTGGTCTGGCAGGACATGGCCGGGCTCACCCCGCACACCGCCAAGTTCGTCAAGAAGTACGCCGACCTCGGGGCCGCGCTCGGCGAGGCCGCGCGCGCGTACGCCGACGAGGTCGTCAGCGGCGCCTACCCCGCCGCCGAGCACACCTACCACTGACAGCGGCTCGCCGCCGCCCGCCCGCGTCGCGGGTGGACGGCGGCGGCATGTCAGGGGCGGGGCCCGCTCCGGGGATCAGGGCGCGTCGGGGTTCGAGCGGGACGGCTCCGCCCGTCCCTCGTGGACGTCGCCCCCGTTGCGCGGAGGGGGCACCGGCGCCCGCCGGGGATCGCCCGAGATCTCGTCGCGGAGCGTGTCGACGGCCGCGCTCAGCACGTCCGGCCCCGCCACGTTCATCAGCAGCAGCCCGAGGTTGAGCGCCATCTGCCCGTCGGTCATCTCGCTGCCCGCCAGGGCGTCGACGGCGGTCCGCAGGTCGGCCTGGTCCTCGGCCGAGACGTTCTGGAGCAGCCCGAGGCAGTAGGCGGGCAGCGCGAGCTTGGCCCGGGCGAACGACACCCCGCGCATGATCTCGCCCGCCTCGTGCGCGCGGGTCTTGGCCTGCATCCGGTCCACCCCGCGGTCGGCGGCGGCCAGCAGCGAGGTGAGCAGGGTGCTCGGGCCGACCGCGACGTCCTCGTCGCCGACCCGCACGGTGAACACCGCGCTGCGGAACACCATCATCGAGCCGAGGCTGGCGACCAGTACCTGGGTGGCCCCGACGACGTGCGCCGACTGCACCCCGAACCGCCAGTCGAAGGTGTGCAGCAGGAGCAGCGAGCCGGCCCCGGCGCCGCCGTTGATCAGCACGTACGCCCAGGTGCTGGGCACCCGCAGCAGCGTGGCCGGACGGTCCCGGTACCGGGAGATGAGCTCGGCGACCCCGACCAGGCAGCTCAGCGAGACCGCGACGAGGTACCCGATCACGCCCGGCGTCCGCTCATGCGGCGGGCCCGGCGCCGCCCGTCAGCCTGACCACCTCGTCGAGCTCGTGCTCGACCGAGACCAGCCCCCGGTCGCGCAGCGTCTCGACCGCGTCGGCGACCACCAGCAGCCCGAGCCGGGTGGCGCGGTGGATCTGCTCCAGCGTCAGCGGCCCGCGCGCGGCGTTCAGCCGGTCGAGCACCCGGCGGCACGCGTCGTCGGAGTCGAGGTCGTCGCCGCGGCCCGGCGGGTGCCCCGGCGCGGCCGGGGGCGGGGACGCGAAGGGGGCCGCCATGCGGGGGGCGGTCGCGCCGCCGCGTCCCGACGGGGACAGGAACGTGCTCCACGGGTCGGCCGACCGGTTCTGCCTCATCTTCACCTGCCATGTCGCCTACGAATCGTATGACGCCGCGAGGCCGGCGCGAAGGCCCGGCCGCAAGAATCCCGGGGACGGCCGGCGGCGGCGTGCGCCGCGGCCGGACCTCTTCGCTTCTCCCCTGCACCGACATCTGCACTTGGACGCGCGCGGGACGGCTCCCGCTCCGGCCATTATTCCCCGAACTCGCGCGATTCGCCGGATTCGGTGGTCAGCGGGTCGGGCCCGTCCCGGCGGGCGATCGGCGAGGAGCGCGCCACGATGAGGCGGTCGCCGGTCCGGAGCTCGGCGCAGGCGGAGTCGTCGTAGGGGAGGGTGCGGCCGTCGCGGACCAGCGCGAGCGCGGGCTGCCGGGTCGCCCCGATCGGCCCGCCGACCTCGCCGGGCAGGATGTCGCGCTCGACCAGGTCGAGGCCGCTGCCCTGGTCGAGCAGGTCCTCGATGACCTGGCTGATGTGCGGCTGGCTGGTGGACACCCCGAGCAGCCGGCCGGCGGCCTCCGAGGAGGTCACCACGTGGTCGGCGCCGCTCTGCCGCAGCAGCGGCACGTTCTCCGACTCGCGCACCGACGCCTGGATGCCCGCCCGCGGGTTCAGCTGCCGCGCGGTGAGGGTGATCAGCACCGCGGTGTCGTCCCGGTTGCTCGCCACCACGATCTCGCGGGCCCGCTGCACCGCGGCCTGCTTCAGCACCGCGCTGCGGGTGGCGTCGCCGACGATGCCGACGAACCCGGCCTCGGCGGCGTCGGCGACGGCGCGCGGGTCGGGGTCGACGACCACGATCGACTCGCGCTCGACGCCGGTGCTCAGCAGCGTCTTGATGGCGCTGCGGCCCTTCGTGCCGTAGCCGGCCACCACGATGTGGTCGCGCACCCTGGTCCTCCAACGGGACTTGCGCCAGTCGTCACGGGTGCGCTCGGCCAGCACTTCCAGCGTCGTGCCGACCAGGACGATGAGGAACAGCACCCGGACCGGCGTGATGAACACGGTGTTGACCAGCCGCGCGCTCGCGCTGACCGGCGTGATGTCGCCGTAGCCGGTCGTCGAGACGCTCACGGTGGCGTAGTAGAAGCAGTCGAGCAGCGACAGCGTCCCGCCCGCGGTGTCGCGGTAGCCGTCGCGGTCGAGGTAGACGGCGGCGACCACGGCGATCAGGAGCACCAGCGCGACGCCGACCCGCCTGAGCACCGCCCGCATCGGCCCCCTGCGGGTGGACGGAAGCAGGACCCTCGGCCGACCGGTGGCCGGCCCCTCCTCGATCACGGTCAGCCACCGTACCAGCGGCCGACCGGGGACGGCCGGACGCGCCGCCCGGCGCCCGTCCGCGGCCGGCCGCCCGGCGAGACGCGCCGGGCGGGGAGGCTCAGACGTCGGTGATGCGGAGGCCGGCGTGGGCCTTGTAGCGGCGGTTCATCGAGATCAGGTTGGCGGTGAACGCCTCGACCTGGTGGGCGTTGTGCAGCTTGCCCCCGTAGACGCCGCGCATCCCGGGGATGCGGCCGGCCAGCGCCTGCACCAGGTCGGTGGCCTCGCGGTCGTCGCCGAGCACCAGGACGTCGAGCGCCATCTCGTCCACCCCGGGGTCGAGCAGCAGCTTGGCCGACACGTGGTGGAACGCGGCGACCACCCGGCTGCCGGGGAGCACGGCGGCGGCCTGCTGGGCGGCGCTGCCCTCCTCGACCGGGAGCGCGAAGGCGCCCTTGCCCTTCTCGAAACCGAGCGGGTTCACGCAGTCGACCACGATCTTGCCGGTGAGCTCGGCGCGCAGCGACTCCAGGGTGGCCTTGTGCCCGTCCCACGGCACCGCGACGACCACCACGTCGGACTCGCCCGCCGCCACCGTGTTCTCGGCGCCGCGCACCGGGAGGCCGGCGCCGAGGTCGTCCGCCGCCTGCTGGGCGCGCTCGGCCTTGCGCGAGCCGATGGTCACCTGGTGCCCGGCGAGCGCGAACCGCCGCGCCAGGCCCTTGCCCTGGTCGCCGGTGCCGCCCAGGATGCCGATCTTCAAGCCGGCCGCGTCGGGCAGGTCGTGCGGGGTCTTCTGCTGCTCAGTCATGCCGCCGAGTCTGCCAGGTGGCCCGGCGGCGGGACCGGACCGGCCTCGGCATCGGCGAAACCGCGTGCGCGGGCGGTCCGGTGCGGCACCATGGGCTGCGTGGACGCCGAGCAGGTCACGATGCTGCGCGAAGTACTGGCGGCCAGCGGATGGCTGGACCGCACCCGGGAGTTCGGACGGGCACTGCGCGTGACCTCGCGCACCCCCGGCGGGCTGCTGCTGGTGGGCACCCCGGCCGAGGACCCCTGGCACCTGGCCGCGCACCTGGACGACGAGAGCAGGCTCGGCGAACTGCCCGGCCTGTCGCCCACGCTGGTGCGCTGGTCGCCGCCGCCGGGCGCGCCCGCGCATCTGCGGGTCGGGCTGGAGCGGCTGGAGGCGGCCCGGCGCGGCGAGACGCTGTTCGTGGTCGCCGGGGAGAACGCGCCGGTACCGCTGCTCGAACGGGTCGACGACGCGCGCCGCACCGGCGCGACCGTGCTGGCGCTGGAGAGCGGCGACCGGGAACTGCGCGGGCTGGCGCACGAGGCGCTGACCGTCCCGGCCGACGAGACGCTGGTCTCGTTCGAGGGCGCGCAGCACCTGGTCAGCGCGGCGGCCGGCGAGGAGCCGGCCGCCCGGCAGGGCCGCGGCCTGCGCCGCCGGCTGGCCCGGCTGCTGGAGACCGTCAGCGGCCCCACCCTGGACTGACCGACGCCGCCGGCCGGGGGGCCGGCCGGCGCCGGGGCCGGCGGATCAGGCGGTCAGTCGTCGTCCTGCCTGCGCCACTGCTCGTTGCGCTCGCCGGCCCGCTTCAACGCGCCCGCGGCGGCCGTCTCCGACTCGTACGGGCCCATCCGGTCCTTGTCGGGGCAGCCCGGCCCGTGCTCGACCTTCAGGTGCTTCAGGCAGAACCACCAGTCCCCCTCACCCTCGCCCATCGGATCCCTCCGCTCTCACCGGTCGTCTCCGGGTCGTGCCCCGGGACGGCTGACTACACTCCATCACTATGACGACCCAGCTCCTCCGGCCCGGCCAGGTGTCCCCCATGCGGAAGGTCCCCGCGCACATTCCGCGCCCGGAGTACGTCGGCAAGAAGCATCCGAGGACCGGGGAACCCGACGTCAAGACGCCCGAGATCATCGAGAGGATGCGGGTGGCCGGGCGGATCGCCGCGCAGGCGCTGGCCGAGGTCGGCCGGAACGTGCGGCCCGGCGTCACCACCGACGAACTCGACGTCATCGGGCACGAGTTCATGCTCGACCACGGCGCCTACCCGTCCACCCTCGGCTACCGGGGCTTCCCGAAGTCGCTGTGCACCTCGGTCAACGAGGTGATCTGCCACGGCATCCCCGACGACACGGTGCTGCGCGACGGCGACATCGTCAACGTCGACATCACCGCGTTCATCGACGGCGTGCACGGCGACACCGACGCGACCTACCTGTGCGGCGACGTCGCCGAGGAGTCGCGGCTGCTGGTCGAGCGGACCCACGAGGCGACCCTGCGCGGCATCCGCGCGGCCAAGCCGGGGCGCGCGCTCAACGTGATCGGCCGGGTCATCGAGTCGTACGCCAAGCGGTTCGGGTACGGGGTGGTGCGCGACTTCACCGGGCACGGCATCGGCACCACGTTCCACTCGGGACTGGTGGTGCCGCACTACGACGATCCGGCCGCCACCAGGATCATCGAGCCGGGGATGACGTTCACCGTCGAGCCGATGCTCACCCTCGGCACGCACGACTACGACCTGTGGCCGGACGGTTGGACGGTGGTCACCAAGGACCGCAGGCGGACGGCCCAGTTCGAGCATACGATCCTGGTGACCGAGGACGGCCACGAGATCCTGACCCTGCCGTGACCCCATCCTGACCGACATTCCGCGTACAAAAAGGATCTAGAGTCCAAATCACCCATACCGGCCGGGAGATCTCTAGATGAACGCTCCAGCGCCGTACGAACCGCGAGTCCCTTCCGACAGCATGCCGCCCGGACGGGCCGCGATGAGCGTGACCTGGGCGGCGCTGCCGTTCCTGACGCTCGGATACGCCACTCCGTTCACCTTCCTCGCCGCGGCGCTCTGGCGCCGCAGCGCGCACCTGCTGGTGTCCTCGGTGGCCTATGTCGGACTGTTCGCCCTGCTGCTGACCCTGCTCGGCAGGGACGGCGCCCAGGGCGCGGCGGGGGTCGTCGCGTTCCTGCTGGCGGTGGTGGGCTGCGGGCACGCGTTCCTGATCAGGCGCCGCGTGTTCGACCCGCACGGGCTGTCCGGGCTGGGCAACGAGGCGGTCATCGAGCGGGTCCGGCGGCAGCGGCTGCTGCGCGAGAAGGCCCGCCGGCTCGCGGCCGACGACCCGGGCCTCGCCCGCGAGCTGCGGATCGGCCGGCCCGACCTGCGGCGCCAGTACAACGACGGCGGGCTGGTCGACGTCAACCACGCGCCCGCCGAGGCCCTGACGCTGCTGCCGGGCATCACGCCGGCGCTGGCGGTCCAGATCGAGCGGGTCCGCGCCGAGACCGGCGGCTTCATGTCCGCCGAGGAGATGTCGGCCATGGCGGGCCTCCCGCCGGGCATCACGGGAGACCTGGCCGACTACGCCGTCTTCATCCGCTGACCGCGGGCAGGAGCCGGGCGTGGGCGCGGGCAGGCGACGGGGCCAGGGGCAGGACGAGGGCGAGCCGGTCGGATCCGACCGGCTCGCCCGCTATCGCGGCCGGCGCGACGCGGACCGGACCCCCGAGCCCGTCCCGGACTTCCCCGGCGACGCGGGGCCACAAGCGGACGGCGGGCCACAAGCGGACGGCGCCCGGTTCGTCGTGCAGGAGCACCACGCCAGCAGCCTGCACTGGGACCTCCGGCTGGAGCGCGACGGCGTGCTGGTCTCCTGGGCGGTGCCCAAGGGGATCCCGCTCGACCCCGCGACCGACCGCCTCGCGGTGCACACTGAAGATCATCCGCTGGAGTACGCGGCGTTCGAGGGCCGGATCCCCAAGGGCGAGTACGGCGCCGGGCAAATGATGATCTGGGATCAGGGGTGTTACGAGACCGAGAAATGGTCGGACCGTGAGGTCAAAGTGGTACTCCACGGTTCCCGGGTCTCCGGGCTGTACGTACTGTTCAGAACCGGCGGCCCGGGCGGCCGGAACTGGATGATCCACCGGATGGATCCGCCGGCCGATCCGGACGCCGAGCCACTGCCCCGGGGGCTGCGGCCGATGCTCCCCGAGCGGCGCGCGCGGCTCCCCCGCGACCAGGGCGGCCACGGGTTCGAGTTCGCCTGGGGCGGGCGCCGGCTGCTCGCCGCGATCGAGGGCGGACGGGCCCGCTTCACCGACGGCCGGGGCCGCGCGGCCGAGCCCCCGGCCGGGCTGGCCGCCCCGCTCGGCGCGGCGCTCGGCGCCCGTCCGGCACTGCTCGACGGCGAGCTCGCGGAGGTGGACGGGCGGCCGGTCTACATGGTCTTCGACCTGCTGCACCTCGACGGCCGCCCGCTCCTCTCCGCCCCGTACGAGGAGCGGCGGCGCCGCCTCGACGGGCTGGAGCTGGACGGCCCGCACCGGCGGACCGCGCCGTGGTTCCCCGGGGAGGGCACCGCCGTCCGCGACACCGCGCGCGAGCAGGGGCTCCCCGGCATCGTCGCCAAGCGGCTCGGCTCGCCCTACGAGCCGGGCGAACGGTCTGGCGCCTGGCGCTACCTCCCCCTTTGAGCACCCTCGTCCGCGCCGGTGTCGACGCTCGCGCCCGCGTCGTCGTCGTCGGCGCCCGCGCCGACGGCCGAGTCGGTCTCGGTATCGGTATCGGTATCGGCGGGAGCGGTGTCGGCGGGGACGGCGTACGAGCCGAGCGGGATGACCAAGGGCGCGCCGGTCACCGGGTCCTCGATCACCTTGGCGGGCAGCCCGAACACCGCGTCCAGCAGCTCCTCGGTCAGCACCTCGGCCGGCGCGCCCTGCGCGACCACCGCGCCGTCGCGCATCGCGACGAGGCGGCGGGCGTAGCGGGCCGCGAGGTTGAGGTCGTGCAGCACCATCACGACGGTGCGGCCGTCGTCGCGCTGGAGCCGGGTGACCAGTTCGAGGACCTCGACCTGGTGGGCGAGGTCGAGGTAGGTGGTCGGCTCGTCCAGGAGCAGCAGGCCGGTGTCCTGGGCCAGCGCCATGGAGATCCACACGCGCTGCCGCTGGCCGCCCGACAGCTCGTCCAGCGGGCTGGCCGCGTGCTCCAGCATGCCGGTGCGGGCGAGCGCGGCGTCCACCGCCGCCTCGTCGCCGGGCGACCACTGCCGGTACCACGCCTGGTGGGGGTGCCGGCCGCGCGCGACGAGGTCGGCGACGGTGAGGCCCTCGGGTGCCTGCGGCGCCTGCGGCAGCACCGCCATCCGGCGGGCCACCTCCTTGGTCGGCATCCGGGCGATGTCGGCGCCGTCCAGGACCACCTGGCCGCCGCGCGGCTTGAGCAGCCGGCCGAGGCCGCGCAGCAGGGTCGACTTGCCGCAGCCGTTCGGGCCGATGATCGCGGTGGTGCCGGCGCCGGACAGGTCGAGCGAGAGCCCGTCCACGACGACCCGGTCGCCGTAGCCGAGCCGCAGGCCGCGGGCCGCGAGGCCGGACGGCGCGGGCGTGGAGGAGCTGGCCGGGAGGGTCACAGGGCCGCCTTTCGCCGGGACCGGACGAGCAGGTAGAGCAGGAAGGGGGCGCCGAGCACCGCGGTGACCACGCCCACGGGCAGCTCGACGGCGCCGAACGCGGTGCGCGCGATGAGGTCGGCGCCGACGGTGAGCACGGCGCCGATCACCAGCGAGCCGACCAACGGCGGACGGGCCGTGCCGGACAGCCGCAGCGCGATCTGCGGCGCGGCCAGCCCGACGAACTCGACCGGCCCGGCCGCGGCGGTGGCGATGGAGGCGAGCGCGATGGCGGCCAGGATCAGCAGCGAGCGGTCGCGGTCGACGCGCAGCCCGAGCGCCCTGGCCGGGTCGTCGCCCAAGCGCAGCGCGCCGAGGGTGAACGCGCCGATCAGCACGAGCGGGACGAGCACCGCGAGCGCCAGCGCGAGCGGCCGGACGTGCTCCCAGCCGCGCGCGTTGAGGCTGCCGGTGATCCAGGCCATCGCGCGTCCGGCGTCGTTGACGTCGCCGAGGGTGAACAGCCACCACTTGACGTTGGCGGCGACACCGGTGACGCCGATGCCGACCAGGATCAGCCGGTAGCCGTCCAGGCCGTTCCGCCAGGCGAGCAGGTAGACGGCCAGGCCGCCGACCAGGCCGCCGGCGAGCGCGGCGAGCGGGATCCCGATCGAGGCGAGGGCACCGCCCGCGCCGCCGGCCGCGCTGCCGGTGGCGACCATCGCGGCGACCACGGTGACGCTGGCGCCCGCGGTGATGCCGAGGGTGTCGGGGCTGGCCAGCGCGTTGCGGGAGATCGCCTGGGTGAGCGCGCCGGCCAGGCCGAGCGCGGCGCCGACCAGCGCGCCGGTGAGCGCGCGGGGCAGCCGCAGCTCCATCACGACGAAGTGGTTCTCGGGGGCGCCGAGCAGGGCGCGGAACACCTCGCCGACGCCGATCGGGAAGTCGCCGCGGCCGATGTCGAGCGCCATGAACAGCGCGAGCAGGACGAGGCCGGCGAGCACCACCAGCACCGAGCGCGGACGGACCCGGAACGACACGTGCGCCGTCCGCAGCGTGCGGGCGCCCGCCGGGCCCGCCGCCGCCTTCGGAGCGGTCGACCCCGCCGAACCTCCCAGCAGTCTCACAGCCGGACCACCTTCCTGCGCCGGACCAGCGCGACGAAGAAGGGCCCGCCGATCAGCGCGAGCATGATGCCGACCTCCAGTTCGCCGGGGCGGGCCACGATCCGTCCGACGACGTCGGCGGCGAGCAGCAGCGCGGCGCCGAGCAGCCCCGCGAAGGGCAGCAGCCAGCGGTGGTCGGGGCCCGACAGGGCGCGGGCCAGGTGCGGGACGATCAGGCCGAGGAAGGCCAGCGCCCCGCAGGCGGCGACAGCGGCGCCGGTCAGCAGCGTGATCGCGGTGATGCCGATCGCGCGGGTGAGCCGGATCCGGTGCCCGAGGGACCGGGCGACGTCCTCGCCGAGGGCCAGCGCGTTCAGGCCGGGCGCGTTCACCATCGCCAGCACCAGCCCGGCGAGGACGAACGGCAGGAGCTGCGGCAGCAGGCCGGCGTCGCGTCCGGCGAGCGCCCCGGCCTGCCAGAACCGGTAGGTGTCCATGGCCTGCTGGTCGATCAGCACCAGGCCGGAGATCAGCCCGTGCAGCAGCGCGGTCACCGCGGCCCCGGCGAGGGCGAGGGTGAGCGGCGTGGCGCCGCCCCGGCCCGCGCCGCCGAGCGCGAAGACCAGCAGGCTGGCGAGCAGCGCGCCGGCGAACCCGAACCAGATGTAGGTGTTCAGGCCGGTGACGCCGAGGGTGAAGATGCCGAGCACCATCGCGAACGCGGCGCCCTGGGTGACGCCGAGCAGGCCGGGGTCGGCGAGCGGGTTGCGGGTGTGGCCCTGGGCGAGCGCGCCCGCGACGCCGAGCGCGACGCCGGCCAGCAGCCCGAATCCGGTGCGCGGGAGGCGCAGGGACCGGACGACGATGTCCTCCTCGCTGCCCGAGGGGTGGAACAGCGCGCCCCACACGTCGGTGACGGGCACCTGCTTGGCGCCGACGACGACGCTCGCCAGGGCGGCGAGCGCGGCCAGCAAGACGAGCGCGAGCAGCACCGGCGTCCGGTGCCGGCGCAGGACGGGGAGCACGGCGACGCTCACCCTGACCCCCTCTTCATGTGCAGGTCGCAATATGCTTAGGTAAGCCTTACTTTTAACAGGCAAGGCTTACCTAATCGATAAGGAATACTAGATGAGGATCTCCCCGCTCCGGCGCACCGCCGTCGGCGTCGCCCTCACCGCCCTCACCGCGCTCGGCCTGGGCGCCTGCGGCTCGTCCGGAGACGGGGACGGCGGCGGCGCCCCGCTGCGCACCGTCCAGCACGCGATGGGCACCACCAAGATCTTCAAGGAGCCGAAGCGGGTCGTCGCGCTCGACCAGGCGTTCGTCGACGCGGCGGTGACGCTGGACGCCGACGTGTACGGGTACACCTCCTACCGTTCGATCGAGGAGAAGCTGCCCGACTACCTCGGCGAGGCCGGGCGCGCGCACGGCGCGCAGGCGCAGTCGGTCGGCACCCTCACCGAGCCGAGCCTGGAGAAGATCAGCGCGCTCAAGCCCGACCTGATCCTGTCGGCGAAGGTGCGGCACGAGGCGCTGTACGGCAAGCTCGCGCAGATCGCCCCGACGGTCTTCAGCGAGACCACCGGCGGGACATGGAAGGACAACATCCGGCTGACCGCCAAGGCGCTCGGCCGGGAGCCGCTGGCCGAGCAGCGCATCAAGGAGTACGAGACGCGCGCCGGGGCCATCGGCGCCGAGATCGCGAAGAAGAACGACGGGAAGCTGCCGACCATCGCGGTCGCGCGCTTCACCGACGAGCCGACGGTCCGGCTCTACACCGAGAACTCCTACTCGGGCATCGTGCTCAAGGATGTCGGGTTCCCCCGGCCGGAGGGCCAGCCGACCAGCAAGGAGATCGCGGTCGACCTGAGCGAGGAGCGGATCAAGGACCTGGACGCCGACCGGATCTTCATCGCCACCTACACGGGTGGCGAGGGCAAGTCCACCCAGGTCCAGGCCAAGTTCAAGAACAACCCGCTGTGGGGGAAGCTCAAGGGCGGCACGCAGGAGGTCCCCGACGTCACCTGGATGAGCGCGGTCGGCCTCCAGGGCGCGCACGCCATGCTCGACGACGTGGCCAAGACCTTCGGCGTCGACCCGGTGCGCAAGGCGGCCTGACCGATGACCGCCGGCACCATCGCGGAGACCGTCCCGTTCGGCGAGCTGCGGGCGGGCGCCGGGCCCGGTTGGCGGCCGGTCACCGACCCGGGCGTCCTGGACGGCCTGAGGGCCTCCATCGCGGCCCGCTACGGGGCGCCCCCGCACGTCGCCGCCGCGCTCGCCTGGAAGGCGTACTCGTGGCAGGCGGCGTTCCCCGTGGCGCTCGGCTGGGTGCGCGGGCGCCGGGTGCCGCTGATGACGGCCGGGCACACCGTGGTCCGCATGCTGGACGACGGCTCCGGCGTCGCCGTCGGCCTGCGCGAGGTGGCCGTGGGCGTCACCGCGGCCGACCCGTGGGCGGGACGGCCCGGCACCGTGGTCGTCCCGGACGAGGCGGCGCTGGCCGGCCTCGTCCGCGACACCCTGCTGCACGGCCACCTCGCCCCAATGGTCCGCGCGCTGCGCGCGCGCACGCGGGTGGGCGAGCGTCCGCTGTGGGGGTCGGTGGCCGAGGCGCTCGCCGCGCCCATGTCCGGACGGCACGCGGGCGAGGTCCCCGGCGCCGCGGCGGACGCGGCGGCGCTGCTCGCCCGGCTCGGCGCCCCGGTGGCCGGGCTCGTCGAACCGTCCGCCGAGCCGGTCGGCGTACGCCGCCGGACGTGCTGCCTGTGGGCCTCGCTCCCCGGCCGCTCCCCCTGCGGGACCTGCTGCCTCAAACGGGACGGCGAGGGCGGCTAGGACTCCCGCCGAGCCCCGCCGCCCGCGCCCTTCCGAGGAACCGGACCGGCCCGCACCACATCTAAAGGTGCACATCGCCTGCTTCCGGCGCGTCGCCACTGATATTGATCGGTAGCGGGTTAGAGTCCGGCCGGGCCGGGCGAAACGGGCGGAAGGCGGGGGAACGGCGCAATGATGGGGAAGACGCACGCCTTGAGCGGCGCGCTGGCATGGCTGGCGGTCGTTCCGGCGCTCGGCCAGGACCAGTGGCTCGGCGAGCATGCGATCCACCTGTCCCCCGAGCAGCTCGCCGCCGGCACCGTGGTGTGCGCGGGCGCGGCGCTGCTGCCCGACGTCGACCACCACAACGGCCGCATCGCCAACACCTTCGGGCCGATCACCCAGAAGTTCTGCAAGTACGTCGGCAAGATCTCCGGCGGGCACCGGCACGCCACCCACTCGATCCTGTTCGCGGTCCTGGTCGGCTTCGCGATGGACTGGCTGGCGACCAACTTCGTGTACGGCTGGTGGGCGGCGCTGTTCGTCACCGTCGGGTTCGGGCTGCGCGGCATCGGCCTGGACTTCGAGGGCAAGGAGCCGCAGTCGGCGCTGGCCGACTGCGCGCTGGCGGCCTTCGCGGTGTGGCTGATGCACGACCTGGACATGAGCTTCGTCGGCTTCGCGGTCACGCTCGGCTGCCTGGCGCACGTGGTCGGCGACTGCCTCACGCCGCGCGGCTGCCCGGTGCTCTGGCCGATCCCGTGGCGGATCGACATCCCGCTGGTCCCGCGCACCGACGGCAAGGTCGAGCGCTGGGTGGTCGCACCGCTGCTGATCCTCGGCATCGCGGTGCTGGCGATCCGGTCCGTGCTCGGCGAGATCACCACCCGCTGGCTCACCAAGAGCTGACGCCCGCCGGCTACCGCTCGCACTTCAGGTCGGCCCAGCGCCCGCCGTCCAGGGTGAGCACTCCGGTGACCAGGACCACGCCGGTCCCGGGGCCGGAGAGCAGACCGGCCAGCCGCACCCTCCGGACGCCCGGGATCGCCGCCGCCGTGCAGGCGACCTGGGCCTTGGCGACGCTGGACCACAGCACCCGCCCCAGCTCGACGTCGCGGCGCGTCAGGTGCACCTGGACGGTCAGCACGCCCGGGGAGTCGTCCGCCTTCGGGGGCTCCTGGGGCTCGAGCCTGAGCGTCGGCCGCACCTTCGTGGTGAGCCCGCGGCGCCGCTCCTCCATGGTGGGGGGCACCGACAGCTGGGCCAGGGCCGAGTAGGGGTGGCCCGGCAGCCCGGGGCGCAGCACCGGGACGAGCCGTCCGTCCCGGTCCACCAGGTACACCGTGACGGCCTCCGCCCGCCCGTCGGCGGCCGGCAGGGCACCGGCGGCGACGATGCCGGTCGGCCGGACCCCGCAGCCCGGCACCACGGAGCCGACGGCGATCGCGCCCGCGATCGCGAGCGCCGTCCTGGCCCACCGGGCGGTCATGACGTCAGATCCGTGAAGTCGGCGCAGTTCAGGCGGAACGGGCCGCCCCATTCGGGGATCTGCGGCCGCACCTCCTTGACGCCCGGGACGGCGTTGGCCGTGCAGACGACCTGCGCCATGGCCAGCCGCGTCCACCTGGTGCGCCGTCCGGGTCCCGCCCCGTCGGTCTCCCACACCTGCGCCACGTCTCCGGTCACGCTCGTGGACAGCTGCCGCCCGATCAACGTCCGGAACCCGTCCCGGCGCTCCTGGACCGGGACGTCGATCGACAGCTGCTTCATCCCGAGGTCGGGATGGCCCGGCAGCCCCGGACGAACCCTCGGCCACGCCCGGTCTCCCTGCACCAGGTACACGGTGATCGACACCGCGGCCCCGGCCGCCTGCGGTCCCGTTCCGGCGCCGACGACCCCGGTCGGCCGGATGCCGCACCCGGTCCCCGCCGCGAGAGCCGCGACCGTGACCGTGAAGGCAGCCCCGACGCGTCCGCGTCCCCTCATCCGGACTCCTCCTGCTCGATGGGCAGCCACAGCGTGAACTCGGCGCCGCCGCCGGGGGCGTCGCCCGCCTCCAGTGCGCCGCCGTGCAGGACGGCGTTCTCCTTGGCGATCGACAGGCCGAGGCCGCTCCCCTCACTGCGCGTCCGCGCGGCCTCCGCCTTCACGAACCGGTCGAACACGACCGCGCGCAGGTCGGCCGGCATCCCGGGCCCGCGGTCGGTCACGGTGAGCGCGAAGCCGGGCGCGTCCTCCCGGGCCGTGGGGGCGAACACCGCCCGGACGGGCGGGCGGCCGTGCTTGAGGGCGTTGCCGACCAGGTTGGCGACGATGACGTCGAACCGGCGCGGGTCCAGGCGGACGACCAGGTCCCGCGGGCCGTCCACCGTCACCGCGTCCGACCAGCCACGGGCCAACAGCGTCGCCTCGACCGCCGCGGCGACCACGACGTCGTCCAGGACGAGCGCGGCGGCCCCGGCGTCGAACCGGCTGATCTCGATCAGGTGCTCGACCAGCAGGGTGAGCCGCCGCGTCTCGGCCACCACGAGCCGGGCCGCGGTGCCGCCCGCCTCGGACGCGGCGGCCTCCTCGGCCAGCACGTCGGTGACCGCGATCATCGAGGTGAGCGGGGTGCGCAGCTCGTGCGACACGTCGGCGACGAACCGGCGGGACGCCGCCTCCATCGCGCGCAGCTCGTTCACGGTCCGTTCAAGCGCCTCGGCCGTGCCGTTGAAGGTGCGGGCGAGGTCGGCCAGCTCGTCCCGGCCGCGCACGGTCACCCTGGTGTTCAGCTCGCCGTCGCCGAGGGCGCGCGCCGCCGCGCCGAGCCGCCGCACCGGGCGCAGCACCCCGCGCGTGGCCAGCAGCGCCAGCGCGAGCGCCGCGGCCAGCGCCAGCGAGTCGGCGATCACGATCGCGCCGGTGAAGGAGCGCAGGTCCGCGGCCTCCTGACTGAGGCTCGCGCTGACGAAGACCATGGGCGGGGTGGTGCGCTCGGGCTCCTCCGTGGTGGTGACGTACTGGGTCACATGGGTGCCGACCAGCAGGAACGGCTTCCCGCCCCGGGTGATCCGCTGGAACACCATCTGCCTGCGGGCCTGCATGGCGAACGCCCGGCTGACCCGGACGTCCAGCGTGCCCGGGGCCGGCAGCGCGCCCCGCCCGTCGAACAGCATCGGCACGGCGGCCACCTTGCGCCCGGGTTCGCGGAGCGCGACCTCAAGCTCCGCCGACAGGGTGCCGGCGGAGTCCGGGGGGAGCTCCGGCGGGCTCATCCGGGACAGCGTCTGGCGCACCTCGTTGAGCACGGTGTCCTGGGCGCGCTGGAGCATCGCCCTCCGCAGCAGGATGTAGGAGATCCCGGACGCCATGACCGAGGCGAGCAGCGCTACCGCGGTGAACGCGGCGGTCAGCCGGAGGCGCAGCCCGCTGAACCAGCGCCGCCGGTACCGGTCCCCACCCGGGGGGCGCGCCCCGGCCCGCCGCCGGGACGGCCACCGGCGGATCGCGGCGGGGACTCCCCTCACGGTGACACGAACCGGTAGCCGAAACCGCGGATGGTCTCGATCAGCCGCGGCTCCGCCGGCTCGTCCTCGATCTTGGCGCGGACCCGCTGCACGCACGCGTCCACCAGCCGGGAGTCGCCCGGGTAGGTGTGCTCCCAGACCTCCGACAGCAGGTACTGGCGGGTCAGCGCCTGGCCGGGGCGGCGGGTCAGCTCCAGCAGCAGCCGCAGCTCGGTCGGGGTGAGCCGGATGTCCCGTCCGTCCTTGGTCACCCTGAGCGCCGCCCGGTCGACCACCAGGTCCCCGTACGCCGACCGGTCCGTCACCGGCTGCTCGGCGCGGCGCAGCACCGCGCGGATCCGGGCGTCCAGCACCCGGGGCTCGACCGGCTTGACCACGTAGTCGTCGGCCCCGGCCTCCAGGCCGAGCACCACGTCCAGGTCGTCGCCGCGCGCGGTGAGCAGGATGACCGGCAGCGTGTCGTCGCGGCGGATCCGGCGGCACACCTCGATGCCGTCCATGCCGGGCAGCATCACGTCCAGGATGGCGATCTCCGGGCGGCGGGCGCGCAGCGCGTCGAGGCCGTCCTCGCCGGTCGCCCGCGAGGTCACGCGGTGGCCCTGGCGGGAGAGCGCGAGCTCCAGCGCGGTACGGGCCGAGGGGTCGTCCTCGACGAAGAGAATGCTCGCCACCGCACCAGTATCGGACATTTCGCGATCATGCTCGGCTGTGTCACAGGATCCGGACATTTCCCGGACCGAACCGGCATCGCGCGTCACCACGGTGGACCCATGACGACAGTGATCGCTTCTCCCCGGCGGGCGGCGGTACCGGCTCCCCCGCGCCCCGCCCGGCGGCATCGCGCGCTGCCGTGGCTGCTGGCGGCGGGCTGGCTCGCCCAGGTGCTGGTCCGGCTCTGGTTCGCCCGCGCGCGGACGGGTCCGGTCGCCGACCCCGACGAGACCGGCTACCTCGCCGCGGCACGCTGGCTCGCCGGCGGGCCGGGCGCGGACCTGTCGGGCAACACCTTCTACCAGGGCGGATACCCGCTGCTGCTGACCCCGGCGTACTGGGCGAGCCACGATCCCGCGGTCGTCTACACGCTGGTCATCGTGATCAACGCGCTGATCGGCGCGACGCTGTTCCCGCTCGCCTACGCGGCGGCGCGGCGCCTCGGGCTCGGCCGGCGGGCCGCGCTGCCGTCGGCCTGGGCGGGTTCGCTGCTCCCGGCGGCGACGCTCTTCGGGTCGTTCGCCCTAGCGGACGCGGTGCTGCCGGTGCTGGTGCTCGGATGGCTGCTGGCCCTGGATCGGTTCGTCCGGCGCGGGAGAGCGGCCGACGCGGTCATCGCGAGCCTCGCCGTCACGTACGCGACGGCCGTCCACACGCGGGGCGAGGTGCTGCTCGCCGTGCACGCCGCCACCTTCGCCGCGCTCGCCGCGGTGGGGCCGTGCGCGCGGATGACGCGGCCACTGGCGCAGCGGACCCTCTCCGGAGAGCCGGCAGGACGGCCGGCCAGGCTTCGCGCGCGCTTCGCCGGTACGAGGCGTTCGCTGCCCGGTGCGCGCGCGTGCCTGATCGGGATGGCGGTGACGCTTGCGGGCTACGCGGCGGGATCGGCGCTCAACGACGCGGTGCGGGACGAGCTGTACCCGGGCGGCGTCCGCGATCTGGCGGGCATCCTCGGCGAGCGGCTGACCACGGCGGACGGGCAGCAGTGGGCGCTGTCGGGGGCCGCCGGGCAGATCTGGTACCTGGTCGTGTCGAGCTGGGGCCTGGCGGGCGCCGGGCTGGTGGCCGTGGCGGCCGTCCTGGTGCGGCGCCGGACCCGGGCGGGAACGCGGATCATGGCGGCGGTGCTGCTCGCGTCGACGTTCGGCGTCGCGTACGCCTCGTCCGCCGCGCTCCCCGACGAGCACCGGGTGGGGAACTTCGCCTACGGCCGCTACCTGGCGTGCCTGGCCCTGGCGTACACGCTGGCCGGCGCGGCGGCGCTGCTGCGCGGCGGCCTGCGGGCCGCCGCCGGGTACGCCGCGGGCGCCGCCGCCGTGACCGCCGGGACGGCGCTCTGCGTCACCGGCTACGCGGGCGAGCGGCTGCGCACGCACACGTTCATCGCGTTCGACTTCCCGGAGACCATCTTCCTCACCGGCGACGGGACGGCGCTGCGCCTCACCGTCGCGTCGTGCGCCGCGCTCGGGCTGCTCGCAGGGTTCCTGCTGCTGGGACGCGGCGCGATGGCGCTCGGGTGGACGCGCCGGTACGCGCCGGCCGCCCTCGCCGCCGCGCTGGCCGCGGTCTGCCTGGCGGCGCTCACCTCGGCCGCCGGGCCGTCGCCGCGGCGGGCGAAGCCCGTCTCGCCCCTGGCCGGCGTCCCGGAGCGGGGCGGGGTGGTCACCGACCTCTCGCTCGCCTGGCCGATCCAGGTGTGGATGACGCACCCGGTGTGGTGGACCCGGATCGGGCGGATCGACACCCGCTCGCAGCTCCCGGCGCCGGGCGTGTGCACGGTGGTGGTGAATCTGCCCGCCGAAACCGCGCCCGCCGCGACCTGGCCGCAGCACCCCGCCGGGTGGCTCCCGCGGGCGAGCGGGTCCCGGACGCCGCGCTGGGTCGCGTGGTACGACCCGTCCTGCGCCGCCGGACCCGGCTGACCGGCGCGGCTGACCGGCGCGGCTGACCGGGGCGGCTGACGGGCCTGGCCGACACGTCCGGCGCGGCCGGCTGACCGGGGCCGCGCCCCGGTCCCGGTCAGCCGGCCCGGCATCGGGTCAGAAGCGGGTCACCAAGGCGATCCGGTCGTGGTCGATCAGGAAGCCGTCGGAGACGAAGGTCACCTCGCCGCCGTACTCCAGCGTGGTCTCGATGATGTTGTCGACCACGTCGTCGACGACGTCGGCGCCCTTGAGCACGCCCGGCCTGCCGTCCACCGGGACGAGCTCGCCCTCGGTCCGGACCGCGGGCGCGTAGTAGCCGCGCTCGACCACCAGGTGCTCGCCGCGGCCCTCCTCCACCAGCCCGAGCACCTCGCAGAGGCCGCCCGCGTAGCGCTGGATGCTGCGCGCCGCCTCCAGCTCGGCGAGGACGGCGACCTCCCGCAGGTCCTCGTAGGCGTGCAGGACCGGCCGGGCCAGCTCGGCGAGGGTGCTCGCCGCGGCGCCGTCGTAGCTGCCGTCGATGCGGCCCGCGATGGTCACGTGCGGCCCGGCCAGCTCGTCGAAGAACGCCTGGTGCCGGGTGACGCCCGCGACGATCACCGGCCGCCGGTCCCGGGCCAGCACCCGGTCCAGGGCCGACAGCACCTCGCGCAGGAGCTGGCGGTGCCGCTCGTCGCCGTGCTGGCCGCCGCGCGGGCTGTGCCGGCCCACCCCCTCCTCGTCGATCGGCTCGGGCGCGACCGGGAAGCCCTGGCCGGTGAACTCGGTGAGGTCCTCCCCCCGCCCGTCCCACAGCCGGGTCTGCTGGTCCGACAGCGACAGCAGCCAGAAGCGCGAGGCGCGGGTGTAGGCGGCGACCAGGTCGCGGGTGGCGAAGCTGGTGTCGACGATCACCCGCTCGTCGACCGGCTGGTCGATGGCGAAGGCGTGGTGCTCGCCGCCCGGCGCGGCGAACAGCACCAGGCCGTCGGCGACATGCCGGGGGTCGATCTCCCGCACGGCCTCCTCCAGGCCGCGCACCACCTGGTCGGCGGCGTCCGGCGCCACCCGCGTGTCCTCGTTCAGCCGGCGCCGTGCCTCGGCCAGCAGGTTGCGCAGCCGGATCGGGTCCTGCTTGTTGTCCGGCGCGCGGCGGAAGGTCGGCATCAGCACCGAGACCGCCGGATACGTTCGCGGCTTGCGCAGTTCGGACAGGGTGGTGGCGTCCATGATCCCCCGATCGGTCGACCTGTTTTGCGTGCTGCCTCTTTTGTAACGAACCGCAGGTAAACGAGGTGTAAGTGGGGCTTGAGGATCCGTCCGGCAAAGCCCCGGGCGGACTCCGGCCAAAAGGGCGGCGCACCCGCGTGCCCCGCTGGCAGGGCGGTCCCGGAGCGGGGAGAACGATTTCGGGGGGTGGGCGCTCATGAACATGAGATGCGACACAGGCGTGCGGGCGGGCGCGGCCGGGGCCGCCGGGACGCTGGCACTGGCGCTGGCGCTGGCGGGATGCGGCAACGAGGACACCGGAACCGGCAAGTCGGGCGGATCACCGCCCGTCCGGCCCGCCTCGTCCGCCCCCGCGTCCCCCTCCGCCGCGAGCACCTCGTCCACCTCGTCCGGGCCGGACGCGGCGGCGGCCGGCGAGGTGGAGCAGCAGTTCGAGAAGGTCGTCGACGCCGTGCTGCCCTCGGTGGTGAAGATCCAGACCGATCAGGGCGAGGGCTCGGGGGTGGTGTTCGACGGCGCGGGCCACGTGGTCACCAACGCGCACGTGGTGGCCGGGGCCAAGCGGATCGAGGTGACCGCGGCCAGCGGCGGGGCTCCGCTCAAGGCCGCGCTGGTGGGCGATTTCGCCGCCGACGACCTGGCCGTGGTCGAGGTCACCGGCGGATCGCTCAAACCCGCCGCGTTCGCCGACTCCAGCAAGGTCAGGGTCGGCCGGATGGTGCTGGCGATGGGCAACCCGCTCGGCCTGTCGGGCAGCGTTACCAACGGCATCGTCTCGGCGCTGAACCGCACGGTGTCGACCAAGCGCGAGGGCGCCTTCCCCGGCGCGACGATCGGCAACGTGATCCAGACCAGCGCGGCGATCAACCCGGGGAACAGCGGGGGCGCGCTGGTCACGCTGGACGGGCAGGTGATCGGCATCCCGACCGCCGCCGCCTCGGACCCGCAGATGGGCGGCGCGGCGGTCGGCATCGGGTTCGCCACACCGAGCAACACCGTCAAGCAGATCGTCCCGCAGCTGATCAGGAGCGGGAAGGTCACCGACTCCGGTCGTGCGGCGCTGGGCGTGGTGGTCCGGACCGTCATCGATCCGCGGAGCGGCGCGGAGAGCGCGGTCGCGGTGGTCGAGGTGACCCGGGGCGGCGGCGCGGCGAAGGCCGGCGTCGTGCCGGGCGACCTGATCATGTCGGTGGACGGCACTCCCACGCCGAGCCAGACCGAGCTGGCCGAGGTGCTCGCCGGCCTGAAGCCGGGCGGCCGGGCCAAGCTGGAGATCCAGACGGCGGACGGCGCGCGGAAGACCGTCGAGGTCGCGCTGGGGCAGCTCCCCGGCGGCGGCTGAGCGACCCGTGGCTTTTTTAGCACGGCCGTGTTATTTTCACCTTACTAGCACGGTCGTGCTACATAACCTGCCCCGGAGGCAGCAGCCATGAACCAGACCAGGTCCGCCGCGCCGCGCCCCCCGCACCGCCCCTGGCCCCTCCGGCTGCTCCGCGAGCGCAGCGTGAAGCTGGCGGTGCTCTGCTGGATCGCCGCCAACGCGCTGGTGCTGGCGCTCGCCGGCAAGGCCCTCCCCTTCGACTGGCCGGGCGACGCCGAGGGGACGCCGGCGGACCGGCTGGTGGAGTTCAACCTCCGCCTCCTGGAGGTCCTGATCCTGATGGGGGTGGTGTACTGGCTGACCCGCAAGCGCCCCCGCCTCGACCTCGCCGAACGGTCCCCCGAACGGTCCCTGGCCCTGCGCGAGACGCTCTGGCTCGTGGCGTACGGCGTGGCCGGGCTGATCGTCGGCAACCTGCTGGCGCGCGCGTTCGGCTGGCACCCGTTCGCCCTGCACCTGGCCGGCACCCTGTACGGGACGCACCTGCACGTCACCGCCGCCGAAGCGGTCACGTGGGCCGGCTACAACCTGGTGGTCTACGCGGCCGTCCCGCTGCTGTACTTCCGCCGGCGCTACTCGTCCACCGCGCTCAACCTCAGGTCCGCGGACCGGCTGGGCGACACCAAGGTCATCATCGTCGTGCTGGTGATCGAGTCGGTGGTCCAGTACACCGCGATGCACCCGGAGACGTTCGACCTGGAGGGCCGCCAACTCCTGCTCGGGCTGCCGCTGACGTTCGTCCTCTACCTGGCCGGGGCGGTGCTCCCGGCGATGGTGTTCATCTACTGCATCCTGGTACCGCGCTTCCTGCGCCTCACCGGGTCGACCGCGACGACCGTCATCCTGGGCGGGCTGGCCTACACGGCGCTGCACGTATGGGACGCGTGGACGGTGTTCGACTCCCCCGGCCGGGCGGTGCTGTCGCTGGTCTTCCTGCTGGCCACCTACTTCGCGCCCGGGATGATCAAGACCTGGCTGACCGTGCGGACCGGCAACGCCTGGGTGCACGTGTGGGCCTACCACGCGTTCGCGCCGCACACCCTCCACGACACCCCGAACATCGTGCGCATCTTCGGCATCCGCTGAATCCGCCGGGCGGGCGGGCCGCAGCGTTCAGGGCCCGCCGCCCGGACGGCGGTCCTCAGGCTCGGAGGCCGTCCAGCATGACCCGGGTCATGGCGTCGCCCGGACGGGCACCGGGGCGGCAGACCGTCGCGCTGAACAGCTCGATCACCTCGCCGGGCGTGATGTCGCCGCGTACCGCGCCCTCCCGCTGGGCCCGCCCGGCGATCTCCTCCAGCAGGCCGGTGACCTCGCGCTGGAGCTCGATACGCTCGCGCGCGCCCACCGTACAGGTCCCCGCGCCGTCCTCCGCGGTGTCCTCCGCCAGCGACTTGAGCAGGGCCAGCGGCTGTCCGGTGCAGTAGCCGACGAGGAGGTTCAGCACCTCCCAGCCCGGCAGCTCGCGTCCGACCAGCGAACGCACCTCGGCGCGGAGCCGGTGCAGCACGTCCATCCCGATCTCCTCCAGCAGCCCGCGCCGGTCGGGAAAGTGCCGGTAGAGCGTCCCCACGCCGAGCCCGGCCGCGCGCGCGATCTCCTCCATCGACACGCCCGGTCCGCGCTCGGCCAGCAGGTCGAGCGCCGTCTGGACGATGCGATCGCGGTTGCGCCGCGCGTCGGCCCGCATCGTTCCCTCCCCGAGGTCAACCGGAATCGTAGATTCAGGTTACCCTAGGCGAGTAAACGGAACCGGAAGATCCGATTCATCTTGGAGGAGCCATGCGCATCGGCACGTTCTCGGTCGCCGCGGCGGCGACGCTGGAGGAGCTGACCGCCGAGGTCCAGGCCGCCGCGGCGGCCGGGCTCGACAGCGCGTTCTTCGGCCAGACCACCGCGTGGGACGCGATCACCGTGGCGGCGATCGCGGGCCGGGCCGCGCCCGGGATCGAGACCGGCACCGCGATCACGACGACCTACCCCCGGCACCCGATCGCGCTGGCCAGCCAGGCGGTCACGGCCCAGGCGCTCACCGGCGGCCGGTTCACGCTCGGCATCGGGCCGAGCCACCGGTCGATCGTCCAGGACGCGTTCGGCTACTCCTACGACCGCCCGGCCCGGCACACCGAGGAGTACCTGACCGCCCTGCGGCCCCTGCTGCGTGGCGAGGAGGTCGACTTCCACGGCGAGACGCTGACCGCCGTCGGGCAGGTCGACGCCCCCGGCGCCACCCCGCCGTCGGTGCTGATCTCGGCGCTCGGCCCGGTGATGCTCCGGATCGCGGGCGAGCTGGCCGACGGCACGGTCACCACCTGGGTCACGGCGCAGGGCGTCGCCGAGCACATCGTGCCCGGGCTCACCAAGGCCGCCGAGGCCGCGGGCCGCCCGGCGCCGCGCGTCGCGGTCGGCACCGTCATGGCCCTCACCGGCGACCCGGACGGCGCGCGGGAGCGGCTCGCCGAGCAGCTCGGCTTCGCCGGCGAGTTCCCCGGCTACCGGGCGATGCTCGACCGGCAGGGGCTGTCCGGCGTGCACGAGACGATCATCGCGGGCGACGAGGCGGAGATCGAGCGGGCCGTCCGCCGCTTCGCCGCCGCCGGGGCCACCGACCTGCTGGTCAGCGCCCTCGGCGACGACGCCGAGCGGGCCCGCACGATCGAGCTGCTCGGCGCCCTGCGCGGCTGACGGCCGCGCCCGGCCGGGCACGGCGCGGGCCGGCGGCGCACCGGGTCAGCCCGGGACGATGAACCCGGTCTCGTACGCGCGGATGACCGCCTGCGTGCGGTCGCGGGCCTGGAGCTTGGCCAGCACGTTGCCGACATGGGTCTTGACGGTCTGCGGGCTGACGAACAGCTCCTGGGCGATCTCGGCGTTGGAGTGCCCCTTGGCCATCAGCCTCAGCACATCCGCCTCGCGCTCGGTGAGCCGCCGGTGCCAGCGCGCGCCGCCGTCCGCGCCGCCGGGGCCGGGGCCGGACGGGCCGTGCGCGGCGGCCAGCGCCCGGATCGCGGCCGGGAACAGCAGGGTGTCGCCGTGCGCCACCATCCGGACGGCCTGGAGGATCTCCTCCGGCCGGGTCCGCTTGAGCAGGAAGCCGTGGGCGCCCGCCTTGAGCGCGTCGTAGACGTACTCGTCGTTCTCGAACGTGGTGACGACGATGATCCGGGGCGGCTCGGCCATCGTCTCCAGCAGGTGCCGGGTGGCCTGGATCCCGTCCAGCTTCGGCATCCGGACGTCCATCAGCACCACGTCGGGCCGCAGCCGCGACACCTCGCCGGGGACCTCGGCGCCGTCGGCGGCCTCGCCGACCACGGTGAGGTCCGGCTCGGCGTTGATGATCGCGGCCAGCCCGGCCCGGATCAGCCGCTCGTCGTCCACCAGCAGCACCTTGATCGTCATGCCCGGGACCCTACCGGCCGGGGCCGGCGTCCCGGCGGGCCCGCTCATCCGTGGCCCAGCGGCAGCGAGACGTCCATCCGCCAGCGGCCCTCGGCCGGGCCCGCCGTCATCCGCCCGCGCAGCACGGTGACACGCTCGCGGATGCCGCCCAGCCCCCGACCGCCGCCGTGGCCGGCCCCCTCGGCGGGGGCCCCGAGCGGGTTGCTCATATCGATCTCCAGCCTGTCGTCGCGGATGCCGACGCGCAGCCGCACCGGCACCTTGCCCGCGTGCCGGAGGGCGTTGGTCAGCCCCTCCTGCACGATCCGGTACGCCTCACGCGACACGGCGGCGGGCACGTGCGCCACCTCCGGGTCGACCTCGGCGTCGAGCCGGACCCCGGCGATCCGGGTCTGCTCCAGGAGCCGGCCCAGGTCGGCGAGGGTGAGCTGCGGGGCCGTGCGGGGTGTGGAGTCCTCGCGCAGCAGCCCGAGCACATGGTCCAGGTCCTCCAGCGCGGACCGGGCCGAGTCCTCGATCGCGCCGAGCGCCTCCCGGGCGAACGCGGGATCGGTGTCGAGCACCCGTCCCGCCGCGCCGGCCTGGAGTGTCACCACGCTGAGCGCGTGCCCCACCGAGTCGTGCAGCTCGCGGGCCAGTCGGTTGCGCTCGGCCAGCCGGACGGCCCGCGCCTCCGACTCGGCCAGCCTCTCGTCGGCCGACGGACCGAGGAAGCGCGGCGCGAGCCGGGCCATCACCCGGCCCGCCGCGACGATCCAGGCGAGCAGCGCGGCCAGCGCCAGCAGCCCACCGGCCGGCCCGAACCACTGCTGCCAGGACACCTGCCATCCCCAGGCGTCCAGGAAGCTCTCGTCCCAGCGGACGAGCGGGGCGGCGAGCAGCACGAAGGCGAGCGGCGGCACCGCCAGGCTCGGCCCGCTGACCAGCACCCCAGTGAGCAGGTGCAGGCTGAACCAGGCGCCGGTGCGGGACCGGCTCTCCCACGAGCGGGACGGCCCTGGGCCGAGCGCCGCGGCCGGGCCGCCGAGCAGCTCCCGGGCCATCGAGCCCTCCAGCACCCGTACGATCGGCACCAGCCCGGTGATGAACGTGCCGACCGTCGGCAGGACCAGCATGGCCGTGACGGTGACGGCGACGGAATCGCCGTACGGGAGCAGCGGGAGCACGAGCATCCCGAGGAACCAGTAGGGCATGAGCAGCCCGCCGCCCACGACCATGAAGGACCACCGGCGCCAGGTGGCGTGGTCGGTCAGCGGCTGGAAGATTCTGGACACACCGTCGATCCTGGCAGAGCGTCGGGGGCGTTCCCCTCCCCCTCGGGGCGGTCCCCCTCCCCCGTGCGGGGGAGAAGGACCCGCGCTCAAGGTTTCCGGGCCTTGCCGTCGCCCCCGCCGCCGTCCTCGGCGGCGTCATCAGCGATCTTCGCGCTCTGCCCGGTCTGCTCGGTCTGCTCGGTCTGCTCGGTCTGCCCAACCTTGGTCGGGCCGGCCTGCGTTTCCTCGGCGTCCTTGGCGGCCAGCTTGGCGAGCCGGGCGTTGTAGAGGGCCAGCTCGTCGTCCTCGGGACGTCCCCCGTCGCGCTCGGCCCGGTCGGCCTTGCGGTCCTCGCGCCGGGCCTGCCGCTGGTCGTCGAAGTACCACTGGAAGGCCAGCACGAGCAGGACGATGAACGTGGGGATCTCACCGAACGCCCAGGCGATGGCGCCGCCGGTGTGCTGGTCCTTGATGATCGAGGTGCCCCACGGCGGGTCGACCGCGGTGTACCAGCCGCGGGCGAGCGGCTGCCCGAGGCTCATCAGCGCGATCCCGAAGAACGCGTGGAACGGCATGGTGACGAACAGCAGCAGGATCCGGCCCGGGTAGGGCAGCTTCCTGGGCGCCGGGTCGACCCCGACCAGCACCCAGAAGAACAGCGTGCCCGAGAGCAGGAAGTGCACCATCATCGCGATGTGCCCGAGATGGCTGCGCATCGACGCCTCGAACAGCGGCGTGAAGTACAGCGCGAACGTGCTCGCCACGAAGATGATCGTGGCCACCGCGGGGTGCGCGACCAGCGCGGTGAAGCGGCTGTGCAGCGCGGCGGTCAGCCACTCGCGCGGGCCCCGGTCGCCGCGCACCCGGGCGGGTTTGAACGCGCGCAGCGCCAGCGTCACCGGGGCGCCCAGCACCAGGAAGATCGGGGTCAGCATGGACAGCACCATGTGCTGCACCATGTGCACGCTGAACAGGATCGGCGCGTACCGGGCGGCGCCCGTCTCGGTCACGATCACGATGGTGGCCAGCCCGATGAACCAGGCGGCCGTGCGTCCCGCCGGCCAGGCGTGGCCGCGCCGCCGCAGCCGGACCACGCCCGCCACGTAGAGCGCGGCGAGCACCGCGACCAGCACCGCGAAGAAGAAGTCGAACTGCCACAGCGTCGCCAGCCGGGCCGGGGTGAGCGCCGGCGGCAGGTCGTAGCCGATGAGCGCCTTGATCGGGCTCTCCTCGGTGGTGGGCGCGGGCGGCGCGGTGCGCGCCAGCGCCACCGCCAGGCCCATGGTGCCGGCCATGACCGCGACCTCGACACTCGCCAGCCGGGCGAACAGCCAGGACGCGCGCCGCCCCGGAGCGCCGGACGGGGCACCGGACGGCGCGCCACCGGACTCGGCGGCGGCGAGGGCGGGCACGGTGCGGCCCCGGTGCCACCAGCCGAACCAGCCCAGCGCCGCGAACGCGATGATCTTGCCGAGGGCGAGCCGGCCGTAGTCGGTGCCGAGCATCTCGGCCGGGTCGGGCAGCCGGGCGATCACGTTGACCAGCCCGCTGACGCCGACGGTGACGTAGCACCACAGCGCCATCCGGCTGAACCGCCCGGCCATCACCCCGAGGCCGGGCCGGCCGCGCAGCGCGTGCGCACCGACGATGGCGAGGCCGCCGACCCAGGGGGCGACCGCGGCGACGTGCAGGGCGACGCCGGTGACCGCGACCGAGTGGTTGGCCGCGGACGCGGAGTGCCCGGTGAGCGGCGCGGGCAGCAGCGCCACCCCGGCCATCGCCAGCAGCCCGAACGCGGCGGCGGGGGTGGTGGTGGTGCGGGCCAGCAGCGCGACGACGACGGTGAGCAGCACCACCAGCATCAGCGCGGTGCCCTGCGGGAGCTGGCCGACGTAGCTGCTCAGCTCGCTGCCGGTGAGCACCTCGCCGACCGGCTGGCCCAGCACGTCGGCGACGGTGAAGATCAGGGTGGCCGCGGCGGCGGCGGCCCAGGCGGCGGCCAGCCAGGACGCGGCCCGCAGGTAACCGATCGCGTCCGCCGACAGCCGGGGCGCGCCCCGGCCGCCCTCCAGCGGGAGCAGCGCCGCCGCGGCGAGCAGCGCGCCGACCGTCAGGGCGCCGCCGAGGTCCATCACCAGGCGGGACACCGGCAGTCCCCAGCGGGTGACCGCGCCGGCGTCGCTCAGCCCGGGGATGACCTGCTCGGCGACCGACCCGCCGAGGAGCAGGCCGGCCGCCAGGACCGCGATCGCCACGGCCGCGGCGACCGCCGCGGTCCGCAGGATGCGCAGGCCGGTCCTACTCACCGCTGCCGGCCGCCGGCCGCTGCCTGCGCTTGGCCCGGAGCACCAGCGCGCCGCCGATGCCGATGCCGATCAGCACCCCGCCGCCGATCATGATCCAGGTGACCATCCCCGACCCCGAGTCGTCGGTGGCCTTCGCGGGCTCCTGGTCGGCCTTGAGCGGCTGCTCGTCGGCGGTCGCGGCGGCGCCGGTCTGCTCGGCGGCGGCGACCCCGCCGGTCGTCGGCTCCTCGCCACCGCCGCCGCCCTCGCCCGCGGTGGCGGTGAACTTGAGGTCGGCCTTCTGGATCCGGTGCCCGTCCTCGCCCACCACCCCGTAGGCCACGGTGTAGGTGCCGGCGGGCAGCGCGGCGGACAGCTTCTGGGTGACCTTCGGGCCCTCGTGCTCGGCCTTGCCCTGCTGGAACGCCTTGCCCGCGGCGTCCTTGACCACCACCTCCGCGAAGCTGATCTTGTCGCTGAAGACCAGCTCGACCTCGGTGACCGAGGCGGCCGAGGCGTCCTTGCCGGGGGTGCTGCTCACCAGCCGGGTGTGCGCGAGCGCCGGCGTGGCCAGCGCCCCGCCGAACGCGACGACGAGGGCGGCGACGACGCCGAGGCGGCGCATCGGCGGAAGGGGCATGAAGGTCTTCATGGGAGGTGGATCTCCAGTCAGGGGTGGATGCCGCCCACTAGCCTACTGAGCCCCGCCCGTGCGGACGCCCCGGGTGGATCGGCGGCCGTTCAGAGGGCCGTCAGGACGTGCGCGCGGCCGTGCGCCGCGAACTCGGCGCGCAGCTCCCCGGCCCGCGCGTGCGTCAGCGGCTCGTAGGCGAGGTCGCGGCCGGGCCGCCACCAGACCGGGTCGCCGGCCTCCCAGCGGGTGCGGCGCAGCGGGCGCTTGTCGACCTTGCCGGTCGCGGTCAGCGGCATCGCCCGGACGAGGCGGACGAAGCGGGGCGCCCACTTGGTGCCGAGATCGGGCTGGGCCGCCAGGAACGCCGCGAACGCCCCGGGGTCGAAGCCCCCCGTCCCGCCGGGGTCGCCGTGCAGTTCCAGGGCGGCCATGACCTGGTCGCCGGTGCGCGGATCGGGGACGGGGTAGACCGCGCACATCACCACCGGCGCCCAGCGGGCCAGGATCCGCTCGACCGGGGCGGCGGCGAAGTTCTCGCTGTCGACCCGGAGCCGGTCGGCGCCGCGTCCGGCGAAGTAGAAGAAGCCGTCCTCGTCGCGGTAGCCGAGGTCGCCGCTCCAGTACTTGCCGTCGCGGACCCGCTCGGCGTCGGCGGCGGGGTCGTTGTAGTAGCCCTCGAACGCGGCGGCGACGTTCAGCCCGACGATCTCGCCGATGGCCTCGCCGGGGTTGGCGAGGCCGCCGGAGCCGTCGAAGCGCGCGCGGGCGCACTCGGCGCCGGTCTCCGGGTCGAGGACGGCGATCCGGATGTCGCGCTGCGGCACGCCGAGCGCGTCGGGCGGCGTCTCCGGGGTCTTCTGCATGGCGATCGCGCCCTCGCTGGACCCGTACCCCTCGATGATCCGGCAGCCGAACCGGGCGGCGAACCTGGTCATGTCCTGCGCGGACGCCTCGGTCCCGAACGCGGCCCGGAGGGTGTTGGCGGCGTCGCCGGGGTCCTCGGGGGTGGCCAGGATGTAGGCCAGGGCCCGTCCGACGTAGTTGAAGTAGGTCACGCCGTACCGGCGCACGTCGGGGAGGAACCCGGACGCCGAGAACCTGCGGCGCAGCGCGACGGTCGCGCCCGCGTGGGCCGCCATCGCCAGGTTCGCCATGACCGCGTTGCCGTGGAACAGCGGCATCGCGGCGTAGGTGACCGAGTCGCGGGTGATGCCCATCTGCGCGGACCGTCCGGCGATGGACGCCAGGCGGCCCTGGCTGCACGCCACCGCCTTCGGCGTCCCGGTCGAGCCGGAGGTGAACAGCAGGAGCAGCCGGTCGTCCGCCCGCGGCTCGCGGCCCGGCCCGGCACCCACGCCCGCCTCCGGCTCCGGGACGGCGTGGAGCCGGTCGCGGTAGGCCGGGGAGTCCACCACGTGGACGCGTCCGGCGGGGAACGGCTCGGGGAACTCGGCCAGCAGCGGGACGTGCGCGGCGTCGGTGATGATCAGGTCGCAGTCGGTGTGCCGGACGTCGGCGGCCAGCTCCGCCCCGCGCCGGGTCGGGTTGATCCCCACCACCGTGGCCCCCGCGAGCGCGGCGGCGCCGATCCAGTAGACGTACTCGGGGACGTTCTCCAGCAGCACCCCGACGTGGCGCGGCCGGCCCGCCGGCGCGGGGCACGCCCCGGCCAGCATCCGGGCGCGCGCCCGGGAGGCCGCCACCATCTGGGCCCAGGTGCGGGTCTCATCCTCGAACCGCAGCCCGGGGTGCTCGTCGTCGGTCCGTTCCAGCAGCACTCTCGCGAAGGTCTCGCTCGCCACGCGGCGAGACTGTCACCCAAACGATCGCTTGGTCAAGTCCTAGCAGTCGATGCAGCAGCAGCCACAGCATTCGCACCCGCAGCCGTCACATCCGCAGCCGTCACAGCCTGAGCAGCCTGAGCAGTCGGGGCAGTCGCAGCCGCCATCGCAGGCACGGCTGCACCAGCAGCGGTCCGAGCAGTCCTGGCCGTGGTGCTTGCTCCACTCCGGCTGGAAGACCCCGCACGTCATGCAGACCACGGTGCCGGTGAAGCACGGAAGCGGGAATCCCGGCCGCTGGCCGGAAGGCCCATGCCCGGAGCCCCCACCGCCCGGACCTCCCCAGCCGCCGCCTCCGCCGCCCCAGCCGCCATCGCCGCCGCCCCAGCCGCTTCCGTCGCCTCCGGGCGGCGGCTGCGCCCCCTGCTGGGGCTGCTGCGGGTAGGGCCCCTGCGGCGGGTACGGGCCCTGCTGGGGATACGGGCTGTGCTGCGGGTACTGGCCGGGCGGGGGGCCTCCCGGGTATCCGGCGAAGACGCGGTCGACCGAGCGGCGCACCTCGCGTCCGAGCAGCGCCCGGACGAGCGCCGGGCTCTCCAGCTCGAGGTCGGCGAGCGCGAGCCGCAGCCCGTGCAGCGCGTCGTCGCAGTGCCGGCGCGCCTCGGCCGGGCCGGTGCCGGTGGCCACGAGCGGGTTGAACGCGCCCGCCGCCAGGTCGGGCCGGACGTCCTCGACCGCGTCGATCAGGTGCGCGAGGCGGCCGAAGAAGCGGCCCGCCTCGGCCAGGGACTCGGCGTTGTGCTCCTTGCCCGCCAGCACCGCGGTGTGCGCGAACACCGCGGCGACCGCCGTCTCGGTCGGCTCGGTCAGCTCCAGCAGCCCGAGCCCGCCCGCCGCCTCCAGCGCGCCCTGCCGCGCGATCGCCGCGCGCAGCACGGCCGGGTCGAAGCCCACCGCCGCGCCCGTCCGGCCGCCGGCGGCGTCCCAGCGCCCGGCCATCCGCCCGGCCGCCGAGGCGACGAGCCGGCGCGCGTACGGGCCGTCGCCGTCGGCCACGTGGTCCCGCGTCTTGCCCGCCGCGAGCAGCAGGGACGTCGCGGCGGCGAGCTGGGCGCCCTCGGCGCGGGCCGTGACCACCTCGGCACCCTTCATCCCGCGCAGCGCGCAGCGCCCGGCCTTGCGGCGCGGCGACCGGTCCGGGCGCTGCGCCTCGACCAGGACCGACACCAGCAGCCCGTCGTAGTTGGTGACCAGCCGGGCCGCCTGCCCGTGCTCGTCGCGCAGCGTCAGGCACAGCCCGCACAGGTGCGCCATCCAGTCCTTGAAGAGCGTCCCGCACAGGCCGTGCCGGCACGGCCTGACGACTCCGAACACGTCCCGTCCCTCAGACGCCGGCGCAGGTCAGCGCGCGCCGGTACGCCGACAGCCGCGGCCCCTCGTCGCCACCGGTCTCGGCGAGCACCTCGGCGAGGTCGAACCACGCCTGCGCCGCCTCCCGCGACGACTCCATCTTCTCCAGATGGGTCGCGGCCCCGGCGAGCGCCTCGACGGCGCGGTCGCGGCGGCCGAGCCGCACCGACGCCTCACCGAGGACGGTCAGCGCACCGGCGGTGGCCCGCCGCGGCGCGCCGCCGAGCAGGTCCATCGCCTCCTCGGCGAGCCGGACCGCCTCGGCCGGGCGGCCGAGCGCGTTCTCGGCGCGGGCCAGCTCGGTCAGGCACCGGGCGACGTCGATCTCTCCGGCCGCGCTCGCGTCGGCCTCGCCGCGCACCCGGGCCAGCAGCTCGCGGGCGCGTCCGGACTGGTCGGGACGGGCGCGCAGCAGCAGCCCCGCGTAACCGACGCGCAGCCGGTTCAAGCCCCGCGGGTCGGCCCCGCCCTCATCAAACGGCTCCCCGGCCCCGGCCCCGGCGGGCCCGACCGCCTCCTCCGCCGCCCCGACGACGTCGTCGCCGGCCAGCGCCAGCGCGCGTTCGGCGAGCGCGACGCCCTCCTCGTACTCGCCGCGGACCTCCGCGACGTAGGCGGCCTCCCAGTACGCAGCCATCCGCGCGCGGTCGCTGCCGATCCGCTCGGCCCGTTCGACGAGCTGCGCCGCGAGCTGCCGGGCCCGCACCAGGTCGCCCCGGCCGATGAACGCGGCCAGCAGCGCCGCGCCGAGGTCGATCGCCGCGTCGGTGGCGTCGGCGCCCGTCGCGATGAGGTGGCGCAGCGCCCCCTCGGCCACCTGGACGGCGGCGCTGATGTCGCCGCGCTCGCGCAGGCAGCGGCTCAGCGCGACGTGCACCTTGGCCCAGTGGTCCAGGTCGGCCTCGGCGGAGGCCGCCTCGGTCAGCTCGCGCAGGCCGCCGATCGCGTCCTCCAGCTCGCCGGCCGCCTCCTGCGCGAGCGCGTAGCCCCACCGCGCCTGGTGCAGCATCTCGGGCAGCGCGACCGCGTCGGCGCTGGCGAGCACCTCGGCGTACCTGGCGCGGGCCTCGCCGGCCGCGCCGTTGCGCAGCGCGATCTCGGCGTAGTCCAGGGTCACCCGCAGCTCGTCCACGACGTCCTCGCTGACGCCGCTGACCAGGTACGTCGCCGAGCAGTTCAGCTTGACCGCGAGCAGGTCCACCACGCTCGGCGCGGGCACCCGCTTGTCGCTCTCGATCAGTGAGATATAGCTGTCGGACAGCTCGGGGAAGGCGAGCTGGGCCTGGCTCACACCCTGCCGGATGCGCAGGGCCCTGATCCGCTGCCCCAGTGTCTCCCGGTCCATCGTTTGACCACCCGCCTACGAGGTTCTCGCCGGGCGCACGGCGCGCAGGGCGAGGAAGAAGTCGACTCGATCTTCCAGTGTGCCGAGGTCGCGGCCCGTTAGGTCCTCGATCCGGCGAATTCGGTACCTAAGCGTGTTCACGTGGACGTGCAGCCTGGCCGCGGTCGTGCTCCAGGACCCGGAGCAGGACAGGAAGACCTCCAGCGTGTGCAGCAGCGCGGCGCGGCGCGCGCTGTCGTACTCCTCCAGCGGCCCGAGCATCCGGTCGCGGAACGACGAGCGCGTCCCCTCGGGCACCGAGGCCAGCAGCGACGCGTACGAGTCGGCGCCCGGCACGCCGCGCGGAAGCCCCTCGTCACCGCTCGCGCCCGCCGAGTCTCGCATTCGCACCAAGGCAGGCTATAGCGGTTCGATCTCGGCACGGGGCGCAGGCCTGGCGAACCCGCCGGGCGGACGGGCTGGTGTACTTGCGCCATGACCGTATCCACGCACGTTCTCGACACGCATCGCGGGAGCCCGGCGCCGGCGGTCCCGGTGCGGCTCGACCGTCACGACGGGGAGTCCTGGCGCCCGGTCCAGGAGGGGGAGACCGACGGGCGCGGGCGCTGGACGGCCGCCGGCGGCGCGGGCTCCGAGCCCGGGACCTACCGGCTCCGGTTCGGCACCGGCCCCTACTTCTCCGGAATCGGGACCGACACTTACTACCCCGAGGTCGTCGTCGTCTTCACCGTCCCGGCGGGCAGCGGGCACCACCACGTCCCCCTGCTGCTCAGTCCGTTCGGCTACTCCACCTACCGGGGCGACTGAGCGGGCGGCCGAGCAGCGCCATAAAGCTCCACGAACCAGCACGGATCCGACACGACGGCCCCTGGAGGGCCGTTTCGACCACAACGGGTCATGGGCAGCTAATCTGTGCACGCCTTTTTCGAGATCACCGCCTGTGCGTGATCATGCTGCTGGATTCGGAGCGCGCGTCATGTCGCACGTCACTACCGCCGAGCCCGGGGACGCCCCACCGCCTCAGGGCCCTCGCAACCCCCTGGACCGGTTCTTCGACCTGACCGGGCGCCGGACCAGCGTCGGGCGGGAGGTGCGCGGCGGCGTCACGACGTTCTTCGCGATGGCCTACATCATCCTGCTGAACCCGATCATCTTGGGCGGGGCCAAGGACGTCAACGAGGCGACGCTGTCGATCCCGCAGCTCACCACGATGACGGCGCTGTCGGCGGCGATCACCACGATCATCATGGGCCTGGTCGGGAACGTGCCGCTCGCGCTGGCCGCGGGGCTCGGCATCAACGCGGTCGTCGCCTTCCAGGCGGCGCCGGTGATGACCTGGCCGCAGGCGATGGGGCTGGTGGTGATCGAGGGGTTCGTGATCGTCCTGCTGGCCCTCACCGGGGTGCGCGAACGGATCATGAACGCGATCCCGCTGGCGCTCAAGCACGCGATCGCGGTCGGCATCGGCTGCTTCATCGCGCTGGTCGGGCTGGTGGACGCGGGCTTCGTGACCTCCAAGACGGAGAGCCCGCCGCTCGCCCTCGGCACCGGCGGCCACCTGGAGACCTGGCCGGCGCTGGTGTTCGCGGTCACGCTGCTGCTGATGATCGTGCTGTACGTGCGGCGGGTGCCCGGCGCGATCCTGATCAGCATCGTGGTCGGCACCGTCCTGGCAGTGATCATCGAGAGCACGGCCTCGCTCCCCGACAACGGCTGGGGCGTGGTGACGCCCGCGATGCCGGAGAAGCTGTTCGCCGCCCCCGACTTCGGGCTGCTCGGCGAGGTCGACCTGTTCGGCGGGTTCGGCCGGGCCGGGGTCGTCACCGCGCTGGTCGTGCTGTTCACCCTGGTGCTGTCGGGGTTCTTCGACGCGATGGGCACCATCCTCGGCGTCAGCGACGAGGCCGGCCTGGTGGACGAGCGCGGGCAGGTGCCCCGGCTCGGCCGGATCCTGTCGGTGGACGGCGTCTCGGCCGCGCTCGGCGGCGTGACCAGCTCCTCGGCCAACACTGTGTTCGTGGAATCGGCGGCCGGCGTGGGCGAGGGCGCCCGCACCGGGCTGGCCAACCTCGCGACCGGCGCGCTGTTCACGGTCACCCTGTTCCTCACCCCGCTCGCCGAGGTGGTGCCGGCGCAGGCCGCCGCCCCCGCGCTGGTCGTGGTCGGCGCGCTGATGATGGCGCAGGTCGCCAAGCTCGACTGGAGCGACCTCGGGATCGCGATCCCGGCGTTCCTCACCATCGTGTTCATGCCGTTCACCTACTCGATCACCAACGGGATCGGCGCCGGGCTGATCGCCTACAGCGTGATCCAGGCGGCCCGCGGCCGGTGGCGGCAGACGCACTGGCTGCTGTGGATCATCTCGGTGGTGTTCGTCCTGTACTTCGGGCTGAACGTGGTCGAGCGGGCCCTCGGCGTGAAGTAGTCCCGGATCGCGGCGCCCGCTCTCGCGGAATGGGAAGTCTCGGGGGCCGTTCGGGTGTCAAATAGTGCCGTCATGGCGTAAGCAGAAGGTAGGACCTTACCTCCCGGCGTGAAAGGCGTGGCTGTGGTGTCCGCGGACTCTCCCCCCGACCGGCCCCCGCCGCCGGTCCCGGCCCCCCCGGTCCCGGCGCCGCGCGGTCACGTCCTGCTCGCGCCCGACCGGTTCGAGGGCGCGCTGACCGCGGCGCAGGTCGCCCGGCACCTCGCCGCCGGGCTGCGCCGGGCCCGGCCCGGCGTCCCGCTGGTGGAGCTGCCGGTGGCCGATGGCGGCGACGGCACCGCCGAGGCCGCGATCGCAGCGGGCTGGCGGCGGGTCGAGGTGGAGGTGTGCGGGCCGATCGGCCGCCCGGTCACCGCGGCGCTGGCGCTGAACGGCCGCAGCGCGGTGGTGGAGCTGGCCGAGGCGTCCGGCGTGCGCCGGCTCCCGGACGGCCGGCCCCGCCCGATGGTCGCCTCCAGCGTCGGCACCGGGCAGCTCATCGCGCACGCGGTGCGGCTCGGCGCCCGGCGGATCGTGCTGGGCCTCGGCGGCGGCGCCTGCGCCGACGGCGGCGCGGGCCTGGTGCAGGGCCTCGGCGGCCGGCTGCTGGACGCCCTCGGCAAGGACCTGCCGCCCGGCGGCGCGGCGCTCCGCTCGCTGCACCGGCTCGACCTGCGCGGGCTGCCCGACCTGTCGGGCGTCCGGGTGGTGGTGGCCGGCGACGCCGCCGGGCCGCTGCTCGGCCGCGCCGGGGCCGCCGCGGCCGGCGCGCGGCGGGGCACCACCCGCGAGGAGGCGCGCGCACTGGAGGCGGGGCTGCGCCGGTGGGCCGACCTCGCCGAGGCCGCCTCCCGCCGGACGGCCCGCGACCTGCCGGGGGCCGGGACGGCGGGCGGGGTCGGGTTCGCCGCGCTGGCGTTCCTCGGTGCCACGGTGGAGCCCGGCGCGTCCCTCATGCTCGACCTGCTCGGCTTCGCCGACAAGGCGCGCGGCGCGCTGCTGGTGGTCACCGGCGAGGGCGTGCTGGACGCCCAGTCGCTGCGCGGCCGGGCGCCGATCGGGGTGGCGCGCGCCGCCGCGCGGGCGGGCGCGCCGGTCGTCGCGGTGACGGCGCGGCGCGGGCTGACCGGCGAGCAGCTCCGCAAGGCCCGCATCCAGGCCGTCTACACGCTGGCCGACATCGAGCGCGACCCCGACCGCAGCGGGCGGCGCGCGGGCCCGCTGCTCGAGCAGCTCACCGTGGCGATCGCCGACGAATGGCTGCCGCCGGCGCGGCACTGACCCCGGCGGGATCGTTCCACCAAAGATCGCCTGGTTTCCGGCCTTCCGGCTGTCCATCCGAGTACGATTCGGCCCCAAAGGCACCGGCCCCCCGGGCGCGGACGACTCCAGAGCGGCACCACGCGGAGGACCGACATGGCGGACGAGCGGTACAACTGGGCCTCACTCGGGATCGACACCACCAAGCCGAGCATCGCCCGCACCTACGACGTCGTGCTGCGCGGCAAGGACAACTTCGAGGTCGACCGGGCGTTCGTCGACCAGATCGTCAAGGTCGTCCCCGAGATCTACGACGTGGCCGCCTACAACCGCCAGGTGCTCGGCCGCGGGGTGCGGTACCTCACCGAGGAGGCCGGGCTCCGGCAGTTCCTCGACCTCGGCTCCGGGCTGCCCACCGTGCAGAACACCCACCAGGTCGCACAGGCGTCCGCCGCCGACGTGCGGGTGGTGTACGTCGACAACGACCCGATCGTGCTGGCGCACGGCCGCGCACTGCTGGCCGAGAACGACCGGACCACGGTGGTCACCGCCGACGTCCGCAGGCCCGAGGAGATCCTCGCCGACCCCGAGGTCCGCCGCCTGATCGACTTCGACCGGCCGGTCGGGCTGATGCTGGTCGGCATCCTGCACCACCTGCACGACGACGAGGGACCGCAGCGCATCGTCGACACCCTGATGGACGCGGTGCCGTCCGGCAGCCACCTTTTCGTCACCTGCTTCTGCGCGTCCGGCCAGGAGTCGCGGGACGCCGAGCAGCAGTACCTGGCGATGCTCGGCACCGGCCGCTTCCGCACCCCCGACGAGATCACCGCCTACTTCGACGGGCTGGAGCTGCTGGAGCCGGGCGTGGTCGCGCTGCCGCTGTGGCGGCCCGAGGGCGAGGTGCCCGCGGAGCTGAGCGTCGGCCAGCGGCTGATGTTCGGCGGCATCGCCCGTAAGCCCTGACCCGCCCGCCCGACCGTCCACCTGAGCGGCCTTACATAGTGTCAGCGGAACGGGGAACACCAATACACGCTGCGCATGGCCGCGAGGGACGCGCGGGCCGCACGCTGTAGGCGTACATCCTGGTCAGCGTTGACGGAGGACACCGTGAAGATCGGCGTTCCGCGGGAGATCAAGAATCACGAGTACCGGGTGGCGATCACCCCGGCGGGGGCGCACGAGCTCACCCGCCACGGACATGAGGTGTTCGTCGAACGGGGCGCCGGGCTCGGGTCGGCCATCCCCGACGAGGACTTCACCGACGCGGGCGCCAAGATCCTGGACGGCCCGGACGAGGTCTGGGCCGAGGGCGACCTGATCCTCAAGGTCAAGGAGCCCATCGCCGCCGAGTACCACCGGATGCGCCGGGGCCAGACCCTGTTCACCTACCTGCATCTGGCCGCGTCCCGCGAGTGCACCGACGCGCTGCTGTCGGCCGGCGTCACCGCGATCGCGTACGAGACCGTCCAGCTCCCGAGCGGGGCACTGCCGCTGCTGGCGCCGATGTCGGAGGTGGCCGGGCGGCTCGCGCCGCAGGTCGGCGCGTACAACCTGATGGCCTCCAACGGCGGTCGCGGCGTGCTGCCGGGCGGCGTGCCCGGCGTCGCGCCGGCCCGGGTGCTGGTGATCGGCGGGGGCGTGTCCGGGCTCAACGCGGCGCAGGTCGCGGTGGGCATGGGCGCGGCGGTGACCGTCCTGGACGTCAGCGTCGACCGGCTGCGGCAGATCGACGCGATCTACCAGGGCCGGCTGCGGACCGCGGTGTCCAACGCCTACGCCCTCGACCAGGAGGCGCGCGCCGCCGACCTGGTGATCGGCGCGGTGCTGATCCCCGGCGCGCGGGCGCCCAAGCTGGTCTCCAACGACCTGGTGGCGCGGATGCGGGCCGGCTCAGTGCTGGTCGACATCGCCATCGACCAGGGCGGCTGCTTCGAGGACTCGCGGCCGACCACGCACGCCGCGCCCACCTACCGGGTGCACGAGTCGATCTTCTACTGCGTGGCCAACATGCCCGGCTCGGTGCCCACCACCTCCACCCAGGCGCTCACCAACGTCACCCTCCCCTACGCCGCCGCGATCGCGGGCCGGGGCTGGCGGGACGCGCTGCGCGCCGACCCGGCGCTCGCGCTCGGCCTCAACACCCACGGCGGCGACCTGGTCTACGACCACGTGGCCGAGGCGCACGGGCTCCCGCACGTCCCCCTGGCGGCCGTCCTCGCCGCATGATCGGGCCGCCCTTAGGGTGAGGGCATGGGGCAACTGATCATCCTGCGGCACGGCGAGACCGAGTGGAGCCGGGCGCGCAGGCACACCGGCCGGACCGACCTGCCGCTGACCGGACGCGGCGAAAGGCAGGCCCGCTCGCTGGCCGCGCCCATGGCGGCGCGCCGGGTCGTGCGGGTGGTGTGCAGCCCGGCCGAGCGCGCCCGCCGCACCGCCGCGCTGGCCGGGCTGAGGGTGGACGAGGCCGACCCCAACCTGTGGGAGTGGGACTACGGCGGCTACGAGGGCGTGACCAGCGAGGCCATCCGCGAGGGGCGCCCCGGCTGGCTCCTGTGGGACGACGGGGTCGTGCCCGGCGACGCCGAGCACCCGGGCGAGCCGGTGGAGCGGGTCGGCGAGCGGGTGGACGCGGTGCTCGCGCGGGTACGGCCGTACCTCGCCGAGGGCGATGTGGCCCTGGTCGCGCACGGGCACGTGCTGCGCGTCCTCACCGCGCGCTGGCTCGGGCTGGAGCCCGCCGCGGGACGGCTGTTCGCGCTCGACACCGGTACCCTGTCCACGCTCGGCACCGAGCACGACCGGCCGGTGATCACCTCGTGGAACCTGCCGCCCGGCTGAGCGCGCGGGCCGGGCGGGACCGCGGGATACCATACCCCTCGGGGGTCGGCCCCCGTGCGGCGGCCCGCCGACCGCGGCCCCGGACCGATTGCGAGGACGACGATGGCGACCAGCGACACCCCCACCCGCGGCTACACCGCCAGCAAGGACCAGCTCCAGACCCGGCTGCGCCGGATCGAGGGCCAGGTCCGCGGGATCGAGCGGATGGTCGAGGACGATCGCTACTGCATCGACATCCTCACCCAGATCAGCGCCATCCAGGCGGCCCTCGACAAGGTCGCGCTCGGCCTGCTCGACGGGCATGTGCGGCACTGCGTGGCCGAGGGCGCTGAAGAGGGCAAGTCCGAGGCCATGTCCACCGAGCTGATGGCCGCGGTCGGCCGCCTCATGCGCCGCGGCTGACTCCCCCCCCTCTCCCGAACGGGCGGGGTCAGGCGTTCAGGTCGTCGAGATCGTCCAGGCGAGGCGCGCCCTGGCACGCGCGGCGGGCCGGGCAGTGCGCGGACCAGCCGGTCCCGTTCGGCCCGTCCGGTCCGTCAGGTCCATCCGGTCCGTCAGGCTCGGCGCGGGCCGCGTCGTCCCGGTGGGCATCGTCCTGCTGGTGATCGGCACCGTCCCGTTCGCGCTGGTCGGCCCGGACACCTCGTACTGGCTGCTCGGCGCCGCGCTGTACGTGCGGGGGCTCGGGCTCGGCAGCACGATGATGCCGACGATGTCGGCCGCGGTCACCACGCTCAGCCGGACGGCGGTGTCGCGCGCCAGCAGCTCGCTGAACATCATCGTGCAGCTCGGCGGATCGGTCGGGACGGCGCTGCTGGCGGTCATCCTGTCCCGCGAGATCAGCTCGGGGATCCCCCGGCGGGGCGGCGGAGGCGGCGGCACCGACCAGATGGGCGGGCTGCCGGACCAGGTCCGCGAGCAGATCGCGCCGAAGCTGGCGGACGCCTTCGGCACCACGTTCTGGGTCGCGCTCGGCCTCACCGCCGTGCTCGTCCTGCCTGTGCTGCTCCTGCCGCGGAACGCCCCGGCGGGCGGCGCGGGCGAGGCCCCTCCCCCGGCGCTCTGACTCAGGACGCGATGGACCAGCCGGCCGGGTCGGACGCGTGCTCGCGCGTGAGCCGCCTGGCCCGCTGGGCGTCCGGGGAGTAGCGGTACCGCTCGGGGATGACGTGGACGGTGCGGTGCAGGCCCTTGAGGGCGAGCGTCGCGGCGAGGTCGGAGGTGGGCAGGCCGGGCAGCCCGTACATCCGGCGGGCCCAGCGCGGCAGCGTCGAGACCACCAGCATCCCGAGGCCGGGCGCGGCCAGCTTGAGCGGCAGGAGCCGGTTCGGCACGTCCGGGCTGAACATCCGGCGCAGCCCGTCGCGGGCCTCGTCGCAGGCCCAGATCCGCGGGCGCATCCCCGCGTAGTAGTCCTTCAGCTCGGCGACGGAGGCGGGGACGTCGGCGGGGTCGAGCCCGACCACGGCGGCGGCGCGGCGCTGCTCGTCGACGAACGCGTCGGCGTCGGCGGCGCTCAGCCCGACGCCGGCGCGGCGGGCGACGTCGAGGTAGGAGTCGACCTCGCCGAGGTGCACCCAGAGCAGGTTCTCGGGGTCGTCCACCGGGAAGGTCTCGCCGGTGCGCAGATCGAGGCCGGTCAGCTTGGAGTGCAGCCTGCGGACGCGGCGGCCGATCCGGTCGACCTCGGCGTGCGTGCCGTAGGTGCGGACGCGGACGAACTCGACGGTGCGGGCGAGCCTGGACCACGCGGCGTCGCGGTCCATCAGCTCGGAGTTCTGCGCGGTGCCCCACATCGACCTGGGGTGCAGCGCCTGGAGCAGCAGGGCGCGGATGCCGCCGATCATCAGCACCGGCTCGCCCATCACCCGCCAGGTCACCGAGCCGGGCCCGAACAGGCCGTGATCGTCGAGCAGCTCCTCACGCGGTCCCTCGCGCACGCGACCGCCCCCTCTCTCCGCGGCCGAGGAAACCACGCCCGGCGGGGTAATCACAGACTTATTTCCCCGTTATGACCTGAGTCACACCACAAAACGGACATCGCCCCGGTCCGCGCGGACGGGCGCGGACCGGAGCGGGACCGGAGCGGGACCGGAGCGGGACCGGGCGTCAGGCGTCGCCGGTCCCCGCGTCGTCGGCGTCGTCGTCGCCGGGCTCGGGCGACTCGGTCTGCTCGGCGATCCACGCGAGGTAGTCCATGCTGCCCGCCACCACCGGGGACGCGATGATCTCCGGGGTGTCATAGGAGTGGCCCTCGGTGATCAGCGAGGCCAGTTCGTCGAACCGGTCGGCGGTGGTCTTGAAGACGATCAGCCATTCCTCGGCCGACTCGATCTCGCCCTCCCACCAATAGGTGCTGGCGACCGGGCCGACGAGCTGGGCGCACGCCGCGAGCCGCTCGGCCACCGCCGACCGGGCCAGCCCGGCCGCCTCCAGCCGCGAGTCGGTGGTGGTGGTCACCTGGACGTAAGCCTGCGCCATCGCATGCTCCTTCCCCCATGACGATCGTAACCGTGCGTCTCTCCGGCGTTCCTCCCGGTCACTTGCCCGGTCACCTGCCCGGCCGTACGACCATGGCGCTGCCCCCGCCCCGGCGGACCGGTTCGGCGACGGCCTGGACCAGTCCGGGCCGCAGGATCTCCAGCGCGGTGGCGGCTCCGATCACGCCCGCGGGCGGTCCGGGGAACAGCTCGAGGCGGTGCCCGCGCGCGGCCAGCTCCCTGCCGTAGCCGTCGATGAACGCCTTCTCGGCGAAGACCTGCGGAGTGTTGCGCTGGGTGGCGCGCGGCGCGGCGAGCGCGGCGGGCAGGTCCATGCCGAGGTCGAGCCGGTTCAGCAGGATCTGGAGCACGGTGGTGATGATGGTGGACCCGCCCGGCGTGCCGAGGGCGAGCTTGGGCCGTCCGTCCTGGAGGACGAGCGTCGGCGCCATGCTGCTGCGCGGGCGCTTCCCGGGGCCGGGCAGGTTCGGGTCGGGGCTCGCGCCGGGGGCGGGCGGCTGCTGGGTGAAGTCGGTCAGCTCGTTGTTGAGCAGGAACCCGCGGCCGGGGACGGTGATCCCGCTGCCGCCGAACTGCTCGATCGAGACGTTGTAGGCGACGACGTTGCCCATCTTGTCGGCGACGACGAGGTGGGTGGTCTGCGGTCCCTCGTAGGCCAGCGTCCGGGTGGCGCCGCCGGGCGGGACGCACGGGGTGTAGCGGCCGTCCGGGGAGCCGGGCGCCACCGGCGCCGTGGCGGCCTCGCCCGGCTTGATGAGGCAGGCGCGCTCGCGGGCGAACCCGGTCGACAGCAGCTCGCCGAGCGGGACCTTCACCTTGGCGGGATCGCCGACGTAGCGTCCCCGGTCGGCGTAGGCGAGCTTGGACGCCTCCAGGTAGTAGTGCAGCGCCTTGACCGGGTCGCGGGAGTCGAACCGGAAGTCGCCGAGGATGCCGAGGGCCTCGCCGACCGTCGAGCCGCCGGACGAGGACGGCGGCGCCCCGTACACCTCCGTGCCCCGGTAGGACGTGCGGGTGGGGCGCTTCGACAGCGCCCGGTAGGCGGCCAGGTCGCGTGGCTCCATCAGCCCCGCGCGGACGTTGCGGGTAGAGGACGGGTCGAGCGGCGGCTTGCGCACCGTCTTGGCGACCTCCTTGCCCAGCCCTCCCCCGTACAGCCAGCCGGGGCCGCGCTCGGCCAGCTCGCGGTAGGTGGCGGCGAGATCGGGGTTGCGGAACACCGAGCCGACCGCCGGGAGCCTCCCGCCGGGCAGGAACAGCTCGCGGGTCGGCCCGAAGTCGCGGAAGCGCGCCTCGTTCACCGCGGTCTGGTCGCGGAACTCCTGGTCGACGACGAAGCCCTTGTCGGCGACGCGGATCGCGGGCCGCAGCAGCGTGCCGAGGTCGCGGGTGCCGAAGCGGCGCAGCGCGAGGTCCCACTGGGCCAGGGTGCCGGGCACGCCGACGCCGAGCCCGCTGGTGACCGCCTCGTCGAACGGAATCGCCTTGCCGGTCGCGGGGTCGACGAAGGACGAGGCGCGCATCCTCGCCGGCGCGGTCTCACGGCCGTCGATCGCGTGGACGCGGCGCGTCTTGGCGTCGTAGTAGGTCAGGTAGCCGCCACCGCCGATCGCGGCCACGTACGGCTCGGTCACCCCGAGGGTGGCGCCGGCCGCGACCGCGGCGTCCATCGCGTTGCCGCCGCGCTTGAGCACCTCCAGGGCCGTGCGGCTGGCATCAGGGTCGACGGTGGAGACGGCGCCCCCGTACCCGGTGGCCACGGGCCGCCGGTCGGACGGCGCGGACGGCGCGGCGGGGCCCGCTCCCGGGGCGCGCGCGGCGGCGGCGCCGGGCTGGAGGGGGGCGGCGAGGGAGAGGGCGACGACGAGCCCGGCCACCGGTGCGGTGCGGCGGCGCAGGGCGCTCCGGGGCGATGTGTTTCGGGACACCGAACCTCCTGGGGACGCGGCGTCACCACCGTGCCACCGATCTTGCCGCGGCGCCAGCGTCCGGGCGGCCGGGGCCCGGCTGGGCCCGGTCGCGCAACGGGGGTTCCGTTCCGCGCCCATCCCGTGCCTTTCCGTGGACGGGCAACGGCAAAATCACATCAATTCGCGAGAAAACATTGCGAATGGCTCATTCCTGGTGAATTCTGAGGGACTTCGACCAGTACCAGCACTGTCTCGCGAACAGCGGCGCGGGGTCAGGCCAGGGGGGGACACCTATGACCTGGGACGGCCGCACGCGCAACACCATGTTCCGGCGCCTGCCCGTCGAGCGGGCCACCGGCCGGCTGTACGGGGGCCGGCACCGGTTGCGCGTGGTCTACCGGACCCGCGATCTGATCGTGCTCGGACTCGGCGTGATGGTCGGTTCCGGCATTTTCAAGATCGCCGGGGAGCAGGCCGTGCACACCGCCGGCCCGGCGGTGATCATTTCTTTTCTGATCGCCGGCGGCGTGTGCCTGCTGGCCGCGCTCGCCTATGCGGAGTTATCCTCGATCGTCCCGGTCGCGGGGAGCGCCTATTCCTTCAGCTACGTCGCCTTCGGCGAGGTCTGGGCCTGGGTGGTCGGCTGGGCGCTGGTGCTGGAGCTGCTGCTCGCCGCGTCGGTGGTCGCGCGGGCGTGGTCGCTGTACGCGGCCCAGGCACTGAGCGACTTCGGCGTCCCGGTGCCGTCCGGGCTCGCCGGGGTGATCGGCCAGGAGCGCGGCTTCGACGTGTTCGCCCTCGGCATCCTGGTGCTGCTGGTGGTGCTGCTGGCGGTGGGCGGCCGGATGAGCCTGCGCACCCTGTGGTTCATGGTGGTGGCCAAGCTGATCGTGGTCGCGCTGGTGGTCGCCACCGGGCTGAAGTTCTTCAGCCCCGGCAACCTCACCCCGTTCGTGCCGCCGCCCGCCGAGCAGCCCGGCGGCGAGGCCCGCACGGTGCTGGACGTGCTGTCCGGGCTGGCCGGCGGCGGCGCCCCGCACGCGTTCGGCGTCTGGGGGGTCTTCGCCGCCGCGCCCGCGATCGCGTTCGCCTACATCGGCTTCGACCTGATCGCGACCGCCTCGGAGGAGACCGACGACGCCCCACGCAAGGTGCCGCGCGGGATGCTCACCAGCCTGGTCGTCGCGGTCGTGCTCTACGCCGCGGTGGCGGTGGCGATGGTCGGCATGGCCGGGCTGGACGGGCTGGCCGGCCTCGGCACGGACCGGCCGCTGCTCGCCGCCGCGTTCGCCTCGGCCGGCGCCGGGGCGATGGGCCGGGTCATCGACGTCGGCGCGGTGCTCGCGCTGAGCACCGTCATCCTGGTGGTGCTGATCAGCCTGACCCGGGTGCTGTTCTCGATGGCGCGCGACGGCCTGCTGCCGCGCCCGATCGCGGGGATGAGCCGGTTCCGGGTGCCGTCCCGGGCGACGCTGGTGGCGGGCGGCGCGGCGGTGCTGATGTCGCAGGTCTTCGACGTGCTCACGCTGGAGCAGATGGTGGTCATCGGCACCCTGTTCGCGTTCCTGTTCGTCTCCGCCGCGGTGCCCGCGCTGCGCCGCGGGCGGCCCGACCTGCACCGCCCGTTCCGCGTCCCGGCGGCCCCGCTCACCGCCGCGCTGAGCATCCTGGCGACCGGCTGGATGATGCTGAACCTGAAGGTCGAGACGTGGCGCAACTTCGCCCTCTGGATGGCCGCGGGGGTGCTGCTCTACCTGCTGTACGGACGGCGCAAGAGCCAGATGAGGCTGCTCCTGGACCAGCCCCCGCCGCAGCACCCGGCCGCGGCGGGGCGGCAGCCACCGCCCGGCGCCGTCCCGGTGCAGGCCCCCGTCCCTCCTCCGCCCGCACGCCGGCTGCCGCCCGGCGTCGCGCCGCTCGACGGCCCAGTGCCGTCCGGCAGACCGGCGGCGTCCGGCGGACCGGCGGCGTCCGGCGGACCGGCGGCGTCCGGCGGACCCGCCCCGGACGGCGCCCAGCCCGATCCGCCGCGGCCCGGGGGCGGCAGGCACCGCCGCTGACCTGTGAAGGCGCCGCTCTCCCGGACCGGGGGGCGGCGCCTTCGCCGTGCCGTCAGGAGTGGCGGACGGTCACTTCGCCGCGAGCGGCGTCAGGTACTTCTGGAGGTCGTCCAGGATGCGGCCGGCGGCGGTGACGCCGATGCCGGTCATCCAGGTCTCGTCGTCCACCACCTGGGCGTGCCCGGCCTTGACCGCGCCGAGCTTCTGCCACAGCGGGCCGGCGGTGACCTCGGCCTGCTCCTGCGCGGCCTTCTCGCCGTACGCCGCCACGAAGATCATGTCGCCGTCGGCCTGGTCGACCCGCTCGGGGCTGAGCGCGGCGAACCGCTTGTCGGCCTTGTCCGCGAGCCGCTGCCGCTCGGGCCGGCCGAGGCCGGTGTCGCCGAGGACGATCCCGGCGAACGACTCGGGCCCGTACACGCGCAGCTCGTCCGGCATGAACCTGACCAGGCTGACCTTCAGCCCGGACGGGTCGCCGAGCTTCTCACCGAGCCGCTTGGCACGGTCCTGGTACGCCTGGAGCTTCTGCTCCCCCTCGGCCTTCTTGCCCACCGCCTCGGCGTCGAGCAGGAAGTTCTGCTTCCAGGTCACCCCGACCTTGTCGGTGAAGACGGTCGGCGCGATCTTCGACAGCTCGCCGTAGAACTTCTCCTGGCGGAACCTGGAGCCGAGGATCAGGTCCGGCTCGAGCGCGGCGATGGCCTCGGTGTCGGGCTCCTGGAGCGTGCCGACGCTCTTGATCTTCGCGTACCCGTCGCCCAGGTACTTCGGCATCCCGGCGGCCTGGTCCGGCAGCGCCGTCCCGACCGGGGTCAGCCCGAGGCTGTAGAGGGTGTCGAGCTTGTCGCTGTCGAGCACCACGATCCGCTTCGGGGCCTCGGGGACCTTGCTCTCCCCCATCGCGTGCTTGACCACGCGGGTCGGCCCGTCGGCCTGCCCCGAGTCGCCGCCGCCGCACGCGGTCAGCGCCAGGGCGGCCGTCGCGAGCACCGCGATCCCCTGCGCGAGCCGCCCGCCTCTTCCGTGGAGCTTCACTGCCTTTCCCTTCATCGAACTGTCGGTCAGGCCGGGGCATCCGGCACGATCATCGGTGCGCCCGTCACCGGGCACGGCACGACCACGCCGCCGAGGCCGAACACCCCGGCCAGGCAGGCCGCGTCCATGACCTCGTCCGGCGGGCCCTGCGCGGTCACCCGGCCGTCCTTCATCACCACGAGGTGGTCGGCGTAGCGGCATGCCTGGTTGAGGTCGTGCAGGACGGCGAGCACGGTCCGGCCGCCGTCCCGGTTGAGCCGCCGCAGCAGATCGAGCACCTCGACCTGGTGGGCGAGGTCGAGGAAGGTGGTGGGCTCGTCCAGCAGCAGCGCGTCGGTGTCCTGGGCGAGGGTCAGCGCGATCCACACCCGCTGCCGCTGCCCGCCCGACAGCGCGTCCACCGGCCGGTCCCGCAGGTCGCCGAGCCCGGTGAGCCGGAGCGCCCGCTCGACGGCGGCCGAGTCCTCGCCGCTCCACTGCCGGAACCAGCGCTGGTACGGCTGCCGTCCGCGCGCGACCAGGTCGGCGACGGTCAGCCCCTCGGGGGTGACCGGGCTCTGCGGCAGCACGCCGAGCCGCCGGGCCAGCTCGCGGGTCGGCTGCGCGTGCAGCTCGGCGCCGTCGATCAGGACGGTGCCGGAGCGCGGCGCCAGGAGCCGCGCGAGGGTGCGCAGCAGCGTGGACTTGCCGCAGGCGTTGGGGCCGACGATCACGGTGAACGCGCCGCCGGGCAGCTCCAGGTCCAGGCCGTCGATGACGGTGCGGTCGCCGTACCCGACGGTGAGGCCGCGGGTCGCCAGCCTCACCGGGGGCCGGTCTGCGGCGTCGGTCGTCATCGGTTCCTCCTCCGTACGAGCAGCCACAGCAGGTAGGGACCGCCGAGGGCCGCGGTGAGCACCCCGACGGGGAGCTGGACGGGCGCGAACGCGGTGCGGGCGATCAGGTCGGCGACGACGGTGAGCAGGGCGCCGGTGAGCGCGGCGCAGGCCAGCGGGGGCCGCTCGGCGCGGACCAGGCGGCGGGCGAGCTGCGGCGCGGCGAGCGCGACGAAGTCGACCGCGCCGGCCTGCGAGGTCGCCAGGGCGGCCAGCACCACCGCGACGCCGGCCAGCGCGAGGCGGCGGCGGACGACGCGGACGCCGAGGCCGCGGGCGACGTCGTCGTCCAGCGCGGTGGTGTCCATGGCCCGGCCCGCCCACACCAGCACCGGCGCGAGCAGCAGCACCGGGACCAGCAGCGTCAGCGTCTCCCGGTGGCCGAGCCCGGCCAGGCTCCCGGCCAGCCAGATCCGGGCCCGCTGGCCCTCGATCGGGTCGGCGCCGACGATGAACACCTCGGTCAGCGCCTTGAGCGCGAGCGCGACCGCGACGCCGCCGAGGACGAAGCGGTGCGCGGCCAGCCCGTGCCGGCCCGAGACCGCGAACACCGCCGCGGCGGCGGCGAGCCCGCCGAGCAGGGCGAACGGGCCGAGCCAGGCCGAGCCGAGGCCGGCGCTCATCACCAGCGTCGCGGCGAGCCCGGCGCCCTGGCTCACCCCGACGACGTCCGGGCTGGCCAGCGGGTTGCGGCTGACCGCCTGGAGCAGCGCGCCGGACAGCCCGAGGACGGCACCGACGGCGAGGCCGAGCACGATCCGGGGCAGCCGCAGATCCTGGACGACGACGGTGGACGGCCCGTCCCCCGCGAGCGCCCGGACCACGTCCAGGGGGGCGATGAAGGTGCTGCCCACACCGAGGGAGACCAGCGTCGCGGCGGCGGTGAGCACGATGAGGAGCAGGCCGGCCGCGGCCGCGCGGCGCCGGACGACGAACGCGAGCGGGCCGGCGCGGACGACCGTCCGGCCCGCGGCGGGGTGGGACCGCGCGGAGGGGCGGAACGGCACGGCGGCGCTGGTCTTCACGCGGTCACCGTCCGGGCCCGGCGGACGAGCATGATGAGGAAGGGGGCGCCGATCAGCGCGGTGACGACGCCCGCGCGGACCTCGGCGGGCGGGGTGACCAGCCGTCCGATCACGTCGGCGGCGAGCAGCAGCGCGGGCCCGAGCAGCACCGAGACCGCCAGGACCCAGCGGTGCCCGGCGCCGACCAGGCCGCGGGCCAGGTGCGGCACGGCGAGGCCGACGAACCCGATCGGGCCGGCGGCGGCGACGGCGGCGCCGGTCAGCATGATCGCGGCGACCGCCGCGGCGAGCCGCACCATGCCGACGTTGCGGCCGAGGCCGCGGGCCAGGTCGTCGCCGAGGGCGAGCGCGTCCAGGCCGCGGGCCGCGCCGAAGGCGAGCACCACGCCGGCCGCGACGAACGGCAGCAGCCACAGCGCGACCTCGGGCGGCCGGCCGGCCAGCGACCCGACGGCCCAGAACCGGTACTGGTCGAAGGTCTGGGAGTCGACGGTCAGCACGCCGACCACCACGCCGCTGAGCGAGGCGTCCAGCGCGGTGCCGGCCAGCGCGAGCGTGACGGGCGAGGCGCCGTCGCGGGTGCGCGCGGCCAGGGCGTAGACGAACGTGCCGGACAGCGCGGCGCCCGCGATGCCGAACCAGATGTAGGCGGGCAGCGCGGTCAGCCCGAACACGCTGATCGCCAGGACCACGCCGAGTGAGGCGCCGGAGGTGACGCCCATGATCCGCGGGTCGGCGAGCGGGTTGCGGGTGAGCGCCTGCATCAGCACCCCGGAGAGGGCGAGCGCGGCGCCGGCCGCGACGCCGGTGACGGTGCGCGGCAGCCGCAGCGAGCGGACGATCGTGCTCTCCTCGCCGCCGTCCGGGTGCAGCAGCGCGTCCAGGACGTGGCCGGGGGCGATCCCGCGGCTCCCGGCGGCGAGGCTCGCGAGGACGGCCGCGGCGAGCAGCAGCGCGCTCAGCGCGAGGACGACCGGGCGCCGGGCGCGTCCGCCTCGATCGGTCACCCGCGCCACCCCTGCGTTCCGGCCCACCTGCCGAACACAGGTAAGGCTTGCCTAAATCCCCGGGAAGATTAGGCGACGACCACGGAAAACGACAAATCCGGACTAACCGCTGGACGGAACGCACCACCCGGCGCTATGTTCTTCTCATAACGAGTTCAACTCACCTTGAGATTTACTCATAAGGAGAACAACACCGATGAGCCCGGACCAGCGGCCCGCCGACGAGAGCGGCTTCCTCGCCGCCTACGACCCCCGGGACTACGACCCGGTCTCGGTGACCGTCGACGTGGTCGCGCTCACCATCCGCGACGGCGGCCTGCACGTGCTGCTGGTTCGGCGCGGCGCGGCGCCCTTCGCGGGCATGTGGGCGCTGCCCGGCGGATTCGTGCGCGGCGTGCGCGACGCTGAGGACCTCCCCGACGCGGCGGTCCGGGAGCTGGCCGAGGAGACCGGGCTCAGCACCGAGGGCGGCGCCCTCGACCGGGTCCACCTGGAGCAGCTCGGCACCTACGGCGCCCCCGGCCGGGATCCCCGGATGCGCGTCGTCTCCGTCGCCTACCTGGCGTTCGCGCCCGAGCTGCCCGATCCGGAGGCGGGCGGCGACGCCGCCGACGCGGGCTGGGTGCCGGTCGGCGCGCTCGGCCTGACCGAAGCCGGGGGCCAGCTGCCCGGCACCACCCGCCGGCTCGCCTTCGACCACGCGCGGGTCCTGTCGGACGGGCTGGAGCGGGCCCGCGCCAAGCTCGAGTACACCCCGCTCGCCACGGCGTTCTGCGACGGCACGTTCACCATCCCCGAACTGCGCGCCGTCTACGAGGCGGTGTGGGGCGAGGAGCTGCACGCCGGGAACTTCCACCGCAAGGTCCTGTCGGTGCCCGGGTTCGTCGAGAGCACCGGGGACACCGCGGACCGCGGCGGCCGGCGCGGCGGCCCGCGCCCCCGCCTCTACCGGACGGGCGACGCCCGCCTCCTGCACCCGGCGCTGCTCCGGCCCGGCCGCGAGGAGCAGATCCGGTGAACGCCGCCGCGGCGCCGTCCCGGGGACGCGGCGCGGCTGCCGGAAGAGACCGAGATGAGAGAGAAAGGTGACCCCCATGGGAAGCGGACACTGGTCCACCGACGTCTACACATCCGCGGCGAGGTACCGCGCCGCCAGGGGAACCAGCCCCTTCGCCTACAACGACGGCGGCGCCACCGCCGTCCACCCCGACCTCGACCCGAAGGGCGTGACCGTCCGGGAGAGCCGCGACTCCGACGACCACCCCGAGTCCCTCGGCATCGGCGTGCTGTTCGACGTCACCGGGTCGATGGGCGGCGTGCCGCGCACGCTCCAGACCAAGCTGCCCGACCTGCTCGGCCTGCTGCTGCGCAAGGGCTACGTCGCGCACCCGCAGATCCTGTTCGGCGCCGTCGGCGACGCGACCTGCGACCGGGCGCCGCTCCAGGTCGGCCAGTTCGAGGCCGACAACCGGATGGACGACGACCTCGGCAAGATCCTGCTGGAGGGCGGCGGCGGCGGCCAGTTCACCGAGTCGTACGAGCTGGCGATGTACTTCATGGCCCGGCACACCGCGCTCGACTGCTGGGAGAGGCGGGGCCGCCGCGGCTACCTGTTCATGATCGGCGACGAGCTGGCCTACCCGGCGGTCAAGCGCGCCGAGGCGGCCAGGGTCATCGGCGCCGGGCCGGACGAGGACGTCCCGGTCGCGGCGCTCGTCCGCGAGTTGCAGCGGATGTACGACGTGTACTTCATCATCCCCGAGGGCGCGCACCACTCCCGCGACGCCCGGCTGCGGGAGTTCTGGCGCGGGCTGCTCGGCCAGAACGTCCTGTACCTGGACGACCTCGGCGCGGTCTGCGAGACGATCGCGCTGACCATCGGCCTGGCCGAGGACGCGATCGACCTCGCCGAGGGGCTCGGCCACCTGGCCGAGACCGGGTCGGGCGCGGGCGCCTCGGTGTCGCGGGCGCTCGCCGCGCTGGACGGCCCCCGTCCCCCGGCTCCGGCGTCCCCGAACCCGCGGTCCGGCCCATCCTCCGCCCCGTCGCGGCGGAACCGCGGCGGGCCCTCCAGGACCGCCTGGCTGTGACCCGGCACATGGTCGTGGCGGACCTCGGGTTCGGGGACGCCGGCAAGGGCACCGTCGTCGACTGGCTCTGCCTGCGGGGGCCTGAACCGGTCGGCGCCGTGGTGCGGTTCAACGGGGGCGCGCAGGCGGCGCACAACGTGGTCGCGGCGGACGGGCGGCACCACACGTTCGCCCAGTTCGGCTCGGGGAGCCTGACGGCGGGGGTGCGGACGCACCTGTCCCGGTTCATGCTCGTCGATCCGCTGGCGCTGGGCGCCGAGGCCGCGCACCTGCGCTCCCTCGGCGTAGCCCAGCCGCTCGGCCTGCTGACCGCCGACCGCGACGCGCCGCTGACCACGCCGTACCACCGGGCCGCCAACCGTGCGCGGGAGGCGGCCCGGGGCGCGGGACGGCACGGATCGTGCGGGATGGGCGTCGGCGAGACCGCCGCATACGCGCTCGCGCACGAGGACGCGCCGCGCGTGGGCGACTGCCTCTCGCGCGCGCGTCTGCGGCGGACCTTGACCGCTGTACACGACCACTACCGCGACACGTTCCCCAGCGTCTTCCCCGGCGACGAGATGCCGCCGGTCGACGACTGCGTGGAGGCGTTCCTGGCCTTCGGCGAGAACGTCCGGATCGTCGACGGCCGGTACCTTCCCGGGCTGCTGCGGTCCACGAACGTGGTGTTCGAAGGCGCCCAAGGTGTGCTGCTGGACGAATGGCACGGCTTCCACCCGTACACGACCTGGTCGACCACCACGTTCGCCAACGCCGAGACCCTCCTCGCGGAGGCGGGCGCGCACGCGACCCGGCTCGGCGTGCTGCGTGCGTACGCGACGCGCCACGGCCCGGGACCGTTCGTCACCGAAGACCCGGCCCTCACAGCGGAGCTGCCCGACCGGCACAACGGCACGGGACCCTGGCAGGGCGCATTTCGGACCGGACACCTTGACGCGGTGGCCCTCCGGTACGCGCTCGACGTGACTGGCGGGGTGGACGCCCTGGCGGTCACCCACCTGGACGTGGCGAACGCCCGCAGCGACCTTCGTCTGTGCAGCGCGTACGACATGGACGGCGAACTCGTCCACCGCCTACCCACTGGGCCTCCGGGCGGGGCGCCGGGCGGCCTGGAGCGGCAAGCCGCCCTGACCGATCGCCTGATGAGGGCACGTCCCGTCTACAGACCGCTCCCCGATCCCGTGCAGGCGATCGAAGAGGAGGCGGGCGCTCCGGTGGTGCTGCGCTCCTACGGGCCGACGGCGGGAGACAAGGTCCACGTCCCCCAAGGGACTCGCATCGCGCGCCCCGGGGCCGCAACCGGCCCCGTGCCCGCCGGCCATTGACCGCGGCGGCCGATGCGATCATGATCTCGCTGTACGCACGACGGCCGGACCGGGGGACCGCGCGTGGTGCGCCTCTGCGATCCGGGAGGTCGGCCTTGCGTTCCTCTGTCCTGCGCGCGACGGCCTCGGCCGCCGGCGCCCTGCTGGCCCTGGCGCTGCTCGCCGCGCCCCCGCCGGCCACCGCCGCCGGGCCGTCCGCCCCCGCGCGGCCCGCCGCGGCGTCGCCGGCCGAGGGGGACGGCTGCGACCCGATCGATCCGGCCGCGTGCCTGCTCCCGTTCCCGAGCGACTGGTACACCCGTCCCGATCCGTCCACGCCGACCGGCCGCCGGGTCGCCCTGCGCACGACGCTGCGCAACTCGATCGGGATCCCGGTCGACCCCGCCGAGTGGAACCGGTCGGACGGCTTCTCGCCCGGCTCCATGCTGCTCGCCCGGGTGCCCGGCGTGGACGTCGGCCGCAGCGGCGTCGCGCCGATCACCGACATCGGCTCCTCGCTGCGCCCGGACGCCCCGGTCGTCATCGTCGACACCGCGACCGGGGAGCGGGTGCCGTACTGGGCCGAGCTGGACGCGAACGCCGACACGGCCGACCGGCGGGCGCTGATCGTCCGGCCCGCGCGCAACCTCCGCGAGGGGCACCACTACGCCGTCGCGTTCCGGAACCTGCGCGGCGCGGACGGCGCGGCCATCGCGCCCGGCGCCGCGTTCGCCAGGATCCTCGGTCCGGATCTGCCGGCCGCCGACCCGCTGCGCGCGCGGCAGCGCGCCGAGCGGGCGGTGCTGGCGGGCCTCGCCCGGCACGGGGTGGGACGCGCCGGGCTGTACCTCGCCTGGGACTTCACGGTGGCGAGCCGGCAGGGCCTGTCCGGGCGGATGCTGAAGATCCGCGACGACGCGCTCGCCGGGCTCGGCGACGGCTCCCCCGGCTTCGCGGTCACCCAGGTCGCCGACGACGTGGACGAGCAGATCGGCCGCGAGGTGAAGGGCTTCCTCCTCGCGCCGAGCTATCTGGACCAGCCCGGCGGCCCGCCCGGCTCGGCGTTCCGGTACGGCGCCGACGGGCTCCCGTCCCGGCTGCCGGGCAACCTCCAGCTCGTCGCCTTCCAGTGCGAGATCCCGAAGTCGGCGTTCACCAAGGCGGCCCGGCCCGCGCTGTACGGGCACGGGCTGCTCGGCAAGGAGAGCGAGGTCGGCGCCGGCAACGTCAAGGCGATGGCGGCCGAGCACGGCTTCGCGTTCTGCGCGACCAAGTGGTCGGGGATGGCCGACGAGGACATCCCGAACGTCCTCACCGCGCTCGCCGACATCTCCCGCTTCCGGACGGTCGCCGACCGGCTCCAGCAGGGCATGCTGAACTTCATCGTGCTCGGCCGCGCGATGACCCGCGGCTTCGCGCGCGACAAGGCGTTCCAGGACGGCGCCGGCAAGCCGCTGATCGACCCGTCCGCCGGCCTGGCCTACGACGGCAACAGCCAGGGCGGCATCATGGGCGGCGCGCTGACCGCGGTGTCGCCCGACCTCCGCCGGTCCGTGCTCGGCGTCCCGGCGATGAACTACAGCACGCTACTCAACCGCAGCGCCGACTTCCCCACCTACGAGCAGGTCCTCTCCCGGTTCTACCCCGACAAGCTCGACCAGCAGATCGGGCTGGGCCTGATCCAGATGCTCTGGGACCGGGGCGAGGCCAACGGCTACGCCTGGCACATGACCGACCGGCCGCTCCCGGGCACACCGAAGCACCGGGTGCTGATGCACGTCGCGTTCGGCGACCACCAGGTCGCCCCGGTGGCCGCGGAGGTCGAGGCCCGCACGATCGGCGCCCGCGTGCACGCCCCGGCGCTGACGCCCGGCCGCAGCCCCGACAAGGTCCCGTTCTGGGACCTCCCGGCCCTCGGCGCCGACCCCTACGACGGCTCCGCGCTGGTGCTGTGGGACAGCGGCTCGCCCGCTCCCCCGCTGACCAACACCCCGCCGACGGAGGGCCGCGACCCGCACTCGGACCCGCGCGGCGCCGCCCTCGCGCGGCGGCAGAAGGCGGTCTTCCTGTCGACCGGCCAGGTCGTCGACGTCTGCGGCGGCGCCCCCTGCGTGATCACCCCGTAGCCGCCCTCCCGCGCGAGGACGTCCCCGCTACCATGGCGCCCGCGCCGTCCCGGACCACCGGAGTCACGCCGAACGCGCCCGCAGAATCCCGGTCCACAGGGTTGGCAACCTTGCGTGTCCGCGCGATGATTCTGTGTCACCGTCCCCGATGCGAAGGTCACCCATGAAGGACACCGCGGTCGATGTGCTCGTGATCGACGGCAGGCGGCACACCACGGTGCTGCTCAGCGGCGAGCTCGACCGGCTCACCGCCCCGGAGGCACGGCGCCGGCTGCGCGCCGTGGTGCGCGCCGCCGACCGGCCGCTGGTGCTCGACCTGTCGGGGGTCTCGTTCTTCGACGCGGCGGGCATGCGCACCGTCTCGGCCGCCGCCGAGCACTGCGCGGCGCGCGGCACCGGCCTCGCCGTGACGGGCGTGCGGCCGTTCGCGGCCAAGATGTTCCGCATCCTCGGCATGCACGAGCGGATCACGCTGTGCGGCTCGCTAGACGAGGCGCTGTGGTGCCTGTTCCCGCCCACCGACGAGGAGATCGAGGACTGGCTCCGCGACGGCTGACCGCACGCGGCCACCGCACGCCGGGTACCGGGTGCCGGGTGCCCCACGCCGGGTGCCGGGTGCCAGGTGCCGGAGTCAGCCGGCCAGGTGGCGTTCGATCGTCTCGACCTTGGCCTCGAGTGCCCCGGTCGTGCCGGGCCGCAGGTCGGCCTTGACGACGAGGCTGACCCGGGGCGCGCGGGCCGCGACGGCGTCGGTGGCCTCCTTGACCACCGCCATCACCTCGTCCCACTCGCCCTCGATGGTGGTGAACATGGCGTCGGTGCGGTTGGGCAGGCCGCTGGCCCGCACCACCCGGACCGCCTCCGCGACGAGCTCACCGACGTCCGTACCGGTTCCGAGCGGGGTCACCGAGAACGCGACCAGCATGAGCGCACCTCCTGGCTAGGGTTGGACGACCTGCCTGACCACAATCTCATCGAGCCGCCGCTCGACGATCACCCCCTCCGGCCAGTCGCGCACCAGGCAGCGCAGCATCGCCGCCTCGTGCTCGGCGTAGGTGGGGTCGTGGCCCTGCTGCTCCAGGCTGGACCGGATCGCCTCGACGTAGTCGCCGGCGGTGAACCCGGGGACCTCGCGGACCATCGCGGTGGTGGTGGCGCGGTGCGAGTTGAGCCCGGCGAACGCCCGGCCGCAGCCGCAGCCGCCGTCGGGGTCGCCGCGGTCGCGGGCGCACACCACGCCGATGTGGACCAGCTCGCCCTCGACGCACCAGTCGAAGTCGTTGTCGCGGTATCCCTGGCTGACGTCGGTCGCGGTGAGCAGCTTCACGGCCGGACCCCCTCGGCGCATCCGTGGACCCGCCCACGGTACGCCGGGGGTCCGACATCCGGCACGGGTTCGCCCGTCACGGCCGCACGTACAGTGCGTACGCCAGGTCGGGCACCATGCCCGGGAGCTCGTGCACCAGGCCCGCCACCACCCGTGTGTACACCACCGAGTAGAGCCCGCCGATGGTCAGCTCGGCGGTCAGCGCCGGGGCGCGGTAGCCCGGCGAGAGCCGCCGCACCTCCAGCTCGGCGAGCCCCGCGAAGGTGCGCAGCATCTCGTCCCGCCGGGCGGTCGCGCGCCGCCCGGCGGGCAGCACCTCCACGATGCACATGCGGGCGGCGGCCGGATCGGCGGCCAGCCCCTCCAGGAACGCGCGCAGCCCCGCCTGGAACCGGTCGGGGATGCCGGTCTCCCGCTGGTACGCCTCGGCGGTGCGCTCCAGCAGGCCGTTCATCACGTGGTCGTAGGCGGCGAGGAACGCCTCCTCCTTGTTGCCGAAGTGCTCGTAGAAGGTCCGGCGGGACACCTGGGCCCGGCCGATGACGGCCTCCACGCTCATCCGCGAGTAGCCGATCTCCCCGGCGGCGGCGACGACGGCCGACAGGATCCGGCCGCGCTGGTTGTCCCGTACGTAGTCGCGCGACAGCCCGTGCCGGCCGCCGTGCAGCTTGCCGGGCCCCCCGTCAGCGGACCCGACCACCGTCGGCCCTCCCGGAACGCCCGTCCGGCGGGACGGGCGGAGGCGATCCGGGTCGGGTCCGGGGTGGGTCCGGGATCGATGCCGTCGTCGCTCGCGCCATGCCGCCAGCCTAGGGACCGTGCCCCCCGTGCGACAGGGACGGCGCTGACGTAGCGTCACGGTCATGAGCGATGTCCTTGTCCAGCGCGACGGCGCCTTCACCACCATCACCATGAACCGGCCGCGGCGGCGCAACGCGCTGTCCCGCGCGTTCCTGCTGTCCCTCACCGAGGCGTTCCGCGAGGTGGCGGACACCGACGCCCGCGGGATCGTCCTGGCGGCGGAGGGGCCAGTGTTCTCGGCCGGCCACGACTTCGCCGACCTGGCCGGCGCGTCCCACGCCGAGGTGCGGAGCCTGCTCCAGACCTGCACCGAGCTGATGCGGACGATCCAGTCCGTGCCGCAGGTCGTGGTCGCCCGCGTCCACGCACTGGCCACCGCCGCGGGCTGCCAGCTCGTCGCGAGCTGCGACCTGGCGGTGGCCGCCGAGAGCGCCGGGTTCGCCGCCCCCGGCGGCAAGGGCGGCTGGTTCTGCCACACCCCGATGGTCCCGATCGCGCGCGGCGTCGGCCGGAAGCGGGCGGTGGAGATGGCCCTCACCGGCGAGGTGGTGGACGCCCGCACCGCCGCCGCGTGGGGCCTGATCAACTACGCGGTACCGGACGCCGAGCTCGGCGAGGCCACCCTCGCCCTGCTGACCCGGGCCACCCAGGGCAGCCCGAGCAGCAAGGCCCTCGGCAAGCAGGCGCTGTACGCCCAGCTCGACCGTCCCGAGGCCGACGCCTACACCTACGCCATCGAGGTCATGGCCGCCGCCAGCCAGACCCCGGAGGCGCAGGAGGGCATGCGCGCGTTCCTGGACAAGCGCCGCCCCGACTGGCCCGCCTGACGCGGGCCCGCCGGGACGGCGCCAGGATCTCGGCGCGGCGCCGCGCGCGGGACGGGCTCCCGGGGATGTCGAGACCGGGGCCTCCGCTCCGACCTCTGCTGTGAGGGCCCGCACCCGGGGCCGCGAACGTGAGGAGCCGAACGTGAAGTACATGCTGCTGATCTACGGAAACCCGGAGAACTGGGGGCACCCGATGTTCCTGAACGTGCCCGAGAGCCTGGCGCTGCCGGCGGCCGAGCGCGCCGGGATGACCGCGCGGTTCGAGGAGCTGATCAAAGAGATCACCGAGTCCGGCGAGCTGGTCGGCGCGGAACCGCTGGCCGACCCGCTGAACACCCGGACCGTCCGGGTGCGCGGGGGCGTCGCGGCGACCACCGACGGGCCGTTCGTCGAGGCCAAGGAGCAGCTCGCCGGGTACTTCGTGGTCGACTGCGAGAGCCCCGGCCGGGCCGCCGAGATCGCGGCGCGGCTGCCCGACGCCCGGTTCGCCGCGGTCGAGGTGCGTCCGGTCATGGGCCCGTCCGGCCAGGAGATGTGACGACCGGGGCCGGGGTCGAGGACCTGCTGCGCCGGCTGGCGCCGCGGGTCCTCGGTGCGCTGGTGCGGCGGTTCGGGAACTTCGAGACCGCCGAGGACGCGATGCAGGAGGCGCTGCTGGCCGCCGCGACACGGTGGCCCGTGGACGGGACGCCCGTCGACCCGCGCGGCTGGCTGATCACGGTCGCGTCCCGCCGGATGGCCGACCAGCTCCGCAGCGAGGGCGCGCGCAGGCGGCGGGAGGAGGAGGCGGCGTCCCGGACGCCGCCGGACGACCTCCTCGCGCCCGCCGCCGACGCGGGCGGCCCGCGGGACCGGGACGACACCCTGACCCTGCTGACGCTGTGCTGCCACCCCGCCCTCACCCCGGCCTCGCAGATCGCGCTCACCCTCCGCGCGGTCGGCGGTCTGAGCACGGCCCAGATCGCCCGCGCGTTCCTGGTGCCCGAGGCGACTATGGCGCAGCGCGTCAGCCGCGCCAAGCAGCGGGTCAGGGCCGCGGGCGCCCGATTCCGGCCGCCGCCCGAGCACGAGCGGGGCGACCGGCTGCGGGCCGTCCTGCACGTGCTCTACCTGATCTTCACCGAGGGCCACACCGCCACGTCCGGCCCGGACCTGCACCGCGGCGAGCTGACCGCCGAGGCGATCCGGCTCGCCCGCGCCGTGCACCGGCGGCTGCCCGGCGACGGCGAGGTCGCCGGACTCCTCGCGCTGATGCTGCTGACCGACGCGCGCCGTCCGGCCCGCACCGGACCGGACGGCGCGCTGGTCCCGCTCGCCGAGCAGGACCGCGGCCGGTGGCACCGGGAGTCGGTGGACGAGGGCGTCGCCCTGGTCGCCCGCGCCCTGGACCGCACGCCGCTCGGCCCGTACCAGCTCCAGGCCGCCATCGCCGCCGTCCACGCGGAGGCCGCGCGCGCCGAGGACACCGACTGGCCGCAGATCCTCGCCCTGTACGGGCTGCTCGAGCGGCTCGCCCCCAACCCCATGGTCACCCTCAACCACGCCGTCGCGGTCGCCATGGTGCGGGGGCCGCGGGCCGGGCTGGACCTGCTCGTCCCGCTCGGCTCCGACGACCGGATGAGCGGGCACCACCGCCTCCACGCGGTACGGGCGCACCTGCTGGAGATGGCGGGCGACCACCGGGGCGCGCTGGGGTCCTACCGGACGGCGGCGCGCCTGACCACCAGCATCCCCGAGCAGCGCTACCTTCGGAGCCGGGCGCGACGCCTCCCGGGCGGGGTCCTGCGGCCCCCGCCGGACGGTCGTACGTAGGGCGGGCGGGACTCGAACCCGCGGCCCAGGAATTATGAGTTCCCTGCTCTAACCAGCTGAGCTACCGCCCCCGGGCAGCCCCCGCGAAGTGAGAGAAGAGATAGGGGCGCGCCGTAGGTCATCTTAGCGGCGGGGTCTCGGCCGGGGCCACCGCGAAGGAGATCTCCACCTTTGGTCGGACGATGTCATACCTCCAGGCGAGTGACGCCCGAGGTGACCGGTCGGTAGGGTCCGCCTATGCCACGACTCCGCGCTCGCCTCGTCCCCCTCGTACCTGCGATGTTCGCCCTGGTCATGGCCGGTGCGTGCGACGGAGGGGGCGGCGGCGGGTCGGACCGGCCCAGAGCCGCGGCGTTCGACGGCGCCGCGACGCTGCGCGAGGCGTCGGCCGCGATGGCCCGGCTGAAGAGCGTCAACGTCCGGATGTCGACGGCGGACAAACCCCCGATCATGGTGCAGGGCGCCGACATCAAGCTGCTCAAGAGCGGGGACGCCGAGGGCACGCTGACCGTCGCGCAGTCCGGGCAGACCGTCGAGATGAAGATCGTCGCGCTGGGCGAGAGCATCTACCTCGACGCCGGGACGGGCGGCTGGCGCAAGGTGTCCAAGACGCTCGCGGCGGCGATGTACGACCCGTCCGCGGCGCTCGACCCGGACCGGGGCATCGCCAAGCTGCTGGCCTCGGCGACGGGGGCCAAGGCCGAGGCCGAGGAGAGGATCGGCGGCAAGGACGCCTACCGGGTGCGCGCGACGCTGGCCAAGGACGACCTCGGCCGGCTGGTGCCGGGCATCGGCGAGGACGTCGCCGGGCAGGTGTGGGTGGGCAAGGCCGACCACCGGCTGCTCAAGGTCAAGGGCAACGTCCCGAGTAACGGGAAGGGCACGGTGACCATCGACTTCACCGAGTTCGACGCCCCGTACAAGATCAGCGCGCCGAAGTGACCCGGCGCCGCCTCGCGGTCGGGGTCGGCGGCACCGTGGTGCTGCTGGCCGCGCTCGACGCCTACGTCGTCACCACGATCCTGGTGGCGGTGGTCGAGGACCTCGGCATCCCGGTGAACCGGCTGGAGCGGGTGACGCCCGTCCTGACCGGGTTCCTCCTCGGGTACGTGGCGGCGATGCCGCTGCTCGGGCAGCTCTCCGACCGGTTCGGGCGGCGGCCCGTACTCCAGGCGTGCCTGTTCTTCTTCGCGGTCGGGTCGGCGGTCACCGCACTGGCGCACGGGGTGCCCGTGCTGACCGCCGGGCGGGTGGTCCAGGGCATCGCCGGCGGCGCGCTGCTGCCGGTGACGATGGCCCTCGCGAGCGACCTGTGGGACGAGCGGCAGCGTCCGGTGGTGCTGGGCGGGGTCGGGGCCGCGCAGGAACTCGGCAGCGTCCTCGGACCGCTCTACGGGGCGGGGATCGCGGCGGCGCTCGACTGGCGCTGGATCTTCTGGATCAACCTTCCGCTGGCCGCCGCGGCGATGGTCGCGGTGCACCTCTCGGTGCCGGGCGGCCGGAAGGAGGGGCCGCGCGGCGGCGTGGACGTGGTGGGCGGCCTGCTGCTCGCGCTCGGCCTCGGGCTCCTGGTCTGCGGCGTCTACAACCCCGAGCCGGAGAGGTCGGCGCTGCCGCCGTGGGGCGTCCCGGTGATCGCGGCCGGGCTGGTGGCGCTGGCGGCGTTCGTGCTGTGGGAGGTCCGGACGCGGACGCGGCTGCTCGACCTCGGCGGCGTGCGGCGCGGGCCGCTGCTGGCGACGCTGGGGGTGAGCCTGCTGTCGGGCGCGGCGCTGATGGTGACGCTGGTCGACGTGGTGCTGGTCGCGCAGACGCTGCTCGGCAGGGACGCGTTCGGCGGCGCGCTGCTGCTGACCCGGTTCCTGGTGGCACTGCCGGTCGCGGCGGTGCTGGGCGGGGTGGCCGCGCGCCGGTTCGGCGAGCGGTGGCCGATGGCCGCCGGGCTCGCGCTGGCCGCCGGCGGCTACCTGCTGATCGCGGGCTGGCCCGCCGACCTGGAGGCCGCCTCGTACGGGGCGCTGCCCCGGCTGGACGTCGACCTGGTGGTGACGGGCTTCGGCCTCGGGCTGGTGATCGCGCCGGTGTCGTCGGCGGCGCTGCGGTTCGTCCCGGCGACGCAGCACGGCGTGGCGTCGGCGGCGGTGGTGGTGGCGCGGATGATGGGGATGCTGCTCGGCATCTCGGCGTTGTCGGCGTGGGGCTTCCACCGGTTCCACGCGCTGACCGCCGAGCTGAGGCCGCCGCTGCCGTTCCTGATGTCCAAGGCGGAGTTCAAGCACGAGATGGCGGCCTACACGGCGGCGGTGCAGGACGCGCTGCGGGCCGAGTACCAGGAGATCTTCTGGATCACCGCCGGCCTGTGCGCGCTCGGGGCGGTGCTGGCGCTGGCGGTGCGCGGGCCCGCTGATGAGCCCGGTTCCTCCCCCTCGTCCCGGGAACGACACTTGACACACTGATCTCCCGATACGAGGCTGTCCCGGACCGGCTTAGTGACCGCTTGGTCAGTAGGCCGGCCCGCCGGCACCGCGTGGGAGGTCGCAGATGGACCCCGTGATCGAATCCCGTCCGGGCGCCACCGTGCGCGCGCGGCTGACCGCGCGCGGCCTGAGGCTCACGGCCCGCCCGCTGCTGTCATGGTGGCCGCTCGGCCCGCGCGGGCTGCGCCCGGCGTTCGCGATCGACCTGGCCGCGCCGCTGGCGCTCCCGGCGCCGCGGTGGGCGCGGGTCGAGCCGGTCCCGTTCGGCGACTTCCGGGCCGAGTGGGTCTCGGCGCCGGACCCGTCCGGCACGGGCACCTCGGATGCGGGCGGGCGGGCGGTGCTGTACTTCCACGGCGGCGGGTTCTTCTCCTGCGGGCTCCGGACGCACCGGCGGCTGGTCGCGCGGATCTCGGCGACGTCGGGCGCGCCGGTCCTGTCGGTGGCGTACCGGCAGCTTCCCGCCGCGCCGCTCGCGGTGTCGGTGGCCGACTGCGTGCGCGCCTACCGGTGGCTGCTCGACCGGGGGTACGCGCCCGGACGGATCGTCGTCGCGGGCGACTCCGCCGGCGGCTTCCTGGCGTTCGCCGCGACGATGCAGGCGCTGGCCGAGGGGCTGCCGTCGCCGGGCGGCATCGTGGCGCTGGCCCCGCTGACCGACCTGGACCACACCAGCAAGGTCGCGCACGAGAACGCGCGGCTGGACGCCTACCTGCCGGCGCGGCGGGTGGAGCGGCTGGCGGGCCTGCTGACCGAGGGCGCGGTACCACTCGATCCGATGGCGTCGCCGGTGAACGGGCCGCTGGAGGGACTCCCGCCGGTGCTCATCCAGGTGGGATCGACCGAGATGCTGCTGCCGGACGCCGAACTGATGGCGGGACGGCTGGCACGGGCCGGGGTGCCGTGCCGGCTCCAGGTCTGGGAAGGGCAGGTCCACGTGTTCCAGGTCTTCGCGGACCTGGTGCCGGAGGGGCTGGCCGCGCTGCACGAGGTGGGCGCGTTCGTCCGCGAGCACACGGCGGCGAAGGCGGCCCCGGTGCGGCGCCGCACCCGCCGCCGCGCGAAGGACGTCGCCGCGTAGCACCGCGCCACCGCGTAGCACCGCGCCACCGCGTAGCACCGCGTCACCGCGTAGCACCGCGTCACCGCACAGGGCCCCGAATGGGCCCCACACAAAGGACATCGCGGACATAAGTCGCCGCTCGCCGGGTAGCGGCGGGAACGGATGGCCGTATGCGGCCGGACCCGGACGGCACCCCGTCCCCACCGCCCGCGTTCCCCCTGCGACCCCCAACGGAAAAGAGATGGTGAGGCCGTGCAACGGATGAGCGGACTGGACGCCAGCTTCTACCTCCTGGAGGACGAGAACACCCCCCTGCACGTGGCGTCGGTGGTCGTGTTCGAGGGGCCCGCCCCTTCCTACGGCGACCTGATCCGGACGATCGTCGGCAAGCTCCCCCAAGTCCCGCGCTACCGGCAGCGCGTCCACCCGGTGCCCCTGCACCTGGGGCGGCCCGTCTGGGCCGACGACCCCCACTTCCAGATCCTCTACCACGTCCGGCACACCGCGCTTCCGGCGCCGGGCAACGACGAGCAGTTGCGCAACCTGGCCGGGCGGATCCTCGCGCAGCGGCTCGACCCCGCCAAGCCGCTCTGGGAGATCTGGCTGGTCGAGGGGCTGACCGGCGGGCGCTGGGCGATGATCGTCAAGGTGCACCACTGCATGGTGGACGGCGTCGCCGGGATGGACCTGGCGACCGTGCTGTTCGACCTGTCCCCCGAGCACGAGCCGCCCGCCGAGACCGCCCGCTGGGAGCCGGAGGCCCCGCCGTCCGGGCTCGACCTGCTGGTCGACTCGGCCCAGCGCGGGCTCACCTCGCCCGTCCGGCAGCTCGGCGACGTCGCGCGCAGCACCGTGATGCCGGAGGCGCGGCAGCTCCGCGACTTCGCGGCCGGGCTGCGCCGGGCCGCCGCCCGGTTCGCCCGCCCGTCGGCGGGGTCGCTGAACGGGCCGATCGGCCCGCACCGCCGCTGGTGCTGGCAGCAGGTGCCGCTCGGCGAGGCCAAGGCGATCCGCGCGGCGCTCGGCGGGACGATCAACGACGTCGTCCTGGCCTCGGTCACCGCCGGGTACCGTGACCTGCTGAACGGGCGCGGCGACCTCGCCGGGGACACCGTGGTGCGGTCGGCGGTGCCGGTCTCACTGCGCGCCGCCGACGAGCACGGCGTGCTCGACAACCGGGTCGCGGCGGTGTTCGTGAACCTGCCGGTGGGCGTCGATGATCCGCTGGAGCGGCTGCGCCGCGTCCGCGAGCAGACCGACGACGTCAAGCGCAGCAACCAGGCGGCCGGGACCCAGACCCTCACCCGGCTGACCGACACGGCCGTGGCGCCCGCCCTGCTGTCGCTCGGCGCCCGCCTCCCGATCCGGCTGCGGCAGGATCTCGTGCAGACGGTGACGACGAACGTGCCGGGCCCGAACTTCCCGCTGTACGTACTCGGCCGCAGGGTGCTGGAGATGCACCCGTACGTGCCGCTGACCGGCGGCATCCGGGCGGCGACGGCGATCGTGTCGTACTGCGGGTCGCTGCACTTCGGCATCACGGGCGATTTCGACGCCATGCCCGATCTGGACGTGCTGGCCAAGGGCGTCCAGGGCGGTTTCGACGAGCTGGCAAGGGCCGCCGGGGGCTGAGAATCGCCGGCCGCGGGCCCTGTGCCGATCGGCGGCCCCGGGAATATCCTGGAATCCGATGGCCAACGGCCTCTCACCGGGAAGGTATCCCCGGGGAGGTGACGCGTGATGAGCAGGTTCGGTGCCGGTCCGGCGGTCCGGCCGTCCGATCGGCTGCGGCGCCGGCTCGGCCTGGAGCGCAACGATCTGCGCCGCCGGGTCGACCGGTTCCAGCGGCTGATCGCGCTCGTCCTGCTGCTGGTCCTGCTGGCCGCGGCGCCGCCGCTGGCCGCCTGGGCGGCCGGCTGGTCCTACCGGCAGGGCTCGCGGGCCGAGCGGGCCGAGCGGGCCGACCGGCACCAGGTGGTCGCGACCGTGCAGAGCACCGGCGGCATCGGCTCGGTCGGCGACCGCTACGTCCATGAGACCGTGCGGGCGCAGTGGCCGGGCCCCGGCGGCAAGGTGAAGTCCGGGTCACTGCCGAGTTGGCAGGACGCCAAGGACGGCGCGCGGCGGCAGATCTGGATCGACCGGGAGGGCGAGCCGACCGTCCGGCCGCGCGCGCACAACCGGACGCTCACCGACGCCGCGTACGCGGGCTTCGCGGGCGTCCTGGTGGCGGGGCTCCCGCTGCTGCTGGCGTACGGAGTGCTGCGGCGGCGCTGCGACCGGTACCGCGACGCCCTGTGGGAGGCCGACTGGGCCCGGATGGACGCCGACGCGGGGCGCAACCGCCCGTCCTGAACCGCCCGTCCCGAACCGCCCGCCGGTCCACAGCGTCAGCTTGACGCGACGAGGCGGGCGGCGATCCGGTCGAGCGCGGCCAGGTCGCCCCCCGGGAGGTCGTGGAGGGCCGGGAGCGGGGTGTCCAGGATGCGCTCGGCCTCGTCCGCCGCGGCCCGCCCGGCCGCGGTGACCGACACGATCTTGGACCGGCGGTCGCCGGGGTTCGGCGCCCGCTCGGCCAGGCCGCGCTTGACCAGGTCCTCCACCACCAGCGTGGTGTAGGGACGGTCGGTCAGCAGCCCCTCCGCCAGCTCGCCGAGCGTGGTCGGGCCGGCGGCGATGCGGCGCAGGGCCTTGACCCGGAAGAAGCTCAGGCCGAGCGCCTCGGTCACCTCCCGCCGCCGGTCGCCGCGCTCGTGCATCAGGATGCGCAGGTTGCGCCACGCCCGCCCGGCGGCGTCCGCGTCGGGCGGGCCGCCCCGCGCGGGTGCGGGGTCGGCGGTGGCGTCGGGCGGGGATGCGGTCATGCGCTCACCGGAGTCCGGGTCGGTTCGGTCTCGAAGAGGGCGGCGGTCCGCTCCGCGCTGCGCGCGGCCCGGCGGCCGGTGGTGACGGTGCCGAGGACGAGCACGGCCGCCGCGCAGCCCGCCATGATCCAGTATGCCGGGCGGGCGGCGGACACGAAGGTGGCGGGCGAGCCCGTGTCCGTCCCGGCGGCGAGCACCGCGCCGATCACCGCGACGCCGAGCACCTGCCCCACCTGCCTGCTGGTGGAGGCGACCGCCGCCGCCACGCCTGCCTGGGCGCGCGGCATCCCGGCCACGGCGGTGTTGGTGATGGGCGCGTTGACCATGCCGAACCCGATGCCGAACAGCACGTACGAGGCGAACAGCAGCACGTTGCCGGTCTCGGCGTCGAACACGGCGAACAGCAGGGCGCTGGCCAGCATCGCCGCACCGGCGATCTGCAACGGCAGGCGTGCTCCCCGGCTGCCGACCAGGCGGCCCGACAGCGGCGCGAGGACGGCGGTCATCGCGGCCATCGGCAGCAGGTAGAGCCCCGCGTGCAGCGCCGACAGGCCCCGGACGTTCTGGAGGTAGAGCGCGTTCAGGAACAGGAACCCGGCCAGCCCGGCGAACGCGCACACCGCGATCAGCGTCGCCCCGCCGAACGGGACGCTGCGGAAGAAGCGCAGGTCGATCAGCGGTTCGGGATGCCGGCGCGCGTGCCACAGGAACAGCGCGAGGCCGACGGCGGCGGCGGCCGCGCATCCGGCGATCGCCGGGGAGGCCCAGCCGAGCGCGGGTCCCTCGATGATCGCGTAGGTCACCGCGGCGAGCGTCACGATCATCAGCGCCTGGCCCGCCGGGTCGGGACGGCGCGGCCTCGGGGCGCGCGACTCGGGCACCAGCCGGGCGGTCAGCACCAGCGCGGCCAGCCCGATCGGCAGGTTCAGCCAGAAGATCGCGCGCCAGCCGACGCCGTCCACCAGCAGCCCGCCGACCACCGGCCCGGCGGCCATGCTGACCCCGACGACCGCGCCCCACACCCCGATGGCGCGGGCCCGCTCGCGCGGCTCGGGGAAGGTGTTGGTGATGATCGACATCGCCACCGGGTTGAGCATCGAGCCACCGACCGCCTGCACCACCCGGGCCGCGACCAGCCAGCCGAGCGTCGGCGCGAGGCTGCACAGCACCGAGCCCGCGGTGAACAGCGCCAGCCCGATCTGGAACACCTTGCGGCGGCCGATCCGGTCGGCGGTGGACCCGGCCAGGAGCAGCAGCGAGGCGAGCACGATCAGGTAGGCGTCGATCGTCCACTGGAGGCCGGACAGCGAGGTGTGCAGGTCGCGCTGCATGGCGGGCAGGGCGACGTTCAGGACGGTGTTGTCCAGACTGACGATCAGCAGGCTCATGCAGCACACGGCCAGCACGGCCAGCCGCCGCCGGTGGGTGGGTTCGGGCAAGGGGCTCCCGTCGTTGTACTCATATAACGGTTTTAAGAGTACAACTAACTACCCGGGGGGCCTCCGCCGAGGGCCGGCCGGCGTCACCCGCCGGGCGCCGCGCCGTCGGCGGGCAGGACGCGGGTCAGCCCGAACGGGCCGCCCCTCCGGCGCCACTCGCGCGGGTAGCCGAGGGAGACCTCCTCGAACCGCACCCCGTCCTGCCACATGGTCCGGTGGATGTGCAGGTGCCCGTAGACGACCGCCGCCGCGTCGTACTTCACGTGCCAGTCCGCGGTCAGCTCGGTGCCGCACCACTGCGCGAACTCGGGGTAGTGCAGGACGAGGGTGGGTTCGCGCACCATCGGGAAGTGGTTGACCAGCACGGTCGGCAGCGCGGGGTCGCGCTCGGCCAGGCGCCGCTCGGTCACCGCGATCCGGGCGCGGCACCAGGCGTCCCGGCTCGGATGCGGATCGGGGTGCAGCAGCATCTCGTCCGTGCAGACCACCCCGGCCTTGTACGCGATGGCCAGGGCCTCCTCCTTGGTGGAGGCGCCCGCGGGGCGGAACGTGTAGTCGTACAGCAGGAACATCGGCACGATCGTCGCGGGCCCGCCACCGCCCCGCCACACCGGGTACGGGTCCTCGGGCGTCACCACGTCGAGGCCGCGGCACATCTCGACCAGGCCCCGGTAGCGGGCCTCGCCGCGCAGCGCGACCGGGTCGTCCTTCGTCGTCCACAGCTCGTGGTTGCCCGGCACCCAGACGACCTTGGCGAACCGCTCGCTGAGGACGCGCAGCCCCCATTCGACGTCGGCGAACCGCTCGGCCATGTCGCCAGCCACGATCAGCCAGTCGGCGTCCGATTCCGGGCGCAGCTCCTCGACGACCGCCCGGTTCTCGGCGAACGCCACGTGCAGGTCGCTGACGGCGAACAGCGCGCCGTCACCCTCGTGCGTCATGAGGCCCCTCTCCGACGGCCGGCGTGGGCACCGGCCCTTCGCATCCTAGGAACCGAAATGTCCGACGGCGACCTCGTGACGGCTCCATACCGATCCGCCATCGAACCCGAAACACGCCTACCGAGCGGAGTTTTTCGGTAACTTAACGCGACATGCCATCCTCCCGCCACGACGCCCTCAACCAGCTCTTCCGCGACCGGCCCGAGTTCGCCGTGGAACTCCTCAACGACGTCCTCGGCCTCGCCCTCCCCACCGGCACGCAGGTCAAGCTGGAGGCCAACGACTTCAACGACCGCCCCTCCAACGGCTTCCGCCCCGACACCGTCATCACCCTCGGCGCCCCCCACGCGCCCGCGCACGGCATCATCGTCGAGATCCAGCAGGACAGGACCGAGTCCAAACGGCGCCAGCTCCCCCGCTACGCCGCGGCCCTCTGGCTCATGCTCCGCTGCCCCGTCACCGTCCTGGTCATCTGCCCCGACGCCCGGACCGCGGCCGGCTTCACCGGCCCCATCACGACCGAGCTCCCCGGGTACACCTTCCAGGCCGCCGTCCTCAGCCCCGACCAGATCCCCGTGATGACCGACCCGAAGGAGATCGCGACCCACCCCGACCTCGCCGTCCTGTCCGTCATGGCCTACGGGAAAGACCCCGCGGTGACCCGGGCGTTCATCACGTCCCTGGGAGCACTGAACCGCGATAACGCTGCGCAGTACTATGAACACGCATACAGCATGGCCTCGTTCGCCGTGCAGAAGCTCATGGAGGAGATCGTGTCCACCACCTGGCCCGTCCACAGCCCCTTCGCCCGCGAGCACTTCGGCCGCGGCGTAACCAAGGGTGAGTCAGAGATGCTGCTGTTCGTCCTCTCCAAGCGCGGTTTGAAGCCCTCAGAGGCGCAGCGGGCACAGATCACCTCCTGCACCGACGTCGACCAGCTCCACCGCTGGGCCGAACGCGCCCTCCACGCGACCACCGCCGACGACCTCTTCGCCTGACGGCGTCGCCCTCTCACCGTCGCGCGGGAAGCCGGACCGGTCCGGTGGTGACGGCGGTGACGTCGGCGGACGACGGCAGGATCATGTTGACGACCATCAGCGGCTGGTGGCAGTTCGGGCAACTGTGCGCCTCGCCCGCCTGCCCGGCCGCGTCCACCACCGCCAGGCCCGAGGACGCGGCCGGGAGCGTCCGCGTGCCCGGCACGGTCAGGGTCTCGCGCGCCGGAGTCTCGGGTGCGGCGGGTGCGCAGGTCTCCTCGGGTGCCCGGCCGGCGGGGCGGCCGGGCCGGCGACCTGCTCAGCACGCTGGTCGCCGTCCGCGACGAGGACGACGGCCGGCTCAGCGACAACGACCTGTTCGTGACCGTGATGACCCTGCTCGTCGCCGGCTACAAGACGACCGCCGCGCAGATCGGCAAGGGCCTGCTCACCCTCTTCCGGCACCCCGGGGCGCTGGCCGCCGCACAGGCGGGCACCGATGACGCGCACCTGCGCGCGGTGTCGGAGGAGCTGCTCCGCTACGCGCCGCCCGGCGCCGGCTACGGCATCGCCCGGTACGCCGTCGAGGACGTGGAGGTCGGCGGCGTGACGATCCCCGCCGGGTCGACCGTCTTCGTCGCCCGCCACTCCGGCAACCGCGACGACGCGCACTTCCCGGACGCCGGGACGCTCGACATCGCCCGCGGCACCGCCAACCAGCACCTCACCTTCGGCGCCGGCCCCGCCTTCTGCCTCGGCGCGCCGGTCGCGCGGATCGAGCTGGAGCTCGCCTTCGACGCCCTGCTGCACCGGCTGCCCGGCCTGGCACTGGCCGTCCCCGAGTCGGACATCCCCTGGAGCAGCGACAACGCGGCCCAGGCCCCCGCCGCGATCCCGATCATCTGGGACGGCCCCGCCGCCGAACGGCTCCGAGCGACCGGAGGACCCCGATGACCGTCGGACTGGGAATGCCCAAGCTTCGGACCGAGGACCCCGTGCCGTCCCCGGCGCCGCGTCGGGTGTCGCGGCGGATCATGGTGGGTGGTGTGCCGGTGGGTGGGGATGCGCCGGTGTCGGTGCAGTCGATGACGACGACGTTGACGGCGGATGTGAATGCGACGCTTCAGCAGATTGCTGAGTTGACGGCGTCGGGTTGTCAGATCGTGCGGGTGGCGGTTCCGTCTCAGGATGATGCGGAGGCGTTGCCGGCGATCGCGCGGAAGTCGCCGAAGTCGCCGATCCCGGTGATCGCTGATATTCATTTTCAGCCGAAGTATGTGTTCGCTGCGATCGAGGCGGGTTGTGCGGCGGTGCGGGTGAATCCGGGGAATATCAAGAGGTTCGATGACAGGGTGGGTGAGATCGCTCGGGCGGCGTCGGGGGCGGGGGTGCCGATCCGGATCGGTGTGAACGCGGGGTCGCTCGACAAGCGGTTGTTGGAGAAGTATGGGAGGGCGACGCCTGAGGCGTTGGTGGAGTCGGCGTTGTGGGAGTGCTCTTTGTTTGAGGAGCATGGGTTTGGTGATATCAAGATCTCGGTGAAGCACAACGATCCGGTGGTGATGATCGAGGCGTATCGGTTGCTTGGGGCGGCGTGTGATTATCCGTTGCATCTGGGTGTGACGGAGGCGGGGCCGGCGTTCCAGGGGACGATTAAGTCTTCGGTGGCGTTTGGTGCGTTGTTGGCTCAGGGGATCGGTGACACGATCCGGGTGTCGTTGTCGGCGCCGCCGGTTGAGGAGGTCAAGGTCGGTACGGCGATCTTGGAGTCGCTGGGGTTGCGGCAGCGGGGTCTGGAGATTGTGTCCTGTCCGTCGTGCGGTCGGGCTCAGGTTGATGTGTACACGCTGGCTGAGCAGGTCACTGCGGGTCTGAAGGATTTCCCGGTGCCGTTGCGGGTGGCGGTGATGGGGTGTGTGGTCAATGGTCCGGGTGAGGCTCGTGAGGCCGATCTCGGTGTCGCCTCGGGCAACGGCAAGGGCCAGATCTTCGTCAAGGGCCAGGTCGTCAAGACCGTCCCCGAGGCCCAGATCGTCGAGACCCTCATCGAAGAGGCCATGCGCATCGCCGAGGAGATGGGCGTCGACGTGGACGCCCTGGACACCGAGCCGCTGGAGTCCATCGCCCCTGACCCGACGGGGCGGACGGCCGGAGGTGCTCCGGCCGTCCGTCGTCTCAGTCGAGGGCGGTGGCGACGGGCTGCTCCCGGATCACCCAGCCCGCCACGTTGACGCGCGAGGTGCAGTTGAGCTTGCGCATGACGTTGCGGACGTGGTTGACCGCCGTCCATTCGGCGATGCCGAGTCGGCGCGCGATCTGCCGGTTGGTCATGCCCTGCGCCACCAGCATCGCCACCTCCTGCTCCCGCGGCGTCAGCGGCTGCGTGTGCGGCGCCGTCCTGGGCTCCTCGGCCGGTTCGGGCGAGTGCAGGTCGCGGCTGAACGACCGCACTGCGTTCAGCATCCGGAACCGCGGCTCGTCGCCGGGCGAGGCGACGGGGACCAGCAGGTTCTTGTCCACCAGCGTCTCGACGATCTCGGGCGCGATCCCGGTGCCGGCCATCGGCGAGAACGCGTCCTCATGGACCGCCAGCCTGCGGAAGACCGCCTGCTCGGGCCCGGTGAGCCGCTCGTAGCTCCACCCGATCGCCTCCCGCATGCTGGAGTGGTGCGACAGGGTGGGACCGCCGTACAGCACGTCCTGCCCGTCCCGCAGCCGGTTGAGCAGCTCGCGGGGACGGAACAGCTTGAGCCGCGCCGCCGCGAACTCGATCGCCAGCGGCAGGTCGTCGAGCAGCTCGCACAGGTCGTCCGCCTCGGCGCCGTCGGCGGAGGCCAGCGAGAACCCCGGCCGGACCGCGACGGCGCGCTGCCGGAACAGCTCCACCGACGCGACGCGGGCCAGCGGCGGAACCCGCAGGACCCGTTCCCCGTACAGGTGCAGCGGCTCCCGGCTGACCAGCAGCACCCGGATCCGAGGCCGCTCGGCGAGCAGCCGGGGCAGCCCCGCCGCGAGCGCCTCGGTGAAGTGCTCGGCCTGGTCCAGGATGATCAGCCGACCGGTCTCGCCCGGTGCGGACAGCGCCTCGAAGACCGTCTCGGCTCGCTCGTGGCCGGCCAGGTCCAGGAACTGGGAGCCGCCGGCGAGATCCTCCATGAGCGCCAGCGCAAGCCGGGTCTTGCCGACCCCCGCGGGCCCGGTCATGGTCAGCAACCGTACCGAGGGGTCGGCGAGCTGCTGCCGCAGCAGCCCGAGCTCGCCGTCCCGTCCCACGATCGGCGCGAAGGCGGCGGCCCCCGGCCCGGAGCGCGCGCCCTTCCCCGCCGAGAGACGTGACTGGATCTGCCCTGACGCCATCCCGTACTCCCTCGACATGAAGATCACGCCCAGTCGCCGATAGATATCAAATGAGATGCGCATAAGCGGGAAAATGTTCACTTCGCGGAGGACTCCCGGACACGGGTCCGGCGGTCACCACCGCCCCCGCCCGCACCCCCGCCCCTCCTGCACCATTCGCACACAAAAAATACCCCCGGCCGGGGCCGGGGGTATCGCGGCTAGCGGGGGCCGATCACGTTGCAGGGGCGCCGCGACCTCCCTGAACGACCGATGGTCCGCGGCGCCCCGAACCGCCGGCGCCGCAAACCGAGTGATCTCACAAATCACTCTGTGTAGGAGAGTAGTCACCCCCACACCGACAAGTAGACCTTTTCACGAACTTCCAAAAAGCCGCCGGCGCGACGATCTACCAAATAACCCGACAGAACCCGTATCAGGCAAATACCATCTCATTCCCAAAGATTCCTTATCGCCCTATGCGGACCGGCCGAGGAGGGGGGTCGGAGCGTCGCCGGCGAGGGCTGGGGCAGCCGGTGCGCACCTTCGGGACGCCGCCGCGGAGGCCAAGGTGATCGCCACCGCGACCGGCGTCGACGCCGCGCTCAACCTGACCCTGCCGAGCGACCGGCTCACCGCGGTCGCCAGGGCCGTCCGCCCCGGCGGGCGCCGACTTCGTCCGCCTGCACACCACCGGCTCGGCCGGTAAGCCGAACAAGGCCGGGTCCCGTCTCGTGGAGACGGGACCCGGCCTTGTCATGTTCGCGCTGAGATGGCTCCCGCGATTGGACTCGAACCGGCCACTGCAGTGCGTTCCGATCGGCAGAGGCTCGGTAGCTCGCCGGACAAAGCCCCAGCCATCCACTGGACTCCAGGGGAGTCCACCCCGGTTGCTACTCACTTTGGTACTCGCCCCCGAGCAAGCCGTCTGAAAGCTGCAACTCGGAGCCACAGAGCGGAACGCCGCCGCCTCGGCGATGCCGATGACGGCGGCGTGAACCGACTCTAGACACCATCAGATGTCCGCGACCCGCTTTGACTAGGCCGACTCGGAGGCGAGCTGATCGACCTCCTCATCCTCTTTCGAAAGCCCCCTCGCCTCAAGTAGCTCATTGATGTGGGGATCCTCACAGATGACCGTCAAGAGAACAGCAGCCGCCGTCTCCCACGCGGTACGGCCCGCCTGAAGCTTGCCAGTCTCCGGATCGATGAGATTCCCAGCGAAGACGGTGTCTTCAGTCGTGATGTCAGCCGTCTTGGGGGTCCGGTCGAAGCTGACCTTGTCGAGCGCCCTTACGGCGTCCGTAATCGGGATCTTCAGACCAGTGTTTGCCTGATAGACCGCGAAGGCGATGGCGTACAGCACGCCAGCCGAGGTCAGATAAGTGGCCTCACGCAGCTCGGGCGCCTTGATCTCGCCATCGACGATGTCAGCGAAGCGGACCAGCTCTCCGAGAGCAGTCCAGAATTCGATCAACTTCTCGCGAGCCCCGTCGGCATTACTATCGATCAAGCCCTCGAACTTGGCGTTGACCGCCTTGTCCATGGTGGCAGGGCTGCGGTAGCCATTTCCAACCAGGAGCAGTCCAGACACGTACCTCACCGTCTTGAACGAGAAGAGCTTTGATGAAAGCTTCCCGGGATTATCCTTGAAGTATTCGACCCGGTCGTTGAAGAGGGGCACGACCTCGAACAGCTCACTCAGCTCACGGTTGATGGGCTGCCGCCGGTCCATAGACTGGGCGAGCGAGGCCGTCGGCGTCTTGACATTACGCTGAAGGTCTGTGAAGTCCTGAGCGCGGCGCTTGGGGCTGTCCTCAATGACGATGATCATCGGTTGTCCAGACCGCGCGAGCCGATCCAGAACGGGGTCGTCGTCGTCACGAGTACTCACGATGTGCTCATGGGCACCGATACGGTGCTGTCCGTCACCGATGTCAAACTTCGCGCCGATGTCCACCGACAAGGTGCCGATCTTCGCAGCGTCACTTTCCGTCGTAACGCCAGGAAGCTCCGCAGGAGTGAAACTAGCTTCCTTCGAGGTCAGGTAAAGCACGGCCGCCCCGAGGACGAAGTGCTCCTCTTCGACGAGGTACTTGACGATTCCCTGTAGGTGCTTGGGGTCGCGCGGGCGGTTGCCGTGGACGCTCGTCTTCACAGGGTCCCAAGCTTCCGGCTTGGAGACCATCCGGACCAGGTCGACCGGGCTCATGGCAGTGACCAGCATCTGGCGGCCGCCCTGCTGGTAGCCGATCACGGGAATGTGGATCTTGGGCATTTGCCCCTCCAGGGTTCATGACGCAGACCAGGGTTGGCCAGGGGGGCGCCATGAATTGCCGCAGACGCTACTACGCAGGAATTCATGATCACAAGTCGCGATATCTTGCGTAGACTTCGATCCATCCAACATCAGCCGGTCTGTGCGATGCGGCCGGCGCCCCTTCGGTTCGCCTTCAAGCAGCACACCGCCCCGGACGGCAGGGGCCCGCCGGATGAGGTCGAGCCCTTGCCGTCGTCAAGCTAGGCGCAGAGGTAGTGAAAGCCGGGCTTCGGGTGCATCAGGAAGTCGTGGTGGGAGATGTTCCAGGCGTAGGCGCCGGACATGGAGAAGGCGACTAGGAGCTGTTTCCTGGATCAACCTCGGAGCCAGATGATCAGGGTCGCGAAGGTGATCGTCCCGAGGTAGATGTAGGCGCGTTTGTCATACCTGGTGGCGACGGCACGGTGGTTCTTGAGCCTGTTGATCGCTCGTTCGACGACGTTGCGTTTCTTATACCGCTCGGCGTCGAAGCCGGTCGGGCGGCCTCCGGCCGAGCCGCGCCCACGCCGGTTGGCGCGCTGGTCACGGGGCTCGGGAATGGTGTGCGAGATTTTGCGTCGTCGCAGGTAGGAGCGGCTGGCGCGAGAACTGTACGCCTTGCCGGCGCTGAGGTAATCGGGCCGGGTCCGGGGCCGTCCCGGCCCGATACGGGGCACCGAGATCCTCTCCATGACGGCCTGGAACCGGGGACTGTCACCATGCTGGCCAGGCGTCAGGACCAGCGACAGCGACCGGCAATGACCTTCGGCGGACAGGCGGATCTTCGTAGTGAAACCGCCCCGGGAACGGCCTAGGCACTCGCCTGCGCCACCACCTCCGCCAGCCGGGCGGACAGGCCCACCAGCACCGGATCGCCCCACTTTGTCACGACCGGTCCCCCCTTTTCAGCAGGAACCGGCGGCGGAGGTTTCCTGGGCGCCCCAGCGGCGTGCTGATGCGCCCGTGCGGTCGTGGAGTCCACCGACACCTCCCAGTCGATCCGGCCTGCGCCGTCCTGGGCCGCTTGGATCGCAGTCAGCAACCGCTGCCACGTGCCATCCGCCGACCAGCGGCGATGCCGCTTATAAACCGTCAACCACGACCCGAAACGCCCCGGAAGATCACGCCAGGGCACCCCCGTCCGCACCCGGAACAACACCCCGTTGATCACCAACCGATGATCGACCCAACGACCCCCACGCGCCCCACCGGCCGACAGCAACGGCTCCAGCAGCTCCCACTCCGCATTCGTCAGATCTCCTCGACCACCCATACGACCAGCGTGAACGCAAGGACCTGATCAAATCAGCCGATCCGGGAAACAGCTCCTAGCCCGCGACAGAGGTGTGGTCACTCAGTTGGTCACCCGCCAGGCAGCCCCGCTGACCGTTCACACCACCCCAGGAACACCCACGTACGTGGTTCCATCCCAGTACGCCAACCCGATGCCGACCGACTCCAGAAGGGCGCGGAGGTCCTCGTGCGGCACTGCGGGGAGGAGCACCACGCGCTTAGGGTTTTCGGGCTGGACATGTCGGCTGTAGTCCAGCAGCTGACCGATGGCCATCCGCACGTCTTCACGCTTGGTCGTGCCCTTGAGCTCGTACAGCACGTGACCTTGCACGTCATACAGGTCGGTCATCAGGATGCCTGTGAGTCCCTTGACCTTGATCTGGAAGCGCTTCAGCTCACGCCCCTGGCCTGCCATGAAGGCGATGAAGTCATCCGCAAGGTTCGCCTCTCGCCGCTCCGCGATCGTCTTGGGCCCGGCCGACCGCGAGCTCTTGGTCTTCTTGTTGGTCTCGGGCTCCACGATGGCACTGCTCGTGACGTCAGCGGGAACGGTGATCGCGCTCGTCTCCGGTGCGGGCGGGATGACGTCGTCCGGGAGGAGCTCGTATTCCTCTTTCGCCGGCCGCATCCGAAAGACGATCACGCGCCGCATCACGTGCTGCTTGTTCGGCGCCTCCCGCAGCACGTACGGCTCGTACTTGTCGAGCTCAAACCGTCCCAAGTAGCGGTGACGCCGTGTCCCGGTACCGGGCACGTTGCCAACTGCCTTGAAGACCCTCAGAGTTCGCCCATCATCGACATGATGCAAGATCGCACGGTTACCGAAGCCGCTACGTCCCTCGAACGTCTGGTCACCCTCGCCATGACCTGTGTACTCCCACACGCGGCCGTGCTCGTCTTCTTCTTCCAGCCAGCCGTCGTAGTACCCGAATTGCTCGCCAACCAACGGGTCTGTGTAGATCACCACGTTCGGCTCGCTCGCCGACGGGCAGATCCCCCCTTGAGGACTCCCACCGAAGATCGGCATGATCTCGGCCCGCGTCTTGATCTCCCCCGGCAACACCTGCGCATCCACCATGCGCAGCACCCTAGCCAGCCCCAGCGACACTCCGTTCAGCTAGTCATCATCGCAGTTTTACAGCACTCACCGCGGACCTATTAGTCGCAAGTCACCCGAACGAGATCCGCATGCGTTAATCACAAATCCTTCTGTCGGCTTCTGTCACCGTGTCTCCCGCCCCCGCGCCCCGCGGCTTGACGATGAGCAACGGCACGTTCGACTCCACGAGGACCCCAAGCGCAAGTCGGCCCGGCCGGCACCGGGCAAGCGTCGGAGCCGTGGCGACGGTGGAGGACTTCACTGGGATGAGGACCGTCAGCGGTGAATCGCACCGCTCACGGTCGGATACACACCCGCCGGAAAGCGCATCGTGAGGAGGGCCAGCGACAGGACCAAGACTGGCGCGCTAGCAATGCTTAAAGAAGATGCGGGAGTACAAGGACGGGCTTCCACCGGAGGACGACAGCCACACCGTGGCCCAGGCCGTTGCCGACTGGCTCAATCGCGCTGTTGGTCGGGCACAGCGGCACCCAGGTCACGGAGAAGGTGTACCGGCAGCAGATTCGGCCCGTGATCCAAGACGGCGCGCCGGCGATGGACCTGATCTTCCCGCACCCCAACTAGACCGTCCGGGTACTCACTTCGGTACTCGCTACAAACGTCGGGCCCGCCCTCGACGCCGAGGGCGGGCCTGACCTGTGCTTACGGGCGCAGCGGATGGCTCCCGCGATTGGACTCGAACCAATAACCTGCCGGTTAACAGCCGGCTGCTCTGCCGATTGAGCTACGCGGGATCGTGCTCGCTCGCCGGGGCCGTTGCCCCTGCCAGCGCGTCCAGATTAGCGCATGCCAGGGGCTGCTCGCGCACGCTTATCGGGGCGCGGGACTGGAGGCCGGGTTCCTGGGTAGGTGGAGGACACGAATCCGCTGCACCGGGGGTTGGACATGAAGTACCGCGCGACGTTCATCGCGGGTGCCGCGGTCGGCTACGTCCTGGGGACGAAGGCCGGGCGCGAGCGCTATGAGCAGATCAAACGCACCTCACGGCGGGTGGCGGAGAACCCGACCGTGCAGGAGGCGGCCGGGGTGGTCCGCGCCAAGGGCGAGGAGCTGGCCGGGGCCGCCAAGGACAGGGCCGGCGACCTGGCGACGAACGCGCGGGACCGGGTCCCCGACCAGATCGGCGACCGGATCCCCGGCGGGCGGCGGGTGCCGGCGGAGTACCGGGACCCGCGCAGCGAGAGCCTGCGCTAGAGGCCCGTCTGGCGGCGCAGGTCCTGGAGGATCTGCTCCGCGTGGGCGCGCAGGCCCGGGTCGTCCGGGTCGAGGCCGGCCTCGAAGACGAACGACCAGCGGACGCCGCCCCCTTCGGCGGGGCGGCGTCCGGCGATGCGCACGCCGCCGCCACCCGGGAGGCGGGCGTGATGGGTGAGGACGACGGTCGCGGTGACGCGTTCGCGCACGGTCTCGGGCACCGAGCCGGGCTCGGTGAGCCGCACGTGGTGCTCGGGGCCGCCGGAGGTCTGCTGGACGTGCAGCCAGCCGTCCTTCCACGACGCCTGGTCGACGCGTTCCCAAGGGACGCTGGTGAAGCCGCCCTCGGCGGAGGGCAGGCGCAGGGCGGTGGTGGTCGCGACGACGAACGACCCGCCGCGGGTGGGCGCGTGCGCGAGGACGCGCTCGCCGCGGTCGAGGGCGAGCGCGTCGCGGACGGAGGCGGGCAGCCGGGCGGCCCGGAGTAGGCGCATCCCCCCAAGGTAGGCGATCACGCCGCCCAGGGCGCGCGGCGGGCCCCGAGCAGGTCCAGGACGACCGCCGCCGACCACGAGTGGTCGTGGCCGCCACGGCCGGTGCCGTCGAACGGGTCGAAGTACTCGCGGAACCCCGACTGCCGGACGAGCCGCAGCGTCGCCCCGTACAGCAGGTCGGCGATCACCGGGAGGCCGTGCGCGAGCGCCCCGTGCCAGAGCAGCCAGTTGGTGTTGATCCAGGTCGGGCCGCGCCAGTACCCGCCGCGGTCGAAGGCGGGCGCCTGGATGTCGCAGGTCGGCACCGGGTACCCGGCCGCGCCGGCGAAGCGGGCCGACAGCAGCAGGTCGACGAGGTGCCGGACGATCGGAGCGGGCAGCCCCGGGTCCATGAGGGGGCCGAACGCGGCGACGGTGACGACGGGCAGGAGCCGGCCGGCGCGCAGGTCCAGGGCGCGGAAGCAGCCGCCGTCGCGGTCCCACAGCCGGTCGAGGAGGGCGTGCCGGATCCGCTGGGCCCGCTCGCGGTGCGGCACCGGGTCCGCGCCGATGATCTCCGCGATCTCGGCGAGGGCGTGCGTGGAGGCCAGGTAGGCGGCGTTGACGAGCGGGTCCTCCACCGCGAACGGATGGTCCTCGCGCAGGTGGCCAGGGGCGTAGCCGGCCTCGCGCAGGAGGGTGACCAGCCACACGTAGCGGTCGTAGTCCTCCCCCGTCGGCATGGTGTGCCGGGTGCGGCGCGGCGCGTACCGGGCGGGCGGCAGCCGCAGTGCGCCGAGCGGGCGGTCCCAGGCGGGGCTGTTCTCCAGGCCTGACTCCCAGGGATGGCAGATCGCGACGAGCCCGCTGGACTCCAGATCGCGGGCGCGCGCGAGGTAGCGGTGCTGCGCCACGAGCATCGGGTACAGGCGGGCCAGGAAGCCGCGGCTGCGCTCGCCGTCGGCGGCGCATTCGTGCAGGCGCAGCGCGGCGAGCGCGTGCAGCGGCGGCTGGACGAGCCCGGACGTGGGCACACCGTGCGGCGCGGCGGGCTGCCGGTCGCTGCGCCACAGTTCGGGGCCGGGGAAGTAGGCGTCCCGCGCGATCTCGGTGTTGAAGACGATGTGCGGGAGCAGACCGTCGGCCCACTGCCCGCGGAACAGCGACAGGAGTTCGGCCTCGGCGCGGTCCGGCCGGTGCCGGGCCAGGCCCATGCTGACGAACGCCGAGTCCCAGCTCCACTGGTGCGGGTACAGGCCGGGCGACGGCACGGTGGCCGTCCCGGTCCAGTTGGCGTCCAGGACCCGCGCCGCGGCCTGCCACAGCGTGGTCTCGTCGCCGGTCAGACGGGAGGTCATGGGCTCAGCGTGACCCCCAGGCCGCGTTCTGGCCACCCCCTGGGGCCGGGCGCGTCCGGGCGGTCAGGCATCGGTGGCGCGGGCCAGCAGCCAATCCGCGATCTCCTCGCCCGCGGCGATGCCGGCGGCGGCGGTGACGGCGGTGCCCGGGGAGGACCAGCCGGTGTCGTGCAGCTCGCCGTGCGCGGGCCGGATCGCGGCGCCGGCCGCCTCCAGCAGTTCGATGTCGAGAAGGGAGTCGCCGGCCGCGAGCGTCGTCGTGGCGCCGGTGCGGCGGGCGACCTCCGCCGCGGCGGCGGCCTTGGTCAGCGACTCGGGCAGGCAGTAGACCTTGCGGCCTTGCAGGGACGTCCGCCAGCCGCGTTCGGCGCACCAGCCGGTGAGGTCGTCGACCCAGCCGCCCGGAAGCGCGGCGCGGTCGACGACCGTATAGGCGAAGAGGCCGGACGCGCTGCGCCGCTTGAGGACGAAGTCGCCGCCGGTGGCGGCGAGGCGCTCCTGCACCTCGGCGAGCGCGACACCGGACTCTGCCGTACGGGCCCGTACGGCAGAGGACCAGTCGGCGTCGTCGGCGCCGTCCACCAGAAGGTGACCGCCGTTGGCGCAGATCGCGTACGCGGGGGGCTTCTCCAGCAGGTGCACACGCGCGTACTGCTCGGGGGTGCGCGTCGTCGTGGGGACGAGCGTGGCGCCGGCCGCCAGGGTCTCCAGGGTGCGCGCCGCCGTCTCGGTGACGTACGACAGGGGCGCCCCCTGGTAGAACTCCACGCACAGCAGCCGCGGCATCGTCTCGTCCGGTCCGGTGAGGGCCATCGACGACGCCGAGTAGATGAGCGTGCGGTCGAGGTCGGAGCAGACCAGCACACCGCTCATTGGACGGCCTCCTTGCCGAAACGCGGGTGGATCAGCCCCACGCACGCGTAGGGGAACTCCGCTGGGCCGACCTCCAGGACGGGAACGTCCCGTTCGGCTGCCAGCAGCCGGATGTGCGTCAGGTCGGGCCCGGCGTCGGCGCGGACGAGGACCTTCCAGGGGACGCGGCGCAGCAGCACCCGCGTCGTCTCCCCCACGCCCGGCTTGATCAGGTTGAGGTCGTCGACGCCGTGCGCGCGGCCGACGCGCCGCACCGCCTCCCAGCCCGACCAGTCGGGCGAACGGTCTGCGTCGCGGAGCGCGGGCAGGTCCTTGGCGACGCGTTCGGCGACATCGCCGAACCGCGCGGACACGGTGTCGAGGAACAGTCCGGACACGTCGTCGGCGGCCAGCTCGGCGTAGGACTTCGCGCCGTGGAAGTCGTCCGGGCCGATCAGCGCGTCGTTCAGCACGGTACGGCTGACCAGCCCCGACACGGTCGAGTTGAGGCACGCCGAGGGGATGAGGAAATCGTCGCGGGTGCCGTGCAGGGACGTGCAGCGCCCGGGGTCGGCGAGCACCGCGGGCTCGCCGGGGAACCGGTGCCCGGTCGCGGCGGCGTGCGCGTCGACCGCGGCGGCCAGCTCCCGGGTGATCGCGCCCTTGCCCGTCCAGCCGTCGACGAACAGTACGCCGGACGGATCGTGGTGCTCGGCCAGGAACCGCAGCGCCACCCCGTCGATGCCCCGGCCGCGGACGATGCTGACCGCGTAATGGGGCAGGTCGAGCCCGTGCGCGAACCGCGCCCAGCGCCGCGCCAGCACCCCGACCGGCGTGCCCGCGCGGGCCAGCGAGACCAGCGTGAGGTCGTGGCCGCGCTCGGCGAGGGCCAGCTCGGTGACCATCGCGGCGGCGTAGGCGACCCGTTCGGCCGACGCCTCCAGCGCCTGGTGGAACAGCCGCCGGTAGGCGGGCCCCGGCTGGTACTCCACCGGGAGCGACTCTGCGTAGTGCGCCCGGCCCGCCTGGATGGCGGCCTCGCGCTCCTCGGTGGGCGCCTCCAGCGGCACCGCCGACAGGTCCTTCAGCAGCCACGCGACATCGGCGGCGGGGTAGCTGCCGAAATCGGGCCCGTACAAGGGGTCCGGCAGGCGCGCGCGCGTGCGGGTCCGGGGGCTCACGGGCGCTCCCCTCCCCCGCGGAAGGACGGGACGGTGGCGAGGACGACGGGCGCGAGCGCGGCCAGCCGGGCCAGCAGCCCGTCCGCGAGAGCGCGGGTGTCGGCGACGTCGTCGACCACGAGCACGATCGCGTCGAACGCGCGGGCCGGGTCGCTCCCCGGGGCGACGTTGTAGGCGTACCGCTCGCCCGTCCCGTCGGCCGGGTCGTCGTGTGCGGGGAAGGCCAGCCGCGTGCGGATGGCGTAGCCCGGGTCGTCGACCGCGAGGACCGGCGAACGGGTCGTCGTGGAGAAGCGGACGTCCACGCGCGGGAGCATGTCGGCGAGCGCCTCCGCGAGCCGCAGCGGCGCGTACATCAGCTCCTCTGATCCCAGCACCAGCACCCGCCCCTCGGCGCCGGGCAGCCGCGCGGCGACGCGGCCCGCCATCGCGGGGAGGGCCTCCTCCAGCCGTCCGCGGTCGCCGGGCGAGAACCCGTGCCGCCCGCCGTCGGGCAGCCCCGCCGGCCAGTCCAGATCGGCCCGGACGACACCGAACCCCGTCCCGGGGGCACCGGTCTCCACGGACCCGGCGGAGAGCCCCGCGACGAGCTGCTGGCCGGCCTCCAGGACACCCTCAGGGAGGCCGACCCGCCCGTGCGCGAGAGCGACCACGTCGATCCGGACGCCGAGCGCCGCGGCGAGCGCCTGCGTCCGCTCCCGGTCGTCCGGGCCGCGCACGTCCACCAGCGCGGCCACGACGTAGCGGCGGCGCGGCCGGACGGCGTGCAGCGCCTCGATGGTGTTGAGCACGGTGCGGCCGGTGGACAGCTCGTCGTCGACGAGCACCACCGGGACGTCCCGGTCGAACGCCGCCCGGTCGGCCGGCAGCAGCAGATGGCTGGTGGCGTGGCTGTGCTCCTCCTCGAACCCGCCGTAGGTGCCGAAACCCGCGACGGGACGCCGGGTGGAGTGCAGGTAGTAGGCCCCGCGCAGGGCGTCGGCGACCGAATGCCCCAGCGACGTGGCCGTCTCGGCGTAGCCGAGCACCACCGCGTCGACGGGCGGCCCGGACTCGCCCAGCCGGTCACGGAGCGCGGCGGCGGCGCCGGGCGACCCGCCCAGCGATGCCAGCAGCAGCGGCCCGGACGCGCCGGGACCGGACCCGGCGGCGCCCGTCAGGCGGCCCCGGACCAGCTCGCCCAGCAGCAGCCCCGCCCCGTGCACCAGGCGCGGATCGGTCGGCACGTGCTTGCCGAGCACCGCCGACACCAGCAGGTGCGCGCGGCGCGGGTTGCGCCGCACCGCCAGCCCCACCAGGTCGCCGAGCCCGGCGCCCACGGGCCGCTCACCGTCGTCCAGGAGCACCCCGAGGCGCTTGGCGACCCATTCCCCCGGCCAGACGCCGCCGGACCCCGTACCCGGCTCCCGGAGTGCCCGCGAGTCCTCCACCGGCATCCCGCTCACGCCTGGCCCGCCCGGCTCAGAACCGCGTCGCCGCGCGCCGGCCCCGCGGGGCCGGCGGCGTCGATCAGCTCGACGAACGTGACGCCCTCGGCCGCCACCCCGAACACCCGGGCGCGCAGCATCAGCCGCTCGGCCCACGCGCGGTGCGGCTTGGCCTCGTTCATCTTGTTGGCGTACGAGCTGGCCATCGCGCCGCCACCGGACCAGCCGAGGATGTCGGCGGCGTCGCAGTACTCCTCGTGGGTAACGACCGAGAGCGCGTGCACGGTCGCGACATGGCTCGGATGGATGACCGTCTTGCCGGTCAGGCCGTTGGCCTTGTCAAGGTGCACCTCGCGGATCAGCCCGTCCAGGTCGGAGGTGATCAGCCGCTGCCGCAGCGGCGCGGCGTGCTGCGCCTCGAACGGCGACCGCCGTAGCTGCGGCTTGAACATCCGCTCTCCGGCGGAGAAGTACTCCCACACCGGCCCGGTCACCACGAAGCCGGTGCCGTCGGCCCGGCCGAGGATGTTGACCACGTCGGAGATCGCGCCCGCGACGGGCCGGATGTCGTAGATCGTCAGGTCCGGCGGGCGGCGCAGCCCGTAGGCCGCGGACATGTCGGTGGCGCCCAGCCGGATCGCCAGGATCCGGTCGCGGTGCTTGTCGAGCAGCAGCGCCACGTCCCGCAGCAGCTCAGCGCGGGACTCGGCGTGCACCGCCTCGCGGCTCTCGATCACCGGCATCGCCAGCAGCCGCAGCCCGGTGCGCGCGGCGGTCTCCTCCAGCGCGTCCAGGAACGGGGCCCCGTCCGCGGCGGTGAACTTGGGCAGCACGAAGCCGGTGACGAGCTCGGCGGCGTCGCCGAGCCGGTCGACCAGGTCGGCGATCTGCCCGGGGGCGCGGACCCGGACGAACAGCAGCGGGGCGTCGCCGCCCCGCTCGCGCAGGTCGCGGAACTGGGCCACCGCGTTGGCCTCGGCGTCCGCGACGTCGGCGTCGGCGATGGCGTCTTCCAGGCACACCACCATGCTGGCCACCCCGCGGCGGGCGGCCTTCTGGACGTCGTCGGCGAGCGCCGGACGGGTCGCCGGGGCGTAGAGCGTGGCCCCGAGCGCCACGGCCAGGACCGCCGGATCGTCATGGCGGTCGAAGCTGCGGGGGTGCCGGTAGAACAGGTGCTTCCGGCGAGCGGTGTCGATGTGGTCAAAGTGCCGCATGCACGCAGGTCCCCCCAGGGTCGGCTCCACCGCCCCGCGGCGGGCGGATCGTCATCGGTCCCCGCCCGGGGCCGGTCCCCGGAGCCTTCACAGAATATGTCGCGTCCGACAGCGCATTAGGGTGAATCCACCCACAAATGCTTCGGAATGGTTCTGAATGCCGCCGGGCACCGCACGTCACGGAGCCCGGCGCGCGGTCGCCGCGCCCCGTCACGGCGCGTCCCGTCACGGCGCGTCCCGTCACGGCGCGTCCCGTCACGGACGGAAGCCCCCGGGCACGCCCGGGGGCCCGCACGGCGCCGCGGCGCCGCGTCCGCTCAGAGGTGCTCGGAGACGGCCGGCAGCAGGTGCTGGAACGTGCGGCCGGTGGCGGTGGCGCCGATCGCGGTCATCGACCAGCCCTGCCCGTCCCGGGCCACCTTCGCCATGATCTGGGCGTTGTGCTCGCCCGCGCCGCTCAGGTCGAAGCGGGCCAGCTCCTGCCCGGTGGCCTCGTCGACCAGCCGGCAGAACGCGTTGGAGATCTGCGTGAAGTCCTGCCCGGTGAACGAGTTGACCGTGAACACCAGCTGGACGACGTTCGCCGGGACCTGCTGGAGGTCGACGTTGATCACCTCGTCGTCGCCCTCGCCCGCGCCGGTGAGGTTGTCGCCGGTGTGCAGCACCGAGCCGTCCTTGCTGCGCAGCTGCCTGAACCACACCGCATCGGCGAGGTTGCCGCTGGCGTCGAACAGCAGGCAGGACGCGTCGAGGTCGATCGTCTGCGCCTTGCTCTTGCCGAACCGGCCCTTCTTCTCGACCGCGTCCCAGCCCAGGCCCATCTTGACCTGGCTGAGGGTGCCGCCGCCGGGCTTGGCCAGCGAGACCTTCTGCCCCTTCTGCAACGAGATCGACATCATCGGCTCCTTCGTGGATGGGGGTGTCACACCTGGACGGAGCGCGCCGGCCGGTCGTCGTCCGCGCCGGCGCCGCCGTCGCGGTCCCTGTTGCGCGCCACCGAGCTGACGAACGCCGCGATGATCAGTCCGGCACCCAGCCCGCCGGTGATCCACTCGGACACGTGGTGGCCGATGCTGACCAGCATGCAGACCGCCAGCGCGCCGATCGCCCAGTGCGCGCCGTGCTCGAGGTAGATGTACTCGTGCAGGGTGCCCTTGCGGACCAGGAACACGGTGAGCGACCGGATGTACATCGCGCCGATGCCCAGGCCGAGGGCGATCACGATCGGGTCGGTGCTGATCGCGAACGCCCCGATGACGCCGTCGAAGGAGAACGAGGCGTCCAGCACCTCCAGGTAGAGGAACAGGAAGAACCCGGCCTTGCCGGTGGCGAGCGCCAGCGCGCTCGCCCCGCCCGTGCGGCCCGCGGTCGCGGGAACGGGCTTGTCGCCGGCCTCCCCGTCCTTGCCCTCGTCGTCCTCGTCGTCGCCGGCCACGTCGGAGAACAGCTCGCCCAGCCCGTTGACCAGGATGTAGGTCACCATGCCGAGCACACCGGCGATCATCACCTTGCCCGGCTCGGCCGCGAACAGCCCGGCCACGAAGGCCAGCGAGCCGCCCGCGACCACGACCGAGAGCTGGTCCAGCTTGCCGATGCGGGCCAGCGGGCGCTCCAGCCACGGCAGCCACGTGTCGGCCCGTTCCTCGAACACGAAGTCGAGGAACAGCATCAGCAGGAACATCCCGCCGAACGCCGCGATCATCGGGTAGGCGTCGTTCATCAGCTGGTGGTAGCGGTCGGCGTCGTTCAGCGCGAGGTCGAACGCCTCGACCGGGCCGAGCTGCGCGGTGACCCCGACGATCAGCAGCGGGAAGACCAGCCGCATGCCGAACACCGCGATGGCGATGCCGACGGTCAGGAAGATCTTCTGCCAGAACGGGCTCATCCGGTCCAGCACCTTGGCGTTGACCACGGCGTTGTCGAACGACAGTGAGATCTCGAGGACGGCGAGCACCGCCACCAGCGCGAGCCCGGTGGGCCCGTCGTACAGGAACGCGATGAGCAGGCCCACGACCGTGACGCCGAAGGACCACCCGAAGGTGCGAAGAATCATGCGAGTATTTCTGCTAGGTATGGGTCGACCATCAACCGACGTTGACGCCGAAGTCCATGGCGATGCCGGCCAGACCCGAGGCATACCCCTGGCCGACCGCGCGGAACTTCCACTCCCCGCTGTGCCGGTACAACTCCCCGAACACCATGGCCGTCTCCGTGGAGGCGTCCTCGGTGAGGTCGAACCGCGCAAGCTCGTTGTTGTCGGACCGGTTCACGATCCGGATGAAGGCGTTGCGGACCTGGCCGAAGCTCTGCTGCCGGTTGTCCGCGTCATAGATCGACACCGGGAACACGATCCGGTCGCACTCGGCCGGCACCGCGACGAGGTCGACGTTGATGCTCTCGTCGTCGCCCTCGCCCTCACCGGTCAGGTTGTCGCCGGTGTGCTCGACGCTGCCGTCCGGGCTCCTCAGATTGTTGAAGAACACGAAATGCTGGTCGGACATCACCTTCCCGCCGGTGGAGAGCATCAGCGCCGAGGCGTCCAGGTCGAAGTCGGCGCCCGTGGTGGCACGCACGTCCCAGCCGAGCCCCACGGTGACGGCGGTGAGGTTGGGCGCGGCCTTCGTCAGCGAGACGTTGCCGCCCTTGGCGAGTGATACTCCCATGATCGGGTGCTCCTGTCGGTGTCGTTCGGTCGGTGCTCGGCGGGTTACGACGCCGGATCGCGGTCAGATGTTGACGCCGAAGTCCGTCGCGATCCCGGCCAGGCCCGAGGCGTACCCCTGGCCGACCGCGCGGAACTTCCACTCGGTGCCGGCGCGGTAGAGCTCGCCGAACACCATCGCGGTTTCCATGGAGGCGTCCTCGGTCAGGTCGTAGCGCGCCAGCTCCTCGCCGCCGGACTGGTTGGCGACCCGGATGTAGGCGTTGCGGACCTGGCCGAAGTTCTGGCTCCGGGAGTCGGCCTCGTGGATGGAGACCGAGAAGGCGACCCGCTCGGCGGTGGGCGCCATCGCGGCGAAGTCGACCTTGATCTGCTCGTCGTCGCCCTCGCCGGCGCCGGTGGTGTTGTCGCCGGTGTGCTCGACGCTGCCGTCCGGGCTCTTCAGGTTGTTGAAGAACACGAAGTGCTGGTCGGTGAGGATCTTGCCGGACGCGTCCAGCACCATCGCCGAGGCGTCCAGGTCGAAGTCGGTGCCGGTGGTCGTCCGCAGGTCCCAGCCGAGGCCCACGGTGACCGCGGTCAGCCCCGGCGCCTGCTTGGTGAGAGAGACGTTCCCGCCCTTGCTCAGACTGACACCCACAGTGCCTCCAAGATCGCATGCCGTATCGGACGCCGGTCGGGCGCCTCGATACTCCGACGATGCAGCGATGCTATCCGTTCCCTCCCGCGGGAGAGGATTACCGTTCCAGCACCTCCTCCGGCCGTCCCGCGGCCGAAAGGGGGCCCGGAGACGGTGAACGCATCCCGCGATCTGCGGGAGACTGGACGGCGGGGAAGGGAGGCAGCGTTGCGGGGAGCGGGTGACCAGCGGCGCCGCGGCCGGGGGGCTCAGGCCGAGGCCGCGGCGATCGAGGCCAGGGAGGCGGCGTCCACCGCCTTCTACGACATGGACCAGGCGCAGAAGTACCTGGGCGGCCGGGTCACCGTGTTCGCCGACCTGGACTCGACCGCGGCCGCCCCGTCGCAGCGGGACTTCACCAGGCTCGACGAGGCCGCCAACGCCGCCGCCGTCGCCTACATCTCGGTGCTGGACGCCAACCCGCTCGATGACCAGGACCGGTCACCGGGGGAGTTCGACGAGGCACGCCGGGCGTTCGCCGCCGTCACCGAGCGGCTCCAGAAGATCAACGGCGACCTGAACGGCTTCGCCGAGCGGCTCGCCCCCCGGATGGCCCGGCTGGAGGCGGCGCTCGACCAGCTCCCGCCGCGCCTGTCGGCCGCCCGCGACGCGGTGGCGGCGGCCGACGCCGCGATCGCCGCCGCGCGGGAGGCGGGGATGGACGCCTCCGAGCCCGAGGCGGAGCTGGCGCGGGCCCGGGAGGCGCTGGCGCGGCTGAGCTCCCAGGGGCTCGGCGGGCTCGGCCTCGCCGGGGCGCTGAGCCAGGCCGACGAGGTCCTCGCCATCGCCGAGAGGGCCCGCGAGGCCGCCGCCGAGCTGCCGAAGCTGGCCGGCAAGGTCCGCAACGCGCTGACCTCGGTCCGTACCCGGGCCGACGCCGTCGCGGGCCGCGTCGAGCCGGTCCGCACGGCGATGCGACTGCTGCTGCGCGGCTACTCGCAGGCGTGCTGGCAGGACCTCAGGGGCGCGCCCGAGGCCATCGAAGCCGGCGCGACCCGGGCCAGGGAGCGGCTGAACGAGGCGTCCGAGCTGATCGCGCGGGCCGAGTGGAAGCGGGCCCAGCAGGCGCTGACCGCCGCCCGCGCCGAGCTGAACGCCGCCGACCGCCGGGCCGGGCAGGTCACCGGACGGGTCGCCGAGCTCGACGCGGCGGCGGCCGACCCCGCCAAGCCCGCCGAGGCGGCCAGGTTCGCCGTCCGCGACGCCCAGCGGCTCGCGATGGCCCAGCCGGGGGGCGCGGCGCCGCACCACGCCCGCGTCCTGGACTCGCTCGTCGCCCGTCTCGAACGGGCGCCGAAGGGCCTGACCGGCACCAACCCCGACTACTGGGCCTACCTCCAGGAGCTGGAGTCGGTGAAGACCGCCGCGGGCGACGTGGTGGCCCGCATCCGTTCAGAACGCGCCGGCCAGAGCTGAACGGCGCCCTCAGGGCCCGCAGGACGCTGAGGGCGCCGATGCGGCAGGCCGTGTGCCGAGCCGGCGCCGCCGGGTCAGGTGAAGAGTGTGTCGCCCCAGTGGCCGCCCTGGCGGACGCCGGGCGGGCAGGCGTAGACGCCCGAGCCGACGTGCTGGATGTACTCGTTGAGCGCGTCGGTCGCCAGCGACTGCTGGATCTTGATGAAGCCGGTGCGCGGGTCGCGCTGGAAGGCGATGAAGAACAGGCCCGCCTCCAGGCGGCCCAGCCCGTCGGAGCCGTCGGTGAACGAGTAGCCCCGGCGCAGGATCCGGGCGCCGCCGTTGGAGTCGGGATGGGCCAGGCGGACGTGCGCGTCGGGCTTCAACCGGGCCAGGACGACCTTGTCGCGCTCCTTCGCGCCGCCGGCCGGCGCGCCCTCGCCCTTGTCGCGGCCGAAGACGTCCTGCTGCTCGCGCAGAGAGGTGCGGTCCCAGGTCTCGATGTGCATCCGGATCCGGCGGGCGACCAGGTAGGAGCCGCCCGCCATCCAGTCCGAGCCGTCGCCGCCGGCCGCCCAGACGTGCGCGCCGAGCGGCCCGGCCTCGGTGCCGGCGATGTTCTCGGTGCCGTCCTTGAACCCGAACAGGTTGCGTGGCGTCTGCGCGTCCGGGGTGGTGGACGAGGTCTTGCCGAAGCCGAGCTGCGACCAGCGCACCGCGACCACCCCGAACCCGATCCGGGCCAGGTTGCGGACGGCGTGCACGGCGACCTGCGGATCGTCCGCGCACGCCTGGACGGCGATGTCGCCGCCGCCGCGGTCGGGATCGAGCCTGTCCCCCGGGAAGTGCGGCAGGTCGACCAGCGCGGGCGGGCGCCGCGCCTTGAGGCCGAACCGGTCCTTGCCGTCCTTCTCGAACAACGTGGCGCCGAACCCGATCGTCAGGGTCAGCCGGGACGGCGGCAGCCCTTCGGCCTCGCCGGTGTCATCGGGCGGGGCCACCGCGGGCCCGCCGACCGCGCCCTGCCCGACCGGCCTGCCCGCGGTCATGGCCGCCGCGGCGGCGGTCCACTCCTTGAGCATCCGGACCAGCTTGGCGCGGTCGTCGGTGATCACGTCGAACGCGGCGAAGTGCAGCCGGTCCTGGACGGGGGTGGCGATGCCCGCCTGGTGCGGGCCGTGGAAGGCGACGGCCGCGCCGGCGGGCTCGCGCTTCTCGGCCGCCGACGCGACGTGGTCGAGGCCCGCTCCTGCGGCGGCGCCCACCAGCAGGCTCGCGCCGGAGAACCCCAGCATCCGGCGGCGGGACACGCCCGCGGCCCCGGCCGCCGCGGGCCCGGCCGCCGCAGGCCCGCTCTCTCGTTCCTCTGGACCGGCCTGGCTCACTTGCTCACCGCCCCCGCGAGCTTGGACAGCGGCTCGCCGAGCGCGTTGACGGCGTCGCCGAGCTTCTTGCGGTCGGCCTTGCCGACGGTCTCGTAGGACACGTAGCCGTCGCCCTTCTCGTGCTCGGCGAGCAGCTTCTCGACGGCGGCGAAGTTCTCGTCGAGGTCGCCGGCGAGCGCGGCGTCCTTCTCCTGGACGACCGGCTTGAGCAGCTCGTAGATTTTCTTGGCGCCGTCCACGTTGGCCTTGAAGTCGACCAGGTCGGTGTGGCTGAACGCCTCCTCCTCACCGGTGACCTTGCCGGTGGCGACCTCGTCGAGCAGTTCCTTGGCGCCGCCCGCCATGTCGTTGACCGGGTCGAGGGTCAGGCCCGGCAGCCGGGACTTCAGCACGTCGAGGTCCTTGAGGAGCTGCTCGCCGAACTTCTGCTCGCCCTTGACCGAGCCGTCCTTCCAGAGCGCCTTCTCCAGCAGGTGCCAGCCGGTCCAGCCGGCCTTCTCCTCGGCGGAGAGGTCGGCCTCGCGGGCGTCGATCTTGGGGTCGAGGTCGCCGAACTTCTCCGCGACCGGCTCGATGGTCTCCCATCCGACCCGGGACGGCGCGTACAGCTCCTTGGCCTTGGCGACGTCGTTCTCGTTCACCGCCGCCACGAACTGCTTGGTCTTGGTGATCGTGTCGTCCACGTTGGCGATGACGAACGCCTTGTAGTCGGCCGCGGCCTTGGTCAGCCGCTGGTCGCCGCCGCCGGCGGCCTGTCCGGACACGGTGATGTCCTGGGTCGGGCCCTTGCCGGTCTGCCCGGCGCTGCACAGCACCTTGTAGGTGCCGGCGGCGAGGCTGACCACGAAGTCCACGCTGGTGCCGGGGCCGATGTTCTCCCGCTCGGCGAGGATCTTGCCGTCCGGCTTGAGCACCTCGAACTCGTTCACCTTCGAGCCCTTGTTGGCGACCTTGAAAGTGGTCTTGCCCGCGGGCAGCTCCTTCTTGGCGACCTCGCAGGCGTCGTCGGTCGCGGTCACCCCGATCGCCGCGGCACCCGCCGCGCCCTCGGCGTCCTTCTCACCGCCGCAGGCCGAGAGCAGGGACATCGACAGTACGGCGGCGCCCGTGAGGGCGAGGACCGGGGCAGGGCGCATGAGGGACTCCAGGGGAGAACATATTTGGTTAGGCTCGCCTAAATTAGCCAATGCTAACCTCGGTGCGCCAGTCGCCCCCATGACAGAGCGGCACCCCACCCCGGCTGCGAAGATCAACACATCCGGGAGGGACGTACCGGGCTACCTCGGACGGTCGTTCAGGCCGATCGTCAGGTTGCGCGCGGCCATCGGCGGGCCGCCCGGCTGCGCCTCGCCGAACGGCGGCATCTGCCCGCCGGGCGAATGCTGGGGCCGCTGCCCGTGCTGCGGCTGCCCGTGCTGCGGCTGCCCGTGCTGCGGCTGCTCGCGTCCGGGCGCCTGCGCCGGCTCGGCCCACACCGCCGTCCCGTACGCGCAGACCTCATGGCCGTTCCCGAGCGCGGCGGTGTCGAAGCACATGCCCACCACGGCGTTGGCGCCCTTGCGGCGGGCCTCCTCGCCGAGCCGGTCGACCGCCTCGCGCCGCGCCGCGGCCAGGCCGGTGGCCGGACGGTCGCCGGTGACCCGGAACGTCGAACTGCTCCCCGGCTGGTCGGACGCGGGCGCCCGCCCCTGATCCGCCTGGACCGCGGTCCCCAGGGCCTCGCCGAGCACGCTGCGGATCTCGTACCCCGCCAGGCCGTCAGTCGTCACGATCAGCATGGCCACACGGTATTCCACCCCCCGACGGATGACGCCCTTCCCCCTTCGCGACGATCCACGGCACGGTGGCAGTGCCGGTGAGCGGCGTCCCGCGAACCGCCCCCGCACCGTGGGTGGGGGGCGGTTCGCCGAAGGGGTCAGTCCAGGTACTCCTTGAGGACCTGGGCGCGGGACGGGTGGCGCAGTTTGGCCAGCGTCTTGCTCTCGATCTGGCGGATCCGCTCCCGGGTCACGCCGAACTCCCTGCCGACCTCCTCGAGGGTGCGCGGGTGGCCGTCGGTCAGGCCGAAGCGCAGCTGGATGATGCGCTGCTCGCGGTCCGACAGGGTGCCGAGGATGTCCTCCAGCTGGTCCTGGAGGAGGATGAACGCCGCCGCCTCGATCGGCACGACCGCGTCCGCGTCCTCGATGAAGTCGCCGAGATCGGAGTCCTCCTCCCCGATCGGCGACTGGAGCGACACCGGCTCCTGGGCGATGCGCTGGATCTCCACGACCCGAACGGGGGTCAGGCCCATCTCCAGGCCGATCTCCTCGGGGATCGGCTCCCGGCCGAGGTCCTGGTGCAGCTGGCGCTGCACCCGGACCAGCTTGTTGATGGTCTCCACCATGTGCACCGGGATCCGGATGGTCCGGGCCTGGTCGGCGATCGCACGGGTGATCGCCTGGCGGATCCACCAGGTGGCGTAGGTCGAGAACTTGAACCCCTTGGTGTAGTCGAATTTCTCGACCGCACGGATGAGTCCGAGATTGCCCTCCTGAATCAGGTCGAGGAACAGCATTCCCCGGCCCACATAGCGTTTGGCGATCGAGACGACCAGCCGCAGGTTGGCCTCGATCAGGCGTTGCTTCGCCCGTACTCCCTCACGGGCGAGCAGTTCGAGGTCGAGCCGCTCGCCGCGGGCGAGGATGGCGGTGTGCGCCATCTTCTCCTCGGCGAACAGTCCCGCCTCGATCGATTTAGCGAGTTCGACTTCATCTTCTGCCGTGAGAAGCGGTACGCGACCGATCTCTCTCAGATAGATCCGAACCAGGTCGCTCGTCGGCGCCCGCTTGCCGAGGTCTCCCTCGTCCACTCGCGTGACGTCCTCGGCCTCCTGCTGGGAGGAATCGAGGACCTCTACCCCCTGCTCTGCGAGCATCCGGACGATCCGTTCCAGGGAGTCGTCCGGCAAGTCGGAGCGATCGAGCGCGGCAGCAACGTCATCGACGGTCACACCGCCGCGTTCTCTGCCGCGTGCGACGAGGTCCGCCACCTGATCAACCGATGGCGCCTCGCTTGGCAGCACCGAAGGGCCCACGGGGACAGTCTGCGTCACGAGGGGCCTAGATCACAGGACCTATTTTGCGGTCTCTTGACTTACTGCGACCCAAGCCCGCGCTCGCGCAACACCCGTCTCTGCTGCTCAAGCGCGACAAGATCGCCGAAGAGCCGGTTGTACTCCTCGGGCTGCTCGGCCGGATTCAGCCGCTGGAGTTTAGATTTGGCGTTCGCGATCATGCGGGTGAGCTGGCGTTCCTGTATTCGGGCCAGCAGTTCCACGCCATAGCGGTCGTCCGAATCCTGGGCGGCGTGCACCGGCTCCACCCCGAACAGCGTCACCAGGCCCTTGACCTGCTCGTTCGGGGCGTGCTCGAGCAGCAGCGCGACCCATTCGGCACTCCCCCCGGCGAGCGCGACCCCGCCGGCCGCGGCGATGACCGCCCGCACCGCCACGTGCGGTGGCGCGATGAACGCCTCGGGCGGCACCTCGTCGAACCCCGGGCCGAGCACCGCGGGCCGCTGCACCGCGAGTTTGAGCAGCTCGCGCTCGCGCTGCACCTCGGGATCGTTCGGATCGTAGGCCGGACGCTCGGCCAGGGGACGCGCCTCGCCCTGCCGCCGCGGGTCGCCCTGCTGCCCGCGGTCGCCGCGGCCGGCTCCCTGGCGCCCGCCGTTGCCCTGGCCGCCCCCTTGGCGCCCGCCGTTGCCCTGGCCGCGCGCCTGATCGCGCGCCGACAGCTCGCGGACGCGGCGCAGCACGAACTGCTCGTCCATGATGCCGAGCCAGCGGTCGAGGCTGACCGCGTACATCTGCCGCAGCGACCGGTCCTTGATCGCCGCGACCACCGGGGCCGCCGCGTCGAGCGCGGCCAGCCGCCCCTCGGCGGTGTCGAGGTCGTGCCGCTGGATCGCGCTGCGCACCGCGAACTCGAACAGCGGGAGCCGCGAGGCCACCAGATCGCGCACCGCCGCGTCGCCGTGCCGGATCCGCAGGTCGCACGGGTCGAGCCCGTCGGGCTGAACGGCGACGAAGGTCTGCGTGACGAACTTCTGCTCGTCGGCGAACGCGCGCAGCGCCGCCTTCTGCCCTGCCGAGTCGCCGTCGAAGGTAAAGATGACCTCGCCGCGGAACTCGTCCTGGTCCATCAGCAGCCGGCGCAGCACCTTGATGTGGTCGTCGCCGAACGAGGTGCCGCAGGTCGCGATCGCGGTGGGGATGCCGCTCAGATGGCAGGCCATCACGTCGGTGTAGCCCTCGACCACGACCGCCTGCCGCCGCCGGGCGATCTCCTTCTTGGCCAGGTCGGCGCCGTACAGCACCGAGCCCTTGTGGAAGATCGGCGACTCGGGGGTGTTGAGGTACTTGGGCCCGTCGTCGTCCTCGTACAGCTTGCGCGCGCCGAATCCGATCACGTCGCCGGTGAGGTCGCGGATCGGCCAGATCAGCCGGCCGCGGAACCGGTCCATCGGCCCGCGCCGGCCCTCCTTGACCAGCCCGCCCGCGATCATCTCCTTGTCGGAGAAGCCGCGCAGGCGCAGGTGCCGGACGAGCGCCTCCCACTCGCGCGGCGCGAAGCCGACCCCGAACCGGGCCGCGTCGGCGGCCTCGAAGCCCCGCTCGGACAAGAACCTGCGGCCGATGATCGCCTCGGCCGAGCCGAGCTGCTCGGCGAAGTACTCGGCGGCGGCCTTGTGCGCCTCGATCAGCCGGGCGCGCTGCCCGCCGTCCTGCCGGGGCCGGGCGCCGCCCTCCTCGTACCGGAGCTGGATCCCGACCTGCGCCGCGAGCCGCTCGACCGACTCGGAGAACGACAGGTGCTCGATCTCCTGCACGAACTTGATGACGTCGCCGCCGACGCCGCAGCCGAAGCAGTACCAGAGCCCGCGGCTCGGGGTCACATTGAACGAGGGCGACTTCTCCTCGTGGAAGGGGCACAGGCCCTTGAGGTTGCCGCCGCCGGCGTTGCGGAGCTGGAGGTACTCCGCGATCACGTCGGCGACGGACGACCGCTCTCGTACGAGCGCGATGTCCTCATTGCGAATCCGGCCTGCCACGGCGGCGAGTCTAATGGCGCGGCCCGGCATCCGGCGCATCCCGATGGAACCGGGCACCGCCCCGGCGGCGGCGGACGGGCGCACCGTCCCCACCGCCGCCGGAGCAGAGGACACTGGGGGGATGACCCGATCACTGGTGTGGGTGAAGCCCGCGGGCGCGGAGACGGCGGACGTCGACCTCGGCGGGGGGCGGCTGGCCGCGTCCGGGGCCGCCCTCGGCGGCGGGCCGTTCCCCTATCGGCTGGAGTACGAGCTGACCACGGGTGAGAGGTACGTCACCGCGCGGCTGCTGGTCCGGGCGAACGGGATCGACCCCGAGACCGGGCCGTGGGAGCGGGCGCTGGAGCTGATCAACCGGCCGGAGGGCGACTGGACCGTCAACGCCCGCTCGGAGGGGCACGTGGCGATGCCGCCGCCCGGCGGGGACGCGGAGGCGGTGCGGGGCGCGCTCGACTGCGACCTCGGCCTGTCCCCGCTCACCAACTCGATGCCGGTGCTGCGGTCGGGGTTCCTGGACGGCGGCCCGCCGGCCGAGCACCTCATGGCCTGGGTGTCGGTCCCCGACCTGGCGGTGCGGCCGTCCCGGCAGACGTACGCGTTCGTCCGCCGGGAGGGCGACCGCTCGGTGGTGCGGTACTCCAGCCCGGGGTTCGTGGAGGAGATCATCTTCGACCGGGACGGGCTGGTGCTCGACTACCCATCCATCGGGCACCGGGTCTGAGGCGCCGCCGCCGCCGGCGTTCCCGGGCGAAGGCCCCGCCGGGAACGCCGGGGCCTTCGCCCGGGACCGGTCAGCGGACCCTGAAGGCGTCGAAGAGGCGGTACATGAACTCGGTGCCCTGCTGGAGGGCGGCGACGCCGATGCGCTCATCGGTGCCGTGCATGGTGATGAGCTGGTCGTTGTCGAGGACGTACGGGTAGACGCCGTAGCCGGGCACGCCGCGCGACGTCCACGGGGAGAGGCTGGTGCCCGCCTCGAAGAGCGCGGGCGCGAACACCGCGTCCGGGTAGGTCTTGCCGGCGGCGGCGCGGACGGCTGAGTAGAGGGGCGAGTCGATGCTGGACGGGGGCGCGGCCGACTTCGCGTCCAGGCGCTTGAGCACGTCCTCCTCCGACTCCCCCGCCTCGCCCGCGACCTTGACCGTCACGTCGCGGCCGTGCAGGCGCTCGCGCAGCTGCGCCACGAAGTCCCGGGGGCGCTGCCCCCCGGGGATGCCGCGGCAGTTGAGGCGGAGCGTGGCGGTCGAGGGGATGACGTTCTCCTTGTAGCCCGCGTCCTCGATGACGAAGGCGTGGGTGGTGCGCAGCAGTGCGCGGTGCAGCCAGGGGTACGAACTGCGCTTGACGACCAGGGCGGCGGCCCGTTCGCGCGCGGCCTGGCTGCGGGCCGAGAGCATCAGCTCCAGCGCCCGCCTGAACGCGCCGTCGTCCGTCGCCTTGGCCAGCGCGCCGAAGTACTCGCGGGTGACCGGGGTGAGCGCGACGGGCGCGAGCCAGGTGTCGATGGCCGCGACCGCGCGGGACAGGGTGGCTACGGCCGAGTCGGGGCTGGGCTTGGAGGAGTGCGTGGCGGTGCCGTCGGCGACCAGGTCGAGGTTGAAGTAGACCTTGTCCTGGCGGGTCACGGTGATGAGCATCGGGGTCTCGCGGTCCTTCTGCGCGAGGAACCAGCCGCCCTCGGTCAGCACCATGCCCGCGTCGATCTTGTCCCAGTGGTGCTCGGCGAGCCAGCCGGAGCCGTACGGGCCGGACTCCTCGTCGCAGTCGGTCAGGACGATGATGTCGCGGTCGAACCGGGCGCCCTCCTTGACGTGCCGGAGCAGCGCGGTGACGAACGCGGCGTTGGCGCCCTTCATGTCGAGCGAGCCGCGGCCGTAGACCTCGCCGTTCTTGACCACGCCCGCGAACGGGTCGACCGACCATTTGTCACGTTCCACCGGAACGACATCGGAATGTCCGAGCAGCAGCAGCGGAGCCGCCGAGCCGGTGCCCTTGATCCGGGCGATGAGGTGGACGTTGTCCTTCTTCGGGGTGGGGACGATCTCGGCGGGGACGCCGGCCGACTCCCAGACGCCCTTGAGCATCTCGGCGTGCGGCCGGGTGATCCCGCCGTCGCCGTGGTTCTGGGTGTCGAAGGCCAGCATCTTCTTGAGCAGGGCGAGCGGATCGAGGTCAGCGGGCGCGATCCCGCGGGCGGGCACGGTCCCCCGGGCGGCGGCGGGCGCGGCGGCGGCGGTGCCCCCGGCGAGGGCACCCCCGGCGAGCAGGACCGCGCCGGCACCGGTGCGGTGCAGGAACGTTCGGCGGCTGACGGGCTCTGGGAAATCGGTCGGCGTTGACATAGGAGCTCCTCATGATGGGTTGGCGGAGGCTGCCTCGGGGACCGGGTGGGGAGCGCTCAGCGCCGCCGGACGGCGGCCGTCACCTCCGGGCCATTGGTGATCACCATCAGCACGTTGATCGTCCCGGCCCGGACGATCGTTACGCGCGGCGGCGCGGGCGTGCGGGCGTGCGGCACGCGGTCGCCGCGGGCGGAATGGGCACGTCCGGACGGAGAACCGAGAGTGCGGGCGAGGACGCGGGAAGGGCGCGGGGACCGTGGCCGGGTCCGGCCGCGCCTGGGCCCCGCGCGGGCAGGGGCGCTCTGGACAAACCGGCGGGCGCACGATGGGATGGCGGACCGAGATCTCGCCCACCACCAGGCGGCCCGATGACGCAGGTTGTGCTCGACGGCATTGACAAGGTGTATCCCGGCATGGCCGACCGGATCGCGGTGCTGCGCGACGGCCTGCTGGAGGACGTCGGGACGCCCGAGCAGATCTACCAGGACCCGGCCACGGTGTTCGTCGCGGCGTTCCTCAGCACCCCGCCGATCAACCTGCTGCAAGCGCGGGCGTGGGTGCAGGAGGGGCAGAGCGTGCTGCTCGACCTCGGCCCGCAGCGGCTCACCATCCCGGCGCACGACCCGCGCGCCGCGGCGATGATCAGCCATCACGGCGCCCCGGTCATCGTCGGGATCCGCCCGGACGCCCTCACCCTCGCGACCGGCACGTCCGGCACGTCCGACACGAAGAGCGCGGACGGCGCGGGCAGGGCGGTGCTGTCCGGGTGCGTCCGCGCGCTGGAGTTCCACGGGTCCGACTGGCTCGCCTACGCCGAGGCGGGCATCGCCACGGCCGACCCGAACGAGGTGGGCCGCGCGCACGCCGCCGCCTCGCCCGATCCGGGGCCGTCCGGGCTCGCGGGCCGGATGCGCGGGCTGCTCGGCCTAGCCGGCGCGGGCGCCGTTCCGGACGAGGTCTCCGAGGAGCACTCCGGCCACCACCGGCGCTCGGACCTGGTGTTCCGCATCGCGTCCGGCCGCCGTCCGAGCCGGGGCGACCGGGTGGACCTGGGCGTCGACCTGAGCCGGGTCCTGCTGTTCGGCGCCGACGGCCGGCGCGTCACCCCGGTCCGCCGCTGAGGCCGTCCCCTAGAGCGCGTCGAGCACGCCGCGCAGGCGGCGCAGGCCCTCGTCGATCTCGGCGGGGCGCACGGCTCCGTACCCGAAGACCAGGCCGGACATCGGCGGCTCGGTCACGGCGAACTCCGAGAGCGGGAAGAGCCCGACGCCCTCCGCCAGCGCGCGCCGCGCCACCTCCGCGTCGTCCACGGGCCCCTCGCCCGGCCGCCCGGCGTGCGTGCCGTCCGGGAAGGTGGCGCTCAGGTGCAGACCGGCGGCGGACGGGACGATCTCCAGCCGGCCCGCGAAGTCGCGGGCCAGCAGCTCGCCGATCCGTTCGTGCCGGGTCTGGTAGCGGCGGCGCGAGGCGCGGATGTGCCGGGCCAGCAGCCCCTCGTCGATGAAGCGCGCCAGCGCGGCCTGGACGGGCAGGTCGGCGTGCCAGGACGAGACGTAGCGGGCCAGCCGGAACGCTTCGTGCAGCGCGGGCGGGGCCACCAGGAAGCCGAGTCGCAGCGCCGGTCTCATGATCTTGGAGAAGGTCCCGACGTACAGCACCCGGCCGTCGCCGTCGAGGCTCTGGAGCGGCTCGACCGGACGGCCGCCGTAGCGGTACTCGGTGTCGTAGTCGTCCTCGATGATCACCACGTCCCGGCGCCGCGCCCAGTCGAGCAGCGCCGTGCGGCGCGGCAGCGACATGGGCATGCCGAGCGGGAACTGGTGGGACGGTGTGACGTACACCGCCCGCGCGTCGACCGGCAGCGCGTCGACCCGCAGCCCCTCGGCGTCGACCGGGACGCCGCGCACCCGCATGCCGAGCGACCGGAACAGCATGCGGGCGGGCGGGTAGCCGGGGTCCTCGACCGCGACGACCGAGCCGGGTTCGAGCAGCACCCGCCCGATCAGGTCCAGGGCCTGCTGGATCCCGGCCGTCACCACGACGTCGCCCGCGCCGGCCCGCACCGAGCGGGAGACGCCGATGTGCCGGGCGATCGCGGCGCGCAGCGCGGGCAGCCCGGCCGGGTCACCGGCGGCCCCCGGGCCGGGCAGCGCCGAGGGCCGCAGCACCGCGGACATCAGCCGCCGCCACGACTCGTACGGGAACAGCCGGACGTCGGGGAGCCCGGCGCGGAAGTCCCAGGTGAGGCCCGCCGCGGGGCCGGGCCAGACCTCGACGCCGTCCCAGACCGGCCGGGGCCGCAGCGGGGACGCGGCCGGCGCGCCCCGGGACGCGGGCCATGCCTCCTGGACGAACGTCCCAGCGCCCACCCGGCTGCGGAGGAAGCCCTCGGCGGCGAGCCGGTCGTAGGCGACGGCGACGGTGTTGCGGGAGATCTCCAGCCGCCGCGCGAGCTCCCGGGTCGGCGGCAGCGCGTCGCCGGTCCGCAGCCTGCCGTCCCGGACCGCGGACCTGAGCTGCCGGTAGATCTGCCCGGACAGGTCGCGGCGGCCGGCCAGGCTGATGTGGACCTCCATCGGCCGAGCCTAAATCGGCTCAGTCGGTTCGCGCAATTTTGGCCCTTCGCCTGGGCCTCTGTCCGGGCCTACGGTGAGGGCATGGCTCTGCTCAGCGAACTCCTCGCGTCCGACTTCCGCGAACTCGACCGGCGGGCGTCCGACCTCTACCTCGCGGCCGTCGCACAGGTCCGGCCCGACTCCCTGCACCTGCCGACGCCCTGCGCCGACTGGACGCTGCACGGACTGATCAGGCACCAGGTCAGCCAGGACGAGGGGTTCGCCGCCGCCGTCGACGGGCGGGGCGCCGACCTCCGGGTCTGGCGGAACGGGCGGCTCGGCGACGACCCGTTCGGCGCCGCGAAGACCTCGCTCGACGCCCTGCTCACCGCGTTCGAGCAGGACGGCGTGCTGGACCGCGAGTTCGTCCTGCCCGAGATCCGCGCCGACGGCACGTTCCCCGCCCGCCTCGCGATCTCCTTCCACTTCGTGGACCTGGTCGTGCACGCCTGGGACGTGGCCGCCACGATCGGCGCGCCGTGGGAGCCGGGCCGGGAGCTGACCGACGCCGCGCTCAAGGTCGCCGGGATCGTCCCCGCCGCCCCCGGCGCGCGCGGCCCTGGGGAGTCCTTCGACCAGGTCGCCGGCCCGATCGACGACGGTGTCCCGGCCGAGCACCGCCTGCTGGCGCTGCTCGGCCGCTCGCCCTCGTGGACGCCCCCCGGCGGCGGCGCCGGATGACCGGACCGGCGGCGGTACTGCCGGGCCGTCAGGCGGGCACCCCGTCGCAGACCTCGCCGCGGTAGAGGTCGATCTTCCACTGGATCTGCCGCTGCTGGTCCTGGAGCCGGGCGATCTGCTCCTCCACCCGCCGGTCGTGCTCCTGGAGGATCGCCAGCCGCTCCTGGACGGTGCCGCCCCCGCCCCGCGCCAGCTCGGAGTAGCGCAGCATCTCGGCGATCGGCATCCCGGTCCCGCGCAGGCATTGCAGCATCCCGAGCCAGCGCAGGTCGTCGTCGCTGAAGACGCGCCGCCCGGACGAGTTGCGCGCGATCCCGGAGAGCAGGCCGATCTTCTCGTAGTAGCGCAGCGTGTCGATGCTGAAACCGCTCTTCTCGGCGGTCTCGGCCGGAGAGTAGGAGCTCACCGGGCAAGAATCGCACCTGGAGTGCACTCCAGGTCAATCCTCCCCGTCCGCGATACGGTCCGGTAGGCCGTGGCCGCCGCTCCCCAACACTTCGCAAGGACCCGCGCGCCGCGGAATCTCGGGCGCCGGAATGGGGACGTTCGCCATAGCGGCCGTCCCCGTTCCGGACGCGCCCGACGATGACCGGGCCGTCCGGGGACCCGGACCGAACGCCTTGACCTGGAGCGCACTCCAGGTCGCAAGGTTGACCCGAGCACCCGACCACAGAAGGACACGGCATGCGCATCGGACTTCAGGTCCCCACCTTCACCTTCCCCGGCGGCGACGAGCGGATCCGGCCGACGTTCGGGCGGATGGCCCGCGACGCCGACCAGGCCGGGCTGCACTCGTTCTGGGTCATGGACCACTTCTTCCAGATCGCGATGGTCGGCGCGGCCGACGAGCCGATGCTGGAGGCCTACTCGGCGCTGTCGTACGCGGCGGCGCTCACCGAGCGGATCAGCCTCGGCACCATGGTCACCGGGGTCACCTACCGCAATCCCGGCATCCTGGTGAAGACCGTCACGACCCTGGACGTGCTGTCGGAGGGCCGCGCCTGGCTCGGCATCGGCGCGGCGTGGAACGAGGAGGAGTCACGCGGCCTCGGCGTCGACTTCCCGCCGGTCGCCGAGCGGTTCGAACGCCTGGAGGAGGCGCTGCGGATCGCCCACCAGATGTGGAAGGGCGACGAGTCCCCCTTCCACGGGAAGCACTTCGGGATGGAGCGTCCGCTCAACTCCCCGCAGGCGGTCTCCCGCCCGCACCCGCCGATCCTGATCGGCGGCGGCGGCGAGAAGAAGACGCTGCGCTTCGTCGCCAAGTACGCCGACGCGTGCAACATCTTCGACTCCGACGGGCTGCCCCACAAGCTCGACGTGCTGCGCGAGCACTGCGAGCGCGAGGGCCGCGACTACGCCGACATCGAGAAGACGTCCCTGACCAACATCCCGGGCGAGCCGTCGGTGGACCAGTGCGTCGACACCGTCGGCCGCCTCGCCGAGCGCGGCGTCGATCATGTGATCTTCTCTCAGCTCCGCGGCCAGGACCTGCCCGCCCTGCTCGGCGAGGTCCTGGCCCAGACCGAGAAGATCACCCCCGCCGGCCGCTGAACCGGCCCCGGCCCCACCGGAGGTTGACGCGGCGGGGCCGGGCACGCCGTGGGCGCGGCGCACGGCCACCCGTCCGGTCCGTCTCAGGCCGGCGCCGTGGGCGTGAACACCCACTTCTTGTACGACCAGTAGCGGAACGCCGAGCCGAGCCCGAGGCCGGCCAGCAGGCCGAGGTTGTAGGCGATGCCGCCGTGCAGGCCCAGGGTGTAGTAGGTGAAGCCGGTGCACAGCACCTGGATGAGCATCCCCACGCCGTTCAGCGCGAAGAAGATCACCACTTCGCGGCCGGAACCGTCGCTGTCGCGGTCGCGGAACGTCCAGAACCGGTTGGCCAGGTAGGACACCACGGTGGAGACCATGGTCGGGACGACCACGCTGGTCACCGGGCTGCCGCCGAGCCAGGCGCGCAGCAGGTTGGCGCCGAAGATCGTGATCACCGTGCCGACGCAGCCGACGAACCCGAAGCTGAGCAGCTCGCGCAGGAATGGGCGGTGACGCGAGACGGCCATAACCGATTTGACCGGTTTTGACCGCTGCATGGTGCTCACTCGCCCAGACCTTACCGGAGCGGGACATATGCGAATGTCGCAACCCGGCAGAAGGATCACCGTCCGGCGGTGGCGGTCGCCCCGGCGAGGAGCACGATCATGCCGACCAGCAGCACCGGGACGCCCAGCGCCCAGGTCTGCCCGACCCCCTGCGCAATGAACCCGATCACCGGCGGACCGCCCAGCAGCCCGAGGTAGCCGACCGCCGTCACCCGCGCGATCCCCGACGCGGCCGGAACCCCGGACAGGTTGCCCGCCGCGCTGAAGGTGACCGGCGCGACCGGGGCGACGCCCAGCCCGAACAGCGTGAACCCGGCCACGGCCGCGACCGGGTTCCCGGCCAGCAGGCCCAGCCCGAGGCCGAGCGCGGCGACCAGCGCGCCGAGGCGCAGCACCAGGACCGGTCCGAACCGCGCCACCACCCGGTCGCCGGCCAGCCGTCCGACCGTCATCGCGACCGCGCAGCCCGCGTACCCGAGCCCGGCCACGCCCGGCCCGGTGTCGAGCGTCTCCCGCAGGTAGACCGCGCTCCAGTCGGCCATCGCGCCCTCGCCCACGAACGAGCACAGCCCGATCACGCCCAGCAGCGCCAGCGTCCACCGCCCCGCCCGCGCCCCCGCGGACGGGCCGCCGGCGTCCTGCTCGGGCATCTCGTCGGCGGACCGGTCCAGCAGCCCCCGGCAGCCCAGCAGGAGCACCGCCGCGATCACCACCGCCGCCACGCCCAGATGCAGCGCCACCGGCACGTGCCCGTGCGCCGCGGCCGACCCGGCCAACGCCGCGCCGAGCGTCCCGATGCTGTACGCGCCGTGCAGTCCCGACATCAGCGGGCGCCCGTAGCGGCGCTCGACGGCCACGCCCTGCGCGTTCATCGCCACGTCCATCAGGCCGAGCGACCCGCCCATCAGGACCAGCGCGCAGATCAGCGAGCCCAGGTTCCAGGCGAACCCGAGCGGCACCAGCGACACCGCGACCACCAGTCCGGCCGTGATCGTCGTCGCCCGGCTGCCCCAGCGCGCCACCGTCCAGCCGGCGAACCGCACCGCCACGGTCACGCCGACCGGTGCGCCGAGCAGCGCGAGCCCGAGCGAGCCGTCGCTCAGCCCGAGGTGCTCCTTGATCTGCGGGATACGGGCCACCCAGGCCGCACCGAGCAGGCCGTGCGCCAGGAACGCCACCGTCACCGCGGCCCTGGCCCGGCCGAGCTTGATCGTCTGCGTCACCACCAAGCAGACATTACGTGGCTTACACCCCGATCGCGTCCCCTTCGGGGCCCGGAGTTCAGCCCAGCCCGGCCAGCGAAACCTTCGGGTCGGCGAGCCGGGAACGATCGACCTGCCGGCCGGACCTGATCAGCTCCTGAACGTCGCCGGTCACGTCCCACACGTTGACGTTCATGCCCGCGACGACCCGCCCGGCCGACAGCCAGAACGCGACGAACTCGCGGCCCGGGACGTCGCCCCGGTAGACGACCTCGTCGTACTCCCCCGGCCCCGCGACGCCCGACATCTCCATGCCGAGGTCGTACTGATCGCTGAAGAAGTACGGGACGCGGTCGTAGCTCACCTCCCGCCCGAGCATCGCGCGGGCCGCCGCCGGCCCGCCGTTCAGCGCGTTCGCCCAGTGCTCCACCCGGATCCGCCGCCCGAGCAGCGGATGGTAGGCGCTCGCCACGTCGCCCGCGGCGTAGACGTCGGGGTCGGAGGTGCGCAGCGACTGGTCGACCAGGATGCCGTCGGACACCTCCAGCCCCGCCTCCTCGGCCAGCCGGGTGTTGGGCCGCACCCCGATCCCGACGACCACCACGTCCGCCGGAACCTCCGCGCCGCCCGAGGTGACCACCGCCGAGACCTGCCCGGCGCCCCAGAACCCCGCCACCCCCTGGTCGAGCCGCAGGTCGACGCCGTGCTCGCGGTGCAGGTCGGCGAAGACGCCGCCGATCTCCGGGCCCACCGCCGCGTACAGCGGCGCCGGTTCCGGCTCGATGACCGTCACGTCGTTCCCGTACCCGCGGGCCGCGGCGGCGGCCTCCATGCCGATCCACCCGGCCCCGGCGACCACGACGCGCCGTCCCCCGGGCGACAGCGCCTCCCGCAGCGCCGCCGAGTCCGACATCGTGCGCAGGTAGTGGATGCCCTGGAGCTTGGCGCCCGGGACGTCCAGCCGCCGCGGGGACGCCCCGGTGGTGAGCAGCAGCCGGTCGTAGCCGAGGCGCTCCCCGGACGCCAGCCGCACCTCGTGCCCCACCCGGTCGAAGCCGTCGACCCGGGCGCCGAGCCGGAGGTCCACGTCGTGCTTGTCGTACCAGTCGGGCTCGTGCACGTGCGCCTTGTCGCGCGGCTCCTTGCCGAGCAGGAACCCCTTGGACAGGGGAGGCCGCTCGTAGGGCCGTTCGATCTCGTCGCCGATGAGCACCACCCGGCCGCGGAAGCCCTCCTCGCGCAGCGTCTCCGCGGCCTTGGCACCGGCCAGGCTCGCGCCGACGATGACGAACGTCTCCTCGGGCATGGCGACCTCCTGTCGATGAGCACCGCGTGGGCGCCGTTCCTGCTATCCCTACAGCGGCGTCCCCGGAGGAGACAAGGGCAACACTTCGCCGCGCCGGGGCATCGGCCGGAGCCGCCCTGACATTGGGACGATCTGGCGCGATATGCCCCGCTCATCCGCGGCGATCACCGGCGGACGGCGGATCAGCCGCTCAGGATCCGGTGCCGGGTGATCGCCGAGAGGTCGGTGAGCGAGGCGATCTGGTCGACGACGGCGCGGAGGCGGGCGGCGTCGTCGGCGGCGTCGATGTAGGCGGCGCGGAACCCCGGGTCGAGGGTGCCGGGCGCGCCGGCGCTCATCAGCTCGGCCAGCTCGACGATCAGCTCCCGCTGCCGGGCCCTGATCTCCTCGTGGCTGATCCACACGTAGTGCGCCGTGATCCCCTTGAGCAACGCGCACTCCAGCCGCTGCGCGCGCGGGACGATCAGCTCGGCCGCGTACCGGGTGAGCGGGCTGTCGCCGTACGCCGCGCGGGTGGCGTGCTCGGCGGCCATGCAGAACCGGCCGATCAGCGTGCTGGTGAGGTTCTTGAGCGCCGCCAGCGTGCGCGGCGTCCCGTCGTAGCGGTCGGGCCAGTACGGCTCGGCCAGCAGCGTGGTGAACCGCTCCTCCAGCTCGGCCGGGTCGGCGTCGGCGCAGTAGAGCTTGATCGCGGTGGTGGCGACGACGCGGCGCTCGGCCGGGTCGGTGAGCCGGGCGAAGTCGATGTGCCCGGCGACGAGCGCGTCCTCGAGGTCGTGCACGGAGTAGGCGACGTCGTCGCTCCAGTCCATCACCTGCGCCTCGAAGCACCTCCGGCCGGACGGCACGTCCTCACGGGCCCACAGCGCCGCGTCGGTGTCGTCGTCGTAGACGCCGAACGGGCCGCCCCCGCTCGCGCCGGAAGCGCGGGTCCGGGACGCGCCCTTGTGCCAGGGGTACTTCATCACGCCGTCCAGGGCGGCGCGGGTGAGGTTGAGGCCGACGCTGCGGCCGTAGAGGGGCGGCCCGGCGGGGGCGAACGACTTGGGTTCGAGCCGGGTGAGGACGCGCAGGCTCTGCGCGTTGCCCTCGAACCCGCCGCAGTCCTGGGCGACCACGTCCAGCGCCGCCTCACCGTTGTGCCCGAACGGCGGGTGGCCGATGTCGTGCGCCAGGCAGGCCGTCTCCACCAGGTCGGGGTCGCAGCCGAGGGCCTTGCCGAGCTCCCGCCCGACCTGCGCGCACTCCAGCGAGTGCGTCAGCCTGGTGCGCAGGCTCTGCACGTTGTCGGCGGCGGCGTCCGCGCCGGGCGAGGCGACCTGGGTCTTGGCCGCCAGGCGGCGCAGTGCGGCGCTGTGCAGCACCCGGGCCCGGTCGCGTTCGAAGGCGGTGCGGTCGCGGCGCTTGGCGGGCTCGGGAGCCCAGCGCTCCCGGTCGTGGTCGGTGTAGTCGGTCATCGTGCCCCAGCGTATGCGGGACGCGGGCCCTCCCGATGGCGCGCGGGCGTACGGACGGCGGCGACCGCGCGGACCGGACCGGGGGGTGCTGCGGGAATCACCGCCGGCCCGTGGCGGTCGGTGTGGTCTTGATGGTCTCGCTGGGCACCTGCACGCTCTTGCCGAACAGGACGTACGACAGGTAGCCGCCGGTCTCGCGGACGATGTAGTTCAGCTGGGTGTCGCGGGTCTGCACGCTCGGGCCGCTGCGGGTCGGGGAGGCGGCGGCTTCGATGCCGTTGTCCGAGGCCATCCGCTTGGAGCGCAGGCCGTGCCACGGGTCGGTGACGATGACGGCGGACGTCCAGTGCAGGCTCGCGAACCGCTTCCCGGTGGCCTTCATGCTCTCCAGCGTGTCGCGCCCCTCGGGGACGGCGACCACCTTGGCGGCCGGCACCCCGCCCTTCTTGACCAGCCACCGCCGGCCGGCCTCGGCCTCGGTGAAGTTGTCGCCGGGCGCCCGGCCCCCGACGGTGACGATGGCGGGGGCGACGCCCTTGCGGTAGAGGTCCAGGGCGTGTTGGAGCCGCCACTGGAGGGTCGGCGAGGGCACGCCGTTGTACTGCGCGGCGCCCAGCACGATGATCGCGTCCGACCGCGGCCGCTCGTCCTGCCGCGCCTGGTACCAGATCCGGCCGCCCACCGCGAGCGGGGTCAGCACGCAGACGGCGACCAGCCCGAGCAGCACGCAGACCGTGATCACGAACCAGCGCGGCCGGGGCGGGCGGCGCCGCCCGCGGGGGCGGTCGCCGCCCCCGTCCCCCGTCGGCCCGTCCGGTTCGTCCAGTTCGGCCGATCCGTCCGGCCTGTCCGGTTCGAAGTCGGGCACTTCTACTTCCAGTGTCGTCATCGCGGTCGTCACGCTAGTAAGACGGCCGGAGGCACGCCCGCGGTTCTCGATTCCGGCGTGTCGCGCGACACGTCCGGTGCCGCGCAGCGCTCGGCGCTCCGGGACCCTGAGTCTATTCAAGGCCCCGGAGCGCCCGGGGTTCCGCGGACGGCACGGCGCGCCGTGGCCGGGCGGATCAGCGGCTGTCGCTGCCCGCCGACTCGATCGCCGCGCGCCCCGCCTCCAGCCGCGCGATCGGGACGCGGAACGGCGAGCAGGACACGTAGTCGAGACCGACCTCGTGGCAGAAGTGCACCGAGTCCGGGTCACCGCCGTGCTCACCGCAGATGCCGAGCTTGATCCCCGGCCGGGTCGCGCGGCCCTCCTGCACGGCGATGCGGATCAGCCGGCCGACCCCCTCCCGGTCGAGCGTCTCGAACGGGGAGGCGCCGAAGATCCCCAGCTCCAGGTAGCGGGAGAAGAACGCCGCCTCGACGTCGTCGCGGGAGAAGCCCCAGGTGGTCTGGGTGAGGTCGTTGGTGCCGAAGGAGAAGAACTCGGCGGCCTCGGCGATCTGCCCCGCGGTCAGCGCGGCCCGGGGCAGCTCGATCATGGTGCCGATCAGCGCCGGGACGTCGATCCCGGTGTCCTCCCGCACCCGCTCCAGGACCGCCAGCGCGTCCTCGCGGACGGCCTCCAGCTCCTGGACCGCGCCGACCAGCGGAATCATGATCTCGGGACGCGGGTCGCCGCCGGCCGCGTACCGGGCGGCGGCGGCCTCGGCGATCGCCCGCACCTGCATGGAGAAAAGTCCGGGAATCACCAAACCCAGACGCACTCCCCTGAGTCCGAGCATAGGGTTCTGCTCGTGCAGTCGGTGGACGGCTTCGAGCAGCCTCCGGTCCTGGGGCTCGGCGCCGTCACCGGCGAGGGCCACCTTGACCGAGAGCTCAGTCAGGTCAGGGAGGAACTCGTGCAGCGGGGGGTCGATGAGCCGGATGGTGACCGGCGTCCCGTCCATCGCGGCGAAGATGCCCTCGAAGTCCTGCCGCTGGAGCGGCGCGAGGGCGTCCAGCGCGGCCTGCCGCTCGTCGCCGTCCTCGGCCAGGATGAGCTTCTCGACCAGTTGCCGCCGATCGCCGAGGAACATGTGCTCGGTGCGGCACAGCCCGATGCCCCGGGCGCCGAAGCGCCGGGCGCGCGCGGCGTCGTCGGCGTTGTCGGCGTTCGCGCGGACCGCCAGCCGGGCCCGGGAGTCGGCGTGGGCCATCAGCCGGTGCACGGCCTGGACGAGTTCGCCGCCGTCCGCCGGGGCCAGCTCGCCCTCGAAGTAGCGGACGACCGGGGAGTCCTCGACCGGGACCTCGCCGAGGAAGACCTCGCCGGACGATCCGTCGATCGAGATGACCTCGCCCTCCTCGACGACCACGCCGCCGGGCGCGGTGAACCGGCCCGCCTTGACGTCGACGTCGAGCTCCTCGGCGCCGCAGACGCAGGTCTTGCCCATGCCGCGGGCCACGACGGCGGCGTGCGAGGTCTTGCCGCCGCGCGAGGTGAGCACGCCCTGCGCGGCGACCATGCCGGACAGGTCGTCGGGGTTGGTCTCGCGGCGGACCAGGATGACGTGCTCGCCCCGCGCGGCGAGCTCGACGGCCCGCGGAGAGGTGAACACGACCTTGCCGACGGCGGCGCCCGGCGAGGCGTTCATGCCCTTGCCGAGCCGCTGGACGCCGTCCAGCCGGGAGGCGTCGAAGCGGGGGAACATGAGCTGCGCGAGCTGCCCGCCGGTGACCCGGTCCACGGCCTCGTCCGCGCCGATCAGGCCCTGGTCGAGAAGCTGGCAGGCGATCCGGAACGCGGCGGCGGCGGTCCGCTTGCCGACCCGGGTCTGGAGCATCCACAGCCGGCCGCGCTCGATCGTGAACTCGATGTCGCACATGTCGAGGTAGTGGTTCTCCAGCGTCTCCATGATCTGGAGCAGCCGGTCGTAGGAGTCCTTGTCGATGCGTTCCAGGTCGGTCAGCGCGACGACGTTGCGGATGCCGGCGACGACGTCCTCACCCTGGGCGTTCTGGAGGTAGTCGCCGTAAACGCCCTGCTGCCCGCTCGCGGGGTCGCGGGTGAACGCGACGCCGGTGCCCGAGTCCATGCCGAGGTTGCCGAAGACCATCGCGCACACGTTGACGGCGGTGCCGAGGTCGACCGGGATGCGCTCCTGGCGGCGGTAGAGCACCGCGCGGTCGGCGTTCCAGGAGTCGAACACGGCCTTGGTCGCCAGGTCCATCTGCTCGCGCGGGTCGGTCGGGAAGTCGCGGCCGGTGCGCTCGCGGACGATCTCCTTGAACCGCGCGACGAGAGCCCGGAAGTCGGCCGCGTCCAGGCCGCCGTCGTCCGCGACGCCGCGCGCGGCCTTGGCGGCCTCGATCGCGTCCTCGAACAGCTCCCCGTCGATGTCCAGCACGGTCTTGCCGAACATCTGGATGAGGCGGCGGTAGGAGTCCCACGCGAACCGCTCGTCACCCGCCTGCGCGGCCAGGCCGTGCACCGATGCGTCGTTGAGCCCGATGTTGAGGACGGTCTCCATCATCCCGGGCATGCTGAACTTGGCGCCGGAGCGCACGCTGACCAGCAGCGGGTCGTCGGGCTGCCCGAGGCGCTTGCCCATCGCCGCCTCCAGGCCGGCCAGGTGGGCGTCCACCTCGCCGGCGAGCCCTTCGGGCAGTGTCCCGTGTTCGAGGTAGTGCCTACAGCTCTCCGTCGTGATCGTGAACCCAGGAGGCACCGGGAGGCCGAGGTTGGTCATCTCGGCCAGGTTGGCGCCCTTGCCACCCAGCAGATCCTTGAGGTCCTTGTTTCCCTCAGTGAAGTCGTACACGAACTTCGGCACGGGGAGCTCCTTCTCGCTCCGGTTCCACCCGACGACAGGGCCGGCGGGGCCCCGCCGGTCGAGCGCCACGCCGCGCTCCACCGGGCGTTAAGGGCCCGATGCCCTGTTCGCGGGGACTGTACCCGCGGTGGCGGCCCTCGTTCGACGCCCGTCCTGCAACGGTACGTCGTTGCAGGTCAATGCCGGTCTAGTGGTCTATTCCACTAGCCGCGTTCCAGCCGTGTCGCCGGGGAAACACCGTTGTCATATGGCGTACCCATTGCGTTGGGAAGGGAATGATGGATCAAGGAGGTGAGGCTGTGAGGCCCAAGGTCGCCGGTGGCCGGGCGGGTGACCCGTTCGCCCCTATCGCCGATTTCGGTTTCCTGTCGGACTGCGAGACGACCGCGCTGGTCGCGCCGAGCGGGAACATCGAGTGGATGTGCCTGCCGAAGATGGACTCGCCCAGCGTGTTCGGCTCGATCCTCGACCGGGACGCCGGGTACTTCCGGGTCGGCCCGGCGGGGGTCGAGGTGCCCGCCGCGCAGCGGTACATCCCGGGCACGATGGTGATGGAGACCACCTGGTGGGTGCACGGGGGCTGGCTGGTGGTCACCGACGCGCTGCTCATGGGGCCCTGGCACCATGAGACCGAGCGCTCGCACACGCACCGCCGCGCGCCCACCGACTACGACGCCGACCACGTGCTGCTGCGCATGGTCCGGTGCGTGAACGGCCAGGCGCAGGTGCGGCTCGACTGCATGCCGGTGTTCGACTACGGCCAGACCCCGGCCCGCTGGGAGCACACCGGCACCGGGTACCACGAGGCCGTCGCGCGCGGGAACGGGATCAACCTGCGGCTCTCCACCGACATGAACGTCGGCTTCGAGGGTTCGCTGGCCACCTCCCGCACCCTGCTCAAGCAGGGCGACGCGCGCTTCGTCGCGCTGTCGTGGAGCGAGCACGCGCCGCCCGAGGTCTACGAGGAGGCGCAGGAACGGCTCGTCTGGACGGTGCACCACTGGCAGCACTGGCTCGACCGGGGCAAGTTCCCCGACCACCCGTGGCGGAGCCATCTCCAGCGCAGCGCCCTGACCTTGAAGGGGCTGACGTTCGGCCCGTCCGGGGCGGTGGCCGCCGCGGCGACCACCTCGCTGCCCGAGACACCGGGCGGCGACCGCAACTGGGACTACCGCTACACCTGGATCCGCGACTCCACCATGGCGCTGTGGGCCTTCTACACCCTCGGGTACGACTGGGAGGCCAACGACTTCTTCTACTTCATCACCGACGTCGCCGAGGCCGCCGAGGGCAAGCTCCAGATCATGTACGGGCTGGACGGCCGGGAGGAGCTGCCCGAGTTCACCCTCGACCACCTCAGCGGCTACGACAACGCCCGCCCGGTGCGCATCGGCAACGAGGCGTACATGCAGGCCCAGCACGACGTGTGGGGCGCGATCATCGGCTCGGTCTACCTGTTCGTGCGCAAGCGCGACCGGCTCGACGACCGGCTCTGGAAGATCGTGGTCAAGCAGGTCGACGACGCCGTCGCGAACTGGAAGACGCCCGACTGCGGCATGTGGGAGGTGCGCGGCGCGCCGCAGCACTTCACCTCCTCCAAGGTGTTCTGCTGGGTGGCCGCCGAGCGCGGCGCCCGGCTGGCCCGGATCCGCGGCGACGACGAGCGGGCCCTGCGCTGGCAGCAGGCGGCCGACGAGATCCACGCCGACGTGCTGGCCAACGCGCTCGACGACCGGGGCGTGTTCACCGCGCACTACGGCGCCGACTCGCTGGACGCCTCCTCGCTGCTGATCCCGCTGCTCGGGTTCCTGCCCGCCGACGACAAGCGGGTCCGCGAGACCGTCCTGGCGATCGCCGACGAGCTGTCGGAGGACGACCTGGTGCTGCGGTACCGGGCCACCGAGACCGACGACGGGTTCGAGTCCGAGGAGGGCACGTTCACGATCTGCTCGTTCTGGCTGGTCAGCGCGCTGGTGATGATCGGTGAGCTGGAGCGGGCGCGAGCCCTGTGCGAGAAGCTCCTCTCCTACGCCAGCCCGTTGCAGCTCTACGCCGAGGAGATCGACCCGCACACCGGCCGGCACCTGGGCAACTTCCCGCAGGCGTTCACCCACCTCGCCCTGATCAACGCGGTCATGCAGGTGATCCGCGCCGAGAACGAGGAGAGCCAGCCGCCCCTGGCCTGACCCCTGTCCACCCCAATCGGGGGGCCGCCGAACGCCGGCGGTCCCCCGATCCGCATTCGTGATCACGACTTGGCCACGACCAGGCCAGACGTGCGGTTTGTGGCTAATGTCGCGCTTGTGACCGTGCCACCGAACGCTGATAACCTCCCGGCGTCATCCTCCACCCCGGACTGGGCCGCCCCGGACGCCCCGTCCACCCCGGATCCCCCGTCCGCACCGCCCGCACCGCCCGCGCAGGACGGGCCGCCGCACGCCGGACCGCCCGTCCCGCCGCACGCCGTGCAGGACGCGGCGGCGCGCACGAACCGGTTCGCGATCGTGGCGCTGGTCACCGCGATCATCGGCGGGACGGTCATCGCGATCGGATTCGGCATCGCGGCACTGGTCCAGATCGGCCGCCGCGGCGAGCGCGGGAAGGGCCTGGCGATCGGCGGGATCGTGGCCGGCACGGTCTGGCTGCCGCTCGTCGTGGCGGGCCTCGCCCTCGTCGCCTACGATTCGGCCCGCAATATGGACCGGAACGGGTCCGGCGACATCACCAAGAGCGGCCAGACGCTCATCGGCATGCTCAAGGTCGGCGACTGCTTCGACGGCTCCGGCAAGAAGAGCGACCGCGTGGTGACGGCCCGGCCCTGCGATGAGCGGCACCACGGGGAGATCGTCGCGAAGACGCGGCTGCCGGACGGCCCGTTCCCCGGCGAACAGCGGGTGTTCACCGACGCCGGGGCCGCATGCGACAAGGTCATCGGCGACGGCCTCGCCAAGAGCCGGTACGCCGACGACCTGGTCCTCTCCACCATCGCCCCCACCGGCAACCTCTGGAAGCGGGGCGAACGGGGCGTGACCTGCGCGATGCGCTACTCCGGCGAGGAGAACCTCACCTCCCGGCTCGCGGGCACCGTCGATCCCGACCTGAGGACGTGGCCGGAGGTGCAGGTGGGCGACTGCATGAGGAACTGGGATTCCAACAACTCCGTGACCATCCGCATCATGTCCTGCACCAAGCCGCACAAGCACCAAGTGGTCGGCGTGCACCGCTTCCCCGCCGGTACCTGGCCGGGAGTCCAGGAGGTCAGGAAGAAGGCCTCGGCCGATTGCGTGCGCCGTCAGGCGGCGGCGTTCGACTCGCACCCGTCGCCGGTTCCGGTCGAGTTGCTGGTCGCGCCGCCGACCAAGCGCGGATGGTCCTTCGGCTACCGCCTGGCGTTCTGCCTCGTCGAGGGAACGAGCGGGCCCCTGAAGCGCTCGGTCCTGCCCGACTGACCCTCGTCCCGCCTCCCGTTCAGGGGGGCCGCCGGGCTCCGGCGGCCCCCCTGAACGGTCAGACGACGGCGCCCGAGTCGCCGGGTTGGCGGCGGGCTGCGGGACGGCGGGACGTCTTCGGCGTCGGCGCGGGCGCCTTGGTGAAACGCTCGAAGACGATCGCCAGCGGGGTGGCGGTGAAGATGCTCGAGTAGGTGCCGACGACGATGCCGATCAGCAGCGCGAGCGCGAAGTCGGTCAGCGAGTCGCCGCCGAGCAGGGCGAGCGCGGCCAGGATGAAGAGCGCGCCCATCCCGGTGTTGATGGTCCGCGGGACCGTTTGCAGCGCGCCGAGGTTGGCGAGGTCGGCGAAGCGGTCCTTGGGGCGGGCGCCCCACAGCTCCCGGATCCGGTCGAACACCACCACCGAGTCGTTCACCGAGTAGCCGATCACGGTGAGCAGCGCGGCCAGGAAGACCCCGTCGATCGGCTTGCCGAGCCAGGCGAACGTCCCGGCGACGATCACCACGTCGTGGAACATGGCGAGCACCGAGCCCAGCCCGAACGTCCAGCGGAACCGGATCGCCAGGTAGGCCAGCTGCGCCAGCAGCGCGACGCCGAGCGCGATGAGCGCCTTGGTCCGCAGCTCCGCGCCGAGGCTGGGGCCGATCAGCTCGTCCCGCTGCTTGACCGCCTGCCCGCCCTTCGCCGCGAGGGCCTCCTGGACCCGCTTCTCCTCCGCGTTGTCGAGCTTCTCGGTCCGCACGGCGATGCCGTCCTTGCCGGACGTCTGGACGACGGCGCGCGGGAACCCGGCGCCGGAGACGGCGGCGCGGGCGGTGTCGATGTCCACGTGGCGGCTCGTGGAGTACTCGACCAGGCGCCCCCCGGTGAACTCCACGCCCCAGTTCAGCCCGCGCGCGAAGATCCCGGTGACGGCGAGCACGACGGCCAGCCCGGAGATCGCCAGCCAGAGCCGGCTCCGTCCCATCAGGTCGGGACGGCGGCGTTCCAGCCGGTCGCGGACGCGGCCGGTGGAGCCCAGACCGGTCAGGCCGGGGCGGCGGGCGACGGCGCGGCGGCCGAGGGCCGACTCGGTGAGGACGCGGCTCAGCAGCATCGCCGACACCAGCGAGCCGAGCACGCCGATCGACAGCGTGACGCCGAAGCCCTTCACCGGCCCGGACGCCAGGAAGAAGAGCAGCCCGGCGGCGAGCAGGGTGGTGATGTTGGAGTCGGCGATCGCCGACCAGGCGCGGGTGAAGCCGGTGCTCAGCGCCGACCGCAGGCCGCGCCGGGGCGCCGCCGCGTACTCCTCCCTGGCCCGTTCGAACGCCAGCACGTTCGCGTCGATCGCCATCCCGATGGCCAGCACGAACCCGGCGAGCCCCGGCAGCGTCAGCGTCGCGCCGATCGCGACCAGCGCCGCGTAGGAGATCAGCGCGTAGCAGGCCAGCGCGATCGCGGCCAGGGCGCCGACGAGCCGGTAGACGGCGATGATGAACAGCCCGGTCAGCGCCACGCCGATCAGCGCGGCCTGCGCGCTGGCCTGGATCGCGGCGTCGCCGAGGGTGGGCCCGACGACCCGCTGCTCGATGGTCTTCACCGGGACGGGCAGCGAGCCGCCCTCCACCAGGGCGGCCAGGTCCTTGGCCTCCTCGGCGCCGAAGTCCCCGGTGATCTGGGTGGACCCGCCGGTGATGCCGACGCCGCAGCCGACCTGCTCGGTGACCTGCGGCGAGGAGATCACCTTGCCGTCCAGCACGATCGCGACGCGACGCTCGTCGCCCACCGCGCAGGCGCTCTTGGCGGTGAGCGCCTCCCACGTCCGGCCGCCGTCCCCGCGGAAGCCGATGTCGACCGCCCAGCCGCTCAGGTTCTGCGGGTCGAACGAGGCAGCGGCCGAGCCGATGCCGTCGCCGGTCAGGGCGGCCGGGCCGAGCATGATCGGCCGTCCCCGCTCGTCCGGCAGGACCCGCTCGCCCGCGCCCGGCGGGGCCTGCGCGCTCGCCCGGACGGGGTGCGCGGTGAGCTGGGCGGTCCTGCCGATCACGGCGGCGGCGCGGGCCGGGTCCTGGACGTCGGGCAGCTCGACGATGATCCGCCGGTCCCCGGACCGGGTGATCGACGACTCGGCGACGCCCAGCGCGTCGATCCGGCGGTGCAGCACCTCCTTGGCGCGGTCGGTGGACGCGCGGCCGGCCTTGACCGACGGCGAGTCCTGCGTCTCCAGCACGATCTGGGTGCCGCCGCGCAGGTCGAGGCCGAGGCGGGCGGGTTCGGACAGGGCGAAGTACAGCGATGCGGCGAGCACGGCGAACGCCAGTACCGCCCGCACCACATTGGCGCGAGACAAGGGGAGACCTCCACACGGGGCCCGGCGCCGCCGTCCGCGCACGCGGGACGGGCGGCACCGCGGCCACCGGCGTCCGGGGCCCGCGCGGACCCCGGACGCCGATCGGACAGGAACCGTCAGATCAGTGCGGGAAGGGGCGGCGCGCGTCCCCGGGGCGCGCCCGGCAGGGCGGCCACAAACGGCTCGGCGGCCATCGCGCGGCGGACGGCCCGTCCGGACGGCGGGCGCACGTCGACGCCGGCGGGCGGGGCGGCGACGGCCGGGGCCGGGACGGACGCCCCGGACACCTGCCGCACGACGGCCGCGACCGCCGCTTCGGTACGCGTGGCCGGACTCGACCGGGGGGCCGTCCGGCTGCGGCCGGGCGCGTTCGGCCCGGCCGTCTGGACGGCCGCCTGGGCGGCGCCTTGACCGGGCCCCGCGGGGACGGCCGCGCCGGCCGGGACGGCCACGAAACCGAGCAGGCCCAGCGCGATGACCAGCAGCCGGGCCAGCCGTCCGCGCTCGTCGCGGGGCAGGGGTGATCGCCGGGGGTCGCGCACGCGCAGCCTCCTGTCGGCGATCGGTCGGTCCCTCGTCACCGTAGCCCATGACGGCGACCGGCCTCACAAGCCGATTCCGCCGCGTCCCGTCAAGGCCGGAAGACGAGGAAGGGCCGTCCCTCCCGAACGGCTGGGAGGGACGGCCCGCACGGCGTCCTGCGGCGGCCGGCCCCCGGCCGGCCGCCGGTCAGCAGCCGATGAGCTGCGCGGCGAGGAACGACTCGACCTGGCTGAGCGAGATGCGCTCCTGGCTCATCGTGTCGCGCTCCCGGACGGTCACCGCGTCGTCCTCAAGGGTGTCGAAGTCGACGGTGACGCAGAAGGGGGTGCCGATCTCGTCCTGGCGGCGGTAGCGGCGGCCGATCGCGCCCGCGTCGTCGAAGTCGACGTTCCAGTTCTTGCGCAGCAGGGCCGCCAGGTCGCGGGCCTTCGGCGACAGGTCGGAGTTGCGCGACAGCGGCAGCACCGCGATCTTGACCGGGGCGAGCCGCCGGTCGAGCCGCATGACCGTGCGCTTCTCCAGCTTGCCCTTGGCGTTGGGCGCCTCGTCCTCGGCGTAGGCGTCCATCATGAACGTCAGTGTGCAGCGGTCGACGCCCGCCGCGGGCTCGATCACGTACGGGACGAACCGGTCGCCCGATTCCTGGTCGAAATACGACAGGTCGGTGCCGGACGCCTTGCCGTGCGTGGTCAGGTCGTAATCGGTGCGGTTGGCGATACCCTCCAGCTCGCCCCACTCGCTGCCGACGAAGTCGAAGCGGTACTCCACATCGACGGTGCGCTTGGAGTAGTGCGACAGCTTGTCGGCCGGGTGCTCGAACAGCCGCAGGTTCTCCTTGCGGATGCCGAGGTCGACGTACCACTGCATGCGCTCGTCGATCCAGTACTGGTGCCATTCCTCGTCGCTGCCGGGCTTGACGAAGAACTCCATCTCCATCTGCTCGAACTCGCGGGTCCGGAAGATGAAGTTGCCGGGCGTGATCTCGTTGCGGAACGACTTGCCCACCTGCCCGATGCCGAACGGCACCTTGCGGCGGGCCGACTGCTGCACGTTGAGGTAGTTGATGAAGATGCCCTGCGCGGTCTCCGGCCGCAGGTAGGCCAGCCCCGACTCGTCCTCGATCGGGCCGAGGTAGGTCTTGAGCAGCCCGTTGAACATCTTCGGCTCGGTGAAGGAGCCCTTCACCCCGCAGTTGGGGCAGCTCAGGTCGGCCAGGCCGGCGGCCGGCGGGCGGCCGTGCTTGGCCTCGTAGGCCTCTTCGAGGTGGTCGGCGCGGAACCGCTTGTGGCACGACTGGCACTCGGTGAGCGGGTCGACGAACGCGTTGACGTGCCCGCTGGCCTCCCAGACCTCCCGCGCGAGGATCACGCAGGAGTCGAGGCCCACGACGTCGTCGCGGCCCTGCACCATGGACTTCCACCACTGGCGCTTGACGTTGTTCTTCAGCTCGACGCCGAGCGGGCCATAATCCCAGGAGGCGCGCAGTCCGCCGTAGATCTCACTCGACGGGTAGACCAGACCCCGCCGCTTGGCGAGGTTGACGATCGTGTCCAACACGTCGGAACGGCGTGCCATGAGCATTCTCCATCCGGCTGGCAGTCGGCGGGACGATATCGGACGCCCCATCGCCGCGGAAACGGCGAGCGGGTTCCGCCACGAAGGCGGCGGACTCGGCCCTTGCCGGAGACGGCGGGCCGAGGCGAGTGCGATTCCCCTGTGTGGTGCCGTGGAACGCGGTCTTTCCCCGGCGCTCCAGAGCATTCCCCAGCTTAGAGCACCCGAACGGCCTCTCGGACGCGGACATGGCGAACATACGGCCCGTCTGGGATTTCCCAGGCGGACGTTCAATAGACCCGCCCGTCGACCGCGTTGCTGTCGACGTTGAGGGTGACGCCGCCGTGCTTCTCCTTGTGCCCGCCGCGGTACTGCTTGATACGACGGTGCGGCGGCCACCATTCGTCCGGCAGGTCGGGGGTGTCGTAGACGGCGGTGTCTCCGTCCCAGTGGGCGAACCAGATCGCCGTGGGCTTGGTGATACCGCGCGCCTTGCCCAGATCGCGGATTCCTGAGGACAGGCTGCTGTAAACGCCGGGGACGTACCGTGCGGCCTTCAGCTTCGTCGTCCAGGAGTCCAGAAAGCTCATGACAGCCTCACTGCACGCGTCGTCGCCGGTGTCATACCCCTCGATGTCGAAGTAGAGGGGTTGGCGGCGCGGTATGCCGAGCGCGCGGGCGCGCCGGACGGCGTCCTCGGCCGCGTCCGCCCCCTCCGCCGCGGCGTTCGCGGCGGTGATACGGCTCTTGTACTTGCTGCACGGCGCCTGGAGGCCGACGTAGGTGGGGATCAGCCGGTAACCCATGCGCCGGACGGTCCGCACCCACGCGCGCGTGAGGTTGGGCTGGGCGCAGCCGCGGGCCGCGCCGCCGATGTAGATATTGGCGATCCCGTAGGCGCGCCGCCAAGCCTTCATCGTCGAGACGGCCGGGGCCGCGCAGATGTCGAAGCCCTCCCCGGAGGCCCAGTTCGGCAGCGGCGCCTCCTGCCCGGACTTCGGCTCCGCGTCCGGCGCGTCCCCTGCGCTCCCTGAGGTCGTAGGCTCGGGGGCCTCCGTGGGATCCGAGGTGGGCACGGGCTCGTCCGGCCAGGTGGTGGTGAGGCGGGTGGCGCGAAGCGTCCGCTGGAGCGCCGCCGGATCCGTCCCGTACGTACCGGTGATCGTGACGCCCGCCTCGGGCAGGGCCAGCCGCTCCTCATGCGCGCCGGTGGCCTGGACGGTGTGCCGCGCGAGCCGGTCGGCGCGGACCGCGCCCGTGCGCTTGGCGGACGCTCCGCCGAGGGGCTCGATCCAGAGCGCCTCGGTGCCGCCGATCACCCGGGCCGGGCAGTCGGGGCGCGGGCCCGGACCGCCGAGGTAGATCGCGTGCCGGTCGAAGCGGACGCAGCGGTCCGGGTCGCGGTCCAGGCGGTGCACCTCCCAGCCCGCGGGGACCGGAACGCGCACCCCCCGGTACGCGACGGTCCCGGTCAGCGGGGCGGACGGCCGGGCCGCGGGCCCCGGGGCGGACGGCCGGAAGCCGGCGACGAGCGGTACGGCCGCCGCCGTCCCGAGCAGTCCGATGAGCAGGGCGCCATAACGCATACAACTCCCCCGGTTCGCCGCGTCCCAGGGGGCGGGTCGTTACCCCGCCGACCGCGCGACGTGATGATCACGATGCGGCAGTGATCACCGGCGCGGCCGGGGGCGAAACCGGGGACGGCGGCTTATTGGCCGCCGGTTGCCCTACGTTGACCCGGCGGGGCCGCCCGGCGACGCCGGAGGCGGTGCTCAGTGGGAGGCGACGATCTCGTAGGCGCCGGGCTCGTCCACCGCCATGACGGCGAGCGGCATGAAGCGGACGCGCACCTCGTAGGCGCCGAGCGCGCGGCGGTAGAAGCCCGCCCCGTCCCATTCGGTCACCAGCGCCCACAGCCCGGGGTCGTCGATGGTGCGGGCGAGCCGGCCGGACCGGTATCCCTGGCTTCCGGACAGCGTCTCCAGCACCGCGCCCATCTGCTCGGCGAAGCCGTCGGACTCTTCGGCGGGCACGCGGTACCGGGTAATCGCGATCATCGGTCCATCCTGGCGTACGTTAAGACGGATGGAGACTCAGGACACCTCGGGGATGCGGTCGATGGTGGAGCGGTGGAGCGCCAAACCGGTGCTCTACCTGCACGGGCTGCCGCGCGGGGTGCTGCTCGCGGTGGTCTTCGCGCTGCTGCTGGCGGGGGTGGCCGGGTCCGGCTGGGTGGGCGCGGCCGGGCTGCTGGCGCTGCTGGTGGGGCTGGGCTGGTTCGCCTACCTCAACTGGCCCGCGCTCGACCGGCCCGGCCGGCTGCTGCGGGTCGCGGCGCTGGTGGCCCTAGCGGCGGGCGTGGTCGGTCACGTTATCGACCGATTTTGACAATCATTTTCATCTTCATTCATACTTGGCTGGTGTTCACCTCCCGTACGCCGTTCCGCGTCCTCCCGCTGACCGCGCTGGCCCTCACCGGTCTCGCCGGGCTGACCGCCTGCGGCGGCGGCGCGGCCTCGGACGGCAGGACCCAGGTCGTCGCCTCGTTCTACCCCGTCGCCTGGCTGGCCGAGCGGATCGGCGGCCCCGAGACCTCGGTGCAGACCCTCACCAAGCCCGGTGCCGAGCCGCACGACCTGGAGCTGACGCCACGGCAGGTCGGCGCCGTCGGCAAGGCCGACCTCGCGGTGTACGTCAAGGGCGTGCAGCCCGCCGTGGACCAGGCGGTGGGCAAGCACGCCAAGGACGGCTCGCTCGACGCGGCGAGCGTGGTCACGACGCTGCCCGCCGTGTCCGGCGGCGAGGAGGAGCACGACCACGAGCACGACGTCGACTACGACCCGCATATCTGGCTCGACCCGAGCCGGATGGCCACCGTCGCCACCGCCCTCGGCGGCAGGCTCGCCGCGGCCGACTCCGCGCACGCCGACGGCTACAAGAGCCGCGCCGCGGCGGTGGCCGCCGAACTCACCGCGCTCGACCGGAGCTTCAAGGACGGGCTGAGGTCCTGCAAGCGCACGTCGATCGTCACCGCGCACGCCGCGTTCGGGTACCTGGCCGAGCGGTACGGGCTGCGGCAGATCCCGATCGCCGGAGTGGACCCGTCCGCCGAGCCGTCGCCCAAGCGGCTCGCCGAGCTGACCGGGCGGATCGGGTCGGCGGGCGCGACCACGGTGTTCACCGAGACGCTGGTCAGCCCGAAGGTCGCCGAGACGCTCGCCAAGGAGGCCCGGGTGAGGACCGCGGTCCTGGACCCCGCCGAGGGCGTCGGGCCGGGCTCTCCGGACGACTACTTGTCGATCATGAAGAGGAACCTCGAGACGCTGCGGCCCGCGCTGGAGTGCTCATGACGACGGCGGCGGCCGGGACGGCGCCGTTCGAGATGACCGGCGGCCGGGTGCGGCGCGACGGCCGCGAGGTGCTGGACGGCATCGACCTGCGGGTCGGCCCCGGCGACCTGCTCGCCGTGATGGGCCCCAACGGCGCCGGCAAGTCCACCCTGGTGAAGGCGCTGCTCGGGCTGGTCCCGCTGTCGGCCGGCCGGACCGAGATCTACGGCTCGGCGCCCGCCCGGTTCCGCGACTGGAAGCGCGTCGGGTACGTCCCGCAGCGGCTGCCGATGGGCGGCGGGGTGCCCTCGACCGTCCGGGAGGTCGTGTCGTCCGGGCGCGTCGCGCGGCAGTCCCGCTGGCGTCCCACCTCCGCCGCCGACCGCGCCGCCGTCGACCGCGCCCTGGAGGCCGTCGGCCTGGCCGGACGCGCGCGCGACTCGGCGCACCTGCTGTCGGGCGGCCAGCAGCAGCGGGTGCTGATCGCCCGCGCGCTGGCGGGCGAGCCGGACGTGTTCGTGCTGGACGAGCCCACCGCGGGCGTCGACGCGGCCAGCCAGGCGGCCCTCGCCGGGACGCTGCGCGAGCTGGCGGCGGCCGGGCGCACGGTGGTCCTGGTCGCGCACGAGCTCGGCCCGCTGGAGCCGCTCATCACCCGCACCCTCGTCCTCGAGCACGGCCGCGCCGTCCGCGCGGACCACACCGGCCGGACGGCCCGGACGACGGGACAGAGCGCATGATCGAGATGTTCCAGTACGACTTCATGCGCGTCGCCCTGGTCATGGCGGTGCTCATCGGGCTGACCGCCCCGGCGGTCGGCACGTTCATCGTCCAGCGCAAGCTCTCGCTGCTCGGCGACGGCATCGGCCACATCGCGCTGACCGGCATCGGGCTCGGCCTGCTCACCGGCTCCTCCCCCGTCCTCGGCGCGCTGGTGGTCTCGGTGCTCGGCGCGGTGGCGATCGAGGTGCTGCGCAGCCGCAGCCGCAGCGGCGCCGACGTCGTGCTGGCCCTGCTGTTCTACGGCGGGCTGGCCGGCGGCGTGATCCTGACCGGCGCGGAGGGCGGCGGGACCAGCCTCCAGTCGTACCTGTTCGGGTCGATCAGCAGCGTGTCGGCCACCGACCTGTACGTGGTGGCCGGGCTGGCGGTCGTGGTGCTCGGCATCGTGACGCTGTTCGGCCGCGAGCTGTTCCTGCTGTGCCAGGACGAGGAGGTGGCGCGCGCGGCGGGCCTGCCGACCCGGTTCCTGAGCATCCTGATCGCCGCCACCGCCGCGATCACCGTGGTGATCGCGATGCGCGCGATCGGGTTGCTGCTGGTCAGCGCGCTGATGGTGGTGCCGGTCGCGGCGGCGCAGCAGCTCACCCGGGGGTTCAGGAGCACGATGCTGCTGGCCATGGGCATCGGTGTACTGTCGGCGGTATCGGGGCTGGCGGGCTCCTTCCAGTACGATCTCCCCCCGGGCCCCTCGATCGTGCTGCTGGCGCTCGCGGTGTTCGTCGCGGCGGCGGTGGGGGGCACGGTGGTGCGGCGCAGGCGCGCCGCCCCGGCCGCGGCACGGTCGGGTGTGGAAGCCGAGGCGGAGGTGCTTGGGGGATGACGACGACCCGCCGGAACGCGGTGCGGCAGGTGCTGGCCGACTGCGAGGGCTTCCGCAGCGCGCAGGACATCTTCGCCGACCTCCGCGCCGACGGCTCCAAGATCGGCCTCACCACCGTCTACCGGGCGCTCCAGGCGCTCAGCGACTCCGGCGAGGTCGACGTGCTGCGCACCGACGACGGCGAGGCCGTCTACCGCGCCTGCCGCACCGAGGAGCACCACCACCACCTGGTCTGCCGCGACTGCGGCCGGACCGTCGAGGTCGAGGGCCCGGCGGTCGAGCGCTGGGCCGAGGCGATCGGCGCCGAGTACGGCTTCGTGAACATCACCCACACCGTCGAGGTCTTCGGCACCTGCGCCGCCTGCGCCGCCTGACCGCCCCGCCGTCCACCTCTCCGCCGTCCGGCCGCGCGCCGCCGCCGCGCCGGGCGACCGGGGCCGCGCGGGCGGAACCGCGATGGGGGACAATCACCGTCATGGCAACGACACGCACCGCAAACGCGCATTGGGAAGGGCCGCTGATGGGCGGCCAGGGCACGGTCGCGCTCGATTCCTCGAAGATCGGCACGTTCGAGGTGAACTGGCCGTCGCGGGCCGAGGAGCCGAACGGGAAGACCAGCCCCGAGGAGCTCATCGCGGCGGCCCACTCCACCTGCTACTCGATGGCGCTCTCGCACGGCCTGGCCGGTGCCGGCACGCCGCCGGAGAAGGTCGACACCAAGGCCGAGGTCACCTTCCAGCCCGGCGAGGGCATCACCGGAATCCACCTGACGGTCCGCGCCAGCGTGCCGGGGCTGTCCGCGGGCGACTTCGAGAAGGCCGCGCAGGACGCCAAGGCCGGCTGCCCGGTCAGCAAGGCGCTGGCCGGCACCACGATCACGCTCGACGCGGCGCTGGTCTAGCCGCCCGCCGCCGGTGGACGGGCCGCGCCGGACCGTCCGTCCACCGGCACCGGCACCGGCACGTCGCCGCCGACGGCGACCCGCCACAGCAGCCGCGGCCGGCCGCCGAAGTCCTGCACCACGCGGTGCTGCGTCGCCCGGTTGTCGCAGACGGCCACGTCACCGGGCGCCCAGCGCCACCGGACGGTGTTCTCCAGCCGGGTGACGTGCTCCTGGAACAGCCTGATGAGGGCCCCGGAGTCGGCCCGGCTGCTCAGGCCCACGATCGAACGGGCGAAGCCGCCGAGCAGGATCGCCCGCTCCCCCGTCTCGGGATGCACCCGGACGAGGGGGTGCTCGGCCCGCGCGTCCCCGTGCCCGTGCAGCACCCAGAGCCGGTCGGCCAGTTCCCGCAGCTCGGCGGGCAGGTCCTCGTACGCCGCGGCGGTGTTGGCCCACACGGTGTCGCCGCCGTGCCGCGGCACCTCGATCGCGCGCATCAGCATCGCCTTGGGCGGACGCTCGGCGAACGTGCCGTCGGTGTGCCACGCGTCGGCGCGGCCGTCGCCGCAGCACGCGGCGGGCTCGCCGAGGCGCCGCGCGAACCGCGCCTGGCCCGCGGCGTCGAGGTGGTGCTGATCGCGGAAGAAGAGCACCCGGTGGCGGAGCAGTGCCCGGCCGAGCTCCGCCACCACCCGCTCGGGCAGGTCGCCCGACAGCCGGACGCGGGTGACCACGGCGCCGATCCGGCCCGCGACCGGGCTGACCTCAGGGCGGACTGGCTCCAGGACCTGGTGCGGCATGGCAACGAACGTACGCAGGCCGGACCCCTAATGCAACTAATCAAGTAGGGAATGCCGAGTAAGTGGCGCCGCGGGAAGGTCAGCCGGCGGGCGCTGGCTCGACCGGGTTGGGCACCGCCCCGCCGTACCGCCGGTCGCGGGAGGCGTAGAGCTCGCAGGCGTGCCACAGGTGCCGCCGGTCGAAGTCGGGCCACAGCGTGTCGAGGAAGACCATCTCGGCGTACGCCGACTGCCACAGCAGGAAGTTGGAGGTCCGCTGCTCCCCCGACGAGCGCAGGAACAGGTCGACGTCGGGGATCCCGGGCTCGTACAGGTAGCGGGCGAACACCTTCTCGGTGATCTTGTCCGGGTTGAGCCGCCCGTCCCGCACGTCCCGGGAGATGGCCGCGGCGGCGTCGGCGATCTCGGCGCGGCCACCGTAGTTCACGCAGAACTGCAAGGTGAGCACGTCGTTGTCACGCGTCATCTCCTCGGCGGTCTCCAGCTCGCTGATGACGCTGCGCCAGAGCCTGGGCCGCCGTCCCGCCCACCGCACCCGCACGCCCATCGCGTTCAGCTGGTCGCGGCGGCGCCGGATCACGTCGCGGTTGAAGCCCATCAGGAAGCGCACCTCCTCGGGCGAGCGCCGCCAGTTCTCGGTGGAGAAGGCGTACGCCGACAGGTACGGGACGCCGAGCTCGATCGCCCCCATGATCACGTCGAAGAGGGAGTCCTCCCCCCGCTTGTGCCCCTCGGTGCGCGGGAGCCCGTGCCCCTTGGCCCACCGGCCGTTGCCGTCCATGACGATGGCCACGTGCCGGGGCACCAGGTCGGTGGGGATCGCCGGCGGACGGGCGCCGTCCCTGTGCGGATCCGGAGGCGATACGGCCCTTCTCACACTCTCTCCCTGTCGATCGTGTCGTCACTGTCGCCCGGACCGGCGCGGTATCCCGCCCCGTCCGGGTGGCCCCGATCACCGGGGTACCCCTGATCGTCCGGGTAACCGGGATCGTCCGGGTAGCCCGGGTCGTCCGGGTAGCCCGGGTAGCCCGGGTCGTTCGGAAGGTCCCCTCCAGGCGCGGGGGCGCGGGCGGGGGCGACGACCCTGGGGCGGTCGCCCTCGCGCTCCACATGCCTGAGGGACCTGATGCCGTGCTCCAGATGCCATTGCAGGTAGGCGGCGACGAGGCCGCTGCACTCCACCCGGTGGCGCGGGTCGCTCCCGTCGGCGTACTCCCAGTCGCCGCGCAGCAGCGCCAGCATCAGCGCGAACGTCGGCGGGGCGGGCGTGGCCGCCCCCGGCTGCCGGCACCGGGCGCACACCGCGCCGCCCGACGCGATGGCGAATCCGCGCAGCCCGCCGCGAGTCCCGCAGCGGCAGCACTCGTCGAGCGCGGGCGCCCAGCCCGCGACCGACAGCGACCGCAGCAGGTAGGCGTCCAGCACCAGGCGAGGGTCGTGCCCCCGCTCGGCCAGGGTGCGCAGCCCGCCCACCAGCAGCAGGAACTGGCGGAGCGCCGGCTCCCCCTCCTCGCTGGTGAGCTTCTCGGCGGTCTCCAGCATCGCCGTGCCCGAGGTGTAGCGGGGATAGTCGGTGACCAGGTGCTCCCCGTACGGCCTGAGGGTCTCGGCCTGCGTGATCAGGTCGAGCGAGCGCCGCTCGTACAGCTGGAGGTCGACATGGGTGAACGGCTCCAGCCGCGCCCCGAACCGGGACTTGGTCTTGCGGACCCCCTTGGCCGCCGCGCGGATCCGGCCGCCGCGGCGGGTCAGCACCGTGACGATGCGGTCGGCCTCGCCCAGCTTCTGGGTGCGGAGGACGACGCCTTCGTCGCGGTAAAGGGTCACCCGCCCATTCTGGCGCACCCGGGGCGGTGCCTTGATCCTCGGACGGGCACCCGCACCGGATCTGCACACGATCCGCACCCCACCGGAGCCTCCGCAACCGGGAACAGAACGCCTATTACGGTCAGTGACCGGAATCGGACGCACCGGTACCGGCAAAGCTGTGGTTTGGATCACATGAAACTGGCAGCGTTGCCCTATGAGATGCGCAATCGTGCCCCCGCATATGCTCGAGCGAATCGCCCGCGACGCCGGCGACGCCGCCCTCCGCGCCCGAGCCCGCCGCACCCTCGTCCTCAGCGCCGCCCAGGCCACCGAGCGCAGAACGCTCATGGTCACCACGCCCGCGCCCAACGAGGACTTCATCCCCGACCGGACCATCCACGACGCCGAGCGACAGGAGCGCCTGCCCGGCAAGACCGTCCGCAGTGAGGGCGGCGCGACCACCGGCGACAAGGGCGTCGACCAGGCCTACGACTGGCTCGGCGCGACCTTCGACTTCTTCGAGGCCGCGTACCGGCGCAACTCCATCGACGGCGCCGGGCTGCCGATGGTCTCCACCGTCCACTACGGCCGCGACTACGACAACGCCTTCTGGAACGGCGAGCAGATGGTCTACGGCGACGGCGACGGCGAGGTGTTCACCGCGTTCACCGGCCCGCTCGACGTCACCGGCCACGAGCTGACCCACGGGATCACCCAGTACAGCGCCGATCTGGCCTACCAGGGCCAGTCCGGGGCGCTCAACGAGTCGCTCTCCGACGTCTTCGGCTCGCTGATCAAGCAGTGGCACGCGAAGCAGACCGCCGACACGGCCGACTGGCTGATCGCCGAGGGCCTGCTCGCCGAGGGCGTGCACGGCGTCGCCCTGCGGTCCATGAAGGCCCCGGGCACCGCCTACGACGACCCCCGCCTGGGCAAGGACCCCCAGCCCGCCCACATGGACAAGTACGTCCAGACCAGCGGCGACAACGGCGGAGTCCACATCAACTCCGGCATCCCCAACCACGCCTTCTACCTGGCCGCGACCGCGATCGGCGGCAACGCCTGGGAGAAGGCGGGCCGGGTCTGGTACGAGACCCTCACCGGCGGCTCGCTCTCGAAGAACATCGAGTTCACCGCCTTCGCGACCGCGACCGTCAAGACCGCCACCCGCATCTACGGCGCGAAGGGCACCGAGACGAGCGCGGTCCGCGAAGCCTGGGCGGGGGTGGGCCTCAAAGCCTGACCCGGCCCCGGAAGCCCGCCCCGCCGGAGAATGAGTGACACAGTGGCCAGACCGGAGCGGCGCGGCATCCGGCCCGACGACGAAGAAAGGCGACGCCATTCGGCGCCTCGGAGGCGGACCGCCTCCGAGGCGTGGTGGCGATGGGACCCGATGGCGGAGAGGGAAGGCGACGCCTCATGCGATGTAGGCGACATCCTGAGGGCGAGCGGGGAACACTGAGTGAGCCGACGCGGTGCCCTCGGGCGCCGGGAGGCGAGCGGGAACACGGCCCGGGGGCGGGCGGGAACACTTTGGCGCCGGTTGGGCGCCCCGAAGGTGAGCGGGTACAGAGTGAGGGTGACAGTGGTCCGCAGCGGCGGGTTCGCTGGGATCGAGAAGCGGGGCGAGTGCGACAGCACCAGCGATCCGGTGCTGGCCAGGCTCGTCGATCGGGTGGACCTGGGGTCGGTGCCTCCGCCCGGACGCATCCCCGACCAGTTCCTCTATCGGATCGACATCGACGGCAGTGAGACCGCCGTGGGTGAGGCCCAGCTCAACGGGCCGTTGCGGGAGCTCGTGCATTACGTGCTCGGCCGGGCTCGCTGAGGCCCCGCGGCCGAGATCGAGGTCCCGGCCGCGGGGCGGGATCAGAGGAGCCGGGCGGAGCCGTCGGACGGGAGCGTGGCCGCGCCCACGTCGGGGCTGTTCCGGTTGACGCGCGAAGGCCCCGGCCGTGAGGTCGTCACGGCCGGGGCCCGAGCAGCGGTCACCCGGATGGTTCACACCACGGTGACCGGGTCGATCGTCTTCGCGGCGTCGGAAGACACGGTCGGGACCGCGGGCCGAGAGGTTCGGCTCAGGACCCGCGGGTCGGTCGGCCTCGGGGCGTGGGCCGGGAGACTCCGATCGGGCTCAGGCGACGCGGGCCACGCGGTTCACCGCGGAGAGCATCGCCTTGAGGGAGGCGGTGACGATGTTGCCGTCGATGCCCGCGCCCCAGACCGAGATGCCGTTCACGTCGCACTCGACGTAGGCCGCGGCGCGGGCGTCGCCGCCGGCGCTCATGGCGTGCTCGGCGTAGTCGAGCACCCGGACCTGGATGCCCACCGTGGCGAGCGCCGCCTCGAACGCCGAGACCGGGCCGTTGCCCACGCCGGCGATCTCGCGGATCTCCCCGTCGATCCGGACGTCGCAGCTCAGCGCGTCCTTCTCGTCCACCCGGGAGGTCGCGCGGTGCGCCAGCAGCCCGGCGCGGGGGCCGTTGGCCAGGAACTCGGCCTCGAAGATCTCCCACATCCGCTCGGGCGTGACCTCGCCGCCGGCGCTGTCGGTGTGCTCCTGCACCACCCGGGAGAACTCGATCTGGAGCCGGCGCGGCAGCTCCAGGGAGTGCTCGGTCTTCATCACGTAGGCGACGCCGCCCTTGCCGGACTGGCTGTTGACCCGGATGACCGCCTCGTAGGAGCGGCCGACGTCCTTGGGGTCGATCGGCAGGTACGGGACCTCCCAGTGGAACCGCTCCACGGGCACGCCGGCCTCGCGCGCGTCCCGCTCCAGGTGGTCGAAGCCCTTGTTGATCGCGTCCTGGTGCGAGCCGGAGAAGGCGGTGTAGACCAGGTCGCCGCCATAGGGGTGCCGCTCGTGCACCGGCAGCTGGTTGCAGTACTCGACCGTCCGGCGGACCTCGTCGATGTCGGAGAAGTCGATCTGCGGGTCGACGCCCTGGGTGAACAGGTTCAGGCCCAGGGTGACCAGGCAGACGTTCCCGGTGCGCTCGCCGTTGCCGAACAGGCAGCCCTCGATCCGGTCGGCGCCCGCCATGTAGCCGAGCTCGGCGGCGGCGACCCCGGTGCCGCGGTCGTTGTGCGGGTGCAGCGACAGGATGACCGAGTCCCGGTAGGCCAGGTTGCGGTGCATCCACTCGATCTGGTCGGCGTACACGTTCGGGGTGGCCATCTCGACCGTGGCCGGCAGGTTGAGGATGACCTTCCGGTCGGGCGTCGGCCGCCACACGTCGTTGACGGCGTTGCAGACCTCGACGGCGTAGTCCAGCTCGGTGCCGGTGAACGACTCGGGCGAGTACTGGAAGTAGATCTCGGTGTCGCCCATGTCCTCGGCCAGCTTGGCGCACAGCTTGGCGCCCTCGACCGCGATCGCGGTGATGCCGTCGCGGTCCTGCCCGAAGACGACGCGCCGCTGGAGCGTGCTGGTGGAGTTGTACAGGTGCACGATGGCCTGCTTGGCGCCGCGCACCGACTCGAAGGTCCGCTCGATCAGCTCGGGCCGGGCCTGGGTCAGCACCTGGATCACCACGTCATCGGGGACCAGGCCCTCTTCGATGATCTGCCGGACGAAGTCGAAGTCGGTCTGGCTGGCCGCCGGGAAGCCGACCTCGATCTCCTTGTAGCCCATCCCGACCAGGAGCTGGAACATCCGCAGCTTGCGCTGCGGGTCCATCGGATCGATCAGCGCCTGGTTGCCGTCCCGCAGGTCCACCGCGCACCAGCGCGGGGCCTCGGTGATCACGGCGTCCGGCCAGGTGCGGTCGGCCAGCTTGACGGGTGCGAACGGGCTGTAGCGCTCGAAGGGCATGCCCGAGGTCTGCTGTTGCGGATACATCCGGTGGTTTCCCTCTGCTCGATCCTCCGGCCGACGCTCACGGCGTTGTCCCGCAGCGAGGGAGCCGACCTGTTACAGGCCCCCGCTGCGGCCACTAAGGAGGAGCAGCTCACGCAACACGCCTACCAAACTAACAGACGCCATCCGAGCTACGGAAACCGCGTCCCGCATGCTGAGACTCGTGGCCACTCACCCGTCCCATCAACACCCCTGGACCCCCAGGTCATTCCCCTGATCGCGAGGGCGAGCGGGTGCGGAGCCCCGGCGCCGGCCAGGGCCCGACGATCAACGCGGCCGCACCCGCGCGCCGGATCAGGGGACCAGCACCGAGAGGCAGGTGACGCAGCCCTCCAGCGCCTCGAACTCGCTGATGTCCACGCTCGTCACCCGCAGCCCGTCGGCCGCGAGCCGCCGCGCGGTGCGCGGCGCCGAGGCCGACAGCAGCACGTGGTCGGGCCCGAGCACCACTACGTGCGCGCCCGCTGGCTCGGGTGCGACCCGCAGCCCCGGCAGCGCGGACGTGTCGACCAGCTCGGGGACCCCGATCAGCGTCCCGTCCGGCAGTGCGGTCACCGCCGACTTCAGGTGCAGGCAGCCGCGGGTGCCGACCGGCACGACGCGCCGTCCGCCCAGCAGGGTCGCGAGCTGGCAGATCCCGTCGGCGTTGGTACGGGCTCCGTGCCCGACGTAGACGGTGTTCCCGGCCCGCAGCACGTCGCCGCCGTCGAGCGTCCCGGGCGTCTCGATCCGCGCGACCCGCAACCCGAGATCGCGCACCGCGCGCTCCACCCCCGCCACCTCGCCCCGGCGGCCGGCCTCACCGGACCGCGCGAGCACGGCCAGATCGCCGCACACCACCACGGTGTCCTCCACGAACACCCCGTCCGGCGACGGGCTGTCGGGCACCGCGCGGACCCGCCAGCCGGCGGACCGCAGCGCAGTGACGTATGCCCGGTGCTGCCGCGCGGCCAGCCCGGTGTCGACCGGACGGCGCTCGACGTGCGTGACGATCCCCTCGGCCAGGCGCGGCGCGGGGGCGCGGACCAGCGCCGTCCCGGCGTTCCGTAGGGTGCACATGATCTCGCTCCGCTCGGCGGGTGCGGGCATCGGCCGTCCTCCCTTCGACGAGTGCAGCACTCCGGCCGGCCTCGGGTCAGCGCACCGCCGAATCGGTGATGAGGCTCACAGCGGACACCGACACCCTCAAAAACCACGACACCGGACTCCGTCCATCAAAGCGGGCGTCGTTCCGCACCATCGACCAGCGCGCCCCGCCGTGGCCGCCCCGGCGAACCGGACGCGCCCCTCTACGCTGGATCCATGACTGGTGACCTCGGTTCCGTAGGTGAGGGTGCCCACCCGGAGCCGGCCCCGGTGGGCCCGCGTCCCGACTTCCTTCCGCACGTCGACCGGCACCCGCCGCCGCCCGCGTTCGCCCTGGCGGCCGTCCCGGAGCCGCGGCGCCGGGGCACCGGCTGGAGCATCGCGCTGATCGCGGCGGCGGCGGTCCAGCTCGTGTCGGCGTTCCTGCCGTGGGCGCAGGCCCTGGTGGTCGTCGACCTGTTCGGCCGTCCCCTCAGCCGCAACCTCGGCACCGTCGCCGGGATCGACGCCGACGACCTGGTGATCAGCGTGCCCGTGCTGGCGCTGGTGACCATCGCGATGACCTTCTGGGGCTTCGCCGACCCGCGCATCACCGCGCTCGGCGCCATCACCGGCACGCTGACGCTGCTGGCCTGCGGCCTGTTCGTGCTGCGCCTCGGCGACGTCCGCGACCACATGCCGGACGAGGGACTGGGCGTCGGCTACCAGATCGGCCTGCGGTACGGCTGGTACGTGGCGGTGGCGACGTCCCTGCTCGTCATCGGCTTGAGCCTGGCGCACCCCGTCACCAGCCGCCTGACCCGCCGCGGCGTCCCGGCGACGTCCCCCTACCTCGCGCCCCGTCCCGAGGCCGAGCCTGAGGGTCCTCCGGCCGAGCGGCCCGTCCCGGACGAGGCGCCCGCCGCGTCCGATCGCCCGTCCGGCGAGGCCGAGCCCGAACCGGCGCCGCCCTCGGCCGAGGGCGGGAGCCGGACCGGCGAGGAGGGCCGGTCGCAGCCCGAAGGCTGGACGCCGCCCGACGCCTGAGGCGGGATCAGTCGTAGAAGCCGAGGCGGCGGAGCTGCTTGGGGTCGCGCTGCCAGTCCTTGAGGACCTTGATCCGCAGGTCGAGGAAGACCTTGGTGCCGAGCAGGGCCTCGATCTGCTGCCGGGCGCGGGTGCCGACGTCGCGGAGCCGGGCGCCCTTGGTGCCGATGACGATGGCCTTCTGGCTGGGCCGTTCGACGAAGAGGTGGGCGTAGACGTCCATGAGGTCCTCGCGTCCCTCGCGGGGGGCCATCTCGTCGACCACGACGGCGATCGAGTGCGGCAGCTCGTCCCGGACGCCCTCCAGCGCCGCCTCGCGGATCAGCTCCGCCACCAGCGTCTGCTCGGGTTCGTCGGTGAGGTCGCCCTCGGGGTAGAGCGGCATGCCCTCGGGCAGGTGCGAGATCAGCAGGTCGCCGACGAGCCCGACCTGGAACCCGTCGCGCGCCGAGCAGGGCACGATGTCGGCGAACTCGCCCAGCCGGCCGACGGCCAGAAGCTGCTCGGCGACCTGCTCCGGGGGCGTGGTGTCGGTCTTGGTGACGATCGCGACGATCGGGGTCCCCTTGACCCCGGCGAGCTCGCGGGCGATGAACCGGTCGCCGGGCCCGACCGTCTGGTCGGCGGGGACGCAGAAGCCGATCGCGTCGACCTCGGTGAGGGTGGAGCGAACCAGGCTGTCGAGCCGCTCGCCGAGCAGCGTGCGGGGCTTGTGCAGGCCGGGGGTGTCGACGACGATCAGCTGGGCGTCGGGGCGGTGCACGATCCCGCGGATCGCCCGCCGGGTGGTCTGCGGCCGGCTGCTGGTGATCGCCACCTTGGTGCCGACCAGGGCGTTCATCAGGGTCGACTTGCCCACGTTGGGGCGTCCGATGAAGCAGGCGAACCCGGACCGGAAACCCTCGGGCGGTCGTTCGGTCGTCGTGTCTCCCAGCGCTGTCACCCCCCAATTGTCGCCTACCCGACCGATCACATCGGCCATCGGGCCAGCCGGACCGGAGCAGAGCGAGGACCGCCTGGCCCTTCGGCGGGGGTCTGGGGGTCGCCCCCAGGGAGAAACCGGCCAGCCGGACCGGAGCAGAGCGAGGACCGCCTGGCCCTTCGGCGGGGGTCTGGGGGTCGCCCCCAGGGAGAAACCGGCCAGCCGGACCGGAGCAGAGCAAGAACCCTGGCCCTTCGACGGGGGCCTGGGGGGCGCCCACCGCAGCGAAGCGAGGACCGCACGGGGGTTCTAGGCTGGGGGCGTGAGTGAGCTGAGCGGTGAGGACGAGAAGATCATTACGCTGGCGCGGTCCACGCGGGCGCGTACCGGGGCCGCCGAGGGGGCGGCCGTGCGGGACGAGACCGGGCGGACCTACTCGGCGACCAGCGTCGACCTGCCGTCGTTGAAGCTGACCGCCCTCCAGGTGGCGGTGGCCATGGCGGTGTCCAGTGGCGCCGAGGACCTGGAGGCCGCGGCCCTCGTCACGGGCGGTGACGGCGTCGCCGCGTCCGATGTGGCGGCCGTGCGCGACCTGGGTGCCAAGGCCCCGGTCTTCCTCGCCGCTCCCGACGGGACGCTCCGCTCGACCGTCGGCTGACCGCCGGACCCTCGCCGGGCCCGCCTGATCATGGCGCGCGGGGTCATGGCGCGCCGGCCTGTGGCGGGGTCGTCCCGCGCAGGGCGGCGAGCTTGGCGATGGCCTTCGCGGCGATCCCCTCGAAGCCGTGCGCGCCCCCGGCGCCGAGGGCGCCGGGCGCGGCGAGGACGAGCAGGTCGTCAGCCGTCCGCGCCATGATCATGTCGAGGGCGACCGGCTGCGGGCCCGGCCCGGACCAGTAGCGCACCGCGAACGCGTCGGGGACGGCCGCCGGACGCCGCAGCAGCGCCCGGCGCATGCCGATCCCCCGGTAGCCGAACGTGAACGTGAGCCGGGGGCAGCCCGCGACCGCCCTGCGGCCCCTGTCGACGGCCGCGGCGGCCTTCCCGGACGGCAGCCGGAACACGTGCTGGACCAGGGTCGCCTCGGGTTCCAGGCGGTAGAACGCGGCGTGCGCTTCGGGTGAGCCGCCGTCCCCGCCGAAGTCGCGGGCGCGGATGGCGCCGGTGATCCTCAGCAGGCGGGCGCAGTACGGGTCGTCCGGCCGGAGCCCGTCGAAAGGGTGCTGGTCTTCGGCGGGCAGGAACTCCGGCGGGACGTCGCGTCCGGTCAGGACGGCCGCCGCCAGGACCGCGGAACCCGCCCCTGTGCGCGGTGGGGCGCCGCCGCAGTCGGTGAGGGCCGGGCCGGCGACGCCCAGCGCCGCGCAGGCGGCGAACGCGACGTACCGGACGGTGCGCGGCATGAGATCCCCCCGAATCCCTCAACGCGCCAGAACGTTCCCGCCGGGTAATGAAATTAACCCTTCGCGCAAATGCGACTACCGGGCGTGCCCGGTGGCGCCGCGGCGTTCTCCGGAGGTGCGGTCCCCCGCCGCGCTCGCACCCGGCGGGCGCCCGCCGACCCGGCGCACCAGCACGGCGCCGATCCGGTTGCGGCGCCCGGCGATGCTCTCGGCCTTGAGCGACAGCCCCGGCGCGCCGTCCGCGCCGTCCGCGCCGACCTCGGCGGTGGAGCCCTCGATCGGCACCCGGCCGAGCGCGTGCGCCAGCAGCCCGCCCACGGTCTCGACCTCCTCGACATCGAGCTCGACGTCGAACAGCTCGGCCAGATCCTCCACCGGCAGCCGGGCGGTGACCCGGGCCGCGCCGTCCGGGAGCCACTCGACCCGCGGGGCCTCCACGTCGTACTCGTCGGCGATCTCTCCGACGATCTCCTCGAGGATGTCCTCGATGGTGACCAGCCCGGCGGTGCCGCCGTACTCGTCGATCACGATGGCCAGGTGGATCTGCCGGGCCTGCATCTCCCGCAGCAGCTCGTCGATCGGCTTGCTGTCGGGCACGTAGGTGGCCGGGCGCATCACCGACTCGACCGCCTCCACCGACTCGACCTCGCGGTGCTCGTGGCCGCGCCGGACGATGTCCTTGAGGTAGGCGATGCCGACCACGTCGTCCTCGTTCTCGCCGACCACCGGGATCCGCGAGAAGCCGCTGCGCAGGGCCAGCGACATGGCCTGCCGGAGCGTCTTACCGCGCTCGATGAACACGATGTCGGTGCGCGGCACCATCACCTCGCGGACGAGGGTGTCGCCCAGCTCGAACACCGAGTGGATCATCTGCCGCTCGTCCGGCTCGATCAGGCTGCGCTGCTCGGCGAGGTCGACCAGGTCGCGCAGCTCCGCCTCGGACGCGAACGGCCCCTCGCGGAACCCCCGGCCCGGCGTCAGCGCGTTGCCGAGCAGGATCAGCAGCCGGGGCAGCGGCCCGAACACCCGGGTCACCGGGTGGATCACCGCGGCGCCGGTCAGCGCGATCCGCTCGGCGTGCTGGAGGCCGAGGGTGCGGGGGCCGACCCCGATCGCGACGTAGCTGACCACGATCATCAGCACCGCGGCGACGACGTAGGCCCGCCAGGTCTCGTCCAGCCAGGAGATGCACAGATCGGCCACGATCACCGTGGCGACCAGCTCGCAGCCGATCCGCAGCAGCAGCACCATGTTGAGGTAGCGGGCCGGGTCGGCGACGACGTCGGCCAGCCGTCCGGCGCCGCGGCGCCCGTCGCGGACCAGCTCCTCCACCCGGACCCGCGACACCCGGGCCAGCGCGGTCTCGGTGCCGGCGAGCAGCCCGGCGAGGACGACCAGGCCCACCGCCAGGGCCGACAGCCATCCCTGAGCCGTGCTCATCGCCGGGCGGCGTGCCAGGAGTCGAGCAGCTCGGCCTGGAGGCCGAACATCTCCTTGTGCTCGTCGGGCTCGGCGTGGTCGTAGCCGAGCAGGTGCAGGATGCCGTGCGTGCAGAGCAGCTCGAGCTCGTCGCGGGTGCCGTGCCCCGCCGTCCGCGCCTGCCGCTCGGCGACCGCCGGGCACAGCACCACGTCGCCGAGCAGCCCAGGCTCGGCGTCGTCGTCGTCGGAGCCGCCCGGCATGTGGCCGGGCCGCAGCTCGTCCATCGGGAACGACAGCACGTCGGTCGGGCCCGGCTCGTCCATCCACTTCTCGTGCAGCTCGGTCATCGCGTCCTCGTCGACCAGCAGCACCGACAGCTCGGCCAGCGGGTGCACGCGCAGCCCGTCCAGCACGTGCCGGGCCAGGTCGCCGAGCCGCTTCTCCTCGACCGTGACCCCGGACTCGTTCAACACTTCGATGCTCATCTAACGCCCCCGCTTGCGGGACGCGCCGCGTCCCGCCGCCCCCTGCTCGATGCCCGCCACCTGCGACTCGTCGAACCGGCTGTAGGCGTCGACGATGTCGGTCACCAGCTTGTGCCGGACGACGTCGCGGCTGTTCAGCCGGCAGAAGTGGATGTCCTCGACGCCCTCCAGGATGTCCTGGACGACCCGCAGCCCGCTCTTGTTCCCGCTGGGCAGGTCGACCTGGGTGACGTCGCCGGTCACCACCACCTTGGAGCCGAAGCCGAGCCGGGTGAGGAACATCTTCATCTGCTCGGGCGAGGTGTTCTGCGCCTCGTCGAGGATGATGAACGAGTCGTTAAGGGTGCGCCCCCGCATGTAGGCCAGCGGCGCCACCTCGATGGTGCCGGCCGCCATCAGCCGCGGGATCGAGTCGGGGTCGACCATGTCGTGCAGCGCGTCGTACAGCGGGCGCAGGTAGGGGTCGATCTTCTCGTAGAGCGTGCCGGGCAGGAAGCCGAGCCGCTCGCCGGCCTCGACCGCCGGCCGGGTCAGGATGATGCGGTTGACCTTCTTGTCCTGGAGCGCCCGGACCGCCTTGGCCATGGCCAGGTAGGTCTTGCCGGTGCCGGCCGGGCCGATGCCGAACACGATCGTGTGCTTGTCGATCGCGTCGACGTACCGCTTCTGGTTGACCGTCTTCGGGCGGATCGTCCGGCCCCGTCCGGACAGCACGTCGAGGGTCAGCACCTCGGCCGGGCTCTCGCCGTCCCCGCCGCGCAGCATCGCCAGGCTCCGCTCGACCGCGTCGGGGGTGAGCTGGGTGCCGCTCCTGAGCAGGTCGACCAGCTCGGTGAAGAGCCGGGAGATCAGCTCGGACTCGGCCTCGGGGCCGGTCACGGTGATCTCGTTGCCGCGCACGTGGATGTCGCTGCGGAAGGCGTGCTCGATGACGTGCAGCAACTCATCCCGGGAGCCGAGGAGGCTCACCATCGAATGGTCGTCGGGCACCACGATCTTCATCTGGGCGCGCGGGCCACCCGGTCCGCCGCGCTTCGCCTGGGTTGATTCGACCATCAGCGGGCCTTGCGGCCTCTCCGACCTGCCTTCTGTGTGCTCCGGGTGTCCAGCCTCCGTCACATCCATGGTACTGGGCGCCCACGGCGGCACGCCGCCGCATTTCCGCCCGCCCGCCCCGGCCGCCGCCCGCGAAACGGCGGGCGGCCCCAGGGCCGGTGCGGGCGCCCGGTGCGGTGCGGGTCAGCCGGGCGGCCAGTTGAGGCCGCGCCCGGCGAGCACGTGCGCGTGCACGTGGAGCACCGTCTGGCCGGCCTGCGGGCCGGTGTTGAACACCACCCGGTAGCCCGGCTCGGCCGCCCCCTCGTCCGCCGCGACCTGGTGGGCCTCCCCGAGCACCTCGGCCAGCAGCCCGGCGTCGGTGGCGGCGAGCTCCGCGACGGACGGGTGGTGCTCCTTGGGGATGACCAGCACGTGCGTGGGGGCCTGCGGGTTGATGTCGCGGAACGCGAGGACGCGTTCGGTCTCCCGGACGACCTTGGCCGGCACGTCCCCGGAAACGATCTTGCAGAACAGGCAGTCCGTCATCGCTCTCCTCCCAGCGGCCGTGACCGCTCCGGAATCCTATCGAGACCTGGGCGGGACGCGGCCCGCCACGGCCGTGCCGCGGGCCCGAAATCGCTTGATCAACATCCGCTGGATACGCCTCGTCCCGCCCGCTCACTGGCTATGGTTGGCAACTCAGGCGTTCCCCCCGGCCCGTACAGGACGCGCGCCTCGCCTCGGCCGTCGGGGTTCGCCCCTTCGCGCCGCGCCGAAGGCACCGTCCGTCCGGACGGCTGGGGGGCGGCAAAGGCGGCGGACAGGTGACCGAGGCAAGACAGAAGATGCCCTTTCGTAAACCCGACGACGGGGGCGCGCGTCCCACTGATGTGACCGAGACCCTCGTGGCCAGGGGCGCGGCGGGCGCGGTGGCCGTCGCCTGGGACGCCGATCAGGCCGTGACCGCGCTCTACAGCGCCAACTACCGTTCGCTCGTGCGGCTCGCGGCGATGCTCGTCCGCGACTCCGGGACGGCCGAGGAGGTCGTCCAGGACGCGTTCGTGGCGATGCACGGCGGCTGGCGGCGGCTGCGCGACCCCGACAAGGCCCTGTCCTACCTGCGCCAGTCGGTGGTCAACCGCTCCCGGTCGGTGCTGCGGCACCGGGCCGTGGTCGAGAAGTACGCCCCCAAGGGCCTGCCCGACGCGCCCAGCGCCGAGGCCGGGGCCATCGGGGAACTGGAGCGGTCCGCGGTGATCGACGCGCTCGCGGGGCTCCCCGGCCGGCAGCGCGAGGCGCTCGTCCTGCGCTACTACGCCGATCTGTCCGAAGCGGAGATCGCCAACGCGATGGGCATCTCCCGCGGTGCCGTCAAGAGCCACACGGCACGCGGCATGACCGCGCTACGCAACGTCCTGGAGCAGTTCTCATGACCACCCACCCCGACGACGAGCACAGCGAGATCCTGCGCCGTGCCCTGCACGCGGAGGCGGACGAGGTCATCCCCGCGGGCGACGGCCTGGAACGCATCCGGGCCCGCATCGAGCAGAGCGAGCGGCGCCGGGTCGCCCGCTACTGGCTCACCCCCGGCTGGACGCGCCCGGTGCTGGCCGTCGCCGCCGCCGTGGCCATCGCCGGCATCGGCGTGTCCGCGCCGCAGACGATCAGCCTCATCCAGCAGTCGGTGGGCAACAACGGCCCGTCCGGCAAGAGCCACGACGACTCCACCGACGCCGACCGCACCGCCACCACGAGCGGGCCGGACGGTCAGCCGGTCCCCGCGTCCCCGGGCGAGCCCGGGTCCGGCACCCCGAGCGAGCCGCCGTCGTCGGAGCCGGCGACCGCGCCGGGATCGCCGCTGTGCGCCTCCTCGCCCGCCGCCGCGGGGGCGGGCGCCTCGCCGGGCCGCTCGGCCCCGATCCGGGAGCCGGGCGAAGGCGACACGGCCGCCGGCAAGCCCTGCGGGACCGGGCAGACCCCGCCGACGACGCCCTTGCCGTCGCCGACCACGACGACGCCGAAGCCGACCGACCCGGACCCGCCCACCGAGCCGCCGACGGAGGAGCCGCCGACCGAGACCCCGTCGGCCTCCGAGTCCAGCAGCGCGTCCAGCCCGTGACCCCGCCCCGGCGGGGTGTCACCAGCGGCCGGTGGCCGCCAGCAGGACCGACGCGGCGGCCACGCCCGCGGTCGAGGTGCGCAGCACCGTCGGGCCGAGCCGGGTGGCCCGGCCACCGGACGCGGCGAAACGGTCCAGCTCCTCGTCGGTGATGCCGCCCTCGGGGCCCACGACGAGCACGATCTCACCCGTGGCCGGGGGCTCGACGGCGCTGAGCGGCGCGTCGGCCTCCTCATGCAGGATCAGCGCGAGGGACGCGGCGGCGATCCGGCCGGCCACCGCGGGCGTGGCGGCCAGGTCGGCGACCTCGGGCAGCCGGGTGCGGCGGGCTTGCTTGGCCGCCTCGCGGGCGGTGTTGCGCCAGCGCGCGAGGGCCTTGTCGCGGCGTTCGGGCCGCCACTGCGTCACGCAGCGGGACGCGGCCCACGGCACGATCTCGTCGACGCCGACCTCGGTCATGGTCTCGACGGCCAGCTCACCCCGGTCGCCCTTCGGGAGGGCCTGGACGACCACCAGGCGCGGCTCCGGGGGCGGCTGGTGATGCCGGGCCAGCACGTCCAGCGTCAGGGCCGCGCGGCCCGTCTCGACGACGACGCACTCGGCCAGCAGCCCGGCCCCGTCGGTGAGGTCGACGCGCTCGCCCGAGCGCAGCCGCCGCACGGTGGCGGCGTGCCGCCCCTCGGCGCCGCCGAGGACGACGCGGTCGCCCTCCAGCTGGCCGCCGTCTGCGAGGAACACCGGCGGACTCATCGACCCCCCACGGACGGAACCGAGCCCCTTGAGCGGAGCCCGGAGCGGAAGCCCCCGGAACGGAATCCCTGAACGGCGGTCCCGTCGGGGCCTCCGTCACGGCGGGGGATCGCCGTGGCGGCCTTCCTGATAGGCCGCCACGGTGACTCTTCAGTGCTGGTTGAACACGTCCCAGATGCGGGACAGCTTGCCGCGCTGGCCCGGCGCGAACTTGCCCGGGGGCCGCTCCTCACCGCGCAGCTTGGCCAGTCGCCGCAGCAGATCCTCCTGCTCCTCGTCGAGCCGGTGCGGCGTCTCCACGTTCACGTGGATCATCAGGTCGCCGCGACCGCTCTCGTTGAGGTGCCGGACGCCCCGGCCGTACATCGTGATGACCTGGCCGGACTGCGTGCCGGGCTTGATGTCGATGCCCTCGGGGCCGTCGAGGCTCTCGATGGTGACGTTGGTGCCGAGCGCGGCGGCGGTCATCGGGATCTGCACGGTGCAGTGCAGGTCGTCGCCCTCCCGCTCGAAGATCGGGTGCGGCTTCTCGGCGATCTCCAGAAACAGGTCGCCGGGCGGGCCGCCGCCGGGGCCGATCTCGCCCTCGCCCGCGAGCTGGATGTGGATGCCGTTCTCCACCCCGGCGGGGATCTTGACCTTGACCGTCCGGCGGGTGCGGACCCGGCCGTCGCCCGAGCACTCGGGGCAGGGGTTGCGGATCACCGAGCCGAACCCGCCGCACTGCGGGCACGGGCGCGCGGTCATGACCTGGCCGAGGAACGAGCGCTGCACCTGCTGCACCTCGCCCCGCCCGTGGCAGGTGTCGCAGGTGTCGGGGTGAGTGCCCGGCGCGCAGCCGCTGCCCTCGCAGCTCGTGCAGGCGACCGCGGTGTCGATGGACAGCTCGCGGGTGGTACCGAACGCCGTCTCCTGGAGGTCGAGCTCGACCCGCAGGGTGGCGTTGCGCCCGCGCCGCGCCCGGGACCGGGGGCCGCGCGAGGCCGAGGTGCCGAAGAACGCGTCCATGATGTCGCTGAACGGGAACCCGGCCCCGGCGAAGCCGCCCGCGCCCCCACCCCCGCCGCCGGACGCGAACGGGTCGGCGCCGAGGTCGTACATCTCGCGCTTGCGGGGGTCGGAGAGCACCTCGTACGCCTGGGTGATCTCTTTGAACTTCTCCTGGGTCTCCGGGTCCGGGTTGACGTCCGGGTGGAGTTCGCGCGCGAGCCGGCGGTAGGCCTTCTTGACCTCGTCGGCGCCGGCGTCGCGCCGGACGCCGAGGGTCGCGTAGTAGTCGTTGGCCACTTACGACCCCGCCAGGATCTGTCCGACGTAGCGTGCCACTGCCCGTACCGCTCCCATCGTGCTGGGGTAATCCATGCGTGTCGGCCCGAGCACACCGAGCCGGGCCAGGGTGAGGTCGCCGACGCCGTAGTCGGCGGCGACGACCGAGGTCGACCGGAGTCCCTCATCGGGGTTCTCGGTACCGATCCGAACCGTAACTGTAGAGGAGTCGCCGGTCTCACCGAGCAGCCGCATCAGCACCACCTGTTCCTCCAGGGCCTCCAGCACGCCGCGCAGGCTCAGGGAGAAGTCCATCGCGGCCAGGTTGGCCGCGCCGGCGAAAACGATCTTCTCTTCGTGCTTCTCGACGAGCGTCTCCAGCAGCACCGACAGCACCGCCGCGGCGAGCGGGCGCTCGTCCGCACCGACCTGGTCGGGCAGGTCGGCGACCGCGACCGGGACCTCGCCCAGCCCGCATCCGTCGAGGCATGTGTTGAGCAACGCCCGCAGGTGCCCGATCGATTCCTCGGAGACCGTGCCGTGGGTCTCGATGACCCGCTGCTCGACCCGCCCGGTGTTGGTGATCAGGACCAGCAGGAGCCGTTCGGAGGCGACCGGGACCAGCTCGACATGCCGCACCGACGAGCGGGTCAGCGACGGGTACTGCACCACGGCGACCTGCCGGGTGAGCTGGGCGAGCAGCCGGACGGTGCGGCCGACGACGTCGTCGAGGTCGTAGGCGCCGCTCAGGAACGTCTCGATCGCGCGGCGCTCGGCGCCGGAGAGCGGCTTGATGTTGGACAGCCGGTCGACGAACAGCCGGTAGCCCTTGTCGGTAGGGACGCGGCCGGCGCTGGTGTGCGGCTGGGCGATGTAGCCCTGCTCCTCCAGCACCGCCATGTCGTTGCGGATCGTCGCCGACGACACGCCGAGATTGTGCCGGTCCACCAAGGCCTTGGAGCCCACCGGCTCGTTGGTGGAGACGAAGTCCTCGACAATGGCGCGCAGGACCGCGAGTTTCCGGTCGTCGAGCACGTGGTCACCTCCCTGCCCCCGTACTGGCACTCCGTACTTCCGAGTGCCAAGTGTACGGCCAGGCGGGGGCACTCCGGGGGTGCCGGACGGCCTCGCTCTCGTTAGAGTGCCCAACCGTGCGGAGCAAGGACTACGGTGACGACATTCTGGCGGGAGACTGGCGACTACCCCGCAAAGGCCAGATACCGGAGATCCCGGCCGAACCCGGCCTGGTGGCGGAGGACCCCGGAAGCGGCTTCTGCGGCGCGGTCGTCGGCTGCGACAAGTTCGGGGTCACGCTGGAGGACCGGTTCCGCAAGCGCCGGGTCTTCCCGCTCGACAAGTCGGGCTTCCTGATCGACGGACGGCCCGTCACGCTGGTCCGGCCGGACGCGGCCCCGCGCGCGCCCGCCCGCTCGGCCTCCGGGTCGATCGCGGTGCGCGGCCTGCGCGCCCAGGTGGCCAAGGAGAGCCGCATCTACGTGGAGGGCGTCCACGACGCCGAGCTGGTCGAGAAGATCTGGGGCCACGACCTGCGGGTCGAGGGCGTCGTCGTGGAGTACCTGGAGGGCGTGGACGACCTCCCCGCGATCGTCGAGGAGTTCGGCCCCGGCGAGGGCAGGCGCCTCGGCGTGCTGGTCGACCACCTGGTGGAGGGCTCCAAGGAGAGCCGGATCGCCGCGCAGGTCTCGTCCCCCCACGTGCTGATCACCGGCCACCCGTTCATCGACATCTGGGAGGCGGTCAAGCCCGCCGCCGTCGCGATTCCCGCCTGGCCGCGGGTCCCGCGCGGCGTATCGTGGAAGGAGGGTGTGCTCACCGCGCTGGGTTGGGGAGACAACGTGGGCGCCGCCTGGAAGCGGATCCTCGGGTCCGTCGACTCCTTCACCGACCTGGAGCCGGCCCTGCTCGGCCGCGTCGAGGAACTGATCGACTTCGTGACCGTCCCCGATCCCTAGATCCCCGCCGCCGCCCTGGACGAGGAGCAACGCGATGACGCACGGGCCACCCGAGGACCAGCCTGGCCGGGAACGGCCGGAGTACGAGCAGCCCGGGTACGGGCAACCTGGATACGGCCAGTCCGGATACGGACAGCCTGGATATGGGCCCGAGTACGGACAGCCCGGGTACGGACACCCGCCGGAGTACGGGCAGGCCCCCGGGTACGGGCAGCCGGGGTACGGGCAGGCGCCCGGGTACGGCGGACAGATGCAGCCCTACGGACCCGGGGCGTACGGGGCGTACGCCCCGGTGACGCAGGACGAGCGGACCTGGGCGCTGCTGACCCATCTCGGGCAGCTGGTCCTGTGGTTCGTCTCGCTCGGTTTCCTGGCCCCGCTGCTGGTCTTCCTGATCAAGAAGGACGAGTCGCCGTTCCTGCGCCACCACGGCGCGCAGGGCCTCAACTTCACCATCACCCAGATCATCTACTCGGTGATCAACATCGCGCTGATGTTCGTGCTGATCGGCTTCCTGACCGCGATCGCGCTCGGCATCACGCAGATCGTGTTCCTGATCATCGCGGCGGTGGCGGGCAACCGGGGCGACTGGTACAGGTTCCCGGCGTTCATGGCCTGGCCGATGGTCAAGTGAGGTCGCGGACGACGGCGTCGGCGAGGAGCCGGCCGCGGGTGGTGAGGACGGCCCTGCCGCGTTCGCGGTAGGGCCCGGCCTCGATCAGCCCGTCGCCGATCGCGCGGGCCACCGCCGCGTCGTCCAGCAGCGCGGCCGGGCAGCCGTCGGCGAGGCGCAGCTCCAGCATGATCCGTTCGATCCGGCGGTCGGCGTCGTCCAGGACCTCGCGCGCGTGCGCGGGTGTGACGCCCTCGGCCAGCCGGGCCGCGTAGGCGGCGGGATGCTTGACGTTCCACCAGCGGGTACCGCCGACGTGGCTGTGCGCGCCGGGCCCGACGCCCCACCAGTCGGCGCCGGTCCAGTAGAGGAGGTTGTGGCGGCAGGCCGCGCCGGGGCCGGTGGCCCAGTTGGAGATCTCGTACCAGCGCAGGCCATGAGCGCTCAGCATCTCGTCGGCCATCAGGTAGCGGTCGGCCATCGCGTCGTCGTCGGGGGTGGCCAGCTCGCCGCGGCGGACGCGGGCGGCCAGCCGGGTGCCCTCCTCGACGATCAGCGCGTACGCCGACACGTGGTCGGGGCCGGTGGAGAGCGCCGCCTCCAGGGAGAGCCGCCAGTCCTCGTCGCTCTCCCCCGGCGTCCCGTAGATCAGGTCGAGGTTGACGTGCTCGAAGCCGGCCTTCCGGGTCCAGTCCACGACGAGCGGGACGCGCCCGGGGGTGTGCGTGCGGTCGAGGACCTTCAGGACGTGCTCGCGGGCGCTCTGCATGCCGTACGAGACGCGGGTGAACCCGGCCTCGCGCAGGCCCTCCAGGTACGCCTGGTCGACCGACTCGGGGTTGGCCTCGGTGGTGACCTCGGCGCCCGGCGCCAGCCCGAACTCGGCGTCGACGGCCGCGAGGATCCGGCCGAGGTCGTCCGGCGGCAGCAGCGTCGGGGTTCCGCCGCCGACGAACACGGTCTCGACCGGCAGGTCGGCGTCGCCGAGCACCCGCCGCGCCATCCGCACCTCGGCGATCGCGGTGTCGGCATAGGAGTCGCGGCTCGCGCCCGGGCCCAGCTCGGTCGCGGTGTAGGTGTTGAAGTCGCAGTAGCCGCAGCGGGTCACGCAGAACGGGACGTGGACGTAGAAGGCGAACGGGCGGGTGCCCAGCCCCTCCGTGGCGCCGCGGGGCAGCGCGCCGTCGGCGGGAACGGGGTCACCATCGGGAAGGGTCGCGGGCACCCCTCAAGTCTGCCGTGCCCGGACCCGTGCCCAAGCCAGGCGTGTCCCGGGGCACGGGTTCGGGTTCGGGTTCGGGTTCGGCCCTATGGACCTCGTCGCCGCGTCAGGCGTCGCGGAGCTTGGCGCGCAGCCAGGCCGGGATGTGATCGTCGGAGCGCGGGAAGCGGTCGAGGTCGATGACATAGGCGGCCGGGTCGAGCGCCGGGGTGAAGTCGGGCTCGCCGTCGTAGTCGAACTCGGCGCTGAACCGGCCGGACCTCTCGATGTCGAGGCGGGCGGTGAACCACGCGCCCTTCCCCCGGCGGTACATGACGCGGCGCAGCTCGTCCATCTTGCCGATGGCGTGCCCCGGGGGGAAGGCCTGCCGCATCCCGCCCTCGGAGTCGACGACCTCGAACGAGGCGCTGTCGATGCCGACCGTCGCCCGGAACTCGAAGCCGAGCCGTTCCCAGCCGAACGGCGCGGCGGAGCGCAGCGCGCGGACGGCCCCGTCCACCGTTTCCCGCTCTTTCGGGGAACGCAGAACCTGCTCGGAGTGGGTCACGCTCGAACCTCCGGAACCGTCGCGGCCGCTGCCCTCCGACCGTACCGACATAGCGGCCCGGACCAAGCAGCGGCGCCCGTGTCGCGGCGAACCACCGCGACGCCTCTGGGGACCATACGTGACGATCTTGGCTGATCGCCGCGCAGATCCCCCGTCGTCCCGGCGGCCGGCCGAGCGTCCGGCCGCCCGCCCGGACGGACCATCGCCCGTTCGCCCCGTCCGACCGTCGCGCCCCGGTACGTCCCGGTGCGTCCGGTGTGTTCGCAGCGCCCGCGCTGTGGCCGGCGGGGGCGGATAGGCTCGGCCGAATGCGGGACGAGGGGGATGTGGGGGCGGCCGTGTACGGGCGGGTGCCCGCGCGCGTGGTGCTGCGCGGCGAACCGGGTGGCTGGCACTACGTGATCGTCGACAAGGCGTCCACCGAGGAGCGGCACGGGCTCGCCGGACCGGGGGTCCGCTGGCGGACCGGCGGCGGGAACGACCCCGAACCCCCGTGGTGGCGCCGCAGGCTCGCCGACGCGGCCGAGGCCATGCGCGAGACGATCGCCTGGCGGCTCACCGACCGGACCTTCGCCGAGCTGGGCGTGGAGGCCGACATCGCCTGGTTCGCGGTGGACGACCCGGTCTCCTGGGAGGGGCTGGTCACGCTCCGCGACCCCGACCCGGCGCGCTTCCCGGGCCGGGCGGCGCCGTTCCTGATCACCCTGGAGCCCGGACGCGGCGCCCTGCTCCCGGACGCCAGCCTGCTGTTCTCCACGCGGGCCCCGGACGTGTGGGCGACCCTCGCCGCGGTCGCCGAGCGATGTGCGACCGCCCCGCCCACCCCGTCGCCGGTGTGCGGCTGGGCGGGGCACCAGGGGGTGCGGGTCGGCCGGGGGCGGCTCGCGCTGTCCACCGAACGCGGCGCGGACGGCGTCGAGCGGCTCGGCGAGATCTTCGGCACCCGCGGCCCCGGTTGGGGCGGCTCCCCCGAGCTGCGGGTCCGGCTCGACGGCATCGACCTCCTGGACGAGACGGCGGCCGACGTGGTCGCGCTCTTCCGCGAGCTCGGGCATGAGGTGGTCCGGCGAGGCCGGACGGTCCGGCTGCCCGCGCTCGGCCTCATGCTCTCCGAACCCGAACCCGAGCCCACCGCGGACGGGGACGCCGTCCTCGAGGAACGCTTCACCGGGGTGTCGCTCCAGCCGCCGTCCGACGACGCCCCCGCCCCTCGCTGGGCCCGAGGCTGAACGCGGGACGGCTCTCAACCGTCCCGACACTCACGAGGGACCGGTTCTTCACCCGAACGCGACCGCGTCCCTCTAGGTTCGCCGCTCATGAGATGCCGCGTGCGTTACGCCGCCTCCGGCCTCACCGGTGCCCTCGCCGGTGCACTCCTCTACTCCGTCCCCGCCTCCGCAGCCTCCCCGGTCCCCGCAACCCCTGCTGCCTCCGCCAGCACTCTCACCCTCGACCGGGGCGGCCCCGCCCGCTCCCTGTCCTACTCGGCCGGACGGGACGGCGAGGCCGTCATCGCCTTCACCGTCGCCGCGCCCGGCGTCTCCTGGGCTCGTAAGGGAGCCGAGTCCGCAGTGGTGTCGCTGGCCGTGGACGGGCGTCACGTGACCGATCTGGTGGTCCCCTCGTCCGACCCGACACCGCGCAGCCTCGGGCTGGGGCGTCTGCGCCGTGGGAAGCACAAGGTGACTCTGCGCTTCGCCCAAGGCAGCGCCCCGGCCGCACGTCGCGTCGTCCTTACCCGGCCGCAGGTGCGGATGCCGCAGGCGGACCAGCTCGCGCTACGGCACGCGCCCATCGTCGTCGGACGCACCGGCTGGCCGTTCGGCGACCCGTACCAGAACGCGCGCACCGACACCCCGCTGATCGCCTGGCATGAGATCCGGCCCGCCGGCCAGGGCGGGGCCGGCGCCCCTGGCCACCGCGTGCTGGAGTACTCGCTGGTATGGAGCAATGAGGACGGCGGCACCGACACTCCCGCCTTGATGGCCCGCTGGGGACGCACGACCGACATCGAGTGGGTGTACCGCGTCGAGGTGGACGCGTCCGGACGGCGCGTCGCGGACACCAGCGTGTACCAGGCGCCGCAGCATCTGACGCTGAAGTTCACCGGCCGCTACAAGGGCGACCACCCCGTCCTCCAGACCTGCACCGACAACAACAACATGTGCGACGTCGTCAGCCCGGACGCGCCGCTGCGATTCCTGCCGGACGCGTCCGGGACCCGGCCCGCCTCGCGCGCCCGCGAGGTGGTGATGGACCGCGAGCCGTGGACCTACCGGGTCATGGCCCAGGAGATGGTGCGCGAGGCGAAGATCGAGAAGCCGTCCGACCCCGGCACTCGGGAGGTCGGCGACCAGCGCGCCTACCTGTTCATCGAGTTCGCCAAGCGGACCGGCGACGCCGCGGGCGGCGGGTCGGTGCCCGGAGTGACGCTGGGCGTGCGGCTCCGGCGCGATCCGTCCCGCGTCTACCGTTCCGACCACGGTGAACGCACCTGGTCGATCGACCGGGACGGCGCGGTCGCCACCACGGTCGAGTTGCCCGAGGGCACCACCGCCGGCGACATCGCGAGCATCGAGGCCGTCCGGCAGCCGGTGGGGCTCGGCGACAACGGCGCCCCCGCGACGGTCACGTCGGTCGGCCGCGGGTTCTTCCTGCGCGGCGCGTACCTTCCGCAGCGGTCGTTCGTCCAGTGGAAGGGATCGGTGACGCTCACCGCCGCGTCCCCCGTCTCCGTCCTCTGGCGGCCCTGACCCGCCACCGCCGTCCGGGATCGCGGCGTGCCGTCACTGCCCGGCCATTCCCCTGGGCAACTCATTTCGGGACGGCACGCCGCAAACAATCTGAAAGCGGGAACCATCGAACTTCGGGCGCGTCCAAAGAGTCGTACACTTCGCCAACAACTCCAGCCGACACCGGAGAGGACACCCGCCATGGCCTACGGGCCTCCCCCGTCACCCGGCCAGGGCCGGCAGCCCGCCTGGCAGCAGTCCGCCTGGCAGCAGCCCGGGCCTCCGCCCCCTCCTCCGGACCCGCAGGGCCGCGGCACCGCGCAGATGCCCGGCCACTTCGGCCCGGTCAGCCACGACGACACGACCTGGTCGCTGATGGCCTACCTCGGCCAGTTCCTGGTCGGCGCGATCGCCCCGGCGATCGTCTACCTCGGGAAGGCCCGCTCGCCGTTCGTCCGGCGGCACGCCGCGCAGGGGCTCAACATCGGCATCGGCGCGTTCGTCGTCTGGGTCGTCGCCGGGCTGCTCTCGCTCGCCGTGAGCCTTCTCATCTGGGTGCCGATCCTCTACACGGCCGCGGTCATGTTCTTCCTGGTGCACGCGGCCAGAGCGGCCAACCGCGGCGAGTTCCGCAGCACTCCCAAGATCATCGCCTGGCCGCTGGTGAAGTGACCCCCGGGCGCGAGTCCGGGGGGATGCGGGTCCGGCGCGGTGCAGACCGTCACCGCGCCGGCCCGTGCACCGCTACTTCCGGCCCTTGTCGCCCGGGGCCTCGCTGCCGGTGGACAAGGCGGCGACGAACGCCTCCTGCGGGACGTCGACCCGGCCGATCGTCTTCATCCGCTTCTTGCCCTCCTTCTGCTTCTCCAGCAGCTTGCGCTTACGGGAGATGTCGCCGCCGTAGCACTTGGCGAGGACGTCCTTGCGGATGGCGCGGATGTTCTCACGGGCGATGATGCGGGCCCCGATCGCCGCCTGGATCGGCACCTCGTACTGCTGCCGCGGGATGAGCTCCTTGAGCTTGGCCGTCATCCGCAGCCCGTACTCGCGGGACTTCTCCTTGTGCACGATCTGGCTGAACGCGTCGACCGACTCGCCCTGCAAGAGGATGTCGACCTTCACCAGGTCGGACTCCTGCTCGCCGCTCGGCTCGTAGTCGAGCGAGGCGTAGCCGCGGGTGCGCGACTTGAGCTGGTCGAAGAAGTCGAAGATGATCTCGGCGAGCGGCAGCGTGTAGCGGATCTCGACCCGGTCCTCCGACAGGTAGTCCATGCCGAGCAGCACGCCGCGGCGGCCCTGGCACAGCTCCATGATCGCGCCGATGTGCTCGCTCGGGGACAGCAGAGTGGCCCGGACGATCGGCTCGTACACGGTGTCGATCTTGCCCTCGGGGAACTCGCTGGGGTTGGTGACGACGTGCTCGGTGCCGTCCTCCATGACCACCCGGTAGACCACGTTGGGCGCGGTGGAGATCAGCGACAGGTCGAACTCGCGCTCCAGCCGCTCGCGGACGATCTCCATGTGCAGCAGCCCGAGGAACCCGCAGCGGAACCCGAACCCGAGCGCCACCGACGTCTCGGGCTCGTACACCAGCGCGGCGTCGTTGAGCCGCAGCTTGTCGAGCGCGTCGCGCAGCTCGGGGTACTGGTCGCCGTCCACCGGATAGAGGCCGGAGAACACCATCGGCTTGGGGTCCTGGTAGCCGCCGAGGGCCACCGGCGCGGGCCGGGCCGAGGTGGTGACGGTGTCGCCGACGCGCGCCTGGCGCACGTCCTTCACCCCGGTGATCAGATAGCCGACCTCGCCGACGCCGAGGCCCGCAGCGGGCTTGGGCTCCGGGGAGATCACCCCGACCTCCAGGGTGTCGTGCGCCGACCCGGTCGACATCATCATGCTCTTGTCGCGGCGGGACAGGTGCCCGTCGATGATCCGCACGTACGTCACCACGCCGCGGTAGGTGTCGTACACCGAGTCGAAGATCAGCGCGCGGGCCGGGCCGTCGGGGTCGCCGACCGGCGCCGGCACCACCTCGACGATCCGGTGGAGCAGCTCGGTGACGCCCTCGCCGGTCTTGCCGGACACCCGCAGCACGTCGGACGGTTCGCAGCCGATGATCCCGGCCAGCTCCGCGGCGTACTTGTCCGGCTGCGCCGCGGGCAGGTCGATCTTGTTGAGCACCGGGATGATGTCCAGGTCGGCCTCGATCGCCAGATAGAGGTTGGCCAGCGTCTGCGCCTCGATCCCCTGCGCCGCGTCCACCAGCAGCACCGCGCCCTCGCAGGCGGCCAGCGACCGGGACACCTCGTAGGAGAAGTCCACGTGGCCCGGGGTGTCGATCAGGTTGAGCACGTACCCGCGGCCGTCCGCGCCGGTCCACGGCAGCCGGACCGCCTGGCTCTTGATGGTGATGCCGCGCTCGCGCTCGATGTCCATCCGGTCGAGGTACTGGGCGCGCATCTGGCGGTCCTCGACCACCCCGGTCAGCTGCAACATCCGGTCGGCGAGCGTCGACTTGCCATGGTCGATGTGCGCGATGATGCAGAAGTTGCGGATGATCGCGGGGTCGGTCTTGTTGGGCTCTGGCGCTGGCACCGGGGTCCGTTCACAAACTCGCAGGTGGACAGGGAAATGACGGATCTTGCCGTATCCCATGTTCCCATGGCGGCCGGGATGCTCCGTGCACCGGTCCGGGCGCCGGTTTGGGGCCGGGCGGCGGGATTGGTAAGCTGTGCGTCTGCGTGTGGCGTACCGTCGTGCCTCGGGGCATCGACCGCCCCGTTAAACCGTTCGTTGGAGCCTGCCCCGCGCTGAGGGCAGGCGAGGATCGCAACCAAGGCTGAGGCACTACGACGTGGCTAACATCAAGTCCCAGATCAAGCGGAACAAGCAGAACGAGAAGGCTCGGCTGCGCAACAAGGCCGTGAAGTCCGAGCTGAAGACGGCGATCCGCCAGTTCCGCGAGGCCGCTGAGGCGGGCAATGTCGACGACGCCGTCGCCGCGCAGCGGAACGCCGCCCGCAAGCTCGACAAGGCGGTCAGCAAGGGCGTCATCCACAAGAACCAGGCGGCCAACCGCAAGTCGGCGATCGCCAAGCGCGCCGCCGCACTTCAGGCCGGCTGAGACCAACGCGTTTCCGCGACGGAGCCGCTGTCCCTCGGGGCCGCGGCTCCGTCGCGTTGCCCGCGTCCGGTCCGGGGTGACGCGGTGAGCATGGACCGGCGCCGCCTGGTGAAGATCTCCAAGTATCTCGCCAAGCACCTGCGGCACCGGCCGGAGCGGATCGGCCTCACCCTCGACGGCGGCGGCTGGGCCGACGTCGACGAGCTGCTGCGCCGCGCCGCCGCGCACGGCTTCCCCTTCACCCGCGCCGAGCTCGAGCACGTCGTCGCCCGCAACGACAAGCGGCGGTACGCCTTCGACGCCGCGGGCCTCCGGATCCGCGCCAGCCAGGGCCATTCCGTGGCCGTCGAGCTGGACCTCCCGCCGAGCCCGCCCCCGCCGCTCCTCTATCACGGCACCGTCCAGGAGGCGCTGGAGGCGATCCACCGCGACGGCCTGCGCCGCATGGACCGTCACGCCGTCCACCTGTCCCCCGACCGGGAGACGGCGCGGCGCGTCGGCGCCCGCCGCGGACGCCCCGTCGTGCTCGTCGTGGACGCCGCCGGGATGGCCGCCGCGGGGCACCGGTTCCAGGTCAGCGCGAACGGCGTGTGGCTGGTGGACGCGGTGCCGGCCGAATATCTGCGCTGATCAGCTCCCCGGCCTCCGCCCACGTCCGGGGTTTGCGCACCCAGTCCGGCGCCGGACGCTTCTGCGGGCCGAAGAGGTACCGGTACGGGACGATCTCCCGGATCGCCCGGTGCACGTCCACCCGGTCGTCGATCATGTGGGTGATGCCGAGCCCGGCGCAGTGCCCGGCCTTCTCCGCCCGCTTGCGGCAGAACCGCACGTTGCCGCGCGGGATCCCGGTCCGCGCGTAGAAGTCGTGGTGGTCGAGCCAGGCCAGCGTCCGCCGCCGCACCCGGTCCCCGCACTTGGAGATGATCCAGGCCCGCCCGCCGAACGCCGCGACGAGCTCGGGGAGGACCTCGTACACGCCCTCCGTGGCCGGCGAGCGGAGCGCCTCCTCCTCGTCGCCGTCCAGGAAGACGGTGTCGGCGCCGCCGTGCACGAGCGGCCCGCCGTGGATGACCCGCCCGAAATCGACGCCGAGCCGGAGCTGGTCGATGTTCATGTGTTCAGGCTGACGTCCCCGCTGCTCAAACTGAACTATGCATCGACCCGTGGGCTATAGTCCACGCCTATGGATCTGGCCAGGGTGTCCACCGACGCGCTGGCCTCGTTCGCCGTCTTCGCCGACCACCTCAACTTCACCCGGGCCGCCGCGGAACTGCACATCTCCCAGCCGGCCCTGCACGTCAAGGTGCAGAAGCTCGCCGCCGCACTGGGCCGTCCGCTGTACCGGCGCGAGGGCCGCCGGCTGGGGCTCACCCCCGAGGGCGAGGCCGTGGCCCGCTTCGCCCGCGAGCTCGACGGCCGCGTCGCCGCGTTCCTCGCCGAGATCCACGGCACCTCCCCGTCCCGCGTACCCGTCCTGGCCGCCGGTGAGGGCGCCTACCTCTACCTGCTCGGCGACGTCGTCCGGGCCGTCCCCCGGCCCCGTCTGATCAACGGCGACCGAGCCAAGACGCTGACCGCCGTCCGCACCGGCCGCGCCGACCTCGGCGTCGCGGTCCTCGACGTCCTGCCCGCCGACCTGCACGCGGTACCGCTGGCCGCGTACCCACAGGTCCTGGTGATGCCCGAGGACCACCCGTTGGCCGCCCGCCCGCACCTGAGGCTCACCGACCTGTCCGGTTCGTCCCTGGTGGTGCCCCCGCCCTGGGGCCCGCACCGAATCACCCTGGAACGCGCCCTGCGCGCGGCCCAGGTCCCCTGGTCGGTGGCGGTGGAGGCCGCGGGCTGGCCTCTGCTGCTGCACTTCGTGTCACTGGGCGTGGGGCTCGCGGTCGTCAACGGCTGCGTCCGCCCTCCCCCCGGCCTCGTCCAGAGGACGATCACCGACCTCCCCCTCGTCCAGTACCACGCCCTCCACCTCCCCGACCGCACCGGCGACCCTCTGGTACGGAACCTCCTCGCCACAGTCCGCGCCCAACTCCCCTGACCCGGCCGGCCCCACATCGGCAGCACCCGACACCACAGCCAACGGTCGGCGGATCACGCGGGTGGTCAGCGGATCGAGCCTCCGGTCAGCGGGCTGCGCGGGCGGTGACGATGTCGGCGACGGTCTTCTCCAGCGCGTAGGCGGTGTCAGCGGCGCCGCCCTTGACCTGGGCGTCCGCTTCGGCCACCGCGGTGATCGCGCGGGCGACGCCCTCGCCGGACCAGCCGCGGAGCTGGCGCTGCACCCGGTCGACCTTCCATGGCGGCATGCCGAGGTCCTTGGCCAGGGACGCGCCGCGGGCGCCACGTGGGGCACCGCCCACCTTGGCCAGGCCGCGGACCCCCTGGGCGAGCGCGCTGACGATCAGTACCGGTGCGACGCCGGTCGCGAGCGCCCATCTCAGCTGTTCGAGGGCTTCGGCGAGCTGGCCCTCGATCGCCTTGTCCGCGACGGCGAAACCGCTGACCTCGGCGCGTCCACGGTAGTAGCGGGCGACCGCGGCGTCGTCCACCTTGCCGCCGGTGTCGGCGACGAGCTGGCTGCACGCGGCGGCCAGCTCGCGCAGGTCGTTGCCGACCGCGTCGAGCAGCCCGCGGGCGCCGTCGGTGGAGATCTTGCCGCCGTGCCGCCGGATCTCGGCGCGGACGAAGTCGATCCGCTCCCCCATCTTGGTGACCTTGGGGCAGGCGATCTTGCGGGCGCCCAGCTTGCCCAGGCCGTCCACCAGCGCCTTGCCCTTGGCCCCGCCGTGGTGCACCGCGACCAGCGCGACGTCGGCGGCGGGCGTCCGGGCGTACCTGAGCACTTCGGCCGAGAGGTCCTTGCCGAGGTCCTGCGCGGCCCGCAGCACCAGGACCTTGCCGCCGCCGAACAGCGACGGCGAGGTCAGCTCGGAGATCCGGCCGGGCTCCAGTCCGCCGGGGGCCAGGTCGATCACCTCCGTCTCGGGGTCGTCGGCGCGCGCGGACGCGGCGATGTCGGCGATCGCCCGGTCCACGAGCAGCTCTTCGTCTCCGACGATCAGGGTGATGGGATCGGCTGGCACTCCTGAAGCATGCCACGCCGCGCCCCCTGATCGCGCCGTCTCATCGGCGGGGGACGACGGACAGGCCGCCCGTCGTGCGGACCACCGCGACGTCGCCCTCCTGGTCGGTGCGGTGGACACGCGATCCGAGACTTCGCAGGCGGTCGACCGTCGACGGCGCGGGGTGGCCGTAGTCGTTGTCGCGGCCGACGGAGATGAGCGCGACCGAGGCGTGCGCGGCGGCGAGGAAGGCCGGATCCTGGCTGCGGGAGCCGTGGTGCGGCACTTTGATCACCTGGACGGCGGGCACGCTGCCGGCCAGCGCCCGCTGCGCGTCGGCCTCGACGTCGCCCGCGAGCAGTGCGCTGAATCCCGGACGGCGGGCGACCAGCACCACGCTGGCGTCGTTCACCGTGGTCCCGTCGTCGCCGGGGGCCAGGCGTGGGCCCGCCGACAGCGGGCCCAGCACCGAGAGGGTCAGGTCGCCGACGCTCCAGCGCTGGCCGGTGAGCGCCTGCCGGACGACCAGGCCGGAGGTGAACCTGGCCTCGCGGCCGGGGCCGCGCGGGGTGGTCAGGACGGCGTGGACGGCTCGATGGCTCCTGACGCCGGCGACTCCGTCGACGTGATCCGCATGGGGATGGGTGAGGACCAGTAACGGCACGTCCCGGATGGCGAGCCGTTCCAGGCAGCCCTCGACGAGCCGTGGATCGGGACCGGTGTCCACCACGACCGCGCGGCCCGGACCGGCCGCCAGGGCGAGAGCGTCCCCCTGGCCGACATCGCAGGCGACCAGTGCCCAGCCGGGTGGTGGCCATCCGGGAGCGAGCAGCCGCAATCCGACGACCGCGATCAGGACACCGGCCATCGCCGCCACCGCGACCAGGCGCAACCGTCGGCTGCGCAGGATGAGGACCGCCACGACAGCGGCGGCGAGCAGCGCCACGGCCCCGAGCCCGCCGCCCTTCCAGGGGATGGTGGCGTACGGGAGCCTGGCCGCCGTGCGAGCGATCCACACGACCCACGCCACGGCCAGCCCCGCGGGCCACACCACCAGCCGGGCCAGCGGGAGCGAGACCAGCGCGGTCACGGCGCCCAGCGCGCCGAGCAGGGTGGCCGGGGCCACTGCGGGTGCGGCCAGCAGGTTGGCGGCCACCGACACCACGCCCACCTCGCCGGACAGCATCACCAGAACGGGCGCGACGGCGACCTGAGCGGCAGCCGCGACCGCCAGGGCGTCGGCCAAGGGGCCGGGCAATCGGCGGCGCAGCCGCTCCTGCCATGGTGGCGCGAGGACCAGCAGCCCTCCTGTCGCCAGGACCGACAGCGCGAATCCGTAGGAGCGGGCGAGCGTCGGGTCGATCAGCACCAGCAGCAGCACGGCCGCGGCCAGCGCGGGCAGCCCCTGGCGCCGCCGGCCGGTAAACAGCGCCAGCAGGCCGATCAACCCCATCACCGTGGCCCGCAGGACGCTGGGTTCGGGACGCGCCACCACGACGAAGGCGAGCACTGCGAGCACGGCCACCGGAGGGGCCCGCCGCCGTCCCAGGCCGGCGAACCGGCACAACCCCAGCACCGCGCCGATGACGATCGCCAGATTCGCGCCGGACACGACCAGCAGGTGGGTGAGCCCGGCGGTGCGGAAGACCTCGGCGAGATCCGGATCGATCCGGGACGTGTCGCCCACGACCATGCCGGGCAGCACTCCGCGCTGATCGGCGGGAAGCCGGTCCACCGACCGGCGCAGCCGCGCGCGAACCGTCTCGGCGGCGCGCTGGAGGGGCGAGGGCGGCCCGAGGACGGACGGTGGCCCGCGCACGACCACCACGGCGGCCAGGAGGTCGGCGCTCCGGGGTGTGCCGAATCTCCCGTTGAGGCGGGCCCGCTGGCTGGGCAGCAGTTCGAGCCAGCGCCGGTCGGACGCGATCAGCAGCACCGGCACACGGACCTCGGTCCGCCGTCCCGGCTCGAGCACGGCCTCCACGCGCGCCCGGATGAGGATCACCGGTCCCGCCCGTCCCCGCTTCGTCTGGGGATCCCCCGTGACGACGGCCTCGGCCGACGCGCGATGCCCGGCACGAGCGAGCTCACGGACCGGCCCCGACTCCACGGCGGAGGCACGGAACCCCACCCCCGCCGCCGACGCCGCCGCGCAGGCGACGACCGTCCCGAGCAGGAGCCGCGACGGCGAGGGCCGCCCACCCCCGCGCCCTTCGCGCCGGTCACGAGTCCCCGGCGATCGCGCGCCCTGGTGTCCCGGTTCACACTCACCCGGCTCGGAGCGCCCCGACTCGTCTGGACTCGGCTCGAACACCCCCTGCCCCTGCTCAGGCAGAGCCGACTCAGGTGCGTGCCGCTCGGGTGGGCCGGGCTCGGGTGGGCCGGGCTCGGGTCGGTCTGACTCGGGTGGTGGTGGGTGATGCGGGCCCTGTCGGGAGGGGCGGCGCTGGAGGCGGACGGGGCGGCGGGCGAAGAGGAGGAGGACTGCTGCTATGGCACCGGCGGCGGCGATGGCGAAGGCCACTGCGGCGCCTGCGCCGATGGCGGCGGCTGCAGCCAGCCAGACGGCCGATGCCGGGCCGATCAGTCTCAGGTCATGTCCGGGGTCGTGGTCGTGGTCGTGGTCGTAATCGGAGGTGCGAGGACCGGTCATACCCGCACCATGGACTTCAGGTCGGCAAAGCGGCGGCTGCCTATGCCGCTGACCTCCTGGAGTTGGTCGACGGAGCGGAAGGCGCCGTGCTGGGTTCGGTAGTCGACGATGCGCTGGGCGAGGACGGGACCGACCCCAGGGAGCTGGTCGAGCTGTGCGGCGCTCGCGTTGTTGAGGTCCACGGGCGTGCCCGCGGCGGCGCCCGGGCCCGCTGACGCGGCGCCGGCTCCGGCGCCGGGGGGCTGGACGGTGCCCGGAGGCGGGCGGATGCCCACGGGGATCTGCTCACCATCGACGACCTTGCGGGCGAGGTTGAGCGAGCCCGTTCCGGTGCCCGGCCGGACGCCGCCGGCCGCTTTGATCGCTTCGGCGACCCGTGCCCCGCCGGGCAGGGAGATCACACCGGGATGCCTGACCTTGCCCAGCACGTGCACGACGACCGTGCCCCCGGCCTGAGAGGCGGCCGGGGAGGTGGACGCGCGGAGGGAGGCCGCGGGGCTGAGGGACACCATGGGCGAGGCGGTCATCGCGACCGGCGCGACCGGCTGCGGCCGGGGGCGCGCGAGCCACAGGTAGCCGACCGCGACGACTGCGGCGATCACCGCGACGAGCATGAGGGCGCGCGCTCCGCTCCAGCCCGGATCGAATCGCGACCGTGGGATCTCGATGCCGGGCGGCTCGGGTCCCGAGCGCAGCCGGGCCATGGGAGGCGTGGGGTCGTCGGCCGTGCCCCCGTCGAGCGGACCGGGCGGCCTCGGGCGCCCGGAGAGCCGGTCCATGAGCGGTCGCAGCCGGTCGGCACCGATGTCGTGACGCTGGGTGAACCTCATACCGTCCGACGCTAGGCGGGCGCGATCCGCTCCGACAGTACCCGCGAGAAATGTGGATAACTCTGCTACGTCGCAGGTCAGAGAGCTAGGCGGGTGCGGGAGTCAGGGTTGCGGGGCGATCACGACGCCGAGCATGCCGGGTCCGACGTGGGCGCCGATGACCGGGCCGACCTCGCCCACGTAGACGTCGACGACGTGCGGGATCCGAGCGCGCAGGCGGACGGCGAGGGACTCGGCGCGGGCGGCGGCGGCCAGGTGCTGGACGCCGAGGTCGACTCTGCGGTCCCCCGCCTCGGCGACCGCGATCTCCTCCAGCCGGGCGAGCGCCCGCGCGGACGTGCGGACCTTCTCCAGGGGCGCGATCCGGCCGTCCGCGATGCCGAGCAGCGGCTTGACCATGAGCGCGGACCCGAGGAGCGTGGCGGCGGCGCCGATCCGCCCGCCGCGGCGCAGGTGTTCGAGGGTGTCGACGTAGAAGAGCGACCGTGACCGGTCGGCCCGGCGGGTCGCGGCCTCCGCGGCCTCATCCGCGCCGGCGCCGCGCAGCACGGCCGCGGCGGCCGACAGGGCGGCGAAGCCGAGGCCGAGGCCGATCGTGCCGGTGTCGACGACGCGTACCGGCACCGGTGCCGCTTCCGCGGCGAGCCGGGCGGCCTGGGCGGTGCCCGACATCGCGGCCGACAGGTGGACCGACACCACAGCAGCCGCGCCCGCGTCCGCCAGCGCCCGGTAGACGCCGGCGAACCGTTCGGGCGCGGGGCGGGAGGTCGTGACGGGGCGCCGGTCCTTCAGTGCCCGCGCGGCCTCGCCGGTGGTGACGTCGCCCTCGTCCCGGACGGTGCCGCCCACCGCGATCTGCATGGGCACGACGGTGAGGCCGTGCCGTCCGGCCAGTTCGGCGGGAAGGTAGGAGGTGGAATCGGTGACGACCGCGACCACACTGCCCATGAGGGGGAGATTACTCCTCCGTCCCGGTCACGGAGTGACCATGACGTATCGGCATGTAACGCCCTCATGACGCCCTCGCCGGCCCACCGGCGCGGCGAGCCGATGGGCCGGCGGAGACGGTCAGGGCTGGACGGGGACGCCGCCGCGCCACACGCGCAGGGCGCGGAGGCCGAAGGCCCAGGCGAACGCACCTTCGTGGTCGGCGTCCCACAGGACGATGTCGGCGAGCATGCCCGGCGCCAGGGAGCCTCGGTCGCCGACGCGGAGGGCGGCGGCGCCGCCGAGGGTCGCGGCGCGCAGGGCCTCGGTGACGCTGAGCCCGAACATCGCGACCGACAGGCCGATGACCAGCGGCATCGAGGTGATGCCGCACTGGCCCGGGTTGTGGTCGGTGCCGAGGGCGACGGTGACGCCGCGGTCGAGCATCGCGCGGACCGGTGCGGGTGGGCGGGCGCTGTTGAGGGCGCTGCCGGGGCAGACGGTCGCGGTGACGCCGGCGTGCGCCAGCGCCTTGATGTCGTCGTCGTTGGCCTGGGTGAGCAGGTCGGCGGAGGCGCAGCCCACCTCGGCGGCGACCTGGGCCGCGCCGATGCGCTCGTTGGCGCAGGCGTGCATGCGGGCCTTGAGCCCGGCGCGCTTGCCGGTGAGCAGCAGGGCGCGGGCCTCCTCGGCGGTGAAGTGGCCCTCGTCGCAGTACACGTCGATGCTGTCGGCGCCCGCGGCGGCGGCGTCGCCGGCCCAGGTGCGGACGGCCTCGATGTAGTCGCGGCGGCGGCCGAAGAACTCGGGCGGCAGGATGTGCGCGGCGAGGAAGGTGGCGTGGATGCGCGGCATCGAGGGCTCGCCCTCGAGGGAGCGCAGCAGCCGGATGTCGGCGAGTTCGCCGTCGCGGGTGAGGTGGTAGCCGGTCTTGGCCTCGACGGTGGTGGTGCCCGCGAGAATCCACTGGCGGAGCCGTTCGCGGACGCCGTTGCACAGCGTCCAGGGGTCGGTGCCGCGGGTGACGGTCACGGTGGAGTTGACCCCGCCGCCCGCCGCGGTGATCGCCGAGTGCGACGAACCGGAGGTGCGCATGGCGAGCTCGGCCCAGCGGTTGCCGGCGTAGACCGGGTGCGAGTGGGCGTCGATGAGGCCCGGGGTGACCAGGCCGCCGCCGAGGTTCTCCACGTGGTCGACGTCGACGATGTCATCGATGATGCCGGGGACGCTCTGGGGCAGGTCCGACGCGGGCCCGGCCCAGACGATCCGATCGTCGTGGATGAGAACGGCGGCGTTGCTGCATACGTCGGTGCCCGTCCAGAGCCTGCCGATGTTCGTCAACAGCCGAACCGTCATCTGGTCACCGACCTGGGTGGAACAACGCGCCGTACGGCGCTGTACCGGACGCCATGGAGAAGGCCACCTGCTCTCGATCCGAAACGCCGACTGGGTGCCGGCGATTCATCGTTGAAGGGGCGGGTGATCGGCTGATCACCACGAGCAACGAGACCGGAGATATCGGTTTCGTCACGGTAGTGCACTGGAGGCCCGGCCGACAACCTCTGACCGACGAACGCGCCTCCTCCTGGGATAGTTCCGGAGCCCTGGACCACGGGGCTCCGGGCGGGTCGCGCGCCGGCCCCGACCGGCGGGCAGGACGAATTGCGCAGATCACTCATTAATCCGCGCACCCTCTGGTCGTAGCGCATCGACGCCATCACCCCGCCCTTAGCTATACGACCGTACGGAATCCCAGGGAGCCGTCAAGCGGAATGGGGAACCTGTCACCGTTCGGCGGCCACTATGGGACCGCATTTTGCAATTCGGCCAGTCCGGAACCCGGTCCGGGAACGTCGTGGGGGCCGTCCGGCGGACGGCCCCCACGGCGCGGGCGGATCAGGTGGCCGGGGCCAGATCCTCGTACGGGTGCAGCTCGTCCGCCAGACCGGCCGGAACCCGGGCGTGCAGCGCGGTGCCCTCGGGGGTGTGCTCCTGCTTGAGCACCTCGCCCCACTCGTGGACGCGCGCGACCAGGTCGCCGCGCTCGTAGGGGACCAGCGCGCGGACCTCGCACTCGAGGCCGGGGAGCCGCGCGTCGATGGCGGCGCGCAGTTCCTCGATGCCGGATCCGGTGCGGGCCGAGACCACCACGCTGTTCGGCTCGCGCCGCTGTAGCCGCGCGATGGACAGGTCGTCGGCCGCGTCGGCCTTGTTGATGACGATCATCTCGGGGATCCGGTCGGCCCCGATCTCGCGGAACACCTCGCGGACCGCGTCGATCTGCGCCTCGGGGTCGGCGTCGGAGCCGTCGACGACGTGCAGGACCAGCCCCGCGTCGGTGACCTCCTCCAGCGTGGAGCGGAACGCCTCGACGAGCTGGTGCGGCAGGTGCCGGACGAAGCCGACGGTGTCGGCCAGCGTGTAGGTGCGCCCGCCCGGGGTCTCGGCCCGGCGCACGGTCGGGTCGAGCGTGGCGAACAGCGCGTCGTCCACCAGCACGCCGGCGCCGGTGAGCCGGTTGAGCAGGGACGACTTGCCCGCGTTGGTGTAGCCGGCGATGGCCACCGCCGGGACGGCGTTGCGCCGCCGCTCGCCCCGCTTGGTGTCGCGCGACTTGGACATCTCGGCGATCTGGCGGCGCAGCTTGGCCATCCTGGTACGGATCCGGCGCCGGTCCAGCTCGATCTTGGTCTCACCGGGCCCGCGCCCGCCGATGCCGACGCCGCCGGCGGCGCGCCCGCCGACCTGGCGGGACAGGTTGCCGCCCCAGCCGCGCAGCCGCGGCATCAGGTAGTCGAGCTGGGCCAGCTCGACCTGTGCCTTGCCCTCGCGGCTCTTGGCGTGCTGGGCGAAGATGTCGAGGATCAGCGCGGTCCGGTCGATCACCTTGACCTGGACGGTCTCCTCCAGGTGCCGCAGCTGGCCGGGGGCCAGCTCGCCGTCGCAGATGACGGTGTCGGCGCCGGTGGCGATGACCACGTCGCGCAGCTCGGCGGCCTTGCCCGAGCCGATGTAGGTGGCGGGGTCGGGACGGCTGCGGCGCTGGACGAGCCCTTCGAGAACCTCGGATCCGGCGGTCTCGGCGAGGAGGGCCAGCTCGCGCAGCGAGTTCTCGGCCGTCTCGGCCGTGCCCTCGGTCCAGACGCCGACGAGGACGACCCGTTCGAGCCGCAGGGAGCGGTACTCGACCTCGGTGACGTCGGTGAGTTCGGTGGACAGCCCGGCGACGCGGCGCAGTGCCCGGCGTTCCTCGAGATCGAGTTCCCCGGTCATGGGCTCGTCCTCGGCGGGTTCGCGGGACCCGGGCGGCCCGTGCGGGTCGCGGGCCTCTCGGGCCTGGCGGCGGAGTTCCAGCTCGTCCGGACTGTGGTCTGCGGAGAAAGGTTGAGTCATATGTCCTCTGATAAACGCCGCGGGGCGGCTGTCTCTTCCCGCGATCGTCTCACGCCCGTCGGCGCTGGTCACTCCGATTATCCGCCGGTCTCGGGGGCATGCCCGTGACGGGCTCGGCGGCCCGGGTACCGGCCGCACCTCGTGGGACGGGCCCCTTTGACCGGGCCGAGCATCGCCGAGTAGCGTTCTCCACATAACAGAAGTCGAATTTCGCTATACGAAAGGCGCGCAGATGGCTGCACTCGAAGGCATCGAGGTCACCGGTCCCCTCCAGGACCGGTACGACGAGATCCTGACGCCCGAGGCGCTCAGCCTCCTCGCCGCCCTCCAGCGCGAGCTCGGCGCCCGGCGCACGGAACTGCTCGCGGCCCGCGCCGCGCGCCAGGAGCGGCTGTCCGCGGGCGGGACGCTGGACTTTCTCCCGGAGACCGCCACCGTCCGGGCGGACGAGACCTGGCGGGTCGCCCCGCCGGCGCCGGGCCTGGAGGACCGCCGGGTCGAGATCACCGGCCCGACCGACCGGAAGATGACGATCAACGCGCTCAACTCGGGCGCCAAGGTGTGGCTGGCCGACTTCGAGGACGCCAACACCCCGCTGTGGAACAACATGGTCGAGGGGCAGCTCAACCTGCGGGACGCCCTCGACCGCACGATCGACTTCACCGACCCCAAGAGCGGCAAGTCCTACGCGCTCAAGGAGGACGGCGAGCTGGCCACCATCGTGGTCCGCCCGCGCGGCTGGCACATGGAGGAGAAGCACGTCCTCATCGACGGCGCGCCGATGTCGGGGTCGCTGTTCGACTTCGGCCTGTACCTGTTCCACAGCGCGCGGCGGCAGCTCGAGAAGGGCAGGGGCCCCTACTTCTACCTGCCGAAGATGGAGAGCCACCTCGAGGCGCGGCTGTGGAACGACGCGTTCAACCTCGCCCAGGACGTCCTGGAGATCCCGCGCGGCACGATCCGCGCGACGGTGCTGATCGAGACGATCCCGGCCGCGTTCGAGATGGAGGAGATCCTCTTCGAGCTGCGCGACCACTCCGCGGGGCTGAACGCGGGCCGCTGGGACTACCTGTTCTCGGTGATCAAGAAGTTCCGGGACCGGGGCCGCGACTTCGTGCTGCCCGAGCGGAACGCGATCACCATGACCGCCCCGTTCATGCGCGCCTACACCGAGCTGCTGGTGCGCACCTGCCACAAGCGCGGCGCGCACGCGATCGGCGGCATGGCCGCGTTCATCCCGTCCCGCCGGGACGAGGCGGTCAACAAGGTCGCGCTGGAGAAGGTGCGGGCCGACAAGACCCGCGAGTCCGGCGACGGGTTCGACGGGTCCTGGGTCGCCCACCCGGACCTGGTGCCGATCTGCCGCGAGGTGTTCGACGGCGTGCTCGGCGACCGTCCGAACCAGCGCGAGCGGCTCCGCGAGGACGTCACGGTGTCGGCCGCCGACCTGCTCAACGTCAAGGCCACGCCGGGCGACATCACCGAGGCGGGCCTGCGCGGCAACGTGGACGTGGCGCTGCGCTACCTGGCCACCTGGCTGGACGGTGCGGGCGCGGTCGCGATCCACAACCTCATGGAGGACGCGGCCACCGCGGAGATCTCGCGGTCCCAGGTGTGGCAGTGGATCAACAACGGGGTGGAGTTGAAGGACGGCCGGAAGGTCACCAAGGAGTTCGTCGAGCGGATCCTGGACGAGGAGCTGGCCGGCATCCGCGCCGACCTCGGGCCGGCGTTCAACGAGCCGCGCTACGACCAGGCCGTGACGCTCTTCAAGGAGGTCACGCTGGCGGACGAGTACTCCGAGTTCCTGACGACCCCGGCGTACGAGCAGATGCCGTGACGCGGTAGGGACCGGCCCCGGCGCCGGCTCTCGGAAGGTGGGAGATGAGCGAAGGACTCGCACGGCTGGCCGGACGGTTCGGCCGGCTGCTGGGACCCGATTCCGTGATCACCGATCCGGTGCGACTGCGCACCTACGAGTGCGACGGCCTCACCAGCCACCGGGCGTCGCCGGGGCTGGTCGTCCTGCCGGACACGGCGGAGCAGATCGCGCAGATCGTCCGCGACTGCGCGGCGGCGGGCGTCCCGTACGTGGCGCGCGGGTCCGGGACGGGGCTGTCGGGCGGCGCCCTGCCCCGCACCGACGGGGTCCTGATCGTCACGTCCCGGATGCGCCGGATCCTGGAGATCGACATCCCGAACCGGCGCGCGGTCGTCGAGCCTGGCGTGATCAACCTGGACGTGACGCGGGCCGTCCGCGCGGACGGCTACCACTTCGCGCCCGACCCCTCCAGCCAGCAGATCTGCTCGGTCGGCGGCAACGTGGCCGAGAACTCCGGCGGCGCGCACTGCCTCAAGTACGGCTTCACCGCGCATCACGTGCTGTCCTGCGAGGTCGTCACGCCGGACGGCGAGATCGTGGAGCTGGCCGCGGACGGGCCGGGCTACGACCTGCTCGGCGTCTTCGTCGGCGCGGAGGGCACGCTCGGCATCGCCACCAAGATCACGGTGCGGCTCACCCGGTCGCCCGAGGCGGTGCGGACGCTGCTGGCCGCGTTCGGCTCGATCGAGGCGGGCGGCGGCGCGGTCTCGGCGATCATCGGCGCCGGGGTGCTGCCGGCCGCGATCGAGATGATGGACGCGCTGTCCATCGAGGCCGCCGAGGCCGCGGTGCGCTGCGAGTACCCGCCCGGCGCGGGCGCGGTGCTCATCGTGGAGCTGGACGGCCCCGAGAGTGAGGTGGCGCACCAGTTCGCCGAGGTCGAGCGGCTGTGCCGGGACGCCGGCGCGTTCGAGATCCGGGTGGCCGCGGACGACGCTGAGCGCGCGCTGATCTGGACCGGCCGCAAGTCGGCGTTCGCCGCCATGGGCCGGATCAGCCCGGCCTACCTGGTGCAGGACGGCGTGATCCCGCGCACCTCGCTGCCCCGGGTGCTGGCGAGCATCGACGCGCTGTCGGCGGCGTCGGGGGTGCGGGTCGCCAACGTGTTCCACGCGGGCGACGGCAACCTGCATCCGCTCGTGCTCTTCGACGACGCCGAGCCGGGCGCGGCCGAGCGCGCCGAGGAGGTCTCCGGCAAGATCCTCGACCTGTGCATCGAGCACGGCGGGTCGATCACCGGGGAGCACGGGGTCGGGGTCGACAAGTCGCGCTACATGCCCCGCATGTTCACCGAGACCGATCTGGACACCATGCAGATGGTCCGCTGCGGATTCGACCCGGCGGGGCTCTGCAACCCCGGCAAGGTGTTCCCCACACCGCGTCTGTGCGGCGAGGTCCCGGGCGTGCGCAAGGGGCCCCACCCGTACGAGGGAAAGGCGGACCTGTTCTGATGCGCCCTCTGGACGCCCTGGCGGAGGTCTGCGGCGATGTGCGGCCCGGCGCGCCCGAGGAGGGCGTGCTCGGCGTCGTCCCGGGCCTGGTGGCCGCGCCCGCGACGGCGGCGGAGGCGGCCGGGGTGATGCGGGTCGCCGCCGAGCACGGGCTGGCGGTCGTCCCGCGCGGCGCGGAGACCCGGCTCGACTGGGGGACGCCGCCGGACCGCTGCGATCTGCTGGTCGACACGCACCGGCTGGCCCGGATCGTCGAGCACGCCTCCGGTGACCTGGTGGTCACGGCCGAGGCGGGGCTGGCGCTGGACGAGCTGGCCGCCGCGCTCGCGGCGCGCGGCCAGCGGCTCGCCCTCGACCGTCCGCTGCCCGGGTCGACGGTCGGCGGGACGATCGCGGCGGCGGCGGCCGGGCCGCTGCGGCTGCTGTACGGGTCGCCGCGCGATCTGGTGATCGGGCTGACCGTGGTCCGCGCGGACGGCGAGGTCGCCCGGTCCGGCGGCAAGGTCGTCAAGAACGTCGCGGGGTACGACCTGGGGCGGCTGTTCTGCGGCTCGTCCGGCACGCTGGGGCTGATCGTGGAGGCCACGTTCCGCCTGCACCCGGTGCCGGCCGCCCACGCGTACGTCACCTGCCCGGTCACCGGGGCCGCGCAGGCGCACGAGGCCGTCCAGTCGCTGTTGCACTCGCCCATCGCACCCAGTGCGATCGAGGTCCTCGCTCCCACACCGCCCTCCTGCACGGTGGGTGTCCTGCTGGAGGGCGTCCCGGAGGGCGTGACGGCACGCACCGCCCAAGCGACGGCTCTGCTCGGCCCAGACGCACAGGTCTGCGAAGAGCCGCCTGAAGGGTGGGGCCTCTACCCGGACGGCACCACTCTCCTCGACGTCACCGCTCCCCCCACCTCGCTCACGCACCTCCTGACCGAAATCGGTGCGGACGCCTTGACGGCCACATGGAGCGCCATCGGACGCGGCTACGTCGGTCTTCCCGCTGAGACCGCACCGGACAAGGCTGCGGCCATCATCGCCGGGCTGCGGGAGGGCCTCGCCAGACACCGCGGCTCTGCGGTGGTCTGCTACGCCCCTGCGGACGTGCGCGCCGCGATCGACTTCTGGGGGCCGGTGCCTGCCGCGAAACTGATGCGCCAGGTCAAGGACCAGTTCGACCCGGGGCACCGCCTGTCCCCCGGCCGTTTCGTGGGAGGGATCTGATGACCGCGCCGGACGAGTCCCCCGAGCAGCCGGCTTCCTCGGCAGAGGCCCCCGAACTGCTCCCCCAGTTGCTCGGTGAGTGCGTGCACTGCGGGTTCTGCCTGCCGACCTGTCCCACGTACGTGCTCTGGGGCGAGGAGATGGACTCCCCGCGCGGACGCATCCACCTCATGCAGCAGCACGCCGACGGCGCTCCGCTCAATGGCGCGATGGTCGAGCACTTCGACCGCTGCCTGGGCTGCATGGCGTGCGTGACGTCCTGCCCGTCCGGCGTGCAGTACGACCGGCTGATCGAGATGACCCGGGCGGAGGTCGAACAGGAGCATCCGCGTTCGCCCAGGGAACGGGTCATCCGCGAGGCCGTCTTCCGGACGTTCCCGTACCCGAGGCGCCTGCGGGCGCTTCGCGCTCCCCTGCGCGCGTACCAGTGGACCGGGCTTGACCGCCTCGTCCGGCGCACCGGCCTCTTGGAGCGCATCTCTCCGTCCCTCGCCGCCATGGAACGGCTCGCGCCGCCGCTGGGACGTGCGCCCCGGCTACCGGAACGGGTCGCGGCGCGAGGTGGCCGCAGGGCCACGGTGGGGATGCTCACCGGATGCGTCCAGCGCGAGTTCTTCCCCGGTGTCAACGCGGCCACCGCCCGCGTGCTGGCCCTTGAGGGCTGCGACGTCGTCATCCCCAAGTCGCAGGGCTGCTGCGGCGCGCTTTCCCTGCACGCCGGACGAGAGGACGAGGCCCGCGCGTTCGCGCGCCGCACCGTCGAGGCGTTCGAGGCCGTCGACGTGATCGTGGTGAACTCGGCGGGCTGCGGGTCGGCGATGAAGGAGTACCGGACGCTGCTGGGCGGCGACCCCGCGTGGGCGCGCCGGGCCGAGGCACTGTCCGCGAAGACCCGTGACCTGGCCGAGTTCCTGGTGGAGCTGGGGCCCCGCGCGGAACGGCGGCCGCTTCCGGTCAGCGTCGCCTACCACGACGCCTGCCATCTGTCCCACGCGCAGGGGATCCGGAGCCAGCCCCGGGCGCTGCTGGCCGGGATCCCCGAGCTGACCGTGCGTGAGGTCGACGGCCCCGAGCTGTGCTGCGGGTCCGCCGGGACCTACAACGTGCTCCAGCCGGAGGCCGCGTCCGAGCTGGGCGACCTCAAGGCCGCCGGCGTCCGCGCGACGGGCGCCGAAGTGCTCGTGGCGGCCAACCCCGGCTGCTCGATGCAGATCGCCACGGCGCTCGGCAGGCAGGGCGCCACCATCGCCGTCGCGCACACGGCGGAGGTCCTGGACGCCTCGCTGCGGGGCCTCGGCGCCGCCGCGCTGACCCGCCGGAGAGCCCCGGGCGGCAGCACGGACGGCAGCGGTCCGTCAGGCCCTCGGCAGCGCTTCGTAAGGCCCTGACCTGCCATTTCCGTCCTTTTCCCCTTGGGGGACACCCCTGCACCACCGATCCGGGCGTCATGTATTGTGTCGAGCCCCGCAGGCAGGGCGCGCTTACTGAGCCTGGAGAGGCCCGAGGGAGCACGGAGAGCGACCATGTCCAACAGCCACCGTTCACATCGCCGCCGCAAGAAGCACAGCGCGGGCAGGCTCGGCCTGGCCGGCGCCCTCACCGGGGTCCTCGGGATCGCGGCGGTGGCCGGCGGCATCATGGTGGTCCGGCACACCTCGGACGGCGGCGGGTCCACCCCGCCGTCCCTGACGAGTCAGGTCGGTGGGACGGGCGGCCTCTCGGTGGCCGCCGCCCCCAAGGGCGGCCCCGCGCAGAGCTTCACCACCCCCGAGGGCTACGGCTACGACCTCTCCGCCGTCAAGACCGGCACCGACGCGCGCCCGCTGAGCGGCAGCACCCCGCCGCCGTCCGGGTCGAGCTACGCCTACGCCGACTACGTGCTGACCAACAACCAGCGGCGGCCCGTACTGCTCGACTTCCCCTCCGACCTGTTCGTGCCGCTCTCCCAGGTGCCGGGTTCGGCCCGCGAGCGCTGCATGCCGCAGCCGGGCATCCCCGAGCACATGTGCACCCTGCCCAACCACAGCGAGGTCACCGCCCGCCTGAACGGCTCCAAGGCGCCCATCGAGGAGGACGGCGAGAAGCTCATGCCCGCCGGCGCGTCCTACCTGGTGCGGATCGCCGCCGACCTGCCGGTCAAGGACGGCCTCGACGCCGCCGACCTCAAGCTCTACGTGTGGGACGCCCGCTTCACCAGCGACCGCAAGGGCGTCGAGATCGCCTTCCCCTGACCCGCAGGCTCCTAGGCCGTATTTCAGAACCCCGGCCCGGCGTCCTCGCCTGGCGGCTGTGTTTTCAACGCCCGGCCCGGCGTCCTCGCCTAGGGCTCGGACGCCGACCGTGCTTGGGCGAGCGCGACATCGCTTCGCGATCTGGCCGGTGGGGCTCGCCTCCGGCTTCGCCCCACCGGCCAGATAACGCGCTCGCCGACGGCCGAGGCACTTTGAGACAGGCCCTAGCTGGCTGCCGTCCCCGGCTGCCGTGCCCCGCGTGAACTTCCCGGAGTCGGCGGCGCAGGGTCAGCCCCTGGTGAAGCCGATGTTCTCGTAGCCGGGCTGGTAGAAGCCGCAGGCTCCCAGGTTGGCCAGGCCACGCCGGGTGGCGACGAGCTGCGGGCGCTGGTAGAGCGGCAGGACGGTCGCATGCCGCCAGATGAGACCGTCCGCGGCGTTGACCAGGCGCCGGGCCCGCACCGGGTCGGGTTCGGCGATGGCGCGGTCCAGCGCGGCGTCGATGGCGGCCGTCCCCGATCGCGAGTAGTTCTGCCGGATCCGGCCGCCGCTCGGCCGGGCGAAGACCGACCGCAGCGGCGACACCGGGAACGAGGTGCCCAGCCAGGAGAACGGCACGATGTCGAAGTCGCCGGGCGTGACGTACCGGGCGAGCAGGTCGTCCCCCGGTACCGGGCGGATGTCGAGCCGGACGCCGATCCGCTCCAGCAGCGCCCGGGACAGCTCGCCCTCCCGCTTGCCGCCGGGCACCCCGGCGGGCACCACGAACCGGAGCGCCAGCGTCCGCCCGCCCTTCTCCCGGTACCTGCCGTGCGGTGGCCAGCCCGCTTCGTCCAGCATCCGCCGCGCCCGTGCCGGGTCGTAACCGCCGTACTCACCGGAGTTGTCGCGGTAGCCCTCCTGGGTGTTGACGTAGAAGTGGTTGCCGAGGGGCTCCGCGGTCAGCCCGAGACCGGTCAGATCGGACCGGACGAGGGTCCGCCGGTCGATGCCCAGCATGACGGCCCGCCGCACGCGCACGTCTGAGAGCACGGGCCCGGCGGCGTTGAACGTGAAATGCCGCCAGTCCGGCCCGCCCGCCCTGCGGACGACCGTGCCCGGAGCACGCTCGGCCCGCCGCAGTGCACCCGCGTCGACGCCGACGTCCATCAGGTCGATCTCGCCGTTGGCGAACGCGCCGGGCACCGCGCCGCTGTCCAGGGCGCGGTAGACGATGCGGTCGAGTTTGGCGGCCCGTCCCCACCAGGCCGGGTCGCGGACGGCGGTGACGGTCTCGGCGGTCCGGTCGATCCGCTGCACTTTGAAGGGCCCGGCGGTGACCGGCATCCGATCGAGCCAGCCCGTGTTGAACGCCGCGGGGTCGGAGGTGGCCGCGGCCGGGTAGAGCGGGCTGAACAGGCTCCGCCAGTCCGCGTAGGTCCCGGCGAACGTCACCCTCACCTCTTGGTCGTCCGCCCCCCGCTCGACCCGCCGGATCTGCCGGTAGCCGACGTCGGTGGACACCTGGTAGCGCGGGTCCCGTCCCGACAGGGCGTGCGCCTGGGCGGCCAGGTCGCGGTAGCCGATGGGCCTGCCGTCCGACCACCGCGCCCGGGGGTTCATCCGGTACGTGACGACCTGGTTCGCCCCCGTCCGGGTCGCCCGTGCCGACAGCAGGTAGTCCGGCACGGGATGCGGTACGGCCTTCTCGTCCGCGCGCATGAGGTACGGCAGCAGCCCTTGGACGACGCGGTCGACCACACCCGTGCCTCCATTGACGTGGAAGAAGTTCCACTGCGTGGGGAACTCGGGCAGCGGCCACCGGAGCGTCCCGCCACTGCGGACGCGTTCGCGCGGCGTGGGGTTGACGTCGTAGGCGGGGAGCCGTCCGGACGGGCCGGTCCCGGCCTCGCCCGTAGAGGCCGCGCCGCTGCAACCGCCACCCGCGGCCGCCGCCGCGCACAGGACCGCGGCCACGACCAACGGTCGGCGGCGCGTTCTCACCGGCCGGACGCACGGGTCCATCTCGTCGATTCCCTTCAGCAGTTCGCGGACCCGGACGTTCACCGGGCGTCCGCCGGATCGAGCGCGTCGCGCAGCCCGTCGCCGAGCAGGTTCACCGCCAGCACGATCAGCGCCAGCATCCCGGCGGCGAACCCGAACGGCCACGGGTGGGTGGTCGCCGTGCCGCCGCCGTCGGCGACAAGCGTGCCGAGGGAGACGTCGGGCGGCCGGACGCCGAGGCCGAGGTGGGCCAGCCCGCTCTCGGCGACGATCGCGGCTCCGACGTTGAGGCTCGCGTCCGCCACCAGTAGCGACGCCAGGTGCGGCAGCAGATGCCGGACGATCACGTGCGGCGCGGTCGCCCCGAGGAACCGCGCCGCCAGCACGAACTCCCGTTCGCGCAGCGAGAGCGTCATCGCCCGGACGGAGCGGGCAGTGACGGTCCACATGAACGCCGCCAGCAGCACGACCAGCGCGGGGCCGCCGGAGCCGAGGGCCGGGGACAGCACGGCGGCGACCAGGACCGGCGGCAGCACGAGCAGCAGATCGGCGCCGCCCATCAGGACGCGGTCGCCCCAGCCGCCCGCGTACCCCGCGACCATCCCCACCACGGCGGCCGGGCCGGTGGCCAGCGCCGCGACGCCGAGGCCGATGAACAGCGACCTCCGCATGCCGCGCAGGACGAGCGCGAAGACGTCCCGTCCGCTCTGCGTGGTCCCGAACCAGTGCCCGGACGACGGCGGCTCCCAGAACGCCGCGATGTCGGTGTCGGCCCAGCCCCACGGCGACGCCAGCGGCCCGGCGAAGGCCAGCGCGACGAGCGCGGCGAGCAGTGCGAGCCCGGCCACGGCACGTCTGCTGCCGAGCACCCGCGTGGGCAGGCCGCCCCTTGTGGCGCTCAGCGGCGGACTCGTCACGACGTCGCGCGGCGGGCTCGTCATGGGGCCGCCGTCGTGGGCGCCGCCGCGACCTCGGCCGTTCGGGTCCGCGGGTCCAGGACACCGCGCACCACGTCCGACACCAGCCCGGCCAGCAGGACCGTCCCGGCGGCGAGGGAGCCCACCGCCGCCACCGCGTTGACGTCGCCATGACCGATGGACTCGACCAGCCACTCGCCCAGCCCGTGCCACCCGAAGACCTTCTCGGTGAAGGCGGCGCCGACCAGCATCAGGCCGAACGCGTAGGCGGAGTAGGCGGTCATCGGGACGAGCGCGACGCGCAGCCCGTGCCTCAGCAGCACCCTCCGCCGCCGCAGTCCTTTGGCCCGCGCCGTGCGCATGTGCTCGGCGCTCAGCACGTCGAGCATCAATCCGCGCTGGTAGCGGCAGTAGAGGGCGACCTGGGAGAGCGCGATCGTGACCGTCGGCAGCAGCAGATGCCGCACCCGGTCGGCCGGCCCGCCCGCGCCCGGCGAGGACTCCCCGGTCCACTCGAAGATCCGCATGCCGGTGACGTCGTTGACCTTGCCCGCCGCGAACTGGAGCAGCACCGCCAGGACGAACACCGGGACGGCCGGCAGCAGCGCCGAACCGGCCACGATGGCGCGGTCGGCGGCCCGGCCGCGCCGCGCCGCCGCGTACGCGCCGAGCAGGACGCCCAGCGCGCAGCCGAGGACCGTCCCGGGGAGCAGCAGTCGGACGCTGACCCCTGCGCGGCGGCGCAGTTCCGCGCCGACCGGGCCGTCCTGCCGGGTGTGGCCGAGGTCGCCGTGCACGACGCCCGCCGCCCACGTCCGGTAGCGGACGGCGAGGGGGACGCGGTCGTCGAGGTTGAGGCGGCGCAGTTCGGCGTGCACGACCGCCTCGGGCGGCCGGGGCGTCCGCGTCTCGAATCCGGCGCGGGGCCGGAGCGCGGTCGCGGCGAGCACGTAGGTGAGGCTGGCGCCCAGCACGGCGAGCACCGCGGAGTACGCGAGCCGCCGCGCCAGGAACACCGCCATGTCCCCTCCCGCGAGCGACGAGCGATCACGGAATGCTACTGAGTCATGACGTTCCGCGCCGGGGGATCGCCAAAAGCGTCCGCCCTCAGGCGAGGACGGGACGGCGCTCGTCCGCTGGAGCCTTCTGCGCCCGGCCTCGGACGGCGCCGGCGGCCAGCAGGGCCAGGCCCGCGACGGCCCAGGCCGTCAGGACGAGCAGCGGCCCGGCCGGCGTCGCGCCGTCGTAGAAAGCGACCGACCGCAGCAGGGTCGCGGACGCGCCGGGCGGGAGGTACTGGCCGATGAGCCCCCACGGCTGCGGCAGCAGCTCGGGGGCCGATGTCGCGCCGGACAGCGGGTTGCCCACCAGCAGGAAGGTGAGGGCGCCCACGCCGGGCCCGGCCCGGCCGAGCACCGCGGCCAGGCCGGCGACGGTGCCGCTGACCGCGAGGATGGTCAGCGCCATCACCCCGGCGACGCCGAGGTAGGGCCCCTCCAGGACCGACAGCCACCCCTGCGCCAGGGCGGTCACGGCCAGCCCGCCGAGGACCGCGAAGGTCGCCAGGCCGGCCGCGCGCCAGGCGATCGCGGGGACGGCGTAGGAGAACAGCACCGCGGCGGCGAGCGCGGACATGACCAGTGGCAGCGCGAGGGCGCCGAACCCCGAGCCGCGCGGGTCGTCGGGATCGGTGGCCACCACGTCCTGGACGGGGGCCGCCGGGGCGCCGCCGAGCGTGGCGGCCATCTGCCCGAGGAGCTGGGCGACGACCGGCGAGGCCGCCGAGGCGACGAGGACCCGCGGACCCGAGGGCGTGGTGACGATCGCGCCGTAGGCGGCGCGGCCGGTGAGGTCCGCGCGGGCGGCGGCCTCGTCCGCCCGGATGGTGATCTCGAACGCGCCGGGACGCTCCCGGTCGAGCCGGCTCGCGACCGCCTCGGCCTGCGGGCCGGCGACGGCGATCGGGACGTCGCGGGGCGCGACCCTGGCGGCGGGCCAGCCGAACGCGATGATCATCAGGAGCTGTAGGACCACGGCGCCGAGGGCCACGCCCACGGCGCGCCCGGCGGATGAGGACCGCACGACCGCCTCCAAAAAACGAATGTCCGTTCTCTTTACCTGCGGCCAGAGTCCCACCGGCCTGCCGAGTTGTCAAGAACGGACGTTCGTTTTATATTGACCGGATGCCACGAGTCAGCGAAGAGCACCTGGAGCGCCGCCGCCGGCAGATCCTGGACGCGGCCCGGTCCTGCTTCGTCCGCCGTGGCCTGCACGAGACCTCGATGCAGGACATCTTCGCCGAGAGCGGCCTGTCGGCCGGTGCCGTCTACCGCTACTTCAAGAGCAAGAACGAGATCATCGAGGCCGTCGCCTCGACCGTGATCAGCGACCTGCACACCTTCCTCGCCGACCTGGTGAACCGCGACCCCATCCCCACGCTCGACACGGTCGTCGGGCTGGTCACCGACAAGATGGTCTCGCTCTCCGGGCCGGACGGCCCGTTGCGGCTCGCGCCCCAGGCGTGGGCGCTGGCGCTCTACGACCCCCGCCTCGGCCACTACGTCGAGGAGAACGTCCGCAATCTGCGCGGGACGTGGATCGCCTACGCCCGGCGGCTCACCGAGGCCGGCCTGCTGCCCGCCGGCACCGACGCCGACGCGGCGGGCAAGCTGCTGTTCGGGCTGCTGCCCGGGTTCCTGCTCCAGCGGCTCATCCTCGGCGACGTCGACCCGGACGACTTCCGGCGCGGGATCCAGGCCCTCGCCCGCGCAAGCATGACCAGCCTCGCGACCTGACCGGCCCCACGAGCAGGCCGGCCCCAGGGCCCACGGCCCGATCGGCCCGGCCCGGACGGCTTCGTTGTTCGATCAGGCTCACGCGCTGAGCCGATGGCGGCCCGCCCGGTGTGCTCCGGGCGGGCCGCCGCCATCTCCACGACGCCCCGCGGTGCTCCGAATCCGCCCCTGTAGAGGATTCGAGGCCCTCGCGCCCCACGTCATCCGCCCGTTCCCCGCCCCGTCCCGCCCCGCCGCGCGCCGCTCCGCCCCCGGGCAAGTGTCGGCGGGCCGGAGTCCCTGCGTCCTGAGGCGATCGCCCCTGGGTCCTCAGGACAGCGAACGGGACGCGCCCCCATTCCCGCAGGCCCGAAAACGCCCGCGGCGCGCCGGGAACGGCACACTAGTACTCCCGTCTCTTCCGCCCACTTCGGACAGCTTGAGAGGCCGAATCCGGTTGTGCCCCTGGGTCTCCGCCACCTGGACGTTTTAACATTCCATTACTTTTGATTCGGGGAGAGCTCATGGAGACGGCGGAGCACGAGCGCAGGGCGGGCCGGGCATCCTCACTGGTCGCCCTGGCGGCGGTCGCGGCCGTCGCCGCCTCGCTGCTGCTCGGTCTCTGGCTGCCCGCGGGGCGGCGGATGGTGTGGTGGCATCCGGAGATCGTGATCGCGGTGTTCTGGTCACCCGTCGCCGCACTGCTGCTGCGCCACCGGCCCGGCCTGAGGGTCGGCCGGCTGATGCTGGCGGCGGGCTCCAGCGCGGCCGTCTACGTGCTGGTCCTCAACCTCGGCCCCTGGTTCGACCTGCGCGGCTGGCCCGGCGCGGGCCTCCTCACCTGGCTCGGGACCTGGCTGTGGGCGGTCGACACGTTCGCGCTCACCCTGGTCCTGCCGCTGATCTTCCCGGACGGGCGGCTGGTCTCCCGCCGGTTCCTGCCGGTGCTGGCGGTGGCGCTGGCCGTGCCGGTGATCGTCTGCGTGCACCTGACGGTCGATCCCGGGGCGCGCCGGTTCCACAACGGCGTCTCGGTCTATCCGTTCCAGGACATCCCGCTCGCAATCAGCGCGACGATCCTCGGCACCCTGGCCCTCGGGCTGCTGTCGGTGTTCGTCCGGTTCCTGCGGTCCCCGCCGGACGTGCGCAGGCAGATCGCCTGGGTCATCTACCCCGGCGTGCTCGCCCAGGCGATCATCTACTTCGGCGAGACCACCCCGATCGGGGACCCGCTGCGCAACATCACCATCGCCGCGGTGCCGGTGTGCATCGCGATCGCCATCACCCGGTACCGGCTGTACGACATCGACGTGGTGGTCGGCCGGACCCTCGTCTACGCCGGGCTCATCGCGGTGCTCAGCGGCGTGTACTTCGCGCTGGCGGGCGCGGCCGGCCTGGTGATCCCCGGCGACGGCCCGCTCGCCGGGCTGGCCGGGGCCGTCGGGGCGGGCGCGGTGTTCGAGCCCACCCGGCGGCGCTTGCAGAGCGGCGTGGACGGGCTGCTGCACAGCGAGCGCGACCCGTACCGGATCGCCGACAAGCTCAACCGGCGCCTGCAGACCGCCGCCGACCCGTCCGCCGCGCTGGCCGTCGCCGCCGAGGTCGCGCGGGCCGCACTGCACGCCACCGGCGTGGTGATCGAGGTGCTGGACCGGGAGGGCCGCACCGCGTCCGCCGAGGACGGCGTGCTCGGCGACGGGCCGCACCTGGTCCCGCTGGTCTGGCACGGCGAGCCGGTGGGACGGCTGCTGTTCGGCGTCACCCGCACCCCCGACGCCCGACTGTCGGGCATCCTGGCCCGCAACCTCGCCGAGCTGGCCAACGCCGCGCGGCTCGCCGCCGACGTCCAGCGGTCGCGCGAGCGGATCCTGCGCACCCGCGAGGAGGAGCGGCGCCGGCTCCGCCGCGACCTGCACGACGGTCTCGGCCCCACCCTGGCCAGCCTCGCGATGACGGTCGACGCCGCCCGCATCACGTTGCAGACCGACCCGGCCGCCGCGGACGCGCTGCTGGAGCGCCTGCGCACCACCATGGGGCAGACCATCGGCGGCATCCGCGAGCTGGTGTACGGGCTGCGTCCGCCCGCGCTGGACGAGCTGGGCCTCGCCGGGGCGATCGAGGCGCTCGGCGGGGTGGTCGCCACCGAGGACGGCCCCCGGGTGGACGTGCAGGTCGACGGCGACCTCGCCGACCTGCCCGCGGCGGCGGAGGTCGCGGCGTACCGCATCGTCCAGGAGGCCCTCACCAACGTGCACCGCCACGCGAAGGCGGGGAAGGCCGTCGTGCGGCTCCATCTCAACGGGGACCTGCACGTGACCGTCGGCGACGACGGCGTGGGGGTGCCCGCCGGGGTCCGCTCGGGGATCGGCATGTCGTCCATGCGGGAACGCGCGGCCGAACTCGGCGGATCGTGCACCGTGGGACCGGGGCCGGAGGGTGGCACCCTCGTCCGCGCCAGGCTGCCGCTCAACGGGGCGCCCGCCTGAACCCGCGTCTCTCAGGTGTGAGGGCCGGTGACCGCCCCCCGCCAAGAAGGTCCGCCACCGGCCCCCGGGCACCGTACGGTTCCGGGGCTCCCATCCCAGTTCCGTGCGGGCCATTCACCAGAGGGTGTGCACTTCAGAAGGTATGCGCCGGGCGGTCCCGGGAGTGAGGGGCAGCTGTCCCGTTCGACCCGGGACCCTTCCGCATGGTCACTCGACACGGCGGCCCGACCGGAACGGCGGCTACAGCCAGCCGGGGTAGGTCTCCCCCTCGGCGACGAGCACGGCGGGGCCTTTGAGGTGGCTCGTCTTCCCGTCGAAGGTGACCGTCGCCCGTCCGCCGGGAACGTCCACGGTCCACTCGCCCCGTGGCAGCGGACCGCCATCGGCACGCGGTCCGCCGTCCGGTCCGGCCGCCGGGCCGATGGTCGCGGCGACCGCCGCCGCGACGATGCCGGTGCCGCACGAACGGGTCTCGCCCGAGCCCCGTTCGTACACCCGCATCTCCAGGTGGTGGTCCCCCAGGACGCGGAAGAACTCGACGTTGACGCCCTCGGGGAACACCGCCGCGTCGAAGCGCGGCGCCCTGCACAGGTCGAGATCCGCGACCGGCGCGTCGATCACGCAGGCCAGGTGCGGGTTGCCCATCGAGACGCGCACGCCGGAGAAGGCCGTCTCCGACAGCGACGCCTCGCCGCGCCCCTGCACCTCGGGCGGGCCCATGTCGACGCTCACGTCGCCGTCCCCGTCGAGGGTGACCCGGCGCAGCCCCGCCCGCGTGGCCACGTCCCACTCGCCGGGCATCGCCAGCCCGGCGTCGACGAGGTAGCGGGCGAAGACCCGCGTCCCGTTGCCGCACATCTCCGCGATGCCGCCGTCGGCGTTGCGGTAGTCCATGAACCACTCGGCGCCGCCCGCGAGCGCCTCCACCGCCGGGTCGCCGGCGGCCTCGGTCCGGACGACGCGCAGCACCCCGTCCGCGCCGATCCCGGCCCGCCGGTCGCACAGCCGCGCCACGGCGGCCGGCGTCAGGTCCAGTGTCCCGTCCGGGTCGGGCAGGATCACGAAGTCGTTCTCGGTTCCGTGCCCCTTCACAAAGCGCATGTCACGATCGTATTGCGCGCCGGCCGGTCACCGCGTCAGGGCCAGCGCGCGATCGGCCAGGCCGGGTGCGTCGCAGGGAAGCCAGGCCACGCGCGGATCCCGGCGGAACCAGGACTCCTGCCGGCGGGCGAAGCGCCGGGTGGCCCTGATCGTCTCCTCCTTCGCCCGCTCCTCGGTCCACTCCCCCGCCAGGAACCGCAGGACCTGCGCGTAGCCGAGGGCGCGGGGGGCCGTCACGCCGTCGCGGAGCCCCGCGGCCTCCAGCGCGCGAACCTCGTCGACCAGGCCCGCGTCCCACATCCGCCCGACCCGCAGCGCGATCCGCTCGTCCAGCTCGGGGCGCGGCACGCTCAGCCCGATCTGCACGACCGCGCCGTACCGGTAGCGGTACTCGGGCATCGTCGCGCTGAACGGACGGCCGGAGATCTCGATCACCTCCAGGGCCCGGACGATGCGCCGGCCGTTGCCGGGCAGGATCGCGTCGGCCGCCGCCGGGTCCCGCGCGCGCAGCCGCGCGTGCAGGGCGCCTGCACCGGCCTCGGCCAGCTCGTCCTCCAGCCGCGCCCGCACGGCCGGATCGGTGCCGGGGAACTCCAGCTGGTCGAGCGCCGCCCGGACGTAGAGCCCGGATCCGCCGACCAGGACGGGCGTCCGGCCCCGGCCGCGGATCTCGGCGACCGCCTCGGCGGCCAGCCGCTGGTACTCGGCGACGCTCGCGGTCTCCCGCACGTCCCAGATGTCGAGGAGGTGGTGCGGGACGCCGCGCATCTCGTCGGCGGCGAGCTTGGCGGTGCCGATGTCCATGCCGCGGTAGAGCTGCATGGAGTCGGCGTTGACCGCCTCGCCGCCCAGGCGCAGGGCCAGCTCCACGGCGAGATCGGACTTGCCCGCGGCGGTCGCGCCGACCACGGCGATCACGTCCGGCCCGGTCACACGCCCGGTCGCCGGGCCGGCCGTCAGCCCGGTCACGGCCGCCTCACCGGCTCGGACGCGGGAGCGGTTCGGGCGTCATCGGGCACATCCATAACGGTCACAGGCTTAATTCTCGCAACATAACGGGTAGGGATCGTATGTACGGGCGTCGGACGGGATCCGGACGACGCCGAGCAGATGAGACATCGGGGGGAACCATATGTCCATCGTCGACAAGGTCAAGGAAATGCTCGGCCAGCACGGTGACAAGGCCAAGCATGGCATGGACAAGGCCGGGGACATGTTCGACCAGAAGACCGGCGGCAAGCACTCCGACAAGGTCGACAAGGCCCAGGAGAAGGGCCGGGACTTCATCGACAAGAACAACCGCGGCGGCCAAGGCGGTGACGGAGGCCCCGGCCCCACGGGCTCCGGTGGCGGTCAGCCCACCTCCTGACCCCTCTCCGGACGCCGCCAGCTCGCGACCAGGTAGCCGACGCCATACGGCTCCTCGCGCGCGAGGAGCCCGGCTTCGAACCGGTTTGCGCCCGCGGCGGCGCCGGCGAGGACCTGCCACGCCGCCCGCCCGGCCACCTGGAGCTGACGGGAAACCTCCGGATCCAGACCGGCTAGGGCGGCGGTGTCGGCACGCCCGAGAGCCTCCGCCACTGCGTCCTCGTACCCGGCCGCACGTTCGTCCAGGGACCCGGGGGCCTTTTCGGACAGGCACGCCGTCCCGTCGCCCATGACCAGCAGTGCGACGCGCGGAGCGCATCCGGCCAGCTCGCGCCCCAGCCTCAGGCACTCGTCAGGGGTCGCGTCGAACGCCACAGACTGGTAGCGCACGCCTTCAGGCGGCGCCTCCGAGGTTCCCTGGCCGAAGAGTGTCCCGTCACGGGTGAGGAGCCAGTGGCCGATCGTCAGCGAGAGCGGCAGATCAGGCCCGCTCCCCCACACGAGGTCAAGCCCGTAAGGGCGCAGCGTGGCGGTCGCCTCGCCACCGTACGCGCGCGTCTCCGGACCGCCCCCGACCACGACGACCGCGTCCGGACGCGAGGCGCCCAGCCGCCGGACCGCCTCGTCGCAGGCGGCGCGCATGGCGTCGAGCTCGGGCGCGGCCTCCCCGGCGGCTTCGGGCACGAGGACGGGCGGGTGCGGGCACACCGCCGCCGAGATCAGCACGCAGAGCCTCCCTGGGACCGGGCCCTCTCCGGACCGGGTGTCCCGATCATGCCGGAGTTCAGCCGCCGGCGGAGCAGCCCGGCTCCACCGGCGGCGCCGGGGCGGGCCGGCCGACGGACGGCATGCCGAGCGGGACGCCCGCTTCCTTCGCCCTGCCCTGCCGGGCCTCCCACGCGTCGCCCGCGCGGGTGCGGCGGACCGCCACCGCGGGCTTGTCGGCGACCAGGTGATGGGGCGCGGCGTAGGTGATCTCCGTCGTGACCATGTCCCCCGGGCGCACCGGCTCGTCCGGCGCCCTGAAATGGACCAGGCGGTTGTCGGGGGCGCGGCCGGACATCCGCCGGGTCGCGTCGTCCTTACGCCCCTCCCCCTCGGCGACCAGGACCTCCAGGGTGCGTCCGAGCTGCTTCTTGTTCTCCGCCCAGGAGATCTCCTCCTGGAGGGCGACCAGCCGCTCGTAGCGCTCCTGCACGACCGCCTTGGGCACCTGGCCGTCCATCGTCGCGGCCGGCGTGCCGGGGCGCTTGGAGTACTGGAAGGTGAACGCGCTGGAGAAGCGCGCCTCCCGGACGACGTGCAGGGTCTGCTCGAAGTCCTCCTCGGTCTCGCCGGGGAAGCCCACGATGATGTCGGTGGTGATCGCCGCGTCCGGGATCGCGGCCCGGACCTTCTCGATGATCCCGAGATAGCGCTCCTGCCGGTACGAGCGGCGCATCGCCTTCAGCACCGGGTCGGCCCCGGACTGGAGCGGCATGTGCAGCGACGGCGTCACGTTCGGCGTCTCGGCCATCGCGGCGATCACGTCGTCGGTGAAGTCCTTCGGATGCGGCGAGGTGAACCGGACCCGCTCCAACCCCTCGACCGCGCCGCAGGCGCGCAGCAGCCCGGCGAACGCCGACTGGCCGCCCGCGGTCATCGCGCGGACCTCGTCCGGCGCCGCGGCCAGGGCCCCGAAGCCCGACCCGTAGGCGTTGACGTTCTGGCCGAGGAGCGTGATCTCCAGGACGCCGTCGGCGACCAGCGCCTCGACCTCGGCGAGGATCTCGCCGGGCCGGCGGTCGCGCTCCTTGCCGCGCAGCGCGGGGACGATGCAGAACGTGCAGGTGTTGTTGCAGCCCACCGAGATCGACACCCACGCCGCGTAGGGCGACTCGCGGCGCGTCGGCAGCGTGGAGGGGAAGGTCACCAGGGACTCTTCGATCTCGACCTGCGCCTCCTGCTGGACGCGCGAGCGCTCCAGCAGGACGGGCAGGGAGCCGATGTTGTGGGTCCCGAAGACCACGTCCACCCATGGCGCCCGCTCGACGATCGTGTCGCGGTCCTTCTGGGCGAGGCAGCCGCCCACCGCGATCTGCATCCCCGGGTGGCCGTCCTTGACCGGGCGCAGGTGGCCGAGGTTGCCGTAAAGCTTGTTGTCGGCGTTCTCCCGTACGGCGCAGGTGTTGAACACCACCACATCGGGCTCGGCGTCGCCCGCGCGGATATACCCGGCCGACTCCAACAGGCCCGACAGGCGCTCGGAATCGTGGACGTTCATCTGGCACCCGTAGGTACGAATCTCGTACGTGCGGGGGCCGGTCTCTGTAGGCGCACTCATGACAATCACCAAGGGTACGCGTCGGGACAGGTCCCCCGTGCGCGATCAGATCGCCCTGGCTAGGGGGCTCGCGGCCGGTCCGCCGCCGCACCGGGAACGGGCCTCCGCACCCGCCGTCCGCCCTGCCGCGGACCCGCCCGCCGACGTGGGGATTCGTGATCGTATCGGTACCACACGGAGGGTTGCCCGGCTATACGAATGACGTAAAGTCCGGGCCCATGACGGACAGCGAAGGCGGGCCCAAGCTCACCAAGGGCGGCGGCGGGCCCCAGGAGGACGACCCGGGCGGCGGGCCCCTCGTTGTGGTCGAGAACGTCAACAAGCACTTCGGCGAACTGCATGTTCTCAAGGACATCAACCTCACGGTGGACCGCGGCGAGGTCGTCGTGGTGATCGGCCCGTCCGGCGGCGGCAAGTCGACGCTGTGCCGGTCGATCAACCGGCTGGAGCCGATCGACGCCGGCACGATCCTGGTGGACGGCAAGGAACTGCCCAAGGAGGGCAGGGACCTGGCCAGGCTCCGCGCCGACGTGGGCATGGTGTTCCAGTCGTTCAACCTGTTCGCGCACAAGACGATCCTCGAGAACGTCACGCTCGGCCCGATCAAGGTCCGCAAGCAGGGCCGGGCCGAGTCGGAGAAGCACGCCATGGAGCTGCTCGACCGGGTCGGGATCGCCAACCAGGCGCAGAAGTACCCCGCCCAGCTCTCCGGCGGGCAGCAGCAACGCGCCGCGATCGCCCGCTCGCTCGCGATGCGGCCCAAGGTCATGCTCTTCGACGAGCCCACCTCGGCGCTCGACCCAGAGATGATCAACGAAGTGCTGGACGTCATGACCGGGCTGGCCCGGGACGGCATGACCATGGTCGTGGTCACCCATGAGATGGGCTTCGCGCGCAAGGCCGCGCAGAAGGTCGTGTTCATGGCCGACGGCCAGGTCGTCGAGGAGAACACCCCCGAGGAGTTCTTCACCAACGCGCGAACCGACCGCGCCAAGGACTTCCTTTCCAAGATCCTCACGCACTGAGCCGTCGGGGCTCCGGCACGAAAGCAGAGGTAGACGAGAGCATGCGAGCACGTCGATACACCGCCGCGATCGGCGCGGCGGTCGCGCTGTCGCTGGCGCTGACCGCCTGTGGCAGCGATGCGGAGAAGACCAACGCCAAGAGCGTCGTCCAGAAGGCCAAGGACGACAAGAAGCTCACCATCGGCATCAAGTTCGACCAGCCCTCGCTCGGCCTGAAGAAGCCCGACGGCACCTTCGAGGGCTTCGACGTCGACACCGCCCGGTACATCGCCAAGGACCTGGGCGTGCCCGAGAGCGGCATCACCTTCAAGGAGACGACCTCCGCCAACCGCGAGTCGTTCCTCGGCGGCGGGCAGGTCGACCTGGTCATCGCCACGTACTCCATCACCGACGCGCGCAAGAAGCAGGTCGGCTTCGGCGGCCCGTACTACATCGCGCACCAGGACACGATGGTCCGGGCCGACGACACCAAGATCAAAAAGGCCGAGGACCTCAAGGGCAAGAAGCTCTGCCGCGCCGCCGGTTCCAACTCCTTCCGCCGCGTCACCGAGGGTCCGCCGGACGGCCAGCTCGCCATCAAGGGCGTCACGCTCGTCGACGCCTCCAGCTACTCCGAGTGCGCCGCCAAGCTCAAGGCCGGCGCGCTCGACGCGGTCAGCACCGACGACCTGATCCTGGCCGGCTTCGCCAACCAGCAGAAGGGCGCCTTCAAGGTCATCAACAACCCCTTCACCGACGAGAAGTACGGCGTCGGGATCAAGCTGGGCGACACCGAGACCTGCGAGGCCGTCAACAAGGCGATCACCAAGATGTACAGCGACGGCTCCGCCGCCAAGATGCTGGAGCAGCACTTCGGCGGTACCGGGTTGAAGCCCACCACGACCGTCCCCAAGTTCGAGGGCTGCGCCTGACCCGATCGTCCAGGGGGCGTCCCCTGGACGATCGGGCCGCGGATCCCGCCGGGGATCAGGCGATCCTCGCTCCGCCGCGGTCCGGCTGATCCCTTCGTGCGGGGTCAGGCGGTGGCCGCCCGTCGCGCCGGCGCACTCCCGGGGGCCTCGTGCCCCCGGGGACCGTCGGCATGGCCCCGACCCGCTGGAACGCCATGGATGACCTATTCAACTTCGGCCCGTTCTTCGACAACTTCGACCAGATCCTCGAGGGGTTCTGGGCGACCGTGCGGCTGTCGGCCGCGGCGGCCGTGCTCTCGCTGATCATCGGTATCGTCCTGGTCGGCTTCCGGGTCGCGCCGATCCCGGTGCTGCGCAACGTGGGCACGGTCTACGTCAACATCCTGCGCAACACCCCGCTCACCCTGATCCTGCTGATGTGCAGCCTCGGGCTGAACGACATCCTGAGCCTGAAGTTCTCCAACGTCTCGGCGACGAGCTACTACTGGTGGGCGGTCCTCGGGCTGTCGGCCTACACCGGGGCGTTCGTCTGTGAGGCGCTGCGGTCGGGCATCAACACCGTGCCGCTCGGCCAGGCCGAGGCGGCCCGCTCGATCGGGCTGACCTTCGTCCAGTCGCTCCGCATGATCATCCTCCCGCAGGCGTTCCGCGCGGTCATCGCGCCGCTCGGCAGCATCTTCATCGCGATGATCAAGAACACCACGGTGGCCGCCGCGGCCAGCTACGCCGAGATCGCCCTGATCATGAAGACCCTGCTGGACGACCCGTCGTTCACCAGCGGGGCGATCCCGCTGTTCATCGGCGTCGCGGTCGGATTCATGATCCTCACTCTGCCGACCGGGTTCTTCTTCGGATGGCTGGCCAAGCGAATGGCGGTGGCGCGATGAGCCAGGAAGCGACCGTACTGTTCGACGCGCCCGGCCCGCGGGCGCGGGCCCGGCACCGCCTGCTCACCGCGATCTCGGCGGTGCTGCTCCTCGCGGTGACCGTGCTGCTCGCGTGGCGGTTCAACGACAAGGGGCAGTTCGAGGCCAAGCTCTGGAACCCGTTCCTCAAGAAGGACGTCTGGCAGCACCTGATCCTGCCCGGCCTGTGGAACACGCTGAAGGCCGCGCTGGTGGCCTCGGTACTGGCGATCGCGTTCGGCATCGTCTTCGGCCTGGCCCGGCTGTCGGATCACCGCTGGGTGCGCGTCCCGGCCGGGATCGTGGTCGAGTTCTTCCGGGCCATCCCGCTGCTGATCCTGATCTTCCTGGTCTTCTTCGTGCCGAACAAGGTCAGCCCGGTCATCGCCGAGTCGCCCTTCGGGACCTTCCAGCGCATCCTGGTCGACAACGTGTTCTCGATCTTCGGTGTCGAGATCAACGCCGGGGTGGTCACCGTGCCCGCGTTCGCCGCGGTGGTGTTCGGGCTGGTGATGTACAACGGCTCGGTGCTGGCCGAGGTGGTGCGCGCGGGCGTCAACTCGATCCCGAGGGGGCAGAGCGAGGCCGCGTACTCCATCGGACTCCGCAAGAACGGCGTGATGCGCCTGGTGCTTCTGCCGCAGGCCGTCACGGTGATGATGCCGGCGATCGTCAGCCAGCTCGTCGTGCTACTCAAGGACACCGCGCTCGGCTTCATCATCTCCTACGGCGAACTGCTCCAGGCCGGCTTCAAGAACGTCCCGCCGAACTTCAACAACAACCTGATCCAGGCGGGCGTCGTCGTCGGCGTGATCTACATCGCGATCAACATGTCGCTGAGCCGCGTGGCGACCTGGCTGGAGGCGCGCAGCCGGCGCAGCCGCAAGACGCAGGCCAAGACGATGGGCGCCGGGGCCGGGGCTCCACCGCCCCCCGGCATGGCGGTGACCGGGCAGACCACCGGGGACACCGGGGGCATCATCTGACCGTTCACCTGACCGTTCACTGCTGAGGGCGCCGCCGGATTCCCGGCGGCGCCCTCAGCGGTTCCGGTGGACGCGACGAAGGCGGCACCCCGCCGTCCAGACCCTTCTGGACATCGCTGAGGCGGCCGTTGAGACGACCTGGGCGACGAGGCGGCACGGTATGAGTCAAGGGCCTGTTCGACCAGGAGCGCGGTCGTGACGCCGCCGCGCGGGTCGAGGAGCGGGTGCGGGCGGCGACGGCGCGGAGGCCGGACCACTGGACGGGACACGCCCGCGGCGGACGCGGTTCGGGGCGCCACGGGGGACGCCACGGGGGACGCCGCCGGGGTCGTTCCGGCCGTCCGGACCTGACCGGATCCAGGTGAGCGGCTTGTATCTTTCCGAGTTCAACTGCCCCGTCATGGCCCCAACCGATCCCCGTATGCGGGACGATTCCTGTTATGACCGCTCGTGCGACCCTTCCCTACGGCTCCTGGCCTTCTCCCATCTCCGCCGCCGACGTCGCCCGCGCCCGGCTGCGCCTCAGCTTTCCGACCGTTGCGGGCTCGGACGTCTGGTGGCAGGAGACCCGTCCCGAGGAAGGCGGTCGAACAACGGTCATCCACCTCCAGGGCGGCCATCGGACCGAGTTGCTCCCGGCCCCTTGGGACGTGCGGACCCGCGTGCACGAGTACGGCGGGCGGTCATACCTGCCGGTCGCCACCGCCGAGGGGCGCACCATCGTTTTCTCCAACTACGAGGACCAGCGGCTGTACCGCCTCGACGAGGGCGATCCCAAGCCGCAGCCGCTGACGCCCGAGCCCGCCGTTCCGGCCGGCCTGCGCTACGCCGACTACGTGCTCTCCCCTGACGGCACTGAGATCTGGTGCGTCTGCGAGGGCCATATCGCCGCGCCGCCGGACGCCGACGGGGAACCGTCCGCCGCCACCGACGGGATCCGGCGGGCCATCGTCGCCGTTCCGCTGGACGCCAGCGCCGCCGACGACGCCGCGGCCATCCGGGAGCTGGTCACCGGCGCGCACTTCTACGCGAGCCCCGTCCCGTCCCCCGGCGGCGGGCACCTGGCCTGGATCCAGTGGAACCACCCGCGGATGCCATGGGACGGAACCGAGCTGCGCGTCGCCGCGCTTGAGGACGGCGCGACCGTCGCGCCCCGCACCGTCAAGGGCGGGCTCACCGAATCGGTGCTGGCGCCGGTGTGGCGTGACGACACGACCCTGTACGTGGTGTCCGACTGGCCCGGCTGGTGGAACATCTACCAGGTCGGCCTGCACGGCGAGTCCCCCCAGGCGCTCTACCCCGCCGAGGAGGAGTTCGCCGAGCCGCTCTGGACCCTGGGCGGCATGCCGTACGCGCTGCTCGGCGACGGACGGCTGGCCGTGCTGCACGGTGAGGGCAACCTGCGCCTGGGGATCTACGATCCCGAGACGCTCGACCTCACCGACCTGGAGGTCCCCTACGAGCACTGGCTGCCGCAGCTGTCGGCCGACGGCTCGACGATCGTCGGCATCGGCGGCGGCCCGGACGTCCCGCCCTCGGTGGTCCGGATCGACACCACCACCGGCCGGGTCGAGGGGCTGCGCCGCGAGCTTCCCGAGCTGCCCGACGTCGCCTACCTGTCCAGACCGCGCGCCGAACGGCTCGAAGGGCCGTTCGGACGACCCGTGCACGCCTACGTGTTCCCGCCCACCAATCCGGAGGCGAGCGCCCCTGAGGGCGAGCTTCCGCCGTACGTGGTGTTCGTGCACGGCGGACCCAACGGCCGCGTCTCCACCGTCCTCAACCTCGAGCGCGCCTACTTCACCAGCCGCGGCATCGGCGTCGTCGACGTCAACTACGGCGGGTCGAGCGGATACGGCCGCGCCTACCGGGAACGGCTGCGCCGCCAGTGGGGCGTGGTCGACGTCGAGGACGTCATCGCCGCCGCCAAGGCCCTGGTGGAGGGCGGCGTCGCCGACCCCGCCCGGCTGGCGATCCGGGGCGGCAGCGCCGGCGGCTGGACGACCCTCGCCGCCGCCACCCAGACCGACCTGTTCAAGGCGGCCACGTCCTACTTCGGCATCAGCGACCTGCAGAGCTTCGCCGAGGCGACGCACGACTTCGAGTCGCACTACCTGTTCGGCCTGATCGGCCCGCTGCCCGGCTTCGAGCGCGCCTACGAGGAGCGGTCCCCGCTCAACCACGCCGACCGCACGGCGTGCCCGGTGCTGCTCCTGCAAGGCATGGACGACCCGGTGGTCCCGCCCGAGCAGTCCGAGCGGTTCGCGGCGGCGCTGGCCGCCAAGAAGATGCCGCACGCCTACCTGACGTTCGAGGGCGAGTCCCACGGGTTCCGCCGGGCCGAGACGGTCGTGGCGACCCTGGAGGCCGAGCTCGCCTTCTACGGCCAGACCCTCGGCTTCGAGCCGCGCGACGTCGACCCCGTCGAGCTGACCACCGGCTGACCCAGTGATCAAGGAATCGCCGCCGGGCGATTCCTTGATCACAAAACGTCCCGGCCGCGACCGGCGACGACCCGCGAGGCCGACCGGTGCGGGGGTTCGGCGCGGGGCCGACCGGCCCCGCGCGGCATCCGGGGCGGCGGAGGCGGGCAGGGCGGTCGTCCGGCCTCGGGGGCCGGTCAGGCGCGCTTGTCGGCGGCGGTGCGCAGGTTGTAGGCGTCGTCGTCGAAGTACGGAGAGTACGAGCGGGAGTGGGTGGTCCCCCCGCCCTGGTAGCCGCCGATGACCCCGTTGATGACGCCGGTGTGGGTCGTGGTGCTGTAGTTCAGCAGCCAGGGGCTTCCGCTGGTGCCGCCGTAGAAGCCGCCGCAGTCCATCCGGATCTGGTACGCGGACTGGCGGGCGGTCTGGACCCGGCAGTAGATCGGCCGGTCCCGCTTGTCGTAGGTGATCCGCGGGTAGCCGGTCACGTTCACCCACTTGCCGACGCCCTGGTTCGCGGCGAGCTTGTTGTAGCCGACCACGTCCTGGACCAGCTTGCCGTTGAGCGGGTTGAGCGCGATGTAGCCGAAGTCGAGGTCGGCGTCGCCGGTCGCCTGCCAGCGCTGGTCGACCAGCATCATGCCGGCCGCCCAGGTGCCGTACGGCCGCTTGCCCTGGTCGTACCTGGGGACGAACGCCACCTTGGTGCTGTACGCGCCGCCCTTGCCCCCGTGGATGCAGTGCGCGGCGGTGATCAGCAGTTTCTTGGAGAAGCTGTTCACCACACTCGCGGTGCAGTAATGGTCGCCGGTGCCGTTGTTGAAGAACAGCGCGCCGAGCGTCGGGATGCCGGCGAACGCCGTGGCGGTCGGCACCGCCTGCGCCCTGACCGCTCCAGGCGCCCGCCCGGACGGGCCCCCGGCCCGGCTACCGGGGGCGTCCGGGCCCGGTTCGGCGCCGGTCAGCGGGGTCGCGGCGGCCATCCGCTCCCGCGTCCAGTACCGCTGCACCGCGCCCGCGTCCGCCGCGCTGATCCGCGTGCTCACGGAGGTGTCCACGACGGTACGGCCACGGGCCTGGCCGCCCGCGAGCACCAGCGTCGTCCCGGCGGTCACGACCGCCGCGGACGTCACCGCGGCGGCCGTCCCCCACATCCGAAACTTGCGCATCCGCCCGAAGCTACCGACTCACCGTTCCCGCCACAACGTGAACGATCACACTGGCCGGACCGGCCCTAACGGGCGAATTCGGTGGCCCGCGACTCGCGGACCACGGTGACCCGGATCTGCCCCGGGTAGGTCAGCTCGTCCTCGACCTGCTTGGCGATGTCGCGCGCGATGACCTGGGCCTGGATGTCGTCGACCGAGTCGGGCTTGACCATCACCCGGATCTCGCGGCCGGCCTGCATGGCGAAGACCTTCTCCACGCCCTCGTGCCGGTCCCGGGCGATCTCCTCCAGCCGCTCCAGGCGCTTGACGTAGGACTCCAGCGACTCGCGCCGCGCGCCCGGCCGGCTGCCGCTGACGGCGTCGGCCGCCTGGGTGAGCACCGCCTCGACCGTGCGGACCTCGACCTCGTTGTGGTGCGCCTCGATGGCGTGCACGACGTCCTCGTCCTCGCCGTACCGCCGCGCGATCTCGGCGCCGATGAGGGCGTGGCTGCCCTCGACCTCGTGCGTGAGGGCCTTGCCGATGTCGTGCAGCAGCGTGCACCGCTTGGCCACCTCGGCCGGCAGCCGCAGCTCGCTCGCCATGATCCCGGCGATGTGCGCCGACTCGACCAGGTGCTTCAGCACGTTCTGCCCGTAGGAGGTGCGGTAGCGCAGCCGGCCGAGCAGGGCGATCAGCTCGGGGTGCATGTCGGTGACGCCGACCTCGACCAGCGCGTCCTCGCCGGACCGCACGCAGAGCTGCTCGACGTCGCTGCGGCTGCGCTCGTAGATCTCCTCGATCCGCTGGGGATGGATCCGGCCGTCCAGGACCAGCTTCTCCAGGGTCAGCCGGCCCACCTCCCGGCGCACCGGGTCGAAGCAGCTCAGCAGCACCGCCTCGGGCGTGTCGTCGATGATCAGGTTGACGCCGGTGGTCGTCTCGAACGCCCGGATATTGCGGCCCTCACGGCCGATGATGCGGCCCTTCATCTCGTCGCTCGGCAGGTGCAGCACCGAGACGACCGACTCGGTGGTCTGCTCGCTGGCGACCCGCTGGATGGCCAGCGTGACGATCTTGCGGGCGCGCTTCTCCCCCTCCGCGCGGGCGGCGTTCTCGATCTCCCGGGTCAGCGGGATCGACTCGCGCTTGGCCTGGTTCTCGATGGCCGAGACCAGCTCGCGCTTGGCCTGGTCGGCGGTGAGCCCGGCGGTCGCCTCCAGGACCTGCCGCCGCTCGTCCTCGACGCGGCCGAGCTCCTCCTTGCGCGTTTCCAGGTCCCGCCCGGACTCGGCCAGCCGCCCGGACCACTCCTCCACGCGCCGCACCTCGGCGTCGAGGCGCTGCTCGCGCTCGGCGAGCCGGGTCTCGCGCCGCTCCAGGTCCTCGCGCAGGGTCCGCAGCTCCTCGCGGAGGGTCCTGCCCTCGGCCTCCAGCTCGGCGCGGGTGGTGTCCGCGATCTCCTGGGCCCGCCGTTCGGCGCTCTCCAGGACGCCGCGGGCCTCGGTCTCGGCCGCCGCGGCCTCGGCGGCGGCCGCCTCCTGCGCGCCGTGCCTGCGCAGGACCACGGTGACGATGACGAGAGCGACCAGGGTCACCAGCAGCGCTGCACCCACCAGGACGCTCGCCATGAGGCAGATCCCTTCCTCGCCTTGCGGACCCCCGGGCTGGGGCCCTGCCTCGCGAGGATTACCCGCACCCCGGCGGACGACCGGGTACACGGCATCGCCGGGCCGCCGCGATCCGCAACCCGGTGACTCGGCCGATATCGGCCAGGGTCGTGTCCTCTATGCCTCTCAACTGCTCGAACGGACTCGGTCAGTATCGCAATCCGCAGTGCGCGGAGTAATTCCTCACTGCCGTAACGGTAAGCGGCACAGAGGTAATGAGCAAGCAAACCACGGGCATTCCGGACTAACCGAACGCTCCCGTGAGGGCTTGCTTACCGCCGCCCCGACGCCGCGCCGTCCCCCCTCACCTGCCCGGTCGGCCGCCCCGTCCAGTCAGGGCGATGGTCAGGCCAGGTCAGGCGAAATCGCCATTTCGTCGGCGTGTCGCCCGTCTCGCCCAAACCTCGCCGCCAGCCGCCCGAAACCCGGACCGGGGCACGGCTCCAAAACACCGAACACGGATCCGGTCCCAGCCTCGATCCCGGTTCTCGGATCCGCCGGATATCGGCCGTGTCCGGCGGGGATGTTATTCCGGCTCGGGGAGGCCGGGGAGGTCGCCGGGGTCGGTGCCCTCGTCCGCGAGGGCCTCCTTGACCACCCGGTAGGCCACGCCGTGCGGGTAGCCCTTGCGGGCGAGCATGCCGACCAGGCGCCGCATCCGCTTGGCCGGTTCGACGCCGCGGGTCGCGGCGAGCTTGCGGTCGACGAGCGCGCGGGCGGTGCGCTCCTCCTGCTCGGGATCCAGCGCCTCCACCGCGTCGGCGACGGTTTCGGCGGCGACACCGCGGTGGCGCAGCTCGTTGGCCAGGGCGCGCTTGGCGAGCCCGCGGCCGTTGTGCCGGGACTGCACCCACGCCTGGGCGAACGCGACGTCGTCGATGAGACCGACGTCGGTGAAGCGCCCGAGCACCTTGTCGGCGACGTCGTCGGGGACGGCCTTGCGGCTCAGTGCCTCGGCGAGCTGGGCGCGGGTGCGCGGAGCCAGGGCCAGCAGGCGCAGGCAGGTCTCACGGGCCGCCGACTCGGGGTTGGCGGGCGGATCGACCGCTCGAGGACGGCGGTTCATGCCGCGCTTCCCCGTGCCGGCACGGCCCCGCGAGCCCCCCTGGCCGCCCGAACGACTGAGGCGGGGACGGAGGAGCGGGCGGGGCTCTCAGGAGCGGCGGCGCCATTGGGGAAGGCCCCCGCACCGGCGGACCGGTGCGGGGTGAGGCGCCGCCGCCCTACATACGAGATCATCGCCCACACTTCCGTCAAGAGTCACCCGGATCGGCGGATTGACCGTCAGGAGTCACCGGGCTTGGCGGCCTTGGCGCCCTTCTTGGCCGTGCTCGCAGCGGGCGTCTTGCCCGCGGCCGGGGCGGACGCGGCGGCCCCGGCGGCGGGCGCGCCCGGCGCGGCGGTCTCGGCGGCCTCCTTGTCGACCTTGGGGCCGATGCCCAGCTTCTCCTTGATGCGCTTCTCGATGCCGTCGGCCATGTCGGGGTTGGACTTGAGGAAGTTGCGGGCGTTCTCCTTGCCCTGGCCGAGCTGGTCGCCGTCGCAGGTGTACCAGGCGCCGGACTTGCGGACGAAGCCGTGCTCGACGCCGAGGTCGATCAGACCGCCCTCGCGGCTGATGCCCTGCCCGTAGAGCAGGTCGAAGTCGGCGACGCGGAACGGCGGGGCCATCTTGTTCTTGACGACCTTGACGCGGACGCGGCTGCCGACCGCCTCGGTGCCGTCCTTGAGCGTCTCGATGCGGCGCACGTCGAGCCGCACGGAGGCGTAGAACTTCAGCGCCTTGCCGCCGGTCGTCGTCTCGGGCGAGCCGAACATGACGCCGATCTTCTCGCGCAGCTGGTTGATGAAGATGACGGTGGTCTTGGTCTGGTTGATCGCGCCGGTGAGCTTGCGCAGGGCCTGCGACATCAGCCGGGCCTGGAGGCCGACGTGGCTGTCGCCCATCTCACCCTCGATCTCGGCGCGCGGGACCAGCGCGGCGACCGAGTCGATGACCACGATGTCGACCGCGCCGGAGCGGATCAGCATGTCGGTGATCTCGAGCGCCTGCTCGCCGGTGTCGGGCTGGGAGACCAGCAGCGCGTCGATGTCGACGCCCAGCTTGCGGGCGTACTCGGGGTCGAGGGCGTGCTCGGCGTCGACGAACGCCGCGATGCCGCCCTTCTTCTGCACGCTGGCCACCGAGTGCAGGGCGATGGAGGTCTTGCCCGAGCCCTCGGGACCGTAGACCTCCACGACCCGGCCGCGGGGCAGGCCGCCGATGCCGAGCGCGATGTCGAGGGAGATCGCGCCCGTCGGGATCGTCTCCACCGGTGCGCGCGCATCGTCGCCCATCCGCATGACCGAGCCCTTGCCGAACTGCCGCTCGATCTGGGCGAGGGCGGTGTCGAGAGCCTTCTCCCGGTCGTTCGCTGCCATGAGGTTGCCCCTTGTCTTTCCTGTGATGTGTGCCGGCTCTCGGCCGCCTTGCGGTGTCGAGGGCGACGTTACGGGGAGCCAGGGACAGTTTCGAGGCCCCGGTACGGCTGTGGACAACGTCGCGTGCGGGGCCCAGCCTACCGAACATTCGTTCGATCATGGTGTCGCGCACCTGTTTGCCCGGGAATCTCCGTGCACACGGGCCCCGGAACCCCGTACGCTGGCGCCGTCCACGGAGGGTTCCTTCATGACGCTGACCGTTCTCTTCTGCGTCGATCCGATCCACCCCCGGCGCGTTGACCCCCACTTCTCCCGCGAGGCCGCGGCCGTGCGGGACCACTACGGCGAGATCGCCCTCATCGACCACGACGCGTTGCGGCACGGCGACGCGGCGGAGGCGGTGCGCGCGGTGCCGCAGGACCTCGGCGCCGTCTGGTACCGGGGCTGGATGCTCGCCAGGGGCGAGTACACGGCGCTCGCCTCGGCGCTCAAGCAGCGCGGCGTCCTCCTGCTCACCCATCCCGAGGACTACCGGCGGGCGCACGAGCTGCCCGGCTGGCACGACACGTTCGCCGGGCTGACCCCGCAGAGCGTGTGGCGTCCGCTGGCCCCCCGCCAGGACCCCGGCGACCTGGCCGAGCTGGTCCGCCCGCTGCGTAGCGGGCCCGGCGTCGTGAAGGACTACGTCAAGTCGCGCAAGCACGAGTGGGACGAGGCGTGCTTCGTCCCCGACGTCAAGAACCTCTCGGAACTCCGCTCGGTCGCGGCGAAGATGATCGCGTTGCAGGACGGGTTCCTCGCGGGCGGGCTGGTGGTGCGGGAGTACGAGCCCTACGACGGCGAGGGCGAGGCGCGCGTGTGGTGGGTGGACGGGGAGCCCGCCCTGGTGGGACCGCATCCAGACAGCCCCGGCCTGGAGCCCGAGCCCGAGCTGGCCTCCGTGGCCCCGGCCGTGCGGGCGCTCGGCTGCCGCTTCATCACCACCGATCTCGCCTGCCGCACCGACGGCGAGTGGCGCGTGGTCGAGGTCGGGGACGGCCAGGTCAGCGACCTGCCTGCGACGGTCGACCCGATGGACCTGTACGCGCACCTGCCGGTGCCGGACTAGAAATCCGCAAGTCCCCAGAACCTGGACGCACATTTTCCTCGTCCAACAGGATGCGGCACTCGCACGCCCTCGCGCAGCGTGTCCGTGATGTGACGGAACCGGCGCGACATCGCTTCCGTCTCATGATCCACCGCCCCTAGGCTATGGCTCCGTGACGCCGGATTCCTTTTTCGGTGAGGCATCCGACCCCGCTGTCCGGAACCTCCTGACACCCGTCGTCTCGTTTCGAAGGACGTGTTCCCCTTGCCCCCACAGGAGCCCACTCGCCGGCTCAGCTCGCGCGCCGTCAAAGTCGGGATGGTGAGCGCGCTGTCCGTGACCCTGGTCGCCTGCGGTTCCAAGTCGACCACCGCGTACTGCGTGGACCGTGACGCTCCCGCCGTGGGCAAGACCGCGGGCGGCCACAAGACGGTCCCCGACAGTTTCTGCAACACCAGCGACATCGACCGGGGCACCGTCTCGTACGGCCGCTACTACTGGTACTACGGCGGGAAGCGCTCCTCCAACGGCTACGTCTCCGGCGGCAGCGCGTACGGGCCCAGCAAGGGCAAGGTCAAGTCGAGCAGCGGCCGGACCCTGAGCCGCGGCGGGTTCGGCGGCGGCGGCAAGAGCGGGAGCTGAGCCGACATGAGGCGAACCCGTTCCGAGCCCAGGGAAGACTGGGCCGAGAAGGTCGAAGCGCACGGGCTGGCCTTCCACCGGACCGCGCACCCCGAACATCTGCCCCGTCCCTACTGGGACGAGTCGGTGCACTACGTCTTCGAGATGGACGAGGTGCTGGCCCTAGAGGCGGTCGTGGAGGAGCTTCACGAGATGTGCCTCCAGGTGGTGGAGCACGTCGTCACCACCGGTCGGTACAACGTGCTGGGCATCCCCGACTGGGTCGCCCCGCTGATCGAGGAGTCATGGCGCCGCCGCGATCCGCACCTGTACGGGCGGTTCGACCTACGCTACGGCGGAGACGGGCCGGCCAAGCTGCTGGAGTACAACGCCGATACCCCGACGGCCCTGGTCGAGAGCGCCGTCGTGCAGTGGTTCTGGTTGCAGGACGCCTTCCCCGGCGACGACCAGTGGAACTCCATCCACGAACGCCTGGTGGCGCGCTGGAAGGAGATCGGGTCCGGGCTGCCCGATGACGGTCCGGCCCACTTCGCCTGGACCAACGGGGACGAGACCGGCGAGGAGGTCATGACGATCGCCTACATGCAGCAGACCGCCAGGGAGGCGGGGCTGTCCGGCATCGCGATCGCCATGGAGGACATCGGGTGGCACCCGGAGCGCGAGCGGTTCGTCGACCTCCACGACGACGAGATCCGCACGCTCTGCAAGCTCTACCCCTGGGAGTGGATCGTCTCCGAGCCGTTCGGCCGGAGCATCCCGGCCGCGCCCACCACCTGGATCGAGCCGATCTGGAAGATGGTGCTCTCCAACAAGGCGCTGCTGGTGCTGCTCTGGGAACTGTTCCCCGGACACCCCAACCTGCTGCCCACCTACCTGAACACCCCCTCCGACCTCACCTCGTACGTGCAAAAACCCCTGCTCGGCCGGGAGGGGGCGAGCATGCGCATCGTCACGCCCGACGGCAGCGAGCAGCGCACGCAGGGCGACTACGGCGCGGAGGGCTTCGTCTTCCAGGAGTTCTGCGCGCTGCCGGACTTCGACGGCGAGCACCCGGTGCTCGGCGCGTGGGTGGTCGACGACGAGTCGGCCGGGCTCGGCATCCGCGAGACGTCCGGGCTCATCACCGACGACACCTCGTCGTTCGTCCCGCACCGCATACCCGTCTGAACCCCTGGCCCGCCCTCCGTCCCCGGTGCCCGTTCCTGAGGAGCACGAGCTGACGGGCCTCGGTCAGCGCAGGCTCTGGGGGACGTCGAAGGTGGCGGCGACCGCTCTCCAGACCCGCTTGACGGACTCGCCGTCGGCCAGGGCCCGTTCAACGGTGCGGCCACCGAGCTCGGCCAGGACGTAGTCCTTGGCCACGCTCTCGGCATAGCCCTCGCCGAACTGCTGATTCATCCGTTCCCAGAACTGTGTGAGCCGCACCCGGACACGCTATCCGAGAGCGTCGGTCACCTCGTCCGGGACGGACGGGCGGGCGCCCTCCCGGTACTGCCGGTGCAGGCCCGTCAGGTAGCGCTCGACGCCCTCCACCACGCGCGCGGTCCGGTAGGACGGGAAGACGTCGAAGGCGTGCTGCCCGCCCTTCATCTCCGCGTACACGACCGGCGAGGACGAGGTCTCGCGCAGCTTGTGGACGAACCGCCGCGCCTCCGCCACCGGGATCAGCGAGTCGCGGCTGCCGTGGATGACGAAGAACGGCGGCGCGTCCTCGCGCAGGTACGTGACGGGGGACGCGTCGGCGAACACCTCGGGCTCCTCATGGAAGGACCGCTTCACCACCATCCGCTCCATCAGCGGCGTCGCCCCCATCGGCACCGGCCAGGGCCCCGGCTCCACCAGGTCGTACACCCCGTAGAACGGCACGGCCCCGCGCACGCGCGTGTCGGCGTCCTCGAAACCGGGCTGGAAGCGCGGCTCGTTGGCGCTGAGCGCCACCAGCGCGGCCAGATGGCCGCCCGCCGAACCGCCCGTCACGCACAGAAAGTCCGGATCGGCGCCGTACTCCTCGGCGTGCTCGCGGTACCAGGCCACGAAGTGCTTGAGGTCGATCAGATGCTCGGGCCAGGTCGCGCGCGGGCTGAGCCGGTAGTTGACGTTGAAGCCCACCCAGCCCTGCACGGCCATGTGGTTGAGGAGCGGGAGCCCCTGTTCGCGCTTGTCCCCGATGACCCACGCGCCGCCGTGGATCTGCATCAGCCCCGGCCGCAGGGAGCCTTCCGCCTTGGGCCGGTAGACGTCCAGCTTGAGGCGGAGCCGTCCCTCCTCGTGGAAGACGACGTTGCGCGTCACCCGGACGCCGCGCCGGGGCACGAGGACCAGCGGCGGGACGATCTGGGGCGCGAGCGGGAAGCGCGGTGCGTCCTCCGGATCGAGGTCGAGCGGGACTCCGCTCTCACGCAGCGTCACCACGGTCCGCCGGGACGCGGCGATGGTCGCGATGGTCCCCGCTGCTCCGGCCGCGCCGAGCACGAGGCCCGTCCAGCCCGTCCAGCCGTGCAGGCCCCCGTACCCGGCCGTGAGCCCGAGCGCGGCGATCTCGGCGGCGAGCAGGTGCGGGGCCAGCTCGACGGCCAGCCACCCTGCGAAGAAGCTCGGCACCAGCAGCATGAGGCGGCGGACGGGCCGGTGCGCGTTCAGGGCGAGGAGCAGGGACAGTGCTCCGACGGCGAGCAGGACGTAGGGCATGGGACGGCTCCTCGCGGCGTGTTCTCCTCCCCCACCATGCCCGGACAAGCGCTTGCTTACAAGATGACGATGGCCACCCGGACGGCCGCCGTCACGTTCTGTCGGACCCGCGAGGCAGGATGGTGACGTGACCGCTGACGTGCTCGAACGCTTCTCCCCCGCGACCCGTGCCTGGTTCGCGGGGGCGTTCGCCGCGCCCACCGCCGCACAGGCCGGCGCGTGGAGGTCGATCTCGGCGGGCGACGACACCCTCGTCGTGGCGCCGACCGGGTCCGGCAAGACCCTGGCCGCGTTCCTGTGGTCCCTCGACCGGCTGACCGCCGCCCCGCGACCCGCCCCGCAGCCGACCGCGCGGCCCGCCCCGAAGTCCGGCGCGGGGGCCGCCGCACCGACCGGGCCCGATCCCAAGCGGCGCTGCCGCGTCCTGTACGTCTCGCCGCTGAAGGCCCTCGCCGTCGACGTCGAGCGCAACCTGCGCGCCCCGCTCACCGGGATCAGGCAGGCCGCGCGGCGACTCGGGCTGGCCGAGCCCGACATCCGGGTCGGCATGCGGTCCGGCGACACCCCGGCGGACGAGCGGCGCCGGCTGGCCCTCCGGCCGCCCGACATCCTGATCACCACGCCCGAGTCGCTGTTCCTGATCCTCACCTCGCGGGCCCGCGAGTCGCTGCGCGGCGTCGAGACCGTGATCATCGACGAGGTGCACGCGGTGGCGGGCACCAAGCGCGGCGCGCACCTGGCGCTGTCCCTCGAACGGCTCGACGCGCTGCTCGACCGTCCGGCCCAGCGGATCGGGCTGTCGGCGACCGTCCGCCCGGCCGCCGAGGTGGCCGCGTTCCTCGGCGGGGCCCGCCCGGCCGCGGTGGTGCAGCCGCCGTCCGACAAGGTCTTCGACCTCGACATCGTCGTCCCGGTCGAGGACATGGGCGAGGTCGCGCAGTTCACCGACGGCTCCGGCGCCGCCGATCCGCGTCAGCGCAGCATCTGGCCGCATGTGGAGGACCGGCTGCTCGACCTGATCGGCGCGCACCGGTCGACGCTGGTGTTCGCCAACTCGCGGCGTCTCGCCGAACGCCTGTGCGGGCGCCTCAACGAGCTGGCGTACGAGCGCGCCCACGGCGAGGCGCTGCCCGAAGACCATTCCCCGGCCGCGACCATGGCCCAGGCGGGCGCGGACAGGGGGGCTCCGCTGGAGATCGCGCGCGCCCACCACGGGTCGGTGTCCAAGGAGGAGCGGGCCGGCATCGAGAACGCCCTCAAGGAGGGTCGCCTCCCCGCCGTGGTCGCCACGTCCAGCCTCGAACTCGGCATCGACATGGGCGCGGTCGACCTGGTCGTGCAGGTCGAGTCGCCGCCGTCGGTGGCCAGCGGGTTGCAGCGGGTCGGGCGGGCGGGCCACCAGGTCGGCGCCGTCTCCAAGGGCGTCATCTTCCCCAAGTACCGCGGCGACCTGGTGCAGACGGCGGTGGTCGCCGAGCGGATGCGCGGCGGCGAGATCGAGGAGCTGCGCTACCCGCGCAACCCGCTCGACGTCCTCGCCCAGCAGATCGTCGCGATGGTCTCGATGGACGACTGGACGGTCGACGACCTCGACACGCTGGTCAAGCGGGCCGCCCCCTACGCCACGCTGCCCCGTTCGGCGCTGGAGGCCACCCTCGACATGCTCGCGGGCCGCTACCCGAGCGACGAGTTCGGCGAGCTGCGCCCGCGCCTGGTGTGGGACCGCGTCACCGGCGTCCTGGCCGAGCGGCCCGGCGCGCAGCGGCTGGCCGTCACCAGCGGCGGCACCATTCCCGACCGCGGCCTGTTCGGCGTGTTCCTCGTGGGCGAGAAGTCGTCCCGGGTGGGCGAGCTCGACGAGGAGATGGTCTACGAGTCCCGCGTGGGCGACGTGTTCGTGCTGGGCGCGAGCTCGTGGCGGATCGAGGACATCACGCCCGACCGGGTGCTGGTCTCGCCCGCGCCGGGGCAGCCCGGCAAGCTGCCGTTCTGGCACGGCGACCAGCTCGGCCGTCCCGCCGAGCTGGGGCGCGCGCTGGGCGCGTTCTCCCGCGCGCTGGCCGCGCTGCCCGAGGGCGCGGCGCGCGAGCGGGTCGCCGCCGCGGGCCTGGACGACTGGGCCGCCGCCAACCTGGTGTCCTACCTGACCGAGCAGCGGGAGGCGACCGGGCACGTCCCCGACGACCGCACCATGGTCGTCGAGCGGTTCCGCGACGAGCTGGGCGACTGGCGCATGGTGGTGCACTCGCCGCTCGGCGCGCGGGTGCACGCGCCCTGGGCGCTGGCCATCGCGGGGCGGCTCCGCGAGCGCTACGGCGTCGACGCGCAGGCCATGCACGCCGACGACGGCATCGTGATCCGCATCCCCGACATGGACGAGCCGCCGGGCCTCGACCTGGCGGTCTTCGACGCCGACGACATCGAGCGCATCGTCGTCGACGAGCTGGGCGGGTCGGCGCTGTTCGCGGCCCGGTTCCGCGAGTGCGCGGCGCGGTCGCTGCTGCTGCCGCGCCGCCGCCCCGACAAGCGGATGCCGCTGTGGCAGCAGCGGCAGCGCGCCGCGCAACTGCTGGCCGTGGCGAGCAAGTACCCCTCGTTCCCGATCGTGCTGGAGACGATGCGCGAGTGCCTCCAGGACGTCTTCGACGTGCCGGGCCTGGTGCACCTGATGCGCGAGGTGTCGGGCCGCAAGGTCCGCCTCGTCGAGGTCGAGACCAACGAGCCGTCTCCCTATGCGCGGTCGCTGCTGTTCCACTACGTCGGCGCGTTCATGTACGAGGGCGACTCCCCGCTCGCCGAGCGGCGGGCGCAGGCGCTCGCGCTCGACTCGGCGCTGCTGGCCGAGCTGCTGGGCCAGGCCGACCTGCGCGAGCTGCTCGACCCCGAGGTCGTCACCGACACCGAGCGCGAGTTGCAGCGCCTCGCCGACGACCGGCGGGCCCGCGATCCGGAGGGGGTCGCCGACCTGCTGCGCGGCCTCGGCCCGCTCACCACCGCCGAGATCGCGGACCGGCTCGAACCGGCCGCGGCGCCGAGCGCCGGGGCCTGGGCGGCCGAGCTCGAGTCGGCCCGGCGGGTGATCAGGGTGCGGGTCGGCGGGCAGGAGCGCTGGACGGCGATCGAGGACGCCGGCCGGCTCCGCGACGCCCTCGGGGCGCCGCTGCCGGTGGGCGTCCCGGAGGCGTTCCTCGAACCGGTCGGCGACCCGCTCGGCGACCTGGTCTCCCGCTACGCGCGCACGCACGGGCCGTTCCGGCTGGGCGACGTCGCGGCGCGCTTCGGGCTCGGCACGGCGGTGGTGGCCGAGACGCTGCGCGGGCTGGCGGCGGCCGGACGGGTCGTCGAGGGCGAGTTCCTCCCGGCCCAGACGGTGTCCGGCCCGCTGACGAGCGAATGGTGCGACAGCGGTGTGCTCCGCACGCTGCGGCGCCGGTCGCTGGCACGGCTGCGCGCGGAGGTCGAACCGTCGCCGCCCGAGGCGCTCGGCCGGTTCCTGCCGGTCTGGCACGGCATCGCGGGCGGGTCGCGGCTGCGGGGCGTCGACGCGCTGGTGCAGGCGATCGAGCAGCTCCAGGGGGCGGCCGTCCCGGCGTCGGCGCTGGAGTCGCTGATCCTGCCGTCCCGGGTGGCGGGCTACTCCCCCGCCATGCTCGACGAGCTGACCTCCGCGGGCGAGGTCGTGTGGGCCGGGCAGGGCGGGCTGCCGGGCGGCGACGGCTGGGTGTCGCTGTACCTCGCCGACACCGCCCCGCTGCTGATGCCCGAGCCGGCCGAGATCACCCTGACGCCGGTGCACCAGGCCGTCCTCGACGCGCTCGGCGACGGCGGCGCGCTGTTCTTCCGAATGCTCTCCGACCGGGTGAACGGCCGGGTCACGACCGGCGACCAGGACCTGGTCACCGCCGTGTGGGACCTGGTCTGGGCGGGCCACCTCACCAACGACACCCTCGCCCCGCTGCGCGCCGCGCTCGGCTCGGGCCGTCCGGCCCACCGGTCCCGCGCGGGCCGGCGCGGGCGTCCCGTGATGCCGTCCCGCACGGGGCCGCCGGCCGTCGCCGGGCGGTGGTGGCCGCTGCCGTCCCGGGAGGCCGCCGCGACGCTGCGCTCGCACGCGCTGGCCGAGGCGCTGCTGGAGCGGTACGGCATCGTGATCCGCGGCGCGGTCGCGGCCGAGCGGATCCTCGGCGGGTTCTCGGCGGTCTATCCGGTGCTGCGGGCGTTCGAGGAGAGCGGCCGGTGCCGCCGCGGCTATTTCGTCGAGGGGCTCGGCGCGGCCCAGTTCGCGCTGCCCGGCGCCGTCGACCGGCTGCGCGCGCTGCGCCCGGCCGCCTCGGCCACCGATCCGGCGGGCGCGGGCGGTGGGGGCATGGCGGGCACCGAGGCCCTGTGGGAGACCCCGACTCCGGGACGCCGTGCGAGGCCCGGCGACGCCGGCGGGCGGGCGCTGGTGCTCGCCGCCGCCGACCCGGCCAACCCGTACGGCGCGGCGCTGCCGTGGCCGGGACGCGACGACGAGGTCGCCAGCGGGCACAAGCCGGGCCGCAAGGCCGGGGCGCTGGTGGTGCTGGTCGAGGGGCGGCTGGCCCTCTACGTCGAACGCGGCGGCCGTTCGCTGCTGACCTGGGACGACGACCCGGACGTGGTGCAACCGGCGGTCGACGCGCTGGCCCTGGCGGTCCGCGAGGGCGCGCTCGGCAAGCTGACCGTCGAACGCGCCGACGGCGCGTCGATCGGCGACTCTCCGCTGGCCGCCGCGCTGGAGGCGGCCGGCTTCCACCCGACCCCGCGCGGCCTGCGGCTGCGTGCCTGACCACCGCGCGCCTGACCACCGCGCGCCTCACCGGCGCCCGGCTCCGCCGCCTGAAGGCCCGACTCGGCCCGCACCGCCCGCGACACCGCCGACGCCCTCCTCCCCGGCCAGGCGGGGCGGGGCGCGGTCAGCGGCCTTTGAAGAGGGCGACGACCCCTCTGAGCGTGCGTTCGTCCAGCGAGCCGAACGGATTGTCGTGCACCAGGTAGGTCCAGGTCGCCGACGGGCGCCGCAGGCCCGCTCCCCCGAGGTCGATGCCGTCCTCGGACGCGGTGAGCTCGGCGAAGCCCTCGACCGCGCGGTCGAGGGCGGTGTCGAGGAGGCGCTTGCCCGCGGGCACCGCATCGCGGTTGAACTCGATCAGCGGGTCCAGGCCCCGGCCGAGCGACCGCAGATGGATGCCCTCCCGCAGGTCGGACAGGAACGCGAGATGCTCGGCCCAGCCGCGGTCCAGGTGGAACAGGACGATCTGGCGGGCGGCGCCCGCGACCGCCTCCGCGCCCGCGATCCCGGCCAGCTCGGCATGGTGGCCGGACGCCTTCTCGGCCATCAGCGCGTCGGCCCGGTCGCCGCACAGCACCTCGTCGCGTTCGGCGAGGATCTCGCGGCGCTGCAAGTCGATCAGGTGGTTGTAGCGCCAGGTGTTGCGGTGCAGCTCCAGGTCGACGCCCTCGGCGACGCGCTGCGCGTGGCCGACGAGCCAGTGCGCGCCCTTGTCGGTGATCAGCCCGTCATCGCCGGCCGTGCCCCTGGCCTTCTCGTCGGGTGCGTACCGGGTGACCAGGCCGTCCTCCACGCTGGCGAAGAACACCGAGCCCCCGGGGTCGCCCTGCCGTCCGGCGCGGCCCCGGAGCTGATCGTCGAGGCGGCTGCTGTGGTAGCGGCCGGTGCCGATGACCAGGAGCCCGCCCGCCTCCGTCACCTTGTCGTGCGCGGCACCGGAGCCGTGCGCCGCGCCGGCGTCGGGCGCCGCGCCGGAGCCGCCGAGGCGGATGTCGGTGCCGCGGCCGGCCATCTGGGTGGAGACGGTGATCGCGCCGTGCGCGCCGGCCTCGGCGATGATCGCCGCCTCCTCCGCGTCGTTCTTGGCGTTGAGGACCACGCAGCTCAGCCCGGCCCGGCCGAGCCGGCGGGCCAGCCGCTCGGACTCGGCGACGTCGCCGGTGCCGATCAGCACCGGCCGCCCGGTGCCGTGCGCCGCGGAGATCTCCTCGACGATCGCCACCTCCTTGTCGGCGACGGTGGCGTAGAGCCGGTCGGGCTCGTCGTCGCGGACGCACGGCCGGTTCGGCGGGATCACCGCGATCTCGAGCGTGTAGAACTCGCGGAGCTGCCCGGCGACCGCGAGCGCGGTGCCGGTCATCCCGCACCGGACCGGGTAGCGGCCGATCAGCTCCTGGACGGTGATCGAGTCGAGGATCTCGCCGGTCGGCGACGCCTCCAGGGCCTCCTTGGCCTCGACCGCGGTCTGGAGCCCGTCGGGCCAGCGCTGGAGCAGCGCGACCCGGCCGCGCGACTCGCTGATCAGCTTCACCGCGCCGTCCCGGACGATGTAGTCGACGTCGCGGTGGAGCAGCACCTCGGCGTGCAGCGCGACGTTGACCGAGGTGAGGAGCTCCAGGTTGGCGGGCGCGTACAGCTCGACGCCGCCGAGGGCCCGCTCGGCCTCGCGCGCCCCGGCGGGGGTGAGCTGGACGTTACGGGCCTCGTCGTCGGTGGTGTAGTGCAGGCCGGGCCGCAGCCGCCTGGCCAGATCGGCGTAGGCGGAGTCGGCCTGCGCCGGGGCGGGCGCCTCCTCGACGACGGGGGTGGTGGCGCCGGCCAGGACGAGCGGGACCATCGCCTCGTCGACCAGCACCGAGTCGGCCTCGTCGACCAGCACCACGTCGGGCGCGGGCAGGACGCGGTCGTCCTCGCCGGTGGCCATGCGGTCGCGGAGCAGGTCGAAGCCGACCTCGCTGACCGGGGCGTACGTCACGTCGGCGGCGTAGGCGGCGCGGCGCTCCCCGGGGCTCGAGGTCTGGCCGACCCAACCGGTGGAGACGCCGAGCATCGCGTAGAGGGGGCCCATCCATTCGGCGTCGCGCCGGGCGAGGTAGTCGTTGACCGACAGCACGTGCACGCGGTGGCCGCGGAGCGCGTACCCGGCGGCGGCGAGCGCCCCGGCCAGGGTCTTGCCCTCGCCGGTCGCCATCTCGGCGACGTGCCCGGAGAGCAGCGCGAGCGTTCCGAGGAGCTGGGTGTCGAACGGGCGCTCGCCGAGCGTGCGGCGGGCGGCCTCGCGGCCGAGGGCGCACAGCTCGGCGAGGTCGGGTTCGTCCTGGTCGCGGAGCGCCGCGACGGCGGCGGTCAGCTCGGCGTCGCTCAGCCCGCGGGTCCGCTCCTCGCGCCGCCCGGCCCGGCCGGCGACGTCCTGGAACGGCGCCAGGTCGGCGCTCCCCGGCCGCTGGACGAGCCGCCGCAGCCGGTCACGCAGCGCCATGGCGCCCTCCCCTGCGGACGGTGGTGTGTTCGGTCACGCTTCCCCCAACGGCCGCGCGCGGTCGCGCGTTCCCCACAGATGATCTCAGGACGGACGGGCCCGGGACCACCCCGGAGGCCCCGCGGAACACCCCGGATCCGCAGGTGATCTTTCCGCGTCATCCCACCTAGGCACGAGGTCTGACCTCGATTTCATCCCTTGGGTGGATCCCTTCCGGCACCCCGGTTGGGAGGATGGGTTCATACGGGGTTGCGGTGGCCAGGGGAAGCGCCGCCGCGGAACGGGGAGTCGTTATGACACCGACGGCACGGTGGGCCGCCGCACAGCGGCGCAAGCGCCAGATCATCAGCCAGACGGTCATCGATCGAGCCCTGCGGGACCCTCGGTGGCACGATCGGCACCCGGCCGAGACGGCGTCCGCCAAGTAGCCGAGCAGAGGCACGCAAGCGAGACCACGGCCCGCTCCGG
>NZ_JASNWE010000001.1:991750-2030175 GCF_030283145.1 Actinomadura xylanilytica
CGCTCCGGCGTTCGCCGGGGGCTCCGGCGTCCGTGCGGGAGCCGGTGCCCGCCCCTCGCGGGGTCAGGCGGAGAAGACCTCGTCGCGGGCCTGCTCCAGGGCGGCGTGCAGGGCGCCGCGCAGCACGGGGTTGCCCTCGACCTCGGTGACCGCGACGGTCGGGCGGGTCGGGCTGATGCGGCCCACGGCACGCTCTATCCGGGTCGCCAGCGGACGTCCACCGGCCCGGCCGAGCTGGCCCGACAGCACCACCAGGCCCGGGTCGAGCACGATGTTCACCGAGGTCACGCCGTAGGAGATCCGGTTGGCCAGCTCATCGAGGAACGGGCCGCCGCGGTCCTCGTCCGCGGCGGCGTCCTGGACGCACGCGACGGCGCTCGGCCCGGCGATGCCGTACTCGTGCGCCAGCGCGCGCACGGCGTCGGCGCCGACCAGTGACCCGTAGCCGCCGGCCAGGGCCGGCTTGCCCCAGGTGGTCGACTCGGTGAACCCCTCGTCCTCGGGTCCGCGGCGGGCCGCCGCCAGCGGGAGGGGCGCCCCCGGCACGGGCAGGTAGCCGATCTCCCCGGCGCCCCCGGACCGGCCGCGGTGCAGCCGGCCGCCGAGCATCACCGACAGGCCCATGCCGCGGTCGAACCACATGAGCGCGAAGTCCTCGGCGTCGCGGGCGGCGCCGTAGGCCCGCTCGGCCAGCGCCGCCAGGTTGACGTCGTTCTCGATCGTCACCGGCCGGCGCAGGTCGGTCTTGAGCGCGGCGAGCACGCCTTCATGCCAGGCCGGGAGGTCGAAGGAGAACTGGACGTCGCCGGAGCGCGGGTCGACGACGCCGGGGGTCCCGATGACGAAGGCGCTGAGCCTGGAGACCGCGACCTTGGCCGAGCGGCACGCCTTCACCACCGCGTTGTGCACCATTTTCACCGGATCGTCCGCGCCGTTAGGATCGACCGTGACCTGGGCGGCGATACAGCCCGTGATGTCGGCGACGCCGGCGGTGACCCCGTCCGGCCCCACCTCCAGGCCCGCGACGTAGGCACTCGACGGCACCACCCCGTAGAGCGCCGCGTTCGGGCCGCGGCCCCCCGCCTGCTCCCCGACGACCTCGACCAGCCCGCGCTCCTCGAGCCTGGACAGCAACTGGGAGGCGGTGACCTTCGACAACCCGGTGTGCTCGCCGATCTGGGCGCGGGTCAGCGGGCCCTGCCCGAGCAGCAGGTCCAGCGCCGACCGGTCGTTCAGCTCACGGAGCAGCCGCGGTGTTCCCGGGCGTCTGGCCATGATGCGCCCCCTCGATGTCTCAATCCGCTAACGAGCGGTTTTGTTTAGGAAAGTTTCTTGTTAGTTTACCCCCAGCGCCCCGGCCCCCACCCCGGGACGGGGGGCGCACGCAGAGCGCCGACTGGCGAGCAGGGCGCCCGCGGCCGGTGCGAGGAGGAGCCGGGCATGGCTGGACCCTAAAGGGTGCGGCCCGGCTCCGACCGCACCGCGGCCGGACGGCCACGCGAGGCGATGCCGGAAAGGATCCCCCAGTGAAGTACATCAAGATTGCGGCCGCGACGGCCGCGATCGCCCTGGCCGCCACGGCCTGCGGCGGCGGCGACGATGACGGCGACGCGGGCTCGGGCAAGGACCCCGCGCAGCTCAAGGTGTGGATGATGGGCGACGGGACCCCGGAGCAGACCAAGTTCCTGGACGGCGTCGAGACCGAGTTCAAGCAGAAGCACCCGGGCACCGACGTCCAGATCAAGTACGTGCCGTGGCCGCAGGTCGCCACCACCTTCCAGAAGGCCGCCGCCGGCGGCGAGGGCCCGGACGTGACCGAGATCGGCAACACCGACGTGCAGTCGCACGTCGAGCAGGGCAGCCTCGCCGACATCAGCGACCTGATCTCCGGATGGGCCGACGCCAAGACCCTCAACAAGGCGGCGCTGCAGAACGACCAGTCGGGCGGCAAGACCTACGCGATGCCCTGGTACGGCGGCGTCCGCGGCGTCTGGTATCGGACCGACTGGTTCCAGGACGCCGGCATCCAGCAGCCGAAGACGTGGGCCGACCTGTCCGCCGCGGCCAAGAAGCTCCAGGACGCCAAGAAGATCCCCGGGATCGGCGCGCCCAGCGACCAGACCAACGCGCTCCTCAGCTTCATCTGGGGCAACGGCGGCGAGGTGGCCTCCAAGGACGGCGGCACGTGGGCGGGCAAGCTCGACCAGCCGCAGGCCGTCGAGGCCGTGAACTTCTACACCGGCCTGGTCACCAAGGAGAAGGTCGCCCCGCAGAAGTACATCGGCAAGAACGAGCTGGAGGGCCCGCAGCGCGACTTCGCGCTCGGCAAGCTCGGGATGTACATCGACGGGAGCTGGGCGCTGAAGGAGATGAAGAAGATCTCCGCGAAGGACGCCGACAAGTGGGCGGTGTTCCCGATCCCGGCCAAGACCGGCGGCAACGCGCCGGTGATGGCGGGCGGCTCGGACGTGGCGGTCTGGAAGGACACCAAGGCCAAGAGCGCCGCGTTCGACTACATGACGGTGCTGAACAACGCCAAGAACGCCAAGGCGTGGGCCGACTACAGCGGCTTCTCGTCGATGCGCGGGGACGTGAAGTTCAGCGACCCCAAGCTGGAGATCTTCACCGAGATCGCCGGCAGCACCAAGTTCCCGCCGATCACCGCGGGCTGGGCCGAGTTCGAGCAGGCCAAGAAGGTGCTGCCGAACACGGTCAAGGCGATCATGCAGGGCAAGGCGGCCGACGGCGAGCTGAAGAAGGCCAACGAGCAGGCCAACACGCTGCTCAACCCGTGACCGCGCGGTCCGCGCCGCCCCGTACCCGCTGATCGGACTGGAGTCCATGCTCGACACCGCTCCCGCGGCGCGGAAGGCGCCGGGCCGGAGATCCTCCGGCCCGGCGCGTCCCCGCCGCCGCCCCCGCATGGGGCCGTACCTGCTGATCGCGCCGACCGTCGTCGTCATCGCCGTGCTGATGTTCTGGCCGGTGATCCAGATCGGCGTCATGGCGTTCCAGAAGGTCGGCAACCGCCAGCTTCGCGGCGAGCCCGCCGAGCAGGTGGGCACCGAGAACTTCGCCACGATCTTCAAGGACCCGTTCTTCTGGCAGACCCTGCGGCACACCGTGCTGTTCGCGCTCGTGGCGGTCTCGCTCACCCTCGTCGTCGGCACCCTGATCGGCCTGCTGCTCAACAAGCTCGGCCGGCGGATGTCCGGCTTCGTCGCCAGCGGCGTGATGGTGGCCTGGGCCACCCCGCCGGTCACCGCGGCGATCATCTTCTCCTGGCTGTTCGGCACCACCGGCGGCGTGGTCGACTGGCTGCTCGCACTGCTGCCCGACTGGCTCGTCGGCGGCGGCTGGGACGACTACAACTGGTTCGCCACGCCGCTGTCGGCCTACACGGTGCTGACGGTCTGCGTGGTCTGGCAGGCGTGCCCGTTCGTCGCGGTGTCGGTGCTGGCCGGGCTCAAGAGCATGCCGAGCGAGCTGTACGAGGCCGCGCGGGTGGACGGCTCGGGGCCCTGGCGCACGTTCTGGAGCATCACCGTGCCGATCCTCAAGCCGATCTTCCTGGTGCTGGTGGTCATGTCGATCATCTGGGACTTCAAGGTCTTCACCCAGCTGTTCGTGATGGCCGGGCTGGCCAACCGCGACTCGTTCAACCTGTCGCTGTACGCCTACTCCGAGGCGTTCGGATCGCTCAATCCCAAGCTCGGCATGGGTTCGGCGATCGCGATGGTGCTGACGGTGGTGCTGCTCATCGTCACGGCCCTGTACGTGCGGGTCATGGTGCGTCAGGGGGAGACCCGATGAGATCGCGCAGGCTCCGCAAGATCACCCTGAACGGGACCGGCGTCCTGGTCTTCCTGGCCTCGATCTTCCCGGTCTTCTGGATGGCCTCGACCGCGTTCAAGCCCAACAACGAGATCTTCAGCAGCACGCCCAAGCCGCTGCCCGCGCACCCGACCCTGGAGCACTTCGACCTGGTGCTCAACGGCGGCATCGCGGAGGTGTCGTTCTGGGCCTACTTCCGCAACAGCGCGATCCTGGCGATCGTCACCGTGCTGGTGTCGGGCCTGATGGCGCTGCTCGCGGCGACGGCGGTGGCACGGTTCCGGTTCCGGTTCCGCACCACCTTTCTGATCATGCTGCTGGTGGTGCAGATGGTGCCGTGCGAGGCGCTGGTCATCCCGCTGTTCCTGGACCTGAAGCGGCTGGAGCTGCTCGACAGCCTGCCCGGCCTGGCGATCGTCTACATCGGGTTCGCGGCGCCGTTCGCGATCTGGATGCTGCGCGGCTTCGTGGCCGCGGTCCCGAAGGAACTGGAGGAGGCGGCGGCGATCGACGGCGCCGGCCCGATCCGGACGTTCTTCACGGTGCTGCTGCCGCTGGTCGCGCCCGGCCTGGTCGCCACCAGCATCTTCTCCTTCATCACCGCGTGGAACGAGTTCATCTTCGCCTTCACCTTCCTGGACGACCAGGACAAGTACACCTTGCCGATCATGCTGCAGTTCTTCTTCGGACGCAGCGGCAACGCATGGGGGCCCATCATGGCGGCGTCGACGCTGCTGACCATTCCCGTCATCGTCTTCTTCCTGCTCGTCCAGCGCCGCATGGTGTCGGGCCTCACCGCCGGGGCGGTGAAGGGATGACCGGCGGCGAGATCTCCCGGCTGGCGCGCGGCACGCTGCTCCCCGGCTTCTCCGGCTCCACCGTCCCCCGCTGGCTCCGCGACGAGCTGGAGCAGGGCCTCGGCGGCGTCACGGTGTTCGCGCTGAACGGCAACGTGCCGAGCCCCGAGGGGCTGGCCGGGCTCACCGCCGAGATGCGCAAGTCCGGCGACCCGTTCGTCACCATCGACGAGGAGGGCGGCGACGTCACCCGCCTCGGCGGGCACCTGACCGGCAGCCCCTATCCGGGCAACGCCGCGCTCGGCGCGGTGGACGACCCGGAGCTGACCCGCCGCGTCTACCGCTCGCTCGGCGCCGAGCTGGCCGAGGTCGGGGTGAACCTCAACTTCGCCCCGTCGGTGGACGTCAACACCGCCGCCGACAACCCGGTGATCGGCACCCGCTCGTTCGGGCCGGACGCCGCGCTGGTGGCCCGGCACGCGGCGGCGGCCGTGGCCGGCACCCAGGAGGCGGGCGTGGCGGCGTGCGCCAAGCACTTCCCCGGGCACGGCGCCACCGTCGAGGACTCCCACCTCGGCGTCCCGATCGTCGACGCCGACCTGGCGCTGCTGGACCGGCGCGAGCTGGTCCCGTTCCGGGCGGCGATCGAGGCCGGCACCCGGGCGGTGATGACCGGGCACCTCAACCTGCCCCAGATCACCCACGGGGTGCCGGCCACCCTCTCCCCCGAGGCGATCACCGGGCTGCTCCGCGAGCGGCTAGGCCACCAGGGGGTGATCGTCACCGACGCGCTGGACATGCGCGGCGCGAGCGGGGCGATCGGGATCCCCGAGGCGTCGGTGCGCGCCCTGATCGCCGGGGCCGACCTGCTGTGCCTCGGCCCGCACGAGCACGCCGACACCGTCCGCGCGACGTTCGCGGCGATCGACGAGGCCGTGCGCACCGGCCGGCTCGCCCCGGAACGGCTGGCGGACGCCGCCGAGCGGACCCGGCGGCTCAAGGAGTGGCTCGCCGGGCACGGCGCCGCCAGGGTCGACCGCGCCGCCGGCCTGGACGCGGCGCGGCGCGCGCTGCGGGTGTCGGGGGCCCTGCCCGGCTGGGACGGGTCGCCCCTGGTCGTCGGGCTGGCCTCGACCGGCAACATCGCCGTCGGCCCGACCCCTTGGGGCCTGGCCCCCTGGGCGTCCGACGCCGTGCACGCCGCGGGGACGGTGGAGGAGGCGCCCGGTCTGCTGGAGCGTGCCAAGGGCCGGGGGCTGGTCATCGTGCTCCGCGACGCGCACCGGCACTCGGGCCAGCGGGCCCTGACGACGGCCCTGCTGACCGCCCGTCCGGACGCCGTCGTGGTGGAGATGGGGCTGCCCGTGTGGCGGCCCGAAGCCGCCGTCCACCTCGCGACGTACGGCGCCGCGCAGGCCAACGCCCAGGCTGCGGCGGAACTGCTCGGCCTGGCCGGGCCCGGCGGCGCGGGGGCCTGACGGGCCGGCGGCCACGGCGGCGGCCCGGAGGTTCTCGGGCCGCCGCCGTGGCGGGTTTCCGGTCATGGGGCACCCCTAAAGCCCGACCAGTCCGATCGGCAAGGGATAATAGGCGCATGCGATTGTCCGCCCGGGTCGACTACGCGCTGCGTGCCTCCGCGGAGCTGGCGGTGGCCGGAAGTCATCCGGTCACCGCGGTCCAGCTCGCCGAGGCCCAGCAGATCCCGCCCAAGTTCCTGGAGAACATCCTCGGCCAGCTGCGTCGCTCCGGGATCATCCGCAGCCAGCGCGGCCCGGAGGGGGGTTACTGGCTCGCCAAGCCGGCCGAGCAGATCTCCATGGCCGACATCATCCGCGCGATCGACGGCCCGCTGCTCGGCGTGCGGGGCGAACGGCCCGAGCATGTCGGGTACGAAGGCCCCGCGCGCTCGCTCCAGGAGGTCTGGATCGCGCTGCGCGCCAGCGAGCGCGCGATCCTCGAGCGGGTGAGCCTCGCGCACATCGCCGCGGGCGAGCTGCCCGAGCCGGTCCGCAAGCTCACCGAGGACCCCGCCGCCTGGGAAAGCCCCTCCTTCATCTGACATGCCCGAGGGCGATGTCGTCTGGCTGGCCGCCCGGCGCCTGCACGAGGCGCTCGCCGGGCGGCCCCTGACGCGTTCGGACTTCCGCGTACCGCGGCTCGCCGCCACCGACCTGCGCGGCCGGACGGTCCGCGAGGCGGTGCCGCGCGGCAAGCACCTCCTGGTGCGGGTCGAGGGCGGGTTCACCGTGCACACGCACCTGCTCATGGAGGGCCGCTGGCAGATCCGCCGGGCCGGGCCGCCGCCGCGCGACCACCGCGTCCGGCTGATCCTCGCCAACGCCGAGTGGCAGGCGGTCGGCTACTCCCTCGGCGTGGTCGAGCTGCTGCGCACCGCCGACGAGGCCGCGGCGGTCGGGCATCTCGGCCCCGACCTGCTCGACCCCGGCTGGGGGCCCGCCCTCGCCGCCGAGGCCGTGCGGAGGCTGGGCGAGCGGCCCGGCCGCGCGGTCGGCGAGGCCCTGCTCGACCAGTCCGGGCTGGCGGGCATCGGCAACGTCTACAAGGCCGAGATCCTCTTCCTGCGCGGCGTCCACCCGTGGACGCCGGTGGGCGAGGTGAACGGCCTGCCCGACCTGGTCGAGCTGTCCCACCGGCTGCTGGACGCCAACAAGGAACGCCACGGGCACGTCACCACCGGCGACCTGCGGCGCGGCCACACGCACTGGGTGTACGGACGGGCCGGACGCCCCTGCCGCCGCTGCGGCACTCCGATCCAGCGGGCCGGGCAGCCCTCCGACGCGGGCGAGCGCGTCACCTACTGGTGCCCCCGCTGCCAGCCCGCCCCCTGATCAGGCCCGCCGCCCGGCACGACCACCGCCCGTCCGCGCAGCTCGCCCTTGTCGAGCCTGGCGTAGGCGTCCTGCACCCGGTCGAGCGGGAAGAGCTCGACCTCGTTGCGGACCACGCCGCGCTCGGCGAGCGCCACGACCTCCTGGACGTCGGCGATCGTCGAGCCCTGGAAGGTGAACACCTCACCGTCGCGCGGCAGCCCGCCGAACCAGGGCCGGTCGAACGTCCCGCCGGACGCGCCGACCAGCCCGTACGCCCCGCCCGGCCGCACCGCGGCGAGCCCGGCGCGAATCGTGGCGTCGGCGCCCGCGAAGTCGAGCACCGCGTCGGCGCCGCGCCCGCCGGTCAGCTCCCGGATCTCGGCCGCGGTGGTGTCGCCGGCCCCCTCGAGCGCCTCGTCGGCGCCGAGCTCGCGGGCGAACTCCAGCCGCGCGGGGACGGGGTCGACCGCGATCACGCGCGCGGCGGTGAGGGCGCGCAGGAACTGCACGGCGAACGCGCCGAGGCCGCCCGCCCCGATCACCACCGCGACGCCGTCCGGCAGGACGCGCGGCAGGACGCGCCGCACCGCGTGATAGGCCGTCGCGCCCGCGTCGGTCAGCGGGCCGGCCGTGCGCGGGTCGAGGGTGCGCAGCGGGACGAGGTCGCGGGCGCCATCGACCAGGACGTACTCGGCCAGCCCGCCGTCGCGCCCGTACCCGCGTCCCGCGAGACCGTTCGGGCATGAGCCGTCCTGCCCGCGCACGCAGTACCAGCACGTGCCGCACGACGCGGGCGAGACGAGCGCGACCGGGTCGCCGAGCGCGAGCGGCGGCGCGCCCGTGCCGGTGCCCGTGCCCGTACCGGTGCCGATGGCCGCGATGCGGCCCGCGGTCTCGTGGCCCAGCGTGAACGGCGCGTGCCAGCCGAGGGCCCCGCCGACCTCGGCCGGCATGCCCATCATCGTGAAGTCGGAGTGGCACAGCCCGCAGCCGGCGACCTCGACCAGGATCTGGCCCGGTCCCGGCTCGGGGTCGGGCACCTCCACCAGCCGCGGTGGCCGCTGCCACTCCTCGATCCGAAACGCGCGCATCGGCCCCGCCCCTCCGGCGCGGGCCCGCCCGCGCTCTCGACCGTCGTCCCGACGGGTCGAGTATCGCGCTCAGCCGGCGGCCGGCGCCAGGACCGCCCGACCGAGGCCGGCCAGCAGGCCGGCCAGCTCGGCGAACTCCGCGGGGGCCACCGAGTAGCAGATCTGGGTGCCGTGCCGGCGGGTGGTCACCAGCCCGGCCTCGCGGAGCACCTTGAGGTGCTGGCTGATCGTCGGCTGGCTCACCCCGAACACCGCGGTGAAGTCGCAGGCGCAGGTCTCCGGCTCGACGGCGAGCCGCTGCACGATGCCGAGCCGCACGGGGTGCCCCAGGGCCCGCAGCATCGCCACGTGCCGCGCGTCGCTCTCGATCATGTTGACACTCTATCGCCCTCTCTCTATATAGTCGAAATCCTAAATAGTGAATCCCCTATATAGGAGCGGCGATGCCCGAACCAGCCGAGGGTCCGACCACGGCACCGCCCGACTCCGCCGAGGCGGCCCCCACCGAGACGGTGCTGTCCCCCCGCCACCGGGCCCTGACCATCGGCCTCACCCTCTCGGTCACGGTGGTGGCGTTCCTGTGGCTGGGCGTCACCACGGTCCTGCCGAAGGTCGCGTCCGAGCTGGACGGCCTGTCCCTGTTCGGCTGGGCCTTCACCGGCTTCATGCTGGCCAACATGGTCGGGACCGTGCTGGCGGGCCGGCTGGCCGACAGGACCGGCGCCGTCCGCCCCTATCTGATCGCGTTCGCGGTGTTCACCGCTGGGTGCGCGGCCGCCGCGGTGGCGCCGAACTGGCCGGTCCTGCTCGCGGCGCGGGCCGCCCAGGGGTTCGGCGTGGGCGGGGTGCTCACGCTGGTCTACCTCAGCGTGGGGCGCGCCTACCCCGAGCGGCTGCGGGCCAAGATGCTCGCGCTGGTGGCCTCCTGCTGGACGCTCCCGGCGCTGATCGGGCCGGTGCTGCTCGGCCGGCTGGCCGACTCCACCGACTGGCGGATCGTGTTCGCCGTCTTCATCCCGGCGGTCCCGATCGCCGCCGTCCTGACCCTGCCCGGCCTGCGCGGCCTCGGCCCGAGCGGGGCGGGCGCGGACGGCGCGGACGGCGCGGACGGCGCGGACGGCGCGGACGGCGCGGACGGCGCGGACGGCGGCCCGTCCGGCGGGGGGCGGCTGTGGGCGACGCTCGCCCTCGCCATCGGCGTCGGCGCGCTGATGGCCGGACTCGACGCGCGCGAGCCGCTCTACCTCGTCCCGCTGGTGCTGGTGGGCCTGGCGATCACGATCCCGGTGCTGCGCCGCCTGCTCCCGCCGGGCACGCTGCGGCTCCGCCGCGGCCTGCCGAGCGCGGTGGCGGTGCGCGGCCTGGTGAGCGTCGCCTACTACGGCAGCGAGGCGTTCTTCCCCCTGACGATGACCACGGTGTACGGGCTGTCCAGCACCCAGGCGGGCCTCGCCCTCGCGGTCGGCGCCATCACCTGGGTGGGCGGCGCATGGCTCCAGGCCCGCTTCGACGAGCGCGGCGGCGACCGGGGACGGCGGATGCGGGTGATGGCCGGCTTCGTGCTGCTCGTCGCGGGCCTCGGCCTGCTCGTGGCGACCGTCGCGGTGCATCCGGCGCTGCCGGTGGCGCTGGCCGCGGTCGGCTGGGGCGTCGGCGGCCTCGGCATGGGCCTGGTCTACCCGTCGGTGACCACCCTCGCGCTCGGCCAGGCCAAGGCCGGCGAGGAGGGCGCGGCCAGCGCGGGCCTCCAGCTTTCGGAGACGCTCTCGGTGGCGCTGATGACCGGACTGAGCGGCGCCGTGCTCGCCTTCGGCGTCTCGGCCGGCTGGGAGGAGGCCACCTCGTTCGCCGCGGTGTTCGGCATCGCCGTCCTGGCCTCGCTCGCCGGCATCGGCACCGGGGCGCGGACCTTGGCCGCCAAGGCGGGCTGAACGCGCCAGGGCATCTGCCCGGGCGGTCGACGCCCGTCCGGGCAGATGCCCTGGCGCCCAGGTCCCCCGGACCCGGACGGGTCGCCGCCTTGCCGGGTCGCCGGATCCTGCGCCCGTACGCCGATCCTGCGACGGCTCGCCACCCAAGTCAATTCTCGGCTTTCCTTGATGAGACCCAAGCAATACCTTGGCCGGTATGACCTTGGACGATCTACGCGTGTTCGTCGCCGTCTGCGAGTCCGGCAACCTGAGCGCCGTGGCCCGCGACCTGTCCTGTAGCCAGTCGGCCGTCAGCCAGCACGTGAAGCGGCTCGAGCGCGAGACCGGGCTCCCCCTCCTCGAACGGCTCCCCCGGGGTGTCGCCCCGACCGGGGCGGGCCGGATCCTGCACCGCGCGGCGGCCGACGGCATCGCCGGGATCGGCACCGCGCTCCGCCGGCTGGACGACCTGCGCCGGGGCGTCGGCGGCACGGTCCGGATCGCCACCGGCGCCACCACCGTCCGGCACTTCATGGCCGGGGGCGTGGCCGGCTTCCGGACCCGCCATCCCGACGCCGCGCTCCAGTTCGAGACCGCCGGGTCCAGCCGCCGCTGCCTGGAGTCCGTCCGGGCGCACGACACCGATCTGGCCTGGGTCACGATCGGCCCGCCGTTCGACGGGGTGGAGCAGCGGCCCTCCTGCGAGCTGCCGTGGGTGCTCGCCGCGCGCACCGACGACCCCATCTCGCACCGCCCGTCGATCGCGCTGGAGGACCTCGCGGGCATCCGGCACATCGAGCTGCCCCCGCACTCCACCTCGCGCCTGCACCTGGAACGGCACCTGGACCTGCACGGCGTGCGGCTCGCGTCCAGCACCAGCGTCGCCGACTGGGACACCGCCCTGCTCCTGGCCGAGCTCGGCCTCGGCCACGCGATCCTGCCCGCCCTGCCGGGCTGGAATCTCGGCATGGGCGCGGTGGTGCGGCTGGTCCCGATCCCCGGCCTCCCGCCGCTCACCGCCGGCTGGGCGGCCCGCCAGTGGGACGCGCTCACGCCCCTGGCCAGGGAGTTCGCCGACACCGTCCTCGAGCATCTCACCGGGCGGCCCGGCCGACTCGCCGACCCCGCACGTTGAGTCCCCGGCGCCCCCCGCGCAGAGTGGGGGGATGACCACCGAGGCGCCCGGGGACCTGCGCGACCGCGTCGACCGGCTGGCGGACGCGCTCGCGCGGGCCGGGCGGCTGACCGACGAGCGGTGGCGCGCGGCGCTGCACGCGGTCCCCCGGCACCTGTTCGCGCCGCCGTCGGCCCTGGTGGTGCCGGACCGGCCGCGGTACGAGAGCTTCGCGATCGACCGAGACGCCGATCCGGACGCCTGGTGGGACGCGGTCTACTCCGACGCCGCGATCGCCGCGCAGGTGGACGACGGCGCGGCGGACGGGGCCGGCACCTGGACCAGCTCGTGCTCCTCGCCGAGCGTCGTGGTGATCTTCCTGCACGCGCTGCGCCCGCTCGACCACCACCGGGTACTGGAGATCGGCACCGGGACCGGCTGGACCGCCGGGCTGCTGGCCTGGCGGCTCGGCGCGCCGAACGTGACCTCGGTGGAGATCGACGGGGCGCTGAGCGCCCGCGCCGCCGCCAACCTGGAGGCCGCGGGCTTGTCGCCGCGGCTGCTGGCGGGCGACGGCGCGGACGGCGCCCCGGACGGCGCGCCGTACGACCGGGTGCACGTGACCTGCGGGGTCGAGCGCGTCCCCGACGCGTGGGCCGGGCAGTCCAGGCCGGGCGGGGTGCTGGTGTTCCCGTGGTCGCCCGGTTGGGGCATGGGGCACGTCGCGCGGCTCACCGTCACCGGTGACGCGACGGCCACCGGACGGCTGACCGGCGCGGCGGGGTTCATGATGCTGCGCTCGCAGCGCCGCCCGTCCGGCGTGCCCGGGCCGTCCGCGGACGCCGACGCCTCGACCACCCGCCTGGACCCGCGGGCGACGCTGAGCGACTCCGCCGGCGCCGAGGTCGCGATCGCGGCGCAGGTACCGGGGGTCCGGTCGCAGATCGCGACGGCGCCGGACGGCTCGTGCCGGATCTGGGCGATCGAGAACCAGGGCGCCGACCCCGCCTGGGCCGCGGCCGACTTCGTGCCGGGCGATGGTGACCACACCGTCCTCCAGTACGGGGCCCGGCGTCTGTGGGACGAGGTGGAGGCCGCCTACTTCGCCTGGGTGTCCTGGGGACGGCCGTGCCGCGAGCGCTTCGGCCTGACGGCGGGTCCGGCCGGCCAGGCGGTCTGGCTCGACCGTCCCGCCCAGATCGTCAGGCCGCCCTAGCCGGGCGCGCGCCGGGCGGCGGGATCAGGACGGGATCAGCGGGCTCGGGCGGGACCCGTCAGGTCTGCGCCTGGAACATCCAGTGCTGCTTCTCCAGGCCGGCGGTGAGGCCGATCAGCAGGTCCTGGGTGACCGGGTCGGGCTCGTCGGTCGCCGCGATCCGCTCGCGGAACCGGCCGATGATCTGCGCGAGGGTGTCGGTGACCGCTGCGACGACCTTGTCGTCGGCGAGGTAGCCCGCCTCGAGCTGCGGCAGCGCCGTGCGGTCGGCGACCGTGCGGGCGCGGCCGTCGGGGTTGACCCCGATCGCCACGGCGCGCTCGGCCACGTCGTCGGCGCCCTGCCGGGCCAGGTCGACCACCTCGTCGAGGTGCTCGTGCACCACCTTGAAGTTGCGCCCGGTCAGGTTCCAGTGCGCCTGCTTGGCCACCAGAGAGAGGTCGATCAGGTCGACGAGGGCGCCCTGGAGCGCCTCGCCCGTGGTCTTGCGCGCCGCCTCGGTGAGCGTGCTCTTGACCGCCGCCATCAGGGGCTCCTTCCGCGTCGTTCCGGTGTGACCGTTACAACGGAGAAGGATCCCCTCCTATGCCGACCTCACTCGTGAGCCCGCGCACACCCGCGGTCTCTTTTGGGTCAAATGAGAGTCTTCGGGTCAAATGAGCGTCAGGCCGCCACCATGTCGGGCCGGAGTTCGCCGGTGATCTCCTCGGGGGTGGCCGGAATGCTCTCGGTGGTGATGCGCTCATGCTCGGGTGGCGCGCCCGCCATGACGGGCTCGTGCTGAAGCTCGGCGAGCGCCAATGAGTCGGCGACCCCGCGCAGAACGTGCGACAGCGGCACTCCCAGGGCCTTGCAGATCGAGGCGAGCAACTCCGAAGACGCCTCTTTCTGACCCCGCTCTACCTCGGAGAGATAGCCGAGGGAAACCCGTGCCGCCGCGGACACTTCACGGAGGGTGCGTCCCTGGCGCAGCCGCAGCTGCCGCAGTACGTCACCGAGCAGCTGGCGAAGCAGGACCATCGTCTCGCTCCCTCCCTCAGTTCGGACCATCTGCCGGTTCCACCGTACCCGGCCGGGCGGTGGGCGCGGCAGACCGTTGATTTCGTGTTCGCTCGGAACGTAACGCTGTAATCAGCCCGTCTCTTCCCGAACGCCTCGACCCTCGCGCGCCGCGTCGTCCACGTCAAGACCCAGCAGAGTCCGTCTAAGCAGCTCAAGGGCGTGCACGACGGTCATTCTGCGGATCACCGGGCGGATCTCGGGCCCGGCCCCGGGCACGGGGAGTCGCGGCATGGTCACCGTCAGCAGACCTCCCGGTCCGGCCACACTGGCATAAACCGTCCCAACCGAATGCCCGTCCTGGGGCTCGGGACCCGCCACACCGGTCACCGCGAGCCCGTAGGCGGCCCCGAGACGGTCCCGCACGCCCTCGGCCATGGCGGCGGCCACCTCCGGGTGCACGGCGCCGTGCTCGGCCAGCAGGGCCTCGGGGACGCCCAGCAGCCGGTGCTTCAGCTCCGTCGCGTAGGCGACCACGCCGCCCGCGTAGGTCGCCGACGAGCCGGGCATGGCGGTCAGCTCGGCGCCGATGAGCCCGCCGGTCAGCGACTCGGCCACGGCGACCGTCGCCGACCGCTCGGCCAGCAGCCGGTGCACCACCCGGTCGAGGCCCTCGGCCCCCTCCCCGTAGACCGCGTCGCCGAGGGCCGCGTGCACGCCCGCCTCAGCGTCCGCGAGGAGGGTCCGGGCGTCCGGGCCGACGGCGGTGATCCGGATCCTCACCTCGGCCGGGTCGGGCAGGTAGGCCAGCTTGACGCCGGGCATCGCCTCCACCGGCGCCAGCCGGGTGGCGATCATCGACTCCCACAGCCGGGCGGTGCGCAGCGTGCGCCGCGCGACCTCCGGCCGGCCCGCGCGGGCGGCCAGCTCCGGCAGCACCACCTCGTCCATGATGGTCCGCATCTCGAACGGGACGCCGGGCAGCGCGTAGACCACCCCGCCGGGCAGCTCCACCCGCAGCCCCGGGGCGCTGCCCGCCGTATTGCGGAGCAGGCCCGCCCCCTCGGGGACCTCGGCCATCCGCAGGGCCATCGGCTCCAACTCCAGGCCGGACGCGGCGGCCCGCTCACGCAGCCGCCGCTCCAGCGCGGCGTCGCGGATCAGCGGTACCCCGGCCGCCTTGGCCAGCGCGTCGCGGGTGAGGTCGTCGTAGGTGGGCCCGAGCCCGCCGGTGGTGATCACGGCGTCGGCCCGCTCCAGCGCGGCCCCGGCGGCTTGGACGATCACGTCCGTCTCGTCGCCGACGACCACGCTGCGGGTCACCTCGACGCCGTGATCGGCCAGCCGCCGGCCCAGCCACGCCGCGTTCCCGTTGATCGTGTCGCCGAGCAGCAGCTCGTCGCCGACGGTGAGCAGTTCGACCCGCACCGCGCCCCCTCCATCCGAACCGCCAGGACGCCGCCGAATCTACCGCTCCCGCCCCGGGCGGGAGGGGTGCTCCTCGGGCGGCCGGCGCCGCTCAGGCCGCCGGACGGTCCCGGCGGGCGCCGCGCAGGCGCCATGCCTGGACGAGGTAGTCGACGCCGGTCACGATCGTGACGACGAGCGCGGCGGCCATCAGGGCCCAGCGGACCGGGTCGAGCGGGCCGGGCAGGATGAAGAAGCCGATCGCGAAGACCTGGAGCGCCGTCTTCAGCTTGCCGCCCTTGCTGGCCGGGATCACCCCGTGCCGGATCACCACCAGGCGCAGCAGCGTGATCCCGACCTCGCGGACCAGGATCACCGCGGTCACCCACCACCACAGCTCGCCGAGGACCGACAGGCTGATCAGCGCGCCGCCGGTCAGCGCCTTGTCGGCGATCGGGTCGGCGATCTTGCCGAAGTCGGTGACCAGCCCGCGGCTGCGGGCCAGATCACCGTCAATCTTGTCGGTGATCGAGGCGATCGCGAACACCACGAACGCGGCCAGCCGCATCGCGGTGCCGTCGAGGAACAGCAGCCACACGAACACCGGGACCAGCGCGATCCGGATCAGGGTGAGGGCGTTGGCGATGTTGTAGACGCTGGGCGGGGCGGGGTGCGGGGACGGATCGGGCGGACCGGCGGCGGAGTCGGGGGTGCCGGCGGTCATGACACGTCCGCAACCAGGTCCACGCCGTCGTTGCCGGTCACCCTCGCCGTAACGATGTCGCCCAGGGCGAGCCCCTCCCCGTGCACCGTGACGGTGCCGTCGACCTCCGGGGCCTGGTGCTCGGCGCGTCCCTCGAAGCCGCCGTCCTCGCCCTTCTCCTCCAGCAGGACGCGGACCTCGGTGCCGATCCGGTCCTCGGCGCGCTGGGCGGACAGCTCCTCGGCGAGCGCGGTCAGCTCCTCGACGCGGGCGGCGACATCGGCCGGGTCGACCTTGCCGTCCAGGTGGGCGGCCTCGGTACCGTCCTCGTCGGAGTAGCCGAAGACGCCGATCGCGTCGAGCCGGGCGTCGGTGAGGAACGCGGCGAGCTCGTCGAAGTCGGCCTCGGACTCGCCCGGGAACCCCACGATGAAGTTGGACCGCACGCCCGCCTCGGGTGCCTGGGCGCGGATCTGGTCGAGCAGCTGGAGGAACCGCTCGCGGTCGCCGAACCGCCGCATCGAGCGCAGCACCGGGCCGCTGGCGTGCTGGAACGACAGGTCGAAGTAGGGCGCGACGCCGGGCGTCGCGCAGATCGCCTCGATCAGGCCCGGCCGCGTCTCGGCGGGCTGGAGGTAGCTGACCCGCACCCGCTCGATGCCGTCGACGCCCGCGAGGCCGGGGAGCAGCTTCTCCAAGGCGCGCAGGTCGCCCAGGTCCTTGCCGTAGGAGGTGGAGTTCTCGCTGACCAGCACCAGCTCGCGGACGCCGTGCCCGGCGAGCCAGCGGGCCTCCTCCAGCACCTCCGCCGGGGGCCGCGACACGTAGGCGCCGCGGAACGCGGGGATGGCGCAGAAGGTGCACCGGCGGTCGCAGCCGGACGCCAGCTTCAGCGGGGCGACCGGGCCGCCGCCGAGCCGTCGCCGCAGCACCCGCGGGCCGCTCGCCGGCGACCTCCCCTCGGGGAGGTCGCCGTGGCCGGAAACCTCGCCGTGGCCGGGAATGGACACCTGCGGCGCCGACGCGGACCGCTCGGCCGGGCTGATCGGCAGCAGGGTGCGGCGGTCGCGCGGGACGTGCGGCCGGTGCTCGCGGCCCGCCATCACGTCGTCGAGGCGGTCGCCGATCGTGCCGTAGTCGTCGAAGCTGAGCACGGCGTCGGCCTCGGGCAGCGCCTCGGCCAGCTCGGCCCCGTACCGCTCGGCCATGCAGCCTGCGGCGACGACCTTGGCGCCCGAGTCGTGCGCGGCCAGCAGCGTGTCGATGGAGTCCTTCTTGGCCGCCTCGATGAAGCCGCAGGTGTTGACCACCACCACGTCGGCGCCCTCGGAGCTGGCCGTCAGGTCCCAGCCGGCGCCCTCGATGCGGGCGGCGAGCTCTTCGGAGTCGACCTCGTTGCGGGCGCATCCGAGCGTGACGAGGGAGACCTTGCGGCGTGCAGACATGCCCCTAAGGTAATGGTCCCGGCGTCCCGGACCGACCGTGGGCCACGCCTTCGCGGCGGGTTTCAGGCGGGTTCGGGCTGGTTCAGGCGGTCTCGGGGTCGCGCGGGGTGAAGCTCAGCCGCAGCACCCGGCCGCCCTTGCCGGGCGAACCGATGTCCTTGCCGTTGACGGTGACCTTCATGCCGCCGCCGCTGCCCATCAGGATGATGAGCTTCTTGCGGGCCTTCCACTTCCGGGCGTCGCCCCGGCGGATGGTGCCGCTGAACAACGTCCGGCCCTTGTCGCCGCGCACGTTGACCCAGGTGGCGCGCTTGGCCTTGAGGCGCACCTCGACGTTCTTGCGCGGCGCCTCGACCACCGGGTCGTTCTTCTTCGGCGCGGGCGCCACGGGGTTGGCGGCGCCCGCCGGGCCCGGGGTGCCGGCCACCTGCCGGGCGGTGCGCCGCTCGGGCCCGCCTCCACCGCCGAACACCTGGACGACCCCGTAGATGACCACCAGCGCGAACGCGAGGGCCATCGCCGCGCTCCAGTTCGGCGAGCGGCGCTCGCGGAACGCGACCGGATGCTCGGGCTCGAGCGCCGAGACGGGCTGCGGCGCGCCGCCGTGCGACTCGTCGAAGTCGCGGACCAGCGGCTCGGGGTCGATGCCGATCATCCGGGAGATGTTGCGGATGTGGCCGCGGGCGTAGAAGTTGCCGCCGCACACGGAGAAGTCGTCGTTCTCCATCCCGCGGATGACGGTCTCGCGGACCCTGGTCTGAAGGCTCACCTGGGTGACCGTGAGACCGGCCCGCCGTCGCTCTCTCGCCAAGGTCTCACCGATGCTCACGCCGAGCCTCCCTTGAGAGCGACCATGCCCAACCCCACACTCCAGCGACACCAGTCTAGAAACCGCAATGCCCGCTGAGCGACAGACAACACGTTCGAAACAGGGCAAGATTGCGCATCATTCCACCATGCCCGATCCGGTCCCGCTCCGCCACGGCGGCGCGGAACGCCCCAGGTCGACCGGTACGACCGGGCGCCGCCGCGGACCGTCCAGGGGGCTCAGGAGCCGCCGCGGAGCTCGGCCAGGACCCCCGGGAGGTCGTCGGGCTTGGCGAGCACGTCGCGCGCCTTGGAGCCCTCGCTCGGCCCGACGATGTCGCGGCTCTCCATCAGGTCCATCAGCCGGCCGGCCTTGGCGAACCCCACCCGCAGCTTGCGCTGGAGCATCGAGGTGGACCCGAACTGGGTGCTGACGACCAGCTCGATCGCCTGGACGAGCAGGTCCATGTCGTCGCCGATGTCGCCGTCGATCTCCTTCTTCGGACCGGCGACGTCGGTGACGTCCTCGCGGTAGGCCGCCTCCATCTGCCCCTTGCAGTGGCCGACGATCCCGCTGATCTCCTTCTCGGCGACGAACGCGTTCTGCAACCGCATCGGCTTGCTGGCGCCCATCGGCAGGAACAGGGCGTCACCCTGCCCGACCAGCTTCTCGGCGCCGGGCTGGTCGAGGATGACCCGGCTGTCGGCCAGCGAGGACGTCGCGAACGCCAGCCGGGACGGCACGTTGGCCTTGATCAGGCCGGTCACCACGTCGACGCTCGGGCGCTGGGTGGCCAGCACCAGGTGGATGCCGGCGGCGCGGGCGAGCTGGGTGATCCGCACCACCGAGTCCTCGACGTCGCGCGGCGCGACCATCATCAGGTCGGCGAGCTCGTCGACGATCACCAGCATGTACGGGTAGGGGGTGTAGACCCGCTCGCTGCCGGGGGGCGCGGTGAGCTTGCCCGCCTGCACCGCCTTGTTGAAGTCGTCGATGTGCCGGAACCCCGAGGCGGCCAGGTCGTCGTAGCGCCGGTCCATCTCGCCGACGACCCACTCCAGCGCCTCGGCGGCCTTCTTGGGATTGGTGATGATCGGGGTGATCAGGTGCGGGATGCCCTGGTACATGGTCAGCTCGACCCGCTTGGGGTCGACCAGGATCATCCGCACCTCGTCCGGGGTGGCCCGCATCAGCACCGAGGTGATCAGGCCGTTGATGCAGGTGGACTTGCCCGCGCCGGTCGCGCCGGCGATCAGGATGTGCGGCATCTTGGCCAGGTTGGCCACCACCGTGCGGCCCTCGACGTCCTTGCCCAGCCCGACGATCATCGGGTGGTGCTCGCTGGTCGCGGCGGGCGAGCGCAGCACGTCGCCGAGGCTGACGATGTCCTTGTCGACGTTGGGGATCTCCACCCCGATCGCGGACTTGCCGGGGATCGGGGAGATGATCCGCACGTCGGCGCTCTTGACCGCGTAGGCGATGTTCTTGGTCAGCGCGGTGACCTTCTCGACCTTGACCGCCGGGCCCAGCTCGATCTCGTACCGGGTGATGGTCGGACCCCGGGTGAACCCGGTGACCTGCGCGTCGATGTCGAACTGCTCCAGCACCGCGGTGAGCGCGTTGACCACCGTGTCGTTGCCCTTGGTGCGGGCCTTGGAGACGCTGCCGGGACGCAGCATCGCCGGGTCGGGCAGCTCGTAGATCTCGCCGGACGACGACAGCGGGAGCTGCTCGGTGCGGGCCGGCGCCGGGGTCGGGTCGGGCACCTCGTGCTCGAGGTCGGGCTCGGGCTCGGGCGGCGGCGGGAAGTCGTCCTCGTCCTCCAGCGCGGTGGCCTGCGGCGGGATCTCGGCGAACGGCTCGGGGTCGAAGAGGTCGTCGGCGAGGTCGCGCTGGGGCTTGGCGCGCTTCTTCGGCCCGTCCTTCAGCAGCGGGGTGTCGTACGGCTTGGAGTGCTCGCCGACCTCCAGCCCGTCCTCGTCGCGCGGCTCGTCGCCGCCCTTGCCCCCACCCTTGCCGCGGCCCTTGCGGCGCGGTTTGGGGGCGGCGCCGGCGGCGAGCGCGTCGGGACGGTCCGGACGGCCCTGCAACGTCGCCACGGCCCACAGGTCGGTCATCCGCTCGGGGACCTTGGCGATCGGCGTCGCGGTGACGACCAGCACGCCGAAGCCCGACAGCAGGAGCAGCAGCGGCACCGCCACCCAGCCGCTGAGCGCCGCGTCGAGCGGCGCGGCGACCAGCCAGCCGATGACGCCGCCCGCGTGCCGGACCCCGTCCATGTCCTTGGCCGGGGTGGGCAGGCCCGCGGCGACGTGCAGGATGCCGAGCACGCCGACGCCGAGGGCGGTGATGCCGATGACGACGCGTCCGGTGTCCTCGTGGTGCTCGGGATGGCGCAGCGTCCGCCAGGCCAGCAGCGCCAGCAGCACCGGGAGGGCCATGGCCACCATGCCGATGCCGCCGCGCACCACCTGCTCCAGCGCGATCGTGACCACCCCGTCGGGCCGCCACCAGGTGACCGAGGCCAGCACGATCGACGCGCCGAGCAGGGCGAGGCCGAGACCGTCGCGCTGGTGCTCGGCGTCGAGGCTGCGGGCGCCGTGCCCGTAGGCGCGGAAGACCGACCCGACGCCGACCGCCGCCAGGTGGTAGAGCTTGAAGATCAGCTTGAAGAAGCCGACGATGAGCTGCGGGATCGGATCCGGCTTCTGCGGGGGGCGGCCCCGGCCGCCCGAACCCCGGCCGCTCTTGCCGCCGCCCTTCGCCCCGCCGCTCGGGCGTTTGCGCGGGGCGGGCCCCGCCGGCTTGCGAGCCGCGCCGCCCCCGGTACGCGAGGATGTGGTCTTCGCTCCCCCGGACGCACGTGTGGCCATGGTTACGAGAGTAACCAAGGAGCAGCGGCGTGCCCCGGCACGGAACCGGCGTGTTGCCAGGCAGAGGGCGAACGACCGCAAGACCACGCGAATACGGCGCGTGGCCTCGCGGTCGCCCGCGGTGGCCCGAAGGCCGCCGGCCCCTGCTGTGCCTCGGCTACACCTCGACGAGCACCGGGATGATCATCGGGCGGCGGCGGTAGTTGTCGCTCACCCACTTGCCGGCGGTGCGCCGGATGATCTGGTGAAGCTGGTGCACGTCGTTGACGCCGTCGCCGGCCGCGTCCTGGAGGGCCGCCTCCAGCCGCTCGATGACCTGGTCGAAGTCCTCGTTGACGATGCCGGCGCCACGGGCGTGGATCTCCGGCCCGGCGACCACCTTGCCGGAGCTGGAGTCGATCCCGACGACGATGGACACGAAGCCCTCCTCGCCCAGGATCCGCCGGTCCTTCAGCGAGGTCTCGGTGACCTGTCCGACCGACAGCCCGTCGACGTAGACGTACCCGGCCGGGACCGCGCCGACGATCCTGGCCTGGCCGTCGACCAGGTCGACCACCACACCGTCCTCGGCGATGACGATGTTGTCGTCGGGCACCCCGGTGAGCGCGGCCAGCTTGGCGTGCGCCCGCAGGTGCCGCCACTCGCCGTGGATCGGCATGAAGTTGCCGGGCTTGGTCATGTTGAGCACGTACAGCAGCTCGCCCGCGGAGGCGTGCCCGGACACGTGCACCAGGGCGTTGCCCTTGTGCACGATGCGGGCGCCCCAGCGGGTCAGGCCGTTGATGACCCGGTTGACCGAGGTCTCGTTGCCCGGGATCAGCGACGAGGCCAGCATCACCGTGTCGCGGTCGGTGATCCTGATCTGGTGGTCGCGGCCGGCCATCCGCGACAGCGCCGACATCGGCTCGCCCTGCGAGCCGGTGCACACCAGCACCAGCCGGTCGGCCGGGATGTCCTCCAGCTCGCGCTGCTCGACCATGATGCCCTCGGGCACGCGCAGGTAGCCGAGCTCGCGCGCGACCCCCATGTTGCGCACCATCGAGCGGCCGACGAAGCACACCTTGCGGCGGTTGGCGACGGCGGCGTCCAGCACCTGCTGCACCCGGTGGATGTGCGAGGCGAAGCAGGCGACGATGAGGCGCTCCTGCGCGGTGCGGAACACCTCGTCGATCACCGGGCCGATGTTGCGCTCGCTGGTGACGAAGCCGGGGACCTCGGCGTTGGTCGAGTCCGACATCAGCAGGTCGATGCCCTCGGCGCCGAGCCGGGCGAACCCGCCGAGGTCGGTCAGCCGGCCGTCCAGCGGGAGCTGGTCCATCTTGAAGTCGCCGGTGGCCAGGACCAGGCCCGCCGGGGTGCGCAGCGCGACCGCGAGCGCGTCCGGGATCGAGTGGTTGACCGAGAGGAACTCGGCGTCGAACGGGCCGAACGACCGCGTCTCGCCCTCGCGGACGACGTCGGTGACCGGCTTGATGCGGTGCTCGGTGAGCTTGGCCTCCAGCAGCGCCAGCGTGAGCCGCGACCCGACCAGCGGGATGTCGCGGCGTTCGCGCAGCAGGTAGGGCACGGCCCCGATGTGGTCCTCGTGGCCGTGCGTGAGGACGATCGCCTCGATGTCGTCGAGCCGATCTCGGATGTACTCGAAGTCCGGCAGGATCAGATCGATGCCCGGCTGCTCGGTTTCGGGGAAAAGCACGCCGCAGTCGACGATGAGCAGGCGTCCGCCGTACTCGAAGACCGTCATGTTGCGGCCGATCTCCCCCAGACCGCCCAGTGCGACGATGCGCAGCCCGCCTTCGGCGAGCGTGGGCGGATGCGAGAGCTCGGGGTGAGGATGGCTCACCTAGGAACCTCCGGGATGGTTACCTCCGGCACTTTGACTCCCCCAATCGTGAGGTCTTCACGCAGTCGCGCCGCGAACTCCGGCGGGGCCTCGACGAGCGGCGCGCGCAACGGGCCGCCGCCCGGAAGGCCCAGCAGGTTCAGCGCTGCCTTCACGGCGATGGCGCCCTGCGTACGGGTCATGATGGCGGCGACCACGGGCAGCAGCCGCCGATGGATCTCCAAGGCCCGCGCCTGCTCCCCGGCGCGGTACGCGTCGATCATCTCATGGAGCTCGGTGCCCACGACATGTCCGACCACGCTGACGAACCCGGCCGCCCCGACCGACAGCCAGGGCAGGTTGAGGACGTCGTCGCCCGAGTACCACACCAGGTCGGTCTCGGCCATCACCTGCGAGGCCGCGAACAGGTCGCCCTTGGCGTCCTTGACCGCGATGATCCGCGGGTGCTCGGCGAGACGGACGAGGGTCTCGGAGTGGATCGGCACCCCGGTACGGCCCGGGATGTCGTACAGCATGCTCGGCAGGCCGGTGGCGTCGGCCACCGCCGTGAAATGCCGGAGCAGGCCCTCCTGCGGAGGCTTGTTGTAATAGGGGGTGACGACCAGCAGGCCCTGCGCCCCGGCGGCCTCGGCCTGCCGGGCGAGATTCAGGGTGTGCTCGGTGTGGTTGGTCCCGGCACCGGCGATGACGACGGCGCGGTCGCCGACCGCCTCGATCACCGCGCGGAGGAGGCGCTCTTTCTCGGCGTCGCCCGTCGTCGGGGACTCACCGGTCGTGCCGTTGACCACGAGGCCGTCGTGTCGCCGCTCGTCGACCAGGTGGGTCGCGAGGCGCGCGGCTCCGTCGTAGTCGACGCCGCCGTCCGGCAGGAACGGAGTGACCATAGCGGTCAGCATCCGCCCGAACGGAGCGTCACTCGTTGTGCTGGGTGCCATGCACCGAACGGTACCGTTCCGGCCGATCGGCTTGGACCCTCAGGTCCCCTTCCGGCGGCGGATCACCGCGCCGGGCCGACGGGCGGACGCGGGGCCGGACAGGGGAGAAGCCGTCGCCACACGCTCGGGGGTACGCGTGGCGACGGCTTCCACCTCCACATCGTGGCACGCAAATCCGGCGTTACGGGGTCAGGACGGCCACTTCCCGGACTCGGTTGAATAACGCGGACGGAAGCCTCAACAGGCACACTTTCGGCCGTCCAGCCGGGCCGGCACGGAGGTATCGGCGGCGGGCCTACCCCTTCCCGCCGGGCAGCCAGCCCGCCCGATAGGCGGCCCAGTCCGCCGCGTCGGTGGTCCAGTCCGCGTAGACCCCGACCCCGTACGGGCGGGCCGGGGGACGGTCGAGCGCGTCGATCCCGCGCCGAACGCCGCGCAGCGCCCCAGGCAGGTCCTCGGCCCAGTCCATCAGCGGCCGGTAGGTGGGCACGCCCATGAACACGGTGGTCCGGTCGCCGATCAGCCGCAGCGTCCGCTCGGTGTGCCGGGCGAAGTGCCAGCCGACCAGCGACCGGGTCGGCAGCGACACGTCATAGGTCATGATCGCGACCTGGTCGCTGAGGTCGGCGACCTTGCGCAGGAAGTCATCGGTCGGACGCGGCGGGTACTTCCACTTCCCCGCGCGCGGGAGCAGCGCCTTGTAGACCGGCTGCGCGGCGTCCAGCAGGGTGGACTGCTCCAGCGCCACCGACAGCAGCCGGCCCCGCGACCGGGTCAGCTCACGAGTCCGGGCCATCAGGGTCAGGAACGCGCCGTCGTCGGGGTAGATGGGCTCGAAGTCGTAGTGGATCCCGTCGAACCCGAGGTCGAGGAAGGTCGCGTCGGTCCGCAGCACCCGGTCCCGCACGGCCGGGTCGTCGATCTGGATGACGCCCTCGCCGTCCACCGTCCGGATCTGCCCGAGATACGCCTGCGCGCGGATGCCGGGCGCGTGCGCGCGCATGGCCGCGATCAGCTTCCGGGCATTGCGGTACTTGGCGGCCGGGACGGTTCCGTCGGGCTCGAAGGGGCCCGCGTGGAAGAAGACGTCGGTGATCGCGTTGTCGCGCAGCAGCGCGCCGAGCCGGCGGTACTCGTCCTCGGTGTGCGGCTCCCCGATCCACTGGTGCCGCGCCCACAGCGCGTTCGCCTCGGTCCCCCGGGCCCGCGGCTCGGGCTGCCACCACACCCACACCCCCGCGAGCGCGAGCGCCACGAGACCGAGCACGAGGCCCACCGTCCAGCCCGTCCAGCGGAGCACCCGCCGCACTCTGATCTGCACCATTTCCCAATGATCCCGGACAGAGAGGACGAAGGCGACTCGCGCGCGCCGCCCGGCCCCGCGGGCGGGTCATGGTCGGGTACGCTCCGCGCGTCGCGCACCCGAGATCGTCCGCCCGGGGTGCACCATGCCCTTAGGCGGCTCAGAGGGCCTGACCGGCCGGTGAGGCCCGCTGCCGCGGCAGCGGGCCGCCCGTCCTAACCCCGTCACGGGGATGGAGGTCGAGCGGCCATGCGAATCCGACCGAACCGCGCCGAGACCAGGGCCTCACGGCCCGAACCGCGCCGCCGTGAGGGGCCCGACATCGAGCCCCAGCCCGTGATCAGCACACGCGCGCTGGTCATCCTGCTCGCCGCCGCCGTGGCCGCGATCGTCGCGGCCCTCTTCCCGGACGCGGCGATCCCGATCGGCGTGGGCGTCGGCGTCCTCACCCTGCTGGCCCAGATCGTCCGCGACTGAGCCGGGCCGTTGGGGCCCGCGCCCGGGGCCGGTCCGCGGCACCGGGCGCGGTTCACCACGCGGCCGGGGCCGCGGGGCCGATCAGCCCCATTCGATCTCCGCCGGCGTGACCGTGCCGCCGCCCGCGAAGCCCCACTCGATCTCCGCGGGGGTGATGGCACCGCCGCCGCCTGCCAGGCCCCATTCGGTCTCGGCCGGCGCCGCCGCGCTGCTTCCCGCCAGGCCCCATTCGGTCTCGGCGCTGGCGGGACCGGCCGCGAGCATGAGGCCGCCACCGGTGATGAGGGCGGCCACGGCGATCTTCGCTGCGGTCTTCTTCGTCGGCATCCGCTGCTCCATTCATCGACTGACTCGAAGCTAACAACGGCGATATTCAGAGTCCGTACCGAGCCGTTTATCGATCCGTTTATCCGGCGGCCGTCAGAACACGATGTGACACGCTTTGTCTCATCGGGCGCTAGTCCGCCAGGTCGCGCAAGGGAGCCGCGGGCCCGGCGCGGCGCACCCTGGCCCGCTGGGTGAGCGCCACGCAGGCGAGCACCGCGACCGCGGCCAGCGCAGTCGTCGCGTCGATCAGCTCGCCGAGGAGGATGCCCGACCACAGCAGGGTCAGCACCGGCTGGACGAGCTGGACCTGCCCGGCCCGCGCGATTCCCACCCTGGCCATCCCCGCGTACCAGGCGAAGAACCCCAGATAGGCGGAGAAGACGGCCAGGTAGCCGAATCCGAGCCCGGTCCGGACCGTCCACTGCGGATCGGTCGCCGCCATCAGCCACAGCGTCACCGGGACCGAGATCGGGGCGGTCAGCACCAGTGCCCAAGAGATGACCTGCCAGCCCGGCATGGAGTGCGCCAGCCGTCCGCCCTCGGCGTACCCGGCCGCGACGGCGAGCAGGGCCGCGACCAGCAGCAGGTCGGCGGGGGTGACCCGGCCTGCGCCGCGGACCAGCGCGAACCCGGTGACGCAGACCGCCCCCGCCCCGCTGGCCAGCCAGAACGCACCGGACGGCCGCTCCCCGGCGCGCAGCACGGCGAACACGGCGGTGGCCGCGGGGAGCAGCCCGACGACCACGGCCGAGTGCGCGGCGGACGCGCCGTGGTCCAGCGCGAGGGTGGTCAGCACCGGGAAGCCGAAGACCACTCCCGCGCCAACGACCGCGAACCCCGCCCACTGGCCGCGGCGCGGCGGGCGGGCCCGGACGGCGAGCAGCGCGGCGATCGCCAGGAGGGACGCGGCGGCGGAGCGGCCGACCCCGACGAGGTAGGGGTCGAGCCCCTCCAGCCCGGCGGCCGTGGCCGGGAGGGTGAAGGAGTAGATCAGCACGCCGAGCGCGGCGGGGGCCAGCGGGCCGAGCGCTATCGGCGGGAGGTCAGTAGCGCTATCGTAGTCTTTCATGCAAAACGATAGCAGTGTGCTCGCTCTGGCCGACCGGCTGCGCACCGAGGTCGGCCGACTGCGGCCCGGCGAGCGGCTGCCGTCCAGCCGCGCGCTGGTGGCGCTGCACCGGGTCAGCCCGGTCACGGTGACGCGGGCGCTCGGGCTGCTGGCGGCCGAGGGGCTGGTGGTGACCCGGCCCGGCAGCGGCGCGTTCGCCGCCGGACGCCCCGCGCCGCTGCCCGGCCCGGCCGACCTCGGCTGGCAGGCGGTCGCGCTCGGCGACCGCGCCGTGGCCGCGGACGCGATCGCCTGGCTGCTCACCCCGCCGCCGGAGGGCGCCATCGCGCTCAGCGGCGGCTACCTGCACCCCTCGCTCCAGCCCGTGCGGGCGATGGCCACGGCGGCCGGGCGGGCGGCCCGCAGGCCGGACGCGTGGGAGCTGCCGCCGCTCAGCGGGATCGCCGAACTGCGCGCCTGGTTCGCCCGCACGGTCGGCGGCCAGGTCGCGCCCGCCGATGTGCTGATCACCGGCGGCGGGCAGCAGTCGCTGTCGACGGTGCTGCGAGCGCTACTCCCTCCGGGAGCGCCGGTGCTGGTCGAGTCGCCGACCTACCCCGGCGCGCTCGCCACCGCGCGGGCGGCCGGGCTGCACCCGGTGCCGGTCCCGGTCGACGCCGGCGGGCTGCGCACCGGCCTGCTGACCGAGGCGTTCGCGATGACGGGCGCGCGGGTCCTGTACTGCCAGCCCACGTTCCACAATCCGACGGGCGCGGTGCTGGACGCGGGGCGCCGGACGCAGGTGCTCGCGGTGGCGCGGGCCGCGGGCGCGTTCGTGATCGAGGACGACTTCGCCCGCCACCTCGGGATCGAGCCGGGCCCGCCGCCGATGATCGCCCAGGACGGCGACGGCCGGGTGGTGCACATCGCCTCGCTCACCAAGGCGACCGCGCCGAGCCTGCGGGTGGCCGCGGTGATCGCGCGCGGCCCGGTCGCCGAACGGATCCGCGCGACCCAGCTCGTCGGGGACTTCTGCCCCGCCAGGCCGCTCCAGGAGACGCTGGTCGAGCTGGTCGGCTCCCCGGGCTGGCCGCGGCACCTGCGCGCGGTCCGGACCGCGCTGAAGTCCCGGCGGGACGCGACCCTGACCGCGCTCGCCCGCGACCTCCCCGGCCTGGAGGTGAACCGTCCGGCGGGCGGCTGCCACCTGTGGGTGCGGCTGCCGGACGGGACCGACGACGTCGAGCTGGCCGAGGCGGCGCTGCGCGCCGGGGTGCTGGTCAGCGCGGGACGCCCCTTCTTCCCCGCCGAGCCGCCCGCCCCCTACCTGCGCATCGGCTACGGGACGGCGGCCTCGGAGGCCGAACTGGCCGAAGGCGTCCGCCGCCTGGCCGCCGTCATCGGCGGGACGACCGCCTGACCCGGCGGGCGTCGGGGGGGACCGTCCGGCCTCGCGCGGGTCACTCCTTCGTGCAGAAGCAGAACTCGTTGCCCTCCGGGTCGCGCCAGACCTGGAACGGGGCCTCCGGGCGGCCGAGCGGGGCACCGGCCGGAGTCGCGCCGAGTCCGGCCGCGCGCTCCCCCGCCGCCTTGATGTCGGGGACCTCCAGATCGAGGTGCAGCCGGTTCTTGACCGCTTTGGGCTCGGGGACGAGCTGGAACGACAGCAGCGGCCCGCCGGGGCCGAGCGGTTCGAGGTCGAGCCAGTCCTCGTCGCGGTAGGTGACCCGCATCCCGAGCAGAGCGCCCCAGAACGCCGCCATCACGTCCCGGTCAGCGCAGTCGACGGCCACATTGGTGACCTTCGGCGTCAGCGTCGTCATCAAGCTCTCCTCTGGGTCGGGGACACCGGTGAAACATTATTGATGGTGTCGACGGTCGCGCAACCGGTCATACCCGGATACTGGTGTCTTACCTTGCTAGAGTTCTCATGACAGGCAGGAGAGGTGATGGCCGACACGGACCCGGCGGGCGCTGACGCCGCCGACCCCGACGCGGCCGCCCTGCTGCGCGACTTCGTCAACACCCTCGAAATCGACTGCGCCTCCGACGAGCTCGGCACGCCCACCGGGCTGGCCGGGTGGCTGGCCGGGCGCGCGCTCGTCCCGCCCCAGGCCGCCGCCACCGGGGCCGACCTGGCCGCCGCGATCGCCCTCCGCGAGGGGCTCCGCGCGGCGATGCTCGCGCACCATGGCCCGTCCTCCCCGGGACCGCCGCTCAGCGGGCTGGACGCGGCGCTGCGCGATCTGCCGCTGCGGGTCACCTTCGCCGGCGGACGGCCTGCGCTCACGCCCATCGGCGACGGCGTCCCGGCGGGACTCGCCCGGATCGCCGCCGCCATCGTGGACGCCACCGCCTCGGGAACATGGACGCGGCTGAAGGTCTGCCAGGAGGACACCTGCCTCTGGGCGTTCCTCGACACCTCCAAGAACCGCTCCCGCGCCTGGTGCTCCATGCGCGTGTGCGGCAACCGGACCAAGACCCGCGCCTACCGGGCCCGCCGCCGCACCGCACCCGGCTGATCCACGGGCTCTAGGGTGTGCGGTGATCCCGCACTCGAAAGGACGTGGACACCATGGCCGATGTGGGCGTACGGCCCGCCCGGCGCGCGGACGTCGCCGCCGTCGCCGACATCCAGGTGCGCGTCTGGCGCCAGGGCTACCGCGAACTGCTCCCCGCCGAGGTCCTCGCCGAGGTGACCGGTGAGGCCGCCCGGCGGGTATGGCGGGAGCGCTGGACCGAGGCGGTCACCGACCCGCCGAGCCCGCGCCACCGGCTGCTGGTCGCGGTGGCCGACGACCTGGTCGTCGGCCTCGCCGCGCACGCGCCCGCCGAGGACCCCGACGTCCCGGAGGCCGCCGAGCTGGTGGCGCTGCTGGTCGACCCGCTGCACGCCCGCGCCGGGCACGGCAGCCGCCTGCTGGCCGCCACCGTCGACCTGCTCCGCGACGACGGCTTCACGACCTTGATCACGTGGGCGTTCGAGAAGGACGAGGTGCTGCGCACGTTCCTCGGCTCGGCGGGCTGGGCCCCGGACGGCACCGCCCGCACCCTCGACATGGGCGAGCCCGTCCGGCAGATCCGGCTGCACACCGACATCGGCTGAGGCGGGCGGCCGGCGCCGGCACCGGCTTGACGTGGGGTCGGTGCGGGGCACCGGGACCTCGGCCTTATGTTTAAAGCCGTGCCCGAGACCCTCTCCATGACGCCGCCGGACGCGCCGGCGGCACCGTCGTCCGGCCGCCGGCGCTGGCTGGGCATGGTCGTCATCAGCCTCGGCGTCTCGCTGATCGTCGTGGACGCCACCATCGTCGGGGTGCTGCTCCCCCAGATCATCGGCGGGCTCGATCTGACCAGCACCGGCGCCGAGTGGGTGACCTCGGTCTACGCGCTGGTGTTCGCGGCGCTGCTCATCCCGTTCGGGCGGGCCGGCGACCTGTTCGGGCGGCGCCGGCTGTTCCTGCTCGGCGTGGTCGTCTTCACGCTGGCCAGCGGCTGCGCGGCGTTCTCCGGGAGCGGGTCCGCGCTGATCGGGTCGCGGGCGCTCCAGGGCGTCGGCGCCTCGATGATCATGCCGGCCACGCTGTCCACGGTGAACGCGCTGTTCACCGGACGGGACCGGGCCGTCGCCTTCGGCATCTGGGGCTCGCTGATCAGCGGCATGGCCGCGCTCGGCCCGCTGATCGGCGGGGCGGTCGCGACCGGCGGCGGCTGGCGCTGGGCGTTCGGGATCAACCTGCCGCTCGGCGCCGCGCTGGTCATCGGCGCGCTGGCGCTGATGCCCGAGACCCGCGAGGACCGCGGCCCGCGCGCCCGCCGCGCGGTCCGCGAGATCGACTGGACCGGCTCGGCGCTGTCCGCGCTCGGCCTCGGCGCGCTCGTGTGCGGGCTGATCGAGGGCCAGACCTACGGCTGGTGGGCCCCGACGCGGCAGTTCTCCCTGGCCGGCCTCGACTGGCCGTCCGGCGGGCCGTCCCCGGTCCCGGTCGTGCTCGCGGTCGGCGTGCTGCTGCTGGCCGGCCTGATCGCCGTCGAGCGGGCGCGGGCCGCGGCGGGACGTCCGGTGCTGCTCGACCTGACCCTGTTCCGGATTCCCAACTTCCGGCACGGCAACCTGGCCTCGTCCCTGATCAACGTGGGCGAGCTCGGCCTGCTGTTCGTGCTGCCGCTGTTCCTGCTCGGCGTGCACGGCACCTCGCCGCTCCAGATCAGCGTGGCGATCCTCCCGCTGGCGATCGGCGCGTTCCTCACCGGCGGATACGCGGGCAGGCTCGCCAACAAGCGCGGCGCGCACCGGGTCGTGCAGATCGGCATGGTGCTGGAGGTCGCCGCGGTCGTCGCGATCGGGCTCACCGTCACCGCGACCACCACCGGGTTCGGGCTCGCGCCCTGGATGCTGCTGTACGGGCTCGGCCTCGGCCTGACCTCCGCGCAGCTCACCAACGTCTCGCTCGCCGACGTCCCGCCCGCGCAGGCCGGCCAGGCGTCCGGCACCCAGTCGACGGCCCGGCAGGTCGGCGCGGCGCTCGGCATCGCGCTGATCGGCACGGTGTTCGCGACCGGGCTCGGGCACGCGATGACCGACCGGCTCGCCGGCACCGCGCTGCCGCCGGCCCGGCAGGCCGCCGTCGCGCACGAGCTGCGGGAGAGCGCCGGGACCTACGGCCGCGAGCTGCACCGCTCCCCCGCGACCGCCGTCGAGGCGCGGGCGGCCGACGAGAGCCTTGCGGTCGCCACCCGGCGCGGCGCGCTGACCACCGCCGCGATCCTGGCGCTCGGGCTGGCGATGTCGCTGCGGCTGCGCCCCTCAGCGCCCGCCCCGGCCCCGGCCGCCACCCGGGAACCCACGCGGGCGTCCGCCCCCGGCCCCGCGCCCACGCCCGCACCCACGCCCGACCAGTGATCGCCATCGGGGAGAATCGGAGGCGTAGTCCCCTGTCGTCCCAAGAGAAGAACCGGTAACCAGTGGCCACGCTCTCCCAATGGGTCGCCGGATCCCGGCCCCGGACCCTGCCGACCTCCCTCGTCCCCGTCGTCACCGGTACCGGCGTCGCGATCGGCGCCGGCCACGCGAACTGGTGGCGCGCCGTGCTCGCCGCGCTGGTCGCGCTCATCCTCCAGATCGGCGTCAACTACTCCAACGACTACAGCGACGGCGTCCGCGGCACCGACGAGGACCGGGTCGGCCCGCTGCGCCTGGTCGGGTCGGGGGCGGCCAGGCCCAAGCAGGTGCTGGCGGCGGCGCTCGGCAGCTTCCTGGTCGCGGCGGTCGCCGGGCTGGTCCTGGCGGCGGTGACCTCCTGGTGGCTGCTGCTGGTGGGCGCGTTCGCGATCCTGGCCGCCTGGTTCTACACCGGCGGCAAGAACCCGTACGGCTACCGGGCGCTCGGCGAGATCTCGGTGTTCGTCTTCTTCGGCCTGGTCGCCGTGGTCGGCACGGTCTACGTGCAGGCCGAGGGGATTCCGTGGGAGGCGTGGGCGGCGGCCGTGCCGATCGGGCTGCTGGCCTGCGCGCTGCTGGTCGCCAACAACCTGCGCGACATCCCCACCGACCGGGTCTCCGGCAAGCGCACCCTCGCGGTGCTGCTCGGCGACCCGTGGACCCGGATCCTGTACGCGGCGTGCGCGGCGCTGCCGTTCATGATGGTGCTGGCCCTCTCCGCCCCGCACCCGTGGGCGCTGCTGGCGCTGCTGGCGGCGCCGCTCTCGGTGCCGCCGACCCAGAAGGTGCTGCGCGGCGCGTCCGGGCCCGACCTGATCCCGGTGCTCGGCGAGACCGGCCGCCTCCAGATCGCCTACGGCGTCCTGCTCGCGGTCGGTCTCGCCCTCTGACCTGGAACGACCAGCCTGAAACGACCGGCTACAAGGACGGCGCCGTCCGGCCCGCTCCCGGCCGCCGCTCGGCGAGGAGGAAGGCGCCCGTGAGCGCCATCACGAGCCCGGCGATCAGGCCCACGAGCATGCTGAGGCCCGCGAGCGGAGAGGACTCGGCGTCGAAGACGTCGGAGGCGCCCAGTTGCAGGGTGAGCGTGTAGAGCGACCTGGTGAAGAGGGCGCCCGCGCCGACCCAGGCGGCGACCATCGGCTTCCAGAACCGTCCGCCGCGCCGGTTGACCAGCGCCAGCAGCCCGGCGATCCCGACGAGCGCGAGCAGCCCGTACACGCCCTCGATGGTCTGCTGTGCGGCGTTCCGCTCGCCCGCCTCGCCGTCAGGAAGGCCGGACGTGCCGCCGAACGCCCAGAAGAGGCGCACCCCGGCGTACAGGAGGACGGGGGCGACCATGACGTGGGTCAGGAGCCGCTGCACGTGATGGGTCGCTCCGGCGGGCGTTTCCCCGACGCGCTGCGTGAAGACGTCCGCCCAGCGGTCCCGCGCGTACAGCGTGAAGGCGGCGAGCAGCCCGATGCCCTGGAGCGTGAATCCGCCGTACACGATCGCGTACACCCAGCCCTGGAGGCCGTTGTCGTCCCCGGTGATCGGGGTCGACGAGGTGAGCGTCTGGACGACGGTGCCCAGCGGCACTCCGAGCGCGATCGGCAGGAGCAGCCCGGTGGCCGTCCAGATCGGGGCGAGGACGAGCCACGCCGGGATCCGCCGCCCCCACGGGAAGGTGAACGCGAGCACCACCAGCACGGCCACCGCGTCCATCCCCAGGGTGACCACGTTGCCCACGTAGCGGGCGGACTCCCCGGCCGACTCGGTGTCGTTCCAGCCGACCGTGCTGCCCGACAGCCAGAGGATCTTCAAGAAGAGGTAGGGGACGCAGGCGGCGATGGTGGCCGCGCACATGGCCAGGCGGCCCCGGCCCGGACGGCGTCCGGGCGCCGGACGGCGTTCGCGGGCCGGACCGGCCGCCCGCGCCGGGAGGTGCTGATCTGAAACGGTCATGCCGCCAACGATGGCCCGCACCCCCCGCGCGCCACCTCCCGCTACGGAGGGATCTCCTCCCTCCCGGGAGGGAGGGTCAGGCCAGGGCCCAGTCGATCTCGGGCTGGCCGGCGTCGGCGAGGGCCTTGTCGACCGCGCTGAACGGCCGGGTGCCGAAGAACTTCTTGGCGCTGAGCGGGCTCGGGTGCGCCGACTCGATCACCGCGTGCTGCGGGCCGGTGATCAGCCGGGCCTTCTTGCGCGCGTAGGCGCCCCAGAGCACGAAGACCACCCGCTCGCTCTTGTCGTTCAGGGCCCGGATCGCGGCGTCGGTGAAGTCCTCCCAGCCGTGACCGGCGTGCGAGCCGGCATCGCCCGCCCGCACGGTCAGCACCGCGTTGAGCAGCAGCACGCCCTGGTCGGCCCACGGGGTCAGGTCGCCGGCCTTGGCGGCGGGCACCTCCAGGTCGGCGGCCAGTTCCTTGTAGATGTTGCGCAGCGACGGGGGCAGCCGCACGCCGTCGCGCACGCTGAAGCTGAGCCCGTGCGCCTGGCCCGGCCCGTGGTAGGGGTCCTGGCCGAGGATCAGCACCCGCGCCCGGTCGTAGGGACAGTGCCGGAACGCGTTGAAAAGGTCCTCGCGCGGCGGGTAGACCGTCTCGGCGTCGTACTCCCCTCCCACGAAGGCGCCCAAGGCGGCGGTCGCGGGGGGATCGAGCAGCGGGTCGAGCCGGTCCCTCCAGTCGCCGGGCAGCAGTTCCATCAGGTCGAGGGACATCGTTGAGCCTCCGGGGAAGTGATCTCCAGCTACCGGAGACCCTAGCGGCGGGCACTGACACGCCAGCGCCGAATCCCCGGAGCGAACCACTACCGACTCTAGGATGAGGCCATATGCCCGACTCTCCCCGTTGGTTCCGCCTCAGCGCGTGCGCGTCCCTCGCCCTGCTCGGCCTCGGCGCCGCCGTCCAGGGGTGCGGCCGTCCCGCCGGGCCGGTCACGCTGCGGGTGCTGGCCGGCTCGTCGCTGACCGAGGCGTTCGGCGAGATCGGCATGGCCTACGAGCAGGAGCACCGCGGCGTGAAGGTGCGCTCCGCCTTCGGCGGCTCGCAGGAGATGACCGCGCGGCTGGCCGGCCGCGAGCCCGCCGACGTGCTGGTCACCTCCGACGTGCCCGCGATGGACGGGGCCGAGGGGTACCTGACCGGGCCGCGGCCGATCGTCGCGCACAACTCGCTGACGATCGCGGTCGCGCCGGGCGACCCCCGCCGGATCCGGGGCCTGGCCGACCTGGTCCGCCCCGGGCTGCGGGTCGTCGTCGGCGCCCCCACCGTGCCGGTCGGACGCTACGCGCGGCAGATCTTCGCCCGCGCCGGGCTGACCGTCCAGTGGGGGGTGGAGGAGATCAGCGCGCGGGCGGTCCTGGACCGGGTGCGCGCGGGCGAGGCCGACGCGGGGCTGGTCTTCATCACCGACCTGCGGTCGGCGGGCGCCGCGGCCGGAAGCGTCCCGATCCCCGCGGCCCAGAACGTCACCGCGGCCTATCCCGCCGCCGCGGTGAAGGACGGCGACCACACCGAGGCCGCGGAGACCTTCGTGACCTGGCTGACCTCGCCGGCGGCGGTCCGGCTGTTCCACAAGTACGGCTTCGCCACCCCGGCCGCGCCGCCCGCGGGCGCCCCGCGGTAGCCGCGCCCCCGCGCCCGCACGTTTTCCCGGCCCCGCCGCCGGGAAGATCTTGACCACTCCGGTCGGGGGGCCGTGGTGAGGCGTACGGGGGAGATCAGACGTGCCGTCCAAGCGACCGACGCGGCCCGACGGCCGCCAGTCGGTGCCGCCGCGCAACGACCCTGAGCACCCCTGGCGCGCCGAGGGCGTCCCGGACCGGGCCGACGGCGGCGACGGCGGCGAGGCCCCCCGCCGCGGCGGCGGGTTCAGGCCCGGCCGCAACAGCTACGTCTTCTGGCTGCTCCTGCTCACGGTATTCGTGGTCAGCTACCTGTCGATGCACCTCACCGGCAAGCAGGAGACGGTGACCGTGCCCTACACCGCGTTCACCGAACAGGTGGCGAACGGGAACGTCAAGGACGTCTACACCAAGGGCTCGCAGATCCAGGGCGACCTCATCAAGCCGCAGCAGGTCCCCGGCCAGGACAACAAGGCCAAGACCTACTCCGCGTTCGAGACGCTGCGCCCCACCTTCGCCGACGACAAGATCTTCTCCCTCATGGTCAGCAAGGGCGTCCAGGTCGAGGCCAAGCCGGTCACCCAGAACCGCAGCCTGCTCGCCAACCTGCTGCTGTCGCTGCTGCCGGTCCTGCTGTTCGTCGGGCTGTGGATCGCCGCGCTGGTCTGGCTCCAGCGCCGGATGAAGCGCGGCGGCGGGGGCGGTCTGATGGGCGGCTTCGGCCGCTCCCCCAAGCCCGTCACGCCGGACGAGAAGCGCGCCACCTTCGCCGACGTCGCCGGCATCGACGAGGTCGAGGCGGAGCTGAGCGAGGTCGTCGACTTCCTCAAGGACCCCGCCAAATACCGCAGGCTCGGCGCCCGCGCGCCCCGCGGCGTGCTGCTCACCGGCGCGCCCGGCACCGGCAAGACGCTGCTCGCCCGCGCGGTCGCCGGCGAGGCCGACGTGCCGTTCTACTCGGCGGCGGCCTCGGAGTTCATCGAGATGGTCGTCGGCGTCGGCGCCGCCCGCGTCCGCGAGCTGTTCACCGAGGCGCGCAAGACCGCGCCGTCCATCATCTTCATCGACGAGCTCGACACCATCGGCCGGGTCCGCGGCGGCGGCGCGGGCATGGGCGGGCACGACGAGCGCGAGCAGACCCTCAACCAGATCCTCACCGAGATGGACGGCTTCTCCGGCTCGGAGGGCGTGGTGGTGATGGCCGCGACGAACCGTCCGGACGTGCTCGACCCGGCGTTGCTGCGTCCCGGCCGGTTCGACCGCCAGGTCGCCGTCTCGCCCCCGGACCTGGACGGGCGCGTCGCGATCCTCCGGGTGCACACCCGCGACGTGCCGCTCGCCGGGGACGCCGACCTCACCGGGGTCGCCAAGATGACCCCCGGGATGACCGGCGCGGAGCTGGCCAACCTGGTCAACGAGGCCGCGCTGCTCGCGGTCAAGCGCGGCAAGGACGCGGTCGACATGGCCGACTTCCACTCGGCGCTGGAGAAGGTGCAGCTCGGCACCCGCCGCTCCCTGGTCATGCCGCCGGAGGAGCGGCGCCGCACGTCCTACCACGAGTCCGGGCACGCGCTGATCGGCATGCTGCACCCCGGCGCCGACCCCGTCCGCAAGATCACCATCGTCCCGCACGGCCGCGCGCTCGGCGTCACCCTGTCCACCCCCGAGGGCGACCGGTACGCCTTCGACGAGGACTACCTGCGCGGCCGGGTGATCGGCGCGCTCGGCGGCATGGCGGCCGAGGAGCTGGTCTTCGGCGTCGTCACCACCGGCTCCGAGAGCGACCTGGAGCAGGTCACCAGGATCGCGCGCGGCATGGTCGGCCGCTGGGGCATGTCGGCCCGCATCGGCCCGCTGTCGGTCCTGCCCGCCGAGGGCTCCGACCCCCTCGGCCAGTACGCCGCGCAGGGCACCCTGGACGCCGTGGACGAGGAGACCCGCCGCATCGTCGACGACTGCTATGCCGAGGCGCTGCGGATGCTGGGCGCCAACCGCGACAAGCTGGAGTCCCTCGCCGCCTCCCTGCTGGAGCACGAGACCCTCGACGAGACCGCCGCCTACGCCGCCGCCGGCATCCCCCGCATGTCCAAGGACGCCTGACCGCCACGAGCCCGCCGTACCCGCAGCACGCGCCCCTCCGCCGCACGGGACGGCCGGCAGTCCCCCGAGCGGCCGCGGCCCCGGGCCGGAACACCGGTTCTGGGTACCCTCAGCAGGGACGGTCTCTACGATGACGGGAGCTGATCGTGAGGGAGGAGTCACCTGACGTGACCATCGTTGCCGAGGGGCGCTACCACTACGAGCTCCCCGACACTCCCTACAACCTGTGGATGCGCGACGAGCTCTTCGAGGTCCTCAGGCTCCCTCACGACGGAACCCGAGTCGAGATCATCGGTGGGGAGATCGTCGTGTCGCCAGGACCCGACTACGCGCACAACGCCATCGTGCAGGATGTTCAACGCGCGATGTTCGCCGCAGAGGTACTCGATCCCTCCTTCCCCTGGCGCGCGGTCCAGACACAGGACCTGAACCTCAGCGACATCCACGACGGCTACATCCCCGACCTCTGCGTGCTGGACGAGGAGACCGACCGGCAGGCACGGGAGGCGCAGCTCAAGAAGGTCCTCCCCCGGCATCTCGAACTCGTCGTCGAGGTGACCTCTCCGTCCAACGCCGGCGACGATCGTCGGCCGGGGCTCCGCCGTTCGACCCCCACCAAGTGGAACGGCTACGCCCGCGTCGGCATCCCCTTCTACCTCCTGGTCGATCGGCAGCCCAGCCTCTCCCAGACGGTCCTGTTCTCCGATCCGATCATCGAGTCCGGTGAGTACCGGCACCAGACGACCTGGGACTTCGGCGAAGCGATCCGGCTCCCCGATCCGTTCGGCTTCGAGATCCTCACGGCCGAATGGGAACCCTGGACCAGGACGGCGGGATGAAGAGATCCCCTCGGCGCAAGGACGTCGCCGGCGTGTTCTCGTTCGAGGTGCACCCGCCGCACGCGCGCTTCCGCCGCTAGAGCTCGGCGGACGGGAGCGCGCCGGCCTCGCACATCGCCGCGCAGTCGTCGGCGGCTCTGAGCACGTCGATGACGGCCGGGGGCGGGGACGCGTACACCGTGAGGTAGTCCGACTCGCCCAGCGCGGGATCCGGGACGTGGGCGAGCCGGTCCTCGGAGGCGGAGAACTCCACGCCGCCGCCGCGCGGGTCGAGCCGGACCCAGCGGTCGTCGACCAGGATCGCGGTGAGTCCGTGCAGGACGAAGCCGTCGCCCGCGCGCAGCCGCTGGTAGGACAGGCCCGCCTGGACGCCCGCGGCGCGGAGCAGCGCGACGTAGGCGTGCGACTTGGCGTAGCAGAGACCCGTCCCCTCCCGGAGGACGTCGGAGGCGCGCCAGGTGACCCGGCGGTCGCCGGTGTCGCCCGAGTGGGCGATCTCATCCCGGACGTAGGCGAACGCCTCCTCGGCGAACGCGACGTCGTCGCCGTTGCGCAGCCGCGCGGCGGTCGCCTGGACGAGCGGATGCTCGATGTCGATCACCTCGCAGGCGGCGAGGTAGTCCCAGGGCTCCGCGGCGAACTCCATCGTTCCTCCCTCTGACGGTCGGCCCACGGTAGCCCAGCGCGGTCAGCGCTTGATCCGTCCCCGCAGCGCCAGCACCGCCATGCCGAACAGGACGGGGGCCGCCAGTCGCAGCAGGATCTCGATCCACTCGCCGGCGGGCGTGAGCTTCTGCTCAGGGCCGCGAAGAATCGAGATGGCCGCCCGCATGGTGTAGCGCAGCGAGCCGGCGAACCCCATGTGCGTCTTCGGCGGGTATCCCCAGGCCTGGAGCGCGGCGGCGGCGAGGAGGAACAGGACGGCGAGCGCCGCGAACGCCCTCCACGCGCGCAGCCCGTACCCGGAGACGGCCCAGTACATCCACAGGAGAAGGTGCTCTCCCCGAGTCGCGGCCCAGCCGCGCCACCAGCGTTGCTCAAAACGGCTCCGCGCCAGCAGGAACTGCCCGTACCGGCGCATCTCCATCTCGCCGTAGTAGAAGTCGGCGGCGCCGACCTCGTCCCTGGCCTCGGCGCAGCCCTTCCGTAGGGCCCGGTACACCTGCTCGACCTCGCTGCTGCTCTCCGGTACCTCGGACGCGCCGGACAGTGGCCAGCGCCGGCGCCCGGACCTCGGCCCCCAGGTCGCGCGGAGCAGGTGCTCGTCGCGGATGATGAACCGCCGGGTCAGCCAGAAGCTGGGCGGCGCGATGTCGAACGTATTGTGTCCCTCGATCCTGAGCCGGTCGAGGTTGTGCGCGCCCGCCAGGCGGCACTCCGACATCCGCGTGTACGAGACGGTGAGCTGCGCGACGTCGGTGCCTGCGAGGGACATGATCCGCGGCCAGGCGGGACGGTCGTCGGGGTCACGCGGCCCGACCATGGACGCGCCGCCGAACTCGGTGTCGGCCAGCTCGACCTCCACACCGGTGTGGACCTCCGGCCACACGGCGGACTCCGGGACCGCGCGTCCCGGCGTGGTGCCGGCCAGGATGCGCACGCCGCCGAGGAAGCGGGTCCGGTCGCAGCGGATCCGGCCGGCCGTCACCTCCAGCCGCAGCCGCTGCTCGAAGTCGGCCATGCTCAGGTCGAGCTCGCCGGCGGTGATGTGCCCGAGATGGGAGGTGGCGCGGAAGGTCGTCCTCTTCAGGACGAGCGCACCCGTCACGGCCAGGTCGCGCGTCAGCGGCCCGTCCTCGAAGACCGCGCCGGTGAACACCGCGTCGCCTCGTACTGTCGCGCCGCGGAGGTTGACGAAGTCCTCGAACACCGCGCCGTAGAAGCTCGCACCGCTCTGGAAGGCGGCTCCGGTGAAGAGGACACGGCCCTTGAACACGCAGCCGGTGAAGTCGGCCCCACCGTCGAACACGCACGCGGAGAAGTCGGCGGGACCGTCGAAGACGTGACCCCGGAAGTCCGCGTTCTCGAAGGTCTGCCCGGAATGATGGTGTTCGTCGGGGGCCACCCGCGCACCCTAGAACGCCGCTCGCGGCGCGGGCAAGGGCCGCCCGTCAGAGGCCGAGGAGGGACTCGATGCCGACGGTGAGGCGGTTCGGGAGGACGGCGACCTTGCGGAGCGACAGCAGGACGCCGGGCATGAACGACTCGCGGTTCATCGAGTCGTGCCGGAGGGTGAAGATCTCGCCGTGCCCGCCGAGCAGCACCTCCTGGTGCGCGATGAGGCCGGCGAGCCGCACCGAGTGCACCCGGACGCCGTCGACGTCGGTGCCGCGCGCGCCGTCGAGCTCGGACGTGGTCGCGTCCGGGGACGGGGCGGTGCCGGCCTCGGCGCGGGCGGCGGCGACCAGCTCGGCGGTGCGGAACGCGGTGCCGCTCGGGGCGTCGGCCTTGTTCGGGTGGTGCAGCTCGACGATCTCGACGGACTCGAAGAACGGCGCCGCCTTCTGCGCGAAGCTCATCATCAGGACGGCGCCGATGCCGAAGTTGGGGGCGATCAGCACGTTCCCCGCGGGCGCCACGGCCTGCCAGCCGCGCACCGTCTCCAGCCGGGACGGGTCGAAGCCGCTGGTGCCGACGACGGCGTGCAGGCCGTGCTCGACGCACCAGCGCAGGTTGTCCATGACCACGCCGGGGTGGGTGAAGTCGACGACGGCCTCGGCCGCGGTGAGTGCGTCCAACGTGTCGCCCTGGTCGACGGCGGCGACCAGCTCCAGGTCTCCGGCGGCGTCCACGGCACGGCACACCTCGGCCCCCATCCGGCCCCGCGCGCCCAGCACCCCGACCTTGATCACGTAATCCTCCAGCCCTCGACGTCGCGATGACCCTATCGCGGCCCCCGGGCGCGGCCTCGGCCGGTCAGTACCTGCGGCGACGATCCGCGCTGAAGCGGTCGCCCTCGGAGACGAACAGGTTCAGCAGCCAGCTCACGATGCCGATGATGATCGCCCCCCAGAACGCCGGCCAGAACCACTCGACGTGGAACGGCAGGTCCAGTTGCCCGGCCGCCCAGCTGGTCAGCAGCAGCAGCGCCGCGTTCACCACCAGCGCGAACAGGCCGAGCGTCAGGACGTAGAACGCGCAGCCGAGCACCTGGATGAACGGTTTGAGCACCGCGTTTACGAGGCCGAAGATCACCGCGACGGCGAGCAGCGTCAGCGCCTGCCTGTCCCAGCTCCCGGCGGTGACGTCGATGCCGCTGACCAGCACGGTCGCCACCCACAGCGCCACCGCCGAGATGACGATCCGGAGGAGGATCTTCATGCCGTGCCTCTACCCGACCAGTGACGCCGTGTAACCGGACGGGCGCGCGGGGGCGTCAGAGGGTGAAGTCGCGGTCGCCGAACGGGCCGATGACGGTGAGGGCCTGCGGGGCGGTCAGCACCTCCCGGGCCACCTCGGCGATGTCGTCCGGGGTGACGGCCTCGATACGGGCGAGGACCTCGTCGACCGGGAGCAGCGACTCGTACACCAGCTCGCTCTTACCGATGCGGCTCATCCGCGACCCGGTGTCCTCCAGGCCGAGCACCATGCCGCCGCGCAGCTGCCCCTTGCCCCGCTCCAGCTCCTCGTCGGTGAGGCCGCCCTCGGCGACCTTGGCCACCTCTTCGCGGCAGATCGCCAGGACCTCGTCGGCCTTGCCGGGCTGGCAGCCCGCGTAGACGCCGAAGACGCCGGAGTCGGCGTACTGCGAGGTGTAGCTGTAGACCGAGTACGCGAGGCCGCGCTTCTCCCTGATCTCCTGGAACAGCCGCGACGACATCCCGCCGCCCAGCGCCGCGTTGAGCACGCCGAGCGCGAACCGGCGGTCGTCGGTGCGCGGGACGCCGGCGCCACCGAGGATCACGTGCGCCTGCTCGGTGTCCTTGTCGATGACCTTGACCGTCGGGGACATCGGGACCGGCGCGCCGCCCACCCGGGGCGGGGCGGGCTCGGCGTCGCCGGCCAGGTGGCCCTCGAACGCGCGCGCGACCAGCCGGACGACCTCGTCGTGGTCGATGTTGCCGGCCGCCGCGACGACCAGGTTGGGCGCGGTGTAGTGCTCGCGGTAGTAGGCGTGGATCCGGTCCCGGGACAGCGCGTTGATCGACTCGACCGTGCCGAGGATCGGGCGGCCGAGCGGGGTGTCGCCGTACAGCGCGAGGGCGAACTCGTCGTGGATCAGGTCGCCGGGGTCGTCGTCGCGCATGTGGATCTCTTCGAGGATCACCCCGCGCTCGGCCTCGACGTCCTCGGGACGGTTGACCGACCCGGCGACCATGTCCGACACCACGTCCACCGCGAGCGGCAGGTCGGTGTCGAGCACCCGCGCGTAATAGCAGGTGTACTCCTTGGAGGTGAACGCGTTGAGGTCGCCGCCGACCGCGTCGATCGCCGCGGAGATCTCCAGCGCGGACCGCTTGCCGGTGCCCTTGAACAGCACGTGCTCCAGGTAGTGGCTGGCGCCCGCGTCGGCGGGGAACTCGTCGCGGGAGCCGATCCCGGCCCACACGCCGAACGCGGCCGAGCGCACCGTCGGCAGCGCCTCGGTGATCACCCGCAGGCCGCCGGGCAGCACCGTCCGCCGCACCGTGCCGCCGCCCGCGGCGTCGCCCGCGGCGGTCTCGGGGCTCCGCCGGGCCCCGCCCGGACCACGGGAGGGGAGGGCGCGGGTCGGGTGGATCCTGCCGGGCCGCTGGGGCCTCACCGGCAACGTCACGGGTCGCTCGCAATCTTCTCGGGGCTGGAATGGGGCCGGCCGGCCTGCCCTCCGCGGGCAGGCCGGCCGGTATCACCGTGCACGGGTCAGGAGTTGCGCTGGCCACCGTCGTCGGTGCGGCGGGTACGGCGGCGGCGGGGGGCGCGCTTCTCGCCGCCCTCGGAGCCGTCGTCGTCGCCGTCGGAGCCGGCCGCGGGGGCCGCCGAGGCCGCGGGGGCGTCGTCGCCGTCGCCCTTGTCGGCCTCCTTCTCCACCACCTCGACCGGGACCAGCGAGAGCTTGCCGCGCTGGTCGATCTCGGTGACCTCGACCTGGATCTTCTGGCCGACGCTGATGACGTCCTCGACGTTCTCGATCCGGGCGCCGCCGTGCAGCTTGCGGATCTGCGAGACGTGCAGCAGGCCGTCCTTGCCGGGCAGCAGCGACACGAACGCACCGAACGTGGTGGTCTTGACGACCGTGCCGAGGTAGCGCTCCCCGACCTCGGGCATGTGCGGGTTGGCGATCGCGTTGATCGCCTGCCGCGCGGCCTCGGCGGACGGGCCGTCGGTGGCGCCGACGTAGATCGTGCCGTCGTCCTCGATGGTGATGTCGGCGCCGGTGTCGTCCTGGATCGAGTTGATCATCTTGCCCTTGGGGCCGATGACCTCGCCGATCTTGTCCACCGGGACCTTGATGGTAATGATCCGCGGCGCGTTCGGGCTCATCTCGGCCGGGGCCTCGATGGCCTCCTGCATGACGTCCAGGATCGCCAGCCGGGCGCCCTTGGCCTGCTTGAGCGCGGCGGCCAGGACCGAGGCCGGGATGCCGTCGAGCTTGGTGTCGAGCTGGAGCGCGGTGATCACGTCACGGGTGCCGGCGACCTTGAAGTCCATGTCGCCGAACGCGTCCTCGGCACCGAGGATGTCGGTCAGCGTGACGTACTCGCCGCCCTCGTTGATCAGGCCCATCGCGATGCCCGCCACCATCTGCCGCAGCGGGACGCCCGCGTCCAGCAGTGACATGGTGGACGCGCAGACCGAGCCCATCGAGGTGGACCCGTTGGAGCCGAGCGCCTCCGACACCTGCCGGATCGCGTACGGGAACTCCTCGCGGGTCGGCAGCACCGGGATCAGGGCGCGCTCGGCGAGCGCGCCGTGGCCGATCTCGCGGCGCTTGGGCGACCCGACCCGGCCGGTCTCGCCGGTCGAGTAGGGCGGGAAGTTGTAGTTGTGCATGTAGCGCTTGGTGCGCTCGGGGTTGAGCGTGTCGATCGTCTGCTCCATCCGGAGCATGTTGAGCGTGGTCACGCCCAGGATCTGCGTCTCGCCCCGCTCGAACAGCGCCGAGCCGTGCACCCGCGGGATCACGTGCGCCTCGGCGGAGAGCTGCCGGATGTCCTTGAGCCCGCGGCCGTCGATGCGCAGCCCGTCGCGGACGACCCGCTCGCGGACCAGCTTCTTGGTGACCGCGCGGAACGCCGCGGAGATCTCCTTCTCGCGGCCCTCGAACGCGGCGGCGAGCTTCTCGGCGGCGCCCGCCTTGAGCTCGTCGAGCCGGGCCTCGCGCTCCTGCTTGCCGGCGATGGTCAGCGCCTGCGCCAGGTCGTCGCCCACCTCGGCGGTGACCGCGGCGAGCACGTCGTCCTGGTAGTCCAGGAAGAGCGGGTACTCGCGGGTGGGCTTGGCCGCCACCGCGGCCAGGTCGCTCTGCGCCTTGCACAGCACCTTGATGAACGGCTTGGCCGCCTCGAGGCCCTCGGCCACCGTCTCCTCGGTGGGCGCGACCGCGCCCTCGCCGACGAGCCGGATGGTGTCGCGGGTCGACTCGGCCTCGACCATCATGATCGCGACGTCGCCGTCCTCGAGCACCCGGCCGGCGACCACCATGTCGAAGGTGGCCTTCTCCAGCTCGGGGTGGGTCGGGAAGCCGATCCAGCGGCCCTCGATCAGCGCGACGCGGACGCCGCCGATCGGGCCGGAGAAGGGCAGGCCGGCCAGCTGGGTGGACATCGACGCGGCGTTGATCGCCACCACGTCGTACAGGTGGTCGGGGTTGAGCGCCATGATCGTCTCGACGACCTGGATCTCGTTGCGCAGGCCCTTGGTGAACGACGGGCGCAGCGGCCGGTCGATCAGCCGGCAGGTGAGGATCGCGTCCTCGGAGGGACGGCCCTCGCGGCGGAAGAACGAGCCGGGGATCCGCCCGGCCGCGTACATCCGCTCCTCGACGTCGACGGTCAGCGGGAAGAAGTCCAGGTTCTCCTTGGGCTTCTTGGACGCGGTCGTCGCCGACAGCACCATCGTCTCGTCGTCGAGGTAGGCGACGGCCGAGCCGGCCGCCTGCCGGGCCACGCGGCCCGTCTCGAAGCGGATGGTGCGGGTGCCGAACGGGCCGTTGTCGATCACGGCCTCGGTGGTCTGCGCTCCGTCGATGCGCACGGCTTCTGTCACGGGAAAACCTCCATGGGTTCCATCGGCCTCGCGGCCGTCTCCCGTGCTGTCACGCAATGCCGGTCTTCGATCGAAGCGCCCGGATCCGCGGGGCCCGCCGCGACGGCGGGAGGCGATCCGGAGGCCACTACCGAGGACCGGCCGCACCAGCGGTGTCCGCGAGGCTTCTGTTCGTCTATCGGAAAATATGCGAGAGGGAGTGGCTCGCCCGAGCCACTCCCTCACCGTGCTAGCGGCGCAGACCGAGTCGTTCGATCAGCTTCCGGTAGCGGCTGATGTCCTTGTTGCTGAGGTACTTCAGGAGCCGGCGACGACGGCCGACCAGCAGCAGCAGGCCGCGGCGGCTGTGGTGGTCGTGCTTGTGCTCCTTGAGGTGCTCGGTGAGGTCGTTGATCCGCCGGGTCAGCAGCGCGACCTGGACTTCCGGGGAACCGGTGTCACCCTCAGTGGTCGCATACTCGGCGATGATCTTGTTTTTGGTGGCGGTGTCGAGCGACACGAGGCTCCTTCAGTGAGATCGTCACCCGCAGATCCCGGCCCGTGGGCACTCGGGTCCACATGGTGCGTTGGGGAATCGTGGCGGGGCCGCATGAGGGTGCAGCCCGCCGAGCCGGGGCCCTTCCCGGCGACTATTCACCGTACCATGCCAGAAAGCCACCCGGTCACGAAGCGGAACGTGCCGTGACCTCACGGTATACGCCCCTGCGGCCCGTTTCACACGGTCCGCTCGGTGCGCCCGGCACCCCGGCCCGGACCGGCCCGATCGCCCCGGATCGGCCGCCGCGGGCCGCGCCGGCCGGCCCGGTCAGCCGGAGGTGAGCGCGCGGGCGCGGTCGACGTCGCGGCGCATCTCGGTGATCAGCGCGTCGATCGAGTCGAACTTCAGGGTGTCGCGGATGCGGTCCTGGAAGTCGACGCCCATGTGCTCGCCGTAGAGGTCGAGGTCGTCGCGGTCGAGCGCGTACGCCTCGACGGTCCGCTCGTCGCCGCCCTCGAAGGTGGGGTTGGTGCCGATGGAGATCGCCGCGGGCCAGCGGAAGCCGGGGTAGCGGTCGGAGTCGCCGACCAGCCAGCCGGCGTAGACGCCGTCGGCGGGGATCGCGGTGTGCGGCAGCGTCTCCAGGTTGGCGGTGGGGAAGCCGAGCGCCCGGCCCCGCTGGTGGCCGCGGACGACGACGCCCTCGACGCGGTGCGGGCGGCCGAGCGCGAGCGCGGCGGCCTCGACCGCGCCGGCGCCCAGCCGCTCGCGGATGTAGGTGGAGGAGATCGTGTCGCCGTTGGCGACCAGCGGCATGCCCTCGGCGGTGAAGTCGTACTTCTCGCCGAGCTCCTGGAGCAGCGGCAGGTCGCCCTTCGCCTTGTGCCCGAAGCGGAAGTCCTCGCCGACGATCACATGCGCCGCGTGCAGCCGGTCGACCAGCACCGACTGGACGAACTCGTCCGGCGGCACCTTCGACAGCCCGAGGGTGAACGGCACGACCACCACGGCGTCGGTGCCGAGCCCCTCCAGCAGCTCGATCCGGCGCTTGGTGGTGGCCAGCAGCGGCGGATGGGTGCCGGGGCGGACGACCTCGTCGGGGTGCGGGTCGAAGGTGATCACCACCGAGCGCAGGCCGCGGCGGCGGGCCTCTTCGGCGGCGGCGCCCACGATCCGCTGGTGGCCGCGGTGCACACCGTCGAACACCCCGATGGTGACCACTGATCGGCCCCAGTCGGCCGGAACCTCGTCGAGGCCATGCCAGCGCCGCACCATGCTCTCCCTGCGTAGACCTGCCTGCTCGTCGTGCCTGTCCCCAAGCCTGCCATGTGCCGCGGGGCGGGGTGACCGAGGGGGCTGCCGTTCAGGGGCCCTTCGGAACCGGCGCTCGCGCATGACCGTCCGCGCAGAGTCTACGTGTCGGTAGCCGGCATGCCCCGGAGCGGGGCACGGGCAGGGGCGCGCGGGCGCGCGTCCTGCCGGGCGGCCGGCTCAGACGGACTGGTACACGACGAGCGAGACCGCGATGTACTGCATGACGTACGCGGCGAGCGTGAACGAGTGGAACACCTCGTGGAACCCGAACCAGCGAGGTGACGGGTCGGGCCGCTTGAGCCCGTAGACCACTCCCCCGACGCTGTAGCAGACGCCGCCCAGCGCGACCAGCGTGCAGGCCACCACCCCGGCGCCGGAGAGGAACTGCGGCATGAAGAACACCGCGACCCAGCCCAGCACGATGTAGAGCGAGACGTACAGCCAGCGCGGGGCGCCGATCCAGGCGGTCCGGAAGACCACTCCGGCGATCGCGCCCGTCCACACCACGGCCAGCACCGCGACGCGGACGCCGCCGTCCAGGGCCACCACCGCGAACGGGGTGTAGGTGCCGGCGATGATCAGGTAGATGTTGGCGTGGTCGAAGCGGCGCAGCACCTCGATCACCCTGATCGAGCGCTGCCGGTGGTAGGTCCCCGAGATCCCGAACAGCAGCGCCGAGGTGGCCACGTACAGCGCCGAGGCCAGCCGCGCGGACGTGCTCGGCCCGAGCGCGACCAGGACCAGTCCGGCCACCAGCACGGCGGGGAAGGCACCGAGGTGCAGCCAGCCGCGCAGATGGGGACGGTCCGGGGGCGCGGTCACCGGGGGGTGGGATCGCACTGTCGCCATGGACGCCTCCTCAGTTAACCTACGGTCTCGTAGGTTACGCGACCGTAGGTTAGAGCGCACCCCCCTCCGCCGTGACTCTCACCACCCGTCCCGGCGGGGTGTCCTAGGGCACGAAGACGGCGAGGGGCCTGGCGGCGCCGTCCCGCTCCTCGACCAGGGCGAGAAGGGTCCCGTCGGGCGCGAACACGCCCACGGGGCCCGGCCCCTGCCCCGCCGCGGCCAGCCGGCCGCCATGCGCGATCTTGCGGGCGTCGTCCTCGGACACGTCCCGGCGCGGGAAGGCGGCGCCGACCGCCTCGGCGATCGGCACGATCTCCAGGTTCCCGGCGAGCTGCTCGATCGTGCGGGCCAGGCCCAGGTCGTACGGCCCCACCCGGGTGCGGCGCAGGCGGGTGAGGTGTCCGCCGCAGCCGAGCCCGGCGCCGAGGTCGCGGGCGAGCGCGCGGATGTAGGTGCCGGAGGTGCAGGCGATGGAGGCGTCCACGTCGATCACCTCGCCGTCGCGCCGGACGTCGGTCACGGTGAACTCGCGCACGGTCACCGGACGGGCCTTGAGCTCGACCTCCTCGCCCTTGCGGGCCATCTTGTAGGCCCGCTCGCCGTTCACCTTGATCGCGCTGACCTGCGGCGGCACCTGCTGGATCGGCCCGGTCAGCGCGGCGATCCCCGCGTGCAGCGCGGCGTCCGTGACCGCCGCGGCGGAGGCCGTCGCGATCACCTCGCCCTCGGCGTCGTCGGTGTTGGTGGTCAGGCCCAGCCTGATCGTGGCGTCGTAGCCCTTCTCGGTCAGCGCGAGGTGGCCGAGCAGCCGGGTGGCCTTGTCGACCCCGATCACCAGCACACCGGTCGCCATCGGGTCGAGCGTGCCGGCGTGCCCGACCCGGCGGGTCCCGGCGAGCCGGCGGAGCTTGCCGACGACGTCGTGCGAGGTCCAGTCGGCCGGCTTGTCGACGATGACGAGTCCCGATGTCACAGCGTGCTCTCCGAGTCTTCGGTGGTCAGGTGCGCCCTACAGCCCGGGGTCGGCGGGCCGGTCCTGGACGGGCGCCTCGTCCTCCGGCCCGCGCAGGGCGGCGCGCAGCCGGTCGATGATGGCGATGGGCTCGCCGGACGCGGTGAACGCCGCGGCGCTGTCGTGCCCGCCGCCGCCGAGCTCGACGCAGGCCCGGCCGACGTCCACCGCGCCCTTGGAGCGGGTGGAGACGTACCAGTCGCCCGCGTCGTTCTCCTTGCAGACGACCGCGACCTCGGCCTCATCGGTGCGGCGGAGCTGGTCGATGACGCCCTCGAGCTGGTCGTAGGGGACGTCGCGGGCGTCCCGGTCGGTGCGCGCGATCGTCGTCCAGACCAGGCCGCGCCCGCCCGCCGCGTCGCGTTCGAGCCGGGCCCGCGCCAGCGCCCCCGCCAGGACCTGGAGGTATCCGAACGGCGCCCGGTCCCACAGCTCGCGGCTGACCGCATCGGCGCGCACGCCCGCGGCCAGCAGCCGTCCGGCCAGGTCGTGCACCTCCGGGGTGGTGCACGGGTACTTGAACGAGCCGGTGTCACTGGCGAGCCCCGCGTACAGGCCCTGCGCGATGTCGCGGTCGAGCGGGACGCCGAGCCGCCGGATCAGCTCGTCGACCAGCACCGCGGTCGCCGCGGCGTCCGGGTCGACCAGCCGCACCGCGCCGAACCCGGTGTTGGAGGCGTGGTGGTCGACGACGATGAGCGCCTCGGCCCGGCCCGCCCGCTCGGCCAGCGAGCCGAGCCGCGCGGCGCCGGCCGCGTCGAGCGCGATCATCAGCGTCGGCGCGGCGGGCATCCGCTGGGGCTCGACCAGCAGGTCCTGGCCGGGCAGGAAGCGCAGGATGCCCGGGACGGTGAACGGCTCGCCGAACGAGGCCAGGCAGCGCTTGCCGAGCGCGGTCAGCGCCTGGCCGAGGGCCAGCATCGAGCCGAGCGCGTCCCCGTCGGGGGCCACGTGGCAGACCAGCGAGACCTCGTCGGCCGCGGAGATCAGCTCCAGCGCCCGGTTCCAGTCGGCCCCGGACGGCCACGACGCCCCGACCGGGGCCGCCGCGTCCGGTCCCGGGCCGGGTCCGCCGCCGGCCGCGTCCGACGTGATGGACGCGGCCGTCGGGGCGGGCCCCGCCGGCTTCGGGTGCTCGGCCCGGCGGGCGGCGTGCGCCACCGCCCCGCCGGATCCGGCGCGGCCCCGTCCGCCCGCGGCACGCGGGACGACGTCGTGGCCGGTCGCGGTGTGCCCGCCCGCGTCGCGCGGCGCGCGCTGTGCGGGCCGGCCGGGCCGCCCGGCGCCCGGCGTCTCGCCGCGGCCCTGTGACCCGCTCACGATGACGCGCGTCCCGCCTCGCCGTCCCGGCCGCCCGGCTCGGCAGGGGCCTCCTCATCGCCGGACTCGTCGGGCTCGCGATAGGGGTTGGCGTCGCCGGCCGGCTCGGCCCCCTGGGCCGCCTTGGCGACCTCGGCGTCCCTGGCCCGCGCCTGGGCGAGCAGGTCGTCGATGTGCGCCACGTTCTCCATCAGGGAGTCCAGGATGAAGGTGAGGCTCGGCGTATGCCGGACCCCGGTCTGCCGGCCCACCTCCGAGCGGATGACCCCCTTGGCGCTCTCCAGCGCCGCGGCGGTCTCCGCGCGCTCGGTGTCGGACCCGTACACCGTGTAGTACACGGTCGCGTCCCGCAGGTCGTTGGTGATGCGGGTGTCCGTCACGGTCACGAAGCCGAGCCGCGGGTCCTTGACCCGCCGCTCCAGCATCTCCGCCACGATCTGCTGGATGCGGTCGGCGAGCTTGCGCGCGCGAGCTGCGTCCACCATGATCGCACTCCCTTTCTATGGTCCTCGCGAGGACATCAGTCCTCGTCGTTGAAGAGCCGCTGCCGCGCGGACAGCAGTTCGATCTCCGGGCGCCCGGCCACGAGGTTCTCGCACTTGCCGAGCACCTCGGTGCAGTTGGCCGCGGTGCCCGCCACCACGGCCACCCCGATCTCCGCCCTGCGGTGCAGGTCGTTGTCGCCGGTCTCGGCGACGGCGACGGCGGGGAACCGCCGCTGCACCTCGGCGAGGATGGGCCGGACGACCGATCGCTTCTGTTTCAGTGAACGGACGTCGCCCAGCAGCAGGTCGAGAGTCAGCGCCCCCACGTACACCTATCGATCACCTCGTGATTCTTGAAGATGGAACGACGGCGGAGAGCCGGCGTGTTCCCGGACCGCGCGGCTCGGCCGGCGGGACGGGCGGGGGGCGGGACGGACCGCCGTGTTCCGCCCCCGACATGACATGACGCCAGGCTGGAGATCCGCCTGGCGTCATGTCACTGGTTCTCAAGGTGGGCGGCCGTGCGGCCCGGCCCCGGGGAGCCGGGGCCGCGCGGCCGTGTCCGTGCCTTTAGTCGCGGGGCTTCTCCCGCATCTCGAAGCACTCGATGACGTCATCGATCTTGATGTCGTTGTACCCGACCCCGATACCGCACTCGAAGCCCTCGCGGACCTCGGTCGCGTCGTCCTTGAAGCGGCGCAGCGAGGACACCGTGAGGTTGTCCGACACCACGACGCCGTCGCGGACGAGCCGCGCCTTGGCGTTGCGCTGGATGATCCCCGAGGTGACCATCGAGCCGGCCACGTTGCCGATCTTCGGAACCTTGAAGATCTCGCGGACCTGCGCGGTGCCGAGCTGGGCCTCTTCGAACTCCGGCTTGAGCATGCCCTTGAGGGCCGCCTCGACCTCTTCGATCGCCTGGTAGATGACCGAGTAGTACCGGATGTCGACGCCTTCGCGGTCGGCCAGCTCCTGCGCGTTGCGCTCAGGCCGCACGTTGAAGCCGATGATGACCGCGCCCTCGGACGCCAGCGACAGGTTGACGTCGTCCTGCGTGATCGCACCGACACCGCGCCGGATGACCCGCAGGCTGACCTCGTCGCCCACATCGATCTTGAGGAGCGAGTCCTCCAGGGCCTCGACCGAGCCGGACACGTCGCCCTTGAGGATGAGCAGCAGCTCGTCCCGCTCGCCCCGCTCGAGGTCCTTGAACAGCTCCTCGAGGGAGCTGCTCTTGCGGCTGCGCAGCAACTCGGCGTTGCGCTTGCGCGCGGTCCGCTTGTCGGCGATCTGGCGCGCCACCCGGTCGTCCTCGACGACCAGGAAGTTGTCGCCCGCGCCCGGCACGGCGGTCAGGCCGAGCACCAGCACCGGACGGGACGGGCCCGCCTCGTCGACGTTGTCGCCGTTCTCGTCGAGCATCGCCCGGACGCGGCCGTGGGCCACGCCGCAGACGATCGAGTCGCCGATCTGGAGCGTGCCGCGCTGCACCAGCACGGTCGCCACGGCGCCCCGGCCCTTGTCGAGGTGCGCCTCGATGGCGGACCCCTGCGCGGGCATGTCGGGGTTGGCCTTGAGCTCGAGCTCGGCGTCGGCGGTCAGCACGATCGACTCGAGCAGCCCGTCGATGTTGATGCCCTCGCGGGCGGACACGTCGACGAACTGGGTCGTGCCGCCGAACTCCTCGGCGACCAGCCCGTACTCGGTGAGCTGGGAACGCACCCGCTGCGGGTCCGCGCCCTCCTTGTCGATCTTGTTGACCGCGACCACGATCGGCACCCCGGCCGCGGTCGCGTGGTCGATCGCCTCGGTGGTCTGCGGCTTGACGCCGTCGTCGGCCGCGACCACCAGCACCACCAGGTCGGTGGTGTCGGCACCGCGGGCGCGCATGGCGGTGAACGCCTCGTGGCCCGGGGTGTCGATGAAGGTGATCTTGCGGTCCTCGCCGTCCACCACGGTCTCGACCTGGTAGGCACCGATGTGCTGGGTGATGCCGCCGGCCTCGCCCGCGACCACGTTGGCGTTGCGGATCGCGTCCAGCAGCCTGGTCTTACCGTGGTCGACGTGACCCATGACGGTCACCACCGGCGGACGGGACACGAGGTTCTCCTCGCCGCCCTCGTCCTCGCCGTAGTCGATGTCGAACGACTCCAGCAGCGCGCGGTCCTCGTCCTCGGGACTGACCACGTGCACGTCGAAGTCGAGCTCGACGCCGAGCAGCTTCAGGGTGTCCTCGGTGACCGACTGGGTCGCGGTGACCATCTCGCCGAGGTGCATCATGATCGCCACGAGCGACGCCGGGTTGGCGCCGATCTTCTCGGCGAAGTCGGTCAGCGTGGCGCCCTGCGGCAGCCGGATGGGCTTGCCGTGACCGCGCGGCGCCTGGATGCCGCCGGCGGCGGGCGCCTGCATCTGGTCGAACTCTTGACGCCTCTGCTTCTTGGACTTGCGACCGCGCGTCGGCCGCCCGCCGGGACGCCCGAAGGCCCCCTGCGTGCCGCCGCGGCCACGGCCGCCGCCACCGGGACGGGGGCCGAAGCCACCGCCGGGACGACCGCCGCCGCCGGCGCGCGGGGCGCCGAAGCCGCCACCGCCACCGGGACGACCGGCACCACCGGGACGACCGCCGCCGCCACCGCCACCGGGACGACCGCCGCCACCGGGGCCGCGTCCGCCGCCGCCACCGCCGCCGGGTCCGCCGCGCCCAGGGGCGCCCGCGGGCCGGGACGAGGGCATGTTCATCGGGCTCGGACGAGGTCCGCCGCCACCGCCGCCGGCGGGCCGGGGCGGCATACCGCCCGGGCTCGGACGGGGGCCGCCCGCACCGGGGGCGCCGCCGGGACGGCCGCCCGCCGCGGGACGCGGGGGACGGTCACGGTCGCCGCCGCTGGGGCGGTCGCCGGGACCGGCCGGACGCGGGCCGGGACGCGGGCCCGGCTTGGGCGACTGGCCCATGCCGGTGTTGGTCGAGCTGAACGGGTTGTTGCCCGGACGCGGCCCGCCGGGGCCCCGGCCTCCGCCGCCACCACCCTGCTGGCGCGGGCCGGGGCGCGGGCCCGGCTTGGGCGAGCGCGGACCGGGCTTGGGGCCGGGACCGGCCGGAGCCGCGGGCGCGCCGGAGGAACCGGCGGGCGGGGCGCTCGGAGCGCTCGGGGCCTGTGCCGCGGGGGCGGCCGGAGCCGCCGGGGCCGCGGGCGGCGCGACCGGGGTGCTCGGCGCCGGCGGCACGGGCGGGCGCGGACCCGGCCGCGGACCGCTCGGGCCACCCTGGCCACCGGGTGCGGCCGGAACACCGGCCGGACCGCCGGGGCCCGGCTTGGGCGCGGGCGGACGCGGTGCGGCCGGCCTGGGGGCGCCGCCTGGGCGGGCGCCCTCTCCGCCGCCACCGCCGCCGGACGGACCCGGACGCGGCCCGGACGGACCGGGACGCGGGGCGGACGGGCGCTTGGGCCCGCCCTTCTTCTCCCCCGGCTTACCGGAGGACGAGTTGGAAAAAGCATCTGTCAGCCTGCGAACGACCGGCGCCTCGATGGTGGAGGACGCAGAACGTACGAACTCACCCATCTCCTGGAGCTTGGCCATGACGACCTTGCTCTCTACGCCGAACTCCTTGGCGAGTTCGTAAACCCGGACCTTGGCCACTGCACTCCCTACTCGGTCCGGGGGTGCGGCCTCCGGACCGTCGCTAACGTGCCGTACTCATTGCGGCGTGCTCATGGCGTGCTCATCGAGCGCTCATAGCAATCTCGACCTGCTTCCGACTAGACGTCGCTTACCGGTGTTCCATCCTGCTGCCGCGCGGCCTGCGTAGCAAGCCGCGCCCGCAGCGCTTCGCCATCGAGCGGCCCCGCCAGGCGGAAGGCCCGGGGGAACGCCCGACGTCGCTCTGCGAGCTCGAGGCATCCCAGGTCGGGGTGCACATGTGCGCCCCGGCCCGGCAGCCGCCCACGGGGATCGGGGACGATGACGCCCTCGATCACCACCAGGCGCAGCAGGTCGGACTTGGCCGTGCGAGCCCGGCAGCCCACGCACATGCGTAGCGGGGCCGCCCGGCCACGTGAATCGAGTCTACCGCGCCGAAGCGTCGGCGGGACCTGTCGCATGCTCTCCTGACGTAGAAGATCCGGATTCGTCGGGTTCGGTGGCCTTTGCCGGCCTGGTCCCGGCGGCTCCCGCGGGCTCGGTGTCGGACCGGATATCGATCCGCCACCCGGTCAGCCGGGCGGCCAGCCGGGCGTTCTGGCCCTCCTTGCCGATGGCCAGGGAGAGCTGGTAGTCGGGCACGATCACCCGTGCGACCCGGGCCTCGGCGTCGATCACCTCGACGCTGGTGACCCGGGCCGGGGACAGCGCGTTGCCGACGAACTCGGCCGGGTCGTCCGACCAGTCGACGATGTCGATCTTCTCGCCGTGCAGCTCGGCCATCACGTTGCGGACCCGGCTGCCGAGCGGGCCGATGCAGGCGCCCTTGGCGTTCACCCCGGGCTTGCGCGAGCGCACCGCGATCTTGGTGCGGTGGCCGGCCTCGCGGGCGATCGCCGAGATCTCCACGGTGCCGTCGGCGATCTCGGGGACCTCCAGCGCGAACAGCTTGCGCACCAGGTTGGGGTGGGTGCGGGAGAGCTGCACCGACGGGCCGCGGTGGCCCTTGCGGACCTGCACGACGTAGGCGCGGAGCCGCTCGCCGTGCTCGTACCGCTCGCCGGGCACCTGCTCCTGTGGCGGCAGCACGGCCTCGATCTTGCCGAGGTCGACCAGCACGTTCCGCGGGTCGTTGCCCTGCTGGATGATGCCGGAGACGATGTCGCCCTCGCGGCCGGCGTACTCGCCGAAGGTCAGCTCGTCCTCGGCGTCGCGCAGCCGCTGGAGAATGACCTGCTTGGCGGTCGTCGCCGCGATGCGCCCGAACCCGGTGGGCGTGTCGTCGTACTCGCGGAGGGCCTCGCCCTCCTCGTCGGTCTCGGTCGCCCAGACGGTGACGTGCCCGCTCCGCCGGTCGAGCTCGACCCGGGCCTTGGTCGCGGCGCCCTCCGTGCGGTGGTAGGCGATCAGCAAGGCGTCTTCGATGGCCTTCACCGCCACCTCGAGCGAGATGTCCTTCTCGCTCTCGAGACTGCGCAGCGCAGTCATGTCGATGTCCACGAGGTTCCCCCCTCTAGTCCGGCTGAGCCGGAGAACGCGTTTGGTCGGCCTCGTCGGCGGGGCCCGTCGCGTCCGCCATGGGGCGGAACTCCACCTGCACCCGGCCGCGTCCCAGGTCGCCGCGGCCGAACCGGCGCCGGGCGGTGGCCGGTTCACCGGACTTCGGCCCGCCCCGGTGCGGCCCGCCGGACTTCGGGCCGCTCTTGCCGCCGGGGCCCTTCTCGCCGGAGCCCTTGCCGCCGGGGCCCTTGCCGCCGGAGCCCTTACCCCGGCGCTTGTCGACCACGTCGATGACGATGGTCTCGTCGTCCGCGGACACCACGCGGCCCTCGATCTGCCCGCCCTCGGTCAGCGGGGCGACGACCAGCCGGCCGACGGCGCGGCGCCAGTGCCTCGGCTCGGTGAGGGGACGGTCGACGCCGGGCGAGGACACTTCGAGCACGTACGACGCCGTGCCCATGGTCCCGGCCCCGTCGAGCAGTTCCGAGGCCGTCCGGCTCAGCGTGGTGATGTCGTCGAGGGAGACCCCGTCGTCACCGTCCACGATGATCCGCACCAGCCGGCGGCGCCCGGCCGGGCGCACGTCGATCTCCTCGAGGTCGAGGCCGAGCTCGGCCACCGCCGGGGCGAGCAGCCCGGTCAGTGCCTCGATGGCCTCTTCCCTGGTCGGCGCGCTCATGGTCGCACTCCGTTCACCGGGGCTGTGCGGCCCCGCTGAGCGCGGCCACCAGTGGACTCCTCGCTCATGGGACCTCCTCCGTGTTCGTGCTGAAATCGCCGCGTGTCCGTTGCCCCTTCAAGACTATCGACAGCCGGACACCCCAACGGTCTTTCGAAGAGCTCACCGGCGTGCCGGATATGGAATGCTTGAGCAGGGCCGACGGGTGGACGATCACCGCGGCGGCCGGCCACCGCGCCACCAGGCACGCCACCGGGTGAGGAGACACGCTTGCCACAGGCCAGGACGGGCAGGGTCTCGCGGCGCGCGGTCCTGGGCGGGACGCTCACCCTCCCGCTGCTGGCGGGCTGCGCGGCCGAGGCGGCGGCGCCGCGCACCGGGGTGCCCGCACTGGTCGGCGCGATCGCGTCCGAGCAGGACCTGATCGCCTCGTACGAGGCCGCACGGGCCGCGCACGCGTCGCTGGCCGGGCGCATCGATCCCGTTCTCGCCCGGCACCGCGAGCATCTGGCGGTGCTGCGGCGGCACTACGTCCCCGGGTCGGGCGAGCGCGCGGACGAGGGTGGCGCGATCCCGCCGCCGCGTCCGCAGAAGATCCCCGCCGCACCGCGGGAGGCCCTCGCGGTGCTGCGGCAGGCCGAGACCAAGGCGGCGACCGCGCGGGTGGCCGACGCGGGCAAGGTCGATCCGGCGCTGGCCCAGCTCCTCGCCAGCATCGGCGCCTGCGAGGCCGGGCACGCCGCGGCACTGGTGGGGGCGCCATGAGGCGCACGGTGAACGCTCTCCAGGACGCGTTGAGGGCCGAGCACGCGGCCGTCTACGGTTACGGCGTGCTGGGCGCGCGGCTGCGCGGCCCTCTCCAGCAGACGGCGAAGACCCACTGGGACGCGCACCGGCTCCAGCGCGACGATCTGGTCGCGCGGCTCACCGGCCAGGGCGCCCGGCCCGAGGCCGCCGCGCCCGTCTACCGGCTCCCGGTCAAGGTCACGTCGGCGCGCACCGCCGCCGAGCTCGCCGCCGCCCTGGAGCAGGACCTGGTCGGCGCGTACGTGGGACTGGCCGGTGCCGCCGATCCGGCGCTCCGCTCGTTCGCGGCGCACGCCATGCAGCGGGCGATGATCCGTTCGGTGCGCTGGCTCTCGAGCGCGGGGCGCCCGCTTCCCGGCGAGGCGTTCCCCGGGCTCCCGCAGAGCGCGCTCTCCCCCAAGGCGGCCCCCGGAGAGCGAGTGACCCCCGGCACGTGAGGGAACGGTGCGGTCCGGGCCGCCTGACTCCCGTCGGTCACTCTTCGACGTCCACGCCGAACGAGCGGGCCAGGCCGTCCAGCCCGAAGTCGTAGCCCTGCCCGACCGCGCGCAGGCGCCATGAGGGCCCCCGCCGGTAGAGCTCGCCGAGCAGCAGGGTGCGCTCGGTGGTCGCGGCGTCCACGGTGGCCTGGGCGACGGGCGTGCCGCCGCCGGCCGGGCCCGCGACGATCTCGATCGGGCCGAGGTCGCCGAAGCGCACCGCGCCGTCGATCGCCGCCGCCACCGTGACCCTGCGGACGGCCGCCGGCAGCGCGGCCAGGTCGATCGCGACGGTCTGCTCGGCCGGCCCGTCGGTCGACAGCCGCACCGCCCCGTCCGATGTCTCGGGCGCCCCGTAGAAGACCATGTCCTCGTCGCACGCCACCTGGCCGTCTTCGTCCACGAGGAAGGCGACGACGTCGACCTCGCACGAGGCCGCCTGGGCCCAGGCGGCGGTGACCGTCCAGCGCGCCGTGTCCGGGGTGACCGGGAGGTCGATCACCGCTCCCCTGGGCAGCACCACCGGCGCGGCCCGCCGGGCGGACGCGGTGGGGAGGCCGAGCCGGTCGGGCGCATCGAGCCACGCCGGGTCGCGGACCGGGAGTTCGAGCGCGACGATCCGGGCCATCCGGCGGTCGTCCCGCGCGCCGCGGAGCGCCAGCACGTCGGTGACGGTGGCCGAGAGGTTCACCGCGGCGGCGCCGCCGAGGGCGACGACGCGGGTCCGCGCGGCCACCGCCTCGGGGTGCGTCCCGCCGAGGACCAGCACCCGCCGGGAGCCGAGCGGCCCGGCCGGCGGGCGCCGCTTCGCCGCCGGGGCCGGGACCGGTCCCCCGCCCTCCGCGCCCCGCACCGGCTCGTGCGGGGTGCCCGGCCGGACGTCGCCGAGCAGCCGGGCGAACTCGCGCTCGCCGATGACCGGGACGCCTTCGGCCGCCGCCCGGCGCGCCTTGGCCGAACCGGAGCCGGCGTCGTCGGCGACGAGCACGCTGGTGTGCCGGCTGACCGAGCCCATCACGTTCAGCCCGGCCGCGACGGCCCGCGCCACCAGCTCCTCGCGCGGGGTCGCGGTCGGGCCCGTGACGGCGATCTTCATGCCCTGCACGAGCGGGCCGCCGGACGGCAGCCGTCCGGGGCTCAGGAACGCACATCGCTGCTTGGGGATCCGCGGCGGGTGGCCGCCGGCCGCGCGGGGCGGGCAGGCGACCAGCGGGAGCGGCAGGCCGAGCGCGCTCGCGGCGGCCAGCGAGCCGCGCAGGACGCCCGCGAGCGCCTTGGCGTCCTCCAGCGCGTCATGGGCGCGGAAGAGCCCGGCGCCGTAGTGCGCGGCCAGCGTGCCGAGCCGCAGATCGGGGGTCGGCGGGGCCAGCCGGCGGTTCAGCGTGAGCGTGCACAGCCGCCGCTCGACGGGCAGGGTCAGGCCCGCGCGGGCGAACTCCCCGGCGAGGAACCCGTAGTCGAACTGGGCGTTGTGCGCCACCATCACCCGTCCGCGGAGCAGCTCGGCGACGCGCCCGGCGACCTGCTCGAACTGGGGCGCGCCGCGCAGCCGCTCGGCGGTGAGGCCGTGGACGTGCACGGGCCCGGGGTCGCAGCCGGGATCGAGGAGCGTGGTGTACTCCGCCTCCGGCGTGCCGTCCGGCCCGGCCGTGAGCACCGCCAGGGACAGCACCCGGTCGCGCTCCGCGCGGAGACCGGAGGTCTCGACATCGACGAAGGCCCAGTCGTGGCGGTAACCGGAGGCCGGGCGCGGGGCGGAGGCGACCCTGGACGTCAGCATGGCGGCAGGTTAACCACGGCCAGGGCGGGCCGCGCCCGGATACCTGGCGGCCTGCCCACATGCGGTCAGATCGGAGGGGCCGGCGGGGTCGGTGGCGGAGTCAGGAGCGCCGTGCCCCCGCGGGTGGGGGCCTGCACGGCCTTGGGGTCGTAACCATCGTGGCGCGCCGGACGATGATCCCGGTATGTGGTGATCCGTTCCGGAGGGCGCGACCGGGACGTCCAGGATCCGGGCTTGAAGGATGTAGGGAGTCCCGAATGCGCAAGAGCGTCGCGGCCCTAGCAGGGGCCGTCGTGCTCGCCGCCGCCGGACCGGCGGTGGCCGAGGGGTCCACCCCCATCCCGGACGGGCCGGGAAGGGGACTGGTGCCGGGCTATGTCGGCGCGCCCGCCACCCCGCGCCCGCTCGCGGGCAGGCCCGTCCCCGCCAACCCGCATCAGGGGCCGGTCGGAACCTCGTCCATGCACGCCGACAGCTACGCCTCCGACACCTACCCGTTCTCAGGGCCGCTCGGCCGCAACCCGCAGGTGCTGAACGAGGCGAAGGGCGGCGGGCTGCTGCCGGGGCTGTGCTCCACGGTGACGTTCGCCAAGAAGTCCGGGCTCATCGTCGCGCAGTGCACGCGCGGGCAGAACTTCATGCTGCGCCTGATCGACCCGGTGACGCTCAAGGACCTGGCGACGTACGAGCTGCCGCCGCGTCCGTCGACCGTGCAGGCCGCGTTCTCTGGGAGCCTGGACAAGGTCCTCACCGACACCTCCGGCGGCGCCTACTACTACCTCGACCCGCAGGACCGGGCGGTCCTGGCCGACTCGGCGTTCCATCTGCGGCGCTTCGCCCACGAGAGGGGCCCGGACGGGAAGTGGCGGTTCACCGTCACCGACGACTGGGACCTCAGCGGCGACCTCCCGCACGACTGCGCCACCTGGACCGCCCCGTGGCCCAAGGGCGAGTGCGACCCGATCACCGCCGTGGGGCCCGACTGGGGCGGGCTGATCTGGTGGATCACGCGGAACGGCCGGATCGGGACCGTCGATCCGGACACCGGGACCGTGCGGCAGAGCAGGCTGCCCGGAGAGGCGATCCAGAACTCCTTCGCCGCCGCCGAGGACGGCCTGTCCGTCGTGTCCGACCACGCGCTCTACAGGATGCGGGCGGCGGGGGACGGCACGCCGGAGGTCGTCTGGCGCACCCCCTACGACCGGGGCACCGGGCGCAAGCCCGGCCAGATCGACCAGGGGTCGGGGACGACGCCCACGTTCTTCGGCGACGGGTACGTGGCGATCACCGACAACGCCGACGACCGGATGCACGTGCTCGTGCAACGGCGCTCGGACGGAAAGCTGCTCTGCAAGGTGCCGGTCTTCGGGAGCGGCGCCAGTGCCACCGACAACTCCCTGATCGGGTACGGCCGCAGCCTCTTCGTGGAGAACAACTACGGCTACCGCAACTTCCTCGAGCTGCCGCCCGGCGGCTCATCGGTGGGCGGCGCGAGCCGGATCGACGTCGACCCGGGCGGGAAGGGCTGCACGACCACCTGGACGAGCAAGGAGCGGTCGCCGTCGACGGTCGCCAAGGTGTCGGTCCCGGCCGGGCTGCTGTACCTGTACACCAAGGAGAAGCGCGAGGACCTCATCGACGCCTGGTACCTCACCGCCGTCGACGTGCACACCGGCCGGACGGTCTACAAGGTCCTCACCGGGACCGGGAAGTGGTTCGACAACAACTGGGCGCCGGTCACCCTCGGCCCGGACGGCACCGCCTATGTCGGGGTGCTCGGCGGCCTGGTGGCCGTCCGCGACCGCGAGTAGGCCACCGGGACACCGGGAAGGTCCCCTGACGTCGGCATTCCGACCTCTGGAGGGGGCCATGACCGGACCGAAGCCCGGAGACGGCGAGGACCGCGACAGGCGGGACAACAGCGACGACATGGGCGACGACGACCAGGCCGAGGAGGTCGCGCTGACGGAGGAGTACGTCGAGGACCCGCCCGACGACCTGGTCATCGACGACCCGGACGCCGGTGAGATCGGCATCTCCGAATACGAGCGGCGCAGGAGCCGGAAGGGCTCGGGCCCCTGGCCGGAGCCGAACGACCCGGCCGAGGCCGACGCGGTCAAGCCCACCGACTGGCCCTGACCGCACGGCCGGTAGGTCGGGTCGGGTCGGGTCGGGAGAAGGAACGGCGGCGCCCGCACGGTCCGGAAGGGCCGTGGGGCGCCGTCGGCGTTTCAGCGCACCACCCGCATGGGCCCGGACGTCACGCCCCCCCGACGCTGAACCCGCCGGTGAGCGGGCTCTTGGGTTCCCAGGCGAGACCGCCGGGCCCCGGCGCGGTCGGCCGCGGGGGCCGGACGACCGACGCGGCAGGGTCGATTTTGCGATTCCGGTGCACAAGTCAGGGAATGCCATTACCCGGGGTCCGGTTGCGCTTGGTGGACCAGTTTGGGAGGTGGCCCGGCCATGAACGGTGCGCGCACGGTGCCCTCGCCCGCGCTCGCCCCTCCCCCGCCCTCATTGGACGTCCCCGATATTCCCGGGATCTCCGCCCATTCGTCCGCCGCTGACATCGCGCAGGGGGACACGCCGCGAGGCGCCTGGTGGCGCAGGCGGCGCGGGCTGATCGTCCAGTGGGGGATGCTGCTGGCCGCCGTGGCGGCGCTGCCGCTCTTCCACGACCAGCTCCCCGACCCCGGCGCCCTGTGGAGCGCCGCGACCCACGCCGAGCCGCTCTGGCTGATCATGGTGGTGCTGGGCGAGGCGCTGTCGATGGCCTCGTTCGCCCGGCTCCAGCGGCGGCTGCTGCGGATCGGCGGGCTGCGGATCCCGGTCCGCCGGGCGTTCGCGATCACCTATGCGAGCAACGCGCTGTCCACCACGCTGCCGGCGGGCCCGGCGGTCAGCGTCGTCTACACCTTCCGGCAGTTCCGCCGCAGCGGCGCGTCAGCGCAGCTCGCCACGGCGGTGATCCTGGCCGGCGGGGTGATCACCACGACCGCCTACACCGTGGTCGGCCTGCTGGCGCTGGTGGCCGAGCCGCACGCGCGCGGCCCGGCACTGCTGGCGCTGGCCGTCCCGTTCGCCCTGGTCCTGCTGCTGGTGCCCGCGCTGCGTTGGGCGCCCGCACGCGCACTGCTGGCCGCGCCGCTGCGGCGGGTGTGGCGGACCGCGATGGCGCACCGGCGGGTCGCCCCATACGCCGAGCGCCTGCACGAGGGCCTCGCGCTGCTGCGGCCGAACCGCCGCGACTTGGGCATGCTGGTCATGCTGGCCCTGTTCAACTGGGTGTTCGACATCCTGGCGCTGCTCGCCGCGGCGCGGGCCGTCGGCATCGACGTCGACCCGCACGGCGTGGCGCTGGCCTACTTCGCCGCGCAGGCGGCGGGCAGCCTGCTGCCGCTGCTGCCGGGCGGCATCGGCGCGATCGAGAGCAGCATGGCCGCGGCGCTGGTCGCCTTCGGCGCGACGCTGACGCCGGCCGCCGCCGCCGTGGGCCTCTACCGGCTCGTGTCGTACTGGGTGGTCGTCGCGGTCGGCTGGATCGCCTGGGCCGGCCTGCATGAGGGCCCGCGCCTCTCGGCGGGCACCAAGCGCCGGCTCGCCGGCGCCGGACGGGCCCTGCTCGACGGGTTCGGCGCCGCCGCGTGCCTGACGCCCTACTCGACGTTCCCGGCCGGCACGCCCGCCGAGGCTCCGCGCAACTGACCGGCGCCCCGGCGCCGCCGGGACCGAACCACTGAGCCGTACCGCTCGCCCGTCCGCGACTTGTTGCGACGGGCGGCCTCCTGCTAATCTCCCAAGCGAGCGCTTGGTCATACACTACACGGAGGCTCGATGACGTCCCTACGGGTCAGCCTTGGCTACGAACTTGAGGTGCGCGGCCGTTCCCGCGAGGTCGAACGGCAGGCGTTCGAGAACGTGATGGACCAGGTCGTCCTGGCCGACGGGCTCGGCTTCGACACCGCCTGGTTCGTCGAGCACCACTTCACCCGGGGCTTCTCGCACTCCTCCGCACCCGATCTCGTCCTGGCCGGGATCTCCCAGCGGACCGAGCGGATCCACCTCGGCCTCGGCGTGGTGCTGCTGCCCTTCCAGTCCCCGATCCGCACCGCCGAACGCGTCGCGACCCTGGACGTGATCTCCGGCGGACGGGTCGAGTTCGGCACCGGACGCGGCGCCTCGCCGCTCGAGTACCAGGCGTTCCAGCGCCCCTTCGAGCAGTCCCGCAAGCTCTGGGAGGAGTCGCTGGAGGCCGTCCTGGCGATCTGGAACGCCGACGGGCAGCCGGTCACCAGGTCCGGCGAGTTCTTCGAGGTGCCCGACGTCGCGGTCTACCCGCGGCCGGTGCAGGAGCCGCACCCGCCGGTGTGGGTCGCCTCCACCTCCCTGGACGGCTACCTCGCCGCCGCCAAGCAGGGCTACAACCTGCTCGGCATGACGATGCTCAAGGGCCTGGACGACGTCGCCGCCGACATCGCCAAGTACAAGGAGTGCCTGGCCGACAACGGCTTCGACCCGGACTCCCGGCGGATCGCCCTGATGATCCCCTGGCATGTCGCGCCGACCCAGCAGGAGGCCGTCGACCGCGCCGCCGACCCCGTCCTGTGGTACCTGCGCCGGCAGATCAACCTGGTCGCGCCGCCCGACTACACCGACGCCCGGCACGCCACCCACCGCGTCCTCGGGCAGCAGGCCGTCGGGATGCCGCCGGAGGAGGCGATGGGCATCCTGCGCGAGCAGACCATGGTCGTGATCGACGACGTCGAGGGCTCCCGCAAGGCGGTCGAGCGGATCGAGGCGGCCGGCGCCACCGACCTGATCCTCCAGGTCCAGGTCGGCGGGCTCGGCCACGGGCACGTCTGCGACTCGATGAAGCTGTTCATGCAGGAGGTCGCCAAGTGACCTCCTGGATCACGCGGGCCGCGTTCCCCGCCGGACGCGGGGCGGAAGGGCTGCTGGCCGTGTCCGCCGAGGCCGACCTGGTGGCGCCGCTCGGCGCCGCCGACCGGGCCGCCGCGCGCGAACTGACCGCCGAGACCCTGCGCGCCGCCGGCCTCGGCGCCTCCGACCGGGTCGTCGTCGCGCTCAACGGCGACGGCGAGCCCACCGGGCCGCTGATCGCCCAGGCCGCCGCCGAGGTCGGCACGGCCGCCGCGTCGGTCGGCGCCCGCGGCCGGATGCGGCTGCACGCGGCGCTGGAGGCCACCGGCGCCACCGCCTTGGTCACCACCCCGTCCGGCGCGATGGACTTCCTGGCCCGGCTGCACCTGGAGTTCCTGCTCGACCCGCTCGACCTGGAGCTGCGGCACATCCTGCTGGTCGGCGAGATCCCCTCGCCCAACACCTACGCGCAGCTCGCGAGCGAGTTCGAGGCGTCGGTGCGGGAGCTGTACGCCGACCCGTTCCTCGGCGTCCCGATCGCGCAGCGCGCCCCGTCCGACGAGGCGCTCACCCCGGTGCGGGAGGGCCTGCTCGGGCTCGCCCCGGCGGACAAGGACGCGCCGCTGGACGCCCCGTACGGCGAGGGCCTGGCGGAGATCGTCGTCACGCCCGGATGGCACTCCGGGCTCGGCGGCGCCACGCTGCGCACCGGCCACGCCGTCCGGCTGTCCGGCGGCGAACGGGCCGTGCCCGCGCCCGCGCACACCGTCGGCGAGCACGTGCTGATCAGGGGCCGCTGGGTCTCGGTTCCCAAGATCGCCGCGGCGCTCACCCGGATCGACGGGCTCAGCCGCTGGGACCTGCGGATCCGGCGCGAGGGCACGCTCGACGCCGCCGCGCTGCACGTCACCTTCACCCGGGACACCCTGGTCAAGAACCCGATGTGGAAGGCGCGGATCGCGCAGGCCCTGTACGCGCTGACGCCCGTCTCGATCGACGTGGTGGTCGAGCCCGAGGTCGGCGAGGACCGCGCGGCCGGGACCGTCACCGACGAGCGAGGCCACCACCTCGGCAGGGACCGCGCCCGGCTGACCTGACCGGCGCGGGACGCGGATCGCGGGGACCGGATGCGGATCGTCCAGGAGGAGCACGCGATGGAATTGCAGCCCGTCCCCGGCTGGGGGACGATCCCGCGGATGCTGCGGGACCAGGCGGAGGGCCACGGGCCGCTGGACGCCGTGGTCGCCGGGGACACCCGGCTGACGCTGGCGGACCTCGCGGCCGGGGCCGGCGAGACCGCGCGGGCGCTGATGGCGCTCGGCGTCGCGCGCGGCGACCGGGTGGCGGTCTGGGCGCCCAACAGCCCCGAGTGGGTCATCGCCGCGTTCGGGATCTGGGACGCCGGGGCGATCATCGCGCCACTGTCCACCCGGTTCAAGGGCCTGGAGGCGGCCGACCTGCTCGGCAAGGTCGGCGCGAAGGTGCTGCTGGTCGCCGAGGGCTTCATGGGCACCTCCCACCTCGGGATGCTCGCGGGCGCCGCCGGCGGTCCCGCGGACGGCCGCCCGCACTCGGGCCTGCCGGACCTTGAGCACGTCGTCGTGCTCGGCGACGAGCCCGCCCCGTCCCGTCCCGGGGTGCTGTCGTGGGCGGGGTTCATCGCGGCCGGAGCCGCCGTCACCCGCGACGACGCCGAGGAGCGGGCCCGCTCGGTCGACCCGGACGACATCGCGTCGATCATGGCGACGTCCGGCACGACCGGGACGCCCAAGGGCGTCATGCTGCACCACTCCCAGCTTCTGCGCGGCTACTGGGACTGGGCCGAGCTCGTCACGCTCGGCGAGGGCGACCGCTACCCGATCATCGCGCCGTTCTCGCACGGCTTCGGGATCAACGCCGGGCTGCTGGCGTGCGTGCTGCGCCGCGCCACGATGATGCCGATCGCGCTGTTCCAGCCGGACGAGCTGATGGACCTGATCGAGCGCAACAGGGTCAGCGTCCTGGCCGGCGCGCCGCCGATGTTCTTCAAGATCCTGGACGAGCTCGACGGCGCCCGCGCCGGAGCGGGCACGGCCGCGGGCGGCACGACCGGGGCCGGCACGGAGGACGCGGCGGGGGCGTCCCCCCGGAGGCGGTACGACGTGTCCTCGCTGCGGGTGGCGATCTGCGGGGCGGCGGCGGTGCCGCCGGAGCTGATCCGCCGGCTGGCCGACCGGGTCGGGCTGGAGCGGATGATCAACGCGTACGGGCTGATGGAGGGCACGGTCGTGTCGATGACCCGGCCCGGCGACCCGGTCGAGGTGATCGCCGCCACCACCGGCCGCGCCGTGCCCGGGGTGACGGTGCGCATCGTCGGCGCCGACGGGGGCGACCTCCCGGTGGGCGAGCCGGGCGAGATCCTGATCGGCGGATACGGCGTGATGCGCGGCTACTGGCGCGACCCGGAGCGGACGGCCGAGGCCGTCGACGGCGAGGGCTGGCTGCACACCGGCGACATCGGCACGCTCGACGACGCCGGCAACCTGGCCATCGTGGACCGCAAGAAGGAGATGTTCATCGTCTCCGGCTTCAACGCCTACCCGGCCGAGATCGAGGGTCTGCTCCTGCGCTGCCCGCTGGTCGGCCAGGTCGGGGTCATCGGCGTCCCGGACGAGCGGCAGGGCGAGGTCGGCTGGGCCTACGTCGTCCCCCCGCCGAACGTGACGGCCGATCCGGACGCCGTCATCGCGTGGGCGCGGGACAACATGTCCAACTACAAGGTCCCGCGCCGGGTCGTGCTGCTCGACGCGCTGCCGGTGAACGCCAACGGCAAGCTCGACAAGCCGTCCCTGCACGCGCGGGCCACCGCCGAGGCCGCGGCCGGGACCCGCTAGCCGCACCCCCGCCGGCGGGACCCGCTAGCCCGCCGGACGCCACTGGACCAGGGTGGTCTCCTCGTCGAAGTCCACGAAGACGGCCTCGACGGGGAGCCCGGGGCGGAGACCGGCGACGTCGCCGCCGGTGAGGTTGCCGTACATCAGCAGGTCGTCGCCCTGCTCCGCGCCGTCGTCCAGCCGGACGAGCAGGACCGGGAACGGGACCTCGTCGGCCATCGACCGCATGAAGACCTGGTGGTTGACGACCCAGCTGTAGACGCGGCCGGTTCCCCGGGCCGGCACCCACGCGTACGCGCGGGAGCGGCAGCGGTTGCAGACCGTCCGGGCCGGGAAGCGGAGCGTGCCGCAGCCGTCGCAGCGCTGGACGGTCAGCTCGTGCCGCCGTACCGCCTCCCACCAGGGCGCGGAGTCGCGGTCGGGTTCCGGCCTCGGACGCTGTGCCAGGCTCACGGGTCGCTCCTCAGGATCAGCGCCGAGGTACCGGCGAGGACGTATCCGGGCTGCGCCGTCGACAGCGCGACCTCGGCGCCCGGGACCTGCCGGTCGCCCGCGGTGCCGCGCAACTGGGCGACGGCCTCGGCGATGTGGTTGATGCCGTGCACGTACCCCTCCGACAGGAAGCCGCCGTGCGTGTTCACCGGCAGCTCGCCGCCGGGGAGGATCGCGCCGGACTCGATGTACGGGCCGCCCTCGCCCTTGGCGCAGAAGCCGTAGTCCTCCAGCTGGACGAGGACGGAGTAGGTGAAGCAGTCGTAGATCTCCGCCACGTCCACCTCGCCCGGCCCGACGCCCGCCATCGCGTACAGCCGCGGCGCCAGCCGGGCCGCCTCGGTGACGGTGAAGTCGGTGCCGTCCACACCGCTGCCCGCGCCGGAGAAGAGGCTGTCGCCGCCGCCCCACGCCGCGCCCGAGATCAGCACCGGGGGGTGCGCGAGGTCGCGGGCGCGCTCCCTCGAGGTGACGACGATCGCGCAGGCCCCGTCGGTCTCCAGGCAGCAGTCGAGCAGGCGCAGCGGCTCGGCGATCCAGCGGGACGCCAGGTAGTCGTCCAGGGTGATCGGGTCGCGCTTCAGCGCCCTCGGGTTCCTGACGGCGCTGGCGCGCTGCCCGACGGCGACGCGGCCGAGCTGCTCGTGCGTGGTGCCGTAGGCGTTCATGTGCGCCCGCGCGAACATGGCGAACTGCTGCGGCGGGGCGAAGTAGCCGTACGGCGCCTGGTACTGGGTGTCGAAGAGCGGCGCGGGACCACGGCCGGTGCCGCCCATGCGGAACTCCGACCGGGCGTTGATGGCGCGGTAGCAGACGACCGTCTCGGCGACGCCCGCGGCGACCGCCATCGCGGCCTGGCCGACCACCGAGTGCGAGACGCTGCCGCCGCCGAACTGGTCGAGGTACCAGGACACCTCGGGCACGCCGAGCGCGGGCGCGACCACCCAGGGCGGCGTGGAGTCGCCGACCCGGTGGGTGGCCAGGGCGTCGACGTCGTCCACGGTGAGGCCGGCGTCGTCCAGCGCGGCGAGGATCGCGTCGACCGCCAGGGTGAGCGTCGACACCCCCGAGTCCTTGCTGAACGGGGTGTAGCCGACACCGGCGACCGCGGTCCGGTCGCGGAAGGTCCCCACGCGCTGTCCTCCTCGCCTCGCGCCCGCGCCGACTCAACCGAGCAAGCGCTTGTCCACGACTCTAGGCGGCCCCCCGTGCGCGCGTCAACGACGCCGTACCGGCCGGCGACTCCGCCGGGTCGCCGCCGCACCGTCCGCCGCATCGGTCCTTGGACGGAGACCTGACCGGGACCTTCGATGGAGATAGTCAGATTTGGGAATGAGCATGCCTGATCAGGGGCTTTAGTTGACATGCACGGTCGGGCGCCCCGGAGCGGCTTGACACCTCGAATCGCCCCGCCCTATCGTCCAAGCAAGCGCTTGGCTAAGAGAAGGGACGGGTCAGATGGCCGACAATGCCACCGCAGCAGCCGCCGCGATCGTGCGCGACTCGGCCGAAGGACCCTCCGGCCAGGGAATGGAACGCCGCATGCACCGATCGCCCCACGGCTCCCCCGCGACTCCGGTCACCGACATCGACGGCGCCCGGTTCCGCACGGTCCTCGGCAGGTTCGCGACCGGGGTGGTCGCGATCACCGCGATCGACGCCGAGACCGGCCGCCCGACGGGCCTGGCCGCCAACTCCTTCACCTCGGTGTCGCTGGAACCGCCGCTGGTGGCCTTCTGCGTGGCGCACACCAGCAGCACCTGGCCGAGGCTGCGCCCGGCCGAGCGGCTGTGCGTCAACATCCTGAGCGAGCCGCAGCTCGAGGTCTGCAAGCGGCTGGCCATCAAGGGCGGCGACAAGTTCGCCGGCATCGACTGGTCCGGGTCGCCCGGCGGCAGCCCCGTCATCGAGGGGGCGCTCGCCTGGATCGAGTGCTCGGTCGAGCAGGAGCACGTCGCCGGCGACCACGTGATCGTGGTGGCGCGCGTGCACGCCCTCGACAAGCACCATGAGGGCGAGCCCCTGCTGTTCTACAAGGGCGGATACGGCCGCTTCGACGGCTGAGCCCGTCCGCGGCCCGGACCGCCGGCGCCCCTCCCCCGCCGTCCCGGTCAGGAGACGGGCGTGTTCTCCGGGGCGCGCAGCCGTGCCAGCACCTGCACCGGGTCGGCGAGCACCTCGGCGAACGCGAACTCCGCGGCCCCCACCAGCGTGCTGTCGTCGCCGAGTTCGGCGGTGCGGAGCCGGACCTTCTCGCGCGGCGCGGCCAGCGCGCCGGTCGCCAGCATGCTGCGGACCTGCGCGGCGGAGCCGAGGTAGACGTCGCGCAGCGTCCCGCCGAAGACGACCAGGCCCGGGTTGAAGATGTTGACCAGGTTGGCGACGCCCAGCCCGAGCCAGGTGCCGACCCGGTGCAGCGCCTCGCGCGCCACGATGTCGCCGCGGTCGGCGGCGTCGACGACGGCGCGCACCGCCGCGCGGCCGTCGGGGTGCGCGCCCTCCTCGCGCTCGGCGTGCGCGAGGAGCGTGCGCTCGCCCACCTCGGCCTCCAGGCAGCCCTTCGAGCCGCAGGAGCAGAGCCGCCCGCCGGGGTTGACGACCATGTGCCCGATCTCGCCGCCGAAGCCCTGCTCGCCGCCGAGCAGCCGGCCGCCGACGATGATGCCGCCGCCGACGCCCACGTCGCCGTGCAGGTAGATCAGATTGTCGCAGCCGACGCCGGCGCCGCGCTCGTGCTCGGCGAGCGCGCCGAGGTCGGCGTCGTTGCAGATCGAGACGGTCAGGCCGAGGCCGAGCCGGCGGGACAGGGTGTCGCCGAGCGACATCTCGCCCATGTCCAGGTTGGGGCCGAACATGATCGTGTCGTCGGCCCGGCGGACGATGCCGGGGAAGGCCGCCGCGGCGCCCACGCAGACCGCGGCGGGCCCGGCCTTGCGCACCAGCGACCGGGCCGCGGCGGCGAGCGCGCCGACCAGCTCGCCGGGCTCGGCGTCGCGGTCGCGGGTGCCCTCGCGGCGGTCCATGATCTCGCCGCCCAGCCCGACCCGCGCGACCACCAGCCGGTCGACGCCGACGTCGAAGGCCAGCACGTAGACCCGGGTCGACTCGGGCCGGACCACCAGCGACGGGCGGCCGGCCCGCCGCCCCGGCTTGCGCGGCAGCTCCTCGCGGACCAGCCCGGCGGCGGTGAGGTCGGCGGTCAGCGCCATGATCGTGCTGCGGTTGAGGCCGAGCGACTCGGCCAGCGTCGCCCGCGACGCCGGGCCGCGCAGATGGACGAAGCGCAGCAGCGTGCCGAGGTTGTGCCGCCGGATGTCCTCCTGGGACGGGCCGCCCTTCATCGGCGCAGCCCGAGGCCGCCGCCGGTCCCGGAGGTGATCAGCTCGACCACCTGCCGGTGCGTGACATCGGCGGTGCGCACCTGGGCGACCATCCGGCCGAGGTACAGCGCGGCGATCCGGTCGGAGACCGCGAACACGTCGTTCATGTTGTGCGAGATCAGCACGACCGCCAGGCCCCGGTCGGCGAGCCGCCGGACCAGCTCCAGCACCTGCTGGGTCTGCGCGACGCCGAGCGCGGCGGCGGGCTCGTCGAGGACCACCAGCCTGCTGTCCCACAGCACGGCGCGGGCGATCGCGACGGTCTGCCGCTGCCCGCCGGACAGGTTGGAGATGCGCTGCCGCACCGACCCCATGGTGCGGACCGACAGGCCGGACAGCGTCTCGGCCGCCAGTGCCTCCATCGCCGCCTCGTCGAGCGTCAGGCCGCGGCGGCGCTCGCGGCCGAGGAAGAGGTTCTGCACGATGTCGAGGTTCTCGCACAGCGCCAGGTCCTGGTGCACGATCTCGATGCCGAGCGCCGCCGCGTCGCGCGGGTTGCCGACCCGGGCCGGACGGCCCTCGAAGCGGTACTCGCCGCGGTCGTGGGGGTGGATGCCGCCGATGCACTTGACCAGGGTGGTCTTGCCCGCCCCGTTGTCGCCGACGAGCGCGGTGACCTCGCCCGGGTACGCGGTGAAGCACACGTCGTGCAGGACCTTGACGGAACCGTAGCTCTTCTCGATGCCCCGCAGGTCGAGGACGGGCGTCACCGACATGCCGAGGGGCTCCCACCGTGCCACGTCGACCGCCTCCGATCCGGGGGACCGCCCCCGGACCCCCACCGGGCGGCCGGGTGCTTCTCGCTCCGCCGCGGTCCGGCCGGCACTGCGCGTCGAGCGCTGGTGGCTGGTGAGCGTATCAGCAGCGTTCCCCGCCCGGAAACGGGCGAGGGCCGGGGAGCCGACGGCGCGCGCCATCGGCTCGCCGGCCTCCCCGGCGGTGCTCACCGGCCGGCGGCCGACCGCCGCCGGCGGGCCAGCGCGTCGATGCTCGCGGCGAGCAGCAGCACCGCCCCGGTGATCAGGAAGTTGAGGTAGGCCTTGGTGCCGAGCAGCCCGAGGCCGTTCTCGATGATGGCGATGACCAGCCCGCCGAACACCGCGTCGCGGGCCTTGCCGCGCCCGCCGAACAGGCTCGTCCCGCCGATGACCGCGGCGCCCACCGCGTACAGCAGGGTGTTCCCGCCGCCCGAGTCGGGGGTGACCGAGTTGAGCCGGGACGCGGCCACGATGCCGCTGATCGCGGCGAACCCGGAGGCGATCATGAAGACCGAGACCCGGATCCGGGTGACGTTGATGCCGGCCCGGCGGGCGGCCTCGGCGTTGCCGCCGACCGCGTAGACGTGCCGGCCGTAGGGGGTGCGGGCCAGCACGAACGTGCAGGCGATGAGCAGGACGCCGACCAGCGGCACGCCCCACGGGATGCCGGCCAGCGTGACGAACGGGCTCGGCGCCCGGTCCAGGCTCAGCAGGTAGGTGCCGGCCAGCAGCACGACGGCGACGGTGGCCGACTGCGCGACCACCAGCTCGATCGGGCGCGCCACCAGCTCGCGGGACCGCTGCCGCCGCCAGCGCGCGAGCTGGACGGCCGCGTAGCCCGCCGCGCAGATCCCGGCGAGCGTCCACCCGGCCCAGACCGGCATGTTCTTGTTGGCCAGCGCCACGATCACGTCGTCGCGGACCGGAACGGTGCCGCCGTCGCCGATCAGCCTCAGCGTGAGGCCCTGGAGGCCGAGGAACAGCGCGAGCGTGACGACGAACGACGGTATCCGGACGACCGCGACCAGCCACCCGATGCCGGTGCCGATCACGATCCCGATCGCGACCGCCGTGATCACCGCGACGTACCAGGGCTGGCCGGAGTCGGCGATGAGCTTGGCCATCACCGCCGCGCTGACGCCGCTGGCCACACCGGCGGACAGGTCGATCTCGCCCAGCAGCAGCACGAACACCAGGCCCATCGCCAGGATGGTGATCGGCAGCGCCTGGGTGAACAGGTTGGCGATGTTGCCCTTGCTGAGGAACGTGTCGGGCCGCAGCGCGGTGAACAGCACGACCAGCGAGACCAGGCCCAGGATCGCCGGCAGCGCGCCCAGCTCGCCGGACCGCACCCGGCCCCAGTAGTCCGCGATCGCCGACCGCGCGTCGTGGTCGCGCCGGTCGATGGCGAAGTCCGAGTCCGCCAGGCGCACGGCGGCCTCCTTGCCCTCGGGGATGTCGGTGGACACCTCGGCCCCCTTCAGATGCTCTCGGCGGCGGTCGTCGGCGCGAGGCCGAGATCACCGGAACGGCCGGCGGTGATGAGCTCCACGACCTGGCCGTGGGTGACCTCGGCGCGCCGCACCACCGCGGCGACCCGGCCAAGGTAGAGGGCGGTGATGCGATCGGCCACCTCGAACACGTCGTTCATGTTGTGCGAGATGAGCCCGACCGCGTGCCCGGTGTCGGCGAGCCGCCGGACCAGGTCCAGCACCTGCCGGGTCTGCTGGACGCCGAGTGCGGCGGTGGGCTCGTCCAGGATGACGACCTTGGACTCCCACAGCGCCGCCTTGGCGATCGCGACGGTCTGCCGCTGCCCGCCGGACAGGCTGGCCACCTGCTGCCGGACGGACTTGACGGTGCGGACCGACAGGCGCGCGAGGGTCTGCCGGGCCGCCTCCTCCATCGAGTCCTCGTCGAGCACCAGGCCGTTGCGGCGCTCGCGGCCGAGGAACATGTTCTGCACGATGTCCAGGTTGTCGGCCAGCGCGAGGTCCTGGTACACCACCTCGATGCCGAGTTCGGCGGCGTCGCGCGGCCCGCCGATCTGCACCGGCCGGCCCTCGAACTCGATCGTGCCCGAGTCGGTCGGGTGGATGCCGGCGATGCACTTGATCAGGGTCGACTTGCCCGCGCCGTTGTCGCCGACCAGGGCCATCACCTCGCCCTGGCGCAGGGTGAAGTCGACGTCGTGCAGCACGTGCACGGGCCCGAAGCTCTTGTTGAGCCCGGTCAGGGCGAGGACGGGGTCACCGTTTTCTGCCACGAGTTTCCCTTCCGCGGTACCACCGGCCGGTGGCGGGTCCCGGGCGGGGAACGCCACCGCGGGACGGGACCCGCCACGCGGGCCGGCGAGGGGTCGTCACTTGATGCCGGCGGCCTTGCACTTGGCCGCGTAGGCGCCCTTGCACAGCTCGGAGGACTTCACGAAGCCGTCCTCGACGACCTGCTTGACGTTCTCCTTGTCGATGCCGATGGGGTTGAGCAGCACCGAGGGCACGTCCCGCTTGCCCTGGGGGTCGTTGGTGGTGCCGTTGGTCTCGCCCTTCTCGCCCTTCAGCAGCGCGAGGGCGAGCCTGGCGACGGCGTCGGCCTCCTGCTTGACCGGCTTGTAGACCGTCATGCACTGGGAGCCGTCCAGGATGTTCTGGAGGCCCTGCGCACTGCCGTCCTGGCCGGTGACCGCGACCTTGCCGGCCTCGCCGTTCTTCTTGATGATCGACACCGCGGAGTTGCCGACGGTGTCGTTGGCGGCCAGCACGCCGTCGATCTTCCCGTGCTGCTCGGTCCACATCTGCTCGAAGATCGTCGCGGCCTTGTCCGGCTTCCAGTCCGGCACCGCCTGCTCGGCGACCTTCTTGTAGGAGGTGACCTTGTCCAGGATGTTGTGCGCGCCCTTGGCGAACAGGGTGGCGTTGTTGTCGGTGGGCGCGCCGTTGAGGTAGACGATGTTGGCCGGCTTGTCGCCCAGGCACTTCTGGAGGCCCTTGCCGAGCTCCTCGCCGACCTTCACGTTGTCGAAGGAGACGTAGTAGTCGGCGACGCCGTTCAGGGTCAGCCGGTCGTAGTCGATCGTCTTGACGCCCTGCGTCTGCGCCTTGCGCTGCACCGCGGCGGCCGAGTTGGAGTCGAGCCCGTCCACGATCAGGACCGTGACGCCATTGGTGATCATCTGATCGGCGATCGTCTGGAACCGCTGGGTGGAGCCCTCGGCGTTCTGGATGTCGTACTGGACGCCTGCGGTCTTGAACGACTGCTCCAGGAACGGCCGGTCGAAGCTCTCGTAGCGGACTGAGGAGGTGGTGTCGGGCAGGATCACGCCGATCTTGCCCTTGGCCGAGCCGGACTTCGCATCGTCGCCGTCGCCCCCGCACGCGGCGAGGGTGAGCACGGCCGCGGCCGACACCGCGGTGAGGCTGAGGATCCCCTTGCGCATTTGCCCGGGTCCTTTCTGGGGGGTGTGGCCGCGTCCACGGCCAGGGGGGGTTCCGCGCCGCGGTGACCAGGATCACGAAGCCGGCGGCGCGAATGTTGTGTCCCGCAACTTATGTCGGAGCCCGGCGGCGCACCAGACCCGCGGCACAGTGAATTTGTTGTTAGCGGTAACAATCGCGTAACGCGCTATCAACCAGGAGGAAACTCCGGGACGGGACCGACATCCCCGCACCGCGCGACGACGGCGGACGCTCCCCGGCCGGCGCGCGCGACGCGGTCATATGTTCGGGGAGCCAACATTCGGAGCCGACCCGACCCGAGGATGGCCTGGGGAGCCGGGGAAGCGGGGGGAAGTGGGGGGAGCAGGGGGAAACCCGGGAGCGGGGCGCGACAGGGCGCGGCAGGGCCGGGCGGGGCACGCGACGTGATCATGCAGGACGTCCCCCGGAGTGCGCCGGGGACCGTGCTGCATGATCACGCCGGTCAGTGGGCGGCGAGGACCAGCGCGACCCGGTCGGCCGCGATGGTGACGTCGTCGGCCGCCGCGATGCGCTCGGCCCACGACCACCAGTACCACCAGCCGTCCGCGCCCTGCTCCGCCAGGATGTTCTCCGTAAGGGCGGACGCGTCCGGGTTCATCACGTGCAAACTGGGCGCCTGGCCGCGGGGCAGGGTGAGGCGCACTTTGAAGCCCCGCCCGGCCAGTTCGTCGCCGAGCTCCTCCAGATATTCGATCCGCGTCTTGGTGGACGCGGCGGTTCCCGTATCGTCAGGCGTCATCTCGTGTCCTATGGATTACGTGTGGCCCGACGAGCACTCAGCCTCCCTTGTCGCAGGGCGTCTTGCAAGCACTTCGAGCAGGTCAGCGGCGGGCTCATCACGCTGTGCCACGGGCCTTCGGGCCGGATCGGCGACGCCCGCGGCACCATTCGGGATATCTTGCGCTCAGTCGACACATAGGGATTTTGGGGGCAGTGATGGCGGCGAGTGCGGGGCCCGATCCGGATCGGCCCGTCGAGTTGACCCGGCCCGATCAGCAGCTCCCCCGCCGGGTCGAGCCTGCCTCACCTCCCCCGACCGACCCGCCCCCACCTGCGGTTTCGCCCCTCCCCGAGGCGATCGACGAGACCGTGCCCGAGGCCATGTCCGTGCCCGAGGTCGAGGCCGAGACCAAAGCCGTGCCCATGCCCGAGGCCGAGACCGAGACCGAGACCGAGGTTTCGGTCGGGCCCCCGTCCGAGCCCGCGGCCGAGCCTCCGACCTTGGCCGTGCCCGTGCCCGCGCCGTCCATCCCGGAGAAAGCGGCCGGGCCGCCCGCCGCACCTCCCGCACCGCCCGCGCGCGCGCCGTCCGTCCGGACGGGTGGCGGCGGCTCGACCTGGCATCGCCTCCATCTTCCGATCGGCGCGTTCCTCATCGCCTACGGCGTGACGGTGCTGCTCACCGCCGCGCTCACCTGGGGCGACCGGCGCGCGGAGCTGGAGGACTACTTCAGCTCCGGGGCGGCGGGCCCCGCGCTCATGCTGGTCAAGGCGGCCGAGGCGCTGCTCGTGCTGGCCGCCCTGGCGGCGGTGCTGCGCCGCCGCGACGTGTGGCTGGTGCCGCCGCTCGCCGGCTGGATGGCCGGATTCGCGATGTTCTCCGTACTGGACGTGCTCGGCGGCGATCTCACCCGGCTCCTGGAGCACTGCGCCTACCTCGTGGGGTTCGTCGCCCTGCTGTTCCTGGCGTACGGGCTCAGCGCGAAGGTCCAGGTCGCCCGCGCCGCGCCCGGACCCGGCGGGACGGGGCCGGGCGGCGGGCTGACCCGCACCCAGGAGTTCGCGCTGTCGGCGATCAGCCGCCTGCAACGCGGCGGCGACGCCGCGTCCGCCCCCTCGCCCGCGTCCGCGACGCCGCCGCCGCGGCCCTGAGCCCGCCGGGCGCCGCGCGTCAACGTGGGCGGCGGCACCGGCCCGGCGGCGACCTTGGCAGGTGTTGCTGTTGGTGAACGAGGTGCGCGGTGCGAGCTTGGGCCACATGAGAGCCCGAAATCTGGCGTGGTCGGTGCTGCTGGCCGCGTCCCTGGCGGTACCGGCGTCCGCCGCGACGTCCGCCGCCGCGCAGGCCACGGCCGCCGCCCCCGGCTGCGACCCCACGCAGACCACCCCCATCTACCGTGGCAAGGTCCCTTCCCCCGAGAAGATCCTCGGTTTCGAACTCGGTGAGCGGCAGGCGACCGCGGCCGAGTCGGACCGCTACCTCGAGGCCGTCGCGGCCACGAGCGAGCGCGTCGTGTCCGGCACGCTCGCCACGACCGCGCAGGGCCGTCCGCTCAAGTACGCGATCGCCGGCCGTCCCGGGCTGCTGACCAAGGCGGGGCTCGCGGGCGTCCGGCGCGACGCCGCGCGGCTCCGCGACCCGCGCACCCCCGCGAACCTGGCCCGGCGGATCACCGCGCGCGGCGTGCCGATCCTGTGGATCAACGGCAACGTGCACGGGAACGAGCCGAGCGGCACCGACGCGGCGCTGAAGGTGCTGCGCGACCTCGGCGACCGCGCCGACTGCGCGGCGGCGAAGGTGCTGGACAACGCGCTCGTCATCGTCCTGCCCACGCAGAACCCGGACGGGCGGCAGGCGCGGACCAGGCAGAACGCCTACGGCTTCGACATGAACCGGGACTGGTTCGCGCGCACCCAGCCCGAGACCGACGGCAAGCTCGCGATGCTGAACCAGTACCCGCCGGCGCTCTACATCGACGCGCACGAGATGGGCGGGACGTCGTTCTTCTTCCCGCCGAACGCCGACCCGATCTACCACGAGACGCCCGAGCAGGCGGTCGGCTGGATCAACGACATGTACGGCGCGCCGATGGCCGCCGAGTTCACACGGCAGGGCATCGACTTCTTCAACCGCGACACCTACGACCTCTTCTACCAGGGGTACGGCGACACGGTCCCGACCAGCGCGTTCCACGCCGCCGGGATGACGTACGAGAAGGGCGGCGACAGCCCGTACCCGGAACGGGTGAAGGAGCAGTACCTCACCCAGTGGGTGTCGCTGTCGTCGGCGGCCCGCAACCGGACGAAGATCCTGACCGAGTGGCGGCAGATGACCGTCGACGCCTACGAGCAGGGCAGGGCGGGACGGCTGGAGCCCAACCAGATCTACAACCCGCCGAACCAGGTCGACCGGCCGGTACCCGACCGGAAGGTCCGGCACTACTTCCTGAGGGACGACGACCCGGCCAAACGCGCCGAGGTCCGGACGGTGGTGCGGCGGCTGCAACGCATGGGCGTGAACGTCGAACGGCTCGTACGGCCGCTGAACGTTCCCGACTACAAGGCGTACGGGCAGGCGGAAGGGAAGGCGACGCTGCCCGCCGGGACGTACTGGATCTCCATGGCGCAGGGGCAGAAGCACTGGATCCAGGCGATGCTGAACGAGGACTCCTACACGCCGTTCCCCTACTTCTATGACGTGACGGCCTGGAGCATGCCGCTGCTGGCGAACGTGTCCGGCGGCTCGTCCGGGGCCGAACTGCGTCCGAGGGCCGCCGGCGTGCCGGCACTGCCGGCCGAACGTGCCGGGCACGGCGGCAAGGCGCCGAAGGTCGGCGTCCTCCAGCTCTCGGCGACCTCGTCCAGCGCCGTCCAGTCGGCCGGCTGGCTGCGGAGCCGCCTCGACCGCGACTGGAGGATGCCGTTCACGCCCCTGAGCCCGGCCGACGTGGCCGCGGGCAAGCTGGCGGGGGTCCAGGTGCTCCTCACGCCGAACGGGCCCGCGTCGGCGGCCTACGACGCGCTCGGCGACGCCGGGCGCCGGGCGCTCCAGCAGTGGACGCGGGACGGCGGCCGTTACGTCGGCTGGCAGGGCGGCACGCAGCTCGCGGCGCGGCTCGGGCTGACGGCCGCGACGCTCAGCGAGCCCGCCTCCGACATCCCGGGCACGATGTTCCGGGTGAAGGTGGACGGCGGCAGCCCGCTCGCCAAGGGCGTGGGCGGCTCGGCCTGGAACTTCACCTCGTACGACCCGGTGATGCGGGCGTCCAGCGGGGTCGCGGTGTCCTACCCGGCGGCGGACTCGCCCGAGTGGTTCGTGTCCGGTTTCGAGAAGGGCGCGTCCGAACTCGGCGGAACGGCGGCGGTCGTCGACCAGCCTGTCGGGAAGGGCCGCTCGGTGCTGTTCGCGGCCGAGCCCAACTTCCGGGCGTTCAGCGACGGCACCGCCAAGCTGCTCTACAACGCGATCCTCGGCCCGGACCCCGAGCACACCTCGCCGCTGTCGGTGCGGGCACTGGCGGGGGCGGCGGAGCAGGCCGCCGGGCTGCCGTCCTACGAGTCGCCGATCCGCGTCTCGGTGCAGGCCGCCGACGCCGCCAGGGCGGCGGCGGTGCTCCGCTCGGCCGGCGCGAAGTGGGCCGAACGGCGCAGTGGCGGGACGGTGCACTACGTCATCGACAACCCGGACGGTCTCCCGGCCGACCAGCACCCGTTCGCGGGCCGGCTCCCGTCCCTCATCCGCAAGGCCGGGATCACCCCCGTGGCGGTGACCCTGCCCTGACTTCGCCCATCCCCGTGCCGCCCGTCCCGTGCCGCCCGTCCCGGACCCGGGAGGGGCGGCACGGGCCGTTCAGCGGACGACCCAGGCGATCGCGGTCATGGTGCCCGGCGGCACCTCGGTGAAGCCGCCGTCGCGGACGGCGATCGTGGCGTGCTCGACGCAGCGCCGCCACGGGACGTCCCGGACCAGGTGCACCCGCAGGCCGCCGCCGGTCCACGCGTCCAGGTCGGGCCGCGACGCCTCGCGCAGCAGCAACTGCGCGGCGTGCCCGCACTGCGCCGCCGCCTTGCCCGTGGTGATCGTCACCTCGGGGTTGAGCGCGAGCGCCGCGTACGGCGGCTCGGGCGGCGGGCCGGCCGGGGCGTCGTCGGCGAGGTCGAGCCCGGCGACCTGGAGCCTGGCCAGCGGGGGCGGCACGTCCGCCACCGGACCCGGCACGAACGCGCGCACCTCCGCGCCGTCGTGCTCGACGGTCACGCCGGGGAACGCCTGCGCCTCGGGCCACCGCACGCCCCGGGCGCGCCGCGTCACCTTCCGGATGCGCCGTGCCTCCCATTCCCGGATCGCTGCGCGCCACTGCCCGGGACGCTCCCCGTCCGGTTCGCCCGCGGCGGGCTCGGCGGTCTCCGCGGGCTCGGCGGCCTGCGGGGCTTCGGGCTCGGGCCCGGTGGCGCGCGGGTCGGTGAGCAGCCGTGCCACCGCCATCGCCGCCGCCTCGCAGACCGCGCCGTGGCCGGGTGGATCGGCCTTCTCGGCGCGTACCACTAGCTGCATCGCCCAGGGCGGGTCGTCGAGAGGGTCGTAGTCAGGTCGCACGCCTGGAGTATTCCACCCGCAATCTCTGCGCCCGCACGCGACTTTCCCGAGGCGGATGTGGGTAATGCAACTCTTATCGCCCCCCGGACGTCTGACCCGGTGCGCGTGGTCGGCCGTGGGACGGCTCCGCCGGAGGGGGCGGGGGGACGCGGCGCGAGAGGTCGGCTCGGAGGTCGCCGGTGACCAGAGGTGCCTGGAGCAACTCCATCCCCGGGATCGGCACGTTCTTCGTCGGCATCGACGTCGCGCCGGGCCGCTACCGGTGCGACGACGGCAAGGGCGGCTGGTGGGTCCGGTTCACCGGACCCGGCGGCGGCGACCCGGTCGGCTCGTGGCCGCTGCCGGCCGGGCCCGTCGAGATCGAGATCACCGCCACCGACTTCGCCTTCGAGACGCACGTCGGCGCGTACTGGCGGCGGATCGCGCCGGCCCACCCGGCCGGCGCCACGCCGCGCGCCGAGCTGCGGCCGGTCGCCGACCCGGCGCTGCGGGCCGAGCTCGACACCATCGTCGCGCGGCGCCGCCCGCTGGTGTGGCTGGCGCCGCTGACCGTGCTCGGCCTCGGGCTGATCGGCTCGCCGCTGCTCGGCTCGCTGTGGCTGCTCGGGCTGGCGATGCTCGCCGTGCTGATCGCACTCGGCACCCCGTCGGTCTCGCTCGACCTGCGGCGGGCCCGCGAGCTCCAGCGCCGCCGCGACCGCTACCTCACCCCCGAGGACTTCGACGGCCCCGCCCGCGAGCTGCTCGGCCGCGCCCAGGCCGCCGTCGACGCCGTGCGCGACTCCGAGGTCAACCGGGAGGGCCTGCTCGACTCGGTCGACAACGCGGTCACGCTGCCCCGCCAGGAGTGGGAGATCGCGCAGGTGCTCGCCAAGCAGTCGCGGCTGCGCGGCGAGCAGGAGGAGATCTCCGGTTCCGCCGGACTGCCGGAGGTCGAGGCGGCGCTGCTCCCGCTGCGGGAGAAGCTCGACGCCTCCGTCGCCGCGCTGACCCGCCGGGTGGAGGCCCTCGAACGCTACGCCGAGCGGACCTGTTCGGCCGACGAGGCGCTCCGGGCCCACCGCTACCTGGAGACGATCGCCGAACGGGCGCACGAGTACGACGAGCTGCTCGCCGACACCGTCCGCGACGATCTGGCGCTGCCCGCGATCGAGCGGCTCACCGAGCAGAGCGACGAGCTCGTCCGCACACTCCGCGCCCGCCTGGCCGAGGCCGCCGAGGCGGGCGGGGCCGTGCTCCCCCTGGCCCCGGCCCCGTCCCCGCCGCCGGACGCCGAGAGCCCACCGGCCGACTGATCCCGCGCACAACGTCGCGTCCCAGCACGTCATGGCATCGGCCGGCACCCGTCTCCACGCCGAGCCGCGACCGGCTGAAATACCACGGCATCACCTGGTCCCGGCCCGGCCGGTCCGAGGCGCCGTGAACTCCATCGGCCTCTTCGGGAAACACCTAGGGGACGGACGGTTCGTGGCCGCTGGAGGAAGGGTGTCCGGGCCGGCCCCGCTCCCGCTTGGGAAGTCGGGCTCGGACCGCGAGACGCCCGAGCGTGAAAGTTATCGAATCGGTTTTGAAATGTAGCCGTTCTGTGTAATATGCCGCCAAACGATCTTGTGGCGGTGTCCTGGATTCGTCCGGGCGCCGCCAGAACGGGGAGCACATGAAGCGCAAGCAGTTGGCCCTCACCCTGGCCTCCGCCGGGGCGATGCTGGTGGGCACGGCCTCCGCCGCGGCGGCGGCCCCCGTCGCCCCCGCGGCCCCCGCGGCCCCCGCCGCCTCCTCGTCAGCGACCGGGGGCGACGCGCACGTGATGATCACGTCGTTCCAGTACAAGAGCAAGCAGACGGGCAAGTGCCTGGACACGAGGAAGGACGCCGGGAACGCGGCCGTCCGGCAGGTCGACTGCCACCCGCGCAAGCACAAGGACATCAGGCACCAGCTCTGGGTCCTCGAGAACGACGGCACCTTCCGCAGCTCCGTCAACGACAAGAACTGCCTGACCGTCTACGGCACCGCCGCCGTTGTCATGCGCAAGTGCGGCGCCGGCAAGACCCAGCAGTGGAAGTGGACCGGCGGCGCCACCGGGAAGCTGAAGAACCCGGCCAAGAACAAGTGCCTGTCCACCTACCCGGGATCGACCTACTTCCGTATCGACCCGTGCGGGACCGGCGGGAACAAGCGCGTCTGGAAGCACGTCTGATCAGCCGCACCTCCATGCCGTAGACCGTGACCGCTCCCAGGGCGGTGGTCCCGGACCTCGCGCTTTCGTGACCTCTCCCGCGCCGGTACATGGAGGCAGACGCACGGCCGGTGTCCAGGGCGCGCCTCAGCTGTCGCGCAAGCGCGGTACCTGGCCGGTGAGGCGAAGCCGGAGACAAGCCTCACCGGCCAGGTGGCGAAGCAATGTCGCGCTCGCCCGAGCACGGTCGGCGTCCGAGCCGCCAGGCGAGGACGCCGACCGGGATTGAAAGACGAACTAGCCGACCAGGGCCCGGACCTGGGACGGGGAGCTGAAGACCTCGGCGCGCATGCCGACCTCGCGGGCGGCGATCACGTTGCGTTCGGAGTCGTCGAAGAACAGCACGTCGGCGGGGGCGACGCCGAGGCGTTCGGCGCAGATCTCGTACGCGCGCGGGTCGGGCTTGGCCACCCCGATCCGGCAGGAGTAGGTCAGCGCGTCGAAGCGGCTCAGCCAGGCGCCGTGCCGGGCCTCGAAACGGGGCAGCAGGTCGGAGATGGTGTTGGACAGAAGGCCGAGGGTGCGGCCCCGGCCGGCCAGTTCGGTGACGAGCTCGACCATCCGGCCGTCCACCTCGCACCAGCTCTCCAGGTCGGCCTCGATGAGCGCGGGCACGTCGGCGAAGGCGGCGCCGGCCCGTCCGGCGACGGCCGCCCAGTACGCTGCGCTCTCCTGGCCGGCGTCGTAGGCGGGCCGGCAGGCCCAGTAGGCGTCCCAGAACGGGGCGCCGGAGAGACCGGCGAGCCCCTCGATCCGGGCGATCGCCGCCGGGGTCTGGGTCCGGGCGATGACTCCGTACAGATCGAAAACGATCACATCTGCCATGTCCCCGACCCTACGCAGGCCCGGGGAATGCCGCCGACCAGGCGGCCGAACCTGGAACAAGCGCTTGTTGCACCGCGTAACCTGTTGTCAGCGCGTCGGGTCGAGCAAGCGGTTGGGCGCGCACGGCATAATGAGAGGGTGACGACCACGAGCGCCAATTCAGGACGACCCAGGACCCGCACCGCTGGTGAGGGCGGGGCCCGCCGCCGCGGCAAGGGCTCGCCCGCCCTCGCCTCGGAACGGCGTGAGCACCTGATCAGGCTCGCGGCCGACCTCTTCGCCGAGAAGGGCTTCCAGGCCACGACGGTGCGCAACATCGCCGACGAGGCGGGCATCCTCTCCGGCAGCCTCTACCACCACTTCGACTCCAAGGAGTCGATCGTCGACGAGATCCTCGCGGGCTTCTTCCGCGAGATCATGTCGGCCTACCAGTCGGTCATCGACGAGGGCAAGAACCCGCGCGAGACCATCGCCGGCCTGATCCGCATCGCGTTCGGCACCCTGGAGCCGCACCGCGCCGCGATCACTGTGATGCAGAACGACTGGAACTACCTCAAGGACATGGACCGCTTCGCCTACCTCACCGACTCCGAGGACAAGGTGGAGAAGATGTGGGTCGACACGATCAAGGCGGGCCAGCGCGACGGCCTGTTCCGCGACGACATCGACCCCAAGCTCACCTACCGGATGATCCGCGACACGGTGTGGGTGGCGGTGCGCTGGTTCAAGCCGGGCGGCCGGCTGAACGCGAGCGGCCTCGCCGAGCACTACCTCAAGGTCATGTTCGACGGCATCAACACGCACTGAGCCCTCCGCCGCCGCACGGCCCGTCCGGCACGGGTCGTGCGCCGCGGCGCCGGCGACGGGACGCCGCGCGGTCCGGTGCAGCGTGTGCCCGGACGAGCGGCCGAACGCAGACGCCGTCCGGCCTGGTCAGAACCGTCCCCGCGGGTCTCCCGACGCGTCCGGGCCCCGTAACGACGCCCGGCAGTCCATAGTGTCATTAGTCACACTTTACCGATCCGGGGTGACGCTTTGGGCTGTGAGGACGCTGTTACCGAAGAGAACAACGGGGGGAGGGCGACATGACGGCTCAGCGAGACGCCGCCGGTCGTGAGGAACCGACGCCCGAGGCGTTGCGGGCCCGGACGGTGCAGGGGCTCCAGGAGCAGTTCCCGGGGGTGCGCGTCTGGTTCGGGCGGGCCACCGGTTCGTGGTGGGCGCTGGTCCCTTCGCGCGGCGGGCCGCGCCTGGTGGAGGCGCCCACGCCGGAGGGACTGCGCACATCGATCATCGGCGCCCGCTCCGGGTGACCGGCGCCCGTCCGCGGGCGGACGCTCAGGCGGCGGTGAGGATGGCGGCGCTGCCGTAGCTGCCACCGAATCCGGTGCACAGCGCCACGCCCGCCCCGCGCACCTGGTTGGTCCCGGCGCCGCGCAGTTGCCGGACGGCTTCGGCGACGTTGTTGAGCCCGTGCACGTACCCCTCCGACAGCAGCCCGCCGTGCGGGTTGACGGGGAAGCGCCCGTTCCAGGTGATCTCCTGTGCGCGCAGGACGGCGCCGAGGTCCTCGCGCGGCACCAGGCCGAAGTCTTCGAGCTGCCGGGGCACCAGCCACCCGTAGGCGTCGTACAGCAGCGACACGTCGACGTGCTCGGGCTTCATCCCGGCGGCCTCGTACAGCGGGCCGGCCAGGTAGGACGAGAAGAGGCGGGTGACGTCGGCGGCCTTGTCCATGGTGGACGCGCCGGGCCCGCCGCCGCGCACGACGGCGTGGATCCGGGGCGCGTCCGGGACGCGGTCCGCCCTGGTGACGACCAGGGCGCAGGCCCCGTCGGTCTCCTGGCAGCAGTCCATCCGGCGCAGCGGGGAGGCCACCATGGGGCTGGCGAGGTAGGTCGCCATGTCGAGGCGTTCCCGCCGGAGCGCGCGCGGGTTGCGGACGGCGTGCGCGCGCGACTGCGCGACGATCGCGTGGGTGTGCACCTCGTCCAGCCCGGCGTCGTGCAGGTAGCGCTGCCCGGCGAGGGCGAACTGGTGGACGGGCCCGGCCATGCCGTACGGGTGGGTGAACTGCTCCTCGGTCCCCTCCCCCAGCTTGAGTCCGAGGGCGTTCATCCGCTTCCCGGACCGGCCGTTGAGCGCCCGGTAGACCAGCACGTTCTCGGCCAGGCCCGCGTCGACGAGCATCGCGGCGTCGGCGAGGATCGACGCGCTCTGCGTGCCGCCGCCGTAGATCTCGTTGTGCCAGCCGACCTCGGGGAGCCGCAGCTCCCGGGCCAGGTAGAGCACGGGAGCGGAGTCGTTGAGGTGGTAGCTGAGGATCGCGTCCGGGCGGTCGATCCCCGCGTCGGCGAGGGCGGCGCGGGAGGCCTCGGCGGCGAGCTGGAGCTCGGTCCGGCCCGACTCGCGGGTCAGGGCGGTCATCCCGACGCCCGCGACGGCCGCCTTCCCGGAGAAGCCCTGCCGTCCGGAGAAGCCCTGTCTGCCGCCCACGTGGCCCCTCTCCGCCCGTCCCCGGGAATGGTGCCGCCCGCCAAGGATGGGGCGCGATCCATCCTCGGCGGGCGGCGTCTGTGAGGCCGGGCCGGTCCGGCGGTGCCGCCGCCCGGCCGCTGCCGTCGGAGCCGAAACTAACGCGAAAATCTGTCACACACAAGCGCTTGCTCGGTAATCATCCGCCGCCGCTCCCCGCTCGCCGGGCCGCCCTCGCACCGTCCGGCGGGCCCGGAGCGCGACGGCCTGGGACGCCGCGCCTACAAGGCGTACTGGACGGCCGCGCGCTCGGCCACGATCGGCGTGATGCACTCGTCGATGACCGCCCGGTGCGCCGGATGGTCGCGGTAGGCGAGGTACCCGTCGCGATCGGCGAAGTCGGCGACCACCACGAAGTCGTGGTTGCCGGGATTGACGCCCGCGTCGGCGCCGGCGGCGTAGGCCCGGATCTCCGGGATCACGCCGGGCAGGGCGCCGAGCCGGGCCGCGACCTCGTCCTGCTGACCGGTGGTCGTCCCCTCGGACCAGACGAACATCACCACGTGCCGGAATCCGCTCATAGATCAAACTTAGCCCCGGCGGCGGCACCGGGGGGCCGCGGCTCGCGCGCAGGACGCGGTCAGACGTCGCCGAGCTCGGCGGCGACGGTCGCGCCCAGCTCCCAGCAGGACTCCAGGTCGGCCTTGCCCGGCTCGCCGGTGATCGCGAGCGGGGGCCGGACCGCGCGCCATCTCAGCCCGGTGGTGATCGACTCGAGCGCGCGCACGGCGCCGGTGGCGTCGTTGTTGCCGTGCAGGTAGGCCCCGAACGGACGGCGCGCGGTCTCGTCGAGGCACGGGTAGTAGACCTGGTCGAAGAAGTGCTTGAGCGCCCCGGAGAGGTAGCCGAGGTTGACCGGGGAGCCGAGCAGGTAGCCGTCGGCCGCCAGCACGTCGACCGGCGAGGCGGTCAGGGCGGCCCGCGCCTCGACCCGCACGCCCTCGACCTCGTCGGTCCCGGCCCCCGCGCGCACGGCCTCGTACATCGCGCGCAGCGACGGCGAGGGCGTGTGATGGACGATCAGCAGCGTCTTCATCACGTTCGAGTCTAGGCCGACCGGACGGGATTTGGCCGGGTATGGCCGCCGCGACCGGCGGGTAGTGAACAGACGATCACCTCGGCCCCACCCCGCGCCCGTAGTCTGAAGATAAGGCAATGTCCAACGAAGGCCACACATAACGTCCGAATCGGGGAATGAGTTCCAACGGATCATGGTTGTGATCTCAGCGGAGGTGTCCTCGTGGAATCAGCTGAACCGGCCGGACCCGTCTGGCCGTTCGCGTGGGTCACCGCGGCCGTGGCCGGCCTGCTGGCCGTCCCGGCGGTGCCGAACACGCCCGGCTGGCTGGACCGGCTGTCGCTGCTGGTGACGGGGCGTCCGCTCGCTCCCGCGCACGCCGTGGTGCTCGCGCTCGCGCTGGCCCTGGTCGCGCGGGGGGTCCTGCTGCGCCGCCACGCCGCCTGGCTCGGGCTCAACGTGCTGGTCACGATGGGACTCCTCGCGGTGGTCACCGGCGACGACGCGCTGTGGCGGCTGCCGCTGCTGATCGCGGCGTTCGGCGTGGTCTGGCTGCGCCGGGCCGCCTTCCCCGTCCGCCCGCACCACGAGCGGGTCCGGACCGCGCTGCGCACCGGCGCCATCCTGGTGATCGGCGCGGTGCTCGGGTCGATCGTCCTCGGCGGGGTCTCGATCCGGTCGGTCGGGCACGACGTGGCCGCCGGGCTCGGCTCGTTCGGCTCGCTCGACGGCCCCGGCTGGCTGCCGACGGTGCTCGGGCTGGTCGGCGGCGCTGGCCTGCTGGTCCTGCTGGTCACACTGCTGGCGCCCGATCCGGCGCCGCCGCCCGGGGACGAGGACGAGCGGCGGCGCGTCGCCGGGCTCGTCGCGCACCCCGCGTCCGACACCCTCGCCCCGTTCGCACTGCGCCGCGACAAGAGCTACGTGTTCAGCCCGGACGGCGGGGCCGCGATCGGCTACCGGGTGCTGTTCGGCGTCGCGGTCGCGGGCGGCGACCCGGTAGGCGACCCGCGCTCCCATGACCGGGCGGTCACCGCGTTCCTGGACCTGTGCCGCCGCACCGGGTGGCGTCCCGCCGTCCTCGGCGCGAGCGCCGGGCTGCTGCCGGCCTGGGGAGGGCTGCGGTCGTTCGGCTTCGGCGACGAGGTGTACGTCGAGCCCGCCGAGTTCGACCTGTCCGGACGGCAGATGCGCAACGTGCGGCAGGCCGTCAAGCGGACCCGGAACGCGGGCGTGACCTCGGAGATCGTCCCCGAGCGGGAACTGCCGCCGGACCTGCGCGAGAAGCTCCTGGAGGTGGCCGCGCGCTCGCTCGGCGGCGCCGCCGAGCGCGGCTTCTCAATGAACCTGGATGAGCTGCTGACCGGCTACCACCCCGGCTCGCTGGTCGCGGTGGCCTATGACGCGGGCGGCGCGCCGATCGCCTTCCAGCGGTACGCGATGGCCGGCGAGGGCATCAGCCTGGACGCGATGCGGCGGGCGCCGGGCGGGCCGAACGGGGTGAACGAGCGGCTGATCGTCGAGATGATCGAGTACGCCCGCACGACCTCCGCCGGGGTGGTGTCGCTCAATTTCGCCGCGTTCCGCGAGCTGCTGGACTCGGCCGAGCGGCGTCCGCTGGAGCGGGCCGGCTACCGGGCGCTGCACCTGCTCGACCCGCTGATCGCGGTCGAGTCGCTGTACCTGTTCGACAAGAAGTTCCGGCCCGCCTACCGGCCGCGCTCGGTGGTGTTCCGGTCCTGGTTCGACATCGCGTGGCTGGCCGCGGCGCTGCTCACGCTGGAGTTCGGCCGGACCCGCGCGCCCGTCGCGGCCGAGGAGGCCGTCACCGAGCCCGCCGGCCACCTCGGGCGTCCCTGACCGCGGGCGCCGCCCGCGTCCCGCCCGCCCGTCCGCCGCGCTTCCGCCGCGCTCATCCCCTCCTTCTCAGCCGGGCCTCCGAGCCCCGGACCGTCCGGTCCGGGGCTCGCCGCGCGTGCCCGGGTGCCCGGGTGCCGGGAACCTGTTAGTCTTCCCAAGCGAGCGCTTGGTACGTAATGATGGGTGGGCGATATGACACGGCGAGGGCACGGCGTGCACCCGCCGGGGCCCGGTGAAGAAGGAGCCGTACACGTGGCTGACCGCCCGATGAAATTCTCGACGTTCCACCTCTTCCACCAGTTCGCGGGGCAGTCCCCGCGGGAGGTGTACGACTACCAGATCGAGATCGTCGAGCTCCTGGAGGAGCTCGGCTTCGATGGGGTGTGGGTCGCCGAGCACCACTTCCGGGACTACGGTGCCGTCCCCAACACCTTCAACCTGCTGTCCAACCTCGCGGCCCGCACCGAACGGCTGCGCCTCGGCACCGGCATCGTGGTCCTCCCCCTGCACAACCCGATCCACGTGGCCGAGGAGGCCGCGATGGTGGACCTGCTGTCGGGGGGACGGCTGGAGGTCGGCATCGGCCGCGGCTACCAGAGCATCGAGTTCGAGAACTTCGGGCTCGACCTGGCCGAGGCCCGCGACCGGTTCAACGAGTGCCTGGACATGCTCATCGGCCTGTGGACCCAGGACAACTTCGAGTACAAGGGCCGGTTCTACGAGACCAAGCACCCGCTCTCGCTGACGCCCCGGCCGGTGCAGCGCCCGCACCCGCCGCTGCACGTCGCCGCGGTGAGCCCGGAGACCGTCGAGCTGTACGCGGCGCGCGGGCTGCCGATCCTGGCCGACCCCGCCGCCCCGTTCAAGAAGATCGCCAAGGCCGCGGAGACCTGGCACGCCACCGCCGCCGCCAACGGCGTCGACAGCGCCGACGTGGAGCTGATCGCCAGCCGCTCGGTCTACGTCGCGCCGACGATCGAGCAGGCCCGCGAGGACCAGGCCCGGTTCGAGGCCGGCTTCGACCGGTCCCGGATCTTCAACGTGCAGAGCGCGCCGATCGACCCCGCCACCGGCCAGGCCGCCAAGGGCTTCGAGTTCTACCAGGACCGCTACCTCAAGGGCGGCTCGGTCGACAACGAGTTCCGCTGGAACCAGCTCGAGGTCATCGGCGACCCCGAGCGGGTCGTCTCCCAGATCAAGACCATCCAGGAGATGGGCTACGGCAACCTGATGTGCGACTTCGGCTCCACCCGGCCGATCCCGCTGGACGAGATGAAGAAGGTCCTGCGGTTCTTCGCGGCGGAGGTCATGCCCGCCTTCCGCTGACCCGGTCCGTCCGGGGCCACCTCACCCCCCCTGCGCAAGGAGGCGCGATGCCGTCGATCCACGGTCTCACTCTCGGGGACGTCCTCAGCGAGCACCGGCGCGGCCGGCCGCTCGGCACCGCCGTCGTGGACGGTCCCGTCCGGCTGACCTACCCCGAGCTCGGCGACCGGGTCGACCGCCTCGCGGGCGCGCTCGCCGCCGACGGCGTCGGGACCAGCGACCGGGTGCTGTGGCTCGGCCAGAACTCGTTCCGCGTGCTGGAACTGCTGCTCGCCTGCGGACGGCTCGGCGCGGTGTTCTGCCCGGCCAACTGGCGGCAGACCGCCGACGAGCTGGCCCACATCCTGGACGATCTGACCCCTCGCGTCGTCGTCTGGGAGGCGTCGGAGGCCGTGGAGAAAGCGCGCGGCCAGGTCACCCTGGACGCCCGCTGGATCGGGTCGGGCGAGGAGTACGAGGCGTACGCCGCCGCGGGCACGCCCGCCGCCGAGACCGCGGCCGACGCGGACGCGCCCGTCCTGGCGATGTACACCGCCGCGTTCGACGGCCGTCCGAACGCGGCGCTGCTGAGCCATTCCGCCCTGGTCGCGCACAGCATGGCGCTGCTGCACGTCCGGCAGATGGAGGACGGGTTCGCGTTCCTGGCGTGCGGGCCGCTGTTCCACGTGGGCACGATGATGTTCACGCTGGCGACCTTCCAGCTCGGCGGCAAGCTGGTGTTCACCCCGGCGTACGAGCCGGGCGAGGTGTGCCGGCTGATCGACGCCGAGAAGTGCACGCAGGCGTTCCTGTTCGGCCCGATGATCGACGGCCTGGTCGAGGCCAACGCCGGCGGCGCGCACGACCTGTCCTCGCTGCGGTTCGTGTCGCACTCCCCCGCCTGGGACGCGATGATCACGGTGGACGACAGCCCGTGGTGCGCGTCCGGGATGGGCGGGTACGGGCAGACCGAGGTGGGCGGCATGCTCACCTTCCTCGGTCTCGGCATGGGCGGCGCGGGCGGCGCGGGCCGGCCGTCCCCCCTCGTGCACGTGCGGCTGCTCGGCCCGGCCGGCGAGGAGGTCCCGGCGGGCGAGGTGGGCGAGATCTGCGCGCGCGGTCTCAGCCTGTTCTCCGGCTACTGGAACCGGCCCGAGCTGAACGCGGCGAAGGCCGCCGGCGGCTGGCACCACACCGGCGACCTCGGCCGCCGCGAGCCGGACGGCACCCTCACCTTCATCGGCCCCCGGCTGCGCATGATCAAGTCGGCGAACGAGAACATCTACCCCGCCGAGGTCGAGCGCGCCCTCAGGACCCACCCGGCCGTCGCCGACGCCGCCGTCATCGGCGTCCCCGACGACCGCTTCGGCCAGTCCCCCAAGGCGGTCGTGGTCCTGAAGGACGGCGCGGCGGCCACCGCCGACGAGATCATCGAGCACGTCCGCGCCGAGATCGCCTCGTACAAGAAGCCCCGCGAGGTCGCGTTCACGGACGCGATCCCGAAGAAGGGCTACACCCCCGACTACGACGCCCTGGACGCCGCCCACGGCGGCGGCGCCTACCCCGGCACCTGACGCACGACGGGCCCGTCCGGTCGGGGGCTCGGCCATCTGGCTGGGCGGGCTTGCGCCGGTGGCGGCGTGCGGTTCGGGTCAGTGGGCCTCGCAGAGGGCGGTGGTGAGGGCGGCGTTCAGGTCGTCGTCCTGGGCTTCGGTGCCGCCGGGGTTCAGGTTCGCCATGACGGTGGCGCGGCGGCCGTCGGTGGTGGCGCCGGCAACGGTGGTGAAGCCGATCATGTCGCCGTCGTGGCCCCAGTAGTGACCGCCGCACGGCAGGGGGGTCCGCTGGAGGCCGAGGCCGTACTCGTCGCCCGAGGCGCGTCCGGTCGGGACCGTCGTCATCATCGCGCGCATCTGCGGGCGCTTCAGCAGCCTGCCGCGGACCAAGGCGGCCAGGAAGCGGTTCAGGTCGTCGGCGGTGGACACCATGTTCCCGCCCCCGGCCGCCACCGAGGGGTTGAGGCGGGTGAGGTCGAGGGGCGCGCCGGGCCCGGGGCGCACGTAACCCCGGGCGTGCGGCTCGGGCAGGTCTGGGGCGTCGCCGGGCACGGAGGTGCCGCTCAGGTTCAGCGGGCGCAGGACGCGCCGCTCGATCTCCTCGCCGTACGGGCGGCCGGTGGTCTTCTCGATGAGCATCGACGCCAGGAGGTAGTTGGTGTTGGAGTACGACCAGCCCTTCCCGGGCGGGAACAGCCTCGGGTGCGCCGTCGCGATGGCGAGCAGGTCCTCCCGCTCGTGGTGGTCGAGAGGGTGCTCGATGACCCGCTGCGGCGTCAGGTAGGCCAGGTAGTCGGGCAGGCCGCTGGTGTGCTGGAGGAGCTGCCGGACGGTGACGCCGGCGACGCCGCGGACGCCGGGCAGGTAGCGCTCGACCGGGGCGTCGAGCGCCACCGCGTCCTCGCCCGCGAGCTGGAGGACCACGGTGGCGACGAACGGCTTGGTGATGCTGCCGATCCGCCAGTGGCCGTCCGCCGGGACGGGCGTGCCCGCCCCGACGTCGCCGAGGCCGCTGGTGACGACGGTGCGGCGGCGCGCGCCCTCGGCCGCCGCCAGGGCGCCGGGCGCGCCGTCGGCGGCGGTGAGGCGGTCCACCAACTGCCGGAGGCTCGGGCGTTCGGCCGCCGCGCCGGGCGCCGCCGTCGCCATCACGGTGACACCCGCGAGGCCGGTCGCGACGATCGTTCTGCGGAACATGCGTTTCCCCTTTCCATGCCGGAGACCGTCACGGTAGAAGGGGCCGGGCCGGACGGGCGTCGGCCTCGGGTGGCGCTCTTCCCCTCCCTCCTGCGGGTTAGGGGCGGGCGGTCAGAGGACGGCGAGGGGGTTGACCGGACTGGCGGTGCCGCCTTCGATCTTGAGGGGGGCGGCGATGAACAGGAAGTCGGTGCGGCCGGTCTCGGCGAGCTCCTCCAGCCAGAGCATCTCGATCAGGTGGATCCCGTGCCGCCACAGGAAGATCATGTGCAGGTCGTCGGCGAGGTCCTCGTCGGCGAGCTGGTGCTCGTTCAGGCCGCCGATCGCGGCGTTGTCGCTGGCCACCACCGACACGTCGCGCCCGGCCAGCCAGCGGCCGGCGTCCGCGTCCAGGCCCGGCTGGCCGGCCCAGTAGGCGTCCGGGCCGTCCTGCCAGGTCAGCGGCCAGCCGGTGCGGACGATCGCGACGTCGCCGGGGCGGACGTCCAGGTCCGCCGCCTCCAGGTCGGCGACCCCGACGCGGTCGGTGGCCGACAGGTGCTCCACGCCGCGCAGGCGCGGCACGTCGAACAGCACGCCGCGGGCGACGACGGGGCCCGCCTTGTCGATGCCGCAGCGGCCCGCCCCGTAGGAGCGGACACGGGCGGCGGGATGGCCGTTGTACAGCTCGTCGCCCGACCACATGTGGCAGAGCGCGTCCATGTGGGTCGTGGTGCCGTGCGGCGTGACGATCAGGGCGTCGTCGGCCATCTTCAGGCCCGCGCCGATCGCCCGCGTCCCGGCCGCGTAGTCGCCGCCGTCCACCGACATGAAGTGCTGCGGCAGCGGCCGGCCCTTCAGGTGCGGGACGGTCGTCGGCGCGGGCGAGGAGGTGGCGCCCCGGATCGGCAGCGCCAGGCTCAGCGGCCGGCCCTCGCGGACGCAGCCCGCCGCCGCCACCACCGTCTCGGGGGTGAGCAGGTTGAGGGCGCCGCGCTCGTCGGCGGCACCCCAGCGTCCCCAGTTCCCGTTCTCATCGAGCATCATTCGGTACGTACCTCCTCTGAAAGGACCGCGCATGAGCACAGTGCAGGGCCATTGCGATCCGGCCTTCTCCGCCGTCCGGGACGTCTTCGAGCAGAACTTCGCCGACGGCCTCGAGCTGGGCGCGGCGGTGTCCGTCTACGCCGGTGACCGCAAGGTCGTCGACCTGTGGGGCGGCGTGGCCGACCGCCGGTCCGGGCGGGAGTGGCTCGCGGACACGCCGTGCTTCGGGTTCTCCTGCACCAAGGCCGTGACCGCGACCGCCGCGCTGCTGCTCGCCGAACGCGGCGCCTTCGAGGTGGACGGGCCGGTGACCGCCTGGTGGCCGGAGTACGGCGTCGAGGGCAAGGACGGCACGACCGCCGCGCACCTGCTGTCGCACCAGGCCGGGCTGCCCGCGTTCGCCCGGCCGGTGCCCGCCCAGGACGCGGCCGACGCCCCGGCGCGGGCGGCGGAACTGGCCGCGCAGGCACCCGAGTGGACGCCCGGCGAGGCGCACGGCTACCACGCGCTCACCTTCGGGTGGCTGGCCGGCGAGATCGTCCGGCGGCACGCGGGCCGGACGGTCGGCGCGTTCGTCCGCGAGGAGTTCGCGAAGGGCCTGGACCTGTGGGTCGGTGCCCCGGACGACGTCATCGACCGGGCCGCGAAGCTCTCGGCGGGCCGCCGCGTCCCGTCCGGCGGCGCCGACTCTCCCAAGGCCGTGCCGGACGACAACGTCCTGGAACGGCTCGCAGGCGCCTATGTCGACCGGGACAGCCCGTTCAACCGGTCGATCAACAACCCGCACCCGGGCAAGGGCGGCTACAACAACCCGGTGGTGCTGCGCGCCGGATGGCCCGCGGCGGGGATGCTCGCGACGGCGGCGTCCTTCGGCGCGTTCTACCGGGACCTGGTCGCGGGACGGATCCTGCGGCCGGACACGCTGCGCGGCGCGATCGAGCCGCGGGTCGCGGGGCCCGACCGGACGATGCTGGTCGACAGCTCGTTCGGGCTCGGCTACATGCGCCCCTCGACGACGTTCTTCACGCCCCCGGCGGGCCGCGGCACCGCGTTCGGGCACACCGGCGCGGGCGGCTCGATCGGCCTCGGCGACACCGAGGCCGGGGTGGCGCTGGCCTACCTGCCCAACATGATGGGCGACCAGCTCTCCGGCGACCTGCGCGCCTACCGCCTCACCGAGGCCGTCTACGCCTCCCTCGGCTGAGCCGCCGCCGTCCCGGGGGCCCGCCCCCGGGACCTCGCGCCGGGCCGTCACTGCATCGTGATCCCACCGCTGACCGAGACCGTCTGGCCGGTGACGTAGCCGGCCCGGTCGGTGCAGAGGAAGGCCACGAGGCCGGCGATGTCGTCGGGGCGGCCGATGCGGCGCAGCGGGATCTGCTTGGCGAGCTTGTCGAGCAGCCCGGGGTGCGCGTCCGCGACCGTCCGCACCATGGGGGTGTCGGTCGGCCCGGGGCAGACGACGTTGCTGGTGACGCCGCCCCGCGCGGCCTCCCGGGCGAGGGTCTTGGCCAGCCCGAACAGGCCGGACTTGGTGGCGGCGTAGGCGCCCTCGCCGCCGGAGCCCGCGCGGGCCCCGTCGGACGAGACGAAGACCAGCCGGCCCCAGCCGCGCCCGGTCATGCCGGGCAGCAGCGCCCGGGTGAGCTGCATCGGGGCGCGCAGGTTGACCTGCCACATCAGGTCCCAGTTCGCCGGGTCGCTCTCGGTGAACGGCTCGACGATGCTGATCCCGGCGTTGTGCACGAGCACGTCCACCGGGCCGACCGCGGCGCAGAACCGGTCGATGTCGGCGTGGTCGGCGAGGTCCACGCGGCGCGCGGTGCCGCCGGTCTCCTTCGCCGCGTCCCGCGCGGCGGGCAGGTCGCGGTCGGCGATCACCACGCGGGCGCCGAGCCCGGCGAGGTCGGCGCAGATCGCCCGGCCGATGCCGCCGGCGCCTCCGGTGACCACCGCGGTGCGGCCCGAGAGGTCCATTCCGTCCATGCGTGACGCCCCTTCCTCAGCTTTCCCCGCCGCGCCAGGCGGTGGCCAGCTTCCCGCTGGTGGTGCGCGCGGCGAGCAGGCTGATGGTGTTGGCCATGACGGCGTCACCGTACTCGGCGGGCGTCCCGGCGACGGCGTCGGTCAGGACGACGGCGCGGTAGCCGAGGTTGACGGCCTCCAGGCACAGCCCGGGGATGCCGAGGTTGAGGGACAGGCCGGCGGCGACGACGGTCCGTACGCCGAGCGACCGCAGGGTCTGGTCCAGGGACGTCCCGGTGAACGGGGAGAACCCGTGGTAGCGGCGGGACTCCAGGTCGCCGGGGCCGCGCAGCTCGGGCAGCACCTCGACGGCGCCGGTGCCCTCCAGCATGTGCCCGGGGTCCTTGAGCAGCCCCTTGATGAACGGGCAGTTGCCGGTATGGCTGCCCGCGCGGTCGGCGCGGAACGCGGCGGTGCACTGCACCACCGGCACCCCCGCGGCTCGGGCGGCGGCCAGGGCGCGGGCGGTGTTGGCCACCACGCCGCGGTCGTCGCAGGTCTGCACCAGCTCGGGGAACTTGGCCAGGTCGCCGGCCACGCCGCGCTGCATCTCCATCACCAGCAGCGCGGTGTGCCCGGGGGCGGCCAGTTCGGCAAGATCGATCGCCACGGGAATCAATCTAGCACTTGCTTGGGAAGGTTCGCCGGGCCGTACCGGGGGCGATACCGTGGCCGGTCAGGAGGTGGGCCCATGGAGGTGGCGGACCTGCATCCGTGGCCGGCGACGCCGGCCGAGGCGGAGGCGATCCAGGACCGGCTGCGGCCGATGCTCGATCTGCGCGGCCCCGGGCCGCGGGCGCCGGGCACGATCGCCGGGCTGGACGTCTCGTACGCGGGCGACGGCGGCGGCACCGGCGTCCGGCTCGCGGCGGCCGTGGTCGTCCTCGACGCCGGGTCGCTGGAGGTGCTGGAGGAGTCGGTCGTCCCGGGCACCGCCGCGTTCCCGTACGTGCCGGGGCTGTTCGCGTTCCGCGAGCTGCCCGCGCTGGTCGAGGCGCTGCGGCGGCTGACCATCACGCCCGACCTGCTGGTCTGCGACGGCTACGGCCTCGCGCACCCGCGCCGGTTCGGGCTGGCGTGCCATCTCGGCGTGCTCACCGGGCTGCCGACGATCGGGGTGGCCAAGACCGGCTTCATCGGCTCCTACGACCCACCGGGCCGGCGCCGCGGCGACGCGAGCCCGCTGCACGAGGGCGGCGAGGTCGTCGGGCGGGTGCTGTGCACCCGCACCGGGGTCAAGCCGGTGTTCGTGTCCGTCGGGCACCGCGTCGACCTCGACACCGCCTGCGCCCACGCGCTCACGCTCACCCCCCGGTACCGGCTCCCCGAGACGACCCGCCAGGCCGACCGCCTGTCCCGAGCCGCCCTGGCCCGCTGACGCCGGGCGGCCCGGCGGTGGTCACGCGAACAGGACGAGGGAGCGGGCAGCGGCGCCCGCGCGGACCCGTCCGACCGCGTCGTCGAGGCCGTCGAGCGTCACCCGCTCCCCCGCCATGCGCTCCAGGTCGAGCCGGCCCGCCCGGTACAGGTCGACCAGGCGGGGCAGGTCGCGGTCGGGCATGGCGTCGCCGCCCTGGGTGCCCATCAGACGGCGGTGCCCCGACAGCAGGTCCGGCGGGATGCCGATCATCCGGTCCAGCGGCGGGATGCCGACCATGACGGCGGTGCCGCCGGGGCAGGTCGCGGCGAGCGCCCGGGCCGGCACGGCGGTGCTGCCGGTGGCGTCGAAGGCGTAGTCGACGCCACCGGGGACCAGGTCGGCCACCCGCCGCGTCAGATCGTCCGCCACGATGGTGTGGGTGGCGCCCAGCTCCTTGGCCAGGGTCAGCTTGGCCTCCAGCAGGTCGGCGGCGATGATCTCGGTGGCGCCGGCCACGGCCGCGCCCTGGATCACGCTGAGCCCGACTCCGCCGCAGCCGACGACCAGCACGCTGGAGCCGGGCTCGACGCGGGCGGTGTTGAACACCGCGCCGACGCCGGTCACCACCCCGCACGCGGTGAGGGCGAGCAGGTCGAGCGGCAGGTCGCGGGCGACCGGGACGCACATCCGCTCGCGCACGACCGCGTACTCGGCGAACGCGCCGATGCCGATGTAGGGCCGCACCTCCGCGCCGCCGCCGGGGCCCGGACCGCCGGCGCCGTCCGCGAGGCGCAGGCGGGTGCCGCCGTCCGCGGTCAGCCCGTCGATCGCGGCCAGCCTGGACGGGTCGGTGCAGAGCTGGGGCCGTCCCCTGCCGCAGTTGCGGCAGAGGCCGCACGGGCCGTTCATCGCGATGATCACATGGTCGCCGGGCGCGACCGCGGTGACGCCGGGCCCGACCGCGTCGACCACGCCCGCCGCCTCGTGCCCGAGGATGCACGGCAGGCTCCGGACGGTGGCGCTGCCGCCCGCCATCGCCCGCACGTCGGAGCCGCAGATGCCGGACGCGGCCACCCGCACCCGCACCTCGGCGTACGCGGGCTCGGCGACGTGGACGTTGGTGACCTCCAGTGGGGCTCCGTACTCGCGCAGCACCGCCGCTCTCATCCGCATGGGATCGGTCCTCCGTTCCCGGCCGTCACGGCCGTCACCATTCGACGTGCAGGCTCTGCAAGGCCCGGACGAGCAGGCTCTTGCCGTAGGAGAACTCCTGCCCGGCGGCCAGGCGCAGATCGGGGAGCCGGACGGTGAGCCGTTCCAGCGCGATCCCGAGTTGCAGGCGGCCGAGCGCGGCGCCCACGCAGTGGTGGATGCCGTGCCCGAAGGCCATGTGGTCGCGCGCGTTGGGCCGCCTGACGTCGAACCGCTCGGGGTCCTCGAACACCGCAGGGTCGTGCGCGGCCGACGCGGCGTGCAGCAGGACGTGGGCTCCCGCCGGGAGGGTGACGCCGTGCAGCTCGACGTCGCGGGCCATGGTCCGGAAGGACCCCTGCCCGGCGCCGTCGATGCGCAGCGACTCCTCCACCGCGTTCGGGATCAGGCCGGGATCGGCGCGGACGTCCTCCCAGCGGTCCCGCTCCCGCAGCAGCCGGTACACGACCGCGGTGATCCCGTTCGGGACGGTGTCGTTGCCGCCGAGCAGCAGCGCGCTGATCGTCTCGACCACCTCGCGGTGCGACAGGCCCTCGGGTCCGGCGTCGATCAGCCCCGCCATCAGGCTGGCGAAGTCGTCGCGGGGCCGCCGCCTGCGGTCGCTGACCAGCGCGTCGACGTAGCCGAGGTACTCCAGGAACCGTCCGGCGAGCACGCGCTGGCGCTCGACCGGCTGCGGGGACAGGAAGAGCTGGAACCAGGTGTGCACCCCGGCGCGCACCTCCTCCTCGTCCTGGCGGGGGACCCCGATGAAGTGCGCCATCAGCCGCGCGGACGGGCGGTGCGCGATCGTGTCGGTCAGGTCGGCCCGGCCCCGCGGCGCCGCCTCGTCCAGCACCGCGTCCATCTCGGCGGCGAAGGTCTCGCCCAGGCGGGCGACGGCGCGGGGGGTGAACGCCCTGGAGATCGCCTGCCGCATCCGGGTGTGCTTGGGCGGGTCGACGTTGGCCGAGAAGTTGTCCAGGAACGACTCGTGCTCACCGAGCGTCTCGCGGACCTCGGGGGCGAGCATCCGGTTCATCGTGAGCGCGCCGACGCTGGAGAACGACCGGGGATCGCGGTAGGCGTCCCGCACGTCCTCGTACCGCGTGATCACCCAGGCCCGCAGGTGCGGGCTCCAGAAGACCGGCTGCTCCTCGCGCAGCCGGCGCAGGAACGGGTACGGGTCGGTGATGTACCAGTCGGCGGTGATGTCGAAGTCCATGATGGAACCGGAGACGGTCACGGGTGTCCCTTCGGCTGGGATGCGGCTGCCGGCCGCGGGCGAGGCGGGAGCGGCCCCGCCGTCGGTCTAGAGCTTGCGGAAGCGGGCCGCGGGGTGCCGTTCGGGCAGCCGGGCGCCCGCGCCGGACAGCTTCTCGCGCAGCGTCCCCGGCGCGTACCGGTCGCGCATGAGGCCGCGCGCCCGCAGCACCGGGGTCAGGTGCTCGGCGAAGTCCTCGAAGGTGCCCGGGGTGATCACCACGGTGACGTTGAAGCCGCCGACGCCGGCCGCCGCCCACCGCTCCAGTTGGTCGGCGATCTGGTCCGGGGTGCCGACCACCCGGGTGCTGACCAGCAGCTTGGCCATGTCGCCCCAGGTGCGGGCGCCGGGCGGGGCGCCCTCGATCATGGCGCGGAAGACGCCCTCCATGTTGACGTCGTTCTTGATCACCTCGGTGAGCGGGGTGGCCGGGTCGATGACGCTGAAGTCCTTGCCGACGTTGCCGCTGACGTGCGCGAGGAACGCGTCGTCGCTCAGGTACTCCTCGAACTCGGCGTTGAGCCGGTGCGCCTCCTCCTCGGTGCTCCCGACGACCAGCGACAGCCCCTGGACGAACGTGACGTCGCCCGCCGCGCGGCCCGCGGCGACGGCGCGCTCGCGCACCTTCGACACCGCGACCTCGGCCGAGCTCGGGTCGGGGACGATGATGAAGGTGCCCTCGGCGTGCCGTCCGGCGAAGGTCCGCCCGGCCTCCGACGAGCCGGCCTGGAACAGCACCGGGGTGCGCTGCGGGGAGGGCTCGGCGAGGTGCGGCCCGGCGACCTTGTAGCGCTCGCCGCGGTGGTCGATGGAGTGCACCCGGGCCGGATCGGTGTAGATGCCGCGCTCGGCGTCGCGCAGCACCGCGCCGTCCTCCCAGCTCCCCTCCCAGAGCTTGTAGACGACCTCCATGTACTCCTCGGCCCACGCGTAGCGGTCCTGGAGCGCGATCGCGGTGTCGCTGTTGAAGTTGCGGGCGGCGGACGGCTGGAACGAGGTCACGATGTTCCAGGCGACCCGGCCGCCGGTCAGGTGGTCCAGCGTGGACACCCGGCGGGCGAACTCGAACGGGTGGGCCTGCTGCACCGAGCTGGTGAAGGCGAACCCGAGGTCCTCGGTGGCGTGCGCCAGGGCGGGGATCAGCACCGACGGGTCGCCGTTGGGGATCTGCACCGCCTCGCGGACGGTGGTCTCCCGGCCGCCCTGGTAGCCCTCGTAGACGCCGACGGTGTCGGCGAAGAACAGGGTGTCGAAGCCGGCGCGCTCCACCAGCCTGGCGAGGTCGACCCAACCGCCGAGGTCGGTGTAGTCGACATGTCTCCCCTCGGGATGCCGCCACAGACCGTGGTTGATGAACGACACACAGTTCATGGTGAAGGCGTGGAACTGTAGTGGACGCGGCATCGCGGGCGCTCCCATCGAGTCACGGACGCTGGCGAGCACACACGCTAGGCCGCGCCGGACGACTCGATTTAAAAATGACAGGAAGCTGCAAACCGTTTCAGTATCAGGTGGCACAGAATGCCATTGAGAGAAGAATGTATCGACCTGCGGCGCACGGCTTTCACAGCGGCCCCCCCGCTGACCTCGAACACATCCGGACCCAGGGTGCATAGGTCGGGTTCGGCGAGGGTCAGGCCGGTGATGTCATCGAGGTCTGTCCTGTTCAAAGCCTGTTTCAGGGGCGCGTGAAACGACTTTTCCGGAGCCTCGAACTCGAGCGATCACCGATGGTCACAATGGAATCACGCGACGCCACCTTTCAGTGAAATGGTTAATGCGAGGTAAAATGTGCGAGCAGCGGATAACGCTGTGTAGAACTTGTTCTATTGTGTGCCTCTGATACCGCCTGTCAGGGATGTCGGGAGTTGCAGTGAAGCATGTCACGTTCGACCGCCCCTCTCCGCTGTGCCGGCCAGATCGGCAGCTGAACAGGATGGCCCTGGCGGCGGCCGGGGTCCCGGCCCCGCCCGCCGCGCCGGCCCCCGGGTCGCCGACGCGGGCCGAGCACCACCAGGGGACCGGCTGGCCTGCCGAGATCGAACGCCTCTTCGCTCAGGTCCAGTCCAAGGCCTTCTTCATGGCGGCCGGTACGCCAGTCTCCGACGAGCACCGGCGGCGCGGGACCGCTCTGCTCCGGCGGCTGGCCGGGCAGGGCCGCCGCGTGCGCGTCCTCTACAGCACCGAGGCCGTGGAGGACCGCGCTCCAAGCGTCCTCGGCGAGGCGGTCGCGGCCGGCGCGGAGATCCGCGTCTCCGACGCCAAACTGTGCAACGTGCTGCTCCTGGACGGGACGATCGCCGTGCTGTGGAGCGCCGACGTGCACGGCCGCTACTCCGCGCTGGTCGTCCGGGATCCGGTGCAGATCTCCATGCTGTGCCGGCTGTGCACCGCCGCGTGGGAGGGCGCGCGCGACCTGGCCCTGCACACCTGCTTCCACGACGGCCGGATGGGCGAGGTCGCGCAGGCCGTGCTGGTGAAGCTGAGCGCCGGGATGACCGACGAGATCGCGGCCCGCCAGCTCGAGGTGTCGGTGCGCACCTACCGGCGGTACGTGGCCGAGATCATGCAGCGGCTCGGCGCCGAGTCGCGCTTCCAGGCGGGCGTCCGGGCCGCCTCCCTGGGCCTCGTGCCCGCCGGCTGACCGCCCGGCCGAGCGGGCCGGGAGGGCGCGCGGGCCGACGGGACCGTGCGGCGGCGGCGGGGACGCAGGCGGCATCGGGTCACTCGCCGACCCGGCGCGTCCCGCGGATTCCGGCGACCACCGCCACCGCGCCGAGCAGCGCGAGCAGCGTGGCCACCAGGAACGCCGACCGCACGCCGTGGGTGAACACCGCGTCGGGGCCGCCGTGCTCGCCCCGTCCGGCCAGGCCGAACGCGGTGACCAGGACGGACATCCCGATCGCGCCGCCGAGCTGCTGCGTCACCGTCACCAGCCCGGACGCGGCGCCGGTGTCGGCCGGGGCCACGCCCTCCAGCGCGAGCATCGTCAGCACCACGAAGGCGATGCCCATCCCGAGCCCGCCCAGCACCAGCGGGGCGACGATGCCGGTGAGGTAGCCGGTCTCCGAGGAGACCCTCGACAGCCACAGCATCCCGGCCGCGAGGGCCAGCGCGGCGCCGACCGTGGGCCACCGGCGGCCGAACCGCTCGACCAGCTTGGGCGCGACCCGGGTGGCGACCAGCATCGCGACGGCGATCGGGACGAACGCCAGCCCGGCGCGCAGCGCGCTGTAGCCGAGGATCTTCTGGAGGAACTGGGTGAGGAAGAAGAACATCCCCATCATGCTCCCGTTGATGCACATCCGGGCCAGGTAGGCGGTGGAGCGGCCCCGGTCGGCGAACAGCCGCAGCGGCGTGATCGGCTGCGCGGCCCGGGCCTCCGTCAGCGCGAACGCGGCGAGCAGCAGCACGGCGGCGGCGAGCGCGACCATGCCGCGGGGGTCGCTCCACCCGTCGGCGGCCACCTGGATCAGCGCGTACGCCAGGGCGGCGATGCCGAGGGTGGAGGTCAGCGCGCCGGCGCCGTCGAAGCGCCCGGTGTGGCGCGCGGTCTCCTTGATGTAGCGGGGCGCGGCCAGCAGGACGGCGATGCCGAGCGGGATGTTGATGAAGAAGACCCAGCGCCACGACAGCCACGAGGTGAACAGCCCGCCGACGATCATCCCGACCGCCCAGCCGATGCTGGAGACGGCGGCGTAGACGGCCAGCGCGCGGGTCCGCCGCTCCCCCTCGAACGTCCCGGCGACCAGGGCGAGCGCGGCCGGCGAGGCGAACGCGGCGGCGACGCCCTGCACCGTCCGCGCCACCAGCAGCAGCCACGGTTCGCCGGCGATCCCGCAGACCAGCGAGGCCACGGTGAAGACCGCGACGCCGCCGAGGAACACGGTGCGGCGGCCGAGGATGTCGCCGGCCCGGCCGCCGAGCAGCATCAGCCCGCCGAAGGCCAGCACGTAGGTGTTCATCACCCACGACAGCGAGGTGGCGCTGAAGTGCAGGCCGCTCTGGATCTGCGGCAGCGCGATGGTGACGACGGTGTTGTCGAGCACCATCATCAGCTGGCACGCCACGATCACGGTGAGCGTCACGCCCGAGTCGTACCGGCGGGGGGACGCGACCGTCCTCGGCTCCGCGGAGATGGAGTCTGTCATGATGGATTTCTCCCGGTCGGAACGGAGAGAGCGGGTGCGGCGAAGCTAAACGGGGACGGTCCCCGGTTAGCCGCCACGATACGGGGACGGTCCCCGGTTATGCAACGGCAGTGGAGGGCGAGGCCATGACCCGGCCGATGCGGGCGGACGCGCGGCGCAACTACGAGCGCCTCATCTCCACCGCGCGGGCCGCGTTCCTGGAGCACGGCACCGACGCCTCGCTCGACGACATCGCCAAGCGCGCGGGCGTCGGCTCGGGCACGCTCTACCGCCACTTCCCGACCCGCGACGACCTGCTGCACGCCGTGCTGGAGGACTGGATCGAGGGACTGCTCGGCCAGGCCCGCGACCTCGTCGAGAGCGACTCCCCCGCCGACGCGCTGGCCACCTGGCTGCGCACCTACCTGGCCGGGGTCTCCACCCAGAAGGGCACCTCGACCGTGCTCATCGGCGTCATGTCCTCACCGTGGGGCGCCACCAGCCTCGGCGGCTCCTCGGCGGCGATCTGCGAGGCCACCGAGCGGCTGCTCACCCGGGCCCAGGCCACCGGCCGCGTCCGCCCCGACGTCGACGCGCGCGACGTGGTCCGGATCGCCAACGCGGTCGGGATCGCCGCCGAGCGCACGGCCGCGCCCGCCGAGAACGCCTCCCGGATGCTGTCGGTCTTCCTCGACGGCCTGCGCCACGCCCCCGGCCCGGACGACCCCCCGCTCTGACCCGCCCCCGGGATCGGTGCTGTCAGCTTCCTGTCACGTCGGCGCCGGAGCCGCGACGCGTGCTTAACGTGATCGTCGGCACCGCCACGACGCGACCTGGGAGGCCCGATCACCCATGGGCAGGCGACCCCCCGTCCCGCTCGCCGCGGGCGTCGGCGTGGGCCTCGGCCTGGCGCTCGCCGCGACCGGCTGCGGCGTGGACGCCTTCGCCGGGCCGCGGTCCGGCGGTCCCGGCACGCTGACCTTCGCGGTCAACGCCGAGCCGTCGACCTGCCTGGACCCGCACCAGGCCTCCACCGACACCGCCGCGCTGTTCACCCGCCCGGTGCTGGACTCGCTGGTGTCGATGGACGCGCGCGGCGCGATCCACCCGTGGCTGGCCCGGTCCTGGCGGGTCTCGGCCGACCAGCGGACCTACACCTTCGAGCTGCGCGGCGATGTGCGCTTCTCCGACGGGACCAGGTTCGACGCCGCCGCCGTGCGCGCCAACCTCGACCACGTGGCCGCGCCCGCGACCAAGTCGCAGCTCGCGATCGGGTTCCTCGGGCCGTACGCCGGGTCGACCGCGGTCGACGCCGACACCGTCCAGGTGCGGCTGCGCGAGCCGTACGCGCCGCTGCTGTCGGCCCTGTCGACCGCCTACCTCGGCATCGAGTCGCCCGCCTCGATCGCGCGGGGCCAGGACGGGCTGTGCACCAGGGTCGTCGGCACCGGCCCGTTCACCATGCGGCCCTACGTCGTCCAGCAGGGTGTGGACTACCGCCGCAACCCCGGCTACCGGTGGGCGCCGCCGACCGCCGCGCACCAGGGCCCGGCCCGGCTGTCCCGGCTGCGGATCCGGGTGATCCCCGAGGACTCGGTGCGCCTCGGCGGCCTCCAGAGCGGCCAGTTCGACGCCATCGCGAGCGTGCCGCCGGTGACGGTGCGGCGCGTCCGGGCCGACCCCCGGCTGGCGGTGCTGGCGCGGCAGTCGCCCGGCGGCAACTACGCCTACTACCCCAACACCTCCCGCGGCCCGTTCTCGGACGTGCGGGTGCGGCGGGCGTTCCGCGCCGGCATCGACTTCCCGACGATCGTGGAGCGGCTGTACTTCGGGGTCTTCCAGCCCGCCGCGAGCCCGCTGTCGCCCAGCACGGCGGGCTTCGACGGGTCGGTCCGGCCGCGGTACGACCCGGCCGAGGCGGCCCGGCTGCTGGACGAGGCGGGCTACACCGGACGCGACGCGCAGGGCTACCGGACCAAGGACGGGCGGACGCTCGCGCTGCGCTGGAACTTCATCAAGGCCGTCGCGCGGGAGCAGCGCGACGTCCTCGGCGCCCAGGTGCAGGCGGCGGCCCGCCGCGCCGGGTTCCGCCTGGACATCGACAACACCCCCGTGGGCGAGGCGATCCAGCATTACAACAAGGGCGAGTACGACATGGGCGACACGAGCTGGCAGCGCGCCGACGCCGATATCCTGCGGTCGCTGTTCAGCACCGCCACCATCGCGTCCCCCGGCGCGTACGGGATGAACTACCCGCGCTACTCCACCCCCGACACCGACCGGTGGCTCGAGGGCGCCCTGGCCGAGCCGGACCCGGCCGAGCGCGCCGCGCTCTACGCCCAGGTGCAGCGGAAGGTGACCGACGACGCCGCGGTGTTCCCCGTCTACGTGTTCAACTACGTGCTCGGGGTGCAGCGCAGCGTGCAGGGCGTCCAGTGGGAGCCGCAGGGGTTCCCGCTCTTCTACGACGCGTGGATCCGGTCATGAGGGCGCGGGCCGCGGGGGCGCGGCTCGGGCTCGCGGTGGTGGTGCTGTGGGGTGCGGTGACGGTCGGGTTCGCCGCGCTCCAGCTCATGGACGGCGGCACCCTCGACCTCATCCTCGGCACCTCGTCCCAGGCGACCCCCGAGGTGCGGCGGCAGATCATCGCCGACTACGGGCTGGACCGCTCCGTCCCCGAGCAGTACGCCACCTACCTGTGGCACGTGCTGCACGGCGACCTCGGGCGCTCCTACCAGCTCCGCGTCCCGGTGAGCGAGGCGATCGGCGACCAGCTCCCGGCCACGCTGGCGCTGACCTCCTGCGCGCTGGCCCTCGCGGTGGTGGTCGCGGTCGTGGTCGCCCTGCTCACCGCGCACCGCGCCCCCTGGCTGCGCGGCGGGTTCGCGGCGACCGAGACCGTCGCCCTGTCGGTGCCGCAGTTCTGGTTCGGCACCCTGCTGCTGATCGTCTTCTCGTTCACGCTGCGGCTGTTCCCGGCGGCGGGCGGGCTGGCGCTGCCCGCGGTCGCGCTCGCGGTGACCCCGGCCGGGATGCTCGCGCAGGTGCTGCGCAAGGGACTGGAGGACGCGCTGGACGAGCCGTTCGTGGTGACCGCGCGGGCGCGCGGGCTCGGCGACGGCGCGGTGCGGCTCCGGCACGCGCTCCGGCACGCGCTGCTGCCGGCGGTGACGCTCACCGGCTGGCTGATCGGCACCACGCTCGGCGGCGCCGTCGTGGTGGAGCAGGTCTTCTCCCGGCCCGGGATCGGGCGGCTGACGCTCACCGCCGTGACCAACAAGGACATGCCGGTGGTGATGGGCGTCGTGCTCGTCGCGGCCCTGGTGTACGTGACGTGCTCGCTGGCCGTGGACGTCCTGTACCGCCTGATCGATCCCCGGCTCCGGACGGAGGCCGCCGCATGACCGCCCTTCCTCCCCCGTCCCGGCGCCCGCGGGTGCGGGCGGGCCTGTGGCTCGGCGCGGCCGTGCTGGCCGCGCTGGTCCTGGTCGCGCTCGTGCCCAGTCTGCTCGCCCCGCACTCGCCGACCGAGGCCGATCCGCTGCGCACGCTGCTGCCGCCGGGCGCGCACCACCCGCTCGGCACCGACCAGAACGGCCGCGACGTGCTCAGCCGGATGGTGCACGGGGCCCGGCCGTCGCTGCTCAGCGGCCTCGGCGCGTCCGGGCTCGCGCTGCTCGGCGGCACCGCGCTCGGGCTGCTGGCGGCGCGCGGCGGACGGGTCGCCGACCAGGTCGTCACCCGGGGGCTGGACGTGTTCATGGCGATCCCCGGCCTGCTGCTGGCGCTGCTGGTGATCGCCGTCGCCGGGCCCGGCACGCTCAACGTGGTCCTCGCCGTCGCGGTGCTGACCATGCCGGTGTACGCCCGCATCGTCCGCGCGCAGATCCTCCAGATCAGCCGCTCGGGATACGTGGAGGGCGCGGTGACGCTGGGGGTGCGCCCGGCGGCCATCGTGTGGCGGCACGTGCTGCCGAACGCGCTGGGCCCGGTGCTGGTGCTGGCCACGCTGGGGGTCGGGTCGGCGATCGGGGCCGGTTCGACGCTGAGCTTCCTCGGCCTCGGGCCGCGCCCGCCCGCGCCGGAGTGGGGCGCGATGCTCGCCGACAGCCGCGGCTACTACGCGGTCGCGTGGTGGACGGCGGTCTTCCCCGGCGTCGCCATCACCGGCAGCGTGCTGGCGATCACCGTCGTGGGCCGGCATCTCCAGCGCCGGGTGGAAGGGAGGCGGGTGCCATGACCGGGCCCCTGGTGGAGGCGCGCGGCCTGCGGATCGGCTTCGGCGCCGAGCGGGCCGTGCGGGAGGTGTCGTTCCGGATCGAGCCGGGCGAGTGCGTGGCGTTCGTCGGCGAGTCGGGGTCGGGCAAGAGCGTGACCGCGCGGAGCCTGGTCGGGCTGGCCGGGCCCGGGGCCGACGTGCGGGCCGAGCGGCTGGTCGTCGGCGGGACGGACGTGCGGCGGCTGCCCGAGCGGCGGTGGCGGTCGATCCGCGGCGGCGTGGTCGGGCTGGTGCTCCAGGACGCGCTGGTCTCCCTGGACCCGCTGCGGCCCGTCGGCGCCGAGATCGCCGAGACGCTGCGGCGGCACCGCGCCGCGCCGCGCGGGCGGGTGCGCGAGCGCACGATCGAGCTGCTGGCGACCGTCGGCGTCCCCGAACCCGGGCTGCGCGCGCGGCAGCGCCCGCACCAGCTCTCGGGCGGGCTGCGGCAGCGCGCGCTGATCGCCTCGGCGATCGCCGCGGACCCGGCGCTGCTCATCGCCGACGAGCCCACCACCGCGCTGGACGTGACCGTCCAGGCGCAGATCCTGGACCTGCTCGCCGAGCGCAAGCGGGCGGGCACCGCGCTGCTGCTGATCAGCCACGACCTCGCGGTGGTGGCGCGGCTCGCCGACCGGGTGCACGTCATGAAGGACGGCGCGTTCGTCGAGGAGGGACCGGTCCGGGAAGTGCTGCGCGCGCCGCGGCACCCGTACACGCGGACGCTGCTGGCGGCGATCCCGTCCGAGCGCACCCGCGGCTCCCGCCTCACCGTGACCGCCGAGCCCGGCCCCGCCGCCGCGTCCGCCCCCGGTCCTGCGCCGGGCCGGGAGGCCGCGCGGAAGGTGGTGGTCGAGGCGGACGGGCTGGTCAAGGCGTTCGGCGACCGCCGGGCGGTGGACGAGGTGTCCTTCCGGCTGCACGCGGGCGAGACGCTCGGGATTGTCGGGGAGTCGGGATCGGGCAAGACCACCGTGGCGCGGCTCGTCCTCGGCCTGGTGCCGCCGGACGGCGGCGAGGTCCGGCTGGACGGGGCGCCGTGGAGCGCGCTCTCCGAAAGCGGTCGGCGGCCCCGGCGGCGGGAGATCCAGCTCGTGCACCAGGATCCGCTCAGCTCGTTCGACCCCCGGCTGACGGTGCGGCGGCTGCTCAACGAGGCGCTGCGCGACGGCGGGCCGTCGCGGGCGACGCTGCTCGATCAGGTGAGGCTCTCCCCGGCGCTGCTGGACCGGCGGCCCAGGGAGCTGTCCGGCGGGCAGCGGCAGCGGCTGGCGATCGCCCGCGCGCTCGCGCCGTCCCCGCGGGTGCTGGTCTGCGACGAGCCGGTCTCGGCGCTGGACGTGTCGGTGCAGGCGCAGGTGCTGGACCTGCTCGCCGACCTCCAGGCCCGTCTCGGGGTGGCGTACCTGTTCGTCTCGCACCACCTGGGAGTGGTCCACCACCTGAGCGACCGGGTGCTGGTGATGCGCGGCGGACGGGTGGTGGAGGCGGGCCCGGTGGGACGCGTCCTGACCAGGCCGGCCACCGCCTACACCCGCGAGCTGGTCGCGGCTATCCCCCGGCTGGACGGGGCGGACGCTGGCGAGCCGGTGGCGTGACCGTGGAACCGCTGCGGATCGTGGTGGTCGGCGCCGGGCCCGGCGGCACCGTGATGGCCGGGCGGCTGGCCGCCAACGCGCCGGACCTGGTCGGCGACCGTCCGCTGGAGCTGCACCTGGTCGACCCGTACCCGCCGGGCGGCGGCCGGGTGTGGCGGCGGGAGCAGTCCCGGCTGCTGTGGATGAACTCCCAGGCCCGCGAGATCACCATGTTCACCGACGACACCGTCCGGATGGAGGGGCCGGTGCGGCCCGGGCCGTCCATCGTGGAGTGGGGGGCGGCCCGGGGCCGGCCGATGGACCCGGCGCACTTCCCGTCCCGGCGGGAGCAGAACGCCTACCTGGGATGGTGCTTCGAGCAGGTCGCCGAGACCGCCCCGGCGAACGTCCGGGTGCGGGTGCACCGGGCGACCGCCGTCGACCTCACCGAGTCCGGCGACCGGCAGTTCGTCCGGCTGGCCGGCAGGGGCGCGGGGGCGGGGGCGGTTCTGGCGGCGGACGCGGTGCTGCTCGTCCAGGGGTCGCTGCACACCGAGCCCGACCCCGCGCAGCGCGGGCTCGCCGCGTACGCGGGCGAGCACGGGCTGATGTACGTGCCGCCGCACTACGCGGCCGACGCGGACCTGGACGCGGTGCCGGCGGGCGAGCCGGTCGTCATGCGCGGCATGGGCCTGACGTTCGTCGACGACATGGCGCTGCTGGCCGAGGGGCGCGGCGGCCGGTTCGAGCCCGGTCCGGGCGGCGCGCTCACCTACCGGCCGTCCGGCCGCGAGCCGGTCATGTACCCGGGGTCGCGGCGCGGCGTCCCGTACCTGTCCAAGATCACCTATGCGCGGGACGGCGTGCCGCGCCCCGCGCCCCGCTACCTGACGCCCGGGACGGCCGAGGCCCTCTACGCGCGGTCCGGACCGCTCGACCTCGAACGGGACCTGTGGCCCCTGGCCGCCAAGGAGCTGGGGCACTTCTACTACCACCGGCTGTTCACCGCGCACCCCGAGCGGACGTCGCGGAGCTGGGCCTCGTTCCTGGCCGCCTACGACGGACTCGTCTGGGACGGCCCGGAACGGGCGGCGCTGGTGGCCGCCTCGGTCCCCGGCGAGGGCGACCGGCTGGACGTCCGGGCGCTGCTCGACCCCGCGTCCGGCCTGCGGTTCGGCGCGTCCGGGGGCGCTGCCGGGGGCGCGCCCGAGGAGCTGCGACGGTGGCTGCGCGGCTATATCGCGGGCAACGCGGCCAGGCACTCCGACCCGTCCCACAGCGCCGACCTCGCCCTGCTCGACGGGCTGCTGACGGTGTTCGGGGTGATCCTCGGGCTGATCGACCGCGGCCTGCTGTCGGCGCGCTCGCACGCTGAGGAGCTGTTCGAGTGGTTCCAGAGCGTGTTCAGCTACTGCACCAGCGGCCCGCCGCCGCGGCGGCTGCGGGAGCTGGAGGCGCTGTCGCGCGCCGGGATCGTCCGGTTCATGGGGCCTGGGCTGAGGGTGGAGGCGCGCGACGGCGTGTTCGCCGCGTCCGGCACCCATGTGCCCGAGCCCGTGCGCGCGCGGGTGCTGATCGATTCCCGGCAGCCGTCGGCGAGCCTCGCGCGCGTCCGCGACCCGCTGCTGCGCGGGCTGTACGAGCGGGGCGAGGCCACCGCCGAGACCCTCGTCGGCGCGGACGGGACGCCTTACCCGCTGGGCCGGCTCGCGGTGCGGGGCCACCGGCTGGTGGACGCGCGCGGGCGGGCCCATCCGCGCCGGTACGCGCTGGGCGCGCGGGTGGGCCAGGGCCTGCTGATGGCGGGGTTCAACCGGCCGCGCGCGAACGGCTCGTCCTTCCGCACCGCCGATGCGCTGGCCCGGACGATCCTCACCGGCCTGCGCCGATGACCTTCTCGAAGCACGCCGAGTAGCTCAGCCGGTCGTAGGGCGGGAAGACGGGGATCGGGGTGTAGCCCGCCCGCTCGTAGAGCCGCACGGCCTCCGGCTGCCGGTCGCCCGTCTGGAGGACGATCCGCGCCGCGCCGAGGTCGCGGGCCGCCTCGTCCGCCGCCGCCAGCAGGGCCGACGACACGCCGTGGCCGCGGTGCCCGGGGTCCACGTACATCCGCTTGAGCTCCAGGTCGGGGCCGGTCCAACGCAGCGCGAGGTGCCCGACGGGGAGGCCGCCCGGGGTGAACGCGACCCCGGTGTAGGCGACGTCGCCGTCCGCCGGGTCGGGGTCCAGCGGACGGCCCGGGACGGACGGGAGCCGGTCGGCGTAGCGCTCCCTCAGCTCGGTGATCAGCCGGGCCCGGAGCCGGGCGGCGGCCGGATGGTCCCAGGCCACGGCCCGCACGACCGCGCCCATCAGGCCGCCGCCCGGCCGGCCGGGCGCGCGAGCCCGAGGCGCCCGCGCAGGGTCGCCGCCCCGTAGGCGGTCCGGAACGCCCCGCGGCGGCGCAGCTCGGGCAGGACGTGGCCGGTGATCGCCGTCAGGTCGTCCGGGAGGGCGCCGGGACGCAGCCGGAACCCGTCCAGCCCGGCGTCCCGCCAGTCGAGCATCAGGTCGGCGAGTTCTCCGGGCGTGCCGGTGAAGACCGCCGCGTCGGACGGGCACGGCGCGCCGAGCAGAGCGTCCAGGCGGGCCTTGCGGGCGGCGTCGAGGAACACGACCAGGTCGCCGTAGACGCGCAGGGGGGCGCCGGTCCGGCCCTCGGCGGCCTCGGCCGCGCGGACCTGCCCGACGATGCTGCGCGCCTGCTCCCGGTCGTGCGGGGTGACCATGACGAGGTCGGCGCCGCGCGCGGCGAACCGGTACGGGAGCGGCGCGTGCGCGAGCGCGATGACCGGCGGCTGACCCTGCGGTGACACCGGCGGGCGCTCGCGCCAGAGGCGGCGGACCTCGCGGGCGGCGCCGGCGGCCTGTTCCAGCAGCGGGCCGAGGCCCGCGGTGCCGTCCAGCTCGCCGGGCCGCAGCGCCCGCGCGGGCTCGGCGCCGAAGCCGGGCGCCTCGGCGCGCCGTCCGGCCTGGACGCGCCATCCGGTGCGGCCCCGGCCGAGCCGGTCGAGGGTGCCGAGCGCGGAGGCGATCCGGGCCGGCTCGGTGTACAGGGTGGTCACGGTCGGGACGATCCCGATCCGGGACGTCGCCGCCAGCAGGCGCGCGGCCACCAGCGCCATGTCGGGACGGCCCCGCACCGGGCCGTTCCCGTCCGTGCCGGGTTGCAGGACGAGGGCGTCCTCAAGGGTCAGGAAGTCGGCCAGGCCGCGTTCGGCCTCGGCGGCGAGCGCGGTCCAGTGGGAGGGGGCGAACGGTCCGGGCGGGGCGGCGGCCGGGTCGCGCCAGGCGGCGGGGTGCCATCCGCAGCCGTCCAGCGCCAGGGCGACATGCAGGTGATCGCTCACCCGACCAGCCTAACCAGATGGTCCTATGTCGCACCTTGGCCGGATCTGGACCTCTTGTCCGTCAACCAAGCGTGCGCTAGGTTGGCTCGCGATGGACCACCCGCGCCCCGCCCCGACGCCGAGCCCGCTGACCGCGCCCTACTGGGACGCCTGCGCGCGCGGCGAGATGGCACTGCAACGCTGCACCGGATGCGCCCGGTTCGTGCACGTCCCCGAACCGGTCTGCCCGTTCTGCGGCGGCACGGACCTGCGGTACGAGACGGTCGGCCCGCGCGGCGTCGTGCACACCTTCAGCGTCGTCCACCGGACGTTCCTCCCCGGCTTCACGCCGCCCTACGTCATCGCCTGGGTGGACCTGCCGGAGGGCGCGCGCGTCTTCGGCGACGTGATCGGCTGCCCGCCCGGCGACGTCCGGATCGGGATGCCGGTGGAGCTCCACATCACCGACACCGAGGGCTTCGGCCCGATGCCGCACTGGAGGCCCGCACCATGACCCGAATCGGCAACGTCCTCTACCCGGCCAAGGACGTGGAGCAGGCCGTCCGCTTCTACCGTGACGCGCTCGGGCTGCCGCTGAAGTTCCAGGACGGCGGCCGGTTCGCGGCGCTCGACGGCGGCGGCACCACGTTCGCGATCGCCGGGCCCGAGGAGGACGTGACCGGCGGCGAGCCCGCCATCTCGTTCAAGGTCGACGACGTCGCCGCGATGACCGCGACGCTCACCGCGGCCGGCGCGCGGCTGATCCGCGGCCCCGAGGAGGGCCCGCACGAGATCCGCGCCGTGCTCCGCGACCCCGCCGGCAACCCGTTCGTGCTCTACGCGAGCCGGTAGCCCCCCACCCCCTGCCCGCACCACGCCCCCCACCCCAACCCCCACCCCCGTCGGAGCAGAAGGAGCCGAGCCGTGGCGCGAGAGAACAGCCCGTTCAGCAACTACGCCTACGCGATCCTCACCGCGAACGCGCTGCGCACGCCAGACAAGGTGGCGCTGACCTACTGCGGCGACCAGAGCTTCACCTACGACCAGCTCAACCGGAAGGTCAACCGGGTCGCGCACGCACTGCTCGCGGCCGGGGTCGCGCCGGGCGACCGGGTGGCCTCGCTGATGAACGAGACGCTGCACGTCGCCGAGGTCTACCTCGCGCAGATGAAGATCGGCTCGACCGTCGCCGCGCTCAACCCCTACTGGCCGGCCGACACGCTGCGGCAGGTCGTCGAGCACTCCGAGTGCACCGCGTTCGTCTACGACGAGACGGTCGCGGCGCTGGTCGAGGCGATCCGGCCCGAGCTGCCGAACGTGAAGCTGTGGCTGCGGGTCGGCGGCGGCTCCGGCGACACCGTCGACGTCGACGCGCTCGCCGAGGGCGCGAGCGAGGCCGAGCCGCCGCTCGGCGGGTTCGGCGATGACCTGCTCGCGCTCTTCTACACCTCGGGCACGACCGGGCTGCCGAAGGCGGTCATGCACACCCACTTCGGTTCGCTCTCGCTGGCGCAGATGTGGCTGGACGTGGACCGGGACCGCGCGTCGGTGATGGGCACCGGCGCGATCATCTGGGGCATCGGCTTCCCCGCCCTGGTCGGCCCCTCGTTCTACGCCGGGATGACGCTCGTCCTGGAGCAGGACTGGGGGCCGGCCAACTTCCTCAAGGTCGTGCCGAGGGAGCGGGTCACCCACGTCAGCCTGATCCCGAGCTTCTTCGCCGCCCTGCTCGGCTCCGACGAGCACCGGGACGCCGACCTGTCGTCGCTCAAGGCGATCGTCCTCGGCGGCGAGCCGCTGCTCCCCGGGCTGCGCGAGCGGATCATGCAGCGGATCCCGGGCGCGGCGATCTACAGCTACTACGGGCAGACCGAGGCGCCCTACACCTGCTTCGGCCGGCAGGACGACGGCAGCCAGGACATCGCGTCGGTCGGCCAGGCACGGATGTCGTGCGCGGTGCGGATCACCGACCCGAACGGCGTCCGCGTCGTCGGCGAGGTCGGCGAGATCAACCTCAACGGGCCGAGCGTGATGGCCGGCTACGACAAGCAGCCGGACAAGACCGCCGAGGTGCTGCGCGACGGCTGGTACGTGGGCGGCGACCTCGGCCGCATGGACGAGGCCGGGTTCGTGTACGTGCTCGGCCGCCGCGAGGACTCCATCCTCAAGGGCGGGCAGTGGTCGCAGCCGGTGCAGATCGAGGAGGCCGTGACCGGGGTCGAGGGCGTCGCGGAGGCCGGGGTGGTCGGGGTCCCCGCGCACCCCGAGGGCAAGGACGCGGTCGAGCAGAGGATCCTCGCGGCGGTGGTGGCGCGCGCCGGCGCCTCCCTCGACGGGGAGGCCGTCAGGGCGGCCCTCGCCGAACGGCTCCCCGCGCACCAGGTCCCGGACGTGGTCGTGGTGACCGATGAGCTGCCGCACACCCAGGACGCGTCCGGCGGCCCCGGCAAGCTGCTGCGCCGCGGCATCCGCGACGCCTACGCCGACCGCGTGTGACCTGCCCCTTCTTCCGAGGACGTCGATGAGCCCCCTCCCTGAGCATGTCGTCAAAGCGTGGATCTCCGGGTTCGGGGTCGGCGTGCCGCGAGGCGCGACCGCCCCCGCCCCGGAGGCGCTCGAAGCCGCCGCGCAGGACCTGGCCCCGCCGCTCGTGGTGAAGGCGTACGGCCCGGGGCTGCTGCACAAGAGCGACGCCGGGGCCGTCCGGCTCGGGCTCGGCTCGGCCCGCGCCGCCGCCGGCGCGGCGGCCGAGATGCTGGACGCCCTCACCGCGGCCGGGATCGAGCCCGCGGGCTTCCTGGTCGAGGAGCAGTCGGCGGCGGGCGTCGAGGTCATCGTGGGCGCCGTCCGCGACCCCGCGTTCGGCCCGGTGCTGCTCGCCGGGCTCGGCGGGGTGTGGACCGAGGTGCTGCGCGACACGGCGCTGCGGCTGTGCCCGGTCACCGAGTCCGACGCCCGCGCCATGCTGGAGGAGCTGCGCGGCCGGGCCCTGCTGGACGGCCTCCGGGGCCGGCCCGCGGTCGACATCGAGGCCCTGGTCGAGGTGCTGCTCGCGGTCGGCGGCGCGGGCGGAGTCGCCGAGACGCTCGGCGACCGGCTCACCGAGTTCGAGCTCAACCCGGTGATCTGCGGCCCGGACGGCGCGGTGGCCGTCGACGCCCGCCTCATCACCTCCGTCCCGGTGGACCCGACCGCCGTCGCGCCCGCCCCCGCGCCGCCCGCGGGCCCGCCCGCGGCGGGCGACTTCGCGCGGCTGTTCGCGCCGCGCGGCATCGCGGTCGTCGGGGCGTCCACCAAGAAGCCCAACTTCGGGAACATGTTCCTCGGCTTCTACCAGGCCGCCGGATTCAAGGGCCGCCTGGTCGCCGTCCACCCCACCGCGAGCGAGATCGACGGCGTGCCCTGCGCGCCCTCGCTCGCCGAGGCGGGCCCGGACGTCGACTACGCACTCGTCGCCGTCCCCGCCGCCCGCTGCCCGGAGGTGGTGCGGGAGGCGGCCGGGATCCCGTTCGTCCAGGTGATGAGCGGCGGGTTCCGCGAGATGGGCCGTCCCGAGCTGGAGGACGAGCTGCTCGCCGCCGCGCGCGAGGCCGGCGTGCGGCTGCTCGGCCCCAACTGCATGGGCGTCTACGCCCCCGCCGGCGGCCAGACCTTCCTCGGCGGCACCCCCGGGCGGCCCGGCGGGATCTCGGTGGTCTCGCAGAGCGGCGGCCTGGCCGGCGAGGTCGTCAAGGTCGGCGAGCGGCGCGGCCTGGCCTTCGCCAAGGTCGCCACCGTCGGCAACAGCGCCGACGTCACCCCCGCCGACCTGCTCGGCCACCTCGCTGCCGACGACACGACCAGTGCCATCGGCCTCTACCTGGAGGACCCGCGCGACGGGCGCGGCCTGTTCGAGGCGCTGCGCGGCGTGGCCAAACCGGTCGTCGCGCTCATCGGCGGGCGCAGCGGCCAGGGCCGCGCCGCCGCCGCCTCGCACACCGGCGGCATGGTCGGCGACGCCCGGATCTGGTCGGCGCTCGCCGCGCAGGCCGGGATCACCCTGGTCACCGGCCAGGACGACCTGATCGGCGTGCTCGACGCGTTCGACCTGCACGGCGCCCGCGCCGCGCCCGGCAGCCCCGAGATCCTGGTGATCGGGCCGAGCGGCGGCGCCAGCGTCCTGGCCGCCGACGTCTTCGACGGCGCCGGGCTCGACCTGGCCGCACTGCCGGACCCGGCCCGCGACGCGCTGCGCGCGCTCGGCCTCGGCGCGGGCAGCTCGCTCGCCAACCCGCTGGAGGTCCCGGTCGGCCCGCGCGCCGACCCCGGCCTGGTCGGGCGGGCCGTGACCGCGATCCTGGCCGAACGCCGGTTCGCCGACGTCATCGCGCACGTCAACGCGCAGAGCTTCTTCACCTTCGGGACCAGCGCCGACCCGCTGCTGGCCTACACCCGCGGCGTCGGCGCGCTCCAGGCGGAGCTGCCCGGCACCCGGATCACCCTGGTGCTCCGGAACGCCGAGTGCGCCCCGCCCGGAGTGGAGGACGCCGTACGGGAGATCGCGCGGGAAGCCCGGATCCCGGTGTACCGCACCATGGAGGCCGCCGCCGTGGCGGTGGCAGCCGTGAAGAACCACGCGTCGAGGAGCGTTCATGGGACAGCTTGACGGCAAGGTCGCACTGATCACCGGAGGTGCGCGCGGCATGGGCAAGGCCCATGTGCGGCGCTTCGTGGCCGAGGGCGCCAGCGTCGTCTTCGGCGACGTCCTGGAGGAGGAGGGCGGCAAGCTCGCCGCCGAGCTCGGCGACGCCGTCCGCTACGTGCGGATGGACATCACCGAGCCGGCCGACTGGGAGACGGCGGTCGGCACCGCCGTGGAGGCGTTCGGCGCGCTGCACGTGCTGGTCAACAACGCCGGGATCATGCGGCACAAGACGATCGAGGAGATGCCGGTCGCCGAGTTCCGGCAGGTCCTGGACGTCAACCTGCTCGGCCAGTGGCTCGGGATCAAGTCGGTGACTGCGGCGCTGCGCGAGGCGGGCGGCGGCTCGATCGTCAACGTCTCCTCCACCGAGGGGTTCATCGGCGCCGCCGGCCTGGCCGCCTACAGCGCCAGCAAGTTCGGGGTGCGCGGGCTGACCAAGGCCGCCGCGCGCGAGCTCGGGCAGCACGCCATCCGGGTCAACTCCATCCACCCGGGCGGCATCATCACCTCGATGTCGATGCAGGACGACGTCGTCCAGGCGACCGCCGACCGCGCCGACGCCCTCATCGAGGGCCTCCCGCTGCGCCGCCTCGGCAGCACCCGCGAGGTCACCGGCCTGGTCGTCTACCTGGCCTCCGACGACTCCAGCTACTGCACGGGCAGCGAGGTGCTGGTCGACGGCGGCCTGGTCACCGGCTCGGGCTACTGACGCGGAGGGCGGGCCGCCGGCGCCGGATGGACCCCCGCGCCGGCGGCCCGCCGGTCAGCCGGGCCGCAGCGCGGCCCACCCCTCGACCGCCTCGAGCTGCGCGGCCAGGGAGATCAGCGTGGCCTCGTCCGAGTCGTGCCCGAGCAGCTGCGCGCCGATCGGCAGCCCGGACCGGCTGAACCCGGCGGGCACGTTCACCCCCGGCCACCCGAGGACGTTCCACGTCCACGCGTAGGGGCAGGCCGCGGCCACGCCCGACTGCGTCCGCTGGTAACCGGCCCCCTCGAACGCGCCGACCTTCAAGGGCAACTGCGCCGTGGTGGGCGTCAGCACCACGTCGGCGATCTGGAAGATCCGTCCGACCCGCTTCCGCAGCCCCGGATCCATCCGCCTGGCCAGCGGCAGCAGCCGCTTGCCGACCAGCCGCCCGATCCGCGCCTCCACCTCGGTGCGCCGCTCCGGACGGGGGCTCGGCAGCGAGTCCAACCAGTCGGCCACGCCCGCCGTGCCGCGCGGGACGAGCCCGAGCGCGACCAGCCCGTAGTCCGGATCCGCCGGGAACACCTTGTGCCCCAGCGACGTCAGCCGCCGCGCCAGCCGCTCGACCGCCGTCCGGATCTGCGGATCGAGCCTCCCGCTCACCCCGAAGGCGGTCGTGAACGACACCGCGATCCGCAGCCGCCCCGGCTCCCGCCGCGCCGCCTCCGCGAACGGCGTGACGGGCGGATCGAGCCGGTAGGCGTCCTCGGGATGGCTCCCGGTCAGCACGTCCAGGAGCAGCGCGGCGTCCCCGACGTTCCGCGCCAGCGGCCCCCACACCGTGATCCCGTTGAACGGGTCGCGCTGCGGGAACCCCGAGACCCGTCCCCGCTGCGGCTTGATCCCGACCAGGCCCGTCCACGCCGCCGGGATGCGCACCGAGCCCGCCCCGTCCGACCCGACCGCCGCCGCGACCATGCCCGCCGCGACCGCCGCCGCCGACCCGCCCGACGACCCGCCCGGCGTGTACGCGGGATTCCACGGATTGCGCGCCCACCCGTACTCCGGCGACTCGCTGAACGGCCACAGCCCCAGCTCGCAGGTGGTCGTCTTCCCCACGATGACCGCCCCGGCCGCCCGCAGCCGGCGCACCAGCTCGGCGTCCCGCGCCACCGGACGGTGCTCGCCGGCCACCGCGAACGGCGTCGTCTCCCCGGCCAGGTCGGTGTCGTCCTTGATCGCCACCGGCACGCCCAGCAGCGGCAGCCGCTCGTCCTCGGCCAGCCGCTTGTCGGCTTGGACGGCCTCGGCCAGCGCCGCCTCCGCCCGCACCACCCGGAAGGCCCCGAGCGAGGCGCCCTCCGCGATCCGCGCCAGCGACCCCTCGACCAGCTCCCTGGACGACACCTCCCCCCGCGCCAGCAGCCCGGCCTGCTCCGCGAGCCCCAGATCCACTCGGACCACCCCTATCGTTCGTTCGAACGAACGATAGAGCAACCGGCCGGAATAGGGAACACTGGAGCACGATGAACCCAGCACGCGACCGGATCCTGCACGCCGCCCTCCGCCTGATCGGCGAGCAGGGCATCGGCGCCGTGACCAACCGCGCCGTCGCCCGCGCGGCCGGCGTCTCGCTCGGCTCGCTCACCTACCACTTCCCGAGCCAGAGCGCCCTGCTCCGCGAGGCCCTCCAGAACTTCGTCGACGCCGAGATCGCCCGCGTCACCGCGCACGTCACCGAGCTCCGCAGCGCCGACCTCGACCCCGACCGGCTGGCCGACGAGGTCGAGAAGGCCATCGCCCGCTTCGCGCACGGCCCCGAGCAGATCGCCAACCTCGAACTGCACCTGCACGCCGCCCGCGACCCCGAGGTCCGCGCCACCTCCGTCCAGTCGGTCGACGCCTACGACCGCCTCGCGACCGCCGTCCTCACCGCGCTCGGCATCCCCGACCCCGAGACCAACGCCCCCGCCGTCGTCGCGATGCTCTACGGCCTGGCCGTCCGCCGCCTCGCCACCGGCGACACCTCCGCCGCCGGCACCGCCGACGCCGTCCGCCTCCTCCTCCGCGGCGCCCTCCCCCGACCGGCTCCCGGCCCGACGGCGGCGTAAAGGGGCCGAACGCCCCCTCAAGAGGTCGGCCGGTCGCCCCCGCCGCGGACGACGCCAAGCTCGAAGTCGCCGTCGTAGAGTTCGTGCCCGGTCTTGACCGCGGTCTCCACGGCCTCCACGCCGCGCTCGCCGCGCAGGATCAGCGGATCGCGGCGCAGGTCGCGCATCAGGGCCACGCACATGCCCAGCATCACCAGCATGAACGGGACGGCGACCAGGATGGTGAGGTTCTGGAGACCGGTGAGCGCGCTGTCACCGCCGCCGCCGATCAGCAGCATGATGGCCCCGACCGCGCCGGTCAGGACGCCCCAGACGACCACCACGCCGCGGCGCGGCTCCAGGGTGCCGTGCTGTGACAGGGTGCCCATCACGATCGAGGCGGCGTCGGCGCCGGACACGAAGAAGATGCCGACCAGGAGCATCACCAGGAGGGTGGCGACGCCCGCCAGCGGATACTCGTTCAGGACGGCGAACAGTTGGCCCTCCGGGGTCGCCTCCTTGGTGAGGCCGGCGCCGCCGGCCTCCAGGCTCGTCGCGGTGCCGCCGAAGACCGCGAACCAGACCAGGCTGACGGCGCTCGGCACCAGGATCACGCCGCCGACGAACTGCCGGATGGTCCGGCCACGGCTGATCCGGGCGATGAACATCCCGACGAAGGGGCTCCAGGAGATCCACCAGGCCCAGTAGAAGACGGTCCACTGCGCCAGCCAGGCGTCGATGTTGGCGCCCGCGGTGGCCTCGGTGCGCGCGACCATCTGAGGCAGCTCACCGATGAAGGAGCCAATGGAGGTGGGCAGCAGGTCCAGGATCTGGACGGTCGGGCCGAGCACGAAGACGAACAGCAGCAGTAACAGGGCCAGCACCATGTTGATGTTGGACAGCCACTGGATGCCACGGTCGATGCCCGAGACGGCCGAGGCGACGAAGGCGGCCGTCAGCACCGCGATGACCGTCACCAGCAGGCCGGTGCTGACCCCCGACAGCCAGCCGACCTCCTCGACGCCGCTGCCGATCTGGAGCGCGCCGAGGCCGAGCGAGGCGGCCGAGCCGAACAGGGTGGCGAAGATGGCCAGGATGTCGATGACCTTCCCGACCGCGCCGCGCGCGTGTCGCTCGCCGATGAGCGGGGTGAACACCGCGCTGATCGTCTGCCGCCGGCCGCGCCGGAAGCAGCTGTAGGCGATGGCGAGGCCGACCACCGCGTAGATCGACCACGGGTGCAGCGTCCAGTGGAAGAGCGTGGTCGCCATCGCGGTGCCGACCCGTTCCTGCGCCGGCGCGGTGGCCGGGTGGGTGCCAGGCGGCGGGTCGGCGAAGTGGGCGAGCGGCTCGTTCACCCCGTAGAACATCAGCCCGATGCCCATCCCGGCGCTGAACATCATCGCGACCCAGGAGACGGTGCGGAACTCCGGCTCCTCACCCTCGGTCCCGAGGGTGATCCGCCCGTAGCGGCTGAAGGCCAACCACAGCGCGAAGACCACGAAGCCGGACGCGGCCAGCACGAACGCCCACCCGGCGTTGTGCATGGTGCCGCGCAGCATGGAGGTGGACACGTCCTCGAGCGAGTCGGTGGCGACGCCGCCCCATACGATGAACGCCAGGATCAGCACGGCCGTGACGCCGAACACGACGAAGTCGGTACGGGGCGGCGGCGCGGCTGCCTCCAGCCCGCCCGGGGGTCGGTCGGGCGCGTCCGGCCGTGCGTGTTCGTCCGCCATGGTCCACGACCTACCCCGATCCGCGCCGAACGATCATTCCCGGGCGGACTCGCGGGGACGCGGACCGCCTGCTCAGGGGGTGCGCGAGCACCGGCGGCGGCAGAGGTCAAGGCCGTTCACCGGACGGCCGCGCCGTCCAGGCCATACTCGGCGGCGAACGCGGCGAGGCGCCCGGCGGCCTCGCGGGTGCGCCGCCACGGCCGGACGATCAGCCGGTCCACGCCGAGCCGCTCCCACTCGGCGACCTCGTCCGGCCCGGACAGCTCGTAGGCGTGCACGGTGACCTCGAACGGCTCGTCCGCGCGGCCCGCCTCCTCCCGCAGGGCGCGCAGCAGCTCCAGCCGCGGGCGGACCCGGTCCAGCGTCTGCGGCATGCTGATCCAGCCGTCGCACAGCCTCGCCGCCCGGCGCAGCGCCGCGCGGGACTCGCCGCCGGCCACGATCGGCAGGCGCGACTGCACCGGCTTGGGCTCGAACGCGACCTCGGGGAAGTCGAAGTGGTCGCCGTGGTGCTCGACCGCCTCCTCGGTCCACAGCCGCCGCGCGACCGCGATCGCCTCGTCGAGGCGGCGGCCCCGGGAGGCGAAGTCGACGCCGGCGGCGAGCCACTCCCCCTCGTACCAGCCCGCCCCGACGCCCGCGATGGCGCGCCCGCCGGAGACGTGGTCCAGGGTCGCGAAGGCGCGCGCGGCCACGAACGGGTGCCGCAGCCCGAACAGGTACACGGCGGTGCCGAGCCGGACCCGCCCGGTGACGGCGGCGAGCGCGCACAGGTAGGCGGGCGCGTCGAACAGGGGCGTCCCGGGCCGGATGCCCGGCTCCTCGGTCCCCGGGTACGTCGCGGTGGACAGGTCGGTCGCGAACACCAGGTGCTCGGGCAGCCACACCGACTCGAATCCGAGCCGGTCGGCGTCGACCGCCAGCTCCCGCCAGATCCCCGGGTGGACGAGCCCGAGCGGAACTCCGAACTTCACGTGGTCCTCCCGTCCGCCCGGTCGCGCCGCGCGTCCTCGGGGTCGCGTTCCTCGGGGAGGCCGTAGCCGCCGCCCCCGGACGTCTCGACCACCAGCGCCTCCCCCTCGGCGAGAGGCAGCCGGGTCGCCTTGGTGCCGAGCGGCTCGCGGACGCCGTCGGCCCGTTCGCGGTAGTAGCCGCCGGCGCGTCCGGGCCCGCCCCCGGCCGCGCCCGGCGGAGGCCGCAGCAGCCGGTCGCCGCGGGTGTCGACCCGCGCGTCCTCCAGCATGCGGATCACGGTGCGGGTGCCGAGCCCGCCGCGCCGCCGTCCCCGCCCGCCCGAATCGGGGATCAGGGAGACCTCCTCGACCCGGACCGGGAGCCGCGCCTCGATCGGCTCGGCCTGCGGGATGATGTTGCGCCCGCCGCCGAACAGCGCGCCGGTCGCGTCCGGCCCGTCGCGGGCGTCGCGGGCGCCCATCCCGCCGAGGTCGAACGACATGTGCAGCCACGGCCGCCGCACCCCGCTGATGCTGAACGCCTGGAGGATCCCCGACGCCGCCACGCCCTGCGCTCCCGAGGGGGGACGACCCCCCGCACCCCCCGAGACCCCCTCGTCATGCCCTCCCGAGGGGGGACGACCCCCCGCCTCATCGTGGGCGCCGCCGCGGGTGAGGGCGGCGAAGATGGCCTCCTCGGCCGCCGCGACCGTGCCGAACCGGCCGCCGCCGGGGAACGGGGGCGTGCAGTGCACCAGGGTGCCGGGCGGCATCCGGACGTCGACGGGCGTGAAGCACCCCTCGTTCATCGGCAGGCTCGGGTCGACGAAGCAGCGCAGCGCGTACATCACGCCGCCGTGCGTCTGGGAGAACCCCGAGTTGACCGGCAGCGGGACCTGCTCGTCGGTGCCGGCGAAGTCGACCACGACGCCGCCCGAGCCGTCCACCGTGACCGCGACGCGGACGAGGTGCCCGTCGTCCAGGCGGTACTCGCCGCCGTGCGTGCCCCCGGGGAGCGCGGCGAGGCCGGCGCGCATGCGCCGCTCGGTGTGGGCGAGGTAGTCCTCGATCCCGGCCGCGAGACCGGCGGGGGTGTCGGCTTCGGCGATCTCCTCCAGCCGCCGCGCCGCCACGTTCGTCCCGGCGATGAGCGCCCGCAGGTCCCCGACGAGCTTGTCCGGCGTGCGGCTGTTGGCGGCCAGCACCCGGACGAGGTCGCCGGCGAGCCCGTCCGCGGTGGCGATGCGGACGGGCGGGAGCTGCACGCCCTCCAGGAAGATGTCGGTCGCGTCGGAGGCCATGCCGCCCGCAGACAGGCCGGACAGGTCCGCGACGTGGATGAGCGTCCCGGTGTAGTACGCGGGGGCGCCGCCCAGGAACACCGGGCGGAAGACCAGCAGGTCGTTGGCGTGGATGCCGCCCTGGTAGACGTCGTTGAGGACGAACACGTCGCCGGGCGCCATCGTCTCGGGCGGGTACGCCCTGAGCACGTACGGCAGGGCGCTGCGCAGGCTGGTGCACTGGATCAGCGCGGTCGACAGCGAGTGCGCCACCAGCCGGCCGCGCGCGTCGAGGATCGCGGCGGCGGCGTCGGCGCCCTCCACGATGAACGTCGAGTACGCCGACCGGACGACGACGATGCTCGCCTCCTCCGCCGCCACGCACAGCGCGTTGCGGAGGATCTCGGCGGTCAGGTCAGGAGGGGGGCCGGGGGCCGCCGGACGGGTCATGCCGCTCCTTCGAGGAGAAGTGCGCCCTCGGCGTCCACGGTGCCGTGCCAGCCGGGCGGGATGAGCAGCGAGCACTGCGGTTCGGTGACGACGCACGGGCCGACGAGGTCCTCCCCCACCGGGCAGCTCTCGCGGGTCCGCACCGGCACGTCGCGGAACTCCCCGTCCAGCCACATCCGCCGCGTCCCGGACGGCCCGGCGGGCTGCGCGCGCCCGGGTCCCCGGGGCGCGTCCGCGTAGGACGGCAGGACGACGCGGACGCGCGCGGTGGTGAACTCCACCGGGTCGCGCAGGTCGATGCCGTACGACTCGTGGTAGCGCTTGTAGAACTCCCCGGTGGCGCGCTGCACCGTCTCGGGGGTGACCGGCCCGGCGGGCAGGTCGACCGTGAACGCGTGCGCCTGCCCGATGAACCGCACCCCGACCGACCGGGTGGTCACCGCCCCGCCGTCCACCCCGAGGTCGGCCAGCGCCGCGCGTTCGAGGCCGTCCAGCATCCGGGTCAGCTCGCCGAGAGCGTCGCGGGCGGCCGAGCACGACACGAGCGCGGCAGCCGGGGCAAGGAACGTGCGGGCCCGCTCGATCGCGAGATCGGCGTGCAGCAGCCCGACCGCCGACCCCACCCCGGCCTGCGGCGGGACCAGGACCCGCGCGATGCCGAACCGCTCGGCCAGCCGCGCGGCGTGCGTGGGCGCGGCACCGCCGAGCGCGACCAGGGTGAAGCCGCGCGGGTCGATGCCGCGCCGGACGGTCACCACGTGCACGGCCGCGCCCATCTGCGCGTTGGCGATGTCGTGGATCGCCGCCGCCGCGTCCACCGCGCCGACGCCGAGGGGCCCGGCGACGTGGCGTTCGATCGCGGCGCGGGCCAGGTCCGCCGACAGCCGGAACTCGCCGAAGCCGTCCGGGGCGAGGTAGCCGAGCACGAGGTCGGCGTCGGTGACGGTCGGGAGCTCTCCGCCGCGCCCGTAGCAGGCGGGTCCGGGGTCGGCGCCCGCCGAGCGCGGCCCGAGGCGGAGCGTCCCCGCGTCCACCCAGGCGATGGAGCCGCCGCCGGCACCGACCTCGGCCAGGTCGATCGCGGGCACCTTGATCGGCACCCCGGTGCCGGGGCGGCGCCCGCCGAAGCTGCCCTTGCCGCCGACCTGGAACTCGTGCGTGATCCCCGGCCGGCCGCCGCGGACCAGCCCGGCCTTGGCGGTGGTGCCGCCCATGTCGAAGGAGATCAGGTCGGCCAGCCCGCGCCGCTCGCCCTGCCGGGCGGCGGCGATCACCCCGGCGGCCGGACCCGACTCGATGGTGTAGACGGCGCGGGACGCGGCCAGCTCGGCGGGCAGCACGCCGCCGGCCGACTCCATCACGTGCACCGGCGCGGTCACACCGAGGCCGCGCAGCCGCTCGCCGAGCCGGCGCAGGTAGGCGGCCATGACCGGGCCGACGTAGGCCGACATCAGCGTGGTGGTGGCCCGCTCGTACTCGCCGAGCTCGGGCCACACCGACGACGAGGTCACCACCGGGACGCCTGACGGGAGCCGGGCCGCGACGATCCCGGCGAGGCGGTCCTCGTGCTCGGCGTTGGCGTAGGAGTGCAGCAGGCAGATCGCGACGGCGGAAACGCCGAGCGCGGCGATCCCGTCCGCGACCCGGCCGGCGGCCTCCTCGTCCAGCGGGCGCAGCACCGTGCCGTCGGCGGCGATCCGTCCGGGCACGGTGAAGCAGTGGCCGGGCGGGACGGGCGGGTCGGGCTGCTCGTAGGCCAGGTCGTACCGCTCCTCCTCCACCCGGGCCCGCCGCCCGAGCGCGAGCATCGACCCGAACCCCTCGGTGGTGACGAACGCGACGGGGACGCCGGTGCGTTCCAGGATCACGTTGGTGGCGAGGGTGGTGGCGTGCACGAACCGCCCGACGTCGCCCGGCGCCGTCCCGGACTCGGCCAGGACCTGCTCGACGCCGCGCAGCAGCCCGTCGGTCGGGTCGCCCGGGGTGGTGAGCGTCTTGGCGACCCGGACCCGGCCGTCGGCACCGGTGAGGACCACGTCGGTGAAGGTCCCGCCCACGTCGCTGGCGAGGGTGATGCTCATCCGGTCCTCCTCAGGGCAGGCGGGGAAGCGGGGTCCGCTCCAGCAGGTCGGCCCTCAGCCGGGCCCGGTGGAACCCGTCGCCGCCCCAGGCCGCGCGCAGCGCGAACACCCGGTTGAGCCAGAGCTGGAGGTCGAGCTCGCCCGTGTACCCGATCGCGCCGTGCACCTGGAGTGCGGTGCGGGCGGCGCGGTGCGCGGCGCGTCCCGCCGCGTTCTTGGCGGCCGACACGTCCCGGGACGCCGACGGCGCCTCGTGCGCGAGGGAGTAGGCGGCGCGGTGGACGAGCGGCGCGGCGAACTCCAGGCCGATCGCCACATCGGCGAGCTGGTGCTTGACCGCCTGGAACGAGCCGATGACCGTGCCGAACTGGCGCCGCTGCCCGGCGTATCCGACGGTCTCGTCCCGCAGCCGCCGGCCGAGCCCGAGGAGCTGGGCGGCGGTGGCGACCGCGGCCCGGTCGAACGCGGCGGGCGCGTCGGCGGTGGCGGTCAGGCCGTCGGTGAACAGCCGCCGCGTCGCGTCCACGGAGCCGTGGGCGGTCAGCGTGACGTCCTCCTTCGGGACGGCGGTCGAGCCCGCCACGATCACGTCGGCGAGGTCGGCGTCCGGGAGGTAGGGGGTGTCCGCGGGACGCGCCGACACCACCAGCGTCCCGTCCGCGATCGACGCCAGCCGCCCGGACGGGACCGACAGCGGCCCGACGACCGCCGTCTCGACCAGCGGGCCGGGCACCGCGGACCAGCCGGTCTCCTCGTAGGCCAGGACGGTGTCGAGCGGGGTCAGGCCGAGCCCGCCGTGCTGCTCCGCGACGTGCGCGCCGAGCAGCCCGATGTCGGCGAGCGCCCGCCACGCCGGTCCGGGACGGGCCGACCCGTCGCCGGCGGCCCGGACGCTCTCGGGCGGGCAGGACTTGCCGAGCACCTCGCGGACGGCCTCGGCCAGCAGCCGCTGGTCTTCGGTGAAGGAGAACCTCATCGTGGCAGCCCCAGGACGCGTTCGGCGATGATGTTGCGCTGGATCTCGTTCGTCCCCGCGTAGATGGGCCCGGCGAGCGCGAACAGGAACCCGTCCAGCCACGGCCCGGACGCGGGCGCGCGGGGGCCGAGGAGCTCCAGGGCCAGCTCGTGCATGCGCAGGTCCAGTTCGGACCAGAAGACCTTCATCAGGCTGGACCCGGCGCCGAGCTGGGCGCCCTCGGCCAGGCGGGCGGCGGCGGCGAAGGTGTGCAGCCGGTAGGCCTCGCTGTCGGTCCACGCCTGGACGGCCGCGTCCCGCAGGGTCTGGTCGCCGCTGCCGCGGGCCAGCTCCAGCAGGCGGTCGGCCGTGGCCATGAACCGTCCCGGGCTGCGCAGCGTCAGGCCGCGCTCGGAGCTGGTGGTGGCCATCGCGACCTTCCAGCCCTGTCCGACGCCGCCGAGCACGCCGTCCGCGGGCACGCGGACGTCGTCGAAGAAGATCTCGGCGAAGCCGTGCTCGCCGTCGAGCTGCGCGATCGGCCGGACGGTGACGCCCGCGCTGTCCAGCGGGAGCATGAAGTAGGTGAGGCCGCGGTGCCGTTCGGACTCGGGATCGGTGCGGAACAGGCCGAAGCACCAGTCGGCGTACACGGCCCGGGAGCTCCAGGTCTTCTGCCCGTTCAGCCGCCAGCCGTCGCCGTCGGGGGTCGCGGTCGCGCGCAGGGCCGCGAGGTCGCTGCCGGCCTCGGGCTCCGACCACGCCTGCGCCCAGACGTCGTCCGCGCGGGCCATCCGGGGCAGGTGCCGGGCCTTCTGCCCATCGGTGCCGTAGGCCATCAGCGTCGGCGCGAGGAGGAAGATCCCGTTCTGGCTCACCCGTCCGGGCGCACCCGCGGCCCAGTACTCCTCCTCGAAGATCAGCCAGTCGATCAGGTCGGCGCCGCGCCCGCCGTGCTCCTCGGGCCACGACACCGCCGACAGCCGGGCCGCGGCGAGGGCCCGTTCCCAGTCCCGGTGCCGGTCGAAGCCCTCGGCGGTGTCCATCGAGGGCAGCGGGCCGGGCGCGTTCGCGGCGAGCCACCCGCGCACCTCGGCACGGAACGCCTCCCGGCGCGGGGAGAAGGTGAGATCCACACGACCTCCGAAGATAACCAACCTAGCGACCGCTTGGTACGCTAGCGCCCATGATGCTGAAGGGCAAGGTCGCGGTCATCACCGGCGCGGGCCCCGGCCTCGGCCGCACGCTCGCCGTCCTCATGGCCCGCGAGGGCGCCGACGTGGCCGTCGCCGCCCGCAGCGCCGCCACCCTGGACGACACCGCGGGCCGGGTACGGGCCGAGAACCGCGCCGCGCTGCCCGTCCCGACCGACGTCTCCGACCCCGACCAGGTGCGCGACCTCGCCGCCGCCGTCATCGACCGCTTCGGCCGCGTCGACGTGCTCGTCAACGCCGCGTTCCCCGGCACCCACCGCAGGAACGTCCTGGACATGGACGCCGCCTACCTGGAGCAGTGGCGCCGGACCGTCGAGACCGCCACCTTCGGCACCCTGCTGTCGTGCCGCCACTTCGCGCCGCACATGGTGGCCGCGGGGGGCGGCTCGATCGTCAACCTGACCTCGATGTCGAGCCGCGCCGGCTACGCGGGCCGCAGCGACTACGCCGCGGGCAAGGCCGGCGTGCACCTGCTCTCGCACTGCCTCGCCGACGAGCTCGGCCCGTCCGGCGTGCGCGTCAACTGCGTCGCCCCGGGCTGGATCGCCAGCGACGTCCTGGAGGACTGGATGCGCACCCGGGCCGCCGCCGAAGGCGTCCCCTACGAGGACGTCCTCGCCCGCGACGTCGGCGCCATGGCCCTCCGCCGCATCGCCACCGAGGAGGACGTGGCCCGCGCGGTGATCCACCTGGCCTCCGACCACGCCAAGGCCACGACCGGCGCCACCATCGACGTCAACGCCGGCCAGCACTTCACCTGACGCGCCGCCTCAGAGCAGCCGATCGCCGTCGTGCACCCGCACGAACGGCCCGCCCGCGAAGGCGTCCACGACCCGCACGCCCCGCGCTTCCGGCATCCGCTCCACCGCCTCGTCCACCGTGAGCCAGGCGACCTCCGCGGCCTCCGGGGTCGCATGCCCGCCGCCCTCGACCACACGGCAGCGGAAGGCCAGCGTCACCACGCCCAGCACCATGTTCTTGTAGACACCGGTGAGCACCTCGGACGCGACCGTGACACCCGTCTCCTCCAGCACCTCACGAACGACCCCCACCTCCGGCCGCTCGTCGAGCTCGAGCACCCCGCCCGGCGGCACCCATCGGCCGTCGTCCGAACGCCTGATGGCCAGGACACGTCCGTCCGTCCGCACCACGACCCCGGTGACACTCACCGAGTGCAACGGCGGCTCAGCCCTCATCGCCCGCCGCCCACTCGTACGACAGCCTCCACAGATGGCTCGGGAACACGTTGAGCGCGACCTCCAGCGGCTCGTCACCCTCGCCCAGGGCGAGCCGCTGCACCTCGAGCACGTACTGGGCGCGGCTGATGCGCAGAAAGTCCATCTCCTCGGTGAGCGGGCGCCGCGCCTCGGTCTCCTCCACGAAACGGACCACCTGGTGGCCGCGCTCCGCGAGCCGCCGATAGATCCCCGCAGGGCCGGTGTCGGGCAGGGCGAGATCGACGCTGCCCGCCTTGGACAGTGGAATGTAGGACGCCGCCATCTGCACCGGACGCTCGTCGGCGAACATGTGCCGCCTGCGGACCAGCACCTGTTCACCGGCCGGGACGCCGAGCAGCCCGGCGACGCCTTCCGTCGCGCCGACGGCCTCCACCTGGACCAGCTCGGTGCGCGGGCTGAGGCCGGCGCTCCTCATCTCCTCGGCGAAGCTGCTGCCCGCACCATCGCCTCGCGCGGGGATGCGCCGGACGCGCTTGACCATCGCCTTCTCAAGGACGAATGATCCGCGCCCGTGCTCGGTCCGGATCAGTCCCTCGGCCTCCAGCAGCGTGATCGCACGATTGATCGAGGTCTGGTTCAGCCCGTGCCTGCGTGCCAGTTCGGGCTGGCTGGGCAGGGCGTCTCCGGGGCCGAACTCACCGCGGACGATCGCCGCGCGCAGATCGTCCGCGACCTGGCGATAGCGCGCCCTGGGCCGCTCCAAGCCCATCTTTCCCCCTTGGCCGATGCCCCCTGTGTCGACCATAGCGGCGCGCATCCGGCGCCCTGTCCGGAGCAGTCTGGAAACACGTAGGGGCCGTCGTCGGTGAGGGCGCCCCGGCAGACCTCAGCACCCGGCGACTGTTCACTTGACGGGTCCACTCGTCTCGCTGGCGGCTCCGGTTCAGCCGGCGGGGATGACGAACATCGCGGTGGCCTCGACCGTGGTGCGGCCGTCGGGCCCGATGACGCGCCCGTCCACGAAGGTCTTGCGGCCCTCGGCCCGGACGGCCTTGGCCTCGACGGTGAGCCGGGCGCCGTACGGGGTGGGGCGGCGGTAGCGCAGCTCGAGCGTCGCGGTCATCCCGGGCGTCCCGTTCGCCGCCGCGGCGACGCCGAGGACCTGGTCGAGCACCAGCGCCGACACGCCGCCGTGGACGAAGGACGGCGGGCCCTCGTAGACGGCGCTCAGCGTGAACTCGGCGCGGGCGGTGCCGTCGGGCAGGATCTGGATGTCGACCGGCGGCGCGACCGGGTTGAGGGGGCCGCCGACCGGGCCGGCGAGCTGCCTGACCAGGCCGTTGGCGCCGAGCTCGGCGATCGGCGGCGCGTCCCGGCGGACGGCCGACAGCCGGGCGGTGAGCAGCGCGACCTCGGCGGAGACGTCGGCGACCTCCTCCTTCGGGGCCCCGGTGAGGACCACGGCCTCGATCAGCTCGCGGACCCTGGCCGCGAGGCCCGCGAGCACCGCCACCTGGTCCTCGTCCATCGCGTGCGGCTCCCGCGCCACCATCGCGCGCTGCATCGCCGCTTCCGCCCCGCTCATCCAGCCTCCCCAGCCGCACCATGTCCGAACATGATTCTAGAAGGCCGGACGGGACGCGGCCGACGGCGGGGTCAGGGGGCGCGCGGATCGTCGCGGGCGAAGCCGACGGTCTCGTCGACCGTCAGCGCCATGCCCCGCTCGAAGTGCTCGGCGAAGCGGTCGGGACCGAGGGCCTCGCGCGCCCGCCCCTCCAGCTCGCGGTGCAGGTCCTCCAGCGCCGGGTCGCCGAGCCTCGGCACCCCGACCTGGGCGGGGAACCGGGCCGCCGCGCCGAGCAGGACCGCGCCGTCGGCGTAGCGGCGCTGCCGCGCGTAGACCCAGCCGAGCAGCTCGAACCCGTTGGTCAGTCCCACCAGGTCCTGGACCCGCCGGAACCCGGCCAGGACGGTCCGCAGCTCCCGCGCGCACCCGTCGACGTCATCGAGGAACCAGTGCGCGAGCGCCTTGACGTAGGCGATCCAGGAACGGGCCCAGACCTCGGCCGGCGCGTCCTCCAGCAGCCGCAGCGCCTCGTCGCACTCGGCCAGCGCGGCCTCGGACGCGCCGGACTTGGCCCGGTGGAAGCCGCGCAGCATCCGGAGCATGATCAGGTCCTCGCGCGGGCCGCGGACCAGCAGGATGCCGAGCGCCTCATCGAAGCACCGCCCGGCCCGCCCGGCGTCGCCCATGAACGTGGCGGCGGTGCCGAGGGTGCGCAGCGCCCGCCCGCAGCCGATGTCGTCGCCGCGCCGTCCGGCGAGCCTGAGCGCCTCGTCGGCCAGCGGCATCGCCCGCGGCGACTCGCCCTGGTTGGTGCGCAGGTAGGCGCTGCGCCAGAGCGCGTCGGCCCGTTCGGGGAACGGGCCGGTGACCGCGGCGAGCCCCCGGTCCAGCCAGTAGCGCCCCTCGGTGAAGCGCGACCGGCACAGCCAGCCGCTCCACAGCGAGGCCGCGAGCCGCAGCCCGGCTCGTTCCTCGCCCGGGACGGTGAAGCAGAACTCCAGCGCCGCCCGGACGTTGTCGCGCTCGGCGTCCAGCCGCCGCAGCCACCGGTCCTGGTCGTCGGTCAGCCAGGCCGCGGCGGCCCGCCCGGCCAGCCGCGCCAGGCAGTCGCGGTGCCGGGCGCGCAGCGGCTGGACGGGCTCCACCTCCTTCAGCCACGCCGCGCCGTACTCGCGGAGTGTGTCGAGCATGAGGTGGCGGCCGTCGGCGGCGCGCTGCACGATCGACTTGCCGGCGAGCCCGGCCAGGCACTCGGCCACCGCCTCCCGGTCCAGCCGCGAGTCGGCGCAGACCTCCTCGGCCATGGCCCGGTCGAAGCCGCCCGCGAACACCGAGAGCCGCGCCCACAGCAGCCGCTCGGGCGGGGTGCACAGCTCGTGGCTCCAGCCGATCGCGGTGCGCAGGGTCTGGTGCCGGACGGTCTCGGACGGCCCGTCGCCGAGCAGCCAGAACCGGTCGTCGAGCCGCTTCAGCAGCCCTTCCAGCGACAGCGTCCGCAGCCGCACCGCCGCCAGCTCGATCGCGAGCGGGATCCCGTCGAGCCGGCCGCACAGCAGCACGACCACGTCGCGGTTGGCGGCGGTGAGGGTGAACCCGGGCAGCGCGTCGCGGGCGCGAGCGGCGAACAGCTCGACCGCCTCGCCGCCCGACCGGGTCACCTCCAGCGGCGGCACCGCCAGCACCTGCTCGCCCGGCAGGTCGAGCGGCTGCCTGCTGGTCACCAGCACCCGCACGCCCGGGCAGGCGCGCAGCACCGTCATGGCGAACGCGGCGCAGTCGGCCACCAGGTGCTCGCAGGTGTCCAGGATCAGCAGGCAGCGCCGCGCGCGCAGGCACTCGACCAGCAGGTCGATGGTGGGGACCGCCATCGAGTCGCGCATGCCCATCGACATCGCGACCGTGTCGGCGAGGAGCGCGCCGTCCCGCACCCCGGACAGCTCGACCATGCACACGCCGTCGGGGTGATCGCCCGCCAGCTCGCGCGCGGACCGCATCGCGATGCGGGTCTTGCCCACCCCGCCGGGGCCGGTCAGCGTGACCAGCCGCGCCCGCTCGAACGCGGCGCGCACCGCACCGAGCTCGCGGGTCCGCCCGACGAACGCCGTCGCCTCCTCGGGCAGCTCGTCCTGGGGCCGCCACGCACGGTCCATCGTCTCGCCTCTCACCCGTACCCGGCACTGCCCCCGTGCCTCCAAGTATGGGTCCGGTCACCGGGTACGCCAGAGAATTTCACCGATTCGCGAATCTGTCCGGACGAGGACCGCGGGACGGCGGTCAGCTCGGGCGGACGCTGCCGACGATCCTCTTCAGGTCGCGCGGGGACGCCGCGTCCCCGACGCCCTGATCGGAGAACAGGACGAACACGGTGGTCTTGCCGGCGGCGGTCCCCGTCGCCGGGACCGCGAGGGCGTGCACCACCGCGCGCGGCGGGACGCATCCGCCGGGCGCCTTGACCAGCACGTCCGCGCGGACGTGCACGGCGTTGACCCGGCCCACCCGCACGGTCTCGGCGGGCGCCAGCGACACCGCGGGCGCCAGGGCGCCCTCGCGCGCGTAGGCGCCCGCCGCCCACGTGCGGGCCGCGTGCCCGGCCACCTGGGCGGGCACGCCGTCGACGTACTGGTTGAAGCCGGAGGCGGCCCGCTCGGCGGGCTCGCCGCAGTACCCCTCGCGGAACACGGCGGTGGCGCTCATCGCCGCCGTCGGCTTGCCGCCCGCGTCCTCGAACCCGATGAGCAGGTCGGGGCTCTTGACCCGCCACGATCCCGGGACGTCGTAGGTGAGCCCGTACTTCCCGCTGCTCACCGCCTTCCAGCCCTTCACCCGCGGCGGGACGGTGCTGACCGGCTCGGGCGGCTGGGGCTTCGGCGCGGCGGTCGGGACGTCGTGCCGCAGGTTCCCGGCGACGTCGCCGGAGTCGGCGAAGAAACCGGCGAGCTGCCGCCCGGCCACCACCAGCACGACCAGCAGCACGAACGCGAACGGGACGTACACGGCCGGGCCCCGGCGGCGGCGGCGCGTCCCGCCGTCGAGGAGGACGCGCGCGGACGAGGAGGGCGCGTCGTCCTCGGGGGCACGCCCGGGGAAGGCGGGCACCTTTTTGAAGTCGGGCGGCTTGGCGAAGCCGGACGACTGGGCGAAGCCGGACGGCGGGGCGGAATCGGACGCTCCGGAGGAGGAGCCCGACCCCGGCGGCCGGGACTTGCCGGAATCGTCCGGCCGGTCCCAGTCCTGCCCGGGGAGGGGGTAGGGATTCGTCCGGCCCCTCGCGGCGCCCTCCCCCGTCCCGCCCGGCTCCTCGTCTTCGCGCATGAGCGGTGACCGTAGCGCACCTTTCGCCCGTTCGGCGGCCTCAGCCGAGATAGGCCGCGCGGACCGCGGCGTCCGCCCGGATCCCGGCCGGGTCGCCGTCGGCGATGACCGTGCCGAGATCCAGCACGACGATCCGTTCGCAGGCCGCCATGACGAAGCCCACATCGTGCTCGACCAGCAGGACGGTGGCGTCGAGGGCGCCGATGACGGCGGCGAAGAGCGCGGCCTGGTCGGCGTCGAGCCCGGAGGTGGGCTCGTCCAGGAGCAGGACCGAGGGGTCGTCGGCGATGGCGCGGGCCAGCTCCACCATCCGCCGCTGCCCGATGGGCAGGTCGGCGGCGTAGTCGGAGGCCAGGGCGCCGATGCCGCACCGCTCCAGCACCTCGGCGGCGCGGTCGCGGCGCTCGCCCTCCAGGCGGCGGCGGGCACGCCGGCCGACGAGGTCGGCGGCCAGCCCGCCGCCCCCGCCGCGCCACTCGACGGCGGCGAGCACGTTGTCCAGGACGGTCAGCCGTCCGAACACCTGGGGCCGCTGGAACGTCCGCCGCACCCCCAGCCGGGACCGCTGCACCGCCCCGGTCGACGTCACGTCCTCGCCGCGCAGCCGCACCGCGCCAGACGTGGGCCGGCGCAGCCCGGTCACCACGTCGAACAGGGTGGTCTTGCCGGCCCCGTTCGGCCCGATCACCCCGCAGGTCTGGCCCTCCGCGACCGTGAAGCTCACCCCGCTGAGTGCGTGCACGCCGCCGAACCGGACGCTGACGTCCTCGATTCCGATCACCGGTCTCCCTCCATCCCGCCCGCGCCCTCCGGGGCGAGGGGCCGCCCGCCGCCCGCCGTCCCGATCCCGAGGTAGGCCGCGGTCAGCCGGTCCTCGTCGACCTCCGCGCGGTCGCCCGCCCAGGAGATCCGGCCGAGCCGCATGAACGCGACGGTGTCGGCCAGCGCGAGGACCTCGCTCGCCTTCTCCTCCACCACCAGCAGCGCGACGCCGCGGTCGCGCAGCTCGCCGAACAGCTCGAAGACCTGCTCGACCACCAGCGGCGCCAGCCCGAGCGACGGCTCGTCGGCGACCAGCACCCGGGGCGGCCGGACCAGCGCCGGGGCCAGCGCCAGGATCTGCTGCTCGCCGCCCGACAGCGCGCCCGCGGCGACCGTGCGACGTCCGGCGAGCTTCGGCAGCCGCTCGTACACCCGCGCCCGGTCGGCGGCGGACGGCAGCCAGACCGTGAGGTTCTCCTCGACGGTCAGCGCCGGGAACACCCCGCGTCCCTCGGGCGCGAGGTAGACGCCCTGGCGGGCCCTGCGGTGGGCGGGCCAGGCGGTGACGTCGGTCCCGTCCAGCAGGACGCGCCCGGCAGTCGGGGCCAGCATCCCGCCCGCCACCGCGCACGCGGTGGACTTGCCCACGCCGTTCGCGCCGAGCAGCGCGACGACCTTCCCCGCCGGGACCTCCAGGTCGACGCCGCGGAGCACGGTCGCGTCGCCGTAGCCGGCCACGACGCCCTCGAGCCGCAGCACGGGACCGGCGGCGCCGCCGGTCCCGGCCGGGACCGGCTCGGCGGCGGGGGCCGGTCCCGTCCCACTGCGGGCGACGGCGACGGCGACGGCCTTCGCCTCGGTGAGCCGTTCCTGCCTCTTGCGGCGCCGGTAGCGGCGCTCGGCGAACTGGGCGAGGATCCCGTCCGGGTGCCGGGCGAGGACCATCCCGCCCAGCCCGAAGAGGATCAGCCCCACGTACTGCGAATCGGTGATCTTGGACAGCACCTCCGGGGACAGCGCCATGATCAGCCCGCCCAGCACCGCCCCGCCGATCCGCCGCACGCCCTGGAGCACCACCACGGCCAGCCAGACGAACCCAGTCAGCGCGGGCAGGTCGGTCGCGGTGATCTGCCCGTTGAACGTCGCGTACAGCACGCCGCCGAGCCCGGCGATCCCGGACGCCAGCGCGAACAGCGTGATCTTCGCGCGGGTGCCGGAGATGCCGATCGACTGCGCGGCGGCGGGCGCGGAGCGGACGGCGAGGATGGCGCGTCCGGACGCGGAGCGTTCCAGGTTGCGGATCAGGAGCGCGACCAGGCCGATGACGGCCAGGAGGAGGACCACCCGGACGCGCGGGTCGTTGGTGTCGGCGAAGCCGAGGGAGAACGCGGGGAGCTTCCAGCCGACGGTCCCGTTGCTGAACGCGTCGATCTGGAACAGCACCTGGTCGGCCAGCAGCGCCAGCGCCAGCGTCGCCAGCGCCAGCACCCGGCCGCCCAGGCGCAGCGCGGGCAGCGCCACCAGGATCCCGGCCGCGACGGCCGCCAGCACCCCGATCAGCACCGCGAGCGGGAAGGGCAGCCCCTTGCTGAACGCCAGCCCGGCCGACAGCGCGGCCAGGGCCGCGAACGACGCCTGCGCCAGGTTCACCATCCCGCCGATGCCGGTCACCACGACGAACGAGCAGAAGATCAGCGCCAGCACCAGCCCCTGCGCGACCAGCCCCACCCAGTAGTCGTCGCCCAGCGCGAACGTCCACACCAGCAGCGCCGCGACCGACAGGCTCCACGGCAGCGCGCGCCGCCAGCGCGGCAGGTCGGCGAGGTAGTCGGGCGGCGGTGCGTCCTCGGCGATGGACCCGGCCGTCCGCCCCCGGGCCCGGCCCAGCACCAGCAGCCCGCCGAGCAGCAGGATCGCCGGGACCGCGGTGCGGAATCCGGTGACCTTCTCGGCGAAGTCGGCGTAGCCGGCGACCAGGTTCTGCACGACGCCGAGCGCCAGGCCCGCCGCGAACGTCACCGGGATCGACTGCAACCGTCCGAACACCGCCGCCGTCGCCGAGGCGAACAGCAGCACGGTGAACGCGTTGGAGTCCAGGCCGAGCGCGGGCACCGCCAGCACCCCGGCCAGCCCCGCCAGCGTGGAGCTCAGGATCCACGCCTGCGCCGAGGCCGCGTCGGCGTCCACCCCGCGCAGCGCGGCCAGCCCGCGCCGGTCGACGGTCGCGCGCATCCGCAGGCCGAGCGGGGTGTGCCGCATGACCGCCCACAGCGTCCCCGCCGCCAGCACCGCGAGCGCGAACGTGGTCACCTGGTCGGAGTCGATGCCCACCCCGCCGAACGGATGCCAGGTGTGCACCGGCCGCGGCCCGAGCCCGCGCGCCGACGCGCCCTCGGTGACCTTCGGCAGATCCGCGCCGAACGTCTCGACCAGCACGTCCACAGCCCACAGCCCGAGCGCCGGCAGCGCGATCGTCAGGCCGATCGTCGCCACGATCTGCGCGGTCTCCCCCGCCGCGGCCAGTCCCCGGAACATCAGCCGGTGCAGCAGGTAGCCGAGCAGCGGCGCGACCAGGACGATCGCGACCGGCCCGCTCACCCACACCGGCCAGCCGAGGCCCGCGGTCAGCTCGAAGAAGATCAGCGCGGTCAGGAACCCGACGGCGCCGTGCGCGAAGTTGAACACTCCGGTGGCCGAGTACGACAGCGTCAGCCCGGACGCCATCAGCGCGAAGACCGCGCCGGTCACCAGCCCGCTCAGGACGTAACCGAGGAGTTCGGTCACGGGTCACCTCCAGGTGCGCCGGGTACCGCTAGAGGACGGTGTTGTCAAAGCACTTGAGGTGCTGGGCGACCTTGAACGCGCCGCCCTCCAGCTTGACCAGCGCGCCGCAGCCGTTGGAGGCGGTCTTGGCGGCCGGGAACTCGATGCGGCCGAAGCCCTTGTTCTGGTAGCTGAACGCCTCGGCGGCCTTCATGAACGCCTCGCGGGTGAGGTCCTTGCCCGCCTTCTCCGCCATCTTGAGGAAGACCTCCGCGGACCAGTAGCCGGTGGCGGCGTGCAGGTCGAGCACGGCACCCGCACCGCCCGCCTTCTCCAAGTCGGCCTTCATCTGCGCGACCTCGGGAATGTCGGACTCGTACGGCTCGAACTGCGGGGCGGCGAACACCCCGTCCAGCGCCGCGGTGGTCTGCGGGTCGCGCAGGACGTGCGGGTCGTAGGAGGTCGCGTCGGTGATCAGGCCCTTGAAGCCGGCCTTCTTCAGCGCCGAGTACAGCCCGGAGTTGAACTTGCCGCCGGCCATCACCGAGACCAGCACGTCGGGCGCCCTCCCGCCGGGCCCGCTCTTCATGATCTTGTTGACGTACGGGGACCAGTCCTGCGGGGGCGCCTGCGCGGGCAGCGCGGCCGAGGTGCCGGCCATGCCGAAGCCGGCGGCGGTGAACGACTTGGACATGGTGGAGATGGCGTACTTGCTCGCGGTGGAGTCGGTGGCCTGGATCCAGACGGTCCTGCCCTCGGCCCCGCCGAGCTGCGCGGCGACCTGGTGGCCCCACCAGGTCTGGGTCTTCTGGCCCGGCTGGGGGGCCAGGCAGCCGTTGAACCCGAACGCGCTCTGCTTGCCGCACCAGAACGGACCGGTGGCCCAGCCGATCCACGGCACCTTCTGCTGCTCCAGGAACTCGGCGCCGCCGAACTGCGGCGCGCTGACCGGCACGAGCGCGAAGACCTTCTCCTTCTGCACCAGCTTCCGGGTCGCCGCGGCGCCCTTGTCGGGCGTCATCCCGTCGTCCTCGGCGCCGACGAACTCGATCTTGCGGCCGTGCACGCCGCCCTCGGCGTTGGCCCGGTCGAAGCGGGCCTTGGCGCCGAGCTCGGCGCCGCCGGTGGAGTAGCCGGTCGCGCTGGTCTCGGTGAGCACCCCGCCGATCTTGATGGAGTCGCCGGTCACCCCGGCCGTCCCGGCACCGCCCGACGCCTCGTTGCCGGTGGCGCAGGCCCCCAGCACGGTGGCGACCGCCGCGAGGGCGGCGGTCCGCAGCATCGTGGACGTCTTCATGGCGCCTCCAGGCACATTGACGGGCACGTTCGAGGCGACGGCACATGATGTGACCTAGCGCTCGCTTGGTCCGGAGGGTAAGTTCGCCGGGGAGAGCCTGTCAACGGGTCTACCTGGCCTCCTGTACGAAAGTGAGCCACGAAGTGACGAGCACGGTGATGCGCGCGGCGCTGCTGCGGGAGTACGGCGCCCCCCTCCAGATCGCCGAGGTGGAGGTCGGCGCGCCCCAGTCCGGCGAGGTGCTGGTGAAGATCGCGGCGTCCGGCGTCTGCGGCTCCGACCTCAAGGCCATCGACGGCAGGAGCCCCGTCGTGTCGCACCTGCCCTGCGTGCTCGGCCACGAGAGCGCGGGCGTGGTCGAGGCCACCGGGCCCGGGGTGACCTCGGTCCGGCCCGGCGACCATGTGATCATCGCGATGAACGGGCCGTGCGGCCGGTGCCGCAACTGCTCGCGCGGCCGGGCGTTCCTGTGCAGCGGCAAGGCCCGGATGACCGCGATCATGGGCCTGATGGCGGACGGCGGCACCCGGCTGAGCAGCGGCGGCGAGGTCGTCCGGCCCTACATCGGGATCGGCGCGTTCGCCGAGAAGGCCGTGGTCGGCGAGGCGATGTGCGTCAAGGTGAGCCCGGACGCCCCGCTCGACCTGCTCGCGCTCACCGCGTGCGGCGTGGTCACCGGCGTCGGCGCGGTGCTCAACACCGCCCGGGTCGAGGCCGGGTCCAGCGTGCTGGTGGTCGGCTGCGGCGGGGTCGGGCTGAACGTGGTCCAGGGCGCGGTGCTGGCCGGCGCCACCACGATCATCGCCGCCGACGTGGCGCCCGGGAAGCTGGAGATGGCGGCCCGGTTCGGCGCCACCCACACCGTCCTGTCCGACGACCTGCCCAAGCAGGTCGGCGAGATCGTCCGCGGCGGCGCCGACTACGCCTTCGACGTCACCGGCGTGCCCGAGGTGCTGGCCAGGACGTTCGCCGCGACCCAGCCGGGCGGCACCACGGTGATGGTGGGCAGCCCCGCCGCCGGGAAGGACCTGGAGATCCCGCCCGGCCAGCTCTTCGGCTCCCGGCGGCTGATGGGCACCCAGGGCGGCGACGCCACGCCCGCCCGCGACCTCCCGCTGCTGGTCGACCTGTACCGGCGCGGACGGCTCAACCTGGAGGGACTGGTCAGCGAGCGGGTCCCGCTCGAGGCCGTCAACGAGGCCGTCGCCCACGTCCGCTCGGGCGCCGTCGCCCGCTCGGTCATCGTGTTCGACTGACCGGCGCCCGGCCGCCCCACCGGCTCAGGAGCGGGTCATCGTGCCGGACACCCCCCAGGTGCGGCCCTTCTCGGTGCCGGTGTAGTTGAACAGGATCGTGCGGGGGCCCTTGCGGGTCACCGTGACCGTCCCGGAGTCGACGCACTTGTCGGGACGGTCGGTGATCCGCTCGCGCAGCGTCAGCGTGCCGCCCGCGTGCCCGGCGAAGCTCTCGACCCCGCCGCAGCCCTGGTCGGGGTACCTGATCCGGCCCGGGCCCCGGCCGGCGGGCAGGGTGAGGATCACGTTCAGCATCTTGCCGTCGCTCTGCCGCAGCCGCCCCTTCCAGGTGCCCTTGTAGGCGGCGGGGATCCCGGTGGGCGGCGGCTTCCGCGTGGGCTTCGGCTTCGGCCGCCTGGTCTTGGACCGCGTGGGCGAGGCCTTCGGCTTCGGCTTCGAGGAGGTGGCGGACGGCGTGGCCACCGGCGGGGGCGGCTGCGCGCCGGTACCGCCGCCCCGGTCGCTCAGCACGACGATCCCGACCACGGCGGCCACCGCGACCGCGATCACGGCGGCCGACACCGCGACGACCCCGGACACGCGCCGCGCGGGCGCGGGCCCGTACGCGGAGGGCGGATAGGGGCCCGCCGCGTTCACCATCGTCGCCTGCATCGCGCCCGGTGCTGCACCCGCACCTGAACCCGGTCCTGCACCTGGGCTCGCGCCCGGCCCCGGCCCCGCGCCCTGTCCCCAGCCGGGGCCCGCGGCGCCTCCGGTGACCGCGCCGCCCGCGGCGGCGTGCAGCGCCGCCGGGGGCATCGGGCCGGTCGCCTGGACCTCCTGCTCGCCGAGCAGGGTGCGCAGCGCCTCCGGGGCCGGCGGGCGGGCCGCCGGGTCCTTGGCCAGGCAGCGCAGCACGAGGTCGCGCAGCGGCCCGGTCAGCTCGCCGAGGTCGGGGTCGTCCCGCACGATGCGGCCGACCACCGCGGTCAGCGTGTCGTCCCCGAACGGCGGCCGTCCGCACGAGGCGAAGACCAGCGTCGCGGCCCACGCGAACACGTCGGCGGGCGGCCCGGCCCGCTCGCCGGAGAACTGCTCGGGCGCCATGTACGCGGGGGTGCCGATCATGCCGCTGGACGTGATCGTCGCGCCGTCCAGCGCGCGGGCCACGCCGAAGTCGATGACCCGCGGGCCGTCCGGCCCGAGCAGCACGTTGTGCGGCTTGAAGTCGCGGTGCACCACGCCCGCCTGGTGGATCGTGACGAGCGCGGTCGCCGTCCCGACCGCGAGCCGCTCCAGGGTGCCGCCGGTGCGCGGCCCGTCGGTCGTGACCACGCGGTGCAGCGAGGGACCGTCGACGTACTCGCTCACGATGTAGGGGCGGTCGCCCGCCAGGTCCGCGTCGAGCACGGCCGCGGTGCAGAATCGCGAGACCCGCTTGGCGGTCTCCAGCTCGCGGATGAACCGCGCGCGGGCCTCCGGATCGTTGCCGAGCCCGGTGCGCAGCAGCTTGACCGCGACCCGCCCGCCCCCGCCGCTCACGGCCTCGCCCGCGTAGACGACGCCCTGGCCGCCCGAGCCGAGCCGCCCGGACAGCCGGTACGGCCCGAGCCGGCGCGGATCCTCTGGGCGCAGCGCTTCGGCCGCTGGCATGGCCCCTCCCCCGGTAGGTGAGGCGCCGCCGAGCCGCGCCCAGTTCACGTTGATCTCCCCGATGATCTCCCTTTGGGGCGAAAGGAACGCTACTGACCGATCAGTCCGGCCGCTACTCGAACCGGGCCGGACGCGCGGAAGGCATGCTCAGGACCGCCGCACCGGTGCTACAGGTGGGCGCGCGCGTACTCGTCCAGGACGGGCAGGACCACCTCCCGTCCCGCCGCGGGCACGCGCAGCACGACCTCCTCGATGCCGAGCGAGGCGTAGTAGCCGAGCTTCTCGCGGGACGGCAGTGTCCCGAACGGGATCACCGGCACCGTGTCCCGCCCGGCGGCGGCGCACGCCTCGCGCAGGGCGGGCAGCGCCTCGCGGATCCCGGCGCCGCCGATCGGCATCCATCCGTCGCCGTACTCGGCGATGTGCGCGAACAGCGTGGGGCCGGGGGCGCCGCCGAGCAGCACCGGGACGCGCCCGGCCGGTTTGGGCCACGACCAGGTCGGCGCGAAGTCCACGAACTCGCCCTTGAACGCCGCCTCGTCTGCGGTCCACAGCTCCCGCATGGCCAGCACGTGCTCGCGGGCCATCGCCCGCCGCCGCTTCCACGGGACGCCGTGGTCGGCGGCCTCCTCGGCGTTCCAGCCGTACCCGACGCCGAGGGTGAAGCGCCCGCCGGACAGCCGGTCGAGGGTGGCGATCGCCTTGGCGGTGACGATCGGATCGCGCTGCGCGGGCAGCGACACGCCGGTCCCGAGCCGGATCCGGCTCGTCACCGCGGCCGCCGCCGCGAGCGCCACGAACGGGTCGAGCGTGCGGGCGTACTCCTCCGGCAGGTCGTCCACCCCGGTGGGGGCCGGGGTGTCCCTGGCGACCGGGATGTGGGTGTGCTCGGGCAGGTAGAGGGAGGCGAAGCCGCGCTCCTCGGCCTCCCGGGCCAGGTCGTGCGGCTCCATGGTCAGGTCGGTGGCGAACATCGTGACGCCCAGCCGCATGCTCACAGGCTCCTCCTCGCGCGACACGGGTCACACCCTATCCACTCGACCAAGCGATTGCTCGGCTGTTCGGATTTGATGTAGCGTGCGCTTGTTCGGGAAGTCGCGGCCGGGAGGCCGCGACCGGTGGACCGGCCCCGCAGGCCGGCCGGGAGAACAGAGATGAGGTCCCATGCCCTTCGCCGACCTGGGGGACGTGCGTCTCTTCTACACCGACGACGCGCCCGGAGACGGCGCCGCGGACGGCACCCCCGTCCTGCTGGTGCACGGCTTCGGCGCGGACGGGCTGGACTGGGCCTGGCACATCCCCGCGCTCCGCGCCGCCGGCCACCGGGTCATCGTCCCCGACCTGCGCGGCCACGGCTCGTCCTCGGCCCCCGAGGACGGCTACCGCCCCGAGGACCTGGCCGGCGACCTCGCCCGGCTGCTGGACCACCTCGGCGTCGGGCGGGCCGTCATGTTCGGCCACTCGATGGGCGCGATGGTGGTGACCGCGCTCGCCCTCGCCCGCCCCGGCCTGGTGCGGGCGCTCGTCTGCGCCGATCCGGGCTACGGGCAGCCCGAGGAGGTCGCCTCGTTCCTGCCCGCGCTGGTCGACGGGCTGCGGCAGGACCCGCACGCGGCCGTCCTCCGCATGGAACCGGTGCTCTACGTCCCGGGCACCCCGGCGTTCGTCCGCGCCTCGCACACCCGCAAGATCCTGGCCACCCCCGCGCACGTGCTCTCCCAGGCGTTCCCGGCCATGTTCACCGCCGCCGGGGCATGGGGCGCACGGCCCGGCTCGGACGGCCCGGTGGCCGCCCGCACCTGCCCAGTGCTGACGATCTGGGCCGACGAGAAGTCGGCGGCCTGGGAGAACGCACTGCTCAAGCATCCCGCCTCCAAGGCCGTCGCCTGGCCCGGGAGCGGGCATCGGCTGCACGAAGAGCGGCCGGACAGATTCCTGAACGCCGTCAAGGACTGGCTAGAGGAACTCGACAAGCTCGACAAGGAGAAGTCCGCGTGAAGTTTTCCATCTTCCTGAACCCGCAGATCCCCGGGTCGGGCTGGGCCGCCGAGGAGAACGCCAAGGCCAGGCGGCCGATCGGACGCGACGTCGAGTCGTACCAGAAGCTGCTGGACGAGGTCCGCGAGATCGCGGTGCACGCCGACCAGATCGGCTTCGACGCGCTGATGATGACCGAGCACCACTTCCACTCCGAGGGGTTCGAGTTCTCGGTCAACCCGCTGATGTTCCTGACCGACCTGGCCGCCCGCACCGAGCGCATCCTGCTCGCGCCGCTCGGCCTGGTGCTGCCCGCCTGGGACCCGATCCGGGCCGCCGAGGACGTGGCGCTGCTCGACCACTTCTCCAAGGGCCGGCTGCGCCTCGGCGTCGCCCGCGGCTACCAGGCCCGCTGGGCCAACGTGCTCGGCCAGCGCTGGAACGCCGCCGCCGCCCGCTCGGACGGGTCCAAGTCCGACAACCGCAACTTCGACGTCTTCGGCGAAGTCCTCAAGATCATGAAGATGGCGTGGGCGAACGACAACCTGCGCTACAAGAGCGACGTGCTCGACTACGAGGTGCCCAACCCCTACAGCGGCATCGAGGGCTGGCCCGCGCAGGAGTGGACCCAGACCTTCGGCGCCCCCGGTGAGATCGACGAGAACGGCGTCATCCAGTCGGTCTCGGTCTGCCCCAAGCCGTACCAGAACCCGCACCCCGAGCTGTGGCAGCCGTTCACGGTGTCGGACCGGTCGGTCATCCGGGCCGCGCAGGAGGGCATCATGCCCTGGATGTTCACCCCGAATCCCGACGACCACGCCGCCAAGGCCAAGCTCTACCAGGAGGAGTGCGCCAAGCAGGGCCAGGACTACGCGCTCGGCGAGCACACCGGCATCCTGAAGATCGTCGGCATGGCGGACACCCGGGAGGAGGCCATCGCCACCTACGGCAAGGGGATGCAGAAGGACTTCGCGTCGTTCTTCGGCCCGTTCGGGTACCTGGAGGTGCTCCGCAAGAAGGAGGACGACAGCCACAAGCCCATCTCCCCGGAGAAGGGCGACTTCAAGCGCATGAACGAGGTCGAGATGGCGCTGCTCGGCACGCCGGACGACGTCAAGCGCGGCATCCAGCGGATGCTAGACCGGATGCCCGACCTGGAGTGGTTCGGCCTGTTCATGCAGGGCCAGCAGGGCGTGCTGCCGCTGGACACGGTCAAGCGCAACCTGGAGATGTTCGCCACCAAGGTGATCCCCGAGTTCCAGGACTGAGGGATCGTGGAGTTCTGGCTCGGGGCGGCTTTCGTCGACACCCACGAGTACGTCGGGCTCGCGCGGGCGGCCGACCGGCTCGGCTACGACACGGTCGCGGTGTCGGACCACATCTTCTACACCGACTACGACGCGTCCTACCCCTACACCGAGACGGGCGCGCCGCCGTACAAGCCCGGCACGCACTGGCCGGACGTGTGGGTCACGATCGGCGCGATGGCGGCGGTGACCGAACGCGTGCGGTTCGCCACCAACGTCTACATCGCGCCGGCCCGTGACCTGTTCACCGTGGCCAAGGCGGTGTCGACGGCCGCCGCGCTGTCGGGCGACCGGACGACCCTCGGCGTCGGCGTCGGCTGGTGCAAGGACGAGTTCCTCCAGACCGGCCAGGACTTCCACACCCGCGGCAAGCGGCTGGACGAGATGGTCCCGGCGCTGCGCGAGCTGTGGAAGGGCGGCCGGGTCGAGCACCACGGCGCGTTCTACGACTACGGCCCGCTGAGCATCGCCCCCGTCCCCGGGGCGCCGGTCCCGGTCTTCATCGGGGGCGACAGCGACGCGGCGCTGCGCCGGGCCGCCCGGATCGGCGACGGCTGGATCGGCAACCGGATCTACTCCGAGGACCAACTGGAGGATCTCCTGACCCGTCTGGAGGGCTTCCTCGCCGAGCACGGCCGCACCCTGGCCGACCTCGACGTGATCGCGCCGATCGGCGCGCTGCCGACCGCCGACCTGTACCGCAGATGGGCCGACCGGGGCGTGACCGGCACGATGGCGGCGCCCTGGTGGCTGGCCACCGAGGGCGAGAAGGCCGCGCACGGCACCGCGCCCGGCCTCAAGATCGCCACGATGGAGCGGTTCGCCGAGGAGGTCATCGCGAAGATGTGACGCGGGCGACCGCGCGGACGGGCGCGCCGTCGCCCGCCAGCGCGATCGGGAAGAGGCTCACCTCGACGCGCCGGCCCGCCTCCTGGGCGTCCAGGAGGCGGTCCAGCGCAGTGAGGTTCTCGGCGATCACCGTCCCCGCGCCGCACAGCACCCGGTGCGCCGCGAGCGTGAAGCCCTCGTCGCCGGGCGGCGGGGTGCGGTCCACGCTGAGCGCGTCGATCCCGACCGTCCGGACCCCGGCGGCGACGATCGCCTCGGCCGCCGCGGCCGACGGGTAGGGGTGCGCGAGGTACTCCGCGCTGCCCCAGTACCGCGACCATCCGGTCGCGATGAGCAGGACCGTGCCGGGCCCGAGCCCGTCCGGAAGGGCCTCCGGGCCGATGGCCGAGCGCGGCGCCATCCCGCGCGCGTCCAGGACCACCGCCGGGCCCGTGAACCGTTCGAGCGGGATCTCCTCCAGCCGCGGCAGCGCGTCGTCGATGTGGAACGGGGCGTCCACGTGCGTGCCCGACTGCGACCCGAGGTGCAGCCGCGCGAGGTTCACCCCGTCGCCCGCCGCCGTCAGCGCCGGGACGATCTCCACCTCCGGGTCCCCCGGATACACCGGCATCCCCGTGACGAGCGGCACGGACAGGTCCACCAGCTCAACCGACATGCCGCCAAGTATCGCGCGGGCACCCGATAGCGTGTGGCGCGTGCTGCCACTAGTCAACGCCGTCCGCTATGTGACACCGCTGCGCGAGGGCGGGTCGCTGCCGGGGATCGTCGAGTGCGACGACCTCGGCACGTACGTGATGAAGTTCCACGGCGCCGGCCAGGGCCGCAAGGCCCTGATCGCCGAGGTCATCGCCGGCGAGCTGGCCCGCCGGCTCGGGCTGCGCGTCCCCGAGCAGGTGGTGATCGAGCTGGACCCGGTGATCGGCCGGCACGAGCCCGACCCCGACGTGCAGGACCTGCTCAAGGCCAGCACCGGCTGGAACCTCGGCTCCGACTTCCTGCCCGGTTCGCTCGGCTTCGACCCGCTCGGCTGGCGCCCGGACGCGGCGCTGGCCTCCCGGGTGCTGTGGTTCGACGCGTTCATCGGCAACGTCGACCGGAGCTGGCGCAACCCCAACATGCTGGTCTGGCACGGCCGGGTCTGGCTGATCGACCACGGCGCGAGCCTGATCTTCCACCACGCCTGGGCCAACGCCGAGCGGCTGTTCTCGGGCCCCTACGACGTCGACGACCACGTGCTGACCCCGTACGCGAGCGAGCTGGCGGCGGCCGAGGCCGAGTTCACGCCGAAGATCACCGAGGCGGTGCTGCGGGAGGTCGCCGCGCTGGTGCCGGACCGCTGGCTGGAGGGCGAGCCGGGCTTCACCGGCCCCGCCGCGCTCCGCGACGCCTACGTCGACCTGCTCCTCGCCCGCGCCGGCCGGCCCCGCGACTGGCTGCCCGACCTCGCCGTGTCGGCCCGCCGGCCCGACACCACCGCCCGCCGTGGCGAGAACCGCCCCACCTGGCTCGGCGGCCCCGTATGACGCCCCCGAGCGAACGGGGGGCACTCCCGCGGGAGCAGCTCTTCGAGTACGCGGCGCTGCGGGTGATGCCCCGGATCGAGCGGGGCGAGGTGATGAACGTGGGGGTGGTGGTCTACTGCCGCGCGCTGGAGTTCCTCGGCTGCCGCACCCGGGTCGACCCGGAGCGGCTGCTCGCGCTGGACCCGGGGCTCGATCTGGAGGGCGTCCGGACGGCGCTGAAGGGTGTCGCGGCGCTGTGCGGGGGCGGCCCGCACGCGGGGCAGGCCGGGGACGAGCCGGCGGGGGTCAGGTTCCGGTGGCTGACCGCGCCGCGCAGCACGGTCGTCCAGCCGGGGCCGGTGCACGCGGGGCTCACCGGGGATCCGGACGCCGAGCTCGGGCGGCTGCTGGAGCTGCTGGCCGGCTGAGGGTCAGTCCCACTCCCAGCGGATGCCGTGGTAGCCGGCCGGCATGCCGAACTCGATGAAGTGCGCGCTGTGGTAGCTGGAGGTGCGCAGGTCGGCCGAGTCCTTCAGCGCGGTGTGCCCGTCGGGCCGCCAGGTGCGGTGGCAGCGGGCGGGCAGGGCGGACGGGTGGAACCGCACCTCGATCAGGTACTCGTGCTGGGGGGCGCGGAACCCGCGACCCTCCTCGGTCACCTCGGGGCCGGTCTCGTCGAACCCGAACCCGTACTCCAGCAGGTAGGTCTCGCCGCGGCCGAGCGCGCGGTCGAACAGCAGCTCGGCGGCGATCAGCCCGCTGGCCTCGTCCATCCGGACGCGGCCGAACCGGCAGCCGCGGGCGGTGCGGGACGAGGGCAGGACGCGGTGCGGATGGTGGTAGACGGCGATCCAGCGGTCGACGCCGCGCTGCTGCGCCTGGAACACCGCGCGGGTGTGCACCTCGCGCAGCTCCCGGTGGGGGCCGATGACGTACTGGTCGTGCAGGCTGAGCCCGCTGAGCCGCCGCTCGCCGCGGGTGCCGATCTCGTCGAGCAGGTCGCGGACGCCGGGCTCGGGGCACAGCTCCTCGACCGGCAGCCACGGGCCCGCCGTCCGTTCCGCGGACGGCTTGAGGAGGGTGAGCAGGGAGTGCCGCGGCAGTTCGAGGATGACCTCCAGGCCGCGGACGGCGCGCAGCGAGTCGGCGCGCTCGGGCCGGGTCCGGCCGCGCTGCCAGTAGCTGAGGGTGGAGAGGCTGACCGCGACGCCCTGCTGCTCGAGGCGGCGGCGCAGTGCCTCCAGGCTGAGGCCGCGGGCCTGGATCGCGGCGTGGAGGGCGACGTTGAACGGACCGTACTGAAGTAGCTGGAGGAGGTCCTCCTCGGTGACGCTCTGCACCGCCATCGGCCTCCGGATCGGCTCCGGCCGGCCCCCGTCGACGGCCTTGACAACAGCATTTTCACCTTCAGCGCTCACTGTAAGACCACCGGCTGCCAATGCCAATCGGCAACTTCTGCCAACAACTGCCCGGTCGCGTTCGCATCAGTCCCATTCCCATTCGATGCCGAGGATGCCCCGCCGCACGTCGCCCACGGCCAGGTGCGCGCTTCCCGAGGTGCCGATCCACAGCTCCGCCGCGCGCCGCTTGGGCGCGTCCCCCGTCTCGCGGGAGAAGCCGTAGCAGCGGGCCGGGAACATGTCGGCGTGGAACTGCACGACCGCGAGGTAGTCGCGCACGGGCCGCGGGAAACGCCGCTGGTAGTCGAGGTGCTCGGGTCCGCCGGGGGGCAGGTGGAGCTCGTACTCCACGACGGCGGTGTCGCCCGCCGCCAGGACCCGGTCGAGGACGAGCTCGAAGGCGAACAGCCCCCCGCCGCGCCGGATCCGGCCGGGCCGGCAGTAGCGCAGCCCGCCGAGCTCGGGGCCCTCCGGGATCGCGGGGACGGGATGCGCGCAGACGACCCGGTCGATGTCGTCGCCGGTGGCGCGCAGGACCTCGCGCACGGTGAGGGTCAGCGGGCGCCGGTCCAGGCCCAGCCGGTACAGGTCGTGCCGGCTCAGCCGTTCCAGCCGGTGGTCGCCGGACCGGTCGAGCTGCGCGACGAGCCCGGCGTACCGGGCCGGGTCGGACCAGAGCCCGGCGGCGGCGCGGCCCCGCCCGCCGCCCGGCGCGGCGGCCCGGACGGGGCCGGCGCGGCCCGGCGCCCCCGGCGCGGGGACGGCGGCGGGCGCGGGGTCGTCCAGCAGCTCGGTCAGCGTCCCGGCGGGGACGCGCAGGACCTCTTCCAGCATCGCGACCACCGCCCGGGAGCGCGGGCGGCTGCGGCCCCGCTGCCAGTAGCTCAGGGTGGCCACGCTGACGGCGAGGCCGCGCTGGCCCAGCCGGTGGCGGATCCGCTCCAGGGTCAGACCGCTGTCCTGGACCGCCTGCCGTAACGCGCCGGCGAACTCCACGGGCGGATCGTACCGGTCCGTGGTGGTCTCGCAGATCCGCCGACCGCCGGTACCCCCGGTTCCGGATGTCAGAAAAGGACCGACATGAAACGGCTGATCTCGATGAGGCCGACGCGGTGGTAGGTGGCGCGGGCCCGCGCGTTGTAGTCGTTGACGTACAGCGACACGGTCGGCGCGATCGAGCGGAGCGCCTCGTCGACGACCGCCGCCATGCCGGGCGCCGACAGGCCCCGGCCGCGCAGGTCGGGCGGCACCCAGACGCCCTGCACCTGGCAGGCCCTGGGGGTGACCGCGCCCACCTCGGCCTTGAAGACCACCCGGCCGTCGTCGATCCGGGCGAACGCGCGGCCCTCCCGGATGAGCTCGGCGACGCGGGCGCGGTAGAGGACGCCGCCGTCACCGGCGTTGGGCGAGACGCCGACCTCCTCGGTGAACATCGCCACGCAGGCCGGGTAGACGATCTCGAACTGGTCCATCGCGACCCGGCGCACCCCCCGGTCGAGCGGCACCTGCGGGGCCGTCGAGGTGGCCATCACCGGCTGCGCCGCGCGCACCGCGCGGGGCGGCCCCCAGTAGGGCGCGAGGATCTCCCACAGGTCGGTGACCGCGTCGATCGGGCCGACGATGGACGAGCAGCGCCGGCCCTGCGCCCGGGCCCGCTCGGCGAACGCCCGCACCGCGTCGGGGCCGGCGGCCACCGGGATGAGGTTGGCGCCGGAGTAGCACAGCGCCGCGAGCCGCCCGTCGCGGACGTAGCCCCAGACCTGCGCGCCGAGCCGCCGCGGGTCGAGCCCCGCGGCGTGCACGCGGGAGCCGACGAACACGTTGGCGACCGGATCGGCGTCGAGGATGGCCAGCGCCTCGTCCCGGTACCGGTCGTCGAGCAAACGCACGGGCAGCGACCCGAGCATGCGCACGGCTACCGGCTCCGGTAGGGGAACGGGCCCCGGACGGGGTCCAGCGCAGTGAACACCACGCCGACCAGCCTATGACTTTCGCGAACCGGTCTACGCCACCGGCTCCTGTACCGGCCGGTCGCCTCCACCGGACGCGCGCCCGTTCCGCTTGGCCGGACGGGCCTTCGGCGGGGCGGAGGCGGGGCAGGTGGCGTCCGGACCGGGCCGGTTGCGCGGCAGCGAGCCGTCGCGCAGGTAGCCCGCCACAGCGGGGTCGACGCACTTGTCGCCGCCGAGCGTGATGCCGTGGGTACCGCCTCCGACCTGCGTCACCAGCCGGGCCGACGGGAAGGTCCGGCTCATCTCCAGGGCGCCCGCGTAGGGGGTCGCCGCGTCTTCGGTGCCCTGCACCAGCAGGATCGGCGGCAGGCCCGCGCGGCCCCGAACCTCGGGCGGCGGCCCGCCGGGCACTGTCCACGTGGCGCAGGGGGCGTTGTACCAGGCGTTGCTCCAGGTCTCGAAACGGTAGCCCTCCCGATACTGGCGCCGGCTGTCGTCGTGCCACCGCTTCCAGTCGCGCGGCCAGGCGGCGTCGCGGCACTGGACGGCGTTGTAGACCGCGTAGTTGTTCTGGTCGAGCCAGGTGGGCGGCTGCCATGCCTTGCGCAGCGGGCCCGGGTCGTGCCGCACAGCGAAGGCCGAGAGCGCGGCGGCGTGGGCGGCCCAGTCGCGGTCGCCGTACCCGTCGGCGAGGAACACGTCGTCCAGTTCGGACGGCCCGACCCGCCCGCCGAGCGGCTTGGCGGCGAGGGCGGCGCGGACCTTGGCGTAGGAGCGGCCGACCTCGGCGCGGGTGCGGCCGAGCCGGTAGACCCGGGCGTTGCGCGCGATCCACCCGAAGTAGGTCCGGATCCGCTTCTCGAACGCCACGTTCTGGTCGAGGTTGTCCTGGTACCAGACCCCGCTCGGCCGGACCACGCTGTCGAGCGCCATCCGCCGGACCCGGCCGGGGAACATCGTGGCGTACACCGCGCCGAGGTAGGTGCCGTACGAGTAGCCGAAGAAGTTGATCTTGTCTTGGCCGAGCGCGGCCCGGATCGCGTCCAGGTCGCGCGCCCAGTTCGCCGAGCCCATGTGCGGGAGGATCCGGCGGTACTTGGCGCCGCAGTCGCGGGAGTAGGCGGCGGCCCGCGCGCGCCAGGCGCGCTCGGCGGCGGCCGTGGCGGGGACGGTGTCGGCGCGGGGGCGCCCGGGGTTCTGGTACTTCTCCCCGCAGCTCAGCGCGGGCCTGCTGGCCCCGACGCCGCGCGGGTCGAAGCCGATCCAGTCGTAGCCGGCCGCGACGTCGGGCGGCATCCCGTTGGTGAACAGGGCCGGCAGGTCGCGGCCGTGCGCGCCGGGACCGCCCCGGTTGAGCAGCATCACGCCCTGCGAGCGGGCGGCGGTGTGCCGGGCCCGGGTGAGCGCGAGCGTGATCTTCTCGCCGCCCGGTCTCCGGTAGTCGAGCGGGACCTGGACGTTCGCGCAGTCCAGGCCCTTGATCCGCTCCTTCTCCAGCGGGTCCTTGTCGGGGCAGCGCGTCCAGGAGACGGCGCCAGAGGGGCGGGGGGCGGGGCCCGAGTCCAGCGCGGCGGCTGCGGTGACGGTTCCCAGGGCGACAGCGGCGGCGACCGCACCTGCGGCGGCGCTCTTTCCAGCGGCGTTCAGCACTCCCGCTTTCTACCGCTGCCGGGGCCGTCCGCCACTGACCCTGGATTCGCGCGTTTCCCCCCGCAACCAGGTCAAGCCCGTCGGGTCCGGCCGCGGCAGGCCGTCCCTCCCGGGGCCTCGGGAGGGACGGCCCGCCACGGACCGGCGTTCTAAGCCCGGCCGACGGACGGCTCATAGGCAACCGTGCCACAAGCGGCCGGGCCGGAGGGGTCTACCGGCGGCCGACCGGCAGGTCCTTGCCCTTCGGGGTGGCCGCGGCCTTGACCGCGGTCGGGTTCGGGTCGTTCAGCTCCGGCAGCGCCTGGCAGGTCGCGTCGGCGCCCGGCCTGCTCTTGGGGAGCGCGCCGGTGTCGAGGTAGGCGGCGACCTTGTCGTCCAGGCACGCGTTGCCGTTGAGGGTGTTGGCGTGCGTCTTGCCGCCGATCTCCTCCACCAGCCGGGACGAGGGGAACGCCTTGTGCATCGCCAGGCCGCCCGCGACCGGGGTCGCGCCGTCCAGCGTGGACTGGACCAGCAGGATCCCCGGCATGTCCTTGCCCTTGAGCTTGAGCGCGGGGCCGCCCTTGACCGGCCAGAAGGCGGTCGGGGCGTTGTACCAGACGTTGCTCCAGGTGTTGAAGCGGTAGCCCTGCTTGTTCAGCTTGACCGCGTCGTCGTGCCACTTGCTCCAGTTGCGCGGCCACTTGGCGTCGGCGCCCTGCACCGCGTTGTAGACGGCGAAGCCGTTGTCCTCGCCGCCGGTGTTGAGGTTGTCGAGCAGCGCGGCGGGGTCCTTGTCGTTCACCCAGGCCGACAGCGCCTCGGCATAGGGGATGTAGAAGCCGGTGTTGTAGCCGGCGTTCAGCACGATGTCGTCGAGCTCGTCCGGCCCGATCTTGCCGGCGATCGGCGACCTGCCGGCGTCCGCGCGGACCTTGTAGTAGCGGGCCTCGACCTGCTTCTCGGTGCTGCCGAGCTTGTAGATCGAGTTCCACTTGGCGGCCCAGGCGAACCAGAGCTTGATGTTGCGCTCGAACGCCTTGTCCTGCTCGAGCTGCGCGTCGTACCAGACCGTCTTCGGGTTGACGTTGCCGTCCCACACCATCCGCCGCACCCGGTTCGGGAACAGCGTGGCGTAGGTCGCGCCGAGGTAGGTGCCGTACGAGAAGCCGTAGTAGTTGATCTGCTGCTGGCCGAGCGCGGCGCGCAGCGTGTCCAGGTCGCGGGCCGCGTCGGTGGTGCGCATGTGCGGCAGCATCCAGCCGACCTTCTTGGCACAGTCTGCGGCGTACTTCTTGGACTTGGCGACCCAGGCCCGCTCCTCCTTCGCCGACGCCGGCACGTAGTCCGGGCGGATCGGGTCGGAGTAGTTCGGGTCGCAGCTCAGCGCGGGCTTGCTGGAGCCGACGCCGCGCGGGTCGAAGCCGATGATGTCGAACTTGGCGGCGGTGGCGCCGTGGCCGATCGCGCCGAACCAGCGGGGCAGCGCGGCCGAGTAGGGCAGCCCGCTGCCGCCGGGACCGCCCGGGTTGACCAGCAGCACGCCCTGGTAGTTCTCGGTGTCGGTGGCCTTGACCCGGGACACCGCGATCGAGATCTTGCGCCCGTTGGGCTTGCGGTAGTCCAGCGGGACCGGGAGCTGCGCGCACTCGGCCTTGTTCATCGGGTCATCCGGCCCGCTGACCTCGCACTTGCCCCAGGCGACGCCGGACGCGGCGGTCGCTGCGACCGGGACCGCGGTGGCCGCGTTCGCGGTGACGGCGACGGCGGTGCCGCCGACGCCCACGGCCGCCGCGGCCGCGACGAGAACGATCCTCTTCACCAGACCCCCTTGATCCGGCGGGGCCGCGCGCGCCGGTGCGGGCCGCGGCCGAACGCCGAAAAATAGCCGATAAGTGGATAAACGGAGATTGTGGCGCCAGCGGCACCGCGGACGGCAGAGGCCGTCGTGAGTGGATGCGAAATCGTGACGTGATCCACGGAACTTCGTGATCTCTCATCGCGTTGGGGTCCCGGCCGTACGGCCGGGACCCCGGCGGCGAGGCGGTGTCGCCCGTCAGGACGACGGCACCCTCGCGATGGGCCGTGTCGGCCCGGCTACTTCAGCGCGCCGTCCAGGGACGTCGCGGCGCCGACCTTGCTCCTGGTCTGAGCGGCGGACTCGGTGGCCGGCACCGGGTCACCGAGCTGCGGGACGTGGACGGTGTCCGGCTTCGGCCGCTTCCCGGTCAGGAAGTAGGCGTCGAAGTAGGCGTCCACGGCCGCCGAGCCGCGGTGCACGATGCAGTGCGTCCGGTCGCCGTCCTGGACCACCAGGCGCGAGCCCTTGAGCCGGCTGTGCATCTCCAGGGCGCCGGCGTAGGGGGTCGCGGCGTCGGCGGTGGACTGGAACATCAGGATGTTCTCCGGCACGTCCTTGCCGTGGCCGATGTTCACCGGCTTGCCGGCCTTGGCGGGCCAGGTGATGCAGGGGGCGTTGTACCAGGCGTTGCTCCAGGTGAGGAACGGGTGCTTCTTGTGCAGCTTGTCGTTGTCGCGCTGCCACTTCTTCCAGTCGGTCGGCCACTGCACATCGGTGCACTGGACGGCGTCGTACACCGCGTAGCCGTTGTCGTCGGCGCCGCCGGTGGTCTGCGCGCCGAAGGTGCCCGCGAAGGTGGCGGCGTCGCCGGTCTTGTAGGCCGCCAGGCCCACGCCGTACCCGTGCCAGATCGCCTGGGTGCGCCGGTAGGCGGCGTTCTGGATGACGTCGGTCAGCTCGTCCGGGCCGACCGCGAGGGTCTGGCCGCTGGACGGGTCGGTGTAGGTGACCGGCTTGCTCGCCAGGTCCTTGCGCAGGCCGTAGAAGAACCTGCGCACCGCGGCCTGGGACGAGCCCAGGTGGTAGACCGAGTCGTACTTGGCCAGCCAGCCGAAGTAGTACTCGATGTTCTGGTCGAACGCGACGTCCTGGTTCAGGTTGGTGTCGTACCAGACGCCCTTCGGCCCCACGTTGCCGTCGAGGACCATGCGGCCGACCGTCTTCGGGAACAGCGTGGCGTACGCCGAGCCGAGGTAGGTGCCGTAGGAGGCGCCGTAGTAGTCGAGCTTCTTGCTGCCGAGGGCGGTGCGGATCGACTCCAGGTCGTTCACCGAGTCGATGGTCTTGATGTGGTCCAGCAGCCCGATCCTGTCGGCCTTCTTGCACGCCGCGGCGTAGCCCGCCGACTTCTTCAGCCAGGTCGCCACCGACGCCCTGTCACCGGTGCCGTAGTCCGGCCGCGGCGCGTTGGTGTAGTCCGGGTCGCAGGTCAGCGCCGGGACGCTCATGCCGACGCCGCGCGGGTCGAACCCGATGACGTTGAACGCCTCGCGCATCGGCGCGGAGTTCTGGGCGAACACGCGCGGGCCGAACAGCGCCCCGCCGCCGCCGGGGCCGCCCGGGTTGACCACGATGTCGCCCTTGGCCGCACCCTTGCCGGTGTGCGGGGTCCGGGTGAGCTGGAGGGTGATCTTCTTGCCGCCGGGCCTGGCGCGGTCCAGCGGGACGGCCAGCTCGGCGCACTGCACGATCTTGGAGACCGGGTAGATCGCGTCGTAGTTGTCGGCCACCGTCTTGACGAAGTCCGCGGGGCAGGTGTGCCAGTTCAGCGCGGCGGTGTCCGGTCTTCCGGAGGGACCGGCCGCCTGGGCGCTCGCGGCCCCGAGCCCGGTGAACCCGAGCCCGGCCACCGCGGCCAGCACAACGATCTTCTTCACATATCCCCCTTTGAGTCACGACTCCGAGCGAGTCGGACATACGGGCCAAATGTGAAGATTGTTACGCTCGCCGGCGCTCAGGCGGCAGGGGCTTTCGTCAGTGGATGCACAATCGTGACAAGATTCTCGGAACCCGACAATACGCAAGAACGTTCCGAAACGCGGCGACCTCCGGGAACGCCCCGGGACCCCGGGAACGCCCACGGGACCCCCGGGAACGCCGAAGAGGCCCCCGGGATCACCCAGGGGCCTCTCGCGTGTCTTCTCGCGCGGACTAGCTCACCACGACCTCCGCGCCGGGGCCGCTCACCGACCCGTCCTCGCCGATCTCGATGCCCATGTCGTCGGCGATGCGCATGGCCTCTTCGATGAGGGTCTCGACGATCTGGGCCTCGGGGACGGTCTTGACGACCTGACCCTTGACGAAGATCTGGCCCTTGCCGTTGCCCGAGGCGACACCCAGATCGGCCTCACGAGCCTCACCCGGACCATTGACCACACAACCCATCACCGCCACCCGCAGCGGCACCGGGAAATCCTTCAGACCCGCAGTGACCTGCTCAGCCAGCGTGTACACATCAACCTGGGCCCGGCCACACGACGGACAGGACACAATCTCCAGACCCCGCTGCCGCAACCCCAGCGACTCCAAGATCGCCGTACCGACCTTGACCTCCTCGACCGGCGGCGCCGACAGCGACACCCGGATCGTGTCACCGATCCCCTGAGCCAGAAGAGCACCGAACGCCACCGAGGACTTGACCGTCCCCTGGAACGCCGGCCCCGCCTCGGTCACACCCAGATGCAACGGATAATCACACGCCGCCGCAAGCAGCCGATACGCCTCGATCATCACCACCGGATCGTTGTGCTTCACCGAGATCTTGATGTCACCGAACCCATGCTCCTCGAACAAAGAGCACTCCCACAACGCCGACTCCACCAACGCCTCAGGCGTCGCCTTCCCATACTTCTCCAGCAGCCGCTTGTCGAGCGACCCCGCGTTCACACCGATCCGGATCGGCACCCCCGCCCCCGACGCCGCCCGAGCGATCTCACCGACCTTGTCATCGAACTTCTTGATATTGCCCGGATTCACCCGCACCGCCGCACAACCCGCGTCGATCGCGGCGAACACGTACTTGGGCTGGAAGTGGATGTCAGCGATCACCGGGATCGGCGACTTCCGCGCGATCGCGGGCAACGCCTCCGCATCGTCCTGCGAAGGAACCGCCACCCGCACGATCTGACAACCCGACGCCGTCAACTCAGCAATCTGCTGAAGCGTCGCATTCACATCCGCCGTCAACGTCGTCGTCATCGACTGCACCGACACCGGCGCATCCCCACCCACCGGCACACCACCCACCATGATCCGCCGCGACACCCGGCGCGGCGCCACCGGGCGGGCGGGCGCCTGCCCCTCGCCCTCGCCGCGGACCATCGGAATACCCAGTGAAACGCTCATCCCTCTCCTCTGGCTTGTTCTGCTCCTCCGGGAGCAACCCCCAGACCCCGCAGAAGGAGGGCCGCACCGACCGCTCGCCCCGCTTTCGGCTGGCCCCTACCACCCTAAGCGCCGAGCACGTATGGGGTGACGTGGACGGGTCAGCTACATAGTCACGATCTGACTACCTTCTGTGACTTGATCGTACTATTGAGGCAGCCGAAGCGGATTGACCAGGTCGGCGAGGATCAGCAGCACCCCGAACCCCACCAGGACCAGGACGGCCAGATAGGTGATCGGGAGCAGCCTGGTCATGTCGACCGTGCCGGGATCGGGGCGGCCCCGCAGCCGCGCGATCTGGGCGCGGGCTCGCTCGTAGGCGACGACCGCCAGGTGCCCTCCGTCCAGCGGCAGCAGCGGCACGACGTTGAGCGCCCCCAGGAAGATGTTCACCGAGACGACCAGCGACAGGAACAGGGCGATCTTGTCGCGCCCGGAGCTGTGTGAGGAGAAGATCTGGCCCGACACGTCGGTCGCCCCGACCACGCTGCCGACCTGGCCGCCGGGCGTGCTGCCCCGGTCGGGCGAGAACAGCCGCGGGATCGCGGCCGGCAGGCCGGCCAGCGCCCGGCCGATGCCGGCGACGGCGGTGCCGACGCCGCGCGCGGCGAAGACCGTCGCGTTGAGCGGGCCGACCCGCTCGTATCCCTGGCCGGTGACCTTCGCCGACATCCCGAGGAACGTCTCGCCGGCCACCCGCGCCGGCCGCACGGTCAGCGTGACCGGCCCGGCCGCCCCGCCCGGCCCGGAGGGCCGTTCGACGACCACCTGGACGGGCCGTCCGGGCGGCGCCGCGGCGATGGCCGCGCGCAGCTCGGCCCAGGTGCGCACCCGCGTCCCACCGAACGAGACGACGCGGTCGCCGGCGCGCAACCCGGCCTCCTTGGCCGGGGACGGCGGGCGGCCCCGCTCGCAGACGTCCTGCAAGGTGGCCGGGACGCACGCGCTGACCTGGTCGACGGTGGTGCTCGCCGAGCCCGGGACGCGCACCCCCACGGCCATCGCCATCACCATGAGCAGCACGAACGCGAAGGCGAAGTTGGCGGCGACGCCGGCCCCGATCACGATCGCGCGGCGGCCGGCCGGCTGGCGGTAGAAGGCGCGCGGCCGGTCAGCCTCGTCGATCTCCTCCAGCGGGGTGTAGCCGACGATCTTGACGAAGCCGCCGAGCGGGATCGCCTTCACCCCGTACTCGGTCTCGCCCCGCCGCCGCGACCACAGCGTGGGCCCGAAGCCGACGAAGTACTGGGTGGCCTTCATCCCGAACCGCTTGGCGGTGAGCAGGTGGCCGCCCTCGTGCAGCATCACCGAGGCGAGCAGCGCGACGACGAAGGCGACCGCTCCGAAGAGGAAGGCCATCGCGCTCCTTCGCCGTGCCCATCGGTCAGGCGGGCGCGGTGAGCTCCCCGGCTCGCGCGCGCGCCCGCTCGTCGGCCGCGAGGACGTCGTCCAGGGTCAGGCCCGCGCCGGCGCCCGCCGCCCGATCGTCGGGCACCTGCTCGTCCACTACCCGCGTGATCGTGTCGACTATCCCCAGGAACGGCAGCCGTCCGGCACGGAACGCCTCGACGCACTCCTCGTTGGCCGCGTTGTAGACCGCCGGCGCGACACCGCCGAGCTCGCCGACCCGGCGGGCGAGCGCCACCGACGGGAACGCCTCGTCGTCGAGCGGGAAGAACTCCCAGGTGTGGGACGCCGTCCAGTCCAGGCCCGGGGCGGCGTCCGGGACGCGGTCCGGCCAGTCCAGCCCGAGCGCGATCGGCAGCCGCATGTCGGGCGGGCTCGCCTGGGCGAGGGTCGAGCCGTCGGTGAACTCCACCATCGAGTGGATCACCGACTGCGGGTGCACCATCACCTCGATCCGGTCGAAGGGGACGTCGAAGAGCAGGTGCGCCTCGATCACCTCCAGCCCCTTGTTGACCAGCGTCGCCGAGTTGATCGTCACGACCGGGCCCATGCTCCAGGTGGGGTGGTCCAGCGCCTGCTCGGGCGTGACGCCGGCCAGCTCGCCGCGGGCCCGGCCGCGGAACGGCCCGCCGCTGGCGGTCACCACCAGCCGCCGCACCTCGTCCGCGCGCCCGCCGCGCAGGCACTGGGCGAGCGCGGAGTGCTCGGAGTCGACCGGGACGATCTGGCCCGGCCGGGCCCGCTCCTTGACCAGCGGGCCGCCGACGATGAGCGACTCCTTGTTGGCCAGCGCGAGGGTGCGCCCGGCGTCGAGTGCCGCGAGGGTGGAGGCCAGGCCGAGCGCGCCGGTCACACCGTTCAGCACCACGTCGCTCTGCCAGGCGGCGACCTCGGCGACCGCCTCCGGCCCCGCGACGATCTTGGGGATGGGGTAGTCGCCGGTGGCGTAGCCGCGCCGCTGGGCCTCGGCGTAGAAGGCGAGCTGGAGCTCCTGCGCCGCGGACGCCTTGGCCACCGCGACGATGTCGGGGCGGAACTCCAGGGCCTGCTCGGCGAGCAGCCCGACCCGGTCGCCGCCGGCGGCCAGCCCGGCCACCCGGAACCGGCCGGGGTTGCGCCGGATCACGTCGAGGGCCTGGGTGCCGATCGAGCCGGTGGAGCCGAGCAGGACGACCTCGCGGGCGGCCGGGGCGGCGTTCGAAGGTGACATCACGGGGTCCATTGTCGGCCATGGCGGACCGGTGCGGGGGCCGCCCGGCGCGTCGGCCCGACATGCGCGAACGGCCAGAACTACAAGAACGCCCCGGACACCTTCGTCCAGATCTGCCACTAGTCGCGGCAAATATCGCGAACGTAGCTTTCGGCGCATGAGACGCTCCCCGCGCACCATGACCCTCGCCGCGCTGGGCGGCGCGGCACTGACCCTGCCGCTGCTCGCCGTCCCCGCCGCCCAGGCCGCCACCGCCCCGACCCCGGTCCCCTCTCCGTCCGCCCGCGCGCAGGCCACCGGCGGCGCCGAGCAGCAGCGGGTGCTGCGGTTCTGGACGCGGCAGCGGATGGCCTCGGCCACCCCGATGGAGAAGCTCTTCAAGCCGAAGGGCGTGGACCTGGCCGCAGTGCGGCGCGGTCTCGCCAAGCTCGTCCCGATGTCGGTCCCGAACGGCGGCGCCGCCTGGACTGGCGGCGGGGCCGTCACCAAGACCGCCGGCCGGGTGTTCTTCACCTACCAGGGCCGCACCGCGTCCTGCTCCGGCGACGCGGTGACCAGCACCAACAAGAGCACCGTCGTCACCGCCGGGCACTGCGTGAAGCTCGACGGGGCCTGGCACACCGACTGGGTGTTCGTGCCCGGCTACAAGGACGGCGACCGTCCGTACGGGACGTGGACCGCGAGCAAGACGCTGTCCACACCCCAGTGGACCGCCAGCGAGGACCTCAACTACGACGTCGGCGCGGCCGTGGTGAACCCGGTGGACGGCAAGAAGCTCGTGGACACCGTCGGCGGGCAGGGCATCGCGTTCAACCAGGCGCGCGGCCAGTCCATGTACGCGTTCGGCTACCCGGCCGCCGCCCCCTACGACGGCTCCAAGCTGACCTATTGCAGCGGGACGGTCATCGACGACTTCCTTCAGAGCAGCGACCTCGGGCTGCGCTGCGACATGACCGGCGGGTCCAGCGGCGGGCCGTGGTTCCTGAACTTCGGCGAGTCGGCGGGCACGGGCATCCAGAACTCGGTGAACAGCTTCAAGTACAACCTGCCGTTCCTGTCCGACTACATGTTCGGCCCGTACTTCGGGACCGACGCGCAGAACCTGTACAACACGGCTCAGTCCTCGTAGCCGGGCCCGGCTACGAGCCGTCCGGCCGGTCGCGCGGGAGCGGGTCGCGCAGCAGCGGGAGGCGGAGGACGAAGCGGGCGCCGCGCTCGCTGTCTCCGATGTACAGCCGTCCCCCGTGCGCGTTCGCGATCTCCCGCGCGATCGGCAGGCCGAGGCCGCTCCCGCCGGCGTCCTTGCGGCGCGAGGAGGCCAGCCGGGTGAAGCGCTCGAACACGCGCTCCCGGTCCTCGGGCGCCACGCCGGGCCCGTCGTCGCGGACCTCCAGCACCGCCTCGCCGCCGTCCGCCCGGACCTCCACCTCCACCCGGGCGTCGGCGTGCCGGTCGGCGTTCACCAGCAGGTTGAGCAGCACGCGGGCGAGCTGGAGCCGGTCGCCCTCCACCAGCACGCCCGGCTCGGAGCGGACCGTCACCGGCAGGCGCAGCGTGCCGCGCGCCACCTCGGCCTCCGCCAGGTCGCCGAGGTCCAGCGGCGCCCGCGCGGGCTCGGCCCCGGAGTCCAGCCGGGCCAGGGCAAGGAGCGCGTCCACGATCTGGTGCAGCCGCTCGGCGTCGCCCAGGGCGTGCTCCAGCGTCTCCCGGGGGTCGGTGCCCGCCGGGTCGTCCAGCGCGAGCTCGATCCGGGTGCGCAGGCCGGTGATCGGCGAGCGCAGCTCGTGCGAGGCGTCGGAGACGAACCGGCGCTGGTGCTCCACCGCCCGCTCCAGCCGGTCCAGGGTGGCGTTGACGGTGCGGGCCAGCCGCTCGATCTCGTCGTGGGTGCCCGGCACGGGCATCCGGCGGCTCAGGTCGGACGCGGTGATCTCGGCCATCTCGGTCTCGATCGCCGCGACCGGCCGCAGCGTCCGTCCCACCGCGCGCCACATCCCCCACGCGGCGAGCGCGAGCACCACGACGCAGAGTCCGGCCATGACCGACTCCAGGAGGTAGTTCCCGAGGATCCACGGTTGCGGGACCGCCGCGTACACCGTCACGGGCCCGTACGCCTTGGCCACGACGTCGAACCCGACGACGATGACGCAGTCGGGCAGCAGGTCGCTCCGCGCGCAGACCCTGGTGTCGACCCGCGTGTCGAGCCGGCTCGGCCGCGCCCTGGTGATCGGCGGGCGGCCCTGGAGCGGGGCGCTGGAGGCCACCACCCGGCCGGAGCCGGCGGAGACCACTTGGACGAGCACGCCGCTCTGTGCCGGAATGTGGGTGGGCAGCCGTCCCGCACCGGCCGCGACCGCGACCTCGCGGGCCGCGCGGGCCGCCACGTCGGTGCGATGGCTCAGGATCAGATGGTGCAGCAGCGCCGCGGTGACCAGGACGGCGGCCAGCAGCAGCGACCCGACGACGCTCATCGCGAGCAGCGTCACCCGCGCGCGGATCGAGCGCGGCCGGCCCGGCCACGCGCTCAGCGGGACGGTCGTCGCCGGCATCTCTCCTTTGTATGCCCCGCGCCTCCAACGACCGGTAAAGGATCACTCCCGCCACCCCGCCGCGGCCCGCCGACCTTGGGGACGGAACCGACACGTCAGCCTTTACCACCCCTTTCACCTGCGGTAGCGGCGAGCACACCCTTGGCGACCTATAAAGGAATCACGTGAAGTCGACTCCCGCCAGGGGGATGGGCATGGGCCAGACCGACGAGCCGAGGTTCGACCCGGGTGCGCTGACCACCGCACAGCGCCAGGGCGCGGCCTGCGTCGTCTGTCGGAAGCAGTGGCCCCGGCCGCGCACGCGCGTCGGCCGCCTGCCGGATTCGTCCGGGGTGTTCGCGTGCGAGGAATGCGCACCCGCCCTGCCGGCAACCCGCGAAGCGGGCTCTCCGGGAGCCGACCACGCACGCCGGACGACCGGCCGGGAGGCCGGTTCCGGCGGGGGCGCCGGTCTTCGACCGAGGCGGGCGCCCCGGAGGTCTCTCCTGGAGGAGGGTGACCCGGGCATTCGGGGGGAAGCCCGGGACCACCCGACAGGCGTGCCCGGCTGGGGGCGGCCGGGCGCGCCGGAGAGACCGTCGCGCGGGCGGGGGGCCCGCCCGCGCAGCCCGTCCCCGCCGCGTTAGCCGGGACCCCGCCGGGCGGGGTTGGTCGCCTCGATCCACTTCTTGGTCCACTCAGCGTAGTCGGTGCAGTCGCCCTTGCCGGGCTTGCCCTTCTTGCCGGTGCCGCACGCCTTGGCCGGGGTGTGCGCGAAGATCACCTCGTCGAGGTAGCCGCGGTCGCCGACCCGGTAGGCGTCGCAGAACTCGCGCTTGAGCCGGTCGCCCGAGCACGCCTGCGGGTTGGCCGGCGCGACCCCGGTCCACTCGGCCACCTGCTGCTGGACGTCGGGCGAGGCGGTCCACTGGAGCCACTGGTACATGCAGTTGGGATGCTGGACGCGGGCACCGATCATCCAGGCGTTCATCCAGCCCGTGACGCCCTCGGAGGGGACCGCGGTCTGCACCGGCCGTCCGGCCCGGTTCAGCACGTCGGCCTGGTACGGCCACACCACGCCAAGCGCGGCGCTCTGCTCGCCGCCCGGCCCCTCCGGCCTCACCTTGGGTGCGTCCGTGCCCGTCGGGGTGGGCGTCGCCGTGCCGGACGAGGGGGGCGCGGGCAGCGGGGAGGACGCGGGCGGGGGCGCGTCGCCGCTCCGGCCCGTGGCGCCGCCGAGCCCGGTGCCGCCCCCGGCGAACGCACTGATCGCGTCGGCGGGGAGCTGCCAGTACTCCTTGACGTGCGGGCGCTGCTTGGCCAGCACCTTCCCGGCGGCGTCGAGCTGCTTGGCGGTCAGCGAGTAGGGGTCGCCGATGTGGAGCTTGCGCTCCTTGTCCTTGAGGTAGAGGGCGGCCTCGGCGATGGCGAGCGGGCTGTCGCGCATGATGAGCCGCCCGGAGTAGCGGCGGGCCTGTTCCGGCTCGAACAGGGCCGCCCAGCTCGACGGGGCCGGCTGGACCGTCCGGGTGTCGTAGGCCAGCAGGTTCGAGCCCCATGTGAACGGGACGCCGTAGAACCTGCCGTCGCGCTTGAGCAGGCCGCGCAGGCGCGGTTCGAGCTTCTTGTAGCCGTCGACCAGGTTGGGGTTGACGGCGACGACCTGGCGGTCGGCGATGAGCCGCCCGGACACTTCGGGCGGCGCCGACACACCGTCGTAGCGCCGGTTGGGGTCGCTCATGAGGTCGGCCATCTCCTCCGGGGAGCGGGCGGCCTTCCAGCCGACCTTGCAGCCCGTGCGCTTCTCGAACGGGGTGACCCAGTCGACCCGGGGGTCGCTGCCGCCGTTCTCCACGTAGCCCGACAGCGAGACCAGGTTGATGGTGCCCTCGCCCGGGCCGAGCGTGCTGGCCACCCGCACCGCACCGGCCGGTTCATCGTCGCCGCTACAGGCGCCGAGACCCGCCGCCGCCAGCACCGTGGTCACCACCAAGGCCGTCACCTTGGCCCTCAACCGCATGTCGCTCCCGATCCGTCCACCGGGCCGTCCCCCGCGCGGACGGGCCCGTCGGCGCAGCGTAGCGCCTCCGGCACCGTGAGGCCGCGTGCGGCGCCGCGAGGACGCGCGGCGCGGGACGGCACGGGAGCGCATTCCACCCTTCCCGTCGTGCCGAACATCTCCGCGCGATTCGATCGCCGGCCACCGGACGGGGATCCACCATCCCCGCCTTTATGAACCATTCACAAAGCCATTTTCGGACGGATTGGCTGCGGCGAAGAGAGCCGCCGCGGCCCGGGGGGCGGTGGGTGCTGGCGTCCGTGCCACACACGGAGGTTGCTGGAGAGGGGTGTGGCACGGGCTGCCGCCCATCCCGGGGCCGCGGCGGCGCCGGCGTGCGTGGCGAGGTTGGGGAACAGCGGATCACCTTGCAGTGCCGCTCGGCCACGCGGACGCCGGCACCCGGCGGAACGGGGACGGTGTGACGCCCTCGAGACGGAGGAGATTCGAGGGGCGTCGCCCGTCCTGCCGGGGGTCGCGGGACGGCCGGAGGCCGTCGTCGGTCATCGGATTCCCTACTGCGGAGTGCTGGATCACCTCGATCAGTGCGATGAGCCGCTGCGGGGTCTCGGCCTCGACGAAGTCCCCGCCGCCCCGGCCCCGGGGCGGCAGCGCCCACCAGTGGGCGGTGAACGGGCCGAACCAGACGGTCCAGCCGGGGTAGCGCCGGCCGAGCGCTTCGACCTCGGCGGCGTGGTCGTCAGCAGTCATCGCGCGGCTCCCTGCGCCGGACCCCGGACCTCGATCCTGACTCCGAATCCCGACCTTTTACTTATTCATCCCATTTAATTGGGATATTTAGATTGTGTCCGCGGTCACAGGACGAGTCAACACTTGTAGCTATTATTTGTCGAGGCGGCGGAGACGAAAATTGACGACGAGAACTCCCAGGCGGAAGAAGTTCCCGACGCTGCGAAGGAACGGCGCGAAGGGGCGGCGCGGTTCGCGGCGTTTATCGCTCTCTGGGTGATTCATCCCACCGGCCCGAACCTCAGGTGTCCGATCCGGTCCCGCCGATCGATCCGGTCAGGTCCGCACCGCCTCGTCCACGCTCTCCAGCGCGCCGATCAGGATGCCCAGCCCCTCGGCGGCCTCCTCGCCGGTCAGGTTCAGCGGCGGCGCCATCCGCAGCACGTTGCCGTACAGGCCGCCCTTGCCCACCAGCAGACCACGTGCGCGCGCCGCCTCCATCGCCGCCGCGGCGAGCGCCGGGCCCGGCCCGCCGGTGCCGGGGTCCACGAGCTCGACGGCGAACATCAGCCCCTTGCCGCGCACCGCCCTGACGCTCGGCAGCCGCCCGGCCGCCTCCTCCAGCCCGCCGATGAGGAACGCGCCCTGCTTGGCGGCGTTGGCCTGGAGGTCGTGGCGCAGCACATAGTCGAGGGTCGCGTTCGCGGCGGCCATCGACAGCGGGTTGCCGCCGAACGTGGACAGCCCCACGGCGGTCGGCCCGTCCATCAGCTCCCCGCGCGCGACGACGCCGCCGACGGCGAAGCCGTTCCCCAGCCCCTTGGCGAACGTCATCATGTCCGGGACCACACCGTGGTTCTCGATGCCGAAGAACCCCTGGCCGGTGCGTCCCCACCCGGTCTGCACCTCGTCGGAGACGAACAGGATCCCGTGCTCGTCCAGCACCTCCTTGTAGGCGGCGAACAGGCCGTCCGGCGCCATCGTGAACCCGCCGACCCCCTGGATCGGCTCGGCGATCAGCGCGGCGACGTCACCGCCGGCCGCGGCGGCGAGCACATGCCGCAGGTCCTGCACGCAGGCGTCGATGTACGCGGCGTCGGGCATCCCGGCGAACAGCGGCCGGTCGCGGTCGGCGCCGTGCAGGAAGTGCACGTTGAGCGGCGAGTACGGCACATTCGTCCACGCCCGGTTGCCGGTGACGCCCATCGCGCCGAAGGAGCGGCCGTGGTAGGCCTGCCGCATCGCGAGGACCTGGTCGGTCCGGCGGGCGCGGACGGCCAGCAGCAGCGCGGTCTCGTTCGCCTCGGTGCCCGAGTTGGTGAAGAAGACCTTGGCGTCCGGGATCCCGGACAGCCGCGCGATCTTCTCGGCCAGCTCGACCTGCCCGCGCAGCAGGTACGCGGTCGAGGTGTGCACGACACCGGTCGCGAGCTGGCGCTCCACCGCCTCCCGCACCTCGGGCACGGCATAACCGATCATGTTGCTCAGGATGCCGGTGAAGAAGTCCAGGTACCGGCCGCCCTCGGCGTCGGTCACGCGGGCGCCCGCGCCACCGGCGATCTCGATGGGTTCGTCGTAGTTGAGCGCCAGCCAGGACGGCATGACCGCCCGGTGGCGCCTGAGCAGACGCGCGTGTTCCGCCATGACCGGAGTCTGCTCGGAACGCGCGCGCCCGAATCCCGGTGAATACACCCTGTAAGGCCGCTGCCCCGCTGTGTTGACAGCATGTCCCGATATCATCCGTGCCGATGCTTCCGACCCTGGACGACGTGCTCCAGCTCGACGCGGTGCGCCGCGGGCAGCCGCGCGTCGTCGCCGGCGCCGACCGGACCGGCAACCGGATCCGCTGGGTGCACGTGGCCGAGGTCGACGACATCGCGCACCTGCTGCACGGCGGCGAACTGGTGCTGACCACCGGCATCGCCCTGCCCGACGACCCCGGCCGGCTGCGCGCCTACATCGCCGAGCTGGCCGAGGTCGGCGTCAGCGGGCTGATGGTCGAGCTCGGCCGCCGCTACGCCCGCGCCCTCCCGGCCGCGCTGACCGCCGCGGCCGAGCACCACGGCCTCCCGGTGGTCGTGCTCGCGCACGAACCGGTGTTCGTCGACATCACCGAGTCGGTGCACGCGCGGATCGTCCAGGACCAGTTCGCCGAGCTGCGCGCCTCCGAGCGGCTGCACGAGATCTTCACCCAGCTCTCGGTGGAGGGCGCCTCCACCGACGAGGTCGTCCGCCAGGTCGCCGCGCTCGCCGGGTACCCCGTCGTCCTGGAGAACCTCTCCCACCGGGTGCTGGCCGCCGACGCGGGCGGCGGCGACCCGGCCCGGCTGCTCTCGGCCTGGGAGACCCGGTCCCGCGCGGTGCGGCCCGAGCGGCGCACCGCCTACGACGCCTCGTCCGGCTGGCTGGTCACCACGGTCGGCGCCCGCGGCGAGGACTGGGGCCGCCTGATCGTCGTGCTCGGCTCGTCCCCCACCGCCCGCGACACGGTGCTGATCGAACGGGCCGCCACCACCCTCGCGCTCGGCCGGCTGCTCGACCGGCACGCCGAGAGCCTCGAACGCCAGGCGCACGGCACGATCCTGACCCGCATCCTCGCGCACTCCTACTCCGACCCCCACGAGGCCGCCGCGCGGGCCCGCGCCCTCGGCGTCCCCCTGTCGGGACGGCGCCTGCTCGGCGTCGTCCTGCGCCGCCGCACCCCGCCCGCGACCGCCGCGCCCGAGCTCGCCGAGCTGGCCGAGGCCGCCGCCGCGGCCTGTAAGAACGCCCGCCTGGCCGCACTGGTCGGCATCCTGGACGAGGGCGGCCCGCAGGCTCGCGTCGGCGTCCTGGCCTCACTGCCCGCCCGCGCCGACGCCGAGACCGCGCTCGCCGAGGTCGCCACCCGCGTCCGCGCCCGCACCGGCGGCGACTGCGTCATGGCCGCCGGTTCGCTCGTCGACTCGGTCCGCGACGTGCGCCGCTCGTTCCAGGAGGCCGAGCAGGTCGCGGACGTCGCCTGCCGGGGCTCGGGCGCCCGCCTGTTCTACCGGCTCCCCGACCTGCGGCTGCGCGGCCTCCTGCACCTCCTCCGCGACGACGTCCGCATGCAGACGTTCGTCGAACGCGAGCTCGGCCGCCTCCTGGAGTACGACGCGCAGCACGGCAGCGACCTCACCCGCATGCTGGAGCTCTACCTGGACGCGGGCCGCAACAAGGCGGTGGCCGCGCAGCGCGCCCACCTGTCCCGCCCAGCCTTCTACCAGCGCCTCCACCGCATCGAACGCGTCCTGGACGCCGACCTCGACGACGTCGAGTCCTGCGTGTCCTTCCACGTGGCGCTGCTGGCCCTCAGCTCCGTCCGCTGGGAACACCCCTGACCCACCGCTCCGCGCCTTCCGGGGTCTCGCAGGGTCGCTGGTTGATAGCCTTGAGTGTCCGGGACCGAGCGACCTCGGAGCACCATCCCAGGAGGACATCCATGACGGCGGAGCCCATGCCCGAATACGGACCGGCGTCCGCGCCGGAGCCCCAGCCCCGGTCCGACCACCTGACCGCCGTGCCGGACTGGCTGATTCCCCCAGCGGACGGCTTCACCGCCGAAGACCTCGATCGCCTTCCGCAATTGCCCCCTCACACTGAGCTGATCGATGGCAGCCTGGTCCTGGTGAGCCCCCAGTCCAGTTTCCACACGCTGACGATGGATCTTCTTGTCAACGGCCTCCGCCGCTCCGTCCCGGAGATGATGCGCGTCCGCCGGGAAATGACCGTCACTCTCGGGCGGCGGCAGCGTCCCGAGCCCGACCTGATGGTGCTGCGGGCCGAGGCGGTGACCGGGCCGGAGGAGACCGGCTACCGGCCCGAGGACGTCGTACTGGCGGTCGAGGTGGTGTCCCCCGACTCGGTCGAGCGGGACCGTGAGCGCAAGCCGGCGCTCTACGCCAGGGCGGGGATCCCCCATTTCTGGCGGGTGGAGAAGAACGAGGGGCGCCCGGTCGTCTACGTCCACGAGATCGACCCGGCCACCGGCGCCTACGTGGCGACGGGGATTCACCATGACCGGCTCAAGCTCACCGTGCCGTTCGACGTCGACATCGACCTGACGGAGATCGACCGGCTCTGACCGGCGGACGGGCGGGGGCTCGCGGAGTCAGCCGAGTTCGGCGACGGCACGGTGGGCGGCGTCGATGGCGGCGTCGGCGTAGGCGCGGTTCTGCGAGTCGGAGTTGGCGATGGTCACCCGCCCGTACGGCTGGCGGCCGATCACCGAGGGCAGCGGGCCGTCCGGCCAGAACTGCGCCCAGGGACGGCCGTACTCCAGCGCGTAGCCGTGGCCCCAGCGGTTGACCGTGATCCCCTGGATGTCCTGGGCGGGGTCGAAGCCGCCGCCGGACAGCAGCCGGGTGAGCTGGTCGCGGATGGTGCGCTCATAGGAGGCGAACGGCTTGCCGAACAGCTCCCGGCGGCCCGGTCCGATCCCGCCGCGCGGGTTGGGGTTCGGCTTGGTCGCCATCTGGATCATGTGCACCAGGATCGGCTGCTCGGGGTCCTTGGAGAACTCGTAGCCGCCCATGCTGACCGGGTAGTCGAGCTCGGCGACGCACCACTCACCGCTGAGGAAGCGGGTGTGGCTGATGTGCAGCTTCTCCCACGCCCGCCAGTTGCTCAGCTGGACCATGGTGTAGACCATCGGCAGCTTGGTGCCGAAGAACAGGCCCTCCTTCTGCTCGGTCGGCAGGTCCTGCATGAGGTAGGGGACCATCGTGCCGTAGCAGGCCATCACCACGCCGCCCGCCGTGCATTGATAGACCTTGCCGTCCCGGACGAAGTTGACGTCGACGGTCTTGGAGCCGATGCTGCCGCCGGTGTGCTGGACGCGCACGCACGGCGCGTTCAGCCGCAGCCGCACCTGCTCGCCCGCCACGTCCAGCTTGCTGTAGTCGATCCGGGCGAGGGGCTCCTCGTCGAGGGTGCGGGGCGCGCCGGTGCCGGGGATGAGCCGCCCGAGCAGGAGCTTGCAGACCCCGTTGTTGCCGTCGGGGAAGTGGTAGATGTAGGGCTCGTCGGTGTCCCACTGGAGCTGGACGGTGGGGCCGCAGAACCGGTAGGGCTTGGAGCGATCCAGCTTGAGCCCGGAGAAGCCGGGGTAGTCCAGCGCCCAGGAGTCGATGGCGCCGAACGCGTCGATGCCGAACCCCCATTCGTCGCTGGTGTAGGTCTGCATGTAGTCCAGGACCTCCCGCGGCATCCGCGCCACGTCGCGCAGGTACTCCAGGTAGGTGAGCCCGACCAGTTTCATCTTCTTCTGCGCGTCGCTGAGGCCCGGGAGGTAGTCCTTGGGGTTGTCCTGGAGTTCCAGGAAGGCGGTCTTGGCCGCGGCCGACATCGGCGCGTTCTTCAGCGTCTCGGCGGTCTGCGTGTCGCCGTCCATGACCGCGAGGAAATCGCGGCCGAACTGCTCGTTGGTGAAGAAGTCGGAGTCGTTCAGTTTCCAGCGCTCGTTGAACTTCTGGTCGTAGAACTTCTCGAACTTCTTGGGTTCGATGCCGAGTTCGGCCAGCAGCCCCTTGGCCACCGGGCTCCAGGCCGACGGGGCCTCGATCGACTGCGATCCGCCGTATCCGATGAGCAGCTTCCCGTCGGGGTAGAACTCGTTGCGCCGGGCGTGCCCGCCGAAGTCGTCGTGGTTGTCGAGGATGAGCACCGAGGCGCCCGGATGGGCCTTGCGGTAGAAGTAGGCCGCGCTCAGGCCGCTGATGCCGGAGCCCACCACGACCAGGTCGTAGTGCTCGCCGGTCGAGGTGATCGGACGGCTGCCCGACCAGAAGATGCCGTCGCGCAGCTCGTGCGGGATGCGCATCGAGGGGTTGGTGCTGCCGCGCAGGCCGGTCATCGCGGGCGGGTAGGACGGGTTGCCCTGCCCGGCGTAGTTCCAGCCGTTCGGCGGCGTGGTGACCTCGTTGATGCCGCCCCAGGAGCCCGCGGCGCATCCGGAGAGCGCGCCCCCGACCACCAGCCCGCCCGCGGCCACCGCCATTCCGTCCAGGAAGTCCCGGCGGCTGATCTTCCTGTCCATTCCGAGCTCACGATCAGAATGGACAGGCTTGTACGAATTATCCCCCGACATCGCATCCCCCGATCACAAGCCCCTGAGAAGATCTTCCACACACCGCGCCGGCAAAACAAGCACCGCCGAATGCGGGCGGTTTTGTCCCTGTTCATCGAACCCGATGGGCGATATAGGCTGTTCTGCGACCACGCATTCGACATTCATGGGGAGCGCATGCTCGACGTGCCCGCCGGTCTGACCGCCACGCAGACCAAGTACAACGGCGAAAAGGGACGGGCCTGGGTCGCGGCCCTCCCCGGGCTGACGGCCGGAGCCCTGGACCGCTGGGATCTGCGCGTCGACGGGCCGTCCCGGCACGGCATGGCGGCGCTCGTCCTCCCCGTGCGCCGCGCCGACGGCGCCGAGGCCGTGCTCAAGCTCCAGCTTCTCGACGAGGAGACCGAGAGCGAGCCCGTGGCGCTCCGGCTCTGGGACGGGCAGGGCGCCGTGCGGCTGCTCGACGAGGACCCGGCGGCGGGCGCGCTACTGCTGGAACGGCTCGACGCCGACCGCACGCTGGCCGCGCTGCCGGGCGACCTCGACGCGCTCCGCGTCCTGACCGGGCTGCTGGCCCGGCTGGTCGCGCTGCCCGCGCCCGCGGGCGTCCGGCGGCTCGCCGACATCGCGCGCGCGATGCTCGCGCAGGTGCCGGACGCCCTCGCCTTCCTGACCGACGACCGGCAGCGGCGCCTGACCGAGGTCTGCGCGGCGGCGGTGACGGACCTGGCGGACGAGCCCGGCGACCGCCTCCTGCACTGGGACCTGCACTACGACAACGTCCTGGCCGGAACGCGCGAGCCGTGGCTCGCGATCGACCCCAACCCGCTGGCCGGCGACCCCGGGTTCGACCTGATGCCCGCCCTGGACAACCGCTGGGACGACATCGTGGCGACCGGCGACGTCGCGCGCGCCGTCCGCCGCAGGTTCGACCTGATGACCGAGGTCCTCGGCCTCGACCGCGGCCGCGCCGCCGGCTGGACGCTGGGCCGCGTCCTTCAGAACACCCTGTGGGACATCGAGGACGGCGAGCCCGGGATGAACGACGTCCAGCTCGCGGTCGGCGAGGCGCTCCTCCCCCGCCTCTGAAGCGAACGCACGGCCGCACGGAACCTCCACATCCGGCTGCTTGGATCACCGCATGACGCAACCGAACCCGATCGACTATCTGGACCAGGTCGCCGCCGCGGTGCTCGGCCTGCGCCGCAACACCGCGCGGGCGGTCGAGGCCGGCCGTCTCGGCGCGGCGGCGGGCGGTGGTCCAGCGGCTTGCCGAAGCCGAACGTGCCGACGATCGCCTCGGGCCTGTCCCAGCGGCCGTGGCACATCACCTCGCTGACCTTGATCGCGTCGATCCGCGGTCAGCCGCGGCCCCTGCCGAGCAGGCGCAGCAGGTCGGGGTCGGTGGCGAACAGCCGGTCGAGCTCGTCGGCGCCCAGCCGCTCGGCGAGGATCTGGAGCACGAGGTCCTGGCGGACGTACTCGGCCGCCATCAGCGCGACGGCCGGATCGGCGGTGTAGATGCCCCACGCCTCGCCGTCGCCGAACCCGCCCACGACCGCCTCGCGCCGGTCGCCGACGACCACGATCAGTCGGTAGCCGAGATCCTCCAGCACCGTCTCGGGCGCGGAGAACCGGTGCTCGCGGACGTTTCCGGCGCGGTCCTCCAGCGGGCCCTCCTTGCCGAAGGTGATCACCGACACCTCGACGCCGCGGTCCGCCGCCTCGCGCACCCGCGGGCCCAGCCGGCGGGTCTCCTCGGGCCAGATCGACAGGAACAGGTCGCGGCGGGCACCCGCGATCACGTCCCCGGCGCGGGCCAGCATCGCCTCGGCGTCCTTGAGGTTGTGGATCAGGTGCGCCTCGGGGGCGGCGACGACGGCGGGCAGCGCGGCCTGCAACGCCTCGACGGACCCGTCGAACTCCCGGCGCATCCGGTCGAGCAGCGCGGCGGGCGGCAGCGGCAGGTAGTCGGTGGCGTCGGACGAGCCGCGCACCTCGTAGGCGGCGCCGCGCGCGACGAGCTTGCCGAGCGTCTCGTAGACCGTGCTGCGCGGGACGCCGGAGCGCTTGGCCACCTCGTACCCGTTGACCGGCCGTCCCGCCGCGACGAGCGCGACGTACGCCTTGGCCTCGTACCCGGACATGCCGAGGCGCTGGAGATGGTCCAGGACGTCCCGCGTGCTCACCGCCGTCATGCTACGCGCCGCCGCACGGCCGGACCGATCGAGGCCGGGAGAGCGCCCGGCGCACCCTCAGGCCGCCCGGACGCCGAGCGCGCCGACGACCCGCAGCCCCGCGCCGCTGGGGTCTCCCGGGCCGGAGCGCGCGGGGGCGGAGTCGCCGCGCCACCGCTGGACGTCGGTGAGGCCCGGATCGAGCAGGGCGAGATCACCGAACAGGGCGCGGATCTCGTCCTCGGGACGGCAGGTCAGCGGCGCGGAGGCCCGCTGGTAGGCCTCCTCGACGCTCCGCACGATGTCCGGTTCGGCGGCCGTGCCGGTCGCGTGGGTGATGAGCAGATGCCCGCCCGGGACGATCCGCTCCCGCACCAGTGCGGCGGCCTCGTCGGCCACCGGCGCGCGCACGAAGTGCAGCACGGCGCCGAGGACGAACAGCGCCGGGCGGTCGAGCTCGATCAGCCCGTCGACCTTCTTCAGCAGCTGCTCGGTGTCGTGCAGGTCGGCCTCCAGGACGTGCACGTCGTCGCCGGGCGCGAACGCGCGGTAGTGCGAGGCGACGACCGGGTCGTGGTCGGCCAGGACCACACGGACGCCCCCGGACGCCTCGCGCGCCGCGTCGAGCGTGCTCGGCCGGGTGGGGAGCCCGCCGCCGAGGTCGACGACCTGGCGCACCCCCGACCGGACGGCGGCCCGGACCCCGCGCGCGATCATCCGGCGGTTGGCGACCGCGAGCGGCCCGCTCTGCGGCAGCCGCCGGGCCACGTCCCGCGCGGCGGCCCGGTCGGCCAGATAATTGTCCTTGCCGCCGAGAAAGAAGTCGTACATTCGGGCCACGCTCGGAACGCGCGGATTCAATGCGCCGTACGCGGTGCCGTTCCTGCTCTCACTCATGGCCACCCCGGGAGCCTTCTGCGGCGTACGGGCGTACGCCGCGAGCGCCCCTGCGGGTGGGCGGAACGGAAAACGAAAATGCCGGCCGTGACGCGGCGTCATTCTCGGGAAGCGTCAGGTCACTGCCAATCATGACAGTGACGCTCCGCTGCGGACAACCATTCAGTCACGCATGACTCGGCTCCGTCAAGCCATTCCCGGAGGACAGCGGCCATGGCGCCCTCCGGAGAATCTGCCACAGCGGCCCACCCTCCGGTCGGGGCGGGGATCGGACGCCCGCCGCCGGGGCGCTACCTTCGAGGGGTGAATCTTGGACTGGACGGCCGCCGGGCCGCGGTCGCGGCGGCGAGCGGCGGCCTCGGCCTCGGCCTCGCCACCGCGCGGGCGCTGATCTCCGAGGGCGCCCAGGTGGCCATCTGCGGCCGCGACCGGGACCGGCTCGCGGCGGCGGCCGGACGGCTCGGCCCCGCGGCCCATCCGATCATCGCCGACGTCGGCACGCCCGAGGGCGCCACCGCGTTCGTCCAGGAGGCGCAGGGCGTGCTCGGCGGGGTGGACGTCCTGGTGACCAACGCGGGCGGCCCGCCGGCGGGCGGTTTCGCCGACACGCCGCTGGAGGACTACGCGCCGGCGCTCGACCTCAACCTGCTGTCGGTGGTGGCCATGTGCAAGGCGGCCGTGCCGCCGATGCGGGAACGCGGCTGGGGCCGGGTGGTCGCGATCACCTCGATCTCGGTGCGGCAGCCGATCCCGGCGCTGATCCTGTCCAGCACCGCGCGGGCGGGGGCCACCGGGTTCCTCAAGTCGCTCGCGCTGGAGGTCGCGGGCGACGGCGTCACGGTCAACTCGGTGCTGCCGGGCTCGCACGCCACCGAGCGGCTGCGGTCGCTGCGCGGCGACGACTGGGACACCGTGGCGGACGAGGTCCCGGCCGGACGGATCGGTGACCCCGACGATTTCGGCGCGTTCGTGGCGTTCCTGTGCTCGCGGCAGGCGCGGCACCTGACCGGCGGCGCCATCCCGGTGGACGGCGGCGAGTACGCCGGGCTGCTCTGACCGGACCGTCCGCGCCCGGTTTCGTCACCTGAGTGACGAACTCCCGCGCCCGGACCTGTGCCCGTCCTCACTTACGATGGCGCGCCATGCCTCCCCTCTCGACTGGACTCCTCCGTCAGAGCACCTGATCCGTGCCGCGAACGTGGCGCTGGAACCCTGGCGCGCCTGGACCTCGCCCGTCTTCCACGGGCTCGGCCACCTGCCCGAGCGCGGGCCCGCGCTGCTGGTCGGCAACCACACCGTGTACGGCGTGGTCGACGCGCCGCTGATCTTCTTCGAGATCCACCGGAGGCGCGGCGTGTGGGTGCGGTCCCTCGCCGACCACGCGCACTGGCAGATCCCGGGGTGGCGCGCGGTGATGGACGCCGGCGGCTCGGTCGACGGCACCCGGGAGAACTGCCGGGCGCTGCTGCGGGACGGGCAGATGGTGGTGGTGTTCCCCGGCGGGGCCAGAGAGGCGGCCCGCTGCAGCGGGGACCGCTACCGGCTGAAATGGGAGCGCCGGCTCGGCTTCGCGCGGATGGCGGTCGAGGCGGGCTGCCCGATCGTCCCGTTCGGGTCGGTCGGGGTGGAGGAGATGTTCACCACCGTCCTGGACCCGGGCAGCCGGCTGCTCGCCCCGGTGCGCGCGCTCGGCCGGGGGCTGCTCGGCGAACGGGGCCGGCGCGACGACGTGGTCATGCCGCTGTCGCGAGGCATCGGCCTCACCCCCCTCCCCCGGCCCGAACGGCTCTACTTCGGCTTCGGCGAGCCGATCGGCACCGCCCCGTGGGCGGGCCGGGAGGACGATCCGGAGGCGCTCGCCGAGGTCCGCGACCTGACCCGCGCGGCGGTCGAGGGGATCATCGCCGGGCTGCGCGCCGAGCAGGCCGCGGACCCGGGCCGGACCCCGCTGGGCCGGCTCGGCCGCGGCCTGTCCCGCGGCGCGCGGATGCTGCCGCGCGCCGTGCCGGGCGTGATCGGCCGCTGACCCGGCCGGGCCCGCGCCCGGCCGGGTCGACACGGAGGGAGGATGACCGGTGGCGGCCAGTGGTCGGCAACTGGCGGTCGGCGACTGGCGGTCGGCGACTGGCGGTCGGCGACTGGCGGGTGGTCGGCGGAGAGCGGATGGGTCGGTCGGTGATCGGTGGTGCGCGGCGGGTCAGGCGGCGCCGGCGATGACCCGGCGCTGGAACGGCAGGTAGCGGTCGGCCCGGCGGGGCCGGGCGGGGAGCCCGGTCGGCTCGACCGCGAGGATGCGGTCGAAGCGGAAGGCGCGCACGCCGCGCCGCATTCGGCACCAGCCGACCAGGTACCAGTGGTCGCGGTGGACCAGGCAGGTGACGGGCTCCACCTCCCGGATGGTGACGTTGGCGCCGGCGTCGCCATAGCAGAGCCGGACGACCCGGTGCTCGGTGATGGCCGCGGCGACGACGCGCGCGCGGTCGGCGGTCGCGGCGTCGAGCGGGCCGGTGAGGGTGGCCAGGGTGGCGGTGACGACGTCGTCGTGGCCGCCGAGGTCGAGGAGGGTGCGCAGGGCGCGGCGCGCGGTGGTGGCCTGCGGACCGGCGCCCAGGTGCGCCAGGGAGAGCGCCAGCGCGGCGATCTCGGGGGTGCCGAGCTCGGTGTCGTGGTGCGTGGGGACGGCGCCGGCGCGGACGGCCCGGCCGGTGTGGTGCGTCGCAACGTTCGCCATGGTTCGATTATATGTTCGAACACTGACATTGTGGAGGCCGCCGGGCGCTCGGTCGGCCGACCGGTCCGCGATGCCGTCCGCTTGAGCGCACACCCAGGCATACGGAACACTGATGCCTCAACCATGCTCTATCGGGGGATCGGGGGCGACCATGGGCCGACCGGGGAACCGGCCTTGAGCGACGCGGTACCCGGCCGTCCGCCGATGGGCCGGGACGAGGTGGACCGCACGCTCGGCCACCTGCGCGACGAGAGGGAGCGGATCAGCTCCGCCCTGCTCGAACTGGAGGCGAACCAGGGGTACCGGATGCTGGAGGGCGCGGCGCTGAGCGGGGAGACGCTGGACGCCCAGGCCGTCGTCCGCGCGCGCATGGCGGCGCTGTGGGCGCTTTTCGACCTGTACGGGGGCGTGCTCGGCGCGGCCGAGGAGCTCCGCGAGCGGCACTCCCGCCCCGGTCAGGCGCAGCTCGCCGAGCTGACCCGCCTCCTGGCCGGGCCGTCGGTGGAGCTGCCCGTCGAGGAGGTGCCGCTGGAGCGACGCACCCTGCTGTCGGCGCCGACCGGCGAGAAGCTGACCCTCCAGGCGACGGTGGCGCGGATGACCCCGCTGTTCGAGGAGGTCGCCCGCAGGATCGCGGCCCTCGACACGGTCTGGTCGGCGCTGCTGTCGCGGCTCGCCGCGCTGGACGCCGAGCGCCGGGCCGTGTCCGCGCTGCTGGCGTCGCTCGGTGGGACCGAGCCCGAGTTCGACCGGATCGGCGGCGAGATCGACGCGCTGGCCGGCACCGTCCGGTCCGATCCGCTGGCGCTGTCCCGTGACGGCCGCGCCGACACCGCCCGGCTGGACGCCGCGGGCGACGACCTGGCCGGGCTGCGCCGCAGGCTGGACGAGGCCGCGCGGCTGCGCGACGGGTTCGCCGGACGGGTCCGGGCCGTCGCCGGGACCGTCGAGCTGGTGCGCGGCACCGAGGCCGAGGCGCGGCGGGTCCGCGCCGAGGTGCTGGTCAAGATCTCCGACCCCGCTCTGCCGGACCCGCCCGACCTGTCGGCGGCGCTGGCCGACCGGCTCGCGGCCGTGTCCGCCTCCGGTGGACGCGGCGACCTCGTCGATCTGGCGGACCGCGTCGCCGGCCTCGAGCGGGCGGCCAAGGCCGCGCTGGAGCAGGCCCGTACCGCGCTCGCGCTCATCCAGGGGCTGCTCGACCGGCGCGACGAGCTGCGCGGACGGCTGGAGGCGTACCAGGTGAAGGCCGCGCGGCTCGGCCACGCCGAAGACGACGAGCTGGCGCGGATCCACGAGGAGGCGCGCATGCTGCTCTGGTCGTCCCCCTGCGACTTACGGAAGGCGACTGTGACGCTGTCCGGCTATCAGCAGGCCATCTCATCACGGGCGAAGGGACCGGGACGATGAACCAATGCACCGCCCCTGGCTGTACGGGAACCGTTGAGGACGGCTACTGCGTCATATGCGGCATGTCGGCCAGCGCGAGTCCGCCGCCCACGGGAAACGCCACCGGATCCCCTGCTGGAGGCCCCGCCGGCCCCCCAGGACCGGGCGCGTGCACCCAACCGGGCTGCGGCGGAGCGATACAGGACGGCTACTGCGACGTCTGCGGCTCAGCCGCGGCGGCACCGGCGCCAGCACCGGCCTCGGGCCACGCCCCAGGGGGCGCGTCCCCAGGGGCAGGCTCGCCCGGTGCGTGCCGGCACGCCGGCTGTTCGGGAACCGTCGTGGACGGCTACTGCGACCGCTGCGGCCTCGCCCCGCCGGTCCGTCCGTCCAGCACACCGTCCAGCACGCCGTCCGGAGGCACCTCGGGCAGCGTCCCGTCCGGCAGCTTCGCGCGCGGCAGCTTCGCGACGGGCAGCGCCGGCACGGGCAGCACGCGGACGGGCTCCTCTCGGTCGTCCGGCCGCCGCGGCATGCTCGGCGCCGGCCTGGTCGAGGTACCGCGCGTCCCCTACCGGGACCCGTCCACCGCCGTCATGCAGAACCCGCAGGTCGCCGAGAACAGGCGCCATTGCAGCAACTGCGGCGAGCAGGTGGGCCGCGGCCGGGGCGACCGTCCCGGACGGACCGAGGGGTTCTGCCCCAAGTGCGGCTCCGCGTTCTCGTTCACGCCCAAGCTGGCGGCGGGCGACCTGCTCGGCGGCCAGTACGAGGTGCTCGGCTGCCTGGCGCACGGCGGCCTCGGCTGGATCTACCTGGCCAAGGACCGCAACGTGTCCGACCGCTGGGTGGTCCTGAAGGGCCTGCTCGACAGCGGCGACGCCGACGCGATGGCCGCCGCCGCGGCCGAGCGGGCGTTCCTCGCCGAGGTCGAGCACCCCAACATCGTCAAGATCTACAACTTCGTCCAGCACGCCGGCGACGGCTACATCGTGATGGAGTACGTCGGCGGGCAGTCGCTCAAGGAGATCCTGCTCCAGCGGCGCCGCGAGCTCGGCCAGGACGCGCTGCCCGTCGGCCAGGCGATCGCGTACGCGCTGGAGGTGCTCCAGGCGTTCGGCTACCTGCACGCGCAGGGGCTGGTCTACTGCGACTTCAAGCCCGACAACATCATCCAGTCGGAGGAGCAGCTCCGGCTGATCGACCTGGGCGGGGTGCGGCGCCTGGACGACCCGGACGGCGCGATCTACGGGACGGTCGGCTACCAGGCGCCCGAGATCGCCGACGCCGGGCCGTCGATCAGCTCCGACCTCTACACGGTCGGCCGCGCGCTCGCCGTGCTGAGCTTCTCGTTCAAGGGCTACACCAACACCTACGCCGCCAGCCTGCCGCCGCGCGCGGAGGTGCCGCTGCTGGCCCGGTTCGAGTCGCTCGACCGGTTCCTGCGCCGCGCCACCCACACCGACCCGGCGCAGCGGTTCCACGACGCGGCCGACATGGCCGACCAGCTCACCGGCGTGCTGCGGGAGGTGCTCGCCGCCGAGGACGGGTACCAGCGGCCCGCGCCGTCCGGGCTGTTCGGGCCCGAGCGGTTCGTGTCGGGCGCCGCCGGGACCGGCGCCGACGGCGACGCCGACCTCCCCCTGCCGCCCATCACGCCACCGCTGGCCGCCACCGCGCTGCCGGTGCCGCTGGTCGACGGCGGCGACCCCGCCGCCGGGTTCCTCGCCGGGCTCACCGCGCTGGAGCCCGCCGAGCTCGCCGCGGCGATCGCGGGCGCGCCGCAGCAGACCACCGAGGTGCGGCTGACGCTGGCCCGGGTCCGGATCGAGCTCGGCTCGTTCGCCGAGGCCCGCGCGCTGCTCGACGAGGTCGAGGCCGACCGTCCCGACGACTGGCGGATCGCGTGGTACCGGGCGGTGTCGCTGCTCGCCGAGGGCCGGCTCGCCGAGGCCGGGCCGCTCTTCGACCGGCTGTACGGGCTGCTCCCGGGGGAGGCCGCGCCCAAGCTGGGCCTGGCGTACTGCCGCGAGCAGCAGGACCCCCGGGAGGCGGCCCGCCTGTACGAGACCGTCTGGCGGACCGACCAGGGCTACATCAACGCCGCGTTCGGGCTCGCCCGCGTGCACCTGGCCGCGGGCGACCGGGCCTCGGCCGTGGCGGTGCTCGACTCGGTGCCGAAGATCTCGATCCGGTTCGTCCCGGCCCAGGTCGCCGCGGTGTCCACCGCCGTGCGCGGCCGGCACCCCGGCGAGCTGACCGCCGCCGAGCTGGTCGGCGCGGGCACCCGGCTGGACGGGCTCGGCCTGGAGGGCGCGCGGCGCGACCGGCTGGCCGCCGAGGTACTGGAGGCGGCGCTCAACTGGGTGCTGCTCGGCCCCGCCCACGCCGGCAACCCGCAGGGCGGCGCGCTGCTCGGCGCCCCGCTCAGCGAGACCCCGCTCCGCCGCCGCCTGGAGGAGACCTACCGGGCGCTCGCCCACTACACCCACGACCGGGAGGAACGGCGGCTGCTCATCGACTCCGCCAACGCCGTCCGCCCGCGGACCCTGCTATGACGGAGGACCCCAGCGTGACCAAGCCGGCGGAGCTGTCGTGTCCCATCTGCACCGAGGTGGTGTACGCGGGTGAGGACTTCTGTGAGGCGTGCGGGCACCGCCTGAACGAGGACGCCCCCAGCCCGCCGCCCGAGGGGTTCAGTCCTCCGCCGCGCGAGGGCCTCACCATGAAGACGACCCCGTCGGCCCGTACGGCCGGCCATGAGGCCGCGTCCTCGCGGGCGTGCACGGGGTGCGGCCAGAAGGCGATCGACGCGGACGGCTACTGCGAGCACTGCGGGCTGCGCCAGCCCGCCGAGCGCGACCACATCGAGATCGAGCTCCCCGGCCCCGGAACGGGACCGGGCGGGGACGGCGCCGCGAAAGCGCCGGCCGCCGCGGGCGCGAGCGACCGCGGCAAGCGCTACAGCCGCAACGAGGACGCCATCGCCCTGGCCGTCCACGCACAGGGCGTCGCCGCCGTGGTGTGCGACGGGGTCGGCTCCTCGCCGCACCCCGACGACGCCTCCCGCGCGGCGGCCGACACGGGCGTCGCCGAGCTGGTCGCGCTGCTGGAGGCGGGCGAGGACCCCGAGAGCGCCACCCGCGCGGCGGCACTCAGGGCCGCCGAGGCCGTGGCGGCGCTGGCGCCGTCCCCGTCCGAGTCGCCCTCCTGCACGTACGTGTCGGCGGTGACCGGGCCCGGATCGGTGACCGTCGGCTGGATCGGCGACAGCCGCGCCTACTGGCTCTCCCCCTCCCCCGACGGCGGGGCCGCGACGGAGGCCGGCACGGAGAGCGGCGGGGGCGGCGAGGGCGACGACGGCCCCGACACCGCCGAGTTCGCCCTGTCCGAGGACACCGAGGACGTGACCGAGCTTGGGCCGCCGCGCCAGCTCACCGACGACGACTCCTGGGCGGCGATCATGGTCGCGCAGGGCGCACTGACCGAGGCGGAGGCCGAGGCGCACCCGAACGCGCACGTGATCACCGCCTGGCTGGGCGCGGACGCCGACGAGATCAGGCCGCACGTCCGCACCTTCACCCCCGGCGGTCCCGGCACCCTGCTGGTGTGCAGCGACGGCCTGTGGAACTACTTCCCGGCGGCCGAAGACCTGGCGGCCCTGCTGACCGGCCCGGCGGGCGATCCGGCGGGCGATCCCCTGGGGACGGCGCGGACTCTGGTGCAGCACGCCCTGAACGCGGGCGGCCGAGACAACGTCACAGTGGCTGTGATCCCTTTCCCGGGCGCCGCCCCACTCCCGACACCGAGCACGGAGCATGACCGATGAGCGAGCAGCCGCAATTCACCATCAGGGTCGATCAGAACAAGTTCCTGCCCGAGGGCGGGCGCGAGGTCCACGCCATCGTCTCGGTCGAGTCGACCGGCGGCCCGCCCACGGCCGCCCGGCCGGCCGCGGCGGCGGCCGAGGTGATCATCATCGACACCTCCGGGTCGATGTCCTATCCCGACGCCAAGCTGCACGCGGCGATCGCCGCCGCGCAGGCCGCGATCGACACTCTGCGCGACGGGGTGAACTTCGCGGTCGTCTCGGGGGCCAACTCGGCCTCCATGGTGTTCCCGGCCCAGCCCGCCCTCGTGCCCGCCGACGCGAACTCGCGCGCGATGGCCAAGCGTGAGCTGAGCCGGCTCAAGGCGCAGGGCGGGACGGCGATCGGCTCGTGGCTGCGGCTGGCCGACCAGCTCTTCGACGCGCACCAGCACGGCATCCGGCACGCGATCCTGCTGACCGACGGCAAGAACCAGCACGAGTCGGCCGAGGAGCTCGACGCCGTGCTCGCACGCTGCACCGGCCGGTTCGTCTGCGACTGCCGCGGCATCGGCACCGACTGGGAGGTCGCCGAGCTGCGCAAGGTGTCGTCGGCGCTGCTCGGCAGCGTGGGCCTGGTCGCCGACCCCAGGGACCTGGTCGCCGACTTCCAGGCGATGACCGAGGACGCGATGGGCAAGGCGGTCGCCGACGTGTCGCTGCGCGTGTGGACGCCGCAGACCGCCAAGCTGCGCTTCGTCAAGCAGGTGATGCCCTCGGTCGAGGACCTGACCGCCCGCCGCACCGAGTCGGGCCCGCAGGCGGGCGACTACCCGCTCGGCGCGTGGGGCACCGAGAGCCGGGACTACCACATCTGCGTCGAGGTCCCGGCGGGCGAGGTCGGCAAGGAGCTGCGCGCCGCCTGGGCGAAGCTGGTCGTGCCGGGCGGCCCCGGCCGGCCCGAGCAGGTGCTCGCCACCGGCAACGTGCTGGCCCTGTGGACCGACGACGAGGTCCAGTCCACCCGGATCAACCCGCGCGTCGCGCACTACACCGGCCAGACCGAGCTCGACTCGGCGATCCAGGAGGGGTTGCAGGCCCGCAAGGACGGCGACCTCGACACCGCGACCGCGCGCCTCGGCCGGGCCGTGGTGCTGGCCGACGAGGTGGGCAACGAGGCGATCACGACGCTGCTCCGCAAGATGGTGGACGTCGTCGACCTCGCCACCGGCACCGTCCGGCTGAAGAAGAACGTCGACAAGGCCGACGAGATGTCGCTGGACACCACCTCCAGCAAGACGGTGCGGACGCGCAAGGGCGAGGGCTGAGCATGGCCACCTGTCCAGCAGGCCACAGCTCCGCGGCCGACGATTACTGCGACGTCTGCGGCGAGCGGATCGGCGGCGCACCCGCCCCCGCCGTCCCGCCCGGTGCGTCGCCGAACGTCGGCGTGAACACCGTCACGCTCCCGAACGCGGCGAACGGCGGCGACATCTGCCCCGACTGCGGGACGCCCGCGAGCGACCGCTTCTGCGAGGAGTGCGGCTACGACTTCGCCACCGGCGGAGGCAAACCCACTGCGCCCCCGACGCCCCCTCCCCCACCACCCGCACCCCCGGCCCCGGCTCCCGTTCCGCCGCCCGCCCCCGTATCCACGCCAGCCCCAGCCCCAGCCCCTGGCCCGGTCCCCACACCGCCGCCACCTCCGGCACCGGCGCAGGCGCAGGGCGGCGGTGCCGAGGGCGGAGCGTGGGTGGCGGTGGTGAACGCGGACCGCGGCTACTACGAGGCGATGCTCGTGGAGAACGAGACGGACGCCTCGGAGATCCCGTTCCCCCCGTACTGCCCCGAGCGGCGCATTCCGCTCGTCGGCGCGCAGGTGCGGATCGGGCGCCGCAGCTCGTCCCAGAACTCCGTGCCCGAGATCGACCTGCGCGAGGCGCCCGAGGACCCCGGCGTGTCGAAGACGCACGCCGTGCTGCTCTACCGTCCTGACCGCGGCTGGGTCCTGGTCGATCCGGGCTCCCTCAACCGGACGTGCCTGAACGGTTCGATCGAGCCCATCCCGCTCAACGTGGAGATCCCGGTCGGCGACGGCGACCGCGTCCATGTGGGCGCCTGGACCACCATCACGCTCAGGAGAGGCGAGGCGACATGACGGCCGTGCCCCAGGCCCCGGCGGTACCTCCCCCCGCACCCCCGCCCGGCGCCGTGTCGCCCGGCGCCGTGTCGCCCGGCGGCGCTCCGCCCCCGCCCGCGCGGGCCGCGCAGGCCGCCGTCCGGCGACGCACGGCGGCCAAGCCCCCGACCGGAGTCGCCCGGCTCCTCCCGCGCACCGTCGCGGGACGGGTCCGGGCGTTGACCGGGCTGACGGGGATCGTGCTGGCGGCCGTCCTGGTGATCGTCTGGGTGGCGATCGGCAACGCCCGCGACGGCGTGCGGGTGATCGGCGACGACGCCGGCCCCCAGGTCGTCAAGACCAGCCGCCTGTACTACAAGCTCACCGAGATGGACGCCCAGCTCGCCAACGCGCTGCTGATCGGCCGGCCGCAGGGCCCGGTCGACGAGCGCAAGAAGGCGCTGGACGGGTTCGACGACAACCGGCGGCAGGCGGGCGCGGCGCTGCTCGAGGCGTCCAGGCTGGCCGACGAGGACACCGAGAAGAAGACCGCGCAGGACCTGCTGGACGCCCTCGGCCGGTACGAGTGGCTCGCGGGCCAGGCCATCCTGCTCGACCAGGGGTCCCCAGACGCCCGGCCCACGCACGCCGCGGGCCCCCCGAAGCTCCCGGTGATCAAGCGCTACCGGCAGGCGACCGAGCTGATGAAGCTCGACCTGCTGCCCAAGGCCTACAACCTGACCCTCGACAACGGCACCCTGGTCCGCCACACCTACGAGGCCAAGCGCGGCGCGGTGCAGACCGGCCAGGTGTGGACGCTGGTCATCGGGCTGCTGCTGCTGGCGATCCTGGTCGGTTTCCAGGTCTTCCTGACCGCTCGCTTCCGGCGCCTGCTGAACCCCGCGCTCGCGCTGGCGACCGTCGGCACCCTGGTGCTGGTCGGGGCGAGCTGGGCCGTGCTGGCCGGGCAGGCCGACCATCTCCGCAAGGCCAAGGAGGACGGGTTCGACTCGATCCTCGCGCTCTGGCGGGCCCGCTCCATCAGCAACAGCGCCAACGCCGACCGGACCCGATACCTGATCGACCCCGAACTCGCCGACACCTACGAGCAGGTCTACTTCAGCAAGTCCCAGACCGTCCTCTACCTCAAGGCCGAGAGTCTCACCGCCTACAACCAGGCGCTGCAGGGCCTGCGGCCGGGCAAGGACGAGCAGCTGCCGATCAAGGGCTTCCTCAAGAACGAGGAGGCGCACTCCTCGCTGCCGGAACAGCACGCCGCGTTCCTCAAGGTCATCAACGACTACCGCGCGTTCCAGCAGAGCGACCGCGACCTCAGGAACCTGGTGGAGAGCGAGGAGCGGCTGAGCTCGCCGACCGCGGCGCGGACGAAGGCGGTCGCGTCGCGGAGCGCGGCGGCCGATGACTTCGCCGCCTACGACCGGTCGATGCAGAAACTGATCAACATCCACGACGGGGCGTTCACGCGGGCCGTCGACGCCGCCAAAGGCGGGACCGGCGGCTGGCACGCCGTGCTGCCCGTGGCGGGGCTGGTCATCTTCGCGCTGGTCCTGATCGGCGTGCGGCCCCGCCTGACCGAGTACCGGTGAGGCCGAGATGAGGGAGCCGACCATGCGAGCACGCCTGACCGGGTCCGCCGCGCTGGCCGCGGCGGTGCTCCTCGCCGCGGGCGCCTGCGGCGTCGCGGGCGCCGAGAGCTCGATCACCGCCAAGGACGAGCTGGTCGTCGGGGTCAATCCCGACCAGCCGGGCGTCGGTCTGAAGGCCCGGAACGGCGACTACGTGGGCTTCGACCCCGACATCGCCCGCGCGGTCGCCAAAAGGCTCGGCGGGCCCGCGAAGAAGCTGCGGTTCAAGGCGGTGACCTCCGAGACCCGCGAGCGGATGCTCAAGGACGGCGACGTCGACATGGTGGTGGCCAGCTACTCCATCACGCCGGACCGCAAGGCGGACGTGACGTTCGCCGGGCCCTACTACGTCGCCCACCAGGACATCCTCGTCCGCGCCACCGACGCCGCCTCCGTCCCGGACGTGCGCGGCCTCCGGGGCAAGAGCCTGTGCGAGGTCCCGGGCTCGGTCTCGTTCCCCCGAGTCAAGAAGGAGCGGGGGGTGCCGGTGCGGCCGGTGAGGGCCGCGAAGGGCTACGGCGAGTGCTTCGACCTGCTGGCGCAGAAGAAGGTCTTCGCGGTGTCCACCGACGACCTGATCCTGGCCGGGCAGGCGGCGCGGGTGGCCAAGGGCGAGGCCCCGGGCCCGGAGCTGAAGATCGTCAACGCGCCGTTCTCGGAGGAGCCGTACGGCATCGGGGTCCGGAAGGGCGACATCGACGGCTGCGAGAAGATCAACAAGGCCATCACGGAGCTCTACCAGCAGACGGCGGCCGGGCGGGACAGCGAGGCGGTGACGCTGCTGAAGAGGTGGTTCGGCCCCGCCCATCTCAACACCACCTCCACCGTCCCCCAGTTCGAGGGCTGCGACTGACCTCCCGGGAACTCCCGAGACCCCCGGGCGACGCGCTGCGACCGGGTCGCGACGGGCGGCGACCGCGCGGTGCGGATGAGACCGGGTGGTCACTGAGATCAGTCGGTTACGTAAGTGCCGGTCGGCGCCGGTGATCGTAAGTTATGGTCGCGATCGTAACCGTTCCGGTGATCACCCGGCCCCTCGAGGAGTGCCATGACGACGGTCATCCTGGTGGTGATGTGCGTCGTGGTCGGGGCGCTGGAGCTGTACGCCGGGAGGCAGAGCAGGGACCAGGCGCGCGCCTTCGTCCGCCGGATCGACGAGCTGAACGAGCAGGTCACCAAGCAGAACAGCGTGCTGGTCACGGTGGGCGAGCAGCTCACCGCCGAGCTGGCGAAGGTGAAGCGGGACGTGCTGCCCGCGCTCGACTCGCGGCTGCGGCACAACTCCGGGCAGGTCGAGGAGCTGGCCGGGCTGGTGCACCAGGCGGACGGGTTCCTGCGCACCCAGGCCGGACGGCTGCACGACCTCGAACAGCAGCGGATCACGCTGGCCGCGCTGCGCCGCAAGCTGTCAGAGGTCGAGACGTCGGTGCGCGCGGTCACCCGCGACGGCGCCGGCGAGGTCGAGGACAAGGTCGACACGGCGCTGGAGCGGCTGTCCGACCTCGAACGCGGCGGCGGCGAGATCCTGGAGCTCCAGCGCACCCTGACCCGTACGCTGGAGGACGTCGAGGACGTCGTCGCCGAGCTGCTCCAGTACACCGAGGGCGAGCTCGACGACGCGGTCGCCACCGCGCTCGCCGGACGGCCCCGGACGGGCGACGACGGCACGGCGGTGACCGCGACCGGGCGGCTGTGGACGCGCGACGGCCGGCTCGACGACATCCTCACCGACATCTACGAGCGGTGCGTGCGCGCCAACCGGCTGAACGTCAGGTTCCGCACGGCCGAGGGCCCCGGCGACACCACCGGCGACTCCCCCGAACGCCGCCGCTACTTCCTCGGCGGGATGCGCGCCGAGGACCTCACCGGGGCCTTCACCGCGCTGCTCATCTCCACCGGCGCCGACCTGCCGCACAACGGCGGCGGCCTCGCCCGCGACCGCCCGCCGCTGCCTCCCGGCCTCGGCCCGGTGCGGGGCCCCGAGGACGAGGCGGCGCTGAAGGCGCTGCTGCGCACGCTGCACGAGAGCAGCGGCGCGGTCGCGCAGATCGGCCCGCTGATGGCCGTGCGCACCCGTGACGAGCTCCTGTGCGCCGTGCTGTCGGCGGGGCAGTCGCTGGAGCTGGAGAGCGACGAGGTCTTCTGGGACCCGGCCGCGGCCGGCGACCGGCTCCGCCGCCTGCCCTCCCATCAGCTCTGGGACCTCACCGGCTGGGCCGCGGCCCCGTAGGCCCGTACGGTGCGTTCGGTGGGCGCGCCGATGCGCACGAACACCGGGCAGGCGACGGCGCGCGTCACCGGGTCGGCCTCCGCGCACAGGCCGATGCCCGCGGCGCGGTCGAGGAACACCACGTTCTCCACCGCCCGCGCCGCCCGCACCGCGTACGGGACCGAGTCGGAGTCGCCGGTGTCGAACAGCTCCTCGAAGATGAGCCGGCGCGCGTACCGCACCAGCCCGGCGGCGTCCACCACGCGGCTGCCGATCGCGGCCGACGGCCCGGCGATGACGATGCCGAAGCTCGGGTCCTCCCGGCCGCGCACGTAGATCTCCCGGTCGGGCTCCAGACCGCGGCGCCGGGCGGGCAGGTGCAGGCCGAACCCGGAGCCGCCGTCGAGGAACGCGGGCGGGCCGAACCCGTCCGGCCCCGGTGTGCCGGCCGACACCCGCAGCGCCCCGCCCGGCACGTTCCAGCCGGGGAGGTAGACGCCGAGACCGCGGACCAGGAGCCGCCAGACCGGGCGTCCCGTCACATCGGGCGCGAACTCGCCGCGGGCGCCCCGCGCGCCGCCCGCCGGTCCGGGCCGCGGCCCCGTCCCGGGCCCCTCCGCGCCGTCCATGCCCAACATCATCCGGCGCCCGTGGCGCGCGCACAAGGTCATGGGCACAACACCCCCGCGGCGGGGGACGGCCTACCGTGCGGCCCCTGCGCGCGGGGGTTCGGGTCGGCTACGGTGAAGGTCACCGGATCATGACGAGGGTGCGGCCATGAACATGCAGGACATGATGGTCTTCCGCGACTCCGGGTCGCGGACCGTCGACAAGTACCTGATGTCCCATGAGGGACGGGTCATCGCGGTCCGGCGGCACCCGGCGGTGCTGATGTACCCGGTCGCGGTGGTGCTCGGCGGCCTGGTCCTGTGCGGGGTCGCGGGCGTGCTGGTCGGGCTGATCTGGATCTGGTGGCTGTGGCTGCTGACGCTGGGCCTCCTGCTCTGGAAGGTTATCGCCTGGTCGATGGAGTTCTTCCTGGTCACCGAGCATCGGGTGATGGTGATCAGCGGCGTGCTCAACCGCGACGTGGCGATGATGCCGCTGGCCAAGGTCACCGACATCGCGCTGGAGCGCTCGGTGCTCGGCCGGATGCTCGGCTACGGCGAGTTCGTCATGGAGTCGGCCGGGCAGAAGCAGGCGCTCCGCAACGTGGGGTTCATGCCCTACCCCGAGCAGCTCTACCTGGAGGTCTCCTCGGTCATCTTCGGAGCCGAGGAGGAGTCCCCGGACTGACCGGGCGTTCCGTCCCGTCCGGTCACCACGCGGTTCCGGATGGGCCGGTTATTGCGGACCGGCCGGCGAGTCCATCAGGTCATGAACGGATTCTCCGAGGCGCGGCTCGGCCGCCTGCACGAGGTCATGGCCGCGCATGTCGCCCGCGAGCGCGTGCCCGGACTGGTCACCCTGCTCGCCCGGGGCGAGGAGGTGCACGCCGGCGCGACCGGCGCGCGGTCCTTCGGCGGAGCGCCGATGAGCCGCGACTCGATCTTCCGGATCAGCTCGATGAGCAAGCCGGTCACGGCCGCGGCGGCGCTGATCCTGATCGAGGAGTGCCGGCTCCGACTCGACGAGCCGGTCGACCGGCTGCTGCCAGAGCTGGCCGATCGCCGGGTGCTGCGCCGTCCCGACGGCCCGCTCGAGGACACCGAGCCCGCCCGGGCGCGTGGGCCCGCGCCCCGCGTTCCCGGACGGCGCGGCCGGGCCGGTCTCGACGGCCGACGACCAACTGGCGTTCGCCCGGATGCTGCTCGGCAAGGGCCGGTACGGCACCGAGCGGATCCTGTCGCGGCGGTCGGTCGAGCTGATGACCACCGGGCAGCTCACCCCGGCGCAGCGCGCGCGGGAGTTCGGCGACGCGCGTGACTGGGGCTTCGGCGTCTCGGTCGTCACCCGCCGCGACACCCTGTCGGCGACGCCCGGCGCGTACGGCTGGGACGGCGGCTACGGCACGAGCTGGCAGTCCGACCCCGCCGAGGACCTGATCGCGATCCTGATGACGCAGCGCTTGCAGTACCCGGCGCACAACCCCGTCTACCAGGACTTCTGGACCTGCGCCTACCAGTCGCTCGACCGCTGACCCCAGCGCCGCGGCGCCGAGGACGGGGCGGCGGTCACGAGTCGAAACCCAGGCCGAAGCGGTCGAGGGCGCGCAGCCACAGCCCGCGGCGGCCCGCGTTGCGGTCGGCGCGGGCCATCTCGCGGCGGGTCAGCTCGATCACCCCGTAGCGGAGCGGCTCGGGCGGGAACGGGACCGGCTTGGAGCGGACCATCTCCAGACGGGTGCGCTCGGTCTCCTCCCCCGGGGCCAGGCCGACGCCGAGGAGGTCGAGCATGACGTCGGCGCCGAAGCGGGTCGCGCCGACGCCGAGCCCGGTGTAGCCCGCCGCATAGGCGAGCCTGCGGTCGTGCGCCGAGCCGTAGAAGGCGCAGAAGCGCGTGCAGGTGTCCACCACGCCGCCCCACGCGTGGCTGAAGCGGATCCCTTCGAGCTGCGGGAACGTGGTGAAGAAGTGCCGCGCGAGGGTGGCGAACGTGGCCGGCCGGTGCTCCAGCCCGGGGCGCAGCCCGTTGCCGAAATGGTAGATCGCGTCGTAGCCGCCCCACACGATCCGGCCGTCCGCCGTCAGCCGGTAGTAGTGGAACTGGTTGGCGCTGTCGCCGAGCCCCTGCCGGTGCCGCCATCCGATCGCCGCGCGCTGCTCCGCCGAGAGCGGCTCGGTCACCAGCGCGTAGTCGTACACCGGCACCAGGTAGCCGCGCAGCCGCCTGAGCAGCGACGGGAACGCGCCGGAGGCGAGCGCGACGCGGTGCGCGGTGACCGAACCGGACGCCGCGGCGAGATGCAGCGGCCCGGCTCCGGCTCCGGCCCAGCGTCCGCGACGTCCGCCCAGGGCTCCTCCGCCTCTGGCGGGCTCGGCGCGGAGGCCCGTCACCCGGGTGTTCTCGTGGATGCGGACGCCGAGCGCGCGGCACGCGTCCGCGAGGCCCCAGGCGAGCTTGGCCGGATGCAGCATCGCGACGCTGTCGCGGTCCCACAGGGCGCCCAGGTACGTGGGCGAGGCGACCTCGGCGCGGGCCCCCTCGGCGCTCAGCAGCATCGGCTGCCAGCCGAGCTCGAACGCGATCTCGGCCTCCTCGGCGAGGGCGGGGAGGTGCCACTCCTCGGTCGCGACGCTCATCTCGCCGGTGAGCTCCCACTCGGCGTCGATCCGGTGCCGTCGCAGCGTGTCGCCGATGGCCCGCAGGTTGTCCCAGCCGAGCCGCTCCAGGTCGGGCATGTCGTCCGGCCAGCGCTCCAGGCCGTTGCGGAGCCCGTGGGTGAGGCTCGCCGAGCAGAACCCGCCATTGCGGCCGGACGCGGCGCCGCCGATCCGGCCGGCCTCCAGCAGCACCACGTCGAGCGACGGGTCGCGCTCCTTGGCCATCAGCGCCGTCCAGAGCCCGCCGTAGCCGCCGCCGACGACGGCGAGGTCACAGGTCACCGCGCCGGACAACGCGGGCGACGGGGCCGGACGGGCCGGATCGTCCAGCCAGAACGGCGCCGGCTCGGCCTCGGCGAGCGCCTTCACCACGTCCACGATGTTCCTCTCCCCCGTGTGTCCGGAATCAGCATCCCGTCCGGGCAAAGCCCACGCGCTCGCCCTCGCTCACCGCTCACCGGCCGCTCGCGCCGCGGGTCAGCGGCGGCGCGCGGCGCGGCGGGCCAGCACCACCGCGATCACGATGCCGACCATGAAGATCAGCGTGCCCATCACATTGACCTGCGGCGGCGTCCCGGTCCTGGTCGAACCGTAGATCCACAGCGGGAACGTGACAGTGGCGCCGCCGGTGAAGCCGGTGATGACGACGTCGTCGATCGAGAGCACGAACGCCAGCAGCGCCCCCGCCGCCACCCCCGGCCTGAGCATCGGCAGCGTGACCAGCCGGAACCGGGTCCACGGGCCGGCTCCGAGGTCCCGCGCGGCCTCGTCCACCGAGGGGTCCAGCCCGGCCGCCCTGGCCCGGACGGTCACCGCCACGAACGCCACCGAGAACATCACATGCGCGGCCAGGACGGTCGGATAACCGCGCGGCAGGCCGAAGGTGACGAACATCGACAGCAGCGAGGCGCCCATCACCAGTTCCGGGCACGCGATCGCCATGAGCAGGAGCAGGGTCGCCGCGCCCCGGCCGCGAAACCGGTACCGGCCGAGGGCGAGCCCGGCCAGGGTGCCGAGCACGGTGCTGATCGCGGTGCTGAACAGCGCGATGGTCAGCGAGTTCAGCACCGCCGTGGTGAGGTCGGCCTTGTCGAACAGGTGGGTGTACCACTTGAGCGTGAACCCCTCCCAGCGGAAGTTCTGCCGGCTTCGGGTGTCGTTGAACCCGAAGAGGACCATGACGGCGATCGGCAGCACCAGCCACGCGATCAGCGCCAGCGTGTAGACCCGCAGAACGCGGGGCCCGGTCCGGGCGGGGGCACCGGTCATCGGCGCGCCGCCTCCAGCGCGCTCCCGGCGCCGAGGGCGCGCGCGTACGCGAAGACACCCAGCAGCAGCATCGCCATCAGCGTGAACGACAGCGCCGACGCGAGCGGGTAGGCGCTGTTGTCGAAGTACTCGGCCTGGATCACGTTCCCGATCATGGTGTTCCGCGGGCCGCCCAGCACCTCGGCGTTGACGTAGTCGGCCGCGACCGGGACGAACGTCATGACCACCCCGGCGAGCACGCCCGGCAGCGACAGCGGCAGCACGATCCGGGCGAACGCCCGGACCCGGCCCGCGTACAGGTCGCGGGCGGCTTCCACCACGCGCGGATCGATCCGTTCGAGCGCGACGTAGATCGGCAGCACCATGAACGGCAGGAAGCCGTAGGTGAGCCCGGACACCACCGCGAAGCCGGTGTCGAGGACGTGGAATCCGTCCGGCAGCAGCCCGTGGTCGCGCAGCGGGCCGAGCACGGGCCCGTTGTCGGTCAGCACCAGCTTCCACGAGATCGTCCGCAGCACGAACGACACGAAGTACGGCAGCAGGAGCAGGAAGAGGTAGGTCGACTTGGCACGGCCGCCGTGGAACGCGATCCAGTACGCCGCCGGGTAGGCCAGCGCGGCGCACGCGGCCGTGGCCAGCAGCCCGTACCAGAGGGACCGCACGAACTTGTCGCCGTAGGTGCCGAGGCCGTCGGTGTAGTTCTGCCAGTGGAAGGTCTGCTGGAAGCCGTCGACGAGGTTGCCCGTCTGCAACGACAGCGACGCCATCAGCACCAGCGGCACCGCGAGAAACGCCAGCAGCCACAGCCCGGACGGCAGGACCAGCAGGTAGGGCGTGAGGCTCCGCGCCTCGCCGTGCCCGTCCTCGTCCCCTCTCCCGGCGCGGCGCATCAGGAGCCCTTGGCGATCGGTTCGAAGATCTTCTGGTACTCCGCCTCCTCGGCCGGCGCGAGCCGCCGGTAGCGCCGCAGCCGCGCCAGCTCGGCCTCGGACGGGAAGACCAGCGGGCTCGCGCTCAGCCGCTCCAGGTCAGCCCGCTCCCCGCCGCGCGCCGCCGCCGCGTCCCGCGCGATGAGGGGCCGGGTCGCCGGGACGGGCGTGATGTAGTTGATGAACTCGGTCAGCGGCGCGTTGTTCTCCGGCGCGTACAGCCAGTCCATCAGCTCCAGCGCGTCCACCGGGTGCTCGGCGGTCCTCGGGACGCACAGGTTGTCGGTCCAGATCGTGCCGCCCTCGCGGGGCACCACGAACCTCACGTCGGGCCCGGCCATGCTGTAGGCGTCGCCCGACCAGGCCATCGTCATCCAGACCTCGCCCTTGCTGACCGCGTCGATGTAGTCCTGGTTGTAGTACTTGCGGACGATCCCGTCGTCGCGCTGCCGGCGCAGCCGCGCGCCGGCCCTCGCCCAGTCGGCCGGGGTCGACCGCTCGGGGTCGATGCCGAGCGCGAGCATCCCGAAGCTGCCGAGCTCCTGCGAGTCGGCCATCATCCCGACCCGTCCCTTGTACTCGGGGTCGAAGAGCTGCGCGATACCGGTGATCTCCTCCTTCACGTACCGGGTGTTGTAGGCGATGCCGGTGATGCCCGAGACGTACGGGACGGTGAAGGCGTTGCCCGGGTCGTAGGACGGGTTCTTGAACCCGGCCGCCGCGTTGGCCGCGAAGGTCCGCAGCCGGGTGTGGTCGAGCGGCGCCAGGTAGCCGAGCCGGCGGCACCTCTCCAGCTGGATGCCGTTGGTCATGACCATCAGGTCGAATCCGATCGACTGCCCGGCGGCGAGCGGCGCCTGGATCTTGCCGAACCACGGCGCGGTCTCCTCGATGACCTCCTTGTAGGTCACCTCGGTCCCGGTGGCCTTCTCGAACGCCTTGAGCGTGGCGCGGTCGTCCTGCATGTAGCCGGGCCAGTTGGCCCAGCTCAGCCTCCCGGCCCTGGTCTTGTCCCGCCAGAACTCGCGGACGTCGCCCGTGGTGACCGTCCCCTTGCCGCCCTGCCCCTTCACCCCGCAGGCGGCGAGGGCGAGCGCGGCGCCCCCCGCGCCCAGCAGCCGCAGGACGTCGCGGCGGGGGCGGGTGAGGCCGCGCAGCAGGGCGGGGTCGATCTCGCTCACGTGGCTGCTCCGATGGCGTAGGAGTGGCGCGGGTCCCACGACAGCCAGACGGCGTCCCCCCGAACGGCGATCTCGTCGGCCGACGTGGCGTTCTGGAGGAAGGCGACCACGTCGGCGCCGGTCGCGGTGGCGACGCTGTAGCTGGTCGAGGTGCCCTGGTAGACGACCTCGGTGACGGTGCCGCGGACCCGGCAGAGCGCGTCGCCGTCCGGCGCGTCCGGGCCGATCCCGATCTTCTCGGGACGGACGGTCAGCTCCAGCCGTTCCCCGGCCGCGACCGTGAGCCCGGACCGCAGCGGCACCGAGATCCGCCCGGCCGGCCCGTACCGCAGGACGGCGCGGTCGGCGGTGACCTCGGCGACCTCGCCGGACAGCAGGTTGGAGGTGCCGATGAACCCGGCGGTGAACCGGGTCGCGGGATGCTCGTAGACCTCGCGCGGGGTGCCGAGCTGCTCGATCCGCCCCTCGTTCATGACCGCGATCCGGTCCGACATGGTCAGCGCCTCGCCCTGGTCGTGGGTGACGTGGACGAAGGTGACCCCGACCTCGCGCTGGATCCGCTTCAGCTCGACCTGCATGGCCTGGCGGAGCTTGAGGTCGAGCGCGCCGAGCGGCTCGTCCAGCAGCAGCGCGCGCGGCCGGTTGACCAGGGCGCGGGCGAGCGCGACCCGCTGCTGCTGCCCGCCCGACAGCTCGGCGGGCCGCCGCCGCTCCCGGCCGGTCAGGTCGACGAGCTCCAGCATCGCCCCGACCCGGTCGGCGATCTCGCGCCTGGCCGCGCCGCGCCGCCGCGGCCCGAACGCCACGTTCTCGAAGACGTTCATGTGCGGGAACAGCGCGTAGGACTGGAACACCATGTTGACGTCGCGCCTGTCCGCGGGCACCCCGGTGACGTCGCGTCCCTGCAACCGGATCGCGCCCGCCGTCGGGGCCTCGAACCCGGCGACCAGGCGCATGGTGGTCGTCTTGCCGCAGCCGGACGGCCCGAGCAGCGAGAAGAACTCGCCCTGCGCGATCGCCAGATCGAGCCCGCGCACGGCGGTCACGTCCGCGCCCCTCGCGCGGTAGGTCTTCCGGACGCCGACCAGCTCGATGGCGGGGGGCGCGGACCCGTCCGGCGCGGCGTCCGCACGGACCTCGGAATGGCGCGTCACGGTCATGGGGCCACCCGTTCAGGAGCCGATGCGGTGCATGACGTACTCGATCCGCGTGCGGTCCGCGTCGTCACCGCCGATGAAGCCGCGCAGCCCGGTCCCGCTGGTCGTCATCGCCCCTCCTCGATGGCCGCCGCCCGATGTGTCCCGTTGGTCCGACCCTGACAGAGATTTCCCAGGCATGACAAGTGATTTCGTTGTTACGATCGAAATTTACGACGGAATCCGTTGAGCCCCCCGCCTCTCGATCACGATGCCGCAACGAGGAGACCAACGATGACGGAGCGCACTCCGGAGCGGGCGCCGTCCTCCCCCCGGCGCCCGCAGACCGTCCAGCTGGACGAGACCGCCAAGCAGATCATCGAGCAGCTCCAGCAGGACGGGCGGCGCTCGTACGCGGCCATCGGCAAGGCCGTCGGGCTCTCGGAGGCGGCGGTCCGGCAGCGGGTGCAGAAACTGCTGGACGCCGGGGCGATGCAGATCGTCGGCGTGGCCGACCCGCTCACGCTCGGCTTCTCCCGGCGGCTGATGGTCGGTCTCAGGTGCGAGGGCGACCTGGAGCGGATCGCGGACGAGCTGGCCGAGCTGACCGAGGTCGGCTACGTGGTCATCACCGCCGGCTCGTTCGACATCCTGCTGGAGCTGGTCTGCGAGGACGACGACCGGGTACTCCGTCTGCTCGCCCAGATCCGCGCGGTGACCGGCGTCGTGTCCACCGACAGTTTCGTCTACCTCAAGCTGCGCAAGCAGACCCATTCCTGGGGCACCCCCTGACACTCCAGCCCATTCCGGCGAAGGAACACGTCCCGCCTCATACGAAACGGCCCCCCGTTCTCCTTCTTGGTGGGGATGCAGCACCCGTGTCCACGGGCGTACTTTTTAGAGGTCGTCAGGAAGGAGACCTGCCATGCCTGAGTCGGTTCGCCAGGACCTTCCCGCCACCCGCCCCGATGATCACATCGAGTTCCCGATGACCGAAGAGCAGGGGCTCGTGATCCGCAAGGCGGCCGAACTGATCGGGTGGACGGTCCCGCAGTATGTCCTTTCCACGGTCCTCGACAGGGCCGAACGCGATCTCTACGAGTACGCCGCGTCAGCCGGGACCGCCCGGCACGACGGCACCCAGCCCTCGGCCGACACCGGAGGCACCGAACCCTATGTCGCGATCCTCGCGGCCCTCGGCTGACCCAGTCCGCCCGATCATGCGGCCACCTCCGGTGGCCGCATGATCACAACCCCTGGCCCCACGCCCGAACCCACACCCTGGTCCGGCCCCACCGCATGCCCCGATCCACACGCCGGCGCGGGCGGGCCCGAGCTCCGAGTCCTGGCCCCGATCCACACTCCGCCACTCTCGGACTCAGACTCCGGGTGCGGGCCCCGCCTCAGGCTCCAGGTGCGAGCCCCGGCCCAGGCGCCGACGTGTGCCCTGATCCGCACTCCGGCGCCTGCCCTGATTCGGGCTCTGGGGCGAGGGCCGCGCTGAGGCGGGCCGCGTAGTCGGCGGCCTCCTCGTCCGAGTGGTACTTGTGGCGCGGCCAGAAGAACCCCCGCAGCCCGTCCTTGCGCTCGCGCGGCACCACATGGACGTGCAGATGCGGGACGCTCTGGCTGATGCGGTTGTTCATCGCCACGAACGAGCCCGCCGCGCCGAGTCCCGATTCCATCGCCCCGGACAGGCGCCGCGCGTGTTCGAAGAACGGTCCCACCAGTTCCACCGGAAGGTCGGACAGCGTTGCGTAATGGTCGCGCGGGACGAGCAGCGTATGCCCCTTGAACAAGGGGCGTGCGTCAAGAAACGCGAACGCGTCCGGCGCGTCCAGGACGATGTGCGCGGGGCGTTCTCCCCTCGCGATCTCGCAGAACACGCAGCCTTTGACGGATTCGGTCATGCGCGCATTCTGCCGGGCGGCGGGCCCGCGCGCCTAACGACCCCCTTATGCCCGCGACGCTACCGTCCGTGGCTTATGCGGCTGGAAAGCGTCGCCTTCCGGTACCGGCGGAAGGCCCCCTGGGTGCTCCGGGACGTCGAACTCACGCTCGCCCCCGGCACGGTGACCGAAGTGACCGGGCACAACGGGGCGGGCAAGTCGACGTTGCTGCGGCTGATCGCGGGCCTGCGCGACCCGCGCCGCGGCACGGTCACCGGCCGTCCGGGACGGGTCGGGTACGCGCCCGAGCGCTTCCCCGTCGACCAGCCGTTCACCGTCCGCGCCTACCTCGGCCATATGGCCGCCGTGCGCGGGGTGCCCGCCGACCTCGACCGCTGGGCCGGGCGCCTCGGCTTCGAGCACCTCCTCGGCGTGCGGCTGCCAGAACTCTCCAAGGGCAGCGCGCAGAAGGTGGGGCTCGCCCAGGCCCTGCTCGGCGACCCCGGCCTGCTCATCCTCGACGAGCCGTTCGCCGGACTCGACGTCGCGACCCGCGACGCTCTGCCCGCCCTGATCTCCGACCGGGCGGCGCACGGCGCGACCGTGGTCGTCAGCGACCACCAGGGCTGTATCGAGAGCCTCCCGGGCGTGACCCGGATCAGCGTCGCCGACGGCATGGTCGCCGTGCTGGAGGAGCCGCCCGCGCCCGCCGAGCGGACGGTGCTGGAGGTGATCGTGCGGGCGGACGAGGCCGACACGGTGGAGACCAAGCTGCGGGCCGATGGCCACGAGGTGCGGAGGCGGACGCTGTGATCGCTCTCGCCCGGTTCCAGTTCGCGGGATATGTCCTGTCCCTGCGGGTCCTCCAGCCGCTGATCGTGGTCCTGCTGATCATCGCGCTGGTGCTGGGGCAGGGCCCCGGCGGGGCGAACGCCGCCGAGCTCGCAGTGGGGACGTTCGGCGACGTCGCCGCCTTCATGTTCCCGGTCTGGGCCTGGTCCGCCCGCGCGCTGCTCGACACCCAGCCGGACGAGCAGCGCAACCTGTCGGCCACCGCCGCCCGCCGCCGCACCACCCCGACCTGGGCGGGGCTGCTCGCCGCGTACTCGATCAACGTCTGCCTCAGCGCCGTGATCCTCGCGATCCCGCTCATCCAGGCGGCGGCCTCCGGGGTGCAGGCCACGCCGATCGTGATCGGCACGGCCCTGAACCTGCTGGTGGCCGCCGCGGGCACCCTGCTGGGCGCCTGGACCAGCCGGGCGATCATCCCCGACCCCGGCGTCTCCCTCCTCGCCCTGCTCGGCGGAGCGGCGGCCCTGCTGCTGCTCAGCCTGGGACCGCTCGACCGGCTCTCGGTCCCGATGATCGGCTGGCTCCACGCCGCCCACCACGGACCCGACGCCTTCATCACCGACTTCCCCGGCATCGCACTGCACCTCGCCGCCTGGTCCGTCGTCGTCGGCATCGCCTACCTCCTCACCAAACGCCACCGCCCCTGAGAGGCGCTCCGCATGTCCGCGTTCGGCCGCGCCGTCCAGGCACGCGCCTCGACACGCACCGGTCGGCTGGTCGGCCCGGCCACCTCCCCCGTCGGCCGGCAGCGGCGCGCGCCCGGCCGGCGACGCGCGCACCCCGCCGCCATCACGATGTGGTGGCCGCCATCGCGGACGAGTGGCCGCCGGACGCGGTGAACACACCTTCATGGCCACGGAGCGTCAGGTGGCCTGCAAGGTGAGCCAGGAGCGTTCGAGGGGCTCCTGGTCCCGGGTGCAGAAGTAGACGCGGCCCGGATCGCCCCAATGCCAGCCCAGGCGTTTGTCGGAGTCGAGCTGAAGCAGCAGCCGCCACTCCTCCTCCGCCGCCGCTTGCTCGTCGCCGGACATCTCGGCGGACTCCGCGTCGCGCCCGGTGGAGGCGAGCAGGCAGTCGGGCCCGACCGGGCGCTGCACCAGCGCCGGCCAGCCGCCGAGCTGGTGCACCGGCAGGTCGTCCGGCCAGGCGTACTGCGTCCACGCCACGTAGAGCTGCTCGTAGACCGGGAGGATGCCGCTGTAGAGCTCCTCCAACCGCCGCACCACGGGCTCCTGCGGCGACGGCAGGGACAGGAAGGGCGCCGCTTCCACCGGGCAGGGCGGATAGTTCGAGGTGCCCGCGGGAGGCTCGGCCTCGCGCAGGTCGCCGCCGGTGAACACCCGCCAGCCGTCCCGCTGGCCGGGCGCGTCGCCCCAGGGCCGCGGGATCTCGCTCGCGTAGTAGAAGGCGGCGGTGCCCTCGGCCGGCAGCCCGGCGATCGGGCCGAGCGCGGCCAGCTCGGCGAAGTCGACCGCGCCGAGGAAGTCGAGCGGCCGGCCCTCCCAGACCGGCCAGGGCTCGTCCGGCGGGAGCAGCGGCGTACCGCCGAGCCGCACGGTCACCGGGCCGTCGGCGCCGAGGCGCAGCGCGGGCCGGATCAGCGGCAGCAGCGCGCCGGTGACCTCCGGGGCGAAGAAGACGCCGAACAGGGAACGCAGCCGCTGACGCTGCGTGGCGAAGTGATCCATGTCACGTAGCGTTGCGCGCCGCGCGGCCGAAATCCAGCCCCCCGCGCGATTGTGGATAACTCAGCGGCGTTCGAGCGCCCCGGCGAGCTGCGCCAGGAAGCGGTCGACCTCCTGCTCGTCGTAGCCGGGCCCGAGCCGGACCGCCCGGAACACGCATTCGCGCACGTCCCGCGCGGTCACCGGCGGCGCCGCGCCGCGCAGTCCGGAGACCACCCGGTCGAGGAACGCGTCCACGTCCCGGACGTCGTAGCCGGCGCGCATCCCGGCGCCGGAGAAGCGCGAGTCCTGGATCCAGTTGATCAGCCAGCCCGGATGCACCCGGGGACGGCCCGGCCGCTGCCCGATCGGCGCTGCGGTCTGGAGCTCGCGGACGCACTCCTGCACCAGCTCGTCCACCGCCCGCTGCTCGTAGCCGCGCAGCACGATGTCGAACCTGACCGCGCGCACCTCGTCGGCCGTCACGGGCGGGCCGCCGTTCAACGCGCCGGCGATCCGCCCGAGCAGCTCGTCCACCTGGGCGCGGTCGTAACCGCGCAAACCCACCGCAAGGCGCGGCCCCGTCTTCACCGGTCCGGGCTCCTCAGCATGTGCTCCCGCGCGCCCGCGCGGCGCAGGGAACACGCCCGCCGGGCCCGCTCAGTCCTCGGTCGCCGCGGCCAGCTGGCCGCATGCCCCGTCGATCTCCCTGCCCCGAGTGTCGCGCACCGTGACCGGGACCCCGTGGGCCTCCAGGCGCCGCACGAACTCCTTCTCGTCCTGCGGCCGGGATGCGGTCCACTTGGACCCCGGCGTGGGGTTCAACGGGATCAGATTGACGTGTACGAGGTGGCCGCGCAAGAGCCTGCCGAGAAGATCCGCCCGCCACGCCTGGTCGTTGACGTCCTTGATCAGCGCGTACTCGATCGACACCCGGCGGCCCGACCGGCTCGCGTAGGCCCAGGCGGCGTCCAGCACCTCGGCGACCTTCCACCTGTTGTTGATCGGGACCAGATCGTCGCGCAGCTCGTCGTCGGGCGCGTGCAGCGACACCGCGAGCCGCACCGACAGGTCCTCGGCGGCCAGCTTCTCGATCGCCGGGACGAGGCCGACCGTGGACACCGTGACCGACCGCTGCGAGATGCCGAGGCCGCCGGGCGCCGGATCGGTGATCCTGCGGACCGCGCCGAGCACCGCCTTGTAGTTGGCCAGCGGTTCGCCCATGCCCATGAACACGATGTTGGACACCCGGCCCGGACCGCCCGGGACCCGGCCGCGGGCCAGCGCCCGCGCCCCCGCGGCGACCTGCTCGACGATCTCCGCGGTGGACAGGTTGCGGGTCAGCCCCGCCTGCCCGGTCGCGCAGAACGGGCAGTTCATCCCGCAGCCGGCCTGGGACGACACGCACATCGTGGTGCGGTCGGGGTAGCGCATCAGCACCGACTCGAACAGCACGCCGTCGAACGCCTTCCAGACATTCTTCAGCGTCCGGCCGTCATCGCACGCCAGCTCCCGTACCGACGTGAGCAGCGGAGGCAGCAGCTCGGCCGTCAGCCGCTCCCGGATCGCGGCGGGCAGGTCGGTCATCTCGGCCGGGTCGTCGGCCAGGCGCGCGAAGTAGTGCCGGGAGAGCTGATCCGCGCGGAACGGCTTCTCCCCCAGTTCGACGACCGCCTCGCGGCGTTCGGCGGCGGTGAGGTCGGCGAGGTGCCGCGGCGGCTTGCCCCGGCGCGGCGCGGCGAAGACGAGCTTCGCCGGCGTCTTCTTGGCGGCTTGCGGCACGGCGGTCTCGGCGGCGGCGGGCTCGCTGGTGGGCTCGGCGGCTGACTCGGTGGTGGCAGACATGGTCCCTCCAGTGTCGCAAACGCCGGCCGATGCCTCGTCCAGACGCCCGGACCCGCGCGGACGACTCGCGACATCCCTACGGACGGCGCCGTCTGCGACTAAGGTCTTGATCATGTCGGTATTGCGCAGGGGTTCCACTTCGCCCCGGGGCGCCGCCACGGTCGTCCACACAGAGGCCAGCCCCTACGGCAGCCGCCGTCTCGTCGTCGAGACCGACGACACCGTCACCGCGGCCTACCTGAAGGACTCCCGGGACGCCGTGATCGGCGCGGTCTGGATCGCGGGGCATCGCGTCGCGCCGTCCGAGCTCGACCGCTCGCGGCTGGACGCGGGGCGGCCTCCCGCCCTGCCCGCCTCGCACGTGCGGCATCCGGGGGGACGCGCCTCGCTGGACGCCGAGACCCTCGAGGTCGTGTGGTTCGAGGAGGGCGACGGCGTGGCCCTCCTGGACTCCGGCGAGCCGCTCTGCGTCATCCCTGGATGGTCCGACATGGCCCGGGGCATCCCGGGCTACAGCCAGGAGGTCATCGAGCAGAGCCCGTTCGCGTTCCCCCTGGACGACGAGATCAAGGAGTTCGGCCCCCGGATCGAGCGGGCGCGCGAGCACTGGAGCCGCTGCCGGACAGAGGGGTCCTGGGCCGATTTCCAGCAGTCCGTCCTGGGGCACCTGTTGCAGCGCCTCGGACCCGGTGGCCACTACTGGCACGATGTCGGACGCCAGCTCCCGGGAGGACGCGGCGGAGCGCTGCCCACCGTGGGCGTCTCCGAACGGCCCGCGCGCGGCGACCGTGAGTTCACCGTGCTGAGCACGGTCGGGATGAGCCGGCAGCGGATGCCCACCGTCGAGCTGTACGAGGACGACGTCGCCCCGCACGGCCGGATCGAGCTCGCAGTGGCCACGTCCCTGCCGAGCCAGCGCGCCGGGAGTATCTTCCCGTGGCTGTCGCAGTACCCGTGGCGGTCGGTGACCTGGTTCGCGGCGGGCGACGTGGTCAAGTGGTATCACGAGTCCCACACGTTCCCTCTGAGCAACGGCGCATCCCCCTGGGAGGGGGTGCTGCTGCTGGAGGACCCGAGCAGACTGGACGGTCCGGCGGCTCCCGGCCTGTCCGGTCTTCAGGTCGGTGGCGATCCCGTGCGCTGGCTCTGGCTGGTGCCCATCTCGGGTGAGGAGCACAGGTACGCCAAGAGCGAGGGGTCGGACGCCCTCGTCCGGCGGCTGGCCGAGCAGGGCCGTTCCTGGATCGTCACCTGACCCGCCCGTCCGGGCGCCCGCCCAGAGCGCCCGCCCAGGGCGTCTGCACAGGGCGCCCGCTTCAGCCTGGAGGGGCGAACAGTTCGAGGAGGAGCCACACGACGGGGGCCGTCGCGACCAGCGAGTCGAGCCGGTCCATCACACCGCCATGGCCGGGCAGCAAGGTGCCCATGTCCTTGATGCCGAGGTCCCGCTTGATCACCGACTCGATCAGGTCGCCGACGGTGGCGGTGAACACCGCGGCCAGGCCGATCAGGACGCCGTGCCAGACCTGACCGTCGTCCAGCAGCCACCAGACCAGCCACGCGCCGACGGCCATGCACGTGAGCACCGAGCCGGCGAGGCCCTCCCACGTCTTCTTCGGGCTGATGGTGGGCGCCATCTTGTGCTTGCCGAGGAACGATCCGGCGAAGTAGCCGCCGATGTCGCTGGCCACGGTGATCGCCACGAAGATCACGATGCGGTCGTCGCCGTCGTCGGGACGCATGAGCAGCGCCACGATGCCGCCCATCAGCACCAGGTAGCCGGCCATGAACACGCCGGCGGTCACGTCCCGGACGTATCCGTCGGCCCCGTCCAGTACCCGGGTCATCATCACGGCCAGCACGGTCAGCGACACGCCCGCGACCAGGCCGGTGGTGCCCCACACGTACGCGACGACGGGCGCGGCCACCACCCCGGTCGCCAGCGGGATGAACGGCGCCCGGACGCCACGGGTCCCGAACGCGCCGGCCAGCTCGCGCATGCCGAGGAGCAGGAAGACCACCATCACACCGAGGAAGATCTCCTTCACGGTGTACATGGAGATCAGGACCAGGGCGCCGAGGGTCACCCCGACGCCGATGGCGAGCGGCAGATTGCGTCCCGCCTTGCCCTGCGGGCCCGTCCCGTCCGGCGAGGACGCGGACGGGTCCGGCGTGGTTCCGCGGGGCGTACCGGGCACGGGCGCCTCCGGCTCACCCGGGGAGCCCGCGGGCTCCCCGGTCTCGTCGAGTTCCATCACACTTCGAGCAGTTCGGCCTTCTTGTGCTCGAGAAGCTCGTCGATCTGCGCCACGTACCTGTGCGTGGCGTCGTCGAGCTCCTTCTCGGCACGCCTGACCTCGTCCTCGCCGGCATCGCCGTCCTTGACGAGCTTGTCGAGGGTGTCCTTGGTCCGGCGGCGGATGTTGCGGATGGAGATCTTGCTGTCCTCCGCCTTGCCCCCGGCGACCTTGATGAACTCCCGGCGGCGCTCCTCGGACAGGTCGGGGAACACCACCCGGAGGACGTTGCCGTCGTTGGTGGGGTTGACGCCGAGGTCGCTGTCGCGGATCGCCTTCTCCACCGCCTGCATGGAGGACTTGTCGAAGACCTGCACGATGACCATGCGCGGCTCGGGCAGGGTGAAGGACGCCAGCTGGTTGATCGGCGTCGGCGTACCGTAGTACTCGGCAGTGATCTTGTTGAACATGGCGGGGGTGACCCGGCCGGTGCGGATGGCCTGGAAGTCCTCCTTGGCGACCGCGACCGCCTTCTCCATCTTCTCCTCGGCCTCGAGGAGGGTCTCGTCGATCACTTCGACTCCCATGTCATCTGGTCGGCCCTTGCGCTGCCGCCAAGGGGCTCGGGTGGTCAGCCTTCGGCCGGGTTGACCAGCGTGCCGATCTTCTCACCCCGGACGGCCCGGACGATGTTGCCCTGCCCCATGAGGTCGAAGACCACGATGGGGAGCGCGTTGTCCATGCAGAGGCTGATGGCCGTGGCGTCCATGACCTTCAGTCCCCGCTGTAGAACCTCACCGTAATCCAAACGGTCGAACTTGACAGCGTCCGGATTCTTGCGCGGGTCGGCGTCGTACACGCCGTCCACCTGAGTCGCCTTCAGCACCGCCTCGGCGCCGATCTCCAGCGCGCGCTGCGCGGCCGTGGTGTCGGTGGAGAAGAACGGCTGCCCGAGCCCCGCCCCGAAGATCACCACGCGGCCCTTCTCCAGGTGCCTGATGGCGCGCCGCGGAATGTAGGGCTCGGCCACCTGGCTCATGGTGATCGCGGTCTGCACCCGGGTGTCGAGGCCCAGCTTCTCCAGGAAGTCCTGGAGCGCCAGGCAGTTGATCACCGTACCGATCATGCCCATGTAGTCGGCCCGGCCGCGGTCCATGCCGCGCTCGGCCATGACGGCACCGCGGAACATGTTGCCGCCGCCGCAGACCACCGCGACCTGGACGCCGTCGGCGACCGCCTCGGAGATGGCCTCCGCCACGTGCTGCACGATCTCCGGGTCGATGCCCAGCGGATCACGGCCGGCGAACGCCTCACCCGAGAGCTTGAGCAGCACCCGCTTCCAGCCCGCACGAGGCGCGTGCCCGGACGACGAAGCCGCCGGCGCGCTTGGGTTCGTTGTCTCCGGCACGTCGGCGGCCTCCTCGTTGCGTCGCGGTATCTGTCGGGTCCCTGTCTCCAGAGTGCCCCTACGCCTGCCCGACCTTGAAGCGGGCGAAACGCACGACCTTCACGCCGGCCTCGTCGAGGACCTTGGTGATCGTCTTCTTGCTGTCCTTGACGAACGCCTGCTCAAGCAGCACGAAGTCGCGGAAGTAGCCGTTAACCCGGCCCTCGACGATCTTCGGGATCGCCTTCTCGGGCTTGCCCTCGTCGCGGGTGAGCTGCTCGGCGAGCGCCCGCTCCTTCTCGATCGCCTCGGCGGGGATCTCGTCCCGGGTGAGGTACTTGGGGGCCATCGCCGCGATCTGCTGCGCGATGTCCTTGGCGACCTCGGCGTTCTCGCCGTCGAGCTCGACCAGCACGCCGGTGGTCGGCGGCAGCTGCGGGTCGGACTTGTGCAGGTAGCTGGCCACGTAGGTGCCCTTGAAATGGGCGAAGTTGCGCAGTTCCAGCTTCTCGCCGATCTTGGCGCTGTTCTCCTCGATCAGCGCCTTGACGGTGGTGCCCGGCTCGATCTCGCTGGCCAGCAGCTCGGCCGCGTCCGCGACGCCGCTCTCGGCGGCGAACCGGACCAGGCGGTCCGCCAGCTCGATGAACTGGGCGTTCTTGGCGACGAAGTCGGTCTCGCAGTTGAGTTCGAGGAGCGCGCCGTCGGTGGCGTTCTCGAAGTGCTCGGCGACCAGGCCGTTGGCCGCGGTGCGCTCGGCGCGCTTGCCGACGTCCTTGGCGCCCTGGAGGCGCAGCAGCTCGGTGGCCTTCTCGAAGTCGCCGTCCGCCTCGGTGAGGGCGTTCTTGACGGCCATCATGCCGGAGCCGGTCAGCTCGCGAAGCCGCTTGACATCTGCGGCGGTGAAGTTCGCCATCGCTCTTTCGTCTCTGTCGTGGTGGGAAGACTGCGCGGAGACCGGGCCCCGGGGCGGCGGCGCCGCCCCGGGACCCCGCGTCGTCAGCTCTGCTCGGCCTCGGTGGCCGGGGCCTCAGCGGCCGGAGCCTCAGCGGCCTCAGTGGCCTCCGCGGCCGGAGCGGTCTCCTCGGCGGCCGGGACCACGCCCTCCTGCGCCTCGGCGGCGGCAGCGGCGTCGGCGGCGGGCTCACCGGTCACGACGGCGGCGGCAGCGGACTCGTCGGCCACGGCGTCCTTGGCCGTCTCGGCGCCGGACTCCGCCTTCTTGCTCTCCAGCAGTTCCCGCTCCCACTCGGCCAGCGGCTCGGCGGCGGTCGCGCCGCCCTCGGCCGGCTTGTCGTCCCCGCCGGACGCGGCGCCCGCGCGGGCGATGAGGCCGTCGGCGACGGAGTCGGCCACGACGCGGGTCAGCAGCCCGACGCTGCGGATGGCGTCGTCGTTGCCCGGGATCGGGTAGTCGACCTCGTCGGGGTCGCAGTTGGTGTCGAGGATCGCGACGACCGGGATGCCGAGCTTCTTGGCCTCGTTGACCGCGATGTGCTCCTTCTTGGTGTCCACGATCCAGATGGCGCTCGGAACCTTCGCCATGTCGCGGATACCGCCGAGGGTGCGCTCCAGCTTGTCCTTCTCGCGGCGCAGGCCGAGGAGCTCCTTCTTGGTCATGCCGGAGCCGGCCACGTCGTCGTAGTTGATCTCCTCCAGCTCCTTGAGCCGGGTGAGCCGCTTGTGCACGGTGGAGAAGTTGGTGAGCATGCCGCCCAGCCAGCGCTGGTTGACGTACGGCATCCCGACCCGGGTGGCCTGCTCCGAGATGGCCTCCTGGGCCTGCTTCTTGGTGCCGACGAACAGGATCGTGCCCCCGTGGGCGACCGTGGCCTTGACGAACTCGAAGGCCCGGTCGATGTAGGACAGCGACTGCTGGAGGTCGATGATGTAAATGCCGTTGCGGTCCGTGAGGATGAAGCGCTTCATCTTCGGGTTCCACCGACGAGTCTGGTGGCCGAAGTGGACGCCGCTCTCGAGGAGCTGCCGCATGGTGACGACGGGTGCCATAGCCCGTGTTCTCCTGTCCGGCCCGAATACGGGCCACGTCTCGGTTGTCGTCTGCGCACGGACACCGGCCCCACCGTCGTACCGACGGACCGAGAGGCTGTGCCCCACCGGCGAGATGCAGGTGGCTGGCGAGCGCGTGAATTCGGCCGCCCGGGTATGCACCCGGCGCGACCGTTTACCAAGTCTACGGGACGCACGCCGCACACGTGGAATCAACCGGACCCGGGGGCCCGGGATCGCCGAGGTTTTCCACAATTCGTGCCGGGTCTGGCCCGGGCGCGGACCCGGTCGGCAGGCTGCAAAGTATGACCCTGCTCACAGTGATGATGATCCTGACCACCACCGCGGCCCCCGCCCAATGGCACTGGCCGCTGTCCCCCGTGCCCGGGATCGTACGGGGATTCTCCCCGCCCGCCCTGCCCTGGGGCCCCGGCCATCGCGGCGTTGACCTGGCCGCCCGCCCTGGGCAGCCCGTGTACGCCGCCGGAGCGGGCCGAATCTCGTACGCCGGACGGCTCGCCGGGCGCGGCGTCATCGCGGTCACCCACGGCGCCCTCCGCACCACGTACCTGCCGGTGCGCCCGACCGTCCGGACGGGCCGCCAGGTCGCCTCCGGCGCCCGTATCGGCGTCGTCGAGAACGGCCCGTTCCACTGCTCCAGCGCCTGCCTGCACTGGGGATTGCGTCGCGGGGCGGTCTATCTCGACCCGCTCAGCCTGGTGGGGCACCGCGTACGGCTGCTCCCCCACTGGCGCCCGCCAGAGCGACCTGCACCGGTGTCACGTCCCGCACCTGCGGAGCGACCGCACCAGATGGAGCTACGCGACGCGGCGACGGCGGGCGGCGGGGCGTTGACCGGCATGCTGCTGGCGTTCGCGCTCCTGTTCGTATGGCGGCAAGGACGCCCGCGACGGCGAACGGCCCTGCGCCAGCCCCCGGACGTCATCGACCTGGCCCAAGAGCGCCGCCTACGGCGAACACCCTGACCAGCCTGCGTCGAGGCGTCCAGGGCCGCCTCCTCTCCCGCGACGCGCTCTCGCTATGACTCGCTGGCGCCGCGCGGGTGGGCCTGCCGGTGGACCTGTTTGAGCCGCTCGGCCGAGACGTGCGTGTAGAGCTGGGTGGTCTGCAACGAGGCGTGCCCCAGAATCTCCTGGACGCTCCGCAGGTCCGCACCCCCCTCCAGTAGGTGGGTGGCGGCGCTATGGCGCAGTCCGTGGGGGCTGAGGTCGGGTACGTCACCCACCTCGGCGATCCGTCCGTGCACGACCCTCCGGGCGCTGGTGGGGTGCAGGCGTCCCCCTCGCGCGCCGAGGAACAGGGCCGGGCCGCTGTCCTTGGTGCTGAGGGCGGGACGTCCCGCCCTCAGCCAGTCCTGCACAGACCGTACGGCGGGTTCTCCCATGGGCACGGTGCGTTCTCTGCCGCCCTTGCCCAACACCCGGGCGGTTCTGCGGCCGGTGTCCAGGTCGTCGATGTCGAGCCCGCACAGTTCGCTGACCCGTACGCCGGTGCCGTAGAGCACTTCGAGGATCGCCAGGTCCCTCAACCCGAGCGGCCCTTGGGCCTCCACCTCGTCCAGGAGCCGGGCGGCGTCGTCCTGGGTGATCACCGCGGGCAGATCACGTTGTGCCTTGGGGGTCCCCAGCAGCACGCCCGGGTCACTGGGAATCAGGCCACGCCGGTACAGGTGGCCGGTGAACGCGCGGGCGGCGGCGGTGCGGCGCGCGAGGGTCGCTCGAGACCGGCCCAGGGCGTGCTGGTGTGCGAGCCAGGCACGCAGCACGCCGATCTCCATTCCTGCGGGCTCGTCCACCCCGACGTCCGCGGCGTACCGGCACAGGTCTGCGAGGTCGCCCAGGTAGGCGCGGAGCGTGTGCGGCGACACGCCCCTCTCGGCGCGCAGGTGGCGCTCGAACTCGGCGACCGCCTCCCTGAGCGGAGCGGCGTCGTCATCGGTGGGCACAGCCGCCACGCTGCGCCACGATCTCCGCCGGCGCAAGCACCGAAACCCGTTTTCCGCCGAATCGCCGTGATCTCGCGGCGAGTTATCCACAGAACGCCGTTCGCCTGGTGCTCTCACCGCCGACCCGGCACCGTCGAAGACCGGAGGTGAGGCGCATGAACGCCAACATCAGCCTGGGGCGGCGCGGCGAGGACGCGGCGGTCGGCTACCTGGACCGGATCGGCTGGACCGTCCTCGCGCGCAACTGGAGGTGCCGGGAGGGCGAGATCGACATCGTCGCCCACGACGGGCGGCGGCACGTCGTCTGCGAGGTCAAGACCCGCAGCTCCACCGCCTACGGCGGGCCGCTCGAAGCGATCAACGCCGGCAAGGCCGCCCGCCTACGGCGGCTGGCCTGGCGCTGGGCCACGGCCCACGGCGTCCGGGGCGAGCTCCGGGTGGACGTGATCGGTCTGCTCACCGTCGACGGCGGGTTCCTCCTCGAGCACCACCGGGAGGTGTGCTGAATGACCCTCGCCAAGACCCGTTCGGTGTCCCTGGTCGGCGTGGACGGCTTCGTGGTGGACGTGGAGGCGGCCATCACCAGCGGCGTGCCCGGCCTGCATCTGGTGGGCCTGCCCGACGCCGCGCTCAGCGAGGCCCGCGACCGGGTGCGGGCCGCCATCTACAACTCGGGGGAGGACTGGCCTAACCGGCACGTCACTGTTTCCCTGTTCCCCGCCAGTCTGCCCAAGCGGGGCTCGACGTTCGACTGCGCGATCGCGGTCGCGCTGCTGGCCGCCGCCGAGGCGGTGCCGCCGCGCTCCTGCGCCGGGCTGGTGCTGATCGGCGAACTCGGCCTGGACGGGCGGATCCGCGCCATCCCCGGCGTCCTGCCCGCCGTGCTCGCCGCCGCCAACGCGGGCTGCCGCACCGTCGTCGTGCCCCGCGCCAACGCGGCCGAGGCCGAACTGGTCCCGGACATGGAGGTGATCTCCGCGGGAACGCTGCGCGGCCTGCTGTGCATCCTCCGCGACGAACCGCCCCCTCAGGAGGCCGACGAAGACCACCCGCCCCCGACCGCCCCGTCCGACGGGCTCACCATCCGGCGCCCGGACCGGCGAACCGGGCTCGACCTGGCCGATGTGCGTGGCCAGGCCGAGGCCCGCCGCGCGCTGGAGATCAGCGCGGCGGGAGGCCACCATCTCTTCTTCTCCGGCCCGCCGGGCTGCGGGAAGACGATGCTGGCCGAGCGCCTGCCGACGCTGATGCCCCCGCTCGAACCCGACTCGGCGCTCGAGGTGACGGCGATCCACTCGGTCGCGGGCACCCTCCCGCCGGGCCAGCCGCTGATCACAAGGCCGCCGTTCTACGCACCGCACCACACCGCCACCCGGGCGGCGATGGTCGGCGGCGGGTCGGGCCGCCTGCTGCAACCCGGCGCCGTCTCCCTGGCACATCGAGGCATCCTCTTCCTGGACGAGGCCAGGGAGGCAGACACACACCGCTAGCCCTGGTCTCACTCGCCACAGGTCAAGAGCAACCCTGCTGCTCAGGCAGGATGATCTCAGGAGGCGAGTTGAAGAACCGAGAGCCCAAGCGAGTCCTGGGCGTGGTCCGCCTGTCCAACCTCACGGACGACACGTCTAGTCCTGAGAGGCAGCGAGAGAAGGTCCACTACTGGGCCAAGCTGCATGACGCGCGCATCGTAGGCATCGCAGAAGACCTTGACGTGTCCGCTATCAGCGCCTCCCCATGGGAGCGGCCTGACCTCAAGCGATGGCTCGACAAGCCTGACGAATATGACGTGATCGTCGCTTGGAAGCTCGATCGACTCGCCAGGAAGACCAAGGACTTCCTAGAACTCCTGGAATGGGCAGACAAGCACTCTGTTCAAATCGTCGCCGTAGACGACGGTATCGACCTGTCAACGGACATCGGTCGCATGGTCGCCACGATCCTCGCCGTGTTCGGGGAATTCGAGGGTAAGACCATGAAGAAGCGAGCTAAGGACGCTTACGAACACAACATCCGTGCCGGTAAGTGGCGTGGTGGCTTCCTGCCTTATGGCTACAGGCCAGTGAAGAGCGAAGATGGATGGGTTCTTGAGCCCGATCCTGAGACATCGGAGATCCTCCGAGAGGTTGTCCAAAAGATCATTGCTGGTACCTCGGCAAATCAGGTCATCAGAGATCTCAACGCGCGCAATGTACCAACGTCCCTAGATGTGCAGCGAATCAGGAAGGGCAAGGAGCCCAAGGGCACACAATGGCGAGTGGCCAACCTTCTCAAGATGCTTCGTTCCAAGACTCTACTCGGCCAGTACGAGGCAGACGGCTCTCAATATAGCCAAGGAAAGAAGAAGGTCATCAGTGGGGATGACGGCCTTCCCCTTCAGAGGGCGGAGCCTCTTATTTCACTTGCAGAGTGGGAAGATCTTCAAACTCGTCTAGACAGGAACTCAAGCAAGCAAAGCGGCAACCGACAGGACGCGGCTCCATTGATGCGTATCGCCTTCTGTGCGGTCTGCCAACGACCCATGTACCGGTCGGGTGGTAGAAACCAGCTCTACTATCGTTGCTCTTCAGTCGCAGAGACAAGCGTCAAATGTGGCAACCGATCCGTAGGTACAGACTACCTCGAAGGAATTCTTGAGGAGAGTGTTCTAGACCTTCTCGGAGATGTTGAGAAGCTGGAGAAAATCACGATCCCGGGAGAGGATCACACCGAAGAGCTTGAGCAAGTTAAGCGCGTCATGGCTGAGGCTAGAGGAGAGAAAGACAAGGGTTACTACGACTATCCGGGCGGGGAAGACGAATACGAAGAGCGCATGGCGAAGCTTGCAGCCAGGCGCAACCAACTTGCCTCACTCCCCAACATCCCTACTCGAATCGAGTGGCAGAAGACAGGCGAAAAGTTCCGAGACCACTGGGCCAAACTCGACACAGACGACAGAAGGCAATTCCTTCTAGACGCAAGCGTGAGGATAGAGGTACTTCACTGGCCAGCGCCAATTTCGACAGATGCCAGCGCCTACCCTGATGCACCAACAGCCAAGGTCGGGGGTCTGACATACCACCTTGCACCAACAACCTCGGAGAACAAGCGCTACGCACTCCCGGAGCCAATCGTCACGGTGAATCTCGGAGACTTGGCCGAACTATATGCGCGAGCTACCGGCCTAAACGTAGACAGCCCTGAGGTTCAGGAATGGGCCAAACGAAAGTTTGAGGGACCGACAGAGGAAAAACGTCAGGCGGTCCTTGACGGTAAGGAATCCATACGATGACCGAAGACGCTAAGCCGGTTCTCATGGCGCCATCTGCACAGGCGTTTCAGCTCTGGAACAGCGAACTCGCTAGGGAGATGGCCGACTCAGACTCTGCCCTAAGGGCAGAGATAAAGAAAGAACTGCCGAGAAGCGTCGCCAGCGTCTACGCCGTAGCCTCCTTCATGGCGGCATGGGGCACCAATGGCGCTAACTCCTTCGCAGGGGAACGAATGCTTGAGGAAGCTCTGGGGATGACCCGTAAGAGCATCAGGATCGCTAGGCGCGTTCTGATCCTCTCAGGATGGCTAGTCATCACCGGAACCAAGAAAGGGCCCAACGGGGAGTCCAACGTCTATCAAATCTCCATACCGGCCAACCGTTGGGAAGACGGTTGGGCCAAGTACAAGGCACAGGGCGTGCCAGCACCTACAATCGCAACCGAACCACCCAAGAAAGCTTCCAAGCCTCCCGTGAGAGTGCCGCAGTCGGCAAGGGTTCGGTCAGTCCCCGAAGATCGTGCACATTGCCCAGCTTGCGAGAAGGGACAGCAGCAGTCGGGGGCTGAACACATGTCGGGATGCTGGCTCTACTGCAACCCAGCTAATGACCCGCTCTGCGGGACATGGCCCTAAACGTGAGGGTGGGGTCTCTAGAGACCCCTTACCAGTTCTCTCTACAGAGAGAACACTAATATATTCTCTAATATAGAACTATAAAAAGGGGAGTCCCCAAGTATGGGGACTCCCTTTCAGTCTCTTAGGAGACTTCTAAGTCACTCCGGTCTACGACCTTCGTTCCTAATCCACTGCGGCAAGTTCCTTCGGTCGCCGCAGTAGAGGAGTCGCTATCGCTCCCCCTTGTTCAACATCAGAACATCCACCTCCTTACGAAACTCAGAACATCCAACCGATTCAGAACATCCACCTGACCTCAGACACCCACCTACACCCCTGAGAGGGCCTGAGAGGGCCTGAGAGCCCTCGACAGTACTTGACCCATCCCAGGGAGCAACCTCCGACCCATTCGGCCCTCTACAGCCTTCTCGGGGCCACACAGGGCCACATGCTCCTATCTTGCCTCTACCCGTGGCTTCACTACAGCGGCGGGCAAGCGCAAGCGAAAGCCACATATTGAATGTCGTTGACTTTGGCCGAATCCCAGCCACCATCGATGATGGCAATGGCGTTGCCGTAGCCGTAATGCTCACCGGTCATCCGACCATCATTGACTAGAAGTTCCCGAATCATCTTCCTGGCAGTCTCTCTATCGACTCTTTTAGCCGTAGCCTCAAAGCGGCCAGTTCGATTCGACCCAATATGCCAGTGATCCACAACCCCCGGGAAGGCGCTCATTCAGCCGCTAGCCCTCTGGGAGTCAGAACATGGGCAATCCGTTCCGCTGCACTATCAAGATGCCTCACAGGGCAAATGAGGCTATTCCAGGACCATACGTAGGACAGTTCCCCATCCCATAGAGAGCAAGTGACATCTTCCGCAAGTTTTCCTGCGTCCAAGTTCACTACTCGCACGTACGGAAGGTTGTTCCTGGGCCTCACCACGCTAGCGACGAATCCCCTATCACTCATGGCCTGACGCAGTGCCTCTAGGTGAGTGACCGTGCTCGCTTCATCGGTTGCCATACTTTGAAGTTAGAGCCCATGCTCAGCCGACCCAACACTATTCCCGTGATTGAATAAACTCGCTCTGCACTGTGGCGAGGAAGGCTTTTGATTCTTCCCTCTGTAGAGCATAGCTCTCGAATACCTTGAATAGCCCTAGATGATAGGCGATGTCCCTTGGGTCTTTCATAAGGACGGCGCCACCAAATGTCTCAGCGGTGACTAGAGACTCGTCATATAGCGTGAAGGTACTTAGAGGGCCTTCTGAAAGCTGGCGCGGCCCTAGCGGTATAACTCCGACCACAATGTTCGGCAGCATCGCCAGGGTTGCAATGCGACCGACTTGCATCGCCATCACCACAGGATCACATAGGGGCCAACGTAGAGCCTGTTCCGTAAGGATGAAGGTGAAATGCTTGCTGGTGTCATAGAGAACGGCCTGACGTTCAATCCTTCGAGCTATCGCTTTTGAATGATCTCCCGGTATGGTCTCCAGGCTGGCTTTCGCATACTCCGGCGTATGCAGCAGGCCGGTAAGCATAGAAGGCAAGAAGAAGCGCATATGCGAAGCATTGGCCTCAAAAGAGGCGAGCTCACCTTGTTTCCGGTGAAGCCCCTTCTTAAGAGAAGACCTTAAGTCGGCAAACTCTGTATGAGTTATACGGACCAGGGAAGTAATCTCCTGAGCTATATCTTGAGGAACATCAAGCGCGGCGATGATGCGTTCAACATCAGACAAGGCGGGCAAAACCTTGCCCGTCTCTATCTTCGATATTTTTGATTGGCTGATACCGCTTCGTACAGCCAGCCTTTCGCCACTCAGGCCAGACGCCTTACGAAGCTCTCTCAGGTATTGTGCTAGATCCTTTTTGCTCTGACCTAGCTCTTCCGGCTCCAGCACTAACTTTGCCAGTACTCCGTGAACGGCACAGAATCCTTTAGTGCCGCACTCTTGTAATGCTCGTACTCCACTATGTTCGGATTCTCTATCAACTCCCTACCTATCTGTGCTCCGTCAAACCGATAGAGCATCCTCACAATAGTCGCATCATCGAAGAGCCAGAAATCGTGATCGGGCAAGCCGGGATCGGGCTTGCCTGTGAGGTCGAGAATACGAACATCCTCGCCAGCCTTGACGTTGAAGGCGTATCCCCACTCGAATTCGTAACGCAAGTAATCCGACAGGGGCCTTCTCACCACGTGAACCCGCTGAAATGACTTACCAGCACGGACGCCGTTGGCCACCTTATCGAGCCACGGGTAACTCAGGTCGGCAGGCGGCCTCTCTCCTGAGAGAAACCGCTCAAACTCTTCCCTCTCTCCGGCCATGTCATAGACAGAATGAAGCTCCAACCTGAATGCGGAAGACTTGAAATCCGCTGTATAGCGAGACCAGTCCTTACCTTCCAAGTACACGGGCAGCCTCCAGAAGGACGCTTTCGGGAATTTCGATTATGGCTTCACCATTCGGCACAGTGACGTCGACACGCAGGTATCCTTGGATAGGCACCATGCCATTTGTCGGCGCGTAGACCTTCGGACAATCATCTGACTTGCAAGTCCCCGCGATGATCCGGCCAGGCTTCATGCGTCTTCTCCTCTGTTCGTTTTCAGCCATAAAGCTAGAGTCGGCGTCCCCTGCGGTCAACACTGAACACGAATATTCGCGTACAGGAATAATTGCGGTGGTTCCCAGATGCCCAACCTCCGAGGTTGTACAGGGAGAGGCAGGTACCCCCGACCGAAAGTCCCAGATGCGTACGTGGTCGAGACATCCTGCCCCGGACGGGGTTCAAGAGGCGACCGTGACCCATTACCCCAGGACATAGGTCCTCGCTCACGTACGAACTCCACAGAGCTGCTCTAAGGCTCTGCCTTGCCCTGACCTGACCGCCAGACCGGGCGGCACGGGCTTCCCGCCTGACAGACGCTCTCAGCGCCGTCTAGCTGGGACTGCATAGCTATGCATGGGGTCTGACGCCCCCCAGATCGTTTGTAGGTTCTCGACACGGTGTAAGTTTGTCTCCTTGGGTGAGGCTCCTGAGTTCGTCGGCGGAACCCTGGACGCCCTCCGCCAGCCCCTCGAAGAGGGCGAGGTGCGCATCTCCCGGGCCGAGGGCACCGCGTGCTTCCCGGCCAGGTTCACCCTCGTCCTCGCCGCCAATCCCTGCCCGTGCGCGGCGGCCAAGCAGGTCGACTGCTCGTGCGCTCCGGCGCTCCGGCGCAGATATCTGGCCCGCATCTCCGGCCCGCTCCTCGACCGCATCGACCTGAAGCTGGAGCTGAGCCCGGCCAGCCGGGCCGAGTTGCGCTACGACCTGGAGTTCGCCGAGGCCAGCCGGCTCGTCGCCGAGCGGGTCCTGCTGGCCAGGGAGCGCACGCTCAAACGCCTGGGCGACACGCCCTGGCGGTCCAACTCCGAGATCCCCGGCCCAGAACTGCGGCGCCGCTTCACGCCCCCGCCCGAGGCCATGCGCGCCGCCGACGACGCCCTCCAGTTGGGCACGCTGAGTGCCCGCGGTCTCGACCGCGTCCTCCGCGTGGCCTGGACCATCGCCGACCTGTCCGGCCGCGACGAGCCCGGCACCGACGACATCGGCGGCGCCCTGGCCCTGTGGAGTGGACGTCGCCCATGACCGCACTCCCCTCACCCGCCGAGCCCATCCCTCCCAACCCGGAGATCCGCACCCGCCGACCACATCGAGCCCGACCGACTCCACGACACGACGGTCCTGCGCCACCGGACCTCTCCGGCACGCAGCAGAAGGCCGACCGGCCGACCGGACGCGATACCGAACACCAACGGGGTTCTCAGCGCCCCGTTCCGACTCGGCCCGCCTCTCAGCCTTCGGCCGCACGGATCGGGAGGCAGTCGTCCCCGAGCACCCATCCACGTTCCTCGTCCGCCAGAGCACCGCGAAACCGGCTCAGCGGCGCGGACGCATCGCCTTCGACGAAAGGGCCGAACCCATGACCGACGAGAGGGAGGCGCGTGCCGCGCTGTGCGCGGCGGCGGAGCCGGGTGAGACCCTGCTGAACCGGCTCATCGATCACGAGGGAGCGGACGGGGCCCTGCGGGCGGTCCGCACCGCCAGGGTTCCCGACGGTCTCGTCTCCACGGACGAGGAATTACAGCGCTGCGCGCGGCGCCTCGACCGCTGGCGGATCCGTCTGACGACGGCCGATCCCGAGCAGGACCTCGCCGTCTGTGAACGCCTGGGCGGGCGCCTGGTCTGTCCCGGCGATCCCGAGTGGCCGACCACGCTCGACGATCTGGGCCCGCAGAAGCCGTACGCACTCTGGCTGCGCGGTCCCGGCGACCTCCGCTACGGCTGCCTGCGGTCGGTGGCGATGGTCGGCTCCCGGGCGGCGTCCCCGTACGGTCTCCGGATCGCCGCGGAGTTCGCCGCCGATCTGGCCGCACAGGGCTGGACCGTGATCTCCGGGGGCGCGCTGGGCATCGACGCCGCCGCGCACCGGGGAGCGCTGGCCGCCGACGGCCCGACCATCGCGATCTTCGCCAACGGCGTCGACGTCCCCTATCCGGCGGCCAACGACGGCCTGTTCGCCGAGATGGCGCGCCGCTCGCTGCTGGTGAGCGAGTCGCCGCCCGGCAGCCCGCCCCAGCGGCTGCGCTTCCTCGTCAGGAACCGGGTCATCGCGGCCCTGTCCCGCGGCACCGTCGTCGTCGAGGCCGAGTACCGCAGCGGCGCGCTCAGCACCGCGACCTGGGCCCGCAAGCTCGGCCGCACGGTGATGGCGGTGCCCGGCCCGGTCGAGGCCCGCACATCGGTGGGCTGCCACCGGCTCCTCCGCGACGAGGGCGCCATCCTGGTCGCCCGTCCCGAGGAGGTGATCGAGGCGGTCGGCCGGTTCGGCGCCGACCTCGCGCCCGAACCGCACACCCCGGTGCTCCCCCGCGACCGCCTCGAACCGGCGACCCGCTCGGTGCTGGAGGCGTTCCCGGCCCGGGGCGCGGCGGGGCCCGCCCAGCTCGCCGCCAAGGCCGGCCTCGACCTGGCCGCGGCCAACGGCAAGATCGGACTGCTGGCCGCCGCCGGCTTCGTCGAACGGGATCGGGGCGGCTGGCGTCTCACCACGACCGCGAAACAGCGGAGGTGATCACTGCTCGGAGGGCAGCTCGAAGTCGCTCTTGGCGAGTTCCTCGACGTTGACGTCCTTGAACGTGACGACCCGAACGTTCTTGACGAAGCGCGCCGGGCGGTACATGTCCCAGACCCAGGCGTCCTGCATCGTGACCTCGAAGAAGACCTCGCCGTTGTCCGCGCTGCGAACCTGTAGATCGACCGAATTGGTGAGGTAGAACCTCCGCTCGGTCTCCACGACGTAGGTGAACAGCCCGACGACGTCGCGGTACTCGCGATAGAGCTGAAGCTCCATCTCGGTCTCGTACTTCTCGAGATCCTCGGCGCTCACGCTCGTGCCCCTTCCGTCCGGCCATCGCCGGGAACCCCCGGTTCGGGCAGTTCCCCGGTCCCCTCCCCCAAGGCCACCTCACCATTCTTACGCAAGGCCCGCCCCACGTTGACGTAGGAGAACCGATGCTCCGCACATGGTCCATGCGCCTTCAGCGCCGCGCTGTGAGCGCGTGTCACGTAGCCCTTGTGCACGTCGAAGCCGTAGTCCGGATAGCGCTCGTGCAACTCGGTCATGATCCGGTCCCGGGTGACCTTGGCCACGATGGACGCGGCGGCCATGCACGCGGCCACCTGATCCCCCTTGATCACCGCGAGTGCCGGCACCTCCAGGCCGGGCACCGCGAACCCGTCGCTCAGCACGTATGCGGGCCGCCGCTCCAGCGCGGCGAGGGCCCGCCGCATCCCGGTGATATTGCACCGGTGCACGCCCATCCGGTCGATGTCGTGGCACGGGACGACGACGACGCTCCACGCCTCGGCACGCTCGACGATCTCCGCGTACAGCTCCTCGCGGCGCGCCGGGGTCAGGAGCTTGGAGTCGGCCAGGCCCTCGATCCGTCCACTCCGCCCGCCCTGAAGGATCACCGCACCGACGACCAGCGGCCCCGCGCAGGCCCCGCGTCCCGCCTCGTCGACGCCGGCCACGGGGCTGAACCCACCGTGCTCCAAGGCCCGCTCGTAAGCGTGCAGCCCGGCGTCGCGTCGCGGCGTGAAGCGAAGTGGACGACCCATCATGTTCCGCAGGGTACGTCGCCAGAACCATGTCACGCTCCCCGAATACCACCGTTTCGGGCATGTTCCCGCCCGGCGGCCCGCCCCGTCGCCCTCCGCCGCACCCCCAACCAGGCAGCGCTCAAGGTCGAATCCATCACGCCCAAATCCCCTCACCTTCAAGCAAGTCAACCGAAACGCCCGCGCGCACCAAGGCTTCCCCTCCCCCAGCCGACCGTGTCGCCCTCAACGATCAGAGCCGCGCCACCCCACTTGAACTCGGCATTGCCTCGATCTTGCCGACCCCTGGCCGTTCACGCACCGGAAGCCGACCAAGGCCCGCCGGCCGGGGCCGGCGGGCGAACCCCGATGGCGATGCCCCAACGCGCCCCACGCAGGGCGAGGCGGTCAACGGAAGAGTTGACGCGGTTCGCCCAGGCGTCGCCCCGTCAGCGAGGCGCGTATGCCCCACGTCCGGCGGCCATGGGCAGGTGCGCTCGGGATGATCGTCAACGACCTGATCGACCCCGACGGCAGCGACTACAGCCGGGGACAGGTGGGCGGGTTCCAGCGGTGCAGCGGCTCTGGGCGGGCTTCGGAGACCGCTTGATCGTTTGCGGCTGCCAAGCGGGTCGCCCTAGTAGCGAGATCATGGGCTGCTGCGGGCTGCCTGGCAGGCGACTCGAGCTGATGCGCACCGTGACCCCACGAAGTCGGTCGAGGCGTTCTGGAGCGCCGACCGAACCGGCGGGCCGGACAGGCCGGGACGCCGGCCGGACCAGGGCCCCGATCAGGCCGGGATGCCGTCGGGCCAGGGCCCCGATCAGCCAGCGGAGCCGGGCCGGCTGGGAATCCGGTCAGGCCACGGCGCAGACTGAACCGCGGCGCTGGGCCGGCTGGGAATCCGGTCAGGCCGGGGCGCCACCAGACAGCGGAGCCGGGCGGGCTGGGAATCCGGTCAGGCCGCGGCGCAGCCTGAACCGCGGCGCTGGGCGGGCTGAGAATCCGGTCGGGCCGGACAGGCCGGGACGCCGACCGGACCAGGGCACCGGGCGGGCTGAGATGTCGACCGGGCGAAGGGCTGACCGGGCCAGGGCGCCGACCGGAGCGGGATGCCGCACCGGACCGGGGTGGTGGGTGGGCTTGGGCGGTCAGGCGGTCAGGCGGTCAGGCGGTGCGGCGGAGACGGAGGCGGCGGGTCAGGTAGGTGAGCGGGACGGCGCCCACCAGGCCCAGTGCGACCGGGGTGGCCGGGGCCAGCGCGGCGGCGGCCTTCAGAGCGGGCTGCTTGTAGGTCTTGGGGATGGGCAGGGTGCCGACGCGGTTGAGCGGCCACACGATGACGAAGGCGCGGCCGATCACGCGGTTGATCGGGATGGTGCCGCCGCCCGGGTCGCCGCGGTGGGAGCGGGAGTCGTAGGACAGCTCGCGGTGGTCGCCCATCACCCAGAGCTGGCCCGGCTTGACGACCACGTTGAAGGGGTCGTTGGAGGGCCTGTTCCGCTCGTGGGTGACCGGGTCGGTGAACAGGTAGGCGTCCTCGTCGAGGGCGACGCCGTTGACGGTGACCCGGCCCTTGGCGTCGCAGCACGCCACGCGGTCGCCGGGGATGCCGATGACCCGCTTGATGTAGTCCTTCTCGTTGGGGGCCACACCGAAGGCGCTACCGACGGCCCTCAGGACCTTGGAGACGGGGTTGGTGGGCTCCTTGACCTCCATCTCGGGGTCCCAGGAGTCGAGTCCGTTGAAGACGACGGTGTCGCCGCGGGCGATGTCGCGGGTGTGGTAGACGATCTTGTTGACGAGGACGCGGTCGCCGACCTGGAGGGTGTTCTCCATGGATCCCGACGGGATGTAGAACGCCTGCACGGCGAACGCCTTGATGACCAGGGCCAGGACGAGCGCCACCCCGATCAGGATGGGCAGCTCTTTCCAGAAGGAGCCCTGCTTCTTCTTGCGCCCGGATTCGTCGTCGGAGGTGTCGGCCGTCTCCTCGCCGGAGGTCACGGTCTGCTTCTCTTCGGGCACCGCGCCCTCGGCTTCGGAACGCACGTCTCTCCGATCGTCCTCGTCAGTCATCAGAGCGAAAGCCTATCGGCGACGCGGCCCCAGCACCCCGCGCGCGGGCGTGTCGCCCGACGGAGCCCCGAGCAACCCTGCCCGAAACGGGCAACGCCCCGGAGACCTCGAAGGGTTCCGGGGCGTCGCACGAGCCGCTGGCTCAGAAGTCGCGCTTCTCCTTGATGCGGGCGGCCTTGCCGCGCAGGTTGCGCAGGTAGTAGAGCTTGGCCCGGCGGACGTCGCCGCGGGTCACGACCTCGATCTTGTCGATCGAGGGGCTGTTGAGCGGGAAGGTGCGCTCGACGCCGACGCTGTAGCTGACCTTGCGGACGGTGAAGGTCTCGCGGGCGCCACCGCCCTGCCGCCGGATCACCACGCCCTGGAAGACCTGGATCCGGCTCCGGGTGCCTTCGGTGACGCGGACGTGCACCTTGAGCGTGTCGCCCGGACGGAAGTCCGGAACGTCGGCACGCATCGCGGCCTTCTCGATCTCCTGGATCAGGGTGTGCATGACAGCTGTTCCTCATGGGTCGAACGCGGACATCGAGAGGCCCCGTGGAACAAGAGTGGGGGCGTCGCGCCGCGCGAAGTGGATCTTCTTGGAAGCCGTGGCGCCGCGTGTATGGGCACACGGCGCCGTCTCAGTGTGCCATATCTTCGCCGCGCACCGGAAAACCGGCCTCGGCGAGGACCTTCCGGTCATGTGCGTCGAGGGCGTCCGGATCAAGGCGGGCGAGCAGTTCGGGGCGGTTGCGCGCGGTGCGGCGGAGCGCCTCGTCGCGCCGCCAGCGGGCGATCGCCCCGTGGTGCCCCGAGAGCAGGATGTCCGGAATTGGACGTTCGCGCCAGACCGGTGGCTTGGTGTAGACGGGCCCCTCGAGGAGGGACTCCATCGCGCCGGGGGCGAACGAGTCGTCGGCGACCGAGTCGGCGTTGCCGAGCACCCCCGGGAGCAGCCGTCCGACGGCCTCGACCATGACCAGCACTGCGACCTCGCCGCCGGCGAGCACGAAGTCGCCGAGGCTGACCTCGTCGACCGGCATCCTGGTACGGGCCTCCTCGACCACCCGGGAGTCGATCCCCTCGTAGCGACCACAGGCGAAGAGCAGCCGGGGCTCGGCCGCGTACCGGGTCGCGAGGGCCTGGGTGAACGGCCGCCCGCTGGGGGTCGGCACGACCAGACGGGGGACCTCGCCGCCGGCGGGCGCGAGGGTGTCGAGGGCCTCGCCCCACGGCTCGGGCTTCATCACCATGCCGGGGCCGCCGCCGTACGGGGTGTCGTCGACCGTGCGGTGCCGGTCGTGCGCCCATTCCCGCAGATCGTGCAGGTGGACGTCGAGCAGCCCGTTGCGGCGGGCCTTGCCCAGCAGGGAGACCTCCAGCGGAGCGAAGTACTCCGGGAAGATCGAGACGATGTCGATTCTCATGATTCGCCGAGGAGCCCGGGGGGCGGGTCGATGACGAGCCGCCCCCCGGGAACGTCCACCTCGGGGACGAGCGCGGCCACGAAAGGCACCAGCACATCGTCCCCGCCGGTCCGGCGCACGACCAGGAGGTCCTGGCCGTGGTGCAGGATCTCGGTGATCGTGCCGACCTCGGCGCCCTCGGCGGTGACCACGGCGAGCCCGACCAGTTCCTGGTCGTGGTAGTCGTCGGGGTCGTCGGTCGAGGGGATGTCGGTGGGGTCGACGACGAGCCACGTGCCGCGGAGCTCCTCCGCGGCGGTGCGGTCGTCGACCCCGGCGAAGCGCACGAGCAGGCGCCCCGAATGCCAGCGAGCACGCTCGATGGTGAGCGGGCCGGTTGCCGCCGGGTCGGTGGTGAGCGAGGTTCCCGGCGCGAACCGGGCCTCGGGATCGTCCGTGCGGACGTCGATCGTGTTCTCACCGCGGATCCCGTGCGGCCGGCCGATCCGGCCCACCACGAGGGGCTCGCTCATCGGGTCTGCTCCGTCAATCGCCGGTCGCCCAGGGGTCCCCCGGTACGGGCTGCCGGGCCGGGGCCGCGTCGCCGCGGCCGCCGGGCCGTCCCACGCCGGAGGGTCCCCCGGCACTCCCCGCATCGCTGCGGATGCCGGAGGGCCACTCAGCGGACCTCGTTGACGTCGAGCAGGTCCACGCGCACGTAGCGTCCCCCGGAGAGGGCGCTGATCACTGTGCGCAGGGCCTTGGCGGTACGACCGCTGCGGCCGATGACCTTGCCGAGGTCCTCGGGGTGCACGCGCACCTCCAGGACCCGGCCGCCCCTGATCCGGCGGGCGCGAACCCGGACGTCGTCCGGGTTCTCGACGATCCCGCGGACCAGGTGCTCGAGCGCTTCTTCGAGCACGTCAGCCCTCGCTCTTGACTTCGGTGGTCTCGGCCTTGGCCTCGGTGTCCTCGGCCTTGGCCTCGGTCTTCTTCGGCTCGGCCTTCTTCTTGGGCTTGGCCGCGGGGGCGGCGGCCGGGGCGTCGCCCATGGACTCCTTGACCGCGGCCTCGAAGACGGCCTTCTTGTCGGCCTTGGGCTCGGCCACCCGGAGGGTGCCCTCGGCGCCCGGCTCGCCCTTGAACTTCTGCCAGTCGCCGGTGATCTTCAGCAGGCTGAGGACCGGCTCGGTCGGCTGCGCGCCGACGCCCAGCCAGTACTGCGCGCGCTCGGAGTCGATCTGGATGAGCGACGGCTCCTGCTTGGGCTGGTAGAGCCCGATCTCCTCGATGGCCCGGCCGTCACGCTTGGTACGGGCATCGGCGACGACGATCCGGTACTGCGGGTTCCGGATCTTCCCCAGACGCTTGAGCTTGATCTTGACTGCCACGAGAGTGGTGTACTCCAGACTTCATTTACAGGGTGAGCAGGCCGTACCCAGGTGGGGAACACCGGTGACCGGCCGCTCGATGGACTCCGGCCGCACAGGACGAGAGAGGGCGCCTTGGCGAATCCGGGGTTTCCAGCCTGCCATTCTGCCAGACGATGGCGGTGAAAGCGCAATCGTACGGTGACACGCGGCGACTTCTCTGCGTGACCGTCCGGTGGACGCTGAGTCGATCATGCCGGGACCGCCGGGGCGTGGCGTGGTCCACCGTGGCGTGCGGCGTCACCCGCTGAGGCGTGCGCCGTCACCCACCGTGGCGTGCGGCGCGACCCGCCGTGGCGCGCCGCGGGCCGTCTCGGCGTGGCGAACCGGGGGTGCTGGGCTGCCGGGCGTGCCAGGGTGCCGGGCGCGTCCCGGCGCCGCTGAGAGCGGCGGCGGGACGCGGCGCGGTCACTTCTTCTTGCGGCCCTGGAGCTTGCCGAGGTCGGGCATCTGGAGGCCGGGGGGCAGCTGGCCGCCGCCCAGGCCCGGCGGGAGGCCGCCGGGACCGCCCAGGCCGGGCGGGAGGCCCTTCGGGGCGGCGTCGGGCGCGGTGGTCTGCTCCTCGGCCTGCTTGCCGCCGGCCTGGCGCTTGCGCGGGTCGCCGCTGCGCTGCTTGCCCTTCTTGCCCTTGGCCGCCTTCGCCGCCTTGGTGGCCTTGCGGCGACCGCCCGGCATGCCGGGGATGCCCATGCCGCCGGCCATCTGGCGGACCATCTTCTGCGCGTCGAAGAAGCGGGTGACCAGGCTGTTGACCTCGCCGACGGTGACGCCGGAGCCGCCCGCGATGCGGGCCCGCCGGGAGCCGTTGATGATCTTGGGGTTGCCGCGCTCCTGCGGGGTCATCGAGCGGATGATCGCCGCGACCCGGTCCAGGTCCTTGTCGTCGATCTGGCCGACCTGGTCGCGGACCTGCCCCATGCCGGGCATCATGCCGAGCAGGTTGCCGATCGGCCCGAGCTTGCGGATCATCATCATCTGCTCGAGGAAGTCCTCGAGGGTGAAGTCCTCGCCCGAGGCGAACTTGCTGGTCATCTTCTCGGCCTGGGCGGTGTCGAACGCCTGCTCGGCCTGCTCGATCAGGGTGAGCACGTCGCCCATGTCGAGGATCCGACCGGCCATCCGGTCGGGGTGGAAGACGCTGAAGTCCTCGAGCTTCTCGCCGGTCGAGGCGAACATGATCGGCCGGCCGGTGATGTGCCGGACCGACAGCGCGGCGCCGCCGCGCGCGTCGCCGTCGAGCTTGGTGAGCACGACGCCGTCGAAGCCGACGCCGTCCATGAACGCCTGGGCGGTGTTGACCGCGTCCTGGCCGACCATGGCGTCGACGACGAACAGGACCTCGTCGGGCTTGACCGCGTCGCGGATGTCGATGGCCTGCTGCATCATCTCGGCGTCGACGCCGAGGCGGCCGGCGGTGTCGACGACGACCACGTCGTGCTGGGCGTGCTTGGCCTGCTCGATGGAGCGGCGGGAGACCTCGACCGGGTCGCCGACGCCGCTGCCCGGCTCGGGCGCGAAGACCGGCACGCCGGCGCGCTCGCCGACGACCTGGAGCTGCTGGACGGCGTTGGGCCGCTGGAGGTCGGCCGCGACCAGGAGCGGGGCGTGCCCCTCGGCCTTGAGCCACTTGGCGAGCTTGCCCGCCAGGGTGGTCTTGCCCGCGCCCTGGAGGCCCGCGAGCATGATCACGGTGGGCGGGTTCTTGGCGTACCGGACCCGGCGCGTCTCGCCGCCGAGGATGTTGACGAGCTCCTCGTTGACGATCTTGACGACCTGCTGGGCCGGGTTCAGCGCCTGGGAGACCTCCGATCCCCGGGCGCGTTCCTTGACCTGCCCGATGAAGTCCTTGACCACGGGCAGTGCCACGTCGGCCTCGAGCAGCGCGACACGGATCTCGCGGGCCGTCGCGTTGATGTCGGCCTCGGAGAGCCGGCCCTTGCTGCGCAACGACGAAAAGACCGTCGTCAACCGGTCGGAGAGCGTCTCGAACACGTGTCTGGACCGTCCTTGGAAAGCTTCTGGGATCGCCTATCAGACTATCGGGTCGACGGCCGGGTCCCGCCCGCCCGAGCACAGCGGATCTCCTGGGCCGTCCGGACGGCGCCCGCGCCCTAGCGGAGCGCGGACATGACCTGGGTGCGGGCGGCCGACAGCGCGGCGGGCTCGGTGAGCGGGCGGCCCGTCCCGTCCACCACGTAGAAGACGTCCACCGCCTCGGCCCCCAGCGTGTCGACCTGGGCGGCGCGGACGTGGAGGCCGCAGGAGCCCAGGGCCTGGCCGATGCGCCACAGGAGGCCGGGTCGGTCGTGCGCGCGCACCTCGACGACCGTGGCGGTGCTGGACGCGTCGTCGACGATCGTCACGCGGGGCGGCGGGACGGTGGCGCCCGGCCGGATCCGGACGGCCCGCGCGCGCCGGTCGAGGCGGGCGGCCACGTCGAGCCGGTCGGCGAGCATGCGGCGCAGGTCGGCTTCGAGGGTCGCGGGGTCGGGCGGGGTGCCGTACTCGGGGACGGCGGTGAAGTCGAGGACGGCGGTCTCGGCGCCGGGGGCGGTGACCGCCCGGGCGGTCCGGACGACGAGGCGGTGCAGGGCCAGGATGCCCGCCGCGCGCCAGAGCAGGCCGGGCCGGTCGGGGGCCGAGATCGTGACGCGGGACCCGACGACGCGGACCGATCCCCCGTCGTGGCGGGCCAGGGCGAGCTGCCCGGGGGTGAGCACGGGCGCGGGCGGGGGCGTGCCGCCGGAGAGGGCCGCGGTGGCGCGCCGGGCCAGCTCGGCGACGAGGCGCGCCTTCCAGGCTCCCCAGGCGGCGGGGCCGGTGGCCCTGCCGTCGGCGATCGCGAGGGCGGCGAGGAGCTCGATGGTCTCGCCCGCGCGGCCTGGGACGGCGGAGACGGCGGCGGTGACGGTGCGGAGGGTCATCGGGTCGTCGATGTCGCGGCGGGTGGCGGTCTCGGGGAGCAGCAGGTGGCGGCGGACGACCGTTTCGAGGACGCGCACGTCGCCGTCCTCGAAACCGAGCCGGACGGCCATGGTGCGCGCGACGCCGGCGCCGCTGACGGAGTGGTCGCCGGTATGGCCCTTGCCGATGTCGTGCAGCAGGGCGCCGATCAGGAGCAGGTCGGGGCGGGCGACCTCGCGGGTGAGGGCGGCGGCTCCGGCGGCGGCCTCGACGAGGTGCCGGTCGACGGTGAAGCGGTGCACGGGGTTGCGCTGGGGCCGGTTGCGGACGCGTTCCCACTCGGGGAGCAGCCGGACGATCAGCCCGGCCTGGTCGAGGGCCTCCCAGACGCCGATGGCGGCGGGGCCCGCGCCGAGCAGCGACACCAGGGCGTCGCGGGCCGCGGCGGGCCAGGGCGGCGCCGGGAGCGCGGCGCGTTCGGCCAGCCGGTCGACGGTCGCGGGGGCGAGCGGCAGGCCGGCCTGCGCGGCGGACGCGGCGACGCGCAGCACCAGCGCCGGGTCGTCCAGGTCGGCGCCGCGGGCGAGGACGACCTCGCCCTCGTGCTCGACGGCGCCGTCGCCGACGGGCCTGCGCTCGACGCCGCGCCGTCCTGGTGCGGCCCCCGACGCCGGGACGGACACGGCCGCCGGCGCGCGCGGCGCGCAGAAGCGTTCGACCCGCCGCCAGAGGTTGTCGCCGACGTAGGTGATGGTGCGGGCGGCCTCGGTGACGGCGCGCTGAAGCACGTTGGCGTCGGGCAGGCCGAGGGCCTGCGCGACGGCGTCCTGTTCCTGGAGGACGAGGCGGTCTGACGAGCGTCCGGTGGCGTCGTGCAGTACGTGCCGGACGTCCAGCAGGAGGTCGTGGGCGGCGCGGACGCGTTCGTCCGGGGCGGACGCCACCCAGGAGGCGGCCACCGCCTGCATGACGTGCACGTCGCGGAGGCCGCCGTGGGCCTCCTTGAGGTCGGGTTCGAGGAGGAACGCCAGCTCGCCCTGCGTCTCCCAGCGTGCCCGGCACATCCGGGCCAGCTCGGCGAGGCGGACCCGGGCGTCGGCGCGCCAGTCGGCCAGGACGGCGGCGCGCAGCTCGTCCACGAGCGCGTGCTCCCCGGCGACGCGGCGGGCGGAGAGCAGGCCGAGCGCCGCCTTCATGTCGCCGCGCGCGACGGTGCGGGCCTCGTGCAGAGTGCGGACCGAGTGGTCGAGCCGCAGCCCGGAGTCCCAGACCGGGTACCAGACGCGGTCGGCGACCTCGGCGACGTCGGCCCGGCCTCGGTGCAGCAGCACCAGGTCCAGGTCGCCGCCGGGGGTCAGCTCGCGGCGGGCGTGGCCGCCCACCGCGACGAGCGCGACGTCCTCGAGGCCGGGCGCGGCGAGGAGGCCGGTGAGCCAGCGGTCGAGGTCGTCGGAGCGGCCGGTCCGCGCCGCCGCGAGGGCCGCGCGGACCGCCCGGGCGGCCTGGGCCGCGCCGCCGCCGGTGGTGCCGGTGGCGCGGCCGGAGGCGGGCGGGCCGGGCGTTCCGTGAGCGAGGACCACTCCGCTCCCTACAGGGCTTCCGGGCCGGTCTCGCCGGTGCGGACGCGGACCACCGTCTCCACCGGGACCGCCCAGACCTTGCCGTCACCGATCTTGTCGGTGCGGGCGGCCTTGACGACGACGTCGATGATGTCCTCGGCGTCCTCGTCGTCGACCAGGACCTCGACCCGCAGCTTGGGCACCAGGTCCACCTTGTACTCGGCGCCCCGGTAGACCTCGGTGTGCCCCTTCTGCCGGCCGAAGCCGCTGGCCTCGCTGACGGTCAGGCCCCTGACCCCGAACGCCTCCAGAGCGGTCTTGACCTCGTCGAGCTTGAACGGCTTGATGACCGCCGTGATGAGCTTCATCCCTGTGCCTCGACCTTCTTGGGAGTCCCGTCGCCGACCGGCGCGGACGGGGGCACCGCGGCGGTCGCCCCGGTGCGGACGGTGCCGAAGTCGTACGCGGTCTCCGCGTGCGCGGCGCTGTCGATGCCGGTGATCTCGTCCTCCTCGCTGATCCGGAAGCCCATCACCTTGTCGATGACCTTGGCGATGACGAACGTCACGACGAAGGAGTAGACGAGCGTCGCCAGGACCGCCACCGCCTGCTTGCCGAGCAGCCCGAGCCCGCCGCCGGCCAGCAGGCCGTCCGCGCCCGCGTCGTTCACCGAGGTGGTGGCCAGGATGCCGATCAGCAGGGCGCCGACGATGCCGCCGACCATGTGCACGCCGACCACGTCGAGCGAGTCGTCGTACCCGAGCTTGTACTTCAGGCTGACCGCGAACGCGCAGACCGCGCCGGCGGCCAGGCCGATGACGATCGCGCCAAGCGGGGTCACGAAGCCGCAGGCCGGGGTGATCGCGACCAGGCCGGCCACCACGCCGGACGCGATGCCGAGCGTGGTGGAGCTGCCGTCGCGGAGCTTCTCCACCACGATCCAGGCGAAGGCCGCCGCGCAGGTCGCGACCAGGGTGTTGATGAAGGCGACCGCCGCGGTGCCGCCGGCGCCGAGCGCCGAGCCGGCGTTGAACCCGAACCAGCCGAACCACAGCAGCCCGGCACCGAGCAGGACGAACGGCAGGTTGTGCGGGCGCATCGGGTCCTTCGGCCAGCCCTTGCGCCTGCCGAGGACCAGCACCAGGGCCAGGGCCGCCACGCCGGCGTTGATGTGCACCACCGTGCCGCCCGCGAAGTCGAGCGCCCCGAGGTCGAAGAGCCAGCCGGACGCGCCGCCGTCCTTGCCGTCCGACCACCAGACCCAGTGCGCGATCGGGATGTAGACGAGGGTGACCCAGACCAGGGTGAACACGACCCAGGCCCCGAACTTGGCACGGTCCGCCACGGCGCCGCTGATCAGCGCGACGGTGATGATGGCGAAGGTGGCCTGGAACGCCACGAACACCAGCTGCGGGATGCCGGACCCGTCGCCCGCCGTCGTCACCTTCTCCAGCCCGACCAGGCCCCAGTCGCCGAACCCGCCGATGAACGAGCTGAGCCCGCCGCCGGTGAACGCGAGGGAATAGCCGTAGACGACCCAGAGCATGCCCACCACGGCGATGCTGACGAAGCTCATCATCATCATGTTGAGCACGCTCTTGGCCCGGCTCATGCCTCCGTAGAAGAAGGCCAGGCCCGGTGTCATCAGCAGGACGAGCGCGGCACTCGTCAGCATCCAGGCGGTGCTACCGCTATCGATCTTCATCTCGGGAAGAGTCCCTCCTCGCAGGGAACTTGAACTGCTCCAGAGACTCTTCCGTGGCGGTTTCACCTGAAAGGCCCTTGCGTTTCCACTATGTGAAACCCAACCCGGGTGTGTTTCGACGATGTTTCCGAGTCCTCACATCGCCTATTCCGCCGCCGATACGGCCGGATTAAAGATTCACCAAAAGCGACGCCCCGCGCGCATCGCATGATGCGCGCGGGGCGTCGGTGACGTACGGGACGGGTGGGACGGGCGGTCAGTCGCCCAGGATCGCCTCGACGAAGGCCTCCGGCTCGAACGGCGCGAGGTCGTCGGGGCCCTCGCCCAGGCCGACCAGCTTCACCGGGACGCCGAGCTCGCGCTGCACCTGGACGACGATGCCGCCCTTGGCGGTGCCGTCGAGCTTGGTCAGCACCACGCCGGTGATGTTGACGACCTCGGCGAACACGCGGGCCTGCTGCATCCCGTTCTGGCCGGTGGTCGCGTCCAGGACCAGCAGCACCTCGTCGACCTCGGCCTGCTTCTCGACCACCCGCTTGACCTTGCCGAGCTCGTCCATCAGCCCGGTCTTGGTGTGCAGCCGGCCGGCGGTGTCGACGATGACGGTGTCGACCTTGCTGTCGATGCCCTGCTTCACCGCGTCGAAGGCGACGCTGGCCGGGTCGGCGCCCTCGTCGCGCCGGACGACCTGGGCACCGACGCGCGACCCCCACGTCTCCAACTGGTCGGCGGCGGCGGCGCGGAAGGTGTCGGCGGCGCCGAGCAGGACGGTGCGGCCGTCTCCGACCAGCACCCGGCCCAGCTTGCCGCAGGTGGTGGTCTTGCCGGTGCCGTTGACCCCGACGACCATCACGACGGCCGGCTTGTTGCCGTGCGGCTCGGTGTGCAGCGTGCGGTCGAGGTCGGCGCCGATCTGCTTGACCAGCTCCTCCTTGAGCAGGCCGCGCACCTCGGCGGGGCTGCGGGTGCCGAGGACCTGGACCCGGGTGCGCAGGTCGTCGGTGATCTGCCGGGCCACCGCGGCGCCCATGTCGGCGGTGATCAGCGTGTCCTCGATCTCCTCCCACGCGTCGTCGTCGAGCGTCTCGCGCGCCAGCAGGACGAGGAGGGTCTTGCCGAAGGTGTTCTGGGAGCGGGCGAGCCGGGCGCGCAGCCGGACCAGCCGGCCGGCGCCGGGCGGGGGCCGCTCGATCTCGACCGCGGGCGGCGCAGCGGTCGCCGCGGCGGCCGGCGGCGCCCGTTCGGCGGTGGGCGCCTCCTGATCCGTGGCCCCTGCGGCGGTGGCCCCGCCGGGGAGGATGTCGGCGGGCCGTTCGGCGGGCTCGACGGGCGGGCGGGGCCTGCGGCGGCCGGGCCGCAGGAACACGACGCCGCCGACGATCAGGGCGAGGGCGGCCAGCCCGGCGATGAGGATCAGATATTCCATAACCACCCCAGTTTTCCAGACCGGCACCGGTGCGCCGAACACACTCCGCTCGTCCACCGGTCACGCGGTCTTGTGATCGTCCCGGAACGCGGGGCGCGTTCGGGGCGACGACAGTTGTTGATCAAGATGGAATTTCCAGCCCTCCGGATCACCAATTCCGCCCGGCCGGCCGGGCAGCGGCGGCGATCCAGCGGCCGAGCCCGTCCGCCGCCTCCTCCGGATCCCCGGCCCGCAGCGTGATGCGCGATGCGCGCGTGCTCCCGGACGGCGCCGGTCAGGCCGGCTCTTGCTCGCGCAGCCGCTGGCTGACGACCTGGGTGACGCCGTCGCCGCGCATGCTGACGCCGTAGAGCGCGTCGGCGCCCTCCATCGTCCGCTTCTGGTGGGTGATGACGATCAGCTGGGACGACTCGCGCAGCTCCTCGAACACGGTGATCAGCCGCTGCGTGTTGGTGTCGTCCAGCGCCGCCTCGACCTCGTCGAGCACGTAGAACGGCGACGGGCGGGCCTTGAACACCGCGACCAGGAACGCGATCGCGACCAGCGACCGCTCGCCGCCCGACAGCAGCGACAGCCGCTTGACCTTCTTGCCCGGCGGGCGCGCGGCGACCTCGACGCCGGTGGCGAGCAGGTCGTCGGGCTCGGTGAGCGACAGGCTGCCCTCGCCGCCCGGGAACAGCCGCGCGAAGATCCGCTCGAACTCGCGGGCGGTGTCCTCGTAGGCGGAGGCGAACACCGCCTGCACCCGGTCGTCGACCTCCTTGACGATGTCGAGCAGGTCGCGGCGGGTCTTCTTGAGGTCCTCAAGCTGCGAGGTGAGGAAGGCGTGCCGCTCCTCCAGCGCCGCGAACTCCTCCAGCGCCAGCGGGTTGACCTTGCCGAGCTGGTTGAGCTGCCGCTCGGCGGCCTTGGCGCGCTTCTCCTGCACCGTCCGGTCAAAGGGGACGGGCCGCGCGTCCTCGGACTCGGCCTCGGGGCCCGTCGGCGGGACGAGCTGGTCGGGCCCGTACTCCGCCACCAGCGAGCCGACCTCCAGCCCGAACTCCTCCAGCGCCCGCTGCTCGAGCTGCTCCAGCCGGAGCCGCTGCTCGGCGCGCGCGACCTCGTTGCCGTGGACCACGTTGACCAGCCGTTCGAGCGTGCCCGACAGGTCGCGCACCTGGGTGCGGACGACCCTGAGCTCGGCCTCACGGGCGGCGCGGGCGCGTTCGGCCGCCTCGCGCCGCTCGATCGCCGATTCCAGCGACGTCTCGATGCCCCGCAGCGCGAACCGGCTGCCCTTCAGGACCGCCTCGGCGATCCTGGCCTGCTGCTCGCGGCGGGCGCGGCGGCGGGCGGCCAGGGCCCGCTCCTCCCGTTCGCGGCGGGCCCCGCGCTCCAGCGCGTCGGCGCGGCCGGTGATCGCCTGGACCCGCTCCTCGGCGGTGCGGACCGACAGCCGCGACTCCATCTCGGCGGAGCGCAGCTCCTGCGTGCGGGCGTTCAGCTCGTCGCGGGCGCCGGTGTCGTACCCGGCCTCCTCGGCGACCTCCGCGGCCTCCTCGGACTCGGCCAGCCGGACCGCCAGCTCCTCGGCCGCCGCGGTGTCGCTCTCCAGGGACTCGCCCGCGGCGTCCAGCGCCTTGGTGAGGCGCTCGGCCTCGCCCCGGGCGGCGCGGACGTCGGCCTCAAGCCGGGCGGCGCGCTTGGCCTCCTGCGCGGCCCGCGCGTCGAACTCGCGGACCCGGGACCGCACCCGGTCGAGCTCGGACTGGGCCTGGTTGACCCCGGCCTGCGCCTGGGTGACGGCCGCCTGCGCCTCGTCGAGCTCGCCCTGGGCGGCCTGCTCGCGTTCGGTGCCGCCGGTGAGCGCGTCCGCGCTCTGCTCGGCGGCGGTCTCGGCGGCGGCGAGATCCTCGGTCGCCTGGTCGAGCGTGGCGCGCATCTGCAACAGGCTCTGCGCTGCTCCGCCACCGCCACCCTGCGCCCAGTGCGCGCCGACGAGCTCACCGCCGCGGGTGACGGCCCGCAGGCCCGGTTCGCGCCGGACGAGCCCGGCGGCGGCGGCCACGTCGTCCACCACGGCCACGTCGCCCAGCAGGTGCTCCAGCGCGGGCCGCACGGCGTTGGGGACGGTCACCGCGTCGATCGCTCGGTCGACGCCCGGGACCTCCGGCGCCCTCGCCGCGCCGCCGCCGCCGACCACCAGTCCCGCCCGTCCGGCGTCGCGGTCCCGCAGCAGCGCCAGGGCCGCCTCGGCGGTGTCGAGCGAACCGACCGCGATGCCCTCGGCGGCGTTGCCGAGCGCCGCCGCCACGGCCGTCTCGTACCCGGGCCGGACGGTCAGCAGCGACGCGACCGTGCCCAGCACCCCGGCGATCGACCCGTCCGCAGCGGCGGCGAGGAGCGCCTCGCCGCCGTCGGCGGCGCTCGCCAGGGTCAGGTCGAGGGCCTCGATCCGGGCTCCGAGCGCGGTGACCCGCTTCTGCGCGGCCTGGTCGGCGGAACGGGCCGCGGTGACCGCCGCGCGGGCGTCCTTCAGCTCCTGGCGCGGCCCGTCGACCGCCGCCCGCGCGGCCTCGGCCGCGTCCTTCGCCGTGGCGAGGGCCTCCTGGACCGCCTCGTGCTCGGCGGCCAGCTCCGGGTCCTCGACGACCTCGGCCTCGAACGCCTCGAACTCGGCCTGGGCGCCCTCGGCGCGCTGCCCGGCCTCGTCGCGGGCGTCGGCGAGCCGGCCGATCTCGGACCGTCCGGCCTGGGCCTTGCTGCGCAGCGCCTCGACCCGGCCGCGCAGCCGGGCCAGCTCCTCGCGGCGGTCGGCGGCGGCGCGGACGGCGGCCTGGAGCCGGCGCTCCTCGGCGCCGAGGGCCTCCTCGGCGCCCGAGCGCTCCTCGACCGCGCGGGCCAGCGCGTCCTCGGCCTCGTCGAGCGCGGCGCGCAGCATCTCCTCCTGCTCGCGGATCCCGGCGGCCTCGCGCTCCATGTCCTCGGGGTCACGGCCGCGCCGCTCCTCGTCGCGCGCCTCGGAGGCGTTGCGGTGCCGTTCGGCGGCGAGGTCGGCGACGCCGCGCAGGCGCTCCTTCAGCGCCGACAGCCGGAACCACGTGTCCTGGACCTGCGCCAGCCTGGGCGCCTCGGCGGTCTCCTCGGCCTCCAGGACGGCCTCGCGCTCCTGCGCCCCCGCCAGGGCCCGCTCGGTCTCGGTGCGGCGCGCGCGGATCGCCGCCTCGTCGGCGGCCTCCTGCTCCAGCCTGGTGCGCAGCGTCACCAGGTCGTCGGCCAGCAGCCGGATCCGCGCGTCGCGCAGGTCGGCCTGGATGACGGCCGCCCGGCGCGCGAGCTCGGCCTGCCGGCCGAGCGGCTTGAGCTGGCGGCGCAGCTCGCCGGTGAGGTCCTGGACGCGGGTCAGGTTGGCCTGCATCGCGTCCAGCTTGCGCAGCGCCTTCTCCTTCCGCTTTCGGTGCTTGAGGACCCCGGCGGCCTCCTCGATCACCGCGCGGCGCCCCTCGTTGCCCGAGTGCAGCACCCGGTCGAGCTGGCCCTGCCCGATGATCACGTGCATCTCGCGGCCGATGCCCGAGTCCGACAGCAGCTCCTGGATGTCGAGCAGCCGGCACGGGTCGCCGTTGATCGCGTACTCGCTCTGCCCCGACCGGAACATCAGCCGGCTGATCTTGACCTCGGTGTAGTCGATCGGCAGCGCGCCGTCGGAGTTGTCGATGGTCAGCACCACCTCGGCCCGCCCGAGCGGCGCCCGGCTGGCGGTGCCGGCGAAGATGACGTCCTCCATCTTGCCGCCGCGCAGCGACTTGGCGCCCTGCTCCCCCATCACCCACGCGAGCGCGTCGACGACGTTGGACTTGCCCGACCCGTTCGGGCCGACGACGGCGGTGATGCCCGGCTCGAACTTCAGCGTGGTGGAGGACGCGAAGGACTTGAAGCCGCGCAGCGTCAGGTTCTTCAGATACACGCGCTCGCCGTCCTCCTCCGGGAATGGCGCAGGGGGCCGCTTCCCCCTGACGTCCTGCCTCGACCGGGACCGGTGGGCCTCCTCGGGAGGCCGCCGCGCCCCCGTCCCGTCCCGGCGCACGCCCGGGAGCCCGTCGAACGATACCGGCCGGGGCCCCGCGAGCCCGGCAACCGGACCGGATACGGGAAATCGAGGGATCGGGAAGATCGCGGCTTGGGTCGTCGCGGGCGGGTCGCGGGCCCAGCGGCCCGTTCGCGGGGTGGCCGAACGGACCCGCCGCCGGGTGGACCCCCGGCCGGCGGGCGGAATGTTCGGCGGATGTCAGGTAGGGCGTAACGGACACGCCGTGCCCGGCCGCCTGCCCTTCCGGGCCGCCGCCCGGCGCCCGCCGAAGCGGCGGGCAAAAAGAAGGGACGCCTTCACACGGCGTCCCTGTCCTGGTTCTCGAAAAAGGCGCCGATCAGGTCAGCGCCGGTTCACGTTCCTTCACTGCGAGCGACATCACGTCGTCGTCCGGAGCCGTCGCGAGCGCGTCGTTCTCTGCCTGAAGCCGCACGAGCTCGGCTTCCAGATCACGTACGCGCTGCTGAAGGCGCCGCATCTCCGCGACCATCCGGGGGTCGGGACCGCCGACGTGGCCGAGTAGAGCCTTCGCCATGACTAAAGGTCCTCCACGCTGAGTAACCAGCAGGGATCGCGCACAAAGAGCAACCGAGGTTGGTGCGCGTATCGTCTAGAGTCGCACCGGCCAGTGTCCTGGTCAAGACGCACATCACGGGCCGGTAACAACCTGTCGGCACTAGTTTAGCAGGTACAAACCGGAATTCCCTACCCGATCACCGTTCCAGGAAACCGGGCGCCTCTCCGCGCGGCTCACTCCACCGTTCGGCGACCCCCGCGACGTGCCCCGGCGTGCCCGGACCGCGCAGCAGTTCGAGCATCCGCTCGCACGACGCGCGCGGCCCCTCGGCCACCACCTCGACCCGTCCGTCCCGCAGGTTGGTGGCGCTGCCGTCCAGACCGAGCTCCAGGGCACGGGCCCGGACCCACCAGCGGAAGCCCACGCCCTGCACCCGGCCGCGGGCCCAAGCGGTCAAGCGTACGGTCTGGTCGTCCATCGTGGGGTCCGTTCGGTTAGTAGCGCGCGCGGCGTGGACGCGGCTGGCACGTCGGGCAACTGTAGGAGGAGCGGTTCATGAACTCGTCGCGGCGGATCGGCGTGCCGCAGCGGCGGCACGGCTCGTCCCGCCGCCCGTAGGCGTCGAGCGACCGTTCGAAGTAGCCGCTCTCACCGTCGACGTCGACGTAGAGGTTGTCGAAGGACGTCCCGCCGACCGCGAGCGCGGCCGACATGACCTCGCGCGCCGCCGTGAGCACCCGGCCCGCCTCGGCCCGGGTGAGCGTCTCGGTGGGCCGCGCCCAGTGCAGCCGGGCCCGCCACAGCGCCTCGTCGGCGTAGATGTTGCCCACCCCGCTGATCAGCGACTGGTCGAGCAGGGCGCGCTTGAGGCCGGTCTGGCGGCGGCGCAGCGCGCGGAAGAACGCCTCCTCGTCGAACGCCTCCTCCAGCGGGTCGGCGCCGATGTGCGCGATCGTCGCGGGGACCGGCGCGCCGCCACCGCCGCCGGTGACGGCGTCGGGCACGAGGTCGGAGACCATGAGGTGCCCGAACGTCCGCTGGTCGACGAAGCGCAGGTCGCGACCGCCGTCGGTGAAGGTGATCCGCACCCGCAGATGCTTCTCCCGCTCGCGGTCGGGCTCGCCCACCAGGAGCTGGCCGCTCATGCCCAGATGCGCCAGCAGCGCCTCCGCGGGCGCCCGCCCCTCCCCGCCGCCGCCGGACCCGGTCCCGGCGGGCAGCGCGCATTCTGGGGCCTCGTGCGGGGCGTCGTCGGCCAGCGGCAGCCACAGGTACTTGCCGCGGCGGCGCGGAGGCCGCACGGTGCGTCCGGCGAGCCGCCCGGCGAAGTCGGCCGGACCCGTCTCGTGCCTGCGGACGGCCCTCGGGTGCAGCACCTCGGCCGCCGCGATCGTCCGGCCGGTCGCCCAGCGTTCGAGCCCCCGCCGGACGACCTCGACCTCGGGCAGCTCAGGCACCGGCCGGACCCGCCGGGCGGATGCCGTCGCCGCCGGTCCCGACCCCGGCCCCGCCGTCGGAGGAGGAGCCGGAGTCGCGCGCCACGACGATCTCGCGGATCGCGTTCCAGGCGGCCTCGGCGGCGTGCTGCTCGGCCTCCTTCTTGCTGCGGCCCTCGCCCGCCCCGTAGGTGGTGCCGGCGACCCGTACCGAGGCGCGGAACGTCTTCTGGTGGTCGGGGCCGCTCTCGGCGACGTGGTACTCGGGCACGCCGAGCTCCTCGACCGCCGTCAGCTCTTGCAGCGAGGTCTTCCAGTCGAGGCCCGCGCCCAGCCCCGCCGAGCGGGCGATGAGCCCGTCGAAGAGCCGGTGCACCAGGGCGGACGCCTCGTCCAGGCCCTGGTCGAGATAGACGGCGCCGATCAGCGCCTCCAGCGTGTCGGCGAGGATCGAGGACTTGTCCCGGCCGCCGGTGCCCTCTTCGCCCCGGCCGAGCCGGATGTGGGCGCCGACGCCCAGGGAGCGGGCGACGCCCGCCAGGGCCCGCATGTTGACCACCGCGGCGCGCAGCTTGGCGAGCTGCCCCTCGGGAAGGTCGGGGTGCCCCCGGAACAGGGTGTCGGTGACGACGAGCCCCAGCACCGAGTCGCCCAGGAACTCCAGGCGCTCGTTGGTGGGCAGGCCGCCGTTCTCATAGGCGTACGAACGGTGCGTAAGCGCCCGTTCGAGCAGGGAAGCGGTGACCTCCACGCCGAGCGCGCTGCTCAGTTCCGCGCGATCCGGCACCGGACCGGACTTCTTACCGCTCACAGGCCCTCCTCACAGGCCGGGCGCCGCGGGGTGCGCGGTCGCCGTCATGGCGCGTGACGGCCTGGGGCGCGGACGCACGGCGGGAGGAGAGGTCCTCGAAGACGAGGTGCGCGCCGGTGGTCAATCCCGGCGTGCACCACGGCTCCGGGCTCCGGTCCTCTGCCGGTCACCACGCCGACGTCACCCGCCGGGTGGTCGATGCCCGGCACCTTGAGGGGCGGGCCGCGTCACGTACGCGGATCCGCCCCCCAGGATGCGAAAGAGCTCAGGCCGACGGGGCGATGACCTGCCGCCGGTCGTAGGTGCCGCACGTCGCACACGCGGTGTGGGGCAGCTTCTTGTCGCGGCAGGTCGGGCAGTCGACCAGGGTCGGAACCGCGGTCTTCCACTGCGAACGCCGGTGCCGCGTGTTGCTGCGCGACTTCTTGCGCTTGGGGACGGCCACGTCAGCCCTCCTGCTTTCCGTATCGTGGGTCGAATGGACTGCGGGGGAAGATTATCCCCCGCTCCCCGCGTCGGGGGAGCCCGGCTCCGTCTCCGCGTCGGTACGCGGGACATCGCCGGTCAGGCCCTTGAGCGCCGCCCACCGGGGGTCGGCGACATCATGGTGGTGGTCAGGTCCGGCGTCGGCCAGCCTGGCACCGCACTCCGTGCACAGGCCGGGACAGTCGTCCCGGCACAGCGGGGACAGCGGCAGCGCGAGCACCACCGCGTCCCGGAGCAGCGGCTCGAGGTCGATCAGGTCGTCCTCGAGGCGCAGCTCGTCGTCGCCCGCATTCCCGCCGGAGCGGGTGTCAGGATAGACGAAGAGCTCCTGGAAGTCCGCCTCGAAGCTCGAGGCGATCGGGTCGAGGCAGCGCGCGCACTCCCCTTCGAGGGGGACCGTCGCGGTGCCCGTGAGCAGCACCCCCTCCAGGACCGCCTCGAGCCGCAGTTCCAGCTCGATGGCCGCACCCTCGGGGACGCCGAGCATCTCGACGCCGAAATTCTCCGGAGCCGGCACGGACAGGCGCTTCTCCTTCGACGATCCGGGTTGCCTGCTCAGCGCTCGGGTATCGAGCACGAGCGGGGCGTGGGGATCGAGGCGGGACAGCGGATTCCTGCTTTCGTGAGGCATGGCGAATGACGACCGTCGTTCACGGCCGCTGTCCAGGGTACCGAACGACGGCACGTGCCCGGACCCCCGCCCCTCGGGCCGGACCGGGTCAGGACTCCTGGAGGCGCTTGACGAGCCGTTCGTGGACCGGATCGGGGATCAGCCCGGACACGTCCCCGCCGTACTTGACGATCTCCTTCATCAGGGACGAGGAGAGGTAGGAGTACAGCGGGTTGGTCGACATGAACATGGTCTCCACGCCCGCCATGCGGTGGTTCATCTGGGCCATCTGGAGCTCGTACTCGTAGTCGCTGACCGCGCGCAGGCCCTTGACGATCACCGGGATGTCGCTCTGCCGGCAGAAGTCCACCAGCAGCCCGTGCCATTTGTCGATCTTGACGTTGCCGTACTCCCTGGTCACCTCGCCGAGCATCTCGATGCGCTCGTCGACGGTGAACAACCCCTGCTTGGTCTTGTTGATCATCACCGCGACGACCACCTCGTCGAAGAGCCGGGAGGCGCGGCTGATGATGTCGAGATGTCCGTTGGTGACGGGATCGAATGAGCCGGGACAAACGACACGGCGCACGAGGGACTCCATCCTTGCGAGTGACCTTCTGTGCAGGTGGGCGCCTGCGGCGCGACCGTACCAAACCGTCCCGAAGCCGCCTTCACCCGGGCTCAGCCGCCCAGTCGTCCGATGATGTCCGCCGCGATCGGGCCCGACTCGATCCCGTACCCGTCGGCCTCCGTCATGACCGCCACCGCGTAGCGCGGGTCGGTCTTCGGTCCGAAGCCGATGAACCAGCGGTCGTTGTAGCCGGCGTTCTCGATGTCGGCGGTGCCGGTCTTGCCGCCGGCGATCGGACCGCCCTGGAGCCGCTTGCCGGTGCCCTTGGTGATCACCGCCCGCATCATCGCGCGCAGCTCGGCCGCCTGACCGGAGGTCAGCGCCTGCGAGAGCCTGCTCGCGGACGTCTCGTCCACCACCGCCCCGTCCGGGCCGCGGACCTTGCCGACCAGGTACGGCCGCATGACCTTGCCGTCGTTGATCGCGGCCGAGGCGACCAGCGCCATCTGGAGCGGGGTCGCGACCGTGCTGCCCTGCCCGATCGAGCCGAGCGCGCTGAGCGAGGGCTGGTCGGTCTTCGGGAACGAGCTGGCGGCACCGGACAGGCCCTTCCCGGCCCCGATCCCGTGGTAGAAGCCGAAGCGGGCCGCCTGCTCGGCGACGGCGGTGTTGCCGGGCTTCTCGGCACCCATGAACGCGAACGTGGTGTTGCACGACTGGGCATAGGAGTCGATCAGGGGGATCGCCGGGAGGTCGCACTGGCCGCCGATGTCGCCCACGTCGTTGTTGATCGCCTGCCCCGCCCCCGCCGGACGGTAGCTGCGGCCCGCCCTGACCTGCTCGTCGCCGGACGAGCCCGCGGCGAGGGCGGCCGCCACGACCACCGTCTTGAACGTGGAGCCCGGCGGGAACACCTCGTTGGCCGCCTTGTTGAGCAGGGGCTTGAGCGGCTGGGCGTTCAGCCGGGTGAAGGCGGCCTGGGCCTTCTTGGCGTCGGGGACGGCCACGTCGTTGGCGTCGTAGGACGGGGTGGAGGCCATCACCAGGATCGCCCCGGTGCGGGCGTCCATCGCGACGGCCGCGGCGCGCCGGGCCCCGCTCCCCTTGAGCGCGGCGTAGGCCGCCCGCTGGGCCTTGGGGTCGATCGTGGTCTCCACGGTGCCGCCCCCGACCCGCTTGCCGATGATCCGGTTGACCAGGTCGGTGGTGGCCAGCCGCGGGTCGGTGCCGTCGAGCACGTGGTTCTCGGCGCTCTCCAGGCCGGTCTGGGAGAACAGCGAGAAGTAGCCGGTGATCGGCGAGAAGATCGCGCTCTCCTTGTAGCGGCGCTGGAAGCGCTTGCCCGCAACCGGCACCGACCAGGCCAGCCGCTCGCCGCCGGCGACGATCGGGCCGCGGTCGATCTTGTCGCGCTCGGCGTACTGCCGGCCGTTGAGCGCGTCGTCGCGCAGGTTCTGCGCCTCGAAGCCCTGGACGTAGGTGACGTTGACCATGAGCGCCAGGCCCATCAGCAGCGCCAGGATCCAGGTCCGTCCCAGGGCCTTGTCGATACCGGACCTCAAGCCGACCAGCTCCCCGAAGCTGAAACGATCACTCATCCTGGTGCCGGCGGAAGACGGACTCCGCGGCCTTCGGCCCGGCCGCCGTGCCCTGGCCCTACGTCCCGCCTTCAGCCCTGCCCTTGGGCCTTGCCCTGCCCCTCCCCTCTTGCCCCGGCCGGTCCCGCTGAACCGGCCGGCCGGGCGTCACCCGTCGGTGCGGCCGTACCAGAACACCGCTTCACCGTAACTCCGGTCGCGTTCGGCGGAGTAGCCCGGGGGCCACGCCAGCGCGGCCCCGCGCACGGACCGCTCGACCACGACCAGCGCGTCCGGGGCGGTCCACCCGTTGTCGCGCAGCGCCTCCAGCAGCGCGGTGACGGCCTCGTCCCCCAGTGCGTAGGGCGGATCGGCGAAGATCAGGTCGTACGGCGCGGAGGGGGGACGGCGAACGAGCCGCTCGACCCGGTCGGCGCAGGGCTGCGCGCCGGGCAGGCCGAGCGCGTCGGCGTTCTGCCTGATCACCTTGGCCGCGCGCGGATGCGACTCGACCAGCAGCGCGTGCGCCGCGCCCCGGGAGAGCGCTTCGAGGCCCACCGCGCCGGATCCGGCGAACAGGTCGGCGACGCGCAGCCCGTCGAGGGGGCCGAGCAGCGCCTGCACGGTGGAGAACAGGCCCTCCCGGGCCCGGTCGCTGGTCGGCCGGGTGTCCCGACCCGGTGGTACGGCGAGCCTCCGCCCGCCTGCGCTTCCCGCGATGACCCTGGTCATCCGTCAAGTATCGGGGTGCCGCCGGACCACCCGGCACCCCGGCCGGATTTCCACGAGAAAGGTCAACAAAGGCACCGGGCGCCGCTTGTGGACCTCCACCAAATACCGCCGTCGCTGTTCACATCGACTACATGACGTGTGAACGTGATTGCAGGTTGTGCAACCTACGATCCAGGAGCCTCCCGTGCACCAAGGACAACGACTGGCGGTGACGGCCGGCGCGACGGTACTGGGCATCGCGGCGATGAGCGGCGTCTCGCAGGCGGCCGGGGCGCAGGCCCCCGCCCCGCGCGCCGACCGGCACGACGCCCGGCCGGCCGCCCCGCACCGCCTCGCGCACCAGCCCGCCCGGGCCGCCGCCGGGCACGCGCCCGCGGGGAGAGCGGCCGTCCCGAAGATCAAATGGCCGGGGACGGACGGCCGGACGGCTCGTCCCGGTGCCCGGAGCACCGCCCGCCACGCGCGGGAACTCGTCGTGAAGCGGGTCGCGACGAAGGCGGCGAAGCCCCGCGCGACCCGGGCCGGGAGCCAGGACGGGAACCGCGGTGCCGGTGCCCGGGACGGTGGCGCCCGTGGTGGCGCCCGCGCGAAGCAGGCGCCGCCGCCCCTGCTCGACCTGCGGCTCAAGGCCACGCTGGGCTATGACGAGCGCACCAGGACCGCGAGCGGTGGGCTCGACGTCGGCGCGGGCCTGAACACCCCCGCGGGCGGTGCCGGGGTGCGGGTGCGCACCGGCGGGTCGCTCTCGTTCGCCGACGGCACGGTGCGCGGCGGCGCGCGGGTGGACGGCAACGTCCGCACCCCGGCCGGACGCGCCGACCTGAAGCTGAAGACCGGCGGGACGGTCTCCCCCGGCCGCCAGGTCATCAGCGGCGCAACCGGGCTGGGCCTCAGCGTCACCCCCGCCGGCGGCCGGCCGCTCGCCGCGAACGTCGGGCTGAGCGGCTGCCTCGGCTCGGGCTGCGCGGAGGCGCCCGTGCCGCCGGTGCCGCCGACACCCCCAACGCCGCCGCCTCCCACCCCGCCGAGCCCCCCGACGCCGCCGACACCACCGACACCACCGCCGGGCGACGGGTCGATCCCGCCGAGCCCGACGCCGCCGCTGCCCGAACTCCCGCCGTCGTCCCCGCTCCTGCCCGCGCTCCCCGCGGGCGGCGTCGTCGAGCCCGGCGCGTCCGCGGCGTCGATGGCACCGCCCGCCGGGCTGCCGTTCACGGGTGCCGACAGCCTCCCGATCGTCGCGCTCGGCCTCGGCGCCGTCCTGGCGGGCGGCGCCGCGGTCGCCGCCACCCGCAGGCGCCAGGCCCGGGAAGCCTGAGCGTCCGCCACTGAAGGTTCACCGCTGAAGGGGCGTCTCCCACTGGGAGGCGCCCCTTCTTCATCCAGGCTGCGGGGGGGCAGAGGCCCTGCGCGACCGATGCGGTCAGCCGCCAGCCGCGCCCTCTGAGGAGAGCCGTTCGCTCTTCGCGATCTGCCAGCCGGCGTTCGACTTTTGCAGAAGCAGCCGCTGGAAGGTCATCTTGTCGGACTCCTTGCAGGCGCCCCGCGCGCACGAGCCCACGACGGCCAGCGCGGTCACCTGCTGGGCGTTCCCTCCGGCGCGCAGGCCGACCTCCACCGGCGTGCCCTCCGCGACCGCTTTGTCGGCCGCCACGGCGGCGAGCACGGCCTTCCCCTGCGCGGCGGGCCAGGACGAGGCGCCGATGTCACCGCGCACCGAGTTTGCGGCGAGGATGTACAGGGTGTCGAGGAGCCAGCCCCCGTCCTGCCTGACCATCGTCACCCGCATCGGGTACTGGAGCAGCTTCGTGGGCGCGTTCGCCGACTTCACCGTCCGCTTCACGTAGGACAGGACGGTGACCCGGTCGGCCGCCGAGGCCACCACCCCGGAGTCGACCACCTCGGTGCCGATGGAGCTCCTGGTCTCCTGGAGCCGGTTGCGCCAGTTGTCGGCCTGCAACTGCCTGTCGTACTCGGTCTTGTAGCGGGACGTGACCCGCCGGTGCGCCGCCGCCACGTTCTGGTCGACGGTCTTGTAGTCGAAGCTGAGGACCGCGCTGATGGCACCCGCGGCCGGTGCCGTCACGGCCTGCGCGGCGGCGGGCGGGACGGCGGTGTCGGGGACGCGCGGCGCGGGGCCTTCCGAGCCGCGGTCCGACATCAGCCCCCAGGCGGTGCCGCCGCCGGCCACCAGGAGCACCGGGACGGCGACGGCGAGGGCGAGCCGTCCGCGCCGGCGGCGGGACGGCGGCGGGACGGTCCGGGCGTCCGGGCGCGGCTCGGCCGGGCCACGGCCGGCGCCGCCGCGCTCGACCTGGTGGGTGGGCGGCGGGATCCGCACGTCGCCGGCGAACGAGGCGCCGGTACTGAGCGCCCCCTCCGGCCGTTCCTCGGCCTCGTGCGCGAGCGGCGCCTGGAGGCCGAGCAGGTCGAGCAGCACCCGCTGGGCGTCGGGGCGCGCCGCCGGGTCCTTGGCCAGGCAGGCGCCGACGATGCCGCGCAGCGAGCCGGGCAGCGGCGACAGGTCGGGGTCCTGCTGGAGGATGCGGTGGAAGACCGCGGAGATCGTGTCGTTGCCGAACGGGTGCCGCCCGGTCGCGGCGAACAGCATCGTCGAGCCCCAGGCGAACAGGTCGACGGCGGCGCCCAGCTCGGCGTCGGTCACCTGCTCGGGTGCCATGTAGGAGGGCGTGCCGACCACACCGCTCGCCTTCGCCGCCGACGGGCCGAGCACGCGGGCGATGCCGAAGTCGATGACGCGCGGGCCGTCCGGCCCCATCAGCACGTTCGACGGCTTGAAGTCGCGGTGCAGGATCCCGGCCCGGTGGATCGCCGCCAGCGCGGTGATCGTGCCGATCGCGAGCCGGTCGAGGTCGGTGCCGGCGCGCGGGCCCGAGGCGGCGAGCAGCCCGGAGAGCGAGGGGCCCGGCACGTACTCGCTGACGACGTAGGGGAGCTCGCCGGACACGTCGGCGTCGAGGACCTGCGCGGTGCAGAACCCGGCGACCCGGCCGATGAGCTTCATCTCCCGCTCGAACCGGCCCCGCCACTCGGGGTTGCGGCTGAGCTGGGCGCGCAGCAGCTTGACGGCCGCCTGCCGCCCGTCGCCGGTGCGGCCGAGGTACACCACGCTCTGCCCGCCCTCGCCCAGCCTGCCCACCAGCTCGTAGCGGCCCAGCCGCGCGGGATCGTCCGGCAGCAGAGGTCGAACGGGCGTCATGGGTTCTCCTCCGTCGCGTGCGGACCCGCCACGGGAGCTGTACCCGCCCGAGTGCCGGATGGCCCTTTCTTCCGTCACTCGTTAGACGCCTGTGATCACCGATGTGTTCGGTGCGTGCCGGCCGCGCCGCGTCCGTGCGCGGCCCGCCGGATCAGGCGAGCGCCCAGCGGGCCTGGGTGCGCACGCCCGGGTCGGGATCGGCCAGCGCCTCGGTGAGCGCGGTGACGACCTCGGGCCGTCCGGCCCCGGCGCGGAGGCCGCCCGTCCACTGCTCCAAGGACTGGACCGCGGCCCGGCGGACGTCCGCGGTGGGGTCGCGGAGGGCACGGACCAGCGGGCGGACGGCGGTTTCCGGCGTCGCCGCCCCCAGCGCGAACGCGGCCCGGCGCCGCACCTGCCAGCTCGGGTGCGCGACGGCGGTCACGACCCGTCCCTCCAGGGGCTCGGGCACGCCGAGCCGGGCGGCTGCGTCGAGGGCGGCCATCACCACGACCGGGTCGTGGTCGGCGAGGAGATGGTCCAGGGCGGGCGTCCCGGCGGGCGCGGCCAGCCGGGCCAGGCCCTCGGCCACCGCCACCCGGATCTCGCGGGACGGGTCGTCGGCGGCCTCGGCGACGGCGCGGACCGCGCGGAGCCCGACCAGCCCGAGGACGGCCTGGAGCCGCACCTGGGGCTCGTCGTCCTGGAGCCCCTGCGCGTAGAGCTCCCCGGTGCCCTGGACCAGGATCGCCAGCAGGTCGGCGGCCGTCTCCCGGACGAAGGGGTCGCGGCCGCGGGCGGCGGCGAGCAGCAGGGCGTCGACGCCGTCGTCCCCGAGGTGGACCTCGGGGAGGCCGCGCAGCGCGTCGGCCGCGAGGCGGCGCACATCCTCGTGCTCGTCGGCCAGCGCCCAGGCGAGGGTGTCGCCGACGCCGCGCGGGGCGTCCTCCGTCCCGGCGATCTCGGCGAGTGCCTTCAGGGCGGCGGCGCGCACCGCGGGTTCGGGGCCGCGGAGCCGGGCCTCGATGTCGGCGAGGCGGAGGTGCTCGGGCCGGGGCGGCCCGATGGCGGGGAGGGGGTCGGGGGTGGTTCGGCCGGTGATCGTCATGGCGGGCCTCCGGGAAGCCGTCGGATCCGGGCGCCGGCGCCGCGGCCGGCGGAAGGGGGCGGGATCAGCGACGGGTACAGAGGGCGCCGGCCTGGCGCCGGAGGTCGACGTGGAGCCGCACGGTGAGGGGCGCACTCGGATTCACCTTCATCCGCTCATCGTGACCCCAGTTTCCCATCAAGTCAACTGGATAAGTAGGAAATATGCACGGGACAGAGGGACCGCGCCACGCGCGGCCCCCTCGCCCGGCGGGCGAACGGTCACGCGGCCCGCTCCGCCGCCGGCTCGGCCGGCCCGTCCGCCCGAGCGGAGGCGCCGCGTCCGCGCAGCAGCGCCAGGCCGAGCACCGCGCCCGCCCCGGCGATCACGGCCGCCACCACGAACGCGGCCCGGAACCCGTCGGTGAGCCGCGCGGCGTCGCCGATGGCGTCCGCGCCCCGGGACGCGGCGAACGCACCCGCCACCGCCAGTCCGAGCGCCGAGCCCACCTGGTAGGTGGTGTTGACGATGCCCGAGGCCAGACCGCTCTGCTCGCCGGGCACCCTGGAGATCGCCGTCATCATCGTCGGGATGAAGGCCAGCGACATGCCGAGCGCCGCGACCATCGAGGCCGCCAGCACGTCCACCGCGAAGCTCCCGTCCGGACGCGCCAGCGCGAGCCAGCCCAGGCCGAGCGCGAGGATCGCCATCCCGGCGACCGCGAGCGGCTTCGTCCCGAACCTGCCCATCAGCCGGCCGGTCACCCCGACCATCAGGACCATCACCGTGACGGTCATCGGCAGCAGCGCCGCGCCACTGGCGAACGCGCCGAAGCCGAGCACCTGCTGGAGGTACAGGTTGAGGAAGTACCAGGCCGGGATCCACGCGCCGCCGAGCAGCGCGAACACCACGTTCGCCGCCGCCAGGTCCGGCGTGCGCCACACCGACAGCGGCATCAGCGGGTGCCGCAGCGTCCGCTGGACGAGCACGAACACGGCCAGCAGGACAGCCGCCCCCGCGAGTTCGAGCAGCGTCCCGGCCGAGCCCCAGCCCTGGTCCGGGGCCCGGACGATCGCGAACACCGCCAGCGCCAGCCCGCCCGTCACCGCGGCGGCGCCGAGCACGTCGATCGAGCCGCGCCGGGACCCGACGGCGGGCAGCACGGCCGGGACCGCGGCGAGCGTGGCCAGGCCGATCGGGACGTAGAGGATGAACACCCACGGCCAGCTCAGCCACTCGGTGAGCACGCCGCCGAGGAACACCCCCGCCGTGCCGCCGGCCGGGGCCGCGGCGCCGTAGAGCGCCATCGCCCTGCCGAGCTCCCGCGGGTTCCGCCCGAAGATCGTCATGAGCAGCGTCATCGACGCGGGGGCGATCAGCGCGGCGCCGACGCCCTGGACGCCGCGGCCGAGGAGCTCGGTCCCGGGGTTCTGGGCCGCCGCCGCGACGATCGAGCCGACGATCAGGACGGCCCAGCCCGCACTGAAGACCCGCCGGGCGCCGAGCAGGTCGGCCAGCCGCCCGCCGAGCAGCAGCAGCCCGCCGAAGACGATCACGTACGCGTTGAACACCCATTGCAGGCCGCCCGGCGAGAAGCCGAGGTCGCGCCGCATGTCGGGGAGGGCGACCCCGATGATCGAGGTGTCCATGATGACCATGAACTGGGCGGTCGCGAGCACGAGGAGCGCCCACCACCGCCGGTTTCCCTGCACGGACACGTCCGCCTCCATATACCTCTAGGGGGTATGTCTGTCTGACGAGAGGGGACGTTAACATACCCCTAGGGGGTTTACTAGGTGACGGTGGTCACAGGGGCGTGCCGACGCCGTTCACGCCGGGCCCGCGGAGGGTGGGCACGCGGAGGCCGGGCCGCGGCCGGTGGCCGGGCCCGGCGGTGCCGGCGGGGTTCCCCGGGCGGTCAGGTCTTTTCGAGGAACTCGGTGCGGTCCTCGTCGAGCAGGGAGGCCAGCTCGGCGGCGAGGCCCGGATGGGCGGCGAGCTCCGGGTCGGCCTCGACCAGGGCGGTGGCCTCCTCACGCGCGTCCCTGATGACGTCCTCGTCCTTCTGGAGCGTGAGCAGGCGCAGGCTGCTCGACCGTCCGGCCTGCGTGGCGCCGAGGACGTCGCCCTCGCGGCGCTGCTCGAGGTCGAGCCGCGACAGCTTGAAACCGTCGGTCGTCGAGGCCACCGCGTCCAGCCGCTCGCGCGCCTTGCTGCCCGGCTCGGCGTCGGTGACCAGCAGGCACAGGCCGTGCAGCGACCCCCGGCCGACCCGGCCGCGGAGCTGGTGGAGCTGCGACACGCCGAACCGGTCGGCATCCATGATCACCATCACGGTGGCGTTCGGCACGTCCACGCCGACCTCGATGACCGTGGTGGCGAGCAGGACGTCCAGCTCGCGCTCGGTGAAGCGGCGCATCACCGCGTCCTTCTCGTCGGCGTGGAGCTTGCCGTGCAGCACGCCGACGCGCAGCCCGGACAGCAGCTCGTCCTGGAGGAGCGGCAGCAGCTCCATGATCCCGAGCGGGGAGCGGCGGCCCTCCTCGTCGGCGGGCGCCGCGTCGACCGCGTCGCCCTCGTCGCCCTCCCGCTCGCCGATCCGCGGGCAGACGATGTAGATCTGCCGGCCCTCCCCCGCCTCCTCGCGGATCCGCTCCCAGGCGCGGGCGAGGAACGCCGGCTTCTCCGGCGGCACCACATGGGTCCTGATCTCGGCCCGTCCCGCCGGGAGCTGGCCGAGCACCGAGGTCTCCAGGTCGCCGAAGACCGTCATCGCGACCGTCCGCGGGATCGGCGTCGCGGTCATCACCAGCACGTGCGGGCGCCCGCCGGTCACCTTCGCGCGCAGCGCGTCGCGCTGCTCGACGCCGAAGCGGTGCTGCTCGTCGACCACGACGAGGCCGAGGTCGGCGAACTGCACGTGGTCCTGGAGCAGGGCGTGCGTGCCGACCACGATGCCGGCCGCGCCGGACGCCACGTCCAGCAGCGCCGCCTTGCGCGCCTTGGCGCCGAGCGAGCCGGTCAGCAGCGCCACCCGGGTCGCGTGCTCGGCCCCGCCGATCTGGCCCGCCCGCCCGAGGTCGCCGAGCAGCGCGCCGATCGACCGGAAGTGCTGCTGGGCGAGCACCTCGGTCGGCGCCAGCAGCGCCGCCTGCCCGCCCCCGTCGACGACCTGGAGCATCGCGCGCAGCGCGACCACCGTCTTGCCGCTGCCCACGTCGCCCTGGAGGAGGCGGTGCATGGGATGGGCGACCGCCAGGTCGGCGGCGATCTCGTCGCCCACCTTCCGCTGCCCGTCGGTGAGGTCGAACGGGAGCCGCGCCTCGAACTCCGACGCCAGGCCGCGGGCCGCGGGCGGCCGGGCCTTGGCCGGCAGCGCGGCGGCGGCCCGCCGGCGGCGGGCGAGCGCGATCTGCAGAACGAACGCCTCGTCCCACTTGAGGCGCTTCCTGGCCCGGCCGAGCTGGTCCCAGCTCCGCGGCCGGTGGATGCCCTCGTACGCCTCGGGCAGCCCGATCAGGGCACGGCGCTCCAACAGGGTGGCTGGAATCGGGTCGGACGGACCGGAGCGAAGCGAGGACCGCCCGGCCCCCTCGGCAGGGGTCCGTGGGTCGTCCCCCGGGGGAAGCGGGTCGGTGGGGAGTTGGAGCTGGTCCAGCACCATGCCGATCGACTTGCCCAGGGTCTCGATGTCCAGGCCCTTGGTGGACGGGTAGATCGGGATGATCTCGTCGGCCCACTCCTGCGCGGCCCGCTCGGCGGACTGGGCCTCGACCACCTTGTACTGGGGGTGCGCGAGCTGGCGCTGGGGCTTGCCGCTGCGCGGCCGGTAGGTGCTGATCTTGCCGGCGAACAGCCCGCGGGTGCCCGGCGCCAGGTCCCGCTCGGGGACATAGGAGCCCCTGCGGCCGAAGAAGCTCAGCTTCAGCTCGCCGGTGCCGTCGGTGACGGTGATCTCCAGCACGTAGCCGGGGCTGCGGGTCAGGCTGCGGCCCTGGACCTTCACCACCTCGGCCATCACCGTGACGTGCTCGCCGTCCTCGAGGCCGCTGAGCGGGGTCAGCTCGCCGCGGTGGGCGTAGCGGCGCGGGTAGTGGTGCAGGAGGTCGCCGACCGTGTGCAGGTCGAGTCCCTTGGCCAGCACCTTGGCCGTCTTGTCGCCGAGGACCTTGTGCAACGGCTCGTCCAGATTCGCCACGCCGTCATTTCTAGCCCATCGGGAGGACGGCGGGGTCCGGTCACTCGACGCCGACGAGCAGCGGGCAGCGCTCCTGGCCGCCGTCGTGCACGCCGGCCTCGACGTCCGGGTGCCGTTCGCGGAGGTGCGCCTCCAGGTCCGCGGCGAGTCCCGGCGGCGCGGGCGCGCCCGGGATCAGCGTGACCAGCTCGCCGCCGCCCGACAGCATCCGGTCCAGCAGGCGGCGGGCGACCTCGGCGACGGTGGCGCCGATCATCGCGACGTCGCCCTCGATCAGTCCGAGGACGTCGCCGGGGCGGCAGAGCCCCGCGCTGGTGACGGCCTCCTCGGCGGCGACCTCCAGGTGGCCGAACCGGGTCGCGCCCGCCGCGCGGGTCATCGCGATCACGTCCTCGCCGAACCGGCGGAGCGGGTCGTGCACGGCGAGCGCCGCCAGGCCCTGCACCGACGCCTTGGCCGGGACGACCGCGATACGGGCGCCGGTGTCGCGGGCGCGTTCGGCGGCGGCCTCGGCCAGGGCCAGCACCCCGGGCCCGTCCGGCAGCACGGTGACCTCGTCGCCCGCGGCCAGGATCGCCTCGGCGAGCACGGCGAGGGGCGGCGCCGCGCCCGGCTCGCGGCGGACGACGCGGGCGCCGTGCGCCTCGAACAGCGCGGCCAGCCCGTCGGCGGCGGTGACGGCGACGATGGCGCGGCCGGCGCCGGACGCGTGCGGCGCCTCGTCCGGGACGTGCAGGAAGGTGACCCGGAGGCGGTGCGGCCGGCCGACCGCGAGGCCCGCCTCGATCGCGGCGCCCGCGTCGTCCACGTGGACGTGGACGTTCCAGAGGCCGTCGCCGCCGACGACCACGAGCGAGTCGCCGAGCCCGTCGAGGGCCTCGCGCAGCGCCGGCATGGCCTCGTCGGGCGCGTCCAGCAGATACATCACCTCGTACCCCGGACCGGGCGGTTCCGGGCGCTCCTCCCCCGCGGGCGCGCGTCCGGCGACGCGGACGGGCACCTCGTACCGCTCCGGGTACTCGTCGGTGATCACGGCGACCAGCGCGTCCAGCACCACGCACAGGCCGGCCGCGCCCGCGTCCACGACGCCGCTGCGCGCCAGGACGTCGAGCTGGTCGGTGGTGCGGCGCAGTGCCCGCCGCGCTCCGGACGCCGCCGCCCGGGCGGTCCCGGCGAGGCCGCCGGGCGCGGACGCTCCGCCGGTCGCCGCGGACGCCGCCTCCAAGACGCTGAGGATCGTGCCCTCGACGGGATGCTCGACGGCCCTCCGCGCCAGCACGGCCGCGTTCTCCAGCGCCGCGGCGAACGTGGCGCCGTCCGCCACCGCGCCCGGACGGCCGAGGACGTCGGCCAGCCCGCGGAACACCTGGCTGAGGATCACCCCGGAGTTGCCGCGCGCGCCCAGCAGCGCTCCCTGCGCGAGGGACTTCCAGGCCGCCTCGGCACCGCCGGCCGCCAGCGCGTCCGCGCCGGTGATCGCGTCAGCGGACGCGAGCACGGTGAGGTGCAGGTTGGTGCCGGTGTCGCCGTCGGGCACCGGGAAGACGTTGAGGGCGTCGATCTCGGCCCTGGTACGGCCGAGGGCCTCGGCCGCGAGCCTGCTCCAGCGCCGGACCGCCGCCCCGTCGAGGACCTCGCCCACATCCGCTCCCCTCCGCCGTGCCCGCTACCTCTGTACCCTGCGGACCCCGCCCTTGGGAACCGTCCAGGCCGGGGACGGGAGTGGATCGGCGGGACGATTCGCCTAGCGGACGCGCGGTCGGCTACTCTGATTCGTGCGCCTCGTCCGAGACGCTTATCAGTGAGCGCTCCAGGTGACCGGCACCCTGCCCGGCATCAGGGGGCTCCGGTTCAGAGCATCGACACCCACTTGGAGTTTCCCGTGGCTTCCGTCTGCGACGTCTGCGGCAAGGGACCCGGTTTCGGCATGCGCGTCTCCCACTCGCACCGCCGCACCCCGCGCCGCTGGAACCCCAACATCCAGCGCGTGCGCGCCGTCGTGAACGGCAGCACCAAGCGGATCAACGCCTGCACGTCCTGCATCAAGGCCGGCAAGATCGTCAAGCCGACCGTCTGACACGGCCCAGCGCCGAGCACGCCTCAGCCGGCTCACCGGAACTCTCCGGAGAGTCGGCTTTCGCGTTCCCGGCCCGCCGCCCCGGCCTGCGGCCCGGTCCGCTCTCCCGGGCCGCTCTTCCCCTTCGCCCGCGCCGGCGGGCCGCTACCTCGGCGCGCGCAGCCGCCAGCCGTGGTCGACCGGGCCGATGCCCGCGCCGAGGGGGAAGCCCGCCGCGATCGCGCCCGTCACGTACTCCTTGGCCTTGCCGACCGCCGCCGGGACGTCCTCGCCGAGCGCGAGGTACGAGGCGATCGCGGACGCGAGCGTGCAGCCGGTGCCGTGCGTGTGCCGGTTCTCGTAGCGCGGCGCGGTGAAGCGGTGCTCCCGCTCGCCGTCGAAGAGCAGGTCGGCGGGCTCGCCGGGCAGGTGGCCGCCCTTGACCAGGACCCAGGCGGGGCCGAGCGCCTTGACCGCCTCGGCGGCCTCGCGCATCCCCGACTCGTCCACCACCTTGACCCCGGTGAGCTGCTCGACCTCCCACAGGTTGGGGGTGACCACGGTCGCGGCGGGCAGCAGGACCGAGCGCACCGCGCCGACGGCGCCCGGGTCGAGCAGCGCGTCGCCGTGCTTGGAGACGCCCACGGGGTCGACCACGGCGGGCGCGGGCGAGCGGGCCAGCGCCTCGGCGACGATCTCGACCAGGCCGGCGGAGGCGAGCATCCCGGTCTTGATCGCGTCCACCCCGATGTCGGACAGCACCGAGCCGAGCTGGGCCCGCACCGCCTCGGGCGGCAGTTCCCAGTAGCCCTGGACGCCGAGGGAGTTCTGCGCGGTCACCGCCGCGATCACGCTCATCCCGTGGGTGCCGAGCGCGAGCATCGTCTTCAGGTCGGCCTGGATGCCGGCGCCGCCGCCGGAGTCCGAGCCCGCGATGGTGAGCACGAGCGGCGGGGCCTGCGCCGTGGACGGGGCCGGGACCGGGGCGGGGTTCTGCGTCATGACGCCCATTTTAGAGGGGTTCACCGGCGCCGCGATCGGCCCGGTGCCCAGGCCGGAGCGGTGGCGGGGCAAGCGGGTCAGACGCGGGCGCAGGCCAGCCGGTTGAGGATGCAGGACGAGGGGCCGGCCGCCTTGCCGGTGGCGGTGAAGGCGATCTTCACGGACTCGCCGGGGACGAGGGGGCCCGTGCCGGTCTTGCTGCGCACGTGGGTGAGCCGTCCGGTCTTGACGACGGCGGCGCCGGACACCGTCCGGACCGAGACGTTCGGGATCGTGAAGGCGAGCGCCCAGCGCGGCACGGGCCGCTGCCCCCGGTTGGCGATCGTCACGGTGGCACGGAAGCCGGTGGCCGTCGAGGACGTCCGCCGGAACGCCACGACCAGGCCGTCGGCGCGATGCGCTCCGCGGCTCGCGCGCTCCTTCGGGTTGCGCTGCGACACCTGGCTGTCCTTGGGGCCGGTCTGCGGCTCCTTCGGGGCGCCGCCGGCGAAGTTCAGCGAGATCTGCTGGGTGCTGAGCGCGTAGGCGACGACGCCGACCGCGACGACCAGCGCGACGATCGGGAGCAGCGGGACGGGCAGCTTGACGAACGCCTTGGACCAGGTGCCGCGGGTGGACGCGCCGGAGCGCCGCGCTGAGGGCGGCTCAGGGGGCGGCTCATCGGACGGCGGGCCGGGCGGGGAGCCGGGCGGCGGCCCGAGGGGCGTCCCGGGAGGCGAAGCGGAGAACGTGTCGACGCGGGTCTCGGCGTACGGCGCGGCAGGACCGGACGGCGCGGACGGGACGGGAGCGCTGAAGACCAGTTCGTCGGACGGGCCGAAGGCGAGCTCCTCGGCCGGGTCGAAAGGGGAGGTGGTGAGCGGATCGGAAGGCGGCGCGGCCGGCGGGGTCGGCGCGGGGGTGGGCGCGGCGTAGGGCGCCTGGGCCTGCGGCGCCCCCGGCCCGGGGTCGAACGGGGCGGGCGCCTCGGATCGCGGCCCAGGTCGCGGCCCGGGTCGCGGCGGTTCGTCCACGCGCGGCATGCCGAACGGCGCCGTATCGAAAGAGCCCCCAGGTCGCAGGCCGTAAGCGGGAGCACCGGGGAGATCGGGTGCCGGACCGGGGGGCTGTCCGGCGGGGCGTCCGGAAAACGGATCGGCGTCCGCCGGGGGCTCGTCTTCCGGATGTTGGAGCTTGGTGTGTCGTCCCATCCCATCCCTCGTTCGATCACAGGATGTATACCAAACCAGTCCCAATGATGCCTACTGGATGAGTAAAGCGACTCACCCCGCCCCATCCCGTTCTACGTGCGTTTACTCGCCGAAATGGTCCCAGCCGCCGGCCCCGTGGGAGGCCCCGTCGACCGTCACGCCGGTCCCTTCCGCGACCGTTCCGATCACGCTCCAGGATGGCGGCAGGACGGCCGCGGCGGGAAAGGTTCCGGCGAACGCGTGGTCTTCCCCGCCGGTGAGCGCGTACCGCAGCCCGGCCGGGCCGAGCACGTCCGGGACCGGCACCGCCGCGGAGTCCACGTCGATCAGGACGCCGCTCGCCGCCGCGATGTGGCCGAGGTCCTGGAGCAGCCCGTCGCTCACGTCGAGCAGCGCGGTGGCTCCCAGCGCGCGGGCCTCGGCGCCGGCCGCGTAGGGCGGGCGCGGGCGCCGGTGGGCCGCGACCAGTTCGCGCGCCCCCTCGCGTCCGGCGGGGCCGGCCGCGCCCTCCCGGCCGGCGGGGTCGGCGGCGACCTCCCCTGCGGCGGGATCGGCCGTGTCCTGCCAGCCGTCCAGCAGGAGGCCGAGGCCGGCCGCGGAGTGGCCGAGCCGGCCGCGCACCGCGACGAGGTCGCCGGGACGGGCCCCGGACCGGGTGAGCGGCGGCGCCCCGGCCAGGTCGCCGAGCGCGGTGATCGCAAGGGTGACCTGGGGCGCCCCGACGACGTCGCCTCCGGCCACCGCAGCGCCGGCCTCGGCGCACTCGTCGCCGAGCCCGTCGTAGACCCGCTCGGCCCAGCCGACCTCGGTGCCGGGCGGGGCCGCGAACCCGACCAGCAGCGCGGTCGGGCGGGCGCCCATCGCGACGACGTCGGCGAGATTCTGCGCGGCGGCCTTGCGGCCGATGTCGTAGGGGCCGGACCAGTCGAGCCGGAAGTGGCGGCCCTCCACGAGGAGGTCGGTGGTGGCGACCACCCGCCCGTCGGGCGCGGCGACCAGCGCGGCGTCGTCGCCGGGGCCGAGCGGGACGCGCGCGCTCGGCGGCAGCCGGCGGACGAGCCGGGCGATCAGCCCGAACTCGCCCAGTTCCCCGATGGTGCCCATCCGCCCCCGTCCCGCCCTCGGCCCGTGCCGCCGCCCGCCGTTCGGGGTAACACGATACGGTGACCGTTCGACGGCTAATTCTCCGCCCAGGGGAGGACGTGATGGTGCAGGCCTACATCCTCATCCAGACCGAAGTGGGCAAGGCGGCCGAGGTCGCCGGCGAGATCGACGGGATCGCGGGCGTCACCCTCGCGGAGGACGTCACCGGACCCTACGACGTGATCGTTCGAGCGGAGGCGCGGAATGTGGACGAGCTGGGCAAGCTCGTCGTCGCGCAGATCCAGGGCGTCGAGGGGATCACCCGTACGCTCACCTGCCCGATCGTGCACATCTGACCGGGCCGTGCGGCGACCCGCCCGGCGCCTGGACGCGCCCGCCGCGCGTCCGGCCCGGTCCGTCCCGGCCGCCGCGGCCCTCGCCGCGCTGGCCCTGCTGGCGACGGGCTGCGCCGACGGTGCGGTGGCGGTCCCGGTGCCCTCGCCGGACGCGATGACGGCCCGGCTGTGCCAGGGCCTGCGGCTCCCCGAGAAGGTGCACGGCCAGTCGCGCCGCGACACCACTCCCGGCTCGCCGCTGACCGCGGCCTGGGGGTCGCCCGCGATCGCGCTGCGCTGCGGGGTGCCCCGTCCGGCCGCGCTGCTGCCCACCAGCCAGCTCAGCACCATCAACGGCGTCGACTGGTTCGGCCAGCCCGCCGACCGTCCGGTCACCTGGACCGCCGTGGCGCGGCAGTCCTACGTCGAGGTGACGGTGCCCGCCAAGTACAGCCCGCCCGGGGACGTGCTGATCGAGCTGGGCCAGGCGATCACCGCGACCATCCCGGCCAAGCCCGAGGGCCAGATCTGACCCCGCGCTGCGCCCACCACTTCGGTCACCGCAGTTCGGTCACCACAGTTCGGTCACCACAGTTCGGTCACCACAGGGGCACCGGGGTGTCGCCCCGCTGGTAGTAGCCGGGCACGGGATCGCCCGCGGCGGCCCGGTCGAGACGCCGCCGCATCCCGTCCGACAGGACGCCCGCCTTCATCATCTCGACGAACACCGAGGTGACGTTGCCGAGGTCGAACCAGTCGCGCTGCCACGACCAGCGCCGGTCCCCCGCGTAGCGGAACCAGCTCCCGCCGATGCCCGCGACCTCGTACGGGCTGCCGTCGGGGCGGCGCGCGTCGGCGACCTGCTTCCAGAAGCCGACCACCGCGCCGTTCCGCTCGTCCACCAGGATGCTCTGGTAGGGGTAGGACCAGCCGTCCAGCCCGCCCATCTCCGAGCCGAGGGCCAAGTCGCGGATCTCGTCGCGGCCGACGGCCATGAAGTCCTGGCCGGGCCCGATGTTCCAGCCGTAGGTGGCGTCCTCGGTGTAGAGCTCGGCCAGTGGGCGCCAGTCGCCCGCCTCCTCGCAGCGCCGGTTGGTGTCGAGCCAGTGCTCCACCATCGCGTCGAGTTCCTCACGGGGGAATGCGGGCATCACGTCTCCAGCAGCTTGAGCGCCCCGGTCGGGCAGTAGCGGACGGCGGCGGCGACCTGCTCGCGCTGGTCACCGGAAGGTGCGGCGTCGAGGACGCGGACCTTCCCCTTGGGCGGGACCTCGAAGACGTCCGGGGCCTCCAGCTCGCACATGGCGTGGCCCTGGCACAGGTCCGGGTCGGCCTCGATCCTCATCGGCGCCTCCGGTAGCGGACGGCGCAGGGGCGGGCGAGCTGGACGACCATCTTGGAGTGGTCGTTGCGGTAGGTCTCGGACGGCTGCGCCAGCTCGAACTCCCAGTCGCGCAGCAGCACCGAGAAGATCGCTTTGAGCTGGATCAACGCGAAGTTGGCGCCGACGCAGCGGTGCCGGCCGGCGCCGAACGGGATCCAGGTCCAGCGGTTGGCCAGGTCCTCCTCGCGGGGGGAGACGTACCGCTCGGGCCGGAACGCGTCGGGCTCGGGGAAGTCGGCGGCGATCCGGTTGGACACCGCCAGGCTGCACCCGACCATCGTGCCGGCCGGGATCCGGTTGCCGAGCACCTCCTGGTCGGTCTTGGCGACCCGCAGCAACAGGATCAGCGGCGGGTGCAGCCGCAGCGCCTCCTTGACGGCCGACTCCAGCCGCGGGATGGCGCGCAGCGCCTGGAAGCCCACCTCGCGGCCGTCGGCGTACAGCTCGTCGAGCTCGCCGGTGACGCCGCCGAGGGTCTCGGGGTGGCGCAGCAGCTCGATCAGCGTCCACGCGGCGGTGCCGGAGGTGGTGTGGTGCCCGGCGAACATCATCGAGATGAACATGCCGGTGACCTGGTCTGCGGAGAACTTGGGGGGACCGTCCGCCTCCTTGATCGACATCAGCACGTCGAGCAGGTCGCGGTCCTCGCGCGGCGGTCTCGGCGGCCGGGAGTCCATGATCCCCTGGACCAGCTCGACCAGCGCCGCGCGCGCCCGGTCGCGCTTGCGGAAGCTCTCGATCGGGGCGTACGGGTCGACGTAGGCGAGCGCGTCGGTGCCGCGTTCGAGGTCGTGGTAGAGCTCGGCGAACCGCCGGTCGAGCTGCTCGCGGAACTTGCGGCCGATCAGGCACGCGGACGAGGTGTAGATGGTCAGCTCGGCGAACCAGTCGAGTAGGTCGATCTCGCCCGCCTCGCCCCAGCCGGCGGTCATCCGGCCGACCTCGGCGGCGATCGTGGCGGCGTGGCCCTTGAGGAAGGACCCCTTCAGCGCCTGGTTGTGCAGGGCCTCGCGGCGCTGCTCGGGGGTGGCGTCGAACACCACCCCCGCGCCGAAGATCGGGGTCATGAACGGGTACGCCTCGGCCTGGTCGAGCTCCTCGTCCGGCGCGCGGAAGAAGTGCTCGTTGGCCTCGGCGCCCGACAGCATCACCACGCGGCGCCCGCCGATGCGGAACGCGCCGACGTCGCCGCACTCGTCCCGGACGCGGCGCATCAGCGCGATCGGGTCGGTGCGCAGCTCGTCCAGGTGGTCGGGCCCGCCGGACACGGCACGCGGTTCGAGCAGTGCGGTCATGACGACGCCTCCAGCGGTGCCTCGGGCTGCACCTCGACCAGCGACAGATGGGAGCCGCGGGGGGTGCCGACGACGGTCGCGACGGCGGCGGCGACGTCGGAGGGCCGCAGGAAGCAGGGGTGGCGGGCCGCGCCCCACTTCACCCACTCCTCCAGCACCGCGCCGGTGGTCTCGGCGTCCCAGCCCATGCCCATGCCGGTCATGGTCGGGCCCGGCCGGATGATGGAGGCGCGCACGCCGGTGCCCTCCAGCTCCATCTGCATGGCCCGCGCCATGCCCTCGACACCGTTCTTGGCGGCGACGTAGGCGCCCATCCGGGTGCGCGGGACCCGCACGACGTCCGACGACACCAGCACCACGTCGCCGCGCCGGCGCGCGACCATCCCGGGGACCAGCGCCGACACCAGCCGGTGCGCGCCGACCAGGTGGACCTGCACCTGCGCGAGGAACGCGTCGGAGTCGAGCTCGTGGACGCGGTCGGCGGCCAGGTCGCCGGCGCCCGACACCACGACCTCGATGGGGCCGAGCGCGTCGGCCGCGGCGGCGGCGAACGCCTTGACCGAGCCGGAGTCGCCGACGTCCAGGTGGTGGGCGAACGCCTCGCCGCCGCCGGCCCGGATCGACACGGCCAGCTCCTCGCACTTGGCGTCGCGGCGGGCGCCGAGCGCGACGGGGTGGCCGGCCAGCGCCAGCGCGGTGGCGGTCGCGGCCCCGATTCCGGAGGACGCGCCGGTCACCACGGCGGGTCGGCGTTCGGGATGGGGATCGAATCTCGGCACTGACAGCACCTCCGGCATCACAGGACGTCCAGGCGTACGGGCAGCGCGGCGAAACCGCGCACGTTCACCGAGTGCACGCGTTCGGCGCGTGCCCCGTCGACCTCGTAGGCGGAGATCCGCGCGGTCAGCTCGGCCAGCGCGATCCGGGCCTCCAGCCGGGCCAGGTTGGCGCCGAGGCAGAAGTGCCGGCCGCCGCCGAAGCTGATCAGCGGGGACGTGTCGCGGTCGAGGTCGTAGTCGCCGGCCCGGTCGAACACGCGGGGATCGCGGTTGGCGGAGCCGACCAGCAGCAGCATCCGGTCGCCCTCGGGGACCTTCCGGCCGTGCAGGACGGTGTCGCGGGCGACCGTCCGGGCGAGCATCTGGCTGGAGGTGTCGTAGCGGAGCGTCTCCTCCACCCAGTCGTCCACCCGAGCGGGGTCGGCCAGCGGCTTGGCGGCCTCGGCGGGGTTGCGCCAGCCCCAGTAGAGCGCGTTGGCGAGCAGTTTGGTGGTGGTCTCGTTCCCGGCCACCACCATGAGGAACAGGAACGCGATGATCTCGCGGTCGGCGAGCCGGTCGCCGCCCGCCTCGGCCTCCAGCAGCGCCGAGGTGAGGTCGGACGTGGGCCTGCGGCGCCGTTCGGCGACCATCTCCTGGTAGTAGCCGACCAGGGTGAGGGCGGCCTCCATCCCGGCGGGCGGGACGTCGTTGAGGCCCTCGTCACGGTGCACGACCAGGTCGGCGAGCCGCCGCACCTCCGCGCGGTCGGCCTCCGGGACGCCCATCATCTCGGAGATGACGTCCATCGGGAGCAGCCCGGCGAAGTCGGCGACCCAGTCGAACTCGCGGCGGTCCAGCGCGGGCTCCAGGTGCTTGCGCGCGAGGGCCCGGATGCCCTCCTCCATCTCCCGCACCCTGCGGGGCGTGAACCCCTTGGACACCAGCGCCCGCATCCGGGTGTGCCCGGGCGGGTCGAGCGCGAGGAAGGACATCGTCCGGTGCGCGTGCGGGCCCCACGCGCTCGGCTCCAGCGAGACGCCGTTGGCGCTGGAGAACGTGCTGTGGTCGCGGAACGCGGCGGCGACGTCGGCGTGCCGCGACAGCGCCCAGAAGCCGAGCTCGTCGTTGCGGTAGAGGGGCGCGTCGTCGCGGAGCCGCGCGTAGATCGGGTAGGGGTCCTCGTGGACCGCGTAGTCGTAGGGGCTGTAGGCGACCTGCCGGTCGGGACGGGGGGCTGGGTCCACAGCCGTCACCTCACTCGGTCTCGGGGAGGATGAGCTCGGCCATCTCGGCGAGCCGGTCTGCCATCCGGGCGTAGGAGGTGTAGCCCATGCCCGCGTGCACGAGCGCGCCGGCGTAGGCCAGCTCCAGCGCGCCGACGATCTTGGGGTCGGCGTGCTCCCCCAGCACCGCCTGGAGCCGCTCGCGGATCGCGACGCCGATCCGGACCCGCAGTTCGCGGACGTCGGGGTCGGTGCCGAGCAGCGCGGTGGTGCAGGCCGCCGCGAGCTCGGGCTCGTCCGACACCAGCAGCGCGATCTCGCGCAGCACCTCCACCACCCGGCCGCGGACCGGGCCGGCGCCGCCGGCCGGCACCGGCGGCAGGGCGCCGAGCCGCCGCCAGAACACCTCGGTGATCAGGTGGTTCTTGGACGCGAAGTAGGTGTAGGCGGTGGCGGGCGCGACACCCGCGCGCCGGGCCACGTTCCGTACGGTCAGGCCCTCGTACCCGGTGTCCCGGACCTCCTCGACCGCGGCGCCGGTGAGCCGGCGCACGGTGTCGGCCTGCCGCTCGGTGAGGCGGCGGCGGGTGGGCTCGGTCGTGAGGCGCTGTTTTCCGGACACATGTCCAGACACTAGTTCAGACAGCGGGACGCGGCAAGCCCGGGTTAGCATTCAGGCGTCACGGGGGATCGGCCACCTGCTCGGGAGTCCCCATGGACCTGGGTCCCCACCATCTCCGGATGATCGCGGCCGTGGCCGCCACCGGGAGCTGGGTAATGCCAGCAGGGCATAAATGAAACGAATGGGGCGGCGCCCCCGGCCGGTGCCGGGGCGCCGCCCCACATGAACGGTTCGGGCTTCGGCGGCGGGGCCCTCAGACGGCCCCGGCGAAGCCTGGTGCGCGCGTCAGCCCGCGGTGCGGCGCGGACGGCGGGGCGGGATGACCGTGCGCTCGGCGACGGTGGCCAGCATGGTGCCCTCAAGCAGGACGAGGGCGGCGACGATCCCGGCGCGCTCCTCGGCGGTCAGCCCGTCGAGGAGCGCCTCCTCGTTCTCCAGGTGCAGGGCGAACACGTCGTCGATCAGCTCGATCCCGGCCGGGGTGAGCTCGGCGAACATCACCCGGCGGTCGCTCGGGTGCGGGGTCCGGCAGATCAGCCCGGCCCGCTCCAGGCTGTCGAGCCGGCCGGTCATGGCGCCGCTGGACAGCAGCGAGGACTCGGCGAGCTCGGAGGGCGTCTTGCGGTACGGGGGGCCGCCCCGGCGCAGGTTGGCCAGGACGTCGAACGACTTGGGCGTCAGGCCGTGCGGGCTCAGGTAGGTCTCCAGCTCGTGCCGGGAGAGCTCGGCCACCCTGCGCAGGCGGCCGAAGACCCCGATCGGCGAGGGATCGAGATCCGGACGCTCCCGGCGCCACTCGTCCAGAGCCTGCTCGACCGTGTCCAATGCGCACCGTCCATGGGGTGAGGGGCGTTTCCAGGTAGCGGAAGAGTAGCGGAACCAAGATACCTTGACACAAGTAGTTTAGGTTCCAGATACTTTGGGCTAAGTAACTCTGCACCTCCGCCACCCTCCAACGGCGGACATCGCATCGGACGGCCGTCCCCGCGTCGTCTGGTCCAGTCTCAAACGAGGTCACGATGCACACACCTATTGCCGCGCTCCGCAAGCGGGGCTGGATGCTGCCGGGCGCCGCCCTGACGGTCGCCGCGGCCCTCACCCTGTCGGCCTGCGGCGGGTCCGGAGACTCCAAGGACGCCTCCGGGAACACCAAGATCAACCTCCGTACCGACGTCTTCTACACCGGCGCGGTCCTCCCCCTCGTGGCGGGACTCGACCAGGGGATCTACGAGAAGCACGGGATCAAGCTCACCCTCAACCCCGGCAAGGGCTCGGCGACCACGCTCCAGACCGTCGCCAACGGGTCCGACGACCTCGGCTACGCCGACGCGGGCTCGCTCGTGCAGGCGGCGGGCAAGAACATGCCGGTCCAGATGGTGGCCGGGATGGTCCAGCGGTCACCGCTGGCGATCTTCACCCGGTCCGACTCGGGGATCAAGACCGCCAAGGACCTGGCCGGCAAGACCGCCGGGTACACCGCGGGCTCCGCCGCCGAGACCGTGTTCCCCGCCTTCGCCAAGGCGAGCGGCCTGGACCCGGACTCGGTCAAGTTCAACAAGGTCGACATCCCCACCCGGGACAGCCTGTTCGTCCAGGGCAAGACCCAGTTCACCTTCGGCCTGCTCAACGTCACCGAGCCGAACATGAAGACCAAGGTCAAGGGCGACCTGACCGTCCTCGGCTACGCCGACGCGGGCCTGGACGTGCTGAGCTCCGGCATCGTGTCCTCCAACAAGTTCGCCAAGGAGAACCCCGAGGCCGTCCGCAAGTTCCTCGCCGCGACCGCGGAGGCCGTCGAGCAGACCAACAAGAACCCCGACGCCGCCGTCGCCTCGTTCTTCAAGGTCGCGCCGACCAGCTCGCTGTCCAAGCAGGTCGTCAAGGACCAGTGGCTGGCCTCGGCCAAGCTGATGACCACCGAGAAGACCAAGGACCAGCCGTTCGGCTGCACCGCCGCGGCCGACTGGAAGAGCACCATCGGCATCATGGAGCAGTACGGCGGCGTCGAGGCCGGCAAGGTCAAGACCGCCGAGATCGCCAGCAACGCGTTCCTCGCCAAGTGCGCGGACGGCCTGGGAACGGAGTAGCGGATGGCCCAGGCAACCACGCCCTTCGTCGAGTTCGACCGGTTCACCAAGTCCTTCGACACCGGCACCGGCGTCGTCACGGCGGTCAACGAGATGTCCTTCGAGCTCGAGCGGGGGGAGTTCCTCGCCATCGTCGGGCCGAGCGGCTGCGGCAAGAGCACGCTGCTGATGGCGCTGGCAGGACTGACCCAGCCCACCTCGGGCCAGGTCAGGGTGGCCGGTGAGGCGGTCCTCAAGCCGTACACCGACCTCGGCATCGTCTTCCAGAACGCCGAGCTGCTGCCCTGGCGGACCACGCTCCAGAACGTGCTGCTCCAGGCCGAGATCCGGCGCACCTCCAAGGCCGAGGCGACCGCCCGCGCCGGGGAGCTGCTCGGGCAGGTCGGCCTGGACGGCTTCGAGGGCCGCTACCCCGACGAGCTGTCGGGCGGGATGCAGCAGCGCGTGGCGCTGGTCCGGGCACTGCTGCACGATCCTGAGATCCTGGTGATGGACGAGCCGTTCGGCGCGCTCGACGCGCTCACCCGCGACCAGATCCAGATCGATCTCCAGCGGCTGTGGATGGAGCGCCGCAAGACCGTGGTGTTCGTGACCCACAGCATCGACGAGGCCGTCTTCCTCGCCGACCGGGTGCTGGTGTTCTCCCCCCGTCCGGCGCGGATCGCGGCGGAGTTCCGCGTCCCGCTGGAGCGTCCGCGGCACCTGAGCGCCCGGACCAGCCGGGAGTTCGGCGACCTGGTCGGCGAGATCCGCGGCGTCTTCGAAACCCTCGGCGTTCTCTCGGAGGAGGCGAAGTGAGCCCGACCCAACAGCAGGCGCGGCAGGCCGCCCCCGCGACGGCCGCCCCGGCCGGCGGAGCGCCCGCGCCGCGCAGGCGTAGGCGCAACCTGCTGGCGTCGCGGTACGCCGACTGGGGGCTGCCGGCCGTGCTGGTCGTCGTCCTGGTCGCGCTGTGGCAGGCGGTCGTGTCGTTCGGCAGCGTCGAGGAGTACGTGCTCCCGGCTCCCGGCGCCGTCCTCGGCAAGATGTTCGGCGACTTCAGCCTGTTCGCCGAGCAGTCGGTGCCGACGATCGTGGCCATCTTCGTCGGCTTCGCGCTCGCCATCGTGATCGCGCTGCCGATCGCCGTGGCGATGGTCTACAGCGAGATCGTGCGCCGCGCGGTGTACCCGCTGCTGATCATCGCGCAGGTGGTGCCGAAGGTGGCGGTCGCGCCGCTGTTCATCATCTGGTTCGGCTTCGGGCAGCTGCCCAAGGTCCTGATGGTGGCGCTGATCTGCTTCTTCCCGATCGTGATCGACTCGCTGGTCGGCTTCCGCGCCGCGCGGCCGGAGAGCCTGATGCTGGTGCGCTCCATGGGGGCGGGCCGGTGGCAGGCGTTCTGGAAGGTCCGCTGGCCGTGGGCGCTGCCGAGCATCTTCGCCGGGATCAAGGTCGGCATCACGCTGGCCGTCGTCGGCGCCGTGGTCGCCGAGTTCGTCGGGGCCGACAAGGGCCTCGGCGTGCTGCTGATGACCGCGCGCGGCGACATGGACAGCCTCACCGTGTTCGCCTCGATCGCCTGGCTGACCGTGATCGGCTTCATCCTGTTCATCCTGGTCGAGGTGCTGGAGCGGGTGCTGCTGCCCGGCCGCAAGAGCGGCCGCAGGTTCGAGGCGTCGGGGGCGTTGTGACCGGGCCGGGAACCGGCGGCACCCAGCGTGCCGTCGTCTACGCCGGTCCGGGCCGCGCCGAGGTCGGCCGCGTGCCGCTGCCGGGGCTGGAGGTGCGCCCGGGACCGGGCGTGCTGCCGCGCCGCTGCGACCACGGCGTCCTCGTGCGGACCCTGGCCACCTGCGTGTGCGGCTCCGACCAGCACACGCTGCACCATCCGGGCGCGGCGCCCGGGATGGTCCTCGGGCACGAGCTCACCGGCGTCGTGACCGAGGTCGGCCGGGACGTGCAGCGGGTACGGGCCGGCGACGTGGTCTCGGTGCCGTTCAACGTCGCCTGCGGGCGCTGCCCGAACTGCCGGGCCGGACTCACCGGGCACTGCCTGGAGACCAACCCGGCCCGTCCGGGCGCGACCTACGGGATGGGCGAGGGCTTCGGCGGCTGGGCGGGCCTTCAGGCCGAGCACGCCCTGGTGCCGTACGCCGACTTCAACCTGTACGTGCTGCCCGACGCCGACCAGGCGCGCGAGCGGCTGCTGGACGTGGCGCTCCTCGGCGACATCCTGCCGACCGGGTACCACGCGGCCAAGGGCGCCCGGGTGGCGCCGGGCTCGACGGTGTACGTCGCCGGCGCCGGCCCGGTCGGGCTGGCCTGCGCGGCGGCCTGCCGGCTGCTCGGCGCGGCGGCGGTGATCGTCGGTGACTTCAACGCCGAGCGGCTGGAGCACGCGCGGACGGTGGGCTTCGAGACCGTCCGGCTCGGCGGCGCCCCGCTGCCCGATCTGGTCGCCGAGATCCTCGGCGTCCCGTACGTGGACGCCGGGATCGACTGCGTCGGCGCGTCCGACCAGGCCGTGGCGGGCGCGGCGGGAGGCGACGGCGGTCCGGACGGGCCCCGGGTGCCGATGGCGGCGGCGCTGAACGACGTGGTGGGCGTGGTCCGTCCGGGCGGCGCCCTCGCCATCCCGGGCGTGTACCCGGCGGGCGCTCCCGGCGCGCGTCCGGCGCTCGGCGTCTGGCTGGGCGGGGTGTGGTCCAAGGCCATCACCGTGAGCGCGGGCGCCACGCCCGCGCGGCGCTACCAGGACGAGCTGGCGAGCGCGGTGCTGCGGGGCGGCCTGGCCATCGGCGAGGTCGTGAACGCGACCCGCGTCCCGCTGGACGACGCGGCGGCCGCCTACGAGCGGTTCGGCGCGGGCGCGTGCGAGAAGTACGTGCTCGTCCCTTAGACCAACTGTCGGACGCGGAAAGGCGCCGGAGTCGTCATGGGCTCCGGCGCCTTTCTGTGTCCGCGGTTCCGTGGGCTTCGCCGTGGGCGCTTCCCGCCGTCCCGCCTGCTGGTCCCGGCCCCCGGACCGGCCTGGCGCGCGGTCCGGGGGCGGGTGCTCTCAGTCCCGGGTGACGCCGTGCATCGGCGAGGTGGCCGGGTAGGTGGGGAGCTGCGGCTTCTGCGTCCCGATGATCACGCAGAAGAGCGCGTCGCCCTCGCCCACGTTCTTCAGGCTCCGCGGGACGCCCGCGGGGACCCGGATCAGGTCGCGGTAGCCGAGTCGCCGGCTCGCGGTCTTGGTGCCGTCCTCGACGTCGTGCACGGTCACCTCCAGCTCGCCCTCCAGGACGAAGAACGCCTCCTCGACGTCGTGGTGGGTGTGCTCGGGGCCCACCCCGCCGACGGGGAGCCGCATGTTGGAGAAGGTGAAGTGCTCGGACGGCAGGATCCGCGAGTCGCCCTCATGGTTGCCCGTCGCCCCGGACCCGATGTAGCGGATCTGGGCGCGGCGGAACTCCTCCCCCGCCTTGGCCTGGAACGCGAGCGTGTCCCAGTCCTCGTCGCGGCTCGCCTTGCTGGCGATGCAGGAGTCGATGAGGGCATCGAGCTCGGTGGTGTTCTTCTCGGTCATCGGAGATGCTCCTCTGCTGGTGTACGGGAGATGAGGAAATCGCGTACGGCCGCTGCGAACGCCTCGGGCCGTTCCTGGGGGGACAGATGTCCGGCGCCGGGGATCTCGGCGTACCGGGCGCCCGGGATGGCGCCGGCGATGAGCCGGCTCTCCGCGGGCGGGCATACGACGTCGTGCTCACCGACCACGACGAGGGTGGGGACGCCGACGGCGGCCAGGCGGTCGCCGTGGTCGGTCGCGGCCATCGACTCCGCCGCGTACCCGTAGCCGGGGAGCCTGATCGCGGCGGCCATCGCCGCGGCGACCCGCGCGACGTCCGCGGCGGACGCGGTGTGCGACAGCAGGCGCGGCGCGCGGGCCCGGGCGAACGCCTCGGCGCCGGTCCCGGCGAGTTCGGCGGCGCGCGCACGCATCCCGGCGGCCTTCTCCGGGGCGCCGCCGGAGCCGCGGGTGGAGTCGGCCAGGACGAGCGCGGCGACCCGGTCCGGGTGCCGCAGGACGAGCCGGGTGGCGATCACGCCGCCCCAGGAGGCGCCCACGAGGCTCGCCCGCTCGATCCCGAGCCGGTCGAGCACGCGGACGGCCGCGTCGGCGTAGCCGTCCATCCCGGGCGGGCCGGACGGGTCGGGCGAGGCCGCGTAGCCGGGCGCGTCCCAGGCGATGATCCTCAGCGGACCGGCGAGGAGCGGGGCCGCGGGGGCGAAGGCGGCGGCGCTGGACCCGATGCCGTGCAGGCACAGGACCGGCGCGCCGGCGCTGGTGTCGAGGGGGACGGCCGCTTCGGCGGGGGCCGGAGCGGGGCTCACGCGATCCGCCAGGCGGTGCCGGGCACCAGGTCGGCCAGCGTCCGCGCGACCGCGTAGGGCACCAGCCCGCTGGTCGCCGGGTTGTCGGCGTCCGGCAGGTTGCCCAGCTCGAAGCGGTATTCGCCGATCCGGGCGCGGAACTCCACGACGTGCCTGGTCAGCGTCGCGCCGGGGTCGGCCACCAGCCGGACCCGGACCGCGGACCAGTCGCCGGCGGCCAGCGCCAGGGTGGCGGCCACGTTGGCGTTGCGGGGGAACCGGATGGCCGCCTCGCGGGCCGGGCCGTCGTGCACCACGACCGGCTCGTCGCCCGGCCGCAGCGCGCGCAGCCGCGCGGCCGTCCCCTCGTCCATCCACGGCTGGACCAGCGAACCGGGCAGCTTGGACGAGGTGAGCCGGGCGGAGATCAGCGGCCCGCCGATGGTGGCGGCGCGGACCACGTCCAGGCCGCCGAGGGCCCCCGGGCACACCAGCAGTCGTCCCCTCGGGACGGCCCCGGCGCCGCGGGCGCCGGTGAGGCCGCGGAAGAGGCCGTCGTCGGCCAGCGCGCCCACCGAGACGGCGACCAGGTCGCATCCGGCGTCCAGGATCTCGGCGCCGTGGTCCCACAGCGCCTGCTGCCCGGCGGCCTCGACCACCACGTCGGCGGACTCGACCAGCGCGCGGACGGTGCGGGCCCGCAGGGGCACCGGTCCGTCGCCGCGCACCAGCACGCCGGTCAGCCGGGCGCCCGGGATCTCGCCCCGGCGCAGCAGCCCCGCGACCTTGGAGCCGATCGCCCCGTGGCCGAGCACGCCGACCCGCAGTTCGGCATCGCGGTCGTCCCGCACGTCACCCACCCTTGATAGCTTGGACTAAAGATACTTGGCCTGAAGATATTTACCAAGCAGGAGCGGTCCGGCGCAAGAGTGAGAAGAATCTCGGCCCGCGCGGGGGCCGGACGAGGGCACGCCAACGGCCCCGGTCAGGAGGCTGACCGGGGCCGGACGGCGGGTGCGGGGTCCCCTCGGGGACGGGCGGCGGGCCGCCTAGAAGTACTTGCCGAACAGGTCGGTCGTGGGCCAGGCGGTGATCGCATTCGCGACGCCGTGCAGCGGCGCGCTGATCTCGTTGTAGCCGTAGGCCAGCCCGGACGGGTCGTCGCGCTGGTCGAACAGCACGGCCCAGGTGACCCCGTCGTACCGGCGGGTCACGATCGTGCTGGTCCCGGGCAGGCTGCCGTCGTGCCAGGTGTTCTTGCCGCCGGTGACGTCGCGCACCGACCAGCCGAAGCCGTAGTAGGAGCCGCCCGAGTTCAGGCCCGTCTCCGGCTTGGCGAACACCTGGTCGACCGAGCCCTTGGTCAGCACCCCGCCGGTCAGGTCGAAGATCTTGGTGAACCGGACGTAGTCGACCGCCGAGGCCAGCCAGCCGCCCATCGCCGTGCGGTTCTCCACGTTGAACGAGCCGTACGGCGCCGGGACGGTGGTGCCCGCGGCGTCGAAGACCGACTTGCCGGTGTACTGCGAGAAGTAGGGGACCTCACCGGGCGCCCGCCCGCTCTTCAGCGACCTGCCCGGCCGCGTGCGGGTGATCCCGAGCGGCGCGAACACCTTCTGCTGGACGTAGGCGGCATAGGTCATCCCGGAGACCTTCTCGATGATCTGCCCGAGCAGGAGGTAGCCGTAGTTGCTGTAGGCGTAGGTGCTGCCCGGCGCGTGGTTCAGCTTCAACCCGGCGCCGTACTTGACCATGTGGGCCTTGGTCACGGGCAGCGGCACGCCGAGCGCGCTGGCGGTGAGCCGGTCCTGGTAGGTCGGGTCGGGCGTGATGTCGCGGTCCCAGCCGCCGAGGTGCTGGAGCAGGCGCTTGACGGTGATGCTCGACAGGCGCGGGTCGGCGGTCATCCCCGGCGGCGGCGTCATGTCGACCAGCTTGGTGACCGGCGTCGACAGGCTGAGCCTCCCGTCCTGGACGAGCCGCATCACGGCGGTCGCGGTGACGGCCTTGCTGAGGCTGCCGAGCCGGAACAGCGAGGTGGGCTGGACGCTCAGCGCGGCGTCGTCGCTCCAGGTGTAGCCGCGCGCGTGGATCAGCCTGCCCTTGCGCATCACCGCGAGCGAGCCGCAGGAGATGTTCCGCGCCTGCATCAGCTTCTTGATCGCGGTGTCGAAGCCGCCGAGGCCGGTGCCCGCCGCGCCCGCCACCCGCCAGGTGCGCGCCGCCGCGACGCGGCCGGCGGTCGCCGCCCCCTCCGAGCATCCGGTGAGCAGCGACGGCGCCGCCACCGCCAGCCCGCCCACGCCCAGCAGCTTGGCGAAATCACGCCGGCCGACCTCAGGAAACTGCACGATCCCTCCAGATGCTCGCCTCACCCATTCCGGGCAGCACCTTAGCCAAGATCGTGACCGCTTGTTCCGTATTCATCCTGATACGAGGTGGTGGGGCGGGTGGGATTCGAACCCACTCAGCACGAGGCGCCCGGGTTACAGCCAGGCCCGACTCTCCCGCGTCGGCGCCGCCCCTCCGGCGGCCCCTCGGGACCACCCGGTACCCCCGGCAGGATTCGAACCTGCATCGCACAGCACCTCATGCTGCCGTCTCTGCCGTTGGACTACGGGGGCGTCGTGCGGCTCCCGGGATTCGAACCCGGAACATCCACTTCCTGAAAGTGGTCCCTCTGCCGATTGGGGTAGAACCGCGCGGATCGAGGAAGGCGTCACTCTGATCGGCGCGACCGGGACCTTAAGAGGCGGGATACCGGCCGTGACGGGCGAGTGGCGCCCCGGGCAGTCGATAACGAAGCTGCTCCATGGTCATGACCGGTTCCTCCTCTCCAGCTCTGGTGCCGCCCTGCCGGGCTGACGTGCTCGACACTGCCATCCCGGCGACAGCGGACGCAACGGATTAATCGCGGCACGTCGCGCATCCGTCGGACAGACCTCCGGCCGGGCTCACAGGTCGAGCGTCAGCCGTCCGCCCTTGCCGCGCGAGACGCAGATCAGCATGGAGCCGTCGCCCTGGTCGGAGGCGGCGCGCTGGTCGACGTCGCCGTCCAGCACCCCGACGCGGCAGGTGCCGCAGAAGCCCTGCCGGCAGGAGTACGCCACGTCGGGCCGCCGCTCCCTGATCACGTCGAGCGCGGAGCGGTCCGCGGGGACGGCGAGCGCGGGGCCGCCGCGTCCGAGCACCACCTCGAACGGCACGCCGTCCACGATGGGCGCGGGCGCGAACCGCTCGTAGTGCAGGGTGGCGCCGCCGCCCGGGGCGAACGCGGCGCGCACGCCGTCGATCATCGGCGCGGGTCCGCAGCAGTAGACCGCGGCGTCCGCCGCCGCGCCCCGCAGCAGCCCGGCGCCGTCCGGCACGCCGTGCTCGTCGTCGGCGCGGATCCGCACGCGGCCGGACGGCAGGGCGGCGAGGTCGTCCAGGAACGGCAGGGACGCGCGGGTGCGGCCGGTGTAGACCAGCCGCCAGTCGGCGCCGAGCCGGTCGGCGGCCTGGACCATCGGCAGGATCGGGGTGATGCCGATGCCGCCCGCGATGAACAGGTACCGGTCGCGGGCCAGGAACGGGAAGGCGTTGCGCGGCGCCAGCACCGGCACCTCCGCGCCCTCGCTCAGCCGGTGCGCCTCGGCCGAGCCGCCCGCGCCGTCCGGCAGCAGCCGCACCGCGATCCGGTACGTCCGCCGGTCGCCGGGGTCCCCGCACAGTGAGTACTGGCGGCGGCGCCCGGACGGGAGCAGCACATCCAGATGGGAGCCGGGCTGCCAGCCGGGCAGCACCCGGCCGTCCGGCGCGGCGAGCCGGAGGGCGACCACGTCCGCGGCCTCGCGCCGCACCTCCTGGACGACCAGCCGCAGCGTCCGGTCGACCGGCCGGGCCCGCGGCACGACGGGGGCGCGCAGCGAGCGGACCCGCTGGACGCCGGTGAACAGCGTGCTGACGGCCACCAGGAACGGGTCGCGGGCCCGGCGCCCGCGCAGGTCGGGCGGGATCGAGCCGCTCACCGCCGCGCCGCCTGGGCGGCCGGCGACGCGGCCAGGTAGGCGAGCGCCTGGCTGGTCGAGCCCTCGTTCAGCGGGCTGTAGGACCGCCGGAGGTAGCGCCGCACCGAGGCGCCGACCATGCGCCCGTCCGGGGTGAGCCCCGCCGGGCCGGTGCGGCGCAGGTGGTGCAGGCCGCCCTTGACCCGTCCCCGGACGAGCGGGTCGCGGGCCATCAGGAAGCGGTGCCCGCGATGCCACAGCGTCAGCAGCATGGTGACCGTCTCGCCCATCGCGCGCAGCCGGGCGGCGTAGCCGCCGTCGAGGTGCATGTAGAGGTCGTGCGCCACGTGCCGGTGCTCGACCTCCTCGGCGCCGTGCCAGCGCAGCAGGTCCATCATCGTCGGGTCGGCGCCCGCCTCGTCCAGCGCCTCCGCGTTGAGGATCCAGTCGCCGAGCACGCCGGTGAAGTGCTCGATGGCCGCGATGATGCAGACGCGCTCGTACAGCCACGCCCGGCCCCGGTCGCCGGTCAGGCCGCGGTCGCCGAGGAGCCCCTCGAAGACGAACTCGACCTGCCGGACGAACGGCCGCACGTCCAGCCCCTGCTGGACGAAGTGGTCGAGCACCCCGTCGTGGGACGCGGCGTGCACCGCCTCCTGGCCGATGAAGCCGAGCACGTCCTCGCGCAGCCCGTCGTCCCGGATGTGCGGGACGGCCTGCTTGAAGACCCGGACGAACCACTCCTCGCCGGCCGGCAGCAGCAGGTGCAGCACGTTGATCAGGTGCGTGGCCACCGGATCGCCGGGGATCCAGTGCAGTGGCAGCCGCGTCCAGTCGAACCGCACGTCCCGGGCCTGAAGGACGAGGTTCTCGGGCTCGGCGAGCTGAACGGGCATGGGCCTTCCCCCTCGGGACTCCGGACCGGCGCGGACACCCTATTGACGATCCGTCCAGAAAGTACCCCGCGGGGCCGCCGGCCGACAACACCGGCGGCCGGTGAGCCTGGTCACCCGTCCGGCGGCCCGCCCGGGAGGTGCGGGGTGCCGTCGCGCATCGGCGGGAAGGCGAAGCCCGCGGCGGTGGTGCCGCGGGTCAGCGCGGTGATCTCGGCCTCCGGCAGCACCTCGGTGTCGTCGTCGATGATCACCTCCCAGCGGCAGTGCGGCACCCGCCCCGCCGGGACGCGGGGCGGGCGGTGCACCGGCCGGACGCGGGCCTTGGGATTGACCGCCTGCGCGGTGATGTCGAACGTGCCGTCCTCGATGGTGTGGCACATCCCCTTGATCGAGCGCTCCCCGAACGGCTCGACGTCCAGCAGCGCGCCGCAGGAGCGGAGCTGGAAGAACCCGTGCGACTCCGAGACCAGCTCGAACTCCACGTCCATATAGTGCTGGGCGAATCCGGGATCGAGCTGGAGAAGCTTGAAGATGGCCGAGACGCCGTCGCCCTCGATGCCCATGATGGCGCGGACCCGCTCGGTGTAGATCGGGCTCGCGCCCTTCCACTCCTCGATCGCGATCTCCTCCACGGCCTGCTGGCCGTAGCGCATCCCGACCGTGATGAGGGCGGAGCGGTCGAGCAGGTGGACGATCAGCGCGTACTCCCGGACGAGCCGGACCAGCGCCTCCCTGCCGAGGTCCTCGAAGCGGAAGTCGGGATCGAAGTCGCCTGAATAGTCCGCGCGGGGCTTGCGTTCCGTCATGCCCTGAACTGTAGTCTGGACAGGTGTCCAGAACAACCGATCGCTTGTTTGCCGATCCTTCCCCCCTCCTCCTGGACGGACGGACCGCCCCCGGCTCCGGCGGAACGTTCGCGACACTCGACCCGGCGACCGGCGAGGTGCTCGGCGCCGCCGCCGACGCCACCGCCGCCGACATGGACGCGGCCGTCGGCGCCGCCCGCCGGGCGTTCGACACCTCGGCCTGGTCCACCGACCTCGCGCTGCGGGTGCGCTGCCTGCGGCAGCTCGGCGAGGCCATGGCCCGGCACGCCGGCGAGCTGCGCGAGCTCACGATCAAGGAGGCGGGCGCCCCGCGCTTCCTGACCTACGGCGCCCAGCTCGACGGGCCCGTGGAGGCCCTCGGCTGGTTCGCCGGCCTCGCCGAGGGCTACGCGTGGGAGACCGACCTCGGCCGCGCCGAGCCGATGGGCATGCCGAGCCACCGCCGGGTCCGCCGGGAGCCGGTCGGGGTGGTCGGCGCGATCACCCCGTGGAACTTCCCGCACCAGATCAACCTGGCCAAGCTCGGCCCGGCGCTCGCGGCCGGCAACACCGTCGTCCTCAAGCCCGCGCCCGACACGCCCTGGTGCGCCGCGGTGCTCGGCACGCTGATCGCCGAAGAGACCGACATCCCGCCCGGCGTGGTCAACGTCGTCACCTCCTCCGACCACGCCCTCGGCGCGCAGCTCGCCGAGGACCCGCGCGTCGACCTGGTCTCGTTCACCGGATCGACCGCGACCGGCCGCGAGGTGATGGCCACCGCCGCGGGGACGCTCAAGAAGGTGTTCCTGGAGCTCGGCGGCAAGTCGGCCTTCATCGTGCTGGACGACGCCGACCTGCGCGCCGCGTGCTCCTACGCGGCGTTCGCGGCGGTGACGCACGCGGGCCAGGGCTGCGCGATCACCACCCGGCTGCTGGTCCCCCGCGCCCGCCACGACGAGGCGGCCCAGAGCACCGCCCGGACGCTGCACAGGCTCGGGCCCGGCGACCCGTCCGACGAGGGGACGATCTGCGGGCCGGTCATCTCGGCCCGCCAGCGCGACCGGATCGAGGACTACCTGCGGCTCGCGCGGGAGGAGGGCGGCGAGTTCGCCTGCGGCGGCGGCCGTCCGGCGGGCCGCGACCGGGGCTTCTGGATCGAGCCGACCCTGGTCACCGGGCTGGCCGCCGACGCCCGCGCGGCCCGCGAGGAGATCTTCGGCCCGGTCCTGGTGATCTTGCCGCACGACGGCGACGACGACGCGGTCCGCATCGCCAACGACTCCCCGTACGGGCTGTCGGGCGCGGTGCACGGCGGCGCGGAGCGGGCCCGCGCGGTCGCGGCGCGGCTGCGCACCGGCACGGTCAGCGTGAACGGCGGCGTCTGGTTCGGCCCGGACGTCCCGTTCGGCGGCTACAAGCAGTCGGGCATCGGCCGCGAGATGGGCGTGGCCGGGTTCGAGGAGTATCTGGAGACCAAGGCGATCGCCGAGGGAGTCTCATGAACGGCAGGTTCGAGGACAGGGTCGCGATCGTCACCGGCGCGGCCGGCGGGATCGGCGAGGCCTACGCGCGGGCACTGGCCGCCGAGGGCGCCTCGGTGGTCGTCGCGGACGTGGACGGGCGCGGCGAGGCGGTCGCCGCCGACATCAAGGGGCTGTTCGTCCGGACCGACGTGTCCGACCCCGCGTCGGTGGAGGCGATGGCGTCGGCCGCGGTGGACCGCTTCGGCGGCATCGACCACCTGGTCAACAACGCCGCGATCTTCGGCACGATGAAGCTGGACTTCCTGTTCACCGTCGACTGGGACTACTACAAGCGGTTCATGGCGGTGAACATGGACGGCGCGCTGCTGTGCGCTCGGGCCGTCCACCCGCACATGCGGGCGCGCGGCGGCGGCTCCATCGTCAACCAGTCGTCCACCGCCGCCTGGCAGTACTCCGGCTTCTACGGGCTGGCCAAGGTCGGCGTCAACGGCCTCACCCAGCAGCTCGCGCACGAGCTCGGCGGCATGAACATCCGGGTGAACGCGATCGCGCCCGGCCCGATCGACACCGAGGCCAACCGCGCCGTGGTTCCCGGCGACATGTCGCAGAAGATCGTCCGCGACCGGATGGCGGTCAAGCGGATGGGCACCCCGGACGACCTGGTCGGGATGTGCCTGTTCCTGCTCTCGGACGCGGCGGGCTGGGTCACCGGGCAGATCGTCAACGTCGACGGCGGCGAGGTGTTCCGGTCATGACCGGGGCGTTCATCGGGCTCGGGCAGATGGGCGCGCCGATGGCCGGGCACCTCACCGGACGCGGCCTGGTCGTCCACGACACCCGCGCCGAGGCGGTCGCGCCGCTGGTCGAGGCGGGCGCCCGCGCCGCGCGGAGCGTGGCCGAGGCCGCCGCGCACGCCGACCTGGTGTCGGTGATGGTCCGCGACGACGCCCAGGTGCGCGAGGTCGCCGCCGAGGTGCTCGCCTCGGCCCGTCCCGGCACCGTGCTGGCGATCCACTCCACCATCCGCGCCGGGACGGCCGAGGACCTCGCCGAACGCGCCCGCCCGTACGGCATCGAGGTGGTCGACGCCCCGGTCAGCGGCGGGTTCATGGGCGCGACCGCGGGCACCCTCGCGGTCATGGTCGGCGGCACGGACGAGGCGTTCGAGCGCTGCCGCGAGCCGTTCGGCGCGTGGGCGGACCTCGTCCTGCACATGGGGCCGGCGGGCGCCGGCACCCGCACCAAACTGGCCCGCAACCTGCTGCACTTCGCCGCGTTCTCCGCCGCCGCGGAGGCGCAGCGGCTGGCCGAGGCGTCCGGGGTGTCGCTGCGCAAGCTGGCCCGGGTCGTCCGGCACACCGACGCCATCACCGGCGGCGCCGGGTCGATCATGCTGCGCGGCAGCACCGCTCCGCTGGAACCGGGCGACGACCTGATCGGCGTCCTGCGGCACGTCCGCGACCTCGGGGAGAAGGACCTCGCGCTCGCCCTCGAACTCGCCGGCGAGCTCGGCGTGGACGCCCCGTTCGCCCGCCTCGCGCTCGACCGCTTCGCCGCCGGCCTCGGGCTCGGCCCGGACGAGGAGGACCCGCATGGATGACCGCCGCGCGCGCGGCCTGGACATGATGCGCCAGGTGTACGGCTGGGAGATCGGCGACGCCCCCGGCGACTTCTTCGGCATCACCGTGGACCACCTGTTCGGCGACATCTGGACCCGGGAGGGCCTCAGCCTGCGGGATCGCCGGCTGCTGATCATCGGGATGCTGGCCGGGCAGGGCCTCAACGACGTGCTGGACATCCAGATCCCGGCGGCCCTCGCCAACGGCGAGCTGTCCCCGGCCGAGCTGCGCGAGACCGCGATCTTCCTGACCCACTACGTCGGCTGGCCGCTCGGCTCCCGGCTCAGCGTCCAGATCGACACCCTGATCGCCAAGCACGAGAAGCAGACGGCCGGGAAGGCGCGGGAGACCGAGGAGGCGGAGAAGGAACCCGGCCGGGACGGGTGACCCGCAGGTCGATCCAGCCGGTCATCGCCGCCTCGCGGCAGTCGTCGGCCGCGCTCGGCGGGAAGTGCGGGTCCCCGGCCCGACAGCCTGGGCGACGATCGCCGGGAAATCGCCGGAGGCCGGGAACGGGTCTCCCCGCCGGAACGTCCAAGCCCAATGCGCCCCCGCATCCTCACTCCCCTCGCCCCGGCCGCGGTGCTGCTGCTGGCCGGCTGCTCCGGGTCCGGCGGCGACGCCGAGACCACCGCTCCCCCGATGCGGCTGGTCGCCTATGACGACTGCGACTCCCTGCTCGGCGGCCTGCGCACGGCGACGTCCCAGCGGGTCGGCCCGTACGGGCTGGACGGCGCGACCCCCTACGGCGCGACCCTGGACGGCGGCATGGCCAGGTCCAAGGCCATGGCCCCGAACGCGCCGGACGCACAGGCCGCGCCCGCCGAACAGGACGCCGCCGCGTCGCACTCGGGCACCAACACCCACGAGCCGGACGCCGACGAGCCCGACCTGGTCAAGACCGACGGCCGCCGGATCGTCGCGCTCGCGGGCCGCCGCCTCCAAGTGGTCGACGCCGCGAGCCGCAAGGTCACCGGCACCCTGGACCTGCCGGACCGGACCCGGCTCGGGCCGGGCGGCGGCGGCAACGCCCAGCTCCTGCTCAGCGGCGACCGCGCCCTGGTGCTCTCCCCGGAGAACCCGGTCATGACGCGCGGCCCGGACGACGGCGCCATGCCCGTCCCCGCCGCGCCGCGGACCCGGCTGACGCTGGTCGACCTCGCCGGAACCCCGAAGGTCGCCGGCACGATGTCCACCCGGTCGACCTACGTCGACGCCCGCCAGACCGGCAGCGTGGCGCGCGTGGTGGTCCAGTCGGCCCCGCAGATCAGGTTCCCCGTCCCGCCCGGCGGCCGGGCCCCCGGGCGGGCGGCCGTCGAACGCAACCGCGAGACCGTCCGCGACGCCCCGCTCGACGCGTGGCTGCCCACCTTCCAGGTGAGCGGCCCGAGCGGGACCGCCAAGACGTACACGGTGCCGTGCGAGCAGGTCAGCCGTCCCGCGTCCTACACCGGCGCCACGATGCTCACCGTGCTGACGCTCGACCTGGCCCGCGGCCTCGGCGACCCGGCGCCGGTGAGCGTCGCCGCCGACGGCCGGACGGTGTACGGCACCGGGTCGAGCCTCTACATCACCGGTACTCCCCCGGTCCCGCCGCGCCCGGACCGTCCGCCGGAGGTGAGGCCGGTCGCGGCGGAGCGCACCGACGTGCACAAGTTCGAGATCCGCGGCCCGGGACGGCCCCGCTACGCGGCGTCCGGCTCGGTCGCCGGGTCCTTGCTGAACCAGTACTCGATGTCGGAGTACGGCGGGAACCTGCGCATCGCGACGACGACCACCCCGGTGTCCGCCGGCGTCCGCCGGGACCTGGAGCGGCCGGCCGCCACGGCCGCGCCCTCGCCGCCGCGCTCCGAGAGCGCCGTGCGCGTGCTCGCGCAGCACGGCGCGCGGCTCGACCTCGCGGGCGAGATCGGCGGGCTGGGCAGGGGCGAGCGGATCTACGCGGTCCGGTTCCTCGGCCCGGCGGCGTACGTGGTGACGTTCCGGCAGGTCGACCCGCTGTACGTGGTCGACCTCAGGAACCCGGCCCGGCCGCGGGTCAGCGGCGAACTGAAGATCAGCGGCTACTCGGCGTACCTGCACCCGATGGCGGACGGGCGGCTGCTCGGCGTCGGCCAGGACGCCGGCCCGTCCGGACGCGTCCGGGGCACGCAGGTGTCGCTGTTCGACGTGAGCGCGGCCCCGCGCCGCGTCGGCGCGTTCAAGCTGCCCGGCTCGTCGGCCCAGGCCGAGTTCGACCCGCACGCGTTCCTCTACTGGCCGCGGACCGGCCTGACGGTCGTGCCGGTGACGCGCGGCGCCACCGGGGCGAGCGAGGCGCTGGTCCTCAAGGTCGACGGCGGCGGCGTGCGCCGGCTCGGGAGCGTCGAGCATCCGGGGAACGACTACGCGGGCTCGATCCGCCGCTCACTGCTCGTCGGCGGCACCCTCTGGACGTTCTCCGACGCGGGCGCCCGCGCCACCGACGCCGCCTCCCTGGGCCAAGGCGCCTGGCTCCCCTTCACCGCCGGCTGACCCGCCGCCCCTCCGCCGGGGGCGGGGGGCGGCACGGTCAGCGAAGGCCGGTGGGGCGGGTCAGGGCGGTCTGTATGAGGCGGTCGACGAGCGCCGGGTAGTCGAGGCCGCCGGCCGCCCACATCTGCGGGAACGCCGAGGTCGGGGTGCAGCCCGGCATGGTGTTGATCTCGTTGAGGATCCAGCGCCCGTCCGGGGTGTAGAAGAAGTCGACCCGGGCCAGCCCCTCGCAGTCGAGCGCGTCGAACGCCCGCGCCGCGAGCCGCTGGACCTCCTCGATCGCCTCGGCCGGCAGGTCGGGCGGGATCGACAGCCGCAGCGAGGCGTCGAGGTACTTGCTCTCGAAGTCGTAGAAGTCGTGGTCGCCGGCCATCAGCACCTCGGCCGGCGGGCCGGCCTCGGTGGGGGCGTCGTCGCGTCCCTCCAGCACGCCGCACTCGATCTCGCGGCCGACGATCGCGGCCTCCACGATCACCTTCGGGTCGTGCTCGCGGGCCGCCTCGATCGCGGCCTCCAGCTCGTCCTCGGCGGCGACCCGGGTGATGCCCATGCTCGACCCGGCCCGCGCGGGCTTGACGAACACCGGCAGGCCGAGCTCGGCGACCTCGTCGAGCTTGCGCTTGCGCTCGCGCCGCCACTCCCGGTCGCCGATCATGACGTACGGGCCGACCGGCAGCCCCTGCGCCTGCCAGACCAGCTTCATGAAGCCCTTGTCCATGCCGACCGCGCTCGCCAGCACCCCGGCGCCCACGTAGCGGACGCCGGCCAGCTCCAGGAGGCCCTGGATGGTGCCGTCCTCGCCGTACGGGCCGTGCAGCAGCGGCAGGACCACGTCGACGTCGCCGAGGGCGCGCGGCACCTGGCCGGGCTCGACCACCATCAGGCCGCCGGCGGACGGGTCGAACGGGAGGGCCAGCGCGTGGCCGGAGCCGTCGACCTCGGGCAGCGCGCCGTCCTCGATCGCCAGGCGCTGCGCGCCGGAGGCGAGCACCCACCGGCCGTCGCGGGTGATGCCGATCGGCACCACCTCGTAGCGGTCCCGGTCGATGGCGGCCATGAAGGCGCCGGCGGTCACGCACGAGATGGCGTGCTCGGAGCTGCGCCCGCCGAAGACCACGGCCACACGGATCTTGGAAGATACCTGGGACATGATGCCCGACCTTACCGGTGATCAGCCCGGACCGGCCACGAGCGGGCCGCGCCGCCGGTCGGACCCGCAGCGCTCAGACCCCGTAGCGCTCGGGCTTCGGCGACCGGGAGATGAGCGAGACGGCCGCCTCCTTGATCGGCATGCCGCCGTACAGCACCGCGACGACCGCCTCGGTGATCGGCATCTCCACGTTGTGCTTGCGGGCCAGCTCATGCACCGCCTCGGAGGACTTGACCCCCTCGGCCGTCTGCCGGGTGACGGTGATCACCTGGTCGAGGGTCATCCCGCGGCCCAGGTTCTCGCCGAAGGTGCGGTTGCGCGACAGCGGCGAGATGCACGTGCCGACCAGGTCTCCCATCCCGGCCAGCCCGGCGAAGGTGTGCTCGTCGGCGCCGAGCGCGGCGCCCAGCCGGGCGATCTCGGCGAGCCCCCGGGTCATCAGCAGCGCTTGGGTACTGGCGCCGAAGCCGAGGCCGGCCGCCATCCCCACGCACAGCGCGACGATGTTCTTCACCGCGCCGCCCACCTCGCAGCCGATCACGTCGGTGGAGGTGTAGACGCGGAAGTAGGGGGTCATGGTGGCGGCCTGGAGCCGCTGCGCGGTGCGCTCGTCGACGCACGCGGCGACGGCCGCGCCGGGCTCGCCGGTGGCGATCTCACGGGCCAGGTTCGGGCCGCAGAACGCCGCCACCCGTTCCGCGGGGACGCCCGCGACCTCCACGATCACCTCCGACATCCGCCGGGTGGTGCCGAGCTCGATGCCCTTCATCAGGCTGACCAGCACCGCGTCCGGGGGCAGCAGCTCCGTCCAGCCGGACAGGTTCTGCCGCAGCGTCTGGGCGGGCACGGCCAGCGCGACGAAATCGGCGCCGGCGAGCGCCTCGGCCGGGTCGAGCGTGGCGCGGATCCCCTCGGGCAGGACGACGCCGGGCAGGTAGTCGGGGTTCTCGCGCCGCTCGTTGATCGCCTCGACCACCTCGGGACGGCGGCCCCACAGGGTGACCTCGCCGCCCGCGTCGCGCAGCATCTTGGCGAAGGTGGTGCCCCAGGACCCCGAGCCCATCACCGCGGTACGGAAGGTCACGAGGCGGCACTCCCCTTCGCCCCGGCCTCAGGCTCAGGGTCGGACGCGGGCCCGGGCACGGGCTTGGCGGCGGGCTCGCAGGCGGGCTCGGCCTGGGCCCGGACGGTCTCGGCGGCGGCCGGCGCGGGGCTCTCGGCGGCCAGGGCCCTGCGGCGCTCCTCCAGGACCTTGTGGTGGTCGAAGGCCCGGCCCGGGGGCTCCTCGCCGCGCAGCTCGCCGAGCAGCGCGGTGATCTCGCGCATGATGTCCTCGGTCGCGGCGTGCAGCGTCTCCTTGGTGAGCGGCAGGCCGGCGTAGGGCGACAGGTCGACCGGCGGGCCGGCGATCACCTTCATGGTCTTGCGCGGGAACGGGTGGAAGCCCTTCTTCAGGCTCCCGGCCAGCCCGCGCTGCTCGGCCTTCTTGTACGGCAGCAGTTCGTGCGCGCCCCAGTTCGCGACCGGGACGACCTTCGCGCCGGTCTTCAGGGCCGTCCGCGCCACCCCGGTCTGCCCGGTCATCGGCCACAGCTCGGGGTCGCGGGTGCAACTGCCCTCGGGGTAGAACATCAGGCACTCGCCGTCGAGCAGGGCCTGCTCGACGTCGCGGAGCGCGTTCGCGGCGTCGGCGCTGTCGCGGTGGACGGGGATCTGGCCGGTGCCGCGCAGCACGCCGCGGAGGATCCCGACGTCGAAGAGCGTCGACTTGGCCAGGTAGACCGGGTAGCGGCCGGCCTCGAACACGAAGTGGGCCAGCGCCAGCGGGTCGGACTCGGAGATGTGGTTGGCGGCGATGATCACGCCGCCGGTCCCGGGCACGTTCCCGCGGCCCCGCCAGTCCCGCCGCAGCAGGCCGTGCAGCAGCGGGCGCAGGATGACGATCGTGAGCTTCCGCCAGGCCGGCGAATAGCCGTGGCCCATGCCCGTCCCCTCCTTGCCTGTCGGTCCCCCGCGTGAACGCGGGGTGTCCTCAAGTGTCGCGGTTGCGTGCGCATAGTGTCGAGTTGCCATGTCTACAGCAGGGGGCGGCGCGCCCCATCTCCAGTGGTCCCTCGTCGTGCCCGTCAAGGTGCTCGCGCGAGCGAAGACCCGCATGTCCGGGGCGGCGGGCCCGCACCGTGAGGCCCTCGCCCTCGCGGTCGCCACCGACACGGTCGCCGCGGCGCTGCGCTCCGCGCGCGTCCGCGATGTGATCGTGGTCACAGACGATCCCCTTCCGGCGGCCGAGCTGGCCGCCCTGGGCGCCCGGATCGTGCCCGACGAGCCCGATTCCGGTCTCAACCCGGCCCTGGTGTACGGGGCGGGACGCGGCCGGGAGGCGTTCCCCGGCGCGGGCGTGGGGGCGCTGTCGGCCGATCTCCCCGCGCTGCGACCCGGCGAGCTGGACCGCGTGCTGGAGGCGGCGGCGGAGGCGCCCGAGGCGTTCGTGCCGGACGCGCTGGGCATCGGCACGACCCTTTACACGGCCCGTCCGGGCGTGCCGTTCTCGCCCGCGTTCGGCGGCGACTCGCGCGCCGCGCACCGCGCCCGCGGCGCACGGGAGCTGTTGCTCCGCGATATCGACAGCGTACGTCGTGACGTCGACACCCTGGACGATCTGAAGGCCGCCCTGGCGCTCGGCACCGGCCCGCGGACGGCCGGCGTCGCCGCACTGCTCCCCGCCCTGCGCGCCCCCGCCTGACCGGAAGTCCGGGAGATGAGGGGGCTGGGAGCCGCAGGCCGGGCGTCGGTGCCACGGCCGGGCGGCGGTGCGGTGGGGCGGCGGATAGGCTGCTCGCATGCAGGCGACAGTGCGCGCTTACGACGCCGGGACGCGCTCGGGGAGCGTGCTGCTCGACGACGGGACCGAGCTGGCCTTCGACGGCGCGGCGTTCGCGGCGGGGGGCCTGCGCCTGCTGCGCTTCGGCCAGCGGGTCAATCTGGCGCTCGACGGCGGCGGCCGGGTGTCGGCCATCACCCTGTCGACGTTCCCGCTGCCCCCGTCCCCGCCCGCCTGACCGCCTGACCGCCTGACCGGCCGACCGGCCGACCTGCCGACCGGCGCCGCCGGAATGCGGTACATCCGTGAACGCGACAGCGCCCGGGTCCGTTTCGGAACGGTCCCAGGCGCTGTCGTGGCAGGTTACTTCTTCCCGGCCACCAGGTTCTTGAAGTCCGCACCGGCCTTGAACTTCGGCACGGACGTCGCGGGGACCTGGATGGTCTTGCCCGTTGCGGGGTTACGGGCCGTACGGGCAGGCCGGTCGGCCTTCTCGAACGATCCGAACCCGGTGATCGCGACCTTGTCGCCCTTGGCGACGGTGGTCTGGATGGTCTCCAGGATGGCGTCGACGGCCTCGGCTGCGGCCTTCTTGCTGCCCAGCCGGTCAGAGATGGCGTCGACCAGCTCACGCTTGTTCATGGGTTACTCCTCTAGTTCCCCCCTTGCCCGAACGAAACTAAGGGAGCCTCTCCATGTACACAATCACCTGAACACAAGAGTTGCCGTGTCGCTGGCGTTTATGTCGGTCTCGCCCCCGTCTCGCCGGGCAGCCGGACCGGATCCGGCCACTCGCACGTTACCGGGGCCCGGGGGCGTCGCGGAAATCGGCCAGGAAGGTCTCCAGCCTGCGCGCGGCCAGGTCGGAGTCCCTCTTGGCGAGATCGGTGATCGCCAAGAGGTGCCTGATGAGCCGCTGCCGGGTCTCCGCCGGCAGCGGCGCGACGAGCCGGTGGGCGTCCCGCAACTGCTCCGCGAGGAGCGTCAGGGCGGGGTCGTCCCACTCGGGTCGGGTCCACGGGACCGGGCTCACTGGCGCCCCCAAACGGTTCGAGCGTGTCTCCGCACCCGGGAATTGTCCTCTGTGCGGTGGAACGGCCGTTCATCCGGGGGGTCCGCGGCCGGGCGCGTCGTCCCGGGGCCGGCACGCCGGCACCCGTCCGGGACGGCCGGGGCGGGCCGTCCCGGACGGGCTCGGGACGCGGGCGCGGACACCGCCCGGGGCGGGCGGGGGCGACCCCGCCCGCCGTGCGGCGGGATCAGGCGGTGACCGGCAGCCAGGCCGGCCGGGCCTTCTCGAATTCGCCGACGCGATCGGCGTGGCGCAGGGTCAGTCCGATGTCGTCCAGGCCCTCCAGGAGCCGCCAGCGGGTGTAGTCGTCGATCTCGAACGGGGCGGCGAGACCGGTTCCGTCCGCGCCGCGGACCTCGCGCGCCTCCAGGTCGACGGTGAGCTCGGCGGCCGGGTCCCGCTCGGCCCCGGCCTGGAGCGCCTCGACGGTCTCGGCGGGCAGGACGACCGGCAGCAGCCCCATCTTGGTGGCGTTGTTGCGGAAGATGTCGCCGAAGCGCGGCGCGATGACGACCCGGAAGCCGTACTGCTGGAGCGCCCAGACCGCGTGCTCGCGGGACGAGCCGGTGCCGAAGTCGGGCCCGGCGACCAGGATTCCCGCGCCCTGGTACTGCGGCTGGTTGAGCACGAAGTCCGGGTCCTCGCGCCAGGCCGAGAACAGGCCCTTGTCGAAGCCGGTGCGGCTGACCTGCTTCAGCCAGACCGCCGGGATGATCTGGTCGGTGTCGACGTTGCTGCGGCGCAGCGGGACCGCGCGCCCGGTGTAGGTGGTGAACGCTTCCATTCGGCTCGTCCCTTTACAGATCGGTCTCGTTCTGGGGGGACGACCCCCCAGACCCCCCGGCGGCTGCGCCGAGGTCTAGGGGCGCAGCCAGGCGCCCGGTCACGGCGGTGGCGGCGGCTACGGCGGGCGACACCAGGTGGGTGCGCCCGCCCGGTCCCTGCCGGCCCTCGAAGTTGCGGTTGGAGGTCGAGGCGCTGCGCTCCCCGGGCGTGAGCTTGTCGGGGTTCATCGCCAGGCACATCGAGCAGCCCGCCTCGCGCCATTCGGCGCCGGCGGCGGAGATGACCTCGTCCAGCCCCTCCTCCTCGGCCTTCTTCTTGACCTCCATCGAGCCGGGCACGACCAGCATGCGGACGCCGTCCGCGACCCGGCGGCCGGCCAGCACGTCCGCGACGGCGCGCAGGTCCTCGATGCGGCCGTTGGTGCAGGAGCCGACGAAGACGGTGTCGACGGCGATCTCGCGCAGCGGGGTGCCGGCGGTCAGGCCCATGTACTCCAGCGCCCGCTCGGCGTTCTGCCGGGCGGCCGGGTCGTCGTAGGAGGCCGGGTCGGGCACCGAGGCGCCGAGCGGCAGCCCCTGGCCGGGGTTGGTGCCCCAGGTGACGAACGGGGTCAGCTCGGCCGCGTCGATCACGACCTCCCGGTCGAAGACCGCGTCGTCGTCGGTGCGCAGGGACGTCCAGTACTCGACGGCCCTGTCCCAGTCCACTCCCGCGGGCGCGTGCTCGCGCCCCTTGAGGTACTCGAAGGTGGTCTCGTCCGGGGCGATCAGGCCCGCGCGGGCGCCGGCCTCGATGGACATGTTGCAGACCGTCATGCGGCCTTCCATCGACAGCGACCGGATCGCCTCGCCGCGGTACTCGATCACGTGTCCCTGGCCGCCGCCGGTACCGATCCGCGCGATGATCGCGAGGATCAGGTCCTTGGCGGTGACGCCCGCGGGCAGCGCGCCGTCCACGGTCACGGCCATCGTCTTCGGCCGGTTCTGGGTCAGCGTCTGGGTGGCCAGGACGTGCTCGACCTCGCTGGTTCCGATGCCGAAGGCCAGCGCGCCGAACGCGCCGTGGGTGGAGGTGTGCGAGTCGCCGCAGACCACCGTCATGCCCGGCTGGGTCAGCCCGAGCTGCGGGCCGATGACGTGCACGATGCCCTGCCCGGCGTCGCCCATCGGGTGCAGGCGGAGGCCGAACTCGGCGCAGTTCTTGCGCAGCGTCTCGACCTGGGCGCGCGACACCGGGTCGGCGATCGGCTTGAGCAGGTCGGTGGTCGGGACGTTGTGGTCCTCGGTCGCGATGGTCAGGTCCGGGCGCCGGACCGGGCGGCCCGCCATCCGCAGGCCGTCGAACGCCTGCGGGCTGGTCACCTCGTGGACCAGGTGCAGGTCGATGTAGAGGAGGTCCGGTTCACCCTCGGCACGTCGTACGACATGCGCGTCGTACACCTTCTCGGCCATTGTGCGGCCCATCGCTCCACCTCACCTTGTCGTCTCCGGCGCGCCGGTGCGCCGTGGTCCGGGTCACCTCGACTTGCATCTCAAATTACGAGACGGCAATATCAAGACATGGACAACTCTAGCGGAGTCGGCGTACTTGACAAAGCGGTTCTGGTCCTGAACGCGCTGGAGGCCGGTCCGGCCTCGCTCGCCCAGCTCGTCCAGACCACCGCCCTGGCCCGCCCGACGGCCCACCGGCTCGCCGTCGCACTGGAGCACCACCGGCTCGTGCACCGCGACACGCAGGGCCGTTTCATCCTCGGCCCGAGGCTGGCCGAGCTGGCGGTGGCGGCGGGCGAGGACCGCCTCCTCGCCATCGCCCAGCCGATTCTCGCGCAGTTGCGCGACCTGACCGGCGAGAGCGCCTCGCTCTTCCGCCGCCAGGGCGACGTCCGGGTGTGCGTGGCGGCGGCCGAGCGGACCAGCGGCCTGCGCGACACCATCCCGGTCGGCGCGGCGCTCCCGATGACCGCCGGGTCGGCCGCCCAGATCCTGCTCGCCTGGGAGGAGCCGGACCGGATGCACCGGGGCCTGCGCGGCGCCAAGTTCGAGGCGACCACCCTCGCGTCGGTGCGGCGCCGCGGGTGGGCGCAGAGTGTGGGCGAGCGGGAGCAGGGCGTCGGGTCGGTGTCGGCGCCGATACGGGGCGCGGGTGGACGGGTGATCGCCGCGGTCTCCGTCTCCGGCCCCCTGGAGCGCCTCACCCGCTCCCCCGGCCGCCTGCACGCGGGCCCGGTGATGGCCGCCGCCGAGAAGGTCTCCGAGGGCATGCGCCGCACCGCCTCCTGACCGTCCTGGCATGAAATTCACGGTCCGCGGACACAAGGTCGGATGGGAGGTCCGATGACCATCGACGAATCCGGCCTGCGGGCGCGGCTGGCGGAGCTGACCCTCGACGAGAAGACCGACCTGCTGACCGGCGCCGATTTCTGGACGCTGCGCCCGATCCCCCGGATCGGGCTGAGGCGGCTGGTGCTGTCGGACGGCCCGAACGGTGTCCGCGGGACGCGCTGGGACGATCGCGAGACGAGCCTGCTGTTCCCGAACCCGACCGCGCTCGCCGCGACCTGGGACCCCGCGGCGGCCGAGCGGACCGGACGGCTGAACGGCGCGCAGGCCCGCGACAAGGGCGTCCACGTCCAGCTCGCCCCCACCCTCAACCTGCACCGGACCCCGCTCGGCGGCCGGCATTTCGAGAACTACTCTGAGGACCCGCTGCTCGTCGCCCGGATCGGCGCCGCGTTCGTCCGGGGCGTCCAGTCGGCCGGGGTGGCGGCCACGGCCAAGCACGTGGTCGGCAACGAGTCCGAGACCGAGCGGATGTCCTACGACGCGCGGATCGACGACCGGACGCTGGATCGCCTTTACCTGCGCCCCTTCGAGGAGGCCGTCCGGGCCGGGGCGTGGGCGGCCATGGCGGCCTACAACGGTGTCAACGGCACGACGATGACCGAGAACCGGCCGCTGCTGACCGGCGTCCTCAAGGAGCGCTGGGGGTTCGACGGCGTGCTGGTCTCGGACTGGACCGCGATCCGGTCCACCGAGGCCGCCGCCAACGCGGGCATGGACCTGGAGATGCCGGGCCTGCCGACCAGCCCGTGGCGCGGCAGGCTCGCCGCGGCGGTCCGGGAGGGCCGGGTCGCCGCGGAGCTGATCGACGACAAGGTGCTGCGGATCCTGCGGCTGGCGGCGCGCGTGGGCGCGCTGGACGGCTTCCCCGGGCCGCCCCCGGCGACCACCCCGGCCGACGCCCGCGATCAGCTTCGCGAGCTGGCCTCGCGCGGGATGGTGCTGCTGCGGAACGAGGGCGGCGCGCTCCCGCTGAACGCTCCCGGCAGGATCGCGCTCATCGGCCCGAACGCGGTGCGGTTCGCCGCCCAGGGCGGCGGGAGTGCGCACGTCACCCCCGCCCACGTGGTGACCCCGGAGGAAGGGCTCCGCCAGGCGCTCGGCGATGCCGAGATCATCGTCCGTCCCGGCGTCCACCCGCACGAACGGCTCGCGCCGCTGCCGCTCGCCATGGCCACCGACCCGGAGACGGGCGAGCCCGGCGTGCGGCTGGAGTTCCTCGGCGCGGACGGGGCGCCGCTCCGCTCCGAACGCCGGGCGGGAGCGCGATTCGTCCTCTACCAGGACGTCCCGGACGGCACCCGCGAGATCGTGGCGCGCACCCGGGTGACCCCGGCCGAGGACGGCGCGCACACGTTCGCGGCGTCCGGGGTGGGCGAGCTCCTGCTGACGATCGGCGGGAACACCACGGCGATCACCCTCGCGCCGGGCGGCGGCGACCTGGTCGAGGCGCTGATGCGCCCGCCGGAGCACCGCGTGGAGGTGGACCTGGCGGCGGGCCGCGCCGTCCCGGTCGAGCTGCGCCTCGCCTGCGCGCCCGACCGGCCGGCCCTCGCGCTCGGGCTCGGCCACTGGGCGCCGCACCTGACCGAGGACGAGGAGCTGGCCGCCGCCGTGGCCGCCGCCCGCGGCGCCGACGCGGCCGTGGTGGTCGTCGGGACCAACGACGCGGTGGAGAGCGAGGGCTTCGACCGGACCACGCTCGCCCTTCCCGGCCGCCAGGACGAGCTGGTCTCGGCCGTCGCGGCCGTTAATCCGCGCACGGTCGTGGTGGTCAACGCCGGGGCGCCGGTCCTGATGCCGTGGCGGGACGAGGCCGCCGCCGTGCTGTGGGCGTGGCTGCCCGGTCAGGAAGGCGGCGCGGCCATCGCCGACGTCCTCACCGGCGCGGCCGAGCCGGGCGGACGGCTGCCGACCACGTTCCCGGTGACGGGCACCGGCGTCCTGTCACCGGTCCCCGGCCCGGACGGGACGCTGGAGTACTCCGAGGGCACCGCGATCGGCTACCGGCACTACCCGCCGCACGACGTCGCGTACCCGTTCGGGCACGGGCTCGGCTACACCACCTGGGCGTACGAGTCGCTGGCCGTCGCGGGCGGGGTGGCCGAGGTCACCGTCCGCAACACCGGCGGCCGGTCCGGGCGCGAGATCGTCCAGTGCTACGCGTCGGAGGAGGGCCCGCCGGTCCGGCTGGTGGGGTTCGGCGTCGCCGAGGCGGGGCCGGGCGGCACCGCGACCGTCCGGATCGGGCTGGACGGTCCGCCGGCCGTCCCGTACACGCTGCGCGCCGGTTCCTCCATCGCCGACCTGCCCTTGACGGCACGGGTCTGAGCGACCGGGAAAGGGTGCCCGGGGATCGTTGGATTGTGCCGCTTTCCCATGGCTGGTTAGCGTTAATATCCAGCCGAGGAGGTGCTGGGTGCAGATCTCAGAGCTGAGCGATCGCAGCGGCCTGACGGTCCAGACGATCAAGTTCTACATCCGGGAAGGGCTGCTGGCCAAGGGTTCTGTGGTCAGCTCCACTCGATCGGACTACGACGAGCGGCATCTGGAGCGGCTCCGGCTGATCAACGCGCTGCGCGACGTCGGCGAGCTGCCGGTGTCGGCGATCCAGCAGATCATCGCGGCGGTGGAGGACCGGGACGCCGGGCTGCACGAGCTGTTCGGCACCACCCAGCACGCGCTCGGCCCGCACGTCGTCCCGCCCGACGATCCGCACTGGCGCGCGGCGCGCGAGGACGTGGACGCGCTGATCGGCGAGCTGGGCTGGCGGGTCTCCGGCCGGGCGCCCGCCCGCGACCTGCTCGCCCAGACCTTCGTGGCGCTGCGCCGGCTCGGCTTCCCGATCACCCTGACCGACCTGCGCCCCTACGTGCGGGCCGCCTCCGACATGGCCGAGCACGAGATGGGCCGGCTCGCCGACGGCGCCCCGCGCAGCCGCACCGTGCACTCGCTGCTGGCCTCGACCGTGCTGTACGAGCAGGTCCTCACCGCGTTGCACCGGCTGGCCCAGGAGGACGCCTCGGCCCGCCGCTTCGGCGACGGCTGAACCGGCGCCGGGCCGGGCACGGACATTCCGGGCGACCACCGGTGAATTGTCCGGCGGACACCGCCTGACCAGGGGGGTGGCCGGGCAGGGACCACACCGTCACCACAATTCCGGCCTAATGAGTCGGAATTCATCCTCGCTATCCCGGAAAATCACTAATCGTGCGGATCGCCTAATATAAGGATTCGTGACCGGTGTTCGCCGGGCACCCCGCCGAGCCTGGTGAAGTGATGCGCCCATGACCGCGACGGACCCCGCCGACCCCCCGGACTCCCCCGGCGCCCGGTGGACCGACCGCCTGCTGGCCGAGGGCGACGATCCCGACCCCCGCTTTACGCTCGCGAACGAGCGCACGTTCCTGGCCTGGATCCGGACCGCGCTCGCCCTGATCGCGGGCGGGATCGGGCTGGCGCTGAGCGGCCATCTGATGGACACCGCGCTGCGGCACGGGCTGGCGATCGGGTTCTCGGCCACCGGCGCGCTGGTCGCGGCGCTGGCGTTCCGCCGCTGGCTGCGCACCGAACGGGCGCTGCGGCGCGCGGAGACGCTGCCGCTGCCCGCGCTGGCCCCGGTGATGTCCTACGGGCTGGCGTTCGGGGCCGTGGTCCTCCTCGTCGCGCTGCTGGCCACCCGATGACCCTGTGGGACCGCGGCGCCCAGCCCGAGCGGACGGCGCTGGCCTGGTCCCGCACCACGCTGGCGCTGACCGTCGCGGGGCTGCTGTGCGTGCGGCTGGCGCCCTCGACCGCCGGGGCGGTGGTGGCGGCGGCGGTCGTGTGCGGCGGCGCCGCGCTCCAGCTCCGCCGCACGCGCGTGCAGTTCCGGACCCGGCAGCGGCGGCTGCTCGCCGGTGAGGCGGTCGTCGATCCCTTCTCGATCCTGCTGGCCACGGCCCTGACGATCCTGCTGGCCGCGGCCGGGGTGCTGTTCACCGTGCGCTAGCAGCCCGGTGCGCGGCCCGCGGGGATACGGTGACCTGGTCGCTTCCGCCGTGGGGGGATCCGCCGTGCCCGACCGCCCGTTCGTCAGCCTCGCCACCGACTTCGGCGCCGCCTACACCGCCGTCTGCGCCGGGGTCGTGTACACGATCGAGGCCGCGGCGAACCTGCTCGTGCTGAGCGACGAGATCACGCCGTACAAGGTCCGCGAGGGCGCGATGCTGCTCCGCGACGCGCTCCCCTACCTGCCGGTCGGCGTGCACATCGGGATCGTCGACCCGGGCGTGGGCACGTCCCGCGCCCCCATCGGGATCGCCACCGGGCGCGGCGACGTGCTCGTCGGCCCCGACAACGGGCTGCTCGTCCCGGCCGCGCACCGGCTCGGTGGCGTCGTCCGGGCGCACCGCCTGGACGACCCCGCCTACCGCCTCGCCACCGTGTCGACGACCTTCCACGGCCGGGACGTGTTCGCCCCCGCCGCCGCGCACCTCGCCCGCGGCGCCGACCTCGCCGCCTTCGGCGCCCCCATCGACCCCGTCCCCCTGGACGTCCCGGAGCCCACGACCGAAGGCGGCGGGCTGACCGCCGCCGTCCTCTACGGCGACCGCTTCGGCAGCCTGATCCTGTACGCCGACCGCGCGCACCTGACCGCCGCGCTCGGCCCCGTCGGGTACGGGACGGACCTCACCGTGACCTGGGACGGCGGCACGGTCCGCGTCCCGTTCGCCGAGACGTTCGGCAGCGTCGGGCCGAGCGAGCCGCTCCTGTGGGTCGACTCGTCCGGCCGGCTCGGCCTCGCCGTCAACCGGGGCTCCGCCGCGGAACGCTTCGGCCTCACCGACGAGAGCACCGTCGCGGTCCGCCGATAATGGCGGGCATGACTGATCTCGACGTCGTCGCCTGGGTGCAGGTCACCGACGGCAAGCTGCTCGCCGTCCGGGCCCGCGGGCGGGACCTGCTGTACCTGCCCGGCGGGAAGCGCGAGCCGGGCGAGGACGACTGGTCGGCGCTGTCGCGAGAGGTCCGCGAGGAGCTCGACCTCGAACTGGACGCCGCGTCCTTCCGGGAACTCGGCGTGATCCGCGCACCCGCGCACGACCAGCCGGACTTCGCCCAGGTCACGATGGTCTGCTGCACCGCCGGCTACCGGGGCGAGGTCACCGCGTCCGCGGAGGTCGACGAGTTCGTCTACCTCGCCCCGGACGACCGCGACCTGCTCGCCCCCGCCGCCCGATCGGCCCTGGACCTCGCCCGCGCCCGCGGCCTCCTCACCTGACCGGTCAGGTGGCGAGGACCAGACCGCTGCCGATGCCGAGGGCCAGCGACACGGCGGCGAGTGCGACGGCGACGACCAAGGCGCTCCGGGCCGGGCGGAGCGGGGCGGCGGGCCCGCCGAACGCCGGGACGATCCAGCGCAGGTAGTAGAAGACGCTGGCGACGGAGTTGGCCGCCGCCAGCGCGGCGAGCCAGGCGTAGTGCCCCTCCAGTGCCGCGCCGAACATCAGCAGCTTGCCGACGAAGACGGCGGTCGGCGGCGTCCCGACGAGGCCGAGCAGGCAGACGACCAGGGACGTCCCGAGGGCGGGCGAGGCGCGCAGCAGGCCGGTGTAGCCGGCCAGATCGTCCCGGCCCACGGCGACGACCACCGCGAACGCGCCGAGGTTGGTCACCGCGTACGCCGCGACGTAGTACAGCAGGGCGGGTTCGGCGAGGGCGGCCCGTCCCGCCATCGCGACCGGGACGAGCAGGTAGCCCGCCTGGCCGACGGTGGAGTACGCCAGCAGCCGGCGGACGTTGTCCTGCGCGAACGCGGCGAGGTTGCCCAGCGTCATCGTCACGGCGGCGACCAGCGCGACCAGCGGCGCCCAGGCGAACGCGCCCGGCGGGAGCACCTCGGCACCGATCCGGAAGAGCGCCGCGAACGCCCCGATCTTCGGGACGGTGGTGACGAACGCGGCCACGACCGGCGGGGCGCCCTCGGCGACGTCCGGGACCCAGTAGTGCCCCGGCACCGCACCCGCCTTGAACAGCAGCCCGGCGAGGAGCGCCACCGTCCCCACCGCGACCGCCGCGCCGGGCGCCGCGCCGAGCCCGTCGCGGAGCGCCGCGTAGGACGTGCCACGGCCCACCCCGTACAGCAGGGTGACCCCGGCGAGCATGAGGACGCCGAGGAACGCGCCCATCAGGTAGTACTTCAGCGCGGCCTCGGTCCCCGGCCCGTCCTTGCCGAAGCCCGCGAGCGCGTACGCCGGGATGCTCGCCAGCAGGTACGCCGCCACCAGCACCAGCAGGTCCGAGGACGCGCCGAGGAGCACGGTGCCGAGTGCGGCGAGCAGGATCAGCACGGAGAACTCGCTCTCCCGGGGGTGCCCGCGCATCCGCCCGGCGGCGAGGACGACGACGGGCAGCGTGGTGCCGAAGACCGCGATCCGGGTGACGTGCGTGACCGGGTCGACCGTGAACGCGTCGAACGCCATCAGGCCGGGCCGGGTCGCGGCGACGAGCGCGACCGCCAGCGCCGCCGCCAGGCCCGCGGCGCACACCGCGGCGACCCGCCACTGACCGGCGCGGGGCAGGAACATCCCGGCCAGCAGCCCGAGGACGGCCGCGAGCAGCACGCACAGCTCCGGCGCCAGGTCGGCCGGGTTCTCGTTCACCGCGCCACCAGCGCCACCACGGCGGCCGACACCGGCTCGATGGTGTCCAGGAGGGGACGCGGCGCCACCCCGATCGCCAGCGACAGCGCCAGCAGCGGCACGACGGCCGCGAGCTCGGGCCGCCGCACGTCGGTGACCCGGCCGGTGAGCTCGCCGGGCTCGCCGAGCACCGCCCGGTGCAGTACCCGCAGGAACAGCGCGGCGGTGATCAGGATGCCGAGGACCGACACCGCCGCGGCGACGGCGGCGGGCGTGGAGCCGCCGCCGATCGCGCCGGTGAAGATCTGGAATTCGGCGATGAACCCGGACAGGCCGGGCAGGCCGAGCGACGCGAACGCCGCCACGGCGGTCAGCGCGGCGAACACGGGTGCGCCCCGCGCCAGCCCGCCGTACCGGCCGAGGTCGTAGCTGCGCCCCCGGTCGTACAGGACCCCGCACAGCAGGAACAGCGACCCGGTGACCAGGCCGTGGCTGACCATCTGGGTGACCGCGCCCGTCACCGCCAGCCGCCGCGCGGCGGCGTCGCCGGACGCGTACCCGGCCGCGCCGAGTGCGAGGACGATGTAGCCCATGTGGTTGACCGAGGTGTAGGCGACCAGCCGTTTGAGGTTCTCCTGGGCGAGCGCGACCAGCGCCCCGTACAGCACGCTCAGCAGCCCGACGGCGAGCGGCACCCAGGCGTAGCGGCGCCACGCGTCGGGCAGCATCGGCATCGCGATGCGGACCAGGCCGTAGGTGCCCATCTTCAGCATCACCCCGGCGAGGATCGCCGAGCCCGCGGCGGGCGCGTCGGTGTGCGCCGGCGGCAGCCAGGTGTGGAACGGCACGACCGGCGTCTTGATCGCCAGGCCGGTGCCGATCGCGAGCAGCGTCAGCCCGGCGAGGCCCGGGGACCCCTCCAGCGGCGGGCGCCGGATCAGCTCGGCCATGTCGAAGGTGTGCGGGTCGGCGCCCAGGTAGAGGCCGATGAACCCGAGCAGCAGGATCAGCGAGCCGAGGAAGGTGTAGAGGAAGAACTTCAGCGCCGACCGCGCCCGGTCGCCGTGCCCCCACAGCAGGATCACGGCGTACATGCCGACGATCGACAGGTCGAAGAACACGAAGAACAGCAGCAGGTCCAGCGCCGCGAACAGCCCGAGGCACACCGTCTCCAGGAAGAGGAACAGCACCGCGAACGCGCGGATCCGGTACGTCTGCCGCAGCGAGTAGACCGCGCACGCGGCGAACAGCAGGGCGGTCAGCGCGAGCAGCGGCAGCGACAGGCCGTCGACGCCGACGTGGTACCCCGCGCCGACGGACGGGATCCAGCGCGCGTTCGTCTCGAACGCGATCCGCCCGGTCCCGGACGTGCCGTGCCGGGCCCACATCGCGGCGACGAGGGCGAGGTCGGCGGCGGTCGCCGCGATCCACACCGCCAGGACGGCGCGGTGGCCGGGACGCGGCACCGCCAGCAGGGCGAGCGCGGCGGCCAGCGGCAGGAAGATCACCAGGGTGAGCACGGTCATCGCCCTCCGGCCAGGACGGCGACGACGACGAGCGCCGCGAGCAGCACCGCCGCCTGGGCGTAGTAGGCGTGGACCTGGCCGGTCTGGGGACGGCGGGCCAGCGCGGCGAGGCCCCGCGCGGCGCGTCCGACCGCGGTGACGGCGCCGTCCAGCCGGATCTCGGCGCGGCGCGTGGTCAGTGCGGAGAGTGCCCGCCCGGCCTGCGCGGCGGCCCGCACGCCCCCGTCGACCACGCGGTCGTCGAAGCGGGCCAGGGCCCGCGCCAGCGCGAGCGTCGGGCCGACGAGGACGGCGCCGGCCATCGGCTCCAGGCGCAGCCACCCGAGCGCCCACCCCGCCGTCCGCCCCGCCCTCCGGTCCGGCAGCCCGTCCGGCACCCGGTCCGGCACCGTGAAGGTGCCGCGTCGCGCGAGGGCGACGGCGGCGAGGACGGTGGCGACGGCGAGGACGCCCGACACGGCGAGCCCGGCCGCGCCCGGCCCCGGCTCGTCCGGTACGCCGAGCACCTGCCGCCAGGGGCCCGCGACGGCCGGGAGCCCGAGGATCCCCAGGGTGCAGGCGGCCACCGCGAGCACCGGCAGCGGGACCACCGCCAGTCGGCCGGCCCGCCCGCGTGCGCCACCGCCGCGCCGCCACACCGCGATCAGCGCCTTGGCCGAGTAGGCGGCGGACAGCACGGCCGCGGCGAGCCCGACCGCGTACAGCGCGAGCGACTCCTCCCCTGCTGCGGCCAGCACCGTGTCCTTGGTGACCCACAGCGACAGCGGGGGGATCCCGGCCAGCGCGAGCGCCCCCGCCGCGAACGGGACGCCGACCGCCCGGTCGCGGCGCCCGGCGCCGCGCAGGCCGCCCAGGTCCTGGGTGCCGAGCGTGGCGAGCCACGCGCCCGCGCACAGGAACAGCAGGCTCTTGACGGCCGCGTGCGCGACCAGGTGCGCCGTCCCGCCCGCCACCGCCCCCACCCCGGCGCCCAGCACCATGAACCCGAGCTGCGCACACGTCGAGGCGGCCAGGAGCTGCTTGAGGTCGCGCTGCGCGAGCGCGACGACGCCCAGCAGCAGCGCGGTCAGCGCCCCCGCCCAGGCGACGAGGGACCCGGCCCAGCCGGTCGCGGCCAGCAGCGGCTGGAGGCGCAGCAGAAGGTAGGCGCCGGCGGCGACCATGGTCGCCGAGTGCAGCAGCGCCGAGACCGGGCTCGGGCCCGACATCGCCCGCGACAGCCAGAACGAGAACGGGAGCTGCGCCGACTTGCCGAGCGCGGCGACGACGACCCCGGCCGCGATGAGGCCGCGCCACGGCCCGGCGGTCCCGGCGAGGTCGGCCAGGCCCAGCGAGTGCGCCCCGGCGGCGGCGCAGCCCGCCGCGATGTAGAGGCCGAGGTCGCCCGCGCGGGTGGTGAGGAACGCGACGTCCGCCGACCGCACCCGCTCCGGATCGGCCCACCAGAACCCGATGAGCGCGTACGACATCGCACCCATGACCTCCCAGCCCATCAGCAGCACGGCCAGGTCGGCGGCGGTGACGGTGACCAGCATCGCGCCCGTGAACACCAGCATCAGCCCGAAGAACCGGGCCCGCGCCTCGTCCGGCGCGAACTCCCCCGCCGCGTGCACCAGGACGGCGAGCGCCACCGCCGCGACGGTCACCACCAGCACCGCGGACAGTCCGTCGACCGCCAGTCCCGCGTCCCAGCCAGGGAACAGCCGGAACCGCACCGCCGGACGGGTCACCGCCGCCGCGACGGCCAGGCCGAGGAGGACGGTCGCGACACCGGTCCCGACCGCCGGGGCCGCCCGGTCGGCGCGGCGCCCGGACAGCAGCAGCAGCGCCCCGGCCAGGAGCGGCAGCGCCGGCAGCGCCCAGGCGAGGACGCTCATCCCCTGAGATCCCCGGCGTCGTCGGTGAGGTCGACGTCACGGGCGCGGAACAGCGCCGTCACCACGGCGAAGCCCATCGCCATCTCCAGCGCCATCACCGTCACCGCGACCAGCACCAGCACCTGCCCGTCGGCGGCGCCCGGCGAGACGTAGAACCAGAAGCCGCCCCCGGCCGCCAGCAGCCCGTTGACCATCAGCTCCAGCCCCATCATCAGCATCACCACCGACTGCTGCGACAGCGCGCCGAACAGCCCGATCGAGAACAGCGCGGCGGCGAGCAGCAGAAACGCCTGGAGGTTCACCCGCCCCCCCCGCCTTCGGCACGCGCGTCCGATCCGGGGCGGTCGTAGCGGCCGCGGTGCGTGGCGAGCACCACCGTGGCGATCATCGTGGCCAGGATGGCGATCCCGATCACCATCATCACCAGCATCTTCGGCCCCATGACCGCCTCGCCGAGGGCGCGGGTCGGGTCGGCCGGCGGCGCGCCGCGCCGCTCCGGCCACGGGACCAGCACCGCGCCCGCCGCCAGCGCGGCGAAGGCCGTCCCGGAGATCGCCAGCGCGCCGCGCCGGTTGTGCACCATGCTCATCGGCATCAGCCCGGCCGGGTTCATCATGTACATGATCATGAAGACCGCCATCACCAGCATCTCCATGATCATCATCAGCATCACCAGCACGCCGAGGTAGTGCAGGTCGATCAGCAGCAGCTCCGCGCCGACGCACAGGAACGACCCGAGCAGCGAGAACGTCGCCCGCGCCATCGAGTCGACGACGAACACGGCCGCGCCGCTCCCGGCCGCCGCGGCGGCCAGGACCCAGAACGCGAACGCCTGCATGCCCCTCCTCCGATCCTCCTCAGTCCAGGACGACGACGCCGACGACGAGCATCTGGAGCAGCGTCGCCGGGATCAGAACCGTCCACGCGATCCCCATGAACCGCTCCATCCGCACCGCCGGGAACCTCCGCCGCGCCCACACCAGCGCGCCCAGCACCGCGCACGTCTTCACGAGCGTCCACGCCCAGGCGGGCAGCAGCGGCCCGGCGCCGCCGCCCAGGAACAGCGGCACGGCCACCGCCGCCGCGACGGTGAGCAGCAGGTACCGTCCGGCCAGGAACACCAGCCGGTCGGGCCCCGACAGCTCCAGCGCCGCGCCGCCCGCGAGGTCGCCGCCGAGCGGATGCCCGAGCGGCCCCCAGAACGCCATCGCGAGCGCCGAGACCAGGTAGACGGCGAACGCGACCGGCATCCACACCGCGAACCACAGTCCGTCCTGCGCGGCGGCGATCTCGCCGAGGTCGAGCGATCCGGCGCCGAGCGCCGCGGTGATGAGCACGAACATGTGCGGCAGCTCGTAGGCCATCCCCTGCGCGAGGAAGCGGTACCCGCCGGCCAGCGGGAACGCCGAGTCGGCACCCCATCCCGTCAGCCACAGCGCGCCCCAGACCGCGACCTCCATCGTGTTGAACCAGACCACCCCGACCGGGAGGTCCGCCACCGCGCGCCCGCCCAGCGGGACGACCACGGCGGCCAGCGTCGCCGCCACCGGCAGCACGACCACCCCGATCCGGGTCAGCGGCCGGTCGGCCATCAAGGTCCGGCGCCGCTGCTGCGTCAGCAGCCGGACGGCCTCGTGCAGCGGATCGCCGCACGCCCGCACCAGCCCCGGTCCCGGTCCTGATCCCGTCCCGCCGGCGGACGCCGCACCGAGCACCGCGTCCAGGGCCGCCGCCGCCCACGCCAGCGCGGCCAGCGCCAGCGGCAGGGCGACCACGGCCCAGACCGGCGACTCAGCCATCGGCCCGCCCCAGCCCGGCCAGATCCGGATCCAGGCTCGCGACGATCAGCCGCGCCGCCGCCAGCCCCTCCCCTTCGAGCAGCCCCGGAAGAACGGCGAGCGGCCCGGCGGCGCCGGACTCCCCGCCAAGCTCGAGCCGGTCGGAAGCGGGCTCGTCCAGGCGCGGCAGGCCGGCGGCGATCTCGGACAGCCATCCGTCCAGGCGGACCGCGACGTCCCCGCCGTGACGGGCGGCGAGGCCGTGCCGTTCGGCGGCCTCGGGTGCGATCCGGCCGATCCCGCCGGTCATCCAGCGCAGCGTCCGCGACCGTCCGACCCGGCGGGCGAACACGGCGAACCGCGGACCGAGGACGTCCCCGGACGCTCCGTCCAGCACCCCGTCGCGCAGCAGCGCGGCACGGCTCGCCGCGCCGTCCCATCCCGCGACGTACAGCAGCCGTCCCGCGCTGTCGAGACGCCCCGCGACGCGCCGCCGGACGCCCGCGCCGTCCCAGTACGGGGCGTCGCCCGTGGTGTCGACGGCCGTCACCTCGGCGAGCTGCACCACGTCCCCCTGAAGCGCGGTGTCGATCCGCAGCCCGGCGGGCCAGGCACGCAGCACCGGCCCGAACGGGACGTGCAGCACGTCGAGCCGCAGCCCGTCGCGGTCGTCCTCCTGCTCCGCCATGGCCAGCCCGCCCGGCCGCATCATCATGTGGTGCTCGTGCCCGCCGTGCCCCCTGTCATGGCCGGTCCCATGGTCCATGTCGTGGTCCATCGCGGACGTGTCGCCGCCGTCGTCCGGCGCGGCCGGGTTCCACGGTCCAGCGGTGATCCGGGCCTGCGCGTCCGCGTGCTGGGCGGCGACATCGGCGAGTTCCGCGACCGCCGCGTCCAGGACGCGGCGGGCCTCCGCCGCGGACGCCTCCGCCGGGAGCCGCACGCGCGCACGCGGGCCGGGCGCGTCCCGCCACACCGTCTCGATCGCCTCGGCCAGCGCGGCTCCCGGGTCCCCGCAGACCACCAGCAGCCCGGTCTCCGCCGGGGACCCGGCCTCCCGCCAGCCGCGCCGCCGCACCTCGGCCTCCGCGATGAGCCGTGCCCGCGTCCCCCCGGCGGACGCCACCACGAACGGCCTCGGCCGGGCGGTCCCGAAGCGGACGAGACGTTCCCTCAGGCCCACCGGAACACGCCCTCCCGCCAGGCGTACAGGACGCCCACGAGAAGCAGCGCGAGGAACAGGAACATCTCGACGACGGCTTTCGCGCCCACGGACGCGACGACGAGGGCCCACGGAAACATGAAGACCATCTCCATGTCGAAGGCCAGGAAGACCAGGGTGACCGCGTACCAGCGCACGTGATAGCGGGACATGGCGTGCTCCTGGGGCCGCGCGCCCGACAGGAACGGGCCCGCGCCGACCGTGCCCGGCGGCGCCAGCAGGAACGTACCGGCGTGGACGGCGGCGGCCACCGCCCCCACCAGGCCCGCGAGCGAGAGGATCGCGACGTACGGCTGCATCGCCGCCCCCTCCCGAGAAGATCGTCCTTCGGACGGTGTCACCTGATCTCGTGTCCCGGAAACCTCCCGGGGGTACGGGACATCGTCGGCGCGCACGGCGCCCGGCCGCGATCCGGGCTCCTCCTGACCACTTTCTCCGCGGCGGTCAGCCGACCGTTTTCGCCCAACGCTCGGCATATCCGCCGGTTTTGAGAATGGATCTCCCTTCTGTCAGCCGAATTTCGTACACTTCCCCTTTGTGCTGTCACAAAGGGGGCGAACGTGAGCACGTCCGACCGGCACGAGGGCCAGGACGCGTCCGCCCGCCCCGTCCGGGCGCGCTACGACGACACCAGCGACGACAAGCTGGTCGCAAGCTGGCGAAATGAACCCGCGCGGGCTCGGCCACAGCCACAGGCACCGCCGCCTCCGGCTCCGCCCCCTTCACCTCCCGCGCCACCGGCGCCCCCTCCCCTACCTCCAGCGGCCCCCGCACCCAGGCCACCGGCCCCCGTGACAGCACCGACGCCATGGCCACCGGCACGAACACCGCCCCCTCCGGCTCAAGCGGGCCCGACTCAAGCGCGTCCGCCCCAGGCACCACGCCCTCCACAAGCGCAAACACAACCCCCGCCCCCACCGGCTGCACAACGCACGCAGGGGCGTCCCCCCGCGGCGCGCGGCGGGCAGTTCCGGAGGCCGCACGCGACGCCGACGCCCCCGGGGACCGGCCCGCAGCGGGTCTTCCGGCCGGGGATGCGGTCCGGCGTGGCGGTCGCGGCACTGCTCGCCATGGCGGTCGGCGGCGGCGTCTACCTGGTCCGCGACGGCGGTTCCGGCGGCGGCACCGCGGTCGCGCCCACCGCGGGGGCCCGGCGGGCCGAGCAGATCTTCTCGGTGCCGCCCGCGCTGTACGACGGCCACGAGCAGGACATCAGCGGTGTGGCGGTGCGCGGCGGCGTCGCCGTGACCGTCGGCAGCGAGACCGTCGACCGGACGCGCGGGCAGTTCCTGGTGTCGACCGACGGGGGCCGCCAGTGGGGGGCCGCCGAGGTCAGGGCCGAGAACGGCGCGGACGCGTCCGGCGACGTCCCCCGGGTGGTCGCGGCGGGCGGGAGGTCCTGGGCGGCGCTCGGCGGCGGCCCGTCCGGCATGGCCGCGTGGACCAGCACGGACGGCCGCACGTGGACGCACCATGCCGGCGACAAGGCCGTGTTCAACGACGGCGACAAGGTCGCGTCCCTGGCCGCGACCTCCTCCGGCTTCGCCGCCGTGGGCGCGGCCAAGGAGGGGCAGCCGCTGCTGTGGACCTCCACCGACGGGGTCGCCTGGCAGCGGGCCGCGCTGTCCCTGCCGGACGCCAAGGGCGCGCGGCCCGTCCAGCTCGCCGCGAGCGGCGGCGCTCTCGTCGTGCAGGGCGACGGCGAGCACGAGCTGTGGCGGTCCGCCGACGCCGGACGCACCTGGAGCCTCGTCGAGATCCCGCAGAGCGACGGATCGTACGGCCGGGTCGTCGCCCTGACCGCGGGTCCCGGCGGCTTCTACGCCGCCCGTGAGGGCCACCGCACCGGCGGCGGGTCCAAGGGGTCCGACAAGCGCGGCCTCGCGGTGTTCTTCCGGTCCGCCGACGGGGTGAGCTGGTCGCGTTCGAGCACGACCGACCGCCGCACCTACAAGCGGCTCGCCGCGCTCGGCGGCTCCGACGCCGGGATCGCCGCGCTCCTCCCGCTGACCGACGGGCGGGTCGCGGTGCAGCGCAGCGACGACGGCGTCACCTGGCAGAACGTGGAGCGGCTGCCCACCGACGGCGGACGGGACGCGGCCGGCACGGCGGCGCTGCCCAAGGGCGTACTGGTCGCCGGACGCCAGGACACCGGCGCCTACCTGACCGCGCCCGGCGCCCGGCGCGGCGACATCGACCTGCTCGGCGTCCCCGGCGCCGTCACGCCCGACCGCACGCTGACCCGGCTCGCCTCCGCGGGCGGGACGACCCTGGCCGTCGGCAGCGGCGGCGGCGACGCGGCCGTGTGGACCACCAGGGACGGCGCCGCCTGGACCCGCGCCGGCGGATCCGGCCTCACCGGTCCGGGCCTCCAGCGGCTGGCCGCCGCCGCATACGGCCCGAGCGGCTGGATCGCGGCGGGACGCGGCGCCGAACACGGCCCGCCGATCCTGCTCACGTCCGCCGACGGCACCGCGTGGAAGCCCGCGACGCTGCCCGTCCCCGGCGACGGCGAGCTGTCGGGCGCCGCGTACGGCCCGCAGGGCTACGTGGCCGTCGGGTCCGCGGGCGGGTCCGCCACCGCCTGGCACTCGGCCGATCTCAGGCGCTGGACCGCCGCCGGAGGCGGCGACCTCAAGGACGCGCGCATGCTCGACATCGCCGCGGTCTCCAGCGGCTACGTGGCGGTCGGCGGGCACAAGGACGGCAGGCTCGCCGCCTGGACCTCGCCCGACGGCAAGGAGTGGACCGCGACCGGCGGCCCCGCGCTCCCCGCGGGCGTCACCTCGGCCGCCTTCACCCACGTCGCCGCGCGCGGCGACACGGTCGTGGCGCTCGGCGAGGGGAACGGCCAGGGCTTCGCCGCCACGTCCACCGACGGCGGCAGGACCTGGCGGGCGCAGGCGCTCCAGGCCGCCGCCGTCACGTCCGTGCTCGCCGGCCCGCGCGGCTTCGTGATCGCGGGCGAACCGTCCGGGCAGGGCCGCACGGACGTCGCGCTGTGGGCCTCCCCCGACGGGGCCTCATGGCGGGCGATCCGCCCGCACGGCAAGGGCCTCGACGGCGACGGCGCGCAGCGGCTCACCGGGCTCACCGCGGTGGGCGGCGACCTGCTGGCGGTCGGCACCGACGGCACCGCCCCGACCCTCTGGCGCACGCCCCTTCCCTAGCCGGACAGCAGATTCCCTGATCGGACACCAGATCACCAACCTTCGTCCGCGCCCGCCGTGTCGGAACCACCTGACCGCCGGCCGCTGATTACATCGGGTCACTGATCGCGGGTCATCATCGGGGGAGTGGCACTGTGACGGTTCGCCAGGCTCGCCATGCCCTGCTGCGGCGGGCGCTCGCCGGGGCGCCGCTGACCGGGGCCCTGCTCCTCGCGCCCCCGGCCGCCTGGGCCGAGACCGTCCCGGACGCGGCGGGGACCGCGACGCCGGCGGCCACCGCGCGTCTCGGCCACGGCTCCGGACCGGGCACGGTGACGCCGCCGTCCCGCCGGGAACCGCTGTGCGGGCCCCTCCACTCGAAACCGGCCTCGAAACCGGCCGCGGCGCCCCCTCCCCCGGACATGGCGGAAGAGGGCGGCCGGGTCCGCGGCGCGCTGCCCACGGTGATCGCCGTCGCCCTGCTCGTCGCGGCGTTCGTGCTGCATCAGCGGCTGAGCGGGACGTCGTCCTCGCGCCCGCACGCGTCCTCGCGACGATGGCCGTTCTCCTCCCGGTGGCGGCGCCCGGAGCGCCCGCCCCTTCCCCCCGACCCCGAGCCGCGCCCGCGCCCGCGGCCCGCCGACGCCGCCGAGGACCGCTCCCCCTCCGCCGCCGACGTGCTGTCCGACCTCGCGCACCCGGCCGGGCTCGCGGTCGCCGGGCCCGGCGCGGACGGCTTCGTCCGCGCCGTCCTGGTCGAGCTGCTGACCCGCGAGTCCCCGCACACCAGGGTCGTCATCTCCCGGCGCGAGCTGAACCGGCTGTTCGGGGGCGAGCTCGACGAGGCCGTCCGGCAGTCGCTGGAGTCCCGGCTGCACGTCTGCGGCCTCCTGGCGGAGGCCGTCGAGCATCTGGAGCTGGAGATGCTGATGACCGAGGCCGAACTGGCCAACCCCGACCTCAGCCCCACCGGCGGGCACCGGCCGCCCGCCACGTACTGGATCTGCACCCCCGGCGAGGACGACGAGACGATCCTCTCGCTCGTCCGGCGCGGGCCCGCCCACCGCCTCGTCGCGCTGATGCTCGGGCCCTGGCCGCACGGCCGGACCTGCACCGCGGGCCCGTCCGGCACGCTCGCCGAGACCGGCGGGACCGTCCCCACGCTGCCCCGCGCGGAGGCGCTCGCCCGCCTGCACTGGCACGCCGCCGTCGACCGCGACGACGGGTTCTGACCCGCCGCCGGCCCGACGGCGAGTTGCAAAGAGTCTTTGCCAAGGCTACTTGCAAACGCTCTTTGTAAGATCTAGTCTCGACCCATGACCGAACGACCGCCACCTCAGGAGATGACCGATCCGCAGCAGGTGCGGCTGCTCGCCCACCCGCTCCGGCAGCGCATCGCCGAGATCATGCGCAAGGGGCCGGTCTCCTCGACCTCGCTCGCCCGCGCCCTCGGCGAGAGCACCGGCGCGACCAGCTACCACCTGCGCCAGCTCGCCAAGCACGGCTTCGTCGAGGAGGTGCCCGAACTGGGGCAGGGCCGCGAGCGCTGGTGGCGGGCGGTGCCGGGCGACCGGCGCGTCCCGCCCCACAGCGCCCAGTCCGCCGAGATGCGGGAGGCCGTCGACAAGGTCGCCCGGCTGGAGTTCGCGAGCGAGATGGAGATGCTCGACCGGTTCCAGCGCGCACGCGGCGGGATGGGCGAGCTCGGCGAGGCGCTGCTGTTCTCGTTCGCGACGGTCAGCCTCACGCCCGAGCAGGTCCGCCCGTTCTTCGAGGACTACATCGCGCTGCTCTACCGGTACAAGGCCCGCGACGAAGACCCGCCGCCGGACGCCCGCACGTTCCACGTGCGGTTCCGTGCGTTCCCCGAAGTCAGCGACGCCGAACTCGAAGCGGGCGGGACCGGGCCGGGCCCGCCCGGGAAGGAGCCGGGCCGGACGTGAGAAGGCCCGGGTCGTCGAGTGGCCGCTCGACGACCCGGGCGCGAGGAAGCCCGCATCACCACGCCGAAGGCGTGTTCCAACGTGTACGAACCTCCCCCCGGAAAGGAGAGCACCTCGTGCTGCTCTCACGCAAACTCCCCGGCAGGCTGCCGGGCCTCCCGTCCGGACGGCGGGCGAAATGGGCGGTCCTGCTGCTCTGGGTCGCGCTCGTCGCCATCGCCGTCCCCTACGCCGGGAAGCTCTCCGACGTCGTGCAGAGCAAGTCGGCGTCCGAACTCCCCCGCGGCGCGGACTCCACCCGGGTCGAGGAGCTGAACCCCCGCTTCCGCGGCGGGGAACTCGCCCCCGGCATCGTCGTCTACGCCCGCGCAGGCGGCCTCACCGCCGCCGACAGGGCGAAGGCCGAGACGGACCGCCGCGCCCTCTCCCCCATCGCCGCCGGACGGATCGGGACCGCCGCCCCGTCCAAGGACGGCGAGGCGCTGCTCCTCACCGTCCCGCTCGCCGACGACGGCGCGCTCACCAGCCACGCCGAGAAGGTCCGCGACCAGGCGGACCTGAACACGCCGCCCGGCCTCCGCACCGAGCTGACCGGCCCCGCCGGGAACGCCCTCGACATGGGCGACGCCTACGGCAAGGTCGACTCGACGCTGCTGATCATCACCGCGCTGCTGGTCATGCTGGTGCTGCTGGTGACCTACCGCAGCCCCCTGCTGTGGCTGCTGCCGCTGCTCAGCGCGGCGGTCTCGCTCCAGGTGACCAGCGCGGTGGTGTACCTGCTGGGCAAGCACGCCGGGCTGTACGTGGCCGACGGGATGTCGGCGATCCTGAACGCCCTGGTGTTCGGCGTCACCACCGACTACGCGCTGCTGCTGCTGGCCCGCTACCGCGAGGAGCTGCGCGGCCACGAGGACCGGCACGCGGCCATGCGCGCCGCGCTGCGCCGCGCCACCGCGCCGATCGTCGCGTCCGCGGCCACGGTGAGCCTCGGGCTGCTCTGCCTGCTCGCCGCGCGGATGGGGTTCAACTACGCGCTCGGCCCGATCGGCGCGATCGGCGTGCTCGGCGGCCTCGTGGTGGTGATGAGCCTGCTCCCGGCGCTGCTGGTGATCCTCGGACGGTGGGTGTTCTGGCCCCGGATCCCCCGGTTCGGCGACCCGGCCCCCGCCCGCGCGGGCGTCTGGGAGCGGATCGGCCGCGCCATCGGCCCCCGCCCCCGCCTGGTCTGGATCGGCTGCCTGGCCGTCCTCGGCGCCCTCGCCGCCGGCGCCCTCGGCGTCCACACCGGGCTGGACCGCGAGCACTTCCTCACCAGCACGCCGAGCTCGATGACCGGCCAGCGGCTCGCCGCCGCGCACTTCCCCGGCGACCGGAGCCGCCCCCTGCGGATCATCGCGGACGCGCCCGCCGGGCCCGCGCTCACCGCGGCCGTCGCCGCCGTGCCGGGCGTCGAACACGTCGGCCCGGCCGTCCCGTCCGCCGACGGGCGCCTGGTCGGGACGGAGGCCGTGCTGGCCGATGCGTCCGACAGCCCCGCCGCCGAGCGCACGGTGCGCGAGGTCCGGTGGGCCCTCGCCGCGGTGCCCGGTGCGGTCGTCGGCGGCGGGGCCGCGAGCGAGCTGGACCTCGCCGCCGCCCAGGACCACGACCGCCGCGTGGTGATCCCGCTGGTGCTGGCCGTCGTGCTGCTCGTCCTGATGGTGCTGCTGCGGGCGCTGGTCGCGCCGCTGCTGGTGATGGCGACGGTGGTGGCCTCCTACTTCGCGGCCCTCGGCGGCGCCTGGCTGCTGTTCCGGCACGCGTTCGGGTTCCCGGCGCTGGACGTCCAGGTCGCGCTGATGGGCTTCCTGTTCATGGTGGCGCTCGGCGTCGACTACAACCTGTTCCTGGTCTCCCGCGTCCGCGAGGAGGCCGCCCGCGCCGGCCACCGCGCCGGGGTGCTGCGCGGGCTGGCCGTCACCGGCGGGGTGATCTCCAGCGCCGGGCTGGTGCTGGCGGCCACCTTCGGGGTGCTCGGCGTCATGCCGGTCACCTTCATGGTGCAGGTCGGGGTGCTGGTGTCGCTCGGCGTGCTGCTCGACACCTTCCTGGTCCGCTCGATCATGGTGCCCGCCCTGGCGCTGGACGCCGGCCGGCTCTTCTGGTGGCCCGGACGGCTCGCTCACACCCGCGACCGCACTCACGCCCAAGGCCAGGTCCTCACCCGCACCCGCACCCGCACCCGCACCCGCACCGGATAATGCGAAAGCCCTGATCATCAAGATGATGATCAGGGCTTTTCCGTGGTACCCCCGAGCGGATTCGAACCGCCGTTACCGCCTTGAGAGGGCGGCGTCCTAGGCCACTAGACGACGGGGGCCAGGCTCACGTTCTCGGCCCTCGCGGTCTCCCGCTCGGGCGTGCCCCAGCTTAGCGGACGTTCCCGCGTTCATCGAACCGGATTCTCACCGGCGGACCGCCGTGAAAACAAAAGACCCGGATCGATGATCCGGGTCAACTGCCGTGTACCCCCGAGCGGATTCGAACCGCCGTTACCGCCTTGAGAGGGCGGCGTCCTAGGCCACTAGACGACGGGGGCCTGAACTTGATCGTCCGACCGGGGCGGACGAAGCCGGGGTACCAGGACTCGAACCGGCATCCGGCCTCGTCCCCAACGGCCCCTACTGTAGCGCCTGATCACCACCATGCAAAACGGGTTCCGACCGGCCGGGCAGCGGCCGGAACCCGATGCGTGATCGTCCAGGGATGTCCGGCTACCAGCGGCCCTCGTGTACGTCTTGAGCAGGATCTCAGGCGTGGGTCGTGGCGCTGTAGGCGTCCCACTTGGTGTTGCTGCCCTCGTACATCCAGACGTGGACGCGGACCAAGGTGCCTTCGGGGATGTCCTGCGCGCACTTGGTCGGGACCGATTGCCCCTCCTTCGCGGTGCAGGAGAACAGGGCCTGCCACGCGTCCTTGCCCGAGTTGTACTTCTGGACTGAGGCTCGCACCCGCCAGCCACCAGCCGGCGTGTAGTCGTCGACCACCAGTTGGTCCCCGTTCGGCACGAATGATCCATAGCCAGTGCTGCCCGAGGGGAGCCACGCGTAGACCTGACCGCTCGCGGCGTGGGCCGGAGTCGGGGCGAGCAGGCAGGTGATGGACGCCACCGCACCCAAGCCGGCGAGGATCGATCGACGATTCATGGCTGTCTCCAATGCACGGGGATGTCGATGAAGCTCTTCACCCCGGGCCGGTCACTCCTGAGGGACGTGATGCGGCGCGCGAAGCGAATCGCCTAATCTTGGCAAGATCGACAGCCGGTGATCAAGAGGCAGCCGCCTACCGGTCATCAAAATGCCGCTTGCCGAACCCGGCGAAAGTGAAGGCCACCGAGAGTCCGCTCGCGTCGATGACCGGGCGAGGTCCGGGGTCGTTCCCCCTGCGTTCCCACGGAGGCCCAGAAACACGAAAGCCGCAGTCTCCCGGGAGACTGCGGCCTAGTGAGAATTTTGCTGGGGTACCAGGACTCGAACCTAGACTAACTGAACCAGAATCAGTCGTGCTGCCGATTACACCATACCCCAGTGCGGTACTCACTCCCGATCGTTTCCGCCCGGTCGCTCGCGCCTCAAGGAGAATACAGGACCAGGGGACCTGGACCAAAACGATGGCCCGACAGGCCCGGCGTACCCCGAGAATCCCCTGCTCACAGGCTTTTCGGCGCCGGTCAGCGACTGAAGTCGGGCGGGCCCACGTGGGCGTTGCCCCAGTCGACCAGCGGACGGAGCACGCGCCAGGACGCGCGGACCCGGTCGACGACCTCGCCCGTCCGCATCCACGGGTCGGCCGGCCAGCCCTCGTGCGCGTAGAGCGAGCGGTGCCGCAGCAGCGGCAGCCGCGGGTGGTCGGCGGAGGTTCCGCGGGGACGGGTCTTGAGCCGGTCGCCGTCAATCTCCATACCGGCCGCGCGCAGCCCGTCGACGATCGCCTCCAGCTCCTTGCCGGAGATGTCGGACCCGACGGCGGCCCGGTAGCGGCGGAGCTGCTCGGGCGCGGGCGCGAACAGGCCGCCCGCGACCATCAGCCCGTCGGCGTCGACCTGGACGTAGAAGCCCTCGCCGGTGATGCCGCCCTGATGGGTCTTGTAGGGGGTCTTGTCCTTGCTGAACCGTACGTCGCGGTAGGGCCGGAACAGCTTGGCCGGGCCGAACTCGTCCTCCAGCTCGGCGCACAGCTCGCCCAGCGGATCGCGCACGTGCCGCTCGTAGGTCTGCTTGTGCGCCGTCCAGTAGGCCCTGCCGTTGTCGGCCTGCAAGCCCTCGTAGAACTCGAAGGCCGCGTCGTCGAAGCCGCTGAATGCCACGGCAGTCCCCTCCCCGTCCTACGGCGTCCCCGGAGGACCACCCTAGGGACGCCGTACGACAACAGCGCGTTCAGTCGCGGGCGACGACCCGGTTGGTGAGGTCGCCGACGCCCTCGACGGACACCGTCACCTCGTCGCCGATCTCCAGCGGCCCCACGCCGGCCGGGGTGCCGGTCAGGATGACGTCGCCGGGCAGCAGCGTCATGACCTGGCTGACGTACTCGACGAGCTCGGGGATCCCGTGCAGGAGCTGGGACGTCCGGGCGTCCTGCCGGACCTCGCCGTTGACCGAGGTGGAGATCGCCAAATCGGACGGGTCGACCTCGGTCTCGATCCACGGGCCCAGCGGGCAGAACGTGTCGAAGCCCTTGGCCCGGGCCCACTGCCCGTCCCTCTCCTGGAGGTCCCGGGCGGTGACGTCGTTGGCGCAGGTGTAGCCGAGGATCGCCTCGGCCGCGCGGGCGGCGGGGATCTCGCGGACCATCCGGCCGATCACCACGGCCAGCTCGCCCTCGAAATCGACGCGCTGTGACAGCCTCTGCGGGTAGGCGATCGTCTCGCGCGGGCCGATCACCGCCGTCGACGGCTTGCTGAAGATGATCGGCTCGGCCGGCGGCTCGCCGCCCATCTCGCGCGCGTGATCGGCGTAGTTCTTGCCGATCGCGATGACCTTGCTCGGCAGGATCGGCGCCAGCAGCCGGACGTCGTCGAGCGGGTAGCGCCGCCCGGTGAAGGTCAGCTCGCCGAATGGATGCGCCGCGACGGCGGCGATGGTGTTCTCTTCGACCACCCCGAAGGACATGCCCTCATCGGTGGAGAACCTCGCGATACGCATGCTGGGAAGCCTAGTACGGCCCCGGGCCACGGCATCCCGGGGTCAGAACCCGCAGGGCCGCCCGCCGATCCGGCAGCCGCGCGGGTCGCCCGCCGTGCCGGCGGCGCCGAACCGGACCTCCCAGGTCCCTCCGGCCGGGATCGGCGCGGCGGTGCCGAGGCTGCTGATCCGCACCTGCTCGCCGCCGCTGTCGAGCTGCCCGCCCCAGACGTTCCGGACGTCGGCGTCGGGCGCCTCGAAGGTGATCTCCCAGCTCTCCATGGGCGCGGCACCCTGGTTGGTGATGACGAGCCTGCCCTCGAAGTAGCCCTCGTCCTTCTGCATGAGCTGGTAGGTGATCCCGTCGCCGTCGACCACGGCACCGGCCGGCGGACCGGACTGCCGCGGTCCGGAGGGCGCCTCCCCCGCCGGGGGCGTCCCCCCGGCCGCCGGGTCCTCCGGCGACACGGGTGTCTGCGGGCCCGTCGGAGCCCCGGGCTTCGCGGGTTCTCGTGGCTCCCCTGGCTTCCCGGGCGCCGCGGGCGCCGTCGGGCTCTGGGGTGCCGCGGAAGGCGATGCGGGCCGCGCGGCCTCCTTGGGCTCGGAGTCGCCCCCGCCCACCAGCACGACCACCAGCGCTCCGACCGACAGGACGAGAACGGCCACGACGAGCGCGACCAGCACCTTCGGACGTCCTGCCCCGGACGGCCTCGAAACGGCCCCTGCGCCCATCGTGGACTGCACCGCAGGCCCGCCACCGGCCGGGGGCCCTGCGGGCGGCGGCGCGAACTGAGCCGCCGCGTTCACCGCGCCACCGTTGGACGAAACGGCCACCGGTGCCTCCGGGGACTCCGGAACCTCGGCAGGCTCCGAAACCTCAACGGACGCCGGGGCCGGGGCCGCCTCCGCGGACACGGGTACCTCGGCGGGCGCGGGCGCCTTGACAAGCGCCGGCTCGGGCACCTCCGCAGGGGCGGGCGCCTCCTCGGGGGCGGGCGCCTCTGGGGGCTCCGGCGGAACGATCTCGTCTTCAGGGCTGCCGGCGGGGGGCCCGGCCGCCGGCCCGGACGGCGGCGGATCGTCGTCCACCTCGTCGACGGGGACGACGTCCTGCGCGGTCGTCTCGGGATCTGCGGCCGTGTCCTGCGCCGGGCCGCCCGGGATCGCGAAGTCCGCCGTGGTCATGTGGTCCGGGGGTACGTACCCGGAGTCTCTGCCGCTCAACTCGTCACCCTCCACCGTGCGCCGTCCTCATTGTTCGATGACGGGCGGAACGGTTCGGTTCGGGTGGGTCGGCTCAGCCCGCGGGAGCGGGTTCCAGGCCGCGCCGCGCCGCCTGCCTCTGGTGCCGGTTGAGCATGTCGGTGATGAGCTCGATGGCGTCGGGCGTGGTGGCGCCGTTGGCCCCGCTGAGCCAGCGGGTGGCCTCGGCCAGCAGCTCCTCGGCGGTGTCGTCCGGCAGGCCGCGGCGGGCGTCGGCGAGGCGGCCGAGGACGCCGCCGAGCCGCAGCGCGGCGTCGGCGCGGTCCGATTCGGCCGCGCGGCGGAACCAGTCGGCGGCCTGTTCGAGGTCGCCCTCGCGCTCGTACATCTCGCCCAGCCCGAACGCGACGTCGGCCCACGACCCGTCCGTGGGACGCCCAAGGTCCTCGGGGCTCCAGGGTCGGACAGGCATGGGGATCACTCCGGTCGTCGGTGGCGGGGGGCGCACGGGCGGAACGTCCGACCGTGCCCGTACATCGTGACCGGCAAACGCACCGTACGCCACCCTTTCAGTCAATTTCAGTGCAAATTTCAACGTGTGCTGCGGTGATCCGCCGCGGCGCCGGATCGGGGCGGGATCCGGCCGGGCCGATACCGTGGGCGAGACCAGACCAGAGGAGCCGAGCGTGTCCGTAGTGAAGATCAATGTCCTGACCGTGAGCGCCGAGATGCGTACGGAGCTCGAGCGGCGCTTCGCCGGCCGGGCGGGGCTGGTGGAGTCCGCCGACGGGTTCGAGGGGTTCGAGCTGCTGCGCCCCGTGGAGGGCACCGACCGCTACCTCGTCTACACCCGCTGGCGCAGCGAGGACGACTTCCAGCGCTGGACCGAGAGCCAGTCGTTCCGGAAGGGCCACGCCGACGCCGCCAAGGAGGGCGCCGGGCAGGGGCAGGGGCACGGGCACGGCGGGAGCGGTCCGGCCGCCGGCGCGTCCGAGCTGTGGAGCTTCGAGGTCGTCGAGAGCGCCGCGCCCAAGCCCGCCGGCGGCTGACCGGGAATCAGGCCACCAGGTCCGCGTAGTCGGGGTGCCGTTCGATCCAGCCCTTGATGAACGGGCAGAGCGGGACGGCGTTCAGGCCCTTGGCCCGGACGTCGTCCAGCGCTCCCCTGGCCAGCGCCCCGCCGACGCCCTTCCCCTCGAAGGCCGAGTCCACCTCGGTGTGGGTGAACACGATCTCTCCCTCTTGCCGCCGGTACTCGGCGAAGCCGGCCAGTGCGCCGTCCACCCGGATCTCGTAGCGGCTCCGGTCGGCGTCGTCGCTGATCTCTTTGCTCATGCCCCCTGTAATGCCCGCCGGACGAGGGTGATTCCCCCGACGGTCAGCCGGCCTCGTAGCCGGCGTGGAGCAGGCAGTACGTGACGGCCTCCTCCAGCGCCTGCCAGGAGGCGGCGATGACGTTGTCCTCGACGCCGACCGTGCCCCACTCGCGCACGCCGTCGCCGGACTCGATGAGCACCCGGGTGCGGGCGCCGGTGCCGTGCGTGCCCTCCAGGATCCGCACCTTGTAGTCGACCAGCTCCAGCCGGGCGAGCTCGGGGTAGAGCCGGCCGAGCGCGGAGCGCAGCGCGTTGTCCAGGGCGTTGACCGGACCGTTGCCCTCGCCGGTGGCGATGATCCGCTCGCCCTTGGCGCGCAGCTTCACCGTCGCCTCGCTGACCATGGAGCCGTCCGGGCGGCGCTCCACGATGGACCGCCACGACTCGATCTCGAAGTGGCGCTGCCGGACGCCGGTGAGCTCCTCACGGAGCAGCAGCTCGAACGAGGCGTCGGCCGCCTCGAAGGTGTAGCCGGTGGACTCCAGCTCCTTGACCCGGGCGACGACGGCCTTGGCCTTCTCCCCCGACAGGTCGTAGCCGAGCTCGCGGCCCTTCAGCTCGACCGAGGCGCGGCCGGCCATGCTGGAGACCAGCATCCGCATGTCGTTGCCGACCGCGGCCGGGTCGATGTGCTGGTACAGGTCCGGGTCGACCTTGATCGCCGAGGCGTGCAGCCCGGCCTTGTGCGCGAACGCCGACACGCCGACGTAGGGCTGCTGGGAGGCCGGCGCGACGTTGGTGACCTCCGAGACCGCGTGCGCGATCCGGGTCATCTCGGCGAGCTGGCCGTCGCTGACCAGCCGCATCCCCCGCTTGAGCTGGAGGTTCCCGACCAGGGTGAACAGGTTGGCGTTGCCGCTGCGCTCGCCGTAGCCGTTGGCGCAGCCCTGGACGTGGGTGGCGCCGGCCCGGACGGCGGCGAGGCTGTTGGCGACAGCGCAGCCGGAGTCGTCGTGGCAGTGGATGCCGACACGGGCGCCCACCGAGACCACCTCGTGCACGACGTCCGCGAGCTCGTCCGGCAGCATCCCGCCGTTGGTGTCGCAGAGCGCGACGACGTCGGCGCCGGCCTCGGCGGCGGTCCGGACGACCTCCAGCGCGTACGCCCGGTTGGCCAGGTAGCCGTCGAAAAAGTGCTCGGCGTCCAGGAACACCCGCTGGCCCTCCGCGCGCAGGTGGGAGACCGTGTCGCGGATCATCGCGAGGTTCTCCTCCAGGGTCGTGCGGAGGGCCAGTTCGACGTGCCGGTCGTGACTCTTGGCGACCAGGGTCACGACGGGCGCGCCGGAGTCGCGCAGGGCGGCCACCTGGGGGTCGTCGGCGGCCCGCACACCGGCTCGGCGGGTCGCGCCGAACGCGGTGAGCTGCGCGTTCCTCAGGTCGAGCTCGGTCCGGGCCCGCCTGAAGAATTCGGTGTCCTTGGGGTTGGCGCCGGGCCAGCCGCCCTCGATGAAGCCGACGCCGAGGTCGTCGAGGTGCCGCGCGACGACGAGCTTGTCGGCGACCGTGAGGTTGAGCCCCTCCTGCTGGGACCCGTCTCGCAGCGTGGTGTCGTAGACGTGGAATCCGTCGCCGTGCATGGTGCGACCCCTTCAAGGGATGGGTGTTTCGGCGCCGGGACACAAAAAAGACCCCTCACGGACGTGAGAGGTCTGCGCGCCGGCGGTGTCCCGTTAGATGCCGGCGCGCCAGCCGATAATGACGAGGCTGTGGCGCATGATGGTTCCCATTCTGCCATACCCGGTCCAGTGACAGGACACGGCGTCCCACATGGCGAGACGAGAGCCGTCCCGGAGGCCCGGTGCGCCGTGGCGGGCACGGGCCCCCGGGCCTCCCGAAAAGCGGACGGCGGACGGGCGGACGGGCGGACGGGGCTCAGGCGATCCCGTGCACCCAGCCGTACGGGTCCGGCCGGCTGCCGTACTGGATGCCGATCAGCTCTTCGCGCAGCCGCATCGAGACCTCGCCGGGCTCGCCGTCGCCGATCGACCAGGCGCGGTCGGTGCCCTTGACGTGGCCGACCGGGCTGATGATCGCGGCGGTGCCGCAGCCGAAGACCTCGGTGATCTGCCCCGACTCGCAGCCGGCCTGCCACTCCTCGATGCTGATCTTGCCCTCCTCGGCGGAGATGCCGAGATCGGGCGCGAGCCTGAGCATGGAGTCGCGGGTGATCCCGGGCAGCAGCGTGCCGGTGAGCGCCGGGGTGAGCAGCCGGGCGTCCGGGCCGGAGCCGTAGACGAACATCAGGTTCATCGAGCCGACCTCCTCGACCCAGCGGTGCTCCACCGCGTCGAGCCAGACGACCTGGTCGCAGCCCTGCTCGACGGCCTCGGCCTGGCCGGCGAACGAGGCAGCGTAGTTGCCGCCGAACTTGGCCTCGCCGGTGCCGCCCGGCGCCGCGCGGGTGTAGTCCCGCGAGAGCCACACCGAGACGGGCTTGATCCCGCCCGAGTAGTAGTTGCCCGACGGCGAGGCGATCACGACGAACAGGTACTCCTGCGCCGGCCGGTTGACGCCGAGGGCCCGGGTCGTGGCGATCATGAAGGGCCGCAGGTAGAGGCTGTGGCCCTGGGTGTCCGGCACCCAGTCGCGGTCGGCGCGGACCAGCACCTCCAGCGCGTCCACGAAGAGCTGCTCGGGGATCTCGGGCATCGCCATCCGCCGCGCCGAGCGGTTCATCCGGGCCGCGTTCATGTACGGGCGGAAGGTCACGATCGACCCGTCGGCCTGCCGGTAGGCCTTCAGCCCCTCGAACAGCTCCTGGGCGTAGTGGAAGACCTGGCTGGCCGGGTCCATCGCGAGCGGCGCGTACGGCTCGAGCCGTGCGTCGTGCCAGCCGCTCTCGGCCGAGTAGCGGATGGTGACCATGTGGTCGGTGAAGTACTGGCCCCACCCGGGGTCGGCCAGCACGGCCTCCCGCTCGGCGGCCGGCGTCCGCCGCTCGGAGGGCCGGAGATCGAAGTCCAGGGTCGTGCTCATCGTGAGGATCCTCTCGCGGATCGCCGGGGCGGCCCCGTAGCCGCACGGCATTCCTTAGTCCTTATTGTCGTACTCGTCTGGCCCTGCCCTCACACTCGCGGCGCGCACACGGAAAACCGGGCGCGCCGCTGAGGCGCGCCCGGAATCGTCCTACCGGTCGGAGAGGCGCGCCCCTAGCCGGATACTCGCTTGGCGATCGCGTCGCCGACCTGTGCGGTGGAGCGGGTGCCGAGGGCGGCGCGCTCGGCGAGGTCGGCGGAGACCGCCTCCTCGACGCGGCGGGCGGCGGCGGTGGCGCCGAGATGGTCCAGGAGCATGGCGGCCGAGAGGATCGTGGCGGTGGGGTCGGCCTTGCCCTGGCCGGCGATGTCGGGCGCACTGCCGTGCACCGGCTCGAACATCGAGGGGGCGGTGCCGTCGGGGTTGACGTTGCCGGAGGCGGCCAGCCCGATGCCGCCGGCGATCGCGGCGCCGATGTCGGTGATGATGTCGCCGAACAGGTTGTCGGTGACCACCACGTCGAAGCGCTGCGGCTGGGAGACGAAGAACATCGTGGCCGCGTCGACGTGGAGGTAGTCGGTGGCGACCTGCGGGTACTCCTCGGCGACCCGCTTGAGGGTGCGCTGGTAGAGGTCGCCCGCGAAGGTGAGGACGTTGTCCTTGTGGACGAGCGTGAGCTTGTGCCGCGGCCGGGCGGCGGCCTGCTCGAACGCGTACCGGACGACCCGCTCGACGCCGAAGGCGGTGTTGACGCTCTCCTGCGTGGCGACCTCGTGCCGGGTGCCCTTGCGCAGCACGCCGCCGACGCCGGTGTAGGGGCCCTCGGTGCCCTCGCGGACGACGACCATGTCGATGTCGCCCGGGGCCACCCCGGCCAGCGGCGTCGCGACGCCCGGGAACAGCTTCACCGGGCGCAGGTTGACGTAGTGGTCGAGCTCGAACCGGGTGCGCAGCAGCAGCCCGCGCTCGAGGACGCCGCTCGGCACGGACGGGTCGCCGACGGCGCCGAGCAGGATGACGTCCTGGCCGCGCAGCTCCTCCAGGACCGAGTCGGGGAGCGTCTCGCCGGTGCGGTGCCAGCGGGCGGCGCCGAGATCGTAGGAGGTGCGCTCGAAGGCGAGGTCGCTCACGGGCGCGACGGCGTCGAGGACCTTCAGCCCTTCGGTGACGACCTCAGGACCGATACCGTCGCCGGGGATGACCGCCAGGCGGATGCTGCGGGAAGCCATGCGCGCACTGTACTGCAAACGTCTCAGTGTTTGAGCATTGGTCTCACCATTCGATACACGAGGCCGGGCCGGGCCGCCGTCCCACCGCGGATCCCCACTTGACGTGAGACGCCCCAAAGAGGACGCTCTGGTCGACAAGTTCACATAGAGGCGACGGTGCGCAGGAACCTGGTGCGATTCCAGGACGGTCCCGCCACTGTGACCAGGGAGCCTCCCCGCGGCACGACCACGGCCACCTCGGCCGGAGCGTCCGCGGAGGCGGTGCGCTGGGAGTCAGGACACTGACCCGTCGTCCTCCCGTAACCGGGGCGAGTGCACCCCGTGAGGAGACCCGACATGGCCCAGTCAGCCATTCCCGCGCAGCAGGCCGAGCCGCGCCCGGCGCCGATGCGCGTCCCCGTCCGCGACGTCCTGCCCTGGGCGGTCTTCGCCGTGGCGCTGGCCGCGGTGCTCATCTACCTCGTCGGCGCCGAGCAGGGCGCCACCTCCCTGTTCGGCGGCACGTGGGTGCACGAGTTCACCCACGACGGCCGGCACCTGCTCGGCTTCCCCTGCCACTGACGGGCGGGCGAACCAGATCATGATGAGATCCCTGCTGGTCCGCGGCATGCTCGCCGGACTGGCCGCCGCGGCGATCGCACTGCTGATCGCCTGGCTCTACGGCGAACCGCAGGTCGGCCACGCGATCGCGTTCGAGGAGGCCAAGGCGCACACGGCGCACGAGGGGCACGAGGCCGAGGTGGTCGGCCGCACGATGCAGCGCACCGGCGGCCTGATCACCGCGATGGCCTTCTACGGCGTCGCGCTGGGCGGGCTGTTCTCGATCGCCTTCGCGTTCGCGCACGGACGGCTCGGCGCACTCGGCGCCCGCGCGACGGCGGGCGTGGTGGCGCTGGCCGGGTTCGTGGCCGTCGAGCTGGTGCCGTTCCTGAAGTACCCGGCGACGCCGCCGGCGGTCGGCGACCCCGAGACGATCGGCAGCCGCACCGCCCTCTACTTCGGGATGGTGCTGCTGGGCGTCCTCGCCACCACCGCCGCGGTGATCGCCCGGCACCGGCTGGCGCCGGGGCTCGGCGGCTGGAACGCGACGATCGTCACGGCGGTGGGCTTCGCCGTCGTGATCGCCGTCTTCTACCGGATCACGCCCAAGCCCGACGCGGTGGCGGACGGCTTCCCCGCCACCGTGCTGTGGGACTTCCGGGTCGCCTCGTTCGGCGTTCAGCTGGTGCTCTGGGCCACGCTCGGCCTGCTGTTCGGCTACCTCACCGAACGTGCGTTCCAGCGCAACGCGCGGTCCGCGGCGGAGCCGGTGCCTGCGGGCGCCTGAGACGCCTCACCGGATGCGGCGTGCCATCGGCGACGCCGGCGCGCCGCATCCGCCCCGGCACTCAGGCCCCAGGCCAGGCCCTCACTGCCCAGGACCCACGACTCAAGAGCCAGGACTCACTGCCCGGGACTCAGGGTTCCGGGGCCGGGCTCCGGCGTGCGGCGCTTGAGCGCGCAGTCGCCGCACAGGCCGCCTTCCGGGGGCACCCGGTAGTAGAGGCAGCAGCTCCGCCTGGTGAAGTCGCCGTGGTCGAACGATCCCGTACCGGTGAGGGGGTCACGGGCGAGCAGGTCGCGTACCAGGCCGTCCATGCCGTCCATGCCGGGACGGCCGGAGGCCACCCGCAGCGTGCCGGCCAGCGCGGACGCCGCGTTCCCCCACAGCAGGCCGTCGGCCAGCCGGACGAAACCCAGCATCGTCTCGCGCAGCGGCCTGAGCTGCCCGTCCACGACCTCGCGGTGCACCGGCCCGGCCGGGTCGCCGGTCCGCAGCCCGGCCGGATCCCTCAGCCACAACGCGATGGGCGCTCCGGGGGCCCACCGCCAGTGCAGCCCGCCCAGATCGGGGACGACGCCCTGGGCCGCCGCCGCGACCACGGGCGACCACAGGCGCGACGCCAGGCCCTGGAAGAGGATCGAGGCCGCGACCCGGCGCTCGCCGGTACCGAGCCGCTCGGCGTAGGCGTCGGTCAGGCCGATGAGCCGCGCGGTGTCGCGTTCGGGCAGCGGGCGCCAGGTGGGATCGGCCTCTTCGGCCGGATCGGTGACGACCTCGAAGTACGGGCCGAGCCGCGCCACGTCGCGCAGCACCCGGGCGACCTCGGCCCCCTCCACCCGCACCGAGCCTCCGGACGCTACTTGGTCGGGCTGCCGCCGTTGTCACGGCGGTCGAGGGCGATCTGGAGGGCGCGGGCTGCCTCTTCCCGGGCGTCGTCGGCGGCCGCGGTGAAGGTCTCGTCGTTCATGTGCGGGCTCCGTCTGTCGCTGGGCTGCGGGGATGGCCACGGGCCACCGTGGTTCACACCTGACCTCCGACCACGGTACCCGCGCCCGCCCGAAGTGTCCCGACCGGTGGCGGATGTTCTCACGATATGAGACATCAGTCGCTCTCACCTGCGGAAACGAAAAGGCCGTGGCCCCGCGAAGGGGACCACGGCCTCTCGGACGGGGGTCAGGCCTCCAGGTCGACCCGGCGGCCCATGTCGGCGCCCACCTCGGCGCCGATGGCGTCGATCAGCTGCGGCGGGACGGCCGAGTCGACGGTGAGCGCGATCAGCGCCTTGCCGCCCTTGGCGTCCCGGCCGACCTGCATGCTGGCGATGTTGATGCCGGCGTCGCCGAGCAGCTTGCCGACCGCGCCGACGATGCCGGGACGGTCGGTGTAGGCGAACAGGCCCATGTGCGCGGTCGGGACGATCTCCATGTCGTACCCGTTGATCTCGATGATCCGCTCGGTGTGCTTCGGGCCGGTGAGCGTGCCGGACACCGACACCACCGCGCCGTCGGCCATCGTGCCGCGCACCTGCACCACGTTGCGCCAGTCGGGGCTGTCCTCGCTGGTGGTGAGGGTCACCTCGACGCCGCGGCCGGAGGCCAGCAGCGGCGCGTTGACGAAGGTCACCGCCTCTTCGACCACGTCCACGAACACGCCCTTGAGCGCGGCCAGCTCCAGCACCTTGACGTCGTGGCCGGTGATCTCGCCGCGGACCACCACGTCGAGCCGGACCGGCACGCCGCCGGCGAGCGCGGTGAAGATGCGGCCGAGCTTCTCGGCGAGCGGCAGGCCGGGCTTGACGTCCTCGGCGACCGCGCCGCCCTGGACGTTGACCGCGTCGGGCACGAACTCGCCCGACAGCGCCAGCTTGACCGAGCGGGCCACCTGGGTGCCCGCCTTCTCCTGCGCCTCGTGCGTGCTGGCGCCGAGGTGCGGGGTGATCACGACGTTGTCGTGGTGGAACAGCGGGCTCTCGGTGCAGGGCTCGGAGCTGAACACGTCGATGCCCGCGCCGGCGACCCGGCCGTCCTTGAGCGCGAGGTCGAGCGCCTCCTCGTCGACGATCCCGCCGCGGGCGGCGTTGATCACGCGCACGTTCGGCTTGACCAGGTGCAGCTCGCGGTCGCCGATGAGGCCGAGGGTCTCGGGGGTCTTGGGCAGGTGCACGGTGATGAAGTCGCTCTCGCGCAGCAGCTCGTCGAGCGTGACGAGCTTCACGCCGAGCTGCGCGGCGCGGGCGGCCTGCACGTACGGGTCGAACGCGATCACGTTCATGTCGAACGCGGCGAGCCGCTGCGCGACCAGCACCCCGATGCGGCCGAGCCCGAGCACGCCGACGGTCTTGCCCTGGAGCTCGACGCCGGTGTACTTGGACCGCTTCCACTCGCCCTGCTTGAGCGCGGCGTGGCCCTGCGGCACGTTCCGGGCGGTGGCCAGCAGCAGCGCGATGGCGTGCTCGGCGGCGGTGACGATGTTGGACGTCGGGGCGTTGACCACCATGACGCCGGCCTTGGTGGCCGACTCGACGTCGACGTTGTCGAGGCCGACGCCGGCGCGGGCCACCACGCGCAGCTTCTTGGCGGCCTGGAACACCTCGGCGGTGACCTTGGTGGCGCTGCGGACGATCAGGGCGTCGACGTCGGCGACGGCGGGCAGCAGCAGCGCGCGGTCGGCGCCGTCTACCTGGCGGACCTCGAAGTCGGACTCCAGGACGGCGATGCCGGCCGGTGAGAGCTCTTCTGCGACGAGGACGACGGGCTTGCTCAAGGAACAGTCCTTTGAAAGTCGGTTTCCGGCGGGTGATGTGCAGCGAAGTTGCGAGTCACCTCGTCGTGCCCTCGCCCCCGAGCGAGTCTATCCCGGTTGGGGCGGGCGCTTCGCGGCGGCGGTGACACCCACCGGCATTCCCCGTTTTGTCAGGTCATCCGGCCCTCCGCACGCCGAAGACCGGACCGTCCGGAGCGGGCACCACCGGACCGTCCGGCCCCGGCGCCCGGGGGCGCCCGGCCCAGCGCGTCAGGCCGCGTTGGGCTCGGGCACGGAGGCCAGGACCGAGGCGACGTGCTCGGCGTCGGCCACCTCCACGTGCGGGACGTCGACGAAGATCCGCAGAGGTCCGGGCGGGAGCCCCAGCTCCTCGGCGACCCCCACCTGGACGCCGCGCAGCGGGATGTAGGACAGGTAGCCGCGCAGGACGTTCTGCGACCGGAACATCGCGGTCATGATCAGCCGGTAGCCGCGAATCCGGAACGAGAGCGCGACCAGGCACGGCACGTCCTCGGCGTTCTCGCCGGGCACCAACAGCGAGATCCACGCGCTGGTCGTCCACGGGCGGGCGCGCAGCAGACCGGTGACCCAGCCGAGCTGGTCGACGCCCTGGAGGTCGCGCAGCCGCGTGCCGTACACGCCGTTCACGGTGCGCCGGGTCCGCTCTTTGGCCCAGTGCACGATCCGGGCGTGGTCCCCGTGGTCGCGCAGGAGGGGGTCCTCCCAGCTCAACGAGGTGACCTCGAAGCAGAGCGGCGGGCCCTCGATGATGGGCCCGCCGTCGGCCATGCCGGCCTCGCCGGCCGACCAGACGTGCCGCAGCGCCGCGATCCACGCCTTCCCGCAGGTCTCATGGCGTGGGACGGGGGCGTCGTCTCTCGCCGCCGCCATGTCACGACTCCCCGCGGTAATTCGGCCCGCGGACCACAATGCGGTCAAGGGATTTACCCACCGGGGGCGATGCGGCGCGCGGGACGAATTCCCGGCGTGCGGTTCGGCGTACTCCCGGCCCGAGTGACTGATCACCTCGCATGGAACTCCGCCCCGCCGTTCCGGCAGCGGTCACGGGGTGTGTTTGCGCTGGTGCGCTGGAGGGCCGCGGCCGTCGCGACTTTCTTCTAGTATCAGGCAAACAACGCGAAAAAGGTAGGTCTATTGCACCGGTCGTGCTTTCTGACCGGCACCATGACCAACCCTTACGCTATACATCGTCCATGTTAGGCCGGGCTCGTCCGGAAAGGCGGGTGGGACTCCGCTCACCACGGATCGGGGGCGTCCCGATGGAGCAGCACGTAGCCGTACCGGCGGAAGACCTCCCGGTATCCGGCCTCGATCAGCGTCTCGACCCGCGCGCGCTGCTCGTCCACCGAGGTGAACGGGAACTCCAGCCGGTCCACGTCCGCGACGACCCACGGCGCGTACCGGGGCTCCCAGTCCCACAGCAGTACCCGGGTGCGGCCGGTGAGGGCGGGCCCGACGCCGTTGGCCGACTCGACCAGCACCCCATCGGGCACCCGGGCCGCCACCGCCGCCGCGGCCCGCGCGCGCTGGTTCTGCTTCCAGAGGGCCGGATCGGCCAGGTCGTTGAACGCGAAGAACGGCACGAGGACGATCCCGGCGGTCAGCATCCCGGCGGCGGGCGCGACCCGCGGCGCCGGCAGCCGGTGCCGGCGCGGGCGCGACCCGGGCACCGCCTGGCGGGACGCGCGCGAGCGCCGCGCCTGCTCCCCGGTCCGTCTCCGGGCCCGCGACACGATCAGGCCGCGGACTCTGACCGCCCCGTCCACCGCGGCGAGGACCAGCACCGCGATCAGGAAGGCGTTGTAGTGGTAGCTCGGCGCCCACCAGTTGCTGAAGCGGCTGGCCAGCATCCGCTCGGCCAGCAGCGGCAGGACGGTGAGCGTCAGCGGGGACGCCAGCGGCAGCAGCAGCAGCGGCAGCACCAGCAGCGCCATCGTGGCGAGCTTGCCCGGCGGCGTGGTGAGCGTCGCCACCACGTCCCAGGGGCGGGTCAGGGCGTGCGCGGCGGCACTCGGCAGGTCGGGCCCGAGCGAGCCGTAGGCCCAGTAGTAGTCGTTGTCACCGCCGAACGCCGCGATGATCAGCCGTGAGCACACCCAGGTCGCGACCAGCCCGGCCGCCAGGCAGGCGAACCCGGCGGGCCGGTCGCCGCGCAGCGGCCAGGCGCGCACTCCCCCCGCGCCCCGAGGGCGGCGGGCGAGCAGGAAGAGGCCGAACCCGGCGAGCAGCAGCCCCATGTCCTCCTTGACCAGCAGCAGCGCCACCGCGGCGACCGCCGCCTGCCCGCGCCTGCCCGCGTCGTACCGCTCCACCAGCAGCGCCGACAGCAGCGGGACGAACGCGACCTCGTGGAAGTCGAACGACAGGGCCTCGGCGACCGGCCAGGACAGCGCGTAGGCGCCGGCGGCGCAGTACGCGGCGCCCGCGCCGAGGCGGCGTTCGGTGTAGCGCCAGATCGGGACGATCGCCAGGGCGAACAGCGCCGCCTGGGCGATGAGCAGCGTGGCGGGCCCGTCGTGGATCCAGTAGAGCGGCGCCAGCAGCGCGAGGGCGGGCGAGAAGTGGTCGCCGAGGATCGGGAAGCCGGGACCGAAGCCGTTGTGCACGCCCTTGACCATCGCGACCGGCAGGCCGAACCCGCTGTACGAGCGGACCCCCTGATCGAAGATGACCAGGTCGTAGCTGGTCGTCCGAAACGCCCGCAGGCGCATCAGCGAGTACGCGGCGTACACGGCCGCCGTCACCACGATCAGCGCGGCGAGCGGCGGGCGCGGCCGATGGAGGCGGCGCGGACGGCGGAACCACCGCCGGCGAGCGGTGGGGGCCTCGTCCGCCGGCCCCTCCCCGATCACTCTCTCGGCCACGCGCCAGGACGCTACCAGCAGCCCGGCGCCCGACCGAACCACCGGACGGGGACGGGCCGGAAGCGGACCGGCCCGTCCCCCCACTCAGGCGGTCACGCGGCGGGCCATCGGGAGCCGCGAACGGGTGAACAGCCCGGCGGCGAGCATCGCGACCAGCGGGATCACGATCGCGATCACCCCGAGCAGCGTCCAGGGGATGTCGAGGATCGGACCGTGGCCCGCCGCCTCCAGCATCCCCCCGGCCCCATGGACGGGCTCCACCAGGGTGAGCGTGCGCGCGACCGCGATGCCCGGGACGAGCCCGGCCGCCAGGCCGAGCCAGCAGCCGAGCAGCGCGACGAACCCCGCCTGGCCCATCATCAGCAGCCGCCGGGTCCGCGGATGGGCGCCGACGGCGGCCAGGGTCGCCAGGTCCGGACGGGCGTCGGCGGCGGACAGGCCCGTCGCGATCAGCGAGCCGCCGAGCGCCAGCACCGCGCCGACCACCCCCAGCAGCAGCGTCGTCCTCCCGAACGAGCCGGTGAACCCCCGCTCGACGTACACGCCGCCGCCGTCCTTGCCGTAGTCGAGGAGGACCTCCTTCAGCCGCGCCTCCTCGGCGCCGGTGACCCGGTGCTCGGCCCGGTCCACTCCGAACGCCTCGGTCCGGGGCGGGACCCCGATCCGCCGCGCGACCTCGGGCGGGACGAGCACGCGCGCGTGCGGATCACCGGGGAGGGTGACCGCGGGCAGCCCCGGCACCGTCTTCAGCGTCCGCTGCCGCCCCCCGTTCGCCTCCCACACCGACACCCTGGCGGTGGTGACGGCGTCCTGCGGGGGTTTGGCGCCGAAGAACACCACCTTGCCCGCCGCGAGCGCCGCCGTGACGGCCGGATCGTCGCGGCCCAGCAGGAACCGCGCCTCCTTCGCCCCGGCCACCACGTTGTCGATGGTGATCTCCCCGGGTCCGTGCTCCGCGGTGAACGCGACGCCGGGGCACTCCTGCGGGCGGCCGGACTCGCACCCGCTCTCCTCGCCCGGCAGGGTCCGCAGCTCCACGAGCGGGACGCCGGGCAGCTCCCGCCGGACGGCCCGTCCGGCCTCGGCCGCCCGGTCAGCGGGCGCCCGGAGCAGTGCCGACCCGGGCGGGAGCCTCCGCTCGTACTCCCGCCGCTCCTGCTGGAAGTCGCTGGCGCCCCCGATGGCCAGCGCGGTGATCCCGGCGACCGCCGCCATGATCGCGGCGACCACGGGCGCGGACCGGGCCCGGTTGCGCGAGCCGTCCCGCACCGCGAGCCGCAGCGGCAGCGGCAGGAACCGGGCCGCGCGCCCGGCCGCCGCCACCAGCCACGGCGCCACCAGCACGCAGCCGATGGTGATCGCCGTGGCCCCGAACGCCGCGCCGAGCTCCCGCCAGAACCGCACCCCGACCAGGCTCAGCACGACGCCCGCCACGATCAGCACGGCGCCGGCGAGCGGCCGACCGAGGCGGACCCGGCCCCCGTCGCGCCGTCCGGCCAGCGCGGCCACGACCTCCGCCCGCGCGGCCTGCCGGGCGGGCAGGTACGCGGCGACCAGGCCGCTGCCCACGCCCAGCGCCATGGTGGCCGCGGCCAGCGCCCACGGCACCTCGAACGGGCCCATCCGCTCGCCGCCGGCCATGTGGACGCACTGCCTGGCCAGCGCGGCGGCGCCGATCCCGAGCCCCGCGCCGGCCAGCGCGGCGGCCGAGCCGAGCACCAGCCCGCCCGCGAGCACCACCGCGCGCAGGTGCCGGCGGTCGCCGCCCGCGGCGGCGATCAGCGCGAGCTGCCGCCGCCGGTGCCGGACGCCCACCGCGAACGCGGGCCCGGTCAGCAGCACCACCTCCAGCACGATCATCGCGACGGCCAGGGCCATGACCTCCCGCCCGCCCGTGTCCCCGGACCTCACCAGGTCCTGATCGACCTCACTCGCCGGCGGCGGATGCTCCACGGCGTCCCGGGACAGCACCGACAGCCCGGCCTTGTTGAACTCCTTGACGTCGGCCCAGGTGACCGGCCGTCCCGCCGAGACCAGCCACTGTGGCGGCTCGGGCGACCGACCCGGGAACGCGCCGGGCAGGCCCAGCGTGATCGCCGCATCGGGCCGCCTCGGGTCGATCACGTACCCGACGACCCGCTTGGGCGTCCCCTCCCGTCCGACCTGCGCCATCGAGCCGAGCGTGAAGCCCTTCCCGCGCAGCGAGGGCGCCAGGGCCACCTCGTCCGCCGACGCCGGCGCCCGCCCCGCGGTGACCTCGAACATGCCGCGCGCCAGCGGGTCGCGGAGATCGAGCTCCTTCAGGTCGGCGCGGACGTACCCGTGCGCGGTCCGCAGCACCCCCCGCGTCCCGGTCGAGACCGGCACGATCCGGACCCCCGGCCCGTACTTCGCGGCGACCGTCCGGCCGACCTCGCCGGACGTCCAGGGGCGGTCGGCATCACCCGCAGGCGCGGGCCGGGCCTGGAGCTCCTCCAGGCCCGGCGTCTGGTCCACGGGTTCTCGGCCGAACGCGTAGAACCGCGCGTCGGCCGTCCCGAGCTCGTACGGCAGCTCCTCCTTCGGCGACCATGCGGCCGTCTGCGCCAGCACCGCCAGCGCGACGACCGCGAGGACGGGGAGGCCGATCATGCACAGCACCAGGGCCGTGCGTCCCTTGGACCGCATCGCGTCCCGCCGCGCGATCCGCACCGCCGCCCGGTGCGCGCTCCCCCTGCTCACCCTGCTCATCGGCTCACTCCGTTCGCGCGTTCGTGGCCGCTTCACGCGGTGGCTTCCCTCGTCGCAGGCTCCTCAGTCCAGCCACCGCGCGCCCACTCACCCTGCTCATCGGCCCACTCCGTTCGCGCGTTCGTGGCCGCATCACGCGGTGGCTTCCCTCGTCGCAGGCTCCTCAGTCCAGCCACCGCGCGCCCACTCACCCTGCTCACCGGCCCACTCCGTTCGCGCGTTCGTGGCCGCATCACGCGGTCACTCACCGGACGTCCTGGAGGAGGGTCTCGGGGCCGGAGCGCGAGCCGGTCGTGTCGACCATGCGGCCGTCGCGGAGGAACACCACCCGGTCCGACCATGCGGCGTGCCTGGACTCGTGCGTCACCATCAGGCAGGCGGCGCCCGCGTCGCAGCGGGCGCGCAGGAGGCGCATGACGTCTTCGCCGGTGTTGCTGTCGAGGGCGCCGGTCGGCTCGTCGGCCAGGACCAGCCGGCGGTCGCCGACCAGGGCGCGGGCGATCGCCACCCGCTGCTGCTGGCCGCCGGACATCTCGTCGGGGAACTGGTCCGCCAGCTCGTCGACGCCGACCTCGCGCAGCGCGAGCGCGGCCTCGCGGCGGGCCCGGCGGGTGCCGGCGCCGTCGAGCTCGCGGGGCAGCATCACGTTCTCGATCGCGGTGAGGCCGGGGATGAGGTTGAGGTCCTGGAAGACGTAGCCGACGTGCCGGCGGCGCAGCGCCGACAGCCCGGACCGGCCGAGCGTCCCGAGGTCGGTGCCCTCGATGACGACCCGGCCCGAGGTGGGGGCGTCCAGGCCGCCGGCGAGGGTGAGCAGCGTCGACTTGCCCGAGCCGGACGGGCCCATCACGGCGACGAACTCCCCCGCCGCGACGCTGAGGCCGATGCCCGCGAGCGCGTGCACCAGGCCGGCGCCGGCGCCGTGGTCGCGGGACACCGCGTGCAGTTCCAGGACGTTCACCGGCGTGCCCTCTCGGCGCCGTCGGGCCGGGCGCGCACGCCGGATCCGGGACGTTCGGCCGCGCCGCCCGTACCGCCCGTGCCGCCCGCCGCGTCCGTGCGCTCCGCCGGGGCCGCGTCGTCGGCGCGGACCACGTACGCCTCGCAGTGGTCCAGCCAGCGCGCCTCGGCCTCGGCCTGGAAGATCATGGATTCGAGGACCAGCCGCCAGGCGCGGTCGGCCTGACCGGCCGGGACCGCCGGGGCGTCGGCCTTGAGCCGGGTGAGCTCCTGGAGCGAGCGCAGGGTGGCGGTGCGCTGGGTCTGGACGACGCCCACGACGTCGACGCCGGGCGTGGTGACCGCCATGGCCAGCTTGATCGACAGCTCGTCCCGGGGACGGTCGGTGCGCGCGATCGGGGTGGCGAACCAGCGCCGCACCTCCTCCTCGCCGTCCGGGGTGATCCGGTAGACGAACCGGCCCTCGTCGTCGGCGCCGACCCGGGTGACCCGTTCGTCGCGTTCGAGGCGGGCCAGGGTCGAGTAGACCTGCCCGATGTTGAGGGGCCAGGTGGCCCCGGTGGACGATTCGAACTCCGTGCGGAGCTGGTAGCCGTAGCGGGGCCCCTGGGACAGCAGGGCCAGCAGGCCGTGACGTATGGACATGCCTACCAAGTATGCATACCGAGTATGCTCATGGCAATACCGAGTATGCATGATGGGACACGCCGAACCGGATTGCACCGTGACAGAACGGCCGGGCCCTTACCGTGAACCGGTATTCCCGCCCCACCTGGAGAGCCCCGTGACCTCGGATTGCACCATCAGTGTCCTGCGCGACGTTCTGAGCGTTTACGACCACCGCTTCCTCGGCCTGGACGGCCCGCAGCGGGACCGCCTGGTCGACGGCACCCTCAGGATCCTCGGCACCGACGGGCTGGACGAGGCCACCCGGGCCGCGCTGCCCGCCTCCTACCGGCTGCGGGCGTTCTGCATCCGGCACGGCCTGCGCGAGGAGCTGGAGCAGCTGATCCGCGACGAGGCGGCCGGGAACCGGGCGGGCGCCGTCGTGGTCGGCGGCCGGGTCTACGCCCTGTACCCCTACCTGCGTGGCGTCTCCAGGCAGGACGCCGACATCACCGCCGAGGTCGGCGTGGAGCACCGGCTCGACGCGGTCGGCCGGCAGGGGTTCAACGCGCGGATCCGCGGACGGGCCGCGCTCGAGCAGGTCGAGACGCGCCGCACGGATGTGGAGCTGGTGCTGCGCAAGCGCGGCGGCTCGGGCGCCGAGCACCGCTTCCCCGCCGTGGAACGCGAGGACGGCTTCGAGGCGTTCGCCGACCTGACCCTGCCGGGGCCGGGCCGGTGGGACGTGCACGTGTCCGCCACCACGCTGGGCGTGACCCGTGAGGCGCGGTTCGGCACCGTGCGGGGCCCGAGGCTGAACACCGACACGTCCAAGCAGGGCATCGTCTCGGCCGGCGACGCGACCGTCTACTTCACCAAGGGCGGCCACCTGGCGGTGCTGGTCCGGGGCGAATCCCGGCCCGTGCCGCTGAGCACCCGCATCCGCCGCCGCCTCATCCGCTGAGCCCCACCTCTGAAGCGCGTCCGACGAAGAACGCGGCGTGCCGCCCTCGGGGGCGGCACGCCGCGTTCAGGCGTGGGGGAACGAACTCAGTCGTTCAGCCAGCTCATCATCGGGCGCAGCTGGGCGCCGGTCTTCTCGATCGGGTGCTCGGCGTGCTCCTGGCGGTACTTGGCGAACTGGGCCTGGCCGCCCTCGAACTCGCTCACCAGCTCCTTGGCGTACTCGCCGGACTGGATCTCGCCGAGGATCTTCTTCATCTCCGCCTTGGTGTCGGCGTTGATCAGGCGCGGGCCGCGGCTGTAGCCGCCGTACTCGGCGTTGTCGGAGACCGACCAGTACATCTTGGAGATGCCGCCCTCGTACATCAGGTCGACGATCAGCTTCAGCTCGTGCAGCACCTCGAAGTAGGCGATCTCCGGCTGGTAGCCGGCCTCGATCAGCACCTCGAACCCGGTCTTGATCAGCTCGGACGCGCCACCGCACAGGACCGTCTGCTCACCGAACAGGTCGGTCTCGGTCTCCTCGGTGAAGGTGGTCTTGATGCCGCCGGCGCGCAGGCCGCCGATGCCCTTGGCGTAGGACAGGGCCAGGTCCCAGGCGTTGCCGCTGGCGTCCTTGTCGACCGCGACCAGCACCGGCACGCCGCGGCCCGCGGTGAACTGGCGGCGGACCAGGTGCCCGGGGCCCTTCGGCGCGACCATCGCCACGTCCACGCCCTCGGGCGGCTGGACCAGGTCGTACCGGATGCTGAAGCCGTGCCCGAAGAACAGCGCGTCGCCCTCGACCAGCGCGGGGCGGATGTCCTTCTCGAAGATCTCCCGGTGGTGGTGGTCCGGGGCCAGGAGCATGATCAGGTCGGCCTCCTCGGCCGCCTCGGCGGGGGTGACGACGCGCAGGCCCTCGGCCTCGGCCTTCTCCCGGCTGGACGAGCCCTCGCGGAGTCCGACCCGGACGTCGACGCCGGAGTCGCGCAGCGACAGAGCGTGCGCGTGCCCCTGGCTGCCGTACCCGATGATCGCGACGTGCCGGCCCTGGATGACGCTCAGGTCGGCGGCGTCGTCATAGAACATCTCAGCCACAGTGCTGCTGCCTTTCGGTTGTGTGTGTCAGATTCGGGTCACGCGCTGCGCTCGATGGCGCGCAGCGAGCGGTCTGTGATGGAGCGGGCCCCGCGGCCGACGGCGACCATGCCCGACTGCACCAGCTCCTTGATGCCGAACGGCTCCAGAACCCGGATGAAGGCGTCGAGCTTGTCGCGGTTGCCGGTCGCCTCGATGGTGACCGCGTCCGGCGCCACGTCGACGACCTTGGCGCGGAACAGCGTCACGGTCTCCAGCACCTGCGACCGGGTCTCGGCGTCGGCGCGGACCTTGATCAGGATCAGCTCGCGCTGGACCGACGCGGAGGTGTCCAGCTCGACGATCTTGAGCACGTTGATCAGCTTGTTGAGCTGCTTGGTGACCTGCTCCAGGGGCAGGCCCTCGACGTTCACCACGATCGTCATCCGGGAGATCTCCGGATGCTCGGTGGTGCCCACCGCGAGGGACTCGATGTTGAAGCCGCGCCGGGAGAACAGGGCGGCGACCCTGGCGAGGATGCCCGGCTTGTTCTCCACCAGGACCGAGAGGGTGTGCAGGCTCATCGGGATCAGTCTCCGTTCTCCCAGTCGGGGGCCATGTCCCGAGCGATCTTGATGTCGTCGTTGGTGGTGCCCGCGGCGACCATCGGCCAGACCATGGCGTCCTGGTGCACGACGAAGTCGATCACGACGGGGGCGTCGTTGATCTCCATGGCCTTGGCGATGACCTCGTCGACGTCCTCGGCCCGGTCGCAGCGCAGCCCGATGCACCCGTAGGCCTCGGCCAGCTTGACGAAGTCGGGGATCATCGTGGTGCCGACGGCGCGCTCGGGCGACTTCTGCGAGTGCAGGGTGGTGTTGGAGTAGCGGCCCTCGTAGAAGAGCGTCTGCCACTGCCGGACCATGCCGAGGTTGCCGTTGTTGATGATCGCGACCTTGATCGGGATGCCCTCGATCGCGCAGGTGGCCAGCTCCTGGTTGGTCATCTGGAAGCAGCCGTCGCCGTCGATCGCCCACACCTGCGAGCCGGGCGCGCCGGCCTTGGCGCCCATCGCGGCCGGGACCGCGTAGCCCATGGTGCCGGCGCCGCCGGAGTTGAGGAACGCGCCGGGCCGCTCGTACTTGACGAACTGCGCGGTCCACATCTGGTGCTGGCCGACGCCCGCGACGTAGTAGGCCTCCGGGCCGACGAGGCGGCCGATCCGCTCGATGACGTACTGCGGGGACAGCGACCCGTCGTCCGGGGTGTCGTACCCGAGCGGGTAGGTGTCGCGCCAGGCGTCGAGCTGCCGCCACCAGTCGGTGTAGTCACCGGTGCGCCCGGCCTCGTGCTCGGCCTGGACGGCCACGATCAGGTCGGCGATGACCTCGCGGGCGTCGCCGACGATCGGGACGTCGGCGTGCCGGTTCTTGGAGATCTCGGCCGGGTCGATGTCGGCGTGCACGACCTTGGCGTGCGGCGCGAACCCGTCGAGATTGCCGGTGACCCGGTCGTCGAACCGGGCGCCGAGCACGACCAGCAGGTCGGACCGCTGGAGCGCGCCGACCGCGCCGACGCTGCCGTGCATGCCCGGCATGCCCATGTGCTGCGGGTGGCTGTCGGGCAGCGCGCCCTTGGCCATCAGGGTGGTGACGACCGGCGCGCCGGTCAGCTCGGTGAGGACCTTCAGCTCGGCGGCGGCGCCGGCCTTCAGCACCCCGCCGCCGACGTACAGCACCGGGCGCTCGGCGCGGGCGATCAGCCGGGCCGCCTCGCGGACCTGCTTGGAGTGCGGCCGGGTGACCGGCCGGTACCCGGGGAGCTGGAGCTGGACGGGCCACTCGAACTCGACGGTGGCCTGGAGCGCGTCCTTGGAGATGTCGACCAGGACCGGCCCGGGACGTCCGGTGCCGGCGATGTGGAACGCCTCGGCGACCGTCCGGCCGATCTCCTCCGCGTTGGTCACCAGGAAGTTGTGCTTGGTGATCGGCATCGTGATGCCCGCGATGTCGGCCTCCTGGAACCCGTCGGTCCCGATCAGCGAGGACGCCACCTGGCCGGTGATCGCCACGATCGGCACCGAGTCCATGTAGGCGTCGGAGATCGCGGTGACCAGGTTGGTCGCGCCCGGCCCGCTGGTCGCCATGCACACGCCGACCTTGCCGGTGACCTGTGCGTAGCCCTGCGCCGCGTGGCCCGCGCCCTGCTCGTGCCGGACCAGGATGTGACGCAGCTTGGTGGAGTCGAAGATCGGGTCGTAGGCGGGGAGGATCGCGCCTCCCGGAATGCCGAACACGGTGTCGACGCCGACGTTCTCCAGGGCACGGACCAGCGCCTGGGCTCCCGTCATCTGTTCGGTCGTCATGTTCCTGATTTCCTTGGGGAGAAGTCTGTGCCCGCTGGGGGCGCGCGGAGCGCGCGGTCTCCCAGGTCACACGGCCAACAAAAAACCCCCGCCGCCTAATGGCGGTCGAGGGGCGCGCGCAGGACGAAAAGCTTGATCAGCCTGCGCGCCGACCAAGTACTACGAGGATGATGGAACTGTTCTGCACGAGCCCCACTTTCGCCGACTTCAGGCCGCCGGTCAAATCCTTGGACAGTCTATCTCATCATCCGAGACGGCTAGAGCACGTCGACCGGGGGCAGCGCGGCGTCCTGGAGCGGCAGCCCGACCTCACCCGGCAGCCCCTGGGCCTTGAGGTTCGTCCGCACCAGCGACTCGACCCGGCCCGCCGCCATCGGCCGCGCCACCAGAAAACCCTGACCGCGCGGGCAGTCCATCGCGCGCAGCAGTTCGAGCTGCTCGGGCCGCTCGATGCCCTCGGCCACCACGGTCAGCCCGAGGTCGCGGCCCAGCCGGACGATGGTGCGGGTGAGCAGGGTCAGCGTCTCGTCGGAGCCGAGCCCCGCCACGAACGACGGATCGATCTTGATGATGTCGACCGGGAGCTGCCCCAGGTAGGCCAGCGAGGCGTAGCCGGTGCCGAAGTCGTCGATGGCGAGCCGGACGCCGAGGTCGCGCAGCGCCGACAGCCGGGCCACGTTCTGCCCCGCGTCCTCGACCAGCACCTCCTCCCGCACCTCCAGGGTGAGGGCCTGCGGCGGCAGCCCGGTGTCGGCCAGCGCCGCCGCGACCGACTCGACGAACCGCGGCGCGGCGATCTGCCGCGCGGTGAAGTTGACCGACAGGCCGACGTCCCAGGAGTCGCCGCGCCAACGCGCCACCTCGCGGCACGCCTCGCGCAGCACCCAGTCGCCGAGCGGGGTCATCAGGCCCGACTCCTCGGCGGGCCCGATGAACTCCTCGGGCGGCACCGCCTCGTTGCCCCGCCACCAGCGCAGCAGCGCCTCGACCCCGGTGACCCGGGAGGTCGCCAGCTCGACCACCGGCTGGAACTCCACCGAGAACTGGTCCTCGGCGAGCGCCCGCTGGAGATCGCTGCCGAGTTCGAGGCGGCGGACGACGTCGGCGTGCATGTGCGGGGCGAAGACCTCGACCCGCCCGCCGCCGAGCTCCTTGGCGCGAGCCATCGCCAGGTCGCCGTTGCGGATCAGGTCGGCGGCGCTGCGCCGCAGCCTGCGGCCCGCCTCGGGGCCGGTGCCCGGCAGGGGCGGCGCCCCCCGGGACGGCTGCTCGTCCTCGACGAAGGCGATGCCGACGCTGGCGGTGAGCACGATGCCCTTGGTGCCCACCCGGTAGGGGTCGGCCGAAAGGATGCGCAGGAGCCGTTCGGCCAGCTCCACCGCCGCCCGCGTCTCGCCGCCCTGGCCGCGCCCGCCGCCGGGGCCGTCGCCCTGGCCGCGGGCCGATCCGCCCGGGGCGTCCGCCGGGAGCTGGACCAGCACGGCGAACTCGTCGCCGCCCCACCGGGCCACGGTCCCGTCGGCCTGCACGGTGGCGCGCAGCCGCCGCGCGGCCTGCGCCAGCACCTGGTCGCCGGCGGCGTGCCCGGCCGAGTCGTTGACGGCGGTGAAGCCGTCGAGGTCGACGAAGACCACCGCGACCTTGCCGCCGCACCGCTGCCGGGACAGCACCTCGCGGGTGCGCTCCTCGAAGTAGGCCCGGTTGGGCAGGCCGGTGAGCCCGTCGTGGAAGGTCAGATGCGCGACCTGGCGCTGGAGCGCGGCCTGCTCGCTGAGGTCGCGGGTGGTGATCAGCAGCCGGCCGGGCGCCTCGCCGATGCCGCTGTAGCGCGAGACCGTCGACTCGGTGGGCAGCCAGGTGCCGTCTGCGGCCCGGACCCTGAAGGAGACCCTGAGCGTGCCGGGCACCGCGTCCTCGTCCTCGGCCGCGATCCCGGTCTCGTCGGCCTCCAGGAAGCACCTGAAGACCTCCTGGACGCGCGGCAGGTCCTCGGGGTGGACGATCTCGACGAGGGGACGCCCGAGGATCTCCTCGGGCTCGTACCGGTAGGTCCGCAGCGCGCCCGCGCTGGCGTACTGGACCGACCCGTCGAGGCCGCAGATCAGCACCGCGTCGTTGATGCTCTCCGACAGGGCCCGGAAGTGGTCCTCGCCAGTGTCGACGGCCCGGCGCAGCGCGTCGTTCTCGCGCAGCAGGCCCGCCAGCCGCGCCAGCAGCACCAGCGCGGCCGTGCCCGCGACGAACGACACGACGGGTTCGAGCCCGTTCGACCCGGTCAGCGAGTGCCCCGCGACGAACAGCGCGGCGGCGGCGGCGATCGCCGCCGGGGCGATGCCCGGCCCGATCATCCGGCCGCACTCCTCGTCGCCGTCGCCGTCGGCGGGCCCCGGGTCGGCGCCGTAGGGCACGGCCGCCGGGACCTTGGCCGCGCGCGGCGGCGGGCCGGTCCACGGCACCAGGACCAGCAGCAGCAGCCCGGCCAGGCGCAGGATGTCGGCCGGGTCGTCGGCCGGGACGCCGCCGCGCACCCGGACGACCGTGGTGACGATGTCGGCGAGCGCGAACGCCGCCAGCGCCCCGTACCCCATCCAGGCCGTGCGGCGGTGCCCGCGCGCCGCGCCGAGGACGAACGGCAGCGCGCCGCACACCAGGACGATGTCGATCAGCGGGTACAGCAGTTCGAGGAAGAACTCCGAGGACGACTCGCCCGACCGGTGGTAGGCGACGCCGAACAGCGCGACCCAGCCGAGCACGAACAGCGCGCAGGCGAAGACGTAGGTGTCGGCCGCGTAGCGCACCCAGACGCGGACGTCGCGGGGCAGCCGGATCGGCACCACGAGCCCGGTGACCAGCGCGGCCACGGCGGCGAGGTAGAACAGGTCGGTGACCGACAGGGACAGGGCGCTGCGGCTCACCGAGTCGGCGAACGCGCTGCCGACCGCGCCCACGAACCAGCAGGCCGCGGCGATGCCGTACCAGCGCCAGGACGCCCGCCAGAGCGTCCCCGGGCCGCCGCCGCCCGCTCCTCCCGCACCGCCCGCACCACCGCCGGTAGCGGCAGCGGAGGGGGCGGGGTCGGGCGCCGGGACGCGGGGCCTGCGCGAGGACACCAGCAGGGAGACCGCCGCCGCCGCGGCGGCGCCCGCCTCGGACCAGGCCAGGAAGGCCGTGCCGCCCCAGCCGAGCAGCGAACCGAGGGCGTAGAGCACGCCGACGACCGCGACCATGCCGACGGGCACCGCCCGCGGCGGCAACCGCCTGGCGTTCTCGCCGCTCATCGCGCCGTGTCCCTTCCAGCTCGCTCGGAGCGCTCGGCCTCCCGCAGGCGCCGCGCCGCGCCTGACGGGGGGAGGTGTGTCCAGGAACCACTCCGGCCGACCGGATAACGGCCGGAGGATGTCAGATCGTGCCCCGCCCAGGGTCGGCGCGGGACCGGCGGCGTGCGCGTCGGCTGCGCCGGCCGGGGATCAGCAACGTCGCTGTGCGGGATCACCGTGACAGTCAATGTACGTTCCGTAGGTCACGGAGCGATTGAGGCTGGGCGTCCTCCCGGCGACAAACCTCCTCGTGAGGCGCCGACCACGACTGGGTCGCGCGGGTACGTCACGGTATCGGCCACTTGCCCGGGATAACGCTCCGTGTTCGGAACAGCCGCCGGTCAGGCGTGCGCGCGGCCGGACCCGGCCGTTGTGTCGTACGCCACATCTGTGCCTTGATGGGCATATGCGCCGCACCTCAGCCCCATCCGTCCCCGGAAACCCGCGGCTTCCTCGCACATCTGCGGCGTTCGTCACCCGGCCCATCCACCCCGGGCGTGTCGCCACGCTCCGCAAGCGCCGGACGGTGCGCGGCGGTGGGATCCTGAGGCGGAAGGCCCCCCGCATCCGTGCAACCAACGGGAGCCGTTCTGATGAGAAAGCACCCGATCGCCGTCGTCCTGACCGTTGCGGCCCTGGTGACGGTCTCGGCCTGCTCGTCCAGCGAGGACGGCGGTGGAGGAGGCGGGGGCAGCGGCGGGCCGAGCACTCCGGCCCCGCTGCCCAGCTCCTCCGCGTCCGGGATCGGGGAGCCGCGCACGCTGGCCGACGGCCTGGCGGTGCCATGGTCCATCGCGTTCCTGCCCGGCGGCGACGCGCTCGTCACCGAACGGGACACCGCGCGGCTCGTCCGGGTGACCCCGCAGGGGAAGGTGACGACGGTCGGCAAGGTGCCGGGCGTCGAGCCGTCCGGCGAGGGCGGGCTCCTCGGCGTGGCGGTCTCCCCCGGCTTCACGGCCGACAGGACGGTCTACCTGTACTTCACCGCGGCCGACGACAACCGGGTGGTGCGGTACCGCTACGACGGCGGGCTCGGCTCGCCGAAGCCGATCGTCACCGGCATCCCCAAGGGCGCCAACCACAACGGCGGCCGTCTGGCGTTCGGCCCCGACAAGCTGCTCTACGTCTCCACCGGAGAGGTCTACAAGCGCGAGCTCGCGCAGGACAAGAACTCCCTCGGCGGCAAGATCCTGCGCGTCACGCCCGACGGACGACCCGCCCCCGGGAACCCCTTCGGCTCCCGCGTCTGGACGTACGGGCACCGCAACGTACAGGGCCTCGCCTGGGACGCCGACGGACAGCTCTTCGCCACCGAGTTCGGGCAGGACCGCTTCGACGAGATCAACCGCATCGAGAAGGGCCACAACTACGGCTGGCCCATCGTCGAGGGCGTCGGCGGCAAGAAGGCGTACACCGATCCGCTGCTGACATGGGCGACGTCCGAGGCGTCCCCCTCCGGGCTCGCCTACGCGGACGGGTCCCTCTGGGCGGCGGGCCTGCGCGGCGAACGCCTCTGGCAGGTGCCCGTCACGGCGGGCGGCAAGGTCGGCGAGCCGATCCCGCACTTCGAGGGCGTGTACGGCCGGCTGCGGGCGGTCGTGCGCGCCCCGGACGGCGCCCTTTGGGTCACCACCAGCAACCGGGACGGCCGGGGCGAGCCCAAAGCGGGGGACGACAGGATCCTGGTCGTCCCCCTCAAGAGGTGAGCGAGGCCGGCGGGCCAGGCGGGTCAGCGGGCCTTCTTCATCCCCGCCTCGCAGGCGTCCATGAACGCCTGCCGGCCGGCCGGGAATTTGCCGCCCTCGTCGATGCCCTGCTGGTAGGACATCGCGCAGAAGTCGACCGGGAGCCCGTCGCCGCCCGACGTGCGGGCCATCTCGGTGGCCATCGCGGCCATCTCGCGGTGCCCGTAGAGCCTGCCGTCCGGATCGATCATGATCACGTCCGCGGCGGGCCGGGCGGACGCGCTCGCCGCGGGCGCCTTGCGCGGGGCGGCCGGGGCGGTGGAGACCGCGGCGGTGCCGCCGGCGCCGCAGGCGGTCATGGTGAGAGAGAGGGCCCCGAACGACGCGGCGGCCGACAACGTTCCGATGATCTTGTTCATTTGGGCACGGACATTAACAGAGCCTGCGGCCCCCCGTTCCCGCGACGGCCCGACGCGGGAACGGGGGCGCGCCTCAGGAGGCGCCGAGCCGCTCCAGGATCAGCTCGCGGGCCCGGCCCGCGTCGGCCTGGCCCCGGGTCGCCTTCATCACCGCGCCGACCAGCGCGCCGGCCGCCGCGACCTTCCCGGCCCGGATCTTGTCAGCGACCGCCGCGTTGTCGGCGATCACCCCGTCGATGATCGAGACCAGCTCACCGTCGTCGCTGACCACCTTGAGCCCGCGCGCCGCGACGACCGCGTCCGGCGTGCCCTCGCCCGCGAGGACGCCCTCGAAGACCTGCCGGGCCAGCTTGTCGTTCAGCTCGCCCGCCTGCACCATCGCCTGGATCCGGGCGACCTGCTCGGGCGTGATCGGCAGCTCGGCCAGCTCGGTGCCCTGCTCGGTGGCGCGGCGGGACAGCTCGTTCATCCACCACTTGCGCGCCGAGCCCGCGTCGGTGCCCGCGGCGATCGTCGCCTCGATCAGCTCGACCGCGCCCGCGTTCACCACGTCGCGCAGCTCCAGGTCGGACAGCCCCCACTCGCCCTGGACGCGGCGGCGGCGCGCGGCGGGCAGTTCGGGCAGCGACCCGCGCAGCTCCTCCACCCACTCCCGCGACGGCGCCATCGGCACCAGGTCGGGCTCGGGGAAGTAGCGGTAGTCCTGCGCCTCCTCCTTGCTGCGCCCGCTGGTGGTGCGGCCGGTGTCCTCGTGGAAGTGCCGGGTCTCCTGGACGATCCGCCCGCCCGCGTCGAGCACGCCCGCCTGCCGCTCGATCTCCGAGCGCACCGACCGCTCGACCGACCGCAGCGAGTTGACGTTCTTGGTCTCGGTGCGGGTGCCCCATTCGGACGCGCCGCGCGGCATCAGCGACACGTTGACGTCGCAGCGCATCGAGCCCTCCTCCATGCGCACGTCCGAGACGCCGAGCGACCGCACCAGCTCGCGCAGCTCCGTCGCGTAGGCCCGCGCGACCAGCGGCGCCTTGTCGCCCGTCGCCGGGATCGGCTTGGTGACGATCTCGACGAGCGGGATGCCGGCCCGGTTGTAGTCGACCAGCGAGTGGTCGGCGCCCTGGATCCGCCCGGTGGCGCCGCCGACGTGCAGCGACTTGCCGGTGTCCTCCTCCATGTGCACGCGCTCGATCTCGACCCGGTAGACGGCCCCGTCGACCTCGACCTCCAGATACCCGTCGACGCACAGCGGCTCGTCGTACTGGGAGATCTGGTAGTCCTTCGGCATGTCCGGGTAGAAGTAGTTCTTCCGGGCGAACCGGCACCACTCCACGATCGAGCAGTTCAGCGCCAGGCCGATCTTGATGATGCCCTCGATCGCCGCGTGGTTGGTCACCGGCAGCGAGCCGGGCAGCCCGAGGCACACCGGGCACACCTGCGTGTTCGGCTCGGCGCCGAACGAGGTCGCGCACCCGCAGAACATCTTGGAGTAGGTGCCGAGCTCGATGTGGGTCTCGATGCCCAGCACCGGCTCGAACCTCGCCAGCGCCTCGTCGTAGGGCATCAGCGTCGGGGTCGTCACTTGGCAGCCTCCAGCTCGTGGGCCTTGGCCAGCAGCGGGCCGCCCCAGCGGTCTTCGAGGGCCCGCTCCACCGCGGCGCCGACCCGGTAGACGCGGTCGTCGGCCAGGACCGGGGCCATGATCTGAAGGCCGACCGGGAGGCCGTCCTCGGCGAGGCCGCACGGCACCGAGATGGCCGCGTTGCCCGACAGGTTGGACGGGATCGTGCACAGGTCGGCCAGGTACATCGCCATCGGGTCGTCGGCGCGCTCGCCGATGGCGAACGCGGTGGTCGGCGTGGTCGGCGAGACCAGCACGTCCACCTGCTCGAACGCGGCGTCGAAGTCGCGCGCGATCAGCGTGCGGACCTGCTGCGCCTTGCCGTAGTAGGCGTCGTAGTAGCCCGAGGACAGCGCGTAAGTGCCGAGCATGATGCGCCGCTTGACCTCGGGGCCGAAGCCCTCGGCGCGGGTGAGCGCCATGACCTCTTCGGCGCTGCGGGTGCCGTCGTCGCCGACCCGCAGCCCGTACCGCATCGCGTCGAAGCGGGCCAGGTTGGACGAGGCCTCCGACGGGGCGATGAGGTAATAGGCGGGCAGCGCGGTGGAGAAGTGCGGGCAGGACACCTCGACGACCTTCGCGCCGAGGGACTCCAGCAGCTCGACCGCCTCGGTGAAGCGCGCCGTCACGCCCTGCTGGTAGCCGTCGCCGCCGAACTCCCTGACCACGCCCACGCGCAGCCCCTCGACATCGGCGCGGCGGGCCGCCTCGACGACCGGCGGGACCGGGCGGTCGATGGAGGTGGAGTCCATCGGGTCGTGCCCGCTGAACGCCTCGTGCAGCAGCGCCGCGTCGCCGACGCTGCGGGCGAACGGGCCCGGGGTGTCGAGCGACGACGCGAACGCGATCACGCCGTAGCGGGACGAGCCGCCGTAGGTCGGCTTCACGCCGACGATCCCGGTGACGGCGGCGGGCTGCCGGATCGAGCCGCCGGTGTCGGTGCCGGTGGACAGCGGCGCCTCATAGGCGGCGACCGCGGCCGACGACCCGCCGGACGACCCGCCCGGGACCCGGCCCAGGTCCCAGGGGTTGCGCGAGACGCCATAGGCGCTGTTCTCGGTGGACGAGCCCATCGCGAACTCGTCCATGTTGGTCTTGCCGAGGATGACCAGCCCGGCCGCGCGTAGCCGGCTGGTGATCGTCGCGTCGTAGGGGGGCCGCCAGCCTTCCAGGATCTTCGATCCCGCGGTGGTCGGCATGTCGGTGGTGGTGAACACGTCCTTGTGCGCGATGGGGACGCCGGCCAGCGGGCCGAGCTCCTCCCCCGCCGCGCGCCGCTCGTCCACCGCGCGCGCCTGCGCCAGCGTCGCCTCGGCGTCGACGTGCAGGAACGCGTGCACCTGCCCGTCGACGGCGGCGATGCGGTCGAGATGGGCCCGCGCGACCTCGACGGCGGACGTCTCACCGCCGGCGATGAGCGCCCCCAGCTCGGCCGCACCCTTGCGAACCAGCTCGGTCGATGTGGTCATCAGGCCTCCTCGTCCAGGATGCGCGGGACGCGGAAGCGTCCGCCCTCGGCGGCCGGGGCGGCGGCGAGGGCCTGCTCCGGGGTGAGGGAGGGACGGATCTCGTCGGCGCGGTAGACGTTGGTCAGCGGCAGGGCGTGCGAGGTCGGCGGGATGTCGTCCGCGGCGACCTCCTGCACCCGCGCGACCGCGGCGATGATCTGATCGAGCTGGGCGGCGAGCCGGCCGAGCTCGTCGTCGCCGAGGGCGAGCCGGGAGAGCCGGGCGAGGTGGGCCGCCTGGTCCCTGGTGATGGCTCCGCCCTGGGCGGCGTGCTCATCAAGCATGTGGAAACCGTTTCTGCGATCGATGGGATTCCCGGCCATCCTATGGGCCCGGCCCCCTCCGTCCGGTCAGGCCGCGGGTTCGGGGGCGCGTTCCATCCGGCGGCGCAGCCAGTCGGTGGCGGTGGCCGCGTCCATGGGACGGCCGAAGTGCCATCCCTGCGCGGCGTCGCAGCCCATCTCGCGCAGCAGCCGGGCGGTCTGCGGGTCCTCCACGCCCTCGGCGACCGAGCGCAGCCCGAGCGTGCGGACCAGGTCGACGATGGAGCGGATGATCACCGCGTCGTCGGCGGACTCGGCCAGCCGCCGGACGAAGGAGGAGTCGATCTTGATCTCCTCGACCGGCATCCGCTTGAGCCGCACCAGCGAGGAGTAGCCGGTGCCGAAGTCGTCGAGGCTGAGCGGGATGCCGAGCTCGGCCAGCGCGCCGACGGTGTCCGAGGCGTAGGCCGGCTCGTTCATCAGGATCCGCTCGGTGATCTCCAGCTGGAGCGCGGCGGCGGGCAGGCCGCGGGAGAGCAGGCCCGCTTCGATGACCTCGGGCAGGCCGGTGTCGAGCAGGTCGCGGCCGGAGGCGTTCACCGCGACCTGGACGGTCAGGTCGTCGCGCCACCAGGCGGCGGCCTGGGAGAGCGCGGCGTCGACCACATGGTGCGTGATCGACCGCATCAGATGGGTCTGCTCGGCGACCGACAGGAACGCGGCGGGTTCGAGCAGGCCCTTGTCGGGGTGCCGCCAGCGCAGCAGCGCCTCCATCCCGACGAGCTGGCCGTCGTGCAGGGAGACCTTGGGCTGGTAGAACAGCTCCAGCTCGCCGCGGTCGACGGCGCGGCGCAGGTCGCCGAGCATGCTGAGCCTCGCCGGGGAGTTGCGGTCGCGGCCGGGCGAGTAGACCTCGACGCCGGTGCGGGCCTCCTTGGCGTTGTACATCGCGACGTCGGCGCGCTGGAGGAGCAGCTCGAAGTCGGGCGCGTGGTCGGGGAACAGCGCGATGCCGACGCTGCCCTCCAGGTCGAACGACATGCCGTCCAGCCGCACCGGCTCGCTGAGCGCGGCGCGGAGCCGGGCCGCGATCTCGCGGGCGGCGGCCTCGTCGCGGACGGTGGGGAGCAGCACCGCGAACTCGTCGCCGCCGAGCCGGGCCACCAGGTCGCCGGGGCGGATGCTGTGGGTGAGCCGGTGCGCGACGAGCTGGAGCAGCCGGTCGCCGGTGGGGTGCCCGAGCGTGTCGTTGACCTCTTTGAACCGGTCGAGGTCGAGCAGGAACAGCCCGGCGCGCTGGTGCGGGCCGTCGGCCGTCCGCCGGCGGCGGGACGAGCCGAGGCCGCCCCGGCCGCCGGGCCGGCGCAGCTCGTTCAGCGCCTCCTCGGTCCGCATGATCAGCAGCTTGCGGTTGGGCAGCCCGGTCAGCCCGTCGTGCAGCGCCTGGTGCTCGCGCCGGACCGAGACCGAGGCGTTGAGGTAGACCGCGATGAACGGCAGCACGATCAGCGGGACGAACAGCGCGGACCGATCCATCGCGACGACCATCAGCGGCGCCAGCCCGAGCAGCGCCAGGTGCACCAGGACCTGGTAGGCGATGTCCCAGCGCAGCGCCTTGACCAGCGAGACGCGCTCGTGCAGCGCGACGGCGGCGCCGACGAGGGTGTCGTTGCACAGGAAGTAGACGGTGCCGGCCAGTGCGATGGCGGGCAGGTCGGGCCCGCCGGGCACCCACAGCTCGGTGGGCGTGGCCCGGTCGCCGAACAGCGCGAGCACGAGCTGGGCGGCGGCGAGGCTCAGCGTGTACTGCGCGGTGTTGAACGCGATGCGGTGCGGGGTCCGGCCGCGGAAGATCCCGCAGGTGATCACGGCGATCGCCTGGAGCAGCGCGGCGATCGGCAGCCCGGCGTACAGGAGCGCGGCGAACGAGAACGTGGTGGAGGTGGTCGCACCGTTGTTCTCGGTCGAGCCCGGCGTGATGATCGGGCGCAGCTCGCCGAACACGATGAAGCAGCCCAGGATCCAGAACACCGGATTGCCGAGCAGCGCGTCCACGTCGGGGCCGGTCAGCTCGGCGAGCGCGGCGGCACTGGACAGCGCGCCGAGCACGATGACGGCGGAGATGTAGATCCACAACGGAGAACCCCGGCGCGGCGCCGTGTTCCGCGTGTTGTTCGGGTCCTTCATCACATCCTCGGGGGGTTCGGGGGGCCGTCCCCCGGTGCCGGCCGGTCCGCGTGGCTGGGGCGCCTCGCGCGGTGCGGCCGGTGGTTCAGGTGGGTCGTGATGACTGGGAGGGTACGGCCTCCGCTCAACTTCGCGAAACCGGTCGCGTACGTTCCGTTATGCTCATTTTCTGACAGAGTACTACCCGTGGGTAGTTGTGAAGTACCGTTCAGTAACTAATTCCTGGTGAGCAACCCTACGACCACGGGCGGTTATCCGTCCCCGCGCTGGGTTACGTTTTTGGCCGAATCTGGCCCATCGGACAGCAGGATTCGGAACCCGGCCTCGTCCAGGAGCGGAACGCCCAGCTTGACGGCTTTGTCGTATTTCGACCCGGGGCTGTCGCCCGCGACGACGAAGCCCGTTTTCTTCGACACCGACCCGGAGACCTTCCCGCCGAGCCGCTGCACCGCCTCGGTCGCCGAGTCGCGGCTGAACCCCTCCAGCGACCCGGTGATCACCACGCTGACGCCGTCGAGCGGGCGCGGCCCGGCCTCGCCCTCGTCGCGCATCCGCACCCCGGCGGCCCGCCACTTGTCGACGATCTCGCGATGCCAGTCGACCTCGAACCACGCCCGCACGGTGGCCGCGATGGTCGGCCCCACCCCGTCGACCGCCGCCAGCTCCTCCTCGGTCGCGCTCGCGATCGCGTCGAGGGAGCGCAGCTCGCGCGCGAGGTCCTGGGCGGCCGACGGCCCCACGTGCCGGATCGACAGCGCGACCAGCACCCGCCACAGCGGCTGCGCCTTGGCCTTCTCCAGCTCCTCGAAGAGCGTGCCGACGGTCTTCTTCGGCTCGCCCTCCTTGTTGGCGAAGAACGTGACGACCTTGGGGTCGCCGGTCTTGGGGTCGGTGCGGGGCGTGCCGGTGTCGGGGTCGAGCACCAGGCTCTTGATCGGCAGCAGCCGGTCGACGCTCAGGTGGAACAGGTCGCCCTCGTTCTTCACCGGCGGATCGCTCGGCTCCAGCGGCTGGGTCAGCGCGGTCGCCGCGACGTAGCCGAGCGCCTCGATGTCGAGCGCCTTGCGGCTCGCCAGGAAGAACAGCCGCTCGCGAAGCTGCCCCGGGCAGAACCGCGCGTTGGGGCAGCGGATGTCGGCGTCGCCCTCCTTCTCGTAGGCCAGTTCGGTGCCGCACTCGGGACAGCGCGCCGGCATCTCGAACTCGCGCTCGGACCCGTCGCGCAGCCCGGTCACCGGCGCGACGATCTCGGGGATCACATCGCCCGCCTTGCGCAGCACCACGGTGTCGCCGATCAGCACCCCCTTGCGCCTGACCTCGCTCGCGTTGTGCAGGGTGGCGCGCTCGACGGTGGAACCGGCGACCTTGACCGGCTCCATCACGCCGTACGGGGTGACGCGCCCGGTGCGGCCCACGCCCACCTTGATGTCGAGCAGCCTGGTGTTGACCTCTTCGGGCGGGTACTTCCAGGCGATCGCCCAGCGCGGGGCGCGCGAGGTCGACCCCAGCCTGCGCTGCAACGCGAACTGGTCGACCTTGACGACCACGCCGTCCATCTCATAGGCCGTCTCGTGCCGGTGCTCGCCGCAGTAGGCGATGTAGTCGCGCACCGCGTCGAGGCCGTCGACGACCTTGTAGCGGTCGCTGACCGGCAGGCCCCAGCCGCGCATCAGCTCGTACGCCCCGGACTGGCCGTCCGGCTGCGCACCGCCCCGCCACGCGCCGAACCCGTGCACCAGCATGCCGAGCGGGCGGCGGGCGGTGACCCGCGGATCCTTCTGCCGCAGCGACCCCGCGGCGGCGTTGCGCGGGTTGGCGAACGGCTCCTTGCCGGCCTCAACCAGCCCCACGTTGACCTGCTCGAACCCCTCGACCGGCAGGAACACCTCGCCGCGGACCTCCAGCACCTCGGGCCAGCCCGCCCCCTCCAGCCGGGACGGGACGGCGCCGATCGTGCGGACGTTGAGCGTGACGTCCTCACCCGTCCGCCCGTCGCCCCGGGTGACCGCGCGGACCAGCCGGCCGCCCTCGTAGACCAGCGCGATGGCCAGCCCGTCGATCTTCAGCTCGCACAGGTAGCCGGCGACCGTGCCGACCTCCTTGAGGACCCGCTCGTCCCAGGCGACCAGCTCGTCGGCGTTCATCGCGTTGTCGAGGCTCTGCATCCGCTCCAGATGCTCGACGGTCGCGAAGTCGGTGACCAGCGGCGCGCCGACCCGCTGCGTCGGGGAGCCCGGGGTGACCAGCTCGGGATGGTCGTCCTCCAGTGCCTTCAGCTCGCGCATCAGCCGGTCGTAGTCGGCGTCGCTCAGCGTCGGGTCGTCGAGCACGTAGTAGCGGTAGTTGCCCTCGTCGATCTGCTCGGTCAGCTCGCTGTGCCGCCGAGCCGCCTTCACCGGAACGCCTTCGCTCAAGGTCATGGACCCATTCTGGCGTGCGGCACCGACAGGACGGACACCCGCCGCGCCCCAGGTCAGCGGTCTACGGTGCGGCCTCGAAGAGCATCCGGGCGGTGTCGCGGCAGCGCTTCAGGGCCTCCCGGGCATAGCGCGGCGAGGCGCCCGCGAGGCCGCAGGCCGGCGTCATGACGGCCTGCCCGGCCAGCCGCTCGGCGGGGAAGCCGAGCCGCTGCCACAGCGCCCGGACGGGCGCCGCGGTCTGCTGGAGGGACGGGAGCGCGGCGTCGGTCCCCGGCACCACGCCGAGCAGGAGCCCGACCCCGGCGTCGATCGTCTCGCCGATGGCGTCGTCGTCGCGCCGGGGCACCCGGCCCAGGTCGACCGAGATCGCCTTGGCGCCCGCGCCGCGCAGCAGCGCGAACGGGACGCCCGGCGCGCAGCAGTGCACCAGGGGGAACGCGGCGTCGCCCGCGCAGGCGGTGTCGATCACCTGCCGGAGCGCCTCCCCGGCCACCGGCCCCTCGATCGCGCGCAGGCGGGAGAACCCGCTGGCGGTCGGCACCGCGCCGGCCAGCACGGCGGGCAGCGACGGCTCGTCGAGCTGGAGCAGGATCCGCGCCCGCGGCAGCCGCCGCGCGACATCGGCGACATGCCGCGCGACGCCCTCGGCGAGCGAGGCCGTCAGGTCGCGCACCGCGCCCGGGTCGCGGAGGGCCCGGTCGCCGCCGCGCAGCTCGATGGTGGCGGCCAGCGTCCAGGGGCCGGATACCTGGATCTTGAACGGGCCGTCGTGCCCGCCCGCGACCTCCTCCAGGACATCGAGGTCGCGGGCCAGGTGGTCGGTGGACCTGCGGGTGTCCAGGCCCGGCCGGTCGGAGAACCGCCAGCCGGACGGCTCGACCCGCACCGCCAGGTCGACCAGCAGCCCGGCGGTGCGGCCGGTCAGATCGGCGCCGACCCCGCGGGCGGGCAGCTCGGGCAGGTGCGGCAGCTCGGGCAGCTCCCCGAGCACGATCCGCAGTGCCTCGGCCGGGTCCTCGCCGGGAAAGGAGCCCGTCCCGGTCGCAGTCCCTGGTCGCCAGGGGAAGCTCGTCGTCACGCCCGAACTCTACCGACGGCGCCGTCCGCCCGGGTCACAGCAGACCGGCCAGCCGGTCGAGCCGCGCCAGCGTCTGGTCCTCGGGCTCGGTCGGCAGGTTGAACAGGACCTGGTCGGCGCCCGCCGCGTCGAGCTCGGCGACGATCTCGGGCTTCGGCGGCGTGCCGAACACCGTGACCGGGACGCGGTGCCCCGCCCGCCCGCGCAGCTCGGTGATCTGCTCCCCCAGCCCGTCGGTGCCCCGGCCGAAGATCGGCATCCAGCCGTCGCCGACCTCCACCACCCGGTCGAAGACGGTCGGCCCCGATCCGCCGATCAGCACCGGCGGGTGCGGGTCCTGCACCGGCTTGGGGAAGGAGAACACCGGGTCGAAGTCGACGAACTCGCCGTGGAACTCGGCCTCGTCCCGGGTCCACAGCTCCTTGATCGCCAGGACGCGCTCGCGCAGCAGCCGCATCCGGGTCCGCGGGTCGGTGCCGTGGTTGCGCATCTCCTCGCGGTTCCAGCCGGCGCCGACGCCGAGGACGGCCCGTCCGCCGGAGACCAGGTCGAGCGAGGCGACCTCCTTGGCCAGCAGGATCGGGTCGCGCTGCACCACCAGCGCGATGCCGGTGCCGACCTGGAGCCGCCGGGTCGCCGCGGCGGCGGCCGTCAGCGCCACGAACGGGTCGAGCGTCCGGTAGTAGAACCGCGGGAGCTCGGCGCCGCCGGGCCACGGCGACTCGCGCTTGACCGGGATGTGCGTGTGCTCGGCCAGGAACAGCGAGCCGAAGCCGCGCTCCTCCAGGGCCCGGCCCAGCGCCGCCGGGCCGATGCCCTCATCGGTCACGAACGTCGATACACCGAACTTCACGGGCCGTCCTCCTCGCTGAGATGGCGTACGGACCATATCTGCGCCCGGAAGGCCGGGATTATTCCCGCCACCGCGCGGCGGGACGTCAGGCGCCGATGCGCGCGGTCTCGGCGATCGTGGCGGAGGCCAGGACGCGGTCGCCCTCGTACAGGACGGCGGCCTGCCCCGGCGCGACGCCGCGGGCGGCGGTGGCCAGCCGGACGCGCAGCCGGTCACCGGCGGGCTCGGCGACGCAGTCGTACACCTCGCCGTGCGCGCGGAGCTGCACCCGGCAGCCGAACGGTCCGGCCTGCGGCTCGCTCAGCCAGACCGGCCGCTCGCCCACCAGCACGTGCACGTCGAGCGACTCGCGCGGCCCGACCATGACGGTGTTGGTCACCGGGGAGATGTCGAGCACATAGCGGGGCCGGCCGTCGGACGCCGGCCGGCCGATCCTGAGGCCCTTGCGCTGCCCGACGGTGTAGGCGTAGGCGCCGTCGTGCTCGCCCAGCTCGTTGCCGTCGGTGTCGACGATGGGGCCGGGCGCCGAGCCGAGCCGGCCGGCCAGGAACCCGCGGGTGTCGCCGTCGGCGATGAAGCAGATGTCGTGGCTGTCGGGCTTGTCGGCGACCTGGAGGCCGCGCCGCTCGGCCTCGGCGCGGATGCCGGCCTTGGTGGTGTCGCCCAGCGGGAACATCGCGTGCGCGAGCTGCTCGGGCGTGCAGACGGCCAGCACGTACGACTGGTCCTTGCCGTCGTCGACGCCGCGGCGCAGCGCCCCGTCCTCGAGGCGCGCGTAGTGGCCGGTGCAGACCGCGTCGAAGCCGAGCGCGCGGGCCCGGTCGAGCAGCGCGGTGAACTTGATCTTCTCGTTGCAGCGCAGGCACGGGTTGGGGGTCCGGCCGGCCGCGTACTCGCTGACGAAGTCCTCGACCACGTCGCGGTGGAACCGCTCGGCGAGGTCCCACACGTAGAAGGGGATGCCGATCGCGTCGGCGGCCCGCCGCGCGTCGCGGGAGTCCTCGAGGGTGCAGCAGCCGCGGGCGCCCGTCCGGTACGACTGGGGGTTGCTGGACAGGGCCATGTGCACGCCGGTGACGTCGTGCCCCGCCTCGGCGGCGCGGGCGGCGGCCACGGCGGAGTCGACGCCGCCGGACATGGCGGCGAGTACGCGCAGAGTCATAGTCCTCCGAGCGTACGCGGCGAAGGCGGAGGGCAGGCAAATCCGCGTACGATGTTCGACGCTATGGGAATCTTCCGACGCCCGCGCGACGCGTCCGCCTCGACGCTGCCCGCGATCACCGAATTCTGGGAGTGGTGGGCCCAGGCCCGCCCGACGATCGAGGCGTCGCTGGCCGCCGGTCCGGGCACGGAGGCGCCCGGCCCCGACCCGTCCGGCGCCGACCCGTCCGGCGCCGACCCCCTCGATCTGGGCTCGCTCGATCTGGGCCCGCTCGACCTGGGTTCGCTCGACCCCGACCGGCCCGGCCCCGGGGCGCCGGGCGAGCTGGACGCTCCCGGCGGGGGGCTGTCCGCCGACGCGGTCGATGAGCTCTCCCGGCGCGTCCACAAGATCCATCCCGAGCTCCAGTGGGAGATCGGCGGCGCCGAAGACCGCGCGCCGACGCTGACCGTGACCGGCGGCGGCGACCCCGAGCTGCGCGGGCTGTCCGAGCGCTGGTTCCGCGCCGCCCCGGCGGGCGCGGCGGCCGGGGGCTGGCGGTTCCACCCGGCGCGGCAGGCCGACCCCGAGATGCTCGCCCAGGACCTGCTGCTCGGCGACCACGAGTTCGACCTGGAGTACGTGCGGCTCGGCATGCGCGCCGACACCGACCGGGCCCGGGTCGACATCGGCGCCTACCACCCCGACTTCCTGTTCGTGGCCGAGGAGCAGCAGCTCCAGGTCGCGATGCACGTGCTCGACTGGGCGCTCGGCGAGGACGACGTGGCCCGCTGGGTCGGCGAGGTCACCATCGCGACCGAGGCGCCGATCGACTCGCTGCCGCCCGCGCTGCTGGCCTCGGTGGTCGAGCAGATCGCCGAGCCGTTCGAGGAGCCCGAGTGGCTGACCGGCGAGGGCCGCACGCCCCGCGGCCACCCGGCGCGGCTGGGCGCCCGGTTCCCGCTGCACCGGCAGGACTACCCGCTGTGCGACCTGCACGTGGCGATCACGGTGCCGTACGCGCACAGCAACCCCGACCGGCTCCCGGTCGAGCCCTCCGCGGGCGCGCTGCGCGCGTTCGAGAAGAAGCTGACCAAGCTGGGCGACAAGGCGGTGCTGGCGGTCCGCGAGACCGGCGACGGCCTGCGGGTGTTCCACCTGTACGCCGACCCCGACTCCGGGGTGATCGGCGATCTCGACCAGCTCGCGGCGGGCTGGTCGGAGGGCAAGGCCAAGGTGGCCTCGACCGCCGACCCCGGGTGGCGCGTCCTGTCGGCCTACCTGCCCTGACGGGCGGGGACGGCCTCGACCTTGCGCCAGCGGGCCTCGCAGAACGAGTAGCCCCCGAACAGCAGCAGCCCGACGGCGACGGCGACCAGCCCCCACCGGCCGGCGGGGGTGCCGGCGAACTGGCGCAGCGTGCCGTCTAGGCCCTTGGCCTTGTCGGGCTGGAACGTGAGCGCGGCGTGGACGAGGAAGCCGCCGACCGCGCCGCCGACGAGCCCGCGCGCGGTGTTGCCCGCGATGCCCAGGGGCTCGACGAGGCGGCGCGCGGTCCGGCCCATCTGGCCGGTCTTGAGGTCCTTGAGGAACGTGCGCCGGAGCGCGTGCCCCAGCACGAACAGCCCCCAGCCGATGAAGGCGGCGCCGATCGCGAACACCAGCCAGCGTCCGCCGGGCTCGGCCATCGCGCGCGCCGTGTACGACCGGGACTGCTCGTCGCTGGACTCGGCGCCCTGGCCGAGCAGGAATCCGAGCGTGCTCGCGAGTCCGGCCGTGTAGACCACGGCGCGTCCGAGCGCGGTCAGCCGTTTGGTCGCTTTGTCGCCGTCCGGGACGGGCTTCCCGTACCTGGCCTCGGAGAACTGCCACAGGGCGAGCCCGGCGAAGCCGAGCGTCATCCCCCAGAGCGCCACGGTTCCACCGGGGGTCTCCACGATGGTTTGCAGGGCGCCCTTCCTGTCGGCCTCCTTGCCGCCGCCGATGCCGAGGCCGATCCGCACGGCGAGCCACCCGACCAGCAGGTAGAGGATTCCCCGGGAGACCAGCCCGCCCCGGGACAGGCGGTGGAACCAGGGGTGCCCGGCGGCCCTGCGGCCGATGCCGCCCTCGCTCGCTACCTTCGTCGTCATCACGCCGCCTCCTTGCGAACGGCGACGCTGTCCCCCGTACGGACGCCTCCAAACTCGGACAAACACCGCAGACGGCGCGGCGTCCCGGCGGGACGGGGGCCTGCGGTCAGGTGAGGCCGGCGCGGCGGGCGCGCTCGACGACCGGGCCGATGGCGTCCGCGAGGGCCTTGACGTCGGCCTCGGTGGAGGTGTGCCCGAGGGTGAAGCGCAGCGATCCGCGCGCGCGGGCCGGATCGGCGCCCATCGCCAGCAGGACGTGGCTCGGCTGGGAGACGCCGGCGGAGCACGCCGAGCCGGTGGAGCAGGCGATCCCGCGCGCGTCGAGCAGCATGAGCAGCGCGTCGCCCTCGCAGCCGGGGAACGAGAAGTGCGCATTGCCGGGCAGGCGGTCCACCGGGTCGCCGTTGAGGATCGCGTCGGGCACCGCCGAGCGGACCGCGTCGACGAGCAGGTCGCGCAACCCCGCGAGACGGCGCGCCTCGACGTCGCGGCGGGCGAGGGTGGCCTGCACCGCCGCGGCGAACCCGGCGATGGCGGGGGTGTCGAGGGTGCCGGAGCGCACGTCGCGCTCCTGCCCGCCACCGTGCAGGACGGGCACCGGGTCGAGGTGGAGCGGCGGCTTGGGCTTGGCGAGCAGCAGCGCGCCGACCCCGAGCGGCCCGCCGAGCTTGTGGCCGCTGAGCGTGAGCGCCTGCGCGCCCGAGGCGGCGAACCGGACCGGGAGCTGGCCCGCCGCCTGGACGGCGTCGGTGTGCAGCGGGATGTCATGCTCGCGCGCGACCGCGGCGAGTTCGGCGACGGGCTGGACGGTGCCGACCTCGTTGTTGGCCCACATCACGGTGACCAAGGCCACATCGGCGCCGCCGCCGGGACCGATCGCCTCGCGGAGCGCCTCGGGCCGGATCCGCCCGTACTCGTCGGACGGGATCCACTCGACCCGGGCGCCCTCGTGGTCGCCGAGCCAGCGCACCGCGTCGAGGACGGCGTGGTGCTCGACCGATCCGGCCAGCACCCGGGTGCGGGACGGGTCGGCGGCGCGGCGGGCCCAGTAGATCCCCTTGACCGCGAGGTTGTCGGCCTCGGTGCCGCCGGAGGTGAAGACCACCTCGCTCGGCCGCGCGCCGTACGCGTCGGCGATGATCTCGCGGGACTCCTCCACCACCCGGCGGGCCCGGCGGCCGACCGTGTGCAGCGAGGACGGATTGCCGAGCCGGCGCAGTTCGGCGGTCATCGCGTCGACGGCCTCGGGCGACATCGGGGTCGTCGCCGCATGGTCCAGGTAGGTCACCACGCGGTCAACATTATCCGCGCGCGCAGTGTTCCCCCTCGGCGGTGCGAGTTCCGCGGAACCGCGGAATACCGGCCGGCGGCCCCGGGTTGGGCTCTATACCGTCCAGCCGGTACAGTAAGGACGCCATGAAGAAGAACGCCCTCCTCGACGCCGCCGAGTCCCTGCTCTTCGAGCACGGGACCCAGGCGCTGACGCTCGCCGCGGTCGCCGACCGCGCGGGCGTGAGCAAGGGCGGGCTGCTCTACCACTTCTCCACCAAGGAAGCCCTGGTCAAGGCGATGGTGGCGCGGGTCATCGAGGAGTTCGACGACCTGATCGCCTCCTTCGACGACGGCTCCCCCGGGTCCTACACCCGCGCCTACGTCGAGGCCACGTTCGAGATCCTCTCCGGCGAGGCCCGCGCCTACCGGCGGTGGTCAGCCATCACGGCCGCGGCCACCGACCCGGAGCTGGCCGAGCCGCTGAACGAGGCGATGCGGTGCTGGCACGGCCGCGATCCGGGCGAGGATCCCGACCCGGTCACCGCGGGCGTCGTCCGGCTGGCCGCCGAGGGCCTGTGGGAAGTGGTGAGCCACGCGCCCGCGCTGTACGGCGAGGAAGAGCTCGGCCGGCTCAAACGGCGGATGCTCGCCCTGCTCGAACGGTAACCGCACCACCCGCCGCACGATCGCACGGACTCCCCCGCCGGGGACGGCTCCCCGGCCTGGAACGGTCCCGATGGTCCGGCCCGCCAGAACCCCTGAGACATCGCACACACCGATGCCGCGCGCGACCGCGCGGCGTCCCCCCGCAGCGGGGCCGCGCCCCGCCGAGTCGAGAATGAGGTGAACCATGCTGTTCCGCGCCCGTCTGGGAACGTTCCTGACCTTCGCGCTGGCCGGACTGCTCACCGGCGTGTGGGTGGCCCGCATGCCCGCGCTGGCCGGAAAGTTCGGGACCAGCGAGAGCGAGATCGGCATCGTCGTCCTCATCTGGGGACTCGGCGCGATCGTGGCCATGCAGGGGCTGCGCGCCGTGATCGCGCGGGCCGGGAGCCGGGCCGTACTGCGCGTCGCGCTGCCGCTGACCGCGCTGTCCTACGTCGGGGTCGCGCTCGCCCCGACGTACGGGCTGCTGCTGGCGGCGGTGGCGGTGTTCGGCATGACGTTCGGGATCACCGACATCGCGATGAACGCGCAGGGCAGTGTGGTCGAGCAGGCGTACCGCCGGTCGATCATGAGCGGGATGCACGCCGGCTGGTGCGTCGGCGCGATGACCGGCGGGCTGTTCGGCGTGGTGACCGCGGCCGTCGGGCTGGGCTTCACCGAGACCGTGCTGATCGCCGCGATCCTGGTGCTGCCGGTCGGGCTGGCGCTCGGCCGCACCTACCTGACCGACCCGGCCGCCCCGGCCGAGGCCGGAACCGGCCGCAGGGCCCGCAGGCTGCCGGTGGCGGTCTACCTGATCGGCGTGCTGGCGTTCATCGCCTTCATGACCGAGGGCTCGATCGCCGACTGGAGCGGGCTGCTGCTGCACGACGAGCTCGGCGCGTCCCAGGCGGTCGCCGCGTTCGGCTACCCGATGTTCGAGCTGGCCATGCTGTTCGGGCGGCTGGTCGGGGACCGGGTCCGGATGCGGCTCGGCACCCGGCGGATGCTGACCGGCGCGGGCATCGGCACCGCGCTCGGCATGACCGTCGTCGTGCTCGCGCCGAGCGCGCCGGTCGCCATCGCCGGGTTCTTCCTGACCGGGCTGGTGGTCTGCACCGTGGTGCCGACCACGATCTCGCTGGCCGGGACGGCCGCCCCCGGACGGCCCGCCGCCGCGGTCGCGCAGGTCGGCGCGATGGGCTACGGCGGCCTGCTGCTCGGCCCCGTGGTGGTCGGCTTCCTGGGGGACGCCACGTCGCTGCGGGTCGGGGTCGGCGTGGTCGTTGTCCTCGCCCTGATGATCGCGGTGGGCGCTCGGTACGTCCCGCTCGGCGCGAGCGAGATCGGCGCCGCCGGTCCGGCCGGCGACCCGGCCGGCGACCCGGCCGTCCACGCGCCGGAGGGGGCGGTGGCGGCCGGCGGGGCCGCCGTTCCCGCCGGGTCCCCGGCCCCCGGAGAACCTCGCACCGAGCCCGTCGCGGCCTGAGCCGATCCGGTATAACGCCCTCTGACGTTGTCGCGTGAAGGGCGGGTCCGGATGGACGGCGAGTGGCGGGTTCCCGGGTACAGCGAGCTGCGCGTGCTCGGCGAGGGGTCACAGGGGCGCGTCGTACTGACCAGGCACGACGCGACCGGCGCCACGGCGGCGATCAAGTATCTCGCCGCCGGGCTCGCCGCCGACCCGCGGTTCCGGGATCGGTTCCGCGCCGAGGCCGAGCTGCTCGCGCGGCTGCGCGACCCGTTCGTCGCCCGGCTGTACGGCCTGGTCGAGACCGGCGACGGGGCCGCGATCGTGATGGAGGCCGTGGACGGCGCGTCCCTCAAGGCGGTGCTCGCCGAGCGGGCGCCGCTCGCCCCCGAGGCCGCGCTGGCGGTGCTCAAGGGCTCCCTGCTCGGCCTGGGCGCCGCGCACGACCTCGGCATCGTCCACCGCGACTACAAGCCCGCCAACGTGATCGTGCGGGCGGACGGGCTGAGCAAGCTGATCGACTTCGGCATCGCCGTGGACGCGGGCGAGGCGGGCCGCTCGGGCACCCCGGTGTACATGGCGCCCGAGCAGTGGCGCGCCGAGCCCGCCTCGCCCGCCACCGACGTGTACGCGGCGACATGCGTGTTCTTCGAGTGCGTCACCGGGCGCCGCCCGTACTCCGCGGACGACCCGGCCGGGCTGATGGGCCGGCACACGACCGCGCCGATCCCGGTGCAGGACGTGCCCGAGCCGCTCCGGCCGTTGATCTCGCGCGGGCTGGCCAAGAACCCCTGGGACCGTCCGCACGGGGCCGCGGCGTTCGTCTCCGAGCTGGAGCACGCCGCGTCCGCCGCCTACGGGCCGGGCTGGGAGCGCAGCGGCGTGCGGGCGCTCGCCGGTGCCGCCGCCGCGCTGTCGGTCCTGTTCCCGCTCACCGCGCTCGGCCTTGGCGCGGGCGGCTCCGGAGCCGCCGGGGCGGCGGGAGCGGCGGGGACGGCCGGAGCAGCCGCCTCGGGCACCGGAGCCGCCGGAGCCGGGGCGGCCGGAGCCGGGGCGGCCGGAGCCGGGGCCGGAGGTGCTGGAGCGGCCGGTGGTGCTGGGGCCGGGGCCGCCGGGACCGGTATGGGCGGGGCGGGGCAGGTCGCGGCGGGCGCGGCCGGCAAGGGGGTGCTGGGCGCGGTCGGCGCCAAGGGCGCCGCGGCGATCGCGGGCGGCGCGCTGATCGCCGCCGGGGCGGGCGGCGCCGCGGTGTACGTCGCGTCCGCCGACGGCAAGCCCGCCCCGCGGCCCAAGCCCGTCTCCATCGTGCTCCAGGCGTACTCGGAACCGCAGAGCCCGCTTCCGGGCGGCGGGGTGTGGCGGACGCAGGGCCGGTTCGTCACGGTCAAGGACGCCCGCTCCCCCGCCGTCGGCCAGAAGATCGACCAGGCGCTGCGGGCCCCGCTCCGCGCCCGGTTCGCCCAGGCCCGCAGGTCCCTGGGCGGGCAGCCCGGCGACTTCACCGGCCTCGTCACCGCGACCGTCCTGCTGCGCGGGCCGAAGCTCCTGTCGGTGCGCTACGACACCGACGTGCGGGGACAGGTCGGTGTCGGCTGGTTCCAGCCCCGGTCCGTGCTGGTCGATCTGACCACCGGCCGCTCGTACCGGCCGATCGACCTCTTCCTCGCCGCCGACGTCCCGGGCCTCGAGCCGTTCAACCAGAAGGTGCTCGCGCACGCGCCGGGCCACGCCTTCTGCCCGGGCGAGACCACGGGCTCCGGCATCACGCCGACGCTGCTCACCGACGGGAGCGTGGCCGTCATGCCCACCCCGTCCGGCGTCCAGGTGACCTACCAGGGCGGCGACCTCGGCTACAGCAACGCCTGCGGCTCGAAGCGCGTGGAGATCCCCTACGCCGACATCGCGGGGCTCATCAGGCCGGAGATCCTCAAGGCGGTCCCCTACCCCGCGCCGTCCCCGACCCGCACCTGACCCGGTCGCGGTCCCCGACCCGCACCTGACCCGGTCCGCGACGCGGTCCTGCCCCGGGACGCGGGACGCCCCGCCTCCGGTGGACCGGGGGCGGGGCGTTCCGCGGGGAGGGCCGAGCGCCTACTTGCGCTTGGTGATCTCCGCGGTGAGCTGCGGGGCGACCTGGAACAGGTCGCCCACGATCCCGTAGTCGACGAGCTCGAAGATCGGCGCCTCGGGGTCCTTGTTGATGGCGACGATCGTCTTCGAGGTCTGCATCCCGGCCCGGTGCTGGATGGCGCCGGAGATGCCGACCGCGATGTAGAGCTGCGGCGACACGGTCTTGCCGGTCTGGCCGACCTGGAACGAGTGCGGGTACCAGCCGGCGTCGGTCGCGGCGCGGGAGGCGCCGACGGCCGCGCCGAGCGAGTCGGCCAGCCCCTCGATGATGGTGAAGTTGTCGGCGCCGCCGACACCGCGCCCGCCGGAGACGACGATCGCGGCCTCGGTGAGGTCGGGCCGCTCGCCCTTCTCCTGGACGACCTTCTCCACGATCCTGGCGCCCTTGTCGGCATCCGACAGCGCGACCGACACCTGCTCCTCGACCGGGGTGGCGGGGGCCGCCTCGGGCGCGATGGAGTTGGGCCGGACCGCGATGATCGGCGTGCCGGTCCGCACCTTGGCGTGCGCGATGATCCCGCCGCCGAAGATGGAGTGCTCGGCGACGAGGCCGTCGGTCACGTCCACCACGTCGGTGAGCACGCCGGAGCCGGTCTTGACCGCGAGCCGTCCCGCGATCTCCTTGCCCTCGGCCGTCGCGGAGACCAGCACCGCGCCGGGCGAGCCCGCCCCGACGAGCTGGGCGAGCAGCGCGGCCTTCGGGGCGACGACGTAGGAGGTCAGCTCCTCGTCGGCGGCCACGTAGACCTTGCCGGCGCCGTACTCGGCGAGCTTGTCCTTGGCGCCCTCGTAGCCGGGCCCGACCCATACGGCCGCGGCCTCGCCGAGCCGGTTGGCCAGCGTCAGCAGTTCGAGGGCGACCTTCTTGACCTCACCGTCGACGTGGTCGACGAGGACGAGAATCTCAGCCATTGTTCCTTAATCCCCTTCCTCGCTAGACGAACTTCTTCGACGCGAGGAAGTCGGCGATCTTCGTGCCGCCGTCGCCCTCGTCGGTGACGATCTGACCCTGCGCGCGCGGCGGAGCCTCGGCGAAGTCCACCACCTCGGTGGCCGCGGCGGCCAGGCCGACCTGCCCCGGGTCGATGCCCGCGCCGGCGATGTCGAGCGTCTCGACCGGCTTCTTCTTGGCCGCCATGATCCCCTTGAAGGAGGGGTACCGCGGCTCGTTGATCTTCTCGACGACGCTCACCACCGCGGGCAGGCTCGCCTCGACCCGGTCGAAGCCGTAGTCGGTCTGCCGCTGCACCTTGATCGCGGTGCCGTCGATCTCGACCTTGTTGGCCAGCGAGAGCTGCGGCACGCCGAGCCGCTCGGCGAGCATCGCGGCGAGGACGCCGGTCCGCGCGTCGGTCGACTCCGAGCCGAGGATCACCAGGTCGAAGCCGGTGCGGCCGAGCACCTGCTGGATCGCGTACGAGGTCTGGAGCGCGTCGGAGCCGGCCAGGCCGTCGTCGATGACGTGCACGGCCTTGTCGGCGCCCATGGCCAGCGACTTGCGGATCGACTCTGTCGCCTTGTCGGGGCCCATGGTCAGGACGGTCACCTCGCCGCCCTGGGCCTCCTTGATGCGCAGCCCCTCTTCGATGGCGTACTCATCGAGCTCGTTGATGACACCGTCCGCTGCCGCACGGTCCAGCGTGCTGTCATCGGACTTCAGCTTGCGCGGGCTCTCCGTATCGGGAACCTGCTTCACCAGGACGACGATGTTCATGGCCGGTAGCCGACCTCCCTGCACTTGTTCGGCCGCTGGGGTGAGCGGACAGAGGGGCGCCGTCCATGACGGGACGGCGCGTACTCATGCGTTGGTACCTCACAGCCTGCCAAAGACCCGAACACGCTTCGGCCCCGGGTCCCCGATTGGGCCGCACGGAACAAATGTTACCGGTCGGTAGTCCGCTGGCAAATCCCGCGGAGGAGACCGTACCCACGCCGCGGGCGCCCAGGTCAGCGCAGTGCCGCCTCGGCCTGGTCGATCCAGCCCTTCAGCGAGCTCTGGAGCCCGTACATCGGCGCGAAGCTCGGGGTGAGCGACATCGCGGCGACCACGGCGAACAGCGCCAGCGCGCCGAGCACCACGCCCGCCACCGCGATCCGCCTCGGCACCCGCGCGACCGGAAGGAACATCCGCTCGAGGAGCGCCCGCGGCGCGCGCACGCCGGGCCCCGTCCACAGCACGGCGGCACCCGCCCCAGCGCCGAACGCGCAGGCGCTCAGCGCGTCGATCTCGCCGCCGACCACCGACAGCGCGACCAGGACGAGCGGGACCGCCACCATGAGCGCCGCCGCGTACGGGAGCGTCAGCAGCGTGCGGCCCAGGGCCGAGAGCCGGCCGCGCGCCGAGGACTCCCCGGCCGCCCGGAGCACGGCCACGCCGGCGATCGACAGCACCAGCCCCATGACCGGCGCCGTGACCGCGACGCCGACCGCGATCACCACGACCGTGGCCGTCAGCAGCCGCGCCCACCCCTGCGTGGCCGCCAGGTCATGGTGGCCGGAGTCGGCGCCCGGCCCGGGACGGGCGGCGGGCGTCTCGGCACCCGGCTCCGTGAGAACGGCGACACTCCCCTCGGAGGAGGCGGACGCGACCGTCGGGACGGGGTCGGGCGAGGTCGCCGCCACGGGCGGCCCCCCGGCCGACGGACCGGCCGGCGGGGCGGACTGCGGGACGGGCGGTGGAGCGTGCGTCGAGGCGGACGATGGGACAGGCGGGACGGCGGGGCCGAGGTCGAGCCCGGCGCACGCGGCGGCCAGCTCCTCGGCCCCCGGGCGGGCGGCGGGGTCGTCCGCGGACGCCGCCAGCAGCAACGGCCGCAACGCCCCGGGCACCGCCGCCGAGGCGGCCGGGTCCGCGGTGGCGTCGCCGGTCGCGGCGAACACGACCGTGGCGGCCCAGGCGCGCACGTCACCGGCCGCCTCGGCGCCGGGGACCAGGCCGAAGTCGACGACGACGGGCGAGCCGTCCACGATCAGCACGGTGCCGGGGCCCAGCGCGCCGTGGACGAGGCCCTCCCGGTGGATCGCGGCCAGCGCCTTGGCCAGGCCCAGCGCGACGCGCCGCAGTTCGGCCCCGGCCACCGGACCGCGCTCGGCGACGTCGTCTCCGAGCGGCCGGCCCGGGACGAGGCGGGAGACAAGGTAGGGCGGGTCCGCGGCCGGGTCGCCGCCGAGGACGTCCACGACGTACGGGCTGAGCACACCCCGCATCCGCGCGATGTCGGGCCCGGACCCAGCGGCCCCGGACCCGGACCCGGCGGGCAGCAGCCGGATCGCGACGTCGCGGCCGTCCGGGCCGGTGGCCCGGTGGACGGCCCCCGTTCCGCCGCCCAGCCGGGTCAGCAGCCGGAAGGGACCGATGTGCTCCTGGTGGCTCGTTTCCCCGTTCATAAGGCTCGACACCCTACCGACCGGCGGGGCCCTCCATCGGCCTCATCAGGCATCAGTTCGAGCGGGCGGGAGAAGGCCCCGTCAGAGGAACGGGAACCCGGAGACGAGGTCGCGGACATCGCTGCGCAGGCTCTCCAGGTTCTGGCTCATCCCGTTCAGCGGGGTGGTGTCGGGCGGCTGCTTCTGGGACAGCACCACCAGCACCGCGGCGAAGATCCCCAGGATCAGGGCGGCGGCCAGCGCCGCCTCCGTGCGCGGCAGCATGGCGCCCCAGAGCCGGGCGAGCTGCCGGCGCGGCGCCCCGCTGCCCGGGGCCAGGCAGAGTAGCCCGATCATGGCCATCACCGAGTAGGAAATGGCCCGCGAGGCGGTCTGGTCCGGATTGGCGATCATCAGCACCGCGAGCAGGATCAGCCCGGCCAGCACCGAGAGCGCGCCCAGCAGGACCGTCGCCATCACGGCGCCCGGCAGGTGCAGCGGCGACTTGAAGGCCGCCGCGACCGCGTCGCCCGCCCGGGGGCCGCGGCGGGTGCGCCGGTCCTCCATGCCCTTGGCGGCCTTGTCGCCCATCCGCAGCACCAGCACGCCGACCCCGGTCACCGCGAGCGCGAGCAGCGGCGCGATGTTGGCGAACCCGAGCAGCGCCACCAGGACGATGAGGCTGAGGACGCGGTACCAGCCGTAGGGCTTCGGACGTTCCTTGCCGCCTGGGGGCTCGTCCCGGCCGCGGGGCCGGGCGCCCTGCTGCTCTGGACTCTGCCCGCCGGGACGCTGCTCGGCGTACGGGTCGTACGGGCCGCCCTGCTCGGGCCCCCGCTGGAGCCCGCCGGGGTGCGGCTGGGTCTGTGGCGGCTGCTGCTGCCCGTACCGCGAGTAGGGGTCGCCCTGCCCGTAAGGCCCAGGCGCCGGCGGCGGGACGGGCGGGGGCGCGGCCGGGGGCAGCAGCCCCTTGAAGTCCTTCGGCTGGGCCGGGACGGGCGCCGGCCCGGGCGGCTGCGGCTCGGCCTGCGGCGGAGGCTGTGCGGGCATGGGCGCCGAGAACTGCCGGGAGTGGTCGGCGGCGGGCTGCCCGGGCGGCCGGGTGTGCCCGGTGTGCCCGCCGCCCGGCGGGGTACCGTCGCCCGGCAGCGTGAAGTCGTCGGGCAGGGTCTGGTCGTCGGGCCGCGTGTAGTGGTCGTCGATCCGGGTCTGGTCGGTGATGGTCGACTCGAAGTGGATCCGCCGGGTGAGCTGCACCAGGTTCACCGCGGTGGGCCGCTCGGCCGGGTGCCGGGCCATCGCCGAGCGCAGCACGGGCAGCAGCCCGTCGGGCACCCCGCTCAGGTCGGGCTTGCCCTGCATGATCTTGAAGAAGATCGACTCGAAGGTGCCGGCCCCGAACGGCGGCCGGCCGGTCGCGGCGTAGGCCACCGTCCCGGCCCAGGAGTGCACGTCGGACGGCTCGCCCGCGTCCTCGCCCTCGATGATCTCCGGGGCCAGGTAGCCGGGGGTGCCGATGACCATGCCGGTCGCGGTCAGCCGGGTCGCGTCGGCGCCCTGCGCGATGCCGAAGTCGATCACCACCGGCTCGCCGTCCACCAGCATCACGTTGCCGGGCTTGAGGTCGCGGTGGATGATGCCGGCGCCGTGGATCGCCGACAGCGCCGACGACAGCCCGACCGCCAGCCGCTGGAGCCCCGGCCCGCTGATCGGCCCGGACTCCTCGACGATCTCTTCGAGGGTGCGTCCGGGCACGTACTGGGTGACGATGTAGGGGCGCTCGGCGGTGACGTCGGCGTCGAGGATCTCGGCGACGTGCGGGCTGTGCACCCGCCGCATCGTGTCGACCTCGCGGGCCAGCCTGCGGCGGGCGGTGGTGTCGCCGGCGACCGAGGAGCGCAGCACCTTGATGGCCACCTTGCGGCCCTCTGGATCGACGGCGAGGTACACGACGCCCATGCCGCCTTCTCCAAGGGTCTGGAGCATGCGGTAGTGGCCGATGCTGTCCCCGGACGTGACAACCCCCTTCATCGTTTACGAAACCCTACCTTCGCCCGCGCCGGGCGAATGCGCCACCGTGCCGTTGCCGGACGGGCGCCGCCGGGGTCGGGCCGGGCCGCGCACGGAACCGGGGCGCGCAGCGTGAAAGGGGCATCACCGGTGGTGACGCCCCCCTCGGTCGGCGGCCGAGGGCCGCCCAACCGCCGATATTCGTCCATACATCCTTCGACGCCCGGGGCCGGGCACACGTTCCGACTGGCCGATTTCCGCCCCCGGCGATCGGCTCCGGCAGGCGCCTTCAGCGGTCGGTCCCGGCGGTCAGCCCTGGCGGTCAGCCCTGGCGGGCGGCCTTGCGGGCGCGGCGCTCCTCGCGGCGGGTCTCGAACTTGGTCGCGGCCGCGTCGAGTTGCTCCATGAACTGCCCGAGCTCGTCGCGGGCCTTGGCGCCGTCGCCGGTCAGGTCGGTGCGGTCGAACACGCCCAGCTTGCGCAGCACCGGGACGAGCACGTCGTCGTGGTGCAGCCGCAGGTCGTAGATGCCCGCGTTGGCGATCACCACGGACTTGCGCATGAAGCCGTCGATGCTGGTGCCGGGCATCTCGAACTGGGTGACCACCTCGGTGATGGCGCGCATGGTCTCGTTCGGCGCGACCTCCAGGGCGGCGCCGATCAGGTTCCGGTAGAAGATCATGTGCAGGTTCTCGTCCGCGGCGACGCGGCTGAGCATCCGCTCGCACACCGGGTCGCCGGAGACCTTGCCGGTGTTGCGGTGCGCGACCCGGGTGGCCAGCTCCTGGAACGACACGTACGCCGCGCCGTGCAGGAACTCGGTGCCGTGCGTGGCCTCGTAGCCGGCCTCCATGTGGTGCATCCGGGCGCGCTCCAGCGCGATCGGGTCGACCGCCCGGGTCACCGTGAGGTAGTCGCGGATCACGATGCCGTGCCGGTTCTCCTCGGCGGTCCACCGGTTGACCCAGGTGCCCCAGGCGCCGTCACGGCCGAAGACCGAGGCGATCGCGCGGTGGTAGCCGGGCAGGTTGTCCTCGGTCAGCAGGTTGACGATCAGCGAGTCGCGGGACTCGGGCGAGACCTGCGACTGCTCGACCGACCACGCCTCGCCCTCCATCGGGCCGTCGTAGTCGCGGCCGATGCTCCACGGCACGTACTGGTGCGGGAACCACTCCTTGGCGATCGCCAGGTGCCGGTCGAGCTCCTTCGCGACGACCGGCTCGAGCTCGAGCATCAGACCGGTCTGGAACTTGTTCTCGGACGTCACGGACATACTGATCCTTCGCTGGACGACGTGTGGCCACCGGGCGGCGCCGCCGCACCCGCGGCACCGGGAAGGGGGTGCCCAGCAGGGCGAATGTAACCTACTGGACCGTAGGTTCGATGTTCGCGATCGCCGCGGGCGACGTCAAGGCGCCCGCGTCACAAGCCACCCGGCGGATTTCTTGTAGGGAACGGAGAAAGCGCGGCCCGGTCCCGTCAGCGGGAGTCGGACGCCTGCTGCCACATCCGGTTCACGGCGGCCCTCAGGAGCGGCCTCGGGACCAGCTTCAACGCGGGCAGCGCGGCCCGGTACTGCGCGCCCGGGACGCACAGCGCGCGGCCCAGCGACACCGCGTCCAGCCCGGCCCTGGCCACCTCTTCGCGGCGCAGCCACAGCAGGTTGGCGGGGGCGTCGTCCTCGGTCCGGGTGAAGCCGGGGCACAGCGTCGTCACGTGCACGCCCTTGGCCGCGACCTCCGCGTGGACGCTCTCGGAGAACGAGGCCACGTACGCCTTGGTCGCGCCGTAGGTCGCGCTGCCGGGCGACGGCGCGAACCCCGACATCGACGCGACGTTCAGCACCCCGCCCCGGCCCCGCGCGATCATCCCGGGCAGCACCGCGTGGGTCAGCCGGACCAGGGCGGTCACGTTGAGCTCGATCTCGGTGAGCTGGTCGCCGAGCGGCAGTTCGGCGAACGGTCCGAACGCGCCGTACCCGGCGTTGTTGACCAGCAGCTCGACCGGCTCGGCGCGCAGCCGCCGCTCGACCGCGCCGCGCTGCACCGGATCGGTGAGATCGGCCGCGATCACCTCCACCGCGACCCGGTACCGCTCGACGAGATCGCGGGCCAGCCGGTCCAGCAGGTCCGTGCGGCGGGCCACAATGACCAGATCGGTGCCCCGCCCGGCCAGCAGCCGGGCGAAACTCTCGCCGATGCCGCTGGACGCGCCCGTGACGAGAGCGGTTCGGTACGCCTGTCGCATGGCGGGAGATGCTATCGGGCGATCTTCCCCCACCGTGGGTCATGACCGAAAAACCGGAAAGTCATTCGGCTACGGCACGTACCGGGTCACCTCCCGCGACGCCCACGGGCGGGAACATCGCCGCCGGATCTTCTCCAGCAGCGTAGAGGCCGACGCCGAACGCGGCGACCGCCTCCAGCAGGCCCGCCCGTACCAGGGGGCCACCGTTCTGTGGCTCGCAGCCGAGATCGCGCACCAGCCGGCCGACCGTCGCCGACAAACTCCTGGACGCCCGGGAAACACGGCGCGGCGCCGGACGCCCAGGAGCGCGGCGGGGTCAGCGGCCGGTGAAGCGGGCCTTGCCCGGTCCCTCCTCCATGAAGCTGCGCATCCCGTTCTCCTGGTCCTCGGTGGCGAACAGCGCGGCGAACCGCATCCGCTCGATCTCCAGCCCGGTCGCCAGATCGACCTCCAGGCCGCCGTCGATCGCCTGCTTGGCGGCGCGGAGCGCGAGCGCCGGCCCGCCGGTGAACGTCGCGGCCCACTCGCGCGCGGCCCGGTAGACGTCGGCGTCGGGCACGACCCGGTCGACCAGGCCCATCGCCAGCGCCTCGTCCGCCGGCACGTGCCGTCCGGAGAAGACCAGGTCCTTGGCCTTGGCCGGCCCGATCAGCCGGGCGAGCCGCTGGGTGCCGCCCGCGCCGGGGATGATGCCGAGCTGGATCTCCGGCTGGCCGACCTTGGCGCCCTCGCCCGCCACCCGGAAGTCGGCGGTCAGCGCCACCTCCAGCCCGCCGCCGAGCGCGTACCCGGTGATCGCGGCGATGACCGGCTTGGGGATCGCCGCGAGTTCCCGGGTGAACTCCTGGAGGAGCAGTGAGTGCCCGGTGGACATCTCGGCGTACGACATCGGGGCCATCTCCTTGATGTCGGCGCCCGCCGCGAACACCCGCTCGCCGCCGTAGAGGACCACGGCGGCGACCTCGTCGTCCGCGCCGACCCGCCGGGCCGCCTCGATCAGCTCGCGCTGCATCGGCGCGTTGAGCGCGTTCATCTTCGGCCGGTCCAGCCGGATCGTCGCGACGCCGTCCTCGACCTCGACATGTACGAACTCGCCCACGAACGCCTCCAAGCGCAGGAAGAAACCCGACGTCCCCGAGCCTAACCAGCGCCACCGCGGCGGCGGCGGGCTGTCCGGCCCCGCTGGTAGCTTCGAGCCCGGCCGTCTCGTCCGCACGCCCCGGGGGATCGAAGTCATGCTCGTCGCGCATGCCACCTGGCATGGCGGTGCCCTCTGCCTGTGGGCCGAGCGCACCGGCCCGTACGAGCCCGTCCCGGCGCCGCCCGATGGGTCCGGCGCGGCGGTGCATCCGTTCGCCACCCGTGACTTCACCGGCACGTCCTACGAGCCGATGGTCAAGGGCGCGTTCGGTGTCGAGCTGACCATGTCGCTGCCCACCCACGGCGACCATCCGGCGCCGTCCGCCGAGCTGGGGCCCGAGGCGTTCGGCGGACGGGCCGAGCTGCGCGAGTGGCGGGTGCCCGCCCTGGTGCTGGAGCCGTTCCCCGCGATGGCCCTGCTCCAGGCCGCCGAGCACAGCGGCGACGTCGTCCCCGGCACCGACCTGCGCTACCTGTGTGTGCTCTCCGACGAGGCGGCGCACCTGGCCGCGCGCGGCCAGGTGCTGCCGGCCCTGCTGCGCGAGGACGGCGACCTGGTGGCGCGCTGGCGGCCGGTGCTCGACGACCCGGCGCGGTTCCGCGACCTGGTCCGCGCGATGCCCGCGGCCTGCCGCGCCGCGGACGGCGGACGGCCCGCGGCGGGCGTGCTGCGCGAGGCGCTCGACGGGCTGGTCGACACGGCCGTGCGCGGGGTCGTCCCGCACCCCCTCCTGCCGCCGCGCCGGGGCGACTCCCCCGACCGGCTGCCCCTCGCCGAGCGCTGGCTGGAGGCGCTGACCGGGCCGTCCGCCGAGGTCACGCGCGAGCCCCGCGACGATCCGGACGACCTCATCGCCGAGCTCGACGCCTGGGCGGACGCCGCCCGCCGCCCGGCCGGGCCGCTGCGCGTCTGCTTCAGGCTCGCCGAGCCGGGCGCCGAGTCCTTCACCGAGGAGTCCGGGCACGATCCCGAGGCCGAGGCCGCCGCGGCGGACGGCGACGCCTGGCGGGTCGAGTTCGCCCTCCAGGGCACCGCCGACCCGAGCCTGTACGTGCCTGCCTCGATGATCTGGGCGGGCGAGGCGCCGTCGCTCGGCGGCGCCGAGGAGACGCTGCTCGGCGGGCTCGGCCGGGCGCTGCGGCTGTTCCCCGACATGACGCCCGCGCTCGACACCGCGACGCCGCACGAGCTGGTCCTCGACACGGCGGGCGCGTTCCGCTTCCTGCGCGGGGCGGCGCCGATGCTGTCGGCGGCCGGGTTCGGGGTGCTGCTGCCGCGGTGGGCGGGCCGGGCGCGGCTCGGCATGAAGCTCACCACCCGGGCGGACGACGGCGAGGGCTCAGGCGCGGCCACCTCGTCGGGGTTCGACCTCAAGGGCATGGTCGACTTCCGGTGGGACCTGGCGATCGGCGCCGAGACCATCGACGAGGACGAGCTGGAGGAGCTGGCCCGGTTGAAGACGCCGCTCGTCCGGCTGCGCGGCCAGTGGGTCGAGCTGGGCGAGGAGCAGCTCGAGGCGGCGCTCGACCTGCTGCGCCGTCCCCGGCACGGGAGGATGCCCGCCGCCGCGGCGATGCGGGCCGCGATCCACGCGGGCGACGAGGCGCTGCCGCTGGTCGAGGTCGACGCCGACGGCGCGTTCGGCGACCTGCTGTCAGGCGAGGCCGACCGGCGGCTCGCGCCGATGACCACCCCCGAGGGTTTCAACGGGACGCTCCGGCCGTTCCAGGAGCGCGGCCTCGCCTGGCTGACCTTCCTCGACGGGCTCGGCCTGGGCGGGATCCTGGCCGACTCGATGGGGCTCGGCAAGACGGCGCAGACGCTGGCGCTGCTGGTCTCCGAGCGCGCGGGCGGGCGCCGGCCCGGCCCGACGCTGCTGGTCGGGCCGATGTCGCTGGTGGGCAACTGGCAGCGCGAGGCGGCCCGGTTCGCGCCGAAGCTGCGGGTGCACGTCCACCACGGCACCGGCCGGCACCGCGACGAGCGGCTCGTCGCGGCGGTCGCGGGCGCCGACCTGGTGCTGACCACCTACGGGACGGCGGCGCGCGACGCCGAGTCGCTGGCGCTGATCGAGTGGGGACGGGTGGTCTGCGACGAGGCGCAGGCGCTGAAGAACAGCGGGACGCGCCAGGCGCGGGCGGTGCGCGGCATCCCGGCGCGCAGCCGGATCGCGCTGACCGGGACGCCGGTCGAGAACCACCTGACCGAGCTGTGGTCGATCCTGGAGTTCGCGAACCCGGGGCTGCTCGGGCCGCGGCCGGCGTTCCGCGAGCGGTTCGCGGTGCCGATCGAGCGCGACGGCGACGAGCGGGCGGCGCTGGCGCTGAAGCGGGCGACGCAGCCGTTCATCCTGCGCCGGCTCAAGACCGACCGGTCGATCATCTCCGACCTGCCGGAGAAGCAGGAGATCAAGGTCTACTGCAACCTGACCACCGAGCAGGCCTCGCTGTACCAGGCGACCGTCGACGACATGCTCGCGCAGATCGCCGAGGCCGACGAGAAGCGGCGGCGGGGGCTGGTGTTGGCGACGATGGCCAGGCTCAAGCAGGTCTGCAACCATCCGGCGCAGCTCCTCAAGGACGGCTCGCGGCTGCCCGGCCGGTCCGGCAAGCTGGAGCGGCTGGAGGAGATCTGCGCCGAGGTGCTGGAGCAGGGCGAGAAGGCGCTGGTGTTCACCCAGTACGCCGAGTTCGGGTCGATGCTCCAGCCCTACCTGGCGGCGCGGCTCGAACGGCCGGTGCTGTGGCTGCACGGCGGCACGTCCAAGCAGGGGCGGGACGACCTCGTCCAGCACTTCCAGGCCGACACCGAGCCGTCGGTCTTCCTGCTTTCACTGAAGGCGGCCGGCACCGGGCTGACGCTGACCGCCGCCAACCACGTGGTGCACCTGGACCGGTGGTGGAACCCGGCGGTCGAGGACCAGGCGACCGACCGCGCGTTCCGCATCGGGCAGACCAGGAACGTGCAGGTCCGCAAGTTCATCTGCGTGGGGACGATGGAGGAGCGGATCGACGAGATGATCGAGCGCAAGAAGGCGCTGGCCGACTCGATCGTCGGCACCGGCGAGGACTGGCTGACCGAGCTGTCGGTCGCCGAGCTGCGCGACGTGCTGCGCCTGGCGCCCGAGGCGGTGAGCGGCTGATGGCCGGGTCCGCCGGGAACGGGTGGTGGTCGCGGAGGTTCGTCGAGCTGGTGGGGTCGTTCGCCGGTGAGGACCTGCTCCGGCGCGGCCTCGCGTGCGCGCGCGAGGGCCGGGTGACCGGGCTGGCGGTCGGGCCGTACGAGGCGACGGCCCATGTGCGGGGCGACGGGCCCGAACCGTACGAGGTGGCCGTCGGCATCGACGCGATCGACGCGGCGGGCTGGGCGGCGGCCGAGGCCGAGCTCGCGTCCCGGGCGGTGTTCCGCGCGCGGCTGCTCGCCGGGGAGCTGCCGCCCGAGATCGAGCCGGTGCTCGCCGGCCTCGGGCTGCCGCTGTTCCCCGCGTCGGCGGCCGGCCTGCACGTGATGTGCGGCTGCCCCGACTGGGGCGACGCGTGCGAGCACGCCGCGGCGGTGCTCTGCGCGCTGGCCGAGGCGTTCGGCGACGACCCGTTCCTCGTCCTGGCCTGGAACGGGCGGACGAAGGACGAGCTGCTCACCGCGCTGCGCCGCCGCCCGGCGCCGTCCGGCCCGCCCGGCGCGGACGGACTGGACGGACTGGACGGCGCGGACGGGCCGGGCGGTGAGCCGCTCGGCGCGGAGGACTTCTGGACGACGCCGTCCGGCCTGGCCCGGCTGCGCGACCGTCCGCCCGCGCCGCCGGTACCGCCGGGGTTCGTGCTGGAGGTCGTCGCACCGCCCCCGGTCAAGGTGCGGCGCCGCGACCTGGCGAGCGTCCTCGCGCCCGCCTACCACGCCCTGGCGACCGAGCGCCTCGACGACGGCGGCTGACCCGCCCCGGCGAGGCCAGGCGCGGGGAACGCCGGGCGCGGGAACGCCGGGGCGCGGGGAGGCCGGGCGCGGGAGCGTCAGCCGTACTGGCCGCCGGCGCAGCCGATCCCACCGGCGATGGTCGCGCAGACGCCGAGAAGGCCGACGATCTCGGCGTAGTCGCCGGTGCTGAACTCGGTGGTGCGCCCGCCGGTGAGCCGCACGCCGGGGATCAGCGCGCACGACTGCGCGATCGCGGTGGCGTTCCACTCGACAGTCAGCGTGTAGGGGGCGGGCAGGACGAGCGGGCGCCAGCCCTCGGGATCGCGCAGCGCCCGGGTGGCCCGCTCGTAGATCAGCTCCCTCGCGCGCGCGGGCGGGATGAGCGCGGCGGCGTACCGGTCGCGACCCTCCTTGACCGCCGCGGTCTCGACGCCGCCGAGCACGTCGCGGGCCTCCGCGCAGGCGGCCTCGTCACCGGCGACGAGGCCGACGGGCACGCCGAGCGAGCCGGCGTACCCGGCCATGAGCGCGATCTCGCCGACGACCTCCCCGTTGAGCAGCACGTTCTGGATCTCGCGGCCCATCCAGGTGTGGTTGAGCACGCCGCACCGCGCGCCGGCCCGCGCGTGGTAGCCGACGTACAGCGCCACGTCGAAGGAGGCGTCGAGGCCCTCGCCCATCCGCATCGGCTTGTAGGGGCCGCGGATCAGGGTGCAGCGCTCGTCGATGAGGTCGGCGCGGAGGTTCCGGCCGGTGCCGTGCGCGTCGGTGACCACCACCTGCCCGGCCCCGGCGTCGAACGCGGCGCGGATCGCGGCGTTGGCGTCGCCGGTCATCAGCTCGCAGCCGCGCTCGTAGCCGCGCCCGCCGGCGCGCATCTCCTCGGGATCGGTGAGGCCCGAGATCCCCTCCATGTCGACCGAAACGAATACCTTCATGGGCCCCCATGGTGCCCGGGTCCGGGCGCCGGAGTCGACCCGCCGGGTTCCGGGCGGCGGGGGGAGCCACGTCGTTCCGGGGACCGCACGGATCCCCTCCTGCCGGGCATCGGGCCCTTGCGAATCTGCAACGATGTGTAGTACTTCTACTATCAATGGTTGTAGGCATGTGAAGAACAGTCCGACTTCTCATACGAGAGGAACGCGCATGGACGAACCGGTGATCAGTGCCCGGGACCTGCGGATGCGGTACGGCCGCACCGAGGTGCTGCGCGGCGTGGACCTGGAGGTCCGCGCCGGCGAGGTGGTCGCCCTGCTCGGTCCGAACGGGGCCGGGAAGACCACGACGATCGAGATCCTGGAGGGCTTCCGGCGCCGGTCGGCGGGCGAGGTCACGGTCCTCGGCACCGACCCCGGGCGGGGCGGCGACGCCTGGCGCGGCCGGCTCGGCGTCGTCCTCCAGAACTGGCAGGACCACCCGCGCTGGGGCGTCCGGCAGCTCCTCGCCCACGTGGCCTCGTTCTACCGGCGGCCCCGCGACGTCGACGAACTGCTCGCCGTGCTGGGCCTCACCGCGCAGGCCGGCCGGATGGTCGCGCAGCTGTCCGGCGGGCAGCGGCGCCGGCTCGACGTGGCGCTCGGCATCGTCGGCCGTCCCGAGGTGCTCTTCCTGGACGAGCCGACGGCCGGGTTCGACCCCGAGGTCCGGCTGGAGTTCCACGGGCTGGTCGAGCGGCTCTCCCGCGAGGAGGGCATGACGATCCTGCTGACCACGCACGACCTCGCCGAGGCCGAGCGGCTCGCGGGCCGGATCGCGATCCTGGTGGACGGGGCGGTCGCGGTCTGCGGCACCCCGTCCGGGCTGGCCGCGGTCGTCCGGACGCGGTCCGAGGTGCGGTGGGCCGAGGACGGCGCGCTCCGGTCCGAGCGCACCGGCGACCCGTCCAAGCTGGCCTACGAGCTGCACCAGCGGTTCGGCGGGCCGGTGCCGGGGCTGGAGATCCGGCGCCCGTCGCTGGAGGAGAGCTACCTGGACCTGGTCCGCGGCGCCACCGCGCGCGGCGCCGGGGACGCCTCCGGCACCCCCCTCGCCGGCGAGGACGGCGGGCTCATGGAGAGGAGTGCCGCATGAACGGCACGCTGGTGATGATCGGACTGCGCCGGGGCTGGACGGAGCACCTCCAGTTCCTGCGCAACCGCCGCGAGTTCGCCGGGGGCCTGATCGGCACCGTGGGGATCTTCGTGCTGGTGGCCCGCTGGCAGGGCGGCACGGACGTGCCGGGGACGCACGCGTCCAAGGCCGTGCTGATGGCGGCGGGGTTCATCGCGTTCTCGGTGTTCTCGGTGGCGCTGATGGGCCTGCCGATGATGATCACGACGGACCGGGAGGACGGCGCGCTGCTGCGGCTCCGCACCGTCCCCGGCGGGATGCCGGTCTACCTGGTCGGACGGGCCGTCTCGGTGCTCGGCCAGATCGCCACCTACGTCGCGCTGATGCTGCTGGCCGGAGTGGCCCTCACCGAGCTGACCCTGCCCGCGGCGCCCGGCGACTGGCTCACGCTGCTGTGGGTGCTCGGCCTCGGCACGCTGTCGGTGGTGCCGGTGGGCGCCGCGCTCGGCACCCTTCTCCCCGGCCCGCGCAACGCCGCGAGCATCCTGTCGCTGCCGATGATGGGGCTGATGGTCGTGTCCGGGGTGATGTTCCCGGTGACGGCGATGCCCGAGCCCGTGCAGTGGGTCGCGCAGGCGTTCCCGCTGTACTGGCAGGGCCTCGGGCTGCGGTCGGTGTTCCTGCCCGACTCGATGCTGGCCGCCGAGATCGGCGGGAGCTGGCGCCCGCTGGAGACCGCCGCCGTGCTCGGCGCATGGGCCGTCGCCGGGCTGCTGGTCGCGCCCTGGCTGCTGCGGCGGGCCGCCCGCCGCGAGTCGGGCACCCGGCTGGCCGAACGGCAGGAGCGCCGGGCCGCGCAGGGCGCGTTCTGATCGCCGGCTGCGGGAGACTGAACCGGTGTCAGCCGACAAGGAGAACGTCCACAACCGGATCGCGGTCCTGCGGGCCGAGCGCGGCGTCTCGCGCCGCGAGCTGGCCACCGCGCTGGGCGTGCACTACCAGACGATCGGTTACCTGGAGCGGGGCGAGTACAGCCCGAGCCTGTTCCTGGCCCTGCGCATCGCGGCGTTCTTCGAGGTCCCGGTCGAGGTCGTGTTCTCGCTGACCCCCTTTCCCAGGCTGGGCAGCACGTCGTGAGAAAGAAGGAGGCCAAGGCCATGTCCGACCAGGACGGCGGCTGGCGGGAACGCGCCGAGCGCCGCCGCGCCGAGCGCATCACCGAGCTGGCGGGCCGGGCCCCCGGCCGCTTCGCGGCGCGCCGGAACCGGCGGCTGCTGGCCGGGGCCGCGGGCGCGCTGCTCCTGCTCCCCTGGGTGGACGCCGCGGTCTCGTGGCTGATCGCGCCGAGCGACACCGCGGTGTACGTGAACCTCGTGGTCCTCGCCGCGATGGCGGTCGGGGGCGTCCCGGCGTACAACCGGATGATCACCGTCACCCGCGGCACGACCTCGCTGGACGAGCGGTACCTGGACGAGCGGCAGGTGGCCGAGCGGCTCCGCGCGTTCAGGGTCGCGCACCGCGGCACCACCGCAATGATCATCGCGGTCGGCGTCACGATCATGCTGGCCGAGCGGGGCCGCGACGCGCACGTGCCCGCCGCGGCCAACTTTCTGATGGTGTTCGCCATGCTGGTCATGCACATCGCGCTGCCGCTGATCATCGCCACCTGGCGGCAGCCCGACCCGCCGCCCGACGACGGCGACGAAGAGGACGGGGACGGGGACTCCGTGACCCGGGACGCCGATCAGGGCGCGGAACACTAGGAGCCCCGCCGCGGCGGCGGTCAGGAGGGACCTCCGGTGAGCCTGGCGATGGTGGCGTCGAGCGCCCGCATCTGGGCCGAGTCGCCCGCGTAGGCGCGCACGATCGCGAGGAACTCCTCCAGGCCGTCCTGGAACTCCAGGCACGTGCTGACGATCGAGTGCGCGTCCAGGTGCGGCTGCGGACGGCGCGGGATGCGGACCGCGATCTCCGGGCGCAGGGACGCGATGACCTGCTGCCGGCCCTCCGGCGAGGTCATCAGCGAGATGTCCATCAGCCGCGCCACGATCTCGAACACCGCCGGAAGGGCCGGCCCCACGGGCCGGGGCGTCGCCGGATCGTCCTGCGAGGGCCCGCGCGGCGTCCCGGACGGCATCCCTGGCGGCGCGGACGGCGCGGCGAACCCGGCGGGCGAGGGCGAGAGCGTGCCGCCGGGCTCCGGCGGAGGGTCGGGCGAGCGCTCCGGCTCCGGATCGGGCGGGGGCTGGGACTGGGGTCCCGGACCCGGGGCCGGCCGCCGGTCCCGGGCGGCGCCGCGGATGCTGAGCCAGGCGGTGGTCCGGGTCTCCTTGAGCCGGACGTCGAGGGGGCCGTACTCGGTGGGGTCGATCGCCCCGTCCCCCTCCTTGATCACCGAGCGGTAGAACTCGTCGGAGGCGAGCACCCCGAGGACGTCCGCGGTGCCGGCGAGGGCCAGCTTGAAGGACGGGGCGTCCAGGAGCCGGCTGACGTGGTTGACGGTGTCGCCGACGATCCCGTTCGCGTCGGAGTCCATCCGGCCGAGGTGCAGCGCGACCCGCAGCCGGATCTGCGCGATCTCCTTCGCCAGCTCGTTGGAGCGGCGGAGCTCGGCCCTGAGGTGGTCGGGCAGCGGGTGGACCAGGCGCGCGCCGTCGTGCCCCGGGCGCAGGACGGCGATGAGCCCGTCGCCGCGGTCCTCGCGGTGGAATTCCGAGAAAGGCAGGCCGGACGCCGTGAACGACCGTTCGAGGAGGTCGTACAGAACGGTGCGGAGATGGCGCTGCACGCTGTCGGGACGGCTGGCGAAACTGATGATGTCGCAGGCGAACACGGTGCACTGCCCGGAGGGGGCCCAGCCGTTCCGCCCGTCTTCCGCGTCCTTGTCCATGGGGCTGCTGCTTCCCGTGAGTTTCCCCCACTCTCCACCCCGGCACCGCGCCCCCGCAAGGGGACGCGGCACGGCCGCCGGCGGCGCCCGATCATCCCGTTCCGATTCTGTGACCTCGGACGCAGAACGGCCTCACTCCGAGGATCTACTTTGGTGATCGGGGGTTACGAGGACCCGGAGGAAGCATGGCCGATGACGAGGGTGGCTTTTCCGCGCTGGTGCCGCCGTCACGCGGAACGGTGGGGCGCGTCGTGCGGCCCGCGCGTCCGGGGCGCACCACCTTGGAGATCGCCGAGCTGCTGCTGGGCGTGCCCCAGCTACGGGACGCGTCCCTGCGGTCGGTCATCGTCGCGCACGTCGAGGAGCGGGTCGGGGCGAAGGTGATCTTCTCCGACGAGCCGCACCCGCTGGCCTACTACGTCCACCTCGTGAGCGCCTGCTGCGCCCTGCCGGACGGGCTCGCGCACCTGATGGAGGCCGTGGAGCACATCGCGGGCCGGACCGTCGCGGTCTCCGAACTGCGCCGCCAGATCAGCCCCGCCCAGGAGCACCTGGAGCCGGCCGACGAGACGCAGATCAGAACGCTCCTGGCGGGCTGGCGGGTCCCCTCGCTCGCCCGGCTCTACCACGCCGCCGGCGGCACGTCCGACAGCTCGGGCCACCACCGGCTCACCGACGCGTGGGACGCCTTCTACGCGCTGCTCGACCACAACACCCTGCCGGACCGCGGCTCCCCGCACCTGGTCTTCGTCGCGATGCTGCTCCAGACGACGGGGACGTGGCAGCGGACCGAGAAGGAGCGCTGGCGCCACAAGCACCTCCGCGACTGGCTGGCGGCGCGGATCCAGCGGCTCCGCGAGGACGGGGCGGTCGCCGAGGCCGACCATCTGGAGGGGCTGCGGGACCGGTCCGAGCAGCTCTCCCCCGACGCCGACAAGCCGATCTACCTCATCATCCAGCTGGACCCGCTCCCCGGCCCGGACGAGCACCGCCCGATGTGCCGGCTCTCGCACTGGCGGCAGGTGCATCCGCTCGAATGGCGGCCGGAGCCCGGCGAGGACCGGCTGGTCCCGCTCAGCGAGGTCCCCGCCCAGGTAGGCGAGCTGATCCGGGAGGCCGAGAGCGACTGGGCCTACCAGCTCGACGACGCCCTGAGCCTGGAGTTCGTGCTGCCGCTCGAACTGATCAACCTGGACCTGGACCAGTGGACCCGCGATCCCTCGGACACGCCGCACCCGAGGCCGCTCGGCGCCGAGTACGAGATCCTCATCCGCAGCCGGGAGCGGCTCCGGACGCGCACCCTTCACCGGGCGTGGCGGCGCCGGTGGCAGGTCCTGGTCGAGGCGGCCCGGTGCTCGACGCACTGGGCCGAGGCGGACGCCGACGTGGAGCGGCTGAGCGACCGGCTGCTGAGCGACGAGGGGGCGGTCGCCTGCGTGCTCAGCGGCCCCCCGGACGACGAGCACGGCCGGGAGGAGCTGTGGATGGCGGTGCGCGCGGGCGTCCCCGTGGTGGTGTGGCATCGCGAGAGCGATCCGCCGCAGGAGGCCCGGGATGCACTGCACCATGTCGTCGGGCGGCCCGATCTCAGGGGGCTCCCCGGCGACATCAAGCGGATGCGCGGGCGCTTGGCGGGCGCCGGCGGAGCGGTCTCCCACCCCAACCCGCGCGTCGCGCTGCTCTGGGACGACCCCGGTCACTTCCTGGACGAGGCCGACCCGCTGCGCGCCCCCCAGTAAAACCCGGCAGGTCGGTAAGACGGGCCGGTCGACAGGACGGGCAGGTCGCCGATTCGCTCCATCACAAACGACATATAGGTGGAGCCCCATATAGCGCGACGGCTTGCGCTATGCCATCCGGCAGAGCATCCTCCGATGAGGATGCGAGGCCGCGCCGCGCTTTAAGCGCGGCCGTGGACGCACTATAAAGATCCCGTCGAAGGGACCTCACCGATGGCCGGTGACGAAATGCCCAGGGCCCCTTCCTCCGACCATGGGGATCACATTCCGGCATGGTGGATATATCGGGGCACCGGGCATCCCCTTCCCCAGGGCGAGCTCGCGCGCCTTCTCCCCGCCCCTCCCCCCTGGCGGGATTTCGACGGCGGGCCACCCCTGCCACCGCCCCCCGGCGACGAGCGCGACTTCGCGCGCAGGCTCGGGCCGGTCACGGCCGGGAGGGCGCGGGTGCCCGATCGCGACGAGGTCGACGCCGTCAACGCGGCCCTGCTGCTGCGCCGCCCGCTGCTGATCACCGGCGAGCCGGGCGTCGGCAAGTCCAGCCTCGCCTACCGGATCGCCCGCGAGCTCGGCCTCGGCGGAGTGCTGCGGTGGCCGATCAGCAGCCGCAGCACTCTTCGGGCCGGCCTGTACGAGTACGACGCGATCGGCCGCGCCCAGGACGCCGCCACGACCCGCCACTCCCCCGGCCCCGGCCCCGGCTCGCACGACCCGTCCGGCTCGGGCGCGGCGGGGAGCGGGGACGTCCCGGACGCGCTGTCGGACTCCGGGATCGGCCACTACCTGCGGCTCGGCCCGCTCGGCACCGCCCTCCTGCCGTTCTCGGCGCCCCGGGTGCTGCTGATCGACGAGCTCGACAAGAGCGACATCGACCTGCCCAACGACCTCCTCGACGTGTTCGAGGAGGGCGAGTACCGCGTCACCGAGCTGAACCGGATGAGCGCGCGGGAGCCCGTGGTCAGGGTGCACACCGCCGACCCCGACCTGATGGCCGACATCGTCGGCGGCCAGGTGCGCTGCCGCGCCTTCCCCGTCATCGTCATCACCAGCAACGGCGAGCGCGAGTTCCCGCCGGCCTTCCTGCGGCGCTGCCTCCGGTTCTCCATGAAGGACCCGGGCGAGGCGCGGCTGGCCGACATCGTGGCCTCCCATTTCGCCGAGCGCTCCGACGAGCGCACCCGGCGCCTGATCCGCGACTTCCTCGACCACCGCGGCGGGCGTGGGCTCGCCGCCGACCAGCTCCTCAACGCCGTTTACCTGGCCGGGGCGGGAGGACGGCAACCCGCTGACGGCTGGGAGCGGCTTCTCGACTTCCTCTGGCAGCGGCTGAACCCCGAGGCGGCCGAGTGAGCGAGCGGAGCGGCGGCACTCCCCGGTCCGGCAAACGCCCGGCCGCACCGGGCGGCGTACCCGTCTGGTACGAGGTGTCCGACGCGATCTGGCTGGCCGCGCACATCGCGGCCACGACCCGCGCGGCCAACGGCGCCGGCACCTCCACCGGGCCTGACGCGCGGCCAGAGCATCGGTCGAACGGGAGCGGTCCAGACGACGACCGGCGGACGGCTCCCCCGGGCGAGCCCGCCGAAGGGCATCCGGCCGTCCCGCCCGTCGCGGACACCGCCTCGACCCCGGCCGCGGACCTGGATCCGGACCCGAGCCCGGACCTCCGCGCCGAGTCGCCGCGCCTCCAGCGGAACGGGAACGCCCCCTCGGGGCACGGCGGCGGGACGGTCACGTCCCGCCGGCTCGTCCAACGCGGCGGGCCCCACGCGGGAGTGCGGCCGTTGCTGGACAGGCGGCGCTTCGAGAAGGCCCTGCGCCCCTTCAAGCGCACCGCCGACTCGCGCACGGGAGAGCTCGAGCTCGACGACGAGGCGACCGCCGAACGCGCCGCCGAGGACGGGCTGTGGCTGATCCAGTGCAGGCCCGCCGCCGAACGCTGGCTCGACCTCGACGTGGTCGTCGACGACGGCCCGCTGGCGGCGCTCACCCGGCAGGTCAGCGACCAGTTCATCGACGTCCTCGGCACGGTCGGCGCGTTCCGCACCGTCCAGGTGCACCTGCTCGGCACCGGCGCTCCGGGCTTCGACGGGCTGACGCTGCGCGGCACCGGCCCGCTCGCGCCGGCCCGGCGGCCGTCCGGCCTCGCCTCGGGCCCGCGGGGCGGCCGGCGGATCGTCCTGGTGCTGTCCGACGGGACCGGTGACGCGTGGCACTCCGGCGCCGCGCAGCGGGCGCTCGCCGAGTGGGGACGGCACGCGCCGCTCGTCCTGATCAACCTGCTGTCCCGGCGGCAGTGGCGGCGCACCGCGGTCCCCGGCGCCCCGGCCCGGTTGTTCGCCCCGGGCCCGGTGACCGCCAACCGGCTCTACCGCGCGCGGCGCCCCGCCTCGCCGACCGCCGCGCCGACCGCCGCGACGCCCACCGCTCCGGCCGCCACGACGCCCGCCGGGCCCGCGCGGGCCCGGGTGCCGGGCCCCGATCCGGACGAGGGGCGGGTGCTCGTCCCGACGATCGAGCTCGAACCCGGCCAGGTCGCCACGTGGGCGCGGTTCGTGACCGCGTCGCGGAGCAGCTGGTACGGCACCGTCACCGCCTGCGCCCCCGACCCGGACGCCCCGGCCGCCGACCCGTGGCCGGCGCCGGCGCCGGACGAGCAGCGCCCGCCGCCGTCCGCGTCCGAGCTGGTCCGCCGGTTCCGCGCGGCGGTGAGCCCGACGGTCTACCGGCTGGCGGTCCATCTGGCCGCGGTGCCGCTCAACACCCCGGTGATGCGGCTCGTCCAGCAGGAGATGCTGCCGGAGTCACGGCCGTCCGACCTCGTCGAGCTGACCGGGAGCGGCCTGCTCCACCGGGTCGGGCCCGAGCGGGGGCCGGACGCCGAGAGGCCGGAGGAGGCGGTCTTCGACTTCGCGCCGGGTGTCCGGGCCGAGCTGCTCGCCGGCGGGCGCCGGTCCGAGACCGCGCGGGTGCTGCTGACCGTGGCGGACCAGCTCGGCGACCGGGTCGAGGGGCTCGGCTCGCTGGCCGAGATGGTGTCCGAGCCCGAGACCGCGCGGGCTCCGGCGCTGACCGCCGGGCTGACCGCGTTCGCACGTCCGGCCGCGCAGGCGTTCCGGGCCCTGGACGGCCCGTACCGGCGGCTGGCCCACGACCTCGACGAAGTGATCGCGGGACATCCGGGTAGGAACAGTTCCATGAAGAGCGTGAATATCACCACCCAGGAAGTCTCCACTCCTATCGAAGAACCCCAAAATCCCCACCTTCCTGGAGTCGGTGTGACAATTAGATCCATTCCCCAAGTGACCGGACGACTCCCCTCCGACCCGCCTCCGGTCTGGGGAAACGTGCCGCCGCAGAACATCAACTTCACCGGCCGCGATGAGCTGCTCGAGCAGTTGCACGAGCGGCTCTCGCACGGCACCACCGCGGTCCTCCCCGAGACGCTGCACGGCATGGGCGGCGTGGGGAAATCGCAGATCGCCATCGAATATGTATATCGCCATTTGGCGGACTATGACCTGATCTGGTGGATCCGGTCGGAGCGGACCGGCCAGATCCAGCAGGACCTCGCCGAGCTCGCCGGCGAGCTCGGCCTGCCGACCAGCAAGGAGGTCAACGTCGCGGTGCCCGCGGTCCGCGAGGCGCTCCGGCTCGGCCGTCCCTACCGGAACTGGCTGCTGATCTTCGACAACGCCGAAGAGCTGGAGGACGTCCGCGAGTTCTTCCCGACCAACGGCCCCGGCAAGATCCTGGTCACCTCGCGCAACCACGCCTGGACCAAGGTCGCCGGCTCGCTGGAGGTCGACGTCTTCGACCGCGCGGAGAGCCAGGCGCTGCTCCGGCTGCGCGGCCCCGAGCTGCAGGACGAGGAGGCCGACGAGCTGGCCGAGGTGCTCGGCGACCTGCCGCTCGCGATCGAGCAGGCCGCGGTCTGGCTGGCCGAGACCGGGATGCCGGTCGACGAGTACCTGCACCTGTTCCGGGAGAACCACGACAAGGCCGCCGAGCTCCTGCACGACGCGGCCCCGATGGCCTACGAGCTGCCGGTCGCCGCGGCCTGGAACGTCTCCCTCGACCGGCTGCGCACCACCGACCCGGCGGCCCTCCAGCTCCTCCAGGTGTGCGCGTTCTTCGCGCCCGAGCCCATTTCGCTGCGCCTGCTGTCGGGTGCCCGGAACGTCGATGGCCCGCCCGAGCTGGTCGCGGCGCTCGGCGACCCGGTGCGGCTGGGCCGCGCCATCCGCGCCATCAACCAGTACGCCCTGGCCAAGATCAGCCACAAGGACAACACGATCATGCTGCACCGGCTGGTGCAGCGCGTCCTGGTCGGCCGGCTCGACCCGGACGAGGCCGACCTGCTGCGCTCCTGCGGGCACCAGCTGATGGCCAAGTTCGACCCCGAGGACCCGGCCCTGCCGGAGAACTGGCAGCGCTACGCCGACCTGCTGCCGCACATCCTCTACTCGGGGATCGTGCGGTCCAACGACCGCTGGACCCGCCAACTGGTGCTGAACGAACTCCAGTTCCTCTACCACTGGGGCGACGACCGCAGCTTCCTCGCCATGGCCGAGGCTACGGTCCGCGAGTGGACGCAGATGCTCGGCGAGGACGACGAGCAGACCCTGACCGCGTCCATTCAACTCGGCCGCGCACTGCGGCTCAGCGGACGTTTCGAAGAAGCTCACCAGTGCCACGTCCGGGTCAGCGACATCCGTGAGGCGGCACTCGGCACCGAGGACGAGCGGACCCTGGAAGCCCAAGTCTTCGTCTCCGCCGACCTGCGCTACCTCGGCCACTTCCAAAGGGCCTTGGAGATCGACAAACTGGCCTTCAACACGCTCGTCCGCAAGTTCGGCAACAACGATCCAACAACGCTCCTTCAGGCGCACTTCTACGCCATCGACCTCCGCCTCAGCGGCGATGCCAAGGCGGCCCGCGAACTCGACCGGCAAACCTATACGCGGCTGCTGACCGTCCTCGGCGAGCGGCACATCAAGACGCTGGCCTCACTCTCGGCTATCGCCGTCGACGAGATGGAGTGCGGTGATTACGAGGAAGCCCGCAAGCTGACCCGGCAGAACGTGCGTCGCATGGAGGAGACCTTCGGCATCGGCTTCGCCGGACTCACCGAGAGCCTTAGTGACCTGGCGGTGATGGAGCGCAAGGCAGGAGACCACGAACGGGCGCTGGAACTGTCCACCGACGCGGTCGCACGCTACGAGAGCCGCTACGGTCGGTTCCACCCTCGCTCCATCTCCGCCACCCAGAACCATGCGGTCAACCTTCGCCAGTGCGGCAAGCTGCTCGACTCGATCGGGCTGGCCCGCCAGACCGCGCGCGACTATGACAAAATGTTTGGCAGCGACCATCCCAACACGCCGACCGCAGACATCAACCTGGCCGTCGCGTTGCGCCTGAACGGGCAGGTCGACGAGGCCCGCAGGCTCGACGAAGGCGCACTGGAAGTCCTGAGCCGGGTGCTCGGGCATGATCATCCGCGCAGTATTGTCTGCTCGATCAACCTCGCCAGCGACCATGCCGCGCTCGAAAATGCCGAGGAGTCGCTGCGCCGGAACCGGGAGACGTTGGAACGCGCCCGGCGAGTGCTCGGCCCCGAGCATCCCACCGCCCTGGCGTGCGCGCTCAACCTCGCACTCGACCTGCGCGCCACGGGCGACGGCCGAGAGTCGGAGGACCGGCTGGCGCAGGCCATCGACAATCTGCGGCGAGCGCACGGACCCAACCATCCCGCGACGGCCGACGCTCGCCGGGGCGAACGCGCCAACTGCGACATCTACCCGATCCCGGTCTGAGAGAGGGTGGCCGGTGCGAGGTCGCGAGGCGGCCCGGCCCCTGGACATCGCCGTCCCATCTCACCGGGCAATATCGCCACGCGCTCGAATGGTGGGAGAGATGATGACCGGTGCAACGGAGCTGGACAACGCCCCATGGCGTAAGAGCGTACGATCCGGTACCGATAGTGGCTGTGTCTCGCTGGCCTCTCATCGGGCCCGTATCGCCATTCGTGACAGCAAGGACCATCACCGCACCACCATCGTGCTGCCGGTGGCGAAGACCCGCAAACTGTTCGACGACATCAAGGCGGGCCTGTTCGATCTGGACTGACCGCGGGCGGGGATGCGACGCCGCGCTCAACCGGACCCCCTGCCGGGCCCGGCGCCTACATCCTGTCGCTCTTGATGGCGCGGATGAGGGCGCGCCACGAGATAGTCGACACCGCAATGCGCGGCCCGTCCGGGTCCTTGGAGTCCCGGATGGCACGGGCGCCGTCCAGGGCGGCAACCTCCACGCACATCCCCTCATCGGGGGCGCAACTGTAGCTACTCTTCCGCCATACCGTCCTGGCAGCAGACGCGTTCTTCATGCGCGACGCTCCTATCGTTGAATTCCACCTCCCCGCCCTTGGACAGGACGAGGTGAGGGCACCTGACTAGCATCAACATAGCGCACGCGAAGACCTTTCAACAGCATTTCACAGGGCCCCTCCGATCAGCCCTTCCAGATCAATTTCATGGATCAATTCACTGCAATTTACAGGTAACCATTACATGCCGTTCATACGGGTCGCCGGCGGCATCACAGATCGATGGAGTAGTCGAGCACGACGCCGTCGGCGGGCAGCACGATGTCGCGGCACACCTCCATCACCCGCGCGCCGGAGAGCATCCGGCGGGTGATGGCCAGGACCGGCACTCCCTCGGCGAGGCGCAGCGTGGCGACCTCTTCAGGGGTCGGCATGCGGGCGCGCACCGCCTCCTCGATCCGGGTCGGGGGGTGGCCGAGGAAGGCGAGCTGGGCGAGCGTGCCCCCCGGCCAGGGCTCGCGCGCGGGATCGGCGACCGGCGTGTCGCCGACCACCTCCCACGGCAGGTAGTTCACCGAGATCTGCTGGGGCTCGCCGCGGGCGTGGAAGACGAACCGGCGGCACAGCAGGGCGGTCCCGGTGGGCAGCTCGAACAGCGCCGCCAGCTCCGGACCGGCGCGGGCACGGCTGAACTCGGTGTCGAGGCGATACTCGGACCAGCCGATCCGCTGGTCACGGGTGAACGTGGTCTCCGGCGCGGCCCTGGGCCGGCCGAGCCCCCGGTAGCGGTCCATCGCGACCCGGCGCACCGGCGGCACCCGCCTGACGACGGTGCCGCCGCCGCGGCGGGTCTCGACGAGGCCCTCGCCGCGCAGCAGCGCGACGGCCCGCCGAATGACGATCTCCGATACCCCGTGGGCCGCGCACAACTCCCTGATGGTCGGCAGCCGCGTTCCAGGCGCGAGGCTGCCGTCGCGAATCCCCCCGCGCAGCGTGTCGGCGATGCGCAGGTAGGCGGGACGGTCCGGCACGGGCGTCACCTCCCTTCGTCACAGCCGCCTGCCCCGAGATCCGGGAACCCCTTCCTGGCGCTATCCGCGGGGAGACGGTCCGCTTACGGACAGCTTGACACCTCTAAGGCTGAGTAAGACTTTTGTATACAGAAGAACCGCCTCGGGGAAAGGACGGCCTTGATGGGCGACTTCGAAGATCTCAAGGCCGCCCTCGAGGGCGAGTTCCCGGGCTGGCTGGTCTGGCGCAGCGACGCGGGCCGGTGGTATGCGACCCGCAGCGGCGATCTGACCGACGCCCAACTCCAGTCGGGATATGCGATGACGGTGGCCGCGGACGACTCGGCGGGGCTCCGCGCACTGCTGCTCGACCAGGCCGGCCGGGACGGCGGCGACCGGTGAGGCGGGCCCCGCGAGGGCCGGGCGGCCCCGCCGGCGAACGGCGATGGAGCGCGCCAGGGTCTGCCGGTGCGGAAGGTACCTGTGTCGCTGAGGTGACACAGGAATGGAGACTTGGTCGGTGCGAGCCTGTGGCCGCAGTGGCCAGGAAGACGTGACCGCACGGGCGCCGCATCGGCGCGACCCCCGCAGAAGGCGTGGCGTCCGTGCGGTCGCGCTCCGGTGGCCCGTCGGGCGCGGAGGGCGCGATGTCCCGTGCGCGGCGAAGATCTAGGGTGGCGGGATGAGCCCCGCCCAGCACCTGAACGTCGTCCCGTCCCGGTTCATGGTGGACCACCTGCCGAACGCCACGTTCCCCGAGGACGACGAGTGGATCGCGCTGGTGCGCGCCCCCGAGGGCCTGACCGTCGTCCGCGAGGCGCCCCCGTACCTGGAGACGGAACGGTGGGTCGGCTTCTACAGCGCGACCTCACACGGACTCGACGCGCCCGGCATGCTCGCCGCGCTGGTCGGGCCGCTCGGTGAGGCGGGCGTCCCGGTGTTCGTCGCCTCCACTTACCACGCCGACCTCGTCCTGGTGCCCGAGCATCGGCGGGACGAGGCCGCCGGGGTGCTCACCGGAGCGGGGCACCGCGTCACCGGCGCGACGGAAGACGTTCGGTGAGCCAGCGGGGCCCGGCCACCGCAGCGCCCGCGTCCTCGCAGCGGGCCCGCAGCTCGCGGTCGGCCGTCACCACCAGGTGAACGGTGCCGGGCTCGGGGCTCGACACCAGTTCGACGATCCGGTCGTCACCGCTTCCGGGCGCGGCCACCACGCGCACGGCGTCCGACGGCTCGGCCGCGACGCCGCGGGCCGCGCCCTCCACGACCAGGACCAGGTCGGGGAACGTCCGGTCGAACGGGACCAGGCCGGGCGGGACGCCGGTGAGGCCGTCCTTCAGCGCGGTGAGGTCGTCGCGCAGGCGCGCGTTGGCGCCGGCCCGGTCCTTCCACCAGCCGTCCGCGCGGGACCCGACGACGTTCGCCGCGTCCACCACCAGAACCAGCCTGAGCATCGCCTCGCGCAGCGCCGGCCAGGTCCGGGCGAACGGCGCGAACAGCCGCCGCGACCCGACCTCGTCCACCGGCACCCACGCGGCCTTGCGGGTCTCGAACGAGGCGGGCTTGACGTGCGGCCGGGCGTCCACCGAGCCGATGACCGACGCGTAGTCCCAGTCGCCGTGATCCTCCACGAGCAGCCCGTGCACGCGGACGGTACCGACGTCGAGCGTGCACTCCTCGGACGTCTCGCGCAGCGCGGCCTCGATCTTGTCCTCGCCGCTGTGCCGTCCGCCGCCGAACATGCCCCACGTCCCGCCGCCCTGCCCCCACCACGCGCGCTGCTGGAGCAGCAGCCGGGTCACGCCGTCGGCGGGGTCGTGGTGGCTGAGCAGCAGGCCGGCCGCGCCGAACCTGCCCCAGTGCGTGTGGCCGAGGCCGCAGCGCGCCCAGCCGTCCCCGTCTCCCATGGGGCGACGATATCGCTCGGCCGAGACCGCCACGGGAGGACGGGTCCTGCCCTCCGGCCGGCCGGCTGACCTGCACCTGCGCTGCACCGTCACGGCACCTGCGGGCGCCCCGGCCGGACCAGGACGGCCATCGGCGCGGTGATCGGCGACGCGCGCGGGCGTCCCGTCGCGCAGGCCGGCTGCGGCGTGCCGCGCGACCAGGTGTCCGCCCACTGGCCTCGTCCTCCAGGGGGACCTCGGCTGGACTCCGGGTGGAGGGGCCGCCGGGCACCGAACGCATAGGCTTGGTCCATGGTGGATCCCGGCACAGTCGTCAACGTCATCAAGCAGGCCCGCGACCGGCGGACGGCACCGCTGATCCTGGAACTCGACCTCACCGACGGCCTGGTCGAGTCCCCGCCGGCCGATCCGCTCTCGGCGGTCCTGTCCATGCGCCGCAACCACCTCCGGGACGTGCTGGAGGGCCTGCGCCGCGCCCGCGCCGACAGCCGGGTGCGCGCTCTGGTCGTCAAGGTCGCCGGCGGCATCGGCCTGGCCCGGGCGCAGGAGCTGCGCGAGGCCGTCCGGGCGGTGCGCGAGGCGGGCAAGCTCACCGTCGCGTGGGCCGAGACGTTCGGTGAGGGCGGGCACGGCACCGTCCCCTTCTTCCTGGCCACCGGGTTCGACCGCGTCTACCTCCAGCCGACGGGCGAGGTCGGGCTGACCGGGCTCGCGCTCGAAGAGCCGTTCTTCGCGGGCGCGCTGGAGAAGGCGGGCGTCCAGCCGCGCTTCGCCAAGCGGTACGAGTACAAGACCATGGCCAACACGTTCATGGAGAAGACCTACACGCCCGAGCACCAGGAGTCGTCGCAGCGGCTGGTGACCTCCCTCGGCGAGCAGATCACCGCCGGCATCGCCGCGGCCCGCGGGCTGTCCGCGGCCAAGGTCCGCGAGCTGACCGACCGGGGCCCGCTGCTGGCCGCCGAGGCGCTGGAGGCGGGCCTGGTCGACCGGCTCGGCTACCGCGACGAGGTCTACGCCGACCTGCGTGCGGAGTTCGGCGAGCCGGCGCAGCTCAGGTTCGTCTCCCGCTACAACCGCACCCACGGGCTGGCCAAGCGGCTCCCGCAGCCCGGCCGGCAGGACGTCGTCGCGCTGATCAACGGGCAGGGCCCGATCCGGCTCGGGCGCAGCGGACGCGGTGGCCCGCTGCCGAGCCAGGGCCCCGCGATCGGCGCCGACACCATCGGCGCCGCGCTCCGCGCCGCCGTCCGCGACGAGCGGGTCAAGGCGATCGTGTTCCGGGTGAACAGCCCGGGCGGGTCGGCGGTGGCCTCCGACGCGATCTGGCGCGAGGTGGTGCTGGCCCGCGAGGCGGGCACCCCGGTCATCGTGTCGATGGGCGACGTGGCGGCGTCCGGCGGCTACTACGTCGCGATGGCGGCCGACACGATCGTCGCGCAGCCCGGCACCATCACCGGCTCGATCGGCGTGGTGGTCGGGAAGGCCGTGGTCAACGGCCTGCTGGAGCGGGTCGGCATCGGGCTCGGCAGCGTCGCCGACGGCGAGCACGCCCGGATGTTCAGCTCCACCAAGGACTTCAGCGACTCGGAGTGGGAGCGGGTCAACGCCTCGCTCGACCAGATCTACGAGGACTTCACCGCCAAGGTGGCGCGGGGCCGCGACCTGTCCCGCGAGCGCGTGCACGAGCTGGCCCGCGGCCGGGTCTGGACCGGCGCCGACGCGCGGGAGCGCGGCCTGGTGGACGAGCTCGGCGGCCTCGAACTGGCCCTCGACCTCGCCCGTAAGAAGGGCGGGCTGCCGGTGAACGCGCCGGTCCGGTCCTACCCGCACAGCTCGCCGCTGGAGCGGCTCCGCCCGCCCGAGTCCAGCGAGGACCGCACCGCCGCGAGCGCCCGGTTCGACGGCTGGGGCTCCCTCGGCGGCGTCGCGGCGCGCCTCGGCCTGCCCGCCGCGGGCCCGCTCACCCTCCCGGGCTCCTGGGAGATCCGCTGAACGCCGCGGGCACCGGGCCCGGCCACCGCCCCGTCGACTTCACCGAGGCGGTCGGCGGCTTCGCGACCGGGGTGGTCGTGCTGACCGTCCGGGACGGGCGCGACGACCTCGGCACGACGGTGACGTCGTTCATGTCGGTGTCGCTCGCCCCGCCGATGGTGCTGGTCGGGGTGGGATCGGACTCCTACCTCAGCGAGGTGCTCGGCCGGCAGGACCGGTGGGCGGCGACCGTGCTGAGCGAGAAGCAGCGCGCGCTCGCGGGGCGCTTCGCCGCCGCGGGGCGGCCGAGCGCCCGGCTGCTGCTGGCGAGCGAGCCGCACCACCGGGGCCCGCTGTCGGACGCGCTGATCCCCGGCGACGGCCTGGCGTCGGTGGAGTGCGAGACCCGGCAGCGGATCGAGGCCGGCGACCACATGCTGTTCGTCGCCGAGGTCCTGTCGGCCGACTACATCGCCCGGCGGCGCGGGCCGCTGATCCGGGTGAACGGCCGCTACCTCGCCCCGTCCTGACGGCGGCCGGCCTTCCAGACCGCGGCGACCTGGGGGACGCCGGGACGGTAGGCGAGGTGGATGTGCGACGGGGCGTCCAGCACCAGCACGTCGGCGCGGGCGCCGGGCCCCAGCCGGCCGACGTCGCCGCGGCGCAGCGCGCGCGCCCCGCCGGCGGTCGCGCCCCACACCGCCTCCGCCGGGGTCATGCCCATGTCGCGGACGGCGACCGCGATGCAGAACGCCATGCTGGAGCTGTAGCAGGAGCCGGGGTTGCAGTCCGTCGCGAGGGCGACCGTGGCGCCCGCGTCGATGAGGCGGCGCGCATCCGGGTAGGGCTGGCGGGTGGAGAACTCCACGCCCGGCAGCAGCGTCGCGACGGTCCGCGAGCCCGCCAGGGCGTCCACGTCGGCGTCGCTGAGGAAGGTGCAGTGGTCGGCGGACGCGGCGTCCAGCTCGACCGCGAGCCGCACCCCCGGCCCCGCGGTCAGCTGGTTGGCGTGCACGCGGGGGGTCAGTCCGGCGCGGCGGCCCGCCTCCAGCACCTCGCGGGCCTGGTCCTCGTCGAAGGCCCCCTTCTCGCAGAACGCGTCGATCCAGCGCGCGTGCGGGGCGCACGCGGCGAGCATGCCGGTGGAGACCAGCCGCGTGTACGCCGCGGTGTCGCCGTCGTACTCGGGCGGCACCACGTGCGCGCCGAGGAAGGTCACCTCGTCGGCGGCCTCGGCCGCGATCCGCACGGCGCGCTCCTCCTGCTCGACGCTGAGCCCGTACCCGGACTTGCACTCGACGGTCGTGGTGCCCTGCCGTGCCATCTCGGCGACGAGGCTGCGCAGGTTGGCGCGCAGCTCGCCGTCGGTGGCGGCGCGGGTCCGGGCGACCGTGGTGCGGATGCCTCCGGCGGCGTACGGCCGGCCGCTCATCCGGGCCGCGAACTCCTCGGCGCGCTCGCCCGCGAACACCAGGTGCGCGTGCGAGTCCACGAACCCCGGCAGCACCGCCCGTCCCGCCGCGTCGTAGGCGTCGTCGGCCATGGGCGCGTCCGCCGACGGGCCGGTCCAGGCGATCCGCCCGTCCTCGATCACCAGCGCCGCGTCGCGCAGCACCTCCAGCGGGCCCTCGCCGAGGCCCGGCTCGTTGGTGACCAGTTCCCCGATGTTCGCGATGAGGGTGCTCACCGGTCCAGGATCGCATCCCGGACGCCGGCGGCAGGGGGGCCGGCGGCCGTGTCCGTCTCAGATCCGAGACACCTGGACGGCCCGCGGCGGGTGTATCGTCCCGGCCGGAGGCGAACGGGCGCCTGGTGGCCCTCACGGTCTTCAAAACCGATGGTCCCGAGCATCTCGGGACGGCGGGTTCGATTCCCGCTCGCCTCCGCTCCCCGGATCCGCGGCGGCCCTCCGCGAATGCGGCGTCGCCACCGACCTTCGCTGAACGGTGCGGCGAGCCGACTCACCGGGCCGGCGCACCCGAAGCGCCCGCCGGGTCCGGTGAGCCCGGAGCATCCGGTGAGGCCGGAGCGTCCGGGGAGCCCGGAGCATCCGACGCGGCCGACGCGGGCGGCTCGGTGGGGCCGCCGGAGTCCGGCGGGGGCGGGGGCTCGGCCGGCAGCGGGTCGCCCGGGACCCGCGGTTGGAAGAAGAGGTGGACGGCGGCGGCGATGACCGCGCCGACCAGCGGGGCGACGATGAACAGCCAGACCTGGTGCAGGGCCGTCCCGCCGGTGACGACGGCGGGGCCGAGGCTCCGGGCCGGGTTGACCGACGTCCCGGTGATCGGGATGCCGAGGAGGTGGACGCTGGTGAGCGCCAGGCCGATGACGACGCCGGCGACGGCGGTGATGGCCGCCCTGCTCGTCATCGCCAGGACGGCGAACACGAACAGCCCGGTGAGGACGACCTCGGCGAGGAACGCGCCGCCGAGGCTGATCCGGATCGGGCTCTCGGCGCCCCAGCCGTTGGTGCCGAGCCCGGTCACGGGCTTGCTGTAGAGCGGTGAGGCCCGGACGGTCGCCCAGAGCAGCAGCGCGCCGAGGATGCCGCCGATGAACTGGGCGATCCAGTAGCCGGCGGCGTCGAGCGGCTTGAGCCGGCCGACGAGCAGGGTGCCCAGGGTGACGGCGGGGTTGACGTGGCAGCCCGAGATCGGCCCGATCGCGTAGACCAGGACGAGGAGCACGAGGCCGAACGTCAGCGCGGTCGCGACCACTCCGGCGGAGAAGCTCCGGCCGGTGACCCCGAAGCCGAACGACAGGGTCGCCACGCCCACCCCGAAGTACACCAGGAGCAGCGTCCCCAGGAGTTCCGCCGTGACTTTCCTGACCACGGGCTCCTCCTTCGCCGAGGACTTCGGTTCCTCCCCACCTACCCGGGCGGGTTCCCGGGCCAAGCTCCGAGTGATCGTTCATGGACGAGTCTTGGCGCTGCTTTACCTCCGCCACCCCGCCGCCGTCCCCCTCCTTTCCCAGCGGGGAGCCGCGCCGGCCTGCACCGTCGGGGCCGGCCACCGGTCCGGCGGCGGTTCTCGCGGGGCGCCCGCTCAGCCGGGCCGCAGGCGGGGGGCGAGGGAGACCATGGCCCCCATCAGGATGAGGAACACGAGCATCGCCGCCCGCAGCCCGGTCGTCTCGGCGATGCCGCCCATGATGGGCGGCCCGGCGAGGAACCCGACGTAGCCGACGGTGGAGACGGCGGCGATCGACAGGCCGGGCCGGTCGGGCGCGAACCGGGCGGCGTGGCTGAAGGCGACCGGGACGACGGCGGCCAGCCCGAGCCCGATCAGGGCGTAGCCCGCCAGGCCGGCGTGCGGGTTCGGCAGCGCGATCGCGAGGACGGAGCCGCAGCCGGCGAGGACGGCGCAGCCGAGGACGAACCGGTCGGCGCCCGCGAAGGCGCGCACCCGGTCGGCGGCCAGCCGGCCCGCCACCATGCCGGCCGAGAAGACCGCGAACCCCGTGGCGGCGGCCCCGGCCGACGAGTCGGCGACGTCGTGCAGGTAGACCGAGCCCCAGTCGTTCATCAGCCCCTCCCCCATCAGCGCGCAGAACGCGATGAGGCCGGCCGGCCACAGCTCCCGGGTGGGCAGGGCGAGGAAGGGCGAGTCGTCGGTCTTGGGCGCGTCGGGCAGCAGGAAGAACGTCGCCCCGGCGCACACGAAGGACAGCACGATCGCGATGGTCAGGAGATGCGCCCCGACGCTGACGCCCGCGGAGGCGGCCAGGCCGCCGGCTGCCGCGCCGACGACAGCGCCGAGGCTGAACATGGCGTGGAACCCGCCGAGGACGGGACGGCCGTAGGCCCGCTCGACCAGGACTCCCTGGGTGTTCATGGCGACGTCCACGGTGCTGTTGCCGATCGCGAACACCGCCAGGATCGCGGTCAGCCAGGCCAGCCCGGGGGCCAGCGCGATCACCGGCATCGCGCCCAGGTAGAGGGCGGCGCCGCCGACCATCACCCGCCGGCTGCCCCAGCGGGCCACCAGGCCGCCCGCCAGCGGCAGGCCGGCGAAGGCTCCGGCGGCGAGGCCGGCCAGCGCCACGGCCAGCCCCCCGTCGGACATCCCCAGGCCGTCTCGCACGGCCGGCACCCGCGCGGCCCAGGAGGCGAACGCGGTGCCGTTCACGAAGAAGACGCCGCTGACCGCGGCCCGCGCCGCCCGCTTGCGCACGGCGGGCAGTGCGGCATACGCCCTGGCCGGGTGATCCGGGTCTGGACCGTTCGCGTCTATGGCGCGGGCGGCGCCCTCGATCTCGCCTCTGGCCACGGTTTTCCCTCCCTCGGGTACTTCGTTGGCACGGGCTCACGCTGCGGCCCGTCGCAGTCTCGGTACGGGGTTCCGAAATCGAACGCGCCGCGTCCGTCCATCAGGACCGGTGGAGCACAGGGGCGGACGCGCGCCGTCTGGACACTCGTTCGGGGTCCCGGGGGCCGGCGCGCTCGGCACCGGCCCGCGGGCGGGGATCTCTCGGCGGCCGGATGCCCTCCCGGACCCCGGAGCGGGTCCGGCGGCCCTTCCGGGCACCGGTCGCATCGCCGGGCGGTGTGCCGCGGCGAGACTGGCGGGACCGTTCCACCTGGACCGGTCCGAGGCCCTGCCCCGGGGGCCGGAGTGCGCTCCGCCACCGGGGTCAGGGCCGGCGGTCAGAGCTGCTCGACGCGCTCACGGCGGAAGACGGCGGTGGTCGAGGGGAGTTCGGGGAAGGCGCCGAGCCTGTCGGTGAGCTCCTTGAGCGCCTTGTCGAGCGCGACGCTGGGCCGGAACCCGATGTCGCGGATCTTGGAGATGTCGGCCACCAGCCGGAAGCTGTCCTCCAGCTGGGAGGTGTCGGCCTGGAGCTGGGCGGGACGGCCCGTGGCGGCGGCCACGGCGTCGGCGAGCTCGCGCATGGACACCTCCGTCCCGCTGCCGAGGTTGTAGATCTCGCCGGCGGTGCCGGCGTCGGCCAGGGTGATCAGCGCCGCGCACAGGTCGGCGACGTGGATGAAGTCGCGGGTCTTGCGGTCGATGTCCCCGACCACCGGGATCGGGAGCTCGTTGAGCTGCCAGCGCAGGAACTGCGACACCTCGCCGCCGGCGGTGCGCGGGTCCTCGCCCGGCCCGTAGATCACGAACGACCGGCCGATCACCACCGGCAGGCCGATGGCCTCGTGCAGGCTGCGCAGGGTCAGTTCCCCCGACAGCTTGGACGCGCCGTAGGGCAGGAACGGCCGGATGGGGTGCTCCTCGGTGATGGGGCACGTCCGCGGGGTGCCGTACACGATCGCCGAGGAGAGGTAGACCAGCCGGCGCACGCCGAGTTCGACGCAGGCGTTGCCCACATTGCAGGTTCCGAGGCCGTTGACCTGGAAATCGAATCGGGGGTATTCGACGGAGAGGGTGCCGCTCGCGTTTCCGGCGAGATGGAAGACCGTGTCGACGTTCCGCAGCGCCAGGAGCGTCTCGCCATAGTCCCGTACGTCCGCGCGCATGTGCCGGACGCCGGGCAGCGCGGCCAGTTCCGGCGACGGCGGGGCGAGGTCGACCACGACCACGCTTTTACCGATGTCGGCCAGCGCGGCGACGAGATTTCTGCCGACGAAGCCGGACCCTCCGGTGACGGCGACGTCGGCGTTCTCTAGGGAGGAGGATTCCAGGAATGTTCTACCCATGATGAAACTCCAGCTCTCACTTGCCCGGCTCGCGGGCGAGGGGGGAACAGGGGGTGGGGGAAGACGGGAAAGGCGACTATCGAGTCCTTTCTCTGCGGGCTTCGATCGCCGTTCGCACGGCGTCGACCGGGGATGCGGCGGTCACCGGGGCGGCCGGTCGGCCGGCGTCCGGTGGCCACCGCCGGTCACCGCCCGGCGCCGAGTTCGGCGACGCCGCGGCGGACCGCGCCGATCATGTGGTCCACCTGCGCGTCGGTCAGGTGGTCGTAGATCGGGAGCTGGATCTGGTGCTCGAAATAGGTCTTCTCGGCGACCGGGCACTGCCCGTAGCGGTGCCCGAGCGCCCGGAACTCCGGCAGCAGGTGGATCGGGAAGTAGCGAATGACGATCTCGATGCCCTCCCGCTCCTGGAGGTGCCGGATGAACGCGTCCTTCGGTGCGCCGACGATCTCGGGCCGGTAGAGGAGCGTGTACAGGTGGTAGATGTGGTGCGCGTACGGCTTCTCGGTCTGGACGTCGATGCCGGGCACGTCGCGCAGCGCGTCGTTGAGCCGCTGCGCGATGTCGCGGCGGCGCTCGTTGAGCTTGCCGAGCTTGCCGAGCTGGACGATGCCGAGGGCGGCGCTCAGCTCGCTCATCCGGTAGTTGTTGCCGACCAGGTAGTGCCCGTCGACGTAGTCGTGGGTGTACGACTTGAGCGAGTGCGCGTCGCGGTAGTACTCGGGCTGCCGGTACGGGCCGATGCGCGGGTCCTCGCGCTCGCGCATCTCGCCCCACACGTGCAGGGTCCCGAGCGCGCGGGCCATCTCGGCGTACCGGTCGTCGTTGGCGACGAACGCCCCGCCCTCGCCGCTGGTCATGTTCTTCAGCGAGTGGAAGCTGAAGCAGCCGATGTCGCCGATGGTGCCGAGCGGCCGGCCCTTGTAGGTGCCGCCGGCGACGTGCGCGCAGTCCTCGACCACGGTCAGCCCGTAGCGGCGCGCGATGTCCATGATCGGGTCCATGTCGGCGGCCTGGCCGCCGTAGTGCACCACCCAGATCGACTTGGTCCGCTCGGTGATCAGCGGCTCGATGGTGGCCGGGTCGAGGGTGAGGCTGTCGGGGTCGATGTCGCCGAACTTGACGACGCAGCCGCGCGCCTGGAGCGGCCAGGTGGTCACCCAGAAGGTCTGCGGGGACGTGATCACCTCGTCGCCCGGCTGGAGCTCCAGCACCTTGGCGGCCAGGTACAGGGCGGTCGTGCACGAGCTGGTCGCCTGGGCGTGCCGGGCGCCGATCTGCTCGGCCAGACGCCGCTCGAACTCGGCACCGCTCGGCCCCATCGCCAGCGTGTCCTGGCCCAGCGCGTCGGTGACGGCCTTGATCTCTTCCTCGCCCGGCTGGTTGGAGATCCCGCTGTAGGGCACCACGTACGTCATCCGAGCACTCCTCTCTCTTGACCGTGTCGATCCGATCCAAGACGTTTCAAGAAGGGCATCCGTTTCGATCCGCCGGCCGCACGGTCAGTGCGGGACCGGTGAATAGTCAAGGATTCTTGAACTGACGCGGTACGCCATCGGAGGCTCTTGTCCGACCGATTTGAACGAGCCGTGTCAGATTCATAGTCATGGGTCTATCATCCCTGCACTAGCACCGGCAAGGTAGAAACCGGTAACCCGACCTTGACGCAGATGCTCATCTGCTGGTTTTATGCAAAGTTTCATTTTTCTGCGTATCACAGCCGAATGTTACCAGCTTGTTATATTTCGCCAGAGCACCCTTCTTGCCACACGTTGCCCATATCGCACATATCGCATGTGTCGCATGGAGTCGGACATCACTCGGGGTTATCCGAGACCGCCCCCGGCGGCCGGTGATTCGGCCCGATAAGCGCGCCCGGCGGTTCTCGGCGGCGCCGCGCCGAACCGAGATGATCTTGTTTGCGAAGGCCGCGGGTCGCGCGCGACAACGACCTTGGGGGCGCGATAGAACAACACCCGATGCTCCCGGCACGGCGGTCGTTCTGGACGGCACGGGCCGCCGAGCGCTTCACCACGTTTGTTGTTCACTGTCCGCCCGCGCGGGTAGTGACCATGAATGACCATGTTTCGGAGCGGTTCCGCCGGCGCCCGAGGGCCGGCCGGACGGCACGGTGGCGGGAGGGCCATGCGGCGGTGTGGATCAGGCGGGCCGTCGACTGAGGAGGCCCGCCGGTGACCGGCCGGAGGGTCGCCCTGGTGACCGGAGCGTCCCGGGGGCTGGGCGCGGCGGTGTCGGCCGCGCTGGCCCGCGACGGCACCGACGTCGCGATCAACTACCTGCGCGACGGCGGGACGGCCGAGGCGTTGCAGAAGGAGATCACCACCGCGGGTGGGCGGGCCGCGCTGTTCCGCGCCGACGTCACCGACGAGGCCGAGGTCGACGACCTGTACCGGCGCGTGGTGGCCGCCTTCGGCGGGGTCGACGTCCTGGTGCTCAACGCGACCGGCCCCCAGCCCGACATCCCCATTGAGGAGCTGCGCTGGCAGGACGTGCTCGACCAGCTCGACTTCTTCGTCAAGAGCCCGCTCCTGCTGACGCAGAAGGCGATCGCGGGCATGAAGCAGCGCGGGTTCGGCCGTATCGTCCACGTCGGGTCGGACGTCGTCGACCTGGGCCCGCCGCAGTCCAGCGCCTACGTCGCCGCCAAGGCCGCCCAGCTCGGGCTCACCCGCTCCTGGGCGCGCGAGCTCGGCCGGTACGGGATCACCGTCAACCTCGTCGCGCCGGGCTGGATCCCCACCGACCGGCACGAGGGCATCCCCGCCGGCGCCAAGGACGAGTACGCGGAGCAGGTGCCGCTCGGGCACTTCGGCGTGCCCACGGACGTGGCCGAGGCGGTCGCCTTCCTCGCCTCGGACCGGGCCGCCTTCATCACCGGGCAGAGGATCACCGTCAACGGCGGCAACACGCTCACCTAGCGGGTGACGACATATCCACCCAATAGCCCCAAAAAACGCTGTTAGACCTATAAGTCGGAAATGCACTATCGGCGGCACGGATGGCGGACCCGCAGGTCACGGCCGGGAAAAAAGATCCACGCCGTGACCTGCGCCGTCAGCCGCTCCGCTAGCTAAAAAGCGCATCCCGTCCCGAATCTTGCTGGTTTGCGTTTGAAGTAGAGGGCGAGGTGCGGCATCATTCACGGGGAGGCGGCTCACCGTCCGGGTCCGTCATCGGTGCCGTGCGGACGACGGCCGCCTTTGGGTCGCTCCACGATGAGCCCGCCCTGCCCGTCGCCGGTGCGCCGGCGCACTGGCGCACGCGGAGCGATCGGCACGCGGGGCTCTCGCTATTCGCCGTGCGTCCGCCGGAACAGGCGGGCGCTCTTTGTTTCATCGCCCTTTACACGGAAGGGCCGACCAACCCGTATCTGCGGCAAACAGTTCTACGGGAGAAGCCGGCCCTTCCCTGCACCATCCGTAACCAGGCCCGTTTCACGAAGCAGATCACGGAGGCACATCCATGCACGACCCTACTATCCATGGAGTTGCGGGGATTGTTCAACCCCCCGGTAACCACGCACTGACCCAGTTCGGCGGCACCACCGGCATCGCGGTCGCCGCGATCATCGGCGTCCCCTTCGCGGTGTACGTGGCGGTGGTCATGACGATCGCCTGGCGGGCGCACCGCGACCAGGCCGGTTTCGACAACAACCTCCGGCTGCTCCGGCTGCTCCTGGGCGTCCTGCCATGGCGGCACTAGCGCGACGGATCATGCTCTGACCTGCCGATTCCCCGGCGGCCGGCCGTTCCGGCCGCCGGGCCGGACCCGAAGTCCCCGCGCCCGCCCGTCCCGTCCGCCCCGGCACCGCCGCAGCGACCCCGAAAGGCCACCACGATGCCCGGCGAACCCGCCAGGTTCCCCTTCGACGCCAAACAGCCGTGCCCGGTCCCCGAATGCCGGCGCCTGACCTGCTTTCACGTCCGGCTGGAAACGGCCGCGGACACCGACCGCCGCGCCGTCCCGCGAAGCGACGATTCCTGCGGCACCCATCTCGCCGAAACCGTGGAGACGCTGATGCGCTGGGCGAAAGAGCGGAAGCGCTACACCTCCCGGGTGGTCATATACGCGACCACGGAAGGCCGGCGGACGAGCGAGAGCCGACCGCTCGGGCCATTCGACCGGCTCGCGCTGAGCGCCATCCCGGTCGGACGCTGATGCCGGAGCCATTGCCCGGCGGCGGATCCCGCCCCGATACTGAGGGCGTCGATCAAGGGCGAGACCGCGCAGGCGGATGAAAGCGGGGCGGCATGGGGTTCCAGCTCGGGTTGTTCTCTCCCAACACCGAGTCAGGGCTCGCGATCACCACCGTTCCGGAACGGTGGAGCGCGAGCTGGGACGACAATCTCCGGCTGGCCCGGCTGGCCGACGAGGCGGGCATCGACTTCATGCTGCCGGTCGCGCGCTGGACCGACTGGGGCCGGGACACCGCCTTCCACCAGAGCGTCCTGGACCCGCTGGTCTGGGCGTCCGGGCTCCTCGCCGCCACCCGGCGGATCAGGGTGTTCACCACCGTGCACACCGCCTTCCACCATCCGGTGGTGGCGGCCAAGCAGCTCGCGACCGCCGACCACCTCAGCGCGGGACGGGTCGGGCTGAACATCGTGGCGGGCTGGCACGCCCCCGAGTACGAGATGTTCGGGCTCTCGCTCCCCAGCGACCACGACACCCGCTACGCGTACGCGCAGGAGTGGTGGGACATCGTCAGCCGCATCTGGTCCAGCGCCGAGCCGTTCGACCACGACGGGCGCTTCTTCCAGCTCAAGCGGGTGGTCGGCGCGCCCAAGCCGTACAACGGGCGGTCGCTGCCCACGATCAACGCCGGGTCGTCCAAGCAGGGCCGCTCGTTCGCCGCCCGCAACGCCGATCGCGCCTTCACCGTCGTCGGAGGTCCCGAGGACGGGGCGGAGATCGTGAAGGCGATCCGCGCGGAGGCGGCGACGCACCGGCGCACGGTCGGGGTGTTCACCCTGGGCCACGTCGTCTGCGCTCCGACCCGGGCCGAGGCGCGAGAGCGGCTGCGCCACTACGCCGACGAGCACGCCGACTGGCCCGCCGTGGACGAGGTGATGAGACTCCAGGGGCTGCACGCGCAGTCGTTCACGCCGGAGATGCTCCAACTCCACCGGGACCGGTTCGCGGCCGGGCACGGGAGCTGCCCGCTCGTCGGCGACCCCGACGACGTCGCCGACGCGATCGCGGCCTTCGCCGGCGCCGGGTTCGACGGGATCGCCCTGTCGTTCCTCAACTACGCCGACGAGCTGGGCTACTTCGCCGCCGAGGTCATCCCCCGCCTGGAGGCGCGCGGCGTCCGCGCGGCCCGGCCCGGCGCGACCGCCGCGGGCGCATGACCGCGGCCATGGATCCGGGCCCCGACGCCCGCCCGCCGCTGCTGGCCTCCCACCAGCGGGTCGTCAGCGACGACATCGGAGTCCTGCACTCCGCCGTCGAGCCGCTCGCCGTCGGGCACGACCTCCAGTCCCGCAGGCCCGACCTCCCCTTGGACGGGATGGTGAACGGCCTGTCGGTCGGGGCGGTCAATCTGGTCTGGGTGCGGTACGGGGGCGAGGGCGTCATCGTCGAGACCCCGCCCACCGAGGGCGAGTTCGCCATGTGCGCCCCGAACGCGCCCATGGGGGTGGAGTACCGCACCGGCACCGGGCACGACACCGGCCAGGGGAGCAGCCTCGTCCTCTCCCATGACCAGCGGATGCGGATGACCCCGGACCCGTACCTCGGCTGCCTGGTCATCGCGACCACCACCGGGCGCCTGGCCGACCACCTCGCCGACCACCTCGGCGAGGAGCGCTGCCCGCCGCTGCGGTTCCACAGCGTGGACGGCCCGCCCGCCGCCTCGCCGTCGCTCGTCGAGCGCACCTGGCGGCACGTCTGCGACGTGCTCGACCACGCCGCGGCCGGCGGCATCCACCCGCTGGCGGCGCGCAGCCTGGAGGAGTCGCTCCTCACCGCGCTCCTGCTCGGGCTGCCGCACACCGCGACCGCAAGTCTCGTCGAGCCGGTGCGCCGCTCGCCGCACCACCTCGCCGGCCTGATCGAGGACTGGGTCCAGGCGCACCACCACCGGCCGATCGGCGTCACCGACATGGCGGCGTCCGCGGGCGTCGGCGTCCGGCAGCTCCAGGTCATCTGCCGGGACCAGTGGGGACTGACCCCCACCCAGCTCCTGCGCGGCGTCCGGCTCGACCACGCCCGCGCGGCGCTCGTCGAGGCCGGGCCGGGCCCGCGCGTCATCAGCGACGCCGCCGGCGCGGCCGGGTACCTGCACATGAGCCGCTTCTCCGCCCACTACCGGCAGCGTTTCGGCGAGACGCCCAGCCAGACCCTCAGCCGCGCCCGGACCCTCCAGGGCCGCAAGCCGCCCCGGCAGGCGGGTGGAGCCTCCGGGGCGGGGGGTGGAGCTTCCGGGGCGGGGGGCCCGGCGCCCCGGCCGGGTGGTGGAGAGCCCTGGCGGGGCGGGATCAGCCGAACCCCAGGCGGGAGAGCTCGGCGCGGCGTTTGATGCCGAGCTTGGGGAAGGCGCGGTAGAGGTGGTTGCCGACCGTGCGGGGGCTGAGGAACAGGCGGGTGGCGATCTCGCGGTTGCTCGCGCCGGACGCGGCCAGCCGCACGATCTGGAGCTCCTGGTGGGTGAGTCCGCCGCCGACGGGGGCCAAGGGGCCGGGCGGGGACGCGGCCGGCACGCCGGTCGCCTCCAGTTCGGTGCGGGCGGCGACCGTCCAGGGATGGGCGCCCAGGAGCTGGAAGGCCTCTTCGGCAGCTTCCAGGTGCGTCCGCGCCTTGGCACGCCTGCGGACCCGCCGCAGCCACTGCCCGTAGAGCAGTTCGGTGCGGGCCCGCTCGTAGGGCTGGTCCGTCTCGGCGTGCAGGCGTAGCGCCTCCGCGTAGTGCTGCTCGGCGTCCCCGGTCGCCGTCAGGAGGGCCCGGCAGCGTTCGGTGACGGCCCTGACGGCCGGGGACGGGTTGTGCTCGTTCCAGGCTTCGAGCAGGGCGAGCGGCCTGGCGGCGGCGTCCGGCCGTCCGCAGCGCACCGCCGCCTCGATGTGGTCGGGGGCGCGGCGGATGGCGGCGGAGCAGGGCACGGTCGGCCAGAGCGCCTCGAACCGGGCGAACGCCTCGGCGGTGCGTCCGTACCCGAGGTCGAGCAGGGCGCGGGCCCAGGAGGTGTAGGCGGCGGCGAGCGCGTTGCCCTCGACCACGTCCGCCTCCGGAACGTCCGTCATGGCGTCCGCGCTGAACGCGTCGCAGCGCGCCTCGTCCCCGCGCACGGCGGAGATCCAGGCCAGCAGCGCCCTGCACTGGTTCGCCCAGTGGAGCCGTCCGGTCTCGACGGCCCGGGCCAGTCCCTCCTGGAGGGTGGTCTCGGCGGCGTGGTGCCGTCCCTGGTGGAGCTGGACGTGGCCGAGGCTGTGGAGGGCGTACGGGAGGCGGCCGAGCAGCCCGTCCCGGCGGCATCGGGCGGCGAACTCTGCCGCGGAGTCGGCGGCGGACTCCGGTCCGGTCACGGCGACCCCGATCGCGGACGTCATCAGCCGGTGGTTCAGTTCGGCGGGCATCGGGCAGTTCGCGGCGGCGGCGAGCGCCCGGACCGGGCCGACGCCGGACGGGTCCGTGCGCAGAGCCGCCACGACGGCCGACAGCGCGGCGGGGAGCGGCGCGAGCGGCGAGTCCCGGCCGAGCGAGACGGCGCCCAGCGCCAGGGTCCTCAGGACCGGCTCGACGTCGCCGAGCAGCCGGGGGTCGCCCGCCTGCCAGCCGCAGCGGACGGCCTCCGACAGCATCAGCAGCAGCTCGGCCGGGTCGCGGTCGCCGATCAGGGCGGCGCCGTCGATCAGCGTCCGGCAGGCCGTCCGGGTCAGGCCGCGTTCGAACGCCACGCCCGCGCCGACCCGCGCGGCGGCGGCGGCGACGCCGGGGTCGGCGGTCAGGGCGGCGGCCTCGTCCGCGAGCCGCTCCGCGTCGTCGGACAGGCCCGCGTCGAACGCGGCGCGGGCGGCCGTCACCAGCCGCCGCGCCCGGACCCGCCGGTCGGGGGTGAGGCGTGCGGCGCGCGCGTGCGCGGTGTGCCCCCGCCGGCCGCCCGCGCGTTCGGCGACCCACTGGAGCCGCGCCGCCACCTGCTCGTCCGGGCCCGCGGCCGCGGCGGCGAGGTGCCAGGCGCACCGCTCCTCGCCGTCCGGCCCGGCGGCCCCGGCGAGGGCGCGGTGCGCCGCGCGGCGCTCCTCGGTGGTCGCGGCCTGGTAGGCGACCGCGCGCAGCAGCGGGTGGGTGAACCTCAGCTCGAGCCCGGCGACCTGGAGCAGGCCCGCCCGCTCGGCGTGGCCGAGGTCGGCGTGGTCCAGGCCGAGCGTCTCGGCCGCCTGCGCCATGGCGACCAGGTCGCGGTCGTCGCCGGCCGCCGCGACCAGCAGCAGGGTCCGGACGGAGGCGGGCAGCCCTTCCAGCCGCGCGCGGAACTCCCCCGGCACCGGGCCGGCGACCGGCGCCGTCCCGTCGTAGAAGGCGTGCGGGTTGAGGCCGTCCGCGCGCTGCTCGGCGCCGAGGGCGGCGGCGAGCGTGCGCAGGGCCAGCGGGTTGCCGGCGGCCTCGGCGATGATCCGTTCGGTGGACTGCGGACCCACCGCCGGGAGCGGGCCCGCGGCCGGGAGCTCGCGGAGCAGGTCCCGGGCGGCGCCCGCGCCGAGCCCGCCGAGCGGCAGCTCCGGCAGGCCGTGCGCGAGGGCGGCGTCGCCGTCGCGGGCCGCGATGAGCAGCGCGATCCGCTCGCCGCCGATCCGCCGCGCGGCGAAGGCCAGCGCGTCGGTCGACGCCGGGTCCAGCCACCGGGCGTCGTCGACGAGGCAGAGCAGCGGCCGTTCGGCGGCCAGGCGGCAGAGCAGGGACAGCAGCGCGCGCCGGACGGCGAAGCGGTCCCGCTCGCCGTCGGCGTCGCCGTCCAGCGCGGCGAGCAGGGCGGTCGCGCGCGGCTCGGGCAGCCGGGCGACCTGGTAGCGGACGGGACGCAGCAGCAGGTCCAGGAACGCGAACGGCTGCGCGGCCTCGTCGGCGTGCCCCGCGCCGCGCAGCACCCGGGTGCCCCGGGGGACGCCGTCCGCGCGGCTCCGCACGGGGCCACGGGCCAGGCGGACCGCGTGGGCGAGCAGGGCCGTCTTGCCGATGCCCGCCTCACCCCGGACGACCAGGGCCCCTCCCGCACCGGCGCTCGCTCCCGCGACGACCGCGGCGATCCGTTCCCGTTCGGCGGCTCTTCCGAGAATGATGAGAACTCCTCCATGCCGGCACCGACGCGACAGGACATGATCACCCCGGCGGACGGGCCCGCACCACGGTCCAGGGGTTCAATGTCGGCGGGGTCCCGCCGGCACGGCCGTCCCCGTTCCGGACGGGACCGGGAGGGTCAGCCGGTCCCGGGCGCCGTCCCGGGCGGTGCGGTGACCGCCTCGACGGCCTCGCGGAGCGCGCGCGGGACGTCGTCGACCAGGAGGTGGCGCCCGTCGTGGACGATCTGCCGCCCGGACACGACCACGTGCCGGACGTCGGCCGCGGTGGCGGCGAACACGGCGGTCTCGGCGGCGTACCGGGGGCCCGCCCCGGCAGTGCGGACCGAGTCGAGGGCGACGGTGACCAGGTCGGCGTACGCGCCGGGTTCGAGCCGTCCGGCCTCGGGCCAGCCGAGGGCGTGGTGGCCGTTGGAGGTCGCGGCGGCGAGCAGCTCGCCGGCGGTCCAGTGCCCGCGCACCCGGGTGCGCAGCCGCTCGTCCAGCTCGACCGCGCGGGCCTCCTCGAACAGGTCGACGACCGCGTGCTGGTCGGAGCCGAGGCAGATCGGCGCGCCGGCAGCGGCGAGGGCGCGGGCCGGGCCGATGCCGTCGGCCAGGTCGCGTTCGGTGGTCGGGCACATGCACACGCCGGTGAGGGTGCCGCCGAGCAGGTCGATGTCGTCCGGGGTGAGGTGGGTGGCGTGCACGGCGGTGGTGCGGGCGCCGAGGGCGCCCGCCTCGGCCAGCAGGCGGGTGGGGGTGACGCCGTAGGCGTCCCGGCACGCCTCGTTCTCGGCGGGCTGCTCGGACAGGTGGACGTGCAGCGGCGCGCCGTGCTCCCTGGCCCAGGACGCGACGGCGCTGATCTGCTCGCGCGGCACCGCGCGGACCGAGTGGATCGCGGCGCCGACGCGGGCGTGCGGACGGGCCTTGCCGGTCTGCTCGTGGAGGCTGTCGACGCGCCGCGCCCAGTTGCCCGCGGTGCCGTCGCCGAAGCGGAGCTGCGGGCCCTGGAGCGGCTGCCCGATGCCGCCGCTGAGGTAGCAGGTGTCCAGGAGGGTGACGCGCAGGCCCGCGTCGGCGGCGGCGGCGATCAGCGCCTCGCCCATCGCGTTGGGCTCGTCGTAGGGGGCGCCGCCGGGCCGGTGGTGCGGGTAGTGGAACTCGCCGACGCAGCTGATCCCGGCGAGCGCCATCTCGGCGTACACGGCGGTCGCCAGGGCCCGGTAGGACTCCGGGCCGAGCCGGCCCGCCACCTCGTACATCCGCTCGCGCCAGGTCCAGAACGTCCCGCGCCCGGCCTGGACGCGACCGCGGAGCGCCCGGTGGAACGCGTGGGAGTGCGCGTTCGCGAGGCCAGGGAGGGTCAGGCCGGGCAGGCTCTGGACGCCCGGGGGGGCCGGGACGCCGCGGGTGACGCGGGTGAACCGCTCGCCGTCCGCCTCGAACAGGACATCGGCGGATAGACCATCTCCAAGCCAGGCAAGTTCGGCATGCCATTGCATAAGGGGGTTCCTACCCGTGTGTCAGGTCCTCCAGTACCGCGGCGAGCGCCTCGACCCCGGCGACGCGGTCGGCGGGGTCGGCGTGCTCGGCGGGCGCGTGGGAGACGCCGGTGGGGTTGCGGACGAACAGCATGGCCGCGGGCATCCGGGCGGACAGGACGCCCGCGTCGTGCCCGGCGCCGGTCGGCAGGACGGGCGCGCCGCCGAGCGCCGCGCAGACGCGGTCGCGGAGCGCCAGGTCGAACTCGACCGCCTCGGACGCCGACTCCTCGGCCACCCCGACGGTCACCCGGTGCGCGCCGGCCTCGGCGCGGGCGGCCCGCTCGACGTCCTCGACGGTGCGCCGCACGCCGCCCGCGGACGGGCCGCGCGCGTCCAGCCACGCGGTGACCGCCGACGGGATCGCGTTGACGCCGCCCGGCGTGACCCGCACCTTCCCGACGGTGGCGAGGGTGCCGTGCCGCCCGGCGGCCTCGCGCGCCGCCAGCGCCATCCGGGCGAACGGGAGCATCGGGTCGCGCCGGTCCTCCAGCCGGGTCGTCCCGGCGTGGTCGCCCGCCCCCGCGAAGTCGAACCGCCAGCGCCCGTGCGGGACGATCGCGCTCGCCGCGCCGACCGGGACCTCCAGCGCCCGGCCCTGCTCGACGTGCAGCTCGACGAAGCAGGAGACGCGGCCGAGCAGGGCCTCGTCCGGGCCGATCGCGTCGGGGTCCAGCCCGTTCTCGGCGAGGACGGCCGCCAGCGTGCGCCCGTCCGCGTCGGTCAGCGCGCGGGCCCGCGCCGGGTCGATCACGCCGGCCAGCAGCCGGGACCCGAGGCACGCCACGCCGAAGCGGGCGCCCTCCTCCTCCGCGAACGCGCCCACCGCGATCGGCCGCGCCGGCCGGACCCCCCGCTCGCGCAGCAGGTCGATGGCGGCGAACGCCGACACCACGCCGAGCGGCCCGTCGAACGCGCCGCCGCCGGGCACCGAGTCCAGGTGGCTCCCGGTCAGCACCGCGCCGTCGCGCGTCCCGTCCTCGGGCAGCCACCAGGCGAACAGGTTCCCGTTGGCGTCGGGCTCGACCGGCAGGCCGCGCCCGCGCGCCTCGTCGAGGAACCAGTCGCGGCACTCCAGCTCCGGCGGCGTCCAGGCGAACCGGTGGTAGCCGCCACCGTCCGGGTCCCGGCCGACGGGCAGCAGCGCCGCCCACATCTCCTCGAAGCTCACGCCCCGTCCCCCGCCGCCGGCCCGTCCGGCGCGGGGCCCGGCCCGGGCCGGTCCGGCGCGGGGCCCGGCTCGGACATCGGGATGCGGACGCCGCGCTCGGCGGCGACCTCGGCGGCGCGGTCGTAGCCCGCGTCGACATGCCGCATGACGCCCGAGCCCGGGTCGTTGGTCAGCACCCGCTCCAGCTTCCGCCCGGCCAGCTCGGTGCCGTCGGCGATGCAGACCTGCCCCGCGTGGATCGACCGGCCGATGCCGACGCCGCCGCCGTGGTGGATCGACACCCAGGTGGCGCCGGAGGAGGTGTTGAGCATCGCGTTCAGCAGCGGCCAGTCGGCGATCGCGTCGGACCCGTCGGCCATCCCCTCGGTCTCCCGGTACGGGGACGCGACCGAGCCGGTGTCGAGGTGGTCGCGGCCGAGCACGAGCGGCGCGCTGATCTCGCCGCGCGCCACCAGGTCGTTGAACAGCGCCCCGGCCTTGTCGCGCTCGCCGTACCCGAGCCAGCAGATCCGGGACGGCAGCCCCTGGAAGCGCACCCGCTCCCCCGCCATCCTGATCCACCGGGTCAGCGGCTCGTTGTCGGGGAACAGGTCGAGGATCGCCTGGTCGGTGCGCGCGATGTCCTTCGGGTCGCCCGACAGCGCGGCCCACCGGAACGGGCCCCTGCCCTCGCAGAACAGCGGCCGGATGTAGGCGGGCACGAAGCCGGGGAAGTCGAACGCGCGCGCGTACCCGGCGGTCTCCGCCTCGCCGCGGATCGAGTTGCCGTAGTCGAAGACCTCGGCGCCCGCGTCCTGGAACCCGACCATCGCCTCCACGTGCGCGGCCATCGACTCGCGGGCCTTGGCGGTGAACCCGGCCGGATCGCGGTCGCGGTCGTCCGCCATGTCCTCGAACGCGACGCCGCGCGGCAGGTACATCAGCGGGTCGTGCGCGCTGGTCTGGTCGGTGACGATGTCGATCGGGGCGCCGCGGCGCAGCAGCTCGGGGACGACGTCGGCGGCGTTGCCGAGCACCCCGATCGACAGCGGGCGGCGCGCCGCCCGCGCCTCCTCGGCGAGCCGCAGCGCCTCGTCCAGCGACCCGGCGCGCACATCGCAGTAGCGGTGCGCGACACGGCGGTCGATGCGGGACGGGTCGCACTCGACGCAGATCGCGACGCCGCCGTTCATCGTGACCGCGAGCGGCTGCGCGCCGCCCATCCCGCCGAGCCCGGCGGTCAGCGTGACCGTCCCGGCGAGCGTCCCCCCGAACCTCTTCTCGGCGACGGCGGCGAACGTCTCGTAGGTGCCCTGGAGGATGCCCTGCGTGCCGATGTAGATCCACGACCCGGCCGTCATCTGCCCGAACATCGTCAGCCCGAGCGACTCCAGCCGCCGGAACTCCTCCCAGTTCGCCCACTGCGGCACCAGGTTGGAGTTGGCGATGAGCACCCGCGGCGCCCACTCGTGCGTCCGGAAGATCCCGACCGGCTTGCCCGACTGGACCAGCAGCGTCTCGTCGCCCTCCAGCCCGGCCAGCGACCGGACGATGCCGTCGAACGCGTCCCAGTTCCGGGCCGCCTTCCCCGAGCCGCCGTAGACCACCAGCGCGTCGGGGTGCTCGGCCACCTCCGGGTCGAGGTTGTTCTGGATCATCCGCAGCGCGGCCTCCTGCGGCCAGCCCTTGGCGGCGGTCAGCGAGGTGCCGCGCGGCGCGCGTACGGGACGGGGTCCGGGCATCGTGGCTCCTTGGATGAGAGGAGAGGGGTCAGGCGAGCGGGCCGGTGACCGCTTCGGCGGCGGCGACGAGCGAGCCGTCCCGGAGCAGCGCGGTGGCGGCGGCGATCTCCGGCGCCAGGTGCCGGTCCGGGCCGGGCGGCGGCACCCGCTCGCGCAGCGCGGCGACGACCGCGCCGGTGGCCGGGCCGGGCCGCAGCGGGGTGCGCAGGTCCAGCGCCCGCGCGGCAGTGAGGATCTCGATGGCGACGATCTGCGCGAGGCCGTCGACGGACCGGCGCAGCTTGCGCGCCCCGGCCCAGCCCATCGACACGTGGTCCTCCTGCATCGCCGAGCTCGGGATCGAGTCGGCGGACGCGGGCACCGCCAGCCGCTTCAGCTCCGACACGATCGCGGCCTGGGTGTACTGGGCGATCATGTGCCCGGAGTCCACCCCCGGGTCGTCGGCCAGGAACGGCGGCAGCCCGTACGAGCGGGCCTTGTCGAGCAGCCGGTCGGTGCGCCGCTCCGACATCGAGCCCACGTCGGCGGCGGGGATCGCCAGGAAGTCCAGCACGTACGCGATGGGCGCGCCGTGGAAGTTGCCGTTGGACTCCACCCGCCCGTCCGGCAGCACCACCGGGTTGTCGACGGCCGAGGCGAGCTCTCGGCCCGCGACCAGCTCGGCGTGCGCGAGGGTGTCGCGGGCCGCGCCGTGCACCTGCGGGGCGCAGCGCAGCGAGTAGGCGTCCTGGACGCGGGTGCAGTCCGGCCCCCGGTGCGACTCCATGATCCCCGAGTCGGCGAGCAGCGCCCGCAGGTTGGCGGCCGACCGCGCCTGCCCCGGGTGCGGGCGCAGCTCCTGGAGGTCGGCGGCGAAGACCCGGTCGGTGCCGAGCAGCGCCTCCACCGTCATCGCGGCGGCCAGGTCGGCGGCCTTGAGCAGCTCGCGCAGGTCGCGCAGCGCCAGGACGAGCATGCCGAGCATCCCGTCGGTGCCGTTCAGCAGCGCCAGCCCCTCCTTGGCGCCGAGCGCGACCGGCTCGATCCCCGCAGCGGCGAGCGCCCGCGCGGCCGGCATCAGCTCGCCCCGGGCGTCCCGGGCCGAACCCTCCCCGACCAGGGTGAGGGCGGCGGAGGCGAGCGGGGCCAGGTCGCCCGAGCAGCCGAGGCTGCCGTGCTCGTGCACGACCGGGGTGACGCCCGCGTTGAGCACCGCGGCGAGGGTCCGCGCGGTGACGGGCTGCACGCCGGTGCGGCCCGTCGCGAGCGTGTGCAGGCGCAGCAGCATCATCGCCCGCACCACCTCGCGCTCGACCTCGGGCCCGGACCCGGCCGCGTGCGACCGGACGATGTTGAGCTGCAACCGGGCGCGCAGCTCGGGCGCGATGTGCCGGGTGGCGAGCGCCCCGAAGCCGGTCGACACCCCGTACACCGGCGTCCGCCGCGCGGACAGCTCCTCGATGTGCGCCCGCGCCGCCGCGATCGCCGCCAGCGCCGGGCCGGTGAGCTCCACCGCCGCGCCGTCCCGGGCCACCGCGACGACCTGATCGAACGTCAGCGGTTCCGGGCCGACCTGGATGATCCTGTCCGCCATGCCGAAACTCATACCCACCATTCCAACCCGCGGACCCGGCCGCCGGTGAGCCCCGGCGCGCACGATCTGTCTCACATACGAGACAATGCGCGGGGAGGGCGGATGGCACAGGTCCCGGCGGCGCGGCGGGCGCTCGCGGTGCTGCGGCTGCTGGCCGGGTCGGCCGGGCCGCTGCCCGCGTCCAGCATCGCGCGCGCCCTGGAGCTGCCGAGGTCGAGCACCTACCACCTGCTCACCGCGATGGCGGGCGACGGCTTCGTGACCTACGTGCCCGAGGAGCGCCGCTGGGGCCTCGGCGTCGCGGCGTTCGAGGTCGGCTCCGCCTACCTGCGGCACGAGCCGCTCGAACGGCTCGCCCGGCCGCTGCTGCGCCGGCTGGTCGACCGCGTCGGCGAGATCGCGCAGCTCGGCGTGCTGCACGGCGCCGAGACCCTCTACCTGGTCAAGGAGCAGCCGCGGCGGCACGCCACCCTGATCACCGACGTGGGCGTGCGGATGCCCGCGCAGCTCACCGCCAGCGGACGGTCGATGCTCGCGCACCTGCCCGCCGCGCAGGTGCGGGCGCTGTTCCCCGGACGGTTCGTCGACCGCACCGGCGCGGGCAGCCCGGCGTCGCTGCGCGAGCTGCGGCGCGAGCTGGCCGGCGATGCCCGGCGCGGCTGGTCGGCCGAGGACGGCTACGTCACCGAGGGCCTGGCCAGCATCGCGGCCTGCTCGTTCGACCACACCGGGCACCCGGCGGCGGCCGTCACGGTCACCTTCCGGCGCGAGGAGCGTCCGGCGGAGACCTGGCCCGCCCTGGCCGCGCCCATCCGCGCCACCGCCGCCGACCTCACGGCCCGGCTGGGCGGCCGTGCCCCGTCCGCCGGCTGACGTCCCCTGCCGGCGGAACCAGGGCCGGAACGCGGGCCGGAACGCGGGCGCCTGACGCCGGACGCGGGAACGCGAGCGGCCACGGGCACGACGAGGGTCGTGGTCCCGTGGCCGCTCGCGCGCCGGGGTCGGATCAGACCAGGCCGGCCTTCTTCAGCCACTCCTTCGCGACGTCCTCGGGGTCGGCCTTCTCGGTCTCCATCGTGCCGTTCATGTCGATCAGGTCCTGCGTGGTGAGCTTGGCCGACACGGCGTTCAGCGCCTGCCGGGCAGTGTCGTCCACCTTGGACTTGTAGACCAGCGGCAGCACGTTCTGCGCGCCGAAGAGGTTCTTGGGGTCCTCCAGCGGCACCAGCTTGTCCTTGGTGATCGCCGGGTTGGTGGTGAACAGGTTGCCCGCCTGGATCTGGCCCTTCTTCAGGTTGGCCAGCGTGATCGGCCCGGTGTCCAGCGACTTGAACTGCTTGAACGTCAGGCCGTACACCTTCTCCAGGCCGAGCATGCCCTGCTGCCGCGTCTTGAACTCCGGCGGGCCGCCGACGACCAGGTCCTTGGCGACCGGCTTGAGGTCCTCGATGGTCTTGAGCTTGTACTTGGCCGCGGTCTCCGCCGTGACGACCAGCGCGTCCTTGTCCTCGGCCTTGGACGGGTCGAGGATCTCCAGCGCCGGGGGGAGCTTCTGCTTGAGCGCGGTGTCGACGTCCTCCGTCGTGGCGGCGGTGGTGTTCGTCTTGTCGACCCTGGCCAGCAGCGCCCCGTTGTACTCGGGGAAGACCTGGATCGCGCCGCTCTCCACCTGGCCGTAGTAGACCTCGCGGGCACCGATCTTGAACTTGCGGGCGACCTTGACGCCCTTGGCCTCCATGGCCTGCGCGTAGATCTCGCCGAGCAGCTCGCTCTCGGCGAAGTCGGCCGAGCCGACCGTGACGGTGCCGCCCGAGCCCTTGTCGCCGCCCTTCAGCGGGTCGCCGCCGTCGTCGCCGCCACCGCAGGCCGACAGGGCGAGGGCCGCCGCCAGCACGAGGCCCGCGCCTCGGATCATCCGGGACATGTGTGTTCCTTCCTAGGGACGTGCAATGTTCGAGAGTCCGCGGCTCAGGCGCCGGCGTACTGGAGCCGCACCCCGGGCGACACCGCCCAGCGGCGCAGCACCGTGAACAGCGCCTGGATCAGCACCGCCATCAGGGCGACCAGGATCGCGCCGCCCGCCATCTGGTCGTACTCCTGGCGGGCGTAGCCGTCGACGATGTAGCGGCCGAAGCCGCCGAGCCCGACGTAGGCGGCGAGGGTGGCCGTCGAGACGATCTGGATCGCGGCCGTGCGCAGCCCCAGCAGGATCAGCGGCAGCGCCACCGGCATCTCCAGCCGCAGGATCACCTGCGCCCCGGTCATCCCCATCCCCTCGGCCGCGTCGCGCAGCCCCGGCTCGACCTGCTGGACGCCCGCGTAGGCGTTCACCAGGACCGGCGGGACCGCCAGCACGACCAGCGGGATCAGGATCGGCACCAGGTCGCCCGCCGAGGTCAGCACCACCGCGAGGATGAGCAGGCCCAGCGTCGGCAGGGCCCGCGCGGCGTTGGCCGACGAGGTCACCGCGAACCCGGTCACCGAGGCCAGCCGGCCCCGCCGCACGTGCCCGAACAGCAGGCCGAGCGGCAGCGCGATCAGCACGGTGACGGCGAACGCGAGCAGCGAGTACCAGCAGTGCTCGACGAACCGGTGCGGGATGCCGTCGGGGCCCGACCACTGGGCGGACTCGCCGAACCACTTCAGCGCGTCGAAGATGGCGTTCACGCGGTCTCACCCTCCCTGGCCGCCGGCACCCGGTCACGGTCGCGGCTCTGGCCACGGTTCTTGCGCCGCGTGGCGCGGGCCCGCTCCCACGGCGTCAGCAGCCGCTGGATCAGCAGCAGGATCAGGTCGGACAGCAGCGCCAGCGTGATGATCAGCACGATGCCGACCACGAGCGGCGTCGGGAAGTCGCGGCGCAGGCCGTCGGTGAACAGCTCGCCGAGGCCGCCGATCCCGATCAGGGCGCCCACGCTGACCAGGCTGATGTTGGAGACGGTGGCCACCCGCAGCCCGGCCATCACCACCGGCAGCGCGATCGGCAGGTCGACCTGGACCAGCCGGCGCAGCTCGCCGAAGCCCATCGCGACCGCCGACTGCCGGACGTGGGCGGGCACCGAGCCGAGCCCGTCCACCACGCTCGGCACCAGCACCGAGAGCGTGTAGAGGGTCAGCGGGACGACCACGGTGGTGTAGGTCAGCCCGCTGAAGGCGACCAGCACCACGAACAGCGCGATCGAGGGCAGCGCGTAGAGCACGCTGGTCACGGCCAGGACGGGTCCGTAGAGCCGGCGCCAGCGCGCGCACGCGATGCCGAGCGGCAGCGCGATCACCAGGCCGAGCAGGATCGGGGTGAACGAGAGGATCAGGTGTTCCTTGAGGGCCGACAGGATGTCGTCGGAGAGGTTCCGCCTGATCCAGTCCCAGCGGATCAGCGGCTCGCCGTCGTCCCCGATCGCCAGCGCGGCCAGCGCGGGGCTCACCGGGGTCACCGGTCCGCCACCGCCGGGCCCGCGGCGTCCTGGCCCAGGGCGTCGCCGCGCGACCGGGACGTCTCGGCGGCCTGCTCGGCGTCGAGTTCCTGGCTGAAGCGCAGCCGCCTGATCCCGCGGTCGCCGCCGAGGAAGTCGCTGACGAAGTCGTCGGCCGGCGCCGACAGCAGCTCGTCGGGGGTGGTGTACTGCGCCAGCCGTCCTCCGACCTGGAAGACCGCGATGCGGTGGCCGAGCTTGACCGCCTCGTCGATGTCGTGGGTGACGAACACAATCGTCTTCTCCACCTCGTCCTGGAGGCGCAGGAACTCGTCCTGGAGGCCGGCGCGCACGATCGGGTCGACGGCGCTGAACGGCTCGTCCATCAGCATGATCGGCGGATCGGCGGCGAGCGCGCGCGCCACGCCGACGCGCTGCTGCTGGCCGCCGGAGAGCTGGGCCGGGAAGCGCTTGGCCAGCCCCGGGTCGAGCCCGACCCGGGCCATCAGGGCGTGCGCCTCGGCGCGGGCCTTCTTCTTGTCCCAGCCGAGCAGGTACGGGACGGTCGCGATGTTGTCGACGATCGTGCGGTGCGGGAACAGCCCCGCCTGCTGGATGACGTAGCCGATGCCCCGGCGCAGCGCCGGCGGATCGACGTCCCGGACGTCCTTCCCGTCCACCGCCACGGTGCCGTCGGTCGCGTCGACCATCCGGTTGATCATCCGCAGCGTGGTGGTCTTGCCGCAGCCGGACGGGCCGACCAGCACGGTGATGCGGCCGGCCTGGATCTCCAGGTCGAGCCCGTCGACGGCCACGGTGCCGTCGGGATAGCGCTTGGTGACGCCGTCAAAGGTGATCAAACGGTTCACGTCCTCGTCGGGCGTCGGCGACGCCGGGGTTCCGTTCGCTGGCCTGTGCTGATCGTCTTCGGCATCTACCCAACAGTAGCCAATCGTCGTCCCCGGACATACGTTCCGACCTGGTCAAGTCATCACATCTTGAGCATAACTACCTGAATACTGTAGAAAGTAGCGTGGCCCCGTGGAGAACAGCCGAATCGTTATCGACGGCCGCGCGCTCACCTGCGCCCAGGTGGGAACGGCCGCCCGCGAAGATGTGACGGTCGCCATAGCCCCGGAGGGTGCGGCGCGCGCGCTCGCGGCCTGGCGGGTCGCCTTGGAGGTCGCCGACGCGCAGCCCGTGTACGGCCGCACCACCGGCGTCGGAGCCAACCGCGTGGTGGACGTGGAGTGGGAGGACGCCGACGCGCACGGCCTGCGGCTGCTGCGCAGCCACGCGGCGGGCGCGGGCCCGCTGGTCGCGCCGGAGATCGTCCGGGCCATGCTCACCGTGCGGCTGAACCAGATCGCGGCGGGCGGCTCGGGCGTCGAGCCGGGCGTCCTCCAGGCCCTCGCCGACGTGCTCAACCTGGGGCTGCTGCCGCCGGTCCCGGTGTACGGGGCGATCGGCACCGGCGACCTCACCGCGCTCGCTTCCACCGCGCTGTGCCTGCTCGGCGAGCGGTCCTGGCTGGCCGGGCCGGACGGGGAGATCGAGCGGGGCCCGGGGTTCACCCTGCGGTCCTCGGACGCGCTGGCCTTCATCAGCTCCAACGCCGCCACGCTCGGCGAGGCGGCGCTCGCCGTGACCGACCTGCGCGAGCTGCTCGCCGCCTCGACCGTCGTCGCGGCGCTGTCGCACTTCGCGGTGCACGGCTCGGAGGAGCCGTTCGCGCCCGCCGTGCAGGACGCCTGCCCGCATCCGGGGCAGCGGGCGGTCGCGAGCGCGATGCGGACGCTGCTGGCGTTCGAGCAGCCGGCCCCGATGCGGATCCAGGACCCCTACGGCTACCGCGCGTTCCCGCAGGTGCACGGGCCCGCGATCGAGGCCGCCGACTACGCCGAGGACGTGGTCGCCCGCGAGATCAACGCCGCCGCCGAGAACCCGCTCGTCGACGTGGCCGGACGGACGGTGTGGCACAACGGCAACTTCCACACCGCCTACGTCGGGCTGGCGCTGGACGCGGCGCGCGCGGCGCTGTTCCAGACGATGGCGCTGTCGGCGGCCCGGCTCGGCACCCTCGCGGAGCCCGCCTTCACCGGGCTCTACCCCTTCCAGAGCGCCACCGAGGCGTCGTCCGGGATCATGATCCTGGAGTACGTGGCGCACTCGGCGCTCGCCGACGTCCGCCGGCTGGCGACGCCGGCGGCGCTCGGCAGCGCGGTGTTGTCGCGCGGCGTGGAGGAGCACGCGGGCTTCTCCACCCAGTCGGCGCGCGCGAGCACCGACGCGGTCGCGGCCTACCGGATCGGCCTCGGCTGCGAGCTGGTCGCCGCCGCCCGCGCGCTGCGGATGCAGGGCCGCGCGCCCGCCGGCGGGCCGCTGAAGGGGGCCTTCGACCTGGCCGCCGCCGTGCTGGACCCGCGCGTGGAGGACCGGCCGCTCGACGCCGACATCGCCGTCGCCGCCGACCTGCTGCCGGGTCTGGCCCGCGTCCAGGGCTACAGCTCCTGATCGCCGGTCGAGGCGCGGACCCGGAGCTCGGGCTCGCGGACGACCCGGCGCTCGTGCGGCTTGCCGTCGATGACGTCGACGACGAGCCGGACCGCGTCCGAGACGATGCCGTCGATGTCCCAGTCGACGGTGGTCAGCGGTGGGGTGAGCAGCGCCGACATCGGGTGGTTGTCGTAGCCGCAGACCGCGATGTCGCCGGGCACGTCCAGGCCGAGCTCGCGGGTGACCGCGTAGACCCCGTAGGCCATGGAGTCGGAGAAGCAGAACACCGCGGTGGGCCGTCCGGGCCCGGCCAGCACCCGCTCGGCGACCTGCGTGGCCCCGGCCAGCGACTGGGGCGCGACGATGAGGTCGACGCGCAGCCCGAGCCGTTCGGCCTCGGCGTTGACGTGCACGTCGGCCGGCCGGTCGGGGGTGCTGGCCCGGGTCGGGGTGAACACCGTCAGCCGACGGTGCCCGAGGGCGCGCAGGTGCTCCAGCGCGAGCGTGACGCCGCGCCGGTTGTCGAACACGACCTCGCCCTGGGCCCGCCCGCCGTGCAGCGCGTCGCCGATCGAGACCACCGGGGTGCTCTCGGCGAGCTCGGCCCACAGCCCGGCGGCGGGGTCGAGCGGCTGCACGATCAGCCCGTCGACCCGCTGGTCGCGCAGCCGCCGGGCGAGCGCGAGCTCGCGCTCGGGGTCGCCGCCGGCGTCGACGATCAGCGCGTAGCGGTCGCGGGCGAGCAGCTCGCGGCCGATGCCGATGGCCAGTGACTGCTGCCAGTAGTCGCCGAGCGAGCCGCACAGCAGGCCGACCTGGCCGGTGCGCCCGCTGGCCAGGGCGCGGGCGATCGGATGCGCCTCGTAGCCGAGCTCCTCGGCCGCCGCGCGGACCCTCTCCTGGGTCTCCTCGGAGGTCTGGATACCGCGCAACGCGTACGACACGGCCGCAGGCGACAACCCCGTCGCCTGCGCCACCTCCCGGATGGTCGCGCGCTTGCGCCTGTCTGGCACCCCACAACCCTAGGGCCAGGCACCGGCGGCTCCGGGTCAACGACTTGACACATAATGGACTTAACCGGTTCACTGAAGCGGTTAAGTGAAGCGGTTCAGATGGAGGGCGGGAGTGAAGATACGCCTGTGACCACCAACGACGCTCACGTGGACGTGCATCAACATCTGTGGGGAGACCCACTGATCGGGGCCCTCCGAAACCGCCGTACGCCCCCGTTCCTGGACGGCTGGACCCTGCGTCTGGACGGCGAGCCGCCGTTCGAGGTCGACCCGGCCGACCACGACCCCGCCCGCCGCGCCGGCCTCGCGCGCGCCGACGGCCTCGGCCGCGCCCTGGTCTCGCTCTCGTCCCCGCTCGGCATCGAGTGGCTGCCGCCGGACGAGGCCCGCCCGCTGCTGGACGCCTATCACGAGGGCGCCGCGGCGCTGCCGGAGCCGTTCGGCGCCTGGGCCGCCGCGTGCGTCAGCGAGATCGACCCCGGCGCGCTCGCCAAGGACCTGCGGCACGGCTTCGCGGGCCTGCAACTGCCCGCCACCGCCCTGGCGGATCCCGCCGGTTACGAGCGGTGCGCACCCCTACTCGACCTCCTCCAGGACCTGGACCTGCCGCTCTTCGTCCACCCGGGGGCCGCCCCCACCGTCCCGGACGTGCCCGGCTGGTGGCCCGCGCTGGTGCCGTACGTCCAGCAGATGCACGCCGCCTGGTACGCGTTCCGCGCGTTCGGCAGGCCGCGCCACCCGCGCCTGCGCGTGTGCTTCGCGATGCTCGCCGGGCTGGCCCCCCTGCACGGCGAACGCCTAGCGGCGCGCGGTGGCGGACGGGGCGAGATCGACCCGGACGCGTTCGTCGAGACGTCCTCCTATGGGCCGCGCGCTGCCGACGCCACCGTCCGCGCGCTCGGTGTCGACGTCGTCGTGCACGGAACCGACCGCCCGTACGCGGGCCCCGCAGACCTCAACCTTGGCGAAGCCGCCCACCACGCGTTCCGCGTGGCCAACCCGCACCGTCTATTGAACGGAGAGGAGCGAACCCATGCCGCCTGAGGTCCTGTCCTGCACCGCCCCCACCCCTGGGGCCGGCCACCTGGAGAACCTGCCCGAACGCCCCCTGGACAAGCGCGAACTCCAAGAGCTGGTCGACGCGCTGGCGACGCGCCCCGAACTGTGGCGGCAGCACGTCGCCTTCTCCGACGAGCAGCGGCACTACGCCTCGCTGTACCGCGACGAGTACGTGGACGTGTGGCTGCTGTGCTGGACACCGCAGAACGACACCGGCTGGCACGACCACGACGTCTCCTCCGGGGCCGTGCGCGTCGTCGCGGGCGCCCTCGAAGAGAACAACCCCCGCATCGGCGGCGTCCACGTGCAGACCGTCATGCCCGAGGGCGTCTCGTTCTCGTTCGGTCCCGACCACATCCACCGGCTCGTCGGCGCGGCCGACGCCAGCGTCTCCATCCACGCCTACTCGCCGCCGCTGTGGCGGCTCGGCCAGTACACCATCGACGACGACGGCCTGATGCGCCGCATGTCGGTCAGCTACGCCGACGAGCTGCGCCCGCTGGACACCGGCGCCTGATCCCCCCTGGACGGGGCGTCCGGGCGCCTACGATGGACTGATGCGGCAAGGCCAGGACGCTCCCGTGCGACGCGACGCCCTGCGCAGCCGCCAGGCGATCCTGGCGGCGGCGCGCGAGGTGTTCGCCGCGGCGTCGAGCGCGCCGATGAGCGAGGTCGCCCGCCGTGCCGGGCTCGGCGAGGCGACCCTGTACCGGCACTTTCCCGATCGGGCGAGGCTGATGGCCGCGCTCGCCGACGAGAACCTCGCGGTGCTCGAACGGCTCGCCACCGAGCACGCCGGGAGCCCCGGCGCGTTCGAGATGCTGCTCAGCGCGCTCGTCGGCGACCAGACCGGATCTCCGGAGCTCGTCCTCGCCATCCGCAACGGGAGCGGCCGGGACGAGCACGCCGACTACGGCCGGCGGTTGCGCGCGCTCCTGCGCGAGCCGATCCGCGCCGCGCAGGCGGCGGGCCTGCTCCGGGAGGACTTCACCCCCGAGGACGCGCTGCTCATCGGCTACATGGTCGACGGCGTCCTGGCCCGCGCCGCCCAGGCCGGCCCGGCGACGGGCGCGCGGGTGCTCGACCTGGTCTGGCGCGGCATCGGTCACAGGCTGGCGGACGGGTAGCGCTCCCCCGCGGCGGCGCCCACGGGGGCCGCGCCGTCCAGGCTCGCCACCTCCTCCGGGGTCAGCGTGATCTCGGCGGCGGCGAGGTTCTCGGCGAGGTAGCCGCGCGGGTCGACCCGGTGCTGGTAGTACAGGTCCACGTGGTCGACGCCGAGCCGCCGCAGCGACGCCTCGATGCAGGCGCGCACGTACTCGGGCCGTCCGTCCACCCCGCGCCGGGACGGGTCGCGCGGGTCGCGGGTCAGCCCGAACTTGGTGGCGAGCACCACCTGGTCGCGGCGCCCGGCGACCGCCCGTCCGACCAGCTCCTCGTTGGCGCCCTGACCGTACTGGTCGGCGGTGTCGAGCAGGGTCACGCCGGCGTCCAGCGCCGCCCGGATCGTCCGGACCGCCTCCGCCCCGTCGACCGGGCCGTAGTTCTCGCTCATGCCCATGCAGCCGAGCCCGAGCGCGGACACCTTCAGCCCCGGCGCCCCGAGCCCGCGTACCGGAATGTTCATGCGGCCCCTCTCCTGGATGAAATGAGAGTATAACCCTCACTTCTCTGGAATCCGCGCCGAGAAGAGCCGGTCGGCGAGGGCGCACGCGGACGCGGCGGTCTCGACGGCCGCGCCGCCCCCTCGACACCGTCCCACGCGATACCGTCACCATCTGACGCATTGCGATGCTTCAGCCACGTTAAGTCACAACAGGGTCGGGGGACCACATGAGAACAAGCCTGATCCTCGGCGCCTTGCTCGCCACCGCCTGCGCGGGCGCGCCGGCCTGGGCGGACGCTCCGGCCGCGGGCACGGCTCCCGCCGCGTCCGACCCGGGCACGCCGATCTCCGTGCGCGCGCCGCGCAGCCCGGACGGCGGGGACGGCGCGGGCGCCGCGCGGAACCGCCGCTCGGCGCCGCTCACCACCTACTGGACGCCGTCCCGGATGCGCCATGCCGTCGCCGCCGATCCGGGCAGGGCAGCCGACGCGCGCGGGCCGGCGCGCAAGGACACCGTCCGCACCGTCCCGCCGAAGGCCGCCCCGGGGCGGCCGGACCGGCAGGCCGCGCCCGCGGGCGGGACGAAGACGGGCTCGGCCGTTCCGGCGAGCAGGGCCACCGGCAAGGTGTTCTTCCGCAACGCCGCCAACGGCCGCGACTACTCCTGCTCGGCCGCGGTGGTCAACAGCGCGTCCGGAAGCCTGATCAGCACCGCCGGCCACTGCGTCCACGACAGCGGCGACCACGGCACCTGGCACCAGAACTGGGCCTTCGTCCCCGACTTCGCCTCCGGCGAGCGGCCGTACGGGATCTGGCGGGCCGAGTGGCTGGCCGGCTTCACGGGCTGGACCAGCGGGCACCGCGCCGAGTACGACGTCGCGTTCGTGAAGGTGGCCAGAGCGGACGGGCGGAGCATCGTCGACACGGTCGGCGGTAACGGGTTCCAGACCGGGACGCCCCGGGACCGCAGGCTGACGATCCTCGGCTACCCGTTCCTGCCCCCCTACAAGGGCGACCGGCAGTACTACTGCGCCGGTGACGCCGCCCCCACGGGCCGCCGTATGAAGATGCCCTGCACCCTCACCACCGGAACCAGCGGCGGCCCATGGCTGTGGCGGTACGACGGCACCACCGGCCTCGGCTACGTGAACGGGATCTCGACGAACACCGACCTGTCCAACACCACGCTGTGGAGCCCCTACCTCGGCGACGCGGCCTGGAACCTCTACCGCTACGCCGACCGGCTCCAGACGGCCACGACCGAGACCGGAGCACCCTAGGGCCTGCCTCACAGTGCCAAGCCCGGCCAGGCGAGGACGCCGGGCCGGGCTTGGAAACACGCCCCTAGACCGGGAGGGCCTCCACATTGGCTGGGGGCTTCGCCCGCGTGCGGGCGGCGCTCCCGGGGAGGGCGAACGGGTCGAGCCACACGCGCGGCTCCCCCGGTGTGCGGAGCCGCCGCAGGAACGACAGGATGCCGGAGCTGCCGGTCGACCAGTCGCCGCTGGTCTCGGACAGCGAGGTGTCGGGGAAGACCGGCGCGTCGTCCGGGCCGCCCGCCCTGGAGAGGATGAGCCGCGCGACCCGTTCGGCCTGCCGGTCGTAGGCGGTCTCCCCGGTGGTCCGGGCGAGGTCAAGGAACAGCTCGCCGATCCCGGCGAGCCCGCAGCACTGGGTGAGGGCGTACATCCGCGGCGCCAGGTCGTGGCAGACGGCGGCGGCGTCGCGCGCGAGGTCGAGGTACCGGTCGTCGCGCAGGTCGCGCGCGGCCCGGACGAGCGAGGCGCCCATGCCGGCGGTGCCCTGGCAGAACGAGGCGTGCATGGGCTTGGCCGAGGCCGACATCGCCGCCTGGAGGACCTGCCCGAAGTGGTCGGCGAGGACGTCGTAGCCCTGCCGCGCCGCGCGGCCCGCGTCGTCGTCGCCGGTCGCGGTGTGGAAGTCGAGCAGGAAGTGCGAGGTGCCCGCGATGCCGTGCGCGTAGCCGAGCGTCTGCGACAGCGAGGCGCAGTCGTCGTAGTCGGGCGCGTTCTCGCGGACGGCCCGGGTGGGATCGTGCTCGACGAGGCGCGCGGCGCACTCGGCGGCGATGCCCAGCCTGCCGTCGTCGCCGGTGAGCCGCCAGATCAGGAGCTGCCCGGCGCCGATCCCGGCCAGGCCCTTGTGCTGGTCGGGCACGGTGACGCGGGGCAGCACGGGACGGGCCATCGGCTCGGCGATCGCGGCAAGGCCCGGGTCGTCGAGCGCGGCCCCGGCGGCGGCGAGGAAGACCGCCGTGCCGGTGTCGCCGGTGTAGAGGCCGGGCCGTCCGCCCCTGAGGATCTGGAAGCCGCCCGTCCAGTACGCCAGGGCGCGCGCGAGGTCGCGGGCGGCCTCGTCGCCGGCGACGGCGTGGTGCAGCAGCTCGACACCGACGCCGGCGCTGCCCCGGTAGAGGTTGATCGGGCTGGTCACGCGGCCCTTGTCGAAGCCCTCGCCCGCCATCAGGCGCCGCGCGTGCCCGGTGACGGCACCGAGCGTGTGCCGGATGACCTCGTCCAGTTCGAGGGAGGCGGTGCGCCCGGACCGCGCGACGGCGGGCTCGCCGTCGAAGCGGCCCGCGCGGATCGCGTCGGCCGCGGCCCGCCGCGCCGCCGGGTCGGCGCTCAGCAGGCCGAGGACCTCGGCGGTCATGCCGCCGCGCCCGTCCAGGACGACGGCGGCACGGGACACGTCGTGGTTGTGCGGGTCGCCCGTCATCCAGGTGGGCGGCAGGCCGGTGGCGGCGTAGTAGAGGGTGGCGCCCAGCGAGTAGTAGTCGTCCTCCGGCGTGGCGGGCTCGTTGCGCTCCTGGGCGCGGGAGCTGTAGCCGGGCGTGCCGGCCGACATCGGGGGGCCCTCGCCGGCGACATGGCTGATCTCGAAGTCGATCAGGGTCGGCCGGCCGGACGCGTCGTCCAGCACGATGTTGGTGGGGTTGAGGTCGCGGACCAGCACGCCCCGCTGGTGGACCTGGTCGAGCAGGCTCAGCAGCCGCGCGGCGAGCGTGCGCAGGCCACGCCCGTCCGGCGCGGGTTCGGAGCCGTACAGCCCACGTTCGGCGATCTCCTGGCCGAGCGGCATCTCGCCCATCTCGCTGACGACGAGGTACTCCTGGTCGCCGTGCCGGAAGTGGTCGATCACGCCGGGCACGGTGTCGAGGTCCTTGAGCATTTCCAGCGCGTACCGCTCGTTGCGGAGCCGGGCCTTGGAGTCGCGGCCGTGCGCGTCCTCGTTGACGTGCGGGCGCGCCTCCTTGACGATCACCCGCCGGTCGTCCCGGAGGTCGACGGCCCGGTAGACGTAGCCCTTGCCGTTGGTGGTGAGGCCGCACACCATGCGGTAGCGCCCGCCCAGCACGACGTCCTTCGCCTCGTCCGCTCCCGTCGGCGCGGACGTCTCGGACGTCTCGGACGGTGCGGGCGTCTCGGACGGGCCGGCGGCGCGGGCGGCCGGGACCTCGGTCAGCAGCGGGTCGGGGTCCCAGGGCGGCTGCCAGAAGGTGTCGCCGGCCACGCCCGGGTGCGTGTGTCCGGCCGGGTCGGTGACGACGAGTTCGAGGTCGCCGTCCTCGTTGACCTCGTAGGACGGGCTGAACGGCCCGTAGCGGTAGTACACCGGGGCGTCGGGCCGGACCCGCCGGTCGCTGACGATCCGCGGCCCGTCCAGGCCCGCCAGGCATTCGGCGAGCGCGCGGGCGAGCGGCGCGACGGCGGCGCGCTCGGCGTAGACCGTGACGGCCTTGCCGATCGAGCCGGGACCGGTGTTGGCGGAGTTGAGGTCGCGCAGCAGCTCGCCGGACCTGACCACCTTGAAGTGGCAGGGCGTCTCCAGCAGCACCGGCGTCATCCGCCGGACGGTCTCCAGCAGCGTCGACGGCCGGGCCGAGACGTGGATCTTCCAGCCCTGGCCGGGCAGCCGGAAGTCGGCCCGGTCCACGGCGAGCCAGGGGCCGTGGGCGGAAACCGTGCGGCCCGCCGCGCCGATCTGCTCGGTCAGCTCCGCGCGGAGGTCGTGCTCCCGCAGTGTCCCAGATTCGTCAAGCACGTTCGCCAGCCCTTTCCCCTGATGCCTCGAACACGTAGTGGGTCTGCACGACTACAGTGAGCGAGCCGACGGGACATGACTGAGGGGCCACCGCCGCGGACGGTGGCCCCTCAGCCGCTGTACTTCGCCGTGGTATCCGTCAGAGACGGACGACCGCGCTCACGAAGAGGTGACGCTAGGCCTGCGTGCTGAAGTCGTCACACAGGCGAGTCATGCCCCAGTGACAGACGGTGCAGCTACCGGCCTGGTAACCGGGGGCCTCCGAGGGAACCGCCTCGAGGGCGACGAACTCGAAGTTGCCGGCGTCACGCGGCTCGAGAAGAGCGGACATGTGTCCTCCTTGGATACGTTGTGCGTTCTTGCGACTACAGTGAGCAACATAGCGGCACTGAGTTCCACCTGTCATCCCCCTCGCGAAAACCATGTACGAGCAAAACCGAGCGGCAGCCCGGGAGGCCGTAAAATGATCACTCGGTACCTGCGCCCCACCAGGTATTTCACCGCCGGGACCCGCCACGGCCCCCCCTCCGAAGATGTCGAACCGGCGCCCGCGATCCGCGCCCGCGCCCTGGCCAAGACCTATCCGGACGGCGCGGCCGTCCGGGGCGTCGACCTCACGGTCGGCGCGGGCGAGACCTTCGGGTTCCTCGGGCCGAACGGCGCGGGCAAGACGACCACGATCTCGATGCTCTGCACGCTGACCGCCCCCACGTCCGGACGGGCCTGGGTGGCCGGGCACGACGTCGCTGCGGCCTCCCACCAGGTGCGCAGGCACATCGGCCTGGTCTTCCAGGAGATGACGCTCGACCAGGGGCTGACCGCGTGGGAGAACCTCCGGTTCCACGCCCGGCTGTACGGGCTCCCGACCGCGGTCGCGCACGAGCGCGCCGCCGCTCTGCTCGACCTGGTCGAGCTGGGCGACCGCCGCGACAGCCTGGTCCGCACGTTCTCCGGGGGGATGAAGCGCCGGCTGGAGATCGTGCGCGGGCTGATGCACCGCCCCCGGGTGCTGTTCCTGGACGAGCCGACCCTCGGGCTCGACCCGCAGACCCGGGCGCAGATCTGGGACCACCTGCACCAGCTCCGGCGGCGCGAGACGATCACGCTGTTCCTGACCACGCACTACCTGGACGAGGCCGAGCAGTGCGACCGGATAGCGATCATCGACGAGGGCCGGATCATCGCCGAGGGCTCGCCCGACCGGCTGAAGAGCGTGATCGGCGCCGACCGGGTCGAGCTGCGCACCCGCGACGACACGGCCGCCGCCGAGCGGCTGCGCACCGAGTTCGGGCTCGACGTCGACTTCATCCCGCAGGGGCCGGGCGACCCCGGGGGCGGTGCGGACGGGAGTGAGGGCGGAGGTGCCGGGAGGCTGTCGGTCCGGGTGGCCGACGGCGCGGCGTTCGTCCCGCGGCTGTGCGCGGGCCTCGGCGTCGCGGTCGAGTCGGTCACGGTGGTCCGGCCGAGCCTCGACGACGTCTTCTTCCACTACACCGGGCGCAACATCCGCGAGGACGGGGCTCCGCGGCTCCCGGGCGCGCGCGTCCCGCTGACCCCGGAGGCACGCTCATGACCGCCGTCCAGGCCGAACCGGCGCTGCCCGGAAGCGGGCGCCTCACCGACGAGCTGCGCGCCATCCAGGTGGTGTGGCACCGCGACATGCTGCACTACCAGCGCGACCGGATCAAGGTCCTGGTCACGCTGCTCCAACCGGCGCTGATGCTGCTCGTGCTGGGCGCCGGGCTGTCCGCGCTGCTGCCCACCTCGGCGCAGGGCGCCGACTACCGCACCTTCCTGTTCCCCGGCATGCTGGTGATGACGGTGCACAGCCCGGCGATCGGGGCCGGGGTCTCGCTGGTCAGCGACCGGCAGATGGGGTTCCTGCGCGAGATGGTCGTCGCGCCGGTCCGGCGCGAGACGCTGCTGGTCGGCAAGTGCCTGGGCGGCGCGACCGTCGCCGCCTGCCAGGGCGCGCTGCTGCTGCCGCTGGCCGGGATCGCGCGGGTCCCCTATGACCCGGTCCTGCTGGCGCTGCTGCTCGGCGAGATGGTGCTCATCGCGCTGATGCTGACGGCGTTCGGCATGCTGCTGGCCGTCACCGTGCGGCGCACCGAGACCTTCCACGCGCTGCTGAGCCTGCTGATGATGCCGCTGATCTTCCTGTCCGGGGCGATGTTCCCGGCGGCCGGGCTGCCGGGCTGGCTGAGCTGGGCGGTGACGCTCAACCCGGTGAGCTACGCGGTGGACGCGCTGCGCCGGACGATCACGGGCCGGCTGACCGGGCCCATCCCCGACCGGCTGTTCACCGGGCCGCACTGGGGCGGGTGGGCGCCGCCCGTCCAGCTGGAGCTGCTCCTGATCGGCGTCGTCGGGGTGGTCATGCTCGTCCTCGGGGGGCGCCGCTTCGGCCGCTCCGAGTGAGGACGGCCGCCCGTTCAGTCGCGCGCGGGCGCGGGCGTGGGCGCGGGCGTGGGCGTGGGCGCGGGCTCGACGGGTGGGGGCTCTGGCGCGCGCAGTGGTTTCAGGGACGCGCGGAGCCCCGCCCGCAGCCACGCCTGGCCGGGACGTTCGATCAGCCGGTGCACGCCGTAGGCGAGCAGCAGCGAGGCCGCGGTGGTCAGGGCCAGCGCCGCCCAGCGGTTCAGGTCCGGGTAGGCACGGTCCAGCAGCGGCAGCGCGATCTGCGAGTGGGTCAGGTACAGCGGGTAGGTCAGCGCGCCGAGCAGCGTCAGGCCGGGCCACCGCACGCGGCGCAGCCGGCCGGTCGCGACCAGGGCCAGCACCAGGAAGATCCCGGTGACGGCGGCGGCGACCACCCGCTCGTCCGAGCCCTTGAACACGGTCCCGGCGCGCCAGGCGCCCCAGTGCAGCGCCAGCAGCCACGACGCCGCGACGTAACCCCACAGCAGCAGCGTCGGGCCGTGCCGGTGGATCAGGAAGAGCGCCATGCCGCCGACGAAGTACGGACTCCAGGTCGGCACGAGCATCACCTGGAGCAGCTTGCCGCCCGCCTCGTCGGCGAAGACGCCGCCGAGCAGCCACGCCGCCATGAAGACCAGGCACGACCGGTAGGTGATGCCGATCCCGGCGAGCACCGCGACCAGCACGTAGAAGTGCAGCTCGACCCAGAGCGTCCAGTAGACGGCGTCGACGTTCGGCACGCCGAGGCCGCCCTGGAGCATCGTGAGGTTGGGCACCACCAGGCCGGGAACCCCGTTGCCGAGATGGAACGCGCCGTAGACCACGGCGCCGAGCAGCACGCTCGCCCAGTACGCGGGCATCAGCCGCACCAGCCTGGAGACGCCGAACTCCCCCGGGCCGCGCCCCCACGCGCTCATCAGGATCACGAACCCGCTGACCGCGAAGAACAGGTCGACGCCGAGGTAGCCGTACCGCGTCACGGCCGCGAGGCCGCCGAACAGCTCGCGCGCGGGGTCCGGCCACGGCCCGGCCCCGCCGAACCCGGTGAAGTGGTAGAGCACCACCGCCAGCGCGGCGAGGAAGCGCAGCAGGTCGAGTTCGCGGAGGCGGTCGGCTCGGGTCACCCGCGGAAGGCTGGCGGGATCGGATGGCGTCCGGCGAGCCGCAACGTGATGCCGCGGTGAACTGCGCGTGTAGGCGACGGCGCGTCAGGCGAGAGTCCCGCATCGCCTTGTACGGCGGCTCTGCGGACCGTCCGGACCGGGCCCGGAGCGGCGGTGTCATCAGTAGGATGCCGCTGACGCCCCCCCGGAACTTGGTGGTACCTGATGACGATTGGCCGCGCCCGCCGCGGCGCGGCGATCCTCGCGCTGTGCCTCGGCCCGCTGACGGCGACCGGTTGCACCGCCTTCGCTGGCGAGGTCCACCCGAAGCGCACGGCTTCGGCGGCGCCGGCCGCCGGGCCGGGCAGCTCCAAGGCCCCCGTCGTGATGTTCCTCGGCGACAGCTACACCGTCGGCGAGCGGGGCAGCAAGCCCGAGCGGACCTATGCGATGGCGCTGGGGCGGCTGCTCGGGTGGCAGGTCATCGTCGGCGGGCGGGGCGGCACCGGGTTCGTCGCGGGCGGCGACCGGCGGTCCTCGTTCATCCAGTCGTTCGAGAGCCAGCTCGGCTGGCGGCCGGCGCCCGACCTGCTGGTGGTGGCGGGCGGGCACAACGACTACGGCTTCCCGGCCCCGGAGGTGTCCGGCGCCGCGCAGATCGTGCTCGAACGCGCCCGGCAGCGCTGGCCCGCCACCCGCGTCGTGCTGATCGGCCCGCTCTGGGGCAACGACACGCCGCCGGCGTCGGCACTGGCCGTCCGCGACGGACTGAGCGGGCTGGCGCAGCGGTTCGGCCTCCAGTTCATCGATCCGATCGCCGAGCACTGGATCACCGGCAACCGGGTGAACGGCACCGGCAACGCGGCCCGGCTCATCCAGCGCGACGGGACGCACCCGACCCCCACGGGCCACCGCTACGTGGCCACGCGGCTCGCCGCCGACTTCCGGCGGCTCGGCCTGGCGCATCCTTCCCACACCGGACGCTAGTCGGTGTCTATTCGGGTAGGGAAGGGTCCGTCAGGGTGCCTCAGCCATCGCGCGAGCGCGTTGCCTGCCCGGTGAGGTGAAGCCGAAGGCGAGCCTCACCGGGCAGATCGCGAAGCGATGTCGCGCTCGCCCAAGCTCGGTCGGCGTCCGAGCCGCCAGGCGAGGATGCCGGGCCGGGCTGAAAGGGGTCAAACAGAGCGGGCCAGGCTGAGGGAGAAGTCGCCGGCCTCGTCGGTCCAGAATCCGGCGAGCGCGAGTCCGGCGGCGCCGAGTTCCGATTCCAGGCGCTCGCGCCGGAACTTGGCGGAGATCTCGGTGCGGGTCTCCTCCCCGGCAGCGAACGCCACCTCCAGGTCGAGGCCGCCGATGCGGACGGTCTGGTCGCGGGTGGACCGCAGCCGCATCTCGATCCACTCGTCGGCCGCGTTCCAGCGCGCGACGTGCTCGAACGCGGTGACGTCGAAGTCGGCGTCCAGGTCGCGGTTGATGACGTGCAGGACGTTGCGGTTGAACTCGGCGGTGACGCCCGCGGCGTCGTCGTAGGCGCGGACGAGGCGGTCCACGTCCTTGATCAGGTCGGCGCCGATCAGCAGCGCGTCGTCCTCGCCCATGGTGGCGCGCAGGCCGCCGAGGAAGCCGATGCGGGCGGCGGGCGGCATGTTGCCGACCGTCCCGCCGAGGAAGGCGATCAGCCGCCGGTCGCCGCCGGGCAGCAGGTCCAGGTGCTGCTCGTAGTCGGCGACCACGGTGCGGACGGTGAGTCCGGGATGGTCGGCGGCGATCTGCCCGGCGGCCTCCTCGAGGAAGTCGCCGCTCACGTCGACCGGGACGTACGAGCGCAGCGTGCCGTGCAGGGCGTCCAGCAGCACCCGGGTCTTCTCCCCCGAGCCCGCGCCGAGCTCCAGCAGGGTGCGGGCGCCGGTGGCGGCGGCGATCTCGGGGGCCCGCGCGGTGAGGATCTCGCGTTCGCGGCGGGTCGGGTAGTACTCCTCCAGTTTGGTGATCTCCTCGAAGAGCGCGCTGCCGCGCTCGTCGTAGAACCACTTGGGCGGCAGCGACTTGGGCGTGCCGGTGAGCCCCTCCCGGACGTCCTGGCGGAGCGTCTTGGCGAGGTCGTCGGCGGTCAGGAACCGGTCCATCGGGTTCTCCTTCTGAGCGGGGCACGGCGGAACGGGGCGGCGCGGTCGGTTCACAGGGGGGTCATGCGCACTCCTGACACCAGGTCGGCGGTCACCAGGGACCGTTCGGGGACGGCCTGCCAGCCGGGGCCGCCGTCGAGCGGCTCCGAGGCGATCCTGATCTCCGCGGGGGTGGCGCGGACGAAGAGGGAGTCGCCCCAGGTGGTGGCGGCCAGCGCGACGCCGTCGGCGGCGAGCAGGTTGTAGCGGCCGGGGGCGAGGCCGGCGACGTCGCGGATGACGCCGGCGAGGCCGTCGCCGAGGGACTCACCCACACGCCAGCGCCGGGCGGCGATGGCGAAGAGCAGCGCCGAGTCGACGGGCGCCCGCGCGTCCTGCACGCCGCCGAGGTCGCCGGCCAGGTTCCGCAGCCTGTCCTCCACGCCGGCGAAGTCGTCGATCGTGCCGTTGTGGCTGAACAGGCGTGATCCGGCGCGGAAGGGCTGAGCGCATGACTCGTCCACCGGGAATCCGGAGGTGGCGGACCGGATCGCGGCCACCGCGCAGGTGCTCCGCACGACGCCCGCGACCTCGCGGAAGGAGGTGTCGGTCCAGATCGGCTGGGCCCGGCGGAACCGCACCGGCGTGCGGTCGCGGTCGTACCAGCCGATGCCGAACCCGTCGGCGTTGAGGAGGTTGCCCTGCGTCATGCGCGGGGCGTACGACTGCTGTTCCAGCGAGTGCTCACCGTCGTAGACGAGCGCGCGCAGCGACGTCGCCGGGCCGAGGTATCCGAGGTGCCTGCACATCACCGGGCCTCCGCATCACGCGCCAGCCGGAAGCCGCTGAAGATCTGCCGACGGATCGGGAAGTCCCAGTTGCGGAACGTGCCGCGGACGGCCAGCGGGTGGGTGGCCCAGGACCCTCCGCGCAGCACCTTGTAGCCGGGTCCGAAGAAGACCTCGGAGTACTCCCTATAGGGGAAGGACCGGAATCCCGGGTAGCCGTGGAAGTCGGACGAGGTCCACTCCCAGACGTCCCCGACGAGCCGCCTCACCCCGTACGCCGAGGCGCCCGCCGCGTACGACCCGGCCCCGGCGGGACGCAGCAGGCGCTGGCCCAGGTTCGCGCGGCCCTCTTCATAGGCGTCGCCCCAGGGGTAGCGGCGCGGCCGTCCGGTGCCGGGATCCCAGCGGGCGGCCTTCTCCCATTCGGCCTCGGTGGGGAGGCGTCGACCCGCCCATCGGGCGTACGCGTCCGCCTCGTACCAGCACACGTGCTGCACGGGTTCGCCGGACGGGACGGGTTCGGTGCGTCCGAATCGTCTCCGCAGCCACTGGCCGCCCTCGCGGAACCAGAACCCGGGGGCGCGCTTGCCGCCGGACGTCCGCCACTCCCAGCCCTTCGGGTCCCACCAGCGGCGCTCGTCGTAACCTCCGGCTTCCATGAAGGCGAGGTAGGCGGCGTTCGTGACGGGTTCGGCGTCGATGAAGTAGGCGGGCAGGTCCACGATGTGGCCGGGGCGTTCGTTGTCGTAGGCCCATGGATCCTCGGACGTGCCCATCTCGAACGGGCCCGCGCCGATGAACACCTCGCCGCACGCAGGCGCGGTGTCCCCTGGCACGCTCCGCGGCCGGCCCTCCGGCTGCGCGTCGTCCGCCGCATCGTCGGGCGGGGGTTCGAGCAGGGCAGGGGCGCCCTCGCGGAGCTGGTGCGTGGCGAGCATCGTCTCGTCGTGCATGTGCTCGTGCTGGACGACCATCCCGTACACGAACCCGCCCGAGGTGAGCGGGTCGGCCGGGTCGAACCGCGCCGCCGGGAGGGAGTCGAGCACCTTCGCGCGCACCGTGGCGATGTAGGCGGCGGCCTCGCGCGGCGGCAGCAGCGGCAGCGCCGGGCGTTCCGCGCGGGGATGCTCGAACGCGTCGTACAGGCCGTCGATCTCGGGCCGCATCGGCTCGGCGCCCGTCGCGGCGCGCAGCAGCCACAGCTCCTCGTAGTTGCCGATGTGGGCGAGGTCCCAGACGAGCGGGGACATCAGCGGGGACACCTGCGCGGTGAGCGCGTCCTCGTCCAGGACGGCGACGGTGAGGCCGAGGCTGCGGTCGCGCGCCGAGCCGAGCTCGCCGGCGATCAGTTCCTTGAGCGCGTGCTCGCCCGGCGGGCTCACGGGGTCGGCCATGGGGACTCCTCCTCTGCGGAGCGGGAGACGGGGGCGAGGACGTCGTCGGCGGGGCTACGGCCCCGCTCGACGTAGCGGCGCGCGTACTGGTCGACCAGCGGCGCCAGACCGTGCGCGCCCAGCCTGGGCAGCGCCTCCAGGGCCGCCCGGAAGCAGGCGCGGGCGGCGGTCCCGAGGACGGGGTCGGCGAGCCCGCGGCGGGCGGCCTCGTCCCAGCGTCCGGCCGCGGGCTCGGCCGCCGCCTCGGCCAGTGCGGACGCGCGCGGGTCGTCGAGCAGCGCGGTGGCGACGGCGACGGGGACGGGCCAGTACGGGTCGGGCAGCGCGTCGATCATGCGCAGTTCGAGCCAGCCGCGCGGCCGGACCGGCGGGAACAGGGTGGACAGGTGGTACTCCAGGTCCTGCTGGTCGGGCTCGCCCTTACCGAGCCATTCGCGGAACGACATGCCGGGCGCGGCGACCCACGCGCCCGCGGCGGTGTGCACCACCATCACCTGCGCGTCCAGGGCGTACCTGGTCCACTCCTCGGCCGGGTCGGCGGGGCCGTCCGGTCCGTCCCGCAGGACCGGCCCGGTGCGGCCCGGGTCGAGGTCGGTCCAGATGCCCTGCCTGGACGAGCGCAGCCCGGTGCGGCGCCCGGAGAGCACCGGCGAGTTGGCGAACGCCGCGACCAGCACCGGCCCGAGGGCGTGTGCGAGCCGCCAGCGGCGGGCCGCGTCGGCGGGGTCCGCGCCGATGTCCAGGCACACCTGCACGGACGCGGTGGAGCACATCATCGCCCGTCCCACGTCGGCGAACCCGCCCGCGGCGAAGTAGTCGCGCATGCAGAGGTAGCGGGGGTGCTCGGCCTGGAAGACCGGCCTCCGCAGCGGGTCTACCCCGTGCCCCGCGAGCGCGACGCCGGCCGGGGCGAGCACCGCGCGCAGGTGCGCGAGGTCGGCGGCGAGCGCGGCGTGCGCCGGAGCGAGGCCGGGGTACGGGGCGGAGCTGAGCTCCAGTTGCCCGCCCGGCTCGTAGGTGACGCGGCTGCCGCCGGGAGGCGGCCCGGCCGCGTCGACGAGGGCGCGCACCCGCTCGCCGGGGACGTGCGCGCCGGGGTCGGCGGAGTCGATCACAAACCACTCGGTCTCCGCCCCGACCGTGCCGGGTGGGCCGTTCTTGAAGCAGACGCCGTGAATGTGCTGGTAGACGTCATCGATGGTCAGCCGGGTCACCGTCGACTCCTCTGATCGATCACAGGTTCGAAGCCTTCCCTGCTGAAACGCATCAGGAATCCGGGTTTTCCGGGAGATTTTGGTTAAATCTCGAAAACCATCACTCTCCGCACCGATCCCTTTGCGGTCCGAATGGTCCGACATGACGGATGTCACGGACTTCTCAGACATTGACTCAGTGCACTAGAGTCCCGACTCCCACCGGTAACGCTCGATCCGCGGGCGGCCGGTGCCGGGCGGGTCAGGGCACCCGGACGGGTCACATCGGAGGTCACATGCGCGGGGACCTGAGCTCCCTCTACGACGCGCACGCCGCTCGTCTCTACGCGTACTGCTGGTCGCTGCTCGGCGACGAGGCGGCAGCGGCAGCGGTCACCGACACCTTCACCGCCGCGGTCCACCAGCCGCCGCGCGGCGACAAGGTGCTGTGGCTCTACTCGCTCTCCCGGTCCGCCTGCGCCGACCGCGGCGCGTTCGCCGACCACAGCGCGTTCACCGACCGCGGCGCTCCGGTGTACACCGGGGCCGACCCGCTGCTGCGCGCCGCCGGCGGACTGCGCGCCGACCAGCGCGAGGTACTGCTGCTGTGGGCGGGCGAATGGCTGGAGACCGCCGACATCGCGCACGTCCTCGGCATCGCCCCCGACACGGTGGCGCAGCTCCTGCACGCCGCGCGCATCCGGCTCGAGCGGGCCGTGCTCGACACGCTGATGCGCGGCACCACCGAGATGTCGCTGGAGCTGATCGCGGCATTCGAGAAGGGCAGGCTGCCGCAGCTCCTCGCCCGGCGGTCGCCCGCGCTGGCGCCCACGTGGCTGCGCGAGCAGGTCCTGGACGTCTGCGAGACCGAGGCCACCCGGGCGCTGCCGAGCGTCGCGGTGCCGAGCCCCCTCGTGGTCATCGGGCCGCCGGGCGCGGCCGGCCGCACCGGGCGCGCCGGCGCGGGCGGCTCGCGGGCCAAGCGCCGCGTGCTCGGCAAGGGCATCGGCGCGGTCGCCGGGATCGCCGCCGCCGCGGCGGCGGCGGTCGGGCTGCTGGTGTCGTGGCCGGCGGCCAAGAGCGGCGGCACGAGCTCGCTCGTCCCGACGGCCGGTCACACCGACCAGAGCGGTCAGGCCACGCCGGAACCCGACCAGCGCACCCAGGGCCTCACCGGCGGCGAGCGGTCCACCGGCGGCGCGAAGCCGACGTCCGGCAATCCCGTCACCAGCGCGTTCGACGAGCCGCCAGCCCCCGCCGTCCCGGCGCCCGGCACCCCGCGCGCCGACGGCGGCACCACGGCCCCGGCCAAGCCGTCCTCCCCCGCGCCCAAGCAGAGCAAGGTCGGCAAGACGGCCGCGCCGGAGCCGGGTACCTCCAAGCCGCCGGACGAGACGAGCACACCCCCGGACGACGGCGGCACGTCCCCGGGCGGCGGCGGTTCCACCTCCCCTGGCAGCCCGAGCCCGACGGACCCGACGACTCCCACCGACCCGCCCACGCAGGACCCGGAGCCGTCGCCGTCCCCCACGTCCAACCCGACCCCGGCGCCCTAGCGGCCACCGGCGCCACAGCCGCGGACGGCCGCACCCGCGGGCGTCATGCCTGCTGGGGGCCCGCTTCCAGGGCGCGCGGGACGATCCGGGGCGTCCGCTCGGCGGGCGAGGTCGCGCGGCGGCGTTCGAGCAGTATGAGGACGCCGCCGACCAGCGCGCCGGTGAGCATCGCCACCAGGTGCCCGACGGCGGCGACCTCCAGCGAGCCCAGCCCGTCGAACAGGAACGGCGCCAGCCCCGCCCAGCCGGCCAGCGCGAGCAGCCGCGGCACCCGCCCCGGCCCGTACAGGATCGCGGCCACCAGCGCCGCCGACAGCACGTAGGACGGGCCCACGTCGGAGACGGTGCGCACCGAGTCGGACAGCTGGCCGAGTTCGAGGCGCAGGAACGCCACGCCCTCGCTCACCACGGTGCCGAGCACGTGGGACGCGGCGACCAGCAGCACCCCGCGCAGGTTGCCGAAGCGGCGGGCGACGGGGAACAGGCCGATGCCGATCACCACCATCAGCAGGGCCTGCGCCCCCTCGGCGACGAACGCCGACACCAGCATCGTGCCGAGCGGGTTGACCGCCAGGTTGGCCAGGTTGGTGCTGGCCCACGCGATCAGCTCGTGCCGGGACGCCGGTTCGAGCACGCACTCCTGCACCAGCCACATCGCGCCGAAGAGGCCCAGGAACGCGAGCGGCATCGGATACCGCCTCAGAAAACCGCCCATATCCCCGGCACACTAGATGGTGTTGGAGGAGCGGGCAGGCGATATCCCGAACGCGCGCCGTCCGTCCCGGGCTCACAGGGCCGCGGCGCCTTCGACCGGGGAGTCGCCGCGCCGGACGAGCAGGGCGGCCAGGATCGCGGCGAGCGCGACGACGCCGGCGACGGTCATGGCGGACTGGAAGCCGTCCATGAACGCCAGGTGGCTCCCGGTGGTGATGGCGTCGGCGGCCGGCGCGGGCGTTCCGGGCGGGACGGGCGCCACGCCCTGCGAGACCAGGCCCGCCTGACCGGCCAGCCGCCCGGCGGCCTCGTCCGGGACGCCCGCCCCGGTCAGCCGTCCGACCAGCACGTCGCCGACCTTGGTGGACAGCAGGGTGCCGAGCACGGCGGTGCCGAGCACGCCGCCGACCTGCGCGGCGGTCTGCTGGAGCCCGCCCGCGACGCCCGCCAGGTGCGCGGGCGCGTTGCCGACGATCGCCTCGGTCCCCGGGACCATGATGAACCCGAACGCCAGCCCGACCAGCACGAACCAGGGCCAGAGCTGCGAGTACGGGGCGTCCGCGCCGACCTGGGCCAGGCCGAACATCGCGGCGGCGGTGAACGCCATCCCGAGCACCATCGGGGGGCGCGGCCCGAACCTGCTGGTGAGCGCCCCGGCGAGCGGCGAGGCGACGATGAACACCGCGGTCATCGGCAGCAGCCGCACGCCCGCGCCGATCGGGCTCAGGCCGTGCACCTGCTGGAGGTAGAGGGTCAGGAAGAAGATCGTGCCGAACATCCCGAAGAAGCCGAGGACGATCAGCCCGGTCGCGGCCGACAGCGAGACCGAGCGGAACAGCCCCATCGGCAGCAGCGGGTTCTCGGCGCGCAGCTCGTTCAGGACGAAGGCCGCGCCGAGAACGAGGGCGGCGGCGAACGAGATCAGCGGCACCGCGGCGCCGAAGCCGTCCTGCCCCGCCTTGATCAGGCCCCAGACCAGGCCGAACAGCGAGCCGGAGAGCAGCGCGACGCCGGGCAGGTCGAACGACCCGGCGGCCTCCTCGCTCCGGGACTCGCGGATCACCCACAGCCCGACGGCGAGCGCGAGCAGGCCGAGCGGGGCGTTGAGGAAGAACACCGACTCCCAGTTGACGTTCTCCACCAGCAGCCCGCCGACGATCGGACCGCCCGCGATGGACACGCCGACGGTGGCCCCCCACACGCCGATCGCGGTGTTGAGCCGCTCGGCCGGGAAGGTGTTGCGCAGGATCGCCAGGCTGGCGGGTTGCAGGAGCGCCCCCGCGAAGCCCTGCACCACCCGCCAGAAGATGACCATGCCGAGCCCACCCGACATCCCGATCAGCACCGACGCGGCGGCGAAGCCGACCACCCCGGCCAGGAAGGTGCGGCGCCGGCCGAACCGGTCGGCGATCTTGCCGGCCGGGATCAGCGTGACGGCCAGCGCCAGCAGATAGGCGTTGGTGACCCACTGGAGCCCGGCGAGGTCGGCGCCGAGGTCCCTGGCGATCGCGGGGTTGGCGATGGACACCACGGTCGCGTCCAGCCCGACCATCATCACGCCGAGCGAGACCGCGATCAGGGTGAGCCAGGGATGGCCGTGCCCGGCGCGGGCCGCGCCGCGGCCCCGGACGCGGCCGGGCGGCCGGTCCTGTCGCCCGCCGGGCGGCAGGACTCCGATGTTCGAGGACTGGGACATGGACGGCCTCCGAGGGTGCGGCGCTGATCGGTGAGGCCAAATTGTCATGTCCTGACACTTGTCGTCAAACGACTCAGGTCAGCAAAAGACATGATTCATATCACGACAGGATTCTGCGCCCGGCACTTGGCGGAGCATCGCCGGCTCGTTACACTTCGCGCATGACCGCGACCGCCCCCGAGACCCGCCCCGCGGATCCCGGCACCCCGCCCCAGGGCCGGCGCGAACGCAAGAAGCAGCGCACCCGCGAGGCCCTCGTCGACGCGGCGTTCACCCTCTTCGCCGAGAAGGGCTTCGACGCCACCACCGTCGAAGAGATCACCGACGCCGTGGACGTGTCGTCCCGCACGTTCTTCCGCTACTTCGCCTCGAAAGAGGACGTCGCGCTGACCTTCCAGGAGGAGCAGGCCCGGGCCCTGCTCCAGCTCCTGGCCGCCCGCCCGGACGACGAGCCGATCATGACGGCGCTGCGCCAGACCATGGTCCAGATCGCGCGGGCCTGCGAGAACGGCGAGCTCGGCTTCGACACCGGCCGGTTCGAGTGCATGCTCTCCCTGACCGCCGACAGCTCCACCCTGATGGCCGGCAGCCTCGAGCACTCGCGGCAGAAACTGCTCGATCTGACCCGCACGATCGCGCTGCGGATCGGCGCCGACCCCGACACCGACCTGCGCCCGCACGTGATCGCCTCGACGGTGATGGGCGCCTTCCACGTCGCCGCGGGCGCGCTGCGCACGGGCATGCGCGGCTACAGCTCGCTCTCCGAGGCCCTCGACGAGGCGTTCGGCGTCCTGGAGGCCGGCGTCAACTTCCCGGCGATGCCCGAGGAGCACGCCCGGACGGCCCCGGACGGCCCGCCGCACCACTCCGGCGCGGCGGACGCGTCCTAGCTGTGCTGCCCAGGGCGCGTCCCAGCCAGGGCGTGTTCTAAGCGGGCCGCCGGAGCGCGTGGTCGGGTGGGTCAGGGTCAGGCGGCGCCGAGCATCAGGCCGCTGGTGGGTACGCCGGTGCCCGCCGTGACCAGCACGTTCCGCACGTCCGGCACCTGGTTGACCGAGGTGCCGCGGATCTGCCGCGCGCCCTCGGCGATGCCGTTCATCCCGTGGATGTACGCCTCACCCAGCTGACCCCCGTTGGGGTTGACCGGGAGGCGACCGCCGAGTTCAATGCCACCGTCCTTGATGAAGTCCTTGGCCTCGCCGCGCCCGCAGAAGCCCAGCTCCTCCAGCTGGACCAGCACGAACGGGGTGAAGTGGTCGTACAGGATGGCGGTCTGCACGTCCGCGGGGGCCAGTCCGGACTGCCGCCACAGGGTGTCGCCGACGTTGCCCATCGCGGGCAGGGCGCCGAGGTCGCCGGTGTAGTAGCCGAACATCATCATCTGGTCCGGCCCGGTGGCCTGCGCCGCCGCGTTGATCACCACCGGCGGGTGCGGCAGGTCGCGGGCGCGCTCGGCGCTGGTGACCACGATCGCCACGCCGCCGTCGGACTCCTGGCAGCAGTCCAGCAGGTGCAGCGGGTCGACGATCCAGCGGGACGCCTGGTGCTCCTCCAGCGTGATCGGCCGCCCGTGGAACCACGCCTTGGGGTTGGTGGCGGCGTGCCGCCGCATCGCGACCGCGACCCGGCCGAGGTCCTCGCTGGTCGCGCCGTGGTCGTGCAGGTAGCGGCGGGCCTGCATGGCCACCCATGCGGCCGGCGTCGCGAACCCGTACGGCAGGTGCCAGGAGAACTCCAACCCGGTCGAGTCGGCCCGGGACGACGGGCTGGCCTGCCCGAACCGGTGCCCGGACCGCTCGTTGAAGGCCCGGTAGCAGACCACCGCGTCGGCCTGCCCGGTCGCCACGGCCATCGCCGCGTGCGCGACGGTGCCGCAGGCCGCGCCGCCGCCGTAGTCCACCCGGGAGAAGAACCGCAGCCCCGGGATGCCCAGCTCGCGCTGGACGGCGATCTCGGAGTTGGCGTCGGCGGTGAAGGTGACCAGCCCGTCCACGTCGGACGGCTTGAGGCCCGCGTCGCGGATCGCGTCCAGGCACGCCTCGGCGGCGAGCCGCAGCTCCGACCGGCCCGACTCCTTGGAGAACTCGGTGGCGCCGATCCCGGCGATCGCCGCCTTGCCCGACAGGCTCATCGCTCCTCCGCCTTGAGTCGTACGGTCGCGGTGACGTGGTCGCCGAGGCTGACCGCGCCGCGCACCGTGAGGGTGTGCTCGTCCACCCGCTCGCCGGTGAGCCTCAGTGTGTCCCCGGCGTAGGCGGGCACGCCGAGGCGGACCTCGATGCCCGCCAGCTCGGCGCCCGGGACGGTCTCCAGGACGTAGCGCTGCACCAGGCCCATGGTGGTGAGGATGTTGAGGAAGATGTCCTTGGACCCCTGCGCGCGGGCGAGCCCGGGGTCGTGGTGGACGGGCGTGAAGTCGCGGGTCGCGAGGGCGGTCGAGATGACGAACGTCGGCGTCAGCTCGATCTCCAGCCCGCCCTCCGCCGTCCCCGGCCCGGGCTCCGGCTCCTCCTGCGGCGGCGGCGCGCCCGCCGGGGTCCACTGCGGAAGGGTGAGGTCGTCGTCCATCCGCTCGAACACCAGCCGCACCGGCATGCCGACCGTCACGTCCTCGGGCGGGCAGCCGAGCACATTCCCGACGATCCGGACGCCCTCCTCCAGCTCGACGACCGCGACCACGTACGGGGGCGTGCGGCCGGGCACCGGGGGATGGTGGTGGACGACGTAGCTGTGCACCTCGCCGCGTCCGCTCGCCACCACGTACCCGCGCGCGGTCGAATGGCAGCTCGGGCACATCGGGCCGGGTGGATGGCGCAGCGCGCCGCAGTCGTCGCAGCTCTGGACGCGCAGCTCGCCGTTGTTCACGCCGTCCCAGAAGAACGCGGTGTCGGGGCCGATCGCCGGCTGGAGCGGGTACTTCCCGCCCTTGCCCGCCTTGCCGCCGCCGCCCTTGGCGGGTCCGGCGGCCCCGTCCGGGCGCTTGCGCGGCTGGAACTTCAGCACCCGGAACATCATCTCGGCGACGCGCTCGTCGTTCTCGTCGTACCAGGTCTGGTACCAGGTGACGAAGTATCCCTCGCCCATGCCGGTCTTCTTGGGGCCCGCGACACCGCCGAACCGCATCGTCGAGCGGAGCCGCTCGCCGACCTTCACATACCGGTCGTAGGTCTGCTCGCAGTTGGTCGCGACGACGCCGCCGTACCCGCCCTCGTTCAGCAGCCGCAGCGGCTCGTCGGCGACCGACCCGCCCTGCTGCCTCGGCCCGGCCAGGCCCTGCATCGACCAGACCTGGATCATCGCGGGCGGCGCGACACCGTCCCAGCCGCCGGGGTCGCCGAGCGCCTGCGTCCAGTTGCGGATCATCGCCGCGTTCACCGGGTCAGGGCAGGGCGCCGCGGGCCGTTCACCGACCGCCGCCAGCCGCGCGGCGGCCTCGGTGAGCTCCCCGTGGACGGATGACCCGTGGACGGTTGACTCCTGCACGAAACTTCTCCTGTCGGGTCAGCGGGGGGCGCGGGGCAGGCCGAGGCCGATCATCGCGATCAGCTCGCGCTGGATCTCGTTGACGCCGCCGCCGAAGGTCAGCACGACCGCGCCCTTGACCCCGTGGTCGAGCACCGAGATGAACTCGGCGGTGGCCGGGTCGCCCGGGTCGCCGTAGCGGGCCAGCGCGTCGCCGACGATCCGGCCGACGTCCTGCATCCGCTCCGACCCGTAGATCTTGGTGGCGGACGCGTCCGCCGCGCCCAGCCAGCCGAGGTCCTGGTTGGCCGCGACCTGCCAGTTGAGGAACTCGTTGACGCGCAGGTAGGCGTACACCTGCGCGACCGCGCGGCGCACCGCGGGCTCCTCGATCGGCGTCCTGCCGTCGCGGCCCCTGGCGGTACGGGCCCAGCGCGCGAACCGGTCGTAGGTGTGCCCGATGTTGCCGGCCGGGCCGAGCGTGACCCGCTCGTGGTTGAGCTGGTTGACGATGAGGTCCCAGCCCTTGTTCTCCGCGCCGATGAGCATCCCGGCGGGCACCCGCACGTCCTGGTAGTACGTGGAGTTGGTGTGGTGCCTGCCGTCCATCGTGACGATCGGCGTCCAGGAGAACCCGGGGTCCTTGCAGTCCACGATGAGCATCGAGATGCCCTTGTGCTTCTTGGCGTCCGGGTCGGTGCGCGCGGCCAGCCACACGTAGTCGGAGTAGTGCGCGCCCGAGGTGAAGATCTTCTGCCCGTTGACGACGTAGTGGTCGCCGTCCTTCACCGCGGTGGTGCGCAGCGACGCCAGGTCGGTGCCGGCGCCCGGCTCGCTGTAGCCGATCGCGAAGTGGCACTCCCCCGCCAGGATCCTGGGCAGGAAGAACGACTTCTGCTCGTCGGTGCCGTACTGGAGGATCGTCGGCGCCACCGAGTTCAGCGTGATGATCGGGTACGGCACCTCGGCGCGCGCGATCTCGTTGGCGAAGATCTGCTGCTCCAGCGGGCCGTAGCCGCGTCCGCCGTACTCCTCCGGCCACGCGACGCCGAGCATCCCGTCGTGGCCGAGCCGCTTGCAGTGCTCCATGTAGGACGTGCCGAACGGGTCGTCGGCGATCCCCGCGCGCTGCTCCCGGTCCAGGCAGCCGGTGAAGTACTCGCGCAGCTCGGCGCGGACCTTCTTCTGCTCGTCGGTCAGATCGATGAACATTCAGGCCTCCTGTGCCACGAGGGCGCCGAGGGTGTCGAGCTGGTCTTCCGCGCCGCCGAGAAGGTGCCCGGAGTGCTTGGCCCAGGCGAAGTAGCGGTGCAGCGGGTAGGTGACGTCCAGGCCGATCCCGCCGTGCAGATGCTGGCAGGTGTACAGGGCCTTCACCACCGGATCGCAGGCGTTGTAGGAGGCGATGGCGAGGACCTCGTCGGTGTCCGGCGCGTCCTCGGCGAACCGCCAGGCGCCCGCCCACACGGCCACGTCCAGCGCGCGCTTGGCGATGTAGACGTCGCCGATCTGCATGGTCACGGCCTGGAACTGGGCCAGCGCCCGCTCGAACTGCTCGCGCGTCTTGACGTACTCGGTGGTGATCTTGAGGGCGCCCTCGATCACACCGGACGACAGCGCGACCGCGCCGGACACCGCCGAGCGGCGCAACGTGTCCCAGGCGGCGCCGTCCGCGACGCCGCCGAGCAGCGCGTCCGTGCCGACCCGGACGCCGGTCAGCTCGACCCGCGACAGCGGCTCGGTGGTCGCCGACGGGTGCGCGGTGACCGTCGCGGCGGCGGGCTCGACCAGGAACACCCCGACGCCCGCGCCGTCCACCCGCGCGGGGATCAGGATCCGGGCGGCCTCGGCCGCGTACGGCACGAAGGTCTTCACCCCGTCCAGGACGTACCCGTCGCCGTCCGGGCGGGCGGTCGCGGCGACCAGGCCGGCCGGGCCGACCTCGCGGTAGGCACCGGTGAGGACGGTGTCGCCCTCGACCAGCGGCCCGAGCAGCGCCCGCTGCGCCGCCGTGCCGTGCCGCGCGATCGGCAGCGCGGCCAGCGCGAGCGAGGCGTAGGCCGGGACGGGCGCGACGTGCGCGCCGATCTCCCGCAGGATCACCGTCAGCTCGACCGGGCCGAGCCCGGCGCCGCCGACCTCCTCGGGCAGCACGACGCCCAGCAGCCCGGCCTGCGCCAGGGCCTTCCAGGTCACCGTGTCGTAGGTGATGCCGCTCTTCTCGAAACTCTCCAGCCGCTCCGGGGCCGCCTCGCGCGCGAGCAGCTCGGCGGCGAGCCCCCGCAGCGCTTGCCGGGTCTCATCGAGATTGAAATCCACTCATCCGCTCCCTTCCAGGAGGTGCAGTCGGCCGCGCCGTTCGAACTCGGTCCGGAGCCGGGCCACGTCTTCGAGGGTCATCCGCCGGTAGGCCAGGTCCCTGCCGGGCCGCCACCACACCGGGTCGCCGGTGCGCCAGCCGTCCCGGGCCAGCCGGCGCTTGAGGATCTTGTTGGACGCGGTCGCGGGCAGCTCCGCCGCCACCCGCACGTACCGGGGCGGCCACTTCGGGCCCAGGTCGGCCCGGCCGCGCAGGTAGGCGCCGAACGCCTCGGGGTCGAACCCGTCGGCGGCCAGCGCCAGCATCACCTGGTCGCCGGACGCCGCGTCCGGCACGCCGTAGACGGCGAGCTGCCGCACGCCCGGGAACTCAGCGAGGACCCGTTCCACCTGGGCGGCGCCGAAGTTCTCGCCGTCCACCCTGAGCCGCTCGGCGGTGCGGCCCGCGAAGAACACGAACCCGCCGGGGTCGGCGTAGGCGTGGTCGCCGCTCCAGAACATGCCGTCGCGCAGCCGCTCGGGCGCCGGGTCGTTGTAGTAGCCGTCGAACAGCCCGTGGCCGCCGGCGGCGACCAGCTCGCCGATGGCCTCCGCGCCGTTGGCCAGCCGCCCGGCCTCGTCGAAGCGCGCGGGCGGGCACTCGGCGCCGGTCTCCGGGTCGAGGATCCGCACCCCGTCCGCGAGCCGGCCGAGGGCGCCCGGCGGGCCGGACGGGTCGGGGGTCAGCGAGATCGCGGTCTCGGACGAGCCGTACGCGTCGATCACGAAGCAGCCGAAGCGCTCCTGGAAGGACCGCTGCTCCAGCGGGGCGGCCTCGTTCCCGAACGCGAACTTGAGCGGGTTGTCGGCGTCGCCGTCCGCGCGCGGCGTCGCGAGCACGTACGACAGCGCCTTGCCGACGTAGTGCAGGTAGGTGCAGCCGTGCGCGCGCACGTCGGGCAGCAGCCCGGACGCGGAGAACCGCTCGCGGAGCACCAGCTCGGCGCCGGCGGCGAGCGCGGGCGCGAACGCCGCCATGATCGCGCCGGAGTGGAACAGCGGCATCGGGCAGTAGACGACGTCGGTCGGGCCGAGCATCTTGCCGGCGAGGTTCTCGCCCGGCACCGTGACCTTGCGGTGCGTGACGCGGACGGCGCGCGGGTTCCCGGACGTGCCCGAGGTGAAGATCAGCATGAGCAGCGTCGCGGGCGTGATCGCCGCGGTGCCGGGCGGCGCGGCGCCCGCGTGCGGGGCCAGCGCGGACTGGTAGGCGTCGCCCTCGATGTCGAGCACCGCGTCCGCCACCGGGGCGTCCGCCGGCATCGCGTCCGCAAGGCGGGCGGCCTGCTCGGCGTACCGGGACTGGGTGAGGATCAGGTCGCAGTCGGCGCGCTCGGCGTCCCCGGCCAGCTCGGCGGCGCTGCGGGTCGGGTTGAGCGCGACGACGACCGCGCCGGAGAGCGCCGCCCCGCCGAGCAGGAACACCAGCTCGGGCACGTTGTCGAGCAGGACGCCCACGTGCAGCCGGCGGTCGCGCCCGCCTCCGCCGTCCGCCCCGCGGGCGTTCATCCAGGCGGCGCGGACGGCGCATTCGCCGACCACCTCGCGCCAGGTCCAGGCCCGGCCGCCACCGGCGCGGCGCAGGCCCGGACGGTCGTCGGAGGCCCGTGCCTCCAGCAGCGCTGCCACGGTCACCCGCGTCCACCTCCCGCCCATCGACCCTACGGCGGCAAAACTAGAACAGATTCTAGTCGGTGTCCAGGGGTGTGATCGCGATCGATCGACGACCCTTTCACCGCGCCCACCACAGGGGGGCAGCTCCAGCGGGCCGCGTGGCGCGGGATCGGGGCGGGCCGATAAGATAACGCGTTCTCAATTTCGTGGGGCGCACCGGGGCCGAGCCCGCTCGCCGGACCGTCCGAACCCCCAACTAGAACTGATTCTACTTACGTCGCCACGACCCGGCCCGATGCCCGTCTCGCCCGCCTTTGCCATGAAAGTGGGGGCTTATCGGTCCCGGCGGCGCCGTCCCGCCGGCGCCGTCAGGCCGCGATCGTGGATAACACGTTCTTGTCGGGCTGTACCCTAGGGCGCGAGGGGGACAGGCCACGGGCGATGCGCCCGGCCAGGGAGGGGTGACGACCGTGACCGCAGAGCCGACGGCGGCCGAGGACAAGGCCGCCGCGCCGCAGGGCGTACGGTCCCGCAGCCAGCACCAGCGGCGCAAGCGGATCGTCCAGGCCGCGGCGGCGCTCGCCTCGCGCGGCGGCGTCGAGGCCATGCAGATGCGCACCGTCGCCGAGCGGGCCGGGGTGGCGCTCGGCACCCTCTACCGCTACTTCCCGTCCAAGATGGACCTGGTCGTCGCGGTGGTCAGCGAGGAGCTCGACCTGCTGGAAGGCAGCATCGAGCGCCGCCCGCCGCGCACCGACGCCCCGCCGCAGCGCGCGGTGGACGTGCTGATGCGCGCCACCCGCGGGCTGATGCGCGAGCCCGAACTGGCCGAGGCGCTGATCCGCTCGCTGCTGCTGTCGGACGTCAAGACCGACTTCGGCGACCGGATGACCGGGCTGCTGCTGCGCGCTGCCGTCGGCCCCGAGGTCCCGGTCGGCGACGACGACCCGCGCCGGGTGGTGGCCAAGGCGCTGTCCAGCGTCTGGACGATGGAGATGATCGAGATGCTGCGCGGGCACGCCACCGCCGAGCAGATCCAGGTCCGGCTGGAGATCGCCGCCGCCCGCCTGCTCACCGACTTCTAGGCTGTGTTCCAAGCCCGGCCCGGCCTCCTCGCCCGACGGCTCGGACACCGGCCGCGTCCGGGCGCCTCCCGTGCGGTGGCCGGGGATCCGCCCGTGCGCCGGGCACGGCCGCACTACATTTGGTCCCGACCAGAGCGCGGACGTAGAAGGGGTGCCAGTGACCGAGCAGGAGCCGATCCTCAGCGACGGCGTCATCATCGAGTTCGTCGACGGCAAGGACGTCCCCGTCCAGCACAAGGACTTCGGTGAGCGTGCCGTCGTGATGCGCGACGCCAAGAACCCTGAGGGCCCCATCCTCTATTTCACCGAGGCCGAGTGGGACGCCTTCATCGCGGGCGTCAAGGACGGCGAGTTCGACGACCTCCTCGAGGAGGAGCCCGCCGAGTAGGTCCGGCCGGGCCGGCGGCCCCGCGGCCGTCTCGGCCGCGGGGCCTCGCGTCGTCCGGCCGTGTTCCCAAGCCCGGCCCGGCGTCCTCGCCTGGCGGCTCGGACACCGACCTGGCTTGGGCGAACGCGACATCGCTTCGCGATCTGACCGGTGAGGCTCGCCTCCGGCATCGCCCCACCGGCCAGATAACGCGCTCACGCGACGCCCGAGGCACTTTGAAACACGCTCTAGACCACGGCCCGGTTCAGTGCCGTCCAGCGGGCGTTGAGGGCTCGTTCGCCGTCCCGGGCGAGGTCGCCGAAAAGGCGCAGGCGGGCGAGGCCGCCGTCCGGGTGCAGGTCGACGCGGACGTGGGTGACCTCGCGCGCGGTGGTGAGGCGGAAGCGGTGCCGGGTGTCGGGCTGGAGGCGGGTGCGCTCCAGCAGCGGCGCCCACCCGCCCGGATCGTCGGGCTCGGTGGTGCGGGCGTCGAGGCCGGACAGCTCGACCCCGGCGGGCGCGTTGAACTTCAGGTTGGAGGTATCGACCTCGGCGAGCCGGACCACGCCGGGCGCGGCCAGCCGGACCACCGCCCACTCGTTGCCGGGCTCGCGGCGGCGCGCGGTCTCCCACCCCTCGGACTGGTCCCGGGCCAGGCCGGGGAACAGCATGTTGTCGGGCGCCGAGTAGAACATGTTCGAGCACTCGGTGACGCGGGCGCCGTTCTCCAGCGCGGCCAGGTCGACGGTGAGGCCGGTGAGCAGGCGCGGGTCGGGCACCACGTCCCCGTGCACGCGGAGCCGGGCGACGCCGCCGTCCGGCAGCACGTTCAGCCGGACGTGGGTGAAGCGGCGCCCGGACGCGAGGTCGAAGGCGTGCGGGGCGTCCCCCTTGAGCGGGCTCGGCGGAACGATCTCCGTCCAGCCGGCGCCGCCCAGCTCGGCGGGCGAGGGGTGGCCGTCCACGGCGCAGGCGTCGACGGAGACGTGCGGCGGGAAGTTGCCCTTGAACCAGGACGTGTCGACGACCACGCAGCGGATCACGCCGGGCAGGCCGAGCCGGACGATGGCCCAGTCGTGCCCGAGGTCCCCGTTCTCGTCGGGACGGCGCCGCGCCGTCTCCCAGCCGTCGTACTCCTGGCCCCTCGGCCCGAACGTCCCGGGGCGGAACTCCGGTTCCCACGGGTTGATGAGGTTCTCCTTCTCCTCGAACGACTCGTCGCTGGCGGCGACGACCGAGCCGCCGAGGGTGCGGACGGCCAGGTCCGGCAGGGAGGTGAATGGGCTCACGGGTACGGGCTCTCCATTTCGTTCAGCGGCGGAGCGGCGAGCCGGACGGGGTGCCGTCCGCGATCTCGCCGCGCAGCCAGGTCGTGCGGACGGCGCCGGTCAGGGCGCGGCCCGCGTACGGGGTGACGGGGTGGCGGTGGTGGAGCGCGGCCGGGTCCACGGCGAAGGTCTCGTCGGCGGCGAACGCGACCAGGTCGGCGTCGTTCCCCACGGCGATGCGGCCCTTGCCCTGGAGGCCGGCGAGCGCGGCCGGGCCCTCGGCCATCCAGCGGGCGACGTCCGCGAGGCCGTGGCCGCGCGCCCGCGCGGCGGTCCAGACGGCGGGCAGGCCGAGCTGGAGGGAGGAGACGCCGCCCCACGCGGTGGCGAAGTCGCCGCGCTTCAGCTCGGGCGTGCAGGGCGAGTGGTCGGTGACGACGCAGGAGATGACGCCGCCGGCGAGGCCGCGCCACAGCTCTTCGCGGTTGGCCGCGTCCCGGATGGGCGGGCAGCATTTGTAGGCGGTCGCCGGAGCGGGGGCCGTCGCGACGTCGCCGGCGGACAGCGTCAGGTAGTGCGGGCACGTCTCGGCGGTGACGGGGACGCCCCGGGAGCGCGCCTCGGCGAGCGGTTCCAGGCAGTCGGCGGCGGACAGGTGCAGGATGTGCGCCCGCACACCGGTCTCCTCGGCCAGCGCGACGACCCGTTCGACCGCGCGCCGCTCGGCGCTCGGCGGGCGGGAGCGCAGGAACGCGGGGTAGCCGCCGTCGCCGGGCGCGGTGAGTTCGGCGGGGTCCTCGGCGTGCACGATGACCAGGCCGCCGAACGCGGCGATCTCGCGGAACGCCGCGCGCATCCCGTCCGGCGGCAGCGGCGGGAACTCGGGGACGCCGGAGTCGGAGGTGAAGCACTTGAAGCCGAAGACGCCGGCCTCGTGCAGGGCGCGCAGCTCGGCGGTGTTGCCGGGGACGGCGCCGCCCCAGAAGCCGACGTCCACGTGGCAGCGGCCGAGCGCGGCGGCGCGCTTGACCGCGAGGGCGGACGGGGTGGTGGTCGGCGGCAGCGAGTTGAGCGGCATGTCGATCAGGGTGGTCACGCCCCCGGCGGCGGCGGCGCGGGTCGCGGTGGCGAAGCCCTCCCACTCGGTGCGGCCCGGCTCGTTGACATGGACGTGGGTGTCGACGAGGCCGGGGAGCAGCGCGACGTCGCCGAGGTCGACCTCGGCGGCGGCGGCGAGCCGGGCGCCGGGGTCATGGTGGACGGCGGCGATCCGGCCGTCCCGCACGGCGACGGCCGCCGGGCGCTCCCCGTCCGGCAGCACCGCCCGCCGGGACCGGACCACCAGGTCGTAGCGGTCCGGCGCCGCATCGTCGTGGCCGCTCACGTGGTGACCAGGTGCTCCGGGCGGACCGGCACGCGGGTGAGCGGCCGACCCGTGGCGGCGCGGACGGCGGCCACGATCGCCGGGGTGGAGGAGAGCGTGGGCGGCTCGCCCGCGCCGCGCAGCCCGTACGGGGCCTCGGGGTCGGGGTTCTCCAGGATGTCCAGCCGCATCGGCGGCATGTCCAGGATGGTGGGGATCAGGTAATCGGTGAACGAGGGGTTGCGGACCAGGCCGCCCGAGACGACGATCTCCTCCATCAGCGCCAGCCCGAGGCCCTGCGCGGAGCCGCCGTGGATCTGCCCCTCCAGCGACAGCCGGTTGAGGATCTTCCCCACGTCCTGGACGGCGGCCAGCTCCACCACCTTGACCAGGCCGAGCTCGACGTCCACGTCGACGACGGCGCGGTGCACGCACAGGGCGAGCTGGGTGTGGCTGCGGCCCTGCCCGGTGACCGGGTCCAGCGCGGTGGTGGGCCGGTGGTGGAACTCGCGGGTCGCCTCGATGACCTCGGTGCCGAGGATCTCCGCGATGGTGCCGAGCACCCCGGCGGACCGCGAGACGACCCGGCCGCCAGCGACGGTGAGGTCGCCGGGCACGCGTCCCGCGGGGCCCGCGCGGCGCCCGGCGAGCGCGATCAGCTCGGCGCGGACGGCCTCGCAGGCGGTCTTGACCGCGCCGCCGCTCATGTACGACTGGCGCGAGGCCGAGCTGGACCCGGCGTCGCCGACCGCGTCGTCGGCCGGGGCGATGACGACCCGCCGCACGCCGAGCTCGGTCCGCGCGATCTGCGCCTGGATCGTCACCAGGCCCTGCCCGACCTCGGCGGCGGCGGTGTGCACCAGCGCGGTGGGCTCGCCGCCGATCACCTCCAGCCGGACCCGGGCGGTGGCCAGGTCGTCGAAGCCCTCGGAGAAGCAGATGTTCTTGATGCCGACGCCGTAGCCGACGCCGCGCACGACGCCCTCGCCGTGGGTGGTCTGCGCCACGCCGCCGGGCAGCCCGCGCAGGTCGGACGTGTCCCGTTCGGGGGGCATCGGCATCGCCTCCAGCCGGGTCAGCATGTCGGCCAGCGGCGCGGGCGCCTCGATGATCTGCCCGGTCGCGAGCCTGGACCCCTGCTTCACGGCGTTGCGGCGGCGGATCTCGACCGGGCCGAGCCCGCACGCGGCGCCGAGCCGGTCCATCATCGACTCGTAGGCGAAGCACGCCTGCACCGCGCCGAACCCGCGCATCGCCCCGCACGGCGGGTTGTTGGTGTAGACGCCGTACGCGTCGACGCGGATGTTGGGGATCTCGTACGGGCCGACGCCGAGCGAGGCGGCGTTGCCGGTGACGTTCAGGGTGGACGAGGTGTACGCGCCGCCGTCCAGGACGATCTCCACATCGGCGAACAGCAGCCGCCCCTCGGCGGTGGCGCCGTACTCGTACCGCAGGTGCGCCGGGTGCCGGTGGACGTGCCCGAAGAACGACTCCTGCCGGTTGTAGGACATCTTGACCGGCCTGCCGGTGTGCAGCGCGAGCATCCCCGCGTGGATCTGCATCGACAGGTCCTCGCGCCCGCCGAACGCGCCGCCGACGCCCGCGAGCGTCATGTGCACCTGGCCAGCGGTGAGCCCGAGGCACGGCGCGATCTGCTTGAGGTCGTTGTGGATCCACTGGGTGGAGACGTACAGGTCGACGCCGCCGTCCTCGGCCGGGATCGCCAGGCCCGACTCGGGGCCGAGGAACGCCTGGTCCTGGATGCCGACCTCGTACTCGCCGGCCACCACGACGGCGGCGGCGGCGCGCGCCGCCGCCACGTCGCCGACGCGGATCGGCTGGTGCCGGGCGATGCCGCCGAGGCCCTGCACCTTCAGCCCCTCCGGGTCGGCGACGACCGCCCGCGGGTCGGTGACCGGCTCCAGCACCTCCCAGCCGATCCCGATCAGGGCCGCCGCGCGGCGGGCGGTCTCGGGATGATCAGCGGCGACGAGCGCGACCGGCTCGCCCTGGTGGCGGACCTGGTCGACGGCGAGAACGGGCTGGTCGTCGGCGCCGTCGATGCCGAACGTCCCGCGTCCCGGGACGTCCCGGTGGGTGAGCACGGCGCGCACCCCCGGGACGGCGAGCGCGGGCCCGATGTCGACGGAGGTGATGCGGGCCCGGGGGTGCGGGCTGCGCAGCGTGGCGCCCCACAGCATCCCGTCGATCCACAGGTCGGACGCGTACGCGAACTCCCCGGTGACCTTGAGCGTGCCGTCTGGCCGCAGCGCGCTGTCGCCGACGCCGCCGAGCCCGGGGGCGGCGACATGGCCGGGGGACTTGATCGGCGCGGCCATCTACAGCACCTCCCCGGCGAGCCGCATGAGGCGGCGGTGCGCATCGGCGCCGCGCCGTCCGACCTCGTCCTGCGGGACGGTCACGAGCGTGTCGCCCGCGACGACGGTCCGGCCGCCGACGAGCAGCCGGGCGAGCGGCGGAGTGCCGCCGAACGCCAGCGCCACGACCGGATCGTCGACCGCGGCGTGGAACCCGTCCACCCGCCACAGCGCGACGTCGGCGAGCTTGCCCGGTTCGAGCGAGCCGATCTCGGCCTCGCGGCCGAGGCAGCGGGCGCCGCCGAGGGTCGCCATCTCCAGCGCCTGGCGGGCGGTGAGCGCGGCCGGGCCGTACCGGGCGCGCTGCATGTAGATCGCCTGCCGGATCTCCCCGGCGAGCGGCACCAGCTCGGCCGACGCGGACCCGTCCACGCCGAGCCCGACCACCGCGCCCGCCTCCAGCAGATGCGACACGCGGGCGATGCCGGCGCCGAGGCGGGCGTTGGAGCTCGGGCAGTGCGCGGTGCCGGTGCGGGTCTCGGCGAGCCTCTTGACGTCGGCGTCGTGCAGGTGGACGCAGTGCGCCAGCCACACGTCCGGCCCGAGCCAGCCGATGGAGTCCAGGTACTCGGCCGGGGACATGCCGAACTGCTCGCGGGTGTGCTCCTCCTCGTCGAGCGTCTCGGCGAGGTGGGTGTGCAGCCGGACGCCCTTGCCGCGGGCCAGCCGGGCCGACTCGGCCATCAGCTCGCGGCTGACCGAGAACGGCGAGCACGGCGCGACGGCGACGCGCAGCATCGAGCCGAACGAGGGGTCGTGGTGGCGGTCGATCGCGGCCTCGGTCTCGGCGAGGATCGTGTCGAGGTCCTCGACCACCTCGTCCGGGGGCAGCCCGCCCTGGGACGCGCCGCGGTCCATCGAGCCGCGGCACGGGTGGAACCGGACGCCCAGCTCGGCGGCGGCCTCGATCTCGGCGGCGAACAGGTCGCCGCGGCCCTTGGGGAACACGTAGTGGTGGTCGGTGGAGGTCGTGCAGCCCGACCGGGCCAGCCAGCCGAGCCCGGCGCTCGCCGCGCCCGCCACGACCTCGGCGTCCATCTTCGCCCACGGCCGGTACAGCCGCACCAGCCACTCGAACAGCGTGCTGCCCGTCGCCAGCCCCTGGCTCGCCCACTGGTACAGGTGGTGGTGGGTGTTGACCAGGCCGGGCGTGGCCAGGCAGCCGGTGCCGTCGATCCGCGCCGCGCCCTCGACGGCCGGCGCCGGGCCCGCGCCCACGGCCGCGATCCGGTCGCCGTCCAGGACCAGGTGCCCGCCGGGGTACTCCTCCCCCGACACCGTCACCACGTGCGCGTTCTCGATGATCTGGACGCTCACTCCGCCGCCGCCTTCCGCCGCGCGGCGAGCCGGACGGCGTCGAGGATCTTCTCGTATCCGGTGCACCGGCACAGGTTGCCCGCCAGCGCCTCGCGGATCTCGGCATCGGCCGGATCGGGCACCCGTTCGAGCAGGGCGTGCGCCTGGACGATCAGGCCGGGCGTGCAGAACCCGCACTGCACCGCGCCGGCCTCGACGAACGCCTCCTGGACGGGGCCCAGCCGCTGGTCGCCGGCCAGGCCGTCCGAGCCGTCCGGGCCGCCGGCCAGGCCCTCGACGGTGCGGACCTCGCGGCCCTCCGCCTGCCCGGCGGCGACCAGGCACGAGCAGGCCGTGACACCGTCCAGGTAGACCGTGCAGGACCCGCATTCGCCCTGCTCGCAGGCGTTCTTGGAGCCCGGCAGGCCCATCCGCTCGCGCAGCACGTACAGCAGGCTCTCGCCCTCCCACACGTTGTCGACGGTCTCCTCCGAGCCGTTGACGGTGAAGGTCACGCGCATCAGGGGGCCTCCCTCCCGGTCGCTCCGGCACGATGGTCGTTCCACGCCCAGGTGAGGGTGCGCCGGGCCATCACCGACAGCGCGTGCGCCCGGTAGCCGGCGGTGCCGCGCACGTCGTCGATCGGCGCGGCGGCCTCCCGGACCAGCTCGCCGAAGCGCCGCGCGGCCGAGTCCGCGAGCGGGCCGCGGCGCTCCCAGTCGAGCTCGCCCGCCAGGAACTCCTCGGCGGCGGTGGCGCGGCGCGGGGTCGGGGCCGCCGAGCCGAGGCCGGTGCCGACCCGCCGCTCGGCCGGGTGCAGCGCGATCGCGAACGAGCAGACCGCGATCACCATCGCGTTCCGTGTGCCGACCTTGGAGAAGTACTGCGGACCGGTCGCCGGGGCCGCCCAGAACGCGCGGATCAGCTCGTCGGGCTCCAGCGCGCTGCGCTTGACCCCCAGGTAGAACCCGGCGGCGGGGATCATCCGGACGCCGCGCGCCGCCGACTCCACCTCGATCACCGCGTCCCCGGCCAGCAGCGGCGGATGGGCGTCGCCCGCGGGCGAGGCCGCGCCGAGGTTGCCGCCGACCGAGCCGCGGTTGCGGATCTGCGGCGAGCCGACCGTCCGGGACGCCTGGGCGAGGCCGGGCAGCGGACCGCCCAGCTCGTCGATCACCCGGGCGTACGGGACGCCCGCGCCGACCCGCAGCCGCCCGTCCACGACGTCCCACCCGGCCAGCTCGCGGACCGGGTTCAGGTCGAGCAGCGCCTCCGGCCGGCGCGCCGCGAAGTTGATCTCGACCATCACGTCGGTGCCGCCCTGCACGGGCAGCGCGCCGGGCCGGTCCGCCTTGGCGGCGAGCGCGTCCGCCCAGGTCGTGGGGCGCAGGAAGTCCATGTCTCCAGAATCCCTCAGTTCCAGGCGAACGGCTGGTCGGACGCGTCATCGGTCAGGACCGCGCCCTCGATCAGCCCGTACGGGCGGTCGGCCGCGAAGTAGACCTCGTTGTCGTTGTCCATGCCGAACGGCTCCAGGTCGACCAGGAAGTGATGCCTGTTGGGCATCGTCAGGCGCACCTCGCAGATCTCGCCGCGCTCGTCCAGCACCCGGCGGCCCATCGCGTAGAGCGTCTGCTGGAGCGACAGGCTGTGGGTGCCGGCGAACGCGTCCAGGAGGCACCGCCGCGCCCCCTGGTAGGAACGTCCGAACGGCGACCCGGTCCCGCGATGCCGCCAGCGCGCCGCCACCTCGGTGGCCAGGATCCGGTCGCCGGTGGGGAGCAGTGTCGTGTACTCGTCCTGGATGAAGCCGTGGAACTCGCTGCCGGTCGAGTTGAGCACCACCAGGTTCTTCAGGCCCGACACCACCGACTCCGGGCCGTCCGAGCCGGCGCTGTGCACCAGCGCGGTGCGCACCTCCGAGCCGTTCCGGACGAACGAGTGCCGCCCCCCGCCGCCCGGGAGGCTCACCGGGGCGCCGTCCGCGCCGCCGTCCGTACGGCCGTCCGGCGGGATCCGGTCCCAGCCGTACTCCTCGATCTCCACCCGGGCGTGCGTGATCGTCGGCTGGGAGTCCACGAAGTGCCGCGCGAGCAGCAGCGCGAACTCCTCGATCTCCGCGACGCCGTGCTTCTTCGCGAACGCGAACACGGTGTTCTTCTGCGTGTCGGTCGTCAGCACGGCGGCGTTGTCGCCGGTCAGGTGGACCTCGTCCATCGCCCCCGACAGCGAGACGCCGACGTTGAGGTCCCTGAGGTGGTGCGTCGCGCCGTCCCGGGTGACGCGGACGACGCGCGTCTCCGCCTTCCCGTAGCGGTTGGGACCGAGAACGATGGCCATGCGGTCGGGCTCCCTCGGTAGGCGGGATTCACGCGGGCGGGCCCAGCAGCAGCTTGACCAGCCGCAGGTCGACGATCTTGGCGAGCTCGGCGCGGACCGCCGCCCGCTCCTCCGCGGGGCCGTGGCGCAGCCGGCCGGTGAGGGCGGCCAGCATCTCGGGGGCGCTCAGGCCGGTGGCGCAGATGAGGAACACGTGGCCGAACCGCTCCTCGTAGGCCCGGTTGCCGTCCACCAGCGCGGCGCGCACGCCGGCCGCGGCCTCCTCCACCCCGGCCTGCTCGCCCCGGGACCAGGCCGACTCGCGGTCGCCGCCCGCCACCCGGTCGCCGATCCGGGGGTGCGCTGCCAGCGCCTCCGCGACGTCGTCCCAGTCCAGGTCGGCCAGGGCCAGGGCCGCCGCCGACCGGACCGCCGCCGGGCCCGCGTACGGGCGGGCCTCCGTGACCGCCGCCGCCCAGCGCCGGGAGGCGCAGCAGGAGAGCAGCTCCGATTCCATGTCGCGCGCGGGCAGCCCGTTGACACGGCCCACCCCGCTTTCCCATGCCACCATCCCCTTGTCCTTCCAAGCCCTGCCCGCAGTACACACAGCGGGCGGGCCCCGGGTCGAGGGGCAGGACGTCCGAAGCGGGGGGCCGCGCGCCGCACGTTTTTCGTGCGTTGCTCCAATCGCCGGGCCCGGCCGGTGGGTTAACCTCGCGGGGCGATGAAGCTCCGCACCCTGCTCGCCATGGCCGACCTCCGCCTGGAGACGATCACCGGAGAGGACGAGCTGGACCGGACGATCCGCTGGGTCGTCACCACCGACCTGCTCGACCCCGGCCGCTACCTGCGCGGCCGGGAGCTGGTGCTGACCGGGCTGGTGTGGCGGTCCGGGCCCGCCGACTCCGAGGTGTTCGCCCGCGCGCTGGCGGGCGCCGGGGTGTCCGCGCTCGCCGCCTGGGACCTGGCGGCCGGGGCCGTCCCGGACGACCTGGTCGAGGCGTGCCGGCGGCACCGCCTCCCGCTGTTCAAGGTCCCCCCGGACGTGGCGTTCGCGACGGTCACCGAGCACGTCGTCCGGCACCTGTCGACCGCGCGCGCCGCCGACCTGTCGGCCGTCCTGGACCGGCACCGCAGGCTGGTCGCCGGGGTCACCGAGGGCGCCGGGCTCGACGCGGTCCTGGAGCTGGTCGGCCGCGACCTCGGGATGCGCTGCTGGGTGCTGACCCCCGCCGGGCGGGTGGTCGCGGGCCCGCACCCGCCGCCCGCGCGGGGCCCGGCGGCGCTCGCCCGCGCCTTCCTGACCGCGCCCCGGCTGCCGCACCACCTCGCCGGCGCGGGCGTCTCGGTCCTCCCGGTCGCCGAGGACACCGCGTCCCGGGTGGCCGACTGGTTCATCGCCTGCGAGGGCGACTGGGCGGACTGGCCCGCCGAGCGCCGCGCCCTGACCGGCGAGCTGGCCGCGATCGTCGCGCTCGAACGGGCCCGCCTGGACGACCGGCTCAGCGTCGAGGGCCGGCTCGCCCGGGAGCTGGTCCGGCTGATCGGCTCCGGCGCGCCGCCCGGCGAGATCATCCCCCGGCTGGAGCTGACCGGCCTGGACCCCGGCGCCCCGTTCACCGCGGTCGCCGCCACCGCGTCCGGCCCACTACGGCCCGGCGAGCTCCGCACCGTGCTCGCCGAGGCCCTGCCCGGCCCGCGCCCGGTCGTCGGGCTGCTGGACGAGGAGGCCGTCGCGATCCTGCCCACCGGCGGCGACGACGTCGCCGGGGAGATCCGACGGGCGCTGTCGCCGCTGGCCCCCGGGCTGGACGGCAGCGCCCTCGCGCTCGGCGTGAGCGACGTCGTCGCGGCCGGCGAGCTGCGCGGCGCCGTGGAGGAGGCCCGCTACGCGCGGCGCCTCGCCGCGGGCCGCGACGGCCCGGTCCGCGTGGTCGGCCATGACGAGCTGGCCACCCACGTCCTGCTGCTGGCCAGCGTCCCCGACGACATCCGGCACATGTTCAAGGTGCGCCTCCTCGACCCGCTGCGCGGCTACGACGAGGTGCACAGGATCGACCTGATCCGCACCCTGGAGACGTTCCTCCAGCACTCCGGCTCCTGGACGCGCTGCGCCGAACAGCTCCATCTGCACGTGAACTCGGTCCGCTACCGCATCCAGCGGGTCGAGGAGCTGACCGGCCGCGACCTGTCGCGCCTGGAGGACCGGGTCGACTTCTTCCTGGCGCTCCGCCTCGGCTGACCACGCCCCGCCTCAGCCGTCCTCTCCCCATCTCCCCAGGTAGGCGGCCTGGAGGACGGCCCTTCGTGCCGGGTCGGTCAGGACGTCCACGTTGTCGACCCACTGCTCGACGGACCCGGCCCCGAGCGGCAGGCACGCCACCTCCGGGTCGCGGACGGCGGCGCGCAGGCCCTCCCAGACCGCGTCGTCGATGCCCGGGTAGGGCCGGTCCCAGAACGGCGCCACCGCGGCGGCGGGCGCGGGCAGGCCGAGCGCCCGCTGCTCGTCCAGCAGGCGTTCGGCGGCGGCGGCGAGGGCGGCCTCCCGCTCGCGCCCGCCGGACGCCGCGAGCGCCCGCTCGAACGGCCCGGCCAGGTCGTCGGCGACGGGCAGCCCGCGGAACACGGTGCCGCGCCACTTCCCGTACGGGGCCCACCGTCCCGACAGCGCGAACGCCAGCGCCATCAGGTCCGCGGTCAGCTTCGCCGCCAGCATCCTCGACCCGAGGTCGTCACCGCGGTCGGCGGTGCGGCCGACCATCGGCATCAACCGCGAGACGCGCCGCCACCAGGCGGCCAGCACGTACAGCCCGACGTCGGGCGGGTACCACCGCAGCGCCTCGCGCACCGGCCCGAGCGTCTCGGTGCGGTCGGCGAACACCGGACCGGCGGTCACCTCCAGCACGCCCTGGCCGGTCAGGCACAGCCAGCCGGGCACCGTGAGGCCGGCGACCGGATCGACGCCCAGGCGGCTCCGGGCGAAGCCCGCGACGGTCGCCACCTCCACGTTGTGGGTGTCGGCCGCGTCCCAGGTGACCGGGAACCGCACCGGGTGTCCCCGGTACCGCCCGGGCAGCTCCCGTTCGAGCAGCCGGTCCACCTCCGCCACCGCGCCCGGGTCGTCGACCAGCAGCGTCAGCCGGCAGCCCCAGTCGTGGTCGCGGCTCATCGCGTCGTCCAGCCCGAGCACGTCCGACCCCGACCCGAGCCGCGCCGCCGCGTACCGGAGCCGGGGCGCCGCCCGGTCCAGGATTGGGCCGACGACCTGCTCATAGAATCCCCGGGCCAGCTCGGCCCCGCGCTCGTCCACGTCCACGTCCACGTCCCCAGCCCACCAGACCGGCCCCGTCTCCGGCCAGCGGATTTCCCCTTGCGCGGGCTCGTACGATCTATCTCCGTGATCGACGACGACGGCCTGCTCGCGGCCTATGACGAGCAGATGCGCGGGACGCCCCCGACCGCCCCGGACGGTGTGCTCTACGAACGGGACGGGCCGCTGCTGCGCATCGTGGGCGAGCGCCGCGGCTTCATCGGCGGCCCGGCCGACCTGGGGACGACCGGCGCCGAGCTGGACCGCCTGATCGCGCGGCAGCGCGACTACTTCGCCGCGCGGGGCGAGGCGGTGGAATGGAAGACCTACGGCCACGACCGGCCCCGCGACCTCCCCGACCGGCTGCGCGCGGCGGGCTTCGTCCCCGAGGAGCGCGAGACCGTCCTGATCGGCCTCGCCGAGGAGATGTCCGCGCCGCCCGTCCCGCCGGACGGGGTCGTCCTGCGCGAGGTCACCGAGGAGGCCGACCTGCGGCGCATCGCGGACATGGAGTCCGCCGTCTGGGGCGAGGACTGGAGCTGGCTCGGGGACGACCTGGTCGCACGCAGGAGGAGTGCGCCGGACGAGATCGCCATCCTGGTCGCCGAGACCGACCGCGCGTCCGGCACCGCGGCAGATGGCGCGGGCGGCGGGAGCGAAGTCGTGTCCGCCGCCTGGCTGGTCTTCCGCGCCGGGACGGACTTCGCCGGCCTCTGGGGCGGCTCGACGCTGCCCGCCTGGCGGGGCCGGGGGATCTACCGGGCGCTGGTGGCCGCCCGCGCCCGGATCGCCGTCGCGCGCGGGACGCGTTTCCTCCAGGTGGACGCCTCGGACGACAGCGCCCCGATCCTGCGCCGCCTCGGGTTCCGCGCGGTGACCACGACGACCCCGTACGTGTGGTCCCCGGACCGGGATCCTGGACTCGGAGACTGACGGGGGTTGACTCGGCCACACAGGCAGCGGTAAACAAAGGCGAAACAACGTAAATCAGGTAGCGACCCCCGGCATGGACTCCGAAGCGCGCCCGCCGAGCGGCGCGACCGAGGGCTTCGGATGCGACGAAGGAGTCCGCAGATGACGCACGCTCGGCCGTCCGGCCGCGATCGGCGGCGGAGGCACCGGGGCTTCCAGCGCAGGTACCTGCTCTTCTGGGTGGTCGGCACCGGTTCGGCGGTGCTGGCCTCGTTCGCCGGGACCCGCGGGCTCTACATGGCGGGCGGTGCCGAGGCACAGCGGGACGGCGGCCCGGCCGTCCTGGCGCGGCCGTCCGGCCTCGTGTCGGCGCCGCCGTCCCGCTCCGCCTCCCCCTCGCTCTCCCCCTCGTCCTCGCCCTCGCCCTCGCCGTCGTCCAGCCGCCCGGCGGCCCGGCGCACGCCGCCCAAGGCGGAGCGCGAACAGCCGGCCCCGCCGCGCCGGGCCGTGGCGTTCCGCGGCGTCGACATCACCGCACCGCGGGAGAACGCCGAGGTGAACGGCAGGGTCGGGGTGGTCGTACGGGGGCGCGCGGGGGATCTGGACGGGTCGGTCCTGCGCCTGTTCGTGCTCGCCTACAACGGGCTCTACTACCTGATCGACAACGGCCCGGTGGTCACGCCCGGCCGGGAGTGGAGCTTCCTGCTCAAGCCGATCGGCGGGGGCACCGGCGACATCGGCCGGGTCTTCACGGTCTTCGCGGTCACGGTCGCGCCGTCCTGCCGGCGGCTGCTCGACGGGAGCGCCCGGGACCCGGAGGGCAACATCACCTTCTCGGCCCTGCCGAGCGGCTGCCGGGCGGCCGACAGGGTGAACGTCCTCAAGACCGGCTACTGAAGCCCGGTCCCGCCCCTGCCGGGACCGGTCCGGCCGGACGGTCGGCGGACCGTCCGGCCGGACCGCCGTCGGACGGACCGTCCGGCCGGACCGCCGTCGGACGGACCGTCCGGCCGGACCGCCGTCGGACGGACCGGCCGGACGGCCCCGTGCCCCGGCCGATCCGTCCGGCCGGGGCACGGGGCCGGGGCGGTGGCCCCGGGTCGTCAGCGGAGCACGGGCTTCGTGGCCGGCGCCGGAGTGATCACCAGGCCCGGGTTGGGGGCGCCCTCCTCGCCCGGCTTCACCGTCCGCTTGCGCTCGCCGGGGCCCTGCCCGTTGGAGCCGCAGATCCGCGACTTCTCCTCATCGGTCATGTCGCGCTCCTTGAACGCGACACTGCGCTTTCCGTTCTCCTTGGCGTCGGTCTGGGAGTAGGGCTCGATGTACCACTCGTAGTGCGGGGCGCCGTCGTCCACATCATTGAACTTCACCCGGTCACCGAAGTTGATCTGCCATTTCCCGGTGATCTTGAGCATTTCGGTGGACAGTTCCAGCCAGCCGACCCGGCCGGGCTGGATGTGCGAGGTGTTGCCGCTCCACTGCCAGGTCGCGTGCGTCCAGGTGTGCCCGTACTGGGCACTGGCCTTGGCCTCGATGATCTTGAACAGGGTGCCGCCGACACCGAGCTCGAACCCGATGCTGTTGGTCTGCTCGTGCACGTCGGTGATCTGGTACTGGTGGTCCTGGACCGCGCTCGTGCAGTTCCAGGCGTACTCGTCGCCCTGCGGCAGGTAGAAGTCGGTCTGGAACGACTCCGCACCGGTCGGGGTGAAGTCGCACCGGTCGGCCGTGTAGCTGGTCTTCTTACCCGATCCCGGGCAGGTGTCCAGAAGCGGGGTCCCGGTCAGGTCGATGGTCTTCGCACTGGCGGACCCGGAGGAGAGCACCACCCCGCCGGTGAGCACCGCGGCCCCGGTCGCGGCGGCGATCATGCCCTTTCGAAGGAAACTCATTGGCCTTTCCTCTCGCTCGATGTCCCGAACAGTGCGTTCCTATCAACATTTCCGCATCCGCACCTTTATCGGGACATTAAGCAGCGCGCAAGGAATCTTAGAGCGAGCCCGGGAAATACCCGGAAAAGATCGTCCGGACGGTGAATTCACGTGTCCGCCCGCAGCCGTCCGCCCGGCCGCCCTGGGCGGCGGGCCGTTACCGGACCGAGCCCGTCCGGGGTCTTGACCCACCGTCCGGACGGAGCTAAACACAGGAGAACCAAAGCAAACGGGAGGGAAACCACATGTACGCGGAGGAGCGGCAGGGAGAGATCCTGCGCCGGGCGCGCGCGGACGGCCGGGTCGACGTGGTCGGGCTGGCCGAGGGGCTGTCGGTGACCAGCGAGACCATTCGCCGGGACCTGACCGTTCTGGAGCGCGCCGGGGTGGTCCGCCGCGTGCACGGCGGCGCCATCCCGGTGGAGCGGCTGGGCTTCGAACCGCCGCTGTCCACCCGGAACGCGGTGATGACCGCCGAGAAGGAGCGCATCGCCAAGGCGGCGCTGGCCGAACTGCCGGACGAGGGCGCGGTGATCATCGACGCCGGTTCGACCACCGGGCGACTGGCCGAGGCGCTCCCGCTGGACCGCGAGCTGACCGTGGTGGTGAACGCACCGCCGCTGGCCGCCGCGCTGGCCGGCCGGCCCAACCTGACCGTGGTCATGCTGGGCGGGCGGGTCCGCCGCCGGACCCTGGCCACAGTGGCCGACGGCGGCGACCAGTTGCTCGGCCAACTGCACGTGGACGTGGCCTTCCTCGGCACCAACGGGCTGTCGATCGAGCGCGGCTTCACCACCCCCGACCCCGCCGAGGGCGCGATGAAGCGGGCGATGATCGCCGCGACCCGGCGCACCGTGGTGCTGGCCGACCACACCAAGGTCGGCAACGACTACCTGGCCCGGTTCGCCACCCTCGGCGAGATCGACACCGTGATCACCGACGCCGCGCTGGACGCCGAGCTGACCGGCGAGTTCGAGCAGGCCGGGCTGCGGATGGTGCTGGCATGATCGTCACGCTGACGCTGAACCCCAGCCTGGATCGCACGATCGAGGTGGACGAGCTCACCCGGGGCGCGATGATCCGGGCCCGGTCGGCCCGGCTGGACCCCGGCGGCAAGGGGGTCAACGTCTCCCGCGCCCTGCTCGCCAGCGGGATCGCCTCGACCGCGGTGGTCACCGTGGGCGGCGCGGACGGCGAGCAGCTCCACCGGCTGCTGCGGGCCGAGGGCATGGCCGTCCGCGCGGTCCCGGTCGCCGGGACGACCCGGTCGAACGTGACGATCGCCGAGCCCGGCGGCGTGGTCACCAAGCTGAACGAGCCGGGCGCCGCGCTGACCCGCGCCGAGCTCGACGCGGTGGCCGAGATGGTGGTCGCCGAGGCCGAGACGGCGAGCTGGGTGGTCGGCTGCGGCAGCCTCCCGCCCGGGGTGCCGGCCGCGATGTACGCCGAGCTGTGCCGGGCGTTCGCGCCGGCCGGCATCCGGGTGGCGATCGACTCCAGCGGCCCGGCCCTGCTCGCCGCGGTGGCGGCCGGCCCGGACCTGATCAAGCCGAACCGGGAGGAGCTGGCCGAGGCGGTCGGCCGCCCGGTGGACCGGTTCTCGGACGTGGTCGGCGCGGCCCGCGAGCTGCGGGCCCGGGGCGCCCGGACGGTGCTGGTGAGCCTGGGCGCGGACGGCGCGGTGCTCGTCGACGACGACGGGATCCTGGCGGGCTCGGCGCCGGTCGACCGGCCGAGCAGCACGGTCGGCGCCGGCGACGCCCTGCTCGCCGGGTTCCTCGCCGCGGGGGCGCGCGGCCCCGAGGCGTTCCGCGAGGCGCTGGCGTGGGGGGCCGCCGCGGTCGGCCTGCCGGCCAGCCGGATGCCGGGCCCCGCCGACATCCGCCGCGACCTCGTCACCGTCCACGGACGACCCGACCTGGACCGGGCGCTCCTGACCTGACCCGTCCCACCCCCGGAACCACCCCGGCCCGGTATCCGACACCCCCCCGCCCGGACACCCGCCCCCGACACCCCCCAACCCCCCGATCGACAGGAGGCCGTGATGGCCACTGCGTACACCCCCAAAGTCACCGGCGACGGGATCCGGGCGCGGATCCAGCGCGTGGGCGGCCACCTGGCCGGGATGGTGATGCCGAACATCGGCGCGTTCATCGCGTGGGGCCTGATCACCGCGCTGTTCATCCCCACCGGCTGGGTGCCCAACGCCGAGCTGGCCGAGCTGGTCGATCCGATGATCAAGTTTCTGCTGCCGATCCTGATCGGCTACACCGGCGGCCGGATGGTGCACGGGCAGCGCGGCGCGGTCGTCGGCGCGGTCGCCACGGTCGGCGTGATCGTGGGCGCGGAGATGCCGATGTTCCTCGGCGCCATGATCATCGGCCCGCTCGCCGCGTACCTGATGAAGCTGCTGGACGGCCTCCTGGAGGACCGGATCCGGCCCGGCTTCGAGATGCTGGTGGACAACTTCTCAGCCGGCATCCTGGCCGGCGCGATGGCGCTGGCCGGCCGGAGCGTAATCGGCCCGGTCATGAGCACCTGCACCGACGCCGCCGGGGACGCGGTGAGCTGGCTGATCGACCACGACCTGCTGCCGGTCGCGTCGGTGCTGATCGAGCCCGCCAAGGTGCTGTTCCTCAACAACGCCATCAACCACGGCGTGCTCGGGCCGCTGGCCGTCCAGCAGGCCGCCGAGCACGGCAAGTCGATCCTGTTCACCCTGGAGTCCAACCCCGGCCCCGGCCTCGGCGTGCTGCTGGCCTACATGTTCTTCGGCCCGCGCCGGCTCCGCCCGAGCACGCCCGCCGCGATCATCATCCACCTCTTCGGCGGCATCCACGAGATCTACTTCCCCTACATCCTGATGAAGCCGCGGATGATCCTGGCCGCCGTCGCGGGCGGCGCGACCGGCGTGGCGATCTTCCTGGCCTTCGGCACCGGCCTGGTGGCCACGCCCTCCCCCGGCAGCATCTTCGCCTACCTCGCGCAGACCCCGAAGGGCGCGAGCAACTGGATCGGCATCTACGCCGGGGTGCTGGCCTCGGCCGGCGTCTCGTTCGGCGTCGGCGCCGCCCTCCTCGGCTTCGGCAGGCTCGCCGACCCGGACGCCGAACCCGGCGGCGACGCCCCGCAGGAAGAGGCCGCCGCCCCGGGCACCGAGAACGAGCCGGCCGCGAAGTAGTCCGCCCCGCCCCCACACCCCCGACTCCCACCCCATTCGCACGGTCCCGGAGGTCCGATCATGGTCACCAGCATCGACGGCAAGGACGTCAGGAAGCTCGTCATCGCGTGCGACGCCGGCATGGGCAGCAGCGTCATGCTCGCCGGCCAGCTCCGCAAGGCGCTGCGCAAGCAGCCGGTCACGGTGGAGCACACCCCCGTCGACTCCATCCCCGCGGACGCCGACGTGGTGGTCTGCCACGCCGGGCTCGCCGAACGCGCCCGGCGCGGCGGGACGAACGCGGTCATCGTCCCGTTCGAGGTGTTCATCGGCGACCCGGCGGTCAACCGGGTGATCGCCGCCATCAAGGACGGCGGGTCGCTCGGTGGCTGAGAGCGCCGCGCGGCTGCTCGACCCCCGCGCCATCCGCCTGGACGCGCGGGCCGCCGACCGGGACGACGCCATCCGCCAGTGCGGCCGGGTCCTGGCCGAGGCCGGCGCGGTGACCGCCGCGTACACCGAGAGCATGCTCGAACGGGAGCAGTCGGTCTCCACCCACCTCGGTGAGGGGGTCGCCATCCCGCACGGGACCGCCGGCGGCAAGGACGCCGTGCTCCGCGACGCGCTGGCCGTCCTGCGGTTCCCCGGCGGCGTCGACTGGAACGGGCACCCGGTCACGCTGTGCATCGCGATCGCGGCGCGGGGGGACGGGCACATGGCCATCCTGGCCGAGCTGGCCGAGGTGCTGCTCGATCCCGGACGGGCCCGGCGGCTGCGCGAGGCCGGCACCGCCGCGGACGTCATCAGGCAACTGCAACCGACGGAAGAGGAACCCACCCGATGAAGGTCGCTCGCTTCTACGCCCCCGGCGACATCCGCCTGGAGGACGCCGCCGAGCCCGAGCCCGGCCCCGGAGAGCTGAAGATCCGGGTCCGGAACTGCTCGACCTGCGGCACCGATGTCAAGATCTCCCGGTTCGGGCACCACCACATCGTCCCGCCGCGGGTGATGGGGCACGAGATCGCCGGCGAGGTGACCGGCGGCGACGCGCCGGGCTGGACCGCCGGCGACCGGGTCCAGGTGATCGCGGCGATCCCGTGCGGGCGGTGCGCCGAATGCCGGCGCGGCCGGATGACGGTCTGCGCGCACCAGGAGTCGATGGGCTACCACTACGACGGCGCGTTCGCCGAATACATGATCGTCCCGGCGAAGGTGCTGGCCGTGGACGGGGTGAACCGCGTCCCGGACGGGGTGTCGTTCGCCGAGGCGTCGGTCGCCGAGCCCCTCGCCTGCGTGCTGAACGGCCAGGAGCTGGCCCGGGTCGGCGAAGGCGACGACGTGGTCGTCTTCGGGTCCGGGCCGGTCGGCTGCCTGCACGTGCGGGTGGCCCGCGCGCAGGGCGCCGCCCGGGTGTTCCTGGTCGACGTGAACCGCGACCGCCTCGACCACGCCGCCGGGATCGTCAAGCCGGACGCGGCGGTGTGGGCGACCGAGGGCACCGACGTGGTCGAGGCGCTCCGCGACCTGACCGGAGGCCGCGGCGCCGACGTCGCGATCACCGCCGCGGCCTCCGGCGCGGCGCAGGTGCAGGCGATGGAGGCGGCGGCGCCGGGCGGGCGGGTCAGCTTCTTCGGCGGCCTGCCGAAGGACGACCCGATCATCTCCTGCGACTCCAACCGGGTGCACTACCGCGAGCTGTCGCTGGTCGGCGCGAACGGGTCCAGCCCGGCGCACAACGCCCGCGCGCTGGAGCTGATCGGCTCCGGCCGGGTGCCGGTGCAGGACCTGATCACCCACCGGCTGCCGCTGTCCGGGCTGCCGGACGCCCTGGGCCTCGTCGCGCGCGGCGAGGCGATCAAAGTGACCATCGAGCCCTGACCGTGATGGAGGACCCGTGTCCGAACGCATCGTGACCGTGGGCTCGGCCCAGGGTCTGCACGCCCGCACCGCGAAGATCTTCGCCGAGGCCGCCGCCGGGCGGCCCGTCCGCGTCACCGTCGCCTGCGGCGCCAAGGGGCCGGTGCCCGCCGCGAGCCTGCTCGGCCTGCTGACCCTGGGCGCCGTCCACGGCGCCGAGGTCACGCTCCGCGCCGACGGCGAGGGGGCCGACGCGGTGCTGGACGAGCTGTCCGCCCTGCTCGCCCGCGACCTGGACGCCGAGGACGCGGGCGCCGGGGACGCCGGAACGGCCGGGGACGCCGGCCGTGGCTGACCCGCTGCGCGGGCTCGGGGTCGGCCCCGGGCTCGCGGCGGGGATCGTCCTGCCGATGGGCGCCCCGCCGGAGCTCCCGCCGCCCCGTCCCGTCACCGATCCCGGTCGGGAGCTCGACGCCGCGCTCGCCGCGCTGGAGTCGGTCCGCGCCGACCTGGCCGGACGCGCCGCCGCCGCGCCGGGCAAGGCCGCCCGCGACGTCCTGGAGGCGCAGGCGGCGATCGCCGCCGACCCCATGCTGGAGACCGACCTGGGGGTCCGGACGCAGCGCGGTGAGGACGCCGCGCACGCGCTGCACGGGACGTTCGACGAGTACCGGCGGGTCCTGCTGGACGCCGGCGACCACCTGGCCGAGCGGGCGGCCGACCTGGCCGACATCGCCGACCGTGCGGTCGCCGCCGCGCTCGGCCGCCCGATGCCGGGGGTGCCCGCGCCCGGCCACCCGTTCATCCTGGCGGCGGGCGACCTGTCCCCCGCCGACACCGCGACGCTCGACCCGTCCACCGTGCTCGCGCTGGTCACCGAGCGCGGCGGGCCGACCAGCCACACCGCGATCCTGGCCCGCGCGCTCGGGCTGCCCGCCGTCGTGGGCTGCGCCGGGCTGCTGGACGCGGTGGCGCCGGGCGCCCTCGGCACGGTGGACGGCACCACCGGCGAGGTGCGGATCGGTGTCGGCGCGGACGAGGCCGACGCCTTCCGGGGCCGTGCCGCCGCGCTGAGGGCCCGTCCCGGCCGCGGGCCCGCGGGGCCCGGCCGCACGGCGGACGGCCACCCGGTCGACCTGATGCTCAACATCGGTTCGGCGGCCGACCTCGACGGGGTGGACCTGACCGGCGTCGCGGGCGTCGGGCTGTTCCGCACCGAGCTACTGTTCCTGGAACGGCGCGAGGAACCCGGGCTCGACCAGCAGGTCCGGGCGTACCGGGAGGTCTTCGACGCCGTCGGCGAACGCGTGGTCGTGGTGCGGACGCTCGACGCGGGGGCCGACAAGCCGCTGCCCTTCCTCGGCCTGCCCGAGGAGCCGAACCCGGCGCTCGGCGTGCGCGGGTTCCGCACCGTCCGGCTCCGTCCGGAGGTGCTGGAGACCCAGCTCGAGGCGATCGTGCTCGCCGCCGAGGGGACCGCGGCGCGGGTCGCGGTGATGGCGCCGATGATCTCCACGCCGGGCGAGGCGGCGGACTTCGCCGGACGGGCCGCGCGGCACGGGCTGCCCGGCGCCGGGGTGATGGTGGAGGTGCCGGCCGCCGCGCTGAGCGCCGCCGCGCTGCTGCGCGTCGCCGGGTTCCTCAGCATCGGCACCAACGACCTCGGCCAGTACGCCCTGGCCGCCGACCGGCAGGGCGGTGACCTGCCCGACCTCCTCGATCCCTGGCAGCCCGCCCTGCTGCGGCTCATCGCGATGTGCACGCGGGCGGGGCTGGCCGCGGGCAAGAGCGTCGGCGTGTGCGGCGAGGCCGCGGGCGATCCGCTGCTCGCGCCCGTCCTGGCGGGTCTCGGCGTCGGGCGGCTGTCGATGTCGGCGCGGAGCATGCCCCCCGTCCGGGACGCGCTGGCCCGGCACGATCTCGCCGGGTGCGAGCGGCTGGCCGGGCGGGCGCTGGCGGCGGCGTCCGCCGAGGAGGCGCGGACGGCCGCGGCGGCGGGCGCCACGGTGCGGGAAGGCTGACGCGGGGATGCGGCGCACGCTGGCCCTGGTCTCCCTGGCGGTGACCACGATGATCGCGCTCGGCACTCTGGTCCCGAGCGCGCTGCTCGTCCGCGAACTGGCCCGGGACCGGAGCGTGATCGAGGCCCAGCGACGGCTCGGCGCCGCGGTCGCGGTGGCCGCGGCGGCGCCCGCCGACCGCGCCGCGGTCGAACGCGGCGTGACCGCCCTGAACGCCGGGCCGGGCGGCCGTGCGGTCGTGGTCTTCCCGGACGGCGGGACGGCCGGCGGCGGTCCCCCGGCCCCGCCGAGGGCGCTGGCCGCCGCCCGCGGCCGGAGCCTGCCGACCGAGACCGGGGCGGGCTCGCCGGGCGGGCGGATCGTGCTCCAGGCCGTCCCGGGCGGGGCCGTCGCGCAGGTCCGGGTGCCCGAGGACACGTTCCCGCCCGGCGTGCTGACGGCGTGGGCGGTGATGGGCACGGTCAGCCTGCTCCTGGTGGCGTTCTCGATCCTCACCGCCGACCGGCTCGGCGCCCGGGTGGTCGGCGCGGCGCGGCGGCTGGGCGAGGCCGCCGCGCGGCTCGGCGCCGGCGACATGCGGGTGCGGATCGAGCCGGAGGGGCCGCCCGAGCTCCAGGACGCGGCGATCGCGTTCAACACCGTCGCCGAGCGGGTGACCTGGCGGATCGCCGCCGAACGGCGGCTGGCCGCCGACCTGTCGCACCGGCTGCGCACCCCGCTGACCGTGCTGCGGCTCAACGTGGACCGGCTCGGCGTGGACGCGGCGACCGCCCCGGCCCGGGTCGCGCTGGCCCGGCTGGAGCAGGAGGTCGACCAGGTGATCTGGATGACCCGGCGGTCCGAGGACGAGGCCGGCCCGGCGATGTGCGACGCCGCCGAGGTGGTGCGGGAGCGGGTCGGGTACTGGTCGGCGCTCGCCGACGACCAGGCCCGCCGCTGGCACCTGACCTGCCCGGACCATCAGGTCGACGTCCCGGTCGAGCGCGGCGAGCTGGCGGCCGGGCTCGACGCGCTGCTCGGCAACGTCTTCCACCACACGCCCGAGGGCGCCGCGTTCGCCGTCACCCTCCAGGCCGGCCGGGACCGCGCGGGCATCCTGGTGTCGGACGCGGGGCCGGGCATCGCCGACCCCGCCGCGATGACCGAGCGCGGGCGCAGCGGCGGCGGCTCGACCGGCCTCGGGCTGGACATCGTCCGGCGGCTGGCCGAGTCGACCGGCGGCGAGATCCGGGTCGACCGGTCGGTGCTGGGCGGCGCCCACATCGGGGTGTGGCTGCGCACCACCGCCTCGTCCAGCGAGCACCGGGAGCGGTCCCGGAGACCGCCCGGCGGCCACCATAAGACTTCTTAAGAATTGCTTATTGCACGCATCAGCGCGAGGTCCGGCGCGATTGGCTTGAATGGCGGTCAGAGGCCATGGGGAATGGAGAGGGAAATGTCGCTGCCGGCGCCGGGACGCCACCGCCACGCCAGGGACGGCAAGCGGGGCCTGCCCGCGGCCGACCCCGCGAGAATGCGGGTGCTCGCGCTGATCCCGGCCCGCGACGAGACCGGCCAGATCGCCGAGACGCTGGCGTCGCTGAGGCACCAGGAAAGGCCGCCGGACCACATCACCGTCATCGCCGACAACTGCACCGACGAGACCGCCGCGTACGCGCATCTGTGCGGCGCCGACATCGTGGAGACGCGCAGGAACCGGCACCGCAAGGCGGGCGCGCTCAACCAGGTGCTCGACCGCCTGCTGCCCGGCTGCGGACCGGACGACGCCGTCCTGGTGATGGACGCCGACTCCGCTCTCGACCCCGGCTTCGTCCGGCACGGGCTGGCGTACCTGGCGTCCGGCCGGTACGCGGCGGTGGGCGGGACGTTCTCCGGCAAGCCCGGCGGCGGGCTGCCGGGCATGCTCCAGCGCAACGAGTACGCCCGCTACGCCCGCGACGTCCGCAGGCTGGACGGCAGGGCGCTCGTCCTGACCGGCACCGCCGCGCTGTTCCGCGCCGCGACGCTGCGCGAGGTGGTGGCGGCGCGCGCGGCCGGCCGGCTGCCCGGCGGCCCGCACGTCTACGACGTGCGGGTGCTCACCGAGGACAACGAGCTGACCCTCGCGATCCTGCATCTCGGCCTGCGCATCGTCTGCCCGCGCGAGTGCACCCTGGCGACCGAGGTGATGCCGACCTGGCGGGCGCTGTTCCGGCAGCGGCTGCGCTGGAAGCGGGGCGCGCTGGAGAACCTGGCCGACTACGGCTGGACGCCCGTCACGCGCCGCTACTGGGGGCGGCAGCTCACCGCCCTGCTCGGCCTCGCCGTGATCGCCGTCTACCTGGTCTCGCTCGGCTGGTCGCTGCTGGTCACCGGCGGAGTCCGGATCAGCCCGGTCTGGACCGGCGCGACCGCGGTCTTCATGGTCGAGCGGGCCGTCACCGTCCGGGACCGCGGCCCGGTCCAGATGGCCCTCGCCGCACTGGTGGTCGTCGAGACGGCCTTCGACCTGTTCCTCCAGGCGGCCCAGCTCAGGGCGTTCTGCGAGGCGGCCCTGAACAGCGAAAGGAAGTGGTAGCCGATGTACGACGGGTTCCCCCTCGGCGGGGTCGCGACGGGCGCCGGCGGGACGGCGGCGGCCGTCCCCTGGTTCGGCGCGCACGCCCTGTGGTTCGGCGTCGCCGCGTTCACCCTCGTCTCGGTGGCCGCCGCCGTCCGGCGCATCCTCCCCCGCCGCTGATGGTGCGCATCCTGGTCGTCGAGGACGACATCGAGGTCCGCACGGCGCTGGTGCGCGACCTGTCCGAGCGCCGCCACTCGGTGCGCAGCGTCGCCGAGGCGTGGAAGGCGCTCCAGGAGGTGTCGGCCGAACCGCCCGAGGCCGTCGTCCTGGACCTCGGGCTGCCCGACCTGGACGGCTTCGAGCTGCTGAAGATGATCCGCGCCATCTCGTCCGCCCCGGTGCTGGTCGTCACCGCCCGCGACGGCGAGCGGGAGATCGTCCGGCTGCTCGACGCGGGGGCCGACGACTACCTGGTCAAGCCGTTCACCATGGGGGAGCTGGAGGCGCGGCTCGGCGCGGTGCTGCGCCGCGCCCGGGGCGCCGGCGGCGACCCCACCGCGTTCACGGTCGCGGGGCTGCGGATCGACCTCGTCCGGCACGAGGCGTTCCTGGACGGGCACGCGCTGGAGCTGTCGCGGCGCGAGTTCGACCTGCTGGCCTACCTGGCGGCGCGGCCCGGCGAGGTGGTCTCGCGGTCCGAGCTGCGCGCGCAGGTCTGGCGGCAGCCCTACGGCAACGACCAGACCGTGGACGTCCACCTGTCGTGGCTGCGCCGCAAGCTCGGCGAGACCGCGGCGGCCCCCCGCTACCTGCACACCGTCCGGGGGGTCGGGATCAGGCTGGAGGCCCCGGGATGAGCCGCCCGGCGCACGGGCGGCCCAAGCGGCGCGCCCGCCCCCGGACCGGCCGCCTGGTCGGCTGGTCGGTGATCGTGGTCTGCGTCCTGCTGCTCGCCGCGCAGGCGGTGGCGTCCTCGTCCGGTGAGGACACCCCGGCCCGCGGCGCCCGGTCCGGTGCCCCGTCCCCCGGCACTACCGGGGACCGGCCGCCGCCCCTGACCCCGTCCCCGATGGCCGCCTCGCCCTCGGCCTCGTCCCCCGTCACGATCACCTCCCCCGGCCAGCGCGCCCAGGTCGCGGGCAAGAACGGCGTCAGGCTCACCGGCACGGCCGGGAATCTCCGCCACGACGAGCTGCGCTTCTTCGTCTACGCCGAGGACGGCCGGTACTACGCCGCGCACAGCGGGCCGGTGCGGGTGACCGGTGGCCGGTGGAACCTGACGATCCCCCGCATCGGCGCGGGCCGCCGCGACGTCGGCAGCATCTTCGTCATCGTCGCCACGGTCGCGGACCCGTCCTGCCGGAACGCGCTGCGCGCCGCGCGGGCCGACACCGCGGGCAACATCGCGTTCACCCGGCTACCATCCGGCTGCACAGAACGTGACAGCGTGAGCGTGCGCAAGACCGCCCCCTGAGGCGGCGAGCGGACAGACGGGGGTGGGGCGCGTGTACGCCGAGGAACGGCAGCAGGCGATACTGGCGCGGGCCCGCGCGGACGGCCGGGTCGACGTCGTCGCCCTCGCCGACGAGTACGGGGTGACGACCGAGACGATCCGGCGCGACCTCACCGTGCTGGAGAAGGCCGGCCAGGTGCGCCGCGTCCACGGCGGCGCCATCCCGATCGAACGCCTCGGGTTCGAGCCCGCGCTGTCGGCGCGGGACGTGGTGCTGACCGAGGAGAAGGAGCGCATCGCCAAGGCCGCGCTGGCCGAGGTCCCGGCCGATGGGTCGATCATCATCGACGCCGGCACCACCACCGCGCGGCTCGTCCCGCTGCTGCCCCTCGACCGCGAGCTGACCGTCGTGGTGAACTCCCCGCCGCACGCCTCGGTGCTGGCCACCCGCCCCAACCTCAACGTGATCATGCTGGGCGGCCGGGTCCGCGGCCGGACCCTGGCCACCGTCGACGACTGGGTGCTGCGCCCGCTGGCCGACCTGTGGGTGGACGTCGCGTTCATGGCGACCAACGGCGTCTCGGCCGAGCGCGGCCTGACCACCTCCTACCAGGCCGAGGCCGCGGTGAAGCGGGCCATGATCGCCTCGTCCCGGCGCCGGGTGCTGCTCGCCGACCACACCAAGGTCGGCAACGACTACCTGGTCCGCTTCGGCGACCTCTCCGACATCGACCTGCTCATCACCGACACCGCCCTGGACACCGAGGCCGCCGCCGAGCTCGCCGCCGCCGGCCCCGAGATCATCCGCGCCTGACCCGCACGTCCTGGCCCTCCGGCCCCACGGTCATCCCGAACCGGGAACGCCCCGGGCGCCCCCGCTCGATCCACCGCAGGCAGGCGGCGGCGACCTCGTCCCACAACCGGCGCGGCCCGGCCTGCGACACCGCGTGCTCACCCGCACCGACCCGGCAGCGGGCCCACGAGGTCCCCGCCACATCGGCCAGCACCAGCCAACGGTCGCCGCCCTCGTCGCGCTCACCGCCCATGACGTCCGGCACGTCCGCGGCCACCGCGACACCGGCATGGGCGACCACGCGGGGATCGAGCCGGGTCACCGACTCCACGACCTCACCGTCCGGGGCACCGGGGAGCACCGTCCGCTGGGCCCGCAGCATCATGAAGTCCGCGGCGCCGTGCAGCCGTCCGATCGCGCGGCCGTCCCCGGTGACCGTCAGCCGCACCTTGTGCCCGTCGCCGAACTCGGGCATCCACGGCAGGACGATCCGCCCGCCGGGCCGCGTCTGCTGCACCCACGCGTACGGAACCGTGGTCACGCCGCACGTGACGTGCACCCGGTCATAGGGAGCACCGCCGGGCTCACCGGCCGCCCCGTCGCCGCCGACGAGCCGCGCCCCGACCCCGGCGGCGTCGAGGTTGCGGGCCGCGGTCTCGGCGAGCCGGGGATCGACCTCGACCGTGGTCACCTCGGCACCGAGCGTCGTGAGAAGCGCGGCCGTCCATCCCGTCCCCGTCCCGATCTCGAGGACCCGGTCCCCGGCCCGGACGCCCAGCAGCTCCAGGAACGCGACGACCGCACCCGGCGCCGACAGGGAAGAGGTCGCCTCGTCGACGCCCGCGGCCGGATCCCCCGCACCGTCGGCAGCCTGCGTGACGATCGACGCGTCCGCGTAGACCCCCGCCCACCAGCCATCAGGATCAGCATCACGATCGATGACATGCCGCTCCCCCGGACCGTCGGGCGCGCACCACCCCCGCGCGGGCGCGAACAGATGCCGTGGGGCCGCGTGCAACGCCCGCCGAACGTCCGCCCCGGCCAGATCGCCCCTGCCCTCCAGCAGGTCGGCCAAGGCATCGATCCGCGCACCGACCCCCGCGCCCTGCGGTACCAAGGGCGCCATGGTCACTTACCGCGGCCTTTGCCCTTCTCGTCCTTCTCCGGCGGCGGGATCGGCTTGCCCGGCTGATGGGAGTCGCCTTCACGCCGGTCTCCGTGCTTGCCCATGATCACTCTTTCCGTCCGCAGTGTCATCGCGACGCTACACACGGTGGCATCGAAGCGGGGTCGGATCAGGCCGAGCGGCCGGCGTGCCCCTCCAGCCGCCGCCGTCCCGCCACCGTCGAGGCCCCGAGCACGGCGGTCACCACCCCCACGGGCACCGACCAGCCCAGGCGCTTGATCTGCCGTCCTGCGCACCGCATCTCAGCGTCCGCCAGAGCCGCCGCTTCGGGGGCTCCCGACCAGGCGGGCCGCAAGTTGGCCATGGACACGGACTCGCAGGTGACCTTCTGAGTGGAGGAGATCTCGACCTCGCCCGGCCCAGAAAAGAGCAGATAACCGAGCGCCGCCACCCCGAGCAGGACTAATCCGGCCTGGACGAGCCAAGCGTGTTCTGAACGGATGACGGAGGAGTTCTCCATGGACGCTGCCCCTTATGCCCGGTGGACGACTTTCGGGACATTCGACGCCGGTTGCGGTCGATCAGTTCGCCGGCCCCGCCCGGTCGGTGGGACGGCTCAGCGTTCGGGCTGGGTGGGGTGCGGTTCTGCGGGGACGATGCCGGTCATCGTGTTGGTGATGGCCCACCGTTCGTGGTCCCGCCAGGCGCCGTCGATGAACAGGAAATCGGGCGAGTAGCCCTCATAGCGGAAGCCGATTCGTTCGATCAGTTTCAGCGAGGCATGGTTCTCGGGCTGGATCTGCGCTTCCAGCCGGTGGAGCCGCAACCGCTCGAAGGCATGGCGCACCACCAGGTCGAGTCCTTCGGACATGTAGCCCTGCCCGGCCGTGGGAGCGAAGGCCGCGTAGGCGAGAGAACCGGATTGGAAGCGTCCGCGAATGATGCTGTTGATGTTGACCATTCCGGCAATGGCCCCGGTGCCGCCCAGGCAGACCAAGAGCGATTCCTCGTCGGGCTGCTCGTATCGCGTGAGGTAGGTCCGGAACTCCCGCGGGGTGGAGGGCGGAGACACCCACGGGCGGTGCAGGTCGGCGCTGACACCGACCAGATCGAGGAACTCATCCTGGTCATGGCCGGCGAGCGGACGCAGGGTCACCCGGCAGGGACCGTCCGGCCGGACGGCCTGCGGCCCGTCGTTCTCGATCACGGGTGGCACGGTACCAAGCACGGATGACCTGAGCCGTCCCGTCGGTGACGCCGGACTCGCGGGCGTCCGCCGGATCGAGCCATCGGGACGCGCTGTGCTCCGGGCTCAGCGTGCTCGGCCGCCCATCGTGGACGAGCCCGAAAGTCACGTGCTTGGCGATCCCGTCACGGTCGGCGTCGTCGAGCAGTCCCTGGAGATCGATACCTGGATCGGTCACACGGCGACCCTAGCGGGCTGACCGAGTACGGCCAGGTCGAGTGGGCCGCTGGACCCTGGTTTCCGCCGTCCGCGTCCGGCTGACTGGTGTCATGCGTTCACGACACTCCATGAAATCAATGGATCTGTACGCCTGGGACGTCGAGCCGCCCGACACCACGCGCACTTCCGGCGCGGGCGGAGTGACCGGAGACGAGAGCGAAGCCATCGGACAGGTCCGGCGGGCATTAGCGGGAGCCCCCGCCGGGACGTCCGGGGTGGTGCGGCGGGTGGCGATCGGGGAGTCCGGACGGGTCGCGTACGTGAACCTCGGGACCGTCGGGCGGGCCTGGCTGGACGGGGCGTCCGGCGCCGTGGTGTGGGCGAGGCTGTGAAAATGCCTACCAGTCGGCGGCACCTCTGAAGGAGGTCTCCTCGGGGTCGTAACCGAGGGTGTCGCGGGCGGCGGTGATGTCGAGGGTGCGCTCGACCGCGAGCTGGGCGATGGCGTAGCGGGTGAGGCGAGGCGGTTCGCGGCGGCGGGCCAGGAGGAACGCGCCCTCGACCGCGGCGGCGACGGGACGGGCCGCGCGCAGCGGCAGGTAGACGGGACGGGCCCGGACGCCGCGTTCGGCGAGGATCGCGCGGAACGCCTCGTCGAGGCTCACCGGGGCGGCGTCGGCGACGTTGAAGACGCCGGACCCGACCGGTCCCCGGGCGGCGAGGAGGCACGCCTGGACGAGGTTGGTGATCGAGGTGAGGCTGATCCGCTGCCGTCCGCCCCCCACGGCGGGCAGCACCGGACCGCGCACCGCCGACAGGACGCGCGGCAGCAGGGTGGTGTCGCCGGGCCCGTAGACGGCGTGCGGGCGCAGGATGACCGCCTCGCGTCCGGCGGCGCGGACGGCGCGTTCGGCCGCCGCCTTGGACGCGCCGTAGGCGTTGAGGTGACGGCGGGCGGGGCCCTCGTCCTCGGCCGCCATCACGGTGGGCAGGAACGGGTCGTACACGCTGGCCGTGCTGACGTGCACGAAGCGCGCCCCGGGGAACGAGGCGAGGGCGTTGCGGGTGCCGGTCAGGTTGGTGGCGAAGAACCCGGCGGCCGGGCCCCAGTCGGTGACGCTGCCCGCGCAGTGGATCACCGCGTCGACGTCGGGCGCGTCGCGCAGCCGGCCCCGGGCCAGGTCCCATGGACGGTAGGGCGCTCCGGCGAGGTGGCCGGGCGCGACCTCGGGGCGGCGCCCGTAGGCGAGCGGTTCGGCGCCGTGCGCGGCGAGCGCGCGGCACACCGCGCCGCCGACGAAGCCGGACGCGCCCGTCACCGCGATCCTCATCGGGTCACCAGTCCGCGGAGCCGGTCGCGGTCGAGCTTGCGGCCCCGGCCCGAGCGGGGCAGCGCGGGCAGCTCGACGATCCGGTCGGGCAGCGCGTCGTGGTCGATCACGGCGGGCAGCCGCCGGGCGAGGCCGGACGCGTCGCCGACGACGGCGAGGACCACCTCCTCGTCGCCGGTGACCGGGTCGGGGACGCCGACATAGGCGGCCTCTGCGACGCCGTCGAGCGCGGCGATGGCGGGCTCGTACAGGCCGGGGTAGAGGTTGAACTTCCCGCGGATCAGCATGTCCTTCTTGCGCCCCATGAGGACGAGGCGCCCGTGCCCGTCGAGGCGGGCCAGGTCGCCGGTGGGCAGCTCGGTGAACGGCTCGTCGCCCAGGTAGCCGCGGCAGAGGCCGGGCCCGGACAGGAGCAGCTCGCCGTCGGGCGCGAACGCGGCGCCGGTGAGCGGCGCGCCGAGCAGGTCGCCTCCGGCACCGGACGCGGTGTGCGCGAGCTTGTCCTCCGCCGACGCGATCGCGACGGGGAGGATCTCGGTCATCGCGTACACCGACAGCACCTCGGCGGACGGCGCGGCGGCCATGGCGCGGCGCAGGATCCCGGCGGGCGCCGGGGCCGCGCCCAGCAGGACGTGGCGGAGCGTGTCCGGGAGCCGGGGCGCGGCGTCCAGGATGTCGGCGAGGTGCGCGGGCACGCAGAACGTGTGGGTGGCGCCGCGTTCGGCGAGCAGCGCGGCGAAGCCCGCCGGGGAGCACGACAGCGGCGGCATCGACCAGCGGGCCCCCGAGATCAGCGTCGGCAGGCCGAGCATGAGCTGGTCGGTGTGGACGACGTCGCCCGGCCCGAGCGGCAGCCGCGTCCGGAACAGGTCGAGCGCGGTCGCCAGCGACGCCTGCGTGTGGACGACGGCGCGGGGGTGCGCGGTCGTCCCGGACGTGAAGATCACGGCGGCGGGCGCGTCCGGGTCGCCGACGTCGTCCGGTTCCGGCGCGTCCCCCTGGGCGAGGCGCGCGAACGGCAGCGCGCCGCGCGGCACCCCCGGCAGCCACCGCCCCACGTACAGGTGCCGCAGGTCCGTCGAGATGCGGGCCAGGTTGGGGAGCAGCAGTCCCCTGCGCCGGGCGTACGCGCGGACGGGGCGCAGGCGGCTGCCCGCGTACAGCACCGACTCGGCAGCCGACCAGCGCGGGCGCGCGAGACGGAGGCGGGCGGTGAACATCTCCGGCCCGGCGCCCGGGTCGGCGAAGACCACCACGCCCCGCGACGCCACCACGCCGAGCGCGAGCACCAGGGACTCCGGCGACGGCCGGACGGAGAACAGCACGCCGTCGCCGGGCGCGAGCCCCACCGACAGCAGCCCGCGCCGGACGGCGAGGACCCGGCGGCGCAGCTCGCCGTACGTCAGCTCGGCGCCGTCACCGGCCACGAGCGCGACCGCGCCCGGAGTGCGGGCGGCCTGATCGAGGAGTCGCCGGACGAGCGTCACGCCGCCTCCCCCGCACGCCGGACGTCCAGCCGGGCGTAGGTCGGGATCAGCACGCCGCGCGCCGCCGACCGCCGGGTGATCGTCAGGGGTGCGGCGGCGAGCAGGGTCCGCGCCACCGTCCGGACCTCCGCCATGGCGAGCGGGTAGCCGAGGCAGAAGTGCGGCCCGGCGCCGAACCACAGCCGCCGCAGCTCGGGCGGGTGGGCCCGGTCGAGGTCGAACGGGCCGTACGCGCGGCAGCAGTTGTGCGTGGCGATCAGCACCCGCTCGCCGGCCCGGATCGCGACGCCGCCGACCCGCGCGGGCCGGTGGACGCTGCGCAGCATGACGGGCGTCGGGGTCGCGACCCGCATGGCCTCCTCGATGGCCCGGTCGAGCAGGTCGGGGGACGCGGCGACGCGTCCGGCCTGCCCTGAGTCGTGCAGCAGCGCGACGAGCCGCGGCACGAGCGTCGCGACGGTCTCGGTGCCGGTGAGGAAGAACGCGCCCGCGGCGCCGCGGGCCTCGTCCTCCGACAGGCCGAGCGTCCGCATCCGGCCCATCACGGTGTGCTCGGCGCCGGACGCGTACGCCTTGGCGGCGATGTCGCCGAGCGGGTCGAGCACCGCGCGGGCGCGGCGCACCTGGTCCGGGGAGAGCCGCCGGGTGCGCAGCGAGATCATCGACACGATCCGCTCCCCCTGCTCGAAGAGATCGCGGTACACCGCCTCCGCCCCGGCCCCCGGACCGGCCTCCAGCCCGATGACCTCGCCGATCACCGTTCCGGCGAGCACCCGCACGGTGTCGACGAGATCGACGGACTCGCCGCGACCGAGCCGCCCGGCGAGCCGGGCGAGGGGCTCGGCGAGCACGCGGGCGCACAGCTCCTGGGCGTACTGGGGCGTGAACAGCTCGGCGAGGCGGCCACGGAGCGCCCGATGCGCGTCGCCCTCCATGTTGAGCAGCACCGACGGCCCGAGCACCGGGGTCCACAGCTCGCCGGGCGAGCCCGGCCCGTCCTTGCGGAACGTCTCGCCGTCCATCAGGACCTCGCGGGCGAGCGCCGCGTCGTTCACCACCACGCCGACGCCCGGGACGCGGACGACCGGGCCGCGCCGCGCCAGGCCGCGCAGCAGCGGATACGCCACGGGGTGCGCGGCCAGGTAGAGCCGCCGCTCCCAGCCCATCGGGGTCACCGAATGTCCACGATGTCGGGGCGGTGCCGGTGGTCGGCGTACCAGCCGAGGGTGCCGATCAGGCCGTACGCGCGCAGCCGCCGCACCGATCCGTGCACGACCACGTCCTTGCGGAGCCCGTACGCGGCGGTCAGCAGGCGCACCTGGTTGACCAGCGCGCGGTCCTCGTGGACGTCCTCGATCCGGGTGCGCGGGAAGCCCCCGGCGCGCTCGTACAGGACGGCGGTGATCGCGACGTTGCAGCCGGGCATCATCACGTACGGGCCGAGGTAGAGGGGGTTCTGGTTCCCGGGCCGGAACCTGCCGAACAGCGCCGCGACCGTGATGACCGACGGCAGGAGCCGCCGTTCCCACAGCTTCAGCGGGAACTCGTCGGTGCGGGGCCGCAGCGGCCCGCTGACCAGGTCGAGCCCGTCGCCGAACGCGCGTTTCACCGCGGCGATCCAGCCGCGGTGCGGCAGGCAGTCGGCGTCGGTGCGGGCCACGTGGGTGGCCCCGGCGGCGATGGCGTGCCGGAATCCGGTGTCGGCGGCGGCGCCGGTGCCCTTCTCGATCTCCCCGACGAGCCGCAGGTCGAGCGCGGGGTGCTCGGCGGCGAACGCCCGGACGGCCCCGACGGTCCCGTCGGTGCTGAGGTTGTCGACCACGACGACGGTGAACCCGGCGTCGGTCTGCTCGGCGAGGCGGCGCAGCGTGCCGCCGATCGAGCGCTCCTCGTTGTAGGCGGGGACGACGACCCACAGGTTCATCGCGTCCCCCTTCATAGCTGCGCCATGACGACGCCGAGGCTCACGCCGCCGGCGAGCCCGATGAGCGCGACCCGGTCGCCCGGCCCGCAGCGCCCCTCGCGGACGGCGGTGGCGAGCTGGAACGGCAGCGTCGCCGAGGCGAGGTTGCCGTGCTCGGGAAGCGTCACCACCAGCCGTTCCGCCGGGATGCCGAGGACCGACCGCAGCACTTCCAGGTAGGGCATCGTCACCTGGTGAACGCCGATGACCGCGAAGTCGTCCCAGCTCAGGCCGGTCTTCTCCAACGCGGTGACGAAGATCTCCGGGCCGTGCGCGAGGAAGGCGTCCTTGAGCCGCCGCCCGTCCCCGCTGAAGTAGGTGCGGTCGGGGTCGCGCGGGTGCATCGAGCCGCCCGCCGGGAGCGTGCCGACGGCCCAGGCGGTGGAGACGGCGGCGAAGTCGCGGTAGAAGATCCCGCCGTCCGGGGCGGCCTCGACGAGCATCGCCGCGCCGCCGTCCGACAGGGTGTAGCCGGCGAACGCGTCGGCGAACTGGGCCCGGTCGCGCACCGTCCAGCGGATCGCGCGGGACGGGCTCTCGCCGGTGCAGACCAGCACCCGCTCATGCTGCCCGGTCCGGATCAGCGCGTCGGCGAGCTGGAGCCCGTTGAGGAAGCTGTTGCAGGCGTTCTTGACGTCGAAGACCGGGCAGGCGGCGCCGAGCTTGGCGGCGACGATGTGCGCGGTGGCGGGCTCGATCAGGTCCTGCGACGCCGAACCGAAGATCAGCAGGTCCAGCCCGGCGGGGGCGGTGCCGCGCTCGGCGAGCACGGTGCGGGCGGCGGCGACGGCGAGGTCGGACGCCTGCTCGTCGTCGCGCATGACGTGCCGGGCGCGGATGCCGGTCATCCGCTCGACGATGGTGGGGGACGGCCGGTAGCCGCCGCTCTCGGCGGCGACCCGGGCCTCCACCTCGGCGCTGGTGACCGCACGTTCGGGCAGGTGCGCCGCGACCGCGGTGATGCGGGCTCTCATGGACTGCTGTCCCCCGGTTGGTGTCGCGGCGCCGCCGGTGCCGCGCCGTCCTGGATCAGGCTGGCCGAGCAGGCCCGCCCCGGACAGGGCGACCCTACGTAATCCAGACGGGTGTTGATACCTGAATGGTGGTGAGTACACCACTCATCCGCATTTGAGTCATTCGGGGGTTCCGGCCGCCCCGCCCTGGGACGAGAATCACCTGGTGACCAGGACAGAGATCAACGCGGCGGCCCGGCACGAGCGACGGCTCCTGTGGCGCGGCAACAGGGGCCTGTACGCGCTGCTGGAGGCGGCCCGGCACACCGGGCCGATCGTCCGGGTGCCGCGGCTCGGCTGGGTCGTGACCGACCCGGTGCTGGCCCGCCGGGTGCTCAACGACCACGCGCACTTCACGATGGCCGGCGAGGGCGGCGTCGGCCATCTGTGGACCCAGCTCTTCGGTGACGAGATGGCGCAGTTCTTCGGCGGCGCCCGGCACGCCGAGATCCGCACCCGGGCGCGCGACCTGTTCACCGAGGACAGCGCGCGGGCGCTGGTGGCGCGGTCCCAGGGACCGCACCACGAGGCGCTCGCCGCGCGGCTCGCCGCGGGCGTGACCGCCGACGTGGCCGATGCCGCCCGCGTCCTGGCCGGACGGCTGGTCGCCGACCTCCTCGGCCTCCCCGCGGACCGTCCCGACGCCGCCTACCGCGACGTCTTCGCGGCGGGCGAGCGGCTGGCCGGGCTCGCGATGGGCACGGCGGCCTCGACCGTGCTGGCCCCCGGGACCCTTGCCCGGGCCCGCGCCATCGTCACCGAGCTCACCACGGGCGTGGACGAGGGCTACCGCACCGCCGGGCCCGACACCCTCCTCGGCCGCTGCCGCGAGATGGACCTCGGCCTGCCGCTCACCCGCGGACTGGCCACGCTGCTGGTCATCGCGGGCACCGAGACCGGCGCGTCCGGCACCGTCCGGACCGCCGCGCTGCTGCACGACACCGGGCAGCAGCGGGCGCTGCTCGCGGACCCCGGGCTGATGGCGAACGCGGTGCGCGAGGGCCTGCGCGTCTCCACCCCCGCGCCGGTGATCGGCCGGCACGTGGCCGGCGACACCACCGTGGACGGGCGGACGCTCCGCGCGGGCGACCGGATCCTGCTGCTGACCTACCTGGCCACCAATGGCGCGGGCCCGTTCGACATCACCCGCGAGTACGTGCCCGAGACCCGGCAGTTGTGGTTCGGCGGCGGCCGGCACCTGTGCCTGGGCGCCGCGGTGGCCCGCACGCAGGTCGCCCGGATGCTGGAGACGCTGCTCGCCGCCGGCCGCCCGTACCGCGTGGTGTCGCGCCGGGCCTCGTCCCGCGTACTGGTACCCGCCTACGCGGAGCTGCGCGTACAGATCCCCAGGTGAAGCGGTCTAGGGCAGCGGGCCCGTGCCCGGCCCCGAGTTGAACCACCACAGCGCGGTGGAGATCGCCAGCAGCACCACGACACCGGCGGCCACCTTGACCACGGCCCTGGCGTGGTCCGGATCCCGCTGCCCCCGGACGGCTCCGCCGCCCGACCGCGGGCGCGTCCGCTGGGAGCGCCACCGCTTGCGCGCGCGGCGGGTGCGCCATCGCTGCGCCGGGCCGGGCGGGCGGGCCCGCTCGCGCGCGGACGGCTCCTTGAACGAGGCGCCCTTGACGAACTCCTCGTCGAAGGAGGGCGGCTGCTCCTGGTCTGGAAACATGCGAACGCTCCGGCGCGCGTGGGGAATGGACGCGAGGTAACGAGCAGGGTAAGGCCCATCGCGGCCTCCGCCGACCACCACCTGACTAGAACGCGTTTTAGCCAAACACCCCAGCCGGCGTGACGAAGCTCACGACCGTACCTCTTGAGTCCGGAAGCCTGCCATGAAAGCAGGGGCGGCCACCTGCATTTCACCTGATGAAAAGCCTGTGGATGGCACCATCGCCAAGCAAGCGCTTGAATAAGACGTGTGATTAGACTCGCGTCTCATTTACTCTTGCCGCCGCGGTGAAACGAGTTCTACGGTGAGGTCGATCCCCCACGCCGACCGGGAGGAGCGTGCCGTGACCACCGCACCCGAGACCGCGCCCGAGACCTTCGCCGAGATCCTCGCCGAACCCCCCGTCCCCGCCGACTTCGACTTCTCCAGCCCCGACCTGCTGGCCGAGCGGGTCCCGCTCGCCGAGTTCGCCGCGCTCCGCCGCACCGGGCGGCCCTGGTGGAACGCGCAGCCGCGCGGGCGCACCGGGTTCGACGACGACGGCTTCTGGGTGATCAGCAGGCACGCGCACATCAAGGAGGTCTCGCGCGACCACGAGCTGTTCTCCGCCAACGCCAACGGCTCGGTCATCCGGTTCAACGAGTCCTTCGGCGCCGAGGAACTCGACCTCCAGCGCGCGAGCCTGCTCCTGCACATGGACCCGCCGCAGCACGCCCGGCTGCGCCAGATCATCTCCCGCGGCTTCACCCCGCGCGTGATCAACGGCCTGCGCGGCGCGCTCCAGGAGCGGGCCGCGCGGATCGTCCACGAGGCGCGGCGCAAAGGCGGCGAGGGCGACTTCGTCACCGAGATCGCGGCCGAGCTGCCGCTCCAGGCGATCGCCGAGCTGATGGGCGTGCCGCAGCGGGACCGCCGCCGGCTGTTCGAGTGGTCCAACCAGATGCTCGGCTACGACGACCCCGAGTACGACGTGGACCCCGCGCTGGCCGCCGCCGAGATCATCGGCTACTCGATGGGCCTGGCCGAGGAGCGCCGCGGCTGCCCGGCGCACGACATCGTCACCAAGCTCGTGCAGGCCGACCTCCGCGGCGAGGCCGACGGGCGGGGGCTGACCGACGACGAGTTCGGCTACTTCATGATCCTTCTCGCGGTCGCCGGGAACGAGACCACCCGCAACGCGATCACGCTCGGCATGATGGCCTTCCTGGACGCCCCCGAGCAGTGGGAGCTTTTCAAGGCCGAGCGGCCGGAGAGCATGGCCGACGAGGTGGTCCGGTGGGCGACGCCGGTCACCGCGTTCCAGCGCACCGCCGTCCGCGACACCGAGCTCGGCGGGGTGCCGATCCGGGCGGGCGACCGGCTGGCCATGTACTACAGCTCGGCCAACTTCGACGAGGACGTCTTCGACCGTCCCGGGCGGTTCGACATCACCCGCTCGCCCAACCCGCACCTCGGCTTCGGCGGGACCGGGGCGCACTACTGCATCGGCGCGAACCTGGCCCGGCTGGAGATCGCGCTGATGTTCGACGCGATCGCCGACCAGATGCCGCGGATCGCCAGGGCGGGCGAGCCGCGCCGGCTCCGCTCGGCCTGGCTGAACGGGATCAAGGAGCTGCGGGTCCGCTACGCGTGAGCCGGGCGCCCCCTTCCACGCGAAATTAGAACACGTTACAGTCGAAGCTGAATCACGTTCTAGAAGGAGACCGCATGGGGACCCCCGTGATCGTCGAGGCGGTGCGCACGCCGCTCGGGAAGCGCAACGGCTGGCTGGCCGGCCTGAAGCCCCAGGCCGTCCTCGCGCACGCCCTCGGCGCGCTGCTGGACCGCGCCGCCCTCGACCCCGCCGAGGTGGAGCAGGTCTTCGCCGGCTGCGTGACGCAGGCGGGCGAGCAGGGCGGCCACGTCGGCCGGTACTCCTGGCTGTACGCGGGCCTGCCCTGGCAGACCGGGGTCACCACGATCGACGCCCAGTGCGGCTCCGCCCAGCAGGCCGTGCACCTGGCCGCCTCGCAGGTCGCGGCGGGCGTGGTGGACGTGGCGATCGGCTGCGGCGTCGAGGTGATGAGCCGGGCGCCGCTCGGCACCAACGTGCTGCCCGCCAACCCGCGGCCGGACGACTGGTCCATCGACATGCCGAACCAGTTCGAGGCCGCCGAGCGGATCGCGGCGCGGCGCGGCATCACCCGCGCCGACCTCGACGCGTTCGGCGCCCGCTCGCAGCAGCGCGCCGCCAAGGCGTGGGCCGACGGGCGGTTCGACCGCGAGATCGCCCCGATCGAGGCGCCCGTCCTGGACGCCGAGGGCGCCCCGACCGGCGAGACCCGCACCGTCACCCGCGACCAGGGCCTCCGCGAGACCACCGCCGAGGGGCTGGCGAAGCTGAAGGCGGTCCTGGGCCCCGAGGGCCGGCACACCGCCGGGACCTCCTCGCAGATCTCCGACGGCGCGTCCGCCGTCCTGGTGATGTCGCAGGAGCGGGCCGCCGCGCTCGGCCTGCGCCCGCGCGCCCGGATCGCGGCGCAGGCGCTGGTCGGCTCCGAGCCGTACTACCACCTGGACGGTCCCGTCCAGTCGACCGAGCGGGTGCTCGCGCGGGCCGGGATGGCGATGGGCGACATCGACATCACCGAGATCAACGAGGCGTTCGCCTCGGTCGTGCTGTCCTGGGCCTCAGTGCACGGGCCGGACATGGACCGGGTCAACGTGAACGGCGGCGCCATCGCGCTCGGCCACCCGGTCGGCGCCACCGGCGCGCGGCTGATCACCACCGCGCTGCACGAGCTGGAGCGCCGGGACGCCGGGACCGCGCTGGTCACCATGTGCTGCGGCGGCGCCCTGTCGTCGGCCACCGTCCTCGAGAAGATCTGACCGCCGACGACCGACCACCGAGGAGCGCGCGTGCGACCTGAGCCGGAGGACCTCGGGGGAGGGATCTGGAGCGTTCCCGTCCCCATCCCGGGGAACCCCCTCGCCTACACGCTGGTGTACGCGCTGGAGACGCCGGACGGCCCGGTGCTGGTCGACGCGGGCTGGCACCACGACGACGCCTGGGCCGCGCTGCGCGACGGGCTCGCCTCGTTCGGGCTGGACGTGGCGGGCGTGCGCGGCGTGGTGGTCACCCACTTCCATCCCGACCACGCGGGCCTCGCCGGCCGGGTGCGGGAGGCGTCCGGCGCGTGGATCGCCATGCACCGGGCCGATGCCGAGATCGTCCAGATGTTCCACGACGCGGTCGCCACCGACGCCGGCCGGACCTGGGAGGGCGGCGCGCTGCGCCGCGCCGGGGCGAGCGCCGGCGAGCTGGCGGACTTCGCCGAGCGCGAGCACGTCGAGCCGCCCGCCCGGCCCGACCGCGAGCTGGCCGACGGCGACCTGGTCGACCTGCCCGGCCGCAAGCTCCGGGTGATCTGGACGCCGGGCCACTCCCCCGGGCACATCTGCCTGCACCTGGAGGACGGCGACCGGATCTTCACCGGCGACCACGTGCTGCCCCGGATCACCCCGCACATCGGGCTCTACCCCTACGACCTGCCGGACGTGGACCCGCTCGGCGACTTCCTCGGCTCGCTCGGCCGGGTCGCTGCGATGACCGTCGGCGAGGTGCTGCCCGCGCACCAGTACCGCTTCACCGGCCTCACCGAGCGGGCCCAGGCGATCATCGGGCACCACGAGGAGCGGCTGGAGGAGATCACCGCGCTGCTGTCCGCGCGGCCCGGCACGCTCTGGGAGCTCACCGCCGGGCTGAGCTGGCGGCACCCGTGGGAGTCGATGGAGCTGGGCTCGCGCCGGATGGCCGCGGGCGAGGCCGCCGCGCACCTGCGCACCCTCGAACGCCGCGGCGTGGCCCGCCGCGACGGCGACGGCGACCCGCTCCGCTTCGCGCTGCGCTGACCGCGGCGTGACCCCCCGGCCGCACGGGGTCACGCCGCCGTGCGACCCATGTCACTCCCGCGTCTAGACCCTTGATGAGACTCCAGTCTCATGTTAGAACGTGTTCTACGTATTAACCAAGCAAGCGCTCAGTCATCACGCTCGTCGGTTCGGAGGCACGGCAGTGAACGACCAGGATGTGAGCCTCTCGGGCAAGGTCGCCGTCATCACCGGCGCCGGCCAGGGCCTCGGCCGGGCCGAGGCCCTGGCGCTGGCCGCCGCCGGCGCCCGCGTCGTGCTGAACGACCTGCCCGGCGACGCCGTGCACGCGGTGGCCGAGGAGGTCGCCGCGGCCGGCGGCGAGGCGGCCGTGCACCCCGGCGACGTCGCCGACTGGGCGACCGGGGAGGGCCTGGTCAAGACCGCGCTCACCGAGTTCGGCGGGCTGGACGTGGTGGTGAACAACGCCGGCTTCACCCGCGACCGGATGCTCTTCAACATGGCCGAGGACGACTGGGACGCGGTCGTCCGGGTGCACCTCAAGGGCCACTTCGTCACCTCGCGGCACGCCGCCGCGCACTGGCGGGCCAGGTCCAAGGCGACCGGCGGCCCGGTGTACGGCCGGATCGTCAACACCGCGTCGGAGGCGTTCCTGCTGGGCGCCGCGGGCCAGCCGAACTACGCCGCCGCCAAGGGCGGCATCGCCGCCCTCACCGTCTCGACCGCCCAGGCGTGCGGGCGGTACGGGGTGCGGGTCAACGCGATCTGCCCGCGCGCCCGCACGAACATGACCGCGGGCGTGTTCGGCCCCGCCCCCGGGGACGGCCCCGACCCGCTCTCGGTGGACCACGTGGCCCCCCTCGTCGCCTACCTCGCCGCGCCCGCCGCCGACCAGGTCACCGGCCAGGTCTTCGTCGTCTACGGCGGGCGGGTCGGGGTGATGGCCCCGCCTTCGGTCGCCCACCAGGTGCGGACCGACGGCGTCTGGACCGCCGCCGGGCTCGCCGAGGCCCTCGGCCCGCCCCTGTCGACCGGGACGGCGGGCTTCAGCGCCGCCGGCGCGCTCGCCTTCGACTGATCCCCGACGCCCGTCCCGCCCCGTCCGCCCGTCCGCCCCCCGCCCCGGCACGAACCGGCACGAAGGAGATCTCGACGATGCAGCAGGCCACGGCCCCGGAGACCGCGCCCGGGATCGACGTCATCGACCCCGGCGTCTACGAGCTCGGCGGGATCCCGCACGAGCAGTTCAAGTGGCTGCGCGACAACGACCCGGTGCACTGGCACGCCGACCCGAACGACGGCGTGCCGGGTTTCTGGGCGGTCACCCGGCACGAGGACGTGATCCGCGTGTCCCGGCGGCCCGAGCTGTTCTCCTCGCACACTCGGACCGCGATGTTCGAGGAGTTCAAGGACGAGGACATCGCCCTGTACGGGATGATGATGCTCTTCCAGGACCCGCCGGACCACACCAAGCTGCGCAGCATGGTCAACAAGGGCTTCACGCCCCGGATGATCAAGCGGCTGGAGGACCACATCCGCGGGATCTGCAACCGGCTGATCGACGAGGCGGCCACCCTCGGCGAGTGCGACTTCGTCGAGCACTTCGCGGCGCCGCTGCCGCTCTACACCATCTGCGAGCTGCTCGGCGCACCGCTGGAGGACCGCGAGAAGATCTTCAACTGGTCCAACAAGCTGGTCGCCTTCAACGACCCCGACTACGTCGGCGGCCGGGCCGAGTCCGAGCAGTTCGCCGCCGAGTTCATGGGCTGGGCCGCCGAGCTGGCGGCCGAGCGGGAGAGCGCGCCGCGCGACGACATCGTGACCAAGCTGCTCGCGCCGGACGAGAACGGCGACCGGATCAGCATCGAGGAGTTCCAGCTCTTCGTGGTGATGCTGTCGATCGCCGGGAACGAGACCACCCGGACCGCCACCGCGGGCGGCATGCAGGCGCTCTTCGAGCGGCCCGAGCAGTGGGAGCGGCTGAAGGCCGACCGGAGCCTGCTGCCCACCGCGGTGGAGGAGATCGTCCGCTGGGTGAGCCCGATCAACCTGTTCCGCCGCACCGCCGTCCAGGACACCGAGCTGGGCGGCAAGCAGATCAAGCGGGGCGACAAGGTCGTGCTGTTCTACGGCTCGGCCAACCGCGACGAGCGGGTCTTCGCCGACCCCTACGGCTTCGACGTCGGACGGGACCCCAACCCGCACATCGGGTTCGGCGGCGGCGGCCCGCACTTCTGCCTGGGCACCCACCTCGCCCGGATGAACCTGAACATCATCTTCGAGACGATCCTGGACCGGATGCCCGACATCCGCCCGGCCGGAACCGCCCGCAGGCTGCGTTCCAACTTCGTGAACGGGCTGAAGGAGCTGCCCGTAGGCTTCACCCCCTCGGCGCCCCGGAGGGACTGACCGTCCGGACAGTCTCCGGCACCCGCCCGACGAGGAGGTTGCGGCGATGACCACCCCCGACATCGAACTGGCCGATCCCCGCGTGTACGAGCGCGGCGGCATTCCGCACGAGCAGCTCGCCTGGCTGCGCGAGCACGACCCCGTCCACCGCCACCACGGCGACCCCGGGCGCGGCAACCCGCCGTTCTGGGCGGTCACCCGGCACGCGGACGTCGTCCACGTGTCCCGCCACCCCGAGCTCTTCTCCTCCCACGCGCGGCTCGCGCTGTTCGACGAGCCCGCCGAGGACCATCTCGCGCTCCAGCGGATGATGATGCTCAACCAGGACCCGCCCGAGCACACGCGCAAGCGGGGCATCGTCAACCGGGGCTTCACGCCCCGCGCGATCGGCGCCCTGGAGGCGCACATCCGGGAGATCTGCCGGCGGCTGGTCGCCGAGGCGATGGAGCGGGGGGACGAGGCCGACTTCGTCCGCGACCTGGCCGCCCCGCTCCCGCTGTATGTGATCTGCGAGCTGCTCGGCGCCCCGCCGGAGGACCGCGAGAAGATCTTCAACTGGTCCAACACCCTGATCGGCGGGGACGACCCGGAGTTCCAGCGCACGCCCGAGGAGGGGCAGGCCGCCGCGGCCGAGCTGTACTCCTACGCCAACGTGCTGGCCGCCGACCGGCGGGAGAACCCGCGCGACGACATCGTCACCCGGCTGCTCCGGCCGGACGCCGGGGGCGAGGTGCTCAGCGGCGACGAGTTCGAGCTGTTCATCATGCTGCTGTCGGTGGCCGGCAACGAGACCACCCGCAACGCCGCGTCCGGCGGGATGCTGGCGCTGCTGGAGCATCCCGGGCAGTGGGCCCGGCTGCGCGCCGACCCGGCGCTCGTCCGGACCGCGGCCGACGAGATCGTCCGCTGGGTGACACCGGTGAACCTGTTCCGGCGCACCGCCACGCGCGACACCGAGCTCGGCGGCAGGACGATCGCCGAGGGCGACAAGGTGGTGGTCTTCTACAGCTCCGCCAACCGCGACGCGTCGGTCTTCGCCGATCCGTACGCCTTCGATGTCGGCCGCGACCCCAACCCCCACCTGGGCTTCGGCGGCGGAGGCCCGCATTTCTGCCTCGGTGCCCATCTGGCCCGTCTCGAGCTTCTTGTGCTTTTCGAAACACTTTTGGACACAATGCCCAATATTGAACTCACCGGTAACGTACGCAGGCTAAGGTCTAGTTTCATCAACGGTCTCAAGGGAATGCCGGTGCGCCTGCGCCCGGCGTCCCGCGACTGACGGGAGTGGTGCGTGGGCAGGGGCTGGCGTGGGTGAGGCAGCGGGGCCGTCGGACGATCCGTTGCGGGTGGCGCTGCTCTCCTATCGGAGCAAGCCGCACTGCGGCGGCCAGGGCGTCTACCTCAGGCATCTGAGCCGCGAACTGGCCGATCTCGGGCACTCGGTGGAGATCCTGTCCGGCCAGCCCTACCCGGAGCTGGACCGCGACGGGATCGTCCTCACCAAGATCCCCAGCCTGGACCTGTACCGGGACGAGGACCCGTTCCGCACCCCGCGGCTCGGCGAGTTCCGCGACTGGGTCGACGTCCTGGAGTTCGCGCACATGAAGACCGGCGGCTTCCCCGAGCCGCTGACCTTCAGCCTGCGGGTGCTGCGCGAGCTCAAGCGGCGCCGCCGCGACTTCGACGTCGCGCACGACAACCAGGTCCTCGGCCTCGGCAACCTCGGCATCGCCAGGCTCGGGCTGCCGCTGGTCACCAGCATCCACCACCCGATCAGCGTCGACCGGCGGATCGAACTGGAGGCCGCGCGGGGCGTCAAGGAGCGCCTCGGCAAGCGCCGCTGGTACGGGTTCGTCGGCATGCAGGCCCAGGTCTCCCGGCGGATCGGCCCGGTGCTCACCGTGTCGGACTCCTCCAAGGTCGACATCGTCAAGGACTTCAAGGTCGACCCGCGCGACATCGAGATCCTGCCGCTCGGCGTCGACACCCGGGTCTTCCACCCGCGCGGCACCGCCGCCGAGCGGGTGCCCGGCCGGATCGTCGCGATGGCCAGCGCGGACGCGCCGATCAAGGGCGTCGACGTGCTGCTGCGCGCGGTCGCCAAGGTCGCCACCGAGCGCGACGTGCACGTCATCGTGGTCAGCCGGCCGCAGAAGGACGGGCCCACCGAGAAGCTGGTGCGCGAGCTCGCGCTCGGCGAGCGGGTCCGGTTCGTCAGCGGCGTCGGCGACGACGAGCTGGGCGAGCTGCTCGCCTCCGCCGAGGTGGCCGTCGTGCCGTCCCGGTACGAGGGGTTCTCGCTGCCGGCCGTCGAGCACATGGCGTCCGGCACCCCGCTGGTCGCCAGCCGGGCCGGCGCGCTGCCCGAGGTCGTCGGCGACGCCGCGGCCATGGTCGAGCCCGGCGACGTGGAGGAGCTGGCCGCGACGCTGCGGCGGCTGCACGACTCCACCGAGCTGCGCGCGGAGCTCGGGGCCGCCGGCCTCGCCCGCGTGCACGAGCGCTTCGCCTGGCCGGCCGTGGCGCAGGCCACGGTCGAGCACTACCGCGCCGCCATCGCCCAGCAGCGGTACCTGCGGCTGGCCGCGGCCGGTGCGCGCAAGCGATAGGCGCATGAGATAGGCGCATGAGGGACGCTTCTCCGAGCGTCCCCGGTACGGAAGGAGCACGACCCTGCTGACCGTGGATTTCCAGCGGTTCCGCGTCCAACCCGGAGAACGCGTCCTCGACATGGGATGCGGCGCCGGGCGGCACGCCTTCGAGCTGTACCGCAGGGGTGCGAACGTGGTCGCCTTCGACCTCGACGCGGACGAGCTGGCCGGCGTCGAGAAGATGTTCGGCGCGATGCGGCTCGAAGGCGAGGTCCCGGAGGGCGCGACCGCCGGCACCGTCAAGGGGGACGCGCTCGCCCTGCCGTTCCCCGACGACCACTTCGACAAGATCGTCGCGTCCGAGGTGCTGGAGCACATCCCCGACGACATGCGCGCGATGGGCGAGCTGCTGCGGGTGCTGCGCCCCGGCGGGCGGCTGGCCGTCACGGTGCCGAGCTGGCTGCCCGAGCGGGTCTGCTGGGCGCTGTCGGAGGACTACCACACCGCCCCCGGCGGGCACGTGCGCATCTACACCCGCGCCGAGCTGGAGGCCAAGCTCAAGGCCACCGGCTTCCGGGTGAACGGGCACCACCACGCGCACGGGCTGCACGCCCCGTACTGGTGGATCAAGTGCGCGGTCGGCGTCGACAACGACGGCAACCCGCTCGCGAAGGCCTACCACCAGGTGCTGGTCTGGGACATCATGAAGCGCCCGCTCGCGACCCGGCTCGCCGAGCGGGTGATGAACCCGCTGATCGGCAAGAGCGTGGTCGTCTACTTCACCAAGCCCCCCGCGGCCGGCGGCACGCCGTCCGCGCCGGCCAAGGAGACGGCGGATGCGGTCTGAGGCCGCCCTGCCCTCGGTGCCGGGCGTGCTGACCGCGGGCGAGGTCGCCGCGACCGCGCAGAGCATCGTCGCCCAGCAGGAGGAGTCGGGCGCGATCCCGTGGTTCTCCCCCACCGGCGGGGTGCCCGGCCACGTGGACGCCTGGAACCACGTCGAGGCCGCGATGGCGCTGACGGTGGCGGGCCGCCGGGCCGAGTCCCGGCGCGCGTACGCGTGGCTGCGCGGCGCCCAGCGGCCGGACGGCTCGTGGCCGGCCAAGTGGGTGCTGGGCGAGGTCACCGAGCCGGGCGGCGAGTCCAACCATGCCGCCTACGTCGCGGTGGGCGTGTGGCACGAGCTGCTGATGACCGGCGACGAGCGGTTCGCCCGGGAGATGTGGCCGACCGTCCGGCGGGCGATCGACTTCACCCTGGGCCTCCAGACCCGGCGCGGCGAGATCCTGTGGATCCGGCACCAGGACGAGGGGCCGGCCGACCACGCGCTGCTCACCGGCTGCTCGTCGATCCACCAGTCGCTGCGCTGCGCGGTGGCGCTCGGCGAGCACCTCGGCGAGCCGCAGCCCGAATGGGAGCTGGCCGCCGACCAGCTCGGCCACGTGGTGGCCGTGCACGCCGAGGCGTTCGCCGACAAGGGCCGCTTCTCGATGGACTGGTACTACCCGGTGCTCGGCGGCCCGGTGCGCGGCGAGGCCGCCGCCCGCCGGCTGGAGGCCGGGTGGGACACCTTCGTGGTGCCGGAGCTCGGCTGCCGCTGCGTGTCCGACCAGCCGTGGGTCACCGCGGCCGAGAGCTGCGAGCTGGTGATGGCGCTGGACGCGGCGGGCGACCGCGACCGGGCGCTGGAGGTGTTCGCCTCCATCGGGCACCTGCGGCACGAGGACGGCTCCTACTGGACGGGCTGGCAGTTCGAGAACCGGCGGCACTTCCCGGGGGACCGTTCCACCTACACGGCGGCGGCGGTGATCCTCGCGGCCGACGTGCTCGACGGGGCCTCGCCGGGCGCCGGGCTGTTCAAGGAGATCGCGGGACGGCCGCTCGGCCCGTCCGCGGCGTCCGACCCGATCGCGTGCGGCTGCGCTCTGGTCCCGCTGGCCAACCCCGTGCGCACCCGCCTGTAGCGGCGGGCCGCCCTCGGGTGGAGCGGGGTGCCGCCCTCCGGTCATGAAGGGCGGCACGCCCGCTCCGGGCCGGGTCTGAGCCGGGCCGGGCCATGTCCTGGCGGCCCCTGTCCGAGCGGGCCGTCCGCTCAGGCGGGGGTGAGCGGGTCGCCGCCGGCGACCCGCTCCAGGACGCGCAGCGAGCCTTCCGCCCGGCGCTCCTCGAACGCGCCGCTCGCGAGCGCGCGCAGGTAGACGTTGTAGGGGGGACGGCCGCCGTCCGCGGGGTCGGGGAAGACGTCGTGGATCACCAGGGCGCCGCCGGCCGCGACGTGCGGCGCCCAGCCCTCGTAGTCGCCCTGGGCGTGCTCCTCGGCGTGCCCGCCGTCGATGAACAGCAGCGCGAGCGGGGTGCGCCAGAACGCCGAGACCGTCCGCGAGGCGCCGACGACCGCGATCACCTGGTCCTCCAGCCCGGCCGCGCCGACGGTCTTGCGGAACACCGGCAGAGTGTCCATCCGGCCGGTGCTCGGGTCGACCAGCGACGGGTCGTGGTGCTCCCAGCCCGCCTGGTTCTCCTCCGAGCCGTGGTGGTGGTCGACGGTGACCAGGACGGTGCCGGCCGCGCGCGCGGCGGCACCGAGGTAGAGGGCCGACTTGCCGCAGTAGCTCCCCACCTCCAGCAGGGGGCCGGCCGCGCCGAGCCGGGCGCCGTACTCGAACCCCGTCTCGTACAGGGCCCGTCCCTCGGCGTCGGGCATGAAGCCCTTCGCGCTGCGCGCCGCCCGTGCGAGATCGCCGGGCATCGCCGGGACCGGGGCCGTCCCCACGGGGGTGGACGCCGTGATGTCAGTCAACGGATCTCCTTTCGCGGCGCACTGTATCCGAGCGCCGCGAGATCACTTTGGTGGGGCCCGAACCTTGCCGCCCCATACTGAAACGTGTTCTACTTTCGGAGTGAGCGAGCGTACCCGCGACACCGACCCGCGCCCCGCCGCCGGACCGGTGGACCGCACCGTCGGGCCGGAGTGCTGACCGGACCGAACATGGTTCGGTATGTTGGCCCCCGAGGTGGTCCGGCGGAACCCGCACCCTTCGCGCCACCGCCTTCCGGGCCACCGCACGCTCACCGGGAAGTGAACGGAGAAGGCGATGAGAGTACGAGTCGACCCCCTGGTGTGCGAGGCCAACGCGGTCTGCGTCGGGCTCGCCCCCGAGGTCTTCGACCTCACTGACGACGACGAGCTGGAGATCCTCCGGCCGGACGTGCCGCCCGACCAGGCGGACAAGGTCCGGCACGCGGTGCGGTCCTGCCCCAAGGCCGCGCTGTCGCTGGAGGAGTAGCCGGCCCGCGCCCGCCGGTCTCCGGACCCACGCCCGCCCACCCCACCCACCCCTTCCAGGACGCCGCCCCCCGCGGCGTCCACCCCTCGATGTGGAGGCAGCCATGGCACGCGCGGCGGTACTGCATGCGGTCGGCGACAAGGAGCTCGACCTGCGGGACGACGTCACCACCGTCGACCCGGGCCCGGACCAGGTGAAGGTCCAGATCAAGGCGACCGGGGTCTGCCACTCGGACCTGTCCACCATCAACGGCGTGCTGCCCTCGGTGCCGCCCAGCGTGATCGGGCACGAGGGCGCCGGGATCGTCACCGAGGTCGGCGGGCACGTCACCGGCGTCCAGCCGGGCGACCACGTGGTCATCAACTGGACGCCCGACTGCGGGGTCTGCGCCGACTGCCTGCGCGGCCAGCCGTACCTGTGCATGACGTTCATCGCCCAGGCGTTCAGCGACCCCGCGTTCCGGCTCGGCGACGGCACCCCGGTGTTCGGGATGGCGGGCGTCGGCACCTGGGCCGAGGAGATCGTGGTGCCCCGGCAGGGTGTGATCAAGGTCGCCGACGACGTGCCGTTCGAGTACGCGGCGCTGCTCGGCTGCGGCATCCCGACCGGCGTCGGCGCGGTCTTCAACACCGCCAAGGTCACCCCCGGCTCCACGGTGGCCGTGGTGGGCGCCGGCGGCGTCGGGCTGTCGGTGATCCAGGGCGCCAAGATCGCCGGCGCGTCCACCATCCTGGCGATCGACCCGAACGAGGCCAAGCACCCGATCGCCAAGCAGTTCGGCGCCACGCACACCGCGACGCTGGACGATCTGGAGGCGACCAAGGGGCTGCTGACCGGCGGTGCGGGCTTCGACTACACCTTCGAGGTGGTCGGCAAGGCCGCGGCGATCACCACCGCCTGGGAGGCGACCCGGCGCGGCGGCGACGTCATCGTGGTCGGCGCCGGCGCGGCCGACGACAACTGGACGCAGAACGCGTTCACGCTGCTGTTCGACGGCAAGTCCCTCAAGGCGTCGCTGTACGGCGGCTGCGACCTCAAGCGCGACGTCCCGCTGTTCGTGGACCTGTGGCGGGCCGGCAAGCTCGACATCGACAGCCTGATCACGCGGCGGATCGGCTTCGAGGACCTCAACGAGGCCATCGCCGCCCTGACGAACGGCGACGTCATCCGGCAGGTCGTCCTCTTCGACTGAGCCGCCGCGCCCGCGGGGAGGACCCCCGTCCGGACCGTCCCGGAACGCCGTGAGTGATCTGCCGTTCACGCACGGCGTTCCGGCGCCGGGAGGCCGCGGCGAAGGGCCGGGGAATTCGCGGACGTCGGGTGCCGCCGGGGGCGCCGCGCATGCCATCCTTCTCGTGTTCACCAGGACCGCCTGACCTGACCCTGGAGCGTGGGTGGCGCACACAAGCGAGACGGGACGGACCGGCCGCCCGCCGGCCGTCCGGTCACTGATCGTCACGGTGGTTCTCGGCGTGCCGCTGGCCGTGATGCCGGTCCGGCCCGCCCTGGCGGCACCGGCCCCGGCGGCACCGGCCCCGGCGGGGCGCCGCATCCACGACGTGCAGGGGGCGGGACACGTCTCGCCGCTGAACGGCGCGACGGTCGCCCAGGTGCCCGGCGTGGTCACCGCGGTGACCGTCAACGGCTTCTGGATGCAGGACCCGCACCCCGACCGCGACGTCGCGACGTCCGAGGGCGTCTACGTCTTCACCCGCAGCCGTCCCACCGTCGCCGTGCGCGACTCCGTCCACGTCACCGGGAAGGTCAGCGAGTTCCGGCCGGGCGGCACCAAGTCGGCCAACCTCGGCCGCACCGAGATCGACGCGACGGCGACCGCGGTCGTCGCGCACGGCGTCCCGCTGCCGCCGCCGGTCGTCATCGGGCCCGGCGGGCGCAGGCCGCCGACCAGCTCCATCAAGCGCCTCCCCCCGTTCGCCCCGACGCGCGACGTGGAGAAGGGCGGCGGGTTCGATCCCGCGCACGACGCCCTGGACTTCTACGAGGCCCTGGAGGGCATGCGGGTCCGGGTGGTGAACGCCGTCGCGGTGGGCCCGTCCGCGTACGGCGAGATCCCGGTGCTGCCGGCGGGCGGCGCCGGCGCGGGGATTCGCACCGCCCGCGGCGGCATCCTGCTGCGCGACGGCGACGCCAACCCCGAGCGGGTCGTCCTCGACGACGCGCTGGTCCCGCTGCCCGCGATGAACGTGGGCGACCGGCTGCCCGGTACCACCGACGGCGTGCTCGACTACGGCTACGGCGAGTTCACCGTCCTGGTGACCGCCACCCCGAAACGCGCCGACGGCGGCCTGCCCCGCCAGGTCACCCGCGCGCAGCGTCCCGGCGAGCTGGCGGTGGCGACCGCCGACCTGAGCGGGCTGAGCCCCGACACGCCGGCCGAGCGGTTCGAGGCCCTGGCCGGCGACGTGGTCGACGGGCTGAAGGCCCCCGACCTCATCACGGTCACCGGGGTGCAGGACAACACCGGCACCAAGGACGACGGCACCGTGGCCGACGACCAGACCGTGGCCGAGCTGATCAGCGCGATCAGCGCCGCGGGCGGGCCCGCCTACGACTGGCGCTCGATCCCGCCCCGCGACAAGGCCGACGGCGGAGAGAAGGGCGCCAACGAGCGCGCCGGGTTCCTGTTCCGCACCGACCGCGGGCTGGCGTTCGTGGACCGGCCCGAGGGCGGCCCGAGCGACGCGCTGGCCGACGACCCGCCCGCCGCCGCGGGCTCCCGGCCCGACCCGGCGGTCACCTCCGTCCGGGTCGTCCGGACCCGGACGGGCCCGGCGCTGTCGCTCAGCCCCGGGCGGATCACCCCCGGCGACGCCGCCTGGGGCGCCACCGGCAAGCCGCTCGCGGGCGAGGTGACCTGGCACGGACGGCGGATCATCGTGGTCGCCGGCCGGTGGTTCCCGAAGACCGGCGACGACCAGCCGGCGTTCGGCCGCTTCCAGCCGCCGCTGCGGCCGAGTGAGTGGCGCCGCCAGGCCCAGGCGAAGGCGGTCGCCGGGTTCGTCCGATCGGTGCGCGCGGCCGGGCGGGACGCGGACGTGATCGTGGCGGGCGACCTGAACGAGCGCGAGTACGCGGCGCCGGTGCAGGCCCTGACCAAGCAGACCGGCCTCACCGACCTGTCCACCAGGGCGCCGAAGAACGACCGCCACACCGCGGTCTCCGGCGGCAACGCCGAGACGCTCGACCACATCCTGCTGAGCCCCTCGCTCAACCGCCGCAAGCACGAGTACGACGTGGTGCACCGCAACTCCGAGTTCGCGGGCACGGCGGGCCGGCGCGACCCGACCGTGGTGCGGATCGCGCTGCCCGGCAGGTAAACCTCCGCGCCCATTGGGGCCGGACGAAAGCATCGTCGCGGACCGGCCCGCCCGGGAGCCGGTGTTTTGTCGCGATCGTCCGGGGCACCGGTCGATCGTCACATCCCCTCCAGAAGGAGCCGACGACATGGCTCGACGCTTCAGACCGGGCGGCGGTATCGGCATCGTCGGACTGATCTACCTCGTCATCGGCGTGTTCGTCGCGTGGGACCGCGGCTACATCGACGCCGACCTGCTGCGCCGGGTGGCCAGTGCGCTGCTCGCCGTCCTGCTCTGGTTCCTGATCCTGCTCGGCGTGGACCTGCACATCCACACCTGAGGTCCACGGGGGCCTCCCCGCGGACGCAAGAGGGGACTCGCCCCCGGGCCATAGTCGCCAAAAGCCCCAAAGAGCTACTTTTCACCCATGACACAAGCAGCATGCAGTTGCGGACACGGTGGCGGATGCTCATGCTCGAAGGGCTGCTCTTGCGGCTGTAACGGCTGAGCCGCCCGGCGGCCGGGCGGCTCAACGGCTCAGTGACTCAAACGGCTCAGCGCGGCCACAACGGCCACCCGCGGCGGCCGGACGATCACGGCGCGGGGACGCGCCAGAGCATCGGGGTCTCGCCCCGGTGGTCGGCGCTGATCCCGGCCGCGAGAAGGTCGCCGCCGAGCGCGGTGAGCGCGGTCAGCCGCTGGCCGCCCGGACCGTCCAGCCCGGTGCCGTGCACCGGCACGCGGCGCCACGCGTCCCCGTCGGCCGACGCCCACAGAACGACGTCCTGGCGGCCGGGCTGGCCGGTCGTGCCCGCCGCCACGAACCCCTTCTCCGTCGCGGTCACGCCGGTGAGCGCGGCGGGCGCGGGGGCCCCGGTGAGCGGGCGCGCCCGCCATGTCCGGCCGTTGTCGGCCGAGACGGCGACGCCGGTGCCGGCGCCCGCCGCGACGAGCAGGTCGTCGTGCGCGACGACCTGGTCGAGCTGCCCGGGGCCGAGCCCCTGCGGCGGCGTCGCGGCGGTCCACTTCAGGCCGTCGCCCGACGTCCAGATCGCGGGCCCGCCGCCGCGCCGGCCGCCGACCGCCGCGTAGCCGGTGGAGGTGGCGACCACGCCGGTCATCCACCGGCCGCCGTCGAGATCGCCCTTGCCCGCGTTGCCGCCGCGCGTCCAGCGCTTGAGGTCGGGCGAGCGCCACGTCGCGGCGGACGGCCCGGCGGCGCCGACCACCACGTACCCGCCGGGCCCGGCGACCGCGCCCGCCGGAGGCCGGCCCGCGGGGAACGGCGCGCGCCGCCAGGACGCCCCGTCCGCGGAGATCATCACCAGCGGCTGTGCGGGCCCGCCCTCGGCGCGACCCACGGCGAGCCACCCCTGCGGGCCGTAGGTGACGGCTGAGAGCCGCTGGCGCCCCGGGACGGCGGGGACCCGGCCCCGGGTCCACCCGTCGGGCCGCCCGGCGGGGGTGCTCCAGGCCGCCGCGCCGCCACCGGTGCTGCCCACGGCCACGACCCGCCCGCCGGCCGCGGCGAGCGACTCGACGGCCCGTTCCGCCCGCGCCGCGCCGGGGACCTTGGCGAGGTCCACCCCGGACAGGAACGCGTCATTGCCGACCCGTCCGGCGATCACGGGGGCCCCGCCGTCCGCCACCGTCAGGCCGTTCGCCACCGTGCCGTTCACCACCGCGCCGTTCGTCGCGGGGTCGCCCGGCCGGCCGCCCGCCGGAGGCACCGGCTGCCAGGTCCGGCCATCGGCGCTGCGCAGCGCCGACTGGGCGCCGCCCTTGCCGCGCACCAGCGCGGCCAGTCCCGCCGCAGAGCCGCCGAATCGGGCGACCCCGGCGAACTCCGGGACGCCGAACTGCCCCTGCCGCGCCCACGCCTGCCCGTCGGCCGACTTGAAGACCACACCGAACCGCTGGGTCTTGCGCTTCTTCTTCGGCCCGGTCGTGCGCCGTCCCTCGCGGACGGTGTAAAAGCCGCCGGGCCCCGCGACCAGCCCCGTGGCCGGCCCGTACGAGCCCTGCGCCTGCGGCACTCCCACCGCGGCCCACGTGCGCCCGCCGTCGGCCGACCGCCACAGGCCCTCGCCGCGGACGACGCTCCTGACCTTCTTCTTGCCCTTCTTCCTCAGCACGGGCCTGGCGAACGTCCCGTGCGCGACCAGCACGTTCCCGGCGGACGCGATCCGGTCGAGGCCGGTGATGTCGGTGGCGCCGAGGCCGTCGGTGCGCTGCCAGGCGCGGCCGTCGGCCGAGCTCCACAGCACCGCCCGCCCGTCGCCGGGCCCGGTCGGCAGGGTGACGCCGGCGGCGACGAAGCCGTTCGCGGTGCGGACCAGGCCGTTCACCCGGTCCCTCGGACCGAACGACGCGGGCGGCGGCTGCCGCGTCCACTCCCGTGCGTCGCCGCTGGTCCAGACGGCCGTGCCGCCGATGGAGTTCTGCCCGACGGCGACCCACGAGCCGGTGCCGCCCGCGACCATCCGGGGACGGTCCCCGGGCGAGGGCTCGGCGCCGTCGGCGGCGCGCACGCGCGCGAGGCGCCAGGTGCGTCCCGCGTCGCCGGACGTCAGGAACTCGGCGCGCTCGCGCCCCGTCCCCCCGTCGCCCGCGCTCTCGGACCCCACCGCGACGACGACGCCTCCGGCGGTGGCCACGGCCGCGAGCTCCTGGACGAGGCCGTCGGACTTGGCGGCGGGGTCGGCGGCGAAGAACCGCTCGGCCGCGACCGCCCCGGCCATCTCCCGTCCCTCGCCGTCGCCGCCGCCGCGCGTGGCCACGTACGCGCCGACGCCCACGACCAGCACGGCGCCCGCCGCGATCGCCACGACCGTGAGGCCCGACCGCTTCCCGGTACCGGAGCCGACGTCGGGATCGGGCCGGGGCTCGGCCTCGGCAGGCGCCTCGGCAGGCGCCTCGGCCGCCGCGGACGGCTCCGACGCCTCGGGGATCGCGGGCTCTTCGAGCTCTTCGGGCTCTTCGGGCTCCGTGGACTCTTCGGGCTCCGTGGACGCTTCGGGCGCCGGGGCGGCGGCGTCCTTGATGGAACCGGTGCGGCGCGCCCGCGCCACCGTGCTCTCCGGGGACGGGGCGGCTGCGCGCCCGGCCTCGTCCGCGCCCGGCTCGGCGGGATCGCCCTCGCCGGCCCAGTGGACGTCCGCCTCGCGCCACGCCTCGTCCGCGCGCTGCCAGGGCGAGGCCCCGGCCCGGCCCGCGGGCCGCTCCGCGAGCACGCCCGCGTCGCCGATCGTCAGGCGGCGCCGGATCTCCCGGGATCCCGGCGCCTCGTCCCCGTCGGGCGACCATCCGCCGGTCATCAGGCCGGCACCGTCCTGCTCGGGGGTCCTCGCCGTCACTCCCGCTCCTTCACCCGCCACGGCCCCGCGAAGGGGCCATCGAGTCACCGCGATGATTCACCATCAAACCGCCCCACACCGGTCACCGCGCGGGGACCCGGGGGAACAGCGGCCGAACGGGCCACGGAGCGTTCCTATCACCTCAGCGGCGGTAAATATGATCTTTCGCGTCGATCGCCCCCTTGTAGGCGATCCCCTTGATCCGCACGACCGGGGAGCCGTCCGGCTCGGCACCCTCGATCTCGGCGGACACGCCGACGCCGCCGATCTCCACCCGCGTGCCCAGCGGGACGAGGATCTCGACGGTGGACTTGTAGGCGACCACCCGGATCGTGGTGAGCGGCCCGTCCAGCTCGGCCGCGCGCAGGTCCAGCAGGGACTCGCCCTTGTAGACGACGCTGGTGAACTTCTTGGGCAGCCGCCATCGGCCGCTGCGCCGGATGCGGCTCTTGTAGGCCATCTGGAACCGGCCCGCGGCCCCGACGGCAGGGGCGGCAGGGGCGCCCGTCCGCGCGGGGAGGTCGGCCGACATCCGACCCAACTCCTCGTGCGTGCGCGCGGCCAGCACCGCATCGCTCCGCTCGTCCAGCTCCACCTCGGTCAGCCGTCCCTCGGCGAACGCGGTGTGCAGCAGGACGAGCACCTGGTCCCGGTCGCGGTCCGACGCGCGCAGGGAGGGCGGCGCCTCCCCGACGGTCCGTGGACGCTGCTCGACGCTCATCATTTCTCCCCTTTGAGGCACGATGCCCCCGATCCTGGACCCTCTCGTGGCGGGAGGGTCAACCCGAATCGAGATGTATCTTAACCCGCGGTCCCGCCGCGTTTCGAGGGAAGCGCCCGGATCCGGCCGTCCGACGCGCGATCACGCCTGCGGCCCGGCAGGTCCGGTGTCCGCTAGATTCGAAACGCCCGTCGATCTTCAAAGGGGGACGGTCCATGGGCGGATCGGTCGGCCACGAGCACGGCCCGTACACGCTGTACGACCTCGACGCGCTGCCCGAGGAGGGCCGCCGCTACGAGCTGGCCGACGGCTGGCTGAGCGAGCTGCCCGGCGACCTGTGGCACGACAACGCGGCCACGCGCCTGAAGGACATCCTCAAGAACGCGGCCCGGCAGGCCGACGCCGACGTGCACGTGGCCGGGACGCCGCAGGACGTGACCACCCCCGCCGGCCTCCGCAAGCCCGACGTGTTCGTGGTCGCCCGCGACGTGGCCCGCGCCGCGCTGGAACGCCGCACCCGCACCTACTACGGGCCCGACCTGCTGCTGGTCGCCGAGGTCGTCACGCCCCGCACCGGCAACGAGCGGATCGACCGGGTGCACAAGGTCGCCGAGTACGCCTCCACCGGCATCCCGCACTACTGGATCATCGACCTGGAACCGCGCCCGACGGTGACGATGCTGGAGCTGGAGGGCGTCGACTACCGCCTGTCGCGCAAGGCCCGCGCCGGAGAGCCGGTCAAGGTCGACCGCCCGTTCCCGATGGGCTTCGACCCGACCCGCCTGTCGGAAATGGAATGACCGCCCCCTTCCCATCAGGCTCGACGAGGACCTGGGCGCGGCGAGGCCGGGCCGGCCGGGTCGGCGGCGCCCGTCCTCACCCCGGCGGGCCGGCCTCCGCTGGGCGCACCGGGGGCGTGCCGTGCACCGGGCGTTCCCCGGACGGGCGGGACCACCAGACGCCCTCGCCGCGGGTCAGCCCGGGAAGCTCCCGGTCGAACTCCCTGGCCCGGCGGGCCGGGATCTCGCCCGTCAGCGTCCAGCCGTCCGGGCCGGGCGCCTGCTCGCGGACGTCGGCCTCCAGCGCGGCCAGGCGCGCGGTGACCGGGCCGAGCGCGGCGGACGGGATCTCCGCCTCGTAGGCGTGGCACGGCTCGTACACGCGGGTCCGCGCGGCGGCGAGGGCGCGCATCAGGACCCGCGGGGTCAGGCCGCGGAAGTCGGCGGCCGTGCTGATCGGACCGGCGAAGCCCGACCGGGTCAGCACCACCGCGCAGTCGGTCACCGGCCAGCCGTACAGGCCCGCCTCGAGGGCGAGGCGGGCGCCCTCCTCGATCGCCCGGTCGAACGCCTGCGGCAGTGCGCCGTACTCGACCTCGCGGCGGAACGCCACGCCGGACCCGCGCGGGGCCGGTTCGACACGGAGCCCGACGGTCGCCCAGAAGTCGGGCGTGCGGCGCCGCCAGTCCATCTCCTCGGCGGCCTCGCCCGTCCCGGCCGGGCGTTCGGCGTACACCGGACGGCTCGCCTCGAAGACGGCCGCGACCCCGAACTCGTCGCGCAGCCTGGCCCCGATGATCTCCTTCTGCACCTCGCCGTACAGCAGCACGGAGGTGGCCCCGCCGTCCGCCGGGCGGGCCCGGATCAGCGGGTCCTCGTCGGCGAGCCGGACCAGCGCGGCCCGCACCCGTCCGCCCTCGTCCCGGCGGCGCGGCCGGACGATCGTCTCCAGGCTCGGCGGCGCGAACCCGGCCCGGTCCTCCTCCGCCGGGCCGAGCCGGTCGCCGACGCGGATGCCGGGCAGCCCGCCGATCCGGCCGATGCCGCCCGCCGTCAGCCGGCGCGCGTCCGAGCCGAGGACCTCCAGCGAGGTCAGCCGGCCGGTGTGCTCCCGGCCGTGCCCGTGGAAGGAGACCTTCTCCCGGTGGCGCAGCTCGCCGGAGCGCAGCCGCAGGTAGGCGACCTTCTCCCCGGCGGCGCCGCGCTCGATCGCGAAGACGGTCCCGGTCGCCTCGCCCTCGGGCGCCGGGGCGGGCGGGAGGAGCTCGGCGATGCCGTCCAGCAGTTCGGGGACGCCCTGGCCGCCGAGCGCCGACCCGAAGAACACCGGGTGCAGCGTTCCGGCGGCGGTCTGGGCCCGGAGCGCCGCCCGGACGCGTTCCGGCGCGGGTTCGCGGCCCTCGACCAGGTCGGCGAGCAGCCCGTCGTCGTGCTCGGCGAGGACCTCCGCGGCGGACGCAACGGACGCGGCGGATGGGACGGTGCGCGCCCCGGCCGTCCCGAGGCCGCGCACGTCGTTCATCGGGACGATCTGCCGGGTGAGCCGGCGCCGGACGTCGGCCAGCAGCCCGTCCCGCCGTGCGCCGGCCCGGTCGATCTTGTTGACGAACAGCAGCGTCGGCAGCCGCAGCTCGCGCAGCGTCCGGGCGAGCACGCGGGTCTGCGGCTGGACGCCCTCCACCGCCGACAGCACCAGCACGGCGCCGTCCAGCACGCCCAGGGCGCGCTCGACCTCGGCGATGAAGTCGGCGTGCCCGGGGGTGTCGATCAGGTTGACCCGCGCCGCGCCGAGCGCGAAGGAGGCGACGGCGGTGCGGATCGTGATGCCGCGGGCGCGCTCGATCTCGCCGCGGTCGGTCTGGGTGTCGCCGCCGTCGACGCTGCCGAGCCGGTCGATGACGCCGGTGTCGTACAGCAGCCGCTCAGTGAGGCTGGTCTTGCCCGCGTCCACGTGCGCGAGGATGCCGATGTTCAGGGTGGCCATGAGCGTTGATGTCCTCGGGAACTCTCGTCCGGATGGGGCTCTGGGAGAATCCGAAGACCTGGCGCATGACACCCTTCGTTCGCTCGCGGGATGGAACACGGCCATGGTAGCCGCAGGCTAAGATCGCGCGCGTGCTGCTCCTCGTGACGCTCGACGGCTGGCGCGCCCAGCCGGGACCTCAGTTCGTGCTCGACGAGGCGGGCGCGGTCTGGGCGCCCGAGCCCGACGCCGCGACCGGCGCGGGCGACGTGCTCGCCGTCGCCGACGACGTCTTCGCGACGGGCCAGGTGGTCGCGGTGTCGTTCGCCCCCGAGCCCGGTCCGCCGCGCGGGGTCGTCGACCGCACGCGGGCGCGCCGCGTCCGCTATGTCCGGCGCGGCCCGGACGGGCGGCACGTGGCGCTGCTCGACCGTCCCGCGACCGCAGAGGCGCTCGACCTGCTGCCGCACCCCGAGGGCGGCTGGTTCCGCGAGACGTGGCGGAGCGCGGTGCGCCTCACCCCGGACGGCTATCCGGGCGAGCGCGCCACCGCGACCGGCATCTACTTCCTGCTGCCGCCCGGCGAGGAGTCGATGTGGCACGCGGTCCGGTCCGACGAGGTGTGGCTGTGGCATCGCGGCGGCCCGCTGGCGCTGCTGCTCGGCGGCGACGGCGAGCGCCCGGGGGCGTCGCCGCGGACGGTCACGCTGGGCCCGGACGTGGAGGACGGACAGAGGCCGCAGGCCGTCGTCCCGGCGGGCGTGTGGCAGGCCGCCCGTCCGGCCGGGGCGGGCGAGGTGCTGGTGAGCTGCGTGGTCTCGCCGGGCTTCGACTTCGCCGACTTCCGCGCCGTCTAGCGTCCCCGACCGGGGACGCGGTCAGGGCTTGCGGGCGACTCCGGCGAGGAGCTTGCCGTGCGCCATCGGCTCGTCGGCGCGCCACTTGAACACGTCGACCACGCCGGGCTCCAGCAGCTCCAAGCCGTCGAACATGGCCTCGATCTCGGCCCGCGACCGCAGCACCAGCGCGGAGGTGGCGCCCTGGTAGGGGCGGGTGATCTGGTCGAGCTCCTCGGCGGTGAAGCCCTCGGAGCCGGTCGAGGTGATCACCAGGTGGCTGCCGGGCGCCATCCGCTCGGTGAACGCGCCGAGGATCCGCGCGGGGCCGTCCCGCTCGGTGACGAAGTGGAACACCGACAGCGCCAGCACCGCGACCGGCTCGGCGAAGTCGATCAGCGCCGCGACGTCGGGGTGGGCCAGGATCTCCTCGGGCCTGCGCACGTCGGCCTGCACCGAGGCGAGCCCCTCGACGGTGGTGCGCAGGGCGCGGTTGTGCGCGGTGACGATCGGGTCGTGGTCGACGTAGACGACCCGCGCGTCCGGCAGGACCTCCCGGGCCACCTCGTGCACGTTCGGGGAGGTGGGGATGCCGGTCCCGAGGTCGATGAACTGCCGGACGCCCTCCTGGGCCAGCACCCGGACGGCGCGGACGAGGAAGCGCCGGTTGGCCTGGGCCATCGCCTTGGCGTTCGGGCTCGCCGCGAGCAGTCCCGCCGCCGCCTCGCGGTCGGCCGGGAAGTTGTCCTTGCCGTCCAGGAGGAAGTCGTAGATGCGGGCGGTGCTGGGGGTGTTCACGTCGATGCCCGTGGGCTCCCAGTCGGTGTCGGTCATGCGGTCGGCTCCAGTCCCGCGCCCACGGCGAACGCTGCAAATGATCATATGCCGCCGGCCGGGTGGGGCGGCACCGATCACGAGCGCGCTAGTCGGATCCGCCGAACGCGGCGTCGAAGGCGGTCGCGGGCGGCTCGATGGAGGCCAGGGCGCGGATGAACTCCAGGGCCTCGGGGGCGCCCTGGAGGCGGTCCATGCCGGCGTCCTCCCACTCGATCGAGACCGGCCCGGCGTAGCCGATCGCGTTCAGCGCACGGAAGCAGTCCTCCCACGGGACGTCGCCGCGGCCGGTCGAGATGAAGTCCCAGCCGCGCCGCAGGTCGGCCCACGGCAGGTGCGAGGAGAGCCGGCCGCGCCGCCCGTCCCGGCCGCGGACCTTGGTGTCCTTGCAGTCCACGTGGTAGATCCGGTCGGCGAAGTCGGTCAGGAACCCGACCGGGTCGATGTCCTGCCACACCATGTGCGAGGGGTCCCAGTTGAGGCCGAACGCGGGACGGTGCCCGATCGCCTCCAGGGTGCGGACGGTGGTCCAGTGGTCGTAGGCGATCTCGCTCGGGTGCACCTCGTGCGCGAAGCGGACGCCGACCTCGTCGAAGACGTCCAGGATCGGGTTCCAGCGGTCCGCGAAGTCGGCGTAGCCGCGCTCGATCATCGCCGCGGGGGTCGGCGGGAACATCGCCACGGTGTGCCAGATCGACGATCCGGTGAACCCGACGACGGTGTCCACGCCGAGGAGCGCGGCGGCGCGGGCGGTGTCCTCGATCTCCTCGGCGGCGCGCCGCCGGACGCCCTCGGGCTCGCCGTCGCCCCACACGTGCGCGGGCAGGATCGCCTCGTGCCGCTCGTCGATCGGATGGTCGCAGACCGCCTGCCCGACCAGGTGGTTGGAGATGGCCCAGACCTTCAGGCCGTGCTCGGCGAGGGTCTCGAGCCTGCGCTGGACGTAGGTGTCATCGGCCAGGGCCTTGCCGACCTCGAAGTGGTCGCCCCAGCAGGCGATCTCCAGGCCGTCGTAGCCCCAGCCGGACGCGAGCCGGCAGACGTCCTCGAACGGGAGGTCGGCCCACTGGCCGGTGAACAGGGTGATCGGTCGTGCCATCTCGCTACACGCTCCTCTCGACGGGCGTCCACGCGCCGCCGGCCGCGCTGTCCTGCACGGCCGCCAGGACCCGCTGCACCTGGAGGCCGTCGGCGAACGACGGGGCCGGGTCGGTGCCCGCGTCGATCGCGGTCAGCAGGTCGGCGAACTGATGGGTGAAGGTGTGCTCGTACCCGAGCAGGTGGCCGGGCGGCCACCACGCCCCCGCGTACTCGTGCACGGGCTCGGTGACCAGGATCCGCCGGAAGCCCGCCGTCGCCGCGTCCTCGGCGGCGTCGTGGAACCACAGCTCGTTCAGCGCCTCCAGGTCGAAGAAGAGGCTGCCGGCGCTGCCGGCGACCTCGATCCGCAGCGCGTTCTTGCGGCCGGCCGCGACCCGGCTCGCCTCGAACGAGGCGAGCGCGCCGCCGCTGGTGCGGCCGATGAACACGGCCGCGTCGTCCACGGTGACGCGCGCGGTGCCGCCGCCGGGGACCGGCCGCTCGCCGACGAAGGTGTCGAGCAGCGCGGAGACGCCGGTGACGGTCTGGCCGGTGACGAACTGGGCGGCGTCGACGGCGTGCGCGCCGATGTCGCCGAGCGCGCCCGACCCCGCGCGGTCCTTGTCCATCCGCCAGGTGAACGGGGCGCCGGCGTCGGCCAGCCAGTCCTGGAGGTACTGCGCGCGGACGTGCCGGACGGTGCCGATCCGCCCGTCCGCCACGAGCTTGCGGGCGAGGGTGACCGCGGGGATCCGCCGGTAGTTGAACCCGACCATCGACCGGACGCCGCGTTCGGCGGCGCGGACCGCCGCCGCGGCCATCGTCTCTGCCTCCGCGACGCTGTTGGCGAGGGGCTTCTCGCACAGCACGTGCTTCCCGGCCTCGAGCGCGGCGACCGCGATCTCGGCGTGGGTGTCGCCCGGCGTGCAGATGTCGATGAGCTGGACGTCGTCGCGGCGCAGCAGCGCCTTCCAGTCGGTCTCCACCGCCGCCCAGCCGAGCGCGCGGGCGGCGGCCCCGGCCCGCTCGGCGTCGCGTCCGGCCAGCGCGGCCAGCACCGGGGTGAGCGGCGGGGCGAAGAACGGCCCGACGCTGCGCCACCCGTGGGAGTGGGCGCGCCCCATGAACGCGTGCCCCACCATCCCGATTCCGACCGTCGTCATGCACATCCCCTCTCGTTCCGTCGACCTGCGGCGCGCCGTCCCCCTCCTCCGGGGAGCCGGGGGGACGGCGCGCCGGGTGCGACCGTGTTCAGGACTCGAAGCCGAGCGGCAGGTAGGCGTCGACGTTCTCCTTGGTGACCGTCTCGGACGCGAGCGCGATCGACTGCGGCACCTGCCGCTCGACCAGGTCCGCCAGCCCCTTGTCCTGCGCGATCAGCCGGGCGACGCGGATCGCCGAGCCGGCCATCGTCGGACTGTAGGTGATGGTCGCCTCCAGCACCCCGCCGGCCTTGATCTCGCGCATCGCGTTGGCCGAGCCGGCCCCGCCGACCATGAAGAACTCCGTGCGGCCGGCCTGCTTGATCGCGGCGAGCACGCCGACGCCCTGGTCGTCGTCGTGGTTCCACAGCGCGTCGATCTTCTTGTGCGCCTGGAGCAGGTTGGCGGCGACCTGGTTGCCGGTCTCCACGGTGAACTTGGCGTCCTGCTTGGCGGTCACGGTGAAGCCGAACGCCTTGAGCGCGTCGGCGAAGCCCTTGCTGCGCTCCTGGGTGAGCGGCAGCGTCGCGATGCCCTGCACCTCCACAATGACGGGCTTGGCGACGCCCTTGTCCTTGAGCCGCTTGCCGATGTGGTTGCCGGCGGCCACGCCGAGCCCGTAGTTGTCGCCGCCGATCCAGGTCCGGTACGACAGCTTGTCGGGGAAGACCCGGTCGAGGTTGACCACCGGGATGCCGGCGTCCATCGCCTTGCGCGCCACCTGGTTGAGCTGCTCGCCGTCGTTCGGCTGGAGCACCAGGACGTCCACCTTGGCGGAGATCAGCGACTCGACCGCGGAAATCTGCTGGTTGATGTCGTTGGTCGGCTCCACCGGCTTGAACGTCACGTCGGAGTACCGCTTGGCCTGCGCCTGGGCGTTCTTGGTGATGGCCGCGATCCAGCCGTGGTCGGCGGCGGGCGCGGAGAACCCGATGGTGACCTTCTTGCCGGGCTTGTCGTTGTCGCCGCCGAGGGCGCCGGTCTGCGCGGCCGGGGTGGGGTCGCCCTTGTCGCTGTTGCTGGTGCATCCGGTGGCGAGGCCGCCGGCCGCGATGGCGGCGCCGCCGAACAGGAGACCTCTGCGGCTGGGTATGCGGTTGTCGGACATGGCGTGCTCCTGGGGGGTGGTGAGTCAGGCAGGAGTGGCGGGGGCGGGACGGGGTCAGGTGGGGCTGCGCAGGCCGCGACGCTGCAAGAGCACGGCGATCACGATGATCACGCCCTTGGCGATGAGCTGGTCGCTGGTCTGCAGCCCGTTGAGGATGAACAGGTTGGTGATGAGGGTGAAGACGAGCACGCCGAGGATCGACCCGGCCAGGGTGCCGCGTCCGCCGGTGAGCAGCGTGCCGCCGATGATCACGGCGGCGATCGCGTCCAGCTCGTACAGGTCGCCGTGCGTGCTGGAACCGGTCGTGGTCCGCGCCATGATGATGATCGCGGCGATGCCGCAGCACAGCCCGGACAGCGCGTACAGCGTCAGGGTGTGCCGCCGCACGTTGATGCCGGCCAGCCGGGCGGCCTCGGGGTTGCCGCCGACCGCAAAGGTGCGGCGGCCGAAGGTGGTGCGGTTGAGCAGCAGCCATCCGGCCACCGCGACCGCGGCGAAGATGTAGACCACCAGCGGCAGCCCCAGCACCTTGGTGGTCGACAGCGCCTCGATCGCGTCGTTCTCGGGCCGGACGAGCTGGGTCTTGCGGTCCGAGAGCCGCTGCGCCAGGCCGCGCGCGGCGACCAGCATGGCGAGCGTGGCGATGAACGGGACGAGCCGGCCGTAGGCGATCAGCAGCCCGCTGACCAGGCCCGCGCCGGTGCCGACCAGGATCGCGCAGACCGCCATCACCACCGGGCCGTACGACTGGGTCGCCAGGGTGGTGGCCCAGACCGAGGCCAGCGCCATCACCGCGCCGACCGACAGGTCGATCCCGCCCCCGATGATCACAAACGTGGCGCCGACGGTGATGACGCCGATGGTGGCGGCGAGCGCGAGGATGCCCACCAGGTTGCCGGAGGTGAGGAAGTTGTCGGGCTCGGTCACCACGCCGACGATGCCGAGCAGCACCAGCGCGCCGACCAGGCCGAGATGCCGGATCTCCCCCGGACCCCGGCCCGTCCCGCCCGGCCTGGCCCAGGGCGGCTTCGGCCGGGGGCCGCGCGCCTTCTCGGTCAGCGAGACACCCGCGTCGGTCACAGGGCGCTCCCTTCCATGATCATGTTGAGTACCGCGGGCTCGTCGAGCTCGCGGGCGGCGCCGCTGTGGACGACCTTGCCCTCGCGGACGACCAGGACGCGGTCGGCCAGGCCGAGCACCTCGGGCACCTCGCTGGAGACCAGCAGCACCGCGATGCCGCGTCCGGCCAGCTCCCGGATCACCGCGTACAGCTCGGCGCGCGCCCCCACGTCCACGCCGCGGGTCGGCTCGTCGAGGATGAGCAGCCTCAGCCCGTGCGCGGGGGCGGCCGGGCCGTCCGGGCCGTCCGGGCCGCCGCCCGGCGGTTCGCCGCCCGGCGGGAGGTCCGCCCCGAGCAGCCAGCGGGCCAGGACAACCTTCTGCTGATTGCCGCCCGACAGGGTCACCACCGGACGGCGCGGATCGGGCGGCCGGATGTCGAGCGCCTCGATCTGGCGGCGCACGTCGGCGACCTCGCGGCGCCGGTTGAGCCAGCCGAACGAGGAGTAGCGGTTCAGCCCGGCGACGGTGACGTTCCCCCCGACGGTCTCGTTGAGCAGCAGCGCCTGGCTCTTGCGCTCCTCCGGCGCCATGCCCATGCCGCGCCGGACGGCGGCGCCGGTGTCGCCCGGCCGCACCGGCCGCCCGTCGAGCAGGACCCGGCCGCGGGTCGCGCGGCGGGCGCCGTACACCGTCTCCAGGATCTCCGACCGGCCCGCGCCGACGAGCCCGGCCAGCCCGACGATCTCACCGGCGCGGACGCTGAACGAGACGTCCTCGAAGGCGCCCGCCAGGGTGAGGTCCTCGACCCGCAGCACCTCGGGAGCGTCGCCGGCCGGGGCGGGCCGCGCGGGGAAGACGTCCTCGACGTCGCGGCCGGTCATCAGCTCGACGACGCGCCCGGTGGGAGTGCTCCGCGCGGGCAGCCCGCCCGCGACCGCGCGGCCGTCCTTCAGCACGGTCACCCGGTCGCCGATCTCGCGGATCTCCTCCAGCCGGTGCGAGATGTAGACGACCGCGACGCCGTCGGCGGTCAGCTCCCGGATGATGCGGAACAGGTTGGTGACCTCGTCGTGCGCGAGCGCGGCGGACGGCTCGTCCATCACGATCAGCCGCGCCCGGTGCGACAGCGCCCGCGCCATGCTGACCACCTGCTTGCCTGCGGCGGGCAGCCGGCCGACCTCGCCGCGCGGCGCGATCTCGCCGTGCCCGAGGCGGCCGAGCAGCTCGCGCGCTCCGCGTTCGGCGGCGGCCCGGCGGGTGAAGCCGTACCGGGCGCGCTCGTGCCCGAGGTAGATGTTGTCGGCCACCGACAGCCCGTCGACCAGGTCGAGCTCCTGGTAGATGGTGGCGATCCCGGCGCGCATCGCGGCGGTCGGGCCGGTGAGCCGGACCGGGGCGCCGTCCAGGAGGATCTCGCCCTCGTCCGGCTGGTGCGCGCCGGCGAGCACCTTGATGAGGGTCGATTTGCCGGCGCCGTTCTGCCCGAGCAGGCAGTGCACCTCGCCGGGACGGACGTCGAGGTCGACGCCGTCCAGGGCGCGGACGCCCGGGAAGCGCTTGGCGATCCCGCGCATCCTGAGCAGCGGCTCGGGGTCGGTGCCGGTGCCGTCGGGACGGCTCTTCGCAGGGCCCATCGGGGCCTCCTGGGGGGTGTGGGTCAGGTGGGGCGAAGGCGGGAGGCTGGTGCGGTCAGGCGGGGGCGAAGGTGTGGTCGCTGATGAGGCGGGCGCCGCCGATCACACCGGCCTGGCCGGCCAGCTCGGACAGCACGATCGGGAGGTTGCCGGTCGCCAGGGGCAGCGACCGACGGTAGACGACACTGCGGATCTCGGCGAGCAGGGTGTGGCCGAGCCCGGCGACGCCGCCCGCGATGATGACCAGGCCGGGGTTGAAGAAGCTGACCAGCCCGGCGAGGACCTGGCCGACGTGCCGGCCGCCCTCGCGGACGAGCTGGACCGACACCGGGTCGCCGGCCGCGGCGGCCTCGGCCACGTGCCCGCCCGACAGCTCCCCGTGCCGCTCCAGGAGCTGGGCGAGCTGGGGCGAGCGGCCCGAGCGGGCCGCCTCGCCCGCGTCCCGGGCGAGCGCGGCGCCGCCGAAGTAGGCCTCCAGGCACCCGGCGTTGCCGCACGCGCACATGGGGCCGTCGTCGTCGACCCGGATGTGGCCGATGTCGCCGGCGCTGCCGGACACGCCCCGGTAGATGGCGCCGTCCACGACGACGCCGCAGCCGATGCCGGTGCCGATCTTGACCAGCAGGAAGTCGCCGACCGAGCGGGCCAGCCCGGAGTGCAGCTCGCCGAGCGCCATCAGGTTCACGTCGTTGTCGACCAGCACCGGGCAGCCGAGCTCCTGGCCGATCGCGTCCCGCACCGGGAAGCGGTCCCAGCCCGGCATGATCGGCGGCACCACCGGCATGCCGTCGCGGAAGCTGACCGGGCCGGGCACCCCGATGCCGGTGCCGTGCGCCTGCCCGACCAGGCCCTGGTCGCGCAGCTTGCCGAGCAGGTCGAGCGCGCGGTCGAGCACCGCCATGGCGCCCTGCCGGACGTCGCAGGGCTCGCTGACGTGGCCGAGGACCTCCAGCTCGCCGTCGGTCACCGCGACGTCGATCGAGGTGGCGCCGATGTCGAAGGCGACGAACCGCAGCGCGGGCGAGAGCCGGACGATCCCCGAGCGGCGCCCGCCGCGGGACGCGGCCAGGCCCGCGGTCTCCACCAGCCCGAGCGCGACGAGCCGGTCGAGCTCGACGGCCAGCTTGGACCGGGACAGCCGGACGACGTCGCCGAGTTCGGCCCGCGAGCGGGGTCCCTCGTCGCGCAGCAGCCGCAGCAGGCGTGCCTGATGCACGTTCTGCGGACGAGCCGACATGCGCATCACGCCGTCCCTTCGGGATCCAGGGGGACCCGGGGAGCCCCGGGTTCTGGCCGTGAAGGTAATCGACTTTCGCCGCTTTGAGAAGACCTTTTCCCTGTTTCCAGCGAACTTTCCCCACTCAGAGGACAAAGTCGCGCGCACAAAACCCGCACCGGCGCCCTGGGGCGGCCGATGCGGGTCGGTGGATCAGTGTGTGAGGGCGCCGGGGTCGCGCCGCCCGCTCATCGTGCGCATGATGTGCTCGACGAGCGTGATCAGCACGTGCTTGGCCGACTCGCGGTCGCGCACGTCACAGTTGATCACGGGGATTTCGGCGGGCAGGTCCAGCGCGTCGCGGACCTGCGTCGGCGAGTGCTGGCCCGCCCCGTCGAAGTGGTTCACCCCGATGATGAACGGCACACCGCGCCGTTCGAAGTAGTCCACCGAGGGGAAGCAGTCGGCCAGCCGCCGGGTGTCGACCAGCACCACCGCGCCGAGCGCGCCCTTGGCCAGCTCGTCCCACATGAACCAGAACCGGTCCTGGCCGGGCGTGCCGAACACGAACAGGACCAGCCCGTTGGGCAGCGTGATCCGGCCGAAGTCCATCGCCACCGTCGTGGTGGTCTTCTGCGCCACCGCGGAGGTGTCATCGATGCCGATGCTCTTCTCGGTGAGCGCCTCCTCGGTGCGCAGCGGGCGGATCTCGCTGACCGCGCTCACCAGGGTGGTCTTGCCGACGCCGAAGCCGCCGGCAACGAGGATCTTGACGGTCAGCGCGGAGTCGCCTCGCGGCGGGCCCGCGTCAGAGCGCACGGATTCCATCGATCACTTCCTTGAGTACGCGCTCGCTGGGGAACTGGGCCACCGGCGCGGGGCGCCGGACCTGGATCAGCGAGTGATCGAGCAGGTCGCCGAGCAGGACCCGGACGACCCCGAGGGGGAGTTCCAGCTCCGACGCTATCTCGACCACGGACAGCGACGTGCGGCAAAGCTCCAAGATCATCTCATGTTCCGGCTCCGGCACCCAGGGCGGCGCCGTCGTGCCGGGGGGTCGCCCCTCGTCCTCGGGTTCGGCCGCGTCCACGGTGACGATGAGGGCGACCAGGTCGAACGTGTCTCCGTCGTAGTGCGTCCGGCCGCCGGTCAGCGCGTACGGGCGGACGACGGGACCGGCCGCGTCGTCGTACCAGGCCGTCCCGCCGGACCCGTTCTCGGGCGAGGGGGTCACCTTACGCGCCGCCCGGTTCGGGCTGGCCGGCCGGCGGGCCGCCGCGCGGGTTGGCCGACAGGTGCTGCCCGACGCGGGTCACCAGCATCGCCATCTCGTAGGCGATGATGCCGAGATCGGCGTCGGCGTCGGCGAGCACCGCCAGGCACGCGCCCCGTCCGGCCGCGGTGACGAACAGGAAGGCCGACTCCATCTCCACGATGGTCTGCCGGACCGCACCGCCGCCGAACGACTCGCCCGCCCCGCGCGCCAGGCTCTGGAAGCTGGCGGCCACGGCGGACAGGTGGTCGGAGTCCTCGCGTCCCAGGCCCCGCGAGGCGGCGATGCGCAGGCCGTCGCTCGACAGCACCACCGCGTTCTGCACCTGGGCCACCCGCTGAACCAGGCTGTCGAGAAGCCAGTTCAGCTCACCGGCCCCGTTCAGGGCCTCCGTGCCTGGGTGCTGCGCTTCTGTCATGTGGTGTCGTCCTCCTGGTCGCTTGGGGTTGCCTGGCCTGCTTCGGCCTCGGCCGCTTCGTGCCGGCCGCGCTGCCAGCCGCGCTGCATGGCGGACATCATCGACCGCGTCTCCTCGGCCGTCCGCTCGCCGTCCCCGGGCTCGTCGCCCGGACCGGCGCCGCCGGGGACCGGGGCGCCCAGCGGGACGCCGTCCGGGACGGGGGCGCCCGGGACACCGCCGCCGTGGGGCCGGGCGGCCGGAGACGTCGCATCCGGACGCGGGGGCGGCGGGGCCGCGTGCCGTCCCTCTGCGGCGAGGTGCGCGTCCACCCGTTCGCGGAGCTGAGGCGCCAGGTGCGTCTGCCGCCTGCGCTTCGGCAGCTCGCCGTCGGCCAGGGGCCGCGCGGGAGGCTCGGGCAGGATCTCGGCGGCGGGCGCGGGAGGCGCCGGCTCGGGCCGTTCGGCCAGGACGGGTTCGGGCTCCCACTCCGTCTCCGGTTGCGCGGCCGGGGCGGCCGGAGCGGCCGGGGCGGGCGGAGCGGCCGGGGCGGGCGGAGCGGCCGGGGCGGGCGGAGCGGCCGGGGCGGGCGCGGGCGTCGGCATCGGTGTGGGAACGGGTGTGGGGGCGGTGGACGTGGGGGCGCGCTCGGGCTCGGCCACCAGCCGGACGAACCCGCCCGACGTGGACGGCGAGGACGACAACGGCGACGCGGACGAGCCGGCCCGCGCGGACTCCAGCGCCGCCGAGGGCTGCCCCAGGGTGCGCAGGGGCCCGGTCGACGGACGTCCGCCGAGAGCGGCCTCGGCGTCGGCCTCCACGATGAGCGCGGCCGGGATCAGCGCGATCGCCGTGGTGCCGCCGTAGGGCGACTGCTGGAGGGTGACCATGATGTCGTGCCGCTGCGCCAGCCGCGCGACCACGAACAGCCCGAGCTGCGCACTGTCGGACGGGTCGAAGTCCGGCGGATCGGACAGCCGCGCGTTCGCGGTGCGGATCGCCTCGGCCGTCATGCCGAGCCCGCGGTCCTCGATCTCGATGGCGTACCCGTTCGGGACCGGGTGCCCGCTGACCCGCACCGGCGCCTGCGGCGGGGAGAAGGTGGTGGCGTTCTCGACGACCTCGGCGAGCAGGTGGATGACGTCGGCGACCGCGGAGCCGAGCAGCGCGATCCGGGGCAGCGGCTGGACCCGCACCCGCGGGTAGTCCTCCACCTCGGCGACCGCGCCGCGGACCACGTCGACCAGCGGCACCGGCCGGCGCCAGCCGCGCCCGGCGGTCTTGCCCGCCAGGATGACCAGGCCCTCCGCGTGCCGCCGCATCCGGGTCGCGAGGTGGTCGAGCCGGAACAGGTCCGACAGCTCGGCCGGGTCCTCGGTGCGGCGCTCCATCGTGTCGAGCAGGCTGAGCTGGCGGTGCAGCAGCGCCTGGTTGCGGCGGGCGAGGTTGACGAACACCTCGCTGATCCCGCGCCGGGCCGCGACCTCGCCGGCCGCCGCGAGCAGCACCGCCTCGCGGGCCCGGTCGAACGACTCGGAGATCTGCCGGATCTCCTCGATGCGGTAGTCGTAGTCGGGCAGGTCGTCCGCGGTGGCCGCGGGCTGCCCGGCCCGGACCTGCTCGGCCATCTGCGGCATCCGCTGCCGGGTGAAGCCGACGACGCCCGCGGCGAGCGTGCGGCACTCGCGGACGAGCCGCCGGGAGACCCGGACCGCGACGAGCGTCGAGACGATCACCGCGAGCAGGCCCAGGCCGCCGGCCAGCGCCAGCCGCACGAACACCCCGACCGCGATGCCCTCCGCGCGGGTGGAGAGCCTGTCGAGCAACTGGTTCTCGTACGCGAAGAGCCGGTTGCCGGCGGTGTCGGCGAGCGTCCGCCAGACGGCGGCCTCGACCGGCGGCGCGCTCTGCCGGGCGGTGTGCGCGACCTGCCCCGTCCGGGTGCCGGTCCCCGCCGCCGTGCCGCCGCCCGACGCGGCCGTCCGGCCGGGGTGCTGCGGCTTGGCGGTGCGCTCCGCAGGCTCGGCGCCGTGGACGACCTGGTCCTCCAGCGACCGGAGCTGCGTGAACGGCAGCGAGGAGACGAGCTTGGTGTAGCGGGCGCGCTCGGCCTCGGGCAGGTTGGGGACGGTGTCGGCGTACAGGTACCGCTGCGCCCCGGTGAGCTGGGCGAACTGGCCCCGCTCGGCGGCGGTCACGCGCCCGGCGGCCAGCGCCCCGGTCAGCAGGGCGTCCTCGCGCGCCAGGTACTCGCGGGCGCGGCCCACCGAGGTGAGCGTGCGCGCGTCGGCGGCGATGGTGCCGTCCCGCGGCGCGGTCGCGTTGTAGATCGCGAAACCCGCGTCGATGATCCCGGTGTACTCCTCCAGCACCCGGGGCCGCTCGGCGATGCGCTCGTCGACCGTCCGGCGGGCCGCGTCGAGCGTGCCGAGCCGGCTCACCAGGTCCTCGATGCGCGCGAGCACGGCGGTGTCGACCGCGCCGCGCAGTCCCCCGTCCTTGCTGTTGCGCCGCACCGCTTCCCGCGCGAGGTCGGTCGCGTGGCGCTGCGTCTCCAGCGCGCCCTTGTCGGCCGTCCGGGGACCGCCGAGCTGGGCCAGCGACAGCCGCCGCTCCTTCTGGAGGGCGTCGATCAGCCGCTGCGTGGGCAGCACCGACTTCTCCTGGTACTGCTTGCTCTGCATGAGCTGGTGCGCGTCGCCGTAGGTGATGCCGGTGACGAACGCCCACAGCGCGGTGAGGGCGAGCAGCGGCACGAGGATCAGCAGGATGATCCTCGCCCGGATCGAGGAGAGACGAAGGGCCTTCACAGTTCGCGGACCATGCTCACGAGAGCGTCCTCTGGCAGTCGGGGAGACGACATGCGGGGAAACCTCCCGATGCGGGGTGTACGGGGGTGTGGCGGAGCCTACTACGTCGCGAGAACGGGCCCGATCGGCGGTCCGGGCCCGTGCCCGCGGCGATCCGGACGGTCACCGGGCCGCGTTCAGGCCCGGTCGAATCCCATCCCGGAGCCCCGCGGGGCGGCCTGCATGTGCCGTCCGACCCGCTTGATCAGCACCGCCATCTCGTAGGCGATGAGACCGGCGTCGGCCTCGCCGGAGGCCAGCACGGCCAGGCAGGTGCCGTCGCCGGCGGCCGTCACGAACAGCAGCAGCGCGTCCATCTCGATGATGGTCTGGCGCACGTTGCCGCCGGAGAAGTGCCGCCCGGCGCCGCGCGCCAGACTCTGCACCCCGGCGGCCAGGGCCGACAGGTGCTCGGCGTCCTCGCGGCCGAGCTCCCTGGACGCCGCGACGGCCAACCCGTCACGGGACAGGATCACCGCCTGCCGCACCGTCGGGAGCCGCTCGGCGAAATCGTTGAGCAGCCAGTTCATCTCACCGCTGGCGGTGTTGTGGATCATCGGGGTTTCCTCATCCCGTGGCGGAGTGAAGGCCGGGAGGGCCGGCGGCAGAGCCGCGGTCCCGGCCGGTCGCGTGCGACGCTTCATCGCGTCTCAGGGCAGGGCGTCCGCAGGACGACAGTTGCCGAAGATCATAGTGTGACCGGGGCGTCGCTGGGCGAAGGTTCACCACATTTCGGGCGATCGGCCCGGTCGAGGGGACGCCGGACTCTCCGGCGCGGCACCGACAGCGTTACCATTCCCGCCGTGAGTCCCGAAAGCCAGGCATCCGAGGCACTTCCGTCGCGGCGCCGCCGTATCCCCCGCGGCGGCCGACATCGCGGCGACGAATCCTTCCTGCTGCCACCCGGCTCCCCCGCCCTCGTACTCGCGGTCCCCGGTACCGCCCGCGGCGCCGGCGCCGCGGTCGCGGCCGAACTCGCCCGGCTCGTCGAGCTGGAGCACACCGGCCAGCCGACCCACCTCGGGTTTCTGGAGGGCGACGAGGCGAGCCTGCGTGCGGTCCTGTCCGGGCTGCGGCAGCAACGTCAGGACGAACCGGCGGCGGTGGTGGTGCCGCTGATCACCGGCCCCGATCCCGCGCGGGAGGCGGCGGTCCGCGAGAGCGTGGCGGCGGCGCCGGTCCCGACGGTGGCCGCCGGCCCGCTCGGCCCGCACCCGCTCCTCGCCGAGGCGCTGCACGACCGGCTCTCCGACGCGGGCCTGGCCCGCGCCGACCGGATCCGGATGATGACGATGGTGACCGCCGTGTCGGGCGTCATCGTGGCCACCCCCGGCGACGCGACGGCGGTCCGGCAGGCCGAGGTGACCAGCGTGCTGCTCGCCTCCCGGCTGGCCGCGCCGGTCTTCACCGCCGCGCTGGACGACGAGGCCGGGGTCAAGGCCGCCGCCGAGCAGCTGCGCACCTCCGGGGCCAGCACGCTCGCCGTGGCGCCCCACCTGATCGGCCCCGAGGCGCAGGGCGAGCGGGTCGCCGCCGCGGCGGCGATCGCGGGTGCCGGCCACTCCGCTCCCCTCGGCGCGCACCCGGCCCTGGCCCGCCTGGCCGCGCTGCGCTACGTCGAGGCCCTGTCGAACGCCCTGGGCGCCTGACCCGGCCCGCGCGGCGGTGCCGCCCTCCGCAGAATTCGAGAGGGCGGCACCCCGGCGCGGACGCGGCCGGACGCGGGCAGGCCACCGTCCGACGCCGGTCGGCCGGACCGGAGCGAGAACGCGGCCGGGTCAGCGGTTTCCGAACTCCGGCGGGCGCTTCTGCATGGTCGCGGCCATGCCCTCGGTCAGGTCCTCGGTGAAGAAGGCCAGCGTCTGGATCCCGGTCTCCACGGCGACCTGCCGGCGCAGGCCCGGCGCGTCCAGCGACATGTTGAGGAGCTCCTTGGTGCGCCGCAGCCCGTACGGCGACTTGGCGAGCAGCTCCGCGGCGAGCGCGTGGGCGCCCTCCAGGTCGCGGCCCTCGTCGGCGAGCTCGGTGACCAGGCCCAGCCGGTCCGCCTCGGTGACGTCCAGCCGCTGCGCCCGGTAGAAGATCTCGGCCGCCTTGGCCGGGCCCACCAGCCGCGGCAGCAGCCACGACAGCCCGCAGTCGCCCGCGGACAGCCCGAGGTCGACGAACGGGACGACGAACCGGGTGGTCGGGTCGGCGACCCGCAGGTCGCAGGCGAGGGCCCAGGAGACTCCCATCCCCGCGACCGGGCCGTGCAGCGCCGCAATGACCGGCTGGGGGATCTCCCGCAGCCGCGCGGTCACCTCGCCGCCGCGTCCGATGCCCCGGTAGATGCGCTGGACGCGGCCCTCGTCGCCGCCGCCGGGGTCGCCGCCCTGGAGGTCCATGCCCGAGCAGAACCCGCGGCCCTCGCCGGTGAGCACGACGACCCTGGTGTCCGGGTCGCGCATCAGCCCGTTGAGGACGTCGAGCATCTCCTCGGTCAGCGCGCCGGTGACCGCGTTGAGCCGCTCGGGGCGGGACAGGGTGACGGTGAGCACCCCGTCCCGCCGGTCGAGCTTGAGATCGCCCATCCGGTCAGGAGGTGAGCTGCTGGATGAGGGGGCCCATCTGCTCGCCCACGCTCTTGAAGACGGTGAGCGGGTCGGCCGCGTTGATCGCCGCCCAGTTGTCGCGGACGGACTCGACCGACAGCGTCTCCTTCCGCCCCCAGCCCGGCCCCTCCGCGACGAAGATCTTGGCGATCCGGCCGCCGCCGACGGTGTAGACCTCGCCCGAGTCCTCGTTGCTCTCGTGCACGAGGAAGGCGACCAGCGGGGTGACCTGGTCGACGCCGAGCTTCTCGGAGAAGTCGGCGGGCAGCAGGTCCTCGGTCATCCGGGTCCAGGCGACCGGGGCGATCGCGTTGGCCTTGATGTTGTACTTGGCGCCCTCCTGCGCGAGCGTCTTGGTGAAGCCCACCAGGCCCATTTTGGCCGTGGCGTAGTTGGCCTGGCCGAAGTTGCCGAACAGGCCCGCCGGGGACGAGGTGTTGACGATGCGGCCGTAGCCCTGCTCGCGCAGGTGCGCCCAGGCGGCGCTCGCCACCAGGAACGAGCCGCGCAGGTGCACGGCGATGACCCCGTCGAACTCCTCGGGGGTCATGTTCTTGAACGACCTGTCGCGCAGGATGCCGGCGTTGTTGACGACGATGTCGATCTTGCCGAAGGCGTCCACCGCGGTCTTGATGATCGCCTGGGCGCCCTCGGGGGTGGCGACGTTGTCGGGGTTCGCGACCGCCTCGCCGCCGTTCTTCTTGATCTCCTCGACGACCTCCTGGGCCGGCCCGGCGGAGGCGCCGACGCCGGACCGGTCCCCGCCGAGGTCGTTCACGACGACCTTGGCGCCGCGCGCCGCCAGCTCCAGCGCGTGCTGGCGGCCGAGGCCGTGGCCCGCCCCGGTGACGACCGCGACCCGGCCGTCGTAGCGCAGTTCCGACATCCCTGTCTCCTCACATCGCACCGACTACGTCCCCCTAGGTAACCACCAAGGGGTTACCCAGTGGTACCACCTAACCGAATCCCGCTCGGCTTTGCCCCCGCCCTCGAAAGTTGCGGCAAATACTGCATTTGACGTGAACCACGGCGTAGTGTCCACACGTCTCCACAGCGCGCCATCGCCCAGCCATCGCCCAGCCGTCACCGGCCGTCGCCGGCCACCGCGGCCGTCGCCGCCGCGAGGAGCACGGAGGACCCGTCCCTATGAACCAGGCCCCCGCGCACCGCCGGTCCGACGGCCGCCCGCTCCGCGTCGTGCAGTGGGCGACCGGCGCGGTCGGCCGCAGCGTGATCCGCGGCGTGCTGGACCGTCCCGGGCTCGAACTCGCGGGCGTCCGGGTGTTCTCCCCCGCCAAGGACGGCGTCGACGCCGGCGTCCTGGCCGGACGCGACCCCATCGGCGTGACCGCCACCACCGACACCGCCGAGATCCTCGACCTGGACGCCGACTGCGTCGTGCACGCCCCCGGGCAGCTCGGTCAGCCGTACGGCGACCTCGACACGGTCTGCGCGCTGCTGGCCTCGGGCAAGAACGTCATCTCCCTGACCGGCCTGGTCTACCCGTACGCCCAGGGCCCGGGACTGGTGGCCGAACTGGAGGACGCGTGCAAGCGCGGCGGCGGCGTCTCGGTGCACGGCAGCGGCGTCAACCCCGGCTTCATGGCCGACCTCATGCCGCTCGTCCTGTCCCGCCTGTCCCGGCAGATCACCCACGTGTACGCGCGCGAGTGCTCGGACTTCGCCGGGCACCCGTCCTGGCGGATGGTGCACGACATGGTGGGCTTCGCCAAGACCGAGGAGTCGTACCTGCGCTCCCTGCGGCCGGCCCGCACCATGATGCGGGCGGGCTTCGCCGAGAGCCTGCACCTGGTCGCGGCCGGGCTCGGGATCGAACTGGACGAGGTGGACGTCGACGTCGACCACCGGCTGGCCCGCCACGACTTCACCATCGCGGCCGGACGGGTGCCGAAGGGCACCGTCGCGGCGGCCCGGTGGACCTTCAGCGGGCTGGTCGACGGCCATCCGGTGATCACCATCGAGGCGGTGCACAAGGCCGACGCCAGCCAGGTCACCGACTGGGGCGGCCCCGGGTACGCGGTCCGCGTGCACGGCCGCCCGTCGATCACCCTGACCACCGACGAGGACTGGGTCTCCAACGGGATCTCGGCCGCGGCGGCGCACGCGCTCAACGCGATCCCCGTGGTGTGCGCGGCGGCCCCGGGCATCCGGACCTTCCTCGACCTGCCCCTGGTCACCGGCCGCGCGAGCGTCCCCACCCGCGCCACCGCCTTCTGACCCGCCGTGACCCACCGCCGTTCCGGCCACCGCCCTGGACGGGATCCGGAGACCGGGATCCGGCGGGCGGATCGGTCAGGGCCGGGACTGCTCCAGCGGAACCCCCTCGGCCCTGGCGTCCGCCTCTTCGGCGGCCTCGCGCCGGTGCCTGCGGACGCTCCACACGATCAGCGCCACGACCGCGAGGACCGCGAGCCCGATCGCCAGCCCCCGGCCCGCGAGCTTGGCCGCGTGCTCGAACGCCGCCCCGGCGAAGTAGCCGCCGAACGTGAAGGTCGCCACCCAGGCGACGCCGCCGATCAGGTTGTACGCCAGGAACTTCGGATAGGGCAGCTTGGAGCTGCCCACCAGCGCGGGCATCAGCGCCCGCAGCAGCGCGGTGAAACGTCCGATGAACACCGCGAACGCGCCGCGCCGGCGGATGAGGTCCTGGGCCTTGCCGACCTTGGACTCGTGCCGCTTCATCGCCTTGGTCTCCAGCAGCCTGGGCCCGTACCGGCGGCCGATCTCGTAGCCGACCGAGTCGCCCACCACCGCCGCGACCACCGCCACGGCCAGCAGCACCGGCATCGACAGCTTGCCCTGGCTGGCCAGCACGCCGCCGACCACGATCGCGGTCTCGCCCGGGAACACGAACCCGAAGAACAGCGCCGCCTCGGCGAACACCAGGCCGGCGATGAGAAGGTAGATCAGTGCGGGGGGCAGGCCGTCCACCAGGACATTGAAGTTCTCCATCATGGCTCCCCCGCCACCTCATCCCGTCCGGCCCGTACTCGCGGGCCCGCCTGTGTGAGTGCCACCCGGCCGTGCACGCCCGCCGGTGCTGTTTCCACCCGCGCGCAGAGGGTTATCGTATCCGCGAGGGCTCCCGACCCGGATCCCCCGCAAGGACTACCGAGCGTCGACCCCAGGAGGAGCGGGGCATGACCGCACAGGAGATATCGAGCGGCCGGTTCGTCCGCCAGGCCAACCGCTTCACCGGCATGATCACCGCCGACGGCTCCAGCGGGTTCACCGCCGAGCCGGGCCGCTACCGGCTGCTGGTCTCCTACGCCTGCCCCTGGGCGCACCGGACGCTGATCGTCCGCCGGCTGCTCGGCCTGGAAGAGGTGATCGGCCTCGGGGTGGTCGACCCGATCCGCGACGACCGCGGCTGGCGGTTCCCCGAACCCGACCCGGTGACCGGCGCGACGTTCCTGTCCGAGCTCTACCTGGCCACCGACCCGTCCTACGAGGGCCGCTACACGGTGCCGTGCGTCTGGGACACGGTGACCGGCACGATGGTGACCAACGACTTCCCGATGATCACCACCATGATGGAGACCGAGTTCGCCGCCCACCACCGGGACGGCGCGCCCGACCTCTACCCCGAGGCCCTGCGCCCGGAGATCGACGAGCTGAACGAGCTGGTCTACACGACCGTCAACAACGGGGTCTACAAGGCCGGGTTCGCCACCTCCCAGGACGCCTACGAAGAGGCGTTCGACGCCCTGTTCGACACATTCGGACTGCTGGAGGAGCGGCTGGCCGGGCGGCGCTACCTGCTCGGCGACCGGCTGACCGAGGCCGACGTGCGGCTCTACCCCACGCTGGCCCGGTTCGACCCGGTCTACTTCTCCCATTTCAAGTGCAACCTGCGGAGACTCGCCGATCATCCCCATCTCTGGGCGTACGCGCGCGACCTCTACTCGCTGCCGGCCTTCGGCGGCACCACCGACTTCGACCACATCAAGCGGCACTACTACGTGACGCAGCGCAACATCAATCCGTCCGGGGTCGTGCCCAAGGGCCCGCTCCTCGACTGGACCGCCCCGCACGGCCGGGACCGCCTCGGCGGCGCCTGAAGCCCTTTCCCCGACGACTCGAGAACGGCCCGGGGACGGCCCTCCGACGGCCACCGCCCGGCTCGCGGACGCCGCTCGCGGGCCTTTGGATCACAGGACGTCCCGACAATGTTCTGGAACGGTCATACGCGGCCGTTATGCTGACGGGCTCTAAGCCGGAACGCAGTGACAGGACAGGAAAGGCCCCCCGACGATGCGCAGTTCGTTCTTCGGAAACATGGACCAGGGACAGCAGCTCCCCGGCCACTTCGCCCTCCAGAATTCCAAGATGCTCCGGGTCCACCTCAACGGAGACGTCCTGGCGCGCCAGGGGTCCATGGTCGCCTTCCAGGGGCAGATGGACTTCGACTACGAGGGCGCCGGCGGCATCGGCAAGTTCATCAAGAAGGCCGTCACCGGCGAGGGCGTGCCGACCATGCGCGTCAAGGGCCAGGGCCTGCTGTTCGTGGCCAACGACGCCGACGACATCCACCTGTTCTACCTGGAGAACGAGGGGATCACCGTCAACGGCGCCAACATCCTGGCCTACGACGCGCACCTCCAGTCCGACATCCAGCGCGTCCAGGGCGCGGGCATGATGGCGGGCGGCCTGTTCAACACCACTCTGACCGGCACCGGCTGGGTGGCGCTCACCACACACGGCACCCCGGTCATGCTCGACGCGAGCCGCGCCCCGACGTTCGCCGACGGGCAGTCGGCCGTGGCGTGGAGCACCAGCCTCCAGGTCGGCGTCAACCGCACCCTCAAGGCGGGCGCCCTCATCGGACGCGGTAGCGGCGAAGCGATGCAATTGGCCTACCAAGGCCAGGGCTTCGTGCTGGTCCAGGCCAGCGAGGGCCCCACAGTGCCCACGCACTCGCACTGACCTGCGGTGCCGGCCCCCGGGCCGGGGCCGGGCGGAATCGCCGGTTTCCGGGGGTCGAGGGCGGGGGTCGTCCCATGCTGTCCTGGGTGAGGTGGAAGTGCGAGTAGCCTTGACTCGTCTCAGAACTCACCTGCGAGCTGCGGAAGAGGGCGATCTCCGCCGTGTCGACAGAGTCGTCGCAAACTAGTGCCGACCCCAAGAACACAGATTTCGGTGCCAACGAGTGGCTGGTCGACGAGCTGTACCAGAAGTACCTCGAAGACCCGAACTCGGTTGACGAAGCCTGGTGGAACTTCTTCGCGGACTACCAGCCGGACACCCGGCCGTCCGTGACCACCGCCTCCCCGGCGGGTCCCCAGGCCACCGGCGAAGCGGCCCCCCGGGCCGCCAACGGCACCGCGGCGGCTCCGCCGACAGCGACGCCGGCCGGGCCCGCCAAGGCCGCCCCCGCGGCCAAGGCCGGCGGCAAGGCCGCGGCCGGTGCCGCGTCGAAGCCCGCTCCTCCGCCGGTGCCCGCGGGCGCCGAGGAGGTACGGCTCCGCGGCGTCGCCGCGCGTACGGCCACCAATATGGAGTCCAGCCTCACGGTGCCGACCGCGACGAGCGTGCGCGCGATCGCGGCCAAGCTGTTGATCGACAACCGCATTGTGATCAACAACCATTTGAAGCGCGGGCGGGGCGGCAAGGTCTCCTTCACCCACCTCATCGGCTACGCCATCGTCAAGGCGCTGGTGTCGATGCCGGAGATGAACTCCGCCTACACCGAGGTCGACGGCAAGCCGGTGCTGATCAAGCCCGAGCACGTCAACTTCGGCCTGGCCATCGACCTCCAGAAGCCCGACGGGCAGCGGCAGCTCGTGGTGCCGAGCATCAAGGCCGCCGAGACCCTCGACTTCCGCCAGTTCTGGGCGGCCTACGAGGAGATCGTGCGCAAGGCGCGCGGCAACAAGCTGACGCTCGACGATTTCCAGGGCACCACGATCAGCCTGACCAACCCGGGCACCATCGGTACCGTGCACTCGGTGCCGCGGCTGATGCCCGGCCAGGGCACGATCATCGGCGTCGGCGCGATGGAGTACCCGGCCGAGTTCGCCGGCGCCTCGTCCGACACGCTGGCCCGGATGGGGATCAGCAAGGTCATGACGGTGACCTCCACCTATGACCACCGCATCATCCAGGGTGCGCAGTCCGGCGACTTCCTGCGCCGGATCAACCATTTGCTGCTGGGCGAAGAGGACTTCTACGACGACATCTTCGAGGCCCTGCGGATCCCCTATGAGCCGGTGCGCTGGGTCAAGGACATCTCCGCGGGCCACGAGGACGACGTCGCCAAGGTCGCGCGGGTGCACGAGCTGATCCACGCCTACCGGGTCCGCGGCCACCTGATGGCCGACACCGACCCGCTGGAGTACAAGCAGCGCCGCCACCCCGACCTCGACATCCTCCAGCACGGCCTCACCCTGTGGGACCTCGAGCGCGAGTTCGCGACCGGCGGGTTCGGCGGCAAGCCGACCATGAAGCTGCGCGACATCCTCGGCGTGCTGCGGATGGCCTACTGCCGCACGGTCGGCATCGAGTACATGCACATCCAGGACCCCGAGGAGCGCGCCTGGATCCAGGCCCGCGTCGAGGTCCCGCACGACAAGCCGTCGCGCGAGGAGCAGCTGCACGTGCTGCGCCGGCTCAACTCCGCCGAGGCGTTCGAGACGTTCCTCCAGACCAAGTTCGTCGGGCAGAAGCGGTTCTCCCTGGAGGGCGGCGAGTCGGTCATCCCGCTGCTCGACTCGGTGATCTCCGCCGCGGCCAAGGCCGGCCTCGACGAGGTCGTGGTCGGGATGGCGCACCGCGGCCGGCTGAACGTGCTGGCCAACATCATCGGCAAGTCCTACGGGCAGATCTTCGGCGAGTTCGAGGGCAACCTCGACCCGCGCAGCGCGCAGGGCTCGGGCGATGTGAAGTACCACCTCGGCGCCGAGGGCGACTTCGTCGCGAGCGACGGCTCCCGGATCCACACCGAGCTGGTCGCCAACCCCTCCCACCTGGAGACGGTCGACCCGGTGCTGGAGGGCGTCGTCCGCGCCAAGCAGGACCTGCTGGACGTCGGCGAGGCCGGCTTCAGCGTGCTGCCGATGCTGGTCCACGGCGACGCGGCGTTCGCCGGGCAGGGCGTGGTCGCCGAGACCCTCAACCTGTCGCAGCTGCGCGGCTACCGCACCGGCGGCACCGTGCACGTGGTGATCAACAACCAGGTGGGCTTCACCACCGCGCCGGAGTACTCGCGGTCCAGCGTCTACTCCACCGACGTGGCCCGGATGATCCAGGCGCCGATCTTCCACGTCAACGGCGACGACCCGGAGACCTGCGCCCGGGTGGCGCGGCTGGCCTTCGAGTACCGGCAGACGTTCAAGAAGGACGTCGTCATCGACATGATCTGCTACCGGCGGCGCGGGCACAACGAGACCGACAACCCCTCGTTCACCCAGCCGGTGATGTACGACCTGATCGACGCCAAGCGCTCGGTGCGCAAGCTCTACACCGAGGCGCTGATCGGCCGCGGCGACATCACCGTCGAAGAGGCCGAGTCCGCGCTCCGCGACTACCAGGAGCAGCTCGAGCGGGCCTTCACCGAGACCCGCGAGGCGGTCAAGAAGCCGCTGGAGCCGGGCTCGGTGGTCAAGCCCGACGTCGAAGAGCGGATCCCGATCGACCACGGCTCGGCCGGCACGGCGATCTCCGCCGAGACGGTCAAGCGGATCATCGACACCCAGGTCAGCCTGCCCGAGGGCTTCAACGTGCACCCGCGGCTCCAGCCGATCCTGGCCCGCCGCGCCCAGATGGTCGAGGACGACGCGATCGACTGGGCCACCGGCGAGCTGTTCGCGATCGGCTCGCTGCTGATGGACGGCCGCCCGGTCCGGCTGGTCGGCCAGGACACCCGGCGCGGCACGTTCGGGCAGCGGCACTCGGTGCTGGTCGACCGCAAGACGGGCGAGGAGCACACCCCGCTCAAGCAGTTCGGCCAGGGCGTGTCGAAGTTCTACGTGCACGACTCGCTGCTCAGCGAGTACGCCGCGATGGGCTTCGAGTACGGCTACTCGATGACCCGGCCGGACGCGCTGGTGGCCTGGGAGGCCCAGTTCGGCGACTTCGCCAACGGCGCCCAGTCGATCATGGACGAGTACATCTCGTCCGGTGAGCAGAAGTGGGGCCAGCACTCCAGCATCGTGCTGCTGCTGCCGCACGGCTACGAGGGCCAGGGGCCCGACCACTCCTCGGCGCGCATCGAGCGCTACCTCCAGATGTGCGCGCAGGACAACATGACGGTGGTCTACCCGACCACGTCGGCCAACTACTTCCACCTGCTGCGGTGGCAGGTGCTGTCCGGCCGGAACAAGCCGCTGATCGTGTTCACGCCCAAGTACCTGCTCCGGCTCAAGGCGGCCACGTCCACGGTCGAGCAGATCACCCAGGGCCAGTTCCAGCCGGTGATCCCCGAGCAGAACGCCGAGATCGACCCCGCCGGGGTCCGCCGGGTGCTGCTCACCACCGGCAAGATCTACTACGACGTGGCGCAGGCCAGGGACGCCGCCGGTGCCACCGACACCGCGGTGGTCCGGGTTGAGCGGCTTTACCCGCCGCCGGTCGACGAGATCAAGGCCGAGCTGGCCAAGTACCCTGAGGGCACCGAGGTCGTCTGGGTGCAGGACGAGCCGGCCAACATGGGCGCGTGGCCGTTCATGGCGCTGAAGCTGCCGCACCACATCGAGGGCCTGAAGATGTCGCGCGTCTCGCGTCCGGCGTCCTCCTCGCCCGCGGTGGGGTCCAACAAGCTGCACGCGGCCGAGCAGGAGGCCCTGCTGGCCCGGCTGTTCGGCGACGAGCGCAAGTAGGCGGGACCGTTCATCCCGAGGGCTCCGGCGCATCCGCGCCGGAGCCCTCGGCGTCCCGCCCTCCGGGCGGGCCGGCAGAGCGAGGAAGGACCGAGGACGTGTACTTCACCGACCGGGGTGTCGAGGAGCTGGCCGAGCGGCGCGGCGCCGAGGAGGTCAGCCTGGGCTGGCTGGCCGAGCGGCTGCGCGAGTTCGTGGACCTCAACCCCGAGTTCGAGACCCCCGTCGAGCGGCTGGCGACCTGGCTGGCCCGGCTGGACGACGACGCGGACGACGACTGACGCGGCGGGGCGCACCGGCGGGACACGGCGGCGACGAGACGCGATACATCTTGACTTTCACCGGACGCGACATATCGTGTTTACTGTGCAGGACGGCGCCCCTCGCGGGCGGCCGGTCCGTACCCGTGCCGCAGGCGCCCGGACGAAAGGCGAGAGACGATGTCGCGTTGGACGATCGACGAACCCACCACCCTCGGCTTCGACGGCGTGGTCGCGCTCCGGGCCACCCTGATCGCCGGCAGCGTCTCGGTGCTGGCCTCCGGTGACCGGCCCGGCATCCAGGTCGAGGCGCTCGACGGGCCGCCGCTGGTGATCGGGCACGAGGCCGGCATGCTGACCATCACCCACGAGCGGCTCTGGGAGGGCGTGCTGAGCTGGCTGCGCACCCAGAAGTGCCACGCCACCATCACCGTGACCGTCCCGCACGACTGCCCGGTCTCCCTGAACCTGGTCTCCGCCGACGCGGTGGTCAGCGGGACGACCGCGCGCACCTCCGTCAAGAGCGCGTCCGGCAACGTCGTCCTCGACGGGGTGCACGGCGACATCGACGCCAACACCGTCTCCGGCGACGTCGAGGTGCAGGGCCCGGCCAGGCGGATCACGTTCACCTCCGTGTCCGGCGACCTGACCCTGGCCGGCGGGACGGTCGACCGGCTGGCCGCCCGCTCGGCCCGCGGACGGATCGCCGCCGACGTCGGCCTGGCCCGCGAGGGCCGGATCGAGGTCAACACCGTGGCCGGCGAGGTCGCGCTGCGCATCCCCGACCCCGCCGACGCGGAGGTCGCGCTGAACTCGGCCGCCGGCGGCCGGCTGGAGACCTCGTTCCCGGGACTGGACCGGCGGGACCGCTCGGTCTCCCGCGCCGTCACCGGCAGGCTCGGCGCCGGGACGGGCCGGGTGTCGGTCAACACCGTGTCCGGCGCCGTCGCGCTCCTCGGCCGGCCCCGGGACGACTCCCCCGAGATCACCACCCCTGGAATGGAGAAGTGAGTTGAGCCCCGTCTTCGGCCACGGCCGCCTTCGGCTGTACCTGCTCAAGCTGCTGGAGGAGAGCCCGCGGCACGGCTACGAGGTGATCCGGCTGCTCCAGGACCGCTTCCTCGGGGTCTACTCGCCCTCCCCCGGCACGATCTACCCGCGGCTGGCCCGGCTGGAGTCCGAGGGCCTGGTCAGCCATGAGGTGATCAAGGGCAAGAAGGTGTACTCCCTGACCGACAAGGGCCGGGAGGAGCTGGAGCGCCGGATGGACGAGCTGGCCGACCTGGAGGAGGAGCTCTCGGCGTCGGCGCAGGAGTTCGCCCGCGGCGTCCAGGAGGACGTGCGGCAGACCGTCCGGTCGCTGCGCGAGGAGCTGACCCAGGCGGCGCGCACGATGCGCGACCAGGGCAAGGCCACCTCCAAGGACACCTGGAAGGAGACCACCGAGCGCCAGAAGGACGAGTGGCGCCGGCAGAAGGACCACTGGCGCGAGCAGACGCAGGCGTGGAAGGAGGAGTGGCGGCGCAACTGGGAGGAGGCGTGGAAGACCGCCACCGGCACCAAGGACGACCTCGCCCGCCTCAAGCTGGAGCGGCTGCTCGGCCGGTTCGTCGAGGACGTCCGCGAGCAGGCCAGGGAGGCGCGGCTCGGCGAGGACGACCTGGCCACCGCCGAGACCCTCCTCGACGCGACCCGCGAGCGCCTCAAGAAGGAGATCTTCGACCGCGACCGCTGACCGGCGGCCGGGACGGGCGCCCGGCCGCCGGGACGGGGCGACGGGCCCGGCCGGGGCCGCGGCCGGTGACCGCGGTCAGGGGGTGAAGACGACCTTGCCGAACAGGTCGCCCTCCGCCATCGCGGCGAAGCCCTCCCGGGCCCGGCTCAGCGGCAGCGTGCGGTCGATCAGCGGACGGGTGCCGGTCTTCACCAGGAACCGCGCCAGCCGTTCGAGCTGCGCCCGCGTCCCCATGGTGGAGCCGACCACCGAGAGCTGGAGGAAGAACAGCCGGTTGAGCTCGGCCGGCGGCACCTGGCCGCTGGTCGCGCCGGACACCACGATCCGACCGCCGGGCCGCAGCGACTTCAGCGAGTGCGACCAGGTCGCCTGGCCCACCGTCTCCATCACCGCGTCGACCCGCTCGGGCAGCCGGGCGCCGGGCTCGAACGCCGCGTCCGCCCCGAGCTCCACGGCCCGCTTGCGCTTGGCCTCGTCCCGGCTGGTCGCGTAGACGCGGTAGCCGGCCGCGGCGGCGAGCGCGATCAGCGCGGTCGCCACGCCGCCGCCCGCGCCCTGCACCAGCACGGTCGAGCCGGGCTGGAGGCCGGCCTTGTCGAACAGCATCCGGTACGCGGTCAGCCACGCGGTCGGCAGGCAGGCCGCCTCGGCGAACGACAGCCCGGACGGCTTGGGCACCAGGTTGCGGCGCGGCACCGCGACCTTCTCGGCCAGCGCGCCCTGGTGCAGCTCCGACAGCAGCGAGCGCTTGGGGTCGAGGGTCTCGTCGCCGCCGCCGCGCTCGGGGTCGCCGATCACCGCGTGCACGATGACCTCGTTGCCGTCCTCGTCGATCCCGGCCGCGTCGCAGCCGAGGATCATGGGGAGCCGGTCCGCGCTCAGCCCGACGCCCTTGAGCGACCACAGGTCGTGGTGGTTGAGCGCGGCGGCGCGGACCGTGACGGTGGTCCAGCCGTCCGGGACCTGCGGGTCGGGGCGCTCGCCGAGCGTCAGCCCGGTCAGCGGATCGTCTGCGTCGATGTGCGTAGCCGTGACAGCGAACATGCCCGCACCCTACGACGTCCGGCCCCGGCGCGCGGAGGCCGCCTCCCGCCGGGAGCGGCCCGCCCCCGTGCGGACGGGACGGACGCGAGCCGCTCCGGCGAACGCCCGCGGGCCGCTCGGCCCCGGGCCCCGGGCTACAGGACCTTGGAGAGGAAGTCCCTGGTCCGCGGGTGCTGCGGGTTGGCGAGGACCTCGCGCGGGAGGCCCTTCTCCACCACCGCCCCGTCGTCCATGAAGACCAGGGAGTCGCCGACCTCGCGCGCGAACCCGATCTCATGGGTGACCACGACCATGGTCATCCCGTCCAGGGCGAGCTGCTTCATCACGCCCAGCACGTCGCCGACCAGCTCGGGGTCCAGCGCCGACGTCGGCTCGTCGAACAGCATCAGCGCGGGCTCCATGGCGAGCGCGCGGGCGATGGCCACCCGCTGCTGCTGCCCGCCGGACAGCTGCGCGGGGTACCCCTGGGCCTTGTCGGCCAGCCCGACCCGGTCGAGCAGCTCCATCGCCCGCTCGCGCACCTGCGCCTTGGGCTGTCGCTTGACCGCGCACGGCGCCTCCATGATGTTCTCCAGCGCGGTCATGTGCGGGAAGAGGTTGAACCGCTGGAACACCATGCCGATCTCGCGGCGCTGCGCCGACACCTCCCGGTCGCGCAGCTCGTGCAGCCGGCCGCCCTTCTCCCGGTAGCCGACCAGGTGGCCGTTCACCCAGAGCCGGCCGGCGTCGATCTTCTCCAGGTGGTTGACGCAGCGCAGGAACGTCGACTTGCCCGAGCCCGACGGCCCGATCACGCACATCACCTCGCGCGGCCTGACCTCCAGGTCGACGCCCTTGAGCACCTCCAGCCGGCCGAAGCTCTTGTGCACCTGCTCGGCCTTGACCATCAGGCCGTCTCCGGGCGGCGGGGCGTCCCCGCCCAGTGCGGCGGCCCCGCCCGGCGCGCCGGTTCCGGCCGGTGGGGTGCCCTCGGCCGGCGGGGTGTCCCGCCCGGTGGGCTCGCTCATGCCTCGGCTCCCGTCCCGCCGCCGGTCCCGGTGCCACGGGCCGGCCACGGCCTCCGCCTCCGCCGCCGCGGCCGGGCGGACCCGGCCGTGCCGCGGGCGAAGTGCCGTTCGATGAAGTACTGCCCCAGTAGCAGCACGCTGGTGATCGCCACGTACCAGCCGACCGCCGCGACCAGCATCGGGAACGGGTGGAAGGTGCGGTTCCCGACCGCCTGGAGGCGGAAGAACAGCTCGTTGGTGACCGGCACGAACGCCACCAGCGAGGTGTCCTTGAGCATCGCGATGGTCTCGTTGCCGGTCGGCGGGATGATCACCCGCATCGCCTGCGGCAGCACCACCCGGCGCATGATCCGCAGCCGGGACATGCCGAGCGCGGCGGCGGCCTCGTGCTGGCCGGGGTCGACCGACATGATCCCGGCCCGGACGATCTCGGCCATGTAGGCGGCCTCCGACAGCGCCAGCGCCAGCAGGCCCGCCATGAAGCCGGTCAGGAACGTCCGGGTGTCGATGCTGAACAGCGTCCCGTCGATGTCCACGCCGAGCAGGTCGGCGAGCTGCGCGTCGAAGGGCAGCCCGAACTCGATCTCGGTGTAGAGGATCGCCATGTTGCCGAACAGGATCGCCAGCACCAGCCGCGGCGCCGCCCGGAAGAACCAGGTGTAGAGCCACGAGACCCCGCTGACCAGCGGGTTCGGCGACAGCCGCATCACCGCCAGGACGACGCCGAGGACGATGCCGATCACCATCGCCAGCACGGTGAGCAGCACCGTGGTGCGGACGCCCTCGATCACGCTCGGCCGGAACGCGTTGTCGACGATGAAGGCCCAGTCGAACGCCTTGTTCGTGACCAGCATGTGCACGAACATCGCGGCGAGCACGAGCAGGACGGCGCAGGCGGCCCAGCGGCCGGGGTGCCGGACGGGCACGGCCTTGATGGCCTCCGGCCGCGCCCGTCCCCCCGCCGGCCCGCCCGTCTTGGTCAGGTCGGCCATCGCGTCAGGGGTTGATCTTGGAGGTGGCCAGCATGCCTGTCTTCAGCCCCCACTTGTCCGCGATGCCCTTGATCGTGCCGTCCGCGATCAGCGCCTGCACCGCGCCCTGGACCGCCTCGGCGAGCTGGGCCTGCTCCTTCTTGACCACGATGCCGTAGTCGAACGGGTCGTAGGGCTCGCCCAGCGTCTCGAGCTGGCCGTTCAGCTTCTTGACCGCGTACTGGATCACCGGGCCGTCGGCCAGCATCGCGTCGTCCTTGCCGCTCGCCACGGCCGTGGTCGCCTGGTCCTGGCCCTGGTAGGGGTCGACCGAGATGGCGGGGCCGCTGGCCTTCTTGCAGGCGTCCTGGCGCTTGGGGACGTCCTCGTCGGCCTGGGTGGTGGCCTTCTGCACCGCGACCTTCTTGCCGCACGCCGCGTTGATGTCGATCTTGGCCGGGTTGCCGGTCTTGACCAGCCACTGGGTGCTGCCCTGGAAGTAGCTCACCATGTTGACCTGCTTCATGCGGTCGGGGTTGATGGTGAACGAGGAGATCGCGGCCTCGGTCTTGCCCGACTGGACGCCCGGGATGACCGAGTCGAACGGCGCCGGGGTGAAGGCGGCCTTCAGCCCGAGCTTGGCGGCCACGGCGCCGATCACGTCCGCGTCGAAGCCGATCACGGTCTTGTTGTCGCTGTCGAGGAACTCCATCGGCGCGTAGGTGGCGTCGGTGCCGACGGCGAGGGTGCCGTCGGACTTGACGTCGGCGGGGACCTTGGCGGCCAGCGCCTGGTCGGCCCCGGTCTTCGGGGTCACCGACGTCTTCGGCTCGGTGGAGTCGTCCTTCTCGCCGCACGCCGACAGCGCGAGGGCGCCCGTCAGCACGAGTGCGCCCGCCGCGACGGCGCGGCGGCGCAGAGAACCGGTGGTCACAGGTCCCCCTCCAGATCGGTTCAGTGGATCCTGGGCAGATCCGCAGTCAGGTGCACATCTTGGCGCACACCCGGCACTTTATGGATTAAGGCTCCGACACGATCGGACAACAAGGACGCCGGGGCGGATCCGCGTCGACCTGGACCGGACCCGTCTCCGCGCGGTCTTCCGCACCGTAATCTCCCTCACCGTCCGGCGGTCGCCCCGGCGCGGACGTGACGGCCGCCACCGTCCCGCTCCGCGGAACGCCGCGGAGGGTATGGCACAATCGGACAACGGGTGACCCCCGTACGTCGCGAGATGACCTCCAGGTGATTGGCAACCAGACCACACCACCGCGGCGGCATCGCCCGAAGCCAACTTTCACTGACAGGGGTCGCTGTGGCTGCCGAGCCCAATCCCACCGAACCGCATCCGTACGACGACGATCCGGCGTTCCCGCTGCACCGCGGCGGCAAGCTGGAGATGCGCTCCACCATCCCGGTGCGCAACGCCGACGACCTCTCCCTCGCCTACACCCCCGGGGTGGCGCGGGTCTGCACCGCGATCGCCGAGCACCCCGAGCTGGCCTACGACTACACCTGGACCTCCAAGGTGGTGGCCGTCGTCACCGACGGCACCGCGGTGCTCGGGCTCGGCGACATCGGCCCGGCCGCGTCGATGCCCGTGATGGAGGGCAAGTCGCTGCTGTTCAAGGAGTTCGCCGGCGTCGACTCGGTGCCGATCGCGCTCGGCTGCACCGGGGTCGACGAGATCGTCGACACGGTGATCCGGATGGCGCCCAGCTTCGGCGGGATCAACCTGGAGGACATCAGCGCCCCCCGCTGCTTCGAGATCGAGGACCGGCTCCGCGAGGCGCTGGACATCCCGGTCTTCCACGACGACCAGCACGGCACCGCGATCGTGGTCCTGGCCGCGCTCAAGAGCGCCGCGCGGCTGATCGGCAAGCCGCTGTCGGAGCTGCGCGCGGTGGTCGCCGGCGCCGGCGCGTCCGGCATCGCGGTCTCCACCATCCTGATCGAGGCCGGCATCGGCGACATCGCGCTGTCGGACAGCAAGGGCCTGATCTACGAGGGCCGCGACGGGCTCAACCCGATCAAGCGGCGGATCGCGGCGATCACCAACCGGTCCCGGCTGACCGGCTCCACCGAGGAGGCGCTGCGCGGCGCCGACGTGTTCATCGGCCTGTCCGGCAGCACCGTCCAGGAGTCGTGCATCGCGACGATGGCGCCGGACGCGATGGTGTTCGCGCTGTCCAACCCGACCCCCGAGGTCGCGCCCGAGGTCGCCCGCCGGCACGCCCGCGTCGTCGCCACCGGCCGCAGCGACTTCCCCAACCAGATCAACAACGTGCTGGCCTTCCCCGGCATCTTCCGCGGCGCGCTGGACGTGCGGGCGCACTCGATCACCGAGGGGATGAAGCTGGCGGCGGCCGACGCGCTGGCCGGCATCGTCGGCGACGACGTGACCGCCGACTACGTGATCCCCAACCCGTTCGACGAGCGGGTGGCGCCAGCGGTGACCGCCGCCGTCGCCGCGCAGGCCCGCCGCGAGGGCGTCAACCGGATCTGACCCCCTCCCGCAGCCTTCCACGGCCCGTGCCCCTACCGGGGCGCGGGCCGTCCGGCTACCGGGGCGCGGGCCGTCCGGGGGGCCGGAAGCGCGCCACGACGCGTCCCACCACGCGGTCGTCGGGGACGGCACCGAAGTCCCAGCTATCGCGGCGTCCCGGTGCCCGCTGGTTGTCGCTCTCCAGCCACCACCCGCCGGCGGTGCGGTGCGCCGCGCGCTTGACGATGAGCAGGCCCGGGTCGTCCGGGTGGAGGGCGACGACGGCGTCCCCCTCGGAGACGCGCGCCCGGTTCAGCACCAGGAGCCAGTCTCCGGGACGCAGCGCCGGGAGCATCGACTCCCCCACCACCTCCACCCGGCGCAGCCTCCTGCGGCCGGCGACGGCGATCGCGCCCGCCGCCGCGACGCAGACAGCAGCCGGAATCGGACTCCGCACGCGCATCCGCCCTCCCTCCCTCCCCCAACCTTCACCCGGCCCTCCACCCAACCTGGGCCTAGGCCGAAATACCGAGCACCCTGCGGCTACGCGGCCGAGATCACCAGAGTAATGTCAATGCCCTGAGCATGATCCGTTACGAGGGAAGGGATACGCAGGTGCTCGTCAACCTTCTGCGTCCGAAGACCACCGCTTCCGCGCACTGTGACCTGCCGTGCGGCGTCTACGACCCGGCTCAGGCCAGGATCGAGGCCGAGTCGGTCAAGGCGATCGCGGAGAAGTACGCGGCCAACCAGGACCCGGAGTTCCGGGCCCGCGCCATCGTGATCAAGGAGCAGCGCTCCAACCTGGTCAAGGAGCACCTCTGGGTGCTGTGGACCGACTACTTCAAGCCGCCGCACTTCGAGAAGTACCCGCAGCTCCACGGGCTGTTCAACGAGGCCACCAAGCTGGCCGGCGCGGCCGGCACCAAGGGCAGCGTCGACGTCAAGACCGCCGACGACCTGCTGGGCAAGATCGCTGAGATCGACGAGATCTTCAAGGCGACCAAGCAGGGCTGACCCGGCTCGCCCTGGGGGCGCGCGCCCACCAGGCGCGCCCCCGGGCCCCGCGGGGGGCCGTCCGCACGCGGACGGCCCCCCGCGGCGTCGGTGCCGGTCATCCGGCCTCGCTAGCCTGTGCACATGATCCGGCCCGCGACTTCCGACGACGTCCCCGCCATCCTCCGGCTCATCCGCGAGCTGGCCGAGTACGAGCGCGCCCTGCACGAGGCGACGGCCACCGAAGAGCAGGTGCGCGCGCACCTGTTCGGCGCCGACCCGAAGGTGTTCGCGCACGTGGCCGAGCACGAGGGCGAGGTCGTCGGGTTCGCGCTGTGGTTCCTCACGTTCTCGACCTGGCTCGGCAGCCACGGCATCTACCTCGAGGACCTGTACGTCGACCCGTCCGTCCGGGGCCGGGGGCACGGCAGGGCGCTGCTGACCGAGCTGGCCCGCATCGCGGACGACCGCGGCTACGGCCGGGTCGAGTGGTCGGTGCTCGACTGGAACACCCCGGCCATCGGCTTCTACGAGTCCCTGGGCGCCCGCCCGCAGGACGAATGGACCGTCTACCGCCTCACCGGCGACGCCCTCGCCAAGGCCGCCCGCGCCTGACGCCGGGCCCGTCCGTCCCCCGTCTGCCCCACCGGGTGAGCTCCTGCCCGGTGGGGCGGACCCGTTCCCGAAAACTTTTCCGGCACCTCCGCCCCGGCTGTGACGTAACCGGCCGCCCATGGCGTCTTGGTGAGTAGAACACCAACGGACGACGCTTGGGGAAGGGCCCGATGGCCAAAGATCCGGACGGGTTTCAGGAGTTCGCCACCACGCGCGGCGCCTCCTTGTTCCGTACCGCCCGACTGCTGTGCAACGACTGGCATCTGGCCGAGGACCTGGTGCAGACGACGCTCGGCAAGCTGTACGCGTCCTGGCGGCGTGCGCAGCGGGCGGACAACACGGAGGCGTACGCCCGCAAGGTGCTGATGCGCACCTACCTGTCCCACATGCGCAAGCGCAGCAACCGGGAGACGCCCCGGGACCAGATGCCCGACACCGCCGCCACCGGAGGCGATCAGGAACTCCGGATGACGCTGCTGGACGTCCTGGCGCGACTCTCCGCGCAGGACCGCGCCGTGCTGGTCCTGCGCTACTGGGAGGACCAGAGCGTCGAGGAGGTCGCATCGCTCCTGCGGCTGAGCAGCGGGGCGGTCCGCAACCGCAGCATGCGGGCGCTGGACCGGCTCCGCGCCGAGTTCGGCGAAGAGCTGAAGACCCTGCACCGATGACGGATGACAAGAGGGGATCGACGATGAACATGGAAGAGCAGCTCGCCGAGGAGATGCACCGGACCGCCGGCACGATGGAGCCGAGAGTCACCGACCTGGTGGACGGGGGCGTCGCGCGGGGCCGCCGCCGGCGGCTGCGCAACCGCGTGGGCGCCGCCTCGGCGGTCGCCGCGGTGACGGCCGCCGCTGTGACCGCGGGTGTGGCGACCCTCGGAGCGGGCGCGAGCGACCCGACGCGCCCGCCCGCCATGCAGATGGTGAGCGCGACGGAGGTGCTGAACAAGGCCGCGCAGTCCGTCGAGGTGCGTCCGAAGGCGATGCCGCGTCCCGACCAGTGGGTGTACGAGAAGACGCTGGAGTCCGGGATCGGCGCCGAGCACGGCAAGCGCCCGGTGACCGGCGAGCACTGGTTCCGGTGGGACGGTGCCCGCGACGCCGGTTTCCAGGGCGGCAAGCTGGTCGTCTACCGGAACACAGGCCCGCGGTCCAAGTACGGCAGGATCGGGACCCTGCCCGCCGGCTCCAAGGCCATGCGCGCCAAGTTCTACGCGGACGTGAACGCCACGAACCGCAAGGACTGGACCCACCCGGACCGGGACGGCGAGGTCTTCGGCACCGTCGCGCAGTTGCTCTGGGACACTCCGGTGGGCATCGCGCCGAAAACCCAGGCGGACCTGTACCGGGTCATCGCCACGATCCCGGGGGTCCGCGTCGACCGCAAGGTCAAGGACGGCGCGGGGCGTCCCGCCGTGGCGGTGTCGCACGGCTTCGGGGAGCAGTACCTCCTCGACCCGACGACCTACCTGATGGTCGGGCAGCGGACGGTGAGCAACGGCCACAACGCCCCGAAGTCGATCACCAAGGGCGTCGACCCCGCGTTCAAGGTCCCGAACGGCACCGTGACCTACTCGCTCACCCGGCTCACCGCGAAGGTCGTCGACAAGGCGGGCCAGCGTTGAAGACACGACGTAACGCGCTCCGGATGGCCGCCGCCGCGGCCGTCCCGGTGGCCCTGACCGCCGTCCCGTACGCCGCGTCGGCGACGCCGGCCCCCGGGGGGAAGTCCGCGTGGCAGACCTACGAGCTCCCCGCCCTGAAGGGACGCGCGGTCCTCAGCGACGTCGCGACGATGGGCCGGAACGACGCGTGGGCCGCGGGGTTCGAGGTCAGCGACGACACCGGTCCGGATCCCATCCTCGGCCAGCCTCCCCTCACCCGCCCGAGGGTGAAGGCGGACGACTGCAACGGGCGTGACAGCTTCCCCTCGATGATGCTGCGGTGGAACGGACGGGCCTGGAGCAAGGTCGCGGTGCCGCGCATGGGCCGGATCAACGCCGTCAGCGCGTCGACCGCGAAGGACGCGTGGGCCTCGACGGACTGCGGGCTGCTGCACTGGGACGGCAAGAGCTGGACGCCCACCGACTACGGGGCGATCCCCGGTGCCAGGCAGTCGTCCCCCACCACCGTCAAGACGGTCAACGAGCACGAGGCCTGGCTCGTCGGCGACTTCGACACGAAACCGGATGAGATGCGGGGCTTCGTCCAGCGGTGGGACGGCCGGCGGTGGACGAACATCGCTCTGCCCGACCTGGGCACCTACTTCAGCCTGAACAGCATCGACGCCCGCGGCCCGAACGACGTGTGGGCCGTGGGGACCGATTACGACATCGACTACGAACGGCCCGAGGGCCTGATCTTCCTGCACTGGGACGGCCGGGCCTGGAAGCAGTCGCCCGCGCCGAAGTCGGACCAGTGGACGAAGCGGCTCAGCAGCGTCCGGATCATGGGTCCGAACGACGTGTGGGCGACGGGTATGAGCAAGGTCAAGCCGGACGGGGACGAGCTGCGGCGTCCGCTCCTGATGCACTGGAACGGCCGCGAGTGGGCGACCACCCCGTCCCCGGCCGAACGCGGCGACATCTTCGATCTGGCGCGTGACGGCAGCGGGCTCCTCGCCGTCGGCGACACCTTCTCCCCCGGCCGTCCTCCCTACGAGGGGCTCGCACTGCGCTGGGACGGAAAGCGCTGGGGGTCCGACACCCTCCCCGCCACGGGCGAGTTGTCGATCTCCGGGGTGGAGTCCATCCCCGGCGGCGGCGTCTGGGCCGTCGGCGGCGTCGGCGACGACGACCACGCCCTTCCCATCATCGCCCGCCGGAACTGACGGGCAGAGTTCCCCAGGCGGGGGCGCGCCGGGTGTCCGCCCACCCGGCGCGCCCCCGCCTTCACCTGTCCCATCCGCGACCGCGACGCGGTACTGGACGGGACGGGAAATCCCGTCGTGCGCGCGGCGGGCCGGCCGCTACGATCTCCGACACTTGATCACGACGGCGGGTGAGCGCCGTCCGCGACGGTTCGTGAAAGGCGCCTCCCATGCCCCAGACTCCGGTGCGGCCGGCCGACCATCCCGAGCTGCTGGAGCGGGGACATCCGTTCCGGCAGTGGAAGACGTGGCAAATTCCCGGAACCGAGTTCACCCTCAGCGGCTATTCCCGCGCGAACGACAAGACGTTCTTCCACATCCCGGAGCTCCGATGCAGCCTCGACGCCGGGTTGTGCGAGGGACGGCAGGTGGACACGGTGTTCCTGACCCACGCCCACCACGACCATTCCAAGGACCTCGACTTTCTCGCCGCCAAGGCGTCCGGCACCGACATCTATCTGCCCGCCGAGGCGGTCCCCTACGTGGAGCGGTACCTGCGCGCGTCCGCCGAGCTGAACCACGGGGCGGCCTTCGACCCCGGCTTGGCGGAGGGCCATCGGCTGCACGGCGTGCGGCAGGACGACGAGTTCGTGTTCGGGCGCCAGGGGCATCATGTGCGGGTGGTCGAGTGCGAGCACAAGGTGCCCTGCGTGGGGTACGCCTTCTCGGAGCGGCGCAAGGCGCTGCGGCCGGAGTTCGAGGAGCTGCGGCGGTCGCTGGTGCAGGAGGGCAGGGGCGCGGAGTTCGGCCGGATCATGGCGGGCAGGCGCAAGGAGGGCGCCGAGGTCGAGCACGAGGTCCGTCGGCCGCTGTTCGCGTTCCTCGGCGACACGCATGTGAACGTGTTCGCGCGGAACCCGTGGCTGTTCGAGTATCCGGTCGTCATCACCGAGTGCACCTTCCTGGACGACACCGAGCTCGATCGCGCGGACCGGATCGGGCACACCGTGTGGAGCCGGCTCCGGCCGGTCGTCGAGGCCCATCCGGAGACCCTGTTCGTCCTGACCCATTTCAGCCTGCGCCACTCGGACCGGGACGTGCTCGCGTTCTTCCGGCGGGAGTGGGAGGAGGCGGGGGCGGCGCGGCCCGCCAACGTCCTGCTGTGGGTCCACCCGGACGGCCGGATGCCCGAGTCGCACCAGCACAGCGGATCCTGACCGGACGCACTGGAATGGGACAATAGGGACATGTCCCCCTTCTCCCCGTCCTGGATCCTGCGCAACACCGTCGCGACGGTGCTCGCCCTGCTCATCGGCCTCGCGGTGGCGGTGCTCGTCGGTCTCTTCGTGGCGGCCGAAGCACCGGGCGGCACCCGCGACCTGCGCGCCTACCAGGCGGCGCCGCGCTGCCCGGCCGCTCCGGCCGCGCCCGCCGAATGCCGCTGGACGCAGGAGTTCACCGCGTCCGGCATCGAGCTGACCTCCAGCAGGAGCAAGTCGGACCGGGTGCTCCTGACGGGCGCGGACGGCGTCAAGCGGGAGACGTTCTACTCCAACCACGCCGTCCTGACCGATCTCGAAGAGGGCGACCGGGTCACCGGCACCGTCTGGCGCGGCCTGGTGACCGAGATCGCGGCGAAGGGCGACTCCCAGAAGACCCAGGACGCCCCGGCCGACATGCGGGCGCGGCTCCTCATCATGGCGCTGATCACCATCCCCGCCGCCCTCCTCATGACGGCCGCGTGCGGCTGGCGGCTGTGCCGCCACCGCGCCGCGCCGACACCGGGCATGATCGCCACCCTGGGCCTGGCGCCCGGCCTGTTCGGCGGCGGGCTCGTCTCCGCGCTCTTCAGCGGCCCGGCCGAGAGCTTCTGGCGGACGTTGATCGCCTGGCTCGTCATCACCGCCGTCCTGGCGGCCGTGGCCCGCTTCTACGTCACCCAGAAGCGCACCCCGGCCACCGCACCGGCTACGCCGGGAGGGTGAAGCCCTCGGGCGGCGAGCCCTCGACGAACAGCATCTGCACCCGGGCCGCGTCCTTCCGGATCTCCCGGGCCTTCCGGTACTCGGGGGACTCGTACCACTCCTGGATCCGGTCCATGTCGGGGAACTCGATGACCAGGAGCCGGGAGAAGTCCCAGGTGCCCTCGACGGGCTCGGGCGTCGGGCCCGCCACCAGGTAGCGGCCCCCGTGGCCGAGGATGGACGGCTGGGCCACGGCGGCGTAGGCCAGGCCGGCCTCCTGGTCGAGCACGTCGACTCCGACGATGGCGTAAGCGGGCATGATGTTTCCCTGCTTCCTTTGGACACGGCGTGTACTTCTGACACGCTGGAGACTAATGCACTCCTGTATCCTGCACAACGTGACCAAGGACGAGGGCGGACGCGGCGGGGCCGTGCTGAGCCGCCGCGAGCGGCTGCGGGCGGAGACGAGCCTGGAGATCGAGACCATCGCGCTGCGGCAGCTGGCCGAGGAGGGGCCCGGGGCGATCTCGCTGCGCGGCATCGCCCGCGAGATGGGGATGACGCCACGCGCGATCTACAGCTACTTCCCCACCCGGGACGACCTGATCACGGCACTGATCAGCGGGATCGGCGCCTCGCTCGCGGAGGCGCTGGAGACCGCCGGCGACGCCGTGCCGGGCACCGATCCCGGCGGCAGGCTGCTGGCCTGGGGCCGGGCCCTGAGGGAGTGGGCGCTGGCCCACCCGGAGGGCTTCCGGCTCTTCTACGGCCGCCCCGTCCCCGGTTACCAGCCCCCCGAGGACGGGCCGGTGGACGTGTCGGCCCGCCGGGTGTGCAGCGGCCTCACCCGCCTGGTGGCCGACGCGTGGCCGCACGCCCGGCGGCACCAGCCCGAGGACACCTCCTGGTCCGACCTCCACCCCGACTACGTCGCGAAGATCCAGGCGGACCTCCCGGACGTGCCCCCCGCCGCGGCGGCGCTCGCGCTGCGCGTCTGGGGCCGCATGCACGGCCTGGTCGCCCTGGAGATCGACGGCCACATCCACCCCGTCGCGGGCAATCCGGCCGCACTGCACCGCGCCGAGATGGTCGACCTGGTCAGGTCGCTCGGCCTGCCGCCGGACGGGGTCAGCCGCGCCGCGGAGTGACCAGGCCGGACTCGTAGGCGAACACCACGAGCTGGGCGCGGTCCCGGGCGTGCAGCTTGGTCATCGCCCTGCTGACGTGCGTCTTCGCGGTGGTCGGGCTGATCACCATGTGGGCGGCGATCTCGTCGTTGGACAGGCCGCGGGCCACCAGCGCGGTGACCTCGCGCTCGCGGTTGGTCAGCACGCCGAGCCCCTCGGGCGCGGGCTGGGGGCGGCGGGCGACGTACTCGCCGATCAGGCGGCGGGTGATCGCGGGGGACAGCAGCGCGTCGCCGCGGGCCGCGACCCTGACGCCCTGGAGCAGGTCGGCGGGCTCGGTGTCCTTGACCATGAAGCCGCAGGCGCCGGCGCGGAGCGCGTTGAAGACGTACTCGTCGAGGCCGTAGTTGGTGAGGATCACGACGTGCACGCCGGCCAGCCGCTCGTCGGCGGCGATCAGCCGGGTCGCCTCGATGCCGTCCATCACCGGCATCTGGATGTCGACGAGGGCGACGTCGGGCCGGTGCTCGCGGGCGAGCGCGACGCCCCGCTCGCCGTTCGCGGCCTCGGCCACCACCTCGATGCCGTCCTCGATCTCCAGCAGGGCCCGGAAGCCGCCGCGGATGAGCGCCTGGTCGTCCACGAGCAGCACGCGGATCACGCGGGTCCCCCCAGGGGAAGCTCGGCGCGCACGGTGAAGCCGCCCTCGGGGCGGGGCTCGGCGCGCAGCCGGCCGCCGAGCGCCGCGACGCGCTCGCGCATGCCGAGCAGCCCAGTGCCGGGCACGGGCGGCGCGTCCGGGTCGGCCTCGCCGTCATCGTCGATCCGCACGACCAGCTCCCCGTCCGCGTAGTCGATGCGCACCGCCGCGCCCGCCCCGCCGGCGTGCCTGGAGACGTTGGTGAGCGCCTCCTGGACGATCCGGTACGCGGCCCGGTCCGTCTCGGCCGGCAGGTCCCGCCGCGTGCCGGAGATCGTCACCGTGGCCGCCAGCCCGGTCGAGCGGGCCCGTTCCACCAGGTCGTCGAGCCGGTCGAGCCCGCTGGCCAGGGCCTCGCCGTCGGGGTGGTCGGAGTCGCGCAGCACCTCCAGGGTGGCGCGCAGCTCGCGCATGGCGTCGCCGCTGGCGTCCTGGATGGCCAGCAGCGCGGGGGGCACGTCCTCGCCGCGCTTGCGCGCCACGTGGACGGCCACCCCGGCCTGGACCTTGATGATCGAGATGCTGTGGGTGAGCGAGTCGTGCAGTTCCCTGGCGATGCGCAGCCGCTCCTCGCCCGCGCGGCGCCCGGCCGCCTCCTCGCGGGTGCGCTCGGCCTCGGCGGCCCGCCGCTCGGCCTCCTCCAGGTACGCCTGCCGGTGCCGGGCCACCGTCGCCGCCACACCGGCCGCCACGAACCAGCCGACCAGCAGTGAGGTGTCCTGGAGACTCCGCACGGCTCCGTCGTCGCCGATCAGGTCCGCCACCAGCCCGGCGCTCAAGAAGGCCGTGCCCGCCAGCGCCGCGGCCAGCCGGTGGCGGGCGCTCACCGCGGCGAACACCGCGGCCAGCACGGGGAACGCGGCGGTCGGGCCCGGCTGGATGTGCACCGCGACCACGAGCATGCAGACCGTGCTGACGAGCAACGCCACCAGCGGCGCCGGTTGCCGGGCGACGAGCACGAGCGAGCCGGCGAGGACGGCCACGAGATCCAGCACGCCCCCGTCCGGCGTGACGGACACGACGACCGAGAGCAGGACGGCCAGCACCGCGGCGAGCAGGCCGTCCTGGGCGAGCGGACGCCACCGCTCCATCAACCTCATTCATGAAGGTTATGGCCGTTTTCGCCGGAACTCCTCCGCAGCAAGTCGGAACACCTCACTACTCCCAGCGCAGTAGTGGGGCCGAACCTACTTCCCCGGTGCCGGGCGGAGGAGTCTCCCCGGGCACGATGACCACCGACCGGCCCGGAAAGCACGATGTCCGGCATGTACACAATCCGAGTCAAGGACGCCCGTCCCGGGCTCACCCTCGCCGTGGTGGCCGTCGTGCAGTTCATGGTGTCGCTGGACCTGTCGGTGGTGAACGTCGGCCTCCCGCAGATCGCCGCCGGCCTCGGCTTCAGCGAGGTGGGCCTGACCTGGGTGATCCACGCCTACGCGCTCACCTTCGGCGGGCTGCTCCTGCTGGGCGGCAAGGCCGCCGACCGGTACGGCCGCAAGCGGGTCCTGCTGCTCGGGCTCGGCCTGTTCGGCCTCGCCTCCCTCCTCGGCGGCTTCGCGCAGGCACCCGGCCATCTGGTCGCCGCCCGCGTCGCGCAGGGCATCGGGGCCGCCGCGCTGGCCCCGGCCGCGCTGTCGCTGCTGACCGCGACGTTCCCCACGGGCCGGGCCCGCGTCCGGGCCTTCGGCATATGGAGCGCGATGAACGCCGCCGGAGGCGCCTTCGGCGTCCTGATCGGCGGCCTGCTCACCGAGTACGCGAGCTGGCGCTGGGTGATGTTGGTGAACGTGCCGATGGCCGCCGGCGCGCTGGCCCTGGCCTGGCGCGGTGTCGCCGCCGGCCCGCCCCCGGCCCGCGGCGGCCGTCCGGACGTGCTCGGCGCCGTCCTGGCCACGGCGGGCATGACCCTGCTGGTGTTCGGCATCGTCCGCACCGACCGGTACGCGTGGACCTCGCCGGTCACCCTGACGACCCTGGCCGCCGCCGCCGTACTGCTGGCCGCCTTCGTCCTCGTCGAGCGCACCACGACCCGCGACCCGCTGATCCGGCTCGGCCTGTTCGCCAACCGCTCGGTCGCCGGCGTGAACGCCTACAACCTCCTGGCCGGCGCGGCCTTGAGCTCGGCCTTCTACTTCATCTCCCTCTACCTGCAACGAGTCCTCGGGACGGGGCCGGCGCTGACCGGGGTCATGTTCCTGCCGCTGGCCCTCGGCGCGATCGCCGGCGCCGTGCTCGCCGTCAGGCTCGGCTACCGCCTCGCTCCCCGGACCCTGCTCGGCATCGGCGGGCTGCTGGCCGCGACCGGGTTCGCCTGGCTCGGCCTGATCAGCCCGGACGGCGCCTTCAGCACCGACGTCCTCGTGCCCTCGATCATCGTCAGCGTCGGCCTGGGGATCTGCCTCGGACCGATCGTCTCCCTCGCCACCACCGGCGTCGCGCTCCACGAGACCGGCACCGCCTCCGGCCTGCTCAACAGCTCACGCCAGATCGGCGCCTCGCTCGGACTGGCCGCCCTCGGCACCGTCGCGCACAACCGCACCGGCCAGGCCACGACACCCGAGGCCCTCAACGCCGGGTACGCGCTCGCCCTGACCCTCGGCGCCGCGCTCCTGCTCACCGCCGTCCTCATCGCCCTCACCGTCCTGCCCCGGACCGGCCCGCCGGCACCCGCCGAGCACACCGACGACCACCACAAGAAGGACGTCCCGGCATGACCGTCACCCCGATCGACCTCTTCGCGTCCGCCGTCCACCTTCACCAGGACGGTCAGGTGCGCGCCAAGAAGAGAACCGTGGACTCCGAGCCGGACGGCTGGCAGCTCGTGGCCTTCCATGCCAAGAGCGACGCCGACGTCCACGCCGACCACTGGGAGGTCCACCCCGAGGCCGAGGAGATCGTGTCGTGCCTGATCGGGAAGATCCGCCTCTGCCTCCGTCCGGAACGGCCGGGGGAAGCGGAGGAAGAGATCAGGCTGCCGGCCGGAACCGCCGCCATCGTCCCGCGCGGACGATGGCACCGCATCGAGCTGGACGTCCCCAGCAGCGTCATGGCCGTCACCCTGCCGCGCGGCAGCCGGCTGGAGAAGCGCACCGAAGCCTGATCGGCGCCTGATCCGCCGGGATCGCGTTCGGGAGGCCCCTGGCTCCACGGGGGCCTGGAGCTCGACCTGCACTGGTCCGTCCGGTGAGCACCTTCGAGGCGATGTCGGAAGGGTCAGCGAGCCCACCGGCGGGTGTATTCGATATGAATCTCTCGCCCACCGCCCACCAGAGGGTCCCCGAGCTCTGTGCAGTAGTGGAGGTTGAAGTCCTGCCGCAGCTCGGCAGGGGGACGGTAGTCGTGGCCGCGCTTGACGATATCGAAGAACAGGCCCGCCGTTTCACGGAACACCTTCGCACTTCCGACCATGAACAGCGACTCGGCGTGGACGTGCTGGTGGAACACGTCACGATGCCCTCGGTGACGGCGGGCGTCGTAGTCAATGGCACTATCGCCGGGCAGGTCATTCACAGAGACCCGCACCGTACTTTTTGCTCCGCACCCGAGACGTCCTCGCAACCGTTTCCAGTGATGCGGCTTGAACTGTAGCGAATGGTGGAGCAGCACCAGATCAAGAGGGGGCTCTTCCGGTGGGGATCCGCCCGCCGGAAGCGCACCGCCGCGGAGGGGCAGGTAGATCAGCGAGCGCGGTGAGCGTGCGGCCAGCAGCCACAGCATGCCGATATATCGCGCGGCGCCCGCGTCCACGTTCATCTGCAACCCGCCCCGCGCGGGATCCCGACCGACGAGTCGCGCACGGGTGAGCGGGTCGGCCGCGCGGATGATCCGGAACTCCTCCAGTCCGAGCCGGACGCGATGAACGGTGGTCCTCATAGGCACTATTCTTATCAAAACACCGCCGACTGCCACGACTCGCCAGTGATGAACTGGCAAGAGAGCCGCTCTGCCCGATCCCATAAGCGCTGTCCCGTGATCGATCTCGGGTGCTTGGCAGCGCAGGGCTTGGAGGTTGAGGCTACGCGCCTTGAAGGAGATGCAAAATGGTCCCAGGGCGGTGTGGATCAGGACGCCAGCGCGGCCGTCACACGGGCGAGCCGCTCCGCCGGCAGGGCGAATTTGTTGGTGGGGTTGCGGTATGAGTAGTGGCCGTCGTTGATCCATTGGCCGTCGTTGGTCGTCGTCCAGTGGGTGGGACCACAGGGGCCCTGGTCTTCCAGCAGGGTGGCCGCGAGTTGTTCGGGGTTCTCGACGGCGGTGCGGGCGCGTAGCGCGGCTGCCAGGCGCTCGGCTGCTACGTCGGGCACGGCCAGGTCCGCGAACGCGGGCAGCAGGAGAAGCAGCCGGCTGTCAGGGTCGGTGGTCGAGCCACCGTCCAGGCTGTTGCCTGCAGCTGCTGTCAGCTCGGGCCAGGACAGGCCAGGGCCCATGAAGTGGCCGTCATTTCTGGCGATGAGTTCAGCGCGGTCCCAGTCGGGATGGCGCAGGAGGTAGTCGGTGCCCCTGTCGCCCTCAAGGTTGCGGTAGATGATGTGCAGACGACCGGCGGCGACGGGGACAGTGAAGGTCGGCCAGTCCAAGCGCCCGGACAACTGGCGGTGGAAGTCCTCCGCGGCGTCGTAGTCCGCACCGAACAAGAGTTCCTCGGCCTCCTCACTGTGCACGCAGGGGTAGAGGTGTCCCAGCCAGAACAAGGGCTCGTTGAGAAGCTCGGGAAGGTGAGCGAGCGGGCCGCCCTGGTAGCCCGGGATCTGGTCCGGATGCATGTCTGCGCTGTTCATCACGGGCTCATCATGCCGGTGGCCCATGTGATCACTGGAGATGGGAGGCCGCGGGAGACTCAGTCGCCATGGTTCGGAGCATCACCGCGGCTGATCCTGCTCCTTTTGCGGGACATGCCTCAGCCCACGTCCCCGGTGGCGGACTCACCCGTGCGGGGGATCTGGTCGACTCTGTGAGGGGAGTCGGGCGAGTCGCTGGACCGGCAGCATCGTGGTCATGAGCTTGACTGTTTCGGATGTTCCGCCTCCTACCAGCGCCGTCGGCGCTGTCTGCGGGCTGAGGTCGAGCCGGCGGGCCACCCGGTGTCAAGAGACGTGCACTCCGGTTGACGGAGCGGACGGGCGACGAAGGCTCGTGCCGGGCAGCGTCCTACGACGGTCAGCGGAACGGACTCGCGACCCGGCCGAAGTCATCGGGGCGGGATGAGTACGAGCGTGCCCCTGGTGATCGAGTCATCTCGATCACCAGGGGCACGCCGCCGTTCGCTGGGGATCAGGGGTGGGAGTTCGTCCAGCCGGCCTCGATCACGGAGGACGAGGTCTGGATCTCCCCGGTCTTGATACCGGTCCCGTGGAGGCCGTCGCCGTTGTTCAGCGCGACGCTGTAACTCGTCAGCGCCCGCCCGGCGGCCGGGTCGACGATCAACCGCGTCTCGACGGCCTCGGCGTCGCGGCTGACCTTCAGCGCGACGGCCGTGCCCTTGCGGCCGAGCGGGTCGGTGAGCTCACCGAGGGTCCGGACGGAGGGCAGCTCCGCGATCATCCGGAACGCCGCCGCCCGCACCCTGGGGGGTGCCGGGGCCTCTGACACCAGGCCCGTCCCGAGCTCGAACACCTTCTCGTCGCCGGCCTTGTAGCCGAGGAGGCGATTCAGGGCCTCCCGCAGCCGGACCGGGTCGGTGGGCAGGTCGGCGATCTGCTGGAACGTGACTTTCTTGCCGTCAAAGTTGACGAACGAGTAGTTGAGGTCTCCCGTCTCGATCTTGCGGCGGCCGGGCTTGAGCATCGTCGTGCAGTCGCCGTCACCCGGCGCGGGCATGAGGAAGTCCGGGCACTTGAGGCGCTTCCAGGCGTCCTCGTCGGCCTTGATCACCGGCTCCATCCCGAGGTTGGTCGTCGCGCTCCAGTCCTTCCTTTCGGGGTTCGGCGAGGCCCAGTACTCGAGTTGTTTCCGCTCGTACATCCGGAACCGGGGCGGCCCGTCGTCGCTGGTGGCCAGACTGCCCAACAAGAACTTGGAGTTCGTGACGGTGTGCCAGTAGCGGCCGGTGGTCTCGGGCTGCCGCTGCGCCTTCTCGGCGGCACTGAGCAGGACGGTACGGGCGGACATGCCGTCCTGCGGGCCGTCGCCGGGGTCCCCGCCCAGCAGGGTGATGCCGACCGCCGCCGCGACGCCGCCCGCGAGCAGGGCGCCGAGAACGGGACGGCGATAGGACCGCCGGGGCCGCCGCCGCGGTGCTTCGGCGCCGGTCGCCAGCGCGCCCAGCCGGGCGCGGATGGACTCCTCCATCGCGGCCGGCATCGGCGGCGTGCCGGCCCGCCACTCCTTGATCATTTTGAGGTCGTTCATCACATCTGCTCCTTCACCGGGTCCGTCTCACCGAGCGCCGCGCGCGCCTTGCGCCGCGCCCGGTGCAGCCGCGAGCGCACCGTGCCGACCTTCAGGTCCAGCGCCGCCGCGACCTCCTCGTAGGTCAGGTCGCCCCACGCGACCAGCAGCAGCACGTCGCGGTCACCACGTGACAGCTTTCTCAGCGCGCCCGCCAGGCGGCGCTCCTCGACCTGCGCGGCGACCCGGGTGACCACGACGTCGGCCATCGGCTCGGGCAGCGGGTCCAGCCCGGTGCGCTGGAACGTGCGGTAGTAGCGCTCCTCGGCGCGCCGGTGGCGGGCGATCAGGTTCGTCGCGATGCCATAGAGCCAGGGCCGCGCCATCGACCGCGTCCGGTCATAGGAGGAACGACCGCGGAAGGCGATGAAGAACGTCTCGGCGACGATGTCCTCAGCGGCGTGGCCTCCCAGCCGCCGGGCGGCATAGTCGTAGATCCGGCGGCCGTGCCGGTCGAACAGCGCCGAGAACCATTCCGGCTCCTCGAGCGACAGCGTGATCAGTTCCGCGTCGTCAAGCTCCTGAGCCCTGCCGGGATCGATCGCCGCGGCCGTCATGGGAGCTCTCTCTGCGAACGCGTCATGGCATCCCTTCAGCCGGAGGTAGGTCACTCACGCTGGTTGTTCTCAAAAACCCACGGATGGGTTCACGCGAAGCCGCGGCGACCGCCCCGACACGGCCGCGCCGATCGCCTCCACGCTGGGTACGCCGCAGCCGCTGGAAGCTGCTCGTGCCTCAGCTCGGCGGGTTCTCCATCCCGCTGGACGCGTCCGCCCTGCGATCATCGCAGGTGGGGCGGTGGCGGCAGTCTTCCCCCGGCCCTGTGAAGGCGGTGGCCGGGCGCGGCACTTGGGTCGTGGGCGTCTTCGACGCGAAGCCGGATGAGATGCGGGGATTCGTTCAGCACGGGACGGCCATACCGGCCCCTCCCCCGCCCGGCGTGACCGCCCTCAGCTCACGCAGGGCCCCGCACATTGATGCCGCGTGCGTCATTGACGTGTTAGATCTGGATCCTGGGCATCTCATGCCCGTGATTCGGAATCCATGGAGATCAGCCGATTACAAGATCAACGTTGCCTGACAAGGCACTAGATCAAACGTGTGATCTCGTGCGCGTCGCATGCGCCTGACGGGGGTAAGAGCCTCGACAGCTTCGCGCTAATCTGGAGCCGTGCCATAAATTCGACACAATCAGCTAATCTGAACGCCGCAGACTCGATGGTAAACATTCACGTCTCGGTGCGGCGGTGTTTACGGCTTGTGGGTTATCCAGAGCATTTCTGCTGGCCAGTGGTGTGCCCAGTCAGGCGGGTCGGTTTCGTTGTAGCCGTTAAGTGTTCCGGGTTCGGGCCGCGGCTCGATAAGGTCGTCGATGACGAGCCCCGCGCCGCGCAGGGTCTTGATCCAGTCGCCGTAGGTGAGCTGATAGCTGGCCGCGCCGTCGTCTTCGGCGATGGTGTTCAGCCCGAAGTAGTCGTGGTTCAGCGTAGTGGTCACGCGGCGGGCGTCGTCGTCGTAGCAGGCTTCGAACCATGGGCTGGCGGCGTTGAACACCAGGCGCCCGCCGCGGCGCAGGACGCGTGCGGCCTGCGGGACGGCCAGGTGCGGGGGCGCCCAGCTAAGCCCGCCATGGTCGCAGAACACCAGGTCGAAGCTGCCGGCGGCGAACGGGAGCAGTTCGGCGGCGCCTTGCACCAGCGGGTAGCGGGCGGCTCCCATCGCGCGGGCTGCTGCGGCGAGTTGGGCTTCGGACAGGTCGAGCCCGACCACGGTGGCGCCCTCGGCGGCGAGCGACCTGGACCACTGGCCGGCGCCGCAGCCGAGTTCGAGGACGCGCTTGCCGGTAACGTCGCCCAGGGCGTGCAGGTGCGCGTCGGGGATGGCGTACATGCCCCACAGCCGGGGCGCGGCGCCGATCTGCGGGTCGTGCTCGTGCTGGTAGGCGCGACTGATCTGGTTCCAGTACTGCCGGTTGGCGGGGATGCTGTCCACATGCCGACTCCAGCACTTCCTGCCGGGGGCGGTCAACACGATTAGGGCACGGGCCGAGATCATTGCCGTCGTGGATCACACCGCGCACGTATATTCCGGCGAGCAATCCAGCGGATGCGCGATGTCGGGCACGGGCTGTCCCTGCGCCGACATCAGCACCACGATCGCCCGCCGCAGCTGCACCGGATCTTTGGCCGTCCGCCCGATCCGCTGCAACCGCCGGCCCCCGGCCATCGACACAGGACAGACGAACACCTCCGGGAGACGCCCCACCACAGCACCTCCGAGTCTCGACTCGAAAGCAGCCTGGGCCGCATCCACCTAAAGACCAATTACCCGAAGAACGTTTCTGGACGAGGCACTAGCGAAGGTCTAGCTCGCCGAACTTGATCCGGCCGACGATCGAGGCCAGGTCGCGCCTGGCGACCGACAGGTGGGGGCCCGAGGGGTTCTTGCTGTCACGGATACCCACAGCCGCATCCAGGTCCGCCAACTCGACGCACTCCGTGGTGCCGCCACCACCGCTGTAGCTGCTCTTGCGCCATCGGGGGGCAGGAACGTCCATCACGACCATGTCCTCTCCATCCACATCCACACCAGAGCCACTCCCCTGCTAGCGGATCTCCAGCTCGCCGGACTTGACCCGTCCAACGAGCGCGGCCAGATCGCGTCTGGCGACCGACAGGTGCGGACCCGAGGGGTTCCTACTGTCACGGATGCCCACAGCCGCGTCCAGATCCGCAAGCTCGACGCACTCCGTGGTGCCGCCGCTTCCACTGTGGCTGCTCTTCCGCCAGATGGTCACTACTTCTCACCCATCTTCGCTATGTGCTCGCGGGTCTGGTCTTCGCTCCAGGCCCGTGCCGCGATCCGTTCGAATCGTACTGCCACGCCAGCCACCTCTGTCTGGTCGTCGATGACCCGGCCGACGTCGAGCGCCGTGCCGGAGAATGCGGCCAGTCGGCGATTGGGCAGTTCGAAGCACCAAAATGACCCGTCCACCCCGATGTTCGGCGTGGCGCTCAACGGAAGCATGCGAATGGATACGTTCGGCAGGCGCTCCAGCTCCAGGAGCCGGTTGTACTGCTCCCGCATTACTTCGGGAGGACCCATGGGCCGGAGGGCCATCTCGTCCAGCACCAGCCAGATCTCGGGGTCACCGTCGAGGATCCGCGCCTGGATCTCCATCCGTTTCGCGACAGCGGATTCGACATCGTCGATCAGCCTGGCCGCGTAGCCCGCTCCCAGCAGCCCCCGGGCGTAGTCCTCGGTCTGGAACGGGAGCGGGATCAGGTTGTTGGAGAAGATCCGCAGGACGGACGCCTGGATCTGGTAGCGCAAGAGTCGCGCCGGCCAGTTCAGGTCCGGGCCCCACTTCGCGTAGACGAGCATGATCGAGAACAGCCCGCCGATATTCCATGCCTCATCGAGCGATTCGCACTGCTTTTCGTCGAGTTGTTTCGTCCCCGCCTCGTACTTGGAAATTTGGCTGTAGGTACAGCCGATGATCTCGCCCACCTGAGTCTGGGTCATGCGGTGCCGCATTCGAAGAAACCGCAGGTAGTAGGCCATGAACGCGTAGAGCGAAGTCTTCGGTTCCGGCGACTTTCTGACCATGATCGATCAACCTCCGCTGTCCCGTGGTTTTTCCAAATGTGCTGGCAAACGTGACAAGCGTAGGGCGCTGGACCGAGCCTGTGACGCGGAACACAGCAATTGATCCGGCGGCGGGCCCTTCTCTCCCTCCGGCGGAGGAGACCCGAAGAGGGCGGAACTCATGAATGTGAATAGGTCTCGGTTCGGCGAATTCCCCTGGATCAGGATAAATCTGGCGGGTGTTCGCGCCTGCGCGGTTCGGTGGGACGGGCGGTGAGCGGCGTCCAGGTGGCGCAGGGGGCGGTGCTGCGCAGCTTTCTGGCGTCGCCCGCCTCGGTGATCGAGGCGCGGCGGATCGTGGAGGCGACCGCCTTGAAGTGGGGCTGCACGCCGGACACCGCGCACAGCGCCGCGCTCCTGATCTCGGAGATGGTGACCAACGCCCTCACGGCGGCGCCGTACGAGCGGCTCGACCTCCGCGTCTTCCGCGTCGCCGGCGGGCTGGCGCTGGAACTGTGGGACCCCTCGCCGGACCTGCCCGTCCCGCGTGTCCCCGACTTCGAGGCGCCGGGCGTCTTCGATCCGGACGCGGACGATCCCGGCGGGTGGGGTCTAGGCATCATCGGGAGCCTCGCGGAGACGTCGGGATGCCGGCCGGAGCGCGGCGGCAAGGTCGTCTACGCCGTCCTCCGCACGCCGTAGCGCCTCCGGGCGCGGAGCCCGCTGACCGTCCGCCGGCGAAAGTAGGCTGATCGGCATGATTCCGGCCCCGCAGCCCATCGACCGGTCCCAGTTGCGGCGGCTCCACCTCGGGTACTCCGCGCTCTGGCTGGTCTTCGGCCTGGTCCCGCCGGGCATCGCCCTGCTGGCGGACCGTCCGGCCGCGACGAGGTACTGGTCGTTGGCGCTGCTGGCCGTGCTCGGAACCTGTTACGCGGTCCTCCGGTTCTTCCCCCGCAACCCCGTCCTGCGCCCGCAGGTCTTCCTCGCGGTGCTCGCGCTCGGGCTGGGCGCCCAGTCGTACCTGCTGAACGGGGGCGCCGCGATGTTCATCATCTCCCTGCCCCAGTTCTGGATCTTCGCGGGCGGGCCGCGGCGGGCGATCGCCCTGAGCGGCGCCGCCGCGGCGGTCACCTTCGCCGGCGGAATCGCCAGCGACGAGTTCTCCGCCGGAAACGCCGTCTTCACCTGCATCGGGTACGTCGCGGGCGTCCTGGTCGGCCTTCTGATGCACTGGTACATCCGGCAGAGCGACGAGCGCGCCCGCCGCCTGGGCACGGAGCTGGAGAAGACTCAGCGGCAGCTCGCCGAGGCCAACCGCCGCGAGGGCGCCGCGCAGGAGCGCGAACGGTTCGCGCGGGAGATCCACGACACCCTCGCGCAGGGCTTCGCGTCCATCATCGTGCTGGCCGAGGCGGCTCGCGCGGGCATCGGCGCGGGCTCCGGCAAGAGCGCCCAGCAACTGCTCTCGATCGAACGCACGGCCCGCGAGAACCTCGCGGAGGCACGGGTCCTGGTCGGCTCGGCCCCACAGGTCGTGCAGGGCTCGGTCGCCCAGGCCCTGCGCCGCACCCTGGACCGGTTCGCCGAGGACACCGGGCTCACCGTCGGCGCCGAGCTCCCCGACGTCGAGTGCGACCAGCAGACCCGGATCGCGCTCCTGCGCTGCGCCCAGGAGTCGCTGGCCAACGTGCGCAAGCACGCCGCCGCCTCGACCGTCGGCGTCGTCCTCGCCCGGGAGCCGCACGGCATCGAACTGGAGATCACCGACGACGGCCGCGGCTTCGTCGTCGGCGCGTCCCGCGGCTTCGGCCTCGACGGCATGCGCAAGCGCCTGGCCGAACTCGGCGGCGAGCTCACCGTCACCAGCTCCGCCGGCGACGGCACCCGCGTCCTCGCCGTGATCCCCACGAACGACCAGGTGTGACGCGCGGCCTCGCGGAAACTCCGGCGCGGGGCGCAACCCTGGGGCGGGCTTCGGGAGAGAGGTGGATGTCAGCACCTTGGATCTGAAGGAAGCACCCATGAAGGGACACACCCATCCATGGCAACGGCCAGAGTGGTGAGCCTTCCCAGGGAGGACCTGGACGACGCGTCGATCGTCGCGGCCTCCCTGGAGGACCCCGAGGCGTTCGGGGAGCTGTTCCGCCGGCATTCGCCGCGCCTGCACGCCTACCTCAAGCGGCGGCTCGGGCCTCCCCTGGCCGATGACCTCGTGTCGGAGGCGTTCGCGATCGCGTTCCGGCGGCGGGACACCTTCGACGGGCGCTCGGAGTTCGGCGCGTGGTTGTGGGGCATCGCCAGCAACCTGATCGCCAGGCACCACCGGCAGGAGTCCCGGATGTACCGGGCGTTCGCCCGGACCGGAGTGGACCCCGCCGAGGACGGCCTCGCCGACGCCGCCAGTGAGCGCGCGTCAGCGGCGGCGCTCGGACCCGCGCTCGCCAAGGCGCTCGCCGGGCTGAGCGCCAAGGACCGGAACGCGCTGCTGCTCTTCGCCTGGGGCCGAGTTCTCCTACGCCGAGATCGCGACGGCGCTGAACCTGCCGCTCGGCACCGTCAAGGCCAAGATCCACCGCACCCGGGCCAAGCTCCGCAAGGCCCTTCCCGAGGAGAAGAACGATGGATGAACTCGACGCCCTGCGGGGGATGCGGACCACGCTGGCCGAGCAGGAGAACCCCGACCGGCTCGCCCTGCGCACCAACTGGCGGCGGCCCGCGCCCGCGCGGCGGTCCCGGCGCGGCCTCAAGATCTCGATGGTGAGCGTGGCGGCGACGGCCGCCGTGGTCGGCGGGTCGGTGGCCGCCATCTCCATGACCTCGGACGGGAAGCCGTCCACCGGTGAGACGCCGGTGCTGGGCAACGCGCTGCTGGTGGCCGCCACGAACGCGCAGAAGGCGCCGGATGGCGCGTACTGGCACACCAGCTACATCGCCGGGCACATCGACGGGGTCGGCACCAAGGCGAACCATTACAAGGTCGACTCGCAGGTGCGGTACCAGGCCTGGACCGACAAGCAGGGCAATCGGGCCAGCAACATGTCGGATGGCGGCCGCCCGCTGACCGCCGAGGACGAGCGGAAGTGGGAGGCCGCCGGCTCTCCCAAGGAAGTGACGGTCCCGGTCGACGGGGGGGACGGCGTCGTGTTCATGAACCCGATGCCCCCGCGGAAGTCGCTCACCGGCTTCCGGCCGGACACCGATTGGCGGTACTTCGGCCTGACTCCGCAGCAGGTGGCGGCACTGCCGACCGATGCCAAGGCGCTGGAGAACTACCTGCTGGACCTCAAGGGCGATTGGAAGGCGTTCGCCCCGAAGCGCGAGAACGCGCCGATGCGGAACCTGAAGGGCACACAGCTCAACCGGGCCCTGAGCGACGTGGCCAGCTCCCTGCTGGCCGAGGCGCCCTCCCCGCCGAAGGTGCGGGCGGCGGCGTTCCGGATGCTCGCCGGCCTGCCCGGCCTCAAGACTGAGGGCACGGGGACCGATCCGCTGGGACGCACCGGAACGGTGGTGTCCCTCCCGGTGGGCTCGACCACGCCCCTCGGCATCTACACCGCACCCAAGCAGCTCGGCACGTACCGGCGGCAGTGGATCATCGACCCTGCCAGCGGTCTGCTGCTGGCCACCCGGGACCTGGTGATGACGCCGCCGCACGGCTCCAAGAAGCTCCCGCCCGGGGACGACGGCAAGCCGCGCAGCCTTGAGGTCAAGGACATGCCCGACCGGTTCCACAAGCCCGGCGAGATGGTCGCGTATGAGGCCTACGAAGTCACGGAGTGGACCGACAAGAAGCCGAGCTGACCCGTCCGGCACCTGGGCCGGCCCCGCAGGTGCGGGGCCGGCCTCCGGCGTCAGGCGGCGTCAGCCGATGGGCGCCAGCGGTGACTCCGCGTCGGCCCAGCGCTCGTTCGGGACGATCGGGTACCAGCCGGGGCGGCCCGGGTCACGGTCGTAGGGGTAGCCGCCCAGCTCCTTGAACAGCTCGGCGTACTCGGCGAGCTTCCCGCGGTCGAGGGTGACGCCCAGGCCGGGGCCGGACGGGACGGCGATGCGGCCGTCCTCGTACGGCAGGGGCCCGCCCTCGATCACGTCGTCCGCCAGGTGGTGGTAGTGCGCGTCGGCGGAGTAGGTGAGGTTGGGCAGGACCGCGCCGAGGTGCAGCATGGTCGCGAGCTGGATGCCCAGCTCGCCGGACGAGTGCACGGCCACGCCGAGCTGGAACGTCTCGCAGACCCCGGCCGCCTTCACGCACGCCCGGATCCCGCCCCAGAACGTGGTGTCGAGCAGGACCACGTCGGCGGCGCGGCGCAGCACGTTGGCGGCGAGCTGCTCGAAGTTGACCACGACGGTGTTGGTGGCGAGCGGGACGTTGACGCGCTCCCGGATCGCGCGCAGCCCCTCCAGCCCGAGGACGGGGTCCTCCAGGTAGTCGTTGTCGAGGTCCTCGATCGCCTTCCCGAAGCGCAGCCCCTCGTCCAGGCTGAGCACCGCGTTCGGGTCGTAGCGGAGCCGGTCGCCGGGGAACGCGGCGGCGAGCGCCCGGTAGCACTCCAGCTCGTGCTCGGGCGGGAACACCCCGCCCTTGAGCTTGTGCACGGTGAACCCGTGCCGCCGCTTGAGCGCGCGGGCGTGCTCGACGAGCTGCTCGGGCGTGCGCACCTCCGGCACCGTCCCGCCGGGGCCGGGCGGGCGGAAGAACAAGTAGGACGCGAACGGGACGCTGTCGCGGATCCGCCCGCCGAGCAGGTCGTGCACGGGCACGCCGAGGTGCTTGCCGATCAGGTCCAGGCAGGCGAACTCGATCGCGGCGAGGACCTGGGTGCGGTTGTTGTAGAGGCTGGCGGTCGGGTTGGCGATCTTGAAGCGGAGCGCCTCCAGCTCGAACGGGTCGTGCCCCTCCAGGTAGGGGGCCAGCGCCTGGAACGCCGCCTCGGAGCCCTCCCCGCCGCCGCCCATCTCGCCGAGGCCGACCAGCCCGTTGTCGGCCTCGACCTCCACGATCGTCCGGACGAACCGGCCCCAGTGCGCGCCGTTGCTGTGCAGCAGCGGCGCCTCCAGGGGCACGGCGACCGTGGTGGCCCGGATACCGGTGATCTTCATGGTGTGTTCGTCCTCAGCGCTGGATGGTGACGGCGGCGATCCCGCGGGCGGGCAGCCGCACCGTGATGGTCCCGTCCCGGACCGGCAGGTCGCGCGCGTCCCGCTCCAGGCCCGCGGTGACGGTGGCGGTCACCGCGCCGGGCACCCGGAGCCCGGTCTCCACCGGGCCGGCGGCGAGCGACTGGAGCCGGACGACCAGGCCGTCCTTGCCGTGCCGGGGACGTCCGACCGAGGTGATCAGCACGTCCGGGTCGTCGACCGTGAGGAACCTCCCCGCCATCTCGACGGGCTCGCCCGGGGCCAGCGGCTCGGCCGTGCGCACGCCGCCCCCGGCCCCGCCGCTCCCGGCCGCCCCGTCCCCGGCCGCTCCGCCGGTCGCCAGGGTCGCCACGAACGGATCGGTGAGCCCGGCCGCCGTCGCCGCGCCGAGGCGATGCCCCGGCCGCCCGCCGGGACCCGACGCGATCGCGTAGCGGAACGTCGTCTCGCCCTGCTGCTGGGACGGGAAGTTGGTGTCCCAGATGTTGTTGAGCGCCCACGAGTAGACGGTGCCGTCCTCGTTCTCCAGCGTGGGCGGGAACGGCGCGTACGGCATGTGGATGGAGCCGAACTGGACGAGCGGGGCCTCCAGCGTCGCCCACGCCACGGTCAGCTCCGGGTCCTCGAACGCGACCCAGTGCCGGATCGGGCGCATGTGCTCGGCCGAGCCCGGCACGCTCGGCACGCCGGTACCGCCGACGCCGCCGGTCAGCTCCCACGCGGCGGGCGGCCCGTCCACCGCGAACGGGAAGGCGAAGAACACCGCCTCCTTGCCCGCGGTCGGCTGCTTGCCGAGCTGGTAGCGCAGGTCCAGGCGGGGCACGCCGGCGTACAGGTCGAGGGTCACCCGCAGCCAGTCGACGCCCTTGCCGCGCAACTCCACCACCAACCGCTCCCCCGCCGGGGTGCGCTCGCAGCGCGCGACGGTGGCGTGCGTGCCGATGGCGCGGTCGCCGAGCAGGGTGGTGTCGTGGACGAGCATGTGCCCGGACAGGTGGTTGTGGTGCGGCGCCGTCGCGTACCGGTCGTAGACGTACTGCCCGAACCCGGCGACGGCGTCGCCGTTCACCAGCTCGCGCCCGGCGGTCTTGTCGAACACCGAGGCGAGGTGGCCCTCCTTCAGGTCGAACACGACGCGGTAGAACTCGTTCTCGATCGTCCCGTCCGAGCCGAGGTCGGTGGGCGCGGGCGCGGGGGTGTCCTCGTCCGCGGGGAGGACGTCGAGCCGGGTGTAGCCGTGGCCGGCCAGGGCGGGCAGGACCGCGTCCAGGTGCCGGCCGATCGGGCGGGTCGGCCACACGTCCGGGTCGACCTCCTCCTCCCGGTGCGGGACGGGGTCGCCCGTGCGCGCGTCGATCAGCTGGATCGGCACATCGGAGGCGACCACGTCGCGCGGCAGAAAGGCCCGCACGACGTCGGTGCGGGCGGCCGTGCCCGGGTTGACCACGACGAACGAGGCCAGCGCGTCCGGATCGGAGCAGGGCTCGAACGTCGCGCCGAGCCGCTGGGCGCCCGACTGGAGCAGGTCGAGGGCGTCGTCGTGGGCCTGGTAGCCGACCTGCGACTTGCGGGTCCACTGGAGGCCGCCGGAGTCGCCGCCCTCCTCCGCGTCCTCCCAGGGGTTGGCGGCGCCCCAGGTGTGCTCGTCGAACAGCGCGGCCCGGTCGTAGGCCGCGTCGAGCGCGGCCTCGGCGCCGCCGCCCTCGCCGCCGCGGCCGTCGGCCAGGGCGTGCAGGGTCTCGGCGGACCGCAGGATGTTCTGCGCGCGGCGGACGTGGCCGAGCGGCCGGGCGCCGGAGCCGAGCCCGTCGGCCCACCAGTCGGTCCAGTCGCCCTCGTGGGTCTGGAGCCGGTCGGCGTGGTGCTCCTCGACGTGCTCGAAGAACTCGGCGTTGGTGGCCGTCCGCAGCCGCGGGTAGGCCCAGGTCCGGTTCCAGCGCAGCGCGATGTCGGCGGGCACGATCGACGGTCCGGCATTGTCGGCGTGCGCGCCCTGCACCCGCAGGTGGACGGCGTCCAGCACGTCGGGGTCCTTGGCGGCGCCGACCTGCCCGGGGGCCGCGTACCAGCCGAACGTGCCCGGCCCGTACGGGTAGGGGCGGTCGGCGAGCGACCCGAGGTAGCGGGGCAGCAGGTCCTCGGCGAGGTCGTAGCCGTCGACGAGGCCGACGGTGTTGCCCTCCATGTAGGCCATGCCGTGCGGGGTGTCGGTGAACCACACGATCAGCTCGCCGCCGCCGGGCGAGCGCCAGCGGAACGGGCGGCCGAGCTTGTCGCCGCCGGTGATGTAGGGCACCGACCGTCCGGCCCAGTTGTGCGCGGCGGCCAGGTACCGCACCCCGGCGGCGTTGAGCGCGTCGACCACGCCGACGACCGCGCCCGGGATGTCGGTGTGCATCGCCGAGCGGACCTCGATGCCGTGCCGGCGCCGCAGGTCGTCGACGAAGCGGAGCTGCCGGTACAGCTCCTCGGTCGAGCACGCCTCGGTGTGCAGCTGCATCGGGAACGCGGTGACCTCGATGTCGCCCGCGCGGGCCCGCTCGGCGAACTCGCCGACCAGCTCGCGGGGACGGGTCGCCAGCCATTGCAGCACGGGCATCGACGACTCCACCGACCAGCGGAACCGCGCGTCGTCCGGCCGCCCGTCGGTCTCCCGGGCCAGCCGCAGCGCGGCATCAAGGTAGTCGAGGTGGTGCCGCAGGACGGTGCCCTGCGTGTCGGTGTAGCCGATGTCGAGGTGCGAGTGGTGGACGACGAAGACGCTCCACTTGCGCTGCGGGGTGACCTCCAGCGGCGCGGCGCCGACGAGGCCGTCGCCGTCGCGCACCTCCAGGGTGAACCGGCGCGGGCCGTCCACCTCGGGGACCAGCAGCGTGACGGTGCGTCCGGCGCCCGCCGCGGCGTCCGGGCCAGCCGGGACCGTGCCGGAGGCGACGGGCTCGCCGTCGCCGTCCCGCAGGGCCAGGTCCAGGCCGGCCGCCCCGTCGCCCGTCACGGTGATCCGGACGGCCTGGGCCAGGTCCCCGGCCGCGTCCCGCTTGAACAGCGGCAGGACGGCGGCGCGGACCGCGAGCCCGCGCACCGCGAGCACCTCGGTGGAGGTGTCGCGGCGCAGGGCGTCGCGGATCCCGTCATAGTCGGGCGAGCCGAGGCTCGCCTGCAACAGACGACTCGTCATCTGAGGCCGTCTCCCCCTTCTCGAATGATCGTCAGAACTGCGCGAGCGTGAGCCCGCGGGTGAACAGCCGCTGGGTCGCCAGGAACAGCACCACCGTCGGCAGCGAGACCACCAGCCCGGCGGCCAGCGCGATCGGCACGGGCGTCCCGGCGTACACGTCGGTGGTGAGCGCGGACAGCTCCGCCCACACCGGCCGGACGGTCTCGGTCTGCGACAGCGTCAGCCCGAACAGCAGGTCGTTCCAGACGTAGGTGAACTCCAGGATGAACACCGCGGCGAGGGCCGAGGCCGACAGCGGCACGTAGATCCGCCAGAAGATGCGGAAGGTGGACGCGCCGTCCATCCGGGCCGCCTCGTAGATCGAGACGGCCATGTTGCCGAAGAAGTTGCGCATCACCAGCGCGGCCAGCGGCACGTTGATCGCCGTGTAGACCAGGATCAGGCCGAGCCGGTTGTCGTACAGCGACACCTTGCTGTAGCCGATGAACAGCGGGACCAGCAGCATCTGGAACGGCACCACGGTGCCCGCGAAGATCACCACGAACCAGGCGAAGCCGTGCCTGAGCCGCAGCACCACGATCGCGTACCCGGCCAGCGCGCCCACCAGCACCGCCAGCAGCGGCGCGACCACCGCGTACAGCGCCGTGCTGAACAGCGTCTGCCCGACGGCGGTCCGCTCCCACGCCTCGGAGATGTTGTCGAACAGCCCCATCGAGGTCGGCGGCCGTACCGCGTCGGTCGCGTCGTACTCGGTCGCCGGGCGGACCGCGTTCGCGACGATCAGGTAGGTGGGGAACAGCCACGCCAGCCCCAGCACGACCAGCACGCCGCGGCGCACCGTCCCGTTCAGCCTCCGCGCGCGCATCAGCCCTCCTCCCGGCCGGCCTGGCGGCGCAGGTAGACGTAGGACGCCAGGCCCGTGATGGTGGTCAGCAGCACCGCGACCGCCGAGCCGTAGCCGTAGTCGTCGGCCACGAACACGTCGCGGTACATCGTCACCGCGAGGGTCTCGGAGGTGCGGCCTGGCCCGCCCTGGGTCATCACCCAGACGATGTCGAAGGTCTTCAGGCTCGCCACCAGGGCCAGCCCGAACACCACCGTGGTGAGGGGGCGCATCAACGGCCAGATGACGTGCCGGAACATCCGCCAGCCGGACGCCCCGTCGATCCGGGCGGCCTCGATCGGCGCCCGCGGGATCGACTGGAGTCCGACCACGAACAGCAGCATGTTCACGCCGAGCTGCTGCCACGCCCACACCACGATCATCGCGATCGTGTTGCGCGGGCCGTCCTGGAGGAACTCGGTGTCCCCGCCGGGCATCCCGAAGAAGGTCAGCACCTGGTTGGCCATGCCGTCCGGCTGGAGGATGAAGCCCCAGATCAGGCCGAGCCCCGCGCCGGACATCGCGTACGGCAGCAAGAACGGCAGCCGGAACCAGCCGCCGCCCTTGAGGTCGTAGGACAGGACCGCGACGAGCAGGCCGAGGCCGACCGGCAGGACGGTCGTGCCCACCACCCACAGCAGCGTGTTGCGGATCGAGGTCAGCAGCGCCTCGTCGTGGAACATCCGGACGTAGTTGTCGAGCCCGGTGAACTCCGCCGAGCCGAGCCCGTCGTAGGTGGTCAGGCTCAGGTACGCCGTCCAGACGAACGGCAGGTAGAGCAGGACCGCGACGAACACCACGGCCGGCGAGATGTACAGGTAGCGGAGGCGTCCGAACAGCGCGAAGCGGCCCGGCCGGCCGGGGCCTCCGGGGCTCGCCGCGGCCCCGGCGGCGGCCACCGCGCGGTCCGGGAGGACCGTGGGGGTCGTCATGCGCCGCTCAGCTTCCGGCCTTGTGCGACTTCCAGTACTCCGCGTTCACCTTCTGGATGTCCTGGAGCACCTTCATGTAGGTGTCGGGCTTGCCGAGGAACCCGTCGAACCCGCTCAGCGCCTCGGTGAGCACCGGCGGCGGCGCGGCCTCGAAGTAGCGCGGGACGAGCCGGTTCCTCTCCTCCTTCGCCGCCTCCTTGGTGACGCGGTCGAGCTCGGGGTCGGCGACCTTCACCCGCGGGTTGCCGGACACGTCGCCGCGCGCGTTGGCCCACTTCTCCTGCGCGGCGGGTGTGACCCACCAGTTGAGGAACTTGGTGCTGGCGGCGGTGTCGGGGGCCTTGCGCAGCGAGCAGAGCGGCCCGCTCTCGAAGACCAGCGAGGTCTTCGGCAGCGCCGGGTTAGCGTTCGGGACGAAGAAGAACCCGTAGTCCTCGCCCTGCTTGAGCCCGCGCTGGGTCATGGAGGTGTTGAACCAGGTGCCGTTCAGGACCATGGCGGCCTTGCCGGACTTGAAGTGGTCGGCCGGGTCGGCCTTGTCGCCGGGGGTGTTGAAGTACCCGGCCTGGATCATCGACTTCCAGCGCTCCATCGCCGCGACGACGCCCGGGTCGGTGTAGGACGCCTGCCCGGTGGAGAGCCGGTCGTACAGGTCAGGGTCGGTGCCGGCCAGGATCTGCTCGAACCAGGCGAAGGAGAACAGCGAGGTCGGCGAGGTGTGGTGGAAGGGCACCTGGCCCTTGGCCTTCAGCGTGTCGGCGATCTTGATCAGGCCGTCCCAGCTGGTGGGCGGCTTGAGGCCGTACTTCGCGAAGATCTTCTTGTTGTAGAACATGCCCCAGTAGGCGGTGTTCAGCGGGACGCAGTACTGCTTGCCGCCGACGGTGTAGTACTTCTGGAGGCTCGGCGACAGGTCGCCGTTCTTGACGCCCTCCGCCCAGATCGCCGAGGTGTCCGACACCTGCTTCTGGTCGACGATCTCCTTGAGCCGTCCCCCGGTGGACCAGGTGAACAGGTCCGGCTTGACCTTGGTGCGGAACGAGGTCTTGATGAAGGCCGTGTACGTCGGCTCGTCGGTGTAGCCCACCGGCGTGACGCCGAGCCCGGTCTGCTGCTTGGACAGGACGCCCATCTGCTGGAAGAAGGGCTTCCAGGCGCCCTTGTCGTTGTACAGCCTGAGCTCGGACTTCTTCCCGCCCGAGTCGCCGCCGGACCCGCAGCCTGTGGCGATGAGCAGCGCGCCCATGGTGAGTGCGGTCACCCGCATTGGCTTCGACGACAACATGTGGGCCTCCTTGTCGGGGGGGTGGGTGCCCAGAGAGATCGGTGTTGGAGGGGTCGTTGAAGGGGGCCCGCGGCGGGGGGTCGCCGCGCGCCTGACCTGAGCGGCCGGTGCGTCGGTGTGTCGAGTGCGTCGGTGCGTCGAGTGCGTCGGTTGAGTTGAGGGGCTGGAGGCGGGAGGCGGGTCAGGCCCGGTCGAGACGTTCCTCGATCACGTGCTTGACCACGGCGAGGTGGTCCCGCATGAGCCCCTCGGCCGCGTCGCCGTCGCCGCGCTCGATCGCACCGAGGATCGCCCGGTGCTCCTCGAAGTCGCGGCGGCGGTCATCGAAGATCCGCTGTATCTCGCGCTGTTCGGAGCCGTGCACCGACAGCAGCGAGTCGATGACCTCGTCCAGGACCGAGTTGCCCGCCGCGGCGGCGGCCTCCCGGTGGAAGGCCATGCTGGCCTCGTGCAGCCCGTCGTCGTCGACGGTGAGGTGCCGGGCCGCGTCGTCCAGGACCGCGCGGAGCCGGTCGAGGACGGCGGGCTCGGACCGGCGGGCGGCCCGCGCGGCCAGCGGCGGCTCGATCAGCAGCCGGGCGTCCAGCAGGTCCAGCAGCCGGTCGGTGTCGAGCTCCCGGACGTTCGGGTTGGGGATCACCACCCGTTCCAGGTCGGTGCCCACATAGATGCCCGAGCCGTGCCGGAGCTGGACGGCGCCGGTGGCCTCCAGCCGGCGCAGCGCCTCGCGCAGGGTCGGCGTGGTCACCGCGAACCGCTGCGAGAGCTCCCGCGCCGACGGCAGCCGGTCACCGGGGCGCAGGCCGCCCGACCTGATCAGCTCCAGCATCCGCTCGGTCAGAGCGTCCGAAAGGCTGGGCCGGGCCACATCCTGGGACATCGCCACCTCACTCCAGAAGAAGTAAAATCATCTAATCACTTAGTCTACGACGCTGTCCAGGGCCCGGCGCAGCACCGCGCGCTGCTCCGCGAGCGCGCGCCGCGCCACCTCCGCCGAGGTCACGCCGTCGAAGCCGTGATAGACGCCCGGCACGTGCCGCAGCTCGGTCGGCACCCCGGCCGCGATGAGGCGCAGCGCGTAGGCGAGGTCCTCGTCGCGCAGCGGATCGGCTTCGGCGGCGAGCACGTACGCGGGCGGCAGGCCGGACAGGTCGGCCGCGCGGGCCGGCGCCGCATAGGGCGGCGCCTCCGCGAGACCGCCCAGGTAGTGCCGCCACATGTGCGTCACGTCCGTCCGGTTGAACAGGGGCGGCTCGGTGTACGCCCGCATCGACGGCGTGTCCATGCGGTCGTCGAGCACCGGGTAGAGGAGGAGCTGGAACGCCAGCGGCGGCCCGTCCTCGTCCCGCGCCCGCAGCGCGACCCCGGCCGCGAGCGCGCCGCCGGCGCTGCCGCCGCCGACCGCGATCCGCGCCGGGTCACCGCCGAACTCCGCCGCGTGCCGATGCGTCCAGCACGTCACGGCATAGCAGTCGTCGAAACCCGCCGGGAAGGGATGCTCGGGCGCGAGCCGGTACTCGGCCGACACCACCGCGATCCCCTCCTCGGCGGCGACGTCCAGGCAGCGCCGGTGCTCGTTCTCCAGGTCGCCGGTGACGAACCCGCCACCGTGGAAGTACACGAGCACCGGCGCCGGACGCCGGGCCCGCCGCGGCCGGTAGACGCGCACCGGGACGGGCGGCGCTCCGGGCGGGCCCGGGACCTCCCGGCCCGTGACCTCCACGCGGCCGTCCGCCGCCGGCTCCACCAGCACGGCCACCAGCTCGCGCATGGCGGCGCGGGCGGCACGCGGATCGGCCAGGCCGACGTAGGGCAGGCCCGCGATCGCGGCGCGCAGTTCCGGATCCACGGCGGCGCGTCAGCCGGTCACGGGCACGTCGACGAACCGCGCGCGGTAGATGCTGACATCGGTGTAGTTGTCGTTCTCCTCGCCCTCGGTCTTGTCGAGCGAGTTGACGTTGTACGACACCACCAGGGTGTTCGCGCCGCTCAGCGAGGCGTGCGCGTGAGCGTTGTAGGTGTAGACGTCCGCGTTCCCGTACGTGCCGGACGCGCCGGTCTCGGGCGTGTTGTAGACGGTCCGCTCGCCGGTGAACGGGCCCGCCGCCGAGCACGACAGGTACGCGTCGATCTCGGTGCTGACGTACTCCTTGGTGTCCTGGGTGATCAGGATGTAGTGCGAGCCGCGCCTGGTGACGCTGAACTCGTTGGACACCCCGCTCATCAGCCGCGCCGAGTCGGCCTCCGTCGCCGACCACCCGGCGGCGGTCCGGTAGCTCCAGGCGCCGCGCAGGTCGGTGCCCTTCACCCGGGCGACGTGCAGGTACTTGGTGTTGACCTTCGTCTCGGGGTCGGTGAAGTCCTCGGTCCCGTAGACATAGGTGTGGCCGCCGTCCTTGAGCAGCGCCGACCCCCACTGGACGCCCGTGACCGACGGGGCGTCCCGCACCTCGGTCGGGGCCGCCATGGAGCCGGGCGCGAAGCGCGCGAGGACGTTGCGCTTCCACCGCAGGTCCCACGGGTCGTTGTTGCCGGGGTCCGGGTCGTAGTACTCGCGGTAGAACTGCTGCACCTCGCCGCCGCTCTCGGTCAGGTCGCCCGCCCAGTACCAGTGGGCCGCCTGCGAGGGCGGCATCGGCTCGACCGGGTCGGACGCCGGTCCCCGGTGGACGGTGCTGAGCGACCCGTCCGTCCCCTCGACCACGAAGGAGTTGTTGAGGAACGGCGTCGTCCCGCCCTCGTCGGTGACGACCGGCCGCGACCCGTCGGCGTCGACCTTGCCGAGGAAGGTGTCGGAGTAGGCGAACACGGTACGGCCGTCGGACAGCTTGAGGGAGTAGGTGGTGTCGGCGCCCGTCCAGTCGTCCAGCCGGGTGTTGTCGTTGCCGTAGGCGGTGAACTTGGCGTTCTCGGCGCCGTCCGGCTTTGCGGCGCCGAACACGGGCGCCGGCTCGCCCGCGCAGACGGGCCCGGCGGCGCGGGGCGCGTCGGCCCGCGCGGCGGCCGGGAGGACGGCGACCCCGGCGGCCAGCGCCGCCACCGCGACCGCGGCGCCGAGCCGCCTGGACGGGCGGGGGTGGGAGGGGGCGGATTCCTGCATGCGAACCTCCGGTCAGGGGGAACGGGTGTGGGAACAGGCGTGGAACAGGCGTTGGGACGGGTGTACGGGAGTTGCCGACGGCTCGGCGGTCGGGGCGCTAGACCTCGGGGAGGGCGGCCGGGTTGCGGGCGAGCAGGCCGCCGTCCACGCGGTGCTCGGCCCCGGTGACGAACGACGAGCGCGGTCCGGCGAGGAAGGCCACCACCTCGGCAACCTCGGCAGCGGTCGCCACCCGTCCGAGCGGATGGGCCCGGCCCCACTCGGCGACCTGCGCGTCCTGGGAGGTCTCGCCGCGGAACAGGTCGGCGGCCCAGCGCAGCATGGGGGTGTCGACCGACCCCGGGCACACCGCGTTGGCGCGGATCCCGTCGGCGGCGTGGTCGAGCGCCATCGACCGGGTCAGCGCGTTGATCGCGGCCTTGCTGGCGCTGTAGGCGGCGACCCGCGCCTGCGACACGAACGCCTGCACCGACGACATGGTGACGATCGTGCCGCCGCCGCGCCGGCGCAGCTCGGGCACCGCGGCCCGGCAGGTGAGGAAGACGCCCTTGAGATTGACGTCCAGGACCTCGTCCCACACCTCCTCGGAGGTGTCCTCGACGGTCCCGTACCGCTGGACGCCCGCGCAGGTCGCCACCACGTCCAGGCCCCCGTACCGGGAGACGGCCTCCGCGACCAGACCGCGCGCCTGCGCGGCGTCGGTCACGTCGGCGACCACCCCGGTGACCTCGTGGCCGGCGCTCCGCGACGCGTCCTGCGCCGCGCGGACGGCGTCGTCCTCGATCCCGCAGAACACCACCGCGGCGCCGTCCCCGGCCAGCCGCTCGACCACGGCCCGGCCGATGCCGAGCGACCCCCCGGTGACCAGGGCGACCCTGCCCTCGAACTCGCTCATCGCTCTCCTCCCCCGCGGACCCCGGGCTCGCCCCCGCAGTCTTAGTCATCAGATCACTTGCTGTCTAGATGTATCGTCTCCTGCATTCGATCCCCGTTCCCCAGGAACCCCGGCGAGAGGAGAGCGCCCATGGCCGCCCTGGAAACGCTCGGCAGGCCCGGACCGGCCCGGGTCGCGCTCATCGGCGAATGCATGATCGAACTGAGCCACGTCGCGTCCGACCGGCTGGCGGTCGGCTACGCGGGCGACGTCCTCAACACCGCCGCCTACCTGGCCCGGAGCGCCGCACCGGGCCGGGTCGACGCGCAGTTCGTGACGATCACCGGCGACGACCCCTACAGCGACCGGATGCGGGCGTCCTGGGCCGCGCACGGGGTCGGCGCGGCGCTCACCCGGGTCCGGACGGGCGGGCAGGCCGGGCTCTACCTGATCCGCACCGACGACCACGGCGAGCGGACCTTCCACTACTACCGGTCGCAGTCGGCGGCGCGCGGCCTGTTCGGCCCAGAGCACGGGGCCGGGATCGACGCCGCCGTCGCCGCGTCCGACCTGGTGCACCTGTCCGGGATCACCCTGTCGATCCTCGGCGACGCGGCCCGTGAGCGGCTCCTGGACGTGCTGGACGAGACCCGCCGCCGGGGCGGCCTGGTCTCCTTCGACGGCAACTACCGCCCGGCCGGCTGGCCCTCGCCCGCGGCGGCGGCGCGGGCCATGTCCGCCGTGCTCGCCCGCACCGACATCGCCCTGCCGACCCTGGCCGACGACCGCGCCGTGTTCGGCGACGCGACCGCCGCCGACACGGCCCGCCGGCTGCGCGCCGCCGGCGTCGCCGAGATCGTGATCAAGCTCGGCGCGCGCGGCTGCGTGATCGCAAGCCCGGACGGCGCGGACGATCCGGGTCCTGACGGCCCCGGCGCGGGCGGGCTGGTGGAGGTTCCGGCCGTCCCCGGGGTCCGGGTCGTCGACACCACGGCGGCGGGCGACGCGTTCAACGGCGGGTACCTCGCGGCCCGGCTCGGCGGCGCCCGCCCGCGCGGGGCGGCGGAGGCCGCGGCCTGCCTCGCCGCCCGTGTCATCGGGCACCGCGGGGCGCTGCTGCCCCCCGGAGACCGGCTCTCCGCCACTCCCGCGGTGGTACCCGCCACACGGGAAGGGTGACGATTTTCTCCGCCGTACGACGTTTGATGGGCTTTCGGTCAGCTCGCCACGGACATTGGTGAGAAGCCACGCGCGGCGAAGTCTCGCGAGGGCCTCCGCAGGCGGTAGTTTCAAAGGTGCGGGACCATCCTGCGAGGGAGTGACGTGACCGAGGAAACCGCTGCAATGCCGTCCAGTACCAAGTTGTCCGTTCGTGACGTGGTGACCGTGAGGTTGCCCGCCGCGAGCGCCTATCTGTCCGTCCTGCGGACCGCCACGGCGGGGCTGGCGGCCAGACTGGACTTCACGCTGGACGAGATCGAGGACCTCCGCATAGCGGTGGACGAGGCGTGCGCCATGCTGCTCGCCCAGGCGGTCCCCGGGACCGATCTGACCTGCGAGTTCGAGCTGACCGGAGAGGCCATGCGCATCTCGGTGTCGGTGCTGACCGTGGACGGCATGGAGCCCAGCCGCGACACCTTCGCCTGGACCGTCCTGTCGTCCCTGGCCGGCGAGGTCGACGCCCAAGTGGGCGCCGACGACAGGGTCACCGTGACGCTCCAGAAGCGACGCGGCGCGGCGGGGGCCCCGTGACGGAGAAAACGACGATCGCGGGCTCGGGCGCGAGCAACGAGCGGTCCGACAGCGCGGTCCCCGACCGCGCCCGGGCCCGCGCGCTGTTCGTGCGCCTCGCCGAGCTGCCCGAGGGCGACGCCGAGCGCCAGCGCATCCGCGACCAGCTGGTCGAGCTGCACCTGCCGCTGGTGGAGTACCTCGCCCGCCGGTTCCGCAACCGCGGCGAGTGGCTCGACGACCTGATCCAGGTCGCCACCATCGGGCTGATCAAGTCGATCGACCGGTTCGACCTCGGCCGCGGCGTGGAGTTCTCGACCTACGCCACGCCCACCATCGTCGGCGAGATCAAGCGGCACTTCCGCGACAAGGGCTGGGCGGTCCGGGTACCGCGCCGGCTCCAGGAGCTGAAGCTGTCGCTGACCAAGGCGATCAGCGACCTGGCCCAGCGCGAGGGCCGCGCGCCCACCGTCAGCGAGCTCGCCGCGCACCTCCAGATGACCGAGGAGGAGGTGCTCGAGGGCCTGGAGTCCGCGAACGCCTACTCCACGGTGTCGCTGGACGCCCCCGACTCCGGTGACGAGGACGCGCCCGCGGTGGCCGACTCGCTCGGCATGATCGACGAGTCGCTGGAGGGCGTGGAGTACCGCGAGTCCCTCAAGCCGCTGCTGGAGAAGCTGCCCGCGCGGGAGAAGAAGATCCTCCTGCTCCGGTTCTTCGGCAACATGACCCAGTCGCAGATCGCCGCCGAGCTCGGCATCTCCCAGATGCACGTGTCCCGGCTGCTGGCCCGCACGCTCGCGCAGCTCCGCGAGGGCCTCACCGCCGACGAGTGATCCCGGCGCCCCTCCGCGGGGCGTCCGGTCATCCGATCCCGGCCCGGTGCCCTCGCCGGAGCCTTAGCCGCGCTCTTGGCCGAGCCCTTGGCCCGAGCCCGAGCCCTTGGCCGAGCCGGCTCCGTCGTCGTCCGGGCCGCCGTCCGCGGGAGCGCCGTCCTCGTCGTCCGGGCCGTCGTCCTCGCCTCCGTGCACCAGCCACGCGGTGCTGGGCGGGCTGAGCACCAGCACCAGGGTCAGCGCGGCGACCACACCGAGCGGGATCGCGGTGAACGCCTGATCGCTCTGCCACAGCGACCAGGCCACCGGCAGCGCGAAGAGCTGGGTCAGCACCGTGGGCGCGCGGCTGCCCTGCTGCCCGCGCAGCAGGCCGCGGGCGCAGGCCAGCATCCCGATCCCGCCGGCCAGGGCCAGCACGGTCACCCCGATGGCGCTCACGGGATCGACGGCCGAGCCGATGGCCGTCTCCACGCCGACGTAGCCGCCGAATCCGACGGCGGCCACTCCCTCCGCGGCCTCGAGGGCGGCGGCGGCGAGCACGGTGCTGGAACGCTTGGACACAACCCGAAACCCTACTCGCCCGCGCGGGGAACGCGGCCACCATGGATACGCTGGCGCCGTGCGCGCCATGCTCATCGCCAATCCCAAGGCGACCTCGACCTCTCGGCGGGCCCGTGACCTCCTGGTCCGGGCCTTCACCGGCGACCTCGACCTCCTGGTCGCCGAGACCGGCCACCGCGGCCACGCGACCGAGCTGGCCCGGCGGGCCGCCGACGAGGGCTACGACGTCGTGGTGGCCCTCGGCGGCGACGGCACCGTGAACGAGGCGGTCAACGGCCTGCTCGCCCAGGGCCCCTCCCCCGAGCTGCCGGCGCTGGCGGTGCTGCCGAGCGGCAGCGCCAACGTGTTCGCCCGCGCGCTCGGCCTGCCCAACGACCCGGTCGGCGCGACCCGGGTGGTGCTGAGCGCGCTGCGCGCCGGCCGGCACCGCACCGTGGGGCTCGGCACCGCCGAGCACGCCGGCGCGCCGCCGCGCTATTTCACCTTCTGCGCCGGAGTCGGATTGGACGCCGAGGTCGTGCGCGAGGTGGAACGGCACCGGCATCGAGGATCCAGGGCCGACCCGTCACTCTATGTGCGGACGGCGGTCCGGCATTTCTTCTCGGGCACCGATCGGCGCCGTCCCGCATTGACGCTGGAGGCGCCCGGACGCCCGACCAGAACGGGCCTGTTCCTCGCCTTCGTGTCCAATGCCACACCCTGGACCTACCTTGGCCCGCTGCCGTTGAATCCGAGCCCGCTGGCCGGATTCAACGACGGCCTGGACGTGTTCGGGATGCGTTCCCTCGGGCTCGCCCCGACCCTGGGCGCGCTCACCCAGATGCTGGTCGCGCGGACCCGTCCGGTCCAGGGTGAGCATGTCCTCAACGCGCACGACGCGGCCGAGTTCACTTTGCGCGCCGACCGCCCAGTGGCTTTTCAACTGGACGGCGACTACCTTGGTGAAGAGGATTCGATCACCTTCCGGGCGGTGCCCAAGGCCGTGCGCATTGTCATCTGAGGACGTGCGCACCACCTGTTATCAACAAAGCAACAGGCCCGACCCACTGATGTGACACATGCGACACCCATACTTTGAGAATCCCTTCTCGAGGGTCTTGCGCCTGGCCACACCCCCCTGACACGCTCAAAGTGCGCCAGCCGACAGGGGCCCCAACGCCGCCGGCCCTCTGATCGCAGCGCCGCCGAACCCCACATCACCCCCGTGACCGAGCCCGATCAGGCTCGGGGTGTTCGCGACATGTGAAACCGTTCACAAGTGGAGTTTCTCCGCCACGCTGACAGAGGAGTGGACCGCATGGACTGGCGCCACCGCGCAGCCTGCCGTGACGTGGACCCCGAGTTGTTCTTTCCGATCGGAAACACCGGGCCCGCGATCCTACAGATCGAAGAGGCCAAGCAAGTATGCAGGCGCTGTGACGTGAACGACGCGTGCCTACGCTGGGCGCTGGAGTCCGGCCAGGACTCGGGCGTCTGGGGCGCGATGGGCGAGGACGAGCGCCGCGCCCTCAAGCGCCGCACCGCCCGTGCCCGCGCCCGCGCCAACGCGGCTGCCGGAGCCTGACCCGGCTCCGGCACACCACCGCCGCCGCACCCGGCGGCCCGTTCCGCGGACGTGGTACCGCCTCCGAACCCAACGGCCGGAGAGCAGCAGCGCACCACCCGCGCGACCTGACATCAAGCGCCCGTGGCCTTCGCCACGGGCGCTTGTCATGCCCGCCCGACCGGACACCGCGCCGGCACGACCGCACCGGGCGACCACCCGGCCCGCCCGGCCCGATGGCGACGGCGACGGCGGATCAGCGGGCGGGCGGGCCCGGACGGTGGTGCTGGTCGAGCGGGACGTCCACCACGACCTCGGTGCCGCCGCCCGACCGGGCGCGGAAGTCCAGCCGTCCGCCCAGCTCGCCCACGATCAGCGTCCGGACGATCTGGAGGCCGAGGCTGTTGCTGCTCTCCACGTCGAAGTCGGCGGGCAGCCCCACCCCGTCGTCCACCACGACCGCGACCAGCCGCTTGCCCGCCTCCTCGGGCCGGGACGCCGGGCCCGCGGGACCCGCCGGATCGGCCAGGCCCGACCCGCCCGGCCCCTCCGGCGGACGGTTCGGCCCCTCCGCGGCGCCGCCCGGCCACTCCCCCCACACGTCCACGACCGCCGGATCGTGCGCCGCGCGGCCATCGCCGTAGCGCCACGCCACCACCTCCAGCGTCCCGAACCGGTTCGACAGGCCGTGCTCCAGCGCGTTCTGGAGGAGTTCGGTGAGCGCCATCGCCAGCGGCGTCGCGATCTCGGCGGGCAGCACCCCGAAGCTCCCGGTCCGCTTCGGCGTGACCCGCGTCTCCGGGGTGGACACCTCGCCCGCCATCGTGATCACCCGGTCCGCGATGTCGTCGAAGTCGATCAGCTCGTCCGGGGTGAGCGACAGCGTCTCGTGCACGATCGCGATGGACCCGACCCGGCGCACCGCCTCGTCCAGCGCCGCCCGCCCCTCCGGGATCCGCAGCCGCCGGGCCTGGAGCCTCAGCAGCGCCGCCACCGTCTGGAGGTTGTTCTTCACCCGGTGGTGGATCTCCCGGATGGTGGCGTCCTTGGTCATCAGCTCCCGGTCCCGCCACCGCAGCTCGGTGACGTCGCGGCACAGCACGATGGCGCCGATCCGGTCATCGCCCACCACCAGCGGGATCGTGCGGAGCTGCATGATCGACCCGTGCGCCTCGACCTCCACCTCGCGCGGCGCCCGGCCGCTGAGGATCACGCTCAGCGCCTCCTCCAGCGGTTCGCCGGTGTCGCACAGCTCGGTGGTGACCAGGCCGAGCGACTCCCCGACCAGGTCGGTCGGGTAGCCGAGCCGCCGGAACGCCGACTGCGCGTTCGGGCTGGCGTAGGTCACCCGTCCCGGCCGGTCGAGCCGGATCAGCCCGTCGCCCACCCGCGGCGAGCGGACGAGGTTGGGCTCCTCCCCCGGCGCCGGGAAGCGTCCCTCGGAGATCATCTGCGCGAGGTCGCTGGCGCTCTGGAGGTAGGTCAGCTCCAGCCGGCTCGGCGTCCGGGCGGAGCTGAGGTTGGTGCTGCGCTGGATCACGCCGAGCACCTTGTCGCCGCGCCGCACCGGGATGGACTCCTCCCGCACCGGGATGCCGCTGCCCCACTCCGGGTCGCCCTCCCGGACGATGCGCTGCTCCCGCCACGCGACGTCGATCAGCCCGCGCCGCCCGGTGCGCACCACCTTCCCGACCAGGTCGCCCGAGTAGGCCGTCGGCCCGGTGGTCGGGCGCATCTGCGCGATCGCCACCCACCCCGGCACGGTCGCGCTCGTGTCCACCCCGACGTCCCCCGCACCGCCCGCGCCGCCCGCGCCGCCGGGGGACGGGTCGTCGCCGGGCCGCAGCGGCACCCACAACAGCAGGTCGGCGAAGGAGAGGTCGGCCAGGAGCTGCCAGTCCGAGACCAGGGCGTGCAACCACTCCAGGTCGGTGTCGGTGAGGTCGGTGTGGTCGCGGACCAGATCGGTCAAGGTAGGCACGCGACCATCATCGCCCATCCGATTTCGTGCCCTCCCTCCGTCCCCCGCGCGTCCCCGGGCTGGCAGGATGCCCGCATGACCGCAGGACAGGACGCACTGGCCAGGTTCCGGGACGCGGCCGCGCGCCGCGCCGACGCGGGACTGCGGCGCACGCTGCGCCCCCGCGGCAGCGACCACGACGGGCTGGTCGATCTGGCGTCCAACGACTATCTGGGGCTCGCCCGCGACCCGCGGCTGATCGACGGCGCCGTGGCGGCGGCCCGGGAGTGGGGCACCGGCTCGACCGGGTCCCGTCTGGTCACCGGCACCACCGAGCTGCACGCCGAGCTCGACCGACGGCTGGCCGCGTTCACCGGCAGCGCCGCCGGGCTGGTCTTCTCGTCCGGCTTCCTGGCCAACCTCGGCGCCGTCGCCACCCTGGCGGGGCCCGGCACGCTGGTGGTGTCCGACCAGGTCAACCACGCTTCGATCGTGGACGCCTGCCGGCTGTCGCGGGCCCGGGTGGTGATCGTCCCGCACCGGGACGCCGCCGCCGCCGAGCGGGCACTGGCCGGCCGTGACGAAGAACACGCCCTGGTCGTCACCGACGCCGTCTTCTCCGTGGACGGCGACCTGGCGCCCCTCGCCGGGCTGCACCGCGCCGCCCGCGCGCACCGCGCCCTGCTGGTCGTCGACGAGGCGCACGCGCTCGGCGTCGTCGGCGACGGCGGCCGGGGCGCCGCGCACGCCGCGGGCCTCGCCGGCGAGCCGGACGTCGTCCTCACCCTCACCCTGTCCAAGTCGCTGGGCGCCCAGGGCGGCGCGGTCCTCGGCGCCCCCGAAGTGATCGGCGCGCTGGTCGACACCGGCCGCGCGTTCATCTTCGACACCGGCCTCAACCCGCCCGCGGCGGGCGCGGCCCTCGCCGCGCTCGGCATCCTGGAGACCGATCCCGCGCTGCCCGCCCGCGCCCGCGAGCGGGCCCGGCGGATGGCCGCGCTGGCGGCCGGATCCGGACTGGAGACCGCCGTCCCCGCCGCGGCCGTCGTCCCGGTGTACCTCGGCGAACCGGCCGCGGCGGTCCGCGCCGCCGGGATCTGTGCTGACCATGGCGTCCGCGTCGGCTGCTTCCGGCCGCCGTCGGTCCCCAAGGGACGGGCCTGCCTGCGCCTCACCGCGCGCGCCTCGGTCAGCGAGGCGGACCTCACAATGCTGGAGACCGCTCTGGCGGACGTGGCCTGCTCTACCGCCCGTAGTCTTCAGACGTAACATCGGGGTCAACCGATGATGAACGTGAGGAGATGCCGTGACGGAGGTCAGGGGCGGGCCCCGGCACGGGGGCTACGAGCGCGCGCCGCTCAGCGACATCGGCAGACACCACTCGGCCCAGGCACCCCGCATCCCCAAGTACTACAAGCTCAAAGAGCTGCTCGTCGAGCTGATCCAGTCGCTGCCGCCGGGCAGCCCGCTGCCGCCTGAGCGCGCCCTCGCCGAGAAGTACGAGACCTCGCGCACCACCGTCCGGCAGGCCCTGTCCGAGCTGGTCGTCGAGGGGCGGCTCCAGCGGATCCAGGGCAAGGGCACCTTCGTCGCCAAGCCGAAGGTCTCCCAGGAGCTCAACCTCGTCAGCTACACCGAGGACATGCGGCACCACGGGCTGCGCCCCGAGACCCGCATCCTGGAGGCCGGCTACGTCAGCGCCGACGAGCGCCTGGCCGGCCTGCTCAGCATCCGTCCCGGCGGGCGGGTGCTGCGCATCCACCGGCTCCGCCTCGCCGACGGCGAGCCCATGTCGGTCGACACCTCGCACCTCCCGGCCCGCCGCTTCCCCGGCCTGCGCCGCGAGCTGCCCCGGCACCGCTCGCTCTACGAGACCCTCGCCACCGCCTACGACGTCCACCTGGCCGAGGCCGAGGAGACGATCGAGACCGTGCTGGCCACCCCGCACGACGCCCAGCTCCTCGGCGTCGACGTCGGCCTGCCGATGCTGCTGCTGTCCAGGCACGCCTTCGACTCCACCGGCCAGCCGGTCGAATGGGCCCAGTCCCTCTACCGCGGCGACCGCTACACCTTCATCACCCGCCTCCGCCGCAACTGACCGACCGACTACTCTCGGCGACCGATCACACTGTTCTCGGTACTCTTAGAACACACGTTCTCTACGATGACCGGAGCAGATCGTGAGGGAAGGGTCGCCCAAAGTGAGCGTCACGCCAGTGGACATCGAGCAGATGCAGTTGCCCGACACCGCCTACAACATGTGGGTCCGCGGCGAGCTCGATGACTTCGTCCACGCGCCCGAGGGCCACCGGGTCGAGGTCATCGGAGGCAGAATCGTCGTGTCACCAGCTCCCCTGCTCCAGCACGGCGGCATCGTCCAGGACATCGTCAGAGCCGTCTTCAAGATGGAGGCGGCCGACTCCGACTTCCCCTGGGAGTGCATTCAGGCCAACGGCGTGGACCTGTTCGGCGCCAGAGAGGGGTACATCCCCGACCTCATCCTTCTGGACAAGCAGGTCTACGCGACCGCGCGCCGGTCATCGGTGCGCTACCTCGTGCCGGATCAGGTCGAGCTCGTCATCGAGGTCACCTCGCCGTCCAACGCCAGCGAGGACCGCCGGCCGAAGCGCGGGCACGGGCGCGACCGAGCCACCAAGTGGAACGGCTACGCACGGGCCGAGGTCCCGTACTACCTCCTGATCGACCGCGATCCGAAGTCCCCGGGCACGACCCTCTACTCCATCCCCGACCAAGGCACCGGCGCCTACCTCCACAAGGAGACGTGGGAGTTCGGCGAGACCGTCCACCTGCCGGAACCGTTCGGCCTCGACATCGAGACCGGTGCGTGGACGTCCTGGCAGACCGGGTCGCCGGAGACCGGGCTCGAGGAGTAGAGGGCGCGGCGCGGCACGGCCGGATTCGGGCGGGTTCGGCCGGGGGCGCCCGGACCTGGCCGGACCAGGGCCTCAGAGGGTCTTGGAGAGGGCCTTGATCGGCATCTGGAGCTCGGTCAGCAGGTCCAGGTCCTTGGCGGCCGGACGGCCGAGGGTGGTGAGGTAGTTGCCGACGATGATGGCGTTGACGCCGCCGAGCATGCCGTCGCGGGTGCCGAGGTCGCCGAGGGTGAGCTCGCGTCCGCCGGCGTAGCGCAGGATGGTGCGGGGCAGGGTGAGCCGGAACGTGGCGATGGTCTTGAGCGCCTCGGTGCCCTCGACCAGCGGGAGGTCGGCGAACGGGGTGCCGGGACGGGGCGCCAGGAAGTTCAGCGGGACCTCGTCGGGCTCCAGTTCGGCGAGCTGGGCGGCGAACTCGGCGCGCTGCTCGACGCTCTCGCCCATGCCGACGATGCCGCCGCAGCACACCTCCATCCCGGCCTCCTTGACCATCCGCAGCGTCTCCCAGCGCTCCTCCCACGAGTGGGTGGTGACCACGTTCGGGAAGTGCGAGCGGGCGGTCTCCAGGTTGTGGTTGTAGCGGTGCACGCCGAGCTCGGTGAGCTCGTCGACCTGGGCCTGGGTGAGCATGCCGAGGGAGCAGGCGATGTTGATCTCGACGGCGTCGTTGATCGCCTTGACCCCGTCCCGGACCTGGGACATCAGCCGGTCGTCCGGGCCGCGGACGGCGGCGACGATGCAGAACTCGGTCGCCCCCGTGCGGGCCGTCTCCCTGGCCGCCTCGACCAGCTCGGGGATGTTGAGCCACACCGACCGGACCGGCGACTCGAACTGGCCCGACTGCGAGCAGAAGTGGCAGTCCTCGGGGCAGCCGCCGGTCTTGAGGGAGATGATCCCCTCGACCTCGACCTCCGGGCCGCACCAGCGCATCCGCACCTCGTGCGCGAGGGCGAGCAGGTCCTCGATGCGGTCGTCGGGGAGGGTGAGGCACTCCAGGGCCTGCGCGGCGGACAGTCCCTTGCCCTCGTCCAGCACCTGGCGGCGGGCCACGTCGAGGATGTCGGTCACGGGTTCTCCTTAGTGAGGCCGTTGTTGTCACGGAACGTAGCAGCGTCGAACGCGCCGCCGAACGCCGGGGCGAGGCCCCCGTGCGCGGCGAGCAGGAACTCGGCGGGCCCGAGCGCGGCGGCGCCCGCGGGAAGCGCGCCGGCGAGCGGCCGGGCGGCGATCGTCTCCAGGTCGCGGATGTTGCTGCGCATCGCCTCGTCGGGCTCGTCCGGCCAGGACCCGAGGACCACGCCGGCGAGCTGGACGCCGCGGTGCGCCATCGCCTCCAGGGTGAGCGCGGTGTGGTTGAGCGTGCCGAGGTCCGGACGGGCCACCACCACGACGGCGGCGCCGAGCCAGCGGGCCAGGTCGGCGATCGTGGTGCCCTCCTCGTCGTAGCGGACGAGGAGGCCGCCCGCGCCCTCGACCAGCACGAGGCGGCGGTCGCGGGACAGCTCCTGGACGCGTTCGGCCACGTCCGCGAGGCGCACCGGAGGTGTCCCGGCGTGGCGGGCGGCGGCGGCGGGCGACAGCGCGGCGGGGAACCGGGCGAACTCGTGGACGTCGCCGACGGCCGCGAGGCGGCGCACCGTGTCGAGGTCGCCCGGCTCTCCCGGATCCAGCCCGGTCTGCCCTGGCTTGATCACGGCGACCGGCGTCCCGCGCGTCGCCGCCAAGGCGGCCAGCGCGGCGGTGACGACGGTCTTCCCGACTCCGGTGCAGGTCCCGGTGACCACGAGCACGCTCACCTGCGGCAGGTTAGCGCGGGTCCGGCGGCGGGTCGCCCGCCGAATCCCACAGTCTTCGCCGGAGGATTTTGTAGCGGAACCCCAGGGCGCGGCGGGACGTCCAAGGCCCATGGCCGATCTGTCAGGACGTTCCAGACATGTGATCGATCGGGGGATCGTGACCCTACTGGTGGGGGCGGGGGCCCTCACCGCCTGCGGCGACCTCGGACCGAACGACGAGGTGTCCACCCTTCCCATCGCCCCGTCCTCCGCCCGGCCGCCGCAGCCGGGGCCGGCGGGAACGGGGGCGGGGGCGGGGGCTGTGCTGCGCTGGCGGAAGGGCGGCGGCATCGCCGGACTGGGCGGTCCCGGGAGCCTGCCCGACTTCTCGCTGTACGCCGACGGCCGCGCGGTCTCCGTCCCGGGCGGCGGCGCCGCGCCGGTGGAGTTCCGGCTGAAGCCTGCGGCGGTGACCCGGCTGCTGGACGGGGCCAGGGCCGCCGGGCTCGGCCGGTCGCGCACCGTCCAGGCGGACGGGGTCGCCGACGCGATGACCTTGGAGATCACCCTGGGCGGGGCGCGCACCCGCGTCGTCCAGCCGGACGGACGGAGCGACCCGGCGGTGCGGTTCTGGACGCGGCTGCGCCCCGAGACGTGGCCCAAGGCCGACCAGACCGCCCCGAGCCGCCCGTACGTCGGCGACCGGCTCGCCGCGCTGGCCACGCCCACCACGTCCACCACGGGGAACGGGCAGAAGGTTCGGGAGTGGACGCTGGCGCCGCTGGCCAAGGGCGCACCGGGGCCGGGGGGCCTGTGCACGGTCCTCGCCGGACGCGACGCCCAGTCCCTTCAGAAGGAGAGCGGGCCGCCCAGGCCCCGCTCCGTATGGCGGGACGGGGGCAAGGTCTACTCGCTCCGGCTCCGCCCGCTACTGCCCGACGAGAAGACCTGCGCGGACCTCGCCCGCGCATAACGCGCGGGGCGTGGGGAGGCGGGGCGCACGGGGTCAGTGTGCCGTCGCGTCGAGTTCGGCGGCGACCTCGTGCGCGACGGCGGCCAGTTCCGGGTCGAGCGCGTCCAGCCGGGCGTCCAGGTCGTCGGCGAACCGGAGCCGGTCCAGGCCGGACGGCGCCGCGACGGCCTCGGGCATCCATGCGGAGTGGATCAGGAACGGCACCGTGGTGCCGCGCGGCGGGGCGAGCACCGCGACCGGTCCGCGCGCGACGTCCGCCGCGTCGAACAGCTCGATCCGGAACCGGTCGTCGTTGTGCACGGCCACCACCAGGTGGCCGTCGTGCCCGCCCGGCCGCGCGCCCGCGTACCGGCTGCGGCCCCCGGTGCCCGGGTCGCGCGGGACGAAGGTGGGCGAGGTCGGGTAGTCGTCGAGCGCGAACGTCCACTCGGCGAGCGGCTCGAGGTCGTCGCGGTCGAGGCTCGCCAGCACCGCGGGCGTCTCCTCGCGCGGGAACAGCGAGGTGTCGACGCGGCCGGCGTAGTTGGCCAGCGCCCGCTGGTTGATCGCCTCGGGATGGAAGCCGAGGAAGACCAGGTGGTGCCGGGTCGGCGCGAGCTGCCCCTCCATGCTCCAGTCGAGCGCCGACAGCTCGGCCTGCCACCAGCGCGCGGGGTCGTGGGCGCGGGCGTGCTCGTCCACCCGGCCGGTCTCGGGGTCGAACCGCAGGACGGTGGTGAGCGCGGGCGTCATCCCGTGGCAGTACATGCCGCGCAGCGCGGGGTCGACCGGGCGGCCGAGGGCGTCCACGTCGTCCGCGCGCAGGTACATCCCGATGTCCACGCCGGGCGTGTGCTCCATGACGACCTGGACGCCGTCGGAGTCGTCGTAGCGGGCGTAGAAGTGGTTGACCTCGGGCGCGATCCGGAACTCCCGGCACCGGACGGTGGCGCGGGACGGGTCCAGGTCGTCCTTGCGGATCAGCAGCACCGGGCCGCCCGGGTTGTTGGCGACGGTCCGGTCGGCACCGAAGACCTCGTCGGTGTCGACCTTGTACGCGGTGTCGGCCAGCACCAGCCAGTCGCGGGTCTGGGTGATGGTGTGGGCGGCCTGCGGGAGCGCCGCGCCCTCGACCGCCCAGCGCCGGACGTGCTTGCCGGTCCCGTCGTAGCGGATCACCGAGAAGGCGCCGGTCATGACGTCGCGGCTGACGCTCCACAGGCAGCCGCGCTCGGGGTCGACGACCGGATGCGCGGAGGAGGAGACCAGTGGCAGCACCGCCTGGTCGAGCGCGGGCCGCCAGTCGTCGCGGTGCCCGACCTCGGCGACGAACTCCAGGGTGACCGGGTCGATCTCGACCGGGCGGCCCGCGTCCCAGGTCGCGAAGAGCCGATCGCCCCAGGGCAGCGGCGCGGTGTTGGCGCAGTTGACGAAGCCCCAGGGCGAGCTCGTCCCGACGGGCCCCGCGGTGAACAGGTCGGGACGCTTGCGCCGCAGCCGCACCGAGGGCGTGTCGATCACCCGGGGCCGCCAGGCGAACCGTCCGGCGGGGGCGCCGTCGGTGCCCGGACGCAGCGCCAGCCGCGCCATGATCCCGTCGCCGAAGAACGCGTGCACGGGATGGGTGCGCTGGTCGGAGGTGCTGACGACGTAGTGCCCGGACACCTCCTGCGGCCACGTGCCGGCCACGACCTCCAGATCCAGGTCGCGGGGGTCGTCCTTGCCGAGGATCGAACGGGGGATCGGCATCACGCCTCCAGAACGAGTGTCCGCACGAGTGGCACCGCCCCATCAAGCCGCAGTCCGGCACCCGTCGTCAAGGCTCTAACGACTATCGCACACAAGATCGGGACTCCCCGGACAAGCGTTCGCTTGTTACGGTGCGTCCATGAAGCCTGCACACGGTGGCGACACCGTGATCTCGGTGGTGCGCCGGCACGGCGTGGAGACCATGTTTACCTTGTCCGGGGGGCATGTGTTCCCCCTGTACGACGGCGCGGTCAAGGCTTCGGGGAGGCCGCGGATCCTGGACGTCCGGCACGAGCAGACCGCCGTGTTCGCCGCCGAGGGGACCGCCCGGCTGACCCGGCGGACCGGCCTCGCCGTCCTCACCGCCGGACCCGGCGTCACCAACGGCGTCAGCGGCATCGCGTCCGCGCACTTCAACGGCTCGCCGGTCGTCGTCCTCGGCGGGCGGGCCCCGCAGGGGCGCTGGGGCTCGGGCGCGCTCCAGGAGCTGGACCATCCCCCGCTGGTCGCGCCGATCACCAAGCTCGCGACCACCGCCGCCGGGCCCGGCACCCTCACCTCGGACGTCACCCGGGCCTTCCAGACCGCGGCCGACCCGCACCGCGGGCCGGTCTTCCTCGACCTGCACATGGACCACCTGTTCGGCCCGGCCGCGCCGGAGCAACTGGTCCCGAGGACGCCGGCGGGCGCGCCGGACCGGCCGCCGGACCCGGACGCGCTCGCGGCCATCGCCGCGCTGCTGGCCGCGGCCCGGCACCCGGTGCTGGTGCTCGGCTCGGACGTGTGGATGGACGGCGCCGACGAGGCCGCCCGCGCGTTCGCCGAGGAGCTGCGGCTCCCCGTGGTCGCCAACGGGCAGGGCCGCGGCGTCCTGCCCGCCGGGCACGGGCTGCTGGCGACCCGCGCCCGGCGCACCGCGTTCGCCGAGGCGGACCTGGTCATCGTCGCCGGCACCCCGCTGGACTTCCGGCTCGGGTACGGGTCGTTCGGCGGCGGCGCGGCCAAGGTCGTCCACCTGGCCGACGCGCCCTCGGCCCTCGCCCGGCACACCGGCACGGCCGGCGCCGCGGCGGGCGACCTGGCGCTCATCTTCGCCGACCTGGCGGCGGCCTGCGTCACCGCCGGCGTCTCCCCCGCCGCGTACGCGCCCTGGACGGCCGCGCTCCGCGACGCCGCCCGCGCCGCGATCGCCGCCGACGCCGGACCGCTGGCCTCGGGCGCCGACCCGATCCACCCGCTGCGGATCTACGGGGAGCTGGCCCGGATCCTGGACGACGACGCGGTGGTGATCGGCGACGGCGGCGACTTCGTCTCCTACGCCGGCAAGCACATCGAGCCCGCGCGGCCCGGCGGCTGGCTCGACCCCGGCCCGTACGGCTGCCTCGGCACCGGCCTCGGCTACGCGATCGCGGCCCGGATCGCGCGCCCGGCGGCCCAGGTGGTGGCGCTGCTCGGCGACGGGGCGGCCGGTTTCTCCCTGATGGACGTCGATACCCTGGTCCGGCACGATCTGCCCGTGGTGCTGATCGTCGGCAACAATGGCGCCTGGGGGCTGGAGAAACACCCGATGCAGATGCTCTACGGCTACGACGTGGCCGCCGACCTCCAGCCGCAGTGCCGGTACGACCAGGTCGTCCGCGCCCTGGGCGGGGCCGGCGAGCTGGTCACCCGGCCCGACCAGATCGCCCCGGCGCTGCGCCGGGCGTTCGGATCCGGCGTCCCGTACCTGGTCAACATCGCCACCGACCCGGCGGTCGCCTACCCGCGCAGCACCACCGGTGTCTGAGGGCGTCACCGTCCGGCCGGTCCGGACCGCGGAGTACGGGCGGGTCGGGGCGCTGACCGTCGAGGTGTACGTGCACGGCGGGCTGGTCTCGCCCGCGTCGCCGTACGTGAGCACGCTCGCCGACGCCGCCGACCGCGCCGCGAAGTCGGAGCTGCTGGTGGCCGAGGTCGGCGGCGACCTCGCCGGGGCGGTCGCCTACTGCCCGCCGAGCAGCCCGTACGCGGAGCTGGCCGGGCCGGACGAGGCCGAGTTCCGGATGCTGGCCGTCCTCGACCGGGTCCGCGGCCAGGGGGTCGGCCGGGCCCTGGTGCAGGCGTGCGTCGACCGGGCGCGCGGCACCGGGCTGGCCCGCGTCCGGCTGTCGACGCAGGAGAACATGGGCTCGGCCCACCGCCTCTACGAGCGGATGGGGTTCACCCGCACGCCGGACCGCGACTGGTCGCCCGTGCCCGGCGTCGACCTGATGACCTACGTCCTGCCGCTCTGACCCGGAGCCCGGCCTTCCGGCCCGGCGCGCTGCCCCCGGCCCTCCGCCCTGGCGCTCGGCTCAGGTGGAGGCCAGGACGCCGTGCTCGGAGCAGCGGGCCGTCCAGCCCTGCGGCGTCACCTGGACGACCATGCGGCGGCGGCACCGCGCGCAGTAGCGCGGCGGCTCCATCCGCCGGGCGGCCCGGCACGCCTCGTGATCGGCGCCGCCCGCGTCGCCCGCGGGGTCCCCGCAACGGTCACAGTAGGTGTCCACGACCGGCACAGTACCCTCCGGCTACTCGACGACGCGATGAGGCCGCCGCTCTGGATCTCACGGGAGCACGGCCAGGGGACGCATGCGTTCCACGATCCCGGTGTCATAGGTCCCACCCGTGAACTCGGGACGGTCGACCAGCTCGGCCAGGAACGGCAGGTTGGTCGGGAGCCCCTCGATCCGGAACGCGCCGAGCGCGGCGCGGGCCCGGCCGAGCGCCGCGGCGCGGTCGTCGCCGTGCACGCAGAGCTTGGCGAGCAGCGGGTCGTAGAACGGGGTGACGGTGTTGCCCTCGGCGTAGCCCGCGTCGATGCGGATGCCGGGGCCGACCGGCTCCTCCCACACCTCGATCTTGCCGGGTCCGGGCATGAACCGCTGCGGGTCCTCGGCGTACACCCGGAACTCGATGGCGTGCCCGCGGGGCTCGCGCGGGCCGAGCGCGACCGGCTCGCCCGCGGCGGCGCGGAGCTGCTGCTCGACCAGGTCGACGCCGGTGGTCATCTCGGTGACCGGGTGCTCCACCTGAAGGCGGGTGTTCATCTCCAGGAAGGAGAAGTCCTGGGCCGGGTCGACGAGGAACTCGACGGTGCCGGCGCCCCGGTAGCCGACCGCCTCGCCCGCGCGCACGGCCGCGGCCAGCATCCGCTCGCGCAGCGCCGGGGTGATGCCGGGCGACGGGCCCTCCTCGACGATCTTCTGGTACCGGCGCTGCACCGAGCAGTCGCGCTCACCGAGGGCGGTCACGGTGCCGTCCGCCAGGCCGAAGATCTGCACCTCGACGTGCCGCGCCCCCTGGACGAAGCGTTCGAGCAGGATGTCGGCGTTGCCGCCGGTCTCGCCCGGACCGCCGGCGAAGTACCGGTCGGCGGCGGCCCGGGCGGACGCGTACACGCGGCGCACCCCGGCCTCGTCGCGGGCCGTGCCCATGCCGACGCCGCCGGCGCCCGCGGCGGGCTTCACCATCACCGGGTAGCCGATGCGGTCGGCCTCCTCGGCGGCGGTGTCGGCGTCGGGCACCGGCTCCCAGGCCCCGGCGGAGACCGGGACACCGGCCTCCTTCATCAGGTTCCGGGCGTTGATCTTGTCGCCCATCCGGGCGATCGCCAGCGGCGGCGGCCCCACCCAGACCAGCTCCCGCTCGATCACCTGCCGGGCGAACCCGGCGTTCTCGGCGAGGAACCCGTACCCGGGGTGGACGGCCTGCGCGTTGGTGGTCCGGGCCGCCTCCAGCACCGCGGCGACGTTGAGGTAGCTGCGGGCGGGCTGCGCCGGGCCGATCAGGATCGCCTCGTCCGCCTCGGCGACGAACGGCAGGTCGGCGTCGGCCTCGGAGTACACCGCGATGGCCTTGAGGCCCATCGAACGCACGGTGTGGATGATCCGGCTGGCGATCTCGCCCCGGTTCGCCACGAGCACCGACTCGAACACCTGCGGACTCCCCTTCGCCGTCTCGATCCCGTCGCACCGACGCCGCCGACACTAGCGGGACGCGCCCCCCTCGTCGGCCATGAGATCGACAAATACCGGCCCGGAGTTTTGTGCGCCGGTCCGCCCGCGGCCCGCCGCTACTGGCGGAGCCGCCGGTCGACCACGCGGCTCAGCGCCTCGACCACGGTCGGGTCGTACTCCGAGGCCGAGTCGAGGCGCAGCCGTTCGAGCACCGCCGCGCCCCGGTCGCGGTCGGACGACTCGCCGACCAGGTCGTCGTAGGCGTTGGCGACCTTGATGATGCGGCTGGCGAGCGGCGGCGGCAGCGGCCGGGCGTGCGCCGGGTCGCCGCCCTGCCGGAGCGGCTGCGCCTCGCCGTGCCCGGTCCGGTACGGGTGGGACGAGAGCCGGACGATGTGCGCCACCCGGTCGAGCACCCCGGTCTGCTTGATCACCTCGGCGCCCAGCTCGGCGATGCGGCGCTGCTCGGGCGGCGAGGCCAGCACGGTCGCGCCGCCGGGGATCGGGTCGCCGAGCGAGAGCTGCCCGATGTCGTGCATCAGCGCCGCGTACTCCAGTTCGAGCAGCTCCTCCTCGGACATGCCGAGCTCGCGGCCCATCGCCACCGCCAGCCGGGACACCCGCCGCGAGTGCCCCGTCTCGACGTACCCGCCGACCTCGGTGACCCGGGACAGGGCCCGCACGGTCTGGAGGTAGGTCGCGCGGATGCCCGCGTACCGCCGGAATGCGAACTGGGTGACCAGGATCGGCGCGGTGAAGACCATCAGCGCGGCCGGGCCCATCGCGGTGGTGGCCACCGCGATCAGCATCGCGGTGGCGCCGATCGCCGCGCACAGCGCGAGCTTGGCCCGGATCTCGTCACGCAGCGCGATGCCGAACCGGGCCCGGACCGCCTCGGCCCGGATCATCGCCGCGATCACCACGTCGGTGAAGCACGACACCACCACCACGACGCCCATCACCGCCAGCAGCAGCTCCCATTCGAGCCGGGCCGACACCACCGGGCGGAAGCACAGCGCCACCACGGTCACGGTGAACAGCCGCCGCGCCATCGCGTCGGGCCGGGGCGAGCGGCCCACCGCGATGTGCGGCAGCGACCCGACCAGCATGCCCGCCGCGGTCACCGCCACCACCTGGAGGGCCGAGTGCCCCGCCGGGACCACGTGCAGCGGCAGCGCGCCGCGGGAGCCGTCCGGCCCGGTGCCGATCAGCAACGCGTAGCCGATCGCGCCGGCGCTGGCGATCGGGGCGACCTCGCGGTTGCCCGGCATCACCATCCGGAACAGCTCGCCGAGCGCGATCAGCACGCCGAAGACGATCGCGATGTTGGGCTGGTCGAGCCCGACCGCGGCGACCTGGGTGACCGCGACGACCACCGCCAGTCCGGCGGTGGCGATCAGCAGCAGCTGGCCCGAGTCGATGCTCTGCCAGGCCGCCCGCTCGCGGGTGCGCATCTGCGCGCTCATCACGTCGCGCATCAACGCACCCGGATGGGGGCGCTCGGGTCGTCGTGGTCCTGCTGGGTGGTCTCCACGACGTCGTCGTCGGGCAGCACCACCGGCTGCGGCGGCTCCCACCCGGTACGGTCCAGCGCGCACAGGAACGCCTCCACGATCGCCGGGTCGAAGTGGTCGCCCATCCCCCGGCGCAGCTCCTGCACGGCCTCCTCGATCGTCCTGGCGGCCCGGTAGGACCGGGTGGAGGTCATCGAGTCGAACGCGTCGGCGACCGAGATGACCCGGGCGAACTCGGGGATCTCGTCGCCGGCCAGGCCCATCGGGTAGCCGCGGCCGTTCATCTTCTCGTGGTGGTGCATGATCCCGGCGAGCGCCTCGTCGAGGAATCCGATCTCGCGGACGATCTCCAACCCGCGCATCGGATGCAGCTGGATCGCGGCGAACTCCTCCTCGGTGAGCGACCCGGACTTCTGGAGCACCTTGGTCGGCACGCCGAGCTTGCCCACGTCGTGCAGCATGCCCGCGTAGCGGATCGCCTCGACCCGGTCGGGCCGCATCCCGATCTCCTGGGCGATCATCACCGAGCCGCGGGAGACCCGCTCGGAGTGCCCGCGGGTGTAGTAGTCCTTGGTCTCGACCGCCTGGCAGAGCGCGGCGAGGGTGGCCGCGTGCGCCTGCTGCTGCGCGTGCGCCTGCTCCATCGCCCAGCGGGCGACGAACAGCGGCAGCAGCACCAGCACCGCCGAGAACGGCCCGACCCGCTGCCACAGGCCCGCGATCAGCAGGCCGAACATGCCGTAGCCGAGGCACCCGGACGCGAGCTGCCCGCTCCCGCGCAGCAGGTCGCGCGGCACGGCCTGCCGGCTCAGCAGCAGCACCCCCGCCGTCAGGGACATGTTGACCAGGACGAAGGTGACCAGCGCGCCGAGGAACGGCACGCTGACATGCTCGACCCACCTGGTCTGCCCGGCCTCGAAGCGGTGCCCGCCGAGCAGGTTGAACACCACGCCCGCGGTGTAGCCGCTGAGCGCGAACTGCGCGCCGTTGAACAACCGCTTGACGGGGGCGAAGAACCGCTGCCCGGTGACCACCGCGCAGAGGCCGAGCAGCGCCGCACCCGCCGGGCCGAGGAGCACCACCCCGGCCAGGCTCGCGGCGAAGCTGAGCGACACCTTGGCCCGTTCGACGCTGAGCTGAGCGGGCGCGGAGTCGCAAATGAGGAAGAGCACGGCCAGCACGGCCAGCTTGTACCAGTCAAGCTCCGCAAAGGACGACGTCGCGATGAGGCCGGCCGCGAGGGCCACCACACCGCAGACGTACGCCCAGGCAGCGAGAGGTAGTCCACGCATTGCCGCCCCCCTCGGGAGTGACGAATGAGCGGGCCGCCGCCAGGATCGCCGGTGCCGGCCGGCACCGGCCGGCACGCGACTAGACCCAGGACACGCCCTTGGGCATCATCAGCGACGACGACACCAGGGCAGGCCGGTCGAGACCGGCCGTCACCACCTGCTCGGGCATGACTACTGCCTCCCCCCACACCGGGCCGGCCGGACCGCCAGATCCGGCCACCCGAACCGGCATGGTCCGGGCTTCCCGGGCGGGCGCATACCCACTATCGGAGGGCATGCACCTGTTCCCGTCGCTGAATTCGGCACAAGCCTAACGTGGGAGGCCCAGGTCACACAGGCATGCGAGAAATCGTGAGCAAAGCGTGAAGTAATCGTCACCTTAGGTGACCAATCGCCCCAGAAGATCCACACAGGGTACTCGCACGCTCGCTCTGCACAACCGTACTGCACGTGCACGTCAATCCGGGCGTTCTCGGTGAGACTCAGGCGCGCCGGCCGCCCGCCGCGCCACCGCGCTCGCGGGCCCACGCGACCGTTTCCGCCAGCCCCTCGCGCAGCCCCACCCGGGGCTCCCAGCCGAGTTCCCGGCGGGTCGGCCCGGGGTCGACCGACATCGCGGGCAGGTCGCCCAGCCGGGCCGGGGCGAACTCCGGCTCGTCCGCCGCGCCCACCGCCTCGGCGACCATCGCATGCAGGTCGCGGTCGGTCGTTTGCAGGGCCGTTCCCACGTTGAACCGCTGCCCGCCGCCCCGCTCGCCCGTCGCGCGGGCGAACGCGTCGACGACGTCCTGAACGAAGACGTAGTCGCGGGTCTGGCGGCCGTCGCCGAACACCTTGGTCGGACGTCCCGCCAGAAGCGCGTCGGTGAAGATGGAGATGACCCCGGCCTCGCCCTCCGGCGTCTGCCTCGGGCCGTACACGTTGGCCAGCGTCAGGGTGGTGAAGTCGATGCCGTGCAACGCCCCGTACATCTGGGCGTAGACCTCGCCCGAGACCTTGGACGCGGCGTACGGCGACGCGGGACGCAGCGCGGCGGTCGGCGGGACGGGCAGCGCGTCGGGCACCCCGTACACCGCGCAGCTCGAGGTGAAGACCACCTTCCGCGCGCCCGCCGTGCGGGCCGCCTCCAGCACGCCCGCGGTGCCGACGACGTTCACCCGCGCGTCGCGCAGCGGGTCGGCCACGCTCAGCCGCACGCTGACCTGCGCGGCCAGATGGCAGACGACCTCGGGACGGCGCTCGGCCGTCCGCACGGCCAGCTCGGGGTCGGCCACGTCCATCCGCCACAGCTCGACACCGGGGCGGATGTTGGACCCCGACGACAGGTCGTCCACGCCGATGACCTCATGGCCGTCGGCGAGCAGCCTGTCGACGAGGTGGGAGCCGATGAAACCGGCCGCGCCGGTGACGAGTACGAGCACCCGAGCACGATAGCCGGGCCGGCCCCGCACCCGCGATGACGGGGCACGGCCATGACCGGGACCCGCCAGACCCGCCCACGGCGGGTCTGGCACGTCCGGGCGTGGTCAGCGCCCGGTCAGGCCGTCTCGGACGACCTGGCCGCGTCGCCGATCCCGCCACCGGCCGGATTTCCGGCCTCCCTGGCGGGGTCGCCGGAGCGGATCTCGCTGCACACCTGCTCGATGCGGCCGAGTACTTTGGCACGCAGGTCGCCCGGGGCCGACTCGCAGGCGCAGGACTTGTTCACCAGCTTCTTGACGGCCTCCTCGAGGCCGTACTCGCGCAGGCACGGCCCGCACTCGTCGAGGTGCTCGCGTACCTCACCGCAGCCGCCCTGGTCGAGCTCGCCGTCGAGGTAGGTGTAGACCCGGGCCAGCACCTCATCGCACGGGGTGTCGTGGTGATCGCCACAGCTCATGGCTCACGCACCCTTCTCGCTCACCGCACGAAGGGCCGTGCCCTCCCGGCGCTCGCTCCGCTCACCGCGGCGGGTCCGTACTCGGCTCATGCCGATCCCTCCCTCGCGCGCGACAGGCCGCGCTCCTGAGCGTAGTCCTCGAGCATGCCGCGCAACTGGCGGCGGCCCCGGTGCAGACGCGACATCACCGTGCCGATGGGCGTGCCCATGATCTCGGCGATCTCCTTGTACGCGAAGCCCTCGACGTCGGCGAGGTAGACCGCGATGCGGAACTCCTCGGGCAGGTCCTGCAAGGCCCGCTTGACGTCGGAGTCGGGAAGGTGTTCGAGCGCCTCGGCCTCGGCCGACTTGAGCCCGCTGGAGGTGTGCGACTCGGCCCGCGCGAGCTGCCAGTCCTCGATCTCCTCGGTGGCCGACTGCTGGGGCTGGCGCTGCTTCTTGCGGTAGGAGTTGATGAACGTGTTGGTCAGGATCCGGTACAGCCACGCCTTGAGGTTCGTGCCTTCCTTGAACTGGTGGAAGGAAGCGAACGCCTTGGCGAAGGTCTCCTGCACGAGATCTTCGGCATCGGCGGGATTGCGCGTCATGCGCAGCGCGGCCGAGTACAGCTGGTCCAAGAACGGGAGCACGTCGCGCTGGAACCGCTCCTGGCGCTGCTCCACGGTCTCCGTGGTGCCCGGTACCTGACCCACCCCCTTGGCTGTGGCGACGCCGGCGGCGTCGTACCCCACAGACGATATCGGGCCGCGCTGCCTGATGACGCCGGTGGGGGCCGGTGCGCCTCCGGGCGGCGCCGTCAGCGGCCTTCCGCCACGGTGTTCGGCAACGGCTGTGGTCATCTGCCTGCACCTCCGCTGTACTGGTCTGTCTTTCCCCGTCCGCGGGCACCTCCGGGCTTTACCCCTGTCCTGGCGCCGCGCGTAAACGGTTGTGAGACGGTGCAACGCCGGGACCGGCCCGCCGATTCCCTGACCGGGAGTGATGGGCGGACCGATTTCGGACGAGTTCCGTGCGGGTTCGGGACACCTCACCCCGACCTGTACGCAGGGTGATGACCGGGCCCTGGCGGGGAAGAAGTCCTCATACACGGCGAGAACAGGAGCAAACCGTTGCTACCGGTGCCGGCGCGACCTCCCGAACCCACCATCGCCAGCCTGCGCGACGCCCCAGGAGACGGGACGGGAGACGGCGATACCCTGGCGCTGTATTGGACGTTCTACTGGGCCGTGGCCGAGGCCCAGTTCGCCCGGTGGCTGCCCCGTAGACCCTCCCGCGTGCTGGACGTGTCCGGCGGGCAGGGGCACAGCGCCACCCAGGCCACCGCCGCCGGGCATTCGGTGATCGAGGTCCTCGATCCGGGGCTCGGTCAGTCCGGCAAGGGCGGCGAGGCGGGCAAGGGCGGCGGGCCCGGCAGGATCCGCGGCGCCGGGAAGGCCCGCCAGGCCGGCGGCGTCCGCGCGGCCGGGATGATCCGGGAGGCGGGCGGCGGCCGTCCGGCCGGGCACGCCGCGCGGGTGATCGCCGACTCCGGCTCGCTGACCTTCCTGAACGACCAGTGCGTGGACGCGGTGGTGGCCGAGAACCGGGTGCTGTCCCGGCACCTGGTCACCGAGTCGACGGTCGCCGAGATCGCGCGGGTGCTGCGGCCCGGCGGCCGGGTGCTGCTGTCGGTCGACTCGCTCACGCTCGGGATGGCGCTGCTGGCCGAGCAGAACTGCTGGGCCCACCTGTCGGACGTGCCGAGCGCCGAAGTCGTGCTGGTGCCCTGGCCGGACGGGACGATCACCCGCTGCTTCTGGGCCGACCAGCTCCGTGAGCTGCTCACCGAGGTCGGTCTCGAGGTCGAGTGGATCAGGCCGCGCACGGTCCTGTCGCCCTCGACGGTCGAGCACGTCCTCAAGACGTCCCCCCAGGCCATGCCGCGGCTGGTGCGCACCGAGCTGAACGCCCCGCCGGGCGACGAGTCCCTCGGCATCCACCTGCTGGCCAGCGCCCGCCGCACCCCCTGACCCGCCCACGCGGCGCGCGGTCCCAGCCGCGCGCCGCGTGGGGGCTCGGGGCCCAGCGCGTGGGGCTCAGCGCGTGGGGCGGTCGTGCGCGGTCTGGCAGGCGACACAGCGGGCGGCGTCGGGACGGGCTTCGAGGCGTCCTTCGGGGACCTGCTCGCCGCAGCCGAGGCAGCGGCCGTACCGGCCCTCGGCGAGCCTGGCCAGGGCCGCGTTCACGCCTCGGCGGTGCCGTTCGAGCGAGTCGAGCGCGGCCTCCACGCGGTCGCTGTCGGAGAGGCCCGCGCCGGCGTCGGCGGCGGAGTTCTCCCGTTCGGGGCGCTCGTCGCCGAGGATCGCGATCGACCGCTCCAGGTCGGCGAGCATGGACTCGAGGCGGGCACGGGCGGCGGCGCTGTCCACGGTGCTCCGATCTCCTCCCGGCGGGGTCCCGGGCGGGGGGGTGGGCCGCCTCCGGTCGCCCCGGGGGGGCGCGGCGGCGGTCAGAACAGGGTGTCGGAAGGGCTGCCAGAACTGTTCCCGTTCGTAGAGGGTTCAATGAGTTCCGGTCCGTTGTTCTTGACATTGTTGACGGCCTTCGACACCGGGAACGCCTCCATCGTCCCGGCCATCGCGGGCACCAGCAGCTCACGGACCCCGGCGGCCTCGGTCAGGCCCGGGTCGAGCCAGGCGTCCCAGCGGTCGGGCTCGACGACCATCGGCATCCGGTCGTGGATGCGGCCGACGTCGTCGGGGGCGTCGGTGGTGATCACCGTGGCGGTCCAGACCCACTCACCCTCGGGCGATTTCCAGAGCTCGTAGAGGCCGGCCATGGCCATCACGCCGCCGTGCTTGGGACGGATGTAGAACGGCTGCTTCTGCGGCTTCTTGGCCTTCTTCTGCGGCTGGGCGGGGTCGAGCGCGGCTCCGGGCCCCTGGTCCTGGAGGGTGTACCACTCGAAGTAGCCGTCGGCGGGCAGCAGGCAGCGGCGCTGGGCGAACGCGCGGCGGAAGGCGGGCTTCTCGTCCACCGTCTCGGCCCGCGCGTTGATCATCCGGGCGCCGACGGATAGGTCCTTGGCCCACGACGGGACCAGCCCCCACCGCACCGTCCGGAGCTGGCGGACCGGGGCCTCCTCCTCCGGGGCGTCCTTGGGGCGCCGGACCAGCACGGCCGGGACGTCCTTGGTCGGGGCGACGTTGTAGTCCGGCTGGAGATCCCCCTCGACCGCGTCGACCTGGACCTGGAACTGGTCCAGGAGTTCCTGACGCGCACGCGCTGTGGCATATCGACCGCACATGCCCCCATCCTGCCCCGTGCCTCCGACGGTACGGACGGACGGAGCCGACGGCGCGGTACGGAGCAGAGCGGGCGAAGCGGGGCGTCCAGGCAGTTTTCCGGACTGCCGCCCGGCGTGCCGGTGCTTGATGTCCGGCGTGCTGGGCATGTACGCGAGCATGCGACCCATCACGACTCTGGCCCGCCCGTTCGTGGCGGCTCCGTACATCATCACCGGCCTGGAGACGCTCCGCGATCCCACGCCGCGCGCCGAGCAGGTCGCGCCCACGCTCAAGCCGATCGTCGACCGGCTCGACTGGCTGCCCACCAAGGATCCGGAGACCCTCGTGCGGATCGAGGGCGCGCTCAGCCTGGGGACCGGCGCGCTGCTGATGGCCGGCAAGTTCCGGAGGCTGACCACGCTGCTGCTCGCCGCGCAGCTCGTGCCCGCGCTCGCGACCGAGCACCGGTACTGGACCGAGGACGACCCCGAGCGCCGCAACAGCGAGCGCTCGCACCTGCTCAAGAACGCCGGCCTGTTCGGCGCACTGCTCATGGTGGCCACCGAGCCGCGCCACGTGTCCCGCCGCGCGCCGCGTGCCGCCGACCTCCGGCGGCAGACCCGCGAGGTCCGGATCAGGGCCGGCGCGGAGACCAAGGCACTGCGCCGGGAGACCGCCGCGGAGATCAGGAACGCCCGCCGGGAGGCGGCCCGCCAAGTGCGCGACGTCCGCCGCGAGGGGAGCCGCAGGGCGGCCCTGGGCACGGCCAAGGCGTCCAAGGGGGCGGCCAAGGTGTCGATGGGGGCGGCGAAGGCCGGGCAGAGTGCGGGGAAGGGCGCGGCGAAGGCCGGAAAGGGCGCGACCAAGGCCGCCAGGGCGGTCCGGACCTCCAAGGCCGGAAAGGCCGCGCGCTCGTCCTTCGGACGTTGAGCGGGCCCACTTTCCGAAGGGAGCCTTGAAAGAGGCTCAGAGCGCCGTTGAGCCGCGCACCGGTCCGGCCCCGTGCTGCCTGCTGACCGCCCGTTCCATCTGGGACGCCCCCAGAGGACGGCCGCCGGGCCTTCGATGCGCCTCTCCATGAGCGCGAGCCGCACAGGGCCGAACAGCGCCTGACGGCCGGGCCAAAGGACGCCCTCACCGGCGTGTCCCCGTCATCGAGGCGCGCCATGGACGAGCGCGCAGCCGACACACAAGCGAGCGCCGCGTGCGCGGGTGAGGCATGCCCAGGTGACGCGTGCGCGGGTGAGGCATGCGCGGGTGAGGCATGCGCGGGTGAGGCATGCGCGGGTGACGCCCACGCGAGCGCCGCGTGCGCGGGTGTCGGCGACACGCCAAGCGGTCCGGCGGTGCACAGCGCTGGGCGGTGCGGGCGGTCCGGGTGGGCGGTTGTGCGCTACGCCCTCTGGACACAGCTAAACCGCGCTGCGGGGAGGGCGGCCGGATCTGGCCGCATGGGGCATCCAGACCACTCATCGGCTCGACGTATTCCTGATCTTTAACCGGCACGACTCCGCGCATTCATGGGGGCAAACAGCCGCGACGTCCCCCAGATCTCCAATTACGCATGTTCCTCGATTTCCAGGAGATAGCCCAGCACGACATGCGCACTATGCACCTTTCGCCGTTTTAATCCGACCTGGCGAGCGTCAAGAACGGCTCGAATCGCCACTCCGAGACGACGTTTGCTGCGGCCAGTAATAGCTGTTATACGTAGTGATACCCAGCTCCGCCAGGGGCTAGAGGGGACACCCGGTGCCCGTATCGGGATCCCGGGCGTGACAACAAGGAAAGGGAATCATGAAGTCCTTCAGCTACGCGGAACTCGACCTGCTGGCCGGCGAGGTCCTGCCGGAGCGCGCCGTCCTGTCCACCGTGATGGCGGGCGTCCCCGGCGACTCCTACAACAACAACAACGCCGGCGGCTCCGGCCACGACGGTGGCGGCTCCACCATCGTCTCCAACGCCTGCCAGAGCAACATCAGCCGTCCCGACAGCGGGCTGCTCCAGCTCGTGGGCCTGCACGCGCAGAACGACGCTTCGTCGTTCACCTGCGTGCCGGGCACCGCCGTTTCGGGCCACTGATCCACGGTCTGTAACGAGCGGAAGCTCACATCGGCATAGAGAAGGGCTGGCGTTCATCCGCCAGCCCTTCGCCCGGTTTTCGGTCCCCTTACCAGCCCCGCGACCGAGGACCATTCGGAAGGCGTTCTCGAACGACACGGAAGAACAATGGGCGCTCACAACAAAGAGACTTTCAGTTTCGCAGAGCTCGACCTGCTCGCCGGCGAAATCCTGCCCGAGCGGGTCCTGCTGTCGCTGGCCGGCCCGCCGACCGGTGACGGCCATCGGACCGAGGTGTTCTACGCGTGCCAGTCGACGTATTACGCGGGCACCTCCGGCCTGCTCGGAACCGGCCTGCTCGCGGAGGGCGCCAAGACCACGATGACCTGCGTACCCGCCGTGACCAACAGCTATTGACCATGGCGCCGCCGGTCCCGCGCGAGATCCGGCACTTCCCCATGAATTCCACGAATTCCCGGAGAGTTCCATGAGCACGCCAGCAACGTCGACCATCGACGATGCCGAGCCCTGCACGCTCCCCACGCTGACCGAGGGGGCCGAGCTGGTCGGCGAATTCAAGGGCTCCGGCTACCGCGAACCGCCGCAGCTCGTCAGCCTGCCCAACCGGCAGCTCGTCCGGCTCCCGCCGCTGCTGTTCCAGGTCGTCAAGGCGCTGCACGACCACCGCCACCTGGCCGGGACCATCGATCCCCGCATCGCGCTGGACGCGGTGGCCACCGAGGTGAGCCGCGCGGCGGGCGCGCGGATCTCCGGCGAGCAGGTCCTGTTCCTCGTCGACCGCAAGCTGGCCCCGCTCGGAGTCACCACCTACAGCAACGGGGCCCGCCCGCAGCTGGTCAAGCCCGACACCTTCCTCGGGCTGCGGTTCAAGCTGGCGGTGTTCCCCGAGTCCGCGACCTGGATCCTGGCCGGGCTGTTCTCCTGGCTGTTCACGCCGGTGGCGATGATCTTCGCGTTCGCCGCCGTCTTCCTCAGCGAGGTCTGGGTGCTCGGCACCCAGTCGGTGGGCGACGCGCTGCACAGGGCGATCCTGGCGCCGGAGAGCATCCTGATGGTGCTGGGCCTGGCGATCGCCTCGTGCGTCTTCCACGAGATCGGCCACGCCGCCGCCTGCCGCTACAGCGGCGTCCGCCCGGGGGTGATGGGCTGCGGCATCTACCTGGTGTGGCCGGCCTTCTACACCGACATCACCGAGTCGTACCGGCTGGGGCGCGGCGGGCGCATCCGCACCGACCTGGGCGGCGTCTACTTCAACGGGATCTTCCTCGTCGGGCTGACCCTGGTGTACCTCCAGACCGGGTTCCAGCCGCTGCTGCTGGTCATCCTGACGGTCAACTTCGAGATCATCCAGCAGCTGCTGCCCACGCTGCGGTTCGACGGGTACTACATCATCTCCGACCTGGTCGGCATCCCCGACCTGTTCAAGTACATCAAGCCGATCCTGCGGCGGACGCTGCTGCGGCGCGCCGCCGACGAGCGGCTCAAGGCGCTGAAGCGGTGGCCGCAGATGATCGTCACGCTGTGGGTGCTGACCGTCATCCCGGCGCTGGCCTTCCAGTTGACGCTGATCGCGGTGCGGGTCCCCGAGCTGGTGGTGAGCGACTGGCGGATGATCGAGGGACTGGGCCGGGCCGCCGCGGCCGGGGCCGGCCCGCTCCAACTGATCACGGCCGGGTTGCAGATCCTGCTGCTGATCCTGCCGCTGCTCGGGCTGGCACTGCTCGCCTACCGGCTGGTGCGGTGGCTGGTGGTGAAGGCCGTCCGGTACGTGCAGGGGCCCGCTCCCGAACCGGCCCTGCCAGGGGCCTAGCGGGTCAGGTCGCGTCCAGCGGGCGCGCGTGGACACGGCGGTGCGGCGGGGTTCCGGGTTCTCGGAGCCCCGCCGCACCTTTTCATGGTCGGTCCCGCCGGTCAGCGGGCGAGCGGGCCGAGGGTGTGGAGTTCGTCGACGTGGCGGAGGACGGGGTCCGCACCGGGCACCGCGTCGCGATGGCTGATCAGCACGACGGTGCGGTCCCGGGCGGCGGCGAGCAGGCCGATCAGCACGGTGCCGGCGGTCGCCTCGTCCAGGTGCGCGTCCGGCTCGTCCAGGATCAGGATCGGGACACCGGCGAGCAGGGCGCGGGCGAGCGCGAGGCGCTGCCGTTCGCCGCCCGAGACCGCGGTGCCGTGCTCCCCCACCCTGGTCGCGAGGCCGTCCGGCAGCGCGTCCAGCCAGCCGCCGAGGCCCGCGCGGCGGAGGGCGGCGGCTACGTCGGCGTCGGACGCGGCGGGACGGGCCAGCCGCACGTTCTCGGCGACGGTGGTGTCGAAGAGGTGGGCGTCCTGCCCGCACAGCCCGATCACCCGCCGCACGTCGCCGCCCGCGAGGTCGCGCAGCTCCGTCCCGTCCAGCGTGATCGAGCCGCGGTAGTCCAGGAGGCGGGCCAGAACGGCGGCCAGGGTCGACTTCCCGGACCCGTTCGGCCCGGTGATCATGAGGCGCCGGCCGGGTGGGAGGTCCAGGGTCAGCGCCGGTTCGGCCAGCGCGTCGGTCCCGGCGCCGGGCCAGCGGGCGGTCACCCCGTCCACCCGCAGGTGGTGCCCGCGCGCGGGGGCGGGCAGGGGGCGCGGCGCGTCCGGGTCGGTGACCGGGGCGGGGGTCGCGAGGGCGTGCCGGACGCGGGCGGCGTCGGTCCGGGCGCGCAGGAGCCGCTGGGCCGCGTCCGACAGCGCGCCGACGGCCTCGAACGCGGCCAGCGGGGTCAGGACGATCACCGCGAGCAGGACGGTCTCCAGCCGGCCGTCCCGCACGGCGGGCACGCCCAGCGCCAGCGCGCCCAGCACCGCGCCGCCCGTCGCGAGGGTGGTCAGGCCCGACCCGAGCCCGGCGGTCCAGGCCGACCGGGCGGCGGACGCGGTGACCCGCGCGTCGGCGCGGCGCAGGTCCGCGAGCCGCGCCGGCAGCGCGCCGTAGGCGGTCAGCTCGGGCAGGCCGTGCAGGGCCTCGGTGGTCCGGGCGGACAGTTCGGCGCGTCCGGCCGCGGCGCGTCCGGCGGCCCGGCGTGCCCCGCGCTGCGCCAGCCAGGGCGCGAGGACCCCACCGGTCAGGAGCGCGGCTAGCAGGACGGCGCCCGCGGCGGGCAGCAGCCACCCTTCGAGGGCGACGGCGGCGGCCCCCGCGAGTCCCGCCGACGCCATGGGGAGCACGCCGCGCAGCCAGCGGTCGGCGACGCCCTCCGCGTTGTCGAGCACCAGGCCGAGCGGTCCGTCGCTCGCGGGACCGGTCCCCGGCGCGGCATCGGAGGCCCCGGCGCGGACCGGGGCGGCGTGCGGGAGGGCGGGGGTGATCGCGGCGAGGCGGGTGAAGACGCGGACGCGCGTGCGGGCCTGCACCCGCAGGGCGGCGTCGTGGGAGACGAGGCGTTCGACGTACCGCAGCGCGCCGCGGCCGAACCCGAACGCCCGCACCGCCACGATCGCGACCATCAGGTACAGGACGGGCGGATGCTGCGCCGCCCGGGAGATCAGCCACGCCGACGTGGCCAGCAGCCCGATGCCGCAGCCGAGCGCGCCCGCGCCCGCCGCGACGGCCGCCCCGAACCGCACCGCCGTCGTCATACCCGTACCGGGGGGCCGGTCAGGGCGGCCGGTTCCAGCGCCACGACCTGGTCGGCGCGGTCGAGGAGGGTGCGGCGGTGCGTGACGATCAGGGCGGTGCGGCCTCGCGCCAGGCGGAGGAGGATCTCGGTGGTCTCGATCTCGGTGAGCACGTCGAGGTGCGCGGTGGGCTCGTCCAGGATGAGGAGGGGGGTGCCGAGCAGATCGCAGCGGAGCGCGGCCCTGGCGAGGGCGACGCGCTGCCGCTCCCCCGCGGAGAGCCCGGCGCCGCCGGGGGCGAGCCGCGCGTCCAGGGCGGTGATGTCGAGGACGCCGGTGGCGGCGGCGGCCCGGCGGACCGCGTCGCCGGGGGCGTCCGGGACGGCGAGGGCGATGTTGTCCGCGATCGTTCCGGCGAAGAAGAACGGCCGCTGCGGCACCCAGGCGATCTGCCTGCGCCAGTCCGCGTCGGCGCCCGCGTCGAGTGCCTCGCCGCCGGCCAGCACGCGTCCGGTGGCGGGACGGGTGAAGCCGAGCAGCACGGCGATGAGGGTGGACTTCCCGATGCCCGAGGTCCCGGTGAGGGCGGTGAGCGTCCCGGGTTCGAGGGTCAGCGAGTACGGCCCCACCGGCTCCCGTCCGGGATGGGCGACCACGATCTCGTCCGCCTGGATGCGCCCGCTCGCGGACGGCCGTCCCTTCCGGGGCGGCTGAGGGGGCGGCCGGAGGGAGGGGTCGACGGACGGGTCGCCGGACGCCGGCGGAGGCGTCAGGACGGACAGGATGCGGTCGGCGGCGGCGACGCCCTCCTGCCCGGCGTGGAACTGGGCGGCGGCCTGGCGGAGCGGCAGGTACGCCTCGGGCGCGAGGATCAGGACGAACAGGGCGGTCTCGAACGGGAGGGACCCCGACACCAGCCGGAGGCCGACCGAGACGGCGACCAGCGCGACCGAGAGGGTCGCGGCGATCTCCAGGACCAGGGCCGAGCAGAACGCGAGCTTGAGCGTGGCGCCGGTGGCGCGGCGGTGCTCGCCCGCGACCCGGGCGATCTGCCGGGCCTGCGCGTCCGCGCGGCCGAACGCCTTGAGCGTCGGCAGGCCCGCCACGACGTCGGCGAAGTGCCCGGCGAGCAGTTCCAAGGTGCGCCACTGGCGGCGGGTGCGGGCCGCCGCGCACATCCCGATGAGCGCGCCGAACAGCGGGATCAGCGGCAGCGTGACCAGCACGATCACCGCGGAGAGCAGGTCGGCCTGGGCGAGCGCGCCCACGATCGCGACGGGCACGATGACCGCCAGGGCGAGCTGCGGGAGGTAGCCGGAGAAGTACGGGTCGAGCGCGTCGACCCCCCGCGTGACCAGGGCGGTCAGCTCGCCGGAGCACGCCTGCGCGGGACGGCCGGTGGTCAGGCGTTCGAGCAGCCGGGCGCGGAGCTGCGACGTGACGTCCGCGGCGGCGCGGTGGGCGGCGACCTCGCGGCCCCAGGCGAGGACGGCCCGCGCCGCGACGACCGCGAGCAGGGAGAACGGGACGGTGAGCGCGGCGATGGCGTGCGCGAGGAGCGCCGCCTGGGCGAGGACGCAGGCGGCGCCGAGCACGCCGAGCAGCACGCAGGCGGCGAGGTGGGGCGCGGTGGCACGGGCCTGCCGGAGCAGCCGCGCGTCCACGGGTCCGGGCACCGGCTCAGGCCGGGATGTTCTGGACGCCGATGCGGCGGCGGAACACCCAGTACGTCCAGCCCTGGTAGATCAGCACCAGCGGCAGGAAGATCACCGCGACCCAGGTCATGATGCCCAGGGTCTTGTCCGTCGCCGCCGCGTTCGCCACGGTGAGGCTGTTGGCCGGGTCGACCGTCGAGGGCAGCACGTCCGGGTACAGCGCCACGAACAGCGTGATCGCCGCGAACGCGACCGCGCCGCCGGACAGCGCGAACGCCCAGCCGTCCCGTCCGATCCGGTTCAGCACCAGCGAGCCGACCAGGGCGAGGGCCGCGACGATCGCGGTGCCGCCGCTGGCCGCCGACCCGTGCCGCGTCTGCGTCCAGATCAGGAACACGACCGCCGCGACGGCCGCGCCGAGCCCGACCTGCCCGGCGAGCCGCTCGGCCCGGTCGCGGAGCCCACCGGACGTCTTCAGCGCCGTGAACACGGCGCCGTGGTAGATGAACAGCAGCAGCGTGGTGACGCCGCCGATCAGCGAGTACACGTTCAGCAGGGCCCAGAAGCCCCCGGTGTACAGGTGCCGGTCGTCCAGCGCGACGCCGCGCACGATGTTGGCGAACGCCACCCCCCACAGGAACGCCGGGACCAGCGACCCGAAGAAGATCGCCAGGTCCCAGTTGCGGCGCCAGGACCGCCCCTCGCGCTTGCCGCGGTACTCGAACGCGACGCCGCGCACGATCAACGCGACCAGGATCAGCAGCAGCGGCAGGTAGAAGCCGCTGAACAGCGAGGCGTACCACTCGGGGAACGCGGCGAACATCGCGCCGCCCGCGGTGATCAGCCACACCTCGTTGCCGTCCCACACCGGCGCGATCGTGTTGATCAGTACCCGCCGCTCGGTGTCGTCCCGGGCCAGCGCCTGGGTGAGGACGCCGACGCCGAAGTCGAACCCCTCGAGGAAGAAGTAGCCCACGAACAGCGTGGCGATGGCCACGAACCACAGGTCGTGCAGCTCCACTGGATCCTCCGGAGTGACGGGCGGGGCACGGCGGTCAGTAGGCGAAGGCCATCGGCTGGTCGTCGCCGGACGGGGTGCTGCCGGGCGGCGGGTCGTCGGGCGGGTCCTTGCGCGCGTAGCGCAGCATCAGCCCGACCTCGACGACGGCGAGCGCCCCGTACACCAGGGTGAACACGATCAGGGAGGCCAGCACGGTGCCGCCGGGCACCGACGGGGATACCCCGTGCCTGGTCTCCAGCAGCGAGAAGACGACCCACGGCTGGCGGGCCATCTCGGTGAAGATCCAGCCGGCCGAGTGCGCGATGAACGGCAGCACCACGCTCCAGATCGCCACCGTCCAGACCCAGCGGCGCCCGGGCAGCCGGCCGCGCCGGGTCAGCCAGAGCCCGGCCAGCGCGACCAGCACCGCGAGCACGCCCGCGCCGATCATGACGCGGAAGCCCCAGTAGGCGACGGGGATGACCGGCCGGTAGTCGCCCGGCCCGTACCTGTGCCGGTACTCGGCGTTGAGGTCGTTGATCCCCTCGACCCGGCCGTCGAACGTGCCGGTCGCCAGGAACGACAGCACCCGCGGTACTTCGAGCTGGTAGACGGGCTTGCTCCCGTCCAGGGTGCCGATGGTCAGCACCGAGAACGAGGCGGGCTGCCGCGTCTCGTACAGCGCCTCGGCGGCGGCCATCTTCATCGGCTGCGTCTCGGTCATCACCTTGCCGAGCAGGTCCCCGCTGATCAGCACGCCGACGAACCCGACGAGGGTGGCGGCCAGCCCGAGCCGGAGCGAGGCGCGGAAGACCTCCAGGCTCCGGCGGCGGGCCAGGTGCCAGGCGGCCACGGCGGTCATCAGCACGCCCCCGGTCACCAGGCAGCCGAAGACGGTGTGCGGGAAGGTGGCCAGGACGACCTTGTTGCCGAGGACCGCGCCGAAGTCGGTCAGCTCGGCGCGGCGCGTCTGCGGGTTGTAGCGGGTGCCGACGGGGTGCTGCATGAACGAGTTGGCGGCCAGGATGAAGTAGGCCGACAGGATCGTGCCGATCGCGACCAGCCACATGCAGGCCAGGTGCGCCTTGGCGGGCAGCCGGTCCCAGCCGAAGATCCACAGGCCGAGGAAGGTCGATTCCAGGAAGAAGGCCAGCAGCGCCTCGATCGCGAGCGGCGCGCCGAAGATGTCGCCGACGAACCGCGAGTAGTCGCTCCAGTTCATCCCGAACTGGAACTCCTGCACAATTCCGGTGACCAGCCCCATTCCGAAATTGATCAGGAACAGCTTTCCCCAGAACCGGGTGGCGCGCAGGTACCGCGCCTTGCCGGTGCGCACCCACGCGGTCTCCAGGAGCGCCACCAGCACCGACATCCCGATCGTGACCGGCACGAACAGGAAGTGGTAGACGGTGGTGATCCCGAACTGGAGGCGCGCCAGCAGCAAAGCGTCCACGGTCCGCCTCCCCCCGACAGCGACGACCGGCGTGCACGAACGTAGGCCCCATGCCCGGCCGAACCCCATGATCAACTAGTGGATCGGCCAAGGCTTGGCCCGATCGCGCCCGCGAGGCGGTGTGAGCGGGGCCCGATATCCTGTGTCCATGCCCACACCGCTCACTCCGCCGTCCGCACCGCACTGGCCCGCGCCGGTCGCCCGAACGGCGGTCGACGCCACGGTGGCGCTGCCCGGGTCCAAGTCGATGACCAATCGCGCGCTGGTCCTCGGCGCGCTCGCCTCCGCCCCGGTGCGGGTGGTCCGGCCGCTGCGCAGCCGCGACACCGACCTGATGGCGGACGCGCTGCGCGCGCTCGGGACCGGGGTGACCGAGGACGGCTCCGACTGGCTGGTCACGCCGGGCCCGCTGACCGGTCCGGCCCGGGTGGACGTGGGGCTCGCGGGCACGGTGATGCGGTTCCTGCCGCCGGTCGCGGCGCTGGCGGCCGGCGAGGTCGCCGTCGACGGCGACCCGCGCGCCCGGGAGCGGCCGATGGGCCCGATCATCACGGCGCTGCGCGAGCTCGGCGCGGAGGTCGACGACGGCGGGCGGGGCGCGCTGCCGTTCACCGTCCGCGGGCGCGGGCTGGTCGACGGCGGCCCGGTGACGATCGACGCGTCCGGGTCCTCGCAGCTCGTCTCCGGGCTGCTGCTGGCCGCGCCGCGCTTCGCCAAGGGCGTGGAGGTGCGGCACGAGGGGCCGCCCGTCCCGTCCACGCCGCACCTGGCGATGACCGTCCGGATGCTGCGCGAGGCGGGCGCGGGCGTCGAGACCGGCGAGAACGTGTGGCGGGTGGCGCCCGGCCCGCTGCTCGGCGGCGAGCGGATCATCGAGCCCGACCTGTCCAACGCCGCCCAGTTCCTCGGCGCCGCCCTGGTCACCGGCGGCCGGGTGACGGTGCCCGGCTGGCCGGACGACACCGTCCAGCCGGGCGACGCACTGCGCGGCCTGCTCACCGCGATGGGCGCCGACGTCTCGCTCGGCCCGGACGGGCTGACGGTGCGCGGCTCCGGGACGTTCCCGGGCGTGTTCCAGGGGCTGGAGGCCGACCTGCACGAGGTCGGCGAGCTGACCCCCGTGCTCGCCGCGCTGGCCGCGCTGGCCGCGACACCGTCCCGGCTGACCGGGATCGCCCACCTGCGCGGGCACGAGACCGACCGGCTCGCCGCGCTGGTCACCGAGATCAACGCGCTCGGCGGCGACGTGCGGGAGCTGCCGGACGGGCTGGAGATCCGGCCGCGCCCGCTGCACGGCGGCGTGTTCCACACCTACGACGACCACCGGATGGTGATGGCGGCGGCGGTGCTGGGACTGGCCGTGCCCGGAGTCGAGGTGGAGAACCCCGAGACGGTGGGCAAGACGCTGCCCGACTTCACCGGCCTGTGGACGGACCTGGTGAGGACGGCGTAGATGGCGCGCAAGGTGGGGGACTACGACGAGGACGACGTCCGGGTCCGGCCGGGGCGGCGCGGCTCGCGTCCGCGCACCCGCCGACGGCCCGCGCACGACGACGCGGTCGCCGGGTTCGTGACCGCGGTCGACCGGGGCCGCTACCGCTGCCTGGTGGGCGACCGGCCGGTGACCGCGATGCGCGCCCGCGAGCTCGGCCGCAAGGGCGTGGTGGTCGGCGACCGGGTCGCCCTGGTCGGCGACTCGTCCGGGCGGCCCGACACCCTGGCCCGCATCGTGCGGGTCGAGCCGCGCACCTCCTCGCTGCGCCGCACCGCCGACGACACCGACCCGTTCGAGCGGATCATCGTCGCCAACGCCGACCAGCTCGTCATCGTGACCGCGCTCGCCGACCCCGAGCCGCGCCCCCGGATGATCGACCGGCAGCTCGTGGCGGCCTACGACGCCGGGATGGACCCGCTGCTCTGCCTGACCAAGGCCGACCTCGCCGGCCCGGACGACCTGGTCGCGGCGTACGCGCCGCTCGGCGTCCGCTACGTCGTCACCCGCCACGGCGGCGACCTGGACGGGCCGCGCGAGCACCTGGCCGGGCGGACGAGCGTGCTGGTCGGGCACTCGGGAGTGGGCAAGTCGACCCTGGTCAACGCCCTGGTCCCGGACGCCGAACGGGCCGTCAGCCACGTCAACGCCGTCACCGGGAGGGGCCGGCACACCTCGTCCTCGGCGCTCGCGCTGGCGCTCCCCGGCGGCGGCTGGATCATCGACACCCCGGGCGTGCGGAGCTTCGGGCTCGCGCACGTCAAGCCCGAGAACGTCATCAACGCGTTCGAGGACCTGGCCGAGGGCGCCGCCGAACGCTGCCCCCCGATGTGCGACCACCTCCCCCCCGGCTCGCTTCGCTCCGGTCCGGCCGACTCCGACTCACCTGGGGAGCGACCCCCAGACCCCCGCCAGACAGCCGGGCGGTCCTCGCTTCGCTCCGGTCCGTCCGACTGCGGCCTGGACGGCTGGGTGGCGGAAGGGCACGCCAGCCAGGCGCGGCTCGACTCCCTGCGGCGCCTCCTCACCGCCCGCGAGGGCGAGCCCGAGTAGCCGCTCCCGGACGGTTCGCCGCACAGACTGGACCGCGTCGGTATCGTCCTCTTATGTCCCAAGTGATCGCAGCGCGCTACGAGCTGATCGACGTGCTCGGCCGGGGCGGGATGGGCGCGGTGTGGCGGGCCCGCGACACGATGCTGGGCCGCGAGGTGGCGATCAAGGAGGTCGCCCTCCCGCAGGGCCTGGACGAGGCGCAGGTCGAGCGGATCCAGGCGCGCACCCTGCGGGAGGCGCGGTCGGCGGCGCGGCTCCACCATCCGGGCATCGTGACGGTCTTCGACGTGGTCGAGGAGGACGGCCGGCCCTGGATCGTGATGCAGCTCGTGCGGGCGCCCGCGCTCGACCGGGTCCTCGCGCAGGACGGGCCGCTGCCGCCCGCCCGGGTCGCCTCGATCGGGCTGGACCTGCTGGACGCGCTGCGCGCCGCGCACGCGGCCGGGGTGACGCATCGCGACGTCAAGCCGGGCAACGTCCTGCTCCCCGGCGGGCGGGCCGTCCTCACCGATTTCGGGATCGCCACGATGGAGGGCGACCAGACCCTCACCCAGTCCGGCGCGATCGTCGGCTCCCCCGCGTACCTGGCGCCCGAGCAGGCCCGGCGCGGCCGGGCGACGCCCGCGTCCGACCTGTGGTCGCTGGGCGCCACGCTCTACGCCGCGGTCGAGGGCCGCCCGCCGTTCCAGCGCGACGACGTGTGGGGGCTGATGGCCGCGCTGCTCACCGACGAGCCCGACCCGGTGCGCCTCGCCGGGCCGCTGACGCCGGTGCTGCACGGGCTGCTGCACAAGGATCCGGACGAGCGGCTCAGCCCCGGCGACGCCGAGCGGCTGCTCCGCGAGGCCGTCGGATCCGGCCCCGGCTGGAGTCCGCCTCAGGCGGGTCTCCACCCGGGCGCGCGGAACGCGACGCTGCCGCCCCCGCCGCCCCTGCCGTCCGCTCCGGCCCCGTCGCCCGATCCGACGTTCCCGGGCCCGTCCTCGCCCGCCCGGCGGCGGGCCCGCTGGAACCTGATCGTCCCGGCGGGGATCTTCGCGGTGGCGCTGGTCGCCGCGGTCGTCGCCGTCCTGGTCTTCGTCGACGGCGCGGGCGACCCGTCCGGACGGACCCCGTCCCCGAGCGCCGGGTCGGCCGGGTCCGGCGGCGCGGCGAGCGCGCCGGCCGGCGGGGCCGCGTCCGTCCCGGCCGGGTACGAGGAGTACCGCGGGCCGTCCTTCGTCGCGGCCGTCCCCCGGGGGTGGAAGGCCGAACCGGAAGGCCGGGACGTGACGTTCCGCGACCCGGCCCCGGACGCGGCCCGCGGAATCGCCTTCCAGCGGATCGCCGGGGTCACCGGCAACGAGGCCCGGTGGCTGTCGGACGCCGCCAAGTCGTTCAAGAACAGCTCCGACTATCCCGACTACGAGGAGATCGCGTTCAGGGAGAACATCCCCTTCCAGGGCGCGAACGCGGCCGAGCTGGAGTTCACCTTCACCAAGGACGGCCGGCCCGGCCGGGTCAGGGACCGGCTGTTCTCGTTCAACGGCGGGCTGTACCAGGCCCTCCTGATCGCGGGCCAGCGGGACTGGGACGCGAGCACGCGGTACTTCGACACGTTCCTGAGCACCTTCCGGGCCCCCTGACCCGGCGACGCGGGCGGGCTGCGAGCGCGCCACCTGCGCATCCCGGCGAAGCCGGTGTGCCGGGCGGCCCGGTCAGCCTTGCGAGGGCTCCTCGAAGAGGCTGCGCGCCTTGGCCTCGGCCGCGTTCAGCGCCCGGACGTGCTCGGGCGCCAGCTCCTCCACGCAGCGGGTCATCTCCTCGGTCACCTGGCTGAACGCGGCCTCTTCGGCGCCGCGCAGCGCCGCCCGCACGCTCGCCGAGCGGGCACCGAGCGCGGACCACTCCAGCTCCAGCCGGGCGACCGCCTCGTCGAAGGCCCGGGCGGTCTCCCGGCCGGCCTCCTTCAGCTCGTCCGGGATCGGGCCGCGGCCGGACTTGCGGGCGTGGCTGGACAGCGTGGAAATGCGGCTCGCCAGCGTGAGGCCCTCGCGGGCCAGCGGCAGCACCTCGTGGATCAGGTCGGTCACCGCCTTGGCCAGCTCCTCGACCCGGGTCAGCAGGATCTGCGTCGCCGCCTCCATCGCGGCCGACGTCCGCGCCGAGACCCGCTCGGCGACCTCCTCCTGCTGCCTGGCCAGGACCGGGACCACGTCGCTGTCGAGCAGTCGCCGCAGCTCGCGCTCGCGGCTCGCGTGGTTGTCCGGCCCGGTGCGTCCGGTCCAGTCGGCCCAGACCCGTTCGAGCCGCTCCTCCCCGGAGGCCGCGATCTCACCCGCGATCTCCTCCAGGGCCTCGCCGACCCGGTCCTTGAGCCGTTCGACCCGGCCGTAGAGCGCCTCCCGTTTGAACGGGTCGTTGAGCTCGTTCAGCAGGGCCTGCAACCGGCGGGACACGTCGATGGCGTGCTCGGCCAGGGGAACGAGCCGGTCGGCGAGCTCGTCGAGCGTCTGCGCCCGGCGTGGGTCGGTCAGCTCGGCCACCCACCCGGGAAGATCGTGGGCCATGCGCCCATGCTTTCATCTACCGGGCCGCTCGGGCGGGCGCACGCGCCAGCGCGCCCGGCCCGGACCGAAATCCGGTCCGCCGCCGCGCGGGCACCGCCTGCCCCGGTCCCTGTCGGGGCGGGGTCCGGGCACGGTAGCGTGGCACGTCGTGGCGGGCTATTCCGATGACCTGCGTCTCGCGCACGTGCTCGCGGACGGGGCCGACGACATCACGACCAGGCGCTTCCGCGCGCTCGATCTGGAGATCGAGACCAAGCCGGACCTGACCCCGGTCAGTGACGCCGACCGCAGCGTCGAGGAGCAGATCCGCGGCACGCTCAAGCGCGCCCGGCCGCGCGACGCGGTGCTGGGCGAGGAGTACGGCCGCACCGGCTACGGGCAGCGCTGCTGGATCATCGACCCGATCGACGCCACCAAGAACTTCGTCCGCGGCGTGCCGGTGTGGGCGACGCTGATCGCGCTGATGGAGCACGACGAGATCGTGGTGGGCGTGGTGTCGGCGCCCTCGCTGAACCGCCGCTGGTGGGCCGCGCGCGGCGGCGGCGCCTGGGCGGGGCGCAGCCTGACCCGGGCCTCCCGCATCCAGGTCTCCCAGGTGAACGACCTGTCGGACGCCTCGCTGTCGTTCTCCAGCCTCGGCGGCTGGGAGGAGCAGGACCGGCTCGACCAGTTCCTCGATCTGACCCGCGCGGTCTGGCGGACCCGGGCCTTCGGCGACTTCTGGTCGCACATGATGGTGGCCGAGGGCGCGATCGACGTCTCGGCCGAGCCCGAGGTCTCGCTGTGGGACCTGGCCGCCCTCCAGGTGATCGTGGAGGAGGCCGGGGGCATGTTCACCGACCTGTCCGGCGTCCCGGGCCCCGATGGCGGCAGCGTGGTGTGCACCAACGGCCGCCTCCACGCCGAGGTGCTGCGCACCCTCGGCGGCGGCCAGCTCTCCCTGCGCGTCTGACCTTCCTGCACGGACGATCTCCCTGCGCGTCCGGCCTCTTGCGTGGGCGGTTCCCTGCTGGCCGAGCGAGGACGTCAGGCCAGGATGATGACAATGAAGATCAGGCAGCAGATGATGTTGATGAGCCAGCTGTGGGTGTTCATCCAGTCCCGCACTGCGGGCATGGCGCCCTGCGCTCGCCGGTGGAACAGCAGCAGAGCGAGCAGTGGCAGTGCCGCGATCAGGACGGTGGCCGCGATGAACACCGCCGCCGAGCCGAAGCCCGCGTGGTGGTGTTCGAGGTTGGCTCCGACCGTCAGCATCACCAGGATGTCCGAGGGCATCAAGAAGATCAGGAGTAGACCGGTCTTGAAGGCCCTGCGTGGACCGGCGTTCATCAGCGTCCCGAGCCACTTGGGCGGCTTCACCGTGGCCCGCTTCACGTAGTTCCTCAGTATCCCGGCCACCAGCAGGGCGACCAGCACGTACTGGATGATCTTCCCCAGCGAGGTGTTGTCGGAGGGCTTGCCCAGCGACACACTGCTGCCCACCAGCGAGAAGACGCCACGCGATATCGCCATGCCCACGGTCACCGCTATCAGCACGCCGAGCAGGAACGCCAGCGAGACCCGCACCGCTCGGGCGGTGGTCACCAGGATGATGGCGGACATGATCTGCGGTCCCGCCATCATCGTGATGGCCAGCGGGAGCACTTGAAGGCTCATGGTTTCCCCCCCAGGTCGATCCCGGCCGACCGCTGCGGCCTACCGGCGTCGATCCGCGCTTGTCTCTGGGCGCCGCGCCTACGACAGGCGCAAGAACAACGACAAAACCGCCCACTGGCGAGGGTCGCGACGCCGACCCGGGCAGGCCCTACCTGCAACGACAAAGACGAGGTGGCCCGCCGGACCCCCGATGCCGGGGACCCGCCTCGCTGAGTTTCACGATAGAGGAGCGATCAGTGCACTATCCGCTACTCGACGTGTTCTTGACCATGATGTGGTTCTTGTGAACGGGGCGGCACCCGATCTCTTGGTACCGCCCCGTCAGAACGCCGGCTGACTCGCGACGAATGCATGGTCTCGTCTCTTCAGGTGGTTGACCTGCGGAGACGAGGCTACGCGTCCGCGTTTCCGGGGGTTTGGCCCGTGGGGAGCCCGTCAGCGCCGGAACCGGCCCCGGAGGGCTCAGAGCCGCTTAGAGCCGCGTCGATGAGCCGGTTTGTCTCTTGCTCCATGCCCGTGAACCAGTGCGCGTATGTGGACATCAGGACCGTGAGGGAGTGCCCCAGGCGCCGCGCGACCTCGGTAGCGGGAACGCCGGAGTTGAGCAGCAGCGACGCGCAGCCGTGCCGCAGGTCATACGGCCGCTGGGCCAGCCCCGCCGCCCGCTCGGGGCCGGTCAGCGCGACGGCCCGTGCCCGCCGCCACAACTGCCCGTACATGGTGTTGGTGATCGGCGCAGCATCCCGGATCGCCGCCGCCAACGCCGACACATCCGCCCACACCGGAGGAGCCACCACCACCGACCGATCCCCGTCCACCACCCCATCCAGGCGAATCACCGCGTGAAAGTGCACCGCCCCGCGCCGCTGGTACTCGGCCACCTTGACGTAGGAGACCCGCACCAGCGACCGCACCGCCCGCACCGAAACCGGCACCCCGGACCGCTCCGACCCGATCCGCGCCAACGCCCGGTAGACGTAGATCATCGTCCGCCGCCAAAGCTCCGGGACGGCCGCATGCCACAGGACATCGCCCCTTCGGGGTGGCTGCGCCATTCCGCCGGCCCACCCTCACCACCGCGACACCAGGGCGCCGCGCGGAGCCACACGCCGACCGATAAGTGGCTACCATCACGCCCCGTGATCACTGTGGCTACATGGAACGTCCTGCACCGTGTCCATGCCGAGAACTGGAGTGAGGATGTCCTGGCGCGTTGGCCGGACGAATCGGAGCGGATCGCTGCCGTTACGGCGCGGTTGGTAACGCGGACCGAGCAGGTCATCGCGCTTCAGGAGGTCAGCGGTGACCAACTGGCCAGCATCCGCCTCGCACTGCCCGAACGAACCGTCCACACGTTGCGGTATCCGCGCGTCCCGGCACCCCGCCACGCCATCCGTCCGCTGCGCGCCCCCGAGGAGTACCTCGTGCTTCTGGTGGACGGACAGAGTCGCAAGGTGGCCGCCGACTCCTTCGAGGACGATCCGGGCAAGGGAGTGCTGTCCGTCGAGACCGCGGGGACACTCGTCGTCGCGACCCACGTGAGCGGTGATCAGCGACGCTCGCGCCAGCTGGCACGCCTGGCCGAGCTGACCGCCACTCCACCGGGACAGGCAGCGATGCTTCTGGGCGACTTCAACACCGACCGTGCCACCGTGGCGTCGGCTCTGGGCCCCGGTTACGACGTCGTGGATCTCCCGCCGGAAGCCCTGCCGACACGGCCACAAACCTCAAGCTCGGAGCCACAGTGGATCGACCACGTGGTCGTGCGGGGCGGGAGAACCAGCAGCGCGGCCGTCGAGGACGTCGGCGGCCTCTCGGACCACAATCTCCTCCGCGCGAACATCACGGTGTGAGCTCGGCGGCAACGCGCGCGGCCGGACGCCGTCACGAACTTGATCGACGCGTGCAGCGGTCGCGCTGACGCCGCCATCAGCGCTGCCGTCTCCATGAGGTTCATCGTGGACCGGACCGGCCCGCCTGCTCGGTCGTCTCCCGCTCGGTGATCTGCTGCACCCTCGCCCGCGCCGAAGTCAGCGCCGCCGCCACCGCGTCCAGGCACTCGCACAGGTGCTCGGTCATCAGCCCCGCCGCTGCCAGGTCCAGGTGTTCGCTCTGCGTCTTGACCCGCCGGGCGACCACGCCCGCCCGGTTGGCGAGTTGTTTCGCCTCCCACACCATCGCCTCCGTCACGATCCTCACCGCGCCGCCTCCTCCCGCACGGCCGGGAAGGTCCCCGGGTACATCCGGTGCTCCATCAGCCCGGCGACCTGGTCAGCCGCCTTCACACGTCCCGGCACGGAGCGAACGGGAACCACGGATCGGCGAACGCGTCGAAGTAGGCCCACCCGCCAGGGACGGCCCGCGCCATTGCCAGAACTCCGACGTCCTCTTTGGGGCCCCAGACCGTGAACAGCAGCATCGGGAAGTACACCGCCGTACTCCGGTCCGGGTAGAGCTTCACCCCCCGGTACCCCCGCCGCTCCGACGCCAGCGCCAGCCGGTCCAGATGCCGCGCCGCCGTGTCACGCCCCCGCAGGGTCCGCCACCACGACACGCACCACTCCGCCCGCCCGTGCCGCTGGACCGGCAGCCGCCACCACCCCACGCACCCACCGCCCAGCACGAAGGGCGCCCTCCGACACGCTCACCACCGCGCCCACTTGGCACCCAACCCCGCGCCGCGCCATCCTTGAACCGCAGCGCGCGAGGAGGAGACGGACCCGATGAGCGAAGACCTAGCCGCCGTCATCGCCGACCAGCTAAAGCGAACCGGCGAAACCGGCACCGTCTACCACTCGCCCGACGAACGCGACCGGCTACGCGCCGCCGGACGCCAAGCCGGACGCCTCCTGAACCGCCCCGTCCGAACCTTCGACACCGCCGCCCGCCATCCACGCTGCGACGCCGACCAATGCGGCACCGTGCGGATCGCTCTGGCCGATTGGGGCACCAACCCCCTAGAAAGCCAGCTCAGCGAAACCCGCGCCAACAAGGTGATAGAGCGCGCCCTCAGCGAGTGACCAGCGCGAACCGTCCCGGGCCATGGCCCGCACATGGCCCGTGAACAGTCAGCACCAGCGGCAACCAGCGCGCACCAGTGAGACAAGATCAACACCGCCCGCCCGCCATGGAGCAGCTAAACCCCCAGGTCAAGCAGCAACCCCGCACGTGAACGGGGCGGCACCCGATCTCTTGGGTACCGCCCCGTCAGAACGCCGGTTGACTCGCGACATATCGTGGAACCACGGTCGCCGGGCGGCCGTTGTCCCAGTGGCGACCGTACGGAGGTTAAGAGATGTCGACCCAGACCAAACTCGTCATCGGCGGAGTCGTCGTCGGCTTCCTGACACTGTTGATCTTTCCCTTGTGGCTCAGCGCGCTGATCATCCTGGGCGTCATCGGGACGCCGGTGGTCGGCTACCTGATGCTCGACCCGTCCCAGCGCAAGCGGGTCCGCAGCCAGGGGCGCAAGCGCCTGGGGAGCTGACACCGCCGCCCGAGCCCGGCGCCCGAGCCCGCACCGGCGCCCGTTCCCGCCGTCGTCCGGCCGGTTAGGGTGCGGACGTGACCGAGGTGCGGATGGGCGTGGTGGGCGCCGGGATCCTGGGGCTGGCCGTGGCGCGGCGGCTCGTCCAGCGGTATCCCGGCGCGCGGGTGACGGTCCTTGAGAAGGAGGACCGTCCGGCGGCGCACCAGACCGGGCACAACAGCGGCGTCGCGCACGCGGGGCTCTACTACGCGCCCGGCTCGCTGAAGGCCACGCTGTGCCGGCGCGGCGTCGGCCTGCTGAAGGACTACTGCGCCGACCGGGGCCTGCCGTACGAGGAGTGCGGCAAGGTCGTGGTCGCGCGTGACGCGCGCGAGCTGGCCGCGCTCGACGAGATCGAGCGGCGGGCCGCCGCGAACGGGGTGCCGGGGCTGCGCCGGCTGACCGGCGGCGGACTCCGTGAGATCGAGCCGCACGCGGCGGGCGTGGCGGCGCTGCACTCCCCCACGACCGCGATCGTCGACTTCCCGGCGGTGGCGCGCGCGTTCGCGGACGACGTCCGCGACGGCGGCGGCGACGTCCGGTTCGGCTTCGAGGTGGTGCGGCTGCGCCGGGCGGGCGGACGGGTCGTGGCCGCCTCGCCGCGCGAGGAGCTGGTCTTCGACCGGCTGGTGGTGTGCGCCGGGCTCCAGTCGGACCGGGTGGCGCGGCTCGCCGGCGACGCCCGCGGGCCCGCGATCGTCCCGTTCCGCGGCGAGTACTACCGGCTGGTCCCCGCGCGGGACGAGCTGGTCAGGGGCCTCATCTACCCCGTGCCCGATCCGCGCTACCCGTTCCTCGGGGTGCACTTCACCCGGCGGGTCGGCGGCGGCGTCGACATCGGGCCGAACGCCGTGCTCGCGCTGGCCCGCGAGGGCTACCGGCGCCGCGACGTCCGTCCCGCCGAGCTGTGGGAGACGCTGCGCTGGCCCGGGTCCCGGCGCCTGGCGCGGCGGCACTGGCGGACGGGCCTGAAGGAGCTGTACGGGTCGGCGGTCAAGCGGGCGTTCGTCGCCGAGGCGCGCGGGTTCGTGCCGGAGCTGGCGGCGGCCGACGTGGTGCCGGCTCCGGCCGGGGTGCGGGCCCAGGCGGTCGACCTCGACGGCTCGCTCGTGGACGACTTCCGGATCGGGCTGCTCGGCCCGGTCGTGACCGTGCGGAACGCCCCGTCCCCGGCGGCGACCTCGTCCCTGGCGATCGCCGAGCACGTGGTGGAGCGGCTGGAGACCTGAGGCGACGCGGCGCCCCGGGTCAGGGGACGTCGTCCCAGAGCTTGCGGTCGTCGCCGCGCGGGTCGCCGACCACCGGGTCGCCCGCGGCGTCGAAGATCTTCACCATCCGGGTGTCGGAGCCGAACCGCTCCCAGCCCGGGTCGCCGTGCACGGCGAAGTCGATCCAGGCGCGGTGCATGGTGTCGGCCAGTTCCTGGGGCGGGTTGGGGCCGGTCAACCCCCCGGTCCCCGCGCCGAGGTTGTCGAAGACGAACCCGAGCTCCAGCGCGTGGCAGGCGCCGAGGTCGTGGTCGGGCGACCGCCAGCCGAACTCGTACATCCAGGTCGGAGCGGGCGCGTGGCCGTCGGCGACGCGGTTGGCGGGGACGCGGAACATCCGGTCGGTGATGAGCGTGGCCATCAGCTCCCCGGCGCTCTGCCCGGTGTGACGGTCGCGGTACGCGGCGGCCACGGCGGGCGGGACGCCCATGCCCGCGCAGGCGGCGTCGACCAGATCGTCGTTGAGGATCGTGGCGAGCCCGGTCGGCATCAGGAACAGCCGGAACTCCTCGGCGGTCGTGCCGATGAGCAGGTCGACGTCGCGTCCGGCGCCGTCCGCGATGGCGTCCTCGGCGCGGCGCGGGTACAGGTCGCCGTCCAGCACCGGCATCAGCGACATCGCGGCGGACGCGGTGGTCCGGCCCCAGTGGCGCGGATCGGGCAGCGCGGCGACCGCGGCGGCGATCTCGGCCTGCACCGGGATGATCGCGGCGGGGGCGAGCGCGGCGAACCCCGCGGCGGTCGGCTCCACGCCGAGCCGGGACGCCATCTCGCGGGTGACGACCATGGCGTCGTCCGGGTCCTGCGCGATGTTGCCCGCACCGCTCTGCGCGATGGCCCGGTGGAACAGCCCGAGGTCGAGGGAGAGCAGCGTGGTGACGCTCATCGCGCCCGCGGACTCGCCGAAGACGGTGACCCGGCCGGGGTCGCCGCCGAACGCGGCGATGTTGTCGCGGACCCATTCGAGGGCGGCGATCTGGTCGCGCAGGCCGCGGTTGGACGGGGCGCCGGGCAGGTTGGCGAACCCCTCCACGCCCAGCCGGTAGTTGAAGGTCACGCAGACGACGCCGTCGCGGGCGAACGCGGCGCCGTTGTAGACGTCCACGGCCCCGGACCCGTTGCGGAACGCGCCGCCGTGGATCCACACCATGACCGGCAGGCCCGCCCCTCCCGGCGCGGGCTCCGGCGTCCAGACGTTGAGGTTCAGGCAGTCGTCGCCCGGGATCTGCGGGTCGGGCAGCAGCATGTCGTACGGCTTGGGGTAGCCGGGCTTGGGCGCGGTCGGGCCCGGCTCGGTGGCGTCGCGGACGCCGTCCCAGGACTCGGGCGGGCGCGGCGCCTGGAAGCGGTTCGCGCCGAAGGGCGGCGCGGCGTAGGGGATGCCGAGGAAGGCGGCGATCCCGCCGCGCGTGGTCCCGCGCACCTTGCCGTACGCCGTCTGGACGACCGCAGTCATGCCGCGCCTCCGGTTCTAGAACGAAGTTCGACTCAGCCAGAGGGTACGGGACGCCCCCGCCCGACCGGAAGCGCGCCGGACCGAAGGACCGAACCCGAGTCCGGCAGGACGGGGCAGACCGGCGGGGCGGCGGAATGGTCGAGCGGGCGGGCGGGCGGTCAGGCGGGCGGTGGCCCCGGGCGCAGCATCCGGGTCAGGTGCTCGCGGGCGAACGCGCGGATGGCGTCCTCGCCGTCGAGCCGGAGCCCGCCGCCCGGAATCAGCAGCAGCGACACCGCGACCCGGAGCAGCACCTCGGCGACCGTGGCGTAGTCCTGCCCGTCGCCCGGACGGGCCCGGCGCAGCCGGTCGGCGAGGATGTCGCGGGCGGCGAGCATGACCGCGCCGCCGTTCATGCTGAGCTGCGGGAGGAACGCCTCGGGCTCGCTCTCCAGCACGCGGGTCATCAGCGGGTGCGTGCGGGCGCCGCGCAGGCCGACGACGAAGCCCTCGACCACCGCGTCCTCGGGGGTGGGCAGCCCCTCGGTCGCATCGGCGATCGAGGTCAGGAAGCGGTGCACCTCGCGCAGGATGACCGCCTGGAGGAGCTGCTCCTTGTTGGAGAACCTCCGGTAGATGGTGGTGCGCGCGACCCCGGCCCGCTTGGCGACGTCCTCGACGCTGACCCGGCGCAGCCCGTAGGTCTCGAACTCCGCGAGCGCGGCGTCCAGGATCCGGGTGTCCAGGCCGTCGGGGTCGGGGGCCGCCGCCAGCAGCCCGGCCAGCGGGGTCGTGTCCATGGTCATAGCCGCACCTTAACCGGGGGAGGACGTCGCTCCGTACTCCTTCCCGCAACACAGCTACAGTATTCGTAGTTCTGTCCTCCAGGCTGATCCTCCCGGCGGTGCGCATGACCGACCAGACCCCCCACGCCCGGCCCGCCCCGCTCGGGCCGTCCTCCCTGACCTGGCGCTTCTTCGGTGACACCCGGATGCTGCTGGTGGGGCCGCGGGCGGCGGTGCTCCAGAACATGCTCCCGGCGCTCGGCCAGGGCGTCCTGGACCACTCGGTGTTCTTCTCCGAGACCTTCGCCCGCCTCAAGCGCTCGGCCGGGCCGATCCTCGACACCGTCTATGGCGGGCCCGAGTCGCGGCGGACCGGCGAGCGGGTCCGCGACTTCCACCGCGAGATCAAGGGCACGATGCCGGACGACTCCCGCTACCACGCGCTCGACCCCGAGACCTTCTACTGGGCGCACGCCACGTTCCTCGACACCATGCTGCACGGGATCGAGACCTTCATCCGGCCGCTGCGCGAGGACCAGAAGCGGCAGATCTACGAGGAGTCCAAGACCTGGTTCCGGATGTACGGGGTGAGCGACCGCGCGATGCCCGAGGACTGGGAGGCGTTCCAGGCGTACTGGGAGCGGATGCTCGAAGAGGAGATCGTCCCGCACAAGACCGCCCGCTACGGCGTCGGCTACGTCACCAAGGGCCTGCCCGCCCCGCCGAAGGTGCCCGCGCCGCTGTGGCGCGCGGTCTCGCCGCCGCTGAACGCGCTCGCCCGCTTCATCACCGTCGGCGGCCTGCACCCGCGGATGCGCGAGCTCCTCGACCTGCCGTGGAGCGCCGCCGACGAGCGCCGGCACCGCCGCTTCGCCGCCGCCGTCCGGCGCGGCAACCGGTGGTGGCCGCTGCTGCCCGAGGCGGTCCGCTACGCCCCGCACGCCCGTCGCGCCTTCCGCCGGGAGGGGGCGGCGGGTCAGGCGCGGATCCTGGCGTCGTAGCCCTTCCTGGCGTCCTCGTCGTACTCCAGGAAGATCTTGTCGAGGCCGTAGCGGCGGGCCACCGCCCGCTTGACCCGGTCGGGGACCAGGCCGCCGATCCGCACCTGCCCGGACAGCTTGCGCGGAACGACCGCCTGCGGGCGCGGACGGCCGACGAGCTCGACCACCGCGGCGGCGATGTCCTCCGGCTCGCAGTTCTTCTGCCCCTTGGGGCTGCGGGTGCCGGCGACCAGCTCGGTGTTGGTGAAGGTGGGCAGCACCGCGCTCACGTTCACCCCGCGGTCCAGCACCTCCAGCCGGGTCGCCTCGGTGAAGGCGATGACCGCGGCCTTGCTGGCGTTGTAGAGCGCGAGGCCCGGCGTCGGCAGCACCCCGGCGAGCGAGGCAATGTTGATCACGTGCCCGGCGCCGCGCGGCAGCATCCGGCCGAGAGCGAGCTTGGTGCCGATCATCACGCCGTGCACGTTGATGTCAATGCAGCGCCGCGCGTCGGCGTCGCTCTCGCCGGTGACCGGGCCGATCGGCATGATGCCGGCGTTGTTGACCAGCACGTCCAGCGGCCCGGCCGGCTCCTCGGCCCGGTCCAGGAACGCGGCGAACGACGCGCGCGAGGTCACGTCCAGCGGGTACGCGGCGACGCCGAGCCGCTCCCCCGCCTCCTCGGCGGCGGCCTCGTCGATGTCGCCGATGACGACCGACGCGCCCTTGTCCTTCAGCGCGCGGGCGGTCGCGAACCCGATCCCGCGGGCACCTCCGGTGACGGCGATGACCTTGCTCATCGGCTCTGCTCCAAACGGTCGAGACGGTCGAGACGGTCGAGACGGACGGGGAGGCCGTCCTTGGGCGAGGGCAGCGAGGTGGTGTCCAGCGGCCATTCGTACCGCGCCGGCACGCTCCACCGGTAGCGCTGGAGCATCTGGTGCAGGACGCTCTTGACCTGCATGCCGGCGAAGTGGAGGCCGATGCACTTGTGCGCGCCGCCACCGAACGGCTCCCAGGCGTACTTGTGCACCTTGTCCTCGCGGCGGTCCGGCGCGAACCGCTCGGGGTCGAACCGCTCCGGGTCCGGCCACCACTCGGCCATGTGGTGGTTGGTGAGCGCCGGCACGACCACGGTCGTCCCGGCGGGGATGTGGAAGCCGAGGATCGAGGTGTCCTTGACCACCCGGCGGGGCAGCGCCGGGACGGGCGCGACGAGCCGCAGCGCCTCCTTCATCACCATGTCGATGCCGGTCAGCGCGTCCAGGTCGGCGAACTCCAGCCCGGTGCGGCCGTGCTCGGCGACCAGCGCCAGCGACTCGTCCCGCAGCCGCTCCTGCCACTCGGGGTGCTTGGCGAGGTAGTACGCCATCGTGGTCAGGGTGATCGTGGTGGTGTCGTGCGCCGCCATCAGGGCGAAGATCATGTGGTTGACGACGTCCTCGTCGGTGAACCGGTGGCCGTCGTCGGTCTCGGCCTCGCAGAGCGCGGCGAACAGGTCGTCGCCGCCGTCGCGGCGCTTGGCGGGCAGGTGCTCGCGGAAGAACGCCTCCAGCACCTTGCGGGCCCGCAGCCCCTTGTACCACCGCAGCCCGGGGACCGGGAAGCGCACGTAGGCCGTCCCGGCCCGGACCGCGTCGACGAACGCGCCGTTGATCCGGCCGGCCTCCGCGCGGTCCAGCTCGACGCCCATGAACACGTCGGCCGCCAGGTCCAGGGTGAGCTGCTTGACGTGGTCGTACACGGTGAAGCCCCGGCCGGGCTCCCAGGCGTCCAGGCCGGTGGCGATGCCGGGCGCCATCGCCTCCATGTAGGCGCGCAGCCGGGGCCTGTTGAACGCCTGCTGCATGATGCGCCGGTGGTGCAGGTGCTCCTCGAAGTCCAGGAGCATGATGCCGCGGTAGAAGAACGGGCCGATGAAGTAGCTCCAGGCGGGCCCGTTGGCGAACGCCTTGTCCCGGTTGACCAGCACCGTCTCGGCGGCCTCCGGCCCCTGGACGGTGACGGTCCGCTGGCCGAGCAGCCAGCCCCAGGTGACCGGTCCGAACTGCTCGTACCGCTTGCGGGCGATCCGGAACGGCTGCCGCATGACCTGGAAGGTGTCCCCGATGTACGGGACCCCCACCGCGCCACGGACCGGCTTGAGGCCGCTGCCCTCGGGCGGCGGCGCGAGGATGGTCGTGGCCATGAACCCTCCGGTGCCCGGAACGAGGTGACCCGTCCGGGCGTGCAACAAAGGTGCGGATTATGTCGCTTTGTTGTAACGCAACGGGCGCCAGGAAGTCCATAGCGGCGGCCGGGTGACTTGCGCCTCGTCCAGGCGGGGTCAGTGCCCGCTGCGTACGCGATGCGCGCGCACGGATGTGCGCGCCCACCGGAAGCGGCTGCGTGCGGAGCGAGGGCGCACGGCGCGGGCGCGGGGCGAGGTGGACCGGCGGCGGGCGTGGCAGGCAGTCAGCAGGCGCGGCGAGCGGTCAACGGGCGCGGCGCGGGCGGTCAGCGGGCCTGGCGGGCGGTCTGCGCGCGGAGCAGGCGGCGGCGGGCGGTCTCGGTGAGCGGCCGGTACGCGCCGGAACGGTCGCGGTAGTACGTGCGGCCGTCGCCCACGGGAGGGACGCCCTCCTCGCGCAGCGGCGCGGACAGCAGCCGGTGCCCGCCCGTCACCGGGATCTCGTCCACGATCCGGACGACGGCGGGCCGCAGCCCCGGATCGACCCGCAGCAGCGCCTCGGACAGGTCGACCGGCTTCAGCTCGCCGGCCGCGCCCGCGCGCAGGCTGATCGCCGCGGCGGCCAGCTCGGCGTCGCCGGCCGGGACGCCGTAGACGGCGACCGCGTCGACGCAGGGCAGGTCGCCGAGCGCGTCCCGGATCGGGCCGGGCGGGACGATCCCCTCGGGCGTGCGGATCAGCTCGGCCTCGCGGCCGACCAGCCAGTAGTCGCCGCCCTCGTCGCGGCGGAACAGGTCACCGGTGATCGTCCAAGCGTCCTCGGGCGCGAACACGCCGCGCACCGGGCGGACCGCGGACGCGACCGCGGCCGGGCGGATCCGGGCGAGCAGCATGCCGATCTCGCCGGGCCCGCACTCGGCCGCGAACCCGCCCGGCCCCGCGGCGAGCCGTCCCGCCTCCAGGTCGTAGCGGGCCAGCCGCAGCTCGGCGCTGCCCGGCATCGGGCGGCCGAGCGAGCCGGGCTTCTTGCCGCTCAGGTTGACCAGGATCGCCTCGCCCTCGGTGGAGGCGTAGAACTCCAGCACCCGGGCGGGCGTGAACCGCTCCTCGACCCGCCGCCACAGGCCGCGCGGCATGCCCGAGCCGATGAACAGCCGCACGGCGTGGTGCCGCTCGCCGGGATGCGGCGGCGCGCTCACCAGGTCGCGCAGCAGCGTCCAGGTGTAGGACGCGACGGTCACCCCGTAGCGGCGCGCCTCGTCCCAGAACGTCTCAGGATCGTAGGCGCTGGCCAGGGCGAGCCGGGCGCCGCTCGCGACGGCGCCGCCGAGGCTCATCAGCAGCGCGGACGGATGTTGCAGCGGGGTGATGCTGAAGACGGTGTCGGCCGGTGACAGCGCCGCCGACGAGGCCGTCCCGAACGCCGACAGCGCCCAGCGGCGGTTGGTGATGCGGCTCGCCCGCAGCCGCTCGCCGTCGCCGGTGAACAGCACGAACGCCAGGTCGCCGGCGCGGCCCGGGTTGGGCCGGAACCAGCCCGGCGGCTCGACCCGGGCGGGGTCGATGCGCTCCATGTCCATCAGCGGGAGGCCGAGCTCGCGGGTCGCGCCCCCGCCGCCGAGCAGGTGGCCGGGCACGCCGTCCAGCCGGGACGCGCGGGCGGCGTGCTCGGGGTCGGCGATGACGCGGCCGATCCGGCCGAGCTCGGCCTCGCGGGCCAGGTCGCCGTCGGGGCGCAGCAGCACCGCGACCGCGCCCAGCCTGCTCAGCGCCGCCACCAGCGCGAGCGCGGTCGGCCGGGTCCCCATCAGCACGCCGACCGCGTCACCCTGCCGGACCCCGACGTGGATCAGCCCGCGGACGATCGCGTCGATGCGCCGCTCGGCCGCCGCGTGGGTGTGCGCGCGGCCCTGGTAGAGGAAGAACACGTCGCCCGGGGCGCGGCGCGCCTGCTCGTCGAGCAGCAGGCCGAGCGACATCCGCGTGTCGGCGTGGATGCGTTCGAGCCGGGCCAGCCGGGGCAGGTTGAGCGTGGCCTCGCGGGTGAGCTGCCGCGAGCCGCGCACGGCCCGCGCGGCGGTCCCGGCGGCCGAACGGGCGGCGCTCGAGCCGACGCCCATCGCGAGCTGGAGCCCGTAGCCGGCGGCGCCGCCGGGCAGCGCGGGCGCCGCGGCCTCCTCGTCGCCGTCGACCCGGTGGACGATCCCGGGCAGCTCGCCGCGGCCGTCGCGCCAGGCCGCCCAGGCAGCGACGGCGGGCCAGGTCTGCGTCACCGCGAGGCCGCCGACGACCAGGCCGAAGTGCCCGGCGCGCAGCGACGCCTCGTACACCTGCGCGCGGGACGCGGCGCGGCGGATGCCGCGCACCATCGGCGGCGAGGCGATCTCGTCGACCTCGCCGACGAAGGTGAGCACCGGGCAGGTGATGTCGGCCAGCGTGACCAGCCGGTCGCCGATGACGAAGCCGCCGGTGAGCATCCGGTTGTGCGCGATGAACTGGCGGACGAAGTCGAGCAGCGCCGGGCCCGGCCACGACACCCAGCCCTCGCGTTCGAGGAAGCGGCGCTGCCGCTCGCGCGGGGCGAGGCGCTCGCGGTCGTGCAGCCGGAGGATGAAGTCGACCCGGCTGCGCACCGACTTGACCGGGCTGAGGAGCTGGAAGCCCGTCCGGGTCACCCAGCCGGGCACCGCGAAGCTGCGCAGCAGCGCGTCGGGGATGCGGCCGGCCGCGTCGGACGCGACCCAGCCCGGCAGCCCGAACGGGAGCCCGACGCTGGTGTCGGCGGGGCTGCCGAACGTGACCACCGACGCGACGCCCTCGCCGCGCCGGTACGCGGCGGTCTGGTAGACGAACATGCCGCCCTGCGAGTAGCCGGCGAGGTGCACGTCCCGTCCGGTGATCTCGCGGACCCGGTCGACGGCGTCGCTGACCGCCAGGACGTGGTCGGTGACGGTGCGCTCCAGCCCGCCGGGCTCGCGCTCGGGGGCGCCGAAGTCGACCACCCACGGGTCGACGCCGCGGTCGTACAGCGCGCCCACCGCGCTGACCCGCGAGGAGATGTCGTACACCTCGGCGGTCATCATCAGCGGCGGGACGAGCAGCATCACCGGCCGCCCGGCGCCGTCCCCGGACGCCGCGGCGCGCGGGAAGTAGCGGCGCAGCCGGTAGGTGCGCTGCTCGGTCAGCACGTCGTACGGGGAGGCGTCCTCGCCGGTGTCGAGCCCGCCGAACCGCGCGACCTCGAGAGCGTTCTGGGCGGTGGAGCCCAGGCGCGCGCCCAGGCTGAGCAGCGCTTTGGCAACAGGGGGCATCGTCGACCTCTCAGAGCGTCAACGCCATGTTGCCCCTGTTCAACGCGGTAAGCAATAACGGCCCCCGGATGGGCCGATCTTGCACCGCCGCACCGGGCGTCAGGGGACGATCCGGGCACCTTCCATCCGTCCGGCCCGGAGCTGCTCCCACATGTACCGGCGACGCGGCTTGCCGCTGGAGGTGCGCTGGATCAGCCCGGTCCCGACCACGATGGTGACCTCGACGTCGTCGCCGACCCGGCGGCGCAGCGTCTCGCGGACGCCGTCCACCCACGACGCGTCGCCGGTCTCGGCGAACAGCGCCAGGCCGCGGGTGCCCGCGCCCGGGACGCCGACGACCACGATCCGGCCCTTGCCCAGCCCGGACGCCTCGGCGATCTTGGCCTCCAGGTCCTCGACGTAGACCGAGCGGCCCCGCACCTTGATGCTGTCGCCCATCCGGCCGAGCACGAACAGCCGGCCCTCGTGGAAGAACCCGGCGTCGCCGGTGTGCACCCGGCCCTCGATGAACCGGGTCGACTTGGCCTCCGCGCCCGCGTAGTAGCCGGGACAGGCGGAGACGCCGCCGACAACGATCTCGCCGAGCCGGCCGGCGGGCAGGTCGCGGCCCTGGTCGTCGACGATCTCGACGGGGACGTCCTCCTCGGGCGTCCCGCACCCGACGACCCAGCCGGCCTTGGCGCCGAGCGACTCCGCGCCGAGGGTGTGCTGCTCGAGGACGCGGACCTTCTCGCCGAACGCCAGCGACTCGCCGTCCGGACGGACCGCCAGCGGGTCGCGGCGCGGATGGTCCATGGTCACCAGCAGCGTCGTCTCGGCCATCCCGTAGGCGGGCTTGAACGAGGCGCGGGAGAACCCGAACGGCTCGACCAGCCGGGCGAAGACCTCCAGCGCGTGCGGGTCGATCGGCTCGGCGCCGATGATCGCCGTCTTCCAGCCGGACAGGTCCAGGCCCTCGAGCTCCTCGGGCTTCACCCGCCGCGCGCAGTAGGCGTACGCGAAGGGCGGCGCCGCCGTGTGCGCGGCCTCGGCGAAGCAGCGGATCCAGCGGGCCGGGTCGCGGATGAAGTGGTCCGGGCGCATCAGCCGCAGGGCGGCCTGCCGGGCGATCGGGGTGAGGAAGCAGCCGATGAGGCCCATGTCGTGGTAGAGCGGCAGCCAGGAGGCGACCACGTCGTCGTCCTCGAACCCGGCGGTGCGCGCGATCAGCTCGCAGTTGGCCTCCAGGTTCTCCCAGGTGACCATGACGCCGCGCGGGGCGCCGCTGGAACCGGAGGTGAACTGGAGGAGGGCCAGCTCGCCGGGCACCCGCACCTCGGCCTCGGCGTCCGCGCGGCGCGGCAGCCACGGTTCGCCGGGAAGCCCGGCCTCCGCGAGCGCGCGGGCGGCGCGTCCGGCCAGGTCGGCGGAGGCGATGGTGAGCGCCGGGCGGGCCTGCCGCAGGATCGCCGCGACGTGCGCCACGTAGTCGTCGCCGTCCTGGAACAGCGGCGGGGTGATCAGGCAGACGGTCGCGCCGGCGGCCCACACCGCGTAGTAGGTCTCGATGCAGGTGAAGTCGGTCGGCAGGATCAGGCACACGACGTCGCCGGGACGCACCCCGTCCTCGATCAGCGCGGCGGCGGTGCGCCGGGCTCCCGAGGCCAGCTCGCCGTACCCGCGGAACTCCCAGCCGCCGTCGTCGGTCGCGAGCTGGACGCCGCGTCCGATGTTCGGCTTGTCCAGCCAGTCCCGCAGCCCAGATGCCATGGTGCCCCCTTCATGTACCCGCCGCCACCCACGTGACTAGCGAGTAACTTCACCAGCGCGGCGGCGCCGCCGTCAACCACGCCGGGCGACCGAAGAGACCACCCGGTCATGTGGAGCGCCACCGCCCCCGCGGGTTTGTGAGCCGGGTGACAAGGACCGTCCCGAAAGTTGTGCGCCGGGGCGGGACGGGCGGGTCAGCGGCCGGGCAGGAACGCGTCGCGGGAGGAGCGCATCGAGTTCAGCACCCGGGCCACCAGCCGCCAGCCGAGCAGCGCGAGTCCGAGGAACGTCAGGGCGACCACGATGAACGAGAACGCGGTGCCCTGCCCGGACGCCACGCGCAGCACCATGCCCACGGCGACGGTCACGGCCCACACGCCGATGCCCGCCGGGAACAGCGCGAACGGCCCCGGACGCCGCCACACCCGCAGCAGCGCCCACCCGGCCGCCAGTCCCGCCAGGAACGGCCAGGCCGTGGTCGCCATCCCGGCGAGGCCGCCCGCCTCCTCGTGCGACGAGCGTCCGATCGCGACGAAGAGGAGCACGCAGCACACATCGAGGAACGCGGCCATGACGTTTCGCATTCACCCAGGATAGGCGCGGAGGGCGAGTCCTCGGGAGAAGCGGAAAGGCCCGGTCGGTGCAGACTGTGTCTGCACCGACCGAGCCTATTCCTCTTGGTAGCGGGGGCAGGATTTGAACCTGCGACCTCTGGGTTATGAGCCCAGCGAGCTACCGAACTGCTCCACCCCGCGTCGGATGTCTTAACTCTATGGGGCCCGTCCCGCTTGCGCAAACCGGTTAGGCGCCCGCTTGCGCGAGCCCGTCGGGCGCGGCCCGATGGGGGGCCGCGAGCGCCGCGGTCAGCATCTCGATCAGGTCGGTCACGAAGGCGTCGTGGCCGAGCAGCGAGCCGCCCGCAGGACCGGCGAGGCTGCCCGCCTCCTCTTCACTCAGGATAGGCGCGGAGGGCAAGTCCTCGGGAGAAGCGGAAGGCTCGGTCGGTGCAGACCGTGTCTGCACCGACCGAGCCCATTTCCTTCTGGTAGCGGGGGCAGGATTTGAACCCACGACCTCTGGGTTATGAGCCCAGCGAGCTACCGAACTGCTCCACCCCGCGTCGGATGTCTTAACTCTATGGGGCCCGCCCCGCCTGCGCAAACCGGCTAGGCGCCCGCCTGTGCGAGCCCGTCGGGCGCGGCCCGATGGGGGGCCGCGAGCGCCGCGGTCAGCATCTCGATCAGGTCGACCACGAAGGCGTCGTGGCCGAGCAGCGAGCCGCCCGCAGGCCCGGCACGGTCGGCGCAGTCGGCGCGGCCGACGCGTCCGGTGCGGTCGGCGAGCGCGGCGGCGAGGAAGGCGATCATCACCGCGATGCGCTCCAGCGCGAGCGCGGCGGGCAGGAAGCCGAGGCAGCACTCCTCCAGCAGCGCGAGCTGCCGGGCGATCGCGGTGCCCTCGATCGGGCCCGGCACGGCGTGGCCGCGGATCCCCGCCCGGCCCGAGACCTGGGCGACCACGCGCAGGAAGTCGCGCCCCTCCTCGGTGCGCAGCTCGCCGGCGATCGGTTCGACCACGGCGGCCACGATGCCGCGCAGGTCGGACGGGTCGAGCCGGGGCAGCGTGGCCAGGCGGGCGGGCTCCATCCGGTCGACCCCGGCGCGCAGGACGGCCTCCAGCAGCCCGCGCCGCGAGCCGAAGTGGTAGGTGATCGCCGAGTCGTTGCCCTGCCCGGCGAGCGCCACGATGTCGCGGGTCCTGGCGGCGTCGACGCCCTCGGCGGCGAACAGCCGGGCCCCGGCGCGGAGCAGCCGCTCCCTGGTCGCTCTTGCGTCTCTCGGCACGGCGGTGATACTAACAGGAGGCGTTAATAACGGTGATCGTTACAACCGAGGGGTGCCGGGCCATGGGCGACGCACACGACCAGTACGACCCGTTCGACCCCGACTTCCAGGCCGATCCCTACCCCGCCTACCGCCGGCTCCGCGACGAGGAGCCCGTGCACCGGCACGGCGCCCCGCCGTTCTGGGCGCTGTCGCGGTTCGAGGACGTCTGGACGGCGGTGCGGGACGCGGCGGCCTTCTCGTCCGCCGAGGGCCTGACGTTCTACCCCGACGAGATCGGCGCGCTCGGGCTGGCGCCGACGATGGTGATGCTCGATCCGCCCCGGCACACCGCGCTCCGGCGGCTGGTCGGCCACGGCTTCACGCCCCGCCGCGTCGCCGCATTGGAGGAGCTGCTCCGCGAGTTCGTCCGCGGCCGGATCGCGGTGATGGAGCGCACGGTCGCTGACGGCGAGCCCGCCGACCTGCACCGCGACTTCTCCTCGCCGCTCCCCACGTTCGCGCTGGCGCACCTGCTGGGCGTCCCGGAGCCGGACCGGGCGCGGTTCGGCCCGTGGGTGACGGCCCTGACCCGCCTCCAGGACGACGGGTTCGACGCGGGCGCCCTCGATTCGGGCGGCGCGGCCGGGGCGGTCGCCGAGATGTTCCAGTACTTCACCGACCTGATCACCGCGCGCCGGGCCGCGCCCACCGGCGACCTGATCAGCGCGCTGACCGCCGCCGAGGCGGACGGCGAGCGGCTCACCGACTGGGACATCCTCGGGTTCTGCTTCGTCATGGTCGCGGGCGGCAACGACACCACCGGCAACCTCATCTCGCACGGCGTGGCGCTGCTCGACGGCGACCACGCCCAGCGCGAGAGGCTCGCCGCCGACCCGGCGCTCATCCCGAACGCGCTGCTGGAGTTCCTGCGGCTGGAGGGGTCGGTGCAGGGGCTGGCCCGGACGACGACCCGGCCGGTGGTGCTGCACGGCGTGGAGATCCCCGCCGGCGAGAAGGTGATGATGCTGTACGGGGCGGCCAACCGCGACGAGCGCGAGTTCGGCCCGACCGCCGGACGGCTCGACGTGACCCGCGAGATCCCGCGCCACCTGGGCTTCGCCAGCGGCGTGCACTTCTGCATCGGCTCGCACCTGGCCAAGCTCCAGGCCCGCGTCGCGCTGGAGGAGCTGCTGGCCGCGCACCCCCACGTCGGGGTCGACCTCGACCGGGCCGAACGGCTCTCCTCGGCGTTCACCCGAGGCTGGACGAAGCTTCCCGCCACCGGCCTCGCCCCGTCCACCTGATCACCACCGCCCGCCGCCGCGCCGCGCCGTCCCCTCCCCCGGCCTCTGAGTTCGCCCCTGAGCCTCTGGACGAACGGCGCCGGGCTGCCCGCCAGGAGTGGTGGCGCGGACGGCCCGGGCCGGCCATATGGGCTCCGGGAGGGCCCATGTGCGGGTGGGGTCGGTCGGATGTGCGGCCGGCGTCAGCCCATGTGCGGGTAGCGGTGGCCGGTGGGCGGGACGAAGGTCTCCTTGATCGAGCGCGGCGACGTCCAGCGCAGCAGGTTCTGCGCCGACCCCGCCTTGTCGTTGGTGCCGGACGCGCGGGCGCCGCCGAACGGCTGCTGCCCGACGACCGCGCCCGTCGGCTTGTCGTTGACGTAGAAGTTGCCGGCCGCGTAGCGCAGCACCCGCATGGTGTGCGCGATGGCCCCGCGGTCCTGCGCGATCACCGCGCCGGTCAGCGCGTACGCCGAGACCGACTCCATCTGCGCGAGCACCTCGTCGTACCGCGCGTCCTCGTAGACCAGGACGCCGAGGATCGGCCCGAAGTACTCGGTCTTGAAGATCTCGTCGTCCGGGTCGGCGGAGACCAGCACGGTCGGCCGGACGAAGTAGCCGACCGAGTCGTCGCAGGTGCCGCCCGCGACGATCTCGACCGCCGGGTCGGCCTCGGCCCGCTCGATCGCCGCGCGGTTCTTGGCGAACGCCCGCTCGTCGATCACCGCGCCCATGAAGTTGCCCAGGTCGGTGACGTCGCCCATGCTCAGCGACTCGACCTCGGCGGCGAGCTCCTCCTTGAAGCCGTCCTCCCAGATCGAGCGCGGGACGTAGGCGCGGGACGCCGCCGAGCACTTCTGCCCCTGGTACTCGTAGGCGCCGCGGACCAGCGCGGCCTTCAGCGCCTCCCGGTCGGCGGACGGGTGCGCGACCACGAAGTCCTTGCCGCCGGTCTCGCCGACGAGCCTCGGGTAGGTCCGGTACGTGCCGATGTTGGCGCCGACGGTCCTCCACAGGTGCTGGAACGTCGCGGTCGAGCCGGTGAAGTGGATCCCGGCGAGGTCGGGGTGGGTCAGCGCGACCTCCGACACCTCCAGGCCGTCCCCGGTCACCAGGTTGATCACGCCCGGCGGGAGCCCGGCCTCCTCCAGCAGCCGCATCAGCAGCACGGCCGAGTAGGTCTGGGTCGGCGACGGCTTCCACACCACCACGTTGCCCATCAGCGCGGGCGCGGTCGGCAGGTTCCCGGCGATCGCGGTGAAGTTGAACGGGGTGATCGCGTAGACGAACCCCTCCAGCGGCCGGTGGTCGGTCCGGTTCCACACCCCGGGGCCGCTGATCGGCTGCTCGGCCATGATCTGCCGGGCGAAGTGCACGTTGAACCGCCAGAAGTCGATCAGCTCGCAGGGGCTGTCGATCTCGGCCTGCTGGGCGGTCTTGGACTGCCCGAGCATCGTCGCCGCCGCGATCCGCGCCCGCCACGGCCCGGCCAGCAGGTCGGCGGCCTTGAGGAAGACCGCGGCGCGGTCGTCGAACGACAGCTCCCGCCAGGCGGGTGCCGCGGCGAGCGCCGCGTCGACCGCGTCCCGCGCGTCCTGCCGGGTGGCGGTGCCGAACGTGCCGAGCACGGCGGCGTGCCGGTGCGGCTGCACCACGTCGGTCTTGGCCCCGGCGCCGAGCCGCCGCTCGCCGCCGATCGTCATGGGCAGGTCGATCGGGCCGGCGCCCGCGAGCTCGGCGAGCGCGGCCTCCAGCCGGGCCCGCTCGGGGCTCCCGGGGGCGTAGCCGAGCACGGGCTCGTTCACCGGGGCGGGCACGTTGGTCACGGCGTCCATGGAACGGTCCTCCTCAAGGGGTCGGGGCAGAGGGTGGGGGGTCAGCGGGAGACGAACGACCGCAGGAAGAAGGCGAGGTTGGCGGGACGCTCGGCAAGGCGGCGCATGAAGTAGCCGTACCAGTCGGAGCCGTACGGGACGTACACGCGCATCCGCTCGCCGGACGCGGCCAGCCGCCGCTGCTCCGCGGCGCGGATCCCGTACAGCATCTGGAACTCGTACGAGTCGGTCGTCCGCCCGTTGCGCCGGGCGAGGTCGAGCGCGATCTCGATGACGCGCGGGTCGTGGGTGGCGACCATGGGGTGACCGTCGCCGTCCATCAGCGTCCGCAGCGCCCGCACGTAGGCGCGGTCGACTTCCTGGCGGCCCTGGTGGGCCACCGACGCGGGCTCGGCGTAGGCGCCCTTCACCAGCCGCACCCGGGAACCCTCGTGGACGAGGTCGGCCAGGTCGCCCTCGGTCCGGCGCAGCATCGCCTGGATCGCGACGCCGGTCGAGGGGAAGTCGGTCCGCAGCTTGCCGAGCGCGGCCAGCGTCGCGTCGACCGTGGTGTGGTCCTCCATGTCGAGGGTGACCGTCATGCCGTGCCGGGCCGCCGCGGCGGCGATCTCGCGGGCGTGGTCGAGCGCGATGGACGCGCCGCCGGGCAGCGCCCCGCCGAGCGCCGACAGCTTCACCGACGCCTCGGCGGACGCGGTGAGGCCGTGCTCGGCGAACGCGGCGAACAGCGTCAGGTAGGCGTCCCGGGTGGCCTCGGCCTGGGCCCGGTCGGTGGTGTCCTCACCGAGGTGGTCGAGCGTCACCGCCAGCCCGTCCCCGGTCAGCTCGCGCACCGCCTCCAGCGCGGCCTCCAGGTCCTCGCCGGCGACGAACCGGTCGACGACAGCCCGGGTGAGCGGTACCGCCGTGACCAGCCGGCGGATCCGGTCGCTGCGCGCGGCGGCGAGAAGAACAGGACTGACCACGATGACCTCCCGAGCTGCGATGTCCTGCCTCTCAAGCTACGAGCCAGAGCCCCGTCCCCCTACAGCCGACTGTCACCCGTCCAGGCCGCGAACTTCATACAGACGTACAATCGGGGACATGGCCGCCGATCTCCAGGAAATCGTGGAAAGCGCCGCCGACCTGCTGGGCGCCCCGGCGACGCTGGAGGACCGCGACTTCCATCTCGTGGCGTACGCGGCGCACGGCGACACGATCGACCCCGTCCGGATGGAGTCGATCCTGCACCGCCGCGCCACCGAGGCCGTCCGGTCCCGGTTCGAGCGCTTCGGCATCGCCCGCGCCACCGGCCCCGTCCGGATCCCGGCCGACCGCGCCGCGGGCGTCCTCGGCCGTCTCTGCCTGCCCGCGCGCTGGCACGGCGTGACCTACGGCTACCTGTGGCTGCTCGACGACAGCGGGACGATCTCCGACGAGCTCGCCGCGCGGGCCATGCCCCTCTGCGAGCGCGCGGGCCTCCAGATGGCCCGCCAGGCCCGCGAGCGCGACGATCTCGGCTGGAAGCTCGCCGACCTCCTGTCGGCCCAGCCCGAGGTGCGCGGCCAGGCCGCGGCCGACCTGGCCGAGGCACTGCCCCCGCCCCTGGCCGTCGCCGTCCTGCGCGCCCCGGGCCCCGAGCCCCGGCCGCTGAACCCGTGGCTGCTCCCCCGCTCGGTCCTCACCACCGTTTGGGAACGCGACCACGTCCTGGTGTTCCCGATGTCCCGTGCGGGCGACGTCGTCGAGCGGGCCCGCCGCCTCCTCGCCGAACGCAGCCCCGAACCCGTCCAGGCCGGCTCGTACGGCCCCTGCGACGCCCTCACCGAGGTCCGCGAGGGCTGGCTCCGCGCCCGCGTCGCCGCCCGCGCCGCCGCCACGGGCGAGACCCGCGACTGGACCTCGCTGGGCGTCCTGCGCCTCCTGCGCTGCGCCGCCGACGACGCGCTGTCCCAGGCCGTCCTCACCCCGGGCGCGGACCGCCTGCTGGCCCACCCCGACCTGGCCGCCACCGCCCGCGCGTTCCTCGACCGCGCCGGCAGCGTCCAGCACACCGCCCGCGACCTCAGCATCCACCGCCAGACCCTCTACCACCGCCTCCGCCGCATCGAGGAGATCACCGCCCTCGACCTCTCCACCGGCCAGGACCGCCTCACCCTCCACCTGGCCCTCACCCTCTCCCCCTACCTGCCCCCGTTCACCGCAACCCCACCGCAGTAACCTGCGCCTCCGCCACACCCCCCGCGCGGTGTGGCTTATGTATGACTTCGCGCTGAGGGTGTTCTCGGCCGCCTGAGAGTGCGGGCGGAATGCCGAGGAAGTCAGCCTGAACTAGGCGGAAGGGGAAAAGGGGAGCCCGGGAAAAGCAAAAGACCCGGCTGGTGCGAACTGTGTTCGCTTCCAACCGGGTCTTTCCTTGGTAGCGGGGGCAGGATTTGAACCTGCGACCTCTGGGTTATGAGCCCAGCGAGCTACCGAACTGCTCCACCCCGCGGCGTTGTCTTAACTCTATTGCATCCGGGGTGATCGGCCAAATCGGTGCGGCCGGGCCCGTTCCTCAGGAGCAGGCGGGGATCTGGCCGCCCTGGCCGTTGAGGGCGTTGACCGACTTCACGGCGCTGTCGAGGGTGTCGGCGCGGATCAGGCGGAGGCCGTCGGGGCGGGCGGCGGAGGCGTCCGTGCAGTTGTCCTTGGGGGTCAGGAAGACCGTCGCGCCGGCCTGGCGGGCGGCGATCATCTTCTGCTGGATGCCGCCGATCGGGCCGACCTTGCCCTCGGGGGTGATCGTGCCGGTGCCGGCGATGAACTTCCCGCCGGTGAGCGAGCCGGGGGTGAGCTTGTCGACGATGGCGAGCGAGAACATCAGGCCGGCGCTCGGGCCGCCGACGTCGCCGACGCTGATGTCGATCTTGAACGGGAACTTGTAGCGGTCGCCGAGGACGACGCCGATCACGGCGCGCTTGCCGGTGGGGTCGGCGACGGTGGTGACGGAGACCTTCTGCTCCGCGCCGGCGCGCCGGACGGTCAGCTCGACGGCGTCGCCGGCCTTGTGCTTGGCCATCAGGCCGGTGACCTGGGCGGCGCTGGCGGTCTTGGTGCCGTCGACCGCGATGACCTCGTCGTCCGGCTTGATCTTGCCGTCGGCGGGCCGGCCCTTCTGCACCGAGTCGATGACGACCTGGGTGCCCAGCGGGATCTTGAGCTGGTGCAGGGCGGCGGCCTCGGCGCTCTCCTGCGAGTCGTGCATCTGCCGGGTGTTCTCCTGGTCGACCTGCTGCTGCGACTCGTTCTTGGGGAAGACCGTCTCTTCGGGGACGATCGCGGTGTCGCTGGCCAGCCAGCCGCGCAGCGCGCTGAACAGGTCGATCCGGCCGCCGGGGCCGCCCCGGTAGGTGACCGTGGTGAAGTTGAGGTGCCCGCCGTCGTCGTAGGTCCGCCGCCCCTCGATCTTGATGAGCGGCTGGCCCTTGTCGTTGGCGCCGAGCGTGTTGCTCGTCGGGCCCGGCATCAGCGCGACGTACGGGACGGGCAGGAACGAGCCAACGAGAGCCAGCACCAGGACGAGCACGCTCGCGGCGGTGAGCGTGGCGGCACGACGAGACATGCCGGAAACTCTATGCCGAAGCGGGGCCTCAGCAGGCCCCGACCCACTCGTCCCCGCCGTCGGCGAAGGTCTGGTGCTTCCAGATGGGCACCAGCGCCTTGAGGTCGTCGATCAGCCGCCGGCACGCCTCGAACGCCTCGGCGCGATGCGGGCTGGACGCGGCCACCACGACGGCCAGGTCGCCGATCTCCAGGTCGCCGACCCGGTGCACGGCGGCGAGGGCCAGCACCGGGAGGTCGGCGGCGACCTTCTCCATGACCGCGCGGAGCTCCCGCCCGGCCGTCGGGTGGGCGCTGTAGGACAGGTTCCGGACGGCCCGCGCGTGATCGGCGTCGCGGACGGTGCCGACGAACAGCGCGGTGCCGCCCGCGGCCGGGGAGCCGACGGCGCCGAACACCTCGTCCACCGACAGGGGGGTGTCGCGGACGTCCGCCAGCCGGATGACCGCGGGCCCGGCCGGGACGGACCCGGCCGGGGAAGCAATGACCTCGCTCACGTCCCGCAGGCTACCCGCCCGCCGGCCGATCCTGATCTCCCGCCGCGGCCGGACGGGCGGCGGCGTCCGGCTCGTCGGGGTCGAGGGTGGCGGCGAGCGCCTCGGCGAGGGCGGGGACCAGGTCCGGGCCGGCCAACACCTCGTCGTCGGCGTCGTGCCGGCGGAGCCGCAGCGCCGAGTGGCGGGTGCCGTCGCGCAGCACGCCGACCACCATGCGGACGTCCTCGCGGGCCGGATGCTCGGCGGCCCAGGCGACGGCCTCCTTCTCGTCCTCGGGGATCTCCTCCTCCACCTCGGGCGGCAGCACCACCCGTTCGATCACCAGGGCGCAGCCCTCGACGGCGTCCGGCCAGGCGATGGTGGCGAGCGCGTCCTCGACGGCGGACTGCTCGGGCAGCGCGGGCTGTTCGAGGGCGGCGAGGGTGTCGGCGTCCGATTGCAGGCCGAGCTGGTCGGCCAGCTCCGGCTCCGCGCGGCGCAGCTCGACGCTGCGCACCAGCGCGTAGAGGCGCGGAGCGGTGTCCCATCCTTCCAGGGCCGAATGACGTTCGAGGTCCAGCACGACTTCTTCCAGAAGACTCACGGGGCCATCTTTCCCCCAATCAGCCCGGGGAAATGCGGGAACCCCACGCCAACTCGGTAAGTTGCATACACAGCACCGGCGTGCCGCCGGTGGGCACGACCATGAACGGAGGGGCCCTTGACCTTCCGGACTCCCGAATTCGGGCGCCGGCTCGGTAGCGGCCGGACCCGACTGGTGCTACCGGTCCTGGCCGTACTGGCGGTGCTGCTGATCGCCTTCATGGTGTTCACCGCGCTCTGGACCGACCTGCTCTGGTACCGCTCGGTGCACTTCTCGTCGGTCTTCACCACCATGCTGTGGGCGCGGGTAGTGCTGTTCGTCGGCGCCGGCCTGTTCATGGCGCTGGTGGTGGGCGCGAACGTGATGATCGCGCACCGGCTGCGGCCCGCGTACCGGCCGCTGTCGGTCGAGCAGCAGGGCCTCGAACGTTACCGGACCGTGATCGACCCCCGGCGCAAGCTCATCACCGCGGGGCTGCTCGGCCTGCTGGCCGTCCTGACCGGCTCGTCGGTGTCCGGCCAGTGGCCGGTCTGGCTCGCGTTCCTCCACCGCACCTCCTTCGGCCAGGTCGACCCGCAGTTCCACAAGGACATCTCGTTCTACGTCTTCACCTACCCGTTCCTGCGGCTGGTGCTGGGCGTGGTCTTCGCGACGGTGATCCTGTCCATCCTGGCCGCGGTGATGGTGCACTACCTCTACGGCGGGCTGCGCCTCCAAGGGCCGGGCGACAAGGCCAGCCCTCCCGCGCGCGCGCACCTGTCGGTGCTGGTGGGCGTGTTCATCCTGCTGAAGGCGTTCGCCTACTGGTTCGACCGGTACGGGCTCGTCCACTCCGAACGGGGCGTCACCACCGGCGCGTCCTACACCGACGTCAACGCCCTGCTGCCCGCCAAGACGATCCTGGCGATCATCGCGCTGATCTGCGCCGCGCTGTTCTTCAGCAACCTGATGCGGCGCGGCATGATGCTGCCCGGCGTGGGCTTCACGCTGCTGGTGCTGTCGGCGATCCTGGTCGGCGGCCTCTACCCGCTGCTGATCCAGCAGTTCCAGGTCAAGCCGGACGAGCTCGCCAAGGAGCGGCAGTTCATCCAGCGCAACATCGAGTTCACCCGCAAGGCCTACGGCGTCGGGGACGTCAGGCCCGCGGCGTACGGGGCGCAGCCCGAGACCGACACCGGGCGGCTCCAGGACGAGGCCGGCAAGCTCGACGGCGTGCGGCTGCTCGACCCGAGCGTGGTCGGCGAGACGTTCCAGCAGCTCCAGCGCGTCCGGCCGTTCTACCGGTTCCCCGACACCCTCGACGTCGACCGCTACAAGGTCACCGACGGCGGCCAGCAGAAGACCGTCGACACGATCGTGGCGCTGCGCGAGCTGTCCGGGGCTCCCGCCGGGCAGAAGAGCTGGGTCAAGGACCGGATGGTCTACACGCACGGCTACGGCTTCGTGTCCGCCTACGGCGACCGGTTCACCGGCGGCGGCGAGCCCGAGTTCCTGACCAAGGACATGCCGTCCGCGGCCAACGCCCAGATCAAGGTCGACCAGCCGCAGATCTACTACGGCGAGCACTCCCCGTCCTACTCGGTGGTCGGCGGCGCGGGCCAGAACGAGCTCGACTACCCCGACAACAGCTCGGCCGGGCAGGAGAACACCACCTACAAGGGCGCCGGCGGCGTGCCGATCGACTCGTTCTTCAACAAGCTCCTCTTCTCCGCCAAGTTCCAGGAGAAGAACCTGATGCTGTCCGGGGCGATCAAGAAGAACGCCAAGATCCTCTACAACCGGACGCCGCGCGACATGGTGCACCGCGCCGCGCCCTGGCTCACCCTCGACGGCGACCCGTACCCGACCGTGGTGGACGGCAAGGTCACCTGGATCGTCGACGGGTACACCACCTCGTCCGGCTACCCCTACTCCGAGCAGACCAGCCTCGGCGAGGCCACCCGCGACACCATCACCGACACCCGGTCGGCGGTGGCGCGGCAGGCCAACGACCGCGTCAACTACATGCGCAACTCGGTCAAGGCGACCGTGGACGCCTACGACGGCACCGTCAAGCTCTACCAGTGGGACGAGAAGGACCCGGTGACCAAGACCTGGATGAAGGTCTTCAAGAACACCGTGGAGCCCAAGAGCGCGATCCCGGCGGAGCTGGAGAGCCACTTCCGCTACCCGCAGGACATGTTCAAGGTGCAGCGGCAGATCCTCGCCAAGTACCACGTGACCGACCCCGGCGCGTTCTACAACGGCGAGGGCTTCTGGGACGTGCCGGAGGACCCGGGCGCGAAGGGCCGGCGGCAGCCTCCGTTCTACCAGAGCCTGGCGATGCCGGGCAGCCCCACCGAGGACTTCTCCCTCACCACCGTGTTCAACCCGGTCAACAACCCCAACCTGGCCTCGTTCATGGCGGTCGGGTCCACCCCCGGACCCGACTACGGCAAGATCCAGATCTTGCAGCTGCCGCGCACGCCGCCGACCCAGGGGCCGGGGCAGGTGCAGAACACGTTCGAGACCAACGCGCAGGTCAAGGACTCGCTGTACCGGCTGCGCCAGGGCAACACCCGCACCGTGGCGGGCAACCTGCTGACGATCCCGTTCGGCAAGGGCCTGCTGTACGTGGAACCGATGTACGCGCTGGCGGCCGGAGGCGCCGAGCAGCAGCCGTACCCGATCCTCGGCCAGGTGCTGGTGCGGTTCGGCGACCGGATCGCGTCCGGCAAGACCCTGCCGGAGGCGATGAAGCTGCTCCTCGGCGGCGCCGGGGCCACCCCGCCGCCGGCGGCCACGCCCGGGAAGCCCGCGCCGCAGGGCGGGCCCGAGCTGAGCCAGGCCGTCCGGGACGCCATCACCGACCTGCAACGGGCCGTCGACGGCTACGAGAAGGCCCGCAAGGACGGCGACTATCCCGCCATGGGCACCGCGTGGGAGCAGATCAAGAAGGCCAAGGAGGCGTTGAGCGCCGCCAACCAGGCGGCGGTCAAGCAGCCCGCCGCATCGCCCCCGCCGTCCGGCTCCCCGAGCGAGAAGCCGTCCAGCTAGTCCCGGGCTCCGCCCGCCCGCCTGGACCGGTTTCCGGTCAAGGCGGGCGGGCAAAGCGATCAAAGCAGCGGCGGACGGGCCGGGGCCGCGGGCCGGCGGGGCGGACCTGGACGGACGGAGGTCAGCGGCGCCGCTTGCGGGCGCGGCGGATGGCCGCGGCGGCGCCGATCGCGGCCACGGTGGCGCCCGCGGCGGTCGCCATGGTGGCCTCCTTGCCGCCGACGCGGCGGCCGACGACGGCGTGCCGTCCGGCGGTCTCCTCCATCACCACGCGCAGGGCGGTGGCGTTGTCGTACCCGGGCTTCCAGCCGGCCGCCCGCAGCCGGGCGCAGTCGACCACCCACGGGTAGGCGACGTAGTGCAGGTCGGTCGCGGGCGCGGGGGTCATGCCGAGGCGGTGCAGCCGCTGCGCCATCCCGAAGGTGAGCGCGGCGGGCAGCTCGAAGCTCCGCTTGCCCGCGATCTCGTTGACCTCGTCCGAGCCGAGCCAGCCGTCGCAGCCCACGCCGAGCGGGCCGGGCAGGTCCTCGACGACCACCAGTTCGAGGGCGGCGGCCAGGTCCTCGACGTGGCAGAACTGCCAGCCGGTGGTGCAGCCCTTGACCGACAGCAGCCTGGGCGACTCGAAGTGGCGGGTCACGACCGTGTCGATGCCGGGCCCCACCAGCGCCGCCGGGCGCACCACCGTGACCTCGAGGCCCGGATGGGTGACCGGCGCGTTCGCGGCCAGGTCCTCCATCTCCAGGAAGTCGCCGGCGATGCTCTCGTTGGCCTCGGCGAGCAGCGGGGCGTCCTCGAGGAGCGGCACCTCGTTGCCCGGCCCCGCGCCGTAGACCATCGCGCTGGTGACCAGGACCACCCGGCGGACCCGGGCCGCCGCGGCGGCGGTCACCACCGTCTGCGCGCCCCGCACGTTGTGGGTGCGGCGCTCGCGCGGGTCGGCCTCGGGCGACTGCTCGACGTCCAGGTTGACGATCACGTCGACGTCCGAGAGCCGGTTGGACAGCAGCGGATCGCGGATGTCGACGACCCGCCAGGTGACGTCCGGCACATCTCCGCGCTGCCCGTCGATCGCGACGACCTTGCGGATCTCCTCACGCTCGGCGAGCCGGGCGGCCAGCAGCCGCCCCGCCCCTGTGGCCGCCCCGGTGACGGCGACCACCGGGGCCTTGCTACGCCGAGGGCGAACCTTGCCCGTTGCCACGGGGGTGCCCCCTTCCTTGTGTACGCGACTTCGCCGGGACCGGCTAACGTTGCGGATATGAGCCCATCATGCATCCCAGGGGCAAACCGATGAGTGACAATCCCTTCGGCTTCAACCGTCCAGGCGACGACGGAGACGACGACAAGCCCCAGGATCCATTCAAGGCCATGGGCGGCGACATGTCGCAATTCGCCGACATGTTGCACCGCTTCGCCGACATGCTCGGCAGCCAGGGCGCCGGCGGCGCCGAGGGCGGCCCGCTGAACTGGGATCTGGCCAAGAACATCGCCCGGCACTCGGTCGTCGAGCAGGGCGACCCCTCGATCGTGGACGCCGAGCGGCGCCAGGTCGAGGAGGCGCTGCGGCTGGCCGATCTGTGGCTGGACGAGGGCACCACGCTGCCCGCCGGCATCCGCACCCCCCAGGCGTGGAGCCGGTCGGAGTGGATCGAGCAGACGCTGCCGGTCTGGGCGAAGGTCTGCGACCCGATCGCGTCCCGCATGGTCGACTCGATGGGCGGCGCGCTCGGCGGCGGCGAGATCCCCGCCGACGTGCAGGCGATGGCCGGCCCGCTGATCGGCATGGTCAAGCAGATGGCCGGCGCGATGGTCGGCGGCCAGGCCGGGCAGGCGCTCGGCGCGCTCGCCCGCGAGGTCACCGGCTCCGCCGACGTCGGCCTGCCGCTGGCCCCCGGCGGTGTCGGCGCGCTGCTCCCCGCCGGGGTGGACGCGTTCGGCGCCGGCCTCGAGGTGTCCGGCGACGAGGTGCGGCTCTACCTGGCGCTGCGCGAGGCCGCGCACCAGCGGCTGTTCGCCCACGTGCCGTGGCTGCGCGCGCATTTGCTGGGCGCGGTCGAGGAGTACGCGCGCGGCATCACCGTCGACCTGTCGGGCATCGAGCAGGCCGTCCAGGGGCTCGACCTGAACAACCCCGAGGCCATCCAGGAGGCGCTCGGCGGCGAGCTGTCGCTCCAGCCCGAGGAGACGCCCCGGCAGAAGGCGGCGCTCGCCCGCCTGGAGACCGCGCTGGCGCTGGTCGAGGGCTGGGTCGACACCGTGGTCAACCAGGTCGCCGAGGGCCGGCTGCCCGGCTCGGTGAAGCTGTCGGAGGCCGTCCGGCGGCGCCGCGCCACCGGCGGTCCGGCCGAGCGCACCTTCGCCACGCTGGTCGGCCTGGAGCTGCGGCCCCGGCGGCTGCGCGAGGCGGGCGTCCTGTGGCGCACGCTCACCGAGGCGCGCGGCATGCAGGGCCGCGACGCGCTGTGGGACCACCCCGACCTGCTGCCGACCGCCGACGATCTCGACGACCCCGAGGGCTTCGCGCACGGCAAGGACGAGATCGAGGGGCTGTCCGACCTCGACATCTCCGCGCTCACCGCCGATCACCCCGAGATCGGCCGCACCGACGGCACATCCGGCAAGCCTGGAAAGCCCAGCGAGGACGGCGCTGCCGAGGGCGACGACAAGCCCGACAAGCCCGACGAGAACGGGCGAGGCGGCGCGGATGGCGGGGGCAAGGGCCCGGACGACGGCGCGCCGGGGCCCCGCTCGTGATGTACCGGGCAGGTTCGCGAGTGAGCGGCTGCCGGTACGAGCCCGGCTCGTCCACGAACGTGATCAGGCGGCGGGTCGCCCGCGCCGGACTGTGCTGGCAGCGCCCGATCGACCAGGAGCGGCGCCGCCTGCACCCGGCCAATTCGCGGTACCCGCGCGTGCGGCGGGTATGAGCCGCCCGGACGGCGCCGCGGGGCGGCTGCACGCCGACGCTCTGCGGGTGCTGACCGCGTGGGAGGCGCCCGACGCCGTCCAGGACGAGGAGCGCCGGGAGTTCCTGCGTCACCTGGCCGTCCACCCCGACGGGCTCTGGCGGGAATGCGCCCCCGGGCACATCACCGCCAGCACCGCCGTGCTCGACGGCACCGGCACGCGGGTGCTGCTGACCCTGCACCGCAAGCTCAAGGCGTGGCTCCAGCTCGGCGGGCACTGCGAGCCGGGCGACGCGTCCCTCGCCGCCGCGGCGCTGCGGGAGGCCACCGAGGAGTCGGGCATCGCGGGGCTGCGGCTGCGTCCCGAGCCGATCCGGCTCGACCGGCACGCGGTGCCCTGCCATCCGGGCGGTAGCTGGCACCTGGACGTCCAGTACGTCGCGTTCGCCCCGGAGAACGCCCGGCACGCGGTCAGCGACGAGTCCGACGCGCTCGGCTGGTTCCCGGTGGACGCGCTGCCCGAGCCCTCCGACGACATCGTCCGCCGCCTGGTCGAACGGGCCGCCGGGCTCAAGGGCTGAGCAGCCCAACGGCCGAGCGGTCCGAGGGCGACCGGCCGGACCACACGGCTACTCAGGGTGACCGGACGGCGGGCCGCCCGGCTCAGCGGCCGAGCGGGTCGCCCTCCAGGAGTGCGCGGGTGTTCTCCCAGCCCTCCAGGCCCGGATCGAGGAGCCGCACGTCGGCGGCGGTGCGAAGCCGGTGCCAGCTCGGCGCCTGCGGCACCTGCCCGGGACGGGGCGCGGCGGCCCGCAGCAGGCCCAGCGCGTCGGGCGTGTCGAGATCGACGTCCTCCAGCGCGGCGGCCAGCCACTCCGGCAGCGGCAGCCGGGCGGCGAGCGCCACCAGCCCGTCGCCGCGGCCCGTGCCCCCGGCACTCTCGGCCTGGCAGGCGGCGGCCGGGGCACTGCCGAGCGCGCGGAAGAGCTTGCCGAGCAGCAGCGGCGGCAGGTCGGGCGCGTCCGGCGCGATCAGCGCGGCCTGCTCGGCGCCGAGGGCGTGCAGGGCGGCGAACGCGCGCGGCAGCGTGGGTTCGCGGACGATCGCGGTGCCCGGCCAGGTGACCGCCTCGGCGTCCGGCTGGCCGGGCGGGTGCAGGACCAGCGCGGGCGTCACCAGTTCGAGGCCCGCGACGACCTCGTAGGTGTCCTCCAGCAGCGCGAGCCGGAACTCCGCGGCGTCGATCCCCGGCGGAGCCTCCCCACCGCTCGCCCCGCCGCTCCCCCGGGGCGTCCCGGCCGGCATGGACAGGACGGCGGCGTAGCGGGTGCCCGCGCCGGTCACCCGGCGACCTCGTGCTGGTAGTCGTCCCCGTGGTGGAGGACGTCGCCGCGGTGCAGGTCGTCGTCGCGGGCGAGCTCGTCGCCCGCCGGGTCGGCGTCCATCGGCAGGTGCGCCGCGGCGGTGACGCCCTCCAGGTAGCCGCGTGCCCGGTCGGCCTTGGGGTAGCTGCCGACCAGTTCCCAGAAGTCGGTGCCGTGCCCGGGGATCAGCAGGTGCGCCAGCTCGTGCACCAGGACATAGTCGACGACCCAGGCGGGCATGCCGCGCAGCCGGGTGGACAGCCGGATGGTGCCGTCGTCCGGGGTGCACGAACCCCAGCGAGTCCGCTGGTTCGCGACCCAGCGGACGCTCACCGGGTCGGCGCGGCCGGACAGATATCGGCGGGAGAGTTCATGGGCCCGTGCTTCGAGGTCGGCGTCGCTGGGACGCCGACGTCGTTCCCTTTCCGCGAGCCGTTCGAGGATGGTGGCGATCCACTGTTCCTCCTCGGCCTTGCTCAGCCGGGACGGCAACATCACCACCACCTTGTCCCCGTCGCGGTAGGCGGACACCGTCCGCCGGCGTCGGCTGCTGCGGCGGACCTCAACATTTGGGGGCACGTCAGAACCGTACCTAAAAATTTGCGTCCTCCACAGGGGGTGTTTGACATCACCCCAGGTCAACCCCAGTCTTTTTACCTAAGGGCAAACGGTTTCCACCTGTTGTCCAAACCCTTTCCGCGCCGACACACGGACGCTTCCCGGGCTTCCTCCAGGGCCTGTCGGCACCGTTCGGCCCGACGTCTCGCGGGCCACTCGGGCCGTCCGGGCGCGAGATGGCGACGCGCCACCGGGGACCGCCCGAAAAGGTCAAGGAAGCGGTCCCCGATGGCGCGGAGTTCCTACTGGTATTCGATCAGTAACATAGCGTGACTGCATATCGAGAGGGTCGAACCGCGGTCCTCTCGGCGCTGTCACTCTCCGGTGAACTCGGGACGGCGCCGCTCCCGCTGGGCGGTGATGCCCTCCAGCATGTCCCGGGATGTCATGGTGACCGGCTGGGCGAGCGACTCCCAGCGCAGCGCCGCGTCCATGCCGCTGTGGCCGCCGGCCGACAGCGCGACCTTGGTGAGCCGGGTCGCGATGGGGGCCTGCGCGGCGATCAGCTCGGCCACCGAGAGCGCCTCGGCGAGCGTCCGGTCGCGGGGCACGGCCCGGTTGACCAGCCCGGACGACGCGGCCTCGGTGCCGGTGACGGCCCGGCCGGTGAACAGCATCTCGCGGGCCAGCGGCAGCCCGGCGACCTCGGGCAGCAGCCAGGTCGCGGCCATCCCGGGGTGCAGGCCGAGCGCGGTGAACGGGACGAGGAGCTTGGCGTCCTCGGCGGCGTACCGCAGGTCGCAGGCGAGCGCGAGGCAGAGCCCGGCGCCGACGGCGTGCCCGTTGAGGGCGGCGACGGTCGGCACCTCCAGGTCGCGGATCGCCAGCCACGTCCGGTAGAACTCCAGCATCCGGTCGCGCAGCGCGGGCACCGTCCCGGCGTTCTTGTCCGCGAGCCAGGACAGGTCGCCGCCCGAGCTGAAGGCGCTGCCCGCGCCGGTCAGCACCACGCAGCGCAGGCCCGCGTCGGCTCGCAGGGTGGCGATGGCGGTCCGCCAGGCCGCGGTCATCTCGTCGGACATCGCGTTCCGACGATCTGGATCATTCAAGGTGAGAACGGCGATTCCATCGGAACGACGGTCGACCAGGAGCGCATCAGACAGCTTCTCGGACATGGGGCGCACCGTACCGAATGTCACCGAGGCCACCTTCGGCCGGGCGTGAGAAAGCGCACACTTACGCCGTTGCCGCAGGTCGGTGCCGCGCACCGGTCCGGCGGGTGAGGAATACTTTGAGTCGTTGTGGCGCGAACGAGACCGAATCACCGACAATGGGGTCCGTGAGCGATCTCCCCCGCCGCGCGGTGACGCGGTCAGCAAAGCTGGCGTCCCTCCCCCTCGGATTCGCCGGGCGCACCGCCCTGGGCGTCGGGAAACGCACACTGGGCAGGCCGGCCGAGGCGGTCGCCGTCGAGATCCAGCAGCGCACCGCCGAACAGCTCTTCAAGGTCCTCGGAGAGCTCAAGGGCGGCGCGATGAAGCTCGGCCAGATGCTGTCGATCTTCGAGGCGGCGCTGCCGCCCGAGATCTCCGGCCCGTACCGGGCGACCCTGACCAAGCTCCAGGAGGCCGCGCCGCCGCTGCCGGCCTCCGCCGTGCACAAGGTGCTCACCGAGGGCCTCGGGGCCGAGTGGCGCGACCGGTTCGAGTCGTTCGACGACCAGCCCGCCGCGGCGGCGTCGATCGGCCAGGTGCACCGGGCCGTGTGGGCCGACGGCCGCGAGGTCGCGGTCAAGGTGCAGTACCCCGGCGCCGGCAAGGCGCTGATCAGCGACTTCAATCAGCTCGCCCGGCTCGGCCGGCTGTTCGGCATCCTGATGCCGGGCCTGGACGTCAAGTCGATGCTCGCCGAGCTCAAGGAGCGGGTGGTCGAGGAGCTCGACTACACCATCGAGGCCGCCTCGCAGACCACAATCCGCGAGGCGTTCCTGGACGACCCCGACTTCTACGTCCCCGAGGTGGTGGCGCAGGCCGGGAACGTGCTGGTCACCGAGTGGATCGACGGCACCCCGCTGTCCAAGATCATCAGCGACGGTGAGCAGGAGACCCGCGACCACGCCGCGCTGCTGTACTGCCGGTTCCTGCTGTCGGGCCCCCAGCGCGCGGGACTGCTGCACGGCGACCCGCACCCGGGCAACTTCCGGCTCCTGGCCGACGGCCGCCTCGGCGTGCTCGACTTCGGCGCCGTCGACCGGATCCCCGCCGACTTCCTGCACCGGATGGGACGGCTGCTGCGCATCGGCACCATGTCCGACATCACCGAGATCGAGGACGCGCTGCGGGACGAGGACTTCATCCGCGAGGGCGTCGACATCGACACCGAGTCGCTCCAGGCCTTCCTGGCCCCGATCACCGAGCCGTTCGTCAACGAGACCTTCGCGTTCAGCCGCGAGTGGCTGCGCGGGATGGCCGCCCGGGTCACCGACCTGCGTCCGACCAACGTCGTCCGGCAGCTCAACCTGCCGGCCGAGTACGTGATCGTGCACCGGGTGCTGTCGGCCGGCACCGGAGTGCTCTGCCAGCTCGAATGCGACATCCCGGCCCGCGCCGAGTCCCTGAAGTGGATTCCCGGCTTCGCCGACGACGCCGACGAGGCCGACGGCGAGCTGGTCGGCTGACCGCCCGCGCCGCCCGCGCCACCGGCGCCGCCTGGACGCGCGGCAGAGACGAGCAGCGGGGCCCCGCGCACTGATGAGGTGCGCGGGGCCCCGTTCACACACGTCCGGTAAGGGAGACACCGGCCGTGCGGGAGGCCCGCCGGGAGGCGCGCGGCCCGCCAAACCATCCAAGAAGGACGGGCACCAGGGCCTGCGACCGTACGGGCCGAGTAGCGGATTCGGACGGGCTGATCTCTGACAGATCGGTTTCGGATCGGTCCGGTGGACGGTCCTGGCGGTTCGGATCTCCTGTCGGTTCGGATCTTCTGTCGGACCGGTCCTCACCGCCCGTTCTGCCTGGGCGCAGATTCGTGGTCAGCGACCGGGCGCGTACGGCTCCCCGGCGGAGGTCGGTGCGAGCAGGGCGCGGCGCACGCGGGCGGCCCGCGTGCGGGCGTCCCGGCGGGCCCGGCGCACGGCGCGCACTCGCGCGGCCCGCTGGAGCCGCTCGGCCTCCTCGGTCAGGCCCCGTATTCGTTCACGGGACGGTTCCTGGTCGAGCATCATCATCGTGTTCTTCCTCGCGGCCCGGGTGTGCGGTCCCCGCGCGGGGACCGCACACCCGGACGTGGAACGGCGGAGTTCCGGCATGACGGGCATCAGGGCCTCACACGGCCACTTCGTCCGGCACCGGGTGCTTGCGCGGACGGCCGCGCGGGCGCTTGCGCGGCACGATCACGCCGCGGACGAACAGTTCGCCGCCCCAGACGCCCCAGGGCTCGTTGCGCTCGAGAGCACCGGCGAGGCACTCCTTGCGGAGCGGGCACTCCAGGCACAGGGCCTTGGCGAGCTCGACGTCGGCGGGCGCCTCGGCGAAGAACAGCTCCGGGTCGGTCCGGCACGGAAGCGTGAGGTCCTCTTCGCTTACTGCGAGAGCCCCCTGCATCACAGTCACCCTGGTTCCTCTCGTTGAATATCAACGGGTCGTGTCGGTAGGTAGTCCGGGCAAATAAAGAAGGCCGCGGATCCGGTTACGGATCCGCGGCCTGGGGGCTTGCCGGTGTCTTGCTAGACCGGTGGCCTCCAGGGGTACGGACCCGACGCGCCACTCCGCAGGGAAGCGGCGGCCGTGTGGGCCGTGGCCGGAGCCTGCGGAAGATTGGCTTCGCCGTTGTGCGCGAAGACACTTCCGCCCTGCTCGTCCTGGATTCGCTGCTCGTCGCGTAGATCACGCAGTCGCAGGGCGAGGTCGCCGAAGCGTCCCTCGACCATGTCGGACTCGTGCATCCATGCCGCGCCGCCATAGCGCTTGCCCACACCGTTCAGCGGTGCCGGGGCGGACGCGAAGGCGGGCCTCGCCGAATCGCCGAGGCAGGCGGGCATCCAGGACTGGCCTGATTTGTTCATCAATGCGTTGTTCACCGGATGCACACCACCTTCCTGGCTCATCGGGGCCCGTCACCGGATGAAGATCCGGGGGCCGGGCCGTTTGATTGCTCGCATCGAGAGTACGGCGACTGCGGCGAATCAATCAAGATATTTTTGACCTGCGGTTTTGTGGGTGACCTCACTCGCCCCGCCCGCGGCCGTCAGGAATCGGAGACGCGGACGAGCCCCTCCTGCATCACCGACACCACCAGCTCGCCGGAACGGGTGAAGACCTGCCCCCTGGCCAGGCCGCGCGCGCCGCCCGCGAACGGAGTGTCCTGGTAGTAGAGCAGCCAGTCGTCGGCGCGGAACGGCCGGTGGAACCACATCGCGTGGTCGAGGCTGGCCCCCATCGTGCGCTTGTCGCCCCAGGCCAGGCCGTGGTTGAGCAGCACGGTGTCGAGCAGGGTCATGTCCGAGGCGTAGGTCATCAGGCACACGTGCAGCAGCGGGTCGTCGGGCAGCTCGCCGTCCACCTTCAGCCACACCGTCGACTCGGGCGTGGCGAGCTCGGCGTCGCCGGCCGCCTCCCAGGTGAGCGGGCTGGCGTGCCGCACATCGAACGGGCGCCGGTTCACGAACTCGGCCGCGACCCGCTCGCCGAACAGCGGCGTCAGCCGCTCCAGCGCGTGCGGCAGCGTCTCGGGCTCGGGCGCGGCGGGCATCGCGGCCTGGTGGTGCGGGCCGTCCTCGACGATCTGGAACGACGCCGACAGCGTGAAGATCGCCTTGCCGTGCTGGATCGCGGTGACCCGGCGGGTGGTAAAGGACCGCCCGTCCCTGACCCGGTCGACGGTGTAGACGATCGGGACCAGCGGATCGCCGGGCCGGATGAAGTAGGCGTGCAGCGAGTGCACCGGCCGGTTCACCGGCACGGTGCGGCCCGCGGCGACCAGCGCCTGCCCGGCGACCTGCCCGCCGAAGACGCGCTGCTGGCGGTCCTCGGGACTGCGCCCGCGGAAGATGTCGTTCTCGATCTGCTCGAGGTCCAGCAGGTCGATCAGTGCCTTCAGAGTCTCCTTCACAGCGGCCAGTCTCCCAAAGGGGCCCCTGTGAGCGGTGTCTCACCCCTCCCGCACCTGGTGGACGCGGTGGCGCGAGGGTGCGAGAGGGCGGTGCGCGGGCGCGAGGCGGCGCGGGGCGCGGGGGCCGGGCACCGGGCGCCCGGGGGTCAGGGGCCGCAGAGGGCCAGGACGGCGGCGCCGTACTTGTCGATCTTCACCTTGCCGACGCCGGGGATCTGGGCCAGCTCCTCCAGGGAGCCGGGGTCGCGTTCGGCGATGGCCTGGATGGTGGCGTCGGTGAAGACCACGTAGGCGGGGACGCGCTGCTCGGACGAGACGCCGGCGCGCCACTCCTTGAGGGCGATGAGCAGCTCCTCGTTGAGCTCGACGGGGCAGTCCTCGCAGCGGCCGAGCTTGCGTTCGACGGCGGCGGTGAGCGGCCGGCCGCAGACGCGGCAGGGCTGCGGGCCCTTGGCGCCTCGGCGCTTGCCGCGGTCGACGCGGGCCGGGGTGTGCGTGGTGGTCTTGCCGGTGAGCCCGTCGAGGAAGCGGGACGGGCGGCGGCGCCGAGCCCCGCCGGGCGACCGCGACAGCGCCCACGACAGCGACAGGTGCGCACGGGCGCGGGTCACGCCGACGTAGAGCAGGCGGCGCTCCTCCTCGATCTGCTCGGGCGTCTCGGCGTAGATGATCGGCAGGGTGCCCTCGACCAGCCCGGCCAGGAACACCGCGTCCCACTCCAGGCCCTTGGCGGCGTGCAGGGAGGCCAGCGTGACGCCCTCGAGCGGCGGGGCGTGCTGGGCGGCGGCGCGCTCCTCCAGCTCGGCGACGAACTCGGGCAGCGCGGCGCGCGGGTCGGCGGCGGCCATGTCCTCGGCGAGCTGGGCGAGGGCGGCCAGCGACTCCCAGCGGGCGCGGGCGACGCCGGCGCCCTCGGGAGCCCGGTCGCTGAAGCCCGCGCCGGACAGCACGTGCCGGACGGTCATGATCAGCCCGGTGCCGTCGGTCTCGGCGTCGGCGCCGGCGCGGGCGGCGCCGCGCAGCCGGATGACCGCCTCGCGGACCTCGGGGCGCTCGAAGAACCGCTCGGCGCCGCGCAGCACGTACGGGACGCCGGCGGCGGCGAGCGCCGCCTCGTAGTTCTCGGACTGGGAGTTGATCCGGTAGAGGACGGCGATCTCGCGGGCGGGCACGCCCTCGTCGACGAGCTTGCGGGCGCGGCGGGCGATGTCGTCGGCCTCGGCGACCTCGTCGTCGTACTCGTTGAAGATCGGCTCGGGGCCGGGCGGGCGCTGCGCCACCAGCTCCAGCCGGTAGCTCTGGGCCGCGGCGCCGCGGGCCTGGCCGATGACGCCGTTGGCCAGCCCGACGACCTGGGGCGTGGAGCGGTAGTCGCGGGTCAGCTTGACGAGCTTGGCGTCCGGGTGCTCGCGGGTGAAGCCGAGCAGGTGCGCGGGGCTCGCGCCGGTGAAGGAGTAGATCGTCTGGTTGGGGTCGCCGACCACGCACAGGTCGTCGCGGTCGCCGAGCCAGGTGTCGAGCAGCAGCTTCTGGAGCGGGTTGACGTCCTGGAACTCGTCGACGACGAAGTAGCGGTACTGCTCGCGGACCTGCCGGGCCACCTCGCGGTGCTCGGTGAGCACGGCGGCGGTCAGCTCGAGCATGCCCTCGAAGTCGAGCAGGTTGCGCTCGCGGCGGAGCTGCTCGTACATCGCGTAGACGCGGGCGACGTCGATCACGTCGGCGGGCGTCTTGCGGACGGACGCGGCGACCGCGGCGGCGTAGTCCTCCGGGCGGTTCTGGGTGACCTTGGCCCACTCGATCTCGGCGGCGATGTCGCGCAGCTCGCCGCGGCCGAACGAGAGCCGGCAGGACCGCGCGGCGTCCGCGACCAGGCCGATCTTGGAGTCGATGATCTTGGGTGGCTCGCCGCCGACGACGCGCGGCCAGAAGTAGGTGAGCTGGCGCAGCGCCGCGGCGTGGAAGGTGCGGGCCTGCACGCCCGGCGCGCCGAGCTCGCGGAGCCGCCCGCGCAGCTCGGCCGCGGCCCGGTTGGTGAACGTCACGGCCAGCACCCGCTGCGGCGCGACGACGCCGGTCAGCGTGGCGTAGGCGATCCGGTGGGTGATCGCCCTGGTCTTGCCGGTGCCGGCGCCCGCGAGCACGCACACCGGACCGCGCACCGCCTCGGCGACCTCGCGCTGGTCAGGGTCCAGGCCCTCCAGCACCCCTTCAGCCAACATGCCCCCATCCTTGCAGCCGCCGCCGACCGGATCCGCACGGCGCACCACTGTGGATAACCTCCGGAATGCGGGCCGGAGATCGTATGTTCTTCTTTACGCGGTATTAAACAGATCATTTGAACGAGGGAGACGACGCACCGATGGCGACGCCGACCACCCAGCGGGCCAAGGGCCCCACCGGGCAGCTGACCATGTACACGACCACGTGGTGCGGGTTCTGCCGGCGGCTGAAGAGCCAGCTCGCCCGCGACGGCATCGAGATGGCGGAGGTCGACATCGAGCGCGACCCGGCGGCGGCCGAGTTCGTGATGAGCGTCAACGGCGGGAACCAGACCGTCCCGACCGTCACCATCGGCGACACGATCGTCCTCACCAACCCCAGCGCCAAGGAGGTCAAGCGCCATCTCGCCGAGCTGGCCTCGGAGGGCTGACGCCACCCCGCCAAGGCCCGCCGTCCCGGCACGGGGCGGCGGGCCTTGGTGCGTTCAGACGCCGCGCTCAGACGTCGCGCCCGAAAACCACGGTTTCAGGACACCGCGCTCGGGGCGCCGCGCGCTCAGAAGTGCGGCATGTTGGGGAGTTCGCCGCCGTACCAGCGCATGATGAGCTGGGCGGCGATGGACAGCGGGCCGGGGGCGACGATCTCGCCCGCCTCGACGGCCTCGCGCAGTTCGGCGCGGGTGTACCAGGCGGCGTCCAGGATCTCTTCGGGGTCGGGGCGCAGCGGGACGTCGCCGTCGGCCTTCGCGGTGAAGCCCAGCATGAGGCTGCGCGGCAGCGGCCACGGCTGGCTGCCCAGGTAGCGGACGTCGCGGACCGCGAGCCCGACCTCCTCCATCACCTCGCGGGCGACGGCCTGTTCGAGGGACTCCCCCGGCTCGACGAACCCGGCCAGGATGGACCGGCGGTCGGCGGGCCACTGCGGGCCGCGGGCCAGCAGGATCCGGTCGGCCGCGTCGGTCACCAGCATGATCACGGCGGGGTCGACGCGGGGGAAGTGATCGGACCCGTCCTCGGTGCACGTGCGCACGTGGCCGGCCGACCTGACCTCCGTCGGTGCGCCGCAGCGCGGGCAGAACAGGTGGGTCGCGTGCCAGTGCTCCAGCGCGACGACGAACGTGAGCAGGCCCGAGTCGCGGTCGTTCAGCAGCGCGCCGACGCGGCGGAGCCCGGCGGGTTCGGTCCCCTCGATCGCCGGCAGCGGGGCGGCGGTCCCGAAGTAGGCGACGCCGGCCGGGTCGACGCCGAGCAGCCAGCGGTCGCCGGGCGGCGCGTCCCCTGGCGGGACGAACACCAGCGCGGGGTCCGGGTCGTGCGACACGAGCGAGCGCCCGTCCTCGACCACCAGCACCCGGGTGCGCGGGTCCGCCCAGGCCGTCTTCAGCCAGGCGTCGTCCCGGCGGCGCAGGGCGACCCGGTCAAGGGTGCCTCGCGCCAGGGCCAGCCATTCGAGGGGCGTCTCGGTCACGTGTCTCGATCTCCTTCATCCGGGTGCCGGTCGGGTGTCCTGCCTGGTGGCGGGCGCGGCGGGCGCCCGCCGGCCTTCTGGTCAGCGCAGCGCGGTGGCGAGTTCCTCCCACAGGTAGGCCGCCGCCTCGGCCCCCTTCAGCAGCAGCGGGAGCTCGACCTTCTCGTTCGGCGCGTGGATGCGGTCGCCGTTGAGGCCGACGGCGACGAAGATCAGCGGGGCGTCCAGGATGTCGGCGAGGTCGGCCTCGGGGCCGCTGCCGCCCTCGCGGGTGAACAGCACCTCGGTGCCGAACGCCCGCTCCATCGCGCGCCGCGCGGCCCGGACGCCGGGCGAGTCGATCGGCGAGAAGCACGGCCGGACGCCGCCGCCCGGGACGCGCACCTCGGCGGCGACGCCGTGCGGGGTGTGCTCGTCCACCCAGACCTTGAACGCCTCCTGGACCGTGACCGGGTCCTGGCCGGCGACCAGCCGGAACGAGATCTTGGCGTGCGCCTCGCGCGGGACGATCGTCTTGCCGCCGGGGCCGGTGTGCCCGCCCCACAGGCCGTTGACTTCGGCGGTCGGGCGGGCCCAGATCCGTTCGAGCGTGCTGAAGCCGCGCTCGCCGTGCGGGGCGCGGCTGTCGCCGGCGGTGCGCAGCCAGGCGTCCTCGTCGAAGGGGAGGCGGGCGAAGAGCTCGCGCTCGGCCTCGGTCAGCGGGACGACGTCGTCGTAGAAGCCGGGCAGGGTGACGCGGCCGTCGGCGTCGTGCAGCGCGGCGAGCAGGGACGCCATCGCGTGCAGCGGGTTCGGCACGGCGCCGCCGAACGAGCCGGAGTGCAGGTCGGTGGCGGGCCCGCGGAGCGTGACCTCGACCTCGGCGAGGCCGCGCATGCCGGTGCACATCGAGGGGACGTCCGCGGCCCACATCGTGGTGTCGCTGATCACGACCGCGTCGCAGCGGAGCCGGTCGCGGCGGGCGCGCAGCAGGCCGGCGAAGTGCACCGAGCCCGACTCCTCCTCGCCCTCGACCAGCATCTTGATCGTGACGGGCGGGGCGGCGGCGCCGGACGCGGCCAGCCCGGCGCGGACACCGAGGGTGTGGAAGAACACCTGCCCCTTGTCGTCGGAGGTGCCGCGGCCGATGAGCCGGTCGCCGTCCTCGACGGGGGTGAACGGGTCGGTGTCCCACTCGGCGCGGGGCTCGACGGGCTGCACGTCGTGGTGGCCGTAGACCAGGACGGTGGGCGCCGCGGGATCGGCGGCGGGCCATTCGGCGAAGACCGAGGGGAGCCCGGGGGCCTGCGGCGTCCCGGTCTCCCAGACCTCCACGGTCGGGAACCCCTGGGCGTTCAGGTGGGCGGCGAGCCAGTCGGCCGAACGCCGCACGTCGCCGGCGTGCGCCGGGTCGCCGGATATCGACGGGATCGCGAGCCATTCCTTGAGGTCAGCGACGAACCGGTCCCGGTTGGCAGTGATATATGCCGCTGCGTCCATCTGCGTGCCCCTTCGCATGTCGTACTGTCTGGCACTGTACGAGATCGGCTCTGTGTCCTTTGGAGTTGTGGTGATCCTGATCGATCCGCCGTTGTGGCCGGCGCGTGGGCGGGTGTGGTCGCACATGATCAGCGACATGTCGTTCGCGGAGCTGCACGCGTTCGCGGCGGGGCTGGGCATGCCGGTTCGGGCGTTCGAGCGCGACCACTACGACGTGCCGTCCGAGCTGTACGAGTCGGCATTGACGCTGGGGGCCCAGGCCGTGGGCTGCCAGGAGCTGCTGTCGCGGCTGACCTGCGCCGGGCTGCGCCGGCGGAAGGTCGTGCGGTCACGCCGCCCGGAGCGACCCGCGACGCTGGAACGGCCCGCCACGCTAGAGCGGCCCGCCACGCTGGAACAACCGGCCACGCTGGAGCGGCCCGCGACGCTTGCCTAGGAACAGGCCGCCACGCTTGCCTAGGGACAGGCCGCGCCGCCTGCCTTGGGACGGGCCGTCTCATGCGTTGAGCAGCAGTAGTTCGGTCTCGATGTTGTGCCGGGCGCGCTGCTCGAAGCGCTCCTGGGCGGCGGGCGTGTGGAAGAGGACGGGCAGGGCGAGGAGGCCCTGGAGGACCTCGGCGCGTCCAGCCTTGAAGAACTCGTCGGGGACGAACCCGTACTCCTCCCGCACGGCCGCCGCGTAGGCGGCGTAGCGGGCCGGGTCCGTGCCCAGGACGGCCAGGTCGGCGTCGCAGAGCACCTGGCCGTTGCGGTCGGCGGGCTCGGGAGCGTGCGTGGTGGTGAGCTCGACCAGCCGGACGACCTCGGTGACGGTCGCGTCCGGCAGGTCGGTGTCGGCGAGCATGCGGGCGGCGAGCCGGGCGCTGCGTTCCTCGTTGTCGGCGCGTTCGGGGTCGTAGACGGCGTCGTGGAACCAGGCCGCCAGCCGGACGGCGTCGGGCTCGGCGGCGTCGCCGGCCAGCTCGTCCACCAGGTCGAGGACGGCGGTGAGGTGCTCGCGGGTGTGGTAGCGGCGGTGCGGCTCGGCGTAGCGGGCGTCCAGCTCGGCGCCGATGTGCCGGGTCTGCGGTCCGGCCAGCGCGATCCACCGGTCGAGGAGGTCCATGGCCCCATCCTCTCGAAAGCCGGACGCGCCGGGACACGCGGTGTCATCGTTCTTGCACGCGCTCCGGCCCCCCGCCACTATGGTCTTCGAGTTAGGCAAGCCTTACCTCACTGACCTCGATGTGGAAGGGTGGCCGTGGCCGCCTCGCTCTGTCTCGTCGCCGGCAAGGCGACCGACTCGGTGACGTACGGGTTCCTGCCGGCCGCCCAACGGCTCGGGCTGGACGTGGTCCTCCTCACCGACCGTCCGGCCGCCCATGCCGGAGCCGACCGCACGGTCGTCGAATGCGACGTCACCGACTTCCGGGAGATCATCGCGTGCGCGGCGGCGCCCGCGGCGGTGTTCTCCAACAGCGACTTCCTCCAGGCGCCCGCGGCGCTGGCCGCCGCCTATTCCGGGCTGCCCGCCAAGGACTGGCGGGCGGCGACCCGGGCCAAGAACAAGTCGCTCATGCGCGGTCACCTGGCGGGCCTCGATCCGGTGTTCGCGGCGGATCCGGACGGGAACGGGGTGCCGGACGGCGCGCCCTACCCGCTCGTCCTCAAACCGCGAGAGGGCGTGGCCAGCGAGGACGTCTTCCTCGTGCGCGACGCGCGTGAGCTGGCCGCACGGCGCGACGAGATCCGGGCTCGGCGGGACGATCCGCTCATCGCCGAGGAGTATCTTCCGGGCGCGCTGCACACGCTGGAGACGCTGGGTGACGGCAGCGAGCTGCGCGTGCTGGGGTCGTTCCGCACGAGGATGTCGCCGCCGCCGTACTTCATCGAGGAGCGCCTGGAATGGGCTCCCCCGCCGCCGGAGACCGGGCAGGTGCTGGCGCAGCTCGAGCGGCTGGGCGTGGGGTTCGGCGCGTGCCACACCGAGTTCGTCGTGCACGAAGGACGCGCCCGGATCATCGAGGTCAACTACCGGCTCATCGGCGACCACTGCGACTTCCTGATGGCCGACCTGCTGGGCGTTCCGCTGTTCGAGCAGATCCTCCGCGTCCACCTGGGCGAACGGCTGGACGCGGAACGGCCCCGGCCGCGGTCCCGGCGGCACGCGGTGGCCGAGGCGGTCATCGCCGACCGCGCGGGCACGCTCACCGGCGCCCCCGGCCCCATGGAGGTGACCGATGGGGCCGTACGCGTCGCGTACCGGCCACAGCGCGCCGTCGGCGACACCTTCCCCTTGACCCGCACCAACCGGGACTACCTGGGCACGATCCGCGCGATCGGGCCGGACGCGGACGGCATCGAGGCCGCCATCGCCCGATTCCGCGCCGCCCACTCGTGGACGATCGCGTGACCGCGGAGGGCGGCGAAGGGGTGTCGGGGGGCGAGGGCGTGCTGGCCGCGCGGGTTCTGGACGCGCTCGTGCGCGAGGACTACGCGGGGTTGCGGGGCTTCGTCGACCGCGACCGGCGGCTGCTCCGGTTGGCGGGGCTGCCCGTACGGCTGCTGGACGCGCGCCCCGGGTTCCTCGCGGATCTGATCGTGGACCCAGGCCAAGGGCTGCGGTTGGACGAGGTGTTCGCTGCCGTGCGGGCGCTGGCCGATCCGCGTGACGACGTGGCGGCGTTCGAGCGGGAGTGCGAGTCCGCGCTGGCGACGCTGCGGTTGCATGAGCAGGAGCGTCCGGCGGTGCTGCGGCGGCTGGGACGGGTCCCCGAGGAGCTGCGGCGCGGGCCGGGCCCCTTCTACGAGACGCTCGCCGCGTTCACCGACCATCCCGTCCACCCGACGGGACGCTCCCGGGCCGGACTGAGCAGGGCCGACCTGAACCGGCACGCGCCGGAGTTCGGGCCGGTGTTCCCGCTGCGGTGGGCGACGGTCCCGCGTTGTGAGGCGACGCTGGCGGGCGTGCGTCCGGACTGGTGGCCGGACGGGCCGGACGGTCGGACGATGTTCCCCGTGCATCCGCTGACCGCGCCCTTCCTCAAGGAGCTGCCGGGCGTGACGGTCGACGCGGAACCGTTCCTCCAGGTCGTCCCCACGCTGTCGATGCGAACCGTGGTGGCGGGGCCGTTCACGCACCTGAAGATGCCGCTGCCGACGAGCACGCTCGGCCTGCGCAACCGTCGGACGATCGTGCCGGGCACGCTGCCGGACGGTGCTCTCACGGAACGGATCCTGCGCCGCGTGGTCGCACACGAACCGGACCTTCCACTGCTGCTCGCTGACGAACAGACCTATGGCCACGCCGGATCTCCCCTCCTGGGCTACCTGGTCCGGCGCTTCCCCGAGCAGACCGCGCGGGCGCACGTGGTGCCGGTCGCAGCCCTGCTGGCGGAGGCTCCGGAGGGCGGGTGCGTGATCGAACGCTGGGATGTGCCGTCCCTCTTCGGCGCCTACCTGGACGCGTTGCTGACCCTGAACGTCGCGCTCTTCCGCTATGGAATCGCGCTGGAGGCGCATCAGCAGAACGTGTCACTGGTCCTGTCCGGTGGCACCGACGGCGACGGTGCGGGTGGTCTGCTTCGCCTGCTGGTCAAGGACTATGACGGGACGCTGATCGATCCCGTCCGGCTGCGGGAGCGGCTCGGGCCCGGGGACGGTGACAGGGACGGGGACAGGGACGGCGCCGACCCGGGTGGCCTCATCGACCGGCGGATGACGACGCGCGACCCGGAGGCCCTCGCGCGCGTCTTCGTCACCATCACCCTGCACCTGTGCGCCGCCGCGCCCGCGTTCGGGCTGGCGGAACGGGGCCTGCTGCCGTTGCGGACCGGTCTGGCGATGGTCCGCGACCGGCTCGACGCGGCGCTCGGCCCACAGGACGCGTTCCTGCGCGCCCGCACCCTGGACGCGGCGCGCCTGCCGGGAAAGGCCATGGTCACCGCCGGGACCCTCGTCGACAAGGCCAGGACGGGCGCGGCCGACATCAACAAGCACTACGGCCCGCTCGGGCCCAACTACCTTCGGGACGGAACGTGCTGCTGACGAAACGGGCGCTGTGCGCCGCCGACGCCACCGCCACCGCGCTGCTCAACTGCCTGGTCAGAGAGGTCTGCGCGCCCGATCGACAGGTGTGGCCGGACGGGGGGCGCCTCGTGGTCCGGCTCCCCCGCGCGGGGGTGCTGCTGCGCGCCGGCCTCGCCCGTCCCCCGGCCGGCCCGACCTGGCGCCTGACGCCGCCCTACGAGGAGCGGCGCGGGGACGGCGGATGGATCGCCGCCGGATGGGACCGGCTGGCGGACCTGGTCGCCGGAGAGCTGGAACTGGCGACCGGCCGAGCCAACCCCGAGTTCCTGGCGCAGGTCGGCGACAGCCACGCCGCGCTCGTCGCCATCCTGCGCGCACGCGACGCACACGACGCGGACGACGCGGACGACGCGGACGACGCGGACGGCCCAGATGGCGGGGACGGCTCGCCCAGTACGCCCGGTGCACGCGCAGGGCAGCGCGCGCGTGAGCCGGAGGCCGGTCTGCCGGAGCGGATCGGACGCTATGTCGAGTCGGAGCAGGCCATGGTGGCGGGGCATCGGTTCCATCCGTCGCCTAAGGCCCGGCAGGGGGACGTCGCGCGATGGCTTCCCTATGCGCCGGAAGCGCGGGCCCGGTTCAGGCCGCACTGGCTCGCCGTGCGGGAGGAGCTGCTCGCCGAGGAGGGCGACGCGGAGGCGTTCGCGTCGCTGGAGCGTCTCGGGCCGCGTGTCCCTGCGGGGCATCGGCTACTGCCCGCGCATCCGTGGCAGCTCTCTCTACTGGACGACCGTCCGGTGCTGCGTCGCGCACTCGGCGAGGGGCTCGTCCAGGACCTCGGGCCGTCCGGGCCAGAGGTGGTCGCCACGTCTTCGGTCCGAACGGTCTACGTCCCAGCGGCGGACGTGTTCTGCAAGTTCAGCCTGGACGTGCGCATCACCAACTGCGTGCGCAAGAACGCGTGGTACGAGCTGTCCGGCGCGGTGGTCCTAAACCGGCTGCTCGGTCCCGTCTTCGCGGCGCTGGGGAAGCGCTTCGATGGTTGCGTCCTTCTAGGCGAGCCCGCGTACCGCAGTGTGGCACTGGCCGATCCGCGCCTGTTCGAGGGGCTCGGCGTGATCCTCCGCCAGGGCGTCGGCGGCCTGTCCGGCACTCCCCTACTGGCGGGCGCCCTGGCCGATCCGTACGGGACGGTCCTGAGCGGGCTGCCCGCTCTCGCCACCCCCGACGGGGCACTGGCCTGGTGGGACGCCTACGTGGCGCGGGTTGCGCCGCCGGTGCTGCACGCCTACCTGGACCACGGCGTGATCCTCGAACCGCATCTCCAGAACGTCCTGGTCTCCGTGGACGCCGACGGGATGCCGATCCGGGCCGTCTTCCGCGACCTGGAGGGGACCAAGCTCGCCTCCGGACGCTGGGACGAGGCGACGGCGGGCCTGCCGTCCCGGGTGCGGGAGGCGCTGACCTACGAACCTGGGCGCGGCTGGAACCGCGTCGTCTACTGCCTGCTCGTGAACCATCTGGCCGAGATCGCCGCCGCCGTCGCCGATCTGCATCCGGAGCTGGACGGGGACCTGTGGCCGACCGCCCGCCGCCATTTCGCGTCCGCGTCGGACCGTCCGGAGATGCGCGCGCTGCTGGCCGGGGTTCCGATCCCCGCGAAGGCGAACCTGCGCGCCCGCTGGGGCCGTACCGCCGACCGGGAGGCCGTCTACGTACAGGTCGCCAACCCGCTCGCCCCGTCCACGCCGTTCCCTGGTTGAGGCGGCGCCGTCCGTGCACCTGCCTGCACATGTCGCCGCCTATGTGCGGCGCCTGGATCGCTACCCCGCCTACGTGTACGACCTGCGCGGCCTGAGCGCGCACGCCGCCGCGATCCGCGCCGCGCTGGGCCCGGTGGAGCTCTTCTACGCGGCGAAGGCCAATCCGGACCCGGAGATCCTGCGGACGCTGGAACCCCATGTGGACGGCCTCGAAGTGTCGTCCGGCGGCGAACTCGCCCACGTGCGCGAGACTCTGCCGAACGTCCGCCTCGCCTACGGCGGCCCCGGAAAATCGGACGACGAGATCGCACTCGCCATGCGGCTGGCCGTGGAGCGGATCCACGTGGAAAGCCCGAACGAACCGGCACGCCTGGCCGAACTCGCGTCCGGGCGTCCCGTGGACGTCCTGCTGCGCGCCAACCTCGCGATCGCGCTTCCCGGTGCGGCCCTGACGATGAGCGGCCCGTTCGGCATGGACGAGGACACGCTGGACGCGTGCGCGCATGAGATCGCCCGCACGCCCGGCATCCGGCTGCGCGGCGTCCACGCGCACCTGGCGTCCGGCCTGGACGCGCCCACGATGCTCGACCTCGCCGGGCAGGTCACCGACTGGGCGCTGCCCTGGCTCGCGGCGCGCGGCGTCCGCCGCCCAGAGGTGAACGTGGGCGGCGGCATGGCGGTCGACTACCGCTCCCCAGAAGCCCGCTTCGACTGGACGGCCTACGGGCGCGGCCTCCCCAGGGACGGCACCGTCCGGCTCAGGATCGAGCCTGGACGGGCCGTCACCGCCTACCACGGCTGGTACGTGACGGACGTGCTGGACGTGAAGACCACCCACGGCGAGACCTACGCGATCCTGCGCGGCGGGACGCACCATCTGCGCACGCCCGTCACCAAGGGCCACGACCAGCCGTTCGCCGTCCCCGCCTCCAGCGGCCCGCCTGCCGGGCGCGCGACGCTGGTGGGGCAACTGTGCACCCCCAAGGACGTCTTCGCCCGCCACGTCACCGTTCCGGCCCTCCGGCCCGGGGACGTGGTGGCGTTCGGCATGGCGGGCGCATACGCGTGGAACATCTCGCACCACGACTTCCTCATGCACCCGAAGCCGACCTTCCACCACCTCCGCTAGTCGCCACAGCCCGGCCGCCACACGGCCGGCACGAGCGGCTGATCGACGGGCTGCTCACCCTGGCCGGCGGCGAGAGCACCGTGATCGGGTCCGCCCCGCTCGACCTCGCCGCCGCCCAAAGCCGCCCAGGCGTGAGCCCGCTGCCGGCGCGTCCCCACCCGGCATGCGCGACGTGCCCGCCGGGACCTACCGGCCCCGGATCTCCTCGGCCAGCCGCCGGAACCCCGCACTGCTCACCAGCAACGCGGGCCCACCCGGATCCTTGCTGTCCCGAATCGCCACCACCGCCGAAACCCGAGCGACCTCCACACAGTGGCCGCCGTTGTCACCGCTGCGCGAGGACTTCCGCCACCGCGCGTTGTTCAACTCCATTTTTCCGCCGCCACCCTTTTAATGAGTTCGATCGACTGCCCGAGGGGATAGGCATGAGCCTGAATCAATGCGAAAATCTCCCCGAGACGAATGATGTCCTCACGGTCGACGGTCGTCTCACCACGCAGAACACCATCCCTGTATGCTACCTCGTTCCCACCCGCGAAGGTACCTATCACGAACGGCCCGGACAGCCCTCCATGCTGGACGCACGGGACAATCTGAATTCTCACCCGGTGTGATGACAACGCGACCAGATGTCCGAGCTGATCGCGCATGACACCCCTCCCGCCGATGTCCCGATAGAGCACCGACTCGTCGATAACGCACAGCAGATTGGGCGGCTCCGGCTCACTCCGCGTGAGAATCTTCTGCCGCACCATTCGCGTGTCGGCCGCTCCCTCATTTCCGTCCAGCAGGGCGGTCGCGTACGCGGGGGTCTGCAACACCCCGTCGACGGCGAGCGGCTGGTAGCTGCGGATGTGCATCGCGTCCGGCTCACGCTTGAACCAGTCGGTGAACCAGGTCGGAACGGCCCCCACGCCCTTGAACAGGCCGTCCCACAGGCGGGTCAGCGCGTCCCGGGCGTCCAGGGCGCGGTCCGCCTCGACGGCCATCTTCCGGTCGCAGCCCGACTCGGCCCGTTCGACCGCGCTGATGGTGCTCTTCGCGTACGGGATCTTCTGGCTGAGCTGGAGGCAGGAGAATCCGGCCACCTCCCGGTAATGCCGCAGTTCGCTCCCGAAGAGCGCTTCCCGCGATTCCCAGGGACGTAGGTCATTCGGTCGCTGCGGCATCCGCTGCTCCCCTCGTCGGCCCGGCCGGTGATGGCCGGTGATGGCTGGTGACGCGATCCGCACGGCCGAACTTCGGCCGGTCACCGTGTTCTTCCGGTCACACAGCGTGCCATAGGGGTGATGATTTCGACTGGCAGTCGGACAACATTCCAAAGGTCGTCCCATGATCGACATAAACGCTCGCACACACGCAACGGCCGCGACGCTCGTCCTCGCGCCGACCGACCGGGCGCCCGCCGCGGCGCGCGCATTTCTCAGCGAGGTGTTCCGACAACGGGGCCTCGGCGACGATTACGTGGCGCGGCTCGTGATCACCGAACTCGTCACCAATGCCTACCGGCACACGGGCACGAAGATGATCGTGGCGCTGGTCCGAACCGAGAACGGCCCACCCGTCATCGAGGTGTGGGACCAGTGCGACCGGCTGCCCGACGTACGGCCGGCCGATCAGACGGCGGAGTCCGGGCGCGGGCTGCCGATGCTGTCGATGCTCGTCCATGAATGGGGCACCCGCCCGCTGGTGGAGGGCGGCAAGGCCGTATGGGCGCGCCTCATCGCCTGACGCGCACCGGAAGCCGGAAGAACTTGCGGAGCAGACCGTTCAGCCACCGCACGTCCGCCCGGGGAGGTCACCTCGCCTTTGACCTCGCCAGGTGAACATCGCCAGTGCCACACGAGTCGTGCACGCGCTCGCGTCCAGCACCCCACATATGGATCTGCCGTACTTGTACTCCTGGCCCCGGATCGCCGCGCGACTGCTCCAGGACGGCTGCCGGTGGCCGGCTCTGACCGAACTCGCCGCCATCGACGGCCCATCCGACCAGGATGCCGTCCTTGAGGAGAAGGTGGCCCGCCTGGCGCAGCAGACCCGAAGCGGCATCGGACCGGCATTGAACATCTGGGACATCGCTGCCGGGCTGATCGCCTGCATCTGGAAACATGGCGACTACGACGCCGGCGACGCGATCGCTCACCTCGACAGCCTGTGGAGCATCGCGCGACACTCGGACATGAAGCCGGGCTTGCGGCCCGAAGGCGTGAACATCATCGGTGAAGGCGTCGCGTTGTGGGCCGGCTTCGCCCACGTCGACGTCACCGCGGAAGCGGAGCAGGTACTGACCCGAGCGGTTCCGCTCATCCCTCCGGACCCGTTCAGCGCCCCGGTCTGCCACGCCGTCCTCGACGGCTTCTCCTGACAGGACTCACCCGTGTGGGGGATCTGGTCGACTCTGTGAGGGGAGTCGGGCGACCCGCTGGACCAGCAGGATCTTGGTCATGAGCCTGACTGTTTCGAACGTTCCGCGCTGGGCAGTGTGGGCCGGACACACCGCGGCACTGGTCGCCCTACCCTCAAGCCTGTGGCGGATCGGGCTCGCCCTCGGCCACCCCCTCGGATACACCCAACAAGGACTCCACGACCTCGTCGGCACCGACCAGTGGGGCCCCGTCTACCTCGTCGCCCTCAGCGTCCTCGCGGAAATCGCCGCCATCCTCACACTCGCCCTCATCCACCCCTGGGGCGAAGTCGTACCGCGATGGGTGCCACGACTGGGCGGAACGACCATCCCCACCAAAGCCGTACTGATCCCCGCCTGGACCGCCGTCGCAATCCACACACTGCTCTGGACACAACTACTCTTCTGGTGGACCATCCCCCACCCCGGCATGACCGAACAAGGCCGCCTCCTCGTCGGACTCCTCTACATGCCACTCATCGCCTGGGCACCACTCATGGCCGCCACCACCATCGCCTACCAACGCCGCCGACGCACCCAGACAACCTGACAGCCTGGCCGAGCGAATCACGGCCCTGACGAGCCACCGCAGCAACCGCCACGCCTTGAGCTGGGCATCCGCCCGCTCACCCGGCCTCGCCCATGCGCCGCCAGGCCGGGACGAGCAGGGCCTGGCGGCGAGGCACACGCGATGTGGGCAGGGCGGGGACGGCTAGGCCGGGGTGCCACCGGTGTTCTGGATCAGTTGCTTGAGCACCTTCAGGGTGGTGACGTAGTCGGCGTCATCGATGTCCTTGTGGATGCGGACCCCGATCGTCGGCGCGTGCTCCTTGACTCCGGCACGGGCCTTGTCCCCCGGCTCGGTGATCCACAGCCGTTCGTCGGCGTCGCGGGTGATCCAGCCGCGCTCCAGCAGAACCTCCGCCTCCGCCTTCAGATCGTCTTCGGCCCTGAGGTAGGAGCTCATGGCCTGCTGGAGTTCGGGGATGGTCATGCCCTGGCCGTCGGGCGAGATGTCGTTCTTCGACAGGTTGCGCAGCAGCCAGAACTGAGGCTGGGTGAAGCCGATTTCGGCGAGCTGGTCCCGGATGTACGAGATGACGGACTCGTAGGCCAGCCCGGTCCAGTACGCGGCCGGCTGCGTGGCGGAGATGTGCGGCGTCGTCATTTTCGGTTCCCCCCTGGGAAGGTCGGCTGATGTGGGAACCGTAGAACCTCAAGCTCACTTGAGGGCAAGTCCGGCATGTCGTACCCGCGGACTACGATCGCCGATCGTGAAGCTCGAAGATCAGCTATCGGTGTTGGCGGAGTCGGGCCTGCCGCTTTCAGCGGGCCGGACCGTCGCGGAGTTGTTGTACTCGTTTCCACGAGAGGCGTACGAGCGTGAGCCGTTCTCCCTGGTGCTGTTCACCCTCGGCATCGAGGTCGAGAGCGAGCCGTGGGGACGGTGGTTCTGCGACCGAGCGTGGAACTTCGACACCGAGTGCGTCCATGGGCCGGGCGCGTACGTCAAGATCGCCAGGCAACTGAGCCGGATCGCCGGTCGGCCGGACGCTCTGGCCGACCTGCGCGACCATGTCGATCTCGACATCGGGGAGGCGTGGATCGAGTACGCGGTCGGCGATCGCCGGCGCCGCTGGGACATCCAGGTCAGCGACGACTGGGCCGACCTGACGGTGGTCAGTCACCTGATGGCCGAGCTGGAGCACGACGGCCGGCGATTCCATTCGATGGAGAACGGCCAGTCCATGGTGCTGTTCTTCCTCGACGACGTCACGGCCGGCCGGCTCAACGAGATCGCGGGCGAGCGTCAGGTCGTCGCCGTTCAGACTGAGTTGGTCGCCGGCTGGTGATGATGCGGTGTGGGTTCGGGCGACGGCGGCGGCCGGGGCCGGCCCCGGCCGCCGCCGTCGTCGATGCTTCCTAGGGCTTCTGTCCGGGGCTGTCGACGATGCCCGCCTTGAGACGGACGGTCAGGTTCAGGAGGTCGCCCTTCTTGAGCGCGACTTCACCGTCGTTGCCGCGGCTCTCGTGGTCCTTGACGACGACCGCGCGCTCACCCCGGTACTCGTAGGTCTTCGGGTTGATCAGCAGCTCCTTGTGCAGCCAGCCCTCCTGCGAACGGCCGAGTCCGATCGCGGGACGGCCCGCCGCGTCCGCCCGCCCGGCGGCGAGCGTCACACCCGGGATCAGCTTGATCGCGCGGAACACCGCCGCCTCCGTCTTCGGCGGCAGCGGAGTGTCCCTGAGCACCGCACTGAGCATGGCGTACGCGGTCGCGTAGCGGCCCTCCGCCGTGCCGCCGAGCCCGCCCATGTCGGTGTAGAGCCGGCGCAGCAGCGCGCCCGGATCGGTCGGCAGCGCCACCAGCGAGGCGTAGTCGGACGGCGGGGTCGTCTGGGGGCCCGTCCCGATGGTCACCACCTTGCCGTGCTCCAGGTGTGCGGCCAGCTTGCCGTCCGCGCGCTTCCAGGTGCGTGTCACCACGCTCTTGGACGCGTCCTTGGAGACCGCTCCGTTCGGGGTGCTTCCCTCCCGCACCCGGGACTCCAGGTACACCCACTGATCAGGCCGGGGCGGGGTGAACGGGCGCTGCTCCGCCGCCAGCGCGGCCCGTTCGAGCGCCACCGACGCGTTGGCCACCGGCCCCGCGGGAATGCCGGGGAGCACCGGGCGAGGCCGGCCGTGCCCGTCCGTCCCTCCCGTCTGGACGACGGTGACGCCCACCGCGACCGCGGCGGCCAGGACGCCGACCGCCGCCAGCCGGACCGCCGGGCGCCGCAGCCGGAACCGCCGCGCCGGCCGGGCCTTCCCGCCCTCGGCGGGGGCGCCCGACAGCGCGGCGCGTTCCAGCAGCGCGGCGCGGGCCGAGGCACGCGCCGTGCCGGACGGTGCCGCGGGCTCGGCCCAGGTGTCGTGCAGAATCTCGAGGTCGTTCATCAGTTCAGGTCCTCTCTGAGCGGGTCGGTCTCGCCCAGCGCGGCGCGGATCTTCTTGCGGGCCCGGTGCAGTCGTGACCGCGCCGTCCCGTCCGGTATCCCGAGCGCCTCCGCGGCCCCCTGGAGACTGAGCTGCGCCCAGGCCACCAGCAGCAGGACGTCCCGGTCGCCGGACGACAGCGAGCCGAGCGCCGCCGCCAGCGCACCACGTCTCGCCCGCGCGTCGAGCCGTCCGGCGACCAGGTCGGCGTGCCCCTCGGCGACGGCGGGCACGCCGGTGCGGGCGAGCGCCCGGTACTGGCGCACCTCGGAGCGGTGGTGCCGGGAGATGAGGTTCGAGGCGATCCCGTACAGCCAGGGGCGCGCGTTGCCGCGCGTGACGTCGTAGCTCCCCTTCCGCCCGAAGGCGATGAGGAACGTCTCGGCCGCGACGTCGTCGGCGAGGCTCGCGCCGAGCCGCCGGGCCGCGTACCCGTGGACGGCGTCATAGTGCCGGTCGAAGACCTCGGCGAAGCATTCCGGCTCCTGCTGGGACCGCGCGATGATCGCGCCGTCCCCCTCACCGCGTCCGGCCGCCGTGCGCGGGTCCCGCGCCGGCGTCACCGTCGCCATGTCCATGCTTCTCGGTTCATGTCATGCCTTCCGCGTGGATGGTCACCCCTGCTTCGCCGATCCCCCGGCCCGCGTTCGCGGTGCGGTGCGGGAGAGCGGGGTGGGGCGGCTGCCAGCATCGGGAGTCGGAGCCGGGCTAGAAAGATCGGTATGGAACTCGCTCAGATACGCCTGATGGTGTCCGACTTCCCCGCGGTCTACCGCTTCTACCGGGACGTGCTCGGGCTCAAGCCGCAGTTCGAGGCCGAGAGCGGCCCGTACGCCAAGCTCAGCCCCGACACCGGACACGCCGCGATCGCGCTCCAGGACCGGGCGCAGATGGCCGAGGTGCTGGGGAAGCTGGCGGCGGAACCGGAGGGGTACCGCGTTCTGGTGGTACTGCGGGTGGACGACCTGGACGCCGCCCACGCCGAGCTCACCTCACGGGGGGGCGGCGTTCACCCGGGCCCCGGGCCCGATGGGCGATCGGATGAGGGTCGCCTACCTGGAGGACCCGGAAGGGAATCTGATCGAGCTCCAGGAGTGGCTGGCGCTGCGCGAGCAGGCTGGTAACACGCCGGCGTAGCAGCGGGGTCCGTCCGCCGGGTCAGGCTGGGCGCCCGGTCATCGCCGGTCGGGCAGGGTGATGTGCCACCGGCCGGACGGAGTGAGCCAGACGAGGAGTCCGGGCCACGGCTGGGTGAGCCTCCACCCCGGCGTCTGTTTGGTCCGGTGATGGCGGCGGCAGAGCGGGGCGAGATTGCACGCGCACGTGACGCCCGGCCGCCACGGCACCGTGTGGTCAAGATCGCAGCGTCCGGACGGGTTGTTGCAGGTAGGGAACACGCACGCGGCGTGCCGCGCCTCGACCTCGCGGCGCACGGCGGACGGTGCCCGGGATGCCCATGGCGGTCAGGCCCGCTGCCAGGACACACGGCGTCGCGCAGCTCGGCGATCCGGCCGGTCATCTCATCCAACGCGCGGGCGGTGTGAAGCGGAAGCGCATCGAGTCGTCCAGCGCGCCGCGCCCGCTCGGCGACAGCGGTGAGCCGCCCGTCGATGAGGGCGGCGAGTGCCTCGATGACGCCCGCCTCGCCGCGAAGCCCGTCGCCATCCCCGACCAGCGCCGGCACCCCGGCAGGGGCGGCGGGAGCACCGAGGTCAGGCTGAGCGGCACCTTCACTTCGGTGATTCGAGGGCATCCGCCGAGTGGGGGCGTCGCAGGTCTCTCCCCCACCGGCGGGCTGTCCGGCTTGAGCGAGCAGGGTGCGGACGGCGTCAGGGAGCGGCGCGCCGTGGAGGAGCTCTTTGGCCAGGTCGGCGCGGATCTGGTTGAGCGGACGGCTGTCACCGTCGCCCTTGAGCCCGTGGGCGGCTGCGCTGATCTTGTTGTAGATCGCGTGGGCGTCTGTGGCCGCCAGGTCCAGCAACGCCAGATTGGACGTTCCCGACGGCGTCTCCCACACCTCGAGCCGCCGGTTCTTCACCGTCGACGCTCGCCGGTCTTCGACGGCCGCGGGCGCGAGGCGCTCCACGATCCTGTTCACCTTGCGGCGGAGCTGTCCGGTGGTCTGGTCGGACGCGCCGTCCAGAACGGCCTGTTCGACACGTCCGGCGACGCCGTCGGGCATCCGGTCGGTCAGGTCGCAGATCACCCGCGCCTTCGACAGGTCGATGCGGCCCGTCTCCAACGCTCGCCGTGTTCCGGGGAGGTCGGTGCTCAGCCTCCCGGAGAGGTGCATCAGCGTCGCGGCGGCGTTCCCGGTGACGGTCAACGCGGCGGCGACCTCCTCAGTCGTCGACTCGAACGCGGACAGCACCCGGTAATCGGGATCACCGTCACGTTCGGCCCGCTCGCGGCGGTGGGCGAGCTCGGCGATCGCGGCCAGTTCACGTGCCTGCGCCCAAGCGGTCTGCCGACGCGCCGCCGCCGCCACCTCGAGAAGCTCGGGATCGGACAGGCCACCCAGCCGATCCCGGTCGCCCGACAGGCACACCGCCAACTGCGGCCCAGGAGGGAACCAGCCCCGACCGCCCCATTCACTCTGCGCCTCAACGAACTCGGCGAGCTGCACGGGCATTCCCATCAGGAATTCACCCCCCTTCCATCGAACGTCTTTCTTCACCCTATTATCAGCACCGAGATCCTTTCAAGTGACATTTTGGACAGAATTGTATTCTAAATCTTCCTCACCTCAGCGCCATCTCCCCTGGATCCAGGCGGCCGTCCAACGCTTCTTGCGGACCGAGGGCGGCTTTATCGGATAGGGGTGGCCAGGGCGGGTGGGTGGTTGCGGTGTCCTCTGCGGGCAGGCGCGAACGCGCAGGTTGCCGGTCGGCCGGCGGCACGTTGGCCGAGGTCACAGGCAGGGATGAGTGGTCTGGTTGAAGGTCGGCGCGGGGCCAGGGCTTGGAGCGCGCGCTTCGCGCGCACCCGCACCGACGGCACACCCCCAGCGCACGCGCCGACCCCAGGCCGCACCCGTCCTCGCTGACGCTTTTCCGTTCTTCTGCTTTTCGCTTTTCCGCGCGCGAAGCGCGCGTGCGCCGAGGAGCGTAGATTTCATCAAGGCCAAGAAACACACCTCTCTCCGCCGGAGACCTCAACCGAAGTGACCTCGACGGACCACCACGTGCACGCCATCACCGACCCGCAGGGGAAACCTCAGCAGGGCACCCGCCGAGCCTTCCCAGCTCGAAAGAAAGAAACCCCGGAATAGCAACAACCGAAACGCACGCATCGAAATGAACCTGCCGAACACGATCAACCGAACACTCCAACGCGCCGGCTTGCGAGCGTGGACGACTACGGGCATCGATGATGGGCCTCAGGATGCCGTCCCGAGGTCCGCTGCTACGCGAGACGCCGCTCCCCGCTACATATCTGACTTACCGCCGGGTATGTGCCTGGCTCACCCCCTGGACGAACGACGAACGACGAACGACGAACGACGTCCGGCCGTGAGGTCGGATGAGGAGAGAGGTCCCATGCTGCTGCTCGACCGGGTGCGTTCGCTGGCGGGTCTGGGAGTGCGGGCCGGGCGTGCGGTGCGCGACGTGGGGGTCCTGCATCCCGTCCGTCCGGACCGGGCGGCGCGGCTGCTGTTCCCGTACGTGCGGTTCGGGCCGGTGCCCGCGACGGTGGGTGCGATGTCGGCGCTTCGGTTCCCCGACCGGACGGCGCTGATCGATGAGCGCGGCGCGTTGACGCACGCGGAGCTGGAGGGGCGGGCTTCCGCGCTGGCCACGGCGTTGCGGGAACGGCTCGGCGAGGACGAGCGGGTGGGCGTGCTGTGCCGTAACCATCGCGGGTTCGTCGAGACCGTCCTCGCCGCGTCCCGGCTCGGGAACGACGTGGTGCTGCTCAACACCGACTTCTCCGCCACGCAGCTCGGGCAGGTCATCGAGCGCGAGGGGGTGGGCCTGCTGGTCCACGACGAGGAGTTCGACCCGGTCGTGGACGGCGCCTCGTTCGGCGGGCGGCGGGTGCACGCCTGGTCGGGCGGCGGAACGTACGAGACGCTCGACGAGCTGGCCGAGGCGACCACGGCCGAGCCGGTGATGCCCGGACGGGTCAGCAGGGTCGTCGTGATGACCTCGGGCACGACCGGGACGCCCAAGGGCGCGCGGCACGACATCTCGATCGGCTCGGTGCTGCCCGCCGCGCTGAGCCATCTGATGCGGGTGCCGGTGCGGTCGGGCGCGCCGATCGTGATCGCGCCGCCGCTGTTCCACGTGCTGGGGTTCGGGTACCTGTCGGTCGGGCTGGGGATGGGGATGCCGGTGGTGCTCTCGCGGCGCTTCGACCCGGCCGCGACGCTGCGGGCGATCGAGGAGCACGAGGCGGAGGCGCTGATCGCGGTCCCGATGATGCTCCAGCGGCTGCTGGACGCGGGCACCGTGACCACGACCGCCACCGTGTCGCTGCGGGTGGTCGTGTGCGGCGGGTCGGCGCTGCATCCGCACGTGTCGGAGGCGTTCATGGACGCGTTCGGGGACGTGCTGCACAACGTGTACGGGGCCACCGAGACCGGCTGGGCGACCATCGCGACGCCCGAGGATCTGCGGGCGGCGCCCGGAACCGTCGGCCGGCCCTCGTACCGCCTCACCGTCCGGATCCTGGACGAGGACGGGCGGGAGGCGCCGCCTGGGGACGTGGGCGAGATCCACACCGGCGGCGGACTCCGGTTCGCCGGGTACACCGGGGGCGGCGGCAAGCGGGTGCGGGACGGCCTGACCGGCACCGGCGACCTCGGGCACTTCGATGACGCGGGACGGCTGTTCGTCGACGGCCGGGTCGACGACATGATCGTGTCCGGTGGCGAGAACGTGTTCCCCGGCGAGGTCGAGGACCTCCTCGGCGGGCACCCCGGGATCGCCGAGACCTCGGTCACCGGCGTCGACGACGAGAGGTTTGGCCGGCGGCTCGCGGCGTACGTGGTGCGGGCCGAGGGGGCGAGCGTGGACGAGGACGATGTCCGCGCCTACGTGAAGGCGCACCTGGCCCGCTACAAGGTCCCCAGGGACGTCCACTTCGTCGACGAGCTGCCCCGGACCAGCACCGGCAAGGTCAAAGCGCGGGCGCTGCGGGGCTGACCCGGCGCCGCCCCAGGGCGGGATGGAAAGCCGGGGCCGCTCGCACGCGTCGCCGCGCGAAGATGCTCAGGCCGCGTGACGGTGGGGTCAGGCCGTGCGGAGGCGAGGTCAGGCCGTGCAGAGGTGAGGTCATGCCGTGCAGGGGTGAGGTCATGCCGTGCAGGGGTGCTCAAGCTGTGCAGGGGGGTGCTCGGGCCGTGCGGAGACAGGTCAGGCGACGCGCTGTTTGGCGGCCATGCAGATGCGGGCCAGGTCGTTGAGGGCGTCGGCGCGGCGCTCGTCGAGCGTGCGGCCGTCGCCCTGGTCGGCCTCGGCGAGGGTGTCGATCACCAGGGAGAACACCGGCCATTCGGCGGGCCCGATCGCGCCCTGGAAATCGACGGCGCCGTCCTCGAGGTCGTCGAGATCGAGGTTGCGGGCGAAGGTGGCGAGTGCCGCCTCGGCCGCCACCACCCCGATGCGCATCGCGAGCGCGGCCGGCTGGCGGTCGACGCGCACGGGGGAATCCACACTGCTAGAACCCATGTTCGACAACATAGAACACACGAGCGAGCCACGTCGAACGTTTGCACGAGTTCCCAGCTCAGAAAACCACCGCGAACGCCTAATCCGCCCCCTAACCCAATCCCCTAACCCAATCCCCCCTAACCCGCCCCCTATCCCACCGTCGCCTGGAGGAAGAGGTTGGAGTGGGTGAAGCACACCTCGCCGTCCACCCGGACGGGGCGCATGCCGGTGGGGGCTCCGGTGCCGGCGAGCTCGTCCTCCAGTTCCTTGCGGATCTGGGCGGCGGGCTCGTCCGGGGTCCGCGACATGGCCAGCCACGGTTCCAGCGGCCGGACGTGCTCGAAGCGCTCGGTCCGCTTGACCTCGGCGCCGGCGGCGGTGACCAGCTCGGCGATCCGCTCCTCGGTGAGGGTGGTGCCGTGCGAGGGGTCGCGGAGGCGTTCGATCCGGTCGGCGTCGCCGTCCAGGCCGGGGGGACGGACCAGGTCGGCGATGACCAGGGCCGCGCCCGGACGGCTGACGCGGGCGGCCTCGCGCACCACCGCGGCGGGGTCGGCCACCTGGTGCAGCGAGAAGCGGGTGACCACGAGGGTGAACGAGCGGTCGAGGTGGGGCAGGTCGACCGCGTCCCCGCGGGTGAAGGTCAGGTTGGTGACGCCCTCGGCGTCCGCGGCGCGCTTGCCTTCGGCGAGCATCGCGGGCGTGAGGTCGAGCGCCGTCGCGTGCCGCACCCGGCGGGCGATCGCGCGGGACACCAGCCCGGTGCCCGCGGCCACCTCCAGGACGACGTCCTCCAGGTCCAGCTCGGGCTCCATGAACCGGACGAGCCGGTCCAGGTGACGGGTGAAGGCGACGTTCAGCGCCGGGTCCCCGATCGTGGCCGCCTGCTTGGAGAACTCGCGTACGACCATCTCGTCATGCGTCACCGTCACGTGGCCTCCTCGTGATGTTTGCCCCGGATCATCCCCGAAAGCACCGTCCGTGAAAAGTCTCAGGCGGCGGGAACGCTCTCCAGGAGGGCGGTCAGCCCGGCGGCGTCGAGCAGGTCGGCGGGCCGGACGGTGACGTTCGCGCCGACGTAGTGGAACGCGGCGCTGACCCGCTCGACGGGGACGTCCGCGAGCTCGGCCCAGGCCAGCCGGTAGGCCGCGAGCTGCACCGACGTGTACCCGGCCTCGGCGCCGGACGGCGGGGCGCCGGTCTTCCAGTCGACCACCTCATAGCCGCCGTCTCGGCCCGTGAACACCGCGTCCATCCGGCCCCGGATCAGCCGGTCGCCGATCACGGTCTCGAACGGGACCTCGATGTCGAGCGGCTCGCGCGCGGCCCATTCTGACGCCTCGAACCGCTCGCGGAGCCGGGCCAGATGGGAGTCGTCGGCGGCGCCCTCGTCGGCGGCGCCGGGCAGCTCGCCCGGGTCGAGCAGCCGCTGCTGCCCCCAGCGGCCCTCCAGCCAGGCGTGGAACGCGGTGCCGCGGCGGGCGTAGGGGGCGGGCGGACGCGGCATCGGGCGGCGGATCTGCCGGGCCAGCGCGGCCGGGTCGCGGGCCAGGGAGACCAGCGACGACACCGACAGGTGCGCGGGCAGCTCGACGAGCAGCCCGTCGCCGCCCCGACCGCGGTCGCGTTCGGCGAGCAGCAGCTCGACGTCGCGCGCCCACGCCGACATGCGGCCCCGGTCGGCGTCCGCGAGGCCGTCGTCGCCGGCCCAGGGGCGGGCGCGGCCCCGCATCGCGTCCTCGACCATGCGGGCGGCGTCGACGACCGCCTCGTAGCGTTCCCGCGCCGAGGCGTCGGACCGGCCGCGCTCACCCGGCCCGGCGGGCCACTGCGCCTCGTCCGCGTCCGCGAGCAGCGGGTTGGCGGCGCCGTCCTCGGGCGGGTCGGCCCAGGCCGCGACCGTCCCCGCCCCGGCGAGGCAGACGTCGCGGACCTCCTCCAAAAACGGGGACGGGCCGAGCGGCCGGCCGGACGCGCCCCACCAGTAGCCGGTCACGATCAGCAGGCTGGACGCGCGGGTCACCGCCACGTAGGCGAGCCGCCGCTCCTCGCGCAGGTCGCGTTCGCCGCACGCCCGGTCGAACGCGGCGAGGTCGTCCTTGTCCAGGCCGGGCAGCTCGGGTAGATCGGCGCGGTCGCCGCGCAGCGGGAACGGCAGGACGCGCGGGTTGGCCGTCCAGCGGGTCGCGTTCTGCGGCGGCGAGGGGAAGATCGAGCCCTTGGCCGGGTTGCCGTTCTTCTGCGCGGTGAACGACAGGCCCGGGACGATCACGACCGGCCATTCCAGGCCCTTGGAGGCGTGCACGGTGAGCAGCTTGACGCTGTCGGTCTCGCCGACCCGTCCGGCCTCCAGCCCGAACTCCTCGGTCTCGGCCGCCTTGAGGTAGGCGAGGAACGCGCCGAGCGTCGGGTCCTCGGCGTCGCCGGCGAACGTGGCGGCGGCGCCGATGAACGCGTCCAGGTCGGCGCGCGCGGTGACCGGGTCGAGCCCGGACCTGGCCGCGACCTCGATGTCGAGCCCGAGCGCCCGCTCCACCTCGTTGACCAGGTCGGGCAGCGGCAGCCCGACCTGCCCGCGCAGGGTGCGCAGCTCGTCGCGGAGCCGGCGGAGCCGGCCGTGCCCCTCCGGCGAGTACGCCGCGGGCTCGCCGAGGTCGTCGAGCGCGTCGACGAGGCTCCCGGTCTCCTGGTTCAGCTCGCTGACGAGCTGCCGCAGCGGATCCTCACCACCCGCCGCAGCGGTGTCGCCGCCGCCGGGTCGCACGCCGGGGTCCGGGGCCGCGGGATCCGAGTGGTCCGAGGGATCCGGCAGGGCCGCGGAATCCGACAGGGACGCGGCGCTGGGGGGCTCTGGGAGCTCTGGGGGTTCTGGCGGGGTGACGTCGCGGGCGGACTCCTGGGCGAGGGCCCGGGCGCGGCGGCCGAGGGCCACCAGGTCGCGGGGGCCGAGGCGCCAGCGGGGGCCGGTGAGGAGCCGGGCGAGGGACGCGCCGGCGGTCGGGTCGTGCATGACGCGCAGCGTGGCCACCACGTCCTGGACCTCGGGGACGGTGAGGAGCCCGCCCAGGCCGACCACCTCGACCGGGACGCCGCGGCTCTCCAGGGCGCGGCGGATCAGCGGGAACTGCGACCGCTTGCGGGCCAGCACGGCGATGTCGGAGTAGCGGAGCGGGTCGCCCTCCCACGTCCCGCCGTCGGGCGCGGCCTGCGGGTCGCCGGCCATGACGGCGGCGACGCGGGCGGCGATCCGGTCGGCCTCGTCCTCGATCGTGGCGAACAGCGCGCACTCGACGCGGCCCCGCGCCTCGCGGCCCGCGCCGGGCACCAGGCGCGGCACCGCCTTGGTGTCGGCGCGCAGCTCCTCCTGCACCCGGGCCGCCGCGTCCAGGATCCGCTCACCGTTGCGGAAGCTGCGGCTGAGCTGCGTCACCGCCGCCGGAACCGCGCGCCGTCCCTCGATCGGGGCCTGCGCGGGGAAATCGTGGGCGAAGCGGAGCAGGTTGCCCGCGCTCGCGCCGCGCCAGCCGTAGATCGACTGGCACGGGTCGCCGACGGCCGTCACCGGGTGCCCGCCCGCGAACAGCGAGCGCAGCAGCACGAGCTGCGCCTGGCTGGTGTCCTGGTACTCGTCGAGCAGCACCACCGAGAACCGGGACCGCTCGATCATCCCGACCTCGGGATGCTTGTAGGCGATCCGCGCGGCCAGCGCCATCTGGTCGCCGTGGTCGACGACCTCCCGTCCGGCCTTGGCGCGATGGTACGCCTCGATCAGCGGCATGAGCTGCTCGCGGACGGCATGCTTGGCGAGGATGTCGCGCTGCGCCTTGAGCGGCTTCCCGACCGCGGCGAACCGCTCGTCCAGCCACGTCCCGACCCGGCGGACGTCGCCCGCGGTGCGCAGGTGCTCGGACAGGTCGCCGGCGAGCTCCATCACCGCCTTGGTGACAGTGTCGGGCGCCCAGTCGACACGGTCCATCGGCCCGGCGTAGGCGTCGACGACCCGCGAGCAGATCTGCCACGCGACCGCCGGGGAGATCAGCCGCATCGTCGGCTCCAGCGCCTCGCGCAGCGCGTGGTCGCCGAACAGCCGGGACGCGTAGGAGTGGTAGGTCGACACCATCGGCTCGCCGTCGAACAGCGACTCGCCGCCGAGCCGTTCGAGCTCGTCCGCGGGCAGCACCTCGCGCAGCGCGTCGAGGCGCTTGCGCACCCGCGCGCCCAGCTCGGCCGCGGCCTTGCGGGTGAAGGTCAGGCCGAGGACCCGCTCGGGCCGGACGAACCCGTTGGCGACCAGCCACACCACCCGGGCCGCCATCGTCTCGCTCTTGCCCGACCCGGCGCCCGCGATCACCGCCAGCGGCGCCAGCGGCGCCTCGATCACCCGCGCCTGCTCCAGGGTCGGCTCGGGGATCTCCAGCAGCCTGGCCAGTTCCGCGGGACTGATCACCCCGTTCCCCCGTGCTCGTTCGCGGGCGGCCCCGGAGCGGTCACGGGGGCGGCCCGGCTGGATTCGATGGCGGGCCCGCCGCGCGACCTCGCGGCGACCGGGTGGACCGGCCCGGCCCGCCCGGACGCCCGGCCGCTCGGGTCAGTCACCGACCTGGCCGCCCTCGTCGTGCACCGGGCAGCACGAGCGTACGGGGCAGGTCCGACACTTGTCGTTGGCCCGCGCCTGGAAGACCTCGCCGGCCATCCCGGTCGCGACGATCTCCACCAGTTTCCGCGGCCACTCGGGATCGTCGTCCTGCCCGGGGGGCGGCTGCTCCTGCTCGCGGGCGCGCGCGGTGAACGCCGCCTTGCCGACCTGGATCAGCTTGGCGCCGCCCGGCTCGATCAGGCCGTGCCGCTCGAACGCGCCGAGCATCACCGCGTACTGGTAGACGCCGAGCTGCGGGTGGCGGGCCAGGTCGTCCTTCGGAACCGCGGTGGTGGAGGTCTTGATGTCGATGATGACCGCGCGGCCCTGCTCGTCGCGTTCGGCGCGGTCGATGCGGCCCTTGATGACGACCCGGCCGAGGTCGACCTTGAACGACTCCTCCAGCGCGACGACCTCGTTGGGGTTGTCGCGGTGCCAGCCGAGGAACTTGTCGACCATCGCGGCGGCCTGCTCGCGCTGCTTCTCCGAGTACCAGGCGCTGCGGAACTCCAGGTCGTTCCAGATCTCGTCGAGCCGCTCGGCGACGTGCACCTCGCCGACGCCGTCGTCGGCGCCCGCCATCTCGGCGACCGCGTGGATGACCTTGCCCATGGTGCTGTACTCGTTCGGGCCGCCCTCCTGCGCGCCGACGGCGGAGGCCAGCAGCCAGCGCAGCCCGCAGGTGGTGAACGCCTCGACCTGGGACGGGGAGATGGTGATCGGCTCGTCCTCGGCGAACGCCGGGCCGGGGTCGGACAGCGCGGTGATGGCGTACCAGTTCTCCGGACGGGCGCCGCGCACCCCCGCGCGCGCGAGGCGGGCCAGGTGCCCGGCGGCGGCGCGGCGCAGCGGCTCGGGGCGGGACGGGTCGGCGACCGCCGAGCGCAGGTCGGCGACCAGCGCGGGCAGCGACAGCCAGCGGGTCTTCTCGTCGAGCTGGGACTCCTCGATCGCGCCGGGCACCAGCTCGTTGAGGAACCGGGAGGGGCGCTCCTCGCTGTCGGCGCCGCCCACCGCGGTGACCACCAGGCGGCGGCGCGCGCGGGTGACGGCGACGTAGAACAGCCGCCGCTCCTCGTCCATCATCTTGGCGGCCATCGACGCGCCCGCGGCGGCCTCCCCGCCGGTCTCGTTGCCCGCCGCGTGCTCGATCAGCTCCTCGACGCCGAGCAGCGAGCCGCGCAGCCGCACGTCCGGCCAGACGCCCTCCTGGACGCCCGCGACGACGACCACGTCCCACTCCAGGCCCTTGGCGCGGTGCGCGGTCAGGATCCGCACCGCCTCGCCCTGCGGGGCCTGCTCGGCGAGGGTGTCGCCGGCGATCTCCTGGGACGCGATGTTGTCGACGAACAGCTCGGGCCCGGCCTGCGGCAGCCGGTCGACGAACCGCGCGGCGTGGTCGAACAGCGCGACGACCGCGTCGAGGTCGCGGTCGGCCGCCGCGCCCCGGGTGCCGCCCTTGACGCTCTGCTCCAGCAGCGCGTCGGCCTGGCCGCTCTCCTGCCACACCGCCCACAGGACGTCCTCGGCGGTGCCCTTCCCGGCCGCGTCCCGGGCGACCTCGATCAGGTGCCCGACCCGTTCGGCGGGGGCGCGCACCTTCTCGTGGACGAGCGCGAGCTCGCGCGGGTCGTCGATCGCGGCGACCATCAGCTCGTCGAGCTGCCGGTGCCCGCCGGACAGGTCCTCCAGGTCGCGCAGGGCCCGTTTGAGGCGCCGCATCGCCAGCGCGTCGGCGCCGCCGAGCGGGCCGGTGAGCAGGTCCTCGGCGACGACCTCGTCCAGGTGGCCCTTCTTCAGCGCGGCGCGCAGCAGCACCAGGATCGGCCGGACGGCCGGTTCGGCGATCAGCGGCACCTCGTCGCCCGCGACGACGACCGGGACGCCGGCCTGCGCGAGCGCGCGGCGCAGCACCGGCACCTGCCGGACCGCGCTGCGCACCAGCACCGCCATCCGCGACCACGGCACGCCGTCGAGCAGGTGCGCGCGGCGCAGCTCGTCGGCGACGAGCGCGGACTCCTGACTCTCGGAGTCGGCGATGACGGCCCTGACCTCGCCCTCCTCGACCCCCTCCGGGTGGCCGAGCGCGCGGTGCTCGGCGGCGAGCGGGCCCGCCGTGAGGCGGCGCGCGATGCGGCGGGACGCGGCGAGGATCTCCGGGCCCATCCGGCGGCAGGTGCGCAGCGCCACCACCGGCGCCGGATCGCCGCGCAGGGTCGGGAACCGCTCGGGGAACCCGAGGATGCCGCGCACGTCGGCGCCCCGGAACCCGTAGATCGACTGGTCCGGGTCGCCGACCACGACCAGGTCGCGGCCCTCCCCCGCCAGCCGCCGCAGCAGCTCCTCCTGGGCCGGGTCGGTGTCCTGGTACTCGTCCACGAACACCGCGTCGTAGGCGTCGCGCTCGCGGACCCGCGCGGCCTCGTCGGTGAGCGTCCCCGCGGCCATGTGGATCAGCTCGGCGTAGTCGTAGGTCGGGACGGGGTCGAGCGAGAACCGGTCGGCGTACCGGTCCATGAACGTGCCGATCGCGGGCCAGTCGTCGCGGCCCCGCGTCCGGCCGAGGCCGAACAGGTCCTCGGGCACGTACCCGCGTTCGGCGGCGCGCAGCGCGAAGTCGCGCAGCTCCTCGGCGAACCCGCGGGTCGCCAGCGCGGCCCGCAGCCGCTCGGGCCAGTCGCGGGCGCCGTCGGCCAGCTCGCCCTCCAGCAGCCGCCGCACCTCCAGGAGCTGCTCGGGCCCCGACAGCAGCCGCGGCGCCTGCTCCTCGTTCAGCACCGCGTCGCGTCTGAGCAGCGCGTAGGCGTACCCGTGGAACGTCAGCGCCAGCGGCGTGCGGGTGGTGCGGCGCAGCCGTCCGGTGATGCGCTCGCGGAGCTCGCCCGCGGCCTTGCGGCTGAAGGTGAGGACCAGCACCCGCTCGGGGTCGACGCCCCGGTTCTCGATCCGGTCGACGACCGCCTCGACGATCGTGGTGGTCTTGCCGGTGCCGGGACCGGCCAGCACCAGCATCGGCCCGCCGGCATGCTCGACGACCCGTCGCTGCTGCTCGTCGAGCACCGGCGGGACGGCCCGCGCGGGACCCGCGCGGCGCACGAGGCGATAGGAGGCTTGCGGCACAACAGTCGATTCCAGCAGATCATCGGAGCTGGTCTGACCACATCGCACGCATGTCGCGGACGAAACCCCCGTGACCACACCGTCACCGCCGGTACCGCACGTCCCCGAACCCCTTGCTGAGGTGCGGTTTCAGCGCTCAGGTCAGGCGGCCCGCCCCAGCTCTCAGGTCGAGCCGTCCCAGCGCGCCCGCCGGATGTCGACGCGGCGGCCGTCCGGGCGCAGCGGCGTTCCCTCCGCGCGGTACTCCTCGTGCGCGCGGACCTCGTGCCCCGAGGCCGGGCTCCCGTCGGCGCGCACCACCCGCCACCACGGCACCCCGCCGCCATAGAGGGACATCACCCGTCCCACCTGGCGGGGCCCGCCGGTCCCGACCAGCTCGGCGATGTCACCGTAGGCCAGCACGCGGCCGGGCGGTATCCGTTCGACGGCGTCCAGGACCGCCTCGGCGTATTCGTCAGGTTCGGACTGCATCTGAGAATTCTCGCGCTTCACAGGTGCCGCCGCTGCCGCTGCCGCTGCACGGTCACTCGTCGATGGACGGGCGGCGGCGGAACAGGTGGGCGATGGCGGCGACCAGGCCGATGCCCGACAGGACGCAGGTCGCGGCGTACGCGACGATGGGCCCGCCGGCCCGGTGCACGACCTGCACGGGACGGACCGCGTCCGTCCCGAACCGCCGCGCGGCGGGCAGCCCGGCCCCGGCGGTGCGGACCCCCGCGAGGCGGTCGGACTCGGTGAGCGCGGCGAGCGCGTCGGCGCGGCCGAAGCCGACGCCGAGGTCGTAGCCGCGGGCCGGACGGCCCCGGGCCCCTCCCACGATGGCCTGGGCGACCAGCGCGGGCGCCAGCCCGGGGTGGCGGGACCGGACCAGCGCGGCGATGCCGGACACGAACGCCGTCGCGGGACTGGTCCCGTCGCCGATCCAGTACCGCGACCCCGGCCCGGCGCCGATGATCTGCACGCCGGGCGCCGACACCACCACGGCGGAGTTCCGGTTGGAGAAGCCCGCGTGCCGTCCGGCCGAGTCGACCGCCGCGACGGAGATCACACCGGGGAACGAGGCCGGATAGGAGTACTCGGTGTGCCCGCCGCGCCGCGCCGGGCGGTCGGCGCCGCCGTTGCCCGCCGCGGCGACCACCACCACGTTGCGGCGGATCGCGTCGGCGACCGCCTCGCGTTCGCGGCGGGTCGGGTACGAGCGGCCGAGCGACAGGTTGACGACGTCGGCGCCGTGGTCGACCGCGTAGCGGATGCCCTGGGCGATGGTGCCCTCGTAGCGCTCGTCCTCGGTGAACGCCGCGAACCCGGGCTCGTCCCGCTCCAGGATCACCCGCAGCGACAGCAGCCGGGCCTCGGGCGCGACGCCGAGCATCCCGGCGGTGCCGCCGGGGCCGTGGCCGTGCCCGGCGATGATCGAGGCCATGTTGGTGCCGTGCAGCCGCTTGGGCGCGACCCCCGGCGGGTTGGCGCCCTCGGTGTAGTCGGGGCCGGACGTGACCGAGCCCGCCAGGTCGGCCTGCGCCGGGTCGACGCCCGAGTCCAGCACGGCGACGGTCACGCCGCGTCCCTCGGCGAGGTCCCACGCGCGGGGCACGTTCAGCGACTCCAGGACGGGCGTCATCGCGTCCCGCACCTGATCGGCGCGGGCGGGCCGGGCGGACGGTCCGAACACGGCGGGGACCGCGAACAGGACAGCGCCGAGGGCGGCCATCAGCCCGCGCGCGGTCAGCACGACCAGTCCGGGGTGTCGCAGCGGACCGGCGCGGCGGCGGTGAGCGGGCGCAGGACGCCCTCGACGAGCTGCGGGCCGAGGGCGGGCAGGTCCGGCTGCTGCTGCCCGGCGCGCAGGGCGGGGCGTCCGTCCGCGTAGCCGACCGTCGCGGCGACCACGTACGGGCCGTGCTGCGCCACGGCGGCGGACTGCCGGGCCGCGTCACCGAAGCGGGCCGTCACCGAGCCCGGGAAGGGGACCGCGCGCAGCCCGGGACGCGGCGAGCCCCTCGGGAACCAGGGGACGACCGCGCGCGCCGCCACCTCGTCCGGGAGGACCACCACGGCGACCGTCACCGCGAGCCCCTGCGGCTGGTCGAGGTAGGTGGCGCGGAGCACCGCACGGCAGCCGCGGACGTCGAGGGAAGCGCCGAGCCGCTGGTCGACGGCCGTGCCGCACCGGGTGTCGGTATCGATCCCGACGCGGCGCGCGGTCTCGGCGGACCCCTGGTCGAGGGTGTAGGGGATCTCCGCGGGGAAGACGCGCCCGGAGGGCCACGCCTGATAGCGGCGGGCCACCTCCGCGGACACCGCGGCGGCCCGTTCCGGACGGCTCGGGTCACGGGTCAGCTCGGCGGCCAACCGCACCCCGGCGACGCTGAGCACCGTCGCGCATCCGGCGGCGGCCACCAGCGCGAGGGGCACCCGGCGTCCCCCGGCCCGTTCCCCGAGCGGCTCCCGACCGGCGTCCGGGGCTGAGATCTCGGCGCGCGACACGGGGCGGAGCGTAGCCGACAGACGATCAAGACACCGGACGCGGCCCGGGAGGTTGGTCAGGGGACGGCCCGGGGACGCGGCCCGGGGACACGGTTAAGGGACGCGGGCGGTGGGGCGGGGGTGGCGGCGGGCGAAGACGACCGCGATCGTGACCGCCGCCGCGGCGCCGCCGATGCCGAGCACCAGCACCACCGCGATCAGCGGGCGCACCCACACCGGACGGTCGATCACGTCGACCGGGCCCGGGGCGGATCCGAACCGCTGCGCGGCGGGCTTGCCGCCCCCGGCCGTCCCGGACGAGGTCAGCCCGTCCGCCGCGGCGAGCGCGCGCGGCGCGTTGACCTCGCCGAACCCGACCTCGGGGTCGTAGGTCCCGGCGGGCCCGTACCGGGTGCCGGCGATGAGCGCCTGGGCGACGAGGGCGGGCGGCAGCTTGGGGTGCCGGGCCCGGATCAGCGCGGCGATCCCCGAGACCAGCGCGCTGGAGTCGCTGGTGCCGTCGCTCATGTAGTACTTGCCGTCGGGGCCGCCCGCGGGCAGCCCGGCGCCCGGCGCGGACAGCAGCACCGAGTAGTTGCGGTTGGAGAACATCGCGCGGCGGTGCCCCGGCTCGGTGGCCGCCACCGCGATCACGCCGGGGTAGGCGGCCGGGTAGGAGTAGGGCGCGAACCCGTCGGAGTCGAGCCGGCGCCCGCGGTCCCCGTCGTTGCCGACCGCCGAGACCACCACGACGCCCTTGCCGATGGCGTACCCGATCGCGGCCCGTTCGGCGGGCTCCTCCTCGTACTTGCCGAGGGAGAGGTTGATGACGTCGGCGCCGTGGTCGGCGGCGTAGCGGATCCCGCGCGCCACCGCGCCCTCGGCCTTGTCGGACGAGCGGTAGGCCCCGTAGCTCGCGTCCTCGCGCTCGCCGATCGCGCGGACGGCCAGGATGCGGGCCTGCGGGGCCATCCCGATGATCCCGTCACCGCCGCCCGGCCCGTGCCCGTGCCCGGCGATGAGCGAGGCCATGTTGGTGCCGTGCAGCCGGGCGGGCTTGGTGGCGCCGTCGACCTCCGCCAGCATGTTGGGTCCGCTGATGACCGATCCCCGGAGGTCGGCCTGGCGGGGGTCGACGCCGGAGTCGACCACCGCCACCGTCACCCCGGAGCCCTTGGTCGTCTGCCACGCGGTCTCCATCCCGAGCGTCCGCAGCATGGCGCTCTGCCGGTCCCGGACCTCGTCGGCCCGCGCCGGCGCGGCGGTCGCGAGCGGCAGGCCCGCCGCGACGGCCAGCGCGAGGAGAGCCCTGGCCGCCCCGACCCGGCGCCCCACGCCGGCACCACGGGGTCGGACAGCGGCGGCACGGGTGCGCCCGGAGAGGGCATCACGTCTGAGCGGTGCGTCGCGCATCGGGGTCAGCACCGCCACTCGCGGCTGGAGCAGTCGGGCAGGGACCGCATCGACAGGGACCGCGCGATCGTGTGCGCGATCTGCGGCGCGAGGGTGAACGGGTCGGCGGGCCGGTCCTTCTTGATCGCGGCGGCCGGACGCCCGTCGGCCTGGCCTGAAGTGGTCAGCAGCACGTACGGGCCGCCGCGGTCGGCGGTGCGGGCCTGCCGGGCGGCGTCGGCGAACCGGCCGGACGCGGTGCCGGGGAAGGCGGCGGCGCGCAGCGCGGGCCGCACTCCGCCGGACTGCTCGGGCTCCCGCGCGCCGGGAGTCTCCTGGTAGGCGCGGTCGGCGCGCCACGGATCGGGGAAGGCCACCACGCCCACCGTGACCACGACCCCCTCGAGGTGGTCGGTGTAGGTGGCGCGCAGCACGGCGCGGCAGCCGTGCTTGCGCAGCGTCGCGGCGAGCTCGGCGTCGACGGCGTCCTCGCAGGTGGTGGAGGCGGCGATCCCGGTGCGGGTGGCGAACTCCCCGTCCCCGTCCTCCGGCTTGTAGGAGAGCCTGTCGGGGAAGATCCGGTCGGCGGGCCACGCCTGCCAGCGCCGCGCCACCTCGGCGTTCGCGGCGCGTTGCAGCTCGGCGTTGGTCGGCTCGCGGTGCAGGCTCGCCCACGCCCCGGTGAGCGAGACGGCGCTCAGCAGCAGGTAGCAGCAGCCGAGCACGAGCGCGACGACCATCCACTGGCGGCTGCGCAGCCCCAGCACCGTGACCCGCCCGGACGCGGCGTCCGGGCCGCCCGCCATCGGCGCGCCCGGGTGACCGGGCGGCGGGCCCGGCCGCCACTGCTGCGACTCCGGCCGCCACCCCTGCTGCTCCGGCGACCAGCCGGAATGTCCCGGAGGACGGCTCTGCTGCTCCGGTGGCCACCCTCGCTGCTCCGGCGGCCGGCCCTGCTGCTCTGGCGGCCAGCCTTGTGGGCCTGTTCGCCCAGGTAGGGGGCTTGGTTGAACGGCCGACGGGTCTGGTGGACCGGTCGGCCTGCCAGGCGGCGGGCCCGATGGACCGGCGGGCGGTCCCGGTGAGGGCGGCTGTTGTGAGGGGGGCTGGAACGCCACAACCGTCAAGATTAGCTGTGGTTCACCACATTCCGCCCTGCCCGCCGGTAAGACACCGGCCAGGGACCGGGGCGCTCGGCGCTACGGGCGGAAGCCGTTCCGCATCCGCCCGGCCTCCTCGTGGATCCGCGTCTCGGTCTTCCATTCCTGCGGACGTAGGGGCTGACGTGGGCGTTCGACGGTCCGGGGTTCGGGGAATTCCGGGGGGCATGGCAAGGTTGTGCGGTGAAGGGACGATGGCGTCCGCCCCCCCGAACCAGCCGAGCGTCAGCACAGGAGCACTCACCGTGTCGTTGCCACCTCTGGTCGAGCCCGCAGCGGAGCTCACCCGTGACGAGGTCAATCGTTACTCGCGGCATTTGATCATCCCCGATGTGGGCATGGCCGGGCAGAAGCGTCTCAAGAACGCCAGGGTCCTGGTCGTGGGCGCCGGCGGGCTCGGCTCGCCCGCGCTGATGTACCTGGCCGCGGCGGGCGTCGGCACGCTCGGGGTCATCGACTTCGACATCGTCGACGAGTCCAACCTCCAGCGCCAGGTCATCCACCGCCAGTCCTCGCTCGGCAAGCCCAAGGCCGAGTCGGCGGCGGACGCGGTCCGCGAGATCAACCCGCTGATCGAGGTGGTGGTGCACAACACCGCGCTCGACCGCGACAACATCATGGACATCTTCGGCGGCTACGACCTCATCGTCGACGGCACCGACAACTTCGCCACCCGGTACATGGTCAACGACGCGGCGGTGCTGCTCGGCAAGCCGTACGTGTGGGGCTCGATCTACCGCTTCGACGGGCAGGCGTCGGTGTTCTGGGCCGAGCACGGCCCCTGCTACCGCTGCCTCTACCCCGAGCCGCCGCCCCCCGGCATGGTCCCCTCGTGCGCCGAGGGCGGGGTGCTCGGCGTGCTGTGCGCCTCGATCGGCTCGATCCAGGTGAACGAGGCGATCAAGCTGCTGGCCGGCATCGGCGAGCCGCTGGTCGGCCGGCTGATGATCTACGACGCGCTGGAGATGACCTACCGGCAGGTCAAGGTCCGCAAGGACCCCGAGTGCCCGCTGTGCGGCAAGAACCCGACGCAGACCGAGCTGCTGGAGGACTACGAGGCGTTCTGCGGCGCGGTGTCGGAGGAGGCCACCGAGGCCGCCAAGGACTCCACCATCTCGGTGGTCGACCTCAAGGCGATGCAGGACCGCGGCGACGGCATCTTCCTGGTGGACGTGCGCGAGCCCAACGAGTACGAGATCGTCTCGATCCCGGGCGCCACGCTGATCCCCAAGGGCGAGTTCCTCAACGGCTCGGCTCTCCCCCGGCTGCCGCAGGACAAGAAGATCGTCCTGCACTGCAAGTCGGGCGTGCGCAGCGCCGAGGCGCTGGCCGTGGTGAAGGGCGCCGGGTTCGGCGACGCCGTGCACGTCGGCGGCGGCGTGCTGGCGTGGGTCAACCAGATCGACCCGAGCCTGCCGTCCTACTGACGCGCTGAACACTCCGAACATCCCGGACGCCCCGGGCCGCACCCGCGGCCCGGGGCGTCCGGCCGTCCGGGGCGTCCGCCGATCCGCGGGGGCGTCCACCGGTCTGGGAGGGGCGGGGCCGCGCGTCCCCATGGTTTCGGAGTGTGATATAGCGGATACATAGAGTGACGCAGGGTGGTCTCAGAGTCGGCGCTCCTAGGCGAAAAGCGCATGTGGACGCCGAGTAAACGCAAAGCGCTTGTGATCTCCCCCACGCAGGGAGAGACTGAGCGCGCTCCCGGGTCACACCGTCACGCGAACACCCGCGCGACGTGAGTTCACGCCCCGGCGGCATTCTCTCGATTCTTTGCACGCTTTTCTGGAGGCACGATGTCCACGCAGGTGACCACTGATGCCGAGACTTCGCTCGGGTATCTGGAGCGCCTGACCGACGAACTGCGCTCCCGCGGCTGGACGGTCGAGGTGGCCGCGCCGGCCGACCGCTGGCCGTCCGCGCTGGTGGCCAACCCCGAGATGCGGGCGCTGAACGAGAACGTCATCGCCGCGCAGGAACGGGCCGACCACACCTGGTCGTACTTTTACGGCTGGGGCGAGCGGATCGCGCCGTGCACCGACCCGGCCCGCGCCGCCGCCCTCCTCGGGCGGGTCCTCGGGACCTCCGGCTCCGACCGCTGAGCGCCCGGCCGGGCACCGCGTTCCCTTCAGGGCACCACGCGTTCCTTCAGGGCGCCGCATTCCCATCCGCCGTGTCCAGGCACTGCGTCCAGGGCAGTGCGTCCAGGGCACTGCGTCCAGAGCACCGGACTGAGCGGCCTTCGGGCAGGTCAAATAGCATGCTCGCATGGCATGGAAGCGATATGCGGCGATCGGCGACTCCTTCACCGAGGGGCTCGGCGACCCCCGGCCCGGCGGCGGCTGGCGCGGCTGGGCCGACCGCGTCGCCGCGGAACTCGCCGCGCGCACCGACGGCTTCGCCTACGCCAACCTCGCCGTCCGCGGGCGGCTGCTCGACCAGGTCCTGCAAGAGCAGCTCCCGGCGGCGCTGGATCTGAAGCCCGACCTGGTGTCGGTGTCGGGCGGCGGGAACGACCTGCTCCGTCCCGGGACCGACGTCGACGACCTGGCCGGGCGGATGGACGCCGCCGTGGCCGGGCTGCGCGCCGCCGGCGCCGACGTGGTGCTGTTCACCGGGGTCGACCCGGTCGGCTCGGCGGTGATCCGCCGCACCCGGGGACGGGTCGCGGTCTACAACGAGCAGCTCCGCGCCATCGCGGTCCGGCGCGGCGCGCACGTGGTCGACCAGTGGTCGATGGACGTCCTGCGCGACTGGCGGATGTGGGGCGTCGACCGGCTGCACATGTCGCCGGACGGGCACCGCCGCGTCGCGCTCGCCACACTGGAGTCGCTCGGCGTCGCGGACGCCGGCGACTGGCGCGAACCCGGACTGGAGCCGCTGCCCGAACTCGGCCGCGGCGCCCGCATGCTGTTCGATCTGCGCTGGGCCCGCGCCCACCTCGCCCCCTGGGTGGCACGGCGGGTGCGCGGCCGGTCGTCCGGCGACACCGTCACCGCGAAGCGCCCAACGCTGGCGCCGCCCGACTGATCCGCGTCCGCCCGCGTGCCCGTGCGGAGGGTCAGGCGGACTTGCGTCCGCGGGGCTTGGACTCGGTCTTCTTCGCACCGCTCTTGCTCGACGGCGCCTTCCCTGACGCGGCCTTCCCGGACGCGGCCTTCCCCGACGGCTTCCGCGACGAGGACGACGACGAGCGGGCGGCGGGCTTCTCGGCGCCGCCGCCGCGGCCCTTCTTGGCCGCCTCGACGCTGGCGCGCAGGGCGCTGAGCAGGTCGGCGGCGGGTTCCTCGGCGGCCTCGGCCTCGGGCCGGGTGACCTCCCGGCCCTCGACCTTGGCGTCGATGACCGCCTGGAGCGCCTCGCGGTAGGCGTCCTTGTACTCGCCCGGGTCGAAGTCGCCCTCCATGCTCTCGATCAGTGAGGACGCCATCGTCAGCTCCTGCTTGCGGACCTCGATGTCCTCCTCCAGGAACGGGAACTCGGGCGCGCGGACCTCGTCCGGCCACAGCATCGTCTCCAGGACGAAGACGCCCTCGCGGACCCGCAGCGTCGCCAGCGACTCGCGCTGGCGCAGCGCGATCTTGACGATGGCGACCTGCCCGGAGCCCTCCAGCGCGTCGCGCAGCAGCACGTACGGCTTGGCGCCCTGCTGGTCCGGCTCCAGGTAGTAGGACTTGGCGAAGTAGATCGGGTCGACCTCGGCGCGGTCGACGAACTGGAGCACGTCGATGCGGCGGCTGGACGACAGCGGCAGGTCGGCGAAGTCCTCGTCGGTGAGCACGACCATCTCGCCGCCGGGCAGCTCGTAGCCCTTGGCGATGTCGGAGTAGGTGACCTCCTCGCCGTCGACCGTGCACACCCGCTTGTACTTGATCCGCCCGCCGTCCTGGCGGTGCACCTGGTGGAAGGACACGTCCCGCTGCTCGGTCGCCGAGTAGACCTTCACCGGGATGGTCACCAGGCCGAACGAGATGGCGCCCTTCCAGATACTGCGCATGATCTCTCCTTACCCAGCGTGCTCCTGCCCTTAGCGTCGCAATCCCGTTCGATTTATGCCACAACGATCCGTTGATCCTTTTCTTGGGATCGGCCATCGGGTAGGACCCGACTATGACCATGCCGTGGCCGGTCGAGCCGATGATGGCCGCGACCGGGGACCTTCCGGGCGACACCGGCCGCTGGGGTCTGGAGGTCAAGTGGGACGGCGTCCGCGTCCTCGCCCACGTCTCGGCCGACGGCGTGCGGGCGGGCGGGCGGCGGGCCGGCGAGGTCGCCGGCCGCTACCCCGAGCTGTCCGGCCTCTCCGACCTGCTCCCCCACCACGACGCGACGCTGGACGGCGAGGTGGTCGCGTTCGACGACGGGCGGCCGAGCTTCGAGCGGCTCCAGCGCCGGATGCACGTGGCCCGCCCGGACACCCGGCTGATCCGCGAGGTCCCGGTCCGGTACGTGGTGTTCGACCTGCTGTTCCTGGACGGCAGGCAGCTCTACGACGTGCCGTACGCCGACCGCCGCGCGCTGCTGTCGGAGCTGGACCTGGCCGGCGCGGGTTCCGTCGAGGTGCCCCCGTACCTGCACGGCGGCGACGCCGCCCAGGTCGCCGAGCTGCTGGAGTTCACCCAGGAGCAGCATCTCGAGGGGCTGATGGCCAAGCGCCTGGACTCCCCGTACCGGCCGGGCCGCCGGGTCGACTTCTGGCGGAAGGTCAAGAACTTCCTCACCCGGGAGGCGATCGTGTGCGGCTGGAAGCCCGGCAAGGGGCGGCGCGAGGGCGGCTTCGGCTCGGTGCTGCTCGGCGAGTACGACGGCAAGGGCCGGCTGTGCTTCGTCGGGCACGTCGGCACCGGCTTCAGCGATCGGGCGCTGGACGAGCTGTACGAGGCGCTGTGGCCGCTGCGCCGGCCGTCCAGCCCGTTCGACGAGGAGGTGCCGCGCGAGGTCGCCCGCGACGCCCAGTGGGTTGAACCGCGCCTGGTCGGGGACGTGGCCTACAGCGCCCGGACGAGGGACGGCAGGCTGCGCCACCCGTCGTGGCGCGGGCTGCGCGACGACAAGGATCCGCACGAGGTGGTCGGTGAGTTCTGAGAAGGTCGGCGTCGAGGTGGACGGGCGGGAGCTGACCCTGTCCAACCTCGGCAAGAGCCTCTACCCCGACTTCACCAAGGGCGAGGTCATCGACTACTACGCCCGGATCGCGCCGGTGCTGCTGCCGCACCTCGCGGACCGTCCGGCGACCCGCATCCGCTACCCGGACGGCGTCGACGGCGGGTCGTTCTTCGAGAAGAACGCGCCGTCCCACACGCCGGACTGGGTGCGCACGGCGACGATCCCGACGCCGGGCAGCTCGCGGGGCCGCGACACGCTCGACTTCGTCGTGGTCGCCGACCTGCCGACGCTGGTGTGGTGCGCCAACCTCGCCGCGCTCGAACTGCACGTCCCGCAGTGGCGGGTGGGGCCGCGCGGCGGCCTGCGCAGTCCCGACCTGATGGTGTTCGACCTGGACCCGGGCGCCCCCGCGACGGTCGTGGACGCCTGCGAGGTCGCCCGGCTGCTCCGGGAGCTGCTCGCCGCCGACGGGCTGGAGTCGTACCCGAAGACCAGCGGCAAGAAGGGCCTGCACCTCTACGTGCCGGTCGAGGAGACCGACCGGACCTCCGAGTACGCCAAGGAGGCCGCCGAGCGGCTCGCCACCGACCACGGCGGCCTGGTCGTCAGCAAGATGGAGCGGCGGCTCCGCACGGGGAAGGTCTTCGTCGACTGGAGCCAGAACAACCCGGCCAAGACCACCGTCGCCCCGTACTCGCTGCGCGCCGCCGCGAGCCCGTCGGTCTCCACCCCCGTCACCTGGGACGAGGTCGGCCGCTGCCGCGCGCCCGCCGATCTGGCGTTCGCCCCCGACGAGGCGCTGGCCAGGGTGGACGAGCACGGCGATCTCCTCGAACCGCTGTTCAGGGAGCGCCGCCCCCTCCCCTGACGGTGCGGCCCTCCCCTGACGATTCGTTCACCTCCGCGCCGCCGTATGTGTTCGAACCGGCACTCTCCGGCGCCACCTTCCGTCACCATGTGCAGGCGGGAACAGCGTGACCGAGGAGTTGAGCAAGGTGTCGCAGAACCATCGCTTCGACGTCGTGGTGCTGGGCGGGGGCAGCGCGGGCGAGCTCGCGGCCTCGCAGCTTGCCAGGGCCGGACGGATCGTCGCGCTCGTGGAGAACCGGCTGGTCGGCGGGGAGTCGCCGTACTACGCCTGCGTGCCGTCCAAGTCGCTGCTGCTGTCGGCGCGGCGCGGCGAGACCTGGGAGCTGGCCGTCGCCCGCCGCGACGAGGCCGCCCGCCACCGAGCCGACGACGGCGCGGCGGCGCGGCTGACGGGCGACGGCGTGACCATGCTGCGCGGCCGGGGCCGGGTCACCGGGCCCGGCCTGATCGAGGTGGGCGGGACCGAGCACGGGTTCACCGACCTGGTCGTGTGCACCGGCAGCGAACCCGCCGTCCCCGCCGTCGACGGGCTGGCCGAGGTGCCGACGTGGACCAGCGACGAGGCCCTCGCCCTGCCCGACCTGCCGCGCCGGCTGGTGATCCTCGGCGGCGGCCCGGTCGGCTGCGAGCTGGCCCAGGTGTACGCGGCGTTCGGCTCCCAGGTCGCGATCGTCGAGGAGGCCGGGCGGCTGCTGACCGACGAGGCGCCCTTCACCGGGGAGGCGCTGGCGGGCGCGCTCCGCCGGATGGGCGTCGACGTGCGGCTCGGCGCCGGGGTCGCGCGGATGGAGCGCGAGGACGCCGGGGCGCGGCTGTGGCTGTCGGACGGCGGGACGCTCGAGGCCGACCGGGTCCTGGTCGCCGCCGGACGCCGTCCCCAGGTGGACGGGCTGGGTCTGGAGTCGCTCGGCGTCCCCGTCGAGCCCGGCCGCGCGCTGCCGGTGGACGGGACCTGCCGGGTGCCGGCCGGGGAGGACGCGCCGGGCGGGGTGTGGGCCGCCGGCGACGTGACCGGCGTCGCCCGCACGGCGCACGCCGCCCGCTACCAGGCGCGCGTGGTCGTCTCCAACGTGCTCGGCGAGCACCGGGAGGCCGACTACCGGGCGATCCCGCGGGTCGTCCACACGACGCCGACGGTCTACTCGGTGGGGCTGCCGCCCCGGCGGGCCGCCGAACTGGGCTTGGACCTGCTCACGGCCGGGTACGACCTGGCCGCGACGGCCCGCGCGAGGGTGGAGGCCGAAGGCCCGGGCCGGGTGGAGCTCTACGCCGATCGCTCCAGCGGGCTGCTGATCGGCGCCGCCGCCGCCGGGCTCTACGCTGAGGAGTGGATGAGCGAGATCGCACTGGCCATCCGTGCCGAGACGCCGTTGAGCCTGCTCACCGATGTCGTGCACGCGTTCCCGACCTTCGGCGAATCGATCGAGGCGCCGCTCCGGGAACTGGCCGGACGCCTCTGAGGGGGAGGACGCGTGATGAGCGAGACCAGCGAGACCGGGCCCGAGACGCCGGACGAGGCGCAGGAGGCCGACGCCGCCGAGCAGCGGGCCGCCCTGGTGGACGGCGAGGACCGGGACGAGTGGCCCGAGCAGGTCCCCGACGACGTCGACGAGGCCGACGCCGCCGAGCAGAAGCGGGTGGTCGAGATCGACGAGGAGGACTACCGCTGACCCCGGAAGCGGCGGCGGGCGGGCGGTGGCGGGGACGAAGGAGAGGGCGAATGCGAGGAACGTCCTCGGCATTGTTGGTGACCAGCAAGGTTACCGGCGCGTAGGATGATGGGATTGATTCCCCGCGACGGGTACCCCTCTGACCGTCGCACTGATTCGGTGATCGGAGAGTGTGGTGACCGCGACCCCGGACGCCCGCCCCCGTGGCACGAGACTGCCGCGACTGGCGCGCCGCAGGCAACTGCTCGGCGCGGCCCAGGAGGTGTTCGTCGCCCAGGGCTATCACGCCGCGGCGATGGACGAGATCGCCGAACGAGCGGGCGTCAGCAAGCCCGTGCTCTACCAGCACTTTCCCGGCAAGCTGGAGCTCTACCTGGCCTTGCTCGACGAGCACGCCGAGGCACTGGTCAAGACCGTCCGCGACGCGCTGGAGTCCACCTCGGTCAACAAGCTGCGGGTGCAGGCCAGCATGCAGGCGTTCTACGACTTCGTGTCGGGTGAGGGCGAGGCGTACCGGCTGGTCTTCGAGTCCGACCTGCGCAACGTGGCCCCGGTCCGGGCCCGGGTCGAGCGGGCCAACCAGCAGTGCGCCGAGATGATCGCCCAGGTGATCGTCGAGGACACCGACGCACCCGCCGACGAGGCGCACCTGCTCGGCATGGGCCTGGTCGGCATGGCCGAGGTCAGCGCCCGCTACTGGCTCTCGCAGCACCGGGCCATCTCCAAGGACACCGCCGAGAAGATCATCGCCCGGCTGGCCTGGCGCGGCATCTCCGGCTTCCCCCTCCCGAACTGACCGGGGCGCCCCACGGCCGTTCCGGGCCGGTTTCACTCGGGGCGAAGCCGCCGGGCCGCGGATCCGGTGATCTCCGTGCGACCATCGGGGGCAGCCCCCGCCGGCCGTCGGCGGGGCGGATGGACACAGGAGCATCGCGTGCAGGTTCGCATCGGCGTCCAGTTCGTGCCCAAGGAGCTCGTGGTCGAGACCGCGCGGTCCGCCGACGAGGTGGAGCGGGCGCTGGCCGACGCGCTGGCCGATGAGCACGGCGTCTTCGTGCTCAAGGACCAGCGCGGCGGCCGGGTGGTCGTCCCCGCCGACCGGGTCGGCTACCTGGAGATCACCGAGGAGGAGGGCCGCACCGTCGGTTTCGGCGGCTCCCAGCGCCCCTGAGCCCGCGCCCGCCCCCCGCGCCCCGCCCCCCGCGCCCCGCGTACGGTCAGGAGCGCTTTGGTGACGGCGTACCGGACGGCGCGCCGGCCGCGGCGAGGACATCGGGCCGCAGGACGTCGCGCAGCCGCTCGTAGGGCACCACGATCGGCGTCCGCGACCGGACGCAGGCCATGCTGTAGCCCAGGTCGAACAGCGGGATGTGGAACTCGGCCCCCCGCTTGCCCAGCAGCAGGTCCGTCCCCTTCGAGAGGTTCTCGGCGGAGAGGTCCCGGGGGGTCGTCGGATCGGTCTCCCAGGGTTTCTCCTTGAAGCCCGATCCTCCTTGCTCGCACAGCGAGCCGCCGCCCGGCCCGTACCGCTCCAGCAGGCGGGTCAGCGTGCGGGCCCCCGCCGTGGTGATCACCGCGGGCAGCAGCAGGTCGCGCGTCTCCAGCTTCCGGCCGGTGGTCAGGTCGGCGTTGACGGTGAACGGCGAGCCCGTGTTCCTCTGGGTATCGGTGAACTGATAACGCACCGAGAAGAGCCGCGGGCCGGTGATCCCGGTCTCGTACGAGTCGGACGGGCGGAACGGGGTCGGCCGGTCCGAGGGCCCGCTGAACGACGCGATGTCGCCGGCGACGTCATCGGCCATCTCCTCCACCGCGTTCCTCAGCACCTTGTTGACGGCCGCCTCCACGGCGGGGCGGCCGAGGCCTGACACGCGCGGGTAGCTCAGCCTGACCTCGGTCGCCGGACGGTTGAACGTCCTGGTGTGCCCGGCCCTGGTGACGGTGATCGCGGCGGCCCGCACCGTGGGCCGTCCATCCTGGCCGCCCTGGGGGCCGCTCACGGCGTAGACCCCGGCGCCGCCCGCCGCGACGGCCGCCGACGCGGCCACCGCGACCGCGACCTTGGCGCCGGTCGCCGCCAGCAGCCCGCCGCCCCCGGCCATCGCCCCGCCTGCCGCGGTACCGCCCGCCGCCGCCCCGCCGGCCGCAGTGCCGCCGGCCGCCGCCCCGCCTGCGACAGCCCCGCCGGCCGCCGTGCCGCCCGCCGCCACCGCGGTCGCGGCGGCGCCTCCCGCCGGGGCGAGGCCCGCGGCGATCAGCGGGAAGACCGCCGCGAGGGCCACCGCCGCCCCGGCCAGGGCGCGCACGCCCTGCCGCTCCCAGTCCGGGCCGTACGCCGCGCGGGCCGCCGTCTCCAGTTCGGCGACGAAGGCCGCGGCACCGGGCGGACGGTCCTCAGCGGACTTGGCCATTCCCCGGGCGACCAGGTCGCGCAGCGCCTCCGGTACCTCCCCGGCCGGGACGGGCCCGCTCAGATGACCCGCCGCCAGCGCCGCCACGTCGCCGCCCGCGTACGGGCGGTGCCCGGTGACGCACTCGAAGAACACGCAGGTCGCCGCGTACACGTCGGTCTCGGGCGAGGCGGGGCGCTTCCGCCACTGCTCGGGGGCCATGTAGGCGGGCGTGCCGGCCCCGGCGCCCTCCCCGGCGAACGTCGCGATCCCGAAGTCGATCAGCTTGCTCAGCCCGTCGGCCTGGACGACGACGTTCGCGGGCTTGTAGTCGCGGTGCACCACGCCGGCGTCGTGCGCCGCCGCCAGGCCCAGCAGCGACCCCTTGAGCACGGTCAGCGCGGCCTCGGGCGCCAGCGTTCCGTGCTCGGCCAGGACGGTCCGGAGCGGGACCCCGTTCACCGCCTCCATCACCAGCGCGCAGCCGTCCGTGCCGGACACGAACCGGTAGAGCCGGACCACGTGCGGGTCGGTCACCCGGCCGAGCATGACCGCCTCGTCGCGCAGCCGCTCGACCGCGGCCTCGTCACCGTCCCGCCGGGTCAGGTACTTGATCGCCACCGGGGTGCCGGCGGTGGCGTGGCGGGCCAGCACGACCCGGCCCTGCGCGCCCGAGCCGAGCTCGCGGACCTCGGTGAACCCCTCGACCCGCCATCGATCGCCCATCCGCACACCCGCCCGTCAGTCCGTTCGCCCGTCGGTTCGACCGTCCGCGCCCGTCGCGCTGTCCGTCGCCCGTCGCCCTGTCCGTCCGCTCGCCGGTGCGTCGCGCGTCCCGTCCGCCCAGGCCGGGCGGGTGGTCACTTCGCGCCCGCCGCGGCGAGGAGGCGGGGGTAGATCTCGGGCTTGATCAGGTCCTTCACCTTGGAGTACGGCGCGGTGAAGGTGAAGTTGTTGCAGTCGGTGCCCGTGGTGGACCAGATGAGCTCCATGCCCTGCGGGGTGAACAGCACCCCGGCGGGCGCGGGCGACTCGATCGGGTCGCCGTCGCGCTTGCCCGGGGAGAAGTCCTTGCGCTGCGGGACCTCCAGCTCGCAGTCCGTCCAGTCGTCCTTGGGACCCGACAGCCGGTCGAACAGCTTCTTCAGCCCGTCCTCGCCCAGCGTCTTGGAGGTGAACAGGTCCTCGGGCTCCAGGACCTTCCCGGCCTTGAGGTCGACGGTGACCGGGACGGTGGGCAGCCCGCCCTCGCCGTCGTAGCAGGGCACCATCTGGATGGCGTTGGCGACCGACACCACCTCGCCGCGCAGCCCCATCCGCACGTTGGTCTGGATGACGCTGGAACGCCCCCCGCACTCGGCGCGCTGCTCCTTGAGCAGGGTGGCGCCGGCCCACTGGACCGCCCAGTCGAGGGGGCTGCGCAGGGCCTGGTCGAGCCGCTTGGCCGCGGCGGCGTCGGGCAGCCCGGCGATCTTCACGTACTGGGCGTTCTTGAGCTGGACCTTCTGCTCGGGATGGGACGTGTTGTCCTGCTCGACGAGCGGGCCGTCGGCCGGCCTCCCCCGCCCCTTCGCGCCGTCCGATGAGGAGCAGCCGGACGCCCCGGCCACCGTCGCGGCGACCGCCGCCACGGCCAGCACGCCCTTCAACCTCGCCCGCATACGTCTCCGTTCTTCTCGCCGTCCCGGGTGCTCCCGCGGATTCTGGCGGATCCAAGAATGTCAGGATCCGACCCGGAACGGGGGTCCGGACCGTCGAACGGAAGATCCATTAGCGCCATCTTTTGTCCGGATGTGGCCGCTTCACCGGCCCCGTCCGGCCCGTCCGGACGTCCCGTGTGCGTTCCTGGCAAGGCCTGCCGGACGGGGGGCATGGAATACCACGCGAGGGGGAACCGTTAACACTGGTGATCGGCTATTGGTGTAGACAATCAACGGTCGGTACACTGCGTGGCGGAGTGTGACCGCACGCAGCCACAGCGAGTGACTGCATCTCAACCCCTGACTGCGGTCGCCGAGAAATTTGATCGACGGCTGGTCCCTCCCGCGCGAGCGCGCGGTCACGGAAAGCGACCGGCGGGCCCGCGACAGACGCCGAGCCCGACCGGCACGGACCGTGTCCTTGAACGGCCTGGCCCATCGGCATCCGGCCCCGCCGGGCACCGAGCAGCGCCGCACCGGGGAGCGAGGACCCCGCACTTTTGGAGGCTGAAAGCCCTGACTACCTTTCTAGAACTCGGGGTCGTACCCGAGATAGCCGATGCCCTGCGAGCCGAGGGCATCGTCGAAGCGTTCCCCATCCAGGAGCTCGCCCTGCCGATCGCGCTGGGCGGCCATGACATCATCGGACAGGCCCGCACGGGCACCGGCAAGACGCTCGCCTTCGGCGCGGCGCTGCTCCAGCGCATCGAGCACGGCGGCAAGAAGCCGCAGGCCCTGGTCGTCGCGCCGACCCGTGAACTGGCCCTCCAGGTCACCGACGACCTGCTGGTCGCCGGCGGCAAGCTCGGCAGCCGCGTGCTGTCGGTGTATGGCGGGCGGGCCTACGAACCGCAGATCGAGGCGCTCCGCGAGGGCGTCGACGTCGTCGTCGGCACCCCGGGCCGGCTGCTCGACCTGGTCAAGCAGAAGCACCTGGACCTGTCGCAGGTCGGCATCCTGGTGCTCGACGAGGCCGACCGGATGCTCGACCTGGGCTTCCTGCCCGACATCGAGCGGATCGTCGAGCGGATCCCCAAGCAGCGCCAGACCATGCTGTTCTCGGCCACCATGCCGGGCGAGATCGTGGCGCTGTCGCGCCGCTACCTGACTCGGCCGACCAACGTGCGGGCCGAGTCGCACAGCGAGTCCGAGGCCACCCCGCAGGTCGTCCAGCACGTCTTCCAGGCGCACCAGATGGACAAGCCCGAGATGGTGGCCCGGCTGCTCCAGGCCGAGGGCCATGGGCTGACCATGGTGTTCTGCCAGACCAAGCGGGCCTGTGACCGGGTCGCCGCCGATCTCGTCCAGCGCGGGTTCTCCGCGGCGGCCGTGCACGGCGACCTCGGGCAGGGCCAGCGCGAGCGGGCGCTCCGCGCGTTCCGCAGCGGCAAGATCGACGTGCTGGTCGCCACCGACGTGGCGGCGCGCGGGCTCGACGTGGACGACGTCACGCACGTGGTCAACTTCGAGTGCCCCGACAGCGCCGACACCTACGTGCACCGCATCGGCCGCACCGGTCGCGCGGGCAAGGAGGGCATCTCGGTCACGCTGGTCGACTGGGCCGACCTGACCCGGTGGAAGCTGATCAACAGCACCCTCGACCTGCCGTTCGCCACCCCGGAGGAGACCTACTCCACCTCCGAGCACTTCTTCACCGCGCTGGGGATCCCGGCCGGCACCAAGGGCAAGCTCCCCAAGGAGCAGCGCGGCGAGCGGGCCGGGCTGGACGCCGAGGAGCTGGAGGACATCGGCGAGACCGGCAAGACCCGCTCGACCGGACGGAGCGGCGGCCACGACCGCGGCAACGACCGCGATCACGAAGAGGAGCGCGAGCGGCCCCGGCGGCGCACCAAGCGCCCCCGCTCCCGGACCCGCGGCGGCAGGCCCGTCGAGGCCGGCGCGGACGGCGCGGACGGCGGCGAGCCGAAGGCGGCGAGCACGTCCGGCACCAAGGCCGCCTCCGGAACGGCGGGCGCCGCGGGCAGTGGCCCGGGGCAGGACGACGGCGGCCAGAACGCCGCGTCCGACCAGGCCGCGACCGAGCGCAAGCGGAGCCGGCCCCGTCGCCGGACCCGTGCCGGCAAGCCGTCCGGCGACGGCGCCCCGGCAGCCGCCGAGGCATCGCCGACCGCCTGACCCGCGGGCGCCTTCGGGCGCCCCGGGCCCGGCCACTGCGAGATCACGAGAATCCACCCGTGGTCTCGCGGTACGCCCGGTCAGCATGAATGTCTTTCATGTTCGTTATCGGGGCGACATCCGATCGCAGCCCTCCCGTAATCATGCGGCCGGACGCTACTCGGCATGAGCACAGGCCCGTCCCGCCGTTCCCTCCTCGCCTCCGGCGCCGCCGTCGCCGGGGGCGCCGCCGCCGCCTCCCTGCTGCCCCCCTCGGTGCACGCCGCCCTCGCCCGCCCGCTCCCGCCCGGCGGGCTCGGCGCGATCGAGCACGTGGTCTTCCTGATGCAGGAGAACCGCTCGTTCGACCACTACTTCGGCACGCTGCGCGGGGTCCGCGGATTCGCCGACCGCAACGCCGTCGAGCTGCCCGACGGGCATCCGGTGTTCGAGCAGCCCGGCCTGCTGCGGCACGTCAAGCCGTTCCTCGCCCGCGACGCGATCGGGCACGGCCCGCTCACCGACGTCAACTACATCTCCGGGCTGGACCACTCCTGGGACGGCGGGCAGCGGGCCCGCGGGAACGGCTGGCACAACGGCTGGATCGCCGCCAAGCTGATGCCCACGATGGTCCACTACGACCACCGCGACCTGCCGTTCCAGTACGAGCTGGCCGACACCTTCACCATCTGCGACGCCTACCACTCCTCGGTGTTCGGGCCGACCAACCCCAACCGGACCTACCACTGGACCGGCACCATCGGGTCCGAGCCGGACGGCCGCCGCGCGATCGAGAACGACGCCTACGCCGAGGCCACCCACCCCGGCTACGCCCTCACCTCCTACGCCGAACGGCTCTCCGCTGCGGGCCGTACCTGGCGCGTCTACCAGGAGTGGGACAACTTCACCGACAACTCGCTGGAGTTCCTGACCACGTTCAAGAAGATCATGCGGAAGGCGCTCGCGCCGGCCGGGTCGTACCAGAGCCTCACCGACTTCTACGGCGCGGTCGGCAAGGCCGGGGCGGACGAGCGCAAACGGCTGCTGGCCGCCCTCGACCAGGGCGTCGCCGCGCTGCCGGCCGCCGAGCGCGAGCTGTTCGAGCGGGCGCTGCGGCGGGTGGAGGGCGGCACGCTGGGCGCCGCGTTCCGGGCCGACGTCGCCGCGGGGCGGCTGCCCGAGGTGTCCTACATCGTGGCGTCGGCCGCCGAGTCCGAGCACCCGGGCTCCGGCAGCCCGATCCAGGGCGCGGGCATCACCTACCAGGTGCTCGACGCGATCGCCTCACACCCGAGCGTCTGGGAGTCGACGGCGGTCTTCCTGCTGTTCGACGAGAACGACGGCTACTTCGACCACGTCCCGCCGCCGCTGCCGCCCGCGGACGCGGACGGCGAGCACGTGGACGGCAAGCCCATCGGGCTGGGCTTCCGGGTCCCGATGACCGTGGTCTCGCCGTGGTCGGCGGGCGGCCACGTGTGCTCGGAGGTGTTCGACCACACCTCCACGATCCGGTTCCTGGAGCGGTGGCTGGGCGTCCGCGAGCCCAACATCAGCCCCTGGCGCCGCACCGTCGCGGGCGACCTGACCTCGGCGTTCGACTTCCAGCGGGCCGCCCGCCCGCAGACTCCGGCGCGGCCGGGGAAGCCGCCGCAGTTCCACTTCCGCTGGCCGCCGCTGCCCCCGGTCGCGCAGAAGGGCCCGGCGCCCGAGCCCGGTACCCGTCCCGCCCGGCCCCTCCCGTACCGGCCCGAGGCGTCCGCGCGGCTGGAGGGCGGCGCGCTGACCGTCACCCTGGACGGACGGGGCGCCCGCCCGTCCCATTTCGCGCTCTACCCGTACGCGAAGGAGTTCGGCACCCCGCGCCACTTCGACGTGTCGGGACGGCGCACAGAGCGGATCACGCCCGCGGGCGGCCACTACCGGCTCACCCTCACCGGGGCGAACGGGTTCCGCCGCGAGTTCGCCGGTGCGACGGCCGGACCGGCGGCCACGGCGGCGGTGGCCTCGGCCGGGACGGCGGACGCCCGACATCTCGTGATCACACTGGCGAACCCGGGGTCCCGTCCGCTCACGTTCACGCTCGCGGCGCTGGCGTACGGCACGGCCGCCCGGAAGGTGACCGTCGCGCCCGGCCGCCGCGCCACCGTCCAGTGGCGGACCCGGCACGGCTGGTACGACGTGGAGATCAAGACCGCCGAGGACACCGCGTTCCGGCGCCGCCTGATGGGCCATCTGGAGAACGGCCGGGCGAGCGTCTCCGGCTAGCGGACCTCCCCCGCGCCGCCCCTCCACGTACGTCCGCGCGCCCTGGTCGTACTGCCCGGGGACACCTAGTCGCGGTCCCGAGGGCGGTCGCGGGGGCGGTAGCGGTCGCGGAGCGTCAAGGCGGCGGACGGATGGTCGGTGACCAGCACCGCCACCCGCGGGTCGGCGAGGAAGCGGCGCATCAGCGATTCGGCGTTGACCGTCCAGATCATCGCGGGGATGCCGGCGCGGGCGCACTGCCCCAGCACGCCGATGCGGGCCAGCCGGTGGTTGAGCGCCACCATGTCGGCGCCGGCGCGGCGGACGAAGGGCAGCGGGGCGAAGTTGCTGACCGCGTCCCGCTCCCAGAGGTTGCGGCCCACCGAAAGAGCGGTCTTGACCTGCGGAAACGCCTTCTTGATCTCGGCGATCGAGGTGGCCTCCCCGGTGGTGACCACGAAACCGTCCGGGCCGAACGCCTCCAGGGCGAGCCCGGTCATCTCGTGCTCGCAGCCGCGCTCCTTGAGGTCGAGGTGGCCGCGGGTGCGGCCGGCCATGATCTCCAGGGCGTCGGTGACCAGCGGCACCGGCTGCTCGGACAGTTCTTGGACCCGGTCGTAGGTCAGGCGGTTCAGCGGGAGGCCGGCCACGGCCGGATCGTGGTGCACGACCAGCCGGGCGTCAGCGGTGCGGCGCACGTCGATCTCGACGTACTCGGCGCCCGAGCCGACGGCTTCGCGCAGCCCCGCCAGGCCCGCCCTGTCGCGCCGGTGCGCGGACACGGCCGTCAGCACGGCTCGTCCGGACACGGGAACCGGCATGCCTGCACGGGACGGACGCTACCACCAAAGGCCGTTGACCGGTGTGCGCGGAGGCGGATTTAGTATGGTGGCGACCTGTGAGTACGCCCCGATTCCTGACCCTGCCCCCCGGCGTCCGCCGGACGACCGTCGAGACCTCCCGCGGCGCCTTCGCGGCTTTGGAGGCCCTCCCCGGGTCGGGCGTACCCGATCGCCTCTCCGCCCTCCTGGTGCCCGGCTACACCGGCAGCAAGGAGGACTTCATCGCGGTCCTGCACACGCTCGCCGCGTCCGGCCGCCGCGTCGTGGCGATCGACATGCGGGGGCAGTGCGAGACCGCGGGGCCGGACGACCCGGCCGCCTACACCAAGTCCGCGCTGGGCGCCGATCTGGCCGCGCTGATCGAGGTGCTCGGCCCCGAGCCGGTGCACCTGGTCGGGCACTCCTTCGGCGGGCTGGTGGCCCGCGAGACGGTGCTCGCCGGGACCGTCCCGCCCGCCTCGGTCACGCTGATGAGCTCGGGCCCGGCCGCGGTGACCGGCCAGGCCGCCGCCAAGGCGCGGGCGCTGCGCGACGCCCTGCCGCAGCTCGGCATGGAGCAGATCTGGGCGCTCAGCATGGAGCCGGACGCGGCCCGCCGCGGGCTGCCCGCGGAGATCGTCGGCTTCTTGAAGCGGCGCACCCTCGGCAACTCCGAGGCCGGGCTGGTGGCCATGGCCGGCGAACTGCTGTCGGCGCCCGACCGGGTCGACGAGCTGGCCAAGACGGCCGAGGACACCGGACTCCGGACGCTGGTGCTGTACGGCGAGGACGACGACGTCTGGGATCCGCGCGAGCAGGCCGCGATGGCCGAGCGGCTGGACGCCGACCGGGTCGTCATCCCGGGCGCCGCGCACTCGCCCGCCGTGGACGCCCCGGAGACCACCGCGAGCGCGCTCACCGACTTCTGGAACCACGCCGAGCGCTGCGTGCGCTGACCTGACCGTTCGCCCCCGCGAGCCCGCCCGGAGGGGGCCGGGGGTGCGCCCGCGTCCGAGTAATGACACACTTACTTCAGTTTGTCTCACGCTGATGCGGGGAGCCCCTCCCCCACGAGCTGGCGAGGTGCGAATGTCGGCGACGGTCCAGCCACCCGAAAGCGTCACCTGGCGCGTCCACATCGACCGGTCCATGTGGATCGGCGGAGTGCGCAGCCTCATGCTGCAAGCCCTGCACCCCATGGCCATGTGGGGCGTCTGGCAGAACTCCAACTTCCAGGAGGACCCCCTCGGCCGGCTCCAGCGGACGGCCGACTTCGTGGGCATGGCCACGTTCGGCGGCCACGAGGAGATCGAGGAGCTGGCCGCCCGCGTCCGCGGGATCCACCGCAGCCTGCGCATCCTCAACCACGACACCGGCAGGAAGGAGCGCCTCGACCAGCCCGAGCTGCTCCGCTGGGTGCACTGCGCCGAGGTCTACTCCTACCTGGAGGTGGCCCGCAGGTCCGGGCTGCCGCTCACCGCCGCGATGGCCGACAGGTACCTCGACGAGCAGCGCCACACCGCCACCTACGTGGGCCTGCACGCCGAGGACGTGCCCGGCGGCGTCGCGGAGATGGAGTCCTACCTCGCCGAGATGCGCCCGCAGCTCCGCGTCACCGAGGAGGCCGCGGCCACCGTCCGGTTCCTGATGTGGCCGACGATGCCGGAGAACCTCAAGTTCCTCAATCCCGGAAAGCCCGGCTACTTCCCGTTCGGGGCGCTCTGCTACTACTCGCTGCCGGACTGGGCCCGCCAGATGTACGGGGCGCTGCCCGAGGTGCCCCAGCCGGCCGTCACGGCCGCGCTGCGCTCGTTCCGCACCACGATCAGCGCGGTGCCCGAGCGGCTGCACGACTACGCGTTCGCCAAGCCCACCCGCGACATGCTGGACCGGGCCCGGCAGCGCCTCGCGGCCGACGGCTACGACCTCGGCCGCGGCCTGTACGGCCTGCGCGACCCGCGCCGCTGGCCCCAGCGCCCCGCCCTCATCCCGGCCTGACCCCCGGCCCGCATCCCGCATCCGGCCCGCGAGGCGTTCACCGAACCCTCACGGGCCGGGCGCGGGCTCAGGCGGGTCAGGCTTCGACGGGGAGGGCGGCCCAAGGGTCCTTGCGCGGGGCGGCCTGCGTCCCCTCCGGGCAGTGCCGGGCGAAGTCGCACCAGGAGCACAGGTTGCCCGGACGGGGCGGGAAGACCTCGTCGTACGGGGCGTGGTCGATCGCCGGCTGCGCGCCCGAACGCGGCTTCGGGACGGGACCGAGGCGCGTCCTGTACGCCTCGTCGGCCGCCGCGGCCTCGGCGGCGATCTGCTCGGCCCGGCGCAGGTGCCGGTCGAGCGAGGCGTCGGTGTGCTCCCAGACGGCGGTCTCGCCGGACGGCAGATGGTGCAGCTCGACCCGGTGGCACGGACGGCGCAGCACCCGAGACGCGGCCACCGCGTACAGCGCGAGCGCGAGGGAGCCCCGCGCGTCGTCGGCGGTGAGGACGTGCCGTCCGGTCTTGTAGTCGACCACGACCAGCTCGGGGCCGCGGGCGTCGAGCCGGTCGATCCGGCCCGACACCGCGATCTGCTCGGTGCGGGTGGCGACCGTCCGCTCGACGCCGAGCGGCTCGTCGGACGGGTCGAGCCTGGCCGCGTAGCGCTCGACCATCTCGCGGGCCCGGTCGCGCTGCCCGGCGGACTGCGCCTCGTCCCGGAACCCGTCGGTCAGCCAGCCGCGGATCAGCAGCGTGCCGGCCATCTCGGGGGTGCGCTCGGGCCGCGGCAGCTTCCACCAGGCCGCCAGCGCGTTGTGCACGCTCGAGCCGACGCTGTTGTGCGCCCACCGCGGACCCTTGGACGGCATCGGCCGGTCGAGGTAGGTCATCCGGTAGCGCCGCGGGCAGTCGAGCCAGGTGTTCAGCCGCGACGGCGTGCAGGAGTAGAGCTTGCGCGGCATGCCCTCGAAGCCCAGCTGCTCTGGGGCCACGGTCAGCGCTCCCTGGCGGGTCGGTCTGTGGTCGGACGGCCGGCGAAGCCGCCCGGTTCGGTCGCCCGGCAACCGGGCCGGCCGTCGGCAGCCGGGTCAGTCGCAGTCGCCAGGTCAGTCGCAGTCGGCGGGTCGGTCGCAGTCGCCGGGTCGGTCGGCGGCGAACCGGCCTTCGGCGGCCGGGTCAGTCGTCGTCGCCCTCGCGGGCGAGGGCGCCCCAGGTCTCCCAGCGGGCGTCCTCTTCGCCGACCGTGGTCTCCTCGCCCTGCCCGGGCAGGACCCGCAGGTCCTTGGGCAGCGGGGTCAGCATCGCCCCGATGGAGTTGAGCTGCTTGCGCAGGTCGTCGTAGGCACCGCCGATCGAGCCGGGCCGGCCGCGGTGCAGGGTGTCGCCGGCGAACAGCACGCCGAGCTGCTCGCTGATCACGCACATGCTGCCCGGGGTGTGCCCGGGGGTGTGCATGACCTCCAGGGCGACGTCGGCGATCTCGAAGACCCCGCCGTCCTCCAGCCAGATGTCGGGCTCGAGGGAGCGCAGCGCCTTGGCGTCGTCCTCGTCGTCCTCCTCCTTGGCGAGGCGGCCGAAGTAGTCGCGCCACAGCAGCCGGTCGGCGCGGTGCAGCGCGATGGGGGCCCAGTCGTCCTCGTCCTCCTCGCCGGCGGCGGCCACCTCGAGCGCCACGGCGAGGTGGTGCTCGTTGCCGTCGGTGAGGAGCACGGCCATGACCTCGCGCTCACCGACCTTCTCGAGGATGGCCTCGGCGTCGTACGCCGGGTCGATCACGATCACCTCGTCATCGTCGCCGACGATGAAGGTGTTGTTCTCGACGTCGTACTCGGTGTCGTCCAGGGTGAGCTTCCCCGACGTCACGACCTGTTCGATGCGCGCGTCCACGCCCCGCACCCTACCGTGCTTCCGCAAGCCCCCGGGGGCACGCCCCGAACCCGTCCGGCCCGGCCGGGATCACCCCTGGCCGGGGCGCCGTCAGGCCCCGCCGGTGACCGGGACGGCGCCCGTCGCGGCGGCGCGCAGCGCCGCGTAGGCCGCCGGGGCGGTGGTCTCGGCGCCGAGCCGGTCGCCGGTCGGCTCGCCGTGATCGTCGCTGGAGCCGGTCCGGACCAGGCCGAGCCGGTCCGCCAGTGCGGCGAGGCGGGCCCGGTCGTCCGGGGCGTGGTCGGGATGGTCGACCTCGACGCCGGTGAGCCCGGCGGCGGCCAGCCGCTCGATGACCTCGTCCGGGACGAGGTGGCCGCGGCGCCGCGCCCGCGGGTGCGCCAGCACGCAGGCGCCGCCCGCCGCGCGGACCAGCCGCACGGCCCGGACCGGGTCCGGCGCGTAGCGGCCGGCGTGGGCCCGACCGCCGGACGCGATCCACTCCTTGGTGAACGCCGCGTCGACGGTCCGGACCGCGCCCGCCTCGACCATGGCGCGGGCGATGTGCGGGCGCCCGACCGCCTCGCCGCGCGCGAGCGACCGCACCCCGTCCCAGGTGACGTCCACGCCGAGTTCCCGGAGCCGGTCCACCATGAGCCGCGCCCGGTCCACCCGGCCGTCGCGAATGCGGGCGAGCTCGGCGGCCAGCACCGGCTCGTCCGGGTCGAAGAGGTAGCCGAGCATGTGCAGGCTCTCGCCGTCCTGCTCGCAGGACAGCTCGACACCCGGGGCCAGGGTCAGCCCGGACGGGAGGGCCGCCGCGGCGGCGCCCCAGCCCGCGACGGTGTCATGGTCGGTGAGCGCGAGGACGTCCAGCCCGGCGGCCTTGGCGCGGCGAACGACCTCGGCAGGCGGACGGGTGCCGTCCGACACGTCGCTGTGGGCGTGCAGGTCGATGCGCATGCCCCTTTTGTAACAGCCCGCGCGCGACGGCGGGGCCTGCGCTCAACCACCATTGAGACGGGGGCTGAGCGCGCCGTAGGGGAGGTCGGGTTTCATCCCGGGCTCGCGCAGATCGAGCAGGCTGGGACGGGCCAGCATCAGCGCCCCGGCCTCCGCGGGCCACAGCACCGCCCAGAGCCAGTCGCCCATGGCCTCGCCGACGTAAACGGCGCGGTCGGGCCGGGTGGGCACCGACCACATCGGCACGGTGTGCCCGCATGTCGCCGACGGGCCGCTGACGTCCAGCTTGACGTGCGGCGGGTCGGCGTCGAAGCCCACGCCGGGGTCGGGCTCGTCGAGGCCGGCGTAGTGGGAGCCGAGACCGGCGCCGGGCTGCTCGGCGATCAGCACCAGGTCGGCGGGACCGCTGACCGTCGCGGGCCCGGACAGGGCGACCGCGCACGCCCTCGCCCCGGTGTGCTCGTCGCCGGCGGTGGCGAACCCGGTGACCAGCCAGCCGAGCGGCAGCGGCCAGGGCGTCCAGACCGGGACCCTGGTGTCGTCCAGCACGGCCGCGAGGCTCTCGGCGCCGGGCCGCCCGGACGGCTGTCTCGGCAGTACGGTGCCGTGCACCGGGCACTGCCAGTCGCTCGACCAGAGACTCGGCTCGTGCAGCGGACCCGCGCAGCGCGGGCATGTGGGCTCCGCCCTCATGATTACCAACAGTGCGCGGCGGATCCCGTCACGTCAAGTTCTCCGGGACGAATATCAGCGGCTGGAGGGGCGAAATAGGATGATACGAGTGCGGTGCGTCGGCGGGATCGTCCGCGACGAGGCCGGTCGGTGGCTGCTGGTCAAGCGCGGGCACCCGCCCGGCGAGGGGCTGTGGTCGATCCCCGGCGGCCGGGTCGAGCCGGGCGAGGGCGACGCCGCCGCCGTCGTCCGCGAGCTGCTGGAGGAGACCGGCCTGGACGTCACTGTCGGTGACCTTGCCGGGACGGTCGACCGGCCCGGCCCCGGCGGCGTCACCTACGTGATCCACGACTACACGGCGACGGCGGTCGGCGGCGCGCTGCGCGCGGGCGACGACGCCGCGGACGCCCGCTGGGTCACGTCCGCCGAGCTGAGGGCCCTGCCCACCGCGCCCGGCCTCCTCGAAGCCCTGACCGCCTGGGGCCTGCTCACCTAAGGCCCGGCGGCCCCGCTCAGCGGTCGCCGTTCAACGCGCCGTTGGAACCGGTCGGGGTGTCCGGGAGGCTCGGCGCATCGGAGGCGTACGAACTGTACGGACTGTACGGGGCGTACGGGGCGTACGGGGCGCCGGGGCCGGCGTGGTCGTATGGGGCGGGTGGGGTGTCGGCCGAGGCGTCCCCGGGGACGCCCGCGGGGGCGTCCACCAGGGCCGCCGTCGCCGGTACGTGGCCCTCGGTGACGGTCCGGATCCGCATCCGCCGCATCAGCCAGACGATGACGGCCGCGTACAGCAGCATCGGTAGGACATCGGCGAGGACGTACTGCCAGGGCACCCCGCCCTGCTCGATGTCGAGCGTCCCGACGGCCGCCGGGAGCAGGAACGCCATCAGGTTGTTGAAGACGTGCAGGGCGATGGACGCCTCAAGGCCGCCGCTCCGGACCGCCAGCCAGCCGGACAGCGCCCCGAAGAAGAAGATGTCGAGCATCCCCCAGCCGGTGTAGCCGTGCCCCGACGTGAAGAGGGCGGCGCCGACGACGATGCCGGGCCAGGGGGTCCGGAACACCACGCCGAACGCGCGTGCGACCTTGCCCCTGCGGGTCTCCAGCGTGCACGCGCCGAGCGCCTGGATGATCCAGCCGCGGAAGACGTACTCCTCGGCGGCCGACTGGAACGGCACCAGCAGGATGATCACCAGGGCCGGGCCGGCGAAGTCGCCCCAGCCGACCCAGTGCTCATCCGCCCCCGAGGTGTCGTTCATCAGGGTGCCCGCCAGCCAGGACGCCCCGAACGACACCGCGCAGAACCCGATCGCCACGCCGCAGCACACCAGCATCCAGCGCAGCCGCAGCCGTCCGGCCACCGAGGACAGCGTGCCGGGCGAGCGCCGCTGCACCAGCCAGGCGGCGCCCAGCACCACCGGCAGGAACACCGCGAGGGAGGCGAGGTTGAAGGCGAGGTCGGCGGTCGGGTCCGTGAACAGCGCGTCGTCGGAGCCGGACACCGGCGCCCGCCCGGTCACCACGGCGACCGCCACCAGCAGGACGACCATCAGCATGATGATCGCCGCGAAGCCGACCACCACGACCGCCAGGCTGCCGACGAGCGGACGCCACCAGCGGTGCACTTCCGTCCGGGCCATGCGGTGGTACGGGCTGCCCGGAGGCATCGGCACCACCCACGGCCGCCTCACCCGCCCCGGCGGCGGCCCGTACTGCCCGTAGGGCTGAGAGGGCGCGTACTGCCCGTACGGCTGGGACGGCCCGTACGGCTGGGGCTCTCCGTACGGCTGAGACGACCCGTACTGTCCGTACGGCTGCTGATGTGGGGGGTGTGGTTGTTGCGACGGGTACGCGTACTGCCACTGGCCGTGGGACTGCCCGCTCGGCTGACCGTGGGACTGCCCGTACGGCTGCGCCGGATCGTCCTCCGGCGTGGCGGCACCGGGCGGTGGTCCCGGATCGGGTGCGACACGATCGGGTGGCGCCCAGCCGTTGTCGTCCACCGGTTCCGACACCTATGACCCCCTGTCCAGAAGCTCAGCACTCTGGGGGAGAGCGTACGTGCCCTTAGGCGGGCGGGGGTTCGAAGGTCTTGGTGCGGGCGAGTCCGGCGGCCCGGCCCTTGGCGGAGACGACCAGCGCCATCTTGCGGGACGCCTCGTCGATCATCTCGTCGCCCAGCATGGCCGCGCCGCGCCGCTCGACCCTCGTGGCGTGGTCGTAGGCGTCCAGGATCAGCTCGGCGTGGTCGTAGTCGTCCTGCGTCGGGGAGAACACCCGGTTGCCCGCCTCGACCTGGGACGGGTGCAGCACCCACTTGCCGTCGAACCCGAGCGCCGCCGACCGCTCGGCGACCCGGGTGAAGGCGTCCACGTCGCGGACGTTGAAGTAGGGCCCGTCGATCGCCTGGAGGTCGCGGGCGCGGGCGGCCATGAGGATCCGCATCAGGATGTAGTGGTAGGCGTCGCCCTCGGTGTAGCCGGGCGGCTGCTCCCCCACCACCAGCGTCTTCATGTTGATCGAGGCCATGAAGTCGCCGGGCCCGAAGACCAGGGTCTCCAGCCGGGGCGACGCGGCGGCGATCGCGTCGATGGCGACCATGCCCCGCGCGTCCTCGATCTGCGCCTCGATGCCGATCCGGCCCGGCTCGTACCCCATGGCCCGCTCGATCTGGGTGAGCAGCCGGTCGAGCCACTGGACGTGGGAGGCGTCCTGCGTCTTCGGGAGCATGACCGCGTCGAGGTTCGCGCCCGCGCCCTCCACCACCTCGATCACGTCCCGGTAGGCCCAGTGGGTGTCCAGGTCGTTGATCCGGACGACGCGCACCTTCCCCGACCAGTCGCCCTCGTTGAGCGCCGCGACAACGTTCTTGCGGGCGTCCTCCTTGGCGGCGGGCGCGACCGCGTCCTCCAGGTCGAGGAAGATCTCGTCGGCGGGGAGTCCCTGGGCCTTCTCGATGAAGCGGGGATTGCTGCCGGGGACGGCCAGGGTGGTGCGTCGCGATCGCATGGGCCGGATGCTACCGACCGTCCGCGCCCTGTTCCGGGCCGGGGCGTGAGACGCTGCGGGCATGGGCGAGCTGAACGCGGCGCTGGTGGAAGAGGCGGCGAAGAAGTCCGGGCTGCTGTGGCTTGACCTGCCCGGCCTGCCGCAGCCCCGGGCGGCCTGGCACCTGTGGCACGACGGTGCCGCGTACGTGCTGACCGGCGGTGAGGGCGAGCAGCCCCTCCCCGGCCTGCCGGACGCCGAGCGGGTGACGGTCATCCTGCGCAGCAAGGACAAGGGCGGACGGCTCCTGTCGTTCGTCGCGACGTGTGCGCAGGTGGAGCCCGGCGGCGACACGTGGAACACCGTCGCCCCGCTGCTGGCCAAGGACCGCCTGAACGCCTCCGGCCACGAGGGGCAGCTCGAACGCTGGGCGGACGAGTCGTACATCATCGAGCTCACCCCGCACGAGGCGGCGGGCGAGGCGGCGGGCGAGGGCGGCTACGCGACGGTCCGTCCCGTCCCGACGCCCGCCACCACCGCCGGGACGCCTCCGCGCCTGCGCGGCGCCAAGGGCCGCAAGGTCGATCGCTGACCGCCCGGCCCCACCCTCTCCCCCGATCCCGCCGCCCGTCCGCCCGCTCGTCCGCACGCTCGTCCGGATCGAGTGTGACTACATCGGGAGTTCGCGGCCCTCGGCGATGGCGCGCAGCTTGTCCGGGTTGGCGACGATGTGGACGGCCCGGACCAGGCCGGCGTCGTCGACGTCGCAGGTGATCGTGGTGAGAGGGCCGCCCGGACCCTCGATGACCATCGACGGCTCGCCGTTGGCCTCGATCCGGCGCACCCGCATGTCCTTCGGAAGGACCCCGCCGTAGGGATGGCCGACGACGGCGGCGAGGAACCGGCCGACCTTCGTCGCGCCATGGATCGTCCGCCGCGCCGCCTTGACCTTGCCGCCGCCGTCGGTCCAGAGGGTGACGTCCGGGGCGAGGACCTCCATGAGCCGGTTGATGTCGCCGCCGAGCGCCGCGTCGAGGAACCGCTCGGTCACCGCGCGCCGCTGCGCGCCGCCGGTCTCGAACCGGGGGCGGCGCGCCTCCACGTGCTTGCGCGCCCGGGTGCCGACCTGCCGCACCGACGGCTCGGAGTGGTCCAGCGAACGGGCGATCTCGGCGTAGGGGAAGCCGAAGACCTCCTTCAGCACGAAGACCGCGCGTTCCAGCGGACTCAGCGTCTCCAGCACCACCAGCATCGCCATCGACACCGACTCCGACAGCTCGGTGCCCTCGGCGGCGTCCGGGGAGGTGAGCATGGGCTCGGGCAGCCACGGCCCGACGTAGGCCTCGCGCCGCACCTGGGCCGAACGGAGCCGGTCGAGCGCGACGTTGGTGGTGATCCGCACCAGGTACGCCTTGGGGTCGGCGACGCCCGACCGGTCCACCCCCGCCCAGCGGATCCAGGTGTCCTGGACCGCGTCCTCGGCGTCGGCGGCCGTTCCGAGCATGCGGTATGCCACCGCGAACAGCAGGTTGCGGTACTCGCCGAACACCTCAGCCAACTCTTCGCTCATGCGGCCAGAGCTTCTCATGGCGCTCCTCCGTCTCCTCGCGGGCCTGCCCGTCGCCTCTGGGACGGTACGGCCGCCCCGAATGTGACACGCGCCCCCGCGGCCTGCGCCACGCCCCCGCCGTATGACATCCGCCCGCGGCCCCCCGCACCCCGCACCCCGCACCCAGCCACGGCCGACTCCAGCCCGGCACGACCCGGATGAGCTGCATGATCGCGGGTAACCTCCCTCCCATGAGCGGAGCTCCGACGCGGGTGTTCGTCGCCCGGCTCGCCGGGATCGCCGTGTTCGACCCGGCCGGCGACCAGGTGGGGCGGGTCCGCGACATCGTCGTCGCGCTGCGGCTCGGCTCCCGTCCGCCCCGGGTGCTCGGCCTGGTGGTCGAGGTGGCGCCGCGGCGGCCGGTGTTCCTGCCGATCACCCGGGTCACCGTGATCGAGGCCGACGCGATCGTGTTCGACGGCCGGCTCAACGTCCGCCGGTTCCACCGCCGCGCCTCCGAGACGCTGATGATCGCCGAGCTGCTGGACCGCACCGTGCGGCTCCGCGAGACCGGCGAGCCCGTCTCGGTGGTGGACGTGGCGATGGAGCCGACCCGGACCCGGGACTGGCTGGCCACCAAGATCGCGGTGCGGCGGCAGGGCGGCCGGGGGCTGCGCCGCCGCGGCCCGACGTTCGTCGTCGACTGGGAGTCGGTGGAGGGCTTCTCCGCCGTCGAGCACGGCCAGGGCGCGGCGGTGCTGATCGCCGCGACCGAGCGGATGAAGCCCGCCGACCTGGCCAACTTCGTGCACGACCTGCCCGAGAAGCGGCGCACCGAGGTCGCCGTCGCGCTGGACGACGAGCGGCTCGCCGACGTCCTGGAGGAGCTGCCCGAGGACGACCAGATCGAGATCCTCGGCAAGCTGGAGTCCGACCGCGCCGCCGACGTGCTGGAGGCGATGGACCCCGACGACGCCGCCGACCTGCTCGGCGAGCTGCCGACCGAGCAGCGCGAGCGGCTGCTGACCCTGATGGAACCGCAGGAGGCGGCCCCGGTCCGGCGGCTGCTGACCTACGCCGACCACTCGGCGGGCGGCCTGATGACCACCGAACCGGTCGTGGTGCCGCCCGACGCCACCGTCGCCGAGGCGCTCGCGCAGATCCGCAACCCCGACCTGAACCCGGCGCTCGCCGCGCAGGTGTACGTCTGCCGGCCGCCCACCGCCACCCCGACCGGCCGCTTCCTCGGCACCGTGCACTTCCAGCGGCTGCTGCGCGAGCCCCCGCCGACCCTGGTCAGCGGCATCGTCGACACCGCGCTCGACCCGCTCCGCCCGACCATGTCGCTCGGCGAGGTGGCGACGTTCCTGGCCACCTACAACCTGGTCGCGGGGGCGGTGGTGGACGAGAACGGCCACCTCCTCGGGTCGGTGACCATCGACGACGTCCTCGACCACCTGCTGCCCGAGGACTGGCGGGAGACGGTGATGGAGGCGGCGACGGCCGGGGACTCGGCCGGGAGCGGGCTCGGCGGCGCCGATCCCGAGGAGGAGGCCCTCCGCGGCCCCAGGGGGACGACATGACCACACGCCTGGACCAGCCGCGCGAGATGCGCCGCACGGTGCTGCCCCGTCCGCACTACGACCCCGAGTCGTTCGGCCGGCTCTCCGAGCGGATCGCCCGGTTCCTCGGCACCGCCCGGTTCCTGGTCTACATGACGGTCTTCGTGGCGGTGTGGCTGCTCTGGAACGCGCTGGCGCCGCCCGGATGGCGGTTCGACCCCTACCCGTTCATCTTCCTGACGCTGATGCTGTCGCTCCAGGCGTCGTACGCGGCGCCGCTGATCCTGCTCGCGCAGAACCGGCAGGACGACCGCGACCGCGTCCAGTACGAGCAGGACCGGGGCCGCAACGACCGCACGATCGCCGACACCGAGTACCTCACCCGCGAGATCGCCGGGCTCCGCATCGCGCTCAACGAGGTGGCGACCCGCGACTTCCTCCGCTCGGAGCTCCAGCAGCTGGTCAGGGAGCTGGACGGCAAGGACCAGCACCCCACCCTGTCGTAGCCCGAGATCAGGCGGGGACGGTCCTGGCGGGCTCCCCGGCGCGGGCGGGCTCGGCGCGGGCGGGCTCCTCGGCGCGGGCGGATACGGGACGGCCGGGCTCGTCGGCGAGCTTGTCGAGGATGTGGCCGAACTGGCGCAGGTCCTCGTCGTCGAGCCGGCTCAGCACGTACTCCCGCACGCCCTGCTGGTAGGTGGGGGTGGCGGCGTCCAGGCGGGCGCGGCCGGCGGGGGTGAGCACGGCGTAGAGCCCGCGCGCGTCGCTCGCACAGGACTGGCGGACGACCAGCCCCTCCCGCTGCAACCGGTCGACCAGGCGGGTCAGCCCGCTGCGGGACAGCAGCACCCGGTCGGCCAGGTCGTTCATCCGCAGCCGGCCGCCGGGCGTCTCGCCGAGGTGCATGAGCACGTCGTACGAGCCGAGCGCGAGGTCGTGGTCGGCCAGCAGGTCGGCCTGCAACCGGCGGGAGATCTGAACCTGGGCGCGGAGCATCGTGCGCCATACGGTCAGTTCCGCGGCCGAGATGGCGCTGGGCTGCGTTGTCACGGACCGATCGTACGGGCAGCGCCCGCACCGCGCGATGGTGACGCCACAGTGTCGCCACCTCGCGGTGAGATCCCGGAGGGCGCGGCGGCGGCGCCCTGACCTGCCGTCCGGCGGCCGGAAGGGGCCCGCGGGCCCCTGGTTAACGGGCATCGCCGCGGAGTTCATACCATGGGGACATGTCCTCCCAGCTGACGACCGAGCAGGTGACCGCGGCGCTCGCCACCGTGAACGATCCTGAGATCCGCAAGCCCATCACCGAGCTCGACATGGTCAAGAGCATCGACATCGCGCCGGACGGCGCGGTCAGTGTCGGCATCTTCCTGACCGTGGCGGGGTGCCCGATGAAGGACACCATCACCAGGAACGTCACCGAGGCCGTGGCCAGGCTCGACGGCGTCTCATCGGTCCGGGTCGAGCTGGACGTGATGAGCGAGGAGCAGCGCAAGGACCTTCAGACCAAGCTCCGCGGCGGCGAGCCCGCCAAGGAGATCCCGTTCGCCAAGCCCAACTCGCTGACCAAGGTCTACGCGGTCGCCAGCGGCAAGGGCGGGGTCGGCAAGTCCTCGGTCACCGTCAACCTGGCCGCGGCGCTGGCCGCGCAGGGCCGCAAGGTCGGCGTGGTCGACGCCGACATCTACGGCCACTCGGTGCCGCGGATGCTGGGCGTGGAGCAGGCGCCGACCAAGGTCGCCGACATGATCATGCCGCCGTCGGCGCACGACGTGAAGGTCATCTCGGTGGGCATGTTCACCGCCGGCAACCAGCCGGTGGTGTGGCGCGGGCCGATGCTGCACCGGGCGCTCCAGCAGTTCCTCGCCGACGTCTACTGGGGCGATCTGGACATCCTGCTGATGGACCTGCCCCCGGGCACGGGCGACATCGCGATCTCGGTGGCGCAGCTGCTGCCGTCCGCCGAGATCCTGGTCGTCACCACCCCGCAGCAGGCGGCGGCCGAGGTCGCCGAGCGGGCCGGCGCGATCGCCGCGCAGACGCACCAGCAGGTGGTCGGCGTGATCGAGAACATGTCCTACCTCACCTGCGCGCACTGCGGCGAGCGGCAGGACATCTTCGGCTCGGGCGGCGGCCAGTCCGTGGCCGACGCCCTCACCCAGACCCTCGGCACCCGCGTCCCGCTCCTCGGCCAGGTGCAGATCGACACGCGGCTGCGCGAGGGCGGCGACAACGGCACCCCGCTGGTGCTGTCCGACCCCGACGCCGGCGCCGCCAAGGAGCTGCGCACCATCGCCGACAGGCTGGCGGGCCGCTCGCGCGGGCTGGCGGGCATGTCGCTCGGCATCTCCCCCAAGGGCCGCTGACCCCGTCCCGGCCGGGACGGATCAAACCGGGACGCACCGGGTCAGTTCACCCCAGGCTGGACGAGACCGGCCTCTGAGGCGCTCATCGGGCCTCTGACACGATGACGGCCCCGCCACGGACGCAGTGTCCGGGACGGGGCCGTCGTCGTTGTCCGTTGACGTCCGGGCCGCTCAGGCGACCTCTGGGCCAGGGCGAAGAGGTCTGGGGAGTCCGGGGGGGCGGGGGAACCTGCGGGGGGACGGTCAGGTGGCCTCGTTGTCGAAGGGGGGGCGTTCCCCGTAGTCGAGCCCGCCGGCCGTCATGTAGGACGGCTCGTCGTCGAACAGCTTGCCGTTGCTGACCAGGCCCCCGTCGTCCGGGTCCTCGAACAGGTGCTTGCGGACGAACGTCTTGGGGTTGAGATCGGCGACGTCGAAGTCCTTGAACTCCGGGCCGAGGCCCTCTTGCAGGTCGCTCTTGGCATTGTTGGCCATCTCGCGGAGCTGGCGCAGCGTCCGGCCCACCTGGCCAGCGACCTGGGGCAGCTTGTCACCGAAGATGACCAGGGCGAGCACGACGAGTACCACCATCTCGCCCAGTCCGACGTCGAACAACCCGTCCTCCCACCGCCAAGCATCAGGGGACCGGACCCGCGTGCGCGGTTCCGGTCCCCCCAAGCGTATCCGCAGCCCGGATCAACCGGACATGAACATCAGTTGGCCGTGCCGAGTGTGATCTCGACGGTGGTCTCCTTCCCGGCCCGCTGATAGGTGAGCTGGACCTTCTGGCCCGGGGCCCGGCTGCTGATCTGGGCCGACAGGTCGGAGGGGTCCTCGATCGGCTTGCCGCCCAGCTTGGTGATCACGTCGCCGGGCTTGAGCCCCGCCTGCTCGGCCGGGCCGCCCTTGACCAGTGGCTGGACGCCCTCCATCGCCCGGTCGGCGATCTTCACGCCGGGGCCCTGGTAGCGCTGGTCCATGCCGATGCCGAGCTGGGCGCGCCTGGCGCTGCCGGTCCGGATGATCTCCTCGGCGACCCGCTTGGCCTGGTTGATCGGGATGGCGAAGCCGAGCCCGATGCTGCCGCTCTGCTGCTCGCCGCCGAGCGACTGGCCGCCGAGCGTGGCGATCGCGGTGTTGATCCCGATGACCCGGCCCTTGCCGTCGACCAGCGGGCCGCCGGAGTTGCCCGGGTTGATCGCCGCGTCCGTCTGGATCGCGTTGAGCACCGAGGAGTCGCCGCCGTTCTCGCCCTTGGTGGGCACCGGGCGGTTGAGCGAGCTGACGATGCCGGTGGTGACCGAGCCCTGGAGCCCGAGCGGCGAGCCGATCGCGATCACCGGGTCGCCGACCGCGAGCGCGTCGGAGTTGCCGACCTCCAGCGGGGGCAGCGAGTGCGTGCCCTCGGGCTTGAGCACCGCGACGTCCGAGCTCGGGTCGCGGCCCTTGACGGTGGCGGGCAGCTTCTGCTTGTCGTTGAAGATCAGCTGGATCTTGCCGCCCGCCGCCGCGCCCGCCGCCACGTGGTTGTTGGTGACCACGTAGCCGCCGTTGACGATGAAGCCGGTGCCCCCGGTGCCCTGCCCGTTCGAGGACTCCACCTGGATCATCACCACGCTGGGCAGCACCTTCTGCGCCACGCCCGCGACCGAGTCCGGCGGGCGGTTCTTGACCGCCGGCCCCGTGCCGGAGTCGCTGCCGCCGAGGCTCACGCCGCCGCCGTCGTCGTCACCGGTGGCCATCACCCCGACGCCGGCGCCGACACCGCCGGCGACCAGCGCGACGATCAGCGCCACCACGGCCAGCACGCCCAGCCCCGGACCGCCGCGCGAGGCGGACGGCAGCGCGGGCACGGGAGCCCAGTTGGGCCCCCCGCCCGGAGGCGGGCCGTACCCGGCGGGAGGGCCCATCGGCCGGGGCCCGCCCGGCGGGGGCGGTCCCATCGGCCCGCCGCCCATCGGCGGGGGTCCCATCGGCCTGCCGCCCGGCGGGGGCGGCTGCTGGGACTGCTGCGGGGGCCACCCGTACGGGGAGCCCTGCTGCGCCCTCGGGTCCTGGTGGTGAGGGACGAAACCGGGCCGCTGCCGCTGCTCGGGTCCCTCGGGGCCGTACTTGTCCAGCGCCACCGGCTGCTGGGGCATCTCCTGGGCGGTCATGCCGAGCGGGCCCTCACCGGGCCGCCCCATGCCGGGGCCGCCCGCGGCGGGCGTGTCCTGCGGGATCTCGTCCCGGGTCGGGCCGTCCGGCGGGGCGAACCCGCCGGCCACCAGCCGGTCGCTGCTCCCGGGACCCTCGGCGCCATAGGGCTTCGCCCCGTACGGCTCCGCGCCATAGGACTCCGCGCCGCGGGGCTCCGCACCGTACGACTCCGCGGCGTAGGGCTTCGCGCCGTAGGGCTCCCCGCTACCGGGCTCCGCACCGTAGGGCTCCTGACGGTGCTGCCCCCGGTCCTCGCCCTCTTGTGCGTACTGCTGTCCCCCGCCTTCCCGGCTGGGGGGTTCCTGGCCGAGAGGAGTCGCCTCCTCCGGCTCGGGCATCTCCCGGTCGGCCACCGTCTCCGGGGGAGCGGTGGTCTCCGGCGAGCCGGCCGTGCCCTGCCGCTCGGCCCCGAAACCGGGGACGATGTCGTCGTCCTCCGACGACGCCTTGGCCGGCCCGCGGTTCTCTTCCGTCATCCCCATCTCCTACCGAGCATGGTTCTCTATCATCCGCGCTCATCGTGCCTAGCCGGGCATGTGGCGAGCATAAGACCCCTCAGCCGAAGGGATTAATCCAGGATCCCACGCGCCGAAAGCCTCTGCCCAACCGCCGCCAGAAGGGCGTCCCGTCGCGCGGCAAGGTGCGGGCCACCGCGTCGGCGGTACTTTGCGGCGCGTCGGTCAGCACCGTATAGACATACCCGTTTCCCGCAGAAACCGCCCATCGCTGAAGCGCCTCTCGGCGGAACACCGTACGGTCCCGCTTACCGGTCTTCTGCCAGTCCCCGAAGCGCCGGTCGTCGAGATTGCCGTGCTGGACGAAGACCGACACCGCCGCCAGCCCGTCCGAATAGCTGAGGTGGACGACATCGCCGCCCGACTGCGGGCGCCGCGCATCGTAGAGCTTGAGCCGTCCCGGAAGGCTGCGCGGTACCGGCCAGCCGTTGTCGCGCAGCTCAGCCAGCTCGGCGCCGTCCAGCCGGTCCGCCCAGAGGGTCGCCGGGACCGCGCCGTCGGCGATCCCCTTGGCGGGCGCGTCCACGGGGGTGCGGGCGGGCGCCTTGGTGGGGGAGCGGCCGGCGCGCAGCGTGCCCCGTCCGCCCCGCTCAGCGGCCAGGTTCACCTCGGTGAAGCCGGTGGCGGCGACCCGGTGCCCGGCGGCGTCGATCAGCTCGCGGTGCAGCATCAGGCCCGTCTCGGTGTCGAGCCAGAACCGGCCCGCCGGGCTGCCGTCCGGACGGCGCGCCTCGACCACCTGGGCGGGCCTGCCGCAGACGGCCGCGTCGGGCGCCCGGACGACCGTGTAATTGCGCGTCAGCAGCGTGAGGGTCTCGGACGTGAACCCGTACGACCCGCCCCAGAACGCCGCGGCGTCCGGCTGGTAGGCGCGGCCGTCGGAGTCGCTCTGGTAGTACGTGCCGTCGCCGGGAGTGTGGGTGACCCGCACCGTCGAGGTGGACGTGCGGCGGCTGCTCCAGGTGGTGAGGAAGCGCCGTCCCTCGTACGGGACGCGCTGCGCCGCGCCGGTCGCGGCCCTCAGCAGCCGCACCGCCTCGGGGTCGCTGCGCACGCGCCGGACCGTTCCGGTGTCGCCGGCCAGCGCCGCGGCGATCGCGAGCGCCGCGGTGAGACCGCCGACCAGGACACCGGACCACCGGCTCCGGCCACGCGGCGGGCGGCCTCCCCGGACGGTCGCGTTCGTCCCGGTCACGGCTCCGGCGGGGCCTGGACGGGGATCTGCTCTCCGGGGTCGGTGAGGGGATCGGTGAGCGGGGAGTCGCCCGAGGTGAGGGCGTGCTCGACCGCGAACCGGTCGAAGGCCGGGGTGACGGTGGGCGCCTCCTGGCCGCCGCCCGCGACGTACGAGACGGTGCCCAGGCCGAGGAACAGGGTGGCGGCGCCCACGGCGAGGTAGCGGCGCCGCGGCTGCCGCCTGGCCTGGCCCACGGCCGCGGCGGGCCTGGCCGCCGGGCGGTTGTCGCGCGGACGGGCCGCGGGCGTCGGCCGCGTGGCCGCCGGTCGCACCGCAGCGGGCCGCGCCGCAGCCGGTCGCGCCGCGGCGGGTCGCGCCGGACGGTTCGCCGAGCGCAGGGGCCTGGTCGGCTGGGTGGTCTCCTCGGGCTCGGCGGCCTCCCCCAGCGACCGCAGCCGGGTCAGGAAGTCGGCGGACGGGAGAGCGTCGGCGCCGTCGGACGGCGGCAGGTCGGAGAGGCTCCGCAGCCGGCTCTTGAGCCGGCGCAGCTCGTCGGCCTCCGTCCGGCATCGCGCGCAGGCCGCGAGGTGGGCGAGCGCGCGATCGCGCTCCTCATGCCCCAGCTCACCGTCGACCAGAGCGGTCAGACGCTCCCCCAGACAACTCACGCGGCTCCCTTATCGATCGTTCGGTCACGCGCGGGCGCGTCGGCGCCCGGGTCGTTTACGCACCCTCGGGCTGCGGATGCCGCCGCGGCGGACCGGGCACGGCGAACGCGGCGGCATGCGCGCCGCGCTCCCCCTCGCCGGTCTCGGCGGCCGACTGCGCGGCGGCGGCAGCGGCGGCCTGGTACTCGTTCCGGGTTCCCGGACGCCTCCGCTGCGGCGCCCGGTGCTCCAATGCGGCGCGCAGCTGGGCCCTTCCCCGGTGGATGCGGCTGCGCACGGTTCCGAGCTTGACGCCCAGCGTCGCGGAGATCTCCTCGTAGGAGAGCCCCTCGATATCGCACAGCACCACGGCCGCCCGGTACTCGGGGGCCAGGGCGTCGAGCGCGTTCTGGACGTCGGCATCGAAGTTGCGGTCGTCGAACGCCTGCGCCGGGGTGGGCTCGCGGCCCTGGAGGCGCTCGGCGGCGTCGTCGGCCAGTCCCTCGAAGCGGATGCGCTGGCGGCGCCGCGCCATGTCGAGGAACAGGTTCGTGGTGATCCGGTGCAGCCAGCCCTCGAACGTGCCCGGCGTGTAGTTCGACAGCGAGCGGAACACGCGGACGAAGACCTCCTGGGTGAGGTCCTCGGCGTCGTGCTGGTTGCCGGTCAGCCGGTAGGCCAGCCGGTAGACGCGGGCCGAATGCTCGCGCACGACCTCGTCCCAGGACGGAGGCGCCCACTCGGCCTCCGGGACGTTCTCGCGGGTGCGCGACGCCGCTGCGTTACCGAACCCCTGCCTGGGGCCGACCCCCACAGCGCCCTTGAAACTCAGTGCTGCGACTCCCATGGTGCCGGGTTGTTCCTCTCTGGTCGCCAAAGGCTGTCGCCTTGGAACGGCACGGTCTCGCCTGGGCTGGGGCGGTTCTGGACCGAGGTCACTTCGTTAAGATCACGCCCACCGGTAAAGGTGGGCGCCATCGTCGGTTAGAACGCGCTGAAACGCCGGTTGGTTCCCGACCAGCGATATGGTCTTTCCAGCATGAGCCAGGCGGGGGTCCCGCGAGGAGGCAGCCATCGACGCCATTCAGGCCACCCTGGCCTACGTGGAGGATTTCCTCCCCGAAGACGAGCCACTACTGAACGCGCGGCGCCACGGGGAAGAGGTCGGCGCGACCCCGATCGGCCCCGCGGGCGGTGCGGCACTGCGCTTCCTGGCCACCCTGATCGGGGCCCGGACGGTCGTGGAGGTCGGGTCCGGCTGCGGCGTGTCCGGCATCTGCCTGCTCCGCGGCATGGCCAAGGACGCGGTGCTCACCAGTGTCGACGTCGAGCCCGAGCACCAGCGACTGGCCAAGCACGCCTACGCCGAGGCCGGCCTCGGCGCGTCCCGGACCCGGATGATCATCGGCCGGGCGCTGGAGGTGCTGCCGCGGCTCACCGACGGCGCCTACGACATGGTCTTCTGCGACGCGGTCGAGCAGGAGTACCCCGAATACCTGACCGCGGCGCTGCGGCTGCTGCGCCCCGGCGGGGTGGTCGCCTTCGACAACGCGCTCTGGCACCACCGCGTCGCCGACCCCGACCGCCGCGACCCCGACACCGAGGCGGTCCGTGAGGTGGGCCGCATGATCCGCGAGGACGAGCGGCTGGTCCCCCTGCTGATCCCCGTCGGCGACGGGCTCCTGTGCGCGGTCAAGCGCGACTGACGCGCCGATGACCGATACCGGCCCGCAGCCCCCCACAGCCCCCGACGCCGACGACGCCACCTCCACCCCTGACCCGGACGCCGCCGCCTCTGAGGACGCCCCCGGCACGGACAGCGTCGCCGCCACCTCCGCCGCGGACGGCAATGGCGAAGCCGACGCGGACGGCGACGGCGTGGCCGACGCGGACGGCGTCGCGGATGCGGGCGGCGAGGCCCCCGCAGGGGTGTTCGCGGTGCGGACGCGGCCCACGTGGCGGGGCTTCTGGCAGCTGACCGCGTTCGTGATCCTCTTCCTGGCGTCGGCGGGCTTCGTCGCGAGCGGGCTGATGCGCCGCGAGGGCGCGGGCAGCGTGGTGTTCGTGGTGCTCGGCATGGCGGGCATCGCCCTATTCGGGGCGGGGATGATGGTCTCCATCGGGGCGATGCTCGCCCGCCGCCCGGTACTGGAGCTGACCGACGGCGGGGTGCGCCGTCCGGCGCGCTGGCCGCTGCCCCGGCGAACCGACCGCACGCTGCCCTGGGAGCGGCTGACGGCGCTGACCGCACTGCGCCGCGGGGTGGCCGGCGCCCGCGGCGGCGAGCAGGACTTCCTGGTGTTCCTGCCGACCGCCGAGCTGGCCGCGATGGCGCGCACCGCCGAGCGGCCCCAGCTCGTCGCGCTGACCCTGCGGGACGTCCCGGCGACCGCCGCGGCGACCGGCTGGTGCTTCGCGGTGGAGCCGGGCTGGGACGCCACGCTCCCGCAGATCGTCAAGCAGGTGCGGCGGCGCAACGCCGTGCCGGTCGTCGACCGCCGCACCAGGTGATCACCGCACCTCAGGCCGGCAGCGTCGTGGCGAAGATCGACCGGGGGCGGACGGGGTGCGGTGACCTGCTCGGACGGACGGCCGGACGAACCGGCCGGTCGATCTAGGCGGTGCCGCCGCCTGCGGAGTCGGCGTCGGAGTCGGCGTCGGCGTCGGCGTCGGCGTCGGCGAGCCAGCTCAGCAGCAGCCGGGCGCCGAAGCCGGTGGCGCCGCGGGTGATCTCGGCGTCGTCGGAGGTGGACCGGCCCGGCCCGGCGATGTCGAGGTGGGCCCAGGCGCGGTCGCCGACGAACTCGCGCAGGAACAGCGCCGCCGTGATGGACCCGCCGCCGTAGCCGCCCCGGCCGATGTTGTTGACGTCGGCGACGTCGGAGTCGATCGCGGCGCGGTACTCCTCGACCAGCGGCAGCCGCCACAGCGGCTCGCCGGCCTCGGCGCCGGCGCCGGACAGCGCGCCCGACAGGGCGTCGTCGTTGGCGAACAGCGCGCCGTACCGCAGGCCGAGCGCGACCTTGGCGGCGCCGGTGAGGGTGGCCACGTCGACGACCACGTCGGGGTCGAGCTCGGCGTCGGCGTAGGCGAGCGCGTCGGCCAGGACCAGCCGGCCCTCGGCGTCGGTGTTGAGCACCTCGGAGGTGGTGCCGCCGAAGTGGGTGATCACGTCGCCGGGCCGCATCGACGAGCCGGACGGCATGTTCTCGGCGGCGGCGACCAGCCCGGTGACCCGGTCGCGCACGCCGAGCTCGCGCAGCGCGCTCATGACCGCGATGACCACGCCCCCGCCGGCCATGTCGGTCTTCATCGTCTTCATGCCCTCGTTGGGCTTCAGCGACAGGCCGCCGCTGTCGAAGGTGATGCCCTTGCCCACCAGCACCACGTGCCGGCCGGAGCCGCCGCCGGACGGCTCGTAGGACAGCTCGATCAGGCGGGGCGGGCGGGACGAGCCCGCGCCGACGGCCAGCAGGCCGCCGAAGCCGCCGTCGGCCAGCTCCTCCTCGCCGCGGACGCGGACGGTGAGGCCCGCCCCGTCCGCGAGGCCCGCGGCCCGGTCGGCGAGCCAGGACGGGCCCTTCTCGCCGGCCGGGGTGTTGGCCAGGTCGCGGGCGAGGGCGGTGGCCTGCGCGCGGACCGTCCCGCGCCGGACGGCCCCGGCGTCGGACTCGGGGCCCGCCTCGGTGAGCACCGTGAGGACGTCCAGGGCGGGCTTGGCCGGGGCCGCGCCGATCTTGAACTGGTAGGACGCGAGGAGCGCGCCCTCGACGAACGCGGCCAGGTCGCCCGCGGGGACGCCCGCGACCAGCCCGGACCGGCCCTTGCCCCGCCGGGCCAGCGCGGCCCCGGCCTTGCGCAGGTCGGCCGGGGTCGCCTCGCCGACACCGTAGAGCAGGAGTTCGCGCACGCGGTCGCCCACCCGCACCGGGCTGGAGACGATCTCGCCCGGCTCGCCCTTGGCCCGGTTGAGCGTCAGCAGCTCGTCCAGGGTGAACGGCAGGGCCCCGGCGATCTCCGCCGCGGGCGCCACCGGGCCGGACCGCACGGGCACCGCCACGACCTCGGCGCCGAGGTCGGTCGCCACCTGCGACACGCTGCCGCCGGCACTGCGGACCCGGGTCTGGATGGGCATGGTGCTGGTTCCCCTGTCTGGTGTGCGGGAAGTGCTGGGAGCGGAAACGACAAGGGTCCCGGCGGCAGCGCCGGGACCGTCGCCGCGTCTCGGGGGCGGCCTGGCCGTCAGCCCACGACTTCCTTCAGGGCCTCGCCGAGCTCCTTGGCCTCGTCGGCGGAGAGCTCGACCACGAGGCGACCGCCGCCTTCAAGCGGGACGCGCATGACAATTCCGCGTCCCTCCTTGGTCACTTCGAGCGGACCGTCTCCCGTCCGCGGCTTCATCGCCGCCATGCGTGCATCCCCTTCCTGCCTAGGGCCGCGTGGGGCCTCCGGGCACCTGTGGCCGCGTGGCCGCCTGTCGCATCCGCGTCATCGGTAGTGGTTCATTATCTCGTCTTCCGGGCGCGAAGTGGTAACGATCAGCCTCCAGATCGGGAGACCGCACTCATAAACGCTCGTCCGGCGCTGTTCGATCTGTGCGGCGACCACCGCCGTGAGCGGGGCGGCAGGGCGGTGGTGGCGGCGCTGGTGCGGCTGCTCGCCGCCCTCGGCGCGGCGGCTCGGGCGGTACGCGCGCGGTCACGCGAGCGGCCCGGTTCTTCGACGCCGGGACGGCGCGGCTCTTGCCCGCGGCCTCCCGGTTCGTCGATGGTTGCCTGGGAGATCCACCTGCTGATCGTGAGGACGATGATGACTGAGACCGTGCGGTACGACGTGACCCAGGGTGTGGCGACGATCACTCTCAATCGCCCCGAGGGGATGAACTCCCTGACGGGCGAGATGAAGGACGGGTTGCGGGCGGCGATCGACCGGGCGGCCGGGGACGCGACGGCGCGGGCGGTGATCCTCACCGGCGCCGGGCGGGCCTTCTGCGCCGGGCAGGACCTGCGCGAGCACGCCGACAACCTCGCCTCGGGCAAGGGCCTGGACGACACCGTCCGCCGGCATTACAACCCGATCGTGCTGGCCATCACCGAGATGGCCAAGCCGGTGGTGGCGGCGGTCAACGGCGTGGCGGCGGGCGCCGGGGCGTCCCTGGCGTTCGCCTGCGACCTGATCGTCGCCTCGGAGAAGGCGGTCTTCGCCACCGCGTTCACGGGGATCGGCCTCGCCCCCGACAGCGGCATGTCGTGGACGTTGCAGCGGCTGGTCGGCCGCGCCAAGGCCGCCGAGCTGCTGCTCCTCGGCGAGCCGGTGAGGGCGCCCGAGGCGCTGGAGCTGCGCCTGGTGAACCGGGTCGTCCCCGTTGACGAGCTGGCGCCCGTCGCGGTGGAGCTGGCGCGGCGGCTGGCAGCGGGCCCGACCGTCTCGTACGGGGCGGTCAAGGCGTCGCTCGACCACGCCGCCTCGCACGATCTGGCCTCGTCCCTGGAGAAGGAGGCCGAGCTCCAGGACCTGTGCGAGAAGACGGCCGACCACCACAACGCGACCGAGTCGTTCCTGAAGAAGCGGCAGCCCGCCTTCGAGGGCCGCTAACCGCTCATAGGGCGGGGGCCGGCTGTCAGCGGGACAGTTCCGGGGGGAACGGCTCGAAGTAGGTCTGAGCCTGGAGATAGCCGATGTCCTCGCCCTTGGCGTGGTGCCGCAGCAGCGCCATGGGGACCGCGAGCGGCGCGTCGCCGCGCCCGTAGGCGTCGATGACCCCGGCGATGTCGCGGCGCCGGGCGGTGTCGAGGCGGTCGGTCATCGGACTGAAGACATGCAGCATGGCGTTGACGTGGCGGCCCCGGCTGGGCCGTATGGCGAACGCGGCGGCGAACAGCTCGGTGTACTCGTCCTGAAGCTCGGCTGCGGGGCGGTTTCCCGCTTCGGCGACGACGCGTCCGGCCGTCCGGTAGCGGGCCGGGTCGTGCGCCAGGAACTGGAGCTTGTGCGCCGAATGGAACGCCACCAGGTCACGGGGCATCCAGGCCCCCGTGAACAGGGCCCGCAGACGCGCGTACGCGAAGATCCGCTCGACGAAGTGGTCGCGGAGGAGAGCGTCGTTGAGCCGCCCCTCCTCCTCGACCGGAAGCTCGGGCCGGACGTCCATCAGCCGCCCGGCGAACATCCCTGTGCCGCGCCTGTCGGTCGGCTGGCCCTTCCTGAAGCGGGACACGCCGCGCGGTCCGCAGCTCGGTGAGCGGGACTTCAGCACCCAGCCGTCCAGGTCGGGCAGCTCGGCGACGCGCTGTTCGGCGAACGCGAGCATGGCGGCGGTGTGGTCGTCGCCGCCGTCCTTGGTGGTGAGGCGCTCGACGCCGCCGTCGGTCACCAGGCGGAGGGTGGGACGGGGCGCGCCGAGGCCGATCTCCATCTCCGGGCATACGGGCACCCAGTCGACGTGGGCGGCGAGGGTGTCGGTGAGGAACCTGCTGCGGCTGTGCCCGCCGTTGTAGCGGACGGGCTCTCCCAGCAGGCAGCTCGATACCGCCACGCGCGGCCGGACGTTCTGCTGCCTGGGGATCGCCGTCGGCTTGGGTCCGGGCTTGGTCGTCGTGTTCATGCTCTGGGCTCTCCTCCTCGCTGTCAGGAGCGCGGGCTGGGCTGGTTTCCGGGGCTGGTGTTCACGGCTGGGCTCACGGGCTCAGCAGGGCTTCGAGCCGGTGCAGGCCGCGGGCCGTGCGGGCCTTGACGGTGCCGAGCGGGGCGCCGGTCCGGGCGGAGATCTCCCGCTGGGTCAGGTCGCCGAAGTAGGCCAGCTCGATCGCTTCACGCTGGAGGGCGGGCAAGGCGCCCAGAGCGCGTCTCACGTCCTGCTGGGCGGCGACCCGGTCCGCGGTGTCGGGTCCGGGGCGTTCGGCCGCCTGCGTGAGCGGCAGGGCCGCCGGGGGGCGGGTGCGGAGCTGGTCGATGGCCCGGCGGCGGGCGATGGTGAACGTCCACGCCTCGAAGCTCCGGGCCTGGTCGAACCGGTGGCGGCAGCGCCACAGCTCGACCAGGACGGCCTGGACGACATCGTCGACCAGGTCGTCGGGCACGAGGCGGCGCAGGTAGCGGCGCAGGGCGGGGCCGAGCGCGGTGTGGCAGTCGGCCAGCGCGCTCTCGTCGTCCTGAGCTAGGCGCGCCGCAATAGCCGCGGCCGGTACGGCTGGTGCGGTCGGTCTCAGATTCATGACGCTCCCCCGAGACGAAACCTCTTCAAAATCTGTTCATAGTCGGAATGCTCGGCATCCACAACCGAGGCAGGGCAAAAAAGCGGACAAGGAAGCGAGCGGGAGCGCGGGGACGCGCGGGAAGGGCGAGGACGCGCGGGAAGGGCGAGGTCAGGCGCGGCCGAGGGCGGCGCGGACCTCGGCGAGGGCGGCGGGCAGGGACCCGACGCGGTGCGCGGACGCGGGGAGGCGGCCGTCCTCCCAGCCGGGGCCGCCGATGATCAGGCGCGCGGGCGGACGGCTCCCGGGCAGCTCCGCCAGCGGCGCGGGATCACCGGTCCAGGACGTCTGCGACCAGACGAACACCGCGGCGGGCCCGAGGCGCCGCATCGACTCGCCCAGCGCGCGTGCGGGGACACGGGCCCCGAGGACGCGCACGGAGATCCGCTCCCCCGCCAGGGCGGCGCCGAGCGCGTACAGCGGAAGGCTGTGCTGTTCCTCGGGGGCGCAGGCGAGCAGGACGGGACGCGCGGTGAGGGGCGGTGTCTCCGCGGCCTGTGCGGCGGCCTCGGCGGCGAGGGCGTCCCGGATGCAGCCGGACAACACGTGCTCGACCTCGATGATGGCGCCGGTGGCCGCGTGCCTGTCCCCGATGCCGATGAGGACCGGGGCCAGCAACTCCTGCCAGGCACGTTCGGCGCCGTCGCGGCGCAGCGCCCCGCCTATCAGGTCGCGCATCGTCGGCGTGTCCATGGCCAGCGCCGCACGCGCGAGCGCGCGCGTGGCGGGGGTCGCGTCCGGCACGGTCAGCCGGTGCCCGCCCCTGCCCTTCGCCGAACCCGCCAAAGACGGGATCGCGGGCGGCAGGGTGCCGGTTTCGGTGGCGAGGGCCGAGCGGGCCGCCTCCTCGGGAGGGACGCCGTCCAGGATGAGCCGGTTCATCAGCTCCAGCCGGGCCACGTCGGCGTCGTCGTAGCGGCGGTGGCCGCCCGCGCTGTGCCGGCTGGGCCCGATCCCGTACCGGCGGCCCCAGGTGCGCAGGGTGGACGGCGGCACACCGAGGCGGCGCGCGACCGCGCCCACGCTCAGCCCGACACCGGCCACCGCCCACCTCCGATCGAGTGCACAGACTAGGGCTCGTGCCAGAGCCCGGCCCGGCAACGCACTCGCGCGACGACCGAGTACTCCTAGGGCTCCATCAGGGAATTCGACGGCGATCGGCGACGGGTTGCAACCGATCGCCGATCGCGGTGCGAAGAAGGGACGATGGATACCGCGATCATGCTCTTCACCCGCGATCTCCGGGTGCACGACCATCCCGCCCTGGCCGCCGCCTGCGAGGCCGCCCGGCACGTCGTGCCCGTGTTCGTGTTCGACGACGTGCTGCTGGCCGGGGCGCCCAACCGGGCCCGCTTCCTGCTGGACTCGCTCGCTGATCTGCGCGCGTCCCTGCGCGCGCGAGGCGGCGACCTCCTCCTCCGGCGCGGCGATCCCGTGGTGGAGGCGCTTCGGCTGGCCGAAGAGGCCGGTGCGCAAGGAATCTTCCTGAGCGACGACGTCAGCCGGTACGCGACGCGGCGGCGCACGCGGCTGGAGCGGGAGGGCGCGCGGCGGCGGATTCGCGTCTCGGTCCATCCGGGGCTGACGGTCGTACCGCCCGGGGACCTCACTCCTGCGGGCGGAGACCACTACCGCGTCTTCACGCCCTACTGGCGTGTGTGGAGCGCGGCCCGCTGGCGTCCGATGGCGGACGCCCCGGACCGCGTCGCCCTGCCGTCCCGTTTGTACCTCTCCCCTAATCACGTCGAGCTGGACGTCATCGCGGAGAAGTTCGCCCGGGACCCGTCGCCGGGCCTCCAGCCGGGGGGCGAGTCCGCCGGACGCGAGCGGATGCGGACCTGGCTGCGCGACGGCCTCACCGGCTACGAGGACGGCCACGACGACCTGCCCGGGAACCGGACGTCCCGGCTCAGCCCGTACCTGCGGTTCGGCTGCCTGTCCCCGCTGGAGCCCGCGGTGGCCGCCAGGGAGCGGACGGGCGGTGAGGCGTTCGTCCGGCAGCTCGCCTGGCGCGACTTCCACCACCAGGTCACCGCCGCGTTCCCCGATATCGACCGCGTGGACTACCGGCCCCGCGGCACGGAGTGGAACCAGGACCGGGACGCGCTGGACGCCTGGCGCGAGGGCCGCACGGGCTTCCCGATCGTGGACGCGGGGATGCGGCAGCTCCTGCGCGAGGGCTGGATGCACAACCGGGCCAGGATGATCTGCGCCTCGTTCCTCACCCGCGACCTGCGCGTCGACTGGCGGCACGGGCTGGCCCACTTCGGCGCGTGGCTCGCCGACGGGGACGTGGCGAACGACGCGGGCAACTGGCAGTGGGTCGCGGGCACCGGCAACGACACCCGGCCCAACCGCGTCCTGAACCCGCTGCGGCAGGCCGCCCGCTTCGACCCGGACGGCCGCTACGTGCGCGAGCACGTCCCGGAGCTGGCGGAGGTGGCCGCCCCCTACGTGCACACCCCCTGGAGGCTCCCGGACGACCTCCGCCTCCGCCTGGGGTATCCGGCGCCGATCGTGGAGCCCCGCTCTGACGGCGGGCCGCCCGACCTGAGCGGACAGGCGCCGGCGGGCGTCCTCAGCGGGGGGCGTCGCGGAGCTGCGTGATCACGGCCAGCACCCGGCGGTGGTCGTCGGCGGTCTGGTAGAGGTCCAGCTTGGTGAAGATCGACCCGACGTGCTTGATCACCGCGGCCTCGGACACGACCAGCGCGCGGGCGATCGCCCCGTTCGACCGGCCCTCGGCCATTAGCGCGATCACCTCGCGCTCGCGCGCGGTCAGCCGCTCCAGCGGGGAGTCCTCGCGGCGCCGGGCCAGTAGCCGCCGCACCACCTCCGGGTCGATCACCGTGCCGCCCGCGGCGACCCGCTCGAGCGCGTCGACGAACTCGGCGACCTCGCCGACCCGGTCCTTCAGCAGGTACCCGACACCGCCGCCGGTCTGGAGCAGGTCGGAGGCGTACGACTGCTCGACGTACTGCGACAGCACCAGGATCGGCAGCTCCGGGCGGGCGGCGCGCAGCGCGAGCGCGGCGCGCAGCCCCTCATCGCGGAACCCCGGCGGCATCCGCACGTCGGTGACGACGATGTCGGGCCGGTGCTCGGCGACGGCGGCGGCCAGGCCGGGCGCGTCCTCCACCGCGGCGACGACCTCGTGGTCGAAGCGGGCCAGGATCTGGCCGAGCCCCTCCCGCAGCAGCACCGAGTCCTCGGCGATCACGACTCGCATGGGATCTCCACCCGCAGGATCGTAGGGCCACCGGGCGGGCTCGACAGCCGCACGGTTCCGTCGTAGACGGCGACGCGGTCGGCGAGGCCCTGGAGGCCGCTGCCCGCCGACACCCGCGCGCCGCCGGAGCCGTCGTCGCGGATCTCCAGTACGAGCGTCCGCCCGTCCGTCCGGGCCGTCACCCGGGCGGCCGACGCGCCGCTGTGCTTGGCCACGTTGGCGAGGGCCTCGGCGATGACGAAGTACGCCGCCGACTCGACGCCCTCGGGGGGCCGGGCGGGCAGCCGGGCGTCCACCTCGACCCGGACCGGCGACCGTTCGGCCAGGGACTCCACCGCGGCGTGCAGGCCCCGGTCGGTCAGCACCGACGGGTGGATGCCGCGGACCAGGTCGCGCAGCTCCGCCAGCGCGGCCCGCGCCTCGTCCTGCGCGCGTTCGACCAGTTCGCCCGCCGAGCCGTCCAGCCGGGCCAGCCCGAGCGTCATGATCAGCCCGGTCAGCCGCTGCTGGGCGCCGTCGTGCAGGTCGCGCTCGATGCGGCGCCGCTCGATCTCGAAGGCGTCGGCCAGCCGGGCGCGGGACGCGCGCACCTCGACGAGCCGCTCGCCGAGCTCCTCGGCCACCGGCCGGACGAGCAGGGCGCGGGCGAGCGCGGCGCGCGCCCCGGCCAGCGCGGTGACGGCGTAGAACGCGACCACGGCCATGAGCGCACCCGCCACGGCGACGGGCCACGCCTCCCCCGGGGTGTCGACCGTGACGCCCGGCCCGTACATGATCTGGTCGCCGTTCCCGACGAGCGCCGGCGCCGACACCTGGACGAACGCGCCGACGAAGAAGGTGAACGGGACGACCAGATCCACCACGGAGAGCAGCGCCGCCAGCAGCGCGTACCCGAGCTCCCGCCAGGTGGCGGTCTCCCGCAGCCGCAACCGCAACCAGGAGCGCAGCCCCGGACGGTCCGCGCGGTCCGCGCGGTCCACGCCGAGGTGCGGGGACGGCGCCGGGCGGCGGTCCATCAGGCCCAGGCGGCGGCGTTCGACGGCGGCGAACGCGATCGCCGACAGCGGGACGCAGAGCAGCAGCGCTATACCGATCCCGACCGGGATCAGCAGCGTCCCGACGATGACCAGCAGGATGGCCGTCAGCAGCCACACCGTCCCGACGACGGGTCCGGTGACCACGTACACGAGCGCGCGCCAGGGCCAGGCGGAGAACAGGAACCGCAGCGGGTTGCCCGCCATCGCCCGCCACACCGTGGGACGAGCGGATCCGGTCGCCGCGCTCATGCCCCGACCGTACTGGACGCGTCGCGCAGCAAGTCACGAAGGCGCTGGTAGGAGCGGTCCCAGCTCCAGGTGGTGATCAGGCAACGAGGCACAGGCGCGTCTCCTCCCGACGCCCGCCGTACGCACGTGCGCGCGTCGCGAGGACGGCCCAGGCCGCCAGGACGGCCGGGTACACGAGGTAGCCCCATCGCGTCGCGGGCATCAGCGCGGCGGCCACCAGCAGCCCCGCCGCGATCCGGAACGCGGCGGCGCGCACGTCGAGGGGCGGACGCGCCAGCAGCCAGGCGCCCATGGCGACCGCGGCCAGCCCGAGCGCGACCACCGCGACGGCGTGCCCGGACGGCCCGAGGTCGGCGAGCAGCCGTCCGGGCAGCGGGCTGGCGGCCGGTGACGCGACCCCGGCCAGCCCCAGCGGGAACCGCACGGCGTTCTCCATGAACCCCGCCGGATCGACCAGCGCCGGAAGCCCCACCCCCAGCGCGACCAGGCCCGCCGCGGCCGTCCCGTACCGCCGGGCCCCCGTCCCCCGCACCGCGATCAGGACGAGGCAGACGATCAATGCGGGCCACGCGGTGGCCTTCAGCGTCGCCGCGACGCCGAGCGCCACGCCCGCCGCCCCGGGACGGTCCCGGGCCGCCAGCGCGAGCCCCAGGCAGACCAGCCCGATCACTGGCAGGTCGTCCCCGCCGACCACCAGCGGCAACGCCACCAGCGGCGACGCGACCAGCACCGTCAGCGGCCCCAGCACGGGACGGCCTCGCAGCAGCCACCCGCTCAGCCCCAGAGACACCGCCAGCACCGCGCCGAACAGCAGCCGCGGATCAACACCCGGCAGCCCGAGCAACGCCATGCCAGGGAGGTACGGGTTGTACGCCTCGTAGCCGCCACCGCCCAGCCCGGCCGGACCCAGGTAGGGCGTTCCGTGCTCCAGCAGACGCGCCCCCGCACGCTCGACGACCCACACCTCGGGCTGTGCCTGCCCGGCTGCGACCAGCACCCCCAGCGGCAGCAGCACAGCTCCGCCCAGGACCAGCGCGGCCAGCGCGCCCCGGTACCGGCGTCCCCAGGGCAGCAGCGCCACGACCGCGCCCGCTCCGTAGACCACCGCCGCGATCCGTCCCCACTCCCGGTGCGGGCCGAGGTCGGTCACGACGGCGGTCACGGCCGCGAAGACGGCGGACGCCCCATAGACGGCGGGCACGACGCGGACGGCTGGGGCGCGCCCGCCCAGGAATCGGAGCACGCGCCGCGAAACCGGAGCGCCGCGGAGCGCCGAGAGGGTCTGCATGGTCATGGGTCAAGGCAACCGCCGCAGGGCGCGCGGATCAGTAGATCGGACCGCCGACTTGGAGGTAGACCCAGCCCTACCCCGCGCCGCGTTAGCATCGCCGATCATGACCGACCCCTCCCACCTGAACACGACCCGCGCGTTCTACGACGCCGTGGTCGACGACTACGCCGCACGCTTCAAGACCGTGCTCGACTACGACCCGCTCGCCCGCGCGATGCTCACCGCCTTCGCCGAGACCGTGCGCGCCGCCGGCGCCGGTCCGGTCGCCGATCTCGGCTCCGGCCCCGGCCTCGTCACGGCGTTCCTGCACTCCCTCGGGCTGGACGTCTCCGGCCTCGACCTGTCCCCGGCGATGGTCGAGCTGGCCCGCCGCGATCACCCGGGCCTGCGGTTCGACGAGGGCTCGATGACCGATCTGGACATCCCGGACGGCACCCTCGCCGGCGTCGTCGCCTGGTACTCGATCATCCACACCCCGGCCGAGCTGCTGCCGGACGTGTTCGCCGGGTTCCACCGGGTGCTGGCCCCCGGCGGCCACCTGCTGGTCGCCTTCCAGGTCGGCGACGAGCCGCTGCGCCTGGAGAAGCCCTTCGGCCACCCGGTGTCGCTCGACTTCCGCCGGCTGTCCCTCGACCACGTCGCCGACCTGCTGGGCCGGGCCGGCTTCGCCATGACCAGCCGGACGCTGCGGGAGACTCCGGAATCCGAGCTGTCCTCGCAGGTCCCGCAGGGCTACCTCATGGCCCGCAAGCCGCCCGCTTCCTAGGGCGTGTTTCCAACGCCCGGCCCGGCGTCCTCGCCTAGGGCTCGGACGCCGACCGTGCTTGGGCGAGCGCTGCATCGCTTCGCGATCTGGCCGGTTCGGCTCGCCTTCGGCTTCGCCTCACCGGCCAGGTAGCGCGCTCGCGCGACAGCCGAGGACTTTGAGACAGGCCTCCCGTTCCGGGGTGGGGCTGGCCCTACCCCGGGTCCTCCGGGTCGCGCCAATGCCCTGGGGGGCGGCGCGGCGGTTGGCTTGAGGCATGACACAGACAACCGCCGCACCGCCGTCCGGGCAGGTACTGGAGCACGTCGCCACGGCGTCCGACCTGACCAGGTCCTACGGGCACGGTGACGGGACGGTCGCCGCGCTGCGGGGCGTCTCGGCGGCCTTCGCCCGCGGGCAGTTCACCGCGATCATGGGGCCGTCCGGGTCCGGCAAGTCCACCTTCCTGCACTGCATGGCCGGGCTGGACACCGTGACGTCCGGCTCGGTGGTGATCGGCGGCGTGGACATCACCACGCTGAGCCGCACCCGGCTCACCAGGCTGCGCCGGGACCGGCTCGGGTTCGTCTTCCAGTCGTTCAACCTGCTGCCGATGCTGACCGCCGAGGAGAACATCCGGCTCACCGGCCGGCTCGGCGGGCGCCGCGCCGACCGCGAGTGGTTCGACACCATCGTGGACGCCCTCGGCCTGCGCGAACGCCTCTCGCACCGTCCGGCCGAGATGTCGGGCGGGCAGCAGCAGCGCGTCGCGGTGGCGCGGGCGCTGCTGACCCGTCCCGAGGTCCTCTTCGCGGACGAGCCGACCGGCAACCTCGACTCGCGCGCGGGCGCGGAGGTGCTCGGCTTCCTGCGCACCGCCGTCGACACCTACCGGCAGACCGTGGTCATGGTGACGCACGACCCGGTGGCCGCCGCCTACGCCGACCGGGTGCTGTTCCTGGCGGACGGCCGGATCGTCACCGAGCTCGGGGACCCCACCATCGACGGCGTCCACGCGCTCATGCGCCGGATGGAGGGCTGAGCGGCATGTGGCTCATCGCACGGCGCTCGTTCACCGAAGGGTGGATGCGGCTCGTCGCCACACTGCTGGCGGCCGTGTTCTCGATCGCGCTGATCGCGGGATCGCTCCAGTTCACGCTGCGCGCCCAGCAGGCCGTCGCGGGCAGCGACGCCAGCGAGTACTCCCGCGCGGACGTGCTGGTCCAGGGCGGCACCGTCGACCCCGACGACGTGGACGGCCCGCCGGACGGCCGGATCCGGCTCGACCGGGTGGCCGGACGGCCCGGGGTCGCCGCCGTGGCCGGGGACGCGATGGTCCAGGTCACCGCCACCGGGACCGACGGCAAGACGATCATGCCGCCGGCCGGGGCCGGCACGACCCTGCGGCCGTGGGTGCAGGACCCCCGGCTGAACCCGTACGAACTGGAGTCGGGCCGCGCCCCGTCCGCCGACGGCGAGGTCGCCGTCGTGCGGCACCTGGCCCGCGCCGGGCACCTGGACGTCGGGTCGACCACCCAGGTGCTGATGCCCCGCCGGACCGGCGCGATGAAGGTCGTCGGGATCGTCACCGTGCAGGGGCACGGTGCCGTGGCGGCCGGCGACCTGCTGCTCGCGCCGCCCGAGACCGTCCGGCGGGCCGCCGGGCTGCCCGCCGGCACCTGGCAGGCCGTCTGGGTGAAGGCCGCGCCGGGCGTCCCGGAGGCCCGGCTCCGCGCCGGCCTCCACCGCCACCTGGGCGGCGCCGCGACCGTGCGGAGCGCGGCGAAGGTGCGGAGCACGCAGTCCGACAACCTGAGCAGCGACAGCGCCTCGCTCGGCGGCGTCATCGCGATGCTGTCCTCCGTCGCGGTGTTCGTCGGCCTGTTCGTCGTGGCCAACACCTTCGGCACCCTGGTCCGGCAGCGCACCCGAAGGCTGGCGCTGCTCAGCGCGATCGGCGCCACCCCGCGGCAGATCAAACGGCTGATCCGGCTGGAGGCGCTCGGCCTCGGCGTGGTCGCCTCGATCGGCGGGGTGCTCCTCGGCTACCCCGTGTCGGGACTGCTCACCACCCTGTTCGCGCAGGACGGCTTCGACATCTCCGCCGCCGACGCCCAGTTCGGCTGGGTCGCGCTGGCGGTCCCGGCCGCCGCCGGCATCCTGGTCACCCAGCTCGCCGCCTGGCGCGCGGCCCGCCGCGCCGCCGGGATCTCCCCCATGCAGGCGCTCCGGGCGACGTCCGACGGCGGGACGGGCCGCGCCTGGCCCCGGCTGCTCGGCGCGGCGGGCGTGTTCGCGCTCGCGCTGATGTTCTACGGCGCGGTGTTCGCGATCAGGTCCGAGGAGCCGCCCGGCCCCGACCGCACCGTGGCGGTCGCGATGATGATCCTGCTCGGCTCGATGGTCGCGGTGTCCGGCCTGGCGGTCCTCGCCCCGTTCTTCGTCGGTCCGCTCGGCGGCCTAGTCGGACGGGCCGGGACGGCGGTCAGCGGGGAGGCCGGGCGGCTCGCCCGCGCCACCATCACCCGCAGCCCCCACCGGGTCTCCTCCGCCGCGTCCTCGCTGATGCTCGGTGTGGCCCTGGTCCTCGCGCCCGCGCTGATCGTGATGTCGGCCGACGCGCGCTTCGAGGAGACCGGGACCCGGGTGATGGCCGCCGACCACGCGATCGCCGCCACCGGCAAGACGGCCGACGGCGCCGCGCCGCTCTCCCCGGACGCCGAGGCCAAGGTCAAGGCCGCGCCCGGCGTCGCGCACGCGACCGCGCTCACGTCCGCCTCGGTGAAGCTCGTCTCCCCGGAGCCGCCCCGCCTCATCCCCGACGAGGCGCCCGCGCCCGTCTACCTGACCCTGACCGGCGCCGACCCGGCCGCGCTGCCCTCGGTGCTGAAGCTGGGCGGGCGGCCCCTCGTCCTCGGCCCCGGGCAGATCGGGCTGAGCGGCACCGTGATGCGGGCCAACAAGATCAAGCGGGGGCAGCGGGTCGTCGTGCGCGGCGCGCGCGGACGGGTCGCACTCACCGTCGCCGGGGGCTACCACGACCCGTCCCACCTGTTCGCCGACCAGGGGCTGGTCGCGCCCGCCACGATGGACCGGCTCGACCCCGCCGCGCCGGTCCGGACGGTGCTGGTCCGCGGCGGCGGCGAGGCCGCGCTGAACGCGGCGATCGCCGGGGTGCCCGGCGCGGAGGTCGTCGACCGGGCCGCCTACGTGAAGACGGCCGCCGGGTCGATGACCAAGGGCCTGCGGGTCGTCTACGGCTTCATCGCGATGGCGCTGGTGCTCGCCCTGTTCGGCATGGCCACCACCGTGTCGATGAGCGTCGCCGAGCGGACCCGGGAGTTCGGGCTGCTCGGCGCGGTCGGCGCGACCGCCGCCCAGATCCGCTCGATCGTCCGCTGGGAGGCCGCGACCGTGGTGCTGCTCGGGACGCTGCTCGGCCTCGGCTCGGCGGTCGGCACCGTCGTGGGGATCCACGTGGCGTCGGGCAGCTCCTTCCTGCGGCCGAACGCACCGTGGTGGGTGTTCGCCCTGGTCGCGGTGGGTGCCGCGGCCGTGACGCTGGCCACCTCGGCCCTGCCCGCCCGCCGCGCCTCGACCGTCCCGGTGCTGGAGGCCGCCAAGGCCGAGTGAGACCGGGTGACATCCGGGTCGGCGGCAGGCGCCTGGTCAGGGGCAGGCGCGTGGTCAGCGGTAGGCGCCGTGCCGGTGGCAGCCCGTCAGATGGTCGTCGACCAGGCCGCACGCCTGCATCAGCGCGTAGGCGGTGGTGGGCCCGACGAACCGGAACCCGCTCTTCTTCAGCTCCTTGGCCATCGCCTTGGACCCGCTCGTGTACGCCGGCACGTCGGCCATGTCGGCGTACGCGGGCGCGCCGGGATCGGCGTGCCGCCACAGGGCCGCGGCCAGCCCGCCGGGCAGGTCGAGCGCCGCCCGCGCGTTCGCGACCGCCGCCTCGATCTTGGCCCGGTTGCGGACGATCCCGGCGTCGCCGAGCAGCCGCTCGACGTCGTCCGGCCCGAACGCGGCGACCTTCTCCAGGTCGAACCCCGCGAACGCGGCCCGGAATCCCTCGCGCTTGCGCAGGATCGTCAGCCACGACAGCCCCGACTGGAACGCCTCCAGGCACAGCCGCTCGTACAGCCCCTGGTCGTCTCGGACCGGACGGCCCCATTCATCGTCGTGATAGGCGACGTAGTCGGGGGCCGACAGCCCCCAGGGGCAGCGGGCCAGCCCGTCTTCACCTCGGATCGCGGTACTCACCGGCCCTGTCTACCGCATGCCGCCGACAGGTCCGCCCGCCTCGGCCAGCCGCGCCAGCCGGCGCAGGCCGAACGCCATGAACGCGCGGACCACCGGGCCCGCCACCAGCCAGCCCGCCCGGCCGAGCACGCCGAGCGGCAGATCGACCCGCTCGGCCCACGCGATCCGGCTGCCGCCGTCCGGCCGCGGCTCGACCCGGAACCACGCCTCCCCGCGCACCACCCGGCCGGTGTGCCGCACCGCGACCCGCCGCCCCGGCCGCCAGTCGGTGATCACCATGGTGTCGAGGAAGCCGATCGGGCCGATGCCCGTCCAGCCCTCCAGGCCGGCGCCGACCTCGTGCCCGCCCTCGGCCCGGGTGAACGGCATCCACTCGGCGTGCCGGGGCCAGTCGGTCAGCACCGCGAAGACCCGCTCGGCGGACGCCCGCGCGGGCACCTCGACCTGCACGGCGACCTGGCTCATCGGTACTCCTCGGGTTCCTCGGCGGCCTCGCGGGCCTTCACCAGCCCGACCGGCTGCGCCCCGCGCCGCTCGGGCTCGGTCGACGTCTCCGCCTCGTGCTCGGCCTCCGCCGGCGCCTCCGCCGCCTCGTGCTCGGCGAACAGCTCGTCCTCGAACGGCACCTGCCCGTCGCCGTCCGGCCGGACGGCCTCGGGCGGCGTCGGCAGCCGCCGCTCGGCGAGCCGCCATTCCAGCTCGGCCACCCGGGCCTCCCGCTCGGCCAGCAGGCCGACCAGCCGGTACACGACCTCGTCGGCCACCTCGGACTGGTAGCCCCAGAGCCCCCGCGGGAGCCGCAGCCGCGCGGACTCCAGCGCGGCGACCAGCTGCTCGTCGCCCCTCGGAAGCGGCGGCCGGTCGGGACTCGCCGCGCTCAGCTCGCCGCCCCTGCCCTTGGCCAGGACGACGACGCCACCCAGCACCGCCAGGCCGGCCAGGGCGAGCACCACAAACACGATCAAGCTCCGATCTGTCTACACCTAGTCGATCGTGCCACGATCAGGGAATGGAATTGCACGAGCGGAGCGTCCTGGCCCTCGACGCGCCGGTGCCCGAGGGCGTGGTGGACGCCGGGGTCGGGCCCGCCGCGGCGCGGGTGGCCGAGCTGGTGGCGGGCGGGCGGCCGGTCCTGGTGACGCTCGTCGCGGCGGGCCCAGGCCCGGTGGAGGCGGAGGATCCCGGGCTGCTCGCGACGGCCTCGGTCTACGCGTGGCTGGGGGTCCGGGTGTTCCGGGCGCCGGAGCCGTGCGCGCCCGCGGTACGGCAGGCGCTCGACATGGTGGCCTCGATCCGGGGCGAACGCCGGCCCGCGCTGGCCCGGCGCGGGCTCGCCTGAGCGGGACCGGGCCGGGCGGCGTCCGGGGGCCGGGTCACAGCTCGGCTTCGGCGTAGTCCTCCGGGGTCGCCTGGATCCGCGGCCGGGAGCGTTCCAGCAGGTCGAAGGCCACCGGGACGGAGTCGGTCCAGCCGATCGCGTCGAAGATCTTGGGCCGGGCGAAGCCCTGGTCGGCCAGGCCCTTCATCAGCTCGCGCAGCGGGTCGTACACGCCGGTGGGATCGAGGATCACCACGGGCTTGTCGTGCATGCCGAGCACCCGGGCCGTCCAGATCTCGAACAGCTCCTCCAGCGTGCCGATGCCGCCGGGCAGGACGAGGAAGGCGTCGCTGCGGCGGTCCATCTCGCCCTTGCGGGAGCGCATGTCCGGCGTGACGACCAGCTCGTCGTTGTCCTCGTCGGAGATCTCCACCTGGACCAGCCCCTCGGGGATCACCCCGACCGTGCGGGCTCCGCCGGCCCGCGCGGCGCGGGCGACCGCGCCCATGCACGACACCTGGGCGCCGCCGCTGACCAGGCTGTGGCCGCGGCGGGCCAGCTCGGCGCCGGCCTCGGCCGCCAGCTCCACATGGCGCCGGTCGATCTTGCTGCTGGACGCGCAGAAGACGCAGACCGCGAGCCCCATCAGCTCGCGTCCCCGGCCTCGGCCGCGATGCTTCGCGCCGCGGCCTCCTCCTTGGCCCGCTGCGCGGCCTGGTGGTGGGCGTCGGTCACGATCCGGACGACCTCGTCGGGGTCGTCGGTGAGGTGCACCAGGTCGAGGTCGTTCGGGCCGATCTTGCCGGAGCTGAGCATCGTGCTGCGGATCCAGTCGAGCAGCCCGCCCCAGAACTCGGTGCCGACCAGCACGATCGGGAACCGGGTGATCTTCGTGGTCTGGACCAGGGTGATCGCCTCGAACAGCTCGTCCAGGGTGCCGAAGCCGCCCGGCAGCACCACGAACGCCTGGGAGTACTTGACGAACATCGTCTTGCGGACGAAGAAGTAGCGGAACACCAGCCCGATGTCGATGTGGTCGTTCAGCTTCTGCTCGAAGGGCAGCTCGATGCCGAGGCCGACCGACAGCCCGCCGTTGTCGTTGCAGCCCTTGTTCGCCGCCTCCATGATCCCCGGGCCGCCGCCGGTGATCACCGCGTAGCCGGCGTCGTCGAGCCGGGCGCCGATGTCGACGGCGAGCTCGTACTCGTCCGACCCGGGCTTGGTGCGGGCGCTGCCGAAGACGCTGACGGCCTTGGGCAGCTCGGCCAGCAGGCCGAAGCCCTCGACGAACTCGGCCTGGATGCGCATGACCCGCCACGGGTCGGCGTGGAGCCACTCGACGGACCCCTGGCTGTCGAGAAGCCGCTGGTCGGTGGTGGTCTGGGGGATGGCGCTGCCGCGCAGCGTCGCGGGCCCCTGCCGTCGCGAACGAGGGTCGGATTCGGATGTCATGGCCTCACCGTAGCCAAGCCCCGGAGTGATCACCCCCTGGAATTCCGATCGGCCCCCGAACCCGCCGGATCCGGTCAGAACGCGCGCCGCGGGCCGCCGGTCAGGAGGTGCCGAGCCAGGCGCGCATGCGCCGCTCGCAGTCGGCGATCAGGGGGAGTTCGACGTACTCGTCCTTGGTGTGGGCGAGGGTCGGCTCGCCGGGGCCGTAGTTGACCGCGGGGACGCCCAGCCCGGCGAACAGCGCCACGTCCGTCCAGCCCAGCTTGGCGCGCACCTCCGCGCCGCTCGCCGCGACGAACGCGGCGGCGGCCGGGTGGGTGAGGCCCGGACGGGCGGCCGGGGCGGAGTCGACCACGCGCACCGCGAAGCCGCCGAACACCTCGCGCAGGTACTTCTCGGCCTCGGCCTCGGACTTGTCGGGCGCGAACCGGTAGTTGACGGTGACGACGCACTCGTCGGGGATCACGTTGCCGGCGACGCCGCCGCGGACGAACACCGCGTTGAAGCCCTCGTGGTACTCCAGCCCGTCGACGACCGGACGGGTCGGCTCGTACGCGCGCAGCACGTCGAGGACGGCGCCGGCGGCGTGGATCGCGTTGGACCCCATCCAGGCGCGCGCGCTGTGCGCCCGCTCGCCCGTCGCGGTGACCTCGGCGCGCATGGTGCCCTGGCAGCCGCCCTCGATGAGCGCGCCGGTCGGCTCCATCAGCACCGCGAAGTCGCCCGCGAGCAGCTCGGGCCGGGTCGCGGCCAGGCGCTTGAGGCCGTTGCGCTCGGCCTCGATCTCCTCGCACTCGTAGAACACGTAGGTGAGGTCGCGGGACGGCTCGGGCACGGTCGCGGCGAGCCGCAGCGCCACCGCGACGCCGCTCTTCATATCGGTGGTGCCGCAGCCGTACAGCCGGTCGCCCTCCACCCGGGACGGCAGGTTGCCGTTCAGCGGGACGGTATCGAGATGCCCGGCGATCACCACCCGCTCGGCGCGGCCGAGCCCGGTCCGGGCGACGACCGAGTCGCCGTCGCGGACCACGGTCAGGTGCGGCAGCGCGCGAAGCGCCGCCTCGACGGCGTCCGCGAGGCCGCGCTCGGCGCCGCTCACCGACTCGATGTCGACCAGAGCGGCGGTCAGGTCCCCCACGTGCGAGTTCAGGTCCAGCAGCATGGTCACCAAGGGTAGTGGCGCCGGGCCGCGGCGAGGGCGGCCTATCATCGCGGACGTGGAGACCCCTGTGCTGGAGATCGCCGTCCACTGGGCCCGGCCCGTCGACGAGCCGTCGATGCGCGTCCATCTCGACGATGCCGAACAGACCCGCTACGACCGATTCCTCCGCGCGGAGGACAAGGCCCGGTTCGTCACCGGCCGCGCGCTGGCGCGCACCGCGCTCGCGGAGGCCACCGGTCTGCCCCCGGAAGAGATCCGCTTCAGCACCGACTGCGAGCACTGCGGCGGCACCCACGGCAAGCCCCGCCTCCCCGGACGGGGCGTGCACTTCTCGCTCTCGCACTCGGGCGGCCTGGTCGTCCTCGCACTGTCGCGGGGCGCGGGGGCCGCCGAGGTCGGGGTGGACGTCGAGCGCGAGAGCGACCGCGACATCGACAGCATCGCGGACATGGTGCTGGCCGCGCCCGAACGGGAGGTGCTGGCCGCCCTGCCCCCCGCGGAGCGGCGGCGGGCCTTCCACGCGTACTGGAGCCGCAAGGAGGCGCTCCTGAAGGCCACCGGGCACGGCCTGGCCGCGCCGATGTCGGCCATCCACGTGTCGGCGCCCGCCGCCCCCGCGGAGGTGCTGGCCTGGGAGGGTGAGGCCGCCGTGCCCACCGCCCGGCTGGCCGACCTGTCCCCCGGCCCCGGCTACGCCGCGTCCGTGGCGGCCCTGACCACCCGCCCCCTCGCCGTCACGGTGGCCGGCCCGCCCCCGCCGGCCTGAGGGAGCGGGCCCGGCACCGTCAGGTGTTGATGCCGTGATCGCGCAGGATGTCGTTCAGCACGGCCTTGTCGTGCCGCCTGCCCTCTTCCAGGCGCTTGAGGATCAGCACCGCGGGCAGCCCGAACGTGCCGCCCTTGAACTCCTTCTGGCGAGTGCCGCCGACCGCCACGCACCAGTCGGGGATCCGGCCGCGGCTGATCTCCTCGCCCGTCTCCACGTCGATGACCGGCATGGACGCCGACAGGTTGGTGCCCGAGCCGACCACCGCGCCGCGCCCGACCCGGGCACCCTCGACGATCATCGACCGGCTGCCGATCATGGCCTCGTCCTCGATCACCACCGGGACCGCGTTCGGCGGCTCCAGCACCCCGCCGATCCCGACGCCGCCGGACAGGTGCACGTTCTTGCCGATCTGCGCGCACGACCCCACGGTGGCCCAGGTGTCGACCATGGTGCCGGAGTCGACGTAGGCGCCGATGTTGGTGAACGAGGGCATCAGCACCACGCCCGGCGCCAGGTGCGCGCCCCAGCGGGCGATGGCGCCCGGCACCACGCGGACACCGTCCAGCCGGGTCTTGAGCGGGATGCGGTCGTGGTACTGGAAGTCGCCGACCTGCGAGCGGACCATGCCGAGCACCTTGAAGCTCAGCAGAATCGCGCGCTTGGCGCGCTCGTCGACGGCGACCGTGTCGGTCGCCGCCTCGATCCGGGCGACACGGGCCTCACCGGAGTCGAGCTGGTCGACGGCGGCCACGATGGCACTGCGCGCCTCGGCGTCGTCCGGGGTCAGATCTGCTCGCCGCTCCCACAGCTCGTCGATGACGCTGGAGATCGGGCTGGTGAACGTTTCGGTCATGGCCCTTGAGCTTACTGGTGGCCATCTGCCGGTACGGTCGTCGCGTGGTTGCTTGGGCGAGGTCGAAGGGACGCCCCGAAAAGGGGCCGGGCGGCGGGCACCGCCGCCGTTGGCGGTGGGCCGCGATCGTCATGGCCGTCGTGGTCGCCATCGGCGTGGGCGGCTACGTCGCCTTCTCCCGCGCCCGCCCCTACCTGCACGGATCCGGCTGCGAGGTGCGCACGACGCTGGGCAAGATGCCGCTCGACCTCGAACAGGCCGCCAACGCCTCCACCATCGCCGCCGTCGCGTTCCGCAAGCAGCTCCCCGAACGGGCCGTGGTGATCGCCTACGCGACCGCGATGCAGGAGTCGCGCATCCACAACCTGCCCGGCGGCGACCGCGACTCGGTGGGCATGTTCCAGCAGCGCCCGTCCCAGGGCTGGGGCAGCGTCGAGAAGCTGCGCGACCCCGTCCAGTCCACCAGCAAGTTCTTCGACGCCCTGGTCAAGGTGAAGGACTACCTCGACAACGACCTGCACAAGGCCGCGCAGGAGGTGCAGCGCAGCGCCGACGGCACCGCCTACGCCCAGCACGAACCCGACGGCAAGCTGCTGGCGCGCGCCTACACCGGCCGCGAGCCCGCCACCGCGCGCTGCTGGTTCCCGCCCGACAAGAAGACCGCGCCGCGCCGCGCCGAGGCGATCCGCGAACTGCGCCGCGCCTTCGGCAGCCGCCTCCAGGTGGACGCCCCGCGCACCACCGCGAAGGGCGCCCCGTCCCAGCAGCCGCCCAACCAGTCCGTCCGCGTCGCGTCCCCCCGCTCAGGCTGGGCGGTCGCCTCCTGGGCGGTCTCCCACGCCCAGGCGTACGGCCTCACCCACATCCGCTACGGCGGCAAGCACTGGGAGGCCGACGCCGGCCACGACGGCTGGACCGAGGACAAGAACGCCCCCACCGACCGCGTCATCATCGACTGACCGGTCGCCGCTGACCGGGGGCCGCGGTACGGGCCTGTCCGACATGCCAGGCCCTCCGTCCGGAAGGCGGGCGACGGCTTCGTCGTCCGCATCGACCGGGAGGCACTCAAGGACGACCCGATGGGCCGCTACGACGTCACCGTGATCGTCACCCGTTCAAATCGGGCACGCTGATCGAGTGGACCATCCGCCACGCCCAGCGCCGCAAGACCGGCGGGGAAGAGTGGTGGTATAGGCGGCGTCGACTTCGGCGGTGAAGCCGTCCTCGGCCACATCGCTTTCGGTAACAGAGACGCGGGCCGTGCGAGTCCGAGATGAGCGATCAGCCGAATCCGGGAGAACTCCAGAGACCGCGCCCTCACCTCGTCGTACAGCGGCTGATCGCCTTTTGCCTCTTCCTCCAAGAGACGACGGACCAAAGAGTGATCGCCCGCTTGAAACGCCCTCTGCGATCGGACGCCGTCCGCCTCCTGGTAGGACTGCCAGCATTCGACTTTGATGATCCGATCGAGGACGGCCCCTCCACGGTGCGCCGACGTCAAGAACGCCGCACAATGCCATCGAAAGTATGCACAAATCAGGCTTTCACCACGAGGTGGCCCGGCCGTGCCGCTTCACGGTCACGCGGCGGGTAGCCAGGCCGAGTGAGGCAGATCGGCCCGGACCACGCCACGCCCTCTAAGCTACGCGGCTCCGCCGCTACAGGCCGAACTCTCCTCGCTTCACGCGCACCAGCAGCCCGGCGAACGACGCCCGCCCGAACTCCAGCCGCTCACCCTCGGGATCCTTCGAGTCCCGCACCCAGACCCCACCAGCCAACTTCGCCAGTTCCACACAAGCATCATCGTTCCCGCCGCCGGTGTAGGAGCTCTTACGCCACTCGGTCACTACAACCCCGCCTCTCCACGCTTCACCCGTACCAACAGCCCGGCGAACGACGCACGCTCGAACTCCAACCGCGCACCGTTGGGGTCTTTGGAATCCCTCACCCACACCCCGCCAACCGACTCCGCCCACTCCACACAGGCCGGATCGCTGTCGCCGCCACTGTGGGAACTCTTACGCCACTCGATCACTACAACCCCGCCTCTCCACGCTTCACCCGTACCAACAGCCCGGCGAACGACGCACGCTCGAACTCCAACCGCGCACCGTTGGGATCCTTGGAGTCCCGCACCCACACCCAGCCTGCCGACTCCGCCAACTCCACACACGCTTCGTCGTTCCCACCGCCGGTATAGGAACTTTTGCGCCAGTTGATCATTCGTACACTCCAATCGTCCGCCTCATCAGGTCCAGCGAAGCCGCTCGGGAGAGGGCCAGTGCCCCGATCTCATCGAACCGTACAGCCAGAATGTCGGCCTCGTCACCGGCCTCGATCAGACGGCCACCGACCTGGGCCCCGGCATAAGCCACCTCTCTTCCCAGGACCTTCAAAACCTGGAATGGGCCATCGTGACCGGGGTGCCAACCAGCCTCCCGGGGGACGATCCGCACGCAAACACGCGGCATCTCCGCGAGCCTGATCAGGTGTGCGATCTGCTCACGCATCACCTGTCGCCCTCCGACGATGCATTCGAGGACTTCCTGATCGATGACGACCCACACGAACGGAGGATTCTTCCGCACAAGGATCTCCTGCCGCTTCATCCGGGCCCGGGTCGTCGCCTCCGCCTCGTCGACGTGGCCAGCAGCTCGGAGCACACCCTGTGCATACGCCTCGGTCTGAAGCAGAAGCGGAATGCTCTTCCCGTGAAACACCTTGATGATCTCCGCGACCATCTCGTACTGGACGTACTGCTTAAACCAGTCCGGATCATGACCAGTACAGGCGAACAGGTGAAGTCGCTCGAAGTGGCCACCAGTGCCCCATGCCTTGTCTAGGCGTTTAGACAGGTGTCACTTGGCCGAAATCGACCCGCTTCCCAGTTGGATACAGTGCCCCGGGTCGTCTTGACAATCATGGCGGTCTGGGCCAGCGAGAGACCTCGCTGGGTACGGTGAAACCACAGGTCAAAGGCCAGCCAGGCCCACAGCGAGGACTTCGGGTCGATGGTCTCTCTGACACTCATCACTCACCCACAGGTGTATTGAGCTACTTGCAATCCACTTCACGTTAAAGCGCGAACACTGACAGTGAGGGCACGTTCCACCAACTCCAGGACGGCCCTCATGAACGATCAAGATCTGACCTCGTCGCCCCTCGGCATCCCCGAAGTCCGCCTGACTCTGCTGGCCGAGCCGTCGTCCGTGGTCCTGGCGCGTGAACTGGTCCGCTACGCGCTCGGCGACTGGGGCTGTGGCCGCGATCTCGTCAACGACTCCATGCTCGTGATGAGCGAGATCGTCACCAACGCCGTGGCCGCCGCGCGAGGCCACCACATCCGCCTCCGCTGCACCATGCAAGATCAAGCGCCTCTACTGGAGTGCTGGGATCCGTCGCCCGCGCTCCCGGCCCCTCGCGCCGCTCCCGAAACGGCGGAGAACGGCCGCGGGCTCACCATCGTCGCGGCCTACGCCAAGGAGGCGGGCGTCCGCCGCTCGGCCACCGGCAAGGGCAAGATCGTCTGGGCTCTCATGGCGACCTAGGAATGGTCGACGGCCGCGGGTGTCGTTTCCACTGGGGCCGGGGCCCCCGCCCCAGGCGGCCTTGTTCTCCTGCGCGGCCCAGTAGCCGCGGGTCCCGGTGCACGGGTGGTCGCGGAGGAGCCCGGGCAGGGGATGTGCGGTCTCCAGGTGGGCATGCGTGCCGCGATCCTCGCCACCTGCGGGCGGGCCACCACCGGATACTCACCGCGGGGCGGCGGGGGGGTGTGTGGTTCACGCCACGGAAGGCGGCCGGCCGCCGCGAATGCGGCGGGACGGGGCCGGGTGTGAACGATCATCGATAGGCTCGGGCGCATGACGATCACCAGTGCCGCCCTCGACCGGGTGCCCGAACAGGTCCGGCCGATCCTGATCAAGAACAGGGTGCTGGTCAAGTTCGGGCTGACGGGCGGCCTGTGCTACGTCGTGACGGTGGCGATCAACTTCGCGCTCAAGCTGACCGTGATGGAGCACAAGCCGGTGACGGCGCTGCTCGTCGCGACGGCGGTGGCCACGCTGCTGTCGTACGCGCTCCAGCGCGGGTGGGCGTTCCGGGTCAAGGCCAAGCGCCGCAGCCCGGCCGAGTTCCCGCTGTTCGTGCTGATCAACGGGATCTCGACCGGCATCAACGCGGTGCCGCTGTATGTGGCGCGCTACTTCTTCGACCTCAAGTACCCGGTGGTGGGGCGCGGGGTCCAGGAGGTCTCCGACTTCGTCAGCGGGATGATCCTCGGCACGGCCCTGGCGATGCTGTTCCGCTACTGGGCCTACCGGCGCTTCGTGTTCAACGAGGCGAAGGCCACGTCCGCCTGACGGGTCAGACGCCGAGGCCGCGGCCGATGATCTCTTTCATGATCTCGGTGGTGCCGCCGAAGATGGTCTGGATACGGACGTCCTGGTACGCCTTGGCGATCGGGTACTCCATCATGTAGCCGTAGCCGCCGTGGAGCTGGAGGCAGCGGTCCACGACGCGCTTGAGCAGTTCGGTGTTCCAGTACTTGAGCATGGCGGCCTGGTCGGCCGACAGCTCGCCCCGGCCCTCCTTGACCGCGCACTCGTCGGTGAAGGCGCGGGTGACGGTGAGCTCGGTCTTCATCTCGGCGAGCGTGAAGCGGTTGTGCTGGAACGTGCCGATCGGGCGGCCGAACGCCTCGCGGGTCTTGCAGTACTCCAGCGTCTGCTCGAAGGCCGTCTCGGCGGCGGCCTGGGCGGTGATGCCGATGGACAGGCGCTCGCGGGCGAGGTTCTGCATCAGGTAGATGAAGCCCATGCCCTCCTCGCCGAGGAGGTTCGCGGCGGGGACGCGGACGTTGTCGAAGAACAGCTCGGCGGTGTCCTGGGCGTGCATGCCGACCTTGTCGAGGTTGCGGCCACGGCCGAAGCCGTCCATGCCGCGCTCGACGGCGAGCAGGCTGACGCCCTTGGAGCCGGCCGCGGGGTCGGTCTTGGCGACGACGATGACCAGGTCGGCGAGGATGCCGTTGGAGATGAAGGTCTTGGAGCCGTTCAGGACGTAGTGGTCGCCGTCCTTGACCGCGGTGGACCTGATGCCCTGGAGGTCGGAGCCGGCGGCGGGCTCGGTCATCGCGATGCCGGTGATGATCTCGCCGGAGCAGTAGCCGGGGAACCAACGCGCCTTCTGCTCGTCGGTGCAGAGCTGGCGCAGGTAGCCGCCGTTGATGTCGTTGTGCACCGAGAAGCCGGGGCCGTGCACGCCGGCCTTGGCGAACTCCTCGTTGAGGACGATGTAGTAGCGGTAGTCGGGGTTGCCGCCGCCGCCGTACTCCTCGGGCATGTCGATGCCGAGCAGGCCCTGGCGGCCGGCGGCGAGCCACACCTCGCGGGAGACGATCCCGTCCTTCTCCCACTGCGCGTGGTGCGGGGCGATCTCCTTCTCGATGAAGGACCGCACCATGTCGCGGAACGCCTCGTGCTCCTCGGTGAAGATCTCGCGCGCCATCCGGGGTGCCTCCTCGCGGTAAGTGTGTACTGATACAGAGTTAATGTAACACTGGCACTGTCACATACCGCCGGACAGGGGAGCCCATGGAGGAGATGACGGTCGACGCCCTGGCGGCCCGCGCCGGCGTCACGGTCCGGACGGTGCGCTTCTACGCCGGACGGGGCCTCCTCCCCCCACCCCGCCTGCGCGGGCGGACGGGCCTGTACGGGGAGGACCACCTGGCCCGGCTGGAACTCGTCCGCGAGCTGCAAGCGCTCGGGCTCACCCTGGCGGCCGTCGAGCAGCACCTGCGGAAGATCCCACTGGACGCCTCGCCCGAAGACCTCGCCCTCCAGCGCGCGCTGCTGTCGCCCTGGGCGCCGGAACGGTCCGAGGTGCTGGACCGGCACGAGCTCGACCGCCGGGCCGGACGGCACCTCGACGAGGACGCGCTGCGGCGGCTGGAGGCGCTCGGCGTGATCGAGTCCGGTGGCGACGGGACGGTCCGGGTGCTCAGCCCGGCGCTGCTCGGGATCAGCGCCGAGCTGGCCGAGCTGCCGATGCCGCTCGAAACGCTGGTCGCCGCGCACGAGGCCGTCGAGCGGCACACCACCGCGCTGGCGGGCGAGCTCCAGCGGGTCTTCCAGGACACCGTCGTCCGGCCCTACCGCGAGCGGGGCCGCCCACCGGGCGAGCGCGAGCGGCTGCTGGAGCTGGCCGCCAAGCTCAAGCCGCTGATGATCCAGTCGCTGGTGACCTCGTTCCAGCGCTCGGTCGACAAGGCGATCCGCCGCACCGTCCCGCGCGACTGACCCGGTCAGGCGTCGCGCCACTCCTCGTTCTCGTAGTCGACCAGGCGCGGGTGGACGAGCGTGTTGACCTCCACGTCGCGGCGCCGCAGGTCCTTGCCGAACACGGTCGCGGCGCGCAGCACGTCGGTGTCGAGGAACCGCAGCGGCGGGACGTCCCGGGCGAGCCCCGGCTCCGGGGGGTCGTCGCCGGCGGACGCCAGCACGTAGCCCCAGTCGCCGAAGCTCGGCACGTCCACGTGGTAGGGGGTGGTCGCCAGCCCCGCCGCCGCGATGCTCTTCTGGATGCTCCAGAACGACTTGGGCGCGAAGTACGGCGAGCCCGACTGCACGACCATCCGGCCGCCCGGCGCGAGGACCCGCTTCACCAGGCCGTAGAACTCCACCGAGTAGAGCTTGGCCGTGGACACGTCGTCGGGGTCGGGCATGTCGACGATCACCGAGTCGAACCGCTGGGACGGCGCGCGCAGCCACGAGAACGCGTCCGCGTTGAGGGCCGTGACGCGCCGGTCGTCCAGCGAGTGCCCGTTGAGCCGCGCGAGCTCGCCGTAGGTGCGGGCGAGGTGGAGCATCTCTGGGTCGAGCTCGACCAGCGTCACGCTGGAGACGTCCCGGTAGCGCAGCACCTCGCGCAGCGCCAGCCCGTCGCCGCCGCCCAGGATCAGCACCCTGCCGCGCGCCCCCGCCAGCGCCGGGTGCACCAGGGACTCGTGGTAGCGGTACTCGTCGACCGAGGAGAACTGGAGGTCGCCGTTGAGGAACAGCCGCAGGTCCGGACGGCCCGACAGCGCGACCTTCCGGGTGATCACGATCTCCTGGTAGGGGGTGCGCTCGGCCAGCGCGATGGGCGCGTCGTACAGCGCCTGCCGCGCCGACACCTCGAACCCGTCGGCGAGCGCGTACGTCCCGCCGAGGACGGCGAGGACGGCGGCCATGCCCGTCCAGAGGGCGGCCTGCGCGGCTCGTCCGACCTGCCGGCGGAACAGCCAGAGCACCACCGCGATCCCGGCGACGGCGTTCACCGCGCCGACCAGCAGCGCGCCCTTGATGTGCCCGAACACCGGCAGCAGCACGAACGGGAAGGCCAGCCCGCCGATCAGCGCGCCCACGTAGTCGGCGGCGAACAGGTCCGCGACCGCGCTGCCCGCGTCCTGCCGCCGGATCCGCTGGAGCAGCGTCATCAGCAGCGGGATCTCCGCGCCGATCAGCGCGCCCACGGTGAACGCGACCACCACCAGCGCGGGGACGTAGAGGTCGAGCCAGGCGAACGCCGCGTAGAGCACCAGCACCGACAGCCCGCCGACCAGCGCCAGCACCCCCTCGATGACGGCGAACGCCGCGACCGGACGGCTCTGGAGCGGCTTGGCGAGCAGTGACCCGACGCCCATCGCGAAGACCATCACCGACAGCACGATGGACGCCTGCGTGACCGAGTTGCCGACCAGGTAGCTGCCCAGCGCGACCAGCGCCAGCTCGTACACCAGCCCGCAGGCGGCGCAGGTGAACACCGCCGCCAGCACCAGCGCCCGCGCCGCCCGCGCGGACACCCGCAACCCGGCCTCGCCCGCCTCCCCCGTCTCGACCATCTCGACCGTCTCGCCGGTCTCGCTCGCCTCGGCTGAGGCGTCCTTGGCGTCCTCGGCGGGGTCCGCGGTGGTGGTCTCCTTGGTCAACCGATCCCCCGATCGTCGGCGTTCAGGAGACGGCGCCGGCCACGATGGCCGCGACGGCGAGGTCGGCCGCGGCGACCACCCAGCCGGCGGCGTGCACCGAGTCGCCGTCGACGAGGGTCGCGCCGAGCTTCCCGGGGGTGATCAGGTCGAGGAGGTAGAAGGCCACGACCATCAGCACCATCCCCATCAGGCCGTAGACCGCGGTGTCGGTCAGCCCCTGGCTCAGGTCGGAGTCGCTGGTCACGATCGCGGTCGTGACGATCGCGCCGACGCCGATCAGCTTGGCCGACAGCAGCAGCGCGGCGCCGCGGTTGCCCTCCTCCCAGATCTGGTGTCCGAGCCGGCCCGGCGTGGTCACCTCGACGACCAGGTAGCCGAGCGCCATCAGCGCGATGCCGAGCGCTCCGTACGCCAGCGTGGCGCCGCCCTCGTGCAGGATGTCGTTCATCGGATGCTCCTCACTTGCCCGAGCCGGGGCCGCCGCCGCGGAATGATGCCATGCCGTTGCTGTTCCAGCCGTTGCTGCCGGGGCTGCTCCAGTGGCCGCCGACGTGCGAGTGGTAGCGGTTGTAACCGGAGCTCGGCACGTCGACGGTGATCCGGCTGCCGGTGCCCTGGGCCAGCACGCCGACCATCGTCTTCGGGTACTGGAGGAAGATGCCGCCGGCCCCCGGGCCGAGCGTCGCCAGGTCGTCCACCCGGTTGATGGCCTTGAACTTCTTGGTGATCTCGGCGCTCACCCGCTGCGGGGGCTTGGGCGAGGTGTACACGCCGGACGTGACCCGGTGGTACCGCTTGGCGATCCACCGGTCCACCGAGCCGCGGGTGACCAGCACCGCGACCAGGGCGATCAGCGCGATCACCACGGCCGCCGCGATCGCGATCAGCACGGGCTTCCTGGTCACGGCTGACTCACCAGCCGGCTGCGGGTCATCACGATCTCCATCGTCTGGGGGTAGGCGTGCCAGGTGCGCCAGCCCGTCCCGGACGGCTCGACCGCCAGCGCCGTGACGGCGTGCGGGGAGCCGGGGAACGTTCCGGTCAGCGCGTCGCCGCGGTCGCCCAGCCGGGCGCGCAGCGCGTCGACGGCGCGGCCGAACGCGGCGGCGCCGTCATGGGTCTCCGTGGTCGCGGTGAAGTCGTAGGCCCAGCCGGGCAGCTCGGTGCTCACCCGGCCCGGGAGCGGGCCGGGGCGCTCCGGCAGGCAGGCCACGGTCTCGCTGAGCGGCCCGGCGATGACCTGGTGGGACGCGCCGAGCAGGCGCAGTTCCACGGTCAGGCCGCCGCGCGCGACCGGCAGCACGGCCAGCGCGTCCAGCGGTGCCAGGCCGAGCGCGAACGACAGCGCGTCCGGCCGCGAGTCGGCATAGGGGGTGTCGAGGGTCGCCAGCAACGCTCAGCTTCCCGGGTAGATCGTCAGGCTGCCGTTCGGGACGAGCTCGCCGAGCCCGGCCTCCCAGGTGCTGCCGCCGTACTGCTCGAACGACAGGTAGCGTCCGCGCGGGCCCTCGTAGTCGACGTACTCGACCCGGCCCCGGACGCCCACCCCGGTGGTGCCCTCGCTCGCGTAGTCGGCGGTGCCGTGCTCGTCGCGCCGGTACTCCACCCCGTCCACGGTGAGGGTGCGCCGGTCGGGGGTCAGGTCGCCGATGTCGTGCTCGGTCCACCACACGACCTCCAGGTCGGGGTCCTCCTCGACGGAGAGCCAGACCTTGGTGCCCTCGATGGTGTCGGCGTCCAGCAGGTGCTCGCTCCAGGTGAAGCCGCCCTCGCGGAGCCGCAGTGAGCCGCGGACGAAGTAGCGCACGCCGAGGTACTCGACCATGTCGCCGGCCTTGAGCGTCCGCGGGTCGCCGCCCGCCTGGTCCTCGGCCGCGAACGGGTCGCGCGGCGGCGCCGGCGCCGGTCCGGACCCCGGACCTCCGCTGCCCGACCGGCGGCGCAGGAGGACCACGACCAGCACGATCAAAGCGACCAGGATCAGCACCAGCAGGACCGCAATCGCCGCTTTGCCCATGCGCACCTCCACAGATTCGACCGCGAGCCGGTGGAATCGACGCGGATCCTACCGACATGCAGCACAGATGACCATCCGCGCTATGACGGCGCCTATGCCGGAAAAGTTCCACTTCCCCATCGACCCTGGCCGCCCCCGCCCCCGTGGCCCCGGGCGGGACGCGGGACGGGCGAGGTGCGCGGACGTCGCCGGTCACTCTGCGTGGCGTGTCGGGGGACCGTGTCACCTGACGGCACCGCCCCGGGTGGAGAGCATCACTACACTGACCCGCGATCAAATGATCATGAAGACACGGCGAGCGATGCGAGGACCGGTGATGTCGATGTCCGGCGCAGGAACGGCGACGCTTTCGGACGAGGAGATCGTCGACCTCGGGCGGTGGATGAGCGGTGCCGTGACCGATGGTTGGCGGGACCCGGCCATGGCGGAGCTCCTGAAAGAACGGGAGTGGAAGCTCTCCCATCCCGGTGATCAGGCGGTCGTGCCCACCGGGTCGGCGACGGGCGACGCGCGCTTGCTTCCTGTAGGTGACATCGAGTCCCGCTACGTCTCCATGGGGGAGGAATATGTGGGGTTGGCCGTTCCCGTGGCGGTCACCGATCGATCCGCCAAAGCGCAGACAGAGTGCTTTCGACGCGTGGCCCGGATGCTCACACAGGCGCTCGGTCCGGCTCCGATCGTCGGCAGCCATGGAGATCTCCGCCCCTTCTTCGAGAGCGGCCCGGCCTGGGGCGACCCGTACCTGCGATGGCGTGGCGGTGTCGATTCCCTTGAGCTGCGCGCCGGAGTGCACGGCCCGGAGCTGGTGCTGATGCCGAACGGCCCGGTGGAGAACTGGCTCTCCCGGCAGGGGCACGGTGAGCAATTCGCACTCAAGGGTTTCCTCGGAGAGAGACACGTGGTGCGCTTCGATGAGAACGGAGCTCGACGCGTCTACGACCAGGCTCTTGCCGGCCTTGAGCTGCCCGGCCTCTGGCAGGCCGAGGACTGGGACACCTTCTCCATCGCGCTGACCGAATGGCTGACGACGTTCTCGGCGGAGTTGCGTGCGCTCGGCGTGTGGTTCGGCCCCGTCATCCATGGCGGCGATCGCGTCGGATTCGATGTCTATCCACTGGACGACGGTGTCGTGCTGGCGGCCGACCTGCCCGAGGACTTCGACGCGGCTCCGCTGGGATGGAGCAGTGAATCCATTCCGGATGACCCGTGGATCGGCGCGCCTCATCAGTGGCGGCTTTCCGGGGTGAACGCCAAAGACCTCGCCACCGCGCTCGTCGAAACCGCTCGGGCGACTGGCCTGACGGCTCCCAACGAGCTCGTCATCGCGGATGGGACCGACCACCAGGATGGGGACGGTCGGGATGCCCTCCGCTACAGCTTCACGTGCTACGGCCTCGGCCTGCGTCAGGGGTGGTGACGCCATGGCCGGGCGCGGCAGGTGCGGGACGGCCGGGCGCGGCGGATGCGCGGGGCGGGGCGGTCAGAGGCGGGCGGCGGCCTCGGCCACGCGCTCGTCGGTGGCGGTGAAGGCGACGCGGATGTGCCGCGCCCCTGACGGGCCGTAGAACTCCCCCGGGCCGACCAGGACGCCGAGCCCGGCCAGGTGCTCGACGGTGTCCCAGCAGGGCTCGTCGCGGGTCGCCCACAGGTACAGGGACGCCTCGGAGTGGTCGATGCGGAACCCGTGCCCCTCGAAGGCGGCGCGCAGGGTCGCGCGGCGGCGCGCGTACCGCTCCCGCTGCTCGTCGACGTGCGCGTCGTCGTCGAAGGCCGCCGCCATCGCCGCCTGCACCGGCGCCGGGACGATCATGCCGGCGTGCTTGCGGACCTCCAGCAGCCGCCGGACCAGCGCGAGGTCGCCGGTGACGACCCCGGCGCGGTAGCCCGCCATGTTGGAGCGCTTGGACAGCGAGTTCAGCGCGAGCAGCCCCTCGTGGGAGCCGCCGCACACGTCCGGGTGCAGGACCGAGACCGGCGGGGCGTCCGGGTCCCAGCCGAACTCCAGGTAGCACTCGTCGCTGACCACGACCGCGCCGCGGTCGCGGGCCCACGCGACGACCTTGCGCAGGTGCTCGGCGGGCAGCACCTTGCCGGTCGGGTTGGACGGCGAGTTCACCCAGACGATCTTGGGGGCGGCCGGACCGAGGGACAGCAGCCCGTCGGTCGCCACCGGGCTCGCCCCGGCCAGCCGGGCGCCCACGTCGTAGGTGGGGTAGGCCAGCTCGGGGAAGACCACCTGGTCGCCGGGACCAGCGCCGAGCAGCGTGGGCAGCCAGGCGACCAGCTCCTTGGTGCCGATCACCGGGAGCACCGCGTCCGGGTCGGCGCCGGTCACGCCGAGGCGGCGGCGCAGCCAGCCCGCCACCGCCTCGCGCAGCACCGGCGTCCCGTAGGTCTGGGGGTAGCCGGGCGCGTCGGACGCGGCGGCGAGCGCGGCGCGCACCCGTTCGGGGGTGGGGTCCACCGGGGTGCCGACCGACAGGTCGACGATCCCGCCGGGATGGGCGGCGGCCCGTTCCTTGTACGGCTGGAGCCGATCCCACGGGAAATCCGGCAGCGTGAACACGCCCACTCCTTCTCGGAAATTACGCGAGGCTTCTCGAAAGAACGCGCGAGGCCGCGGTCTCCGGCATCGGAGGCCACGGCCCTGCGGTCATGGAGAACGGCGGCCGGCGCCCCGCGAGCGCACCTCGGCGGTGCCCCCGCGGGGCGGCGGCGCCGTCTAGTCCTGGCTCTGCGGAGGCAGCGCGGCCACGATCGGGTGGTCCTTGTCGATCTTCCCGACCTTGGAGGCGCCGCCCGGGGAGCCGAGGTCGTCGAAGAACTCCACGTTCACCTTGTAGAAGTCCTTCCACTGCTCGGGGACGTCGTCCTCGTAGTAGATGGCCTCAACGGGGCAGACCGGCTCGCACGCACCGCAGTCGACGCACTCGTCCGGGTGGATGTAGAGCTGACGCTTCCCTTCGTAGATGCAGTCGACCGGGCACTCCTCGATGCATGCCTTGTCGAGCAGGTCCACGCAGGGCTGCGCAATGACGTAGGTCACGTCAGTGACTCCTCTCGGGTTTCCGGCCCCGCCGCACGTCACGGCTCACCGCAAGCTCGCTGTGAATAGTATTGCCACCACGGCTCAGTCGATTCGACATGGGGGTCCTCACATGTCCGGACGTCTCGTCGGCCGGCTGGTGGTCAAGGTCGGTCCTGCGGACGTGGGGCAGCGGGTCTCGCTGCGCCGGCGTCTGCCAACGGGAGAGTACAGCGACGTGATCGGCGTACTCGAATCGTGGTCCGGCCAGACGCTCCAGGTGCGCCGCCGCACCGGCGAGCTGGTCGAGGTCCCCGAGGAGATCGTGGTAGCGGGCAAGGTCGTCCCGCCCGCCCCGCCGATCCGCCGCAGGCGCGACGCCCCTGGTGGGGACTGACTCAGCCCGGCCTTCCCCCGGCCCAGCCTCCGTCCGGCACCGTCCGGTCCCGTCCGGCGAGTGAGACCAATGACTCACTCGGCGCGTCCCGTCCGGCCGCGATGCGGGAAAGGCGCGGAGAGCCTCGGCGCGACGGGGAGGCGGAGGCGAAGAAAGGCTCGGGCGGGCCGAGCAGGGCACCCACGCGCTCGTGAACGGCCTCGGGCAGGCCGAACAGGGTTCGGCCGCACTCGTGGGCGGCCTCGGGGACGCCGAGGACGGCACGGCGACGCTCACGACCGGGCTCCGCGCTAAGGCGACCCGGGCAAGGGGTTGGGCGCGGGGCCCGACGGCGAACCCGGCCTGCCCGGCTCACCGGGCGTACCAGGCCCACCGGGCGTGCCGGGGGGTCCCGGCGTGCCGGGGGTTCCCGGACTTCCGGGCGTCCCGGGCGAGCCGGGCGAGCCGGGCGAGCCGGACGGGACCTCGCCCGACGACCCGCCCGACGGGCCGGGCGGAGCGGACGGGCCCCCCGACGACGGCCCGGACGGCGATCCCGGGGCGGGCGGCGGGGTCGGGGGTGTGGGCACGAGGTTCTCGGCGTAGACGTGGCCCGGCTTGAGCTGCCGGTTCTGGAACAGCTCCGACACCGTGACGAGCGTGAACCCGCGCCGCTTCAGTCCCGCGAGCACGTCCGGGACGGCCATCACCGACGGCTTGTGGATGTCGTGGAACAGCACGATGCCGCCGCGCTTGGGCTCGTTCACGCCGACCTTCACGTTGCGCTTCACGTTGCGGAAGCGCCAGTCCTCGGTGTCGACGCTCCACAGGATCTCGGGCAGCCCGATGGCGTGCCCGACCCTGGCGTCGGTCGCGCCGTACGGGGGCCGGAACAGCGTCGGCGTGATGCCGCCCGACGCCTTCTCGATGGCGTGCTGGGTGCGCTGCGTCTGCGACCGGACCGCCGCCGTCGACATCGCGGTGAGCTGCGGATGCGACCAGCTGTGGTTGGCCAGCTCGTTCCCGTCCAGGGCCATCTGCCGGACGGCCTGCGGGAAGCCGCCGACGTTCTGGCCGAGCATGAAGAAGGTGGCGCGGGCCCCGGCCGTGCGCAGCATGCCGAGCAGCCGCTCGGTGTACTCGCCCGGCCCGTCGTCGAAGGTGACCGCGACGCACTTGACCTTGTCGCAGTCGATCCGCCGGGGCGGCGGCGGTGTGGGCGGCGCGGTCCGCGCGGGCTGCTGCCCGCGGACCGCGAGCCGCTGCCGCGCCGTCTCCGCCTGCTTGCTCCCCGCCTGCCCGCATCCGGCGGCGAGCAGGACCCCCGTCCCCACCACGACCGCCCAGAACCTGCTTCGCACCACGAACCCCCGAAACGTGTTGCCTCGGGCGCTTCCTACCCGACGTCCTCCGCGGCGACACAGAACAATCACGTAAAGATCGCGTCCCGGCGGCCCGTCGTCTCCCTCGGGCGGGCCGCCGGGCTGGTATGACGGCGGCCGGACGGGTGGTCAGCGGGTGGGCCAGTCGGGGACCTGCGGCGGGAGGTCCTTGGTGACGCTCATCGGGAACTCCGCGGGGCGCTTCTCCAGGAACGAGGTCACGCCCTCCGCGGCGTCCGGGGCGCCGCCGAGGGCGGCCATGAGGCGCGAGTCGGCGGCGTGCGCGTCCCACGGGGACGGGGCCGACAGGCCCGACCACATGAGGCGGCGGATCGCGGCGACCGACACCGCCGAGGTGTTGTCGGCGATCTCGCGGGCCAGCGCGTAGGCGGCGGGGAGCAGCTCGTCGGGCGCGTACACGCGGGAGACGAGCCGTCCGGCGAGCGCCTCCTGCGCGTCGAACACACGGCCCGTCGCGGCCCACTCCATCGCCTGCGCGATGCCGACCAGGCGCGGCAGGAACCAGCTCGACGCCGCCTCGGTGACGATGCCGCGGCGCGCGAACACGAACCCGAACTTGGCCTTCTCGCTGGCCAGCCGCACGTCCATCGGCAGCGTCATGGTGACCCCGACGCCGACCGCCGCGCCGTTGAACGCGCCGATGACCGGCTTCAGGCAGCGCGCGATGCGCAGCGCGACCGTGCCGCCGCCGTCGCGCGGGGTGCCGTCCTCCAGGACGTCGTCCTCCCCGGCGAACATGTCCTGGGACCGGTCCTTGTCGAACGTGCCGCCGCCCCCGCCGAGATCGGCGCCCGCGCAGAACGCCCGGCCCGCGCCGGTGACCACGACCGCGCGCACGGCGTCGTCGGCGTCGATGCGGTCGAAGACGTCGAGCGTCTCCGCGCGCATCACGGGCGTGTAGGCGTTCATCCGGTCCGGGCGGTTCAGCGTGATCGTGGCGATCCCGTCCTGAACCCCGTACTCGATCTCGGTGTACGACACCTGCGGCCCCTCTCGCGTCGGCCAGCCCTTAGAACCCGATTCTAGGAAGCCGCCCGGGGCGCCGCGAGGGCGGCCCGCTCACACCGAGGCGGCGGGGAACAGCCGGACCAGGACGTCGCGGCGCCAGGCTTCCGGCGAGCCCTCGTGGCCGTCCGGCGGACGCACCGCCAGCACGCCCGGCTCGTCCGCGTCGGCCACCAGCCCGAGCGCGACGCCGTGGTCGAGGACGACCTCGTCCGGCGGCGCCGTCCCCGGACCGAACGGGGCGCCCGCCAGGCGTCGCGCCACGTCCGCGAGGACGCGCGCCCAGCCTTGACCGAGGTAGGGCGGCAGCGCGGTGACGCGCAGTTCGGGCAGGCCACGGGCGGCGAGCCCGCTGGTGCGCAGTTCCAGGCCGCCGGGCCGTTCGGCGCCGACGATCCGGAGCTCGGCGCTCGCGCCGTTCCCCTCGTCCATGCTCCGACGGTACGCGGCCGGCATCGGCAACCCAGCCTCGACTGTCCCACTTGTCAGATAAATTACGACGGTGAACTGGGCCGTGACGACGTACGACTCCGCCTTCGGGTACGTCTCCGCGCACGGCGCGCCCCTGATCGACCTGCTCGATCCCCAGCCCGGCGAACGGGTCATCGACCTCGGCTGCGGCACGGGCACGTTCTCCGCGGAGATCGCCGAGCGCGGCGCGCAGGTGCTCGGCATCGACGGCGCCCCCGAGATGATCGCGCGGGCGGCCACCGAGCACCACGGGCTGTCGTTCATCGTCGGCGACGCGCACGACTTCACCGTCAGCGAGTCGTTCGACGCGGTCGCCTCCAACGCGGCCCTGCACTGGATGACCCGCGACCCGGACGCGGTGATCGGCCAGGTGCACGCGGCGCTCCGGCCCGGCGGGCGGTTCGTCGCCGAGCTCGGCGGCGCCGGCAACTGCGCGGAGCTGATCGCCGCGATGCAGACCGCCTGGCGGGTGTTCGGGCTCGGCGAACCCGAGCTGCCGTGGTACTTCCCGAGCCCCGCCGAGTACGCGACGCGGCTCGAGGCCGGCGGCTTCACGCTGCGGCTGCTCGAGCACGCCGACCGTCCCAGCCGTATGACCGAGGGCCCGAACGGCGCCGCCGACTGGGTCCGCGCCTACGCGGCGAGCGCGCTGGCCGACGTCCCGCCCGAGCTGGTCGAGCCGCTGCTCGGCAGGGTCAACGACCTGGCCGCCCCCGCGCTGCGGCGCGAGTCGGGCTGGGTGGCCGACTACGTGCGGCTGCGGTTCGCCGCCATCCGCAAGCCCGACAGCGCCGCGCCCATGCCCGGCGGCCCGCTCACAGATCCGGTGTCCTGAAAGGGCCCGCGTCTAGGGTGGGACCATGCTGCACCTGTACGACCACCGCACCGGCCGGGCCGAGGAACTCCCGCCCGGTCCCGTCCGCGTGCACGTGCAAGGCGGAGCCGAACGGGCGCTGGTCACCGCCGACCTGCTGCGCCGCGTGGCCGACCGCGGCCGGCTCCACCCGACCGTGACCCGGTCGGCCGACGCGCGACCCCGGCACGGCGCGGCCGGTGAGCTGAGCGTCCCGGAGTTCGAGGTCAGGGACGCGGCACCGGACGGCGCGCTACTGGTCGGCCCGGACGAGCCGGACGCCCGCTCGCTCGTCGTCCCGCCGGAGGACGGCGCCTGGCCCGTCCCGTCCGCCGATGAGGGCGACGTCCTGTGCGTGCGGCTGGCGATGCTCCGCGCCCGCTACCGCGACCCCGTCGACGTCGCGGCCCTCCTGCCCGCCGCGCGGGACGACCTGGCGCGGTGGCGCGGACTGATCGCGCAGTGGGCCGAGGGCCCGGGACGGCCCATCGCGCGCGCGTACGCGGCGGAGGCCGAGGCCGCGTTCGCCGACGACCTCGACAGCCCCGCCGCGCTCACCGTCCTCGACCGGCTCGCCGACGACCCCGGTGTGCAGCCCGGCGCCAAGCTGGAGACGTTCATCAACCTCGACCTGATCCTCGCCCTCAACCTCGTCGCCGACATCGGCCGCCGCTGAGCGGACGGGACACCGTGCGGCGCGGCCTGCTCTACGTGCTGTGTCCCGCGCGTCCGGCGGCGAAATCCTGTTGCCTTCGGAGCGGGCGGGTCGTCAGGCTCGGGGCATGCGCACTGACGAACTGGTCGAGTTGGAGAACCGTGCCGAGCTGCCGGAGTTCGTACTGTTCTGGGGCGGACCCGAGCCAAAGGGCTGCCTCAGCCAGTGGTACGGCTCACCGTTCACGCTCGACGGCGTCGAGTACGCCACGGCCGAGCACTACATGATGGCCGAGAAGGCGCGGCTGTTCGGCGACGCGCGGGCCGAGTCCCGCATCCTCGGCAACCCGTCCCCCGCCATCGCCAAGAGCCTCGGCCGCGACGTGCGGCGCTACGACGAGAAGACCTGGGCGGCGCACCGCTACGACATCGTGGTGCGGGGCAGCAAGGCCAAGTTCGCCGCGCACGCCGACCTGCGCGAGTACCTGGCGTCCACCACCGGGAAGATCCTGGTCGAGGCCAGCCCCGAGGACACCGTCTGGGGCATCGGCCTGGACGAGCACCAGCCCGAGGCGAAACGGCCGTCCCAGTGGCGCGGGCTCAACCTGCTCGGCTTCGCCCTGATGGACGCGCGTCGCGCGCTCGCCTAGCGGCACCCGGTCGGGACCCGGTCGGGACCCGGCGAGCGGGCGCGGACCGCCGCCTGCCATCGCACCTCGCGCCCTTGGCCACCTATGCGGTGCGGGGCGACCTCGATAACGTCCTGTGCCGTGTCCAGTGAAACCGCGGCACCGGCCGCCCCCGCACCCTCCGGTCCGACGCCGCGCCCGCCGAGGCGGCGGCGGCCGGTCCGGGCACTGCTGATCGTGGTCGTGGCGCTCGCCGTGCTGTGCTGCGCGGCGGTCGGCGGCATCGGCTGGTACTTCTCCGGCGTGGCCACCGAGGTCGACCACTCCCCCGAGTACCCGATCAGCGTCCTGGACGCCGGGAACGGCACCGTCACGCTGCCCCGCACCCCCTACACCGAGCGGCCGGGCACCTGGGGACTGGTCTGGAAAGACGGCGGGCGCGCGGTCCTCGGGCCGGTGACCGGCGGCGACACCGGCAAGGTCGTCCGGACGGTCACCGCCGCGCCGCGCGGCGCCCCCGCCAAGGGCACGCCGGTCGCGGTCGACCACTGGGTGTACGGCGGCGACCCCCGGACAGCGCTCGGCCTCGACTTCCAGAACGTCGCCTATCCGTCGCGGCTCGGCCCGATGCCCGCGTGGCTGGTGCCGGGGGCGACGATGAAGGGCACGTGGGTGATCGGCGTCCATGGGCACAACGCCGACAAGGCCGAGACGTTCCGCGTGATGCGGGCCGTCCACGGGCTGGGGCTGCCGATGCTGTCCATCGCCTACCGCAACGACGTCGGGGCGCCCGCGTCCCCCGATGGGAAGAACCATCTGGGCGACACCGAATGGAACGAGGTCGCGTCCGCCATCGCCTACGCGCGCGCACACGGGGCGACCGGCATCGTCCTGCACGGCTGGTCGATGGGCGGCGAGATGGTCATGACGGCGCTCCGCAAGGACCCGGCGCTCATCCGCGGCGTCGTCCTGGACTCGCCCGTCATGGACTGGGCCGCCACCCTCGACATGCAGGGCGCCGACCGCGGCCTGCCCGGATTCGTGACCGGCGTCGCCAGGCGGATCGTGCAGTGGCGCATCGGCATCGACCTCGGCGACTACGACCAGCGCCGCTTCGCGCCGCGGCTGAAGACACCGACGCTGCTGTTCACCACCGCCGACGACGACACTGTCGACAACGGGCCGTCGCTGGAGTTCGCCAAGGCCGCCCCGCCCGGCATGGTCACCCACGCCCCCACCGCGGGCGGCCACACCGAGTCGTGGAACGTCGACCCCGCCGCCTACGAGCGCGCCCTCACCGCCTTCCTGACCAAGGTCCGCTAGGACGGGGCGGCGACGGCGGCAAGCTCGGCCCGACCTTCGCGGAGGTCACCGGACCTCCAGCAGCGTCTTGCCGACCGTCGCCCGCGCCTGGATCGCCGCGTGCGCGTCCGAGGCGCGTTCGAGTGGGAACCGCTGGCCGACCACCGGACGCAGCCGTCCGGCCGCGGCCTCCTCCAGCGCGCTCAGCGTGAAACCGCGCATCTCGTCCGGTGACGCCGCCGCCTTGACGAGCGTCACGCCCCGTCCGGCCGCGGCCTCCTCGGGGATCTCCGCCCACTCGCCGCTGGCGAGTCCGAAGCTGACCATCCGCCCGCCGGGGCGGAGCAGCGTGAACGCCGCGCGGGCCACGTCGCCGCCGACCCCGTCGAACACCACGTCCACGCCCGCCACCGCGTCCGCCCAGCCCGGCTCCCGGTAGTCGACCGTCTCGTCGGCGCCGAGCCCGCGCGCCACCTCGGCCTTCCGGTCGCCTCCCGCCGCCGCGACGACCGTCGCGCCCGCCGCCTTCGCAAGCTGGACCAGCAGCGTGCCGACACCACCGGCCGCCGCCTCCACCAGCACCCGCTCGCCCGGACGCGGCGCCGCCGCGCGCAGCATCATCGTCGCCGTCCGCCCATCGGCCAGCAGCGCCACCGCATCGCTCAGCGCCAGACCGTCCGGCACCTCGAACAGGCCCGCCGCGTCCACCGCGACCCGCTCGGCGTAGCCGCCCGAGCCCCCGGTGGAGGTCACCACCCGCCGTCCCGCGAGCGCCGGATCGATGCCCGCGCCGACCGCCGTGACGGCACCGCCCACCCCGTTCCCGGGGATCACCGGGAGCTCCGGGCGGAACGGCGACGGGCCGTTGCCCGACCGGAACTGGGTCTCCACGAACGTCACGTTGGCGAACCCGACCGCGACCAGAACCTGCCCCGGACCCGGCACCGGATCCGGGGCGTCCCCCGGCACGAGCACCTCCGGGCCACCGAACTCCTTCAACCACACCGCGCGCATAACGTCCTCCGTTCAGTGGTCTCCCCCCACCTTGCGACCTCGACCAAAGTCGAGGTCAAGCCGCGTGCGGCGCCCCGGCCGCCGTCCCCCACCGCTAACGTCACCTTCCATGACCATCGCCCGCTCCCTGCTGCTGTTCGTCCTGGCCGCGCTCGCCGAGATCGGCGGGGCCTGGCTGATCTGGCAGGGCGTCCGCGAGCACCGCGGCGCCGCCTGGATCGGCGCGGGCGTCGTCGCGCTCGGCCTGTACGGGTTCGTCGCCACCCTCCAGCCCGACGCCCAGTTCGGCCGCATCCTCGCCGCCTACGGCGGCGTCTTCGTCGCCGGCTCGCTGGCCTGGGGCGTCGTCCTGGACGGCTACCGCCCCGACCGCTACGACCTCACCGGCGCCGCGCTCTGCCTCGCCGGCGTCGCGGTCATCATGTACGCACCCCGTGGCTGAGCCGCCACACCCCCGTGGCGGGCCGTCCGCAAGACCGGCACCTTTCCGCAACGAATCTCTTTTCTCGCCCCATCCACCTCTGTAAGCTTTCGCGCGTACTCGCCCCGTTGTCGGCTGCACGATCAGGGATGGCGATGCGCGCCCGGTTGGTAGGTTCCTCCCCCCGCGGGCCCCGCCACGCCGTCCCGGCCCTGCTGCTCGCGGCGCTCCCCCTCGCCGCCTGCGGCGAGTCCGCCCCGTCCGGCGGCGACTTCAAGCCCAACGGCAGCCTGAGCAGCGCCGTCCCCACCGCCGCCCCGCCGCCCTCGGCCATCCCGACCGAGCAGATCGACAAGACGGTCCTGGAGCGCTACCACGTGTACCAGACCGTCTACCAGCGCGCCTACGAGGCCAACGACCCGGCCGAACTCGGCACCGTCGCCGTCGACCCCCTCCTGAGCCGGGTCACCGGCGACATCGAGCGCACCAAGGCCAGGGGCGAGCTGTGGCGCTTCACCAACGTCTCCAACGCCAAGGTCTACGCCCGCTCCAAGGACGGCCTGATCGTCTACGTCGTCGACTGCCTCCGCACCGTCGGCGGCTACCGCTTCTCCGCCAAGACCGGCAAACGCCTCAGCGGCGGCGCCGGCAAGGCGTATCTGCACCGCGCGGCCGTCCGTTACGGCGCCGGCACTTGGAAGGTCTCCGAGACCAACCGGGACAAGCAATGCTGATCCCCGAAGGACATGAGATGCGTCCCCTCCGCACCCGCGACAGCCGCGATCAACGAAATCTCGCCCGGCCGGTACGGGTCGGTGCCGTGCTGGCCACCGCGCTGACGGCCACGGCACTGGCCGCCGGCGCCGCCGAGGCCGCCCCCTGCCAGGGCGTCGGCTCCCCCGGCGGGATCAACTGCTCGGGCAGCAAGCCCGGCGGGACCACCGGCGGGGGCGGGGGCGGAGGAGGGGCCCGCGGCCCGCAGACCGGAGGCGGGGGCGGAGGAGGGCCCGACGAGACGCTCCCGCCGTTGGGCCTGACGCCCGACCAGGGCATGGGGACCGTGGCGGGTCCCGCGCCGGCCCAGCAGCCTCCACCGCCCCCGGCCGTCCCGACGATCGTGCTCGCCCAGCAGGCCCGCGACTCGGCCCAGCTCCCGGTCCCCACGGTCCACACCGCCCCCAAGGACAAGACCTACGTGCGGGTCCAGACCTCGCTCTGGGTCGACGGCTTCGTCCCTGTCCAGACCGACCCCATCACCGTCGGCGCGCAGACCCTCCAGGCGACCGCCACCCCGAAATCGGTCGTCTGGCAGCTCGGCGAGACTCAGCTGACCTGCGGTGACGCGGGCAGCAAGGACGGCGGGACGTGCCATTACACCTACAAGCGCTCGTCCGCCGGGCAGCCCGGCGGCGCCTACAAGATCACCGCGACCGTCGTCTGGACGGTCGCGTGGACGTGCACCGGCGCCGACTGCGACAGCCCGGGCGGCGACCTGGACGACCTTCGGATGTCCTCCGCACCCACCGCCCTGACGGTCGGCGAGATCCAGACGAACAGCCGGCAGTGATCCGCGGTTCGGGATGAGCGCGGCTCCTTGGCACCTGCCGGGCTTCACCGAGCTCGGCGAGCTGGGCACCGGTTCTCAGGGGCGGGTGGTGCTGGCCAGGCACGAGGCCGGCGGCGGGCAGGTGGCGATCAAGTACCTCGCGCCCGACCTGCTCGGTGACACCTTCGCCCGGGACACCTTCCGCAGCGAGGCCGCGCTGCTGACACGCGTCGTCGACCCGAACGTGGCCCGGCTGTACGAGTACGTGGAGACACCGCGGGGCGCGGCGATCGTGCTGGAGGCCGTGCCCGGCGGCTCGCTGCGCGAGCTGCTCGACGAAGGCGACGGGCCGATGCCCGTCGAGGCCGCGCTGGCGACGCTCAAGGGGTCGCTGCTGGGTCTCGCCGCCGCGCACGCCGCCGGAGTGGTGCACCGCGACTACAAGCCGGCGAACGTGCTCGTCCAGGGGGACGGGCGGAGCAAGCTGATCGACTTCGGGATCGCGGTCCTCGCCGGGCAGGGCGGGGTGGGCGGCACCCCGCCCTACATGGCCCCGGAGCAGTGGTCCGGGCGCCCCGCCTCGTCCGCGACCGACATCTACGCCGCGACCTGTGTCTTCTTCGAGTGCGCCACGGGCGCCCAGCCGTACCGCGGCGACACCGTCGAGTCGTTGCGGGACCAGCACGCCACCGCGCCGGTCCCCGTGCACCTGGTCCCCGAGCCGCTGCGTCCGCTGGTGGCCCGCGGGCTCGCCAAGACGCAGACCGAGCGGTTCGCCGACGCGCGCGCGTTCGTGGCCGAGCTGGAGGCGGCGGCCACCAGCGCGTACGGGCCGGACTGGGAGCGGCGCGGGGTGATCGCGCTCGCCGGGGTGGCGGCCGTCCTCGCGACCGCGGTGCCGATCGTCTCGCTGGGCGGCGCGATCCTGGCGCCGGCCGCGGCGTCCGCCGGGGCGGGAGCGGGAGCGGGAGCGCTGACCGGCGCGGCGACGGGCGGGGCGGCTGCCGGGAACAGCTCCCTGGCACTCGGCCAGGCGGCGGCGGACGCGGCAGGTCATGCGGGCACCGCTGCCTCGAAGGGATTCCTCGCCAAGGCCGGGGGCGCCAAGGGCGTGGCCGCGATCGCCGGCACGGGCGCAGCCGCCGCCGTCGCGGCAGGTGTGCTGGTGTGGCCGTCCGACCCCGATGTCGGCGGGGTGAACCACGGGGTGCTGCGGGCGTCCTTCAGCCGGCCCGGGGTGCTGCTCGGCCAGCCCCACATGCCCCCGTCCGAGACCCCCTACATGAGCCTCGACATCACGGTCCGGCCGGCGCGGGCCACCCCGGGGACGGCGGTCACGGTGACCACGCGGTTCCGGGCGCGGAATCCGCTGGGCGCCACCTGGCTGCCCGGCGGCGCGCGGCGGTGCTTCGGCGAGAAGTCGAAGCGGCCGGACGTCAGGTACTCCTACGGCTACACCGTCGGCGGCGACACCGAATCCACGCTGCCGAAAGGCAAGGGCATCATCGGTTTCTATCGGGCTTCGCGCGCGAATTCCCGAGCACTTCCCGCCGGTCCCACCGAGCACATCGTCGCCGATTCGGAGATCACCGGCGCGGCCCAGCCCTATGTCGCCTCGGAATGCGCGCACATGAGCCGGTGGACCGATACGCGGACGTTTCCGCTGCCGGGACGCGAGCTGCTGAGGCCGGGCGCATACTTGGTCACTCCCGCGATTCCGCCCCGGCTCTCCAGCATCAGGCGGGACGGGGCGGAGGTGGCGCCGGAGGCGGTGGGAGCCGTTACCGTGGGCACCCTGCCCACGCTCACCGTCCTGGACGGCTGACCCGACCGCTCGCCGGGGGCATATGGTCCTCGCTGCTATGATCGGCGACTCTCATCCGCTATGACCGTTATGACCCCGGTCACTCCAGGCGGTCCCGCCGTGCGGGGTGGCGTCACCCCTCGCCACCGCCCGTCCAGAGTTAGGGTTTCCGGTGCCACTGTCCCTTCAGAACCGACGACTGAAACGCATCCCGGTGGGCCGGGCGGTCAAGAACAACGTGCTGTTCTCGATCGTGCTTTTCGCCGGCGTGCTGCTGAGGGTCGTCACGGTGCTCGGATACCCGCCGGCGTTGTGGTTCAACGACAGTTACGACTATGTCCGGCTCGGCAATTCGCCCTTCCCGAATCCGCTGCGGTCGGAGGGGTACGGGATCATGCTGTGGCTGCTGAGGCCGTTCCACAGCCTGGCGTTCGTGGTGACGTTGCAGCACCTGATGATCGTGGCCGTGGCGGTGCTCGGGTACCGGGTGCTGGTGCGCGACTTCGCGGTGCGGCGGGGGTGGGCGGCACTGGCCGTGGCGCCGCTGCTGCTGGACGGGTTCCAGATCGAACTCGAGCACATGCTGCTGTCGGACGCGCTGTTCACGGCGCTGCTGCTCGTCGCGGTGCTCCTGATGGTGCGGCCCGGGTCGTCGTCGCTGCGGCGGGCCGGCATGGTCGGGGGGCTGCTCGGGGTGGCGGCGGTGACCCGGACGGTGGGGGTGCCCATCATCGTCATCGCGGTGCTGTTCCTGCTGTTCAGGCGGACGAAGTGGACGGCGGTCGCGGTGCTCGCGGTGGCGTTCGCGGTGCCCGTGGGCGGGTACGCGGTGTGGTTCCAGCAGGAGCACGGGAGGCTCGCGCTGACGGGGGCCGACGGGATCTTCCTGTGGGGGCGCACGACGACGTTCGTCGACTGCTCCAAGAAGCTGCCGCCCGGTGACCTGATGTACATGTGCCCGGCGGGACGGCCGGGGACGCGGGGCGCGGCGTCGCACCAGATCTGGGTGGAGGGGTCGCCGACCGGGTGGCGGGACGGGTACGCGTTCTCGCCGGAGATGAACGACCGGGCGCAGCGGTTCGCGTTGTGGGCGATCGCGCAGCAGCCGGGCGACTATGTGCAGGCCGTCGCCTACGACTTCTTCATCCGGACGTTCTCCTGGGACCGGACCGGCCATCCGACGCCCGCCACGGCGGCGAAGTACCGTTTTCCGAAGCGGCCGGACCGGCAGAAGGACCTGCCGGTGATCGGCGGCGGCGACCGGAGCTCGGTCGTCCGCGAGTACGAGCACGGGTCCGCGGCGACGCGGATCGTCGAGCCGTTCGCGGGGTTCATGCGCGGCTACCAGACGTATGTGAACGTGCGCGGGACGCTCCTCGGGATCGTGCTGCTGTTCGCGTCCGCGGGCATCGTGCTCCGGCAGGCGCGGCCGGAGAGCGCGGTGTTCTGGCTGGTCGGGGTCGCGCTGCTGACGGTTCCGCCGGTGACGACCGACTTCGACTACCGGTACGTGCTGCCGGCGATGCCGTTCCTCTTCCTGTCTGCGGCCACCGCGTGGAACCGCGACCGCGGCGGCACGGCGGACGGCTCGGAGGCCCCGCGCTCCACCGAGCGCAAGCCCGAACCCGTGCGGGTCTGACCCGGGGAGTTCCGCACGGTGACGGCTCCGCACCTCGACGCCGTCGCGGTCGTCGTCGACCGCCACCGCTGACCCATTGCGCGCGCCACCGGTTTACGTGAGGATCATTCACATTCTTCGGGATGTGGAGGACGGCCATGAGGACCTCGATCCGGGTGCGCCTGGACGTGCTGGCGGGCGTCGTCGTCCTGGTGGACGTGCTGCGCGTGTTCCTGCCGTCGCTGATCACGCTGGTCGGCAGCGCGGGCGAGACGCCGGCCGAGGTGATGGGGGCCTACGCCCTGTCGTGGTTCGTGGCGGCGTTCCTCGCGGTGCCGCTCGTCCGGCTCGTCCCGGCGCGCCGGCTGGCCGTGGGCGCGGGCCTGCTGCTGGTGGCGGCGAGGGCGGTGCTCCAGTTCACCGACGGCGGCGACGGGCAGCTCTACACCGCCAGCCTCGGGCTGCTCGCCGGGCTGGTCTGGCTCGTCGCGACGGCGATGGACGCGCGGACCGCGGGGCCGGTGACGACCGGGCTGGTCGCGGGCCTGGCGGCGGCGACCACGCTGCACGCGACACTGGAGGGCATCGACCTGGTGTGGCGGGACGGCCCGGTGGCGTGGGTCGTCCTGGCCGCCTGCCTCGCGTTCTTCGCCGTCGCGCTGGTGCGGCGTCCGGCCGAGGACGGCGAGTCCGCCGGCGCGCCCCGGATCTGGCTGCTCGCCGGCCCGGCGCTGCTGGTGTGGGGCATCTCCACCGGCAACGCCGCCCACGCGCAGGCGAGCGCCGGGTGGCCCGCCGAGGTGGCCGTGCTGATCGCGGCGGTCGGGGTTCTGTCGGTCGCGGTCGCGGCGCGGCCCCGGTTCTGGACGCGGCATCCGGCGGTTCCCGCGCTGGCGCTGGTGGCCTCCGCGGCCGTGTTCACGTTCGGCCGCGCCACCGTGGACGGGGTGCACGGCGTCTCGGCGTGGTGGACGGTCTTGGCGCAGGTGCTGGGGCAGCTCGCGCTGGCGGGCTGCGCCGGCTGGGCGAGCGGCACCGCCGGTCCCGACCGCGCGGCGCGGCGCGGTCTGGCGATGGCGGGCGGGATGCTGGTGTTCGTCCTGCTCCTGTTCGCCTACTACTCCGCGTACGACCTGGGCGTCCCGAACCGCTGGGTGCCGATCACCGCGGCGGCCTGCGTGGCCGTGCTGGGCTGGGCCGGAACCGGGGCCGGGGCCGATGCGCGGGACGAGGCGGCGGGCGGCGGGCTGGACCTGCGCGTGCCCGCCGCCGCGGTCGTCGCCGCGCTGCTGGTCGCGGCCGTCCCGCTGTGGCGCGACAGCGGTCCGCGCTGGCGGCCCGTCGACGACGGGCTGCGGATCGCCGCCTACAACGTGCGGATGGGCTACGGGATGAACGGGACCATGACCGTCACCCGGCAGGCGGCGGCGCTGCGCGCGCTGCGTCCCCACGTGGTGGTGCTCGGCGAGGTCGACCGCGCCTGGCTGCTGAACGGCGGCCGGGACCAGCTCCGGCTGATCGCCGACCGGCTCGGGATGCGCGCGGTGTGGGCGCCCGCCGGCGACGAGGTCTGGGGCGACGCGCTTCTCACCGACCTGCCCGTCACGTCCGTCCGCAACCGGCCCCTGGTGAAGGGCGGGCCCACCGGGGCGCAGGCCCTGGAGGTCGGCCTCCGCAAGGACGGCCGCGACATCACGGTCATCGCCACGCACACGCAGCCCCCGGAGGACTGGAAGAGCCTCGCGCAGGCGGAGCAGCTCGCGGGCATCGCGCGCGCCGCCGCGCAGGGGGGCCGCCCGGTCGTGCTGACCGGCGACCTGAACCTTCAGCCCGGCGACCGTGCCTGGGACGTGCTGCTCGGGGCCGGTCTCACGGACGCGATGGCGTCCGTCCGGCCCGCCCTGACCTTTCCGGCCTTGCCGAAGTCGACGAAGCAGCTCGACCACGTGCTCGTCACGCCCGACCTGGTCCCGAGCGATCCGGCCATCCCGGACGTGCCCCACTCCGACCACCGGCCGATCGCGGTCACCCTCGCGCCCCGGTCCTGACCGGACGGGCGGTCAGCGGCCGTCGAGGTGCTCGGCGGCGAGGAACTTGGGGACGACCATCCGCCACGCCTCGACGACCAGCTCGCGCATCTCGTCCTCGTCCAGCGCGCCGGTCCACGCCTCCACCCAGTTGAACCGCAGCTCGGACTCGCCCGGCAGGTGGAAGGTGCCGGGGGCGGACGCGACGAGGCCGGGCCGCTCCTCCTTGGGGAAGGCGAACCCGAACTCGGTCTCGTCCCGGGAGAACGCGGCGTAGACGATCGCGCCGACGCGGAACTTCACCCGGTCCCTGATCAGGTGCTCGGTGGTCCGGGGCAGCGACAGCGCCAGCCGCCGCACCTGCCCGACTGTGATCATCGTGGTCTCCCTCCCGGCCGCATCCCGCCAGTATCCCGATCCCTTCCCCGCATTTTGGCGATCTTGTTAGATTGCTGGCGGACCGGACACACGGAGCCTTCGGGCGGACGAGGGGACGATCGTGAGCGAGCTGGTGCGCTGGCAGACCGAGCACGGACCGGTGGTCGTCGAGGTGGGCGACCGCGATCCGGGATTCCGCTCGGTGTCCCGGGCCGACGGGGTCGTGTACGAGGCGCAGGTCCGGTTCGAGGACGCGATGCGGAACGTGCGGTCCGCCGCCGAGTCCGCGCTGGCGACCCTGCGCGACGGCGCCCTCAAGCCGGACGCGGTGGAGCTGGAGTTCGGCGTCAAGCTCAACGTGGCGGCCGGCGCGGTCATCGCCAAGACCTCCGTGGAGGGCCAGCTCAAGGTCAAGCTGACCTGGGGCGCGGCCCCGGCCGGAGAACCGGAGCAGGAACAGGAGTAGCCGCCCGTGGACGACTGGCAGTGGCGCGCCTGGGTCGGCCCCCCGGACGGCGGCCGGCTCGGCGCCGCGTTCCTGATCGCGCCCGACCTGCTGCTGACCTGCGCGCACACCGTGGCGGGCCTGGACGCGGCGCGGGTCGGGTTCCCCGGGCTGATCGAGGACCTGCCCGCCGCCGTGGTCCGTCCCGGCGGGTGGGAGCGGCCCGGCGACCCCGGCGACGTCGCGGTGCTGCGGCTCGCCGCGCCCGTCGGGCTGCGGTGCGCGCGGCCCGCCGGGCCCGAGGCGCTGCACGCGAGCGCGGGCCCCGCCTCGTTCGGGCGCCGCGCGCTGCGCGTCTGCGGGTTCCCGCGCCGCGCGGACGGCGACGAGCGGTACGCCACGGTGACGACCGGCCCCGACATGGTGCTGCGGCACGAGTGGTGGCAGCTCCGGACCGGGCCGGGTGAGCAGCTCGAAGAGGGCTACAGCGGGTCGGCGGTGTACGACCCGGCGACCGGCGAGGTGATCGGCATGGTGACCGACGCCGAGTTCGGCGGGGACGACGGGCCCGGCGGCGAGGGCGGGCTGGGCCGGATGCTGCCGGTCACGGTGATCCGGCGGTACTGGGAGGAGCTCGACGACCATCTCCCGCTGGCCTGGCTGACCGTCCCGGCGCGGCGCGAGCTGCGGGCGCTGCTGGCGGACGCCGGCTTCACCGCGCCGATGGCGGCCGGGCTGGAGGAGATCACCGGGCGGCGCGCGCACCGGCCGTTCCGCTCGGCCTGGGACTCGGTGCGGCACGTCGCGGAGGGCTGGCCCGAGGACCGGCTGGCCCGCTACCTGCGGGCGATGGCGCGGCACCTCCCCGAGGCGGGCCGGCGCGACCTTGCCGAGTGGTCCGGACGGCACCTGGCCGCCGCCGCACCTGCCCCAGGGCGGGCCGGGCACGAGGCGGCCGGGCTCGAGCGGGCCGGGCCCGCGTCGATCATCGTGCGGCTGGAGCGGGCGACGCTCGACCGCGCCTTCGACGTCACCGTGCACACCTGGATCGACGGTGCCGAGGGCCCGGCGCAGGACACCGTCCGGGTGCCGGAGAACCGGGTGCGGGCCGCGGTCGAGGCGGGCGTGGCGCGGGCCCGGGCGGCGGTCGTCGGACGCGACTGGATGATCGAGTTCGCGGTGCCGGAGAGCTGGCTGAGCAAGCCGTTCGAGGAGTGGTACATCGACCGGGCGCACGGGATGCGGATGCGGCTGTACCCGGTGGTGGTCCGCGATGTCGAGCGGCTGTGGCCCGGCTCGATCCGGCGTGACCAGGCGCACCGGCGCTGGCGGCTGCTGAACGAGCGCGGCCGGATCGACCCGCAGGGGGTCCGGTGCGAGACCCCGAGCAACGGCAGCGGGTTCAGCGACTGGCTGGAGGCCGACACCGGCCTCTGCGTGCTCGTCTACGGGACGCGGCCGGCCAGGCGCTGGCTGTTCGCGGCGCTGAACAACGGCGTCCCGGTGATGCTGTGGACGCGGACCCGCTGCGCCGCCGCGTCCCATGACGACTGCGACGGCCACCGCACGCTCGGCGCGCTGGCGGGCGCGGTCGCCGGGGAGCGTCCGGGCGATCTGCCGTGGCTGGCGATGGCGCTGCGGAAGAAGGCGCTGACCGCGCCCAAGGACGAGCCGCACGTCGGCCGTGACCTCACCCTCATGTGGGACGACCCGTCCCGCCTGCCCGATCCCCCTCTCGCCATGGAGGTATGAGATGCCCGACTGGCTGCTCTACACCGGGAGCCGGCGCACGCACGACGGCGTCGACCGGCTGCCGCCGCCCCCGCCATGGCGCGCGTTCGACGGCGGCCCGGTGCTGCCGGCACCGTCCGGCGGGTCCGGGAACACCCATCAGGCGACGACCTACCGTCCGTCGGACGACGCCGTGCAGCAGGTCAACGCGGCCCTGTACCTGCGCCGTCCGCTGCTGGTGACGGGCCCGCCCGGGACCGGCAAGTCGACCCTCGCGTACGCGGTCGCGCACGAGCTCGGCCTCGGGCCCGTCCTGCACTGGCCGATCACCAGCCGGGCGACGCTGCGCGACGGCCTGTACCAGTACGACCCGCTGACCCGCCTGTACGCGGCCGGACGCGAGGTCGGGGGCGGGCCCGCCGAGGACGAGGACATCGGCCGCTACATCCGGCTCGGCCCCCTCGGCACCGCGCTCCTCCCGTACGGGCGGCCCCGCGTGCTGCTCGTCGACGAGATCGACAAGAGCGACATCGACCTGCCCAACGACCTGCTGACGATCTTCGAGAAGGGCGAGTACGAGATCCCCGAGCTGACCCGCCGCGCCGAGCCGGACGCGGAGGTGCTGACCGCCGACGGGTCGGGCGGGGCCCCGACGCGCCGCGACGGCGGCCCCGGCGGACGGGTCACGGTGCGGGGCGGGACGGTGCGGTGCAGCGCGTTCCCGCTGGTGGTGATGACCAGCAACGGGGAGCGCGAGTTCCCGCCGGCGTTCCTGCGCCGCTGCGTCACGGTGGAGCTGCGGCAGCCGGCGGGCGAGGCGGAGCTGGCCGCGATCGTCCGCGAGCACCTCGGGCCGCTCGCGGGCGAGGGCGAGGACCTGGTCCGGCTGTTCCTGCGGCGCGCCGGCGGCGGGACGCTCGCGACCGACCAGCTTCTCAACGCGGTCTACCTGTGCCGGCACGCCGACGCGACCGACCGCCGGGAGCTGGCCGACCGGATCATGCCGTACCTGGCCGGGGCCGCCGATGACGATTGACCGGTTCCGGGCGGCTCTGGCGGGCGCCGGACCGCCGCCCGACGCCGTCGAGCTGAGCGAGATCATCTGGCTGGCCTGCCACCTCGGCGGCGCGTCGGGCGAACCGCGGCGGTCCGCATCGGACACGCCGCGCGAGGCCGCGCCGGACGTCCTCGACGCTCCGCCGCCGGCGCTCCCGGCCGCCGGCGATCCGGCCTCCGCGCCGTCGGCGGCGCTGCATCCCGTGGCCCCTCCGGGGCCCGGCGAGGCGGCGGTGGGCGGCGGCGACGAGATCCTGGTGCCGACCGCGCCGATGCTCGACGATCCGCTCGGCGTGCAGCGGGCGCTGCGTCCGCTGAAGCGCAGCGTCCCGTCGCGGCGGCGCCTTGAACTGGACGAGGGGGCGACCGCCGCGCGCGTCGCCGACACGGGGTCGTGGGCGCCCGTCCTGGTCGCCGCGCCCGAACGCTGGCTGAGCCTCAGCCTGGTCGTCGACACCGGGGCCGCCATGCGGCTCTGGCGTCCCCTCGCGCGCGAGCTGGCCGAGACGCTGCTGCGCCAGGGCGCGTTCCGCGACATCCGGGTGACGTACCTGCACACCTCGGGACGGGTCTCGTCCGCGCCGGACGGCCCGTCCCGGGACCCCTCGACGCTGCTGGACCCGTCCGGGCGGCACGCGACGCTCGTGCTCAGCGACTGCTCCGGCCCGCACTGGTGGGACGGGCGGGCCGGACGGGCCGTGCGCCGCTGGGCGGCGGCCGGGCCGACCGCCATCCTCCAGCCGCTGCCCGAACGCCTCTGGCGCCGCACCGCCGCGCCCGCCCTCCCCGGGCTCGCCGTCCTCCCCCGCCCCGGCGGCCCCAACACCGAGCTGCGCTTCACCCCCTACGACGGCGCCCCGGCGCCCGGCCTGCCGGTGCCCGTGCTGGAGGTCGCGCCGCGCTGGCTCGCCGCCTGGGCCCGGCTGGTCTCCGGCGGCGGCCCCCAGCCCGCCGCCGTGGCGGCGCCGCCCGTCTCGGCGCCGAGCACCGCGCCGGTGCGCCGCGAACGCGAGCTGGCGGTCGGGGAGCGGGTGCGCCGGTTCCTCGGCTCGGCCTCGCCCGGCGCCGCCGAGCTCGCCGCGCACGTCGCGGTGTCGGTGCCGTCGCTGCCGGTGATGCGGCTGATCCAGCGCCGGGTGCTGGCCGGGTCCGGGCCGGGCCAGCTCGCCGAGGTCCTGCTCAGCGGGCTCCTCAGGCCGCTGTCCGGCACCCGGTACGAGTTCGTGCCCGGCGCCCGCGAGGCCCTCCTCGACACCCTGCCGCGGCCCGAGGCGCAGCACACCCGGCACGTGCTGGAGGCGGTCTCCGCCGAGATCGAGTTCCGCGCCGTGACGTCCGCCGAGACCTTCCGCGCCCTGCTGCGCGCCACTGGCGGCGACCACCCGGACGACGCCCATGCCGGCGCGGGCGCCGAGCGCCCGTTCGCCCTCCTCAGCCCCGAGGCCCGCTCCCTCCTGGACCGCACCTCCGGCACTCCCGTGACACAACCGCCGCCCGCCACCGGGCGATCGCGGGCAGGGGTGGACGGTCGACGGCCGCCCTCGAGCGAGTCCGCGGCCGGATCGAGCCCCCCGCACCTCCGTGCCATCGCGCCGCCGCCCATCGGGCTCGACGACGCCGGGCAGCCGGTGACGCTCGACCCGCTGAGCGGCGACGGACCGCACGGGCTGGTCATCGGCGACACGGCGGACCGCCACGCCGTCGTCCGCGCGATCGTGCTGGCGCTGGCCGAGACCTCCCCCCCGGACGCCCTCGCCATCGTGCTCGGCGGGCTGGGCGAGCATCCGCTCGGCACCCCGGCCGACCTCCCGCACGTGACGGACTCGGGTGAAGAGCTGCTCGGCAGCCCGGACGGGCTCCGCCACTTCCTCGGCGTGCTCTCCGACGAGCTGGACCACCGGGCGCGGACGCCGTCCGCCCCGCCGCTGCTGGTGGTGGTGGACGTGTCGCTGAGCCTCCCGTCCAGCAAGCCGGAGGTGGCCGAGACGCTGCTCCGGCTGGCGGCGCGCGGCGAGGGGCTCGGCGTCCATCTGCTGATCGCGACGACCACCTGGGAGCGCACCACGGCCTGGGAGCGGCTGCTCCCGCTGCTCACTTGGCGGATCGCGGTCCGCGGGCCGTCCCCGCAGGTGCTCCAGCGGGTGATGGGCCGGGCCGGGCTGCCGTTCACGGCCGGGATGGAGCAGGGGTACCTGCGGAGGCCGGGGCGGCAGCCGGTGCGGTTCGAGCTGCCGCGCCCATCGCCCGCGCCCCATCCCGGGCCCCCGCCCGTCCCCGCGCTCACCCCCGTGCGGACGCGGGAGAACGACCTGGAGGTCCTCGGCCGGCTGCTGACCGAGGTGGACGTCCTGATCCCGGGCGAGGGCCGGGAGACGGCCCGGCGGGCGCTGCGCGAGCTCATCGCCGCGAAGGTCTCGGCGACGCGGGCGGGCGGGCCGGCGGGCCATCCGCATCTGGTCTTCCGCGGGCCGCACGGGACCGGGCGGACCCCGGTGGCCCGGCTGTACGGGGAGATGCTCGCCGAGCTGGGCGAGCTGCCGCACGGTGACCTGGCCCTCGCGTCCTGGCGGGACCTGGTCGACCAGTATCCGGGCGAGACCCCGTCGAACGCCTCGCGGGTGTTCGCCCTGGCCCAGGGCGGGGTGCTGCTCATCGGCGACGCGGACGACCTGGCGCCGGAGGCCGGCACGACGGACGGGACCGGCACGACGGACGGGACCGCCGCCGCGGACGGGACCGCCGCGACCGGCGAGGCCGTCGCGCAGTTGATCGCGCGGATGGAGGAGCACGGCGACGACCCCCTGGTCGTCCTCGCCGGGCGGGCCGGCCGGATGGACGCCCTCCTCGCCCGCAACCCCGAGCTCGCCGACCGCTTCGGCCGGGTCGTCGACTTCGAGGAGCAGGGGGTGCCGCGCGTCCCGCGGTGGGAGGTGGAGGTGGGGACGCTGGCGGAGACGGGCGAGCCGGCCGTCGTGGATCTGCGGACGGCCCGGCACCTGGTCGTCCAGGGCGCTCCGGGCTGGGGCAAGACGGCGCTGCTGCGGAACGTGGTCGCCTCGCTGAGGGCCGCCGGGGCCAGGCGCGAGCTGTTCATCATCGATCCGAGCGGGACGCTGCGCACCGCGGTGTTCACCGGCCCCGGCCGGGACCTCGACCACCGGGACGCGTACAGCAACACCTCGTCCATGGTCAGGACCGTGGTGCGGGAGCTGGTCGGCAAGCTGGACGGGCCCGACCCGTCCGCCGAGATCTTCCTGGTCGTGCACGACCAGGACCTGCTGGACGCGGAGGTCCTGCTCCCGCTCATCCCCTACCTGGACCCCGGCCGGAACCTCCACCTGGTCCTCGCGCGCACCCGCGGCGGACCGGACCCGCTGCTCGCACGGCTGGCCGAACTGGGCGTCCCGACGGTGTCGGACGAGGGAGGGCTGCCCCCCGGCCGGGCAGTGCTCGGCCGGGGCGATGAGCGCGACCTGGTCGTGCTCCCGGAGGATCCGCGACACTAGCTGTTTTGTATCATCCAGTCCAAAACAGGTACGGTCTCTGGTATGGCGCGACCGAGAACGTTCGACGAGGAGCGGGCCGTCGACGCGGCGATGCGGGCGTTCTGGGCGTCCGGCTACGAGGCGACCTCGACGCAGGACCTGTGCGAGGCCACCGGCCTCGGGCGCAGCAGCATCTACAACACCTTCAAGAGCAAGCACGACCTGTACGAGATGGCACTGGCCCACTACATGGACATCATGACCGCCTCGGTGCTGGAGGTACTCGAGGGCGACCGGCCGGCCCGCGACAAGGTGCGGACGCTGCTGGACCGGGCCGTCGACCCCACCGAGGGGGACCCGATCGGGTGCCTGGTGGTCAACAGCATGGTGGAGATGGCGCCGAGCGACCCCGCGATCGCCGGACGGCTGGAGCGCGACCGGCTGCGCCGCTTCGAGGCGCTGCGCGCGGCGATCGGGGCCGGCGTCCGCGCGGGCGAGATCGATCCGGGCAGGGACGCCGGGGCGCTCGCGCACTTCATGATCGCGACGATCGCCGGGATGCGGGTCGCGTCCCGGGGCGGCGCCGGGCGGGACGTGCTGAAGGCGATCGCCGACACCGCGATGACCGCACTCTGACCAGGGACGAGCGGGTGCCCGTCCCTTTTTCACGGCCTAATTTTGTATCGATCCATCTAAAACAAGGAGGCGGAGCGATGCCGCTCGCCGTCTACGTCCTGGGCATGGCGATCTTCGCCCAGGGCACCTCGGAGCTGATGCTCGCCGGGCTGCTCCCCGAGATGGCCGCCGACCTCGGCGTCTCGGTCCCGGACGCGGGGCTGCTGATCTCCGCGTTCGCGCTCGGCATGCTGGCGGGCGCGCCCGTACTGGCCCTGCTCACCCGGCGCTGGCCGCGCCGCCGAGCGCTGCTGGCCTTCCTGGTGATCTTCGTCCTCGCGCATGTGGCGGGCGCGCTGGCCACCGGATACGCGACGCTATTCGCCACCCGCGTGATCGGCGCGTTCGTCTACGCCGGGTTCTGGGCGGTGGCCGCGATCACCGCGGTCGGCCTGGTCCCGGCGGGCGCGCGCGGCCGGGCGATGAGCGTCGTCGCGGGCGGGCTCACCCTCGCCACCGTCATCGGCCTGCCCGCGGGCACCGTCATCGGCCAGCACCTCGGCTGGCGGGCGGCGTTCTGGACGGTGGCTGCCCTGTCGACGATCGCGATGGCGGGAGTGGCCGCGACGATCCCCGGCGGCCGGCCCGGCGGCGAGGTCCCCCGGCTGCGGCACGAGCTGGGCGCGATGACCTCCGCCAGGCTGTGGGTCTCCTACGGGACGACCGCGCTGGCCACCGGCGCGCTGATCGTCACCTTCAGCTACCTCGGCGCGATGCTCACCGAGACCACCGGCCTGCCGGAACGCTGGGTCCCGGCCGTTCTCGCCCTGTACGGGGTCGGCGCGTTCATCGGTGTCACCGCCGGCGGGCGCACCGCCGACACCCGGCCCTTCGCCACGCTGTACTGGGGCTTCGCCGGACTCGTCGCCGTCTCGGCCGCGCTGGCTCTGACCGCGGGCTCGCCGGTGCCGGCCATCGCGCTGGCGTTCCTGCTCGGCGCGTTCGGGTTCGCCACCAACCCCACGCTCAACACCCGGGTCTTCGTGCTGGCGGGTGGCGGCCGGACGCTCGCGACGGCGACGAACGTCTCCGCGTTCAACGTCGGCATCACGGCGGGCCCGTGGCTCGGCGGCCTCGCGATCAGCGCCGGCGCCGGCTACCCCGCCACCGCCTGGATCGGCGCCGGGCTCGGCACCGCCGCGCTCGGCGCGGTCGCCTTGGGCGCCGCCCTGGACCGCCGCGCCGCCACGAGCCCGGCGGCGCGGACCGCGCGGGTCGCCGCCCACGCCGACGCCTGAGCCACATCGTCTGAGCGACGACACCTGAGCCACGGCACCTGAGCCACAGGCCGGGGGGGCGGACGCGATAAGGGCCGGTACGGGGCGTCCCATACCGGCCCTCAGCCACCGACGGACTACGGCGTCAGTTGGTGTTGCACGGCTCTTCGAGCGTTCCCCACAGGGCCCGCTTGCCCGCGTGCTCGGCGACCGTCCAGACCCGGCGCTGCCCGCGGAAGCAGGACAGGTCCTCGGGCCCGTAGGAGATGGTGCGCCGCTGGACGCCGCCCCAGCCCTTCTTCTGAGCGTTCCAACTCGTCACCAGAAGCTGGCCGCGCTTGGCGCCGCCCGCCGTGTCGACGTTGTGGGTGAACCACCAGAAGTCGTGCGACCGAACCGCACCCTGGATCTTCTTGTCCGGGAGCGGCGCCGCCCAGTCGGCCTTCGCCACGCCGCCCGAGCTCACCAGCCCGGTGCCGACCTTCATCGGCCAGGTGGCGACCCGGCCCTTGGGGGACGCGGTGGCACAGTACTCGCCGGTGATGAGCTTGGGCTGCTGGCGGGCCGTACGGTCGACCGACACCCACGAGGTGCGCGGCGGGCCGGAGCCCTTGCACTTGGTCAACGGCGCGTCACCGTTCTTATGCTGCCAGCTCCCGACCTGCGGCATCACGTACCGGTAGCCGTGGCCGTAGTACGTCTTGCCGTGCAGGCCGACCAGGCCCTTCTTCTTGGTCGTGCCGTTCTTGCTCTTGCCCAGGTCGAAGATCTTGGTCACGTCGAACACCCGCAGGCCGTGCACGGTGTCGGCCACGTACACGTAGTTCCCGAACCACGCGACGCCGCCCGCGTGCAGGTCGATGTCGGTGTAGTTCGCGCTCTTCCCCTTCAGCTTCGGGTAGGTGAGCAGGACGTGCCGGTAGGTCTTCTTCGCCGGGTTGACGAAGGTGAGCCGGATCGCCTTATCGGCGTACCAGACCACCATCATCGGCTTGTTGGCGCCCCACGCCTCGTCCGCCGTCGCGTCGGACGAGCTCGTGACGCCCTGGGGCACCCACTTCTTGGTGGTGGAGTCCTCCTTGTTGAAGCAGTAGACCAGCGACTTGGCGGGGACGCCGGCCTTGCCCCCGCAGCCACTGCCGAGCTTGCGCTGGCCCGAGGCGTTGAGCAGGGCGGTGACGCTGCTCTTCTTGAGCGCCTTGTTCATCGCCTTGAGCGGCGCGGCGCGGTCGGAGCCCTTCTTCAGGGCGAAGTCGCCGAGGCTCGGCGCCGCCGCGGCACTGGGCGCGGCGTTGTGGACGTTGTCAGTCCCCAGGTACGTGTAGGCGGGGACACCGGCCGCCATGGCCACCAACGGGGTGGCGATGGCGAGGGAGCGCCGGACTTTCACTCGATCACCTCCAGGCAATCCCGGAAGGTAGCATCCGGGCCGGACGACCGTGATCAGGATTTCAGTCACGATGCCGTAACACGGTCAACCGAAAGCCGTCTACAGCCGCCCGGCCCCAGGGCCCGCCACGTGCCGCGCACCGCTCGCCGCAGCTCGCCGCCGCTCGCCGGTGGAATCGGTCAGGGCAGGCGGCAGGTTCCGCTGTCGGACTTGCCCGGGTCGCTCTCCGAGGTCGCCGTGAGCCGCAGCTCGGCCTTGCGGTCGGCGCCCGGCGCGGCCTTGGCCCAGACCTCCGCCTTGGCCCCGGCGCCCGTCTTCGCGGTGGCCAGCGCGTTCGGCACCCAGGTCGTCCAGCCCTTCCCGGCGACATCGGCCTTGAGCCGGAAGACGTCGGAGCCGTAGTACCCGGTGCCGCCCTTGCCGGTGTTGCGCACCGCCATCGTGCACTTGGTCCAGCCCGAGCCCGCGGGCTTGGCGCCGGCCGAGTCGACCTTCACGCCGCGCCGCTGCGCGCCCGCCCCGTCCAGCGAGCGGACCGCCACCGTGTACGACAGCACGCCCTTCTGGTCGCGCTTGAGGTCCAGGACGTAGAAGTGCAGCCGGTTGGCCTCGTCCACGTACTCGTACTGGCTGCCCGAGCCCGTCCCGGCGTGGAACAGCGAGTCGGAGAGCTGGCGGTAGTCGCCGATCGTCATCTTCTGCGGGGTGCCGTCCGGCAGGAGGAAGTCGACCTTGTCGATGTCCTGCGGGTTGGCGTCCTTGATCCAGATGAACGGGGCGCTGTCGCGCTCCTTGGTCTTGGCCAGCAGCACCCCCGAGTCGGGCGTGAACGAGTCGAAGCCCATCCGGTCCACGACCTCGACGGTGTAGTTGTCGTACTTGCCGCCGTCGCAGAGCGGGTCCTGGGCGGTGTCGCACGCCGGGCTCCTGTCACCGCCCGTGCCGAGCTTGAGGTTGATGCCCGCCAGGCCCTTGCTGCCCGGCTCGACGGCCCGCGCGGTCACCTTCGCGACCGCCGCCCCGGACGCGGCGAGGCCGTCCCGGTCGAGCTGGAGCACGTTCGCCGGATCGACCAGGCCCAGCTTGATCTTGTTGCGGAGCATGTGCTGGGCGCCCATCGACGCGCCGCCGGTCGCGGGGATCGTCCACCGGCTGTGCGGACCGCCCGGCCCGTTGAAGCTGCCGCGGCTCAGCATCTCCCACGGCCCGGTGTAGGCCCGGCGCGGCGGGTTCCCGTACGGGTTGTTGTAGTTGTCGCCGATGCCGAGGATGTGGCTGAACTCGTGCGCGAAGACGCCCATGCCCGAGCTCTCGGCCTGGGTGGAGCTCCCGGTGACCGCGTTCGGCCAGATGGTGGAGCCCGCCGCCCACGACGACCAGTCCACGTACCGGGTCTTCACCCAGTTGGGCAGCTTGGCGTCGCCCGGCCCCCACTCCGCGGGCACGTCCTCCTTCTTCTGGAACTTCATCTGCCCGAACTCCTGCCAGGTGGACGATTCGTCCTGACCGGCGGAGAGGAAGAAGACGAAGTCGAACTTCTTCGCCGTCTCCTCCCCCACGTCGGCGATCCACGCGGCCCGCGCGTCCTTGCGCAGGTCGCGCCCGCAGGTGTCGCCGGCCGGGCAGCCGCTGCCCTCCTGGAAGTCGTCCACGCCGTACTCGTGGTCCTTGGCCGGCATCTTGTACGCGCCGAACGCGCTGAGGTCCACGCCGTAGCGCCCGCCCGAGTCCTCCATCCAGTACTCGTGCAGCGTGTGGCCCCGGTTCAGGTCCTGCGGCCTGTTGAGGAAGTCGTGGTAGAACTGCGCGACCTTCGCGCGCGGCAGGTCCCCGACCACGGTCGGGTTGCCGAACAGCGTCGAGTTCTTCGGCTGCGTCACCACGAACGGCTGGTCGGGATAGTCGACCAGCACGACCGCGCCCTTGAAGTTCTTGATCGACCCGGCGCGGGACGGGTCGGCCCACGAGGCACCCGGCACCGGCGTGTAGTCGTCCCACGTCATCGTGTCGGGCAGCTCGTAGTTCTGCGGATCGACGGGACGCGGGGCGCCCGCCGCGTACGTGCGCGCCCCCTGGCCGCGCTGCCACGGCTGGGTCTGCGGCCAGTGCCGCATCTGCCACGGGTTGGCGGTGGGGTCCGGGATCCGCGGTCTCGGCTCCGCCGCGGCCGGCACCGCCGCGAGCCCTGCGGTCAGCACGATCGCCGCCACGGGTATCAGCCATGTCCTCTTGGCGCGCATGTCACCCCTGTCTCCGTCGTTGCCCGTGACGCTAAGCAGGCGGTGACGGGCGATCAAGGGCCGAGATCGCCGATCCCTCCGCGTCGCCGCTGGCACCTCACGCCAGCGGCGACAGGGACGAGAGGGAGGAAGAGAGGGAGGGGCGGCGGATCAGCGCAGGGCGCGTCCGGACACGACGATGCCGTCCTCGTCGCTGTAGAGCCAGTCCCCCGGGCTGAACCGCACGCCGCCGAAGTGCACCGGCTCGCCGGTCTCGCCCGCGCCGTCCTTGACGCTCTTGCGCGGGTTGGAGCCGAGCGCCTTGACCCCGAGGTCGAGACCGCGCAGCGCCACCACGTCCCGCACCACGCCGTTGATGACCACCCCGGCCCAGCCGTTCAGCACGGCGGCGCCGCCGAGCATGTCGCCCAGCAGCGCGGACGCGGCCGAGCCGCCGCCGTCGACCACCAGCACCCGCCCCTCGCCCGGCGTGTCGAGCAGCCGCTTCACCAGGCCATTGTCGCGCAGGCAGCGGACGGTGGCGATCGGCCCGCTGAAGGCGGACCTCCCGCCGAACTGCCGGAACTGCGTCTCGCAACTCTGCAACTCGTCGCCGAAGTCGTCGATCAGATCAGCCGTCGCGAAATCCATGCCCGGCAGCCTACTGGCCGGTGATCTTGCGGTCCCGACCGGGGAACCGGTGACGGGCAGCGGCGATCTTCGGTACAACGAGACCGAATCCCTGGAGGACACGATGCAGTCGCACGCCTGGTCCGGCCCCGCCTTCGCCCCGCTCGAACCGGGCGACCCGCCGCTGATCGGCGGCTACCGCGTGCTGGCCCGGCTCGGCACGGGCGCGCCGGGCCGCGCCTACCTCGCCACCACGCAGAGCGGGCGGCGACTGGCGATCACGATCGTCGCGTCCGGACCGGCGGGCGCCCCCGGGTTCCGGCGCCGGTTCGGGGAGCTGATCGCCGCGGCCCAGCGGATCCAGAGCCCCCACATCGCGCCCGTCGTCGACGCGCACGCCGACGGGCCGCGGCCCTGGGCGGCGACCGCGCACGTCCCCGGCCCGTCCCTCGCGGAGGCGGTCGCGCGGCTCGGCCCGATGCCGGACGCGACCGTCCGGGCCCTGCTCGCCGGGACGGCCGAGGCGCTCCACGCCGCCCACACCGGCGGCGTGGTCCATCACGGCCTCAAACCGTCCGCCGTGCTGCTCGCCGAGGACGGCCCGCGCGTCACCGGATTCGGCCTCCCCCGCGACGGCGACGCTGACGGCGACGGCAACCCGGCCGTCGACGTGTTCGCGCTCGGCGCCGTGGTGCTCTACGCGGCGACCGGCCGCACCGTCCGCGAGGACCCCGATCTGGAGGGCTGCCCGGAGGATCTGCGCGACCTGATCGGACGGTGCCTGGCCGAGGACCCGGCCGACCGGCCGCGGCCCCACGAGATCCTCGACGAACTGGGCGCGGACGACGCCGTCCCCGCCCAAGGCTGGCTGCCGCCCGACGTCATCCGCCGCCTTCCCGCCTACAGCGCCGCGCCTCCGGGGCCGGTCCCGTCCCCGCTGCCGGCTCCGCCCGCCGCGCCCCGCGCGCGCCTCGCCCCGCCCACGCCCGAGGACGGCCCGCCGACCCTGCCCGCGGGGGCGCACGCGCGCACGGCGGTCCGGCCCGTCCCGTACCCTCCTCCGCCCGGACCTGCGCCGGCCGGCCCGAACCCGCCGGTGGGCCCGCCCGCGACCGGGATCAGCCCGGCGCTGCTGCTCGGGCTCGGCGCGGGTGCCTGCGTGGTGGGGATCCTGCTCATCGTGGCCGTCCTGCTCTTCGCCGCCGGCTGAGCGGGCCTCAGCCTGCGGACGGGGCGTCGATGGGGCGGCCGATCAGCCGGGACAGCACGATCGCGGTCTTGGTGGCGGTGATGTTGTCCTCGCGGCGCAGCCGTTCCAGCACCTGCTCGAGATGCTGGATGTCGCGGGCCCGCACGTGCACGATCGCGCTGGCGTCGCCGCTGATGGTGTAGGCGCCGACCACCTCGGGATGGCCGCGGACGCTGGTGTGGATCTCCTCGGGGGACGTCGCCCCGGTGCAGAACAGCTCGATGAACGCCTCGGTCGTCCAGCCGAGCGCGGCCGGGTCCACGACCGCCGCGAAGCCGGTGATCACGCGGTCCGCGCGCAGCCGGTCGACCCGCCGCTTGACCGCCGGGGCCGACAGCCCCACGTGCTCGCCGATCTGCGCGTAGGAGGCGCGGCCGTCCTCGAGGAGGCGCGCAACGATTCGACGGTCCAGGTCGTCAAGACGCAACAAATAACTCCCCCAAAGTCGGTTTTCATCATTGGTCGCTGATTGATCCCGAACATACGCTGAAGGAGGGCCTCGGGCCATCCGTTCCCGGAGTCCGCCACTCCAGCACGGCACCGGGCCCCGGTGCCTCCAGCGACCCCGGCCCACCCGGCCGGGCCGAGCCGCGAAGGAGAACCGTGACCCGAACCGACCAGCTGCGGGCCCTGTCCGAGGAGCACAGCGCGCACAACTACCACCCGCTCCCGATCGTGATCGCCGAGGCCGAGGGGGCCTGGGTGACCGACGTCGAGGGCCGGCGCTACCTCGATCTGCTGGCCGCCTACTCGGCGGTCAACTTCGGGCACCGCAATCCGCGGCTGACCGAGGCCGCCCGCCGCCAGCTGGACCGGGTCACCCTGGTCAGCCGGGCCTTCGAGCACGACCAGTTCGGCCCGTTCGTCGCCGAGCTCGCGGCGCTGTGCGGCAAGGACATGGTGCTGCCGATGAACAGCGGCGCCGAGGCGGTGGAGACGGCGCTGAAGACCGCCCGCAAGTGGGGGTACGAGGTCAAGGGCGTCCCGGCCGGCGAGGCCAACATCATCACCTTCGAGGGCAACTTCCACGGCCGCACCACCACGATCGTCAGTTTCTCCACCGACCCGGAGGCCAAGGACTCCTACGGCCCGTACACGCCGGGCTTCCGCACCGTCCCGTACGGCGACGTCGAGGCGCTGCGGGCCGCGATGGACGCGACCACGGTCGGGGTGCTGGTCGAGCCGATCCAGGGCGAGGCCGGGGTGAACGTGCCGCCGAGCGGGTTCCTGACCGCCGTGCGCGAGCTGTGCACCGCGAACGGGTCGCTGATGCTCGCCGACGAGATCCAGTCGGGCCTCGGCCGGACCGGCACCACGTTCGCGGTCGAGCACGAGAACGTCGTCCCGGACGTCTACATCCTCGGCAAGGCCCTCGGCGGCGGCATCATGCCGGTGTCGGCGGTGGTCGCCGACACCGACGTGCTCGGCGTCTTCAAGCCGGGCCAGCACGGCTCCACCTTCGGCGGCAACCCGCTGGCCTGCGCGATCGGCCGCGAGGTGGTGGCGATGCTGCGGACCGGCGAGTACCAGGAACGCTCCAGGGAGCTCGGCGCGCACATGCACGATCGGCTCGGCCGGCTGCCCTCCGACGTCGTCCGCGAGGTGCGCGGGCGCGGCCTGTGGGCCGGGGTGGAGCTGCGCGGCAGGGCGCGGCCGGTGAGCGAGCGGCTGATGGAGCTCGGCGTCCTCGCCAAGGAGACGCACGAGACCACGATCCGGCTGGCGCCGCCGCTGGTGATCAGCCGGCAGGACCTGGACTGGGCGCTGGACCAGCTGGAGATCGCGCTCAAGGACTGACCCGGGGGGGGCCGGCCACCTCCCACTCTGTCCTGGAATGCAAAATAGGTGATGGGTTCCGTCGGGATGGATTAGTCTAAGTGGATTAATCCGTCCCGACCATAAGGCTGCCCGTGTCCAAACCCCTCACCCCGCTCGGGCTGACCGTGCTGCGGATGCTCTGCGACGGGCCGATGCACCCGTACGAGATGCAGCAGCGCATCCGCAACCACGCCTACGACGTGGCGGTCAAGATCACCCACGGCTCGCTCTACCACTCGGTGGAACGGCTCGCCGCGGCCGGGCTGATCGAGCCGCTGGAGACCAGCCGCGAGGGCCGCCGCCCCGAGCGCACCGTGTACGCGGTCACCTCGGCGGGCCGCGACGCCGCGCGCATCCGGCTGGCCGAGCTGCTGTGCAAGCCGGCCGAGGAGTTCCCGCTGTTCGGCACCGCGCTCGCGTTCATCAACCTGCTGCCCGAGGCCGAGGTGGCCCGGCAGCTCCGCGGCCGGCAGGTCGCACTGGAGGCGTTCCTCGCCGGCCAGCAGACCGCGCGCGACTCGCTCATGAAACGCGGGATCCAGCGCTACAAGCTGATCGACCAGGAGCTGAGCATCGCGCGCGTCCGCGCCGAGCTCGACCTGGTCCGCGACCTCGCCGACGACCTGGACTCCGGGCGGCTCACCTGGAAAGACGACGCGACCTTGAACACCTGCGACCCCCACCACCAGACCGCGGACCGGTCACCGCACGACGCGGGCGCGTCCACCGAGGAGAAGAACCTGTGAGCAGATGGCGCGGCAACCCCTGGGCGATCCTGATCACCCTGTCCCTGGGGTTCTTCATGACCCTGCTCGATCTGACGATCGTGAACATCGCGATCCCGAACATGATCGACAAGCTGGACGCCTCGCTGGACCAGGTGCTCTGGGTGAACAACTCCTACATCCTGGTGCTGGCCGTCCTGCTGATCACCGCCGGCCGGCTCGGTGACCTGTGGGGCAAGCGCAACCTGTTCATCGCCGGCGTGGTGCTGTTCACCCTGGCCAGCCTGGCCTGCGGGATCTCGCAGGACCCGACCCAGCTGATCGCCGCGCGCGCGGTGCAGGGGCTCGGCGCGGCGCTGCTGATGCCGCAGACGATGTCGATGATCATCGACACCTTCCCGGCCGAGCGGCGCGGCGCGGCGCTCGGCATCTGGGGCGCGGTGGCGGGGGTGTCCACCATCGCCGGCCCGACCATCGGCGGCCTGCTGGTCACCTCGCTGGACTGGCGCTGGATCTTCTTCGTGAACCTGCCGATCGGCATCCTGGTGCTGTTCATGGCGGTGCCGATCTTGCCCGGCAACGCGCGCTCGGTCCGGCACCGCTTCGACCTCGTCGGCGTGCTGCTCGCCTCGGCCTCGCTGTTCTGCCTGGTGTTCGCGCTCACCGAGGGCCAGAAGTACGAGTGGAACGGCTGGATCTGGGGCCTGATCGGCGTCGGCGCGGTACTGCTGGCGGCCTTCCTGCTGCACCAGCGGACCAAGCAGGCGGGCGAGCCGCTGGTGCCGTTCGCGCTGTTCAAGGACCGCAACTTCGCCATCCTCAACGTCGTCGGCGCGATCGTGTCGATCGGCATGATCGGGATGTTCCTGCCGATGACGATCTACCTCCAGTCGGTGCTCGGCTTCAGCGCGCTGAAGGCCGGTCTGGTGATGGCGCCGTCCTCGCTGATGTCGATGTTCCTGGCGCCGGTCGCGGGCAAGCTGTCGGACCGGATCGGCGGCAAGTTCATCCTGATGACCGGGCTCACCCTGTACGCGGCGAGCATGCTGTGGATCATCGCGATCGCCGAGGCCGGCACGTCGTGGACGGCCTTCATCGCGCCGCTGGCCGTCGGCGGCCTCGGCATGGGCGGGGTGTTCGCGCCGATGGCGACCGAGGCCACCCGCAACGTCCCCCGGCACCTGGCCGGGGCGGCCTCCGGGGTCAACAACACCGTCCGGCAGATCGGCTCGGTGCTCGGCAGCGCGGCGGTCGGCGCCGTCCTCCAGAACCGGCTCGCGTCCTCGCTCAAGGACGAGGCCGCCGCGCGGGCGGCGGGGCTGCCGCCGGACGTGCGGCCCCAGTTCGTCGACGGGTTCGCCGGGGCAGCCAAGGGCGGGCTGGAGGTCGGCGCGAGCCAGCACGGCGCCGCGCAGCACCTGCCTCCGGGTGTCCCGCCGTCGGTGGCGCACCATGTGCAGGAGGCGGCGGCGCAGGTGTTCGGCCACGGGTTCGTGTCCGCGATGAAGCCGACCATGGCCCTGCCGGTCCTGCTCGTCTTCCTCGGCGCCGCCGCCTGCCTGGGCATGAAGGCGTACCGGGCGCCGTCCGCCCCCGTCGACACGCCCGACACGCCCGACATCGCCGACACCGCCGGCGCGACCGCCGCGGGCTGACCGCGGGCTGACCGCGGGGTCAGCCGAAGGTGCGGTAGCCGTCCCGGTAGACGATCAATGGCCCGCCCTGGACGTCGGGAGCGTCCAGGGCGAGGACCTCGCCCACCACGAGGCTGTGGTCGCCGCAGTCGTGGACGGCGTGGGTCCGGCACTCCAGGGCGGCCACCCCGCCAGTGAAGATCACCGCACCGGTGACCGCCCCGCGCCCCTGCCCCGGACCGTCGACCTCCGGACGACCGACCTCAGGGGCGCTGGCGTCCGGGGCGGCGGTGTCCGGGGCGGCGGTGTCCGGGGCGGCGGTGTCCGGGGCGGCGAAGCGCTCGGCGATGGCGCGCATGTCCTCGGACAGCACCGAGACCGCCCACCGGCCGCCGCGCAGCACCGCGCCGTGGAACGGCGCGGCCTTCGCCACCGAGACCATGACCAGCGGCGGGTCGAGCGAGACCGAGGTGAAGGCGGTCACCGTCAGCGCGTGGTCGGCGCCGCCCGCGACGGTGGTCACGACCGTGACCCCGGTGGCGAACCGCCCGGCCACCTGCCGGAGCAGCTCCGCGTCCACCACGGGCGGTCCGGGACGCATCGGGGGAACGGCGCTCACGGGCGGCGGGCGTCGCGCGGGGCGCCTGCCGTCAGCCAGGCCCCCGACGGGTTGCGGGCCGGGACCAGCGACACCGCGACCACCGCCGCGACCAGGCCGCCCACGATGTAGACGTATCCGGCCGTGGTCCCGGGGACGACCAGGTCGCCCTCGGGCTGCTGCATGGACATGACGAACGTCACCACCGCCCAGACGATCGCCGGGATCAGCGCGCCGAGCCGGGTGCCCATGCCCCAGCCCGCCGCGCGCACCATCACGAAGACCAGCCCGACGAGCACGATCGCCGCGACCGGCACCGATCCGGACGACCAGTCCTGGGAGAACGACCCGATCAGGCCCGCGATGCCGCCCAGCAGGCCGAGCGCCGCGTAGGCCGCGCCGGACACGAACGCGTCGAGCGCCACCTCGCCCGGCGGCCCTTCGGGGGCGTCGGCGGGCGAGGCCCCCGGCTCGGCGGCGCCCCCGGAGCCGGGGGCGGAAGCGGAGGCGGGGGGCGCCCCGGGGTCCGCGGCGTCGCCGCGGGAGTCGTCCGGACGGTCGTCCTGGGCCGGCCGCGCCGCGCTCCGGTCCGGGTTCGCGGCCCGGTCCGGTTCGGGCGCCCGGTCCGTCGAGGGTTCGTCGTCCTTGTCCACGGACGTCAGCGTATCCAGCCGGTCAGCCCTGCGGGCCCGCCAGCCCGGCGAACAGGTCGGTCTCCCGCTTGGACGCCCCCACCGGGCCGCGCTCGCCCGCCTGGAGGATGAAGTACTCGGTGCCGAACGCCTGCTGGCCCAGGTTGTTGGACAGGGCGAAGTACGGCCCGACCCGCTCGGGCGCCACCACCACCTGGGTCCGGTGCGCGCGCAGCGCCGCGAGCTTGGCGGGCAGGTGCGCGCGGGCGTCCACCGCCGTGGTGACCTGCCCGTCGGCCACCCCCGAGCCCAGCTCGTCGAGCCCGGCGACCCGGGCGAACGGGAGCCGCGCCTCGCGCATCACCGCGATCGCGCGGGCCAGCACCGTCCGGGGCGTGGCGTAGGCGTAGAACTTGGCGGCCTGCCAGGGCTCGGCGCCGTCCTCGTGCGCGGGGTCGGCGGCCAGCTCGAACGCACGGGTGGCGACCCGGTGCGCCTGGATGTGGTCGGGATGCCCATAGTTGCCGCGCTCGTCATAGGTGACGATCACCTGCGGCCGGACCTCCCGGACGACCGCGGCCAGCGCCCCGGCGGCCTCGTCGACTTCGGCGCGCCAGAAGCAGCGCGGGTCGTCGTTGGTGGGGGCGCCCATCATCCCCGAGTCGCGCCAGTGGCCCGGCCCCCCGAGGAACCGGTGGTCGCGCACGCCGAGGGCCGCGCACGCCTCGGCGAGCTCGCCGATGCGGTACTCGCCCAGCCGGTCCTCCTTGCCGGAGGCCAAGTGGCGCAGCTCATCGGGGATGATCTCGCCCTCCTCGCCGAGCGTGCACGTGACGAGACAGACCTGGGCGCCCTCGGCGGCGTATTTGGCCATGGTCGCCCCGGTCCCGATGGACTCGTCGTCCGGATGGGCGTGGACGAACAGGATCCGCGGCTCCTTCATAGTCGACGAGCCTACTCAGCGCTGGGACCGGGACGGATGACCACCCTGCCCGGCCTAGGGTCTGTTTCAAAAATGCCTCGGCCGTCGCGCGAGCGCGTTACCCGCACGGTGGGGCGATGCCGGAGGCGGGCCTCAGCGGGCGGATCGCGAAGCGATGCCGCGCTCGCCAAGGCCCGGTAAGGCACGAGCCGCCAGGCGAGCGCCGTAGGCCGGGACTTTGAAACACGGCCTAGTCGCCGTCCCCCGGAAGACCGCCGTGCCCACCGCCGCCATTGCCGCCACCGCCGCCGCCGGAGCCGGGGCCGCCGGTGCTGGTGCCGCCGGTGGACGGCGGGGTGACCGGGCCCGACGACGGGGGCTCCGGCGAGGTCGGCGGCTCCGTGGTCGGCGCGGACGTCTCGGGCATGCTGGTCCGCGGGGTCGTGGTCCGCGGGGTCCGGGTGGGGATCTTGGTGGGCTGGGGCTCGGGCTCGGTGCCCTCGTCGGTGGTGGGGGTCTCCGAGGGGGACTCGGATTCGCTCACCGAGGGCGAGGTCGGCGTTTCGGGGGTCTTCCCGCCGCGATTGGCCAGCACCACGCCGCCGATGATCAGCAGCGCGAGCACCGCCAGGACGCCGATCACCAGCGGCGCCTTGGACCGGTGCTCGGGCTCGTACGGGGCGCGGTGGCCGCCGCCGGCCGGACGCCTGCCACCGCCACCGCCGCCGCCTCCGGGACCGTAGCCGGGCGCCGGGGGCAGCGAGCCGCCGTACTCGGCCGGCGAGACCCGCTGGGTGCGCGCGACCGGCTGCGTCGAGCCGGGGACCGCGGCACCGCCCGCCATGTGCGAGCCCTCGGCCAGCAGCGCGGTGGCCTGCGCCGGGTCGTCCATCCGGGTCTGCGCGGCCGGGCCGCTGCCGATCAGGGCCATCATGAGCTGCTGCGCGGTGGGCCGCCGCTCGGGCTCCTTGACCAGGCACGCCGCGATCAGCCGGTGCAGGTCGGCCGGCACGCCCTCCAGCGACGGCGGCTCGTTCATCACCCGGTTGATCACCGCGACCACGGTGTCGTCGCCGAACGGGGGGCGCGCGGTCGCCGCGTACACGATGGTGGTGGCCCAGGCCCAGACGTCCACCGCCTCGGTGAGCGTCGCGCCCGCCACCTGCTCGGGCGCCATGTAGGACGGGGTGCCGATCGCCTTGGTCGCGGCGGTCTGCCCGGTGTCGAGGGCCCGCGCGATCCCGAAGTCGATCACCCGCGGCCCGTCCGGCGCCATGATCACGTTGTGCGGCTTGAAGTCGCGGTGCACGATCCCGGCCTGGTGGATGGCCACCATCGCGGTCGCGGTGCCGATCGCGAGCCGGTCGAGCGCGGCGCCGGTGATCGGCCCGCTCTCGGTGATCTGCTGGTAGAGCGAGGGGCCGGGGACGTACTCGCTGGCGATGTAGGGCTGGTTGCCCGCGGCGTCGGCCTCCAGCACCTGCGCGGTGCAGAACCGGGCGACCTGCTTGGCCGCCTGCGCCTCGCGGACGAACCGGTTGCGGGCGGAGGTGTCCTCGACCAGGTCGGCGCGCAGCAGCTTGATGGCGGCCTTGTTCCCGGAGGCGTCGGCTCCCAGGTAGACGACGCCCTGGCCGCCCTCACCCAGCCGTTCGAGGATCTCGTAGGACCCCAGCCGCCGGGGATCTCCCGGTTGCAGCTCCGGCATGGACCCACTCCTTAGCGCGGCGACAAGTTGTTTCGGGGGAAGCTTTGAGCTTACGCGAGCGAACTCTTGAGCACGGGTCGTTCCCCGCCCCGGGGCACGATTCGTGATCAAGACCTCGCCCGGCGTGCCCGGCCGCGCGGGACCCCCTCCACGCGCGGCACCGCACTGCACGACACGCGCGGCGCCATGCGGCGCCGCGCCGTGCAACACACGGCACGCGCCGGAATCATAGGGGGTCCGGCTGACAGACTCGGCTGTCATGAGCATCAGCTATCCGCGGCAGAGCGCCCGCACCCGTCGGTTCACCCTCGGCGTCCCGCGCGCCTTCCAGATCGCGCCGGACGGCACCCGCGTCGCCTTCCTGCGCACCAAGGCCGGCGACGACCCGGTCACCTGCCTGTGGAAGCTGGACACCGCGACCGGCGAGGAGCGCCTGGTCGCCGACCCCACCACGCTGGACGTGCCGGGCGAGGAGAACCTGCCCGCCGAGGAGCGGGCCCGCCGCGAGCGCGCCCGCGAGCAGGCCGGCGGCATCGTCGGCTACGCGGCCGACCGGGACCTGCGGCTCGCGGTCTTCACCCTCGGCGGCCTGCTGTTCGTCGCCGACCTCGAGTCCGGGAAGGTGCGGGACCTGCCCGCGCGGGCGCCGGTGTTCGACCCGCGTCCCGACCCGGCGGGGCGCCGGGTGGCGTACGTGTCGGGCCGGACCTCGCGGGTGATCGAGATGGACGGCTCGGACGACCGGGCGCTGGTCCAGCCGGAGACCGACCAGATCTCCTACGGGCTCGCGGAGTTCATCGCGGCCGAGGAGATGGGCCGGATGCGCGGGCACTGGTGGTCCCCCGACGGCGGCACGCTGCTGGCCGCCCGGGTCGACGAGACCCCGGTACTGCGCTGGCACATCGCCGACCCGGCCAACCCCGAGCGGACCCCGGTGGAGATCGCCTACCCGGCGGCGGGCACGCCCAACGCGATGGTCTCCCTGGTGCTGCTCAAGGTCGACGGCGGCCGGCTCGCGGTGGCGTGGGACCGCGGCGAGTTCCCCTACGTCGTCACCGCCGCCTGGGACCGGCACGGCCTGCTGATCGTCACCCAGTCGCGGGACCAGCGGTCCCAGCGGATCCTCAAGGTCGACCCCAGCAACGGCGCGACCACCCTGCTGCACAACGCGCACGACCCGGTGTGGACCGACATCGTCCCGGGCCTGCCCGCCCGCACCGGCAAGGGCGGGCTGGTCTGGGTCGCCGAGGACCGCGAGACCGGCACCCGCCGGCTCACCGTCGCGGGCGAGCCGGTCACTCCGGCCGGACTGCAGATCCGGTCGGTCCTCGGGGTGGAGGGCGACACCGTCCTGTTCACCGCCTCCGAGGAGCCCACCGAGACGCACCTGTGGTGGTACGCGCCGGAGAAGCTGGTCCGGCTGAGCGAGGGCCGGGGGGTGTTCGGCGGCGCCCGCTCCGGCGAGGTCACGGTGGTGACCGGGTCGCGGCTGGACCGTCCCGGCGCCACCACCGAGGTCCGGGCTCCCGGCGGCACCCACCTGGTCGCCTCGCTCGCCCAGACCCCGGTGATCACGCCGCGGGTGGAGCTGCTGCGCGCGGGCGACCGCGAGATCCGCACCGCCGTGGTGCTGCCGACCGGGTGGGAGCCCGGCGCGGGCCGCCTGCCCGTGCTGCTCGACCCGTACGGCGGCCCGCACGCGCAGCGGGTCGTCGCCGTGCAGCGCGCCTACTACGAGGCGCAGTGGCTGGCCGACCAGGGCTTCGCCGTCGTCATCGCGGACGGCCGCGGCACCCCCGGGCGGGGCCCGATCTGGGACCGCGCCGTCCGCGGCGACTTCGTCGAGCCGGTGCTCCAGGACCAGATCACCGCGCTGATGGAGGCGGCCAGGCTGCACCCGGCCGCGCTCGACCTGGACCGGGTCGGCATCCGCGGCTGGTCGTTCGGCGGCTGGCTCGCGGCGCTCGCGGTGCTGCGCCGCCCGGACGTGTTCCACGCGGGCGTCGCGGGGGCGCCGGTGACCGACTGGCGGCTGTACGACACCCACTACACCGAGCGCTACCTCGGCCACCCGGACGAGGACCCGGAGTGCTACGACGCCAACTCGCTCATCGGCCTCGCCGGGAAGCTGGAGCGCCCGCTCCTGCTCATCCACGGCCTCGCCGACGACAACGTGGTGGCCGCGCACAGCCTGCGGCTGTCGTCGACCCTGCTGGCGGCGGGACGCCCGCACACCGTGCTCCCGCTCTCGGGCGTCACCCACATGACCCCGCAGGAGGTCGTCGCGGAGAACCTGCTGACCATCCAGGTCGACTTCCTCAAGAACGCCCTCGCGCGCTGAGCGGCCGGGCCGCTGCGTCGCCGCGCCGTGCCGCCCGCCCGCCCGCCCAGGATCTTGGGCGGGCACGACGCAGCGGCGGACAGCGGCGGACGCGGGTCCCGGGGGGCGCTCAGCCGTCGGTGGCGGGTGCCTTGCCGCCGTGCCAGGACGACCAGAGGGCGGCGTACGAGCCGTCCGCCGCGATCAGCTCGTCGTGCGTGCCGAGCTCGGTGATGCGGCCGTCCTCCACCACCGCGACACGGTCGGCGTCGTGCGCGGTGTGCAGGCGGTGCGCGATGGCCACGACCGTGCGGCCGTCCAGCACGGCGGCCAGCGAGCGCTCCAGGCGGCGCGCGGCGCGCGGGTCGAGGAGGGCGGTCGCCTCGTCCAGCACCAGCGTGTGCGGGTCGGCCAGCACCAGGCGGGCCAGCGCGAGCTGCTGCGCCTGGGCCGGCGACAGCGTCTCGCCGCCCGAGCCCACCACCGCGTCCAGGCCGGGCCCGTCGAAGCCGACGGCCTCCAGCACCCGCGTGATCGCGGCGTCGGCGGCGTCCGGGCGGGCCATCACCAGGTTCTCGCGGAGCGTGCCGCGGAACACGTGGTGCTCCTGGGTGACCAGAGCGACCTGGCCGCGCAGCTCGTCCAGCGGCAGCTCCACCAGCGGAACCGGCCCGCCCTGCCCGCCCTGCCCGTCCCGCTCGTCCCGCTCGTCCGGCCCGCCCGGGGGGACGGGATCGGAGCCGACGGCGACCGAACCCGAGCGGGGGCCGTCGACGCCCGCCAGGAGACGGCCGAGCGTCGACTTGCCCGCGCCGCTCGGCCCGACCATCGCCAGCCGTTCCCCCGGCCGCAGGTCGAGGTCGACGCCGTGCAGCACGTCCTGGCCCGGACGGTAGGAGTAGCGCACGTCGCTGGCGGTCAGCCGCTCCCCCACCGGACGGCGGCCGTTCGGGACGCGGTCGGGCGGCACGTTGCCCACGCCGAGCAGCCGGGCCAGCGACGCGCCGCCGAGCTGGAGCTCGTCCAGCCAGTCCAGCAGTTGCTCGACCGGTCCGATGAGCTGCTGCACGTACAGCGTCGCAGCCGTCACCTGCGCCAGCGACGCCATCCCGCGCGTGTAGAAGTAGCCGCCGATCAGCAGGGTGGACGCCACCGGCAGCACGAAGCTCATCCCGATCACCGGATACAGGACGGTGCGCAGCCCCAGCGTGTAGCGCTCGACCGCGTAGCTGCCCGCGATGTCGGCGTCGCCGCGCCGGTGCCGGCGGTCCGCGAGGCCGAACGCCTCGACCGTCCGGGCGCCGTGCACGGTCTCGGCCAGGCCGTCGGCCAGCTCGGCCCACGCCTCGTTCTCCCGCAGGTACCCGGAGTGGGCGCGGCGCAGGTACCAGCGCATCACGCCCCACAGGAACGGGACGGCGATCAGGCACGGCAGCGTGACCAGCGGCCCGGTCAGCAGCAGCGCGCCGAGCGTGAACACCGTCGCGACCAGCGCGACGAGCGTCTCGGGCACCGCGTACCGGACGGACGTGCCCAGCGTGTCGACGTCCCGCGAGGTGCGGCTGACCAGGTCGCCGGTGCCCGCGCGCTCGACGGTCGACAGCGGCAGCGCGAGGACCCGGTCGACGAACTCCTCCCGCAGCTCGGCCAGCACCCCCTCGCCGAGCCGCGCGGACGCGTAGTAGGCGTACCGGGTCAGCACGCCCTGCGCGATCACGAACACCGCGATGGCGAGGCCGACCGCGTTGATGTCGGCGCCTCCGTCCCGGACGCCCTCCACCAGGTCGCCGAGCAGCCGCGGCGCGACCAGGCCGGTCACTGTGGCCAGTCCGTGCAGCGCCAGCGCGCCTCCCAGCGCGCGCGGGTGCCGCAGCATCAGCCGCCGCGCGTACGCGCGCACCTGCGCGGACGTCGCCACCGGCAGGATCTCCGTGCTCACCGCTCCCCCAGTCCCTGGTATCGATCGGATGATGAACGGGCGCGGCGTCGCGATCGCCGGCGCCTCGCTCATGGGTGCCTCTCCATAGGCACCTCTCCACAGGCACCTCTCCACGGGCACCTCGCCGCGGTCATGGACGGGCCGCGGCCTCCTCCCTCGTGACGGTGGCCGCGTAGCGCGGCTCGGTGTCCAGGAGGTCCCGGTGCGCGCCCTCCGCGACGACGCGTCCGCGCTCGACGAACACGACGTGGTCGGCGCGGTCGAGCACGAGCGGGCTGGTCGTGCACACCACCGTGGTGCGGCCCGCCCGCGCCGGGCCGAGCCGGCCCGCGATGCGCGCCTCGGTGTGCGCGTCGACCGCGCTGGTCGGCTCGATCAGGACGAGCACCTCGTGGTCGGCGGCCAGGGCGCGCGCGAGCCGGAGCCGCTGCCGCTGCCCGCCGGAGAACTCCCGCCCGGCCTCGGCGACGTGCCCGTCCAGCCCGGACGCGGCCACGATGTCCTCGGCGCTCGCGGTGCGCAGCGCCCGGCCGAGCAGGTCGTCGCCGGACGCCTGCGTGCCGGTGCCGGTGGCCAGCGAGTCCCTGAGCGTCCCGGAGAACAGGCGGTCCTCGTTGACGGCCACCAGGATGCGCTCGCGTATCCCGGCGACGTCGGCGAGCGGCACGCCCCCGTAGGTCACCTCGCCGTCGGCGTACCGGCCGAGCCGGTCGGCGATCGCCTGCGCGTCGCGCGGCTCGGCCGCCGCGACGGCGGTGAACACGCCCGGTCGGACGACCAGGCCGGACGCGACGTCGACCAGCTCGGCCGGGCCGTCCGGGCGGGCGGTGCCAGTACCGGGCAGCTCGGGGTCCATCGCCAGCATCCGGACGACCCGCGCGGCCGACACGTGGGCCTTGGTGAACTTGCCGGCGGCCTCGCCGAACGTCTTCAGCGGCTGGATCAGGAACACCGCGTAGCCGTAGAACGCGACCAGCTGCCCGACGCTGAGCGTCCCGTCCGCCGTGAACCGGGCGCCGACCCAGGTGACCAGCGCGACCAGCAGGCCGGGGAGCAGGATCTCGGCGCCGCTCAGCATCGACTCGGCCCGCGCCACGTCCACGCCGGCCCGCCGCACCCGCTGCGACTCGGCCCGGTAGCGGCCCGCGAACAGCTTCTCGCCGCCGACGCCGCGCAGCACCCGGAGCCCGGCGACCAGGTCGGTCGCGTGGGTGTTCAGCTCGCCGATCAGCTCGCGGTGGCGGTGCTCGCGCTCGCGCAGGGGGCGCAGCAGCGGGGCCGCCGCCAGCAGGATCAGCGGCACACCGACCAGCACGATCAGGCCGAGCGGCGGCGAGGCGGCCAGCAGGATGATCGCCACCACCACGACGGCCACGACCGAGCCCGCCCCGCGCGCCAGGATGTCGAGCGCGTCCCCGATGTGCGCGACGTCGGAGATCCCGACGCTCACCACCTCGCCGGCGCTGAGCCGCCGGTGCAGCGACGCGCCCAGCCTGGTCGACTGCCGGGTGACGACCTGGACAGTGCGGTACGCGGCCGACAGCCAGTTGAAGACCGCGACGCGGTGCCGGGCGACGCCGCTCAGGGCCTGGACGACGCCGAGCGCGACCATCGCCCCCGTCCAGGCGAGCAGCGCCCGGGTGTCCTTGGCCGCCACCCCCTGGTCGATGGCCCGGCCGACCGCGGCGGGCATGAGCGCCTGGCTGAGCATCCAGACCACGCCGAGCAGGCCGCCCCAGGCGACGCCGCGCCGCTGGACACGGGCCAGCCAGAGCAGGTAGCGCGCCGGCGTCCGCTGGTCCGGCGTCCCAGGATCTTCGACCGGCAATGGCTTCACGGCTCGCAGACTATTTCGCCGCGGCCTGGGAACTCGACTGGTTTTCCGGCCCGGCGGGCGGGCCGGACCACGGCCGCCGCGGCCCCCCGAGCAGGGCCGGAACGGATGGGGATCAAGGGACGGGAGAGCTGGCGGAACGGTCCGGGTTCACGGTCCCGGGGGTGCGGGGGCACGAGCGGAGGCGCTAGGGTCAGAGCGTACGGAGCGACGCTCCTCCGCTCCTTGAGCCGGGACCACAGGCGGCTAGGCAGATGCCGCTGCCCGGCGCGGTCCGGCCCGCCGGACCCGCTCCGCGCGGGTCCCCACGGGACGGTCCGGCCGTTGCCAGTGCCGCCGCCCAGCCGACAGTCCGGAAGCTTTCTGTGAGCACCACCAGCCATCAGGCGCATCCCCTCACTCCGGGGACCGAGGACAGGATCGACCTGCTCCTCATCGACGAGGACCCCTCCGACGTGTTCCTCGTCGAGAAGATGCTGGCCGAGAGCGGCATGGACATCACGATGACCATCGCCGACGGCCTCGGCGCGGCGCGGGCCAAGCTGACCCGCCGCACCCAGTGCATCATCGTCGACCTGTCCGCCCCCGACACCGACCGGCTGGAGGGGCTGCGCGAGGTCCTGGCCATGTCCGGCTCCGCCGCGGTCGTGGTGCTGACCGGACTGAACGACAGCCACCTGGGCGTCCGCGCGGTCGCCGCCGGCGCCGAGGACTACCTGGTCAAGCAGGAGGTCGACGGGCCGCTGCTGGCCCGCGCGATCCGCTACTCGATCGAGCGCAAGCGGGCCGAGGAGACCGAGCGGCGGCTGGTCGAGGCGCGCATCCTGGGCCGCGAGAACGCGCGTTTGGAACGTGGCCTGCTGCCCGTCCCGCTGATCGACGACCCGACGCTGCAACACCACGCCCGCTACCGGCCGGGCCGTCGCCGGGCGCTGCTCGGCGGCGACTTCTACGACACCGTGCAGACCGAGGGCGGCGCGGTGCACCTGATGATCGGCGACGTGTCCGGGCACGGCCCGGACGAGGCCGCCCTCGGCGTGCAGCTCCGGATGGCCTGGCGCACGCTGGTGCTGGCCGGGCACGGCGGCGAGCAGCTCCTGGGCACCCTCGACACCGTCCTCGGGCACGAGCGGCGCAGCGAGGAGATCTTCACCACGCTGTGCATGATCACCATCGCGCCGTCCGGCCGCACCGCGCGGATGCACCTGGCCGGGCATCCGGCGCCGCTGCTGTTCCGCGACGACGGCGGCCCCCTAGTGGCCGCGCTGCCCGAGTACGCGCACGGCCCGGCGCTCGGCCTGGTGACCGGCGCCGAGTGGCCCACCACCGAGATCGACCTCGGCGAGGACTGGGGCCTGATGCTCTACACCGACGGCCTGATCGAGGGCCGGATCGGCGCGGGCGCGGCCCGGCTCGGCACCGACGGGCTGGTCGGGCTGGCCCGCCGGGCCCGCGAGCGCGGCACCCGCGGGCGGGCGCTCATCGACGAGCTGGTCGCCGAGGTCGAGCAGCTCAACGGCGACGCCCTCACCGACGACCTGGCCGTGCTGCTGCTCACCCGGCGGCCCCCGTCCTGACGGCCCGGCCGGGTGTCCGGGGCGTCCTGACCCGGGCGCCCTGACCCGCGAGTGTGCCGCGCGTCACGGAAAACCCGAGTTCCCGATGGAGTTGTGAGGTCACTCACCTCCGCCCTCGTCCCTGGTGGCGCGGCACCCCGTACTGCACTGCTCATAGCCTGCGGCTATCGGATCAAGTGCTGTGATGACTTGGAACTCTTCACCGGGGCGGACATAACGTTCGCGACGTGGCTATAGCGATACCTGCGATCTACCGCTCGACCGTCGGCAAGAAGGCCGTCATGGCCGTGACCGGCGGCATCCTCGTGCTCTTCCTGCTCATGCACATGATCGGGAATCTCAAGATCTTCCTTGGTGCCGAGGACTTCAACCATTACGCGCACTGGCTGCGCACGGTCGGCGAGCCCGCGGTCCCGCGCCGCACGGTGCTGACCGTCACCGAGATCGTGCTGGGCCTCGCGGTCGTGCTGCACATCTGGTCGGCGGTGTCGCTGGGCCGCCGGGCCCACGAGGCGCGGCCGGTGAAGTACCAGGCGAAGAAGAAGTCGCACGCGCAGGGCTACGCCATCCACACCATGCGGTACGGCGGGGTGACCATCCTGCTGTACATCATCTGGCACCTGCTGGACCTGACCTTCTTCGTGGTCAACCCCAAGGGCGGCGACGCCACCCCGTACGAGCGGATGGTCGCCGACTTCGACCCGTCCCGCTGGTTCATCACCGTCTGGTACGTCGTGGCGATCCTGCTGGTCGGGCTGCACCTGCACCACGGCGTCTGGAGCGCGTTCCAGACGCTGGGGCTGCGCACCCCCCGCAGTGAGCGGGCCCTGCGCGGCCTCGCCGTCGCGGTCGCCGCCGTGGTGACCGCCGGCTTCATCTCCGTCCCCGTCTCCATCACCGCCGGATGGGTGAGCTGAACATGAGCGAGAGCTTCTACGAGCCGGGCGAGCCGCTGCGCGACGCCAAGGCGCCCGCGGGCCCGATCGAGGACCGCTGGACCACGCGCAAGTTCGAGGCCAAGCTGGTCAACCCGGCCAACAAGCGCAAGAAGAAGATCATCATCATCGGCACCGGGCTGGCCGGCGGCTCGGCCGGCGCGACCCTCGGCGAGGCCGGCTACCAGGTCCAGCAGTTCTGCTTCCAGGACAGCCCGCGCCGCGCCCACTCGATCGCCGCGCAGGGCGGCATCAACGCCGCCAAGAACTACCGCAACGACGGCGACAGCGTGCACCGGCTGTTCTACGACACCGTCAAGGGCGGCGACTTCCGCGCCCGTGAGTCCAACGTGCACCGGCTCGCCGAGATCTCCACCCAGATCATCGACCAGTGCGTCGCGCAGGGCGTCCCGTTCGCCCGCGAGTACGGCGGCCTGCTCGACAACCGCTCGTTCGGCGGCACCCAGGTCTCCCGGACGTTCTACGCCCGCGGCCAGACCGGGCAGCAGCTCCTGCTGGGCGCCTACCAGGCGCTGATGCGGCAGGTGGACGCCGGGAACGTGGAGCTGTTCGCGCGGCACGAGATGCTCGACCTGATCATGGAGGACGGCCGGGCCCGCGGCGTCGTCGTCCGCGACCTGATCAACGGCGAGATCAAGCACTACACCGCCGACGCGGTGGTGCTGGCGTCCGGCGGCTACGGGAACGTGTACTTCCTGTCCACCAACGCCATGGGGTCCAACGTCACCGCGTCCTGGCGGGCGCACCGGCACGGCGCCTACTTCGCCAACCCCTGCTACACCCAGATCCACCCGACCTGCATCCCGGTCAGCGGCGACCACCAGTCGAAGCTGACGCTGATGTCGGAGTCGCTGCGCAACGACGGCCGGGTGTGGGTGCCGGAGAAGGCCGGCGACACCCGCAGGCCGTCCGACATCCCCGAGGGCGAGCGCGACTACTACCTGGAGCGCATCTACCCCTCCTACGGCAACCTGGTCCCCCGCGACATCGCCTCCCGCGCCGCCAAGAACGTGTGCGACGAGGGCCGCGGCGTCGGGCCCGGCGGCCTCGGCGTCTACCTCGACTTCGCCGACGCGATCGAGCGGCTCGGCCGCAAGAGCGTCGAGGCCAAGTACGGGAACCTGTTCGAGATGTACGAGCGGATCACCGGCGAGAACCCCTACGACACGCCGATGCGGATCTACCCGGCCGTGCACTACACGATGGGCGGGCTCTGGGTCGACTACGACCTGTCGTCCAACATCCCCGGCCTGTTCGTGATCGGCGAGGCCAACTTCTCCGACCACGGCGCCAACCGGCTCGGCGCGTCCGCGCTGATGCAGGGCCTGGCCGACGGCTACTTCGTCCTGCCGAACACCGTCGGCGACTACATCGCCCGCACCTCCCTCCCCCCGGTCGGCGACGCCGCCGTCCAGGAGGCCGCGGAGCGCGTCACCGGGCAGATCGACAAGCTGCTCTCGATCGACGGCGACCGCACCGTCGACTCCTTCCACCGCGAGCTCGGCCACATCATGTGGGAGTACTGCGGGATGGAGCGCACCGACGAGGGCCTGCGCAAGGCCCTGGAGCTGATCCCCGCGCTGCGCGCGGAGTTCTGGACCCGGGTCAAGGTCACCGGCAAGGGCGAGGAGCTCAACCAGCAGCTGGAGAAGGCCGGCCGGGTCGCCGACTTCCTGGAGCTCGGCGAGCTGATGGTCATCGACGCGCTGCACCGCTCGGAGTCGGCCGGCGGCCACTTCCGCGCCGAGAGCCAGGACGAGGACGGCGAGGCCAAGCGCGACGACGACAACTTCGCCTACGTCGCCGCCTGGGAATGGGGCGGAACGGGCGAACGGCCCGTCCTCCACCAGGAGGCCCTCGAGTTCGAATACGTCAAGCCCACGCAGAGGTCGTACAAGTAATCATGAAGCTCACACTGCGCGTCTGGCGCCAGCAGGGCCCCGAGGACAAGGGGTCGATGGTCGAGTACAAGATCGACGGCATCTCCGCCGACGCCTCGTTCCTGGAGATGCTGGACGTCCTCAACGAGAAGCTGATCGCGGACGGCGCCGACCCCATCGCGTTCGACCACGACTGCCGCGAGGGCATCTGCGGCATGTGCTCGCTGGTCATCAACGGCACCCCGCACGGCCCCGAGCGCGCCACCACGACCTGCCAGCTGCACATGCGCAAGTTCAAGGACGGCGAGGTCATCGACGTCGAGCCGTGGCGCGCCAAGGCGTTCCCGGTGGTCAAGGACCTGGTGGTCGACCGTTCGGCGTTCGACCGGATCATCCAGTCCGGCGGCTACATCAGCGCCGCCACCGGCACCGCGCCCGAGGCCCACTCGACCCCGGTGCCCAAGCCGGACGCCGACGCCGCGTTCGAGGCGGCCGAGTGCATCGGCTGCGGCGCCTGCGTCGCGGCGTGCCCGAACGGCTCGGCCGCGCTGTTCCTCGGCGCCAAGGTCACCCACCTCGGCCTGATGCCGCAGGGCCAGCCGGAGCGCTGGGACCGCGTGGTCGGCATGCTCGACACCCACGACGACGAGGGCTTCGGCGGCTGCACCAACACCGGCGAGTGCACCATCGCCTGCCCGAAGGGCATCCCCCTGGACGTCATCGGCCGCCTCAACCACGACTACCTCAGGGCCACCGTGGGCGGCAAGAAGAAGTAGCCGCCCGACCCCCAGAGCAGCCCCGCCCGGCGATGCCGGGCGGGGCTTCCACGTTCCAGGGCCCCGGGCCTGGCCCCGTGCCTGGCCTTATACCCCCACCTGCACGTGTCGTCATGCTTCGTGTGCGTCTCGGCCGGTCTGCGTACGGCCGAATACGGTCGCAACCGGTCGGCCCGGGAACCAACCCCTCACGGACGGTGTCCAACAGAGCACACTCCGAGGAAGAGGTGGTCCGCGATGACGGTCGAACCCCTGCGATCGGGAGATCCCGAGAGCATCGGCGGCTACCGCCTGGCCGGCCGTGTCGGCGAGGGCGGCCAGGGCGTCGTCTACCTCGCCGAGCCGGCGGAGGCGCCCGGGAGGCGGGTCGCGCTGAAGGTCCCGCACAGCGCTCCCGGGGGCGGCGCCTCGATCGACCTCGACGAGATCGCCATCATCCAGCGGGTCGCGCGGTTCTGCACGGCGAGGGTCCTGGACGCCGGGATCGACGGCGACCGTCCCTACCTCGTCAGCGAGTACATCGACGGCCCCTCGTTGCAGAGCGTGGTCGAGTCGGGCGGCGCGCTGCGCGGGTCCGAGCTGGAGCGGCTGGCCGTCGGCACGATCACCGCGCTGGCCGCCACCCACGGCGCGGGGGTGGTGCACCGGGACTTCAAGCCGCACAACGTGCTGCTCGCCGCGGACGGCCCCCGGGTGATTGACTTCGGCGTCGCGACCACACTGGGCCGCTCCGGCGAGGGGCGGTCGGGGCCGTCGGGGACGCCTCGGTACATGGCGCCGGAACAGGTCCGGGGCGCGGCGGTCGGCGCGGCGGCGGACGTGCACGGCTGGGCGGTCACGATGACGTTCGCGGCCATCGGCAGCCGGGCGTTCGACGACGTCCTGCCGACCGGTTCGCACCGGCCCCTCCAGGTGGACCGGTTCCTGGTGGACCTCCCCTTGTGGCTGCGCACCGTGGTGGCGCCGTGCCTGGACGAGGATCCCGAGCAGCGCCCGCGCTCCCGCGAGCTGCTCCTCCACCTGCTCGGGCACGACCAGGAGGCGCTGCGGAGGTCCTCCGAAGAGCGGTCCGAACCGCCGGTGCGGCCCCCGGTGCCGGAGGCGGCGCCCCCGCTTCCGCGCGCGCCCACCGTCGGCCGCCGCCGGGCGGCCTCACCCCCGCGCCCGCCACATCCGGGCCCGGCGGACATGCTGCCGGGGCTGTGGCGGAGGTATCCGGCGGTCACGTTCGTCGCCGCGCTGGTCCTCGCCGGTGCGCTCGCCGCCGGTGTCGGGGCGCGGCTGGGGTCCCCGCCCGCCGGCCACCGGACGCGGGCGGCGGGCGCGGCCCCGGCGACCGCCCCGTCCCCGCGGCTGACCGTGGGATCGGCGGACTTCCCCGAGAACGTGCTGCTGAGCGAGATCTACGCGCAGGCCCTGGTGACCGCGGGCTTCAAGGTCACCCGGATGCGGAACATCGGCCCCCGCGAGGTCTACTTCCCCAAGGTGCTCTCCGGCGAGGTCGACGTCGTCCCGGAGTACAACGGGGCGCTCGCCTCGCACCTGGGCGGCCTGGGGGGCGACACCCGCGAGCCGATGACCACCGGGCGGGTCAACGGCAAGCTCGGGCGCGTGCTCCCGGACTCGCTGAGGGTGCTCGACTCGGCCAGGGCCGAGAACAACGACGCGATCGCCGTCACCCGGGAGACCGCGCGGAAGAACGGACTCCACTCCCTCGCCGACCTCAAGGGCGTGTCCGGGGACCTCGTGCTGGGCGCCGCGCCCGAGTTCGAGACCCGGCACCAGGGGCTGGTCGGGCTGAGAGAGGTCTACAAGGCGGCGTTCAAGGACTTCCAGCCCGTCCGGCCGGAAGACCACACGATGCTCGCGGAGCAGCTCACCAAGGGAACGCTGGACGTGGTGCGGCTGTTCACGACCGATCCGGCGATCCGCACCAACGACCTCATGGTGCTGACGGACCCGAAGCACATGTTCAGCGCGCAGAACGTCACGCCCCTGGTGGCGGCCGACGTGGGCGCCAAGGCAGCGGCGGCGCTCAACGCGGTCTCCGCGAGGCTGACCACGGAGGACCTGCTCTACATGAACACGCGGATGGCGGTCGACAGGAGCCGGGTCGAGGCGATGGCCAAGGCATGGCTCGTCCAGACCGGTCTCGGCTGAGCGCGGCACGGGGACCGGGCCGGGGCGGTCACCGCTCTGGGCGGCCCTCGGATGGGAGCGCCGGTTCGATTGCATACAACTCCCTGACAATTTGCCGCCAAAGACTGGATTTTGCCCCGAATTGCGTGCAATCTAGCGCGTGGTGGGTGACGCGCTCCGCGGACGAGTCCGCGTGGCCGGCCCCGCCTGCGCGACGGCATGAAGGGTGGCTGGACATGAGCACCGGCGTATCCACGCCAGACGACACCGCGGAACCGCCACAGCGGCGGTTGACGCGCCGAACGATGATCTCCGGGCTCGGCCTGACCGCCGCGAGCGCCACCATCATGGGCGCCGCCGGCGGCACGGCCGCCGCCGCCACCCGGCCGGGCGATCGCCCGGACCCCCGGCACCACCCGCGAAAGGCGAAGAAGATGAAGCTGACCACGCTGGCCGACGGCCTGCTGTTCCCCGAGGGGCCGGTCGCCCTGCCCGGCGGCGACGTGCTCGTGGTGGAGATCCACCGCGGCACGCTCACCCGGATCAAGCCGGACGGCACCACCTCGGTCGCGGCCCAGGTCGGCGGCGGCCCCAACGGCGCCGCGCTCGGCCCGGACGGCCGCGTCTACCTCGCCAACTGCGGCGGCCTGCGCCGCTTCGAGGTGGGCGGCTTCGTCTTCGCCGGCGGCATCCCCGACGACTACGAGAGCGGCAGCATCCAGGCGGTCGACCTGACCACCGGCGCGGTCGAGACCCTCTACACCGAGGCAGACGGGCAGCAGCTCCGCGGCCCGAACGACCTGGTCTTCGACGCCCACGGCGGCATCTACTTCACCGACTACGGCAAGAGCGACGGCGTCACCGCCGACAAGGGCCGGCTGTACTACGCGAAGGCCGACGGCTCGTCCATCAAGATGATCGCCGGCGGGATGGAGGGCCCCAACGGCATCGGCCTCTCCCCGGACGGCAAGCGGATGTACGTCAGCGAGACCTACACCGCGCGGGTCTGGTGGTGGGACGTCACCGGCCCGGGCCAGATCGAGGGCGGTAGGTCGCTCGGCGGGTCCGGCGGCGGCAACTTCCTGTACACCGCGCCCGACTACACCAACTTCGACTCCCTCGGCGTCGACGGGCACGGCAACGTCTGCGTCGCCTCGATGATCCACTCCGGGATCTCCGTGGTGAGCCCGAAGGGCAAGCTGGTGGACTTCGTCGAGATCGACGTGGACGACGACCCCGGGATCACCAACATCTGCTGGGGCGGCCCGGACATGCGCACCGCCTACATCACCGCGTCCAGCACCGGGAAGCTGCTGAAGGCCGAGTGGCCCCGTCCGGGCCTCAAGCTCAACTACGGAGGCTGACCCCGCCGGGACGGCCACCCGCGGGGAGACCAGGGCGGAGCGGCCGGGGCGGAGGCCCGCGAAGGTCAGGCGCTGACCAGGGTCTCCACCCCGGCCGGGAGGCTGCCGGCCAGCGCCGCCTCGACGAGGAAGGTCATCAGGGTGTCCTGAAAGGCCCGCGCCGCATGGGTGGGCTGGACGTCCTTGCGCCGCGCCAGCGCGATCGTGCGCAACAGGTCGGGCGGCGGCTGCGCGCGCCGGAGCTGCTGCCCGCCCACGGCGCCGGCGTCCGCGGGGACGTCCGGGCCGGGGCCGTTGGACCGTTCGGTCAGGACGAGCGGGGTCCCGCGCAGGCCGGGGCGGCCGGCGAGCACCATGCTCGGCACCACCGCGATGCCGAGGCCCGCCTCCACGAAGCGCAGCACCGCGTCCATCTCGCCGCCCTCGACCGCGAACCTCGGCTCGAACCCCGCCGCCCGGCACGCGCCGATGGTCGCCTCGCGCAGGTCGTAGCCCGAACGGAACATCACCAGCGGACGGTTCCGCAGGTCCTCGATCCGCAGGTGCGCGCGGCGCGGCACCTGCGCGGGCGACGTCCCGGCCGGGGACGCCACGACCAGGTGCTCGCGCAGGATCGGGGTCGTCTCCAGCGGCGGATCACCGTGCAGCGGCAGGATCACCAGCGCCAGGTCCAGCGACCCCCGGGTCAGCTCCCGCACCAGGTCGCGCGAGCCCCCCTCCTCCACCAGCAGCCGGATCCCGGGGTAGGCGTCGTGGAAGCGGCGCAGCACGTCGGCGAGCAGCCCCGCGCACAGCGAGGGCGTCGCGCCGAGACGGACCCGTCCGCGCCGCAGTCCCGCCAGCTCCTGCACCTCAAGCCGCGCGGTATCGACGTCGGCCAGTATCCGCTTGGCCAGCGGGAGCAGCGCCTCGCCCGCCGGGGTCAGCGTGATGTTGCCGCGGGCTCGGCTGAACAGCGAGGCGCCCAGCTCGGTCTCCAGCGCGCGGATCTGCTTGGACAGCGAGGGCTGCGCCACACGCAGGATCTCCGCCGCCTGGGTGAAGTGCCGCACCTCCGCGACCGCGACGAAGTAGGAGAGCTGCTGTAGCTGCATCCTGCACAGGGTACGGCCCCCGTCCCGGCCCACTTTGCGGCGCCCTGCCGTTACGCCAGGTCAGACACGCCCGTCTGCATGTCCGGCGCGGAGGCCCGGCCGGCCCGCGCCCCGGGAGGCGCGAGGCGGGGTCAGCGGGCGTGGCGGCGGAGCGCCTGGAGGTCGTGGACGATCACCCGGCGCCGGCCGGTCTCGATCCAGCCGTATCCGCGCAGGGTGCGCAGCGCCTTGCTGACCGCCTCGCGGGACGCGCCGACCCAGCCCGCCAGCTCCTCCTGCGACAGGTTGAGCGTGATCCGCACGCTCTCCTCGCCGGTGGTGCGGCTCCGGTACGGGGCGCCGAAGCGCTCGGCCAGCTCGACCAGGCGCTCGGCCACCCGCCCGGTCGCGTCGAACATGCCGAACTCGATCCGCTTGCGGTCGGCGTCCCGCCACCGCTGGCACAGCATCTGCATGATCAGGATCGAGACCCGGCCGTGTGCGCGGAGGAAGGCCATGAACTCGTCCGCGGTCAGCACGAGCGTCTGCACCGGCTCCAGGGCGGCCACCGTCGCCGAGCGGGGCAGCCCGTCGATCGCCGCCACCTCCCCCAGAAGCGAGCCCACGCCGCGCACCGCGAGCAGTGCCTCGCCGCCGTTCTCCCGGTAGGAGAACGCCTTCACCCGGCCTTTCAGCAGGACCGCCACCCAATTGGACTCCTCCCCCTCGCCGAAGAGGGTCTCTCCCCGATCGAAGTCACGGACCCGGGCGCGTGATTCCAGGTCGTCGCGTTCCACCGGGGTCAGCTCGGTGAGGAACGAGCCCGGTTCGAGGGCGCTCATGCCGACCACGCTAAAGGGAACCCAGCCGCCCGGGGCGCGGACCGCAATCACGAATGCATCACGCGTTGTGTGCACTTCTCCCTATTCACCGCTTGTCGGACGCGCGAGAGTGAATCGCGACGTATGGGGCCGTGAGGCCGTTAGCGTCCACGGCGTTCTGGGGAACGGCGGTACGGCGGGCGGCGGTGACGGGGGCACGCCGCCCGCCGTCATCATGGGGGAACGACCACGCCCCCTGCCACCGGGGGCGGCAGGGGGCGCGATCGTGCGGCGGGCGTCCGGACGCCCTCGGGCGGTTCCGGGGCGGCCGTCAGGCCGAGGGGGTGTCCTGGCCCTTCTTGACGATGCCGAGCTTGCTGCCGAGCCACACCACCGGGTCGTACTTGCGGCCGACCACCCGTTCCTTCAACGGGATCAGCGCATTGTCGGTGATCTTGATGTGCTCGGGGCAGACCTCGGTGCAGCACTTGGTGATGTTGCAGAAGCCGAGACCGTGGTCCGTCTGCGCGATCTCACGCCGGTCGCCGACGTCGGCCGGGTGCATCTCCAGCTCGGCGATCCGCATGAGGAACCGGGGCCCGGCGAAGTCGGGCTTGTTCTCCTCATGGTCGCGGATGACGTGGCAGACGTTGTTGCACAGGAAGCACTCGATGCACTTGCGGAACTCCTGCGAGCGCTCGACGTCCACCTGCTGCATGCGGATGTCGCCCGGCGCGACGTCGCCCGGGTCGAACGAGGGGATCTCCCGCGCCTTCTCGTAGTTGAACGAGACGTCGGTGACCAGGTCCCGGATCACCGGGAAGGTGCGGATCGGGGTGACGGTGATCGTCTCGTCCGGCTCGAACGTCGACATCCGGGTCATGCACATCAGCCGCGGCATGCCGTTCACCTCGGCCGAGCACGACCCGCACTTGCCTGCCTTGCAGTTCCACCGGACGGCGAGGTCGGGGGCCTGGGTGGCCTGGAGCCGGTGGATGATGTCGAGGACGACCTCGCCCTCGTTCACCTCCACGGCGTAGTCGGTGAGCTCGCCGTCGCCGTCGTCGCCGCGCCAGACCTTGAACTTGGCCTCGTAGCTCATCGGTCGCCCTCCTGGTTCTCGGCTCCGGCGGCCGTCGCCCCGCCGCCGTCCCCCGCGGCCCCGGCCTCGGCGGCGGCTCCGGCCGGCACCTCCTCGGGGGTGAGGTACTTCTTCAGCTCGTCGTTCTCGAACAGCCCGAGCAGGTCGCCGCGCATCGGCTCCATCGGCTGGTGCTTCAGCTCGACGTGCGGGGCGGCCGGGTCGCCGGCGAGCCGGCAGACCAGGTTGACCTTGCGCCACTCGGGCGACATGCCCGGGTGGTCGTCGCGGGTGTGCCCGCCGCGGCTCTCCTGCCGCTCCAGCGCCGCCTTGGCGATGGCCTCGGAGACCAGCAGCATGTTGCGCAGGTCGAGCGCGAGGTGCCAGCCCGGGTGGTAGCCGCGGCCGTCGTTCACCGCGACCGGGTCGACGCTGACGTTCGCGACCCGCTCCCTGATCTTCTCCAGGGCCTCCAGGGCCTGCTCCAGCTCGCCCTCCTTGCGGATGATGCCGACCAGCTCGTTCATGGTCTGCTGCAACTCGGCGTGCACCGCGTAGGGGTTCTCGCCGCCCGCGCGCTCGAAGGGGGCGAGCGCCTCGGCGGTGGCCGCCTCGACCTCGGCCCCGGGCACCGTGGGACGCTCCGGCAGCGAGTCGACGTACTCGGACGCGCCGAGCCCGGCCCGCCGGCCGAAGACCAGCAGGTCGGTGAGGGAGTTGCCGCCGAGCCGGTTGGAGCCGTGCATCCCGCCCGCGACCTCGCCCGCCGCGAACAGCCCGGGGACGAGCGCGGCGGCGGTGTCGGGGTCGACCTCCACCCCGCCCATCACGTAGTGGCAGGTCGGGCCGACCTCCATCGCCTCGGTGGTGATGTCGACGTCGGCCAGCTCCTTGAACTGGTGGTGCATCGACGGCAGCCGCCTGACGATCTCGGCGGCGCCGCCCGGCATCCGGTCGACGACGGTGAGGAACACCCCGCCGTGCGGCGAGCCGCGGCCGGCCTTGACCTCGGAGTTGATCGCGCGGGCGACCTCGTCGCGGGGCAGCAGCTCGGGGGGCCGCTTGTTGTTCTCGGGGTCGTCGTACCAGCGGTCGCCCTCCTCCTCGGAGGTGGCGTACTGGGTCTTGAAGACCTCGGGGATGTACTCGAACATGAACCGCTTGCCGTCGGAGTTCTTGAGCACCCCGCGGTCGCCGCGGACCGACTCGGTCACCAGGATGCCCTTGACCGACGGCGGCCAGACCATCCCGGTCGGGTGGAACTGGACGAACTCCATGTTGAGCAGCGTCGCGCCCGCCAGCAGCGCCAGCGAGTGACCGTCGCCGGTGTACTCCCAGGAGTTGGAGGTGACCTTGAACGCCTTGCCGATGCCGCCGGTGGCCAGCACCACGGCCGGGGCCTCGAACACCACGAACTTGCCGGTCTCGCGGACGTAGGCGAACACGCCCGCGATCCGGTCGCCGTCCATGAGCAGCCGCGTCACCGTCGTCTCGGCCCACACCCTGAGCCGCGCGTCGTAGTCGCCGTGCTCGGCGTGGTCCTGCTGCTGGAGCGCGACGATCTTCTGCTGCGCGGTGCGGATCAGCTCCAGGCCGGTCCGGTCGCCGACGTGCGCCAGCCGCGGGTACTCGTGCCCGCCGAAGTTGCGCTGGCTGATCTTGCCGTCCTTGGTGCGGTCGAACAGCGCACCCCAGTGCTCCAGCTCCCAGACCCGGTCGGGGGCCTCCTTGGCGTGCAGCTCGGCCATCCGCCAGTTGTTGAGGAACTTGCCCCCGCGCATGGTGTCGCGGAAGTGCACCTGCCAGTTGTCGTTGGGGTTGACGTTCCCCATCGCGGCGGCGGCGCCGCCCTCGGCCATCACGGTGTGGGCCTTGCCGAACAGCGACTTGGAAATGATCGCCGTCTTCTTGCCCTGGAGGCGGGCCTCGATCGCCGCGCGCAGCCCGGCGCCACCGGCACCGATCACCACGACGTCGTAGGAGTGCCTTTCGATCTCGGTCATCTTGCGCCGCCTCTTAGTTGAAGATTCGCAGGTCGGAGATGGTGTTGCTGGCGACCAGCGCGACGTACAGGTCGGCCACCACCAAGGACCCGAGGGTGATCAGGGCGTAGCTGCCGTGCTTCTGGTTGAGCTTGGAGACCTGGCCCCACATCCAGTAGCGGAACGGGTGCTTGGAGAAGTTCTTGAGCCGTCCGCCGACGACGTGCCGGCAGGAGTGGCACGAGAGCGTGTACAGCCACAGCAGCACCACGTTGGCGACCAGGATCAGCGTGCCGAGCCCGATGCCGAACCCGCCGTCCTCGCCGTGGAAGGCGCGGATCGCGTCATAGGTGTTGATCAGGGAGACCAGACCCGCGGCGATCCAGAAGTACCGGTGCAGGTTCTGGCCGATCAGCGGGAACCGCCGCTCGCCGGTGTACTTCGACCGCGTCTCGGCGACGCCGCACGCCGCCGGCGAGCGCCAGAACGAGCGGTAGTACGCCTTGCGGTAGTAGTAGCAGGTCAGCCGGAACAGCAGGAGGAACGGCAGCGACAGCGCCGCGAACGGGATCCAGCCCCTGGTGGCCGCCGGGAGGAACGTGCCGAACTCCGCCGCGTCGCCGGTGTGCCCGTCGAGCGTGACACTGCTACAGATGTCGTTCAGGCAGGGGGAGTAGAACGGCGTCAGGTAGTGGAACTCCGGGACGTAGAACGCGGCGCCCCAGAAGGCGCGCACGGTCGCGTAGATCACCCACGCCGAGAAGATGACGACCGTGGTGGTCGGATAGAGCCGCCAGTCGTCCTTGCGGAGCGTGCGTTCCTTGATTTGGGCGCGAGCTTGGGCCGGCGCCTCCACAGTGCTCATCGATCGCTCTCCTGAGCTCGGGTCATCGGGATCCCCCGTCACACGGGCGAGCGCACTCTCGCGGCCGTCGCGCCCCGGCCGGAGACGGCGCCGCATGCGGGCGGTGACGCCTCGTGTGCGCTTCCAGCGAAGCGACCCTATTCCACCCGCGCGGCACTGTGACATACATAACAGCCACACCCGGCTGTGACCCTGACCACAGACTTTGTCCTCGTGAAGCCCCGTATACACGGCGGGACTCTCATAACCAGTCGTTATGGCCGAGGAGAATCGACACGAGCGTGAACGGGCATGAATGGATCACGCCGCCCGCGCCCCGGCGCCGGCCCGCCCCGCCCGGACGTCACCTGCCGAGCGTCCGGAGGAAGTGCGCCTCGGCCTCGCTCGTGCGGCCGTTCCCGTAGATCCGGAGGATCTCGGCGAGCTCGGGGAAGTCGGTGTCGATGAGGCCGGCCGCCGCCTCGATCTCGGTCGCGGAGGCGACCTCGCGCAGCAGCGCCTGCACCTGGCGGGCGGTGGATTCGCCGGCGGGACCGGCCGCGGGCCGGCCGCCGCCGGAGGCGCCGGCGGCGGCACCGACGGCGACCGGGCGGGCGTTCGACGCCTGATCGGAGGTGGCCATCCGGACGCCGGAAGTGGTCGCCGCCACCTCGGCACGGATCGTCCGGAGCCGCTCCTTCACCTCGGCGGCGGGCAGCGCGTCGAACTCGGGCCCGCAGGCCAGCTCCTCGGCGGCGAGCAGCCGGTTCAGCACGACCGGATTACTGATCTTCGCCCGCTGGGCGGACATCAGCTGGGAGAGCATCGGCGGCGACAGCCCGAGCACGCCGGCCAGGCCCGACTGGGACAGGCCGAGCCGGTCGAGGAGCCGGCGCACCCGGTCTCCGAGCGGCTCTCCGTACCACTCCGTCTGCAACGCGCGATTCCGGACGATCGTGTCCTCGGGCACAGTCACCCGGACACCCCCTTGACGATTCGCATTTGCAAACACTATATTCTCGCTTGCACAGGATCGTTCCCCTTGATCCATGGTGCCACGCACGCAGAGATTTGCACATGCGACGCTCCGGTTCCCATCGGCGTCCATCTCCGACCGGAAGGAACGAACCCATGCGCCTGAGGTACCGCGCGGCCACTCTGACGGCCGCCGCGCTGATGCTGACCGGCGGGCTGACGGGGTGCTCGATGTTCGACGACTCCGGCGACGGCGGGTCCAAGTCCGGCGGCTCCAAGACGGGCGCTTCCACGACGGGCGGTTCCACAGCGGGCGGTTCCACGGCGGGCGCTTCCACGGCGGGCGGCGCCGTGTCCGGCGGCATCGGGGTCGAGGGCGGCAAGCCGAGCGTGGACGGCACCGGCGCCGCCGTCGTCAAGGCGACCTTCGACTCCCCCATCTACCCGGGGGCCAAGGTCGACATCGCCGTCATGGGCCTCAAGGCGAGCGGCAAGCTGGCGACGCTGACCGTGCAGTTCGCCCCGCACATCCCCGCCGGCGGGCCCGACAACCCCAACCCCTACAACCTCAACGGGGGCAACAGCCTGGGCACCGCGCTGATCGACCCGGTCAACCTCAAGCGGTACGTGGTGGTGGCCGACTCCGACCACAAGAAGTTGGAGAGCGACGACATCTTCACGCACATCGCCAACAACCAGACCGCCACGCTGGCGTACACCTACGCGGCGCCGCCGGAGAACGTCAAGGCGGTGGACGTCCAGATCGGCTCGTGGCCGACCTTCCGCAACATCCCGGTCGCGCGATGAGCCTCCCGCGCCGTCCGGCCGTCGTCGGCGCCGTGCTCGCGCTCGCCCTCGGGATCCCGGGCGTCGCGGGCGCCGACCCGACCGTGCCCGACGTCAACATCGCCCAGGCCGTGCACTCCCTCAATCCGGACGCGCACGTGTTCGACATCCAGCTCGCCGAGAACATCCTGCCACTGGAGACCGAGGAGAAGAGCGGCGCCGGGGTCACCGTGCGGCTGTCCTCCGACGTGCTGTTCGACTTCGACAAGGCGACGCTCACCGACTCCGCGCGCCGCCGCATCGCCGAGCTGGCCCCCCGGCTGCGCGGCACCGGCGACCCCGTCCAGGTCTCCGGCCACTCCGACAGCATCGGCGCCGCGTCCTACAACCTGCGCCTGTCCGAGCAGCGGGCCGAGGCGGTCAAGGCCGAGTTGCAGCGCGCGCTGGGCGGCGCGAGCGTCCGCATCGAGGCCAAGGGCTACGGCTCCACCAAGCCGGTCGCCCCCAACCGCGAGGGCGGCAAGGACAACCCTGAAGGCCGTGCCAAGAACCGGCGCGTCGACATCACCTTCCAGAAGAGCTGACCACCATGAAGCACAGCGTGCGCGGCCGTACGGCGGCCCTGTCCGTGGCCCTGTCCACCGTCCTGCTCGGCGCTGCCTGCGGCGGCGACCCCGAGCCGGTCGCCGGGCCTCCCAGCACGGCCCGCACCGCCTCGTCCGCACCAGCGCCCGCATCGTCCGCGCCGTCGACGCCGTCGACGCCGGAGCCGACCTCCTGTCCCGGCGGAGGGCAGCTCATCCAGGCGGTCGAGATCCCCGCCGTGCACACCGCCCCGGTGCACATCCCCGAGGCGACGGTCGGCGACCAGAAGGTCCCGGCCGCCACCGTTCCCGGCGTCGACATCCCGGCCCAGCGCGTCCCCGCGCAGTGCGTCCAGGTCTCGCCGGCGCCCGGCGGCTGCCTGGGCGCGCTGGCGATCCCGGCGACGGGCATCCCCGGCGTGACGATCCCGGAGGCGCGGCTGCCGGCCGTCCATGCCCCCGGCATCGACGTCCCCGAGATCATCCGTCCCGAGGTCTCCCGGCCTCCGTTGCAGCGCGCGGGCGTCACCCGCAACGAGGTCTGCCAGAGCAAGCCCTCCGGCGACGGCCGGTACATCGAGGCGGTCACCCGCGACGGCCTGATGCGCGACGGCGTCGTCCGCGACGCCCTGGTCCGCGACGCCGTAATCCGCGCAGCGGCCTGCAACGACCGGCGGCAGTGCGTCCCCGCGGTCAACGTGCCCGCCGTCAGGGTCCCGGGCGTCGCCGTCCCCGGCGTGCGCATCCCGAGCAGCGTCCTGAAGGGCTACCAGTCCGGCCGGAGCCAGGTGTTCAAGGGCGACGACCAGGTCGCCTACAACATCGAGGCGGACGTACTGTTCGACTTCGGCAAGGCCGACATCAAACCGGCCGCCGCCGCCGACCTGGCGAAGGTCGCCGCCTCGCTCGCCCAGGAGGCCCCCGGCGGCGGCATCGTCCAGGTGGACGGCCACACCGACGCCAAGGGCGACCCCGGCCCCAACCAGCGGCTGTCCGAGAAGCGCGCCCAGGCCATCGTCGACTGGCTGGCCACCAAGGGCGGCATCGCCCGCGCCCGGCTGAAGGCCACCGGCTACGGCGAGACCAAGCCGGTGGCCTCCAACACCAAACCGGACGGCTCCGACGACCCCCAGGGCCGCGCCAAGAACCGGCGCGTCGTGATCTCCACCGCACAACACTGATCCCGGCGACCCACCCGATCCCGGCCGTCCCCGCCCCACCCGGTCCCGCCGTCCCCCGCCCCCGCCCCCGCCCCCGGCCCTCGTCCGCGTTCCTCGTCTCCTGCGGCCGTGGCTCGTGGGCGGGGCGAGGGGTCAGTTCGAGATCTTGCGCCACTCACAGTCGTCGGGGCCGTAGGAGGAGATGCACAGGTTCATGTACTTGATGTCGGGATCCAGCGGGCCGCCCCACTCGCAGCCCTTCTTGGCGCCGTTCGTGTCGCGGTGCTCGGTGTAGCTACCGCCCGACTTCCAGCTGAACCCGCCGTAGACCTTGCGGCCGTCGGCCTTCTCATCGCACACCTTCCAGTCCTTCTCCTTGGTGTCGAACACGATCCGGCCCCAGTTGTGGTCGATGGTCTGGTAGCGGCTGGCGGCGGAGGCCGACGTGGCACCCCCGGCCAGGAGGACGGTGGCGGCGGTCACCGTGCCGGCAGCGAGGGCGGCGGCGCGTAGCTTCACTGGTTTCTCCCCTGTGCGTCCTACGGACTGGTGGAAGTCACCGTACGAAGAACCCTTATCTCCCGGTTATCGTCCGCTTATCGCCGACTAATCGCCCGCTAATCACCCGGGCACGTACGGACGGTGGCCGTCAGCGGGGCGCGGGGGGCGGGCCCAGGTGGTCGAAGATTTGCAGGGGTTCGCCGTCGAGCGTCCGGGCCGGGAGCCGGAGGGGGAACCGGGGGGCGGCGAGCGCCCGCCGGGCGGCGTCGGCGTCCACCGGGCGGTCCCGGGGGTCGGGCGCGCTGATGTGGGCCACCACGGTCCAGAGCACCGGAGGGACTCCCGGCGGCGGGGCGCCGATCCGCTGCCGCGGCACCGGGTCGCCGGCGCCGGTCAGCATCCGCCAGCAGACCATGCCGGCCGCGTAGAGGTCCTGGCGCGGTCCGGGGCGGTTCCACTCCAGTACCTCCGGGGCCAGGTAGCCGGGTGTGCCCACGGTGAAGCCCGTCGTGGTGAGGCGCACCCCGTCGTCGCCGAGGGCGATCCCGAAGTCGGCCAGCCGGACGTGCGGCGCCCCGACCGGGCTGGGTTCCAGGAGGAGGTTGGCCGGCTTGACGTCGCGGTGCACCACGCCCGCCCGGTGGATGTGGCTCAGCGCCGCCAGGAGCTGGTCCAGCACCTCGACGGCGTAGGCGGGCGGCAGGCGGCCGTAGTCCCCCAGCAGCGTCTCGAGGGATCCGCCGCGCACCAGGTCCATGGCGAGCAGCACGTCCTCGTCCGCGGCGCACGACGCGTACGGGGTCAGGACGTGCGGGTGCGCGAGCCGTAGCGCCCGTTCCCGCACGGCGCGGAGCATCGAGGTCGGGCCGCGCCGGCGGACGAGCTTGGCGGCGCAGTACCGCGCCTCCGCGTGATCGTAGGCGCGCCAGACGCGGCTCGACCCGCCCGCCCCGATCCGGTCGAGCATCGTGAACCGCCCGTCGATGACCCACCCCGTGCTCACGACAGAGATCGTACGGAAACCGCGGACGCGCCACGTCCGGAGGGCCACGGTGGGCGGCAAAGGGGAATTTTGGGGGCCGTGTCAACACTTTGGGCGGATTAAGCATCCAACTAGGGGTGGCGCTCCCAGCGGGTGGTGGTGGGTGCGCGGCCTTGGTGAACACGCAGACCATGTGCCTCGACAGGGGCCGGCCGAGACGGGACCGGATGAGCGACGAAGACCCCGCGAGGGACACCGATGCCCCTGGCGGCGATGCCGGCGCGGTCCCGGCGGAGAAGGCCGGCGGCGATGCCGGCGACGTCCCCGCGGAGAAGCCTGGCGGCCGGAAGAAGTGGACGCGGCGGCAGAAGGTGGTGCGGGGTTCCGCGCTGGGGGCGGCCGTGGTGCTGCTGGTCGCGGGGGCCGGGGTCACCGGGCTCTACTTCGACTTGATGGGCGGCATCTCCCACGAGGACGCCGCCGGGCAGCTCGGGCACGACCGGCCCGAGAAGCTGAACAAGTCGCTCAACGTCCTGCTCATCGGGTCCGACACGCGGGACGGCGAGAACGCGCGGTACGGGGCCTCGGCGGGGATGACGGGGGCGCGGTCCGACACCGCGATCCTGCTGCACCTGTCGCCGAACCGGGACCAGGCGGTGGGGATCAGCTTCCCGCGCGACTCGATGGTCAGGATCCCGGCGTGCAAGAAGACGAAGGGCGGCACGATCCCGGCGCAGTTCGGCATGCTCAACGCCGCGTTCGCGTTCGCGGGCCCGACGTGCACCTGGAAGACGCTGGAGTCGCTGACCGGGATCCACATCGACCACTTCGTGCAGGTCGACTTCACCGGGTTCAAGCGGATGGTGGACGCGCTCGGCGGTGTGGAGATCTGCGTCGACAAGCCCGTCAACGACCCGCGGGCCGAGCTGTCGCTGAAGGCCGGGAAGCAGACGGTCAAGGGCGACGACGCCCTCGGCTACGTGCGGGCGCGCTACTCGCTCGGCGACGGATCGGACCTGGAGCGGATCGAGCGGCAGCAGAAGTTCATGGCCGCGGTGGTCGACAAGGCCACCAGCGGCAGGGTGCTCGCCGACCCGGCCAAGACCTACACATTCCTCAAGGCCGCCACCAAGTCGATGACGACCGACGACGACCTCGACCTGTCCGCCATGAAGAAGCTGGCGGAGGGGGTCAAGGGGATGAGCGCCGGGCAGGTGCGGTTCGTGACCGTCCCGGTCAAGGGGTACGCGCCCGACCCCAACCGGGTCCAGTGGGACCGGGAGAGGGCCGAGCCGCTGTTCGAGGCGATCCGGCACGACAACGACCTGCCCGCCGAGCCGGCGGCGCCGGCCGAGGAGCGGCAGAAGCCGGCCGAGCCCGGCGACGTCCGGGTGACGGTGGTCGACGCGGGCGGCTCGGACGAGGAGGTCGAGCGGACGGTGAAGCAGCTCGGGCGGCGCGGCTTCCGGGTGGCGAAGAAGGTCGAGGCCGGACCCGACGTCCCGGAGAGCCGCATCGTGTTCGCGCCGGTGGCCGAGGGGCAGGCGTCCGCGCTCGCCCGCGTCCTGCCGGACGCCCTGCTGTCGCCCGGCGGCAACGGGCCGGAGGACGGGGTGCGGCTCGTCATCGGCAAGAACGGGGCGCGGCTCGCGCCACCGCCCATCAACAAGATCACCGGCGGCGTCGCGGCCGGGCGGAACCCCTGTGCCTGAGGGCGGTCAGGGGGTGGCGAACAGGAGCGCCAGCAGGGCGCCGGCCAGCATGTACGGGCCGAACGGAATCGTGCTCCGCTCGCGCCGGACGATCAGCCGGGCGGTGCCGGCGACGCCGCCGAGGACGAACCCCAGGAGCATTCCCGCCACCCACGTCGACGACCCGAACCAGCCCAGGTACAGGCCCAGCACGCCGGACAGCTTCACGTCCCCGGCGCCCATTCCGCGCGGCACCAGCCAGTGCTGGACCAGGTAGATGAGCCAGAGCGCGGCCATCCCCGCCAGCGCGTACCCGAACCTGCGGAGGCCGTCGTCGGTGAACGGCACGGCGAGCGCGAGCAGCGCGGCGCCGATCCCGTACGACGGGAGCGTGAAGCGGTCCGGCAGCCGCTTGACGGCGGCGTCGACGAAGGCGAGCAGCGTGCCCACCGCCGCCAGGTACAGCAGCGCCACCAGGACGGGCGCCGGGCCGAACCGCCAGCCGAGCACGCCGCACGCCGCGGCCAGGACCGCCGCCATCGCGAACCCGCGCCGGCGGGACGGCTCCCCCGCGTAGGGGGCCGTCATCGGCGCGAGCCGCAGCCCGAGCAGCAGTCCGGCCGGGAGCGTCACCACGGCGGTCCAGAGATGCGCGTTCATCAGGCGCTCAGCGGACGGGTCCGCATCACTCCGCCGCCGGGCAGTTGGCCGGGTCGTCGCACATCTTGAACGCGGCCGACCGCTGGAACAGCGTCCGGATCTCCATCGGCTTGTTGATCCGGTACGCGGCGCCGCCGGTCGACCTGGCGATCCGCTCCAGGGCGGCCATGTCGACGTCCGGGCCGAACGCCAGGCCGACGACCTGGACCGGACGCGACGGGTCGTACTCGCGCTTCAGCCCGGCCAGCAGCGTCTGCTCGTCGATGCCCCCGGCGAAGTCGTTGCGGCCGTCGGTCAGCACCAGCGCGATGTTGATCATGTCGTCGCGGTAGCCGGACTTCACCTTCCGGTAGGCGGCGAGGACGGTGTCGTACAGCCCGGTGTCACCGTCGGGCTTGGCCCGGATCCGGCCGAGGGCCTGCCCGACGCTCGCGCGGTGGGTGCCGCCGTCGGTGGTCTGGCCGAGCGGCGCGATCGGCGCCAGTTCGCGGTACGGGCGCGGCCCGTCCATGCCGGTGGAGAACGACCACACGCCGATCTCGGTGCCGTCCGACAGCATCGCCATGCCGTGCTCGACCTCGCCGGCCGTGATCTGCATCCGGGTCCTGCCGGTGCCGGGCACCTGCTCCAGCATCGATCCGGACACGTCGATCACGGTCAGCATCCGGGTGCCGAGCCGCATCCGCCGCCACATCTCCAGCGACTGGACCGCCAGGCCCGGAGTGGCCCCGGACGGCCCCGACACCTGCGGGGCGACGCCGGTGACCGCCGAGACGGTGCGCGCGGGCGGTTTGCCGGCCGCCCGGAGCCCCACCTTGGCGAGCTCCGCCGCGCCGCGCTCGGTGCCGATCGCGCGGAGGAACGCGCCGGCCGCCTCGGCCTTGCCGGGGGCGGGGACGATCAACGGGTAGTCGAGGCTCATCGTGCCGTCCGCCGGGATGACCGGCGTGATCGGCGCGCCGCCCGCGCGGGCCTGCTTCCAGAGGGCCTGCTCCGACGCGGCGAGGACGGGGGTCCGGTTGCCGGCCTGGGCGAGCGCGGCGAACCCGCTCGCCACGTCCGGCGCCACGGCGTCCTTGCCGCCGTCGAGGATGCTGGCGAACCCGGACGCGGACCGCTCGCCGCCGCCGGCCGCCTCCCGCACCTTGATCAGCGCGGCGAGCCCGGTGGCGTCCCGCTCGGGGTCCACGATGCGCAGCGCGTACGGCGAGCCGCCCGGTCCGGGTTGCAGGCTGCGCCAGCTCAGGGCCGCGCCCGCCGAGGCCGCGTTCTTGGGCCGGACGAGCACGACGGGCGAGGTGGCCACCGAGCCGGCCGGCTTCGGGACCGCGATCCGGTTCCGTTCGGCGGCGCGGGCCGCGGGCTCCAGCCAGAGCGAGGAGTCCGGGACGTAGACGTCGGCCGCGAGCCGGACCGCCGGGCCGTCCCCGCCGATCGCCATGGCGATGGACGGTGAGGGCGCGGCGTTCACCGTGACCTCGACGCACTTGCCGTCGACCTTGTTGCCGTCGTCCTCGTTAAACCGGCGGCTCAGCTCGGTGAGCGCGGGCGCCACGCCGGAATCGGCGGCGATGCTCAGCCGCATCCGGGAGCCGCAGCCGCCGCCCAGGGTGGACACACCGATGAACGCGCCCGCCGCCAGCAGCAGCGCGGCGACCGTCCCGACCAGCAGCGGCATCGACGCCCAGGTCGGGACCTTGATCAGCCAGCCCGACACCTCGACGGACTTCGGGCGGTTCTTCGGCTTCCGCTCCTTCGGGCGCTTCTGCCGCTTGACCGCCCCCGAGGGCGGAGCGCCGCCTGGCATGGGGGGCCCGAACGAGGGTCCGGGTGGGGCTCCGGGCGGGGTCGCGGACGTCCCAGGCACGCCTGGCATCCCGTGCATTCCCGGCGTTCCTGGCGTCCCCTGATGAGAGGACGGGGCCCCGGGCCCGGCTTGGGGTCCCTGGCCGGGTCTCCGCATTGGGACTGGTGGAGGGACGGCCTGCGGGCGGGGCCGCGAGCTCGGGTGAGGAGTGGGGGCGGGGCTCGGTGGGGGTGGGGGCGTAGGGGTGGGTGCAGCCATCGGTGGCGGTGGCGGCGCGGGCGGCGGGCGGTTGGGACCTGCGGCACGCGCCGGCGGAGCGAGCGGGGGCACGGGCGCAGGCCCCCGCGGGGGCGCGGAGTCCTGCGCGGGCGCGGAGTCCTGCGCGGGCGCGGGCGTGGATGCCTGCGGAGGCGTGGGGCCTTGGCCCGGCTCGGGCGCAGGCGCGGGTGCTGGGGCTTGCGGGGGTGTGGGCGGCTGCGGGGATGCGGAGCCTTTCCCCACGGGGAAGGAGAGGGTCGGGGTCCGCGTGGAGCGCGGCGGCGGAGCAGGCGGCGGGGCGGAGGCCGCCGGTGCCTCGGGCGCGGCGGGCGGCGATGCCTCCGGGGCGGCGAGCGCCGGTGGTTCCACGACGGGGGGCGCCGGTGCTTCCACAACGGGGGCCGCTGGTGGTTCCGCGGCAGGAGGCGCGGGTGGTCCCGCGACGGAGGGCGCCGGTGGATCTGCGGCGGGGGCGCCGTACGCCGGGGCCGGCGGCTCGTCGTCTCCGGAGTCACCTTCGTCGGACGGCGGCCATGCCTGGGGGGCGGGGGGCGGCTCCGCGGACTCCGGGCGTGGGGGCTCTTGACGTGCGGGTTCTGGACGTGCGGGTTCTGGCGATGGCGCGGCAGGCGCCTCGCCGGGCTGCTCGGCGCCGCCCTGGCCAGCGGGGCCGCCGGGCAGGTTGAACGGCATGGGCGGGATATCGGCGCCGTCGTCTCCGGTGGACATGATGCTGATCATTGAAATGGCCACCGGCGTCCGACACAAGGGCCCCGAGGTCCTTGACCGAGCGGCTTGACAGCCGTTCGGACAGACCTCACCTGGGTCGGAAGGAGGAAACGATCGACCGGATGAGCGGAGCGGTGTCGTTGTAGCGGTCGGCGGTGACGGTGACGCGCACATCCACGAGCCGCTTCTTCGCCGTCACCGCGAACACGTCCACCTGGCGGACCGGCAGCGTACCGCCGCCCTTGCGCTCGATCCGGTAGGAGGTCCGCACCTCGTAGGCGATCACGTCGCTGACCAGCAGTTGTCTCTTGGATTCGAGCTTGAAGTCGGCCAACCGGGTGCCCACCTCGAGCCAGTCGTCGACGAGGACCGACAGCGGGAACGCGGCGTTCCCGACGAGCACGTCCAGCGAGGATTCGGGCCCGAACTCGGGCGAGCGCAGCACCCCGACCTCGAACTGCGCGTCCTGCACGACGGTCAGGCCGCTGAACTTCCGCCAGCCGCGCGGATAGCTCACGCTGAATCCATCGCCCTTGTACGGGACCAGCGTCGTGTCCAAGGTCACAGCGGCCGGACGCTGTTTCGAGGGCTCGTCGTCACCGCCCGAGCACGAGACGGCCAGCACCGCCGTCACGACCAGCACGACCACGGCCGCCACCGCGGCCACGATGACGCGGCGGCGCCTCCGCGTCATCGTCCGCAGTCCTTCCACGGAACCTTCTTCCCCGTCACCGGGTCGATGAAGAAGGCGTCCCGCTTCTTGAGGTTCTCGATGTCGTGCAGCTCCACCTTCTTGTAGAGCGTGACGTCCCAGCCCTTCTTACCGCCGTTGAGGGCGAACTCGGAGCCGTCGTGCTCGTTGTAGCGGTCGAACTCGGTGACCGCGACCCGGCCGGTGTCACGGAACGCCTTCCGGAGCACCTCGGCCTCCTTCGGGGTCAGGTCCTGGCCCGCCGCGGGATCGCGGGTGCTCACCCCGCTGACGTTGTTGATCTTCTCGGCGATCTTCGCGAGCTCGGGGTTGCCGGTGAGCGGGATGTCGGTCTGCTCGAACGACATCTTGCCCCAGGAGAGCGGGATCAAGGACTTGCCCCCCGAGCCGCTGCCCTTCCCCTTGCCCTTCGGCTGCACCTGACCGTTGAACTTCGCGCTCCCGCTGACGGACAGGTTGACCGTCCAGCCGTCTTCCCGGTAGAGCATCAGGTTGACCGGCTTGCCCAGCTTGTCGCGCTGAACGCCGACGATGTACCGCTTGGTCGTGTCGTAGCGGCCCGACGCGCTGAAGCCCACCCCGGGCTCGATACCGGCCGGCGCGAGCAGCTTCCCCAGGTCGAACTTCTTCTGCGTGGTCAGCTTGGCGTCCTTGCCGAAGCCCACCTCGATCGAGTTGCCGCCGAAGTAGCGCTTGTAACCGGTGTAGGAGCCGTCGGTCTTGCCGTCCGGTGCGAGCAGGGCGTCGCCGTCGATGTAGTACCCGTCCATGGCGCCGCCGGCCTGCCCGGACTTGTAGCTGGCACCCGCGTTGAAATGGGGGTTGGTCCCCTCGCCGTAGTACCGCTTGTACGGGATCTTCATCCGCTTGGCGACGTTGTACGCGGCCTCGTCGGGGTCGATGACCTCTTCCTTCGGGCTTCCGTCCGGCCGGAGCTGGAGCCCCCGGTACTGCTGGCGGGCGCGGGCGCCTTCGAGCTTCTTCCGCTCCACCTCGGTCTCCCGCTCGAACTCGTCGCGCTGCGCCTGGTTCTTGAACATCCACTCGTCGTAGTCGGCGGCGACCCACTTCTGCCCGACGCCGATGGTGATCCCGCCGTCGCCCTTGCCGAAGCCGCCCTCGATCCCGGCGCCGTTGCCCACGCCGTCCCAGCTCTGCACCGCGATGGACTCGCCCTTGTCGTCCGGGGAGTCGTCGTTGGGGTCGTTCGGGTCGTCGTTGGGGTCGTCGGGGTCATCCGGGTCGTCCTTGAAGCGGGTGGCCAGCTCCCACTTGTCCTTTTCCCGGTTGTAGAAGAGGTACTGGCTGCTCACCATGTCGGTGTTGAAGGTGCGGCCGGAGATGCAGGGCAGCGGGGCGAGCTGCGAGGGTCTCTGCCCCGGCGCCGAGACGGGGTCGCCCACGTCCCCGTTGCCCGACTCGCAGTCCTCGCTCATGCCGCCCGCGCTCAGCAGCTTGCACACCGCGACGTTGATCCCGCCCTTGAAGGTCCCCGGCACCGCGGCGGTCACCACCACGCCCGTGATGGCCAGGACGAGCATCAGCACACCGATGTAGCCGGCTCCCGCACTGCCGCGATCCCGGTACACGAATGCCTCCGCGGTGTTAATGGCGCACGAATATCAGTTCACACCATCGAATCCGTGAGCGACATCGGGGCGCGCGAGCCTCAGGACCCAAATGTGGACGGTTCCAATAGGGTCTCGGGTCCTGGAGCCCCGGACCTGGGAGGCGCGGGCCGGAGGCACTGCCCGCGAGTCTCAGCCCCTGGGCCGCTTCCGGCGCGGCGCGGGGAGGATAAGGGCCGCGGCGGCGCCGAGCACCGCCGCGCACATGGGGAGCACCCCGGCCGTCACCTCGCCCTGGACCGCGAGGCCGAGGTGCGCCGCGACCGCGACCAGCACGGGCCCGGCCCCGGCGACCGCGCGGGGCGGCTCGTACAGGTCGGACGCCGAGTACCGCAGCGGCCGTCGGGTGCCCGCGTAGCCGAGGCCGAGTTGGAGCAGCACGGCCGCCACCGCCGAACCCCACCAGAACCCGTCGGACACCGCGAGGCCCGGCGCGGCGACCGCGACCAGGACCACGACCGCCGCGGCGACCGCGAGACCGGCGAGCGAGATCGCCGCACCGCGCGCCACCAGCCCGGCCGCGCGCCGCAAGGACGAGTACCGCCCTGACGAGTACCGCCCTGACGAATGCCGCCTGGATGAGCGCCGGTTCGTCATGTCAGCCTCCGGGCCGCTGCCGGGGACCGGGGATCCGGTCGCTCAGTGGCAGCGCGTCCATGGCACCCACCCCCGGTCGGGCTTGTAGTACTCGGCGCTCTGCACTGTGTGCTTCTCCCGTTCGCGGGCGACCTCGTAGACCCCGAGGTGACTGCGCCGCTTCCCCTTGGCCGCGCCCTTGGTCCCGCCCTTGGCCTCCTCCTTCTCGGTCTCGCCGGTGTTGTCGTAGGTCAGGCGGGACATCGTGCCGCCACCGACGGCGAAGTAGGCGTCCAGCATCCGCTCGTCCCCGGTGCGCCCGTACTCCTCGATGACCCTGCGGTCGGCGGGGTCGGAGTAGGACAGCGCGCGGTCGGTCTGCGTCCGCTGCGCGTGGATAATCCACTGCCGGCCGGCGGTGCCCTCGGCGTGGACGCCCTCGCCGTCGACCTTGGCCTTGCCGTCCGCCCTGAAGTAGACGACGTCCTGGCCGTAGGAGGTCCTGACCAGCCGGACCGGGCGGCCCTGCCGGTCGACGGTGAACGACGCGGTCGCCCCGCCGCGGTGCTTGTAGTTGAGGCCGCCGCTCGGGTTCACCCTGATCGCCTTCTTGATCTCGGCGCGCTGCCGGGGCGGCATCACGAACCCGTCGCCGAGCTCCTGCCCGAGCCGCTTCACGATCAGGGTCATGGCCAGGTCGAGCGCGTCGTCCATCCCGGCGGCGGCCCGCTCCTCCACCCCCTTGGGCAGCCCCCGCCAGATGCTCGCGAGATCGATGGAGACCCCGATCTCGGCCTCCCCGCGCTGGGTGACGTAGGTGGTCTTCTGCCCGCTCTCACGGTCGTTCTGGGTGCCCTGCACCCACCAGCCCCGGCCCTTGAAGGGGAACTTCACCGGGCCGAGGTCCAGCTCGCCCTTGCCCCCGCCGGTGATGCCGCCGTCCACGTAGTCGATCGCGGCCTCGCCGTCCGGCTCGCTCCCGCCGATCCAGCGGTCGTAGGCCTTCCCCACCTTCGGGATCTTGCCGAGCAACCAGGACAGCCCGCCCGTGATCGGATTGGTGCGCACGGTGAACTTGGCGGCGTTCCCGATCCGGTGGCCGGTCAGGTCCTTGAGAAACGCGCGCGCGGCGGCCTCATCGGTGAAGCGGTAGCCCTTGCCGTTGGTGACGTCGAGCCCGCCCCACACCCCGTACTTGAACTTCGAGTCGCCGATCTCGGGGCTGGACACCCCCGCCTCGCCCCAGGTGAAGTCCATGACGTCCCAGAACCGCCGGCCGTCCGGCCCGACCTTCTCGATCAGCTGCACGGTGCCGCGGCTGTTGGTCCGCACGTCGATGCGCTTGGTCGGGACCGTCAGCGTCTCCTCCAGGTACGCCGACTCCATCCCGGCCACGCAGGGGGTGATGGGCTCGTCCGGGTCCCGCGCCGCGCCCGAGGGGCGGGACGGGCCCGTCCCCGCGTCGCAGACCGCGTCCAGGCCGCCGACCTCCAGCAGGCGGCAGATCGCGACCTGGATGCCGTGGGCGAGCCGGATGCCGACGGCGCCCGAGACGAGAGTGACAGTGATCACAACGACGAGGAGGAGGAGGGCCAGATATTCGGCCTGTCCGGAACCCGAATCCGGCGGCCCTGGCGGCTGCTTCTCGGTCGTCTGAAGGGCGTGCACGCGAAGCAGGCTCGCATGATCATCGCGGTCGGCCATGGGCCCAGGGACCCAAGCCGGCCCGCCGCGCCAAGGGTTAATTCCCAGTTAAGAGGCTGTTTTCAGGACGTTAATCGGCGGCCACCTGTGCCACTCACCCCCGGGATCCCGGCACGAACCGGCACACCCCCGCCTCTTGCTCACTGATCATGTACTCACCTACATTGGTTTCATCCATCTGTAAACAGGTCATTTCTGGGTGAAGGCGGGTGGCCCCTATGGAATCCTCTGCCCCGCTGGATGAGGTCCCGCCGGCCCCGTACCAAGTCGGCGGCGATCCGGCGCCGCCCCAAGTGCCGCGGCCCGCGCCGGTCCCTCCCCTGCGGCCGTCCGCCGTGCCCGAGCCGGTGCCCGAACCGGCGTCCGCGCCCCAGCCGGCACCGGCGTTCGCGTCCGCTTCGGCGTCCGCGCGCACGTTGACGGCGGCCGGCGGCTCGCGGCCGGTGAGACCGCGCCGTCCGGGCTCGCCGTCCGGGCTCCCCGCCCGCAGGCCGGACCTGGAGGGCAGGCGGGAGCGGACGAGCATCGCGGTGGCCGCCGCGCTCACGGTCGGCGTGCTGATCGGGTCAGGTGGCTGGGCGCTGCTCTCCCACGGCTCCGGCACCGGGGAGGACGGCTCCGCCTCGAAGGGCGGGCCGTCCGGGTCCGCGGCCCCCTCGGGCGGCGCCCCCTCGCTCGCGGGCGCGCAGCAGGCACCCGTCCCCTGGCCGGGGGCCGGGTCCCAGTCCGGTGACATCCTTCGCACGCCCACCCGGGTGCGGGCCATGGCGACCGGCGGTGCGACCATCACCGTCTCTTGGGCGGAGGTCCCCGGCGCGATCAGCTACCTGATCGTCCCGATCGGCGCGGGCGCGGCCCGACTGGAGCCGCGCACGGTGCCCCCGGGCGACCCGACGGTCATCGACGGCGCCGCCGTCCAGACGACCGTCTACCCGGGCGCCCGGAGCGGCGTGCAGTACGGCTTCACCATCACCGCGATCGACGACGCGGGCCGCAGGAGCGCGCCGAGCACTCCCGCCGTCACTCCCGCCCGCTGACCCGCGCCCGCCGGACCCACCTGGCCCCGCCGTCACCCGCCGTCCCGCGTCCCCCTCGGTCATGCGGCGGCGGAACGGGTCAAGGGGCGGGTGAAGCCGACGATGTGGGAGTTGCCCTTGTACGACGAGAGCTGGACGTTCTTGCCGGGACGCGGCGCCTCGATCATCTGGCCGTTGCCGATGACCAGGGCGACGTGGCCCGGGTAGATGCTGCCGCCGTAGTGCAGGAAGATCAGGTCGCCGGGCTGCTCGGTGCCGTTCGGGATGTGCGGGGTCTGGTTCCACTGCGGCGTGGTGACCCGGGGGATGGCGATGCCCGCCGCCCGGTACGCCTGCATGACCAGCCCCGAGCAGTCGAAGGAGTTGGGACCGGCGGCGCCCCACACGTACGGCTTGCCGAGCTGCGCGCGGGCAAAAGCGATGATCCTGCCGGCGATGCCCGGCGGGATCTTCACGTCGGCGCCGACGAACCCGCCTGAGTCGCCGCACTCGACCGCGACCGGCGTCGCCGGGGACACCCCGAACCCACCGCCGCCGTAGCGCCTGGCCCAGGACAGGACGTCGTCGGCGTACTTGGTGGAGTGGTTGTAGGCCCACAGGGCCTTGCGCTCGTTCTGCGGCGCGCCGGACGCCTTCAGGTAGTTCGCGGCCCCGGGGATCGCGTCCGCCGGGTCGTAGCGGTTCTTCTTCCCGTCGTTGTTCCCGTCGACGCCGTACGACGACCAGGTCGGCGCGAGGAACTGCATGGGGCCGCCGGCGCCGGCGTAGTTCTCGCCGCCGTGCACGCCGGGCAGGTTCGACCGGCCGTGGTCGGTCTCGATCTTCCCGACGCCGGCCAGCAGGGTCCAGGGGATGCCGGACCGCTTACCGGCGTCCCGGTAGATCTTGAGGTAGTCGGCGGGGATGTCGGAGGCGTCGCCGCCGGCCGCGGGCTGCGCCGCCGAACCACCGAACGAGCAGTCGTCCTCGCGCTCCACCAGCCGCACCTTGAACAGGGGGGAGACCGCGGAGTAGTTCGTGGGACCGACGTCGGACCGCCAGACCGTGACGCCTCCGCACACCAGCGCGGTCGGGTCGATCTGGTTCTCGTCCTTGTGCTTGCGCGGACGCGCCTCGTACATGCAGCCGGGCAGGGTCAGCCGGGCGATCGCCGCCGCCGCGCCCCTGCGGCCCTTGCCGTCGCGCCCGTTCTCGTCGGCGCACCGCACCGACTCGGACGACTTCTCCCCCCGCTCGAGGGGCTGGCAGTCCTGGGTCACCACCGTGGCCTTGGCGGTGTGCCCGAGGACCCCCGACACGAGCGGCTGGCCCACCAGCGTCGTGCCGTTCCGCCAGGCGTACTCGCGCGACTTCGCCGCCGAGCCGTCCGCCGCCCAGAACCCGATCCCGGCCGGATCGGTGCCGCTCCGGGCCAGCCTGATCGCCTCGTCGCGGAGGGGCGCCAGCGCCCCCAGCGCTGCCGCGTCCGCCCCCGTCTGAGCCTTGGACCGCATGTCGTTCGCGTGCGCGACGCGGACGACGAGAAGGACGAGGAAAAGCACCCCCACCATGGCGAGAAGGAGGGTCAGCTGAGCGCCGCCCTCGTCCTCACCACGCAGAATGCGTCGTCTCACTACGCCCACTCTTGCTTCTTTGTATCCCAGGTCTTCGGCCGGCGTTCACAAGGCCGGACGGCGGCCGCCGTTCAGGCCGCCGGTCCGCTAGTTGGTCGAAGAAGGCGAGGGCTTGGGCGTGGCCGACCCGCTCTCCGCCGGCGCGGGCTTGTCTCCGCCGCTGTTGACGATCTTGTCCACCGCGCCGCCGATCCCGTTCTTGAACTTCTCGCCGATGCTGCCGGCGCCCGTCGTCACGACCGCCGTCGTGATGGCCACGACCAGCAGGAGCACACCGAGGTACTCGCCGAAGGCGCTGCCGCGGTCACCGGCCGCCCGGAACACCCGTGCGCACTGGCCGGCCAGGCCACGTGCACGACCGCCGCATTCAGCCAGGAGATTTCCCATGTCATCCTCCGCTTTCCCGAACCCGTCCAAGTCCGCTTCCAACTGGACTCAGAGTAGAAAAGATGGGAAAAAGTCCCCAGAGTCCCAGGACCCACTTCCGGGCCCAACCTCGGGACCTAGCCATGGCGTCTCCGCAGGTCCCTCATGGAGCCCCCGGAGAGTCCCTTCCAGCGGCCCCGCGACGCCGCCGCCGACCGCTCCGGAATATTGCCCGCGGTGCCGAGCCAGTGCGCCACCGCGGCGGCCCTGTTCTGCACGCCGAGTTTCGCGTAGATGCGGTTCACATGGTTCTTCACGGTCTTCTCTGAAAGCACCAGCAGGCGGGCGATGTCGCCATTGGAGTGGCCCTGGGCGATCAGGTCCATGACGTCGGTCTCCCGGGCCGAGAGCCCGAGCGAGTCCTGCTCCCGGCGCGGGTCGCCCGGCTCCTCGACCGAGTCGTGGATGGCCGAGACCACCGCGCGGCTCGCGGCCGGCGACAGCGGGCTGGACGCGCCCGACACCGCGTCCCGGACCGCGCCGGCGAGGTCCTCCCCGGCGAACGAGCCGTGGATCAGGTACCCGACCGCGCCGTTGCGGATCGCCGACCTGATCACCACCGGGTCGTCGGTGTAGGAGAGCATCAGCACCTGGGTGAACCCGCTGAGCAGCCGGGCCGCCTCCACCCCGTCGACCAGCGGCATCCGGACGTCCAGCAGGACCAGGTCGGGGCGGAGCCGGCCGGCCAGGTCGACCGCCCGGCGCCCGTCGGCGGCCTCGCCCGCCACCTCGATGCCGTCATCGATCTCCAGCAGGGCCACCAGCCCCGCGCGGACGACCGGGTTGTCGTCCACCACCATCACCCGCAGGACGGCCCGGTCGGCGGAGGCGGTCATGCGCCCGCCGCCCGGCGGAGGCCGCCGCCCGGCGCGCCGCCGCCCAGAGGCACCGAGACCATGACCGTCGTGCCCCGTCCCGGGAACGACGACACCGCCAGGTCCCCGCCGGCGCGGCGCGCGCGCTCGGTCATGCCGACGACCCCGTAGTGCCCCGCATCCGCCAGCGCCTCCAGCCGCTCGGTGGTCGCCCCGAGCGAGCCCGATCCGTGCCCGTCGTCCCGCACCGCCAACGTCATCAGGTCTCCTTCCATGCCGATCCACACCTCGACCTGGGCGGCCTCCGCGTGTCTGGCCACGTTCTCCAGCGCCTCCTTGAGGATCGCCACCACCTCGTGCCGCGCGTTCGGCGGCGGCTCGACATCGCCGTCCGGCAGCTCGGTCCGGACCGGCACGCCCGTCGCCCGCCCCCACGCGTCCGCGATCTGCGCGACGACCACGCCGAACGGCCGGTCGCCGGGGTCGTCGCGGAGGTCGGCGATCAGCGCGCGGGCCTCCTGCCCGGCGACCCGCACCGCGGACGCGATCGCCTCCGCCTGCTGTTCGGCGCGCTGCGGCGACTTGCGCAGCACGACGGGCAGCGCGGTCGCGGTCAGCCCGATCCCGTGCAGGGTCTTGGCGAGCGAATCGTGCATCTCCCGGGCCAGCCGGGCCCGCTCCTCGGCCGCGGCGACCCTGGTCTCGGCCCGGTGCCGCGCCTCGATCGCCACCGCGTACTGCTCGAACAGGCGGTACAGCCCGACGCCCGCGCAGACGGCGAACGGATAGAAGATCGGCAGCCCGATCATCGTCTCGGCGCCGGGCGGCGGGTCGGTCCGCGCCGCCGCCATGAAGAACAGCGACATCTGGAGGGCGCACACGCACAGCAGCGCCCGCCACTCGTACAGCACGCCCGCCACCGCGGAGGTGATCACGGTGAAGAGGAAGAACGGGCCGGAGACCCCGCCGAGCGCGAGCACCGCGTAGGCGACGAACGCGTCCAGGCAGAGCAGCACCGGATGCCGGGCCACGCGCGGCAGGAACCTCTCCCACGCGTGCGCCACCAGCCACGACAGGACGCCGACGACCGCGAGCAGGAACAGCAGCGCGGGTGTCACCCGGTCGTGCGGGATCAGCACGGTCGTCATCGCGACCAGGAAGACCCGGAACTGCATCAGCATGCGGAAGGTGATGCCGACCCGGGACCACAGGGTGAGGTCGGCCTCGCCCGGCGCCTCCGCCCCGTCCGGCGGGGCGGGCCCGCGCTCAGCCGCCGAAGACATTGCTCAGTTCCTTGGCGGATCCGAAGGCCAGCGCCCCCACCAGCAGGATGAGGACGGCCGGCATGATGACGAACGCGGTGACGAGGGTGAGCCGGGGCTCCACTCGCTGCGCCCGCCTGCGGGCGAACTGCGCCGACTCCCTGCGCATGTCGATGCTGATGTCGGCCAGCGCCTGCACCAGCGACGCGCCGAGCTCCTCGGCCTGGAGGATCGCGGTCACGAAGCTCGACAGCGGGTCGCAGTCATTGCGGCGCCGCAGGTCCTCGAACGCCTCGCGCCTCGGCGTGCCGATCTCCATCTGCCGCAACGTCACCCGCATCTCCTCCGCCAGCGGCCCCGGCATGCTCTCCACCACCCGCTCGAGCGCGTGCCGGAAGCTGAGGCCCGCCGATACGGTCACGGCGAGAACGTCGAGGAAGTCGGGCAGCGTCCGCTGAATCTGCTCCTGCCGCGTCCGCCCCTGTCCCCAGAGGGTGACGTCCAACTGTAGACAGCCGACGACGATCAGGGCCACCCCCAGCAGGCCCTGCCCGCTGAGCAGCATGAACAGCCCCACACCCCCGAAGATCACCACGTTGCCGGCGAGCTGCCGCGCGTACCGCTCGACGGTCAGGCCGCCCGGACGCCCGGCGAGCTCGATCCGCCGGCGGACGCCCTCGCGCAGCGCGCCGCCCATCGCCCGGAGCAGGTAGGGCGCCATCGGCGTCCCCACCCGCTCGGCCGCGGCCGACAGCCGCGCCGGCACGCCGCCCGGCGACGTCCGGCGCGGGTTCTTGACGGCGTCCATCGTCACGGGCCGGTCCCCGGTCACCAGGTTCCAGCCCCAGATCAGGGCCAGCACGCACAGCGCCGCCAGCGCCGCCATGAACAGCGGTGAGCCGGGCATCAGGGCTCGATCCGGCTGAGCATGCGGGTCAGCACCACGCCCACCGTGAGGAGCAGGAACGCCACGATGAGCAGCACCTGGCCGAGCAGGCTGGAGGCCATCCGGCCGAGCACCCCGGGTTCGACGAAGTTCATCCCGAACATCGACACCAACCCCATCCCGACCACCGAGTAGGCCGACACGACCGAACCGCCGACGATGGTCCGCACCTCGCGTCTGGTCTCCTTGCGCTGCTCCAGCGCGTCGACGATATTGCGCAGCGCGGTGACCAGCGAACCGCCCGAGCGGGACGCGACCACCAGCGTGCTGACCAGCACCGCCAGCTCCCTGGACGGCATCCGGTCCGACAGCTCGCGCAGCGCCTCGTCCAGCGGCTGGCCCACCCGCAGCGCCTCGGCGGTGCGGGTCAGCTCGGTCCGGGCGGGCTCCTCCAGCTCCTCGGCCGCCATCTCGATCGCGGTGCGGATGACCAGCCCGGCCGCCGTCGCGTTGGTCAGCACCCGGGTCAGCTCGGGGAGCTGCGCGATGAACTCCTCGCGGCGGCGCCCCTCCTCCCGGCGCAGGTAGCCGAAGAAGCCGACCACCACCAGGCCCGCCGAGATGAACCCGAACAGCGGCGCGAAGACCCAGCTCATCACCAGGATCGCGAGCAGCACCGCCAGGACGAGGCCGATGACGAACGTCGACACCCGCACCGGCACGCCGGCCGTGCTCAACTGCCGGGCCACCCGGCGTCCGACCGCGGTGCGGCGCAGCCGGGCGTCCAGCCGGTCGTGCAGGCCGTGGCCGCCGTCCACCACCCCGCCGAGGGTGCCGCGGGCCGACAGCCGGCGCCGCTGGTCGGCGCCGCCCACAATGTCGCGGAGCCCGAAGACGGCGAAGCCGAGCACGACCGCGAGGACGCACAGGATCACCGGATAGGGGACCGCCATCGTCAGGACACCTCCCGGACCGGGGTGAACTCGTCCATCGCGTTCTCGCGTCCGGCGCCGTCGTCCGCGGCGACCTGGACGCCCGCGGGGATCGCCTGGCCCGCCGCGATCACCCGGGACGCGACCTTGGCGGGCAGCGCCGCCGACAGCCAGCGGCCCCGCACCACCCGGTCGGCGCCGAGGGGATCGGCCTCGAACCGGACCAGCGGCTTCAGCCGGAACCGCTCGCGGCGGGTGGACACGACCACGGCGATCTCCACGACGCGGCGCGACCCGTCCTCGCCGCGGCCGAGCTGCACCACCGCGTCGACGGCGTTGTTGATCTGGTCGCGGATCGCCTCGAACGCGATGTTGACCTCGCTCATGCTGGCGAGCGTCTCCAGCCGGTACACCGCGTCGTCGGGGCTGTTGGCGTGCACGGTCACCATCGACCCCTCGTGGCCGGTGTTCATCGCCTGGAGCATGTCGAGGGTCTCGGCGCCGCGGACCTCGCCGACCACGATCCGGTCCGGGCGCATCCGCAGCGCGTTGCGGACCAGATCGCGGATGGTCACCGCGCCGGCGCCCTCGATGTTGGACGGCCGGGACTCCAGCGAGATCACGTGCTCCTGCATGAGCTGGAGCTCCGCGGAGTCCTCGATCGTGACGATGCGCTCCCGGGACGGGATGAACTGCGACAGCGCGTTCAGCAGGGTCGTCTTCCCGGTGCCGGTACCACCGGTGATCACCAGGTTGAAGCGGGCCCGGACGAACGCGCCGAGCAGCTCGGCGGTGGGCCCGTCCAGCGCGCCCATCCCGACCAGGTCCTCCAGCCGGTAGGCGCGCGGGAAGCGGCGGATCGTCAGCACCGGGCCGACCAGCGACAGCGGCGGGATGATGACGTTCACCCGCTCGCCGGTGGGCAGCCGGGCGTCGACCATCGGGGTCGACTCGTCCACCCGCCGGTTCACCCGCGACACGATCCGGTCGATGGTCTGGTAGAGCTGATCCTCGGTCGCGAACGTGACCCCGACCCGCTGGAGCCGCCCGTCGCGCTCGACGTAGACGCTGCCGGGACCGTTCACCATGATCTCGGTGACGGACGGATCGGCGAGCAGCGGCTCGAGCACGCCGAGCCCGAGCGCCTCGTCGACCACCCGGCGGATCAGGTCGATCCGCTCCCGGGTCGACAGCACGGGGCCCTCGCGGCCGATGATGTGCCCGATGACCTTCTCCAGCCGGGCCCGCCGCTGCGGCAGGTCCAGCACAGCCAGGTCGTCCAGGTTGATCTCGGCCAGCAGCCGCTGCCGCCAGTACGACACGCCCCGGTCGGCGCCCGGCGCGGGGACGGGCTCGCCGGCCCGCCTGTCCTTCAGTCCCATCGGTCAGCCCACCGGCATCTCGACGCGGCGCGTGACACCGAAGTCAACGGGGATCCCCTTCCACAGCAGCGGCACCTGGGCCCGGACGGTCACCTGGATCCCGCCGCCCCTGGACCAGCCGGCCTGCACGGACTCGTCGTTGACCCAGCCCGGCATCGCCTCGCCGGCCGCCGCCCGTCCCGCGTCGGTCGACCCGCGCATGCTCGCCACCCGCGCGCCCGCGCGGGCGGCGTTCTCGACCCGCTCGACGACCATGAACGCCACGATCGCCTCGAAGCACATGCAGATGACCAGCATGACGAACGGCATCGTCGCCATGAACTCCATGGCCGCGGCCCCCGCGTCCCGCCGCAGGTCCGGCCGCGCTTTCACCCGAACCTCCGGCCGCGCGTGCGACCGGGCGCCCAGGCGCCCGGGCGTGCGCCGAGCCGCGTGCCGGGCCGCGCCGGCCGGTTCATGCCGGGACTCCCACCGGCACGTCCCGCTCAGAAATGATTTTGGAGCGGGAGCCGATCGTCCAGGGCAGGAAGACCCCGGGGAACAGCAGCGGCGCCTTGATCTCGACGCGGACGTAGCCGTAGTCGGGGTTCTTCGGGTTGGTCGTGTAGTGCACCTTGGCGTGCTTCGCGTCGCCCCACATGCCGGTCATCCGGCCCAGCGAGTCCTTCTCGATCCGCGCCCGGTCGCCGCTGACCGCCGCCGTGCGGGCGCCCTCATTGGCGCCGTGCGAGGCGTAGGTCGCGCTCATCCCGAGCACGAAGATCTCCCAGACCGCGACCAGGACCATGCCGATCAGCGGCAGCATCCCGGTGAACTCGACGAACCCCCCGTCCCGCGCGCCGTCGCCGCGGGCGAACAGCCCGCCCTTCGGGAACCGGCCGCCGCCGCCCGCCGGCGCGGTCTCCTTCACCGCCGGGGCCGCGTCCGCCGCGAGCCGCTGGACGGCGCGCCGGAAACCGCCGTCGGTCACCGCGCCCGGCGCCCCGGTGTTCGCGGCCTCCTCCAGCGCCCGGAACGCCGCCGGGACGGTGACGTCCGACAGCGGGATCCCGAGGATCTTGCGGGCCAGGTCCGGCTGGATCTCGTTCTTGCGGCTGTGCCGCACCAGCACCGCGGTCACGTCCTCGGGGTTGCGGACGTCCAGCCGCTCCCACAGCCCGGCCAGCCGCTTGGCGCCGCGCAGCGCGGGCAGGTCGGGGGTCACGGTCACCAGCACCCGGTCGGCCAGCTCGACCCCGGTGATGCTCGCGGCGGTCATCAGCGTCCCGCAGTCGACCACCACCAGGTCGTAGCGGGCCCGCAGCGCGCCGAGGACCAGCCGCGCGGTCTGCCCGGTCACGTCGTCGGCCCGCTCGCCGTCGGCGGGCGCGAGCAGGATGTGCGGCCCGGCCGGGTGGACGTAGAGCGTCTCGGCGAGCATCGAGCCGCCGATGTCGCCCGCGGCCTCGGCGAGGTCGGCGATGCTGCGCCGGTGCGCCAGGTCCAGGTAGGCCGGGACGTCCCCGGCCTGGAGGTCCAGGTCGACCAGGCAGACCGACCGGCCGGGGCCGACCGCCGAGAGCGCCAGATGGACCGCGAGCGTCGTCGTCCCCGTCCCGCCCTTGCCGCCGCTCACCGCGAGGATCTCGCCGCGGCGGGACGACAGCGCCGCACCCGGCGGGCCGTCCGGCGAGGGACGCATGCTGCGGGTCCACTGCGCGGCCGAGGCGATCCGGGACCGCAGCTCCTCCAGCGACGGCCGCCGCGACAGCACACCCCGCGCGCCGACCTCCATCGCCAGCGCCAGCACGTCGGCGCTCGCGGTCTCCGCGATCATGACCACGGCCAGGTGCGGGCGGGCGAGGGCCAGCTCGCGGATCAGGTCCCGGGCCGGCAGCGGCCCGAGCCGCTCGTCGATCAGCACCGCGTCCAGCTGCGGCTCGCCCGCGACCAGGCCGATCAGCGCCGCCGAGGTCGTCTCCACGCCCGCGATCCGGACGTCGGGGAGCTCCTCGACCTGGGTCCGCAGGCCGGTGACGAGCTCGTGGTCCGCGGCGCCGATGAAGATCTCGAAGCTCATCGCGCGGCCTTGGGCGTCTTGCAGAGCTGGTTGGTTGGCGGTTTCGCGTCGCTCTGCCCGCCGACCAGCGCCAGCCGCACCTTCCCGGCGAAGCTCTCGGCGTAGGTCAGGCTGAGCGTCGCGTCCGGATCCAGCGCGAACGTCACCGGGACGACCGTGGCGCCGCCGCCGCCGGCCTCCTTGCCCTGCTCGGTGCGGAGCTGCCCCACGTCGATGATCTGCACCCGGTTGAGCACCCGGACCGCGCAGGACGCGCTGTTGCCGCCGCTGAACGTCGCGTAGACGTCCACGATCGCGCCCGGGTACACCTTGCCCGCCACACCGGTCTCCGCGTCGATCGTGATCGCGATCTCGCGCTGGCCGGGCTTGAGGTCGGGCGCGTCCGACAGCATGCCCTGCTGGAGGTAGGCGCCCTTGGGGAGCACGGACGCGGCGACCTTGCCCTGGATCTCGGCCGGATCGGCGATGAACGTGGCGGGCAGGTACTTCTCCGGCACCTGCACCCGCCGCAGCATCCCGTCCTGGATCGGCTGGAACGGCTCGACCTCGGACTGGAGCTGGAGGACGCCCGTCATCCGTCCCACCTCGGAGCGGACCTGGTTGACGTATCCGAGCACCATCACGAAGACGGCCGCCGCGCCGACGACCGCGACGGTCATCAGCAGCACCCCCCGCCGCTGTCGCGGGTTCATGACACTCCACTCCTCGCCTCGGACGGCGACTCTGCGTGCGTCCCGGCCCCGCCCACACGAGACCCGGCGATCTGGGGCCCGACGGCCCGCGGCCGGTCGAGCTTGGACTCGGCGGCGGGCCCCGTCACGAGCGACATCGTGGCGGCCCTCTCGTCCCGCGCCATCTGCACGACCCCGCCGGAAGCGGGCGCGGGCCGACCCGCGTCCTGCACGATGCCCACCGCCTGCTCCTGGGGGACGCCGCCCGGCCCGGGCGGCGGACACGTTCCGCAGAAGGGGCATCCGGCGGGCCCGCTCGGCTCACCGCACCACGCGCAGGGTTCGCACCGGGTCGCGGCCACCGCCCGCGGCATCGCCTTGGGATGCCCGCTGAGGACGACGAACTCCACGTACTTGCCGCTTCCCCAGAACTTCCTGCCGAGCGGCTGCGCGTCCACGAACGTGACCGTCGCGGCAGCCGCGGCTGGGACGAACCGCTCGTTGAACCACTCGCCGTCGGCGCCCTCGCGCGCGGCCAGGATGTGCACCGGGTCGGCGGGACGGAAGGCCGCCGGGGGCACGGGCCCGTTCTTGACCAGCCGCCGCACCTCCTGGTGGGGCGAGGCCGACACGAGGAACCCTCCCCCCGGAACGTACGACGCCACATGCTGGCCGAGCCCCGTCGGGATGTGCTCCAGCCCCGCGACGCTCCGGAGCCAGGCCCCCGAATGGATCTCCTGGCCCAGCCGTCCCGCCAGGGCCGCCAGCTTCCCGGGCGCGATGTAGGGGGCGACGAAGGTGAGCTGGTCGCCGATCAGGGACAGCGCCAAGGGCGGCAGGTTCAGAGAGATCCCGGCGATGCGGTCGGTCGAGAGCGCCAACCGGGCCATCCGCACGGCCTTCGCGCCGAGACCGTCCAGCCAGGCCGGACGGAGCACCAGCACGGCCTCGTTCGTCTCGGACAGCCGGCACAGGCGCTCGACGGCGTCGTCCAGGGGCTCCCGGGCGGCCGGTGGGGCGATCCGCTCCGCCTCCTGCCCGGTGAGGAACCCGGTGCTCGGAATGTCGGCGAGCACGACGACGGCCGTCACCCTCTCCCCCGGGCTCTCGGTCTGCTCCGTGTCCCCATGTGCCCGACTGTGCCAACCCGGGCCAGGTCGTCCCTAGGGCCCAAGAACCCAAACCCTTGCGGATTCGACTGGGCCCCAGGACCTACCGTCGACATAGGCCCAGGTCAGCCGTGCCGGTGTTTCCCCCTCCGACCCCCGGTGAGCCCTCTGGGCGGCCCAACCGCGCCCGGGTCTAGCCCACCGCGACCGCCCGTCCCGCCCATGGGCCAGCGGCAGGGTCCTGCACCAAAGGCCCGAACCACCGTAGAGGCGTTCCCGCGTCCCACGGGGGAACCGTTCTAGAGTCGCTTATTGCCCTTCCAGCGGACGGTCCCCAAGCACCAGGAGACGGCGATGACGAACCCACCGGCCCCCGGTCAGCCACAGCGCCCGCCGGGTCCCGGCGGACCGGGCGGACCCTACGGCCCGCCTCCCCCACCCCACCCGGCCTCCGTCCCAGGCCCCCGCCCCCAAAGCCCCGCTCCTCCCCCGCAGTACCAGCAACCGCAGCAACCCGAATGGGCCCCGCCGGAGCGCACCGATAAGGGGCTCGTCGGGGCACTGTTCGACGCCAACTTCAACTACATGGTGACGCCGAAGCTCATCAAGCTCTGGTACATCCTTTCGATGCTGCTGGTCAGCTTTCAATGCCTGGTCTTCTTCTGCATCGGGCTCTGGATCGCCGCCCAGGACGACTTCTGGGCCTGGGGCATCCTGATGGTGGTCGCGTCGCCGCTGGTCTGGCTCTTCGAACTGCTGCTGGTCCGGATCCTGATGGAGGCGGTGGTGGTGCGGTTCAAGGGGGTCGAGTACCTCCGGATCATCAAGGACAAGATCTAGAGGTGGCGTTAGGCTCGCCGGGAGTCACGCGACACAGACGGGGCAGCGCAGGTGGCCGACTTCGAGGAGCCAGGGCCGGGAGACGGCGTCCCCCCGCGGGAGACGCGGCGCGATCCGGGTGTGACGCGGCGCGATCCGCGCGTCCCGCCGCCGCGGCCTCCGCAGGGTGCGCCGCCCTCAGGCGGGACGACCCGGCGGGACGTGCCGGGGCAGGTGCCGGGGGGTCCGCTGATGCGGCTGCCCGCGGTGCTGGCCGAGCGCTACGAGGCGGTGGCCGAGCTGCCGGTGCAGGGCGCCGAGTCGGATCTGCTGCTCGTCCGGGACGCGCTCGGTGGCGAGTACGTGGTGAAGGTGTTCCGCCGCGGCTACCACGCCGACCGCGAGGTGTGGGCGAAGCTGCCCGCGCTCGACTCGCCGCACGTGCTGCGGATCCTAGAGACCGGGCACGCCGACGGCCGTGACTACGAGGTCACCGCCTACGCGCCGGACGGGAGCCTGCGGGCGCTGATGGCGGGGCCGCTGCCGGTGGAGGCGGTCGCCGAGATCGTGGCGCAGCTCGCGCGGGGACTGTCGGCGCTGCACGGGACGGGGGTCGTGCACCGCGACCTCAAGCCGGAGAACGTGCTGGTGCTCGGGGCCGATCCGCTGCGGCTGGCGATCGCCGACTTCGGGTTGAGCAAGGCCGTCGACCAGAGCATGGTGTTCGCCTCGTCGTCGCGGACGCTCGCGTACGCGGCGCCGGAGTCGCTGTCCGGGCAGGTCTCGCCCGCGCGCGACTGGTGGTCGCTGGGCATCATCGTCCGGGAGCTGCTGACCGGGCGGGCGCCGTTCCTCGGGCTGAGCGAGACCGCGGTCGTCGACCACCTGGCGACGCGGCCGGTCAGCGCCGACGACGTGCCCGATCCGCGGTTGCGGCTGCTGTGCCGGGGGCTGCTCGCGCGCGATCCGCGCCGCCGCTGGACGGGCGCGCAGGTCGCGGAGTGGCTCGACGGGGCGTCGCCCGCAGTTCCCGAGGAGGCGCCGGCCGCGCCGCTCCTGCCGGGGACGGGGCTGCCGTTCAACGGGCGCCGCTACGACGACCGCGGCGAGCTCGCGCGTGCGCTGGTCGGAGAGTGGGACTACGCGGCGCTGTACTTCTTCGGACGCGGCGAGGCCGGCGAGGCGTGGCGCAGCCTGCGCGACTGGCTGGCGGCGGTCCCCGACGACAGCCGGATCGGCCTGGTCGACGGCTACCTCACCACGGGGCTGGCGCCGGACGTGAAGCTGCTGCATCTGGTGCGGTGGCTGGATCCGGCGCTGCCGCCGCACTTCCTCGGCCGCCGGGTCACCGCCGGGGACCTGCCCGGCCTGGCCGCGCTGGCGGGCGACGCCGCGCATCCCGATCACCGCACCGCGTGCCTGCTCGGCCGCGAGCTGTGGGAGCAGAGCCTGCTGCGGATCCTGGCGGGGTTCGACGGCGGCCGGGAGCTGGCCCGGGTCGACGATCAGTGGCGGGCGCACGTCGGGGCGTGGAACGACCTGGCGGGCTGGCTGCGCGGCCACGAGTCGACGCCTCCCGGCCTCGCGGCCCGCCTCCCGGACGCGGGGTCGGGTCCCGGCGGTCCCGCCGTCCGCGCGGCCGGTGAGCCCCCGGACGGCACGTGGCCGCGCCGGGCGGGATCGGGTGGGGGCGACTCCCGGGTGGCGGGTGGACGGGCGCCGGTGCCCGCCGACGACCCGCCGGTCGTCCTGCTCACGCTGCTGGCGCTCGCCGCGCGTCCGGCCGAGACGCGGCGGGCGCTCGCGGACGCGGCTGCGCGGGCCCGCGCCTCGGTCGCGGAGCGGGTGCCGTGGTTCGAGTGGCTGGCGGACGGTGCGGGCGACGATCCGATGCGGCTGCTCGCCGTGACGCGGGCCGCGCCCGAGGCCGTACTGGAGGTGGAGGCCCGGACGCGTGACGTCCGCGCCGCCGAACAGCGCTCGGAGTCGCTGCGCGCGCAGTGGGCCGAACGGGAGGAGCGCCGCCTGGCCGGACGGGGCGGCGCCGTCGTCCGCGCCGTCGCCTGGTCGCTCCCGCTGCTGGCGTTCTGGCTGCTGGGCGGCTGGGTCTTCGGCACGTTGCTCAACGGGACGACGCAGAACTCGCGCACCGCGCAGGATCCCACCGGGCTGTTCATGGTGTGCTCGTTCGCCGCGTGGGCGGTGCAGTGCGGCAGCGAGGTGGTGCTCGCGCGCGTGCAGGGGGCCGACTACCTTCCGCACGGGCCGTGGGCGGGGCTGTCCAAGCTCTTCGGTGTGAGCAGCCGCGGTCTGTCCACGGCCTCGCGGACCATGTCCTCGGCGGCCGAGCGGACGGGACGGCGCGGCTGTGCGGTGCCGGTGGCCATCGTCGTCGTGATGCTGCTGCTCATCGGTTTCCTGACGATCCTGCTCAGCACGGTGCGGATCCTTCTGTGGATGCTCCTGCTGGTGGCCGGTCCCCTAGCGCACGCCGTCGCCGCCGGAGTGCGGCTGCACCGCTGGCGGCAGGTCCACGCGGACGCCGGACGAAAGGCCGTAGCGTGATGGACGGCCCGCTGTGACGGGTGATGGAACAGCACGCACCAAGGCACGGCGGCGGGTCCGGCCCGTCCGCCTGGGGAGGAGACCATGAGCACCGGTGTCGAGGCCGACATCGCGCTGGACGCGGCGGTGGTCCTCACGCTCGGTATGAACCGGGTGCTGGGCGGTACCGCCGGGCTGGCCGGACGGGGCGCGGAAGTCCTCGCCGCCCTGGCGGCGGAGCGGGCCGAGGCGCGTTCCGCCGCACTGGCAGAGGCCGAGACCTACGAACGGGCGCTGCGCGAGGTGGTCGAGCGCAACGCGCGCATCGCCGCCCTGGCGGGCACGAGGGAGAAGGTGCACGCGGAGAACGCGGTCGCGTTGCCCTCTCCGCTGGTCCTCGCAGACCAGGCGCCCGACGAACTGACCGACTGGTGCGCCGCGACCGACGCGGCCCTGGACGAGTCCGAGCGGCGGCTGTCGGAGCACCTCGCCGCCCAGGTGTCCGCCCGTGTCTTCACGGCCCCTGCGGAGGGCCTGCGCGCCGACATCGGCCAAGGGGCGTCCCCGTCGCCCCTCCACGCGGAACACCGCGCCGAGCGCTCTGCCGCCGGCCCCGCCGAGGCCCGGAAGAAGCTCGAACGGGTGTTGGCGCGGCTCCTTCCCGACGCGCCCGAGGACGAGCGGCGCGCGGTGGCGGACGCCGCGGCGCTGCTCACCGGTGTCGGCACCGCGGAGGAGGCCGAGACGGCGATCACCGAGGTGCGGCTGCGCATCCAGGAGGCCAACCGGCGCACCGAGGAGCAGCGCGCCGAAGACCGCCGGCGCGCCCAAGAGCGGGAGGCCGCCGAGCAGGCCGAGGCCGAACGCCGGTACGTGCTCGGCTCCATCACCTCCGCCTTCGAGGAGATGGGGTACGAGGTCGACGCCGGGTTCGAGACGCTGACCGCCGACGACGGCGCCGTCGTGCTCACCAAGGGCGCCTGGCCCGACCACAGCGTCAAGATGCGGGTGGACGACGCGAGCCAGGTGCGGGCGGCGATGGTGCGGGAGCGTCCGGCCGAGAGCGAGGACGACCGGCGCGTCGACGCCGAGCGCGAGCGCGAGTGGTGCGACGCCTTCGAGGCCGCCCGCGCCCGGCTGGCCGGCGCGGGGATCCGCTCCGGCGTCACGTGGCGGCTCGACCCCGGGGTGCGCGAGCTCCCGGTCTCCCCCGGGGCGCGGCAGACTGGGGCCCGATCCGGACGGCGCGAGCACCGACGGGAACGTGAGAAGTGAACGCGCGGGCCGCAGAGCGGGGGCCGGTGCGGGACCAGAGCGGAGTTGAGCACGTGAGCCGCGAGCGGAGCAAGCCCGATGAGCATTGATTCACCGACCCTCGGGGGCCGGCTGCCCGGCTGGCCGCCGTTCATCCGGGAGCTCGACGCGACCCTGTCGGTGCACTCCCAGTACGTCCTGTCGGGCAACCTGTACGACAGTTTCCTCGCCCCGCCAGCGCAGGTCGGCGGCCCGGCCCGGCTGCTGCCGCTGCGCGATCTGCTGTGGGAGTCGCTGCGGTCCAGCGGGAGCTCCTGCATGGTGGTGTACGACCCGGTGGACGGCCTCCAGATCCATCCCGAGCCCGGCGACGAGATCGGCGACGAGGCGGCGCGGGCGGCCGAGCAGCTGCTCGGCAAGGTGAAGGCCGACGAGAAGCCGTCCCTGGAGGCGCTGACCCGGCACCTGGCCGCGGTGGCCCGCCCGCAGGAGAACGTGCGCGCCGCGTTCGTGATCGACTCGGCGTCCCGCATCGCCCGCACGCCGACGGACCTGGAACCGGCCGAGCGCGACTTCTTCCGGTTCTGCGCGAAGCTGTCGCGCACCGCCCGGCCGGTGCGGGTGGTGGGCGCGCGGCCCAAGCCGCTCTACAACCCGGTCATGTGGCTGGTGGAGCGGCCCGGCGACCTGCCGCCGTGGCTGACCAACGACAACGAGAACATCCGCGAGATCACCATCCCGCGCCCGCATCTCGGCGACCGGCAGGAGACCGCGCGGCTGCTGGCCCGCGCGTTCGGGGTGAGCGACGCGGGCGCCGACGACGCCGCCGCGGAGGCGTGCGACGCGTTCGCCGAGCAGGCCGACGGCCTCACCCTCCAGTCGATGATCGAGGTGACCCGGCTGGCCAAGGAGCGCAACGTCAGCCTGGCCGACCTGCCGGACGCGGTGCGCACCTACAAGCTGGGCGTGCTCGACAACCCGTGGAGCCGCGGGCACCTGCGCCGCCGCGTCCTGGAGGGCGAGAAGAAGGTCCCCGAGCGGGTGATCGGGCAGCCGCAGGCGGTCACCAAGACGCTCGACATCCTCAAGCGCGCGGTGCTCGGGCTGTCCGGCGCGCAGGCCACCCGGTCCGGGAGCCGGCCGCGCGGCGTGCTGTTCTTCGCCGGGCCGACCGGCACCGGCAAGACCGAGCTGGCCAAGGCGATCACCGAGCTGGTCTTCGGGGACGAGTCGGCGTACCTGCGCTTCGACATGAGCGAGTTCTCCGCCGAGGGCTCGGGCGACCGGCTGATCGGTTCGCCGCCCGGGTACGTCGGGCACGAGGCGGGCGGCGAGCTGACCAACGCGGTCCGCGCCGACCCGTTCCGGGTGATCCTCTTCGACGAGATCGAGAAGGCGCATCCGCGGATCCTGGACAAGTTCCTCCAGATCCTGGAGGACGGCCGGCTCACCGACGGGCGCGGCAACACCGTGCACTTCTCCGAGGCGATCCTGATCTTCACCTCGAACCTGGGGATGTACGTGCGCGGCCACGACATCACCGCCCGCGACGACGGCCCTACCGGCCCGGCCGCGCGCGTGCGGAACATCACCCCGGGGATGACCTACGAGGAGATCGAGCAGCGGATCAAGGGGTCGGTCGCCGACCACTTCACCGAGGTGCTCAACCGGCCCGAGCTGCTCAACCGGTTCGGCGACAACATCGTGGTGTTCGACTTCATCGGCGGCGCCGCGGCCGACAAGATCTTCGACCTCCAGTTCGCGAACATCTGCCGCCGCGTCACCGACGAGCACCGGCTGATCCTGGCGGTCAAGGGCGAGGCGCTGCAAACGCTGCGCGACTGGTGCACCGCCGAGCTCGACAAGGGCGGGCGGGGCATCGGGATGGCCCTGGAGTCCCACTTCGTCAACCCGCTGGCGCGCGCGCTGTTCGACCGCGAGCTCGTCCCGGACGAGCGGGTGACGGTGTCGGCCGTCCGGCGCGAGGGCGGCATCGTCCACGTGGACCTCCAGTGACCGATCCCGCAGCACCCGTCGCCGAAACGTCCCCGGGCGGCGCCTCGCTGCTGCTCGCCAAGGCGCACTACCCGGTCACCACGCTGGGCCCCGGGACCCGCGCCGGGATCTGGACGCAGGGGTGCACGCTGCACTGCCCCGGCTGCCTCTCGAGGGACACCTGGGAGGCCGATCCGGGCAGATCCGTGCCGGTGGAGGCGGTGCTCGGATGGCTGGCGTCCCTGCCCGGCCCGGTGGACGGGGTCACCATCTCCGGGGGCGAGCCGTTCCAGCAGCCGGAGGCGCTGGCGGCGCTGCTCAGAGGGATCCGCGCGTGGCGGGACGCCCGGCAGCGTGAGACGATTCCGTTGGACATTCTCGTCTACAGCGGATATGTCTACACACGGCTCTCGCGTTCCGGTATCACGCGCGAGATCCTTGGCATGTGCGACGCCGTCATCACGGGGCCGTACGTCGACCGGCTGAATCCGGAGGGACGGCGCCCCCCGGACGACTCCCTACTCTGGAGGGGGTCGGCCAACCAGCGCGTCGTTCCGCTGTCCCCGCTCGGGGACGAACGGTACGCGGCACCGGCCGGCATCGTGGAGACTGAGGAAGACGCAGGGCCCCGAGTACAGGTGTCCGTGGACGAGGGGCCGGAGGGAAGGCGGGTGTACTACATCGGGATCCCGCGAAGGGGTGACATGGATCACCTCTCATCGACGCTCGAACGCGCCGGGGTGCGCTCGGGGGATGTGTCATGGCGACCATGAACTGTCCTGTCTGTGACGAGCCCGTCCAGCCAGGCGATCTGCTGTGCCTGAGCTGCGGTGCCAACCTGGCGCGTTCAGGGGGCGGCGCGCGCCGCCCGGGCGGGTACGACGAGCAGCAGCCGCCGCGGATCCCCCCGCCGCCGGGCCCGCAGCACGGCGGTCCCCCGCAGCAGGGACAGCCCTACCAGCAGGCGCCCCAGTACCCGCCGCCGCAGCACCATGCCCCTCACCAGCAGGCCCCACACCAGCAGGCGCCCCACCAGCAGGCACCGCCGCAGCACCAGGCACCGCCCGGTCCGTCCTCGGACCCGTGGGGCCAGCCACAGCAACCCCAGCAGCAGGGTCCTGAGTCGTGGGGGCCGCCTCCCCAGCAGCACAGCGGCCAGCAGCAGGCACCGGCCGACCAATGGGGGGCTCCGCCGCCGCCTCCGCAGCAGCAGGCGCCGCACCAGCAGGCGCCGCACCAGCAGCAGGCTCCCGACAGCCAGTGGGGCGCTCCGCCGCCACAACAGCAGGCGCCGCCGCCACAGCAGCAGGCTCCCACCGACCAGTGGGGCGCTCCGCCGCAGCAGGCACCGCACCAGCAGGCACCGGCCGACCAGTGGGGCGCACCGCCGCCCCCGCAGCAGCAGGCACCGCACCAGCAGCACGCTCCTGAGCACTATCAGGTGCCCCCGGGGCCCGGCGACCACCAGTTCCCGCCGCCTCAGCAGCACGACCAGCGCCCGCCGATGCCGCAGCCGCAGCACGGACAGGCGCCGCTGCTCCCACCGGACCAGCAGGGCCAGCACGGCCAGCAGCGTCCGCCGGCGAGTGACAGCACCGCGTTCATGTGCCCGTACTGCGAGGCGGTGCTGAGCAATCCCGCCGCCGCGCAGTGCGACTCCTGCCTGCGCCCGCTGCCGCAGCAGGGCACGCCGGTGCTGCGGGTGATGTTCCCCTCGGGCGAGCTGAAGATCTCGATCGGGCAGCACCTGGTGCTGGGCCGCGACGCCGGGCAGTCGCCGGTGGCAGCCACGTTCACCCAGTACGACAACGTCTCGCGGCGGCACTCGACGGTCTGGCTCGACCCGTCGGGCACCGCGTGGGTCCGCGACGAGGGGTCCACCAACGGGACGTTCGTCAACGGCGAGCGCCTCCCCCGCGGCGTGGAGGCGCCCCTGCGCGACGGCGACCAGCTCCGGCTGGCCGCCGACGTGACCGGCACCGTGCAGCTCAACTAGCGCCAGGCACCGCCAGACGCGAAACGACGGCGGCCCGGGGATCTGATCCCCGGGCCGCCGTCGTCTGCTTTCCCGTCTGCGTTCCCGCCCGCGCACGGCCGACGTGCTCGCGCGGGCGGTACGCGCCCCGCCCGGCACGCCCGTGCGCGCCGGCGCGCACGGGCGGTGTCAGCCGGTGTCGGCCGGTGTCAGCCGGCGCGCTTGGTCCGGGCGCGGGTGCGCTCGCGGTCCTTGGCGTCCAGCACGACCTTGCGGATGCGGACGGCGGTCGGGGTGGTCTCGACGCACTCGTCCTCGCGGCAGAACTCCAGCGCCTCTTCCAGCGACAGGTTGCGGGGCGGGGTGAGCCGCTCCAGCTCGTCGCCGGTGGAGGAGCGCATGTTGGTGAGCTTCTTCTCCTTGGTGATGTTGACGTCCATGTCGTCGGAGCGGGAGTTCTCCCCGACGATCATGCCCTCGTACACCTCGGTGGTCGGGCCGACGAAGAAGGTGCCGCGCTCCTGGAGGTTGGTGATCGCGAACGCGGTCGCGACGCCGGACCGGTCGGCGACCAGGGAGCCGGACGGGCGGGTGCGCAGCTCGCCGAACCAGGGCTCGTACGCCTCGAACACGTGGTGCGCCATGCCGGTGCCGCGGGTGTCGGTCATGAACTCGGTGCGGAACCCGATCAGCCCGCGGGCGGGGACCAGGAACTCCATCCGCACCCAGCCGGTGCCGTGGTTGGTCATGTGCTCCATCCGGCCCTTGCGGACCGCCATGAGCTGCGTCATCGCGCCGAGGTACTCCTCGGGGATGTCGACGGTGAGGCGCTCGACCGGCTCGTGCTTCTTGCCGTCGATCTCGCGGGCGACCACCTGCGGCTTGCCGACGGTCAGCTCGTAGCCCTCGCGGCGCATGTTCTCGACCAGGATGGCCAGCGCCAGCTCGCCGCGGCCCTGCACCTCCCAGGTGTCGGGACGCTCGGTCGGCAGCACCTTGATCGACACGTTGCCGATCAGCTCGCGGTCGAGCCGGTCCCGGACCATCCGCGCGGTGACCTTGGTGCCCTTCTCGCGGCCGGCCATCGGGCTGGTGTTGGTGCCGATGGTCATCGAGATCGCAGGCTCGTCCACCGTGATGAACGGCAGCGGGCGCGGGTCGTCGGGGTCGGCGATGGTGTCACCGATCATGATGTCCGGGATGCCGGCGATCGCGATGATGTCGCCGGGGCCCGCCTCGTCGGCGGGCTTGCGCTCCAGCGCCTCGGTCATCAGCAGCTCGGTGATCTTCACCTTCTCGACGCTGCCGTCGTGCCGGCACCAGGCGACCTGCTGGCCCTTCTTGATCACGCCGGCGTGCACCCGGCACAGCGCGATCCGGCCGAGGTAGCTGGAGGCGTCCAGATTGGTGACGTGCGCCTGGAGCGTGTGGTCGGGGTCGTAGGACGGCGCCGGGATGGTCTCGGTGATGACCTGGAACAGCGGCTCCAGGTCCTCGGCGTCCGGCATCTCGCCGTCGCCCGGCTTGGTCAGCGACGCGCGGCCGGCCCGGCCCGAGGCGTAGACGATCGGGAAGTCGATCTGGTCCTCTTCGGCGTCGAGGTCCATGAACAGCTCGTAGGTCTCGTCGACGACCTCGGTGATGCGGGCGTCGGGCCGGTCGGTCTTGTTGACGACCAGGATGACCGGGAGCCGCGCCTCCAGGGCCTTGCGGAGCACGAACCGGGTCTGCGGGAGGGGCCCCTCGCTGGCGTCCACCAGCAGCACGACGCCGTCGACCATGGACAGGCCGCGCTCGACCTCGCCGCCGAAGTCGGCGTGGCCCGGGGTGTCGATGATGTTGATCGTCATCCCGTTGTGCCGGACCGCGGTGTTCTTGGCGAGGATCGTGATCCCCTTCTCGCGCTCCAGGTCGTTGGAGTCCATGACGCGGTCGTTGACGTCCTGGTTCTCGCGGAAGGCACCGGACTGCCAGAGCATGGCGTCGACCAGCGTCGTCTTACCGTGGTCGACGTGGGCGACGATCGCGACGTTCCGGAGATCGTCGCGCGTGGAAGTAGGCATGCGGATTCGCCTTGCGTGAGAGTTCGGAGGTCGCCGCAGACGCGCGGCTATAGACCATTCTACTTCGCCGCGCGCCGCACCCCGGACGGCCGGCCGTCCGGACGGCCCCGAAGGGGCTTATTTGGCCCTCTTTGCCCATCCTTTGTAGTCTCCACCAGATCCGACCGTTCGAGGTCCCGCCCCCGGGGCCGCGGCCGGACCGCCGAGTCCCCTCCGCGAGGGGAACCGGGGACCCAACCCCTGGGGTGAATCGACGCGAGTCGTAGGGCGGCTCCTGGCCCGAACCCGTCAGCTAACCCGGTAGGCGACGAAGGAGAGGAGAACCCCGGCTTGGTTCCGGACCCCCATCGACGACGACGCGTCACCCCCGTGGCCACCGCGGCGACCGTGATCGCGGTCGTCCTCGGCACCGCGGCCCCCGTCACCGCGCACGCCGCCCAGCCCGCCGCGCCGCAGGCCGCGGCCCCACAGGCCGCGCCGGCCCCGGCCCCCTCCCCCGCGGGCAAGCCCAGCGAGGGCGAGCTGCGCAAGCGGCTGAACGCGCTGAACACCGAGGCCGAGAAGCTCACCGAGAAGTTCAACAAAACCCGCGTCGAGCTGGGCAAGGCGACGAAGGCCGCGCAGGCCACCGCCAAGACCGCCGCCGGCCTGGAGGCGCAGGCGGCGCCGGCCCGCCAGCGGCTCGGCAGCCTGGCCGCCGCCAGCTACATGAACGGCGGCGCCGACCCGATGTTCGGCGCGGGCGGTGGCGGCGACGACTCCAGCGGGCTGACCGACACCGCCTACCTGGCGCAGAGCCGGGCGGCGTCCGTCGCCGGGCTCCAGGGCCAGATCGACCGGGCCAACAAGGCGGCCAAGGCCGCCGCCGCCCAGGCCGCCCAGGTCGAGCGGGCCACCGCCGAGGCCAAGACCGCGCGGCAGGCCGCCAAGACCAAGGTCGGCCAGGTGCTCAAGCAGCTCGACAAGCTGACCACCACCCACATCAAGGACCCCAAGACGGGGCTGAGCGCCACGGTGAAGGGCTCCGGGCTGCCCGCCAAGATGACCCGCGTCGCGCTCACCAAGCTCGGCAGCCCGTACGTCTGGGCGGCCGCGGGGCCGACGACGTTCGACTGCTCGGGCCTGGTCATCTGGGCGTACGGCAAGGTCGGCAAGCCGGGCCTGCCGCACTACACCGGCGACCTGTTCGGGATGGGCCAGAAGGTCGACCGCGGCTCGATGCGCTCGGGCGACCTGGTCTACTTCGGCAGTGACCTTCACCACATGGGCATCTACCTCGGCGGCGGCAAGTACCTGCACGCCCCGCAGACCGGCGATGTCGTGAAGATCTCCAACCTGTCGGACCGGTCCGACTTCGCGGGCGCCAACCGCATCTCCTGATCAGTTCCGCTCTTCCGCGACGGCCTCCCGCCCCAGGTGGGGGGCCGTCGCCGTCCCTGTCGCCGCCGCCGGCCGGTCCCGGACCCCGAACACCTGGAGCAGCAGCCCGAGCGCCGCGACCGCTGCCGCCGCCCAAGGCAGCGCCCCGGCCGTCAGGCCCGCCGACATGGCGACACCACCGAGGGCCGAGCCCGCCGCGCTGCCCAGATAGAGGGCCGAATTGTTCATCGCGACGGCGACACCGCCGCGCCTCTCGCCGCCGAGTTCCAGCAGCCGCTGCTGCTGTGGGACCTGCGTCGCCCAGCCGACCATGCCCCACACGACGAGGGGCAGGACCGCCAGCGGGGCGGCCATGTGCGCGAACAGGGGCAGCAACGCCTGGGAGAGGGCCAGCCCCCCGATTATCACGACCATGAGCCCTCGCACCCGTCCGATTCTGTCCACTATCGGCCCCACCGCGACGCTCCCGACGACGCCGCCGATCCCCCACGCCCACAGGTAGGGGGCCACGTCGCGCACACCGCCCGCGTCGGCGAGCACCGGGGCGAGGTAGGTGTAGAGCCCCAGGCTCGCGACCGCGGCCAGGAAGGAGACCCCGGCCACCGGCGCGATCCTCCGGTCGACCAGCACGGTGAGCCGCTCCCGCGCGCTCGCCACCGCGCCGGCCGGGACGGGCGGGAGCCAGGCCATCGCCGCCAGGACCGCCGCGCCCAGCGCCGTGATCAGCCACAGCGTGGCCCGCCAGCCCGCGTGCTCGGCCAGCAGCACGCCGAGCGGCACCCCGAGCACGGTGCCGGCGCTCATCCCGCCCATGATCGTGGCGAGCGCGCGGCCCTGGCGGCCCGGCGCGGCCAGCGCCGCCGCCGCGGTGCTCGCCTGGGACGAGTACAGCCCCGCCCCGGCGCCCGCGATCACCCTGGAGACGATCAGCAGCGGGAGCCCGGTGGCGACGGCGGTCATCCCGTTCGCCACGGTGAAGACGGCGAGCGACAGCACCAGCACGGTGCGGGTCCCGGCTCCGGCGAGCGCCGCCGCGCTCAGCGGCGCGGCGATCGCGTAGGCGAGGGTGAACGCCGTCACCATCTGCGCCACGACCGGCACGGTCGAGCCGGTGTCGCCCGCGATGACCGGCAGCAGCCCGGCCATCACGTAGGCGTCCAGCCCGAGGGCGAAGGCCCCCAGGGCCAGCACGAGTATCTTGCGCACGGTCCCTCCAGTCACGACCTGCGGAAACGAAGATCAGCCGGAGCGTAGGCAGCGGGACCGGGCGAAGAGAAATGTTCCGGGCGCGGCATTTATGCTGCGGAAGCATGGATCACTTCGGCGGCGCGCCCGCCCCCTTCGACGGGGTCGCGGGGGTCGAGCTGCGGCATCTGCGGGCGTTCATGGCGGTCGCGGACGAGGGCGGCTTCACCCACGCGGCGGCACGGCTGCGGATCGGGCAGCCGACGCTGACCCGCACCGTCCGCTCGCTGGAGGAGACGCTCGGCGCCCGGCTGTTCGACCGCACGACCCGCCGGGTGGAACTCACCCCCGAGGGGCGGCGCCTACGCGACGACCTCGCCGGACTGCTGCCCCGGCTGGACGAGGCACTGCGCGCTCCCTGCGCGGGCTCGCTGCTGAGGCTCGGGTTCACCTGGACGCTCCCGGACGGCTGGGCGCGGGTGAGCCGGGCGTTCGAGTCGGAAACGGGCGCGCGCGTGCGCCTGGTGCGCCGTGACGCCCCGCTCGCCGGACTCGACGCCGGGGACTGCGACGTGGCGGTACTGCGCGGCGAGGCGTCCGAGAACGTCCCCGGGCTGGCGACGTCCACGCTCCTGCACGAGCGGCGGGTGGCCGCCGTCGCCACCGGCTCCCCGCTCTCCGCCCGCCGGGTGCTCGATTGGACGGAGCTCGCCGACTGGCCGCTGGTGGTGAACACGCTCACCGGGACGACCCGTCTGGACCTCTGGCCGGAGGCGCGGCGCCCCCAGGTCCGCTGCACGGCCGACAACGTGGACGAGTGGGTGGAGGCGATCGCCGCCGGACACGGTGTCGGTGTGGCGCCCGAGTCCGTGCGCCGGTACTCGCATCCGGGCGTGCGGTACGTGCGGTTGAAGAACGCCCCGGCCGTCCCCTTGGTGATCGCGATTCCCGCGTCCGGCGCGCATCCGCTCGCCGCCCGGTTCGCGGCCACCGCGCGGCGCCTCACCGCGCCGCATCTCAGCGGGCCGCGCCGCGCCGCGCCGGGCCCCACCGCGCCGAACCCCACCGGGCGCACTCCCGCGCGGCCCCGCGGCGCGGCCTCCTAGCGCGGGGCGCCGAGGTCCGCGGCGAGGACGTCGATGACGGGGCGGTCGCCCGGGAGCCAGTCGACGTCGTACAGCTCGTCGGGGGCCAGCCAGCGGAGCGCGAGGTGTTCCAGCGCCCGCGGTTCGCCCTCCAGCAGCCCGGCCGTCCACACCCGCAGGACGGCGGTGTCGCTCAGCCGCCAGTCACCGCCGACCTGCCGGTCCAGCCGGACCTTGACGCCGAGCTCCTCCTCGCACTCGCGGACGAGCGCCTCCTCGTCCGACTCCCCCGGGTCGACCTTTCCGCCCGGGAGCTCCCAGCCTCCGGCCATCCGCGGCGGCTCGGCGCGCTGCGCGGTCAGCAGCCGCCCGTCCGAGATGATCGCCGCGCCCACCACAACGAGGTCGATGGCGAGTCCCCTCTCCTGGTCGTCCATCATGCTGCGGACATCATGCCGGGTGGTTCACGTCCCGGCGGGGCCGCCGTTCGGGACGGCCTCCGCAGCCCCCTGCGCCGCGCGGATCCCCTCGACGGTGCGGACCGCCTCCTCGACGATCTCCTCCAGGTGCCCGCCATGCGCCCCGCGCCAGTAGACCTGCCCGCAGTCCTCGCAGCGCCCGTACACGTCGTAGCTGTCGCGGGTGCCCCTGCGCAGTTCCCGTTCGACCTCCTGCTTGTCGACCGCGACGAGCCGTCCGTTGCAGGCGGTGCACCGGGTCCAGGGCCGCAGCACCGGCGCGAACCGGCCGAGCAGGTCGGCGAGCTGGTCGTCCGGCCGGGAGCCCCGGACGTACGCGCCGAACCACAGCGCGCGGCGGCGCAGCAGGCCCCGGTCCTGCGTGAGGAGCACCCGCCGCTCCGCGTTCGCCTGGACGACCAGCGCGGGGTCGTCCATGTCGTTGTGGTAGGCGGTGTCGAGGCCGAGCAGCCGCATCCGCCGGGCGAGCGTGCCGAGGTGCACGTCGAGCAGGAAGGCGGGCGCGTCCTCGCCGGGCTCCAGGGGCACCGGCTGCGGCCGGGGCACCGCCGCGACCCGGGCCTCGTCACCGGCCACGGGCCGGGCGGACGGCTCAGCCGGGGCGCCCCCGAGCGTCATCGGACCGGCCTCGGGCAGCGGGACTCCCAGGGCCTCCACCAGGTGTCCCAGCGTCGACGTCCCGTCGCAGGCCACCCGCTGTTCCAGAGCCCGCCGGCTCGCGGGCAGGAAGATCAGTAGTTCGTCGGCGATCCGGATGCTCATCTCGGGTTCCACAGGCTCAGCTTGCCACGCGTCCCCCGGCGACTTCACCGGATTTGGGACGCTCCGCGCCGAGCTCGGACCGACCGACGCCGAGTTCGAGGCGCCGGCCATGCTGGGCCGGGCGCACCCGCCGGAGGCCCGGCGGGCGAGGCGTGCGAACCGTGCCGAATTCGCGGCGGCGCGATCGGCAACTTCAACTGAATTACCGTTCGGCATCGTGACTGCGAGGGCGTCCGGGGTGACACTCGGCCCATGAAGACCCCCCGCTCACACAGGTACCGCACACTGCTCCTGGTGCCGCTGCTGGCCGCCGGCCTCGCCGGTCCCACCACAGCCCAGGCCGCCACCACCGGCACCGCCCCCACCGGCTCCGTCGCGGCAGCTCCCGCCGCGGCCCCGGTAGCGGCCCCGGTAGCGGCCATCCCGCCGATCTGCGAGACCGCGCTACCGCCCGAGGCCGGCGACACCGTCGCGCTCATCGACAAGGGCGGCCCCTACCCCTACCCCCAGGACGGCACCGTCTTCCAGAACCGCGAGGGTCTGCTCCCGGACGAGCAACAGGGCTTCTACCACGAGTACACCGTCAAGACCCCCGGCAGCTCGAACCGCGGCGCGCGCCGCATCATCACCTCGGGCGACCAGGGCCACGACGGCATGTACTGGACGTCCGACCACTACGCACACTTCTCCGACATCAACTTCACCTGCTGACCCGCTGACCCGCACGCCAGGGCCGTCCCGCCCGCCCGCACGGGCGCGGGACGGCCCTCCCCGGCGCGCTCCCCCGGCAGGCGGCCACCGGCCTCGGCCGACCGCCGGGCGCCATGGTCCCGGCGGTCAGCCGCCAGGCTGCTGGACGGCCAGTTCGGAGAGTTTCTTCTTGAAGTCGGGACGGGCCAGCGGGCGGGTGACGCCGACCCAGTCGGCCCGCTTGTACGGCTTGACGCCGATGTTGGGGGTACAGGTCGAGCAGCTCGCGACGATCATCTTGCCCTTGCCGATGACCATGCCGACGTGGCCGGGATTGTCGCTGGCGGTACCGGGCCCGGAGTTGAAGAAGACCAGGTCGCCCGGCTGCTCCTTGCCCTTGCCGACCTTCACCCCGAACGGCCACTGCTCGAACGTGGTGCGCGGGATGGACAGGCCCACGCTGCGGTAGGCGGCCTGGAGGATGCTGGAGCAGTCCCAGGCGTCCGGGCCGTTCGCGCCGAAGATGTAGCGCTTGCCCCGCTGGGCCAGCGCGAACGCGATGATCCGCTGGACCAGGCCGCCGGCGTTCGCGGGCAGGTCGTTGTCCTGGCACTCGACGCCCGCCGACTGGACGACCTTGAAGTCCCCGCCGACGTACTTCTTCGCCCAGTCCAGGACGAGGTTCACGTAGTCCGTGGAGTGGTTGTACTGGAAGATCGCGGTCCGCATCCGCTGCGGGGCGCCGTTGTGCTTGAGGTAGCGGGCGGCCGACGGGATCGCGTCATCGGGGTCGTAGCGGTCCTTGTGGCCGTCCTTGTCCCCGTCGACCGCGAACGCATCGAAGGTGGCGGCGAGGAACTGCATGGGGCCGCCCGCGCCGGCGTAGTTCTCGCCCTTGGCGACACCGGGGAGCTTGGAGGTGCCGTGGCCGGTCTCGACCTTGCCGATCCCGGCCAGCACGTTCCACGGGATGCCGTACTCCTGCCCCGCCTTCTTGTAGAGGTCGAGGTAGTTGGCCGGGATCGCCCTGGCGTCGGTCGCGGCGGCGGGTTGCGCGCCGGCCTTCGAGACGTCCACGCAGCCGCCGCCCACGCCGCCGCCGAACATGAACTGGCTCGCCCCGAACAGCACGGGGACGACCATGAGCGCCGCGAACAGCATGCCCGCCGCCCCCAGGGCCCCGGCTATCAGTACGCGGCGCCGGTTCATCCGGTGTCTCCGTCCTGTCCCGTGTCGGCCGGCTGGAAGGCGTAGACGCGGAGCGCAGAGCCGTCACGGGCCACCGTCACCGCGTACTGCCGGCTCTCCTGGCTCTTCTTGCCGTTCTTGGTGACGTCCTGCTTGCCGGTGACCAGGAAGATCACCGAGTTGTCCTCGATGTCGCGGACCCGGTCCAGCGTGGCGGTGCTGGAGGCGACCACCTGCTCCTGCCGCCGCGCGTCCTGGATGCCCGGCGCCGCCACGCCGCGCTCCAGCTCGCCGCGCAGCTGGTCGGTGACCAGGCCGGACAGCCGCCCGACATAGGCCGGCGGCGCCTCGTCGAACCGGTAGGTCCCGTACGCGGCGGTGAACCGCTGCGCCAGGTCGGCCGCCAACGCGAACTCCTGCTGGGAGAACGGCAGCAACCGGTAGATGTCGAACCCGCCGGCCGTCACGGCCGCCGAGATCCCCGGCGGCGGCGACGCCGGACCGGTCGGCCCGGCCGGCGTGACCACCGGCTTCGCGGCCCGGCGGCCGGACTCGTGGTCGGGGTTGGCGACGGTGAGGTAGATGCCGACGGCCGCGAGCACCACCACAAGTCCTCCGAAGACGATTTTGCGCTGGCGGTCGTTCAGGTTCATCACTCGTCCCGTTCCGGCTGGTCGACCGGACGCAACCAGAACGGGATCGGCGGGCCCTCACCCGAGCCGCGCTTGTCCCACAGCGGCGGAGGCTGCCGGTTCGCCGCGCCGCCACCGGAACCGGACGACCCGCTCGGGCCCGTTCGCGGCTTCGGCACGTTCGACGCCGGATCACGTCCGCCGCCCCTCGCCGGAGAACCACCGCCCGAACCGCCGTTGCCGCCGCCGGATCGGCCACGGCCGCGTTCAGTGCCCCCGGACGACCGGCCGCCGCCACCGAACCAGCCGCCACCGCCACCGGAGGCGCCACCGCCGGCGGCTCCGCCGCCTCCTCCGCCACCGGAGCCGGACGAGCCGCCGCTACCGCCTGAACCGTTGCCGCCACCGCCGCCATTACCGCTGTTGCCACCACGGCCCGTCCACGAGGTGGGGCGGCCGGAACCGCTGCCGGACGGCTTGCCGCCGTTCGCCCCCCGGCCCGATCCCGCGGCGCCGGGAGCCGCCGCACCCGTGCCACCGCCGCCACCCGAGCCTGAACCGGCCGCCGCCGAGCCCGAACCCGAGCCCGCCGATCCGCCGCTGGACCTGGCGGACGAGCCTGCACTGGCGTCGCTGAGGGCACCGGCGCGCGACGGCAGGTTGAGCGGCGGCGCGCCCTTGAGGGGACGTCCCTGCGCGGCTGCCGCACCGGCCGTGCGGGGCTTGGCGGCCAGCACCGGGGCCGTCTCCGGCGACGGCCCGTCGCCGGCACCGGCGCCCGTGCCGTTGCGCCGCTCGGCGGCCGTCCCGGACGCCGCCACACCGTCGGCGAGGGCGCCCGCCGCACCGGCCTCCGCCGCGGAGTCGCGCTTGCCCCAGCGTCCGAGCCGGGCACTGGCCGCGCCGGGCACCGCCGCGCCCGCGAGCGCCATGGTGTTCTTGCGCGCCTCCATGACCGACTTGTCGAGGTGCGCCTCGCTCTTCTCCCGCGACCCCACCGCCGAGTAGCCGACGGCGGAGAACAGATGCTGGAAGGGCTTGCGGTAGACGAACGCCGCGCCCGTGACCAGCGCGATGAGCAGGATCTGCAATCCCCAGGGCAGCGTCTCCCCGAGGATCAGCCCGTACGCCCACAGCAGCAGCGACAGCACGCCTATCAGCGCCGCCTGTTTCAGCAGCATCGACAGCAGCAGTTCCAGCCAGCGGATCGCGATCACCCGGCCGATGCCGGGATGGATCCCGATACCGAGGAAGACCGGCCCGGCGACCAGCAGCAGCAGGAAGGCGATCTTGACCACGATCAGCGCGATCGCGATCACCAGGATGAGCAGGCCCGCGACCAGCGCGGCGAAGAGGCCGCCGAACGCGACCGCGAGCCTGCTGGTCCAGTTCTTGCCCTGGAACAGCGGATAGACCCCGGCGTGGTCGTCCTTGATGCTCTTGGTGACCGACTTGTAGGCGTCGGCCTTCTTCGCCATGTCGGCCTTCTGCCCACCGTACGTCTCGGGCAGGTCGACCGCCTGCGACCACAGCAGCTTGTCGGCGTTGTCCTTGACCACCTTCGCATTGGGGTCGGTGGTGCCGAACTCGCCCATCAGCCACGGCTTGCAGACCAGCGCCACCCACAGCCCGTTGGCGTTGCGGGTGGTGGCGTCCATGTTCGGATTGGCCGTCGGGCTCTTCTGCCCCTCCGGCGGCGGGATGCACGTGCTGCCCTTGGTGTCGCTCTGCGGCAGCGCGGCATTGAACGCCGCGCTCGTCGCCTCCGACACCTTCGTCCCGAGCGTGGTGAAGTCCGCGGGGCGCGCCACCAGCCAGATCAGCGCGACCATGGCCGCGACCATCCAGATCACGCCCTCGGTGACCTTGCTCGCCCGCTTGCGGACCAGCCCCCACCACGCCAGCCACATCGCGCCGAGGATGACCACCCACGACCAGTAGCGGGCGTTGAACGTCTTGCCGATGCCGCTGATGACCCCGTCGACGGTGTTCTTCAGCCAGCTCAGCAGCGACTCCGACGCCGCCGCCTGGTAGACGCTGATCGTCGTGCGGTCGATCGCGCGGACGAGGGTGAAGGTGGTGTTGGCGAGGGCGTTGCCCATCATCGCCATCGCGTCCGAGCAGCCCATGTCGACCGCGTACCAGGTCTGGCCCGCGGTGCCGAACCGGTCGTAGTAGGTGAGGTCCTGGACCTCGGTGCGCTGGAGCTTGTGGTCCGGGTAGTCCGGCGGCTTGATCATGCCGTCGGCCCCCGACCCGTACTGCTCCGGCGCCGGACTGTCGGCGGGCCGGCAGGGATCACTGCCGAACGGCCCCGCCCCTGCCATCGGGGAGAGGCCGACCATGAACAACGCCAGTACGAGCGCGAGCAGCACCGAACGCCGCCCGGACGGCCGGTGGCGCCGGCGGCGCCGGCCTGAGCGGCCGGGGGGCTCGAGGCAGGCGGGATCGAGCCCTTCGCCGGGGGAGCGCTGGACGCGCATCGTCCGGTGGCGGGGACCTGTCATCGTCGGACCTCCTCGACCTCGGCCCCCGCGGTGGTGAGTTCGGACGACTCCGGACGGGACCGGGTCGGGTTGGTGTCCAGCCAGCGCTGGAGCTCCTCGGAGATCAGGTCGACGCCGATGCGGCCGGCGCGGCCGTCCAGGTCGCGGAAGATGCACTCCCCGTTGCCCAGGTTGCGCAGCACGGCCTTGTGCTCGTCCGACGCCTCCACCCCCAGAAGAGACATGACGTTCCCGACCTCGACCCGTTCGGAGGAGCGGAAGGAGAACACCGACGACAGGCAGTTGGTCACCTGCTCATTCAAGAGGTCCCCGGCGTTCTGTGACACCAGGATCAACGCAGTGTTGCGAGAACGCCCCATGCGCGAGACTTCCGGAATCAGTTTGGCGCCCTCGGGTGTCGATGTGATGGCCCACGCCTCGTCCAGGAAGATGGCCTTGGGGAGCCGCCGGTCCAGGCCGTGCATCAGCCGCCGCGCGAACTGCGACACCAGGTACATCAGCGCGACCGAGAGGCGCTGCTCGTAGGAGTAGTCCTCCCGCGAGATCGTCACGTCGGGCAGGGTGAGGCCGCCGAGGGTGAACACCGTCGTCCACCCGGCGGTGTCGATCCGGTCGCCGCCGGACGGGTCGAAGCAGAGCCGCGCGAGCCGCATCTCCGACATCGAGCGCAGCACCGCGCCGAGGTTCTTGGACGCGGGGTCGGCCGAGCCCTCCAGATGGTCCACCACCCGGCCGAGCGAGGGACGCTCGGCGTTGGCGACCGCGCCGACCGCCTGGATCATCGCCGACTCGCGCTCCTCCGACATCCGCGGCAGCAGCAGCCGCAGCGTCTCGGTCGCCATCGTCTTCTTGGCCGCGAGGTCGTCGCCGAACGAGAACGGGTCGAGCAGGCCCGGCGCCGCGGACCCGAGCGGCAGGATCCGCGCCTTGCGGCCCCGCGCCTTCAGCAGTTCGACCAGCGACTCGGCATCGCCCTTGGGGTCGATCGCGGCGATCGTGACACCGCGCAGCGCCATCTGGTAGATCAGCATCAGCGCGAGGGTGGTCTTGCCGCCGCCCGGCTCCCCGGTGATCGCGACGGCGGTCGGCCGGTTGCGGGCCGCGGCGACCAGCGGGTCGAAGTGCACGATGGAGCGGGCCCGGCCGAGGGTCTCGCCGATGTAGGGGCCGATCCAGCCCTCGCCGTTCTCGTCGGGGCGGTCGCCGAGGTCGACGGTCGCGACCGGCATGCCGCCCGCGATGGTGCGCAGCGGCTGCCGCTGCGCGTAGGCGTTGAGCCGGAGCCGGTCGCCCGGCAGCGACTCCAGGAACAGCGAGAACTGGTCGCCGGTCGAGTTGACCACGTCGATGCCGATGTCGCGGTAGTGCTCGACCACCGCGTCCACCCGCTGCGCCAGCAGGTCCTCGGTCGGCGCGGACACGATCAGCCGGTTCCAGCCGTACACGAACGGCAGCCGTTCCTTGGTGATGCCGTGCTCGAGCATCCGCGCCGCGTCGATCTGCTCGGCCAGCGCGATCGGCGCCTCGGCGCCCGCCTCCCGGATGTGCTGGTCCATGTCGCGGGCGTGCGCGAGCTTGCGCGAGACGTCCTTGGACGCCTTGGCCGGCGGGATCAGCTTCATCCGCGCGCTGATCTCCACCGGGAACGGCAGCGCGTCGGCGTAGTGGAACCACGGCTCGCCGTCGGGGAAGGCCATCATGTCGGGGAACCGGGCGAACGACAGGTACGCGACGTAGGACTGCGCGATCGCGCCCCGGCCCGCCCCGGTGAAGTTGGGCTGCTCCACCCGCAGGTACGAGCGGCCGTTGTGGATGGCGCCCTCGACGAGCGCCTCGATCTCGCCCTTGCCCCAGGTGCGGCGCGGCACCGCCGACGGCGGCGGGTCGGCGAGCGACCCCGTCACGGCGTGCTGGAACAGCCAGGCCACCTGGGTGGACGTGGCGTGCCTGGCGTACAGCGCGGACCCGCCGAGCGCGCGGCCGATCCGTTCGGCCTGGTCGGTCCAGCGCGAGATCTCCTTCTTGTCGATCGCGTCGTCCTCGACGCCGAGCGCCTTCTCGCTGCGCTTGTAGAAGGTCAGCAGCTGCGACAGGGCCCCGCCGGACAGCTGCGCGCCCATCCCGCGCGGGCCGAGCCGCACGCCGAGGTAGACCTCCTTGGTCCAGAAGTCCTTGGCCCAGACGTGCGCGTACGTCTCCTCCAGGTACTCGCGCCACCCGGCGCCGCCGTCGGAGGTCTTGTCCAGCGCGAGCGCCCAGTCGGCCGCCGGGTAGGTGCGGTGGGCGATCCGCAGGTGGATCTCGGCGTCCTGCATCCGGATGCCGGCCAGCGCGATCGTGATGTTGGTGGCGAGCGCCTCGCGCTCCTCACCGGTGGTGAACTCGTACGACACCGTCGGCAGCCGGAAGTAGGCCCAGGCGGAGTTGTCGGTGAGCAGCACGCGGTCGTCGAAGTAGCGCACGGCCAGGCGGCTGGACTTGCTCATGCCCGCCTCCCGGCCCCGGTCCGAGCCATGGGGTCTCCCGAAGCGCGAGTGCCGTCGTCGAACCGGTCAGGGGGGTCGTGAGGGAGGTCCCGGGCGCGGTGCCGGACGTCGCCGGCACCGCCGTCACGGGGGTCGTCGTCCTGGGGGTCGTGGGTCCCGCTCCGCGCGGCGCCGCGTGGACGCGTGGGGGCGCTCATCGGGTGGCCTCCTGCTCCTGCTGAAGCTCCTGGTAACGCTCGGGCACGACGGTGAACCCGCCGGCGACCACACCGGCGAGGGCAAGATAGGCACGCCGCGTCGGCGCGCGCAACGATCGCAGCTCATTGCGGGGCGCGCGGTCCATGCTGAGGTGATCGTCCCACGGGATCCGTACCAGCGCCCGGCACCGTCCCCGGGCGACGGCCTCGGCCTGCTCGACGTCGTCCATGCTGCGCCGGCTCACCCCGTTGATCACGGTGACGGCGCGGGACCGCAGCTCCTCGTAGCCGTGCCCGTCGAGCCACTCGAACGTCATCGCGACCGCGCGCGGCGCGTCCGAGCTGGCGGGCGCGACCAGCACGACCTGGTCGGCGTACGGCAGCACCCGCGCGACCACGGCCGCCGCCGCGTCCAGCAGCGTCACCGAGTAGAACCGGTCGATCGTGCGGATCGCCAGCGCGTAGTCGCGGTCGTCGAGCGCCTGGAGCGGGTTCTTGCCCGCCGCGATGACGTCGAGCCCGGACTTGGCCTGCGAGGTGTAGCGGCGCATCGCGGTCAGGCTGGTCACCTGGTCGGCGCGCGTGATGAGGCTCGTCAGCGTCTCGTTGGTCTCGCTGCGCGTCCGGCGGGCCAGCGCGCCCGGCCCCGGGTTGACGTCGATCGCCACGACCGGCTCGCCGTTGTGCTGCGCGAAGGTGTGGCCGAGCATCAGCCCGGTGACGGTCTGCCCCGCGCCGCCGGTGCAGCCGAGCACCACGACATGGCGGGTGCCCTGGAACGGCTGCTGCAACCGCAGCTGGTACTCGGCGTCGGCCTCGCCGTGCCCGCCGCCGACGGCCTGGATGAGCCGTCGCAGCCCCCCGCCGGTGACCTCGTGCTCGGGATCCGGCGGCGTGATCGCGGGTCCGGACGGCGGCGCCGCCGGGGGCGGCGGCAGCGGTCTCGGCCGGACGGGCGACGCGGGCCCCGACCGCACCTCGCGCGGTGGCGGCTGCTCTTCGGGGGCGAACTGCGGTGGCGGCTCGATCGGAATGCCCTCAGGCGGCAACCCTCCCTGCACCGGGCTGCCCTGCGGCGGGACGCTCTGAAGAGGAACACCTCGTGGAGGCGTCCCCTGCGGGGGCGCGCCCTGCTGCGGCGTGCCCTGCACGGGGGTGCCCCTGGGGGGCGTGCCCTGTGTCGGCGCGCCCCCGGACGGGGGGCCCTGCAACGGCGTGCCCCTGGGAGGCGTGCCGTGCGTTGGTGTGCCGTGCGTTGGTGTGCCCTGCGTTGGTGTGCCGCTGGGCGGGGTGCCCTGTGGTCGGGATCCCTGTGGTTGGGATCCCTGTGGCGGGGTGCCTTGCAGAGGAGTGCCCTGCGGAGGTGTGCCGGGTGCGGGGAACCGTCCCTGCCCCAGGGGCGCCGTCCTGCCGGGCTGTTGCGGCGTCGCTCCGGGCACGTCGCGGCGGGGCTCGGGGAGGGGCGGCCACACTGTGGCGTCTGTGGAAGCCGCGCGCGGGGGCTTGGAGAGCCCCTCGGACCACGGCTTGGGCGGATCCTTACGCACCGGCGGCTCAGCGGGCGGACCACTGCCCGCCCCTGCGGGCTTCCCAGCGGACGGACCGGCGACGGGCCGGTCGGCGTTGGGGCGCCCGGCGGGCTGTTGCTCGGCGGGCCGCCTTTCGGCGTCCTCGGGCCCCTTGCCCGTGGACGCCGCCGCGGGTGTGGGCGCGGGCGCGCCGAACGCACCGGGAACCATCGGGATATCGGGCCGGGTCGGTGGCGGCGGCCCGGGAAGTCCCGGGGTGGGCCGCTGCGGGCCCCTCACCGGCGCCTGAGGGACGTGCGAACGGGTCGCGGCGGGACGGGCCCTCTCGCGCTCCTTCGGGGCCTCTCGCTCACTCTCAGGCCGTCGCTGCTCGGGCGGAGCTCCCGCCCCCCGCGTCCCGGGACCGGACTTCTCGCCGACGGGCACCACGGGCTTCTGCTCGACCGGCTCGGCGGCGGGCTTCGGAACCTCGGCGGAAGGCGCCGCGGCGGCAGGACGGCGGGGTGCGCCCTCCTGCGCGGGCGGGCTCGGCTGCGGATACCCCACCTGCGGGACGGGGGCCTTGGGCTGCTGCTGCGGCGTCGCGGTTCTGGGATCGGCCTGCTGCGGGATGTCACGGCGGGTCGCCGGAGCGGGCGAAGACGCCGGCGTGGAGTTGGGCGAGGACGCGGGCCTGCGCACCGGAGTGGCGGCGGGCGCTTCCGGACGGTCCGGCTGAGTGGGCTGGTCGGCGGCCTGCCAGAACTCGGGTGCCGCACCGGGACGGCGCACGCCGGAGGCCAGCGCCCGCTTGCCGGACCCCTGCGCGGGTGCGGCGGGCTCTGGGACTCCCAGGGACGGAGGCGCTTCGAGCTGTGGCGTGGCCGGTGGGCGCTCGAGCTCTGCGGGCGACTGCTGCGCGGTCTCGAACCGGACGTCGTCCTCGTGGGAGATGTCGCGGTCGGTGCGCCGCCAAGGCTTCGTCGTACGCCCCGCAGGGGGTGCGCCTTCGACTGGGCCGGCGGCCGGGCCTGTGGCCGGACCGGCGACTCGGACGTCGTCCTCGGTGCCGAGAGTGCCGGGGGCGGCCTGAGGTAGGGCGGTGGCCTGGGGGGGGACGGTGGCCTGAGGCGGGACGGTTTGGCGGGAAGGCCCGGCGTACGCGGCCAGCGGTTCCTCACGCTGCGCCGCGTATTCGGCGAGCGGCTGCGGCGTGGCCGCGGCGGCGGGGGCGCCCGTCGACATGGCCGGGGCCAGGGCCGGGGCCTGGGGCGCGGGCGGCATCCGGACCGGCGGAGGGGCGAAGGCCGGGGACGTGGCCGGACCCGCGAGCGCGGCCGGGCCGGGAAGGGCGCCGGGGAGTGCGCCGGGACCGGGGACCAGGGACGCCGCGGTCGGGACGGCCGCCTGCTGCGGTACCGGCCGGGCCTTGCGGGCCTTCCTCGCCTTGCGCCCCGACTTGATCGCGGCGCGTTCGGGGGCGGCCACCGGAGCGGGGGCCTGGGGCCGCCGCCAGACGCGGGCGACGATCGTGACCTCGCGGGGTTCGCGGATCGGGGTGAGCCGGCACCAGGTGCGCGGCTCGGACAGGTAGCGGCTGTGCGAGAGCAGCAGCTCGGTCAGCCGCTTGCCCTCGATGACGGGCCGGGTCGCCAGCCAGGTCAGCACGCCGGGCGGGACGATGTAGAGCACGTGCCACGGCGATTCGAACGGAATGCCGACGATCTTCAGCAGCACGATCCAGGGCACGAACACGCCCGCGAACACGCCGATCTGCACCAGCGGCAGAGGCATCGGGAGCCGCAGGTCGTACAGCTTGTACAGCCGCTTCTCGATCCGCCAGATGTTCGTGTACGTGGGTAGATCCACGCCCCTACTCCCCTAACTGTGCACGCACAGTGCCGCCTGCCGGCCCCGCCTCGGGCCGTCCGACCTCGGTGACCGCCGCGCCGGGATCGGCCGGACCCCGGCGGAGCCGGGACCGCCTGACCCCTGACGCGGGCCCGGGGGTCGCCCCCCGGACGAACGGGTCAGGTGATGTCCACGCCCAGGGCCTTGGCTATCGCCCTCGCCGTGGTCTCGATGATGTTGGGTACGTAGAAGACCACTCCAATGCCGATCGCCAGGACGATGAATTGAACGAACCGCGTGATCTCGCGGGTGAACAGAAAAAAGATCGCCACGATCGAGACGATCACCAGGAACAGCGGACCGAAGATCTGACGCAGCCAGTCGGCGAGGTCGTCGGTCTTCAGTTCGTCGTTCGGTGCCGCCAGGACCTCATGCGGTATCGACGCCATAATGTGTTGCAGCATCGACGGACTACCTTCCTGGATCTGCGGGTGTTCGGGGGGCGGGTGCCCGCTGTGGTTTCACGTCGCGGCCTCTCATGACGCGCTCGGCTCCGTGCTGCCGCGAATATCTCTCACGTACCAGGTCGCACCCTTCTTGACCATCTCGAGCTGGTAGGTCTGGCCCAACTCGCCTCCGTTGCCCGCGGCGGCGCTGCCCGGGACCTGCCAGGCCACCGTGGCGGTGACCGTGCGCTCGCCCACGGCCCCCTTGGGGGCGATGACCTCGGAGACCTTGACGAAGGTCACCGAGTCGGCGAGACCGCCGATGGCGGTCCCGTCGGAGAAGCGTGACAGGACCGTCTGGTCGCCGTGGGCGTACGCCTGGAAGAAGGTACCGAGGAACGGCTGCAACTCCCCTTCGAGGGCGGTGTCGCGGTCGCGGACGCCGCCCTGGGGCAGCGCGGCCTTGGTCGGCGGTGGCAGCAGGGCGGGCCGGCCGGAGATGACCAGCGACCCGTTCTTGGCGTAGACGGGCACGGCCAGCCGGAACCACTTGTCGGCATTGCGGGCCAGCAGGGTGACGGTGGCGTTGTTCGCGTCGCGGGCGTCGACGCCGGCGACCTGGACCGACTGCATCTGCAACTGCCCGACGCGGTTCCAGCCGAACTGCTCGTCGGCGCCGTCGGGCAGGAAGCTGCGCAATTGCTCGGCGCGCGCGGGCGCGGATTTCTGGTCGTAATTGAGATAGACGTTCGCGAACTGCAGCGCGAACGCGCCGGCGGCGCTGCTGGGGAACTGCGCGGACTTGCCCGGTCTGGCCGGCCCGGACGGCGCCTTGTCGGCGGCGGTGAACCGCTCGAACGGGGCGCGGATCCCGTTGACCAGGATGACGAGGATCAGCGCCCAGAGGACGGCGCGGCCGACCCACACCCACCAGCGCCCGCCGGACCCTCCCCAGCGTCCGCCGCCGCCCTTGCCGCCGCCGGACCGGCCGCGGCGGCCGGTCTGCTCCGGCGGCTCCCACGGATCGACGGCGGAGCCGAGCGCGCGGCCCGGCGCCGGAGCCTCCTCGGCTACGGCGGTGCCACGGCCGTGTCCCACGGCCGACCTGCGAGCCATCATGCCTCCGCTCGCGCCTAGCCCCCGGTCGGCGCGGTCATCTGTGCCCGGTCGTGTGCTGGTGCGGTTCCTTTCTGAACCGACCTCGGCCCAGCGTAACCACGAGCGTCAATTCTTCCAGCGCATCGGGGCGAAGCACACCCCCGGCGCGCGGTTGTGGATAATGCAATCCACCTCAGCAGGAACGGGGAGGATTGCCAAACGGTGACGATCCCGTATCGGAGACTCCGAACGGCGCGCCTGACCCGGTTTCCGACAAGCACCCCGAACTCGGACGGTACTTGCCGACCAGGTGGCGGGTCGGACCGCAACATCTTCCCAAGGAATCCGGCACCGTGTCGCTTTAGCGACAGAACACCCAAGAACGGCTCGCATCCGGACAAGCACGGAACGCAACCCCGGACGGAACACGCCTCTCCGCCGGATCGGCTAGACGTTGTGGCGGAACTCCACCACGTCGCCGTCCGCCATCACGTAGTCCTTGCCCTCCATGCGCACCTTGCCGGCGGTGCGGGCGGCGGCCATGGACCCCTCGGCGACCAGGTCGCCGAACGAGACGATCTCGGCCTTGATGAAGCCGCGCTGGAAGTCGCTGTGGATGACGCCGGCCGCCTCGGGCGCGGTGGAGCCCTTGCGGATCGTCCAGGCGCGGGACTCCTTGGGGCCGGCGGTCAGGTAGGTCTGGAGGCCGAGGGTGTCGAACCCGATCCGGACGAGCTGCGACAGCCCGGACTCCTCCTGGCCCATGCCCTGGAGCAGTTCGAGCGCCTCGTCGTCGGGCAGCTCGATCAGCTCGGCCTCGATCTTGGCGTCGAGGAAGATCGCCTCGGCGGGGGCGACCAGGTCGCGCAGCCGGGCGCGCAGCGCCTCGTCGGTGAGCTCCTCCTCGTCGAGGTTGAACACGTACAGGAACGGCTTGGCGGTGAGCAGGTGCAGCTCGCGCAGCAGCTCCGGGTCGATCCCGGCCGCGGCGGCGCCGGCGAACAGCGTCGTGCCCTCGTTCAGCAGCTTCTGCGCGGCGTTGACGGCGTCGACGACCGCCAGCTTGTCCTTGTCCTTCTTCGTCCGCGCCTCCTTGTCGAGGCGGGGCAGGGCCCGCTCGATCGTCTGGAGGTCGGCCAGGATCAGCTCGGTGTTGATCGTCTCGATGTCGCGCAGCGCGTCCACGTCGCCGTCCACATGGGTCACGTCCGGGTCGTGGAAGGCCCGGATGACCTGGCAGATCGCGTTGGTCTCCCGGATGTTGGCCAGGAACTTGTTGCCCAGTCCCTGCCCCTCGGAGGCGCCCTTGACGATGCCGGCGATGTCGACGAACTCCATCGTCGCCGGGAGGATCTTCTGCGAGCCGAAGATCCCGGCCAGCGCGGTCAGCCGCTGATCGGGCACCCCGACCACGCCGACGTTGGGCTCGATGGTCGCGAACGGATAGTTCGCGGCCAGCGCGTCGTTCTTGGTCAGCGCGTTGAACAGGGTGGACTTGCCGACGTTGGGCAACCCGACGATTCCGATGGAGAGGCTCACGGCGGAAAGTTTATGGGCCCGCCGGACCCGCCACGGACGCCCCCTGGACGAACACTCCGGTCAGGCGCGGGCGGCGCGCAGGAACTCGGCCATGTGCCGGAACGCGGCCTTCCCCTCCGGCATGAACTCGGCGAACATCGGGAAGACATGCGCGAGGCCCTCCCACTCCTGGTAGAGGACCCGCACTCCGGCGGCGCGGGCGCGTTCGGCGACGTCCAGGGTCTCGTCCCGCAGGATCTCGGTGCTGCTGGCCGTCAGCATCAGCGGCGGCAGCCCGGCCAGATCGCCGTTGCGGGGCGACAGCAGCGGGTCGTCGTGCCGCCTGCCTCGGCTGAAGTGGCGTCCGAGCCAGGCGATCCGCTCCGCCGGGACGAGCACCTCGCTGCGCCGGTTGAGCCGGTGCGAGTCCGATTCGCACAGCAGGTCGGCCCACGGCGACAGGACGATCGCCGCCGCCGGGAGCGCCGTGCCGCGTTCCTTGAGCGCGAGGAGGAGGGCGAGGGTCAGGTGACCGCCCGCCGAGTCGCCGCCGACCACGATGTCCTCCGGCGCGTACCCCCGCGCGCGCAGGAAGTCGTACGCGGTGAGCGCGTCGTGCAGGGCGTCGGCGGGGTGGTGCTGGGGCGCGAGCCTGTAGTCGAGCGCCAGTACCGGACGTCCAGTGGCGGCGGACAGGCGCCAGTTGAATCCGCGGTAGAGGCGCGGCCCACCGAAGAAGTAGCCGCCGCCGTGCATCTGGAGGAAGACCTTGCGTTGGTCGGGCGCCCCTGCCCGGACCCATTCGGCCGTGCAGGTACCGAGATCCTGTGGGGTGATGGCCACGCCGCGTGGGACGCGCTGCACCGCGCTCATCAGTTCGGTGACGCGCTGGAAGCGGGCCAGCCCGGCGTCGGTGTCCGGCGTGCGCTGCCATACCGACTTCACCACCATGCGGATGACCTGCCCCGTGACGCGCGCCTGTAGGGACGGCGGGCCGCCCGGCTCCAACGCGAGGGCACGGGCGATCCGGCGTTCCGTCGCGGTGGTCGCGACGGGCCGGACGGCTACGGGCCGGATGCTGGCTGTCATGTGCACTCCTCGGGGGCGGAGGCCGGGACGTCCCGGTTCAGAGCATTGGTCAACGGTGAGGCTAATTGCACCGGTCCGCCAGCAGCCTCGGCGCGTCGCGGCGGCGCTCTCCGCGTCCGCTGTCACGATGAACGGATGGACCTCGCGCTGCTCGCCGGCCTCGCCATCGGGGTCGCCATCGGAGTGGTCCTCGGTTTCGCGGTCGCCACCGCCCGGCAGGGCGCGCTCATCGCGCGGGCGCGGGCGGCCGAGGAGAAGCTGGCCTACGCCGAGGAGCGGATGGCCGGGCACTTCGAGAACCTCTCCGCCAAAGCCCTGGACGCCAGCAACCAGCGGTTCCTGGAGCTGGCCGACGCCCGCCTCAAGACCGCCGGGGCCGAGGCGGCGGGCGAGCTCCAGCGCCGCGAGCAGGCGGTCGAGCATCTGGTCGCCCCGCTCCGCGAGACCCTCGCCAAAGTCGAGGAGCAGCTCCGCGAGGTCGAGACCGGACGCCGCGAGTCGCACGCGATGCTGGCCAAGCAGGTCGAGTTCGTCCGGCAGAGCTCCGATCAGCTACGCGGCGAGACGCGCACGCTCGTCCGGGCGCTGCAACGCCCCGAGGCGCGGGGCCGCTGGGGCGAGCTCCAGCTCCGCCGGGTCGTCGAGCTGGCCGGGATGACCTCCCACTGCGACTTCGAGGAGCAGGCGAGCGCCGTCACCGGGACCGGCACCGTCCGGCCCGACATGGTCGTCCGGCTTGTCGGCGGCAAGAACATCGTGGTCGACTCCAAGGTCTCCCTGGCCGCCTACCTGGAGGCCGCCGAGACCGGCGACCCCGTCCGGCTGGAGGCGCACGCGCGGCATGTGCGCGACCACGTCGACCGGCTCGCCGCCAAGTCCTACTGGACGGCGTTCAGCCCGGCGCCCGAGTTCGTGGTCCTGTTCATCCCCGGTGAGGCGTTCCTGGCGCCGGCGCTCGACCACGACCCGGCGCTGCTGGAGTACGCGATGCGCAAGCGGGTGCACATCGCCACGCCCACCACGCTCATCACGATGCTGCGCACCGCCTCGTACGCCTGGCAGCAGGCCGCCCTGTCGCGCAACGCCCGCGCGGTGTTCGAGCTGGGCAAGGAGCTGTACGAGCGGCTCGGCACGATGGGGCAGCACGTGGACGAGCTGGGCCGCTCGCTGACCGGCGCGATCAAGTCCTACAACCGCACGGTCGGCTCGCTGGAGTCGCGGGTGCTGGTCAGCGCCCGCAAGCTGAACGAGCTCGGGGTGGTCGAGACGTCCCTGGACGGGCCGCGTCCGGTCGAGGAGAGCCCGCGCTCGCCGTCGGCCGCCGAGCTCACCGCCCACGAGGAGGGGCCGGGCGAGCCCGGAGACGGCGCCCCGCCTGTGCTCGGCGGCCCCCGGCCGGCGCCTGATCCGGCCGCGGAACCGGTAGGTTTCGGCGGACGGGCCATCCCTGATCAGATTGATCGGCGAGAGAGGTGGCAATGAGTACATCGACGGCAAGCGACGCGCCCGGCGGCGCCTCGCCGTCCCCTGGGGGTCCTGTGCGACGTCGGCGCGGCGCTTCGACCTCGCGGAAGCGCCCGGGCTCCGCCGCGGCGGGAGCCGCCGCGCTGACCGGCCGCGGCGGCATCGTGGTCATGTTCGGCGTCGGGCTGCTCGGCGGGCTGCTGTCGCGCTGGCTCGACGTGGGCCTGCTCGCCGGGGCCGGGTTCGTGCTCGGCTGCGTCCTGGCCGCGTTCGCCACCCGCCCGGCCGACCTGCTCACGATCGCGGTCAGCCCACCGCTGATCTTCCTCGCCGCGACGATCGCCACGGTGTTCCTCACCACGCTCGGGGACGGATCGCTGCTGCGCGGCGTCGCCGTCGGGGTGCTGGCCGCGCTGGCCGCGACCGCGCCGGGGCTGTTCCTCGGCACCGCGCTGGTGCTGGTGATCGGCGCCCCCCGCGGGCTGATCGCCAACGTCCGGGAGCTGCGCGGCAAGCTCGCCGGAAGCCGGCTGTTCGAGAAGGAGGAGAACGAGGACCCGGTCCGCTGGGACGAGTCACCCGCCGCGACCCGCGAACGCCCCCGCCTCCCCCACGGCGACGTCGACTAGACGTGCTCCGCGGTCGCGGGATCAGACCGGCGTGATGCGCAGGTCCTTGCGCAGTTCGTGCGGGAGGGCGAAGCGCATCTTCTCCTGCACCGACTCGATCTCCTCGACCTCGCCGTAGCCGCGGGCCGCCAGCCACGCGAGGACGCCCTGGACCAGCTCGTCGGGCACCGAGGCGCCGCTGGTGACGCCGACCGTGGTGACGCCCTCCAGCCAGGCCGGGTCGATCTGGTCGGCGTAGTCGACCAGGTGGGCGTCGTCGGCGCCGTGCTCCTTGGCGACCTCGACCAGCCGGACGGAGTTGGAGGAGTTGGTGGAGCCGACCACGATGACCAGCTCGGCCCCGGCCGCCATCTCCTTGACCGCGGTCTGCCGGTTCTGGGTGGCGTAGCAGATGTCGTCGGACGGCGGGTCCATCAGGTTGGGGAACCGCTCGCGCAGCTTCTCGACCGTCGCGACCGTCTCGTCCACCGACAGCGTGGTCTGCGACAGCCAGGCGACCTTCTCGGGGTCGCGGACGTGCACGTTGGCCACGTCGTCCGGGCCGTCGACCAGGTGGATGTGGTCGGGGGCCTCGCCGGTGGTGCCGATGACCTCCTCGTGCCCCTCGTGCCCGATCAGCAGGATGTCGTAGTCCTGGTCGGCGAACCGCACGGCCTCCTTGTGGACCTTGGTGACCAGCGGGCAGGTCGCGTCGATGGTGCGCAGGCCGAGGCCGCGCGCCTCGTCGTGCACGGACGGCGCGACGCCGTGCGCGGAGAACACCACGATGGCCCCCCGCGGGACCTCCTCGGTCTCGTCCACGAAGATCGCGCCGCGCTCCTCCAGCGTCTTGACCACGTGCACGTTGTGGACGATCTGCTTGCGCACGTAGATCGGCGCCCCGTACTTCTCCAGGGCGATCTCGACCGCCTCGACCGCTCGGTCGACGCCGGCGCAGTAACCGCGCGGCTTGGCGAGCAGGACACGACGCTGGCTGTTCGAGGTCATCCCCCCATGGTACGAGTCGAGCTGGCCCTCCCGCACCGCGCGGGCGCCCGGCCGCCGGGACCGCGAAGGCCCGCGCCACCGGGCCCGAAGCACAGGTGAAGCCCGCCATGTGACCCACCGCACGCATCTTTTGGACAGAAATCCATTAACCCGGGGTGACCGATATCGCACCAGTGCGGCAGAGTGAGGTTCGATAGACGGTGCCGACTCGGCCCGGTCCGGTGGTCAGGCCAGCAGGGAGAGGGATGTCGATGACGAAATCGCCGCGCCGCCTCAAGCAGCAGGTGCAGGACACGGTGGGCGAACAGGTTCGCGACCTCCCGCTGCACGCCGTCCGGCTGGCCATGTTCGGGGTGGGCCGCGCCCTGCTGCTGAGCGACCGGGTGACCAAGGACTACAGGGAGATCACCGAGGGCGGCGGCGTCCGCCCGGTCCTCGACCGGCTCCGCACCGACGTCCAGAGCACGGCCGAGAAGGTGGTCGGCCAGGTGGTGGAGCGGGTCAAGGGCGGCGAGGACGAGCCCGAGCCCGCCCCCCGGCCACGGCCCCGGCCCCGGCCCCGGGCCACCGAGCGTCCGGCCCGCCCGAAGTCCAACTCCGAGATCGCGGTCGGCAAGCCCGCGGCCCCCGAGCCGGCGGCGAAGGCCGAGCCCGAGGACCGGCCGGACCCGGCCGGCAAGCCCGCGTTCGAGCCGAAGCCCGAGGTGAAGCCCGCCGCGCAGGCCGAGGTCGAGCACCTCACCGCCGACCTGCCGGTGCCGAACTACGACGAGGCCACGCTCCCGCAGCTCCGCGCCCGCCTGCGCGGCCTGTCCACCGACCAGGTCAAGCTGCTGCGCGAGTACGAGCGCAAGCACGCCGCGCGTCCCGACGTCATCAAGATGTACGAGAACCGCATCGCCAAGCTCAACGGCAACGGCTGACCCGCCCCACGGAAACCCTGCCGACCAGGGCCCGTCCCAAAGTGCCCAGCCGTCGCGCGAGCGCGATGTCGCGCTCACCCCGAGCGCGGTCGGCGTCCGGGCCGCCAGGCGAGGAGGCCGGGCCGGGCTTTGAAACACGCCCTAGCCGCGGGCCGGTTCGGGGGTGTCCTGGAAAGCGTGGTCGATGTCGACGCGGTCCAGCGTCCCCAGGTGGCGGCGGCGCGTCACGAGGATGGCGATGCCGACGGCGCAGCAGGCCGCGCCCGCGTAGTAGGGCACTGAGGAGTCGACCTCTTCGGCCAGCTTGGTGGCGATGTAGGGGGCGAGGGCTCCGCCCAGCCAGCGGACGAAGTTGTAGCCCGCCGAGGCGACCGGCCGCGGGTGGTCGGAGACCTCCATGGCGGCCTCGGTGAACGCGGTGTTGTTCAGGCCGATCGGGATGCCCGACAGGATCGTGCAGATGATGATCCCGGTGTGCCCGGAGACCGCGAGGCCGAGCTGGAACACGATCAGCAGGGCGAGCCCCGTGTGCATCACCCGGACCGTCCCGAAGCGGCGTTGCAGCGGCGGGGCGCCGAACACCGAGGCCAGCGCGACCATCACGCCCCAGCCGAAGAACACCAGGCCGATGCCGTGCGCGTCCATGTCCAGGACGAACGGGGTGAACGCCAGGATGGTGAAGAAGGCGTAGTTGTAGAACAGCGCGGTGAACGCGGTGGTGGCCAGGCCGCCGTGGGCCAGGGCCCGGATCGGGGCGCTCAGCCGGGTCTTCTCGGCCGGCTTCGGCGTCGGTCCGAGCAGGGTCGCGATGAGCAGGAAGCCGACGGCCATCAGGACCGCGGTGCCGAAGAACGGGTAGCGCCAGTTCATGTCGCCCAGCAGGGCGCCGACCAAGGGGCCCATCGAGATGCCGAGGCCGAGCGCGGCCTCGTACAGGATGATGGCCGATTCGGCACCGCCGGAGGCGGCGCCGACGATGACGGCCAGGGCGGTCGCGACGAACAGCGCGTTGCCGAGGCCCCAGCCGGCGCGGAAGCCGATCAGCTGCCCGACCGAGTCGGAGGTGCCGGCCAGCGCGGCGAAGGCGACCACCAGGGTCAGCCCGATCATCAGCGTCCGCTTGCCGCCGATCCGGCTGGACACCCAGCCGGTGACCAGCATCGCCACCGCGGTGATCAGGAAGTAGCTGGTGAACAGCAGCGACACCTGGCTCGGTGACGCCTCCAGGTTCTTGGCGATCGCGGGCAGGATGGGGTCGACGAGCCCGATGCCCATGAAGGCGACGACCGCGGCGAACGCGGTCGCCCAGACCGACATCGGCTGCCGCAGGATCCCGCCGCCCTTGGTTCGTGCGGGGGGCTGTGCGTGCATGGGGACCTTCCTCTCAGGTTCAGGAGGCGGCGAAGAGCTTGTCCAGGGCGGGCAGCGCCGCGGCGACGGCCGCGCGCTCCTCGTCGCTGAGGACCGCGAACCGCTCGGTGAGGAACTCCAGGCGGCGTTCCCGTCCGGCACGCAGCCGTTGCGCGCCAGGTGCGGTGAGCCCGGCGGTGACGACGCGGGCGTCGGTGGTGTCCCGGCCGCGCGCGACGAGCCCGTCGCGTTCGAGCCGGTTGATCTGCGCCGTCATGGTGGGCAGGCGGACGCCGTGCTCGGCGGCCAGCTCGGTCATCCGGCGCGGACCGGCCTCCAGGGAGCCGAGCACCGACAGCTGCTGGGTGGTGATCGGCTGGTCGGCGTTGACCCGCCGGAGCATCAGCACGACGTCGCGCAGGCGGCCGTTCAGCTGCTGGGCCAGGGCACGGTCGGTGTCGGTCACGGTCGTCTCCTCGAATTACTTAGCCAGTCTAAGTTAGGTCAGCTAACTATCCAAATCGCCGCCCCGGCGGTCCCCACCTCCGGGCGGTGCGACCGTACCGCCGCCACCGCGCCCTTAGGCTGCCTGACATGGCAATGGAGACCTCGGCGGAGTCCCCGGTACCGGTCCGGACCGTGCTGCAGGCGGTGGGCGGCTGGATCGGCAAGCTCGGCCGCATCTGGGTCGAAGGGCAGATCACCGACCTCAACGCGCGCGGCGGCACCGTCTACATGACCCTGCGCGACCCGGTCGCCAACATGTCGGTGCGGGTGGTCGGCCCGCGCGCGGTCGTCGAGGCCGCCGGGCCCGCGGTGACCGACGGCGCCCGCGTGGTGGTGCACGCCAAGCCCGATTTCTGGATCAACCGGGGCACGTTCTCGCTCAGCGCGCTGGAGGTCCGTCCGGTCGGGGTCGGCGAGTTGCTGGCCCGGCTGGAGCGGCTCAAGCAGGTACTCGCCGCCGAGGGCCTGTTCCGGCCCGACCGCAAGCGCCCCCTGCCGTTCCTGCCCGGCCGGATCGGCCTGATCTGCGGGCGCGACTCCGACGCCGAGCACGACGTGCTCCAGAACGCGCGGCGGCGCTGGCCCGCGGTGGCGTTCCAGGTCGAGAACACCGCGGTCCAGGGCTCGTACGCGGTCGGCGAGGTGATGGAGGCGCTGCGCAGGCTGGACGCCGATCCGGAGATCGAGGTGATCGTCATCACCCGCGGCGGCGGCGCGATGGAGGACCTCCTGCCGTTCTCCGACGAGGCCCTGGTCCGCGCGGTCGCCGCGGCCCGCACGCCGGTGGTCAGCGCGATCGGGCACGAGCAGGACGCCCCGCTGCTCGACCTGGTCGCCGACGTGCGCGCCTCCACCCCGACGGACGCGGCGAAGAAGACCGTCCCGGACGTCCGCGAGCAGCTCCAGCTCGTCCGGCAGCTCCGCGACCGCGGCCGGCGCTGTCTGGCGGGCGGGCTCGAACGGGAGGCCGCCTGGCTGAAGGCGGTCCGGTCGCGGCCCGCGCTCGCCGATCCGGTCCGGGAGGTCGAACGGCAGTCCGAGCGGGTCCTCGCCCTGCGCGACCGGACCAGGCGCTGCCTGGCCGGGGCGCTCGACCGGTCCGGCGACGAGCTGTCCCATACGCGCGCGCGGCTGCTGGCCCTGTCCCCCGCGGCGACGCTCGAACGCGGATACGCGATCGTGCAGCGCGCGGACGGGGCGGTCGTCCGGGAGGCGGCGGGCGTGCCCGGCGGCGAGGAGCTGCTGCTACGGCTGGCCGACGGCCGGTTGACCGTGACCGTGTCGGGTCCCGCCGAGTCCTAGGTCTGTTCAAAGTGGCCTCAGCCGTCGCGCGAGCGCGTCACCTGACCGGCGGGGCCTGCCGGAGACGAGCCTCACCGGCCAGATCGCGAAGCGATGTCGCGTTCGCCCGAGCGTGGTCGGCGCCCGAGCCGCCAGGCGAGGAAGCCGGGCCGGGCTTGGAAAACACACCCTAGGGTGGACCCGACGGTGGGCGGGGAAGAGGAAGGGTTCGCGTGGCCGAAGAGAGAATGTCGTACGAGCAGGCGCGGGACGAGCTGACCGACGTCGTCAAGCGGCTGGAGGCGGGCGGACTGACTCTGGAGGAGTCGCTGAGCCTGTGGGAGCAGGGCGAGAAGCTCGCGGCGACCTGCGAGGAGTGGCTGGAGGGCGCGCGCGCCCGGCTGGCCGCCACGATGGCCGCGCCGGAGGGCGGAGACCAGAACGCCCCCACCCCCTTCTGACCTGCCGGGGAAGGGCGGAACCGCACGACCGAGGGCTCACGCCCGCTCGGCGCGTCCGCGGGGATCCGCTCAGGAGCCGGGCGTGGCCGAAGGGCTCAGCGGGGCGGCCTTCTTCGGCTGCGGCTTGAGGGCGGCGACCAGCACGGCCAGCTCGTCGTAGGACGCGGTGCCGGTCACGACCAGGCTCACCCCGTCCGGCAAGGTGCGGGCCAGCGAGTTGGCCTTCTTGTCCTTGCGGTAGTACTTGGCCCAGCTCACGCCGCCGATCTGCTGGGTGCCGAGCGAGTTCTTGTTGTTGGTCATCCGGGGGACGTACTCGGACGCCTTCTCGTTGCTCTGCTCCAGCGCCGCGTACTCGTCGGTGGGCGTGACGAACCCGAGGTGCCAGGCGACCGGCGCCTTGCCGCCGCCGTCCAGGCCGTGCAGCCGCGAACTGGTGGGCCGCCAGCCGACCGGCAGCCCCTCGGGCGCGTACGAGGTGTAGGGGGCGTCATTGCGCAGCGCCCACTGCTGCGAGCTGTAGTCGACGGTCGGCAGGACCTCGTTGTCGCTGCGCGGCGTGATCAGGTAGATCACCGCAACGAGCGCCAGGCAGGCGCCGATCGCGAGGCTGAAGCCGCCGAGCCCGCTGGTCAGCCGCTTGTGCACGGCCGGGCTCACCGGGATGGGCGAGGGCCGTCCGGCCGCGCCCTCCGTCGGCTCCGGACCGCCCCGGGCCTCCGGGACGCTCTCGCCGCCCCGGCCGTCGCGCGCCTCCGGGGCGTCCGGGCCGTCCTGAGCCTCCGGCGCGGGGGCGGGGACGGGGGAAGGGGTCTTGTCGGTCACCCTTCCAGGATCCCGCACGGTCAGCGCTGCTCCGTACCGGGGTTCCGGATCGTCCCCACGATCGCCATGATCTTGTCGGCGAGGCGGCGCGAGGCACCGTCGTCGTCCATCAGCGAGACCTCCGAAACCGCGCCCGCCATCGCTCCGGTCAGCACGATGACCAGCGGCTCGTCCACACCGCCGTCGGAGGTGTGGAAGAGCGCGGCGTTGCGGCGGGCCCACCGGTTGAGCCGCTGGCGCATCACCCGGTCGAATCCGGGCGGGCCGTCGCCGGAGATGAACAGCCGGGCGACGTCGCGTTCCTCCAGACAGCCGTTGAGGTAGGCGCCGGCGCCGGCGATGAACTGCCGCATCGGGTCGGTCTCGCCGGCGTCCCGGACGGCGTTGATCGCCTCGCGGGTGCGTTCCTGCTGGCGGCCCTGGAACTCCTCGAACAACGTCAGGTACAGGTCGGCCTTGCCGTTGAAGTGGTGGTAGAGGCTGCCGACGCTGGCCCCGGCCTTGGCGACGATGTCGGTCACGGCGGCCTGCGCGAAACCGGCCTCGCAGAAGACGTCCCGGGCCGCCGTCAGCAGCGCGCCGCGGGTCGCGGCCCCCCGGTCGGAGGTGCGGACGGGCGCGTCCGGCGTGGGCGCGCCGTCGCCCGAGGCGGCCGTCCCGTCGGACGAGACATCCATGTCGCTGCTCATGAGTGCTGAGATTACGCCCTCTTCCGCGTGGGAAACGATCCCTTGCGCGGGCAGCCGGCAAAACCGGCCGCGTCCGGGTGTCGGAGCCTCGCCGCCCACCCGCTGGTCTGGTCCAATTTGTGGCCCGGTACCCGGCCCACGGAGAATCCGGGTCATCGACGACGAAGGGACTGCATCGCCATGTCCGACGAAACCACTGTTTCCTCCCCGCTGACCACCGAGCCCTCGGCACCGGACCGCAACCTCGCGATGGAGCTGGTCCGGGTGACCGAGGCCGCCGCCATGGCCGCGGCCCGCTGGGTCGGCCGGGGCGACAAGAACGGCGCCGACGGGGCCGCCGTCAACGCCATGCGCCAGCTGATCAACACCGTGTCCATGCAGGGCGTGGTGGTGATCGGCGAGGGCGAGAAGGACAACGCCCCGATGCTGTTCAACGGCGAGGAGGTCGGCGACGGCAGCGGGGCCGAGTGCGACGTCGCGGTCGACCCGGTGGACGGCACCCGGCTGACCGCGCTCGGCATGAACAACGCGGTCGCGGTGCTGTCGGTCGCGCCGCGCGGCTCGATGTTCGACCCGTCCGCGGTGTTCTACATGGAGAAGCTCGTCACCGGCCCCGAGGCGGCCGACGTGGTCGACATCGAGCGGCCCATCGCCGACAACATCAGGGCGATCGCGCGGGCCAAGGGCTCGACGCCGAACGACGTGACCGTGGTGATCCTGGACCGGCCCCGGCACGAGGGGATCGTCAAGGAGGTCCGCGAGGCCGGCGCCCGGATCAAGTTCATCCTGGACGGCGACGTGGCCGGCGCGATCATGGCGGCCCGCGCGGGCACCGGCGTCGACCTGCTGCTCGGCATCGGCGGCACCCCGGAGGGGATCATCGCGGCCTGCGCGATCAGGGCGCTGGGCGGCGTGATCCAAGGCCGGTTGTGGCCGCAGGACGACGCCGAGCGGCGGAAGGCGATCGACGCCGGGCACGACCTGACCCGGGTGCTGACCACGGACGACCTGGTCACCTCCGACGACGTGTTCTTCGCCGCCACCGGAATCACCGACGGCGAGCTGGTCGACGGCGTGCGCTACAACAAGGGCAGGGCGTTCACCCACTCGCTCGTCATGCGCTCGCGCAGCGGCACCATCCGCACGGTCTCCAGCGAGCACCAGCTCAGCAAGCTGCGGGCCTACAGCGCGATCAACTTCGACACCGCGAGCTGACCCGCCGCACGAGCCGAGCCATCGCCGGGGGGGGCGGTCCGGACGACCGCAGGATCAACGCCGATCTTGTGGGCGTCCCGCAGGCCGGGCGGACGGCCGACCGGAGGGACGGACGGACGGGGCTGTCAGCCGCGGCGGCCGAGACGGCCGCGGACGCGTTCGCGGAAGCCGCGCTTGGGCGCGCGGGCCCGCACGGACCCGAAGATCAGCGTGCCGCCGATCTCGATCGTGGGGCCCTGGTCCGCCGGCCGGGTGCGCACGTCCCTGGTGGTGAGGACGGTGCGGCCGGTCACGTCCACCCGGACGCCCTCGGGCACCAGCAGCCGGACCCGGCCGCCGAGCAGCATCGTGTCGATCACGATGTGCCGCCGCTGGAGCACCGCCTCGCGCAGGTCGAGCTCGACCGTGCCGAACAGCGCCAGCACCGGCAGCTTCACCGGGACGACCCAGCGGCCCTCGCGCCGGGTGCGGCCGAAGAAGACCGAGACCGGCCGGTCGTCGACCAGGATCGGCTGCGACTCCTCGGGGCTGAGGTCGCCGGTCAGCCCGGTCAGCTCGCCGAGCGTGCGGGCCGCGTAGGCGTGCGAGATGCGCTCGGAGTGCTCGGCCATGCTCAGCCGTCCGTCCGCGAGGGCCTCGCCGAGCACGGCCACCACGCGTTCCCGGTCGGCGTCGGAGGCGCGCAGGTCGCGTACGCGCGTCGCCTTTTCCGCGGGCGGGCGCCGATCGGGCATTTCCACCCCTCAAGGTTAGCGGCCGGCACCGTCGTCGCGACGGGCGAGAATGGCGGCCGGACGGCCGTGCCCCCGTCCGGCCGTGATTGACCTGCGCGGCGAGTTGTCCCTACGCTGACGCGAATCTTCTTCACATTCTTCCGCAGCGCAGAGAGGGTGGATGCCTCATGGCCGAGGGCATCACCACGCGGGACCGTCAGGCGCGGTTCGCCACGTACGCCGGTTTCGCCATCCAGGGGCTGTGCTTCGCCTCGCTCGTCACCCAGGTCCCGCAGATCCAGAAGACCCACCATCTGAGCGACGCCACCCTGTCGCTGGTGCTGCTGATGGTGCCGCTGATCGCGGGCCTCGGCAGCGTCCTGTCGGGGTTCCTGTTCGCGCGCGTGGGCAGCGGCCCGGTGCTGCGGGTGGCGCAGCCCGGCGTCGCGGTCACCATCATCCTGATCGGCCTGACCGGCGACAACGACCCCGCGCTGTACGGGGCGGTCGCGCTGTTCGGCCTGTTCGTCGGCGCGGTCGACGCCTCGATGAACGCCCAGGCGGTCGCCGTCGAGCGCCGCTACGGGGTCAGCCTGATCACCGGGTTCTACGCGATCTGGAGCGTCGCGGGCATCGCCGGCGGGCTGTGGGCCTCGCTGAGCAACAAGCTGGACCTGTCGCTGCTCACCGGGTTCGCGATCGCGGCGGTGATCGGCCTGGCCGCCTCGCTGGTGACCGGCCGCCGGCTGTACCGCCGGGACGAGGAGGGCGACGGCCCGACCGCCGCCGAGCTCAAGGCCGCCGGACGGCACGTCCCGTGGCGCCCGATCCTGGTGGTGGGCGCGGCGATGGCCGTGGCCTACCTCGCCGACTCGGCGATCTCCAGCTACGGCGCCAAGTACCTGGACGACGAGCTGGCCGGCAGCGACTGGATCGCGCCGCTCGGCTACGTCGCCTACCAGGTCGCGATGGTGATCAGCCGCGCGGTGGCCGACCTCGGGGTGCGCCGCTCGGGCGCGGTGCAGGTGGTCCGGCTCGGCGGGCTGGTCGGCATCATCGGCATGATCGGCGTGGTCGCGGCGCCGAACGCGGCGCTGGCCATCGCGGCGTTCGCGGTCGCCGGCCTCGGGCTGAGCGTGATCGCGCCGGTGGCGTTCTCCGCCGCCGGACGGGTCGACCCGACCGGGCTCGGGGTCGCGGTGGCCCGGGTGAACATCTTCAACTACGTCGGGTTCGTCCTCGGCGCGGCCGTGGTCGGGGCCATCGCGCCGGTCAGCGACACGCATGGGCTGCGGCTGGCCTTCATCGTGCCGACGGTGCTGATCCTGGTCGTGTTCTTCACCGCCAAGGGCTTCGCGCCCGCCCCCGTGCCTGGTACCCGCGTGAACGTCCCGGTGGCGGAGCGTCCCACCGCCTGACCGCGTCCCACCGCCCGGCCGTGCCGCGGCCCGGCCGTGCCGCGGCCCGACGCGGCGCGCCCGCCTCCCGGGCCCTGAAGGACGGGCGCCGGGCGGGCGGGCGCGGGGTCAGACGTTCTCCTCCAGGGCGCTGACGGCCTTCTCACCCGCGCTCTGCGCCTCCTCCGGCGTCAGATCCTTGAGGGCCTGGGCCAGCGCGACCTCCGCGGCGTCGGCGGCGGCGCGGGCGGTCACCGCGTGTTCCTGCGCCCGATCCAGGTCGCCGAGCCCGACGCAGTCGAAGGCCACCTGCCCGTCGTGAACGGCCATCTTGAGCTGCCGTGCGGCCTCGTCCAGACTCATTCCGTACCTCCTACACCGGGGAACGTTCCCCTACCCCTGGGCAGGGTGGGTAATCACCGTGCCCAGGAGCTCGGCGGCCTGCGCGAGGCGGGCCTCGCCGAGCCGGGCGTACCCGAGCACCAGCGCGGGCGGCGCGTGGGCGGACCGCGCGCCCGACCACATCGGCGCGGCGCCCGCCACGGCCACGCCCGCCTTCGCCGCGTCGGTGACCACCCGGCGCTCGTCGCAGCCCGGCGGCAGTTCCACGTAGAGGTGGATGCCCGCCGCGACGCCGTGGACCACGGCATCGGGGATGTGCGCGCGCAGCGCCTCGGCGAGCGCGTCGCGGCGCGACCTGTACTGCCGCCGCATCTGGCGCAGATGCCGGTCGTAGGTGCCGGACGCGAGGAACTCCGCCAGCGCGTACTGCTCCAGGACGGGCCCGCCGAGGTCGGTGCGGGAGCGGTGGGCGCGCAGCCGTTCGGCCACGCCCGGGGGGGCCACCACCCAGCCCAGCCGCAGCGCGGGGGCGAGCGACTTGCTCACCGAGCCGAGCAGCACCACCCGCTCGGGGTCAACGCCTTGGAGGCAGCCCACCGGCTCGCGGTCGTAGCGGAACTCGGCGTCGTAGTCGTCCTCCAGCACCAAGCCGTCGACGTCGCGCGCCCAGGCGATCAGCGCGGCCCGGCGGGCGGGCGACAGGACGACGCCGGTCGGGTACTGGTGTGCGGGCGTGACCAGGACCGCGCGGGCCCCGGTGCGGGCCAGCGCCGCGACGTCCAGGCCCTCGGAGTCGACCGGGACGTGGGCCAGCCGGACGCCGGCGGCGTCGAGCATCGGGAACTGCCGGTCGCTGGTCGGGTCCTCGACGGCGAGCAGCCGGTGCCCGTCGCCGGCGAGCTGCCGCACCAGGACCGACAGCCCCTGCGCCACCCCGTTCATGATCACGATCTGCCCGGCCCCGGCGTGCGCGGCGCGGACCCGGCGCAGGTACCCGGCCAGCTCGGCACGGAGCGCGCCGGCGCCGCCCGGGTCGGGGTAGGCGAGCGCCTCGTTCGGGAGCGTCCGCAGGACCGCGCGGACCGCGGTCAGCCACCGGCCGCGCGGGAACGCGGCGAGGTCGGGGGCGCCCGGCCACAGGTCGAGGTGGAAGCCGCCGGGCGGGCCCCCAGGCGATAACCCGGACGGGTGCCCGGACGGGCCCCCGGACGGGTGCCCGGACGGGTCGGGGCCGCCGGGGGGACGCTCCGTCCCGGCCCGCGGGGGCGCCGGTTCGTCCGGACGGGCCAGCGGCGCGACCCGGGTGCCGTCGCCGCGCCGGGACAGCAGGAACCCCTCGGCGACGAGCTGCTCGTACGCCGCGACCACGACGCCCCGCGAGACGTCCAGGTCGCGGGACAGGTCGCGGCTGGACGGCAGCCGGGTCCCCGCGGCCAGCCGGCCGGACCTGACGGCCGCGCGGAGACCTGCGGCGATCTGCGCGGCGAGCCGGCCGGCCGCGCGGTCGAGAGGGAGATGGAGATCGGTCACATCAGGTCAGCGCTGCGAGGGGCGGCGGGCGTCACAGACCACGCATTGGTCCACAGAAGGGACGAGTCATTGGCTCTGTCCCAGAGACCAAGCCGCTCATAGCGTTCGCTGTCATGACCCGCCCCACGAACCCCCGCGGAACGCTCGGCGCCGCGACCGCGATGACCTGCGTCGGATCGCTCACCGCCGTCTCCGCGACCATCGCCGGCTACCCCGTCTTCGGCGGCCAGGCCGTCCGCTACGCGGTGGCCGCGCTGATCCTCTTCCTCGTCGCCCGCTTCGCCGCCCGGGACGGCCGCCGGACCCGGCCCACGCCGCGCGAGTGGGCGTACCTGACCGCGCTGGCGGCGACCGGGCTGGTGGCGTTCAACGTGTGCATCGTGCTGGCGACCCGCGACACCGGCCCGGCCACCATCGGCACGGTGATCGCGACGGTCCCGATCGTGATGGCGCTGGCCGGGCCGCTGCTGGAACGCCGCCGTCCCGCCCCGGCGGTGGTCGTGTCGGCGTGCGTGGTGACCGCCGGAGCGGCACTGGCGAACGGGCTCGGCGGGGGCACCGCGCGCGGGCTGCTGCTGTCGCTCGGCGCGCTCGGGGGCGAGGTGTGCTTCTCCCTGCTGGCGGTGCCGGTGCTGCCGCGGCTCGGCCCGCTGCGGGTGTCGGCCTACTCCGCCGCGATCGCGGCCCCGATGCTGCTGGTCGCGGGCCTCGTCGCCGACGGGCGGGGGGTGCTGCGCGTCCCGACCGGCCCCGAGTTCGCCGGGCTGGCCTACCTGTCGGTGGTCGTCACCTCCATCGCGTTCCTGATCTGGTACGACGCGCTCGGACGGCTCGGGGCGGACCGCGCGGGGCTGTTCGCGGGCCTGATCCCGGTGAGCGCGGTGGCCACCACCATGGCGCTCGGCCTCGGCCGTCCGAGCGCCGCCGACCTCGCGGGCGCGGGACTCGTGGCCGCCGGGGTGGTGATCGGCGTCCGCTCGCCCCGTCCGGCGGCGGCACCCGCGCCCGAGCCCGTACCCGAGCCCGTGGAGGCGGGCGTGCCGGAGGGAGGTCGTACCCTGTAGGGCGGCCCCATCGGATGACGCGCGAGGATCTGCCAGAGATGCCTGAGTTCTCCTACACCGACCTGCTGCCGCTCGGCCCCGACGACACCGAGTACCGGCTGCTCACCGCCGACGGCGTGTCCACGTTCGACGCGAACGGCCGGACGTTCCTCCAGGTCGAGCCGGAGGCGCTGCGGCTGCTGACCGAGACCGCGATGCGCGACATCTCGCACCTGCTGCGGCCCGCGCACCTGGCCCAGCTCCGCAGGATCCTGGACGACCCGGAGGCCAGCCCGAACGACCGGTTCGTGGCGCTCGACCTGCTGAAGAACGCGGGCATCGCCTCCGGCGGCGTGCTGCCGATGTGCCAGGACACCGGCACCGCGATCGTGATGGGCAAGCGCGGCCAGCACGTGCTGACCGACGGCCGCGACGAGGAGCACGTCTCGCGCGGCGTGTACGACGCCTACACCAAGCTCAACCTGCGCTACTCGCAGATGGCGCCGGTCACGATGTGGGATGAGAAGAACACCGGCGACAACCTCCCGGCCCAGGTCGAGCTGTACGCCGCTCCCGGCGACGCGTACAAGTTCCTGTTCATGGCCAAGGGCGGCGGCAGCGCCAACAAGTCGTTCCTCTACCAGGAGACCAAGGCCGTCCTGAACCCCAAGCGGATGCTGGCCTTCCTCGAAGAGAAGATCCGCTCGCTCGGCACCGCGGCCTGCCCGCCGTACCACCTGGCGATCGTGGTGGGCGGCACGTCCGCCGAGTACGCGATGAAGACGGCCAAGTACGCCTCCGCGCACTACCTCGACGGGCTGCCGGCCGAGGGGTCGCCGCTCGGCCACGGGTTCCGCGACGTCGAGCTGGAGGGGCAGGTGTTCGAGCTGACGCAGCGGCTCGGCATCGGCGCGCAGTTCGGCGGCAAGTACTTCTGCCACGACGTGCGGGTGATCCGGCTGCCCCGGCACGGCGCGTCCTGCCCGGTGGCGATCGCGGTGTCGTGCAGCGCCGACCGGCAGGCCCTCGCCAAGATCACCGCCGAGGGCGTCTTCCTGGAGCGGCTGGAGACCGACCCGGCCCGGTACCTGCCCGAGACCACCGAGGAGCACCTCGACGACGCGGTGGTGCGGGTCGACCTCAACCGGCCGATGGACGAGATCCGCGCCGAGCTGACCCGGTACCCGGTGAAGACCCGGCTGTCGCTGACCGGCCCGCTGGTGGTGGCCCGCGACATCGCGCACGCCAAGATCAAGGAGCGGCTGGACGCGGGCGAGGCGATGCCCCCGTACCTGCGCGACCACGCGGTCTACTACGCCGGGCCGGCCAAGACGCCCGAGGGGTACGCGTCCGGGTCGTTCGGGCCGACCACGGCCGGGCGGATGGACTCCTACGTCGAGCAGTTCCAGGCGGCCGGCGGCTCGCTGGTCATGCTGGCCAAGGGCAACCGGTCGCAGCAGGTCACCGACGCCTGCAAGGCGCACGGCGGCTTCTACCTCGGCTCGATCGGCGGCCCCGCCGCGCGGCTCGCGCAGGACTGCATCAAGAAGGTCGAGGTGCTGGAGTACGCCGAGCTCGGCATGGAGGCGGTGTGGCGGATCGAGGTCGAGGACTTCCCCGCCTTCATCGTCGTGGACGACAAGGGAGACGACTTCTTCGCCGACACCAGCGGCCCGGTGCTGACGATCGGTCGGCGATAACGGACCGACTAGCACCAATAGGTCACAGTATTAAACCTAAATCCAAGTTGGTGCCTTGGTCTCCCGGATGACCACATGTTCACTCCGGTATCTTTTCGGCCATGTCTCAGTCAGAGCGCCTCGTGCTCGCGACGCGCTACCGGCTGGTCTCCGAGATAGGCCAGGGTGCCAACGGCACCGTGTGGAGAGGGCATGACGACCTCCTCGACCGCCCGGTGGCGATCAAGGAACTGCGGCTCCCCGAGGACCTGACCGAGGCCGACCGGGTCGTCTTCTACCGCCGTACCCTCCGCGAGGCGCGCGCGCCGGCGCAGCTGCGCACGCACTCCATCGTCGAGGTGTACGACGTGGTGATCGAGCAGGGGCGGCCCTGGATCGTGATGGAGCTGATCGAGGCGCCCAGCATCGAGCAGCTCATCGAGGAGTCCGGCCGGCTCCCGCCCGACCGCGTCGCGCACATCGGGCGCAAGCTGCTGGACGCCCTCGCGGTCGCGCACCGCGCCGGGATCGTGCACCGCGACCTCAAGCCGAGCAACGTGCTGCTGGACGGCGACCGGGTGGTGCTCACCGACTTCGGGCTGGCGTTCTCGTCCGGCTCGGTGAGCCTGACCAAGACCGGGCACTTCATGGGGTCGCCCGCCTACGTGGCCCCCGAGGTCGCGGCCGGCGACACCGCCACCCCGCGCTCGGACCTGTGGTCGCTCGGCGCGACCCTGTACGCGGCGCTCGAGGGACGGCCTCCGTTCGAACGTGACAACGTGATGGCCACCCTCAGCGCGCTCGCCAACGAGTCGCCGCCGGCGCCGCAGAACGCGGGGGCGCTCGGGCCCGTCATCACCGGGCTGCTGGAGAAGAACCCGACCCGCCGGCTCAGCCACGCCCGCGCGGTCGACCGGCTCGAGCGGGCGATGTCGGGGCCGCGCTCCGGGCGGCGCCCGGCGACGCCGCAGCTCCGGATGGCCGCCGTGATCGCGCTCATCTGCGCCACCGTCGCGTCCTGCGGGATCGGTGCCACCGCGCTGATCGTCGGGATGACCCGGGAGAGCCCCGGGCCCTCCCCCACCGGCGGCTCCGTCCGCCAGGCCGCCACCGCCCCCGCGTCCGCCGCACCGCCCGCGGGCACCGAGACCAGCACGCTGACGGTCCGGGCCCGCACCGCCGACTGCAAGATATTCGTGTCGGTGCCCGGCGCGGCGACCAACGTGCTGAGCGACGAGACCCTGACCAGGGGCGACGCCCGCACCTACGACCAGGTCCGGCTCAACGCGGTGATCTACGACGGCGCGGCCTGCGACGTCTGGGTCAACGGCAAGCCGAGACCGGTAGGCCCGGCCGGCGAGCGCAAGACCTACACCGTGCGGCGGACCGCCGGGCGCTGAGCGGCGGCGGGGGAATGCGCGGGCCGCCCGCGGGGCTGCCATCAGGGCAGGGTTACATTCGTGGCGGAGGTGGCTTCTCATGACCGAGCAGGAGTTCCGGGTCGAGCACGACTCCATGGGCGAGGTGCGGGTCCCGGCGGCGGCCAAGTGGCGGGCCCAGACGCAGCGGGCGGTGCAGAACTTCCCGATCTCGGGACGGCCGCTCGAACCCGCGCACATCGCCGCGCTCGGCCAGATCAAGGCCGCCGCGGCGACCGTCAACGCCGAGCTCGGCGTGCTCGACAAGGACCTGGCCGGGGCCGTGGCCGAGGCGGCGCTGGAGGTCGCGGCGGGCCGCTGGACGGCGGAGTTCCCGATCGACGTGTTCCAGACCGGGTCGGGGACCTCGTCCAACATGAACGCCAACGAGGTCGTCGCGACGCTGGCGCAGGAGCGGCTGGGCCGCCCGGTGCATCCGAACGACCACGTCAACGCCTCGCAGTCGTCCAACGACGTGTTCCCGTCCTCGATCCACATCGCGGCCACCGGGGCCGTCCTGAACGATCTGATCCCCGCGCTGCGGCACCTGGAGGGCGCGCTCACCCGCAAGTCGGTCGAGTTCGCCGCTGTGGTGAAGTCGGGCCGCACCCACCTGATGGACGCCACGCCGGTGACGCTGGGCCAGGAGTTCGGCGGGTACGCGGCGCAGGTCCGCTACGGCGTCGAACGGCTCCAGGCCGTCCTGCCGCGGCTGGCCGAACTGCCACTCGGCGGCACCGCGGTCGGCACCGGGATCAACACGCCGGACGGTTTCGCCGCCCGCGTCATCGGCGAGATCGCCCGCGCCACCGGGCTGCCGCTGACCGAGGCCCGCGACCACTTCGAGGCGCAGGGCGCCCGGGACGGCCTGGTCGAGGCCAGCGGCGCGCTGCGCACCATCGCGGTCGGCCTCAACAAGATCGCCAACGACCTGCGCTGGATGGGCTCGGGCCCGCGGGCCGGGCTGGCCGAGATCCGGCTGCCCGACCTCCAGCCCGGTTCCTCGATCATGCCGGGCAAGGTCAACCCGGTGATCCCCGAGGCGGTGACGCAGGTCGCCGCGCAGGTCATCGGGAACGACGCGGCGATCGCGTTCGGCGGTGCGGCCGGCAGCTTCGAGCTCAACGTGATGCTGCCGATGCTGGCCCGCAACCTGCTGGAGTCGATCAGCCTGCTGACCGGGGTGTCCCGGCTGCTGGCCGACCGCTGCGTGGCGGGGATCGAGGCCGACGAGGCGCGGATGCGCGAGTACGCCGAGTCGTCGCCCGCGATCGTGACGCCGCTGAACCGGCACCTCGGGTACGAGGAGGCCGCCCAGATCGCCAAGCAGGCCCTCAAGGAGCGCAAGACCATCCGGCAGGTCGTCCTGGAGCGCGGTCACGTGGAGCGCGGCACCCTGACCGTCGAGCAGCTCGACGCCGCCCTTGACGTCCTCGCCATGACCGGCCACCGCCCCGCCTGAGGGCTGTGTCCCCAACACCCCCGGCCCGGTGTCCTCGCCTGGCGGCTGTGTCCCCAACACCCCCGGCCCGGTGTCCTCGCCTGGCGGCTGTGTCCCCAACACCCCCGGCCCGGTGTCCTCGCCTGGCGGCTCGGACGCCGACCGTGCTTGGGCGAGCGCGGCATCGCTTCGCGATCTGGCCGGTGGGGCTCGCCTTCGGCTTCGCCTCACCGGCCAGGTATCGCGCTCGCGCGACGGCTGCGGCACGTTGAAGCACTACTAGTACCAGCCGGCCGACCTGAAGTGGCTCCAGGCGCCGCAGGGCGTGCCGAAGCGGTGCTTGATGTAGCGCAGGCCCCAGCGGATCTGGGTGCGCGGGTTGGAGCGCCAGTCGGGCCCGGCGCTGGCCATCTTGGAACCGGGCAGCGCCTGCGGAATACCGTGGGCGCCGGTCGCGCCGTTGCGGGCGCGCTCGTTCCATCCGCTCTCCCGGGCCCACAGCCGCTCCAGGCAGCCGAACTGCCGGGCCGAGCGCCAGCGGTACCGGGGCATCATCGCGCGGGCGGTGAGCTTGTTGCGGCGCGCGCGACCCCAGGCGCGCCGTTTCGCGGCGCCCGCCCGGTACCGCCGCCCTTCGTGGACGCGCGCGGTGCCGGTGGACGCTCGCCGGACGTCGGTGATCTGGGTGCGTGCGGCTCCGTCCAGCCCCGCCTGAGCGGGTGAGGCCGCTGCCGGTACGCAGACCAGAGCGGCGGACAGCCCGAGGGCGATGACACGGAAGCCGTTGCGTATGTGATCGGACACGCCGGGTAGCGTGCTCGCGATCCGGGGCCTTTAGTCGCCCCGTCCGGGCATCATGTGCCGGCGCTTTGCCGATCCCTTGCGTCCCGATGCCGTTCCGGGCGGACGCGGCACCATTCCAGGCAGACGAAGAGGGGCGGGCCGACAGCCCGCCCCTCCCTCCCGGGGAACCCGGGTGCGTCTCACTACCGGCCGGCTCAGTACCAGCCGACGGACTCGGAGTGCGACCACGCCTTGCACGGGGTGCCGTAGCGGTCCTTGATGTAGCCGAGGCCCCACTTGATCTGGGTGCGGGCGCTGGTGCGCCAGTCGGAGCCGGCGCTGGCCATCTTGGAACCGGGCAGCGCCTGCGGGATCCCGTACGCGCCGGAGGAGGGGTTGGCGGCGTTGCTGCGCCAGCCGCTCTCCTTGTTCCAGAGCTTCACCAGGCAGCCGAACTCGCCGGTGCCGCCGAAGCCGAAGCTCGGCAGCATGCCCTTGGCGATCTGCTGCGCCTCGCCGGCCGGGACCGGGTCGCTCGCCGGGGCGCCGCCACCGCCGCCCGTACCGGGCTTGGGCTCGTCCTCGGGCTTCTTGGTCGGGATCGGGGTGCCCTTGGGCCGCAGCACCGGCTTCTTGGTGCTGGTGCCCTTGCGCACCGCCCGGGACGCGCGGTCGAGCGCCTTCTTGCGGCGCTCGGTCTCCATCACCTTGGGATCGATGGGCGGCGCGGCCACCGCGGCGTCGGCCAGCGGGGCGGACTGCACGGTGGTCTTGCCACCGTCCTTGGCACCGGAGTCCCCGGTAAAGGCAAACGCCGCCACCGCGCCACCACCGACCACGACGGCCGCGCCGGTCACGACCACGGCGACCTTGACGCCGGTGCGGCGGGTCGCGCCGCCAGAGCGGCCCGAGCCGCCCGGAGTCGCGGAACCGCCGCCGCCGGCACGGCGCGGGGCACGGGACCGGGAGCCACCACCCGAACGGCGTGAACGGCCCGCTCGCGCCGGACGGGACGGACCGGACGGGGAACCGCTGGAGATCTCGTCATGGGCCTCGGCGGGGCCGTCAGGGCCCACCGGGCCCATCTGGTCCATCGCGCCGGGCTGCGGCGGCCCTGCGGGGAAGGCGGGGAAGGAGGCGGTGCCGCCCTGGGCGGGGCCCTCGGCGGGACCGCCGGCGAACGGACCACCGGCGACCTTGACGTCGTCCTCTGGCCGAGCCGCGGGCATCAGCGGCTCCTGGGAGTCAAAGCTCTGTCGATCGTCTCGCCTAGGGGACCCGTGATGGTCTCCGAACAAGGCGGTCCTTCCGACGGTCGCACGCGCATGGACGCGCATGCGAGCTGGTTCCACCCCTGGACCGGCCACCGCCCGGCTGTGGACGGTCCCGGACCTGGAGGGCGTCGCGCCGGCCGGACGTCGTTCAGGGGTGCCCGGCGGACCCGCACCGCTCTGGGGGTGCTTACGAGGACACACAATGCCCGAGTCGGAGGGATGGTCCGCAACCTGAACGAGACAATTGTTCGCGATGGGGCTGTTGTTACCGTGACGAGAACAATGCCCAATCTGCGATGAGACCTGGGATTCCTTGCCATTCCGGCCAGGTTTGTGACTTTCACCACACTCGCACTCAGTGAGGTTTGATGATCACAGTGCGTGCGGACTCTTTACGCCCTGAGCGGAAACGCCCCGGCGTCCGGCCACAGAACCGGCCGGATCCCCGGGGCGCCGCGCGCGGCCCGGGCCCGCACCGGGGCCCGGGCCGCGCTCAGAACGCACTCAGAACACGTGTCAGCCGCCGACGTCGCCGAGCATGTCGGTGACCAGGGCCGCGATCGGCGAACGCTCCGACCGGGTCAGCGTCACGTGCGCGAACAGCGGATGCCCCTTGAGCCGCTCGACCACCGCGGCGACGCCGTCGTGCCGGCCGACCCGGAGGTTGTCACGCTGCGCCACGTCGTGGGTGAGCACGACGCGCGAGCCCGACCCGATCCGCGACAGGACGGTCAGCAGCACGCCCCGCTCCAGCGACTGCGCCTCGTCGACGATGACGAACGCGTCGTGCAGCGACCGTCCGCGGATGTGGGTGAGCGGCAGCACCTCCAACATGCCACGCTCCAAAACCTCGTCGATCACTTCCGGCGAGGACACCGCGGACAGCGTGTCGTAGACGGCCTGGGCCCACGGCGACATCTTCTCGTTCTCGGACCCGGGCAGGTAGCCGAGCTCCTGCCCGCCGACCGCGTACAGCGGCCGGAACACCACGACCTTGCGGTGCCGGCGGCGCTCCAGCACCGCCTCCAGGCCCGCGCACAGCGCCAGGGCGGACTTGCCGGTGCCGGCCCGGCCGCCGAGCGAGACGATGCCGATGTCCTCGTCCATGAGCAGGTCGAGCGCGATCCGCTGCTCGGCGGACCGGCCGCGCAGCCCGAAGACCTCACGGTCGCCGCGGACCAGCCGCACCGACTTGTCGGGCTGCACCCGGCCGAGCGCCGAGCCGCGCTCCGACAGCAGCCGCAGGCCGGTGTGGCAGGGCAGCTCGCGCGCCTCGTCCAGCTCGGACCGGCCGCCGTCGTACAGCTCCTCGATGTCGCCCGCCGGGACCTCCAGCTCGCGGATGCCGGTCCAGCCGGACTCGACCACCGCCAGCTCGGCCCGGTACTCCTCGGCCGTCAGCCCCACCGCGGACGCCTTCACCCGCATCGGCAGGTCCTTGGAGACCAGCACCACGTCGCGGCCCTCGGCGGCGAGCCAGGCCGCCACCGACAGGATCCTGGTGTCGTTGTCGCCGAGCCGGAACCCGTCGGGCAGGACGGACGGGTCGGCGTGGTTGAGCTCCACCCTGAGCGTGCCGCCCTGCTCTCCGAGCGGCAGGGCCTCGTCCAGCCGGCCGTGCTCCAGCCGGAGGTCGTCCAGCGTGCGCAGGGCCTGCCGGGCGAAGTAGCCGAGCTCCGGATGGTGCCGCTTGGCCTCGAGTTCGGAGATGACGACGATGGGGAGTACGACCTCGTGCTCGGCGAACCGGGTCATCGCCCCGGGATCGGCGAGCAGAACGCTGGTGTCGAGGACGTACGTGCGCCGGTCCGGAACAGGCGTTCCGGAGAGGATCCCAGGGGCGGGACGGCGCGCGGAGGTTGTGGCCACTCGATCTCCCTGATGCTGAGGGAACTGCCGGTGGCGCCGCAGTCCGCCCCCATCCGGCCGCGGACCCCGTGACGGGGACGGCCTGGGGCGGTGATCAGGAGATCGTCAGGTACCGAAGCGCCGGTGCCGCGCGGCATAGGAGCGGATCGCCCGGAGGAAGTCGACCTTGCGGAAGTCCGGCCAGTGGACCTCGCAGAAGTAGAACTCCGAGTGGGCGCTCTGCCAGAGCATGAAGCCGGAGAGACGCTGCTCCCCCGACGTTCGGATGACCAGTTCCGGGTCCGGCTGGCCGCGCGTGTAGAGATGCTCCGCGATGTGCTCGACGTCGAGGACCTCGGCGAGTTCCTCGATGCTGGTGCCACGACTCGCCTGCTCGATGAGCAGAGAGCGCACCGCATCAGCGATCTCACGCCTACCTCCATACCCAACGGCGACGTTCACAATCAGGCCGGGGGCATCGGATGTCGCTTCCGCGGCATCTTTAAGGACTCGGGCGGTTTTGTCGGGGAGGAGGTCGAGCGCGCCCACCGGCTTGACGTGCCAGCCGTCGGTGGCGAGCCGGGTGACGGTGTTCTCGATGATCTCCAGCAGCGGTTCCAGCTCGTTGGCGGCCCGGTTGAGGTTGTCGGTGGACAGCAGCCAGAGCGTGACCACCTCGACCCTGGCCTCGGTGCACCAGTGCAGCAGCTCGGTGATCTTGTCGGCGCCGGCCCGGTGCCCGGTGTTGACGTCGGCCAGCCCGAGTGACCTGGCCCAGCGCCGGTTGCCGTCCAGGATGACGCCGACGTGCCGCGGGGTGATGTCGGTCGGCAGGGACGCCTCGACCCGGCGCTCGTACATCCGGTAGGCGACGTCGCGGACCGCCCCGTACGGCTTGCTGCGGCGGATCGCGGAGGTCAGGCCCCCGCCTCCGGACGGGTCACGGCGTACCCCGTCACGCCGCGAGCCGCGAGCCATCCCACTGCGCCGAACCCCCATGCGGGCTTCCCTTCGAGCGACCGTCCCTGACGGGAACGACCGCCTAATTATGGCCCGGCCGGGACACTTCTCCCACCGATATGGTCAGGTCCGCACTACCCGGACGGTGACCGGATACGCACCGCCCGGCCGGTGTCCACTTCCGGCCGGCGGCTACCGGCCGTGGTGGTCGCGGTAGCCGGCACCGGCCCGCTCGGCCTCGGCGAGGACCTCGGCGAGGAATCCGGCCAGCTCGGACGAGGTGAGCACCGCGCGGACGCCGCGTCCGCCCGCGCCCCAGGCGTCGAGCACCGCCCGCCGCGCCACCCGCCAGCTCCCCGAGGCCGACTGCTGCGGGCCGACCCACATCGACGAGGTGCGCAGGGCGCAGCGCAGTTCGCCGGTGCTCACCAGGTCGCCGCGGTCGCGGTAGCGGAACGCGAACAGCTCGGGCTCGCGCGCCGCGCCGCCGTGCTGGGGGTCGGGGAAGCGGTCGTCGGGATCGGGCCACCGGGTCGCCTGCGGCGAGCTCTCGGCCCTGGCCTCGGCGACCCGCCCGGCGAGCCCGGCCAGGAAGTAGCCGCAGCGCTCCCCCACCGAGCCGAACGAGTCGCCGTCCCGGCGCAGCTCCAGCGTCACCTCGAACGGGTTGCCGCCCCGGTCGACGGAGGCGACCGGCACGACCGCCAGGGACGAGCCGTCCAGGCAGCGCAGGCCCCTCACCCGGGGCCCGCCTCCTCGGCGGCACCGGCGTCCGTGCGGCCCGGTCGGGCCCAATCTGCCATGCATGGCACATTAGGCCAGGTCAACACCATGATCACACCCACGGGTGCTTGTGATCACGTAATACTCCGGGCCCGGGGTCAGGGCGTCGGGCCGGCGGCGCGGGCGCGCTCGACGTACTCCAGGGCGGTGCGCAGCTCGCCGAGCCACTCGTCGGTGTTGGTGCCGACCAGCCGCACGCACCAGGCCAGCGCGTCGCTGCGGCTGCGGGCGACGCCGGCGTCGACGAGGGTGTCCAGGACGCGGCGCTCGGGCTGGCGCAGCCGGGTCATCACCGGCACCGACAGCGTGGTGAACATCTCGCGCTGGTCGCCGCACGCGCCGCCCCAGGAGACCTTGTGGCCGAACCGGTGCTCGGCCTCGCGCGCGATGGCGATGCGCTGGTCGCGGGTGTCCTCGCGGAAGCGCTGGATGTGGCCGGCCAGCACGGCGCTCCGCTCGGCCGGCGAGACGTCCCCGGCTGTGGCGGGCTCGGGCAGGCGGCCGACGACGCTGACCTCTTCGCGGTCGAGGACGACGTCCGGCGGGCCCTCGAACCAGCCTTCGGGAAGCCGGCCGGAGAACCAGCCACGGATCTGCTCCACCGCTTCGGTCGTAGTCATGTAATCAAAATTACAGCCTGCCCGCGCCCCTGAGAAGGCCCGGCCCGGATTGACAGTCCGAATCTTTTGAGAGTTACTTTCATTAGAAACTAGCAATCAAAGGACGGTGACTCCCATGAGCATGCCGGACAACCGGCGGTGGTGGGGCCTGGGCGCGCTCGCGTTCGCCCTGCTGGCCCTCGGGTTCGACATGACGATCCTGAACGTGGCGCTCACCACGCTCTCCGAAGACCTGCACGCGAGCACCAGCCGGCTCCAGTGGATCGTCGACGCGTACGTGCTGGTGTTCGCGGCCCTGCTGCTGCCCGCCGGGCTGCTCGGCGACCGGTTCGGCCGCAAGCGGCTGCTGCTGGCGGGCATGGTGATCTTCGGGGCGGCGTCCCTCGGCGGCGCGCTGGCGGACGGTCCCGGCGGGATCATCGTCGCCCGCGCGGTGATGGGCATCGGCGCGGCGATCATCACGCCGCTGTCGATGTCGCTGCTCCCGGCGGTGTTCCCGCCCGAGGAGCGGACCCGGGCGGTGGCGGTCTGGTCGGCCGCGATGGCCCTCGGGCTGCCGCTCGGCCCGCTGCTCGGCGGCTGGCTGCTCGAGCACTTCTGGTGGGGCTCGATCTTCCTGATCAACGTCCCGGTGGTCGCGATCGCCGCTGTCGCGGTCGCGTTCCTGCTGCCCGAATCGCGCGACCCGTCCGCGCCCCGGGTGGACTGGCCGGGCTCGGTGCTGTCGATGGGCGGGCTGGCCGGGCTGGTGTACGGGGTGACCGAGGGCCCGGCGCGGGGCTGGACCGACCCGGTGGTACCGGGCGCGATCGCCGGCGGACTGGTCCTGCTGGCCTGCTTCGTGGGGTGGGAACGGCGCCTGGACCAACCGATGATGGACGTCGGCCTGTTCCGCGACCGCACGTTCCTGTGGGCGGTCGCCGCGGGCGTCCTCGGAACGCTGGTGATGTCGGGGACGCTGTTCGTGCTCCCGCAGTACCTCCAGGTCATCCAGGGGAACAGCGTGTTCGGCACCGGCCTGCGGCTGATCCCGATGCTGCTGGGGCTGATGGCCGGCGGCCTCGCGACCGACCGGCTGTCGGCCCGGACCGGCAACAAGGCGATCACCGTCGCCGGGCTGTTCGTCCTGGCCGCGGGGCTCGGCATCGGGGCGCTGACCGGCGTCGGCGACTCCTACACGTTCACCGGCGCGTGGCTCGGCGTGCTCGGGCTCGGCATCGGCCTGACCATGGTCCCGGCGATGGACACGGTGCTGGGGACACTGCCCGAGAACCAGATGGGGCGGGGGGCGGGCCTGGTCCAAACGCTGCGGCAGACGGGCGGTGCGCTCGGCATCGCGGGCCTCGGCAGCCTGCTGTCGTCGATCTACCGTGACCGGCTCGAGACCGGCAGCCTGCCGGGGACGGGCACGGGCGGCGCCGCCAGCGAGGCGGCGAACGCGGCGGCGGAAACGGCGCGCGGCTCGCTCGGCGGGGCCGCCGCCGTCGCGGGACGGCTGGGCGACGGCGCGCTGATGGCCTCCGCCCGGGACGCCTACGTCGGCGGGATGGGCGCCACGCTGACGGCGTGCGCGGTCGCGGCGCTGGCCACGGCCGTGCTCGTCTGGGTCTTCGCACCCGGACGGCGGACGGAGCGTGCGGCACCCGCCGGGGATGGCAGAGAATCGATCCATGAGCACGCCGCTTCCTGAGCAGCCCATCGAACGTCTGCACGACCGCCTGGCGCGGCTGCCGCTGCGGGAGCGTAAGAAGCTGAAGACCCGGAGGGCGATCCAGCACCACGCCCTCCGGCTCTTCGACGCCCAGGGCTACGACGCGACCACCGTGGAGCAGATCGCCGACGCCGCCGAGATCTCGCCGAGCACGTTCTTCCGCTACTTCCCCACCAAGGAGGACGTGGTGATCACCGACGAGTGGGATCCGATCATGGCCGAGGTGCTCCGCGGCCAGCCCCCCGGACTCAGCGCGATCGAGGCGCTGCGCGCGACGTTCCGTGAGCTGTTCCCCCAGATGTTCGAGCTGGACCTGGAGGCGATCACGATCCGGGTCCGGCTCACCGCGACGGAGCCCGCGCTGCGCGCCCGCACGTTCATCTCGCTGCGCGAGGGCACCCACGCGGTGCTGCGGGAGATCCTCGCCGAGCGGGTCGGCCGGCCGGAGGACGATTCCGACGTGGAAACGTTCACCTGGGCGGTGCTGGGCGTGCTCCAGTCGGCCATGTACGCGTGGGTGGCCGCTTATCCGGCCCTCGACCTTTCGGAGCTGGTCGACCACAACCTGGAGTTCCTCGGCGCCGGCTGCCCCCTCTGACGCCCGGAGGGACGGCGCCTGAGCGGACGGGCCGGGCCGGGCGAGGGTCAGCCAGCAATCCCGGCGGCGTGCCGCGGGTTGACCCGGACGGCGCCCTTCATGTTGCGCGTGTAGACGTTCTGGATCTGCACGACGGTGCCGCGGCGCGGGGCGGCGAGCATCTTGCCCTTGCCCAGGTAGAGCGCGATGTGCGAGATGTAGCCGGGCGCGGTCGGGTCGTTCGCCCAGATGAGCATGTCGCCGGGCTGCGCCTTGGAGTAGGGCACCACCCATCCGGCGCGGGCCTGGTCGGCGGCCACCCGGGGGAGCTTGATGCCCGCGCGGGCGAACGCGTACTGCATCAGGCCGGAGCAGTCGTAGCCGCCCTCGGCCTCGGACTCCCCGCCCCACACGTAGGGCCAGCCGAGCCGGCTGTAGGCGGCGCGGATCACCGTCTGGACCTGCTGGGCGGTCATCACCTGGCCGCGCGCGGCGGGCGGGGTCTTGCCGGTTCCGGTTCCGGCTCCGGCTCCGCCTCCGGTCGCGGGGGCGTCGATCTCGGGATTGACCTCGACGGCCTTGGCGCCCTTGGGCAGCACCTTGCGGAGCTTCTTGACGAACTCGGCGGGCCGGGTCTTCGGCACACTGATCAGCAGCGCGTTCGAGGTGGGCATGCCGAGCGCCTGCGCGGCGGTATGCGAGATCACCGCGTCCACATCGCCGACGCCCATCGTGGCGTACGCGCCGACGCGCAGCTCGGACTGCCGGTCCTTGCCGCCGACCGGGATGCGGCTGCCGAGCTGGACGCCGCCGTCGCTGCCCATGGTGAAGGAGATGGCCACGTCGCCGCCCGCCACGTTGCGCCACAGCGCGTCGGACTGGGCGGTGGGCTTGGGCGTGTAGTTGCGGAAGGTGGACGGGTCGACGCCCAGCAGGCCGACCCGCTTGCCCGCGACCATGCCCTGCACGGCGTCGACGACCTCGACGCCCTGCACCCCCTTGGCCTTGCGGATCCGCCCGGCCAGGTCGGCGGGCAACGCGGACGGCGCGGCCACCATGACGTGCGGGGTGAGGCGCTTGCCGAGCGGCGCCACCGCGGCCGGCGAGAGCTGGGTGCTGCCGGAGGCGGCCACGAACCGGGCCCGTTTGTCGGGCGTGGCCTGGGGCGGCGTCGCGGGCGGCCCGGATTCGCGCGCCACCAGCACCGCCACGTTGACCGACAGCGTGGTCAGCACCGAAACGCCGATGATCGTCGGAAGCACCCGGCGGTTCGGCTTGCGCACGGCAACACTCCACTCGTTGTTCGGCCTGTCCGCTTGCACGACTTCGACCGAGATGCTCGATCATCGTCCAAATACCCGACGCGTCAGGGGCCACCCCGGTTTACCGGGCTGATTTCAGTCAGCGGCCCCTCAGCTACTCATTGGTAACACCAGCGACCCGGGGAGATCAAGGTCACAGCGCCACAAAGTAGACTTCCGCTCCAATTACTCGCGCCCTACTCGGCCAGCTCGCGAGTGAGGCCGGCCGGGGTCGTGACCGGCAATCGGCAGGTGAAGCCGCGGCAGACGTAAGCCGCCGGGGCGCCGTCGACCGGCCCGCGTCCGTCCAGCAGCGGGACACCGGCGGCGCCGGGCGCGCCGACGCTCACCACCGCTCCGGGGCTCACCGCCATCAGCGCGGTGCGGTGCAGGGCCCGAGTGCGCTCGTCGCCCGGCTCGCCGACGATGGCGATCTCCAGCGGCCCGCTCGCGTACGCCTCGGCGCCCGCCAGGCCCCAGCCTGCGAACCGGGCGTGCTCGGCGGCCAGCAGCGTGGCGGGGGCGAGCGCCGTGCCCGCCGCCTCCCGGTGCGGGATCGAGCCGGTCAGCGCCGCGTACGACAGCAGCGCCCCGGCCGCGGCGAACTGGCCGGACGGGGTCGCGTTGTCGGTCGGGTCCTGCGGGCGCCGGAACAGGCGTTCAGCATCGTCGGCCGTGTCGTAGAAGCCGCCGGCGCCGTCGCCGAACCGTTCGAGCACGGTGTCGAGCAGCGCCCCTGCCAGGTGCACGTGTTCGGCGTCGCTGGTCACGCCGTGCAGGGCCAGCAGCCCCTCGGACACGTCGGCGTAGTCCTCCAGGACACCCGTGTTCGCCCCAGCGGACCCGTCGCGCGACGTCCTGACGAGCCGGCCGCCGTGGGCGTGGAGGTCGGCGATGAGCGCGGCGACCTCTTCCGCTGCGGCGACGAGGTCCGGACGGTCGAAAAGGGCTCCGCACTCTGCGAGCGCCGCAACCGCCAACCCGTTCCAGGCGGCCACCACCTTGTCGTCTCGCGCGGGCGGCACCCGCTCAGCACGGGACGCGAGGAGCGCCCCACGGACGCGCTCATAGCGTTCGAGGTCTTCAGGGTCGCGCAGGAGTTGCAGGACGGAACTGCCGTGTTCGAACGTCCCCGCATCGGTCACCTCGAAGAGACTGGCCGCATAGGCGCCGTCCTCCTCGCCGAGTACGTTCCGCAGCTCCTCGGGCGTCCAGACGTAGTACCTGCCCTCCACGCCCTCGCTGTCGGCGTCGAGGGCCGACGCCAGCCCGCCCTGCGGCGTGCGGAGGTCGCGCAGCATCCAGTCGCACGTCTCCAGCGCGATCCGGCGCGCGAACGGGTCGCCGGTCAGCCGCCACCAGTGCGCGTACACCCTGGCCAGCAGCGCGTTGTCGTACAGCATCTTCTCGAAGTGCGGGACGACCCACGACGCGTCCACCGAGTACCGGGCGAAGCCGCCGCCGAGCTGGTCGTACATGCCGCCGCGCGCCATCGCCCCGAGGGTGTGGCCCGCCATCGTGAGCGCCTCGGGATCCTGCGTGCGCGCGTGGTGCCGCAGGAGGAACTCCAGCGCCATCGACGGCGGGAACTTGGGCGCGCCCCCGAACCCGCCGCGCGCGGCGTCGTACGAGCCCGCCAGCGCCTTCACGGCACCGGCCAGGAGGTCCACCCCCGGCGGTTCCGACCCGCCGCTCAACGCGGGCGCGCGTGAGGTGAGCGCCGCGACGATCTGCTGCCCCTGGCCGTCCACCTCGTCGCGCTGGTCGGTCCACGCCTTCCCTACGGCGCGCAGCAGCGTCTGGAACTGCGGCCTGGGGAAATAGGTACCGCAGTAGAACGGGTGGCCGTCCGGCGTCATGAACACCGTCATCGGCCAGCCGCCCTGGCCCGTCATGGCCTGCGTGGCCTCCATGTAGACGGCGTCGATGTCGGGCCGTTCCTCGCGGTCGACCTTGACGCTGACGAACAGCTCGTTCATCAGCCGCGCAGTCTCGTCGTCCTCGAACGACTCGTGCGCCATCACGTGGCACCAGTGGCAGGCCGCGTATCCGACCGACAGCAGGACGGGCACGTCCCTGCGTCTCGCCTCGGCGAAGGCCGCGTCGCTCCACTCCCACCAGTCCACCGGGTTGCCGGCGTGCTGGAGCAGGTACGGGCTCGTCGCGTCCTTGAGGCGGTTCATGCCCCCGATCCTGCCCGATCGGGGGCACCGCTCACCCCTTCGCGGCCAGGTCGGCGAGAGCGGACTCGATGGCGCGGTGGAACGTCGGGTATGCGTAGATCATCTCGCGCAGCCCGGCGATGGGCGCCTCGGCGTGCACGGCGACGGCGAGGGCGCCGAGGACCTCGCCGCCCGCCGGTCCCATCGCGGTGGCGCCGACCAGCACGCCCCACTCGACGTCCTCGACGAGCTTGACGAACCCGTCGTTGCCGGCCTTGTGGATCCAGCCGCGGGCCGTCTCGGGGATCCGCGCGAACCCGGTCCGGACGGGCAGGTTCTGGTCGCGGGCCTGCGCCTCGGTGAGGCCGACCACGCCGACCTCCGGGTCGGTGAACGTCACGCGCGGCACGGCCCGGTAGGCGGCGCGCGGCCCCTCCTCGCCCAGGATGTCGCGGACGGCGACGCGGCTCTGGTACATCGAGACGTGCGTGAACGCGCCCATGCCGGTGATGTCGCCGATCGCCCAGAGGCCCTCGGCCGCACGCAGCCGCCCGTCCACCTCGATCGTCCGCGCGGTGTCGTCCAGCCCGGCGGCGGCCAGGCCCAGGGCCTTGAAGTCGGTGCGGCGGCCCGTCGCGACCAGCAGGCGGTCGCCGGTCAGCTTCTCGTCGCCCACGCGCAGGGCGAACACGCCGTCCTCATGGGCGGCCCCGGTCACCTTCGCGCCCGTCCGGACCGTGATCCCCTCGCGTTCGAAGACCTCCGCGAGGAGCGCGCCCACCTCCGGCTCCTCCCGGGCGAGCAGCCGGTCGCCGGCCTCCACGATCGTGACGCGGCTGCCGAACCGGGCGAAGACCTGCGCCATCTCCACGCCGACCGCGCCGCCGCCGAGCACCAGCAGCGACCCGGGCACCTCGGTCGCCCGGACCGCCTCCCGGTTCGTCCAGTACGGGGTGCCGGCGAGCCCGTCGATCGGGGGCGCGGCGGGGTCGGTCCCGGTGTCGAGCAGCACGCCGCGGGACGCCCGGAACACCCGCTCGCCCACGGTGACCTCGCGGGGCGCGGTGATCCGCCCGCGGCCCCGCACGAGGGTGACGCCGCGGCCGGTGAGCCGGTCGGCGGCGACGGTGTCGTCCCAGTCGCCGGTCGCCTCCTCCCGGATCCGCGCGGCGACCGGCCCCCAGTCGGGTCGCACGTCGGCCCCGCCCGCCATCCCCGGGACGCGGCGGCCATCGGCCAGCAGTCCGGCGGCGCGGACCATCATCTTGGTCGGCACGCACGCGTAGTAGGGGCATTCACCGCCGACCAGGCGCGACTCCACGCCGACGACCGACAGCCCCGCCTCGGCCAGCCGCCCGGCGGCCTCCTCGCCCCCGGGGCCGAGCCCGATCACCACGACATCGACGTCTTCAGCCATGACCTCAGCCTGCCCCGCCTGATCACCCGCGTACCCTCAGCGGCGCCGCCGGGGCAGCGGGACGACGTCCAGGTCGTGCGCGAGGACGGTGTCGCCGTCGAACGCGGCGGCGGCCTGCTCCAGGAAGCGCGGCTCGTCGCCCGCCCGGTACCGCTCGGAGAAGTGGGTCAGGACGAGACGCCGCACGCCGCTCTCCGCCGCGATCCCCGCCGCCTGCCGCACGGTGAGGTGGCCGTACTCCTCGGCCATGCCCGCCTCCTCGTCCAGGAAGGTGGACTCGATGACCAGCAGGTCGACGCCCTCGGCCAGTTCACGGGCACCGTCGCACAGCCGCGTGTCCATGATGAACGCGACCTTCTGGCCCGGCCGGTGGATGCCGCACTCCTCCAGGGTGACCGTCCGCCCGTCCGGGGTGGTCACGCGCCCGTCCTCCAGGAGCCGCCGTACGAGCGGCCCTCTGACACCACGGGCCTCCAGCTCGGCGGGCACCATCGTCACGCCGTCGGGCTCCTCCAACCGGTAGCCGTACGCCTCTACCGGGTGCGACAGCCGCTGAGCGGTCAGGCTGAACGGGGCGCCTCCTGTGGGGAGGACCATCCGTTCGCCCGAGAGGGGCTGATCCCGGATCACATCGGTGCCGCGGGACGCGGTGGCGTGCCGGAGCCGTTCCCAGTAGGCCGCGCCGCTAGCGGGGAACGCGGCGTTCACCTCGTGCTGTACGCCGTCCCGCGCGATCCGCTGCACCACCCCCGGGACGCCTAGGCAGTGGTCCCCATGGAAGTGCGTCACACAGACCCAGTTCACGTCATTCGCAGAGACTCCGGCGTGGGCCATCTGCCGCTGCGTCCCCTCGCCGGGGTCGAACAGCAGGCCGTACCCGTCCCAGCGCAGCAGGTATCCGTTCTGGTTGCGGGCCTTGGTGGGCACCGCGCTGGCGGTGCCGAGGACGACGAGTTCGCGAACCGACATCCCCCCATGGTGCCGTCCCGCCGGTGGGAGCGGCCCTCCCCGCGGACCGAACCGAACGCTATTCTGGCGCGGGCGCGCCGATCAGAGGAGAGCCATGGGCAGCAAGCGGGACAAGATCAAGATGAGCCCGGCGGAGGTCGGCGCGTTCCTCGCCGACAGCTTCAAGGTCCAGGTCGCGACCGTCGGCAAGGAGGGCGAGCCGCACCTGGTCACGATGTTCTACACGCTGCTGGACGGCCGGATCGCCTTCTCCACCTACAAGGCGTCCCAGAAGGTGCTGAACCTGCGCCGCGACCCCACCATGACCTGCCTGGTCGAGGACGGCTCGGAGTACGGCGAGTTGCGCGGCGTCGCGCTGTACGGCAAGGGCCGCGTCATCGAGGACCCGGACGTCCGGCTCAAGGTCGGCGCCGTGGTCGGCTCCCGCCTCGCCGGGCTGCCGGTCCCCGAGCTCGGCGCCCCGCTCGACCCCGCGTTCGCCGCGGGCATCGAGCAGGCGATGGCCAAGCGGGTCCTGATCGTGATGGAGCCCGACCGCACCGTGAGCTGGGACCACCGCAAGGCCTGACCACCGCAAGGTGTCTCGCCCGGGTCGCGGCCGTCCTGCACCCCGGCAGCCGGCACCTGCACGGCCGCCCCTCGGCCGTCCACGACCACCCGCCCCGGGACCTCCCGGCCAAGCTGCTGATCCGGCTGGCCGCCCGGACCTACACCGTCTCCATCCGGGCGGCCACGCCCGCCGCCCTGGGGCTGCCGAGCGACTCGTAGAGCGGGCGGGCCTCGGCCAGCGCGGCCCGCTCGGCGTCCGGGTCGCGGCGGAGCCGGGCCGCGTCGGCGAGGTGGCACCACAGGTCGGCCTGCTGCTCGGCCGCCCGCTCGGCCCGCATGATCTCCAGCGCCTGGCCGAAGAAGTTGACCGCCGCGTCCGGCCGGTCCCGCCGCAGGTACTCCTGCCCGAGGCTGGTCAGGGCCCGGCCCCGGTTGTAGCGATCGGGTTCGGCGAGCGCGACGAACGCGTCGGGCAGTGGCTCCAGCAGCTCCAGCGCCCGGTCCCGGTCGCCCACGCCGCTGAGGGCGCGGCCGAGATGGTGCCGGGCGAGCAGGATCGCGTGCGGGTCGCCGGTCTCCCCCGCCAGCCGCACATTCGTCTCCAGGGCTTCGGCGGCCTCGTCCCAACGCTCCTGTCCCAGCAGCTCCAGCCCGAGCGACTCCACCGCCGTGGCCTCGCCCTGCCGGTGCCCGGCGGCGCGTGCCGCGTCACGCGCGGCGGTGTACTCGCGGACGGCCTCGTCCACCCGGTGCCGGCCGGCCAGCGCGGACCCGAGCTGCGTCCGCATCCGCGCCTCGGCGGCCCCGTCCCCGCAGCGGACGGCCGACTCGACGCCGAGCTCGTGCGTGTCGATCCAGTCGCGGTAGTGCTTGCGCAGGAAGTAGAAGTACCAGAGGGCCTCGCACAGCCACCAGACGTGCTCGTCCCACCCGCGCGCGTGCGCGGCCTCGACGGCGGCACGCAGGTTCTCACGCTCCGCGTCCAGCCACTCCCACGCGTCGGCCTTCCCCGCGAGCGGGCGGACGCCGTCGTACGCGGGCCCGAGCCGCCACCGTCCGGGACCGAGCGTGCGGTCGGCCGCCGCCGCCCCGGCGAGATAGAAGTCCAGGACGCCGCGCAGCGCCGCGTCGCGGCCGTCCTGCGTCTCGTCCCGCTCCGCGCACTCCCGCGCGTACACCCGCAGCAGGTCGTGCAGCCGGAACCGGCCGTCGCCGGTCTCCGCGACGAGATGCCCGTCGACGAGCAGGTCCAGCAGGTCCGCGGTGTCCTCCTCGGTCCGGCCGGCGAGTGCGGCGGCGGCGTCGATGCCCATGCCGCCGCCGGGATGCAGGCCGAGCAGCCGGAAGAGCCGCGCGGCCTCCGGGGACAGCTCACGGTAGGAGTCCTCGAATTTGGCGCGCACGTCGTCGTCCTCCCCGGCCCGGAAGACGTCCAACCCGGCCCGGCGTCCACCGACACCGCCAGCGGTTCGACGGCCGAGTCGAGGTCCAGCGGGTCGAGCGGCACCGTCCGCGCGCCGTCGCGCAGCAGCCCGGCCAGCCTCCGGCGGCTGGTCACCATCACCACACAGCCGCCGGACGCCGCCCGCCCCGGACACCTCGATGAGCGGAGTGGACGCGTACACCCGTCCCGCCAGCTCGTTCCGGCCCACGATCCGCCGGCATCCCTTACGCGGCAGGCGATTCCGGACGTCTGGCGCAAGTCTCTCCGGAGCAGCAGCGAGGGCAACTGCGTGGAGGTCGCGGACGTCCAGACTGCGATCGCCGTGCGCGACTCAAAGGACCCGGACGGCCCGTGCCTTGTGGTCACTCGGGCCCACTGGGGCAGGCTCGTCGGGCGGGCGAAGCGCGGGGTGTACGACGGCGGTTGAGCGGACGGTCGTCGGGGCCGTCCGCAGGGCGTCGGAGTGGGTCAGGCGTCGCCGTCGGCGGGCTTGGGGCTCGCCGACTCAGCCGTGGCCTTGGCAGGTTCGGCGGCGGCCTTGGCCTCCTGGGCGCGTTCCCATGCCTGCTGCTTGAGATCGGCCTCCTTGGGGGCCTGGATCTTCTTCATCTGCTTGTTCATCGACCTGACCAGCAGCACCGTCGCCACGGCCAGGGCCACGAAGACCCCGAAGCCGAGGAAGCCCGGGGACACCGTGTCGTCGTTGAGGGGGATCGCGCTGAGGGGGGCTGCGAGGGACAACATCTACAGAGACACCTTCTCCCGAATACCGGCGAACAGATCGTCCTCCGGCAGTTCGGTGTCGACCAGGGACCTGGCCAAATGGTAGTCCTCGGTCGGCCAGGCCTCGCGCTGGACGTCCATCGGGACGGCGAACCATGATCCGTTAGGGTCGATCTGGGTCGCGTGCGCGAGCAGCGCCCGGTCCCTGACCTCGAAGAACTCGCCGCACGGGACGCGGGTGGTGACCGTCCAGCGGGCGGGCGGGGCGTCCTCGAACCGCTTGAGCCAGTCGGCGTAGGGCGACTCCAGCCCGGCGGTCTCCATCGCGGTGTGCAGCGCGACGATGCGCTCCTGGCTGAAGGTCATGTGGTAGTAGAGCTTGGACGGCTGCCAGGGCTCGCCCGTCCCCGGGTAGCGCTCGGGGTCGCCGGCCGCCTCGAACGCCTCCACCGACACCTCGTGGCACTTCACGTGGTCGGGGTGCGGGTAGCCGCCGATCTCGTCATAGGTGAGGATCACGTGCGGGCGGAACTCGCGGACGGCCCGGACCAGCGGCTCGGTGGCGGACTCGAGCGGCTCCAGCGCGAAGCAGCCCGCGGGCAGCGGCGGCAGCGGGTCGCCCTCGGGGAAGCCGGAGTCGACGAACCCGAGCCAGCGCTGCTCGACACCGAGGATGGCGCGGGCCCGCGCCATCTCCTCCTGGCGGACCTTGGGGATGTCGGCCTTGACCTCGGGCCGGTCCATCGCCGGGTTGAGGATGTCGCCGCGTTCACCACCGGTGCACGTCACCACGAGCACCTCGACGCCTTCGGCGACGTACCTGGCCATGGTCGCCGCGCCCTTGCTGGACTCGTCGTCCGGGTGGGCGTGCACCGCCATCAGCCGCAGCGGCTCGGCGGGGCCGGACCGGTCGAGCGTCCTATCGTCGATGAGCTCGGACACCTGGGGATCTCCCTCTTGGCAATGCCATACGTACGGTGATGAGCGGACCCCGGTTCGGAGCACGCGCCTCGACAGAAGAGAATTGTCCCTGACAACGTCCGCACACCGCACGGAGATTCCCCGCCATGGCCACGAGCGTGTCAGCACAGCCGGTATCGGAGAAGCGCCGCGGAGGCCGGCTCGGCTACATCCTCATCGGCGTGCTCGCGGCCGTCCTCGCCTGCGGCTGGGCCTTCGTGATGGGCCACGTCGGGCAGACGCCCGGCATCGCCTCCCAGACGATCACCTACGAGGTGCTGAGCGACTCGTCGGTCCAGCTCAAGTACTCGGTGGCCAAGCCGAAGGACGACGAGGTGCGGTGCACGGTCGACGCCTACGACACCGCGCTGGCGGTGCTCACCGAGCACGAGATCACGGTGCCGCGCGGGTCGTCCAACCTCACCCGGACCGAGAACCTGACGACCGCCAAGCGGGCCACCGGAGCCCGGGTGAGGGACTGTCACAAGGTGTGACAGCGGGCGAGAAACGCCTGGTGAAGCCGAAACGCGTTTGGCGGGTTGCGGGCGCCCGCTTCAGGGAACCTTTACCGCACACACCGGATAGGCTTGAGGTTTCACCCGGCCGCACTTCATGTCGATGTGGCGCTCTCCCTCCCCTGGGTGAGCGAGGATCGCAACATGTGGATGAGGAGTACCCGTGACCGAGACCCGCGCTGACAACGTCACCTGGCTGACCCAGGAGGCGTACGACCGGCTCAAGGCTGAGCTGGACCACCTGTCGGGGCCCGGCCGCATCGAGATCGCTCAGAAGATCGAGGCGGCGCGGGAGGAGGGTGACCTGAAGGAGAACGGCGGCTACCACGCCGCCAAGGAGGAGCAGGGCAAGATCGAGGGGCGCATCCTCCAGCTCCAGAGCATCCTGGAGAACGCGCGCGTCGGCGAGGCTCCGCGGACCGAGGGCGTCGTCGGCCCCGGCATGACCGTCACAGTCGCCTTCGAGGGCGACGACGAGGAGGTCACGTTCCTGCTCGCCTCCCGCGAGGAGAGCGGAGCCCCCATTGACGTCTACTCCCCCAAGTCCCCCCTGGGTGCGGCGATCAACGGCAAGAAGGTCGGCGTGAAGGCCACCTACTCGCTGCCCAACGGGCGCGGCATGACCGTCGAGATCCTCGACGCGACCCCCTACGTGGGCGGCTGAACCCCGCCGGCCGGGCGAATCTCCGGCCCGCCGTCCCGAACCTGCGCTCCAGGCGACGGGATGGCGGGCCGTTTCGCTGTCACCGGTCCCCCGTCACGAGTCCCCGTCACGAGTCTCCGTCACGGGGCCGGGCCCGGCCCCGGATGCGGGTGTCCTCGCGGGTGCGGGCGGCCGAGCGGACCAGCGGGAGGGTGCGGAACGAGATCTGGTTGGCCAGGGAGATCACCGACGAGGCCCGCTCCACCCCCTGGACGTCCACGATCACGTCGATGACCCGCTGGAGGTCGCGGTTGCTGCGCGCCACCACGCGGCAGAGCATGTCGCCGCCGCCGGTGATGGTGTGCGCCTCGATCACCTCGGGCACCGCGGCGAGCCGTTCGGCGACCGGGTCGTGCCCGCGGGACTGGCGCAGTTGCAGCGTCACGAACGCCGTCACGCCGTAGCCGAGCGCGGCGGGCTCGATCTGCGGGCCGAAGCCCCGGATCACCCCGTGCCGGGCGAGCCGGTCGAGCCGGGCCTGGACGGTGCCGCGCGCCACCCCGAGCCGCCGGGACGCCTCCAGCACGCCGATCCGCGGCTCGGCCGAGAACAGCTCGATCAGCCTGCCGTCCAGCTCGTCGATCGCCACCCGGTCCCCTTCATGGTCATGATGTACAGGACGTCCGGTGGACTCCCGGAATGTCCGTACAGGCTGCACAGTGATCTGAACCACTCTTGCGCACTCTGTCGTCGATTGTCGAGATTAGTGGCCATGGATGATTTCCCGGTCAAGGGCATGGACGCCGTCGTCTTCGCGGTCGGCAACGCCAAGCAGGCTGCGCACTACTACTCGACCGCCTTCGGCATGCGCCGGGTGGCCTACCGCGGCCCCGAGAACGGCAGTCCCGACGAGGCGGTGCACGTGCTGGAGTCCGGGAGCGCCCGGTTCGTGTTCCGCGGACCGGTGAAGGCCGGCACCGAGCTCGGCCGGCACATCGCCGAGCACGGCGACGGCGTGGTCGACCTGGCCATCGAGGTCCCGGACGCGGAGGCGGCCTACAAGCGGGCCGTCGCCCAGGGCGCCACGGGCCTGGAGGAGCCGCACGTCCTGGAGGACGACCACGGCAAGGTCGTGGTCGCCTCGATCGCGACGTACGGGGAGACCCGGCACACCCTGGTCGAGCGCACCAACTACAGCGGCCCGTACCTGCCGGGGTTCGAGGCGGCGGACCCGCTGGTGGAACCGCCGGCCAAGCGCTTCTACCAGGCGATCGACCACTGCGTCGGCAACGTGGAGCGCATGGACGAGTGGGCCGACTACTACCACCGGGTGATGGGCTTCACCGACATGGCCGAGTTCGTCGGCGCCGACATCGCCACCGAGTACTCGGCGCTGATGTCCAAGGTCGTCGCGGACGGCACCCGCAAGGTGAAGTTCCCGCTGAACGAGCCCGCCGAGGGCAAGCGCAAGTCGCAGATCGACGAGTACCTGGAGTTCTACGGCGGTCCCGGCGTGCAGCACATCGCGCTCGCCACCAACGACATCCTGGCGTCGGTGGACCAGATGCGCGCGGCCGGCGTGGAGTTCCTGGACAGCCCCGACTCCTACTACGAGGACCCCGAGCTGCGCGAGCGGATCGGCGTGGTGCGCGCCCCGATCGAGGAGCTGAAGAAGCGCCGCATCCTGGTCGACCGGGACGAGGACGGCTACCTGCTCCAGATCTTCACCAAGCCGGTGCAGGACCGTCCCACGGTGTTCTTCGAGCTGATCGAGCGGCACGGCTCGCTCGGTTTCGGCAAGGGCAACTTCAAGGCGCTGTTCGAGGCGATCGAGGCCGAGCAGGAGCGTCGAGGCAACCTCTGACCCGCCGATCGGCCGTCCCGTCCGCCCCTGGTCGCGCCATCCCGCGGCCAGGGGCGGACGGGGCCGGGTAGTGCGCGCGGCGTCCTCGAGTGAGCACAATGGGGCGGCATGACCCAGCCACCGCAGGATCCCGGCCCCTCATCCCCCGACTGGACCTCCCCGAACGCACCCGCCGACGACGGTCCGCCCCCGTACCAGGGGACGTTCGGCGCCGGACCGTCCGCCCCTGGACGGCCCGCGCCTCCCGTCCCCGGGCAGCCCGGCGCCCCGCATCCCGGCATCCCGCATCCCGGCCTGCCCGGACCGCCGTACCCGAGCCACCACTACGGCCCGCCCGGCCACGTCGACCCGCGCGCCCTGCTGGCGGGGCGCTGGGCCCGGCTGGGCGCCGCGCTCCTGGACGCGATCATCCTCGGGATCGTGTCCGCGCCGTTCCTCTTCCAGGCGTTCCGCTGGGACCGGATGACCGAGCTGTCCCAGCAGGGCCGGACCCCCACCATCGAGGACACCTACGACATCCCGCGGCTGATGGCCGGGTACGCGTTCACCTTCATCCTGGGGTTCGCCTACTACACCGTCCAGCACGCGCGCTGGGGCCAGACGCTCGGCAAGCGGGCGGCGGGGATCCGGGTGGTCAGGGCCGATGACCACCTCGCCGCGAGCTGGGGGCAGATCGCCGCGCGCCAGGGGCTGGTGTCCGTGCTGGCGGCGCTGACCGCCGTCCTCAACCTCGTCGGCGCGGCGGGCCTGCTGATGAGCCTGATCAGCTTGGCCGACGACGCGTGGATCCTGTGGGACGACCGGAAGCAGGCCCTGCACGACAAGGTGGGCAAGACGGTCGTGGTGAAGACGGGGCCGTGGGCCCCCAACCCGTACGCCCGGCGCTGACCGTCCCGGCCGCCGTCCCGCGCGGAAATTCTCGGCATGCCGGGGGCAAATACTCGCCCGACCCGGGCGGGACGGCGTTTGCGGGGGCGTCCCGGAGCCGACTTTGACGGCATGACGCAACCGCCGAACGACCCCGCGCCCGGGGAACAGCCGGAAGAGCAGCCCTGGCACGATCCCGGCGGTCCCGAGCGGCCTCCGGCGGGGCAGCCCGGCGGCCCGCCCCCGCCGCACGCCCAGCCGCCGCACGGCGGCGGCCAGGAAGGGCAGCAGCCGCCCTACGGCGGACAGCAGCAGCCCCCGTACGGCGGGCAGAGCCAACCGCCCTACGGCCAGGAGCAGCCGCCCTACGGCGGGCAAGGGCACCAGCCCCACGGCGGGCAGGGGCAGCAGCCTCCACCGCACCCCGGCCCGTACGGCGGTCACGGGCAGCAGCCCTATGGGGGGCTGCCCGGGTACAGCGGGGGCGCGGGCGACTACGTCGACCCGGCCGCGGGGCTGGCCAGCCGGTGGGCGCGTCTGGGGGCCGCCATCGTGGACGGCATCATCATCGGCATCGTGTGCGGGCTCCTGTCGCTGCCGTTCGTCGACTGGGGCCGGGTCTTCAACCCGCACGAGGGCGACACGTACTACTTCAACCAGGGCCAGTACACCTCCAACCTGATCGGCATCGTCATCGGCTTCCTCTACTACTGGCTGATGACCGCCAAGTGGGGGCAGACGCTCGGGAAGATGCTGCTCAGGATCCGGGTCGTCCGGGAGGAGGACGCCGGGGCGATCAGCGGCGGGCAGGCGGTCGCGCGTGCCGCGTTCTACACCGTCCTCGGCGGCATCTGCGGCTGCATCGGGCTGATCGACGTCGCCTGGATCCTCTGGGACCGGCGCAAGCAGGCGCTGCACGACAAGGTCGCGCACACCGTGGTCGTCAAGGCCGGACCCGAGGTCCCCAACCCTTATGACGGGCGCTGACCACTTTCGGCCCCTACCTTCCGAGTTGCCCAGCCTGCCCCAGCACGGGCAGGCTGGGCGGCGTGCATAAGGCCGGAAACTCGACCCGCCCAGCCCGCTCAGCCTCGCGTACCGCGTTCCGGGGGGCGGCGGGACTGACCGCCGTCGCCCTGGCGGGTTCGCTGACGGCCTGCGAGATCTCGGTGCGGAACCCGGGCTCGGGGTCGCCCGGCTCGACTGCGCCCGCCGGTCCAGCCGGGCCCGCCAGCGTCGGCGACCCCTACGTCCCGGGTGACGGCAACGGCGGCTACGACGTCCAGCACTACAAGCTGAAGCTGGCGATCACGCCGCGCGCCGCCAAGGAGCTGGACGCCACCGCGGAGATCACCGCGACCGCCACCGAGCGGCTCACCCGGTTCAACCTGGACCTGAAGGGCCTGGACGTCTCGGCGGTGACGGTGGACGGAGCGGCGGCGCGGGCCCGGCACGAGGGCTCCGAGCTGGAGGTGACCCCGCCGAAGCCGGTGGGCAAGGGCGCCGAGTTCACCGTCGTCGTGCGCTATTCGGGGACGCCCAAGGCGGTGAACGATCCGGTGCTCGGCAAGTACGGCTGGATCCGCACCTCGGACGGCGTCTTCGTGGCGTGCCAGCCGAGCGGCGCGCACACCTGGTTCCCGAGCAACGACCACCCGAGCGACAAGGCCACCTTCGACTTCGAGGTCACCGTCCCGAGCGGGCTGACGGCGATCGCCAACGGCGAGCCGACCACGCCGCTGAAGGACTCCGACGGCGGGACGCCCGGCGGCCTCCCCGGCCAGCCTCCCGGGCAGAGCCCCGAGCAGCCTCCGGGCGACCTGCCCGGGGTGCCCCCCGGCGGCCCCGGCGGCCCTGGCGGCCCCGGCGGCCCTGGCGGCCCCGGCGGCCCTGGCGGCCCCGGCGGCCCTGGCGGCGGCGGGGAGGACCCGCCGGTCGTCCCGGCCGCGATGCGGCAGGGGGCGGGCGCGGTGGCGACGACGACCACCACGTGGCGGGTCAAGCAGCCGATGGCCACCTACCTCGCCACGGTCGACGTCGGCCGGTTCGGGGTGCGGACGGGCCACACCCGCGACGGCATCCCGATCATCACGGCGGTGGACCCGACGCTCCAGGGCGTCAGCCTGGACGCCTTCCACGCCAAGAACGCCGAGATCACCGACGAGTGGGTGCGGCGGTTCGGCCCGTACCCGTTCTCGTCCACCGGCGGGATCATCGACGACGCCTCGGTCGGCTTCGCGCTGGAGACGCAGACGCGGCCGGTGTACGGGTCGTTCGGCCTCGACGAGACGATCGTCGCGCACGAGCTGGCGCACCAGTGGTTCGGCGACAGCGTCAGCCTGAAGCGCTGGCAGGACATCTGGCTGAACGAGGGGTTCGCCACCTACGCCGAGTGGATGTGGGACGAGAAGTCCGGCGGCCAGACGGTGCAGCAGCACTTCGACGAGCTGTACCGCGACAAGGGCAACCGCGAGCTCTGGGACGCCCCCACCGGCGAGCCCGGCCGCGAGCAGATGTTCGGGCGCCCGGTGTACGACCGGGGCGGCATGACGCTGGTCGCGCTCCGCAAGAAGGTCGGCGAGGCCAAGCTCGGGACCATCCTCAAGACCTGGACCAAGGAGCGCAAGCACTCCACCGGCACCACCCAGCAGTTCATCGCCGTGGCCGAACGGGTGTCGGGGCAGAAGCTCGACGCGTTCTTCAAGGCATGGCTGTACGAGCGCGGCCGGCCCAAGCTCTGACCTAGACACGGCCAAGGCCGGGCAAAGGGCTCGCCAAGGCGCGGCCAGTCGGCGCGACGTCCGGCGGCCCGTTCATCAGCGTTGCTCTGATGAACGGGCCCTATCGACGCGTGACCGCCGTGGCGACGGCCGCGGCCCTCCTGGCATCGGCCAACGGCGTCTCGGCCGCGGCCGACTCTCCCCGACCGGCCGGTCCCCCACAACCGGTCTCTCCCCTACTACCGATCCCTGCCCCCCGTCCGGCCGCCTCCGCACCGCCGGCCCGTCCCGGCTCGGCGGGGATCGGCGACGCCTACTACCCCCGCGCGGGGAACGGCGGGTACGACGTGGCGCACTACGACGTCGCGCTCACCTACGCCGGCCGCAAAACCGGCAAGGTGGACGCCACGGTGACCATCAACGCGAGGGCGACCCGGGCCCTGTCCCGGTTCGACCTGGACTTCCGCGGCCCGAAGATCAAGGCGGTCCGGGTCGGCGGGCGTCCCGCCGCGTACCGGCGCAAGGGCCAGGAGCTGATCATCACCCCGGCGGCGGCGCTGCCCAAGGGCAGGTCGTTCAGCACCACCGTCCGGTACGCGGGCACGCCGCGCCCGGTGCGCAACGAATCGCTCGGCACCTACGGCTGGGTGCCGACCAAGGACGGCGCGGTCGTGGTGGCCGAGCCGGACGGCGCGCCGACCTGGCTGCCGGTGAACGACCACCCCCGCGACAAGGCCACCTACGCGTTCCACCTCACCGTCCCCAAGAACCTGCGCGCGCTGGCCAACGGGCGGCCCGTCCGCACCGTCCGGCGCGGCGCCAGGACCACCTACGAGTGGGCGGAGACGTCGCCGATGGCCAGCTACCTGGCCACGGTGGCGATCGGGAGGTTCCAGGTGCGGCGCAGCCGGGCCGGGAACGTCCCGGTGATCACCGCGGTCGACCCGCGGTTCAAGCGCGCCGCGGCGTCCCTGCACGCCAACACGGTCAAGGCCGTGAGGTGGGGGACGAAGATGTTCGGGCCCTACCCGTTCGCGACCGCGGGCGGCATCGTCGACGACCCCAAGCTCGACTACGCGCTGGAGACGCAGGAGCGGCCGGTGTACGGCGGGTTCGTCCCCGATGACAACATCGTCGTGCACGAGATCGCGCACCAGTGGTTCGGCGACAGCGTCAGCCTGCACGACTGGCGGGACATCTGGCTGAACGAGGGCTTCGCGACCTACGCCGAGTGGCTGTGGCACGAGCAGGGCCGGGGCGGGACGCGCAAGCCCGACCCCGCGAAGGACATCTTCCGGCGGTATGCCCGGCACCCGGCCGCATCGCCGGTGTACACCCCGCCGCCGGGACGGCCGAAGCGCCGCGACCTGTTCGGGTTCTCGGTGTACGTGCGGGGCGCGATGTGCCTCCAGGCGCTGCGCGAGAAGATCGGCGACCGGGCGTTCTTCGAGATCCTCCGGACCTGGGCGCCCGCGCGCAAGGACGGATCCGCGACGACGCCGCAGTTCATCGCGTTCGCCGAGAAGGTGTCGGGCGAGCGGCTCGGTCCGCTGTTCACGACTTGGCTCTACACCAAGGGCAAGCCCAGGACACCATGATCGTCCTGGCGGCGCGGGCCCGTCCCCACCCGGCTGTGACCAGCCGTGACCGGCCGCTACCGGCCGTGTCGAGACCGGATCGCGCTTGCCACCGGGATGATCACCATGAATTCTTGAGCGGAACGCGACAACGGATCAGAGGCGGGGCACATGGGCAGATCTCCGAGAACGCTCGCCGCGGTGACGCTGGGCGTCACCGCGGGGCTGCTGATGACGGCGGCGGCGCCGGTCGGCGCGGCGGTCCGCTTCACCCCGGGGGCGGCGGGCGCGGGCGACCCCTACTTCCCCGACATGGGCAACGGCGGCTACGACGTGGCCCACTACGACATCGGGCTCGCCTACGACCCGGCGACCAAGGGCGTCCGGGGCACCGCGAAGATCACCGCGCGGGCCACCCAGAACCTGTCCCGGTTCGACCTGGACTTCCGCGGCCCGCTGAAGATCTCCGCGCTCCGGGTGGACGGCCGCAAGGCCGCCTACCGGCGCACCGGCGCGCAGGAACTGGTGATCACGCCGCCGCAGGGGCTGCGCAGGAACACCCGGTTCACCGTGACCGTCGACTACGCGGGCGTGCCCCAGAAGATCGACGATCCGGCGCTGGGCGTCTCGGGCTGGATCGCGACGCCCGACGGCGCGGTGATGCTCAACCAGCCGTTCGGGGCCGCCACCGTGTACCCGGTGAACGACCACCCGTCCGACAAGGCCACCTACACCTTCACGCTGACCGCGCCGAAGGGCCTCACCGCGCTCGCGGGCGGCGACTTGGTGGGCCACTGGTCCAAGGGCGGCTCGGCCACCACCCGCTGGGCGGTCCGGCAGCCGATGGCCAGCGAGCTGAGCATGATCGCGATCGGGCGGTACGACGTGGTCAGCGGACGGACCGGCAGCGGGTTCCCCAACATCACCGCGACCGACCGGGCGATGGCGATCTCCCCCGAGAAGGCCGGGGCGTTCCACCGGCAGACGGCGGACGTCCAGGACTTCCTGGCGTCCAGGTTCGGCCGGTACCCGTTCTCCTCGACCGGCGGCATCGTGGTCAAGGCGGGCGTGGGGTACGCGCTGGAGACCCAGGGCCGTCCCGTGCACGACCTCTCGCGGCATCCCGGCACCATCCCGTCCGGCGACCTGCTCGCGCACGAGCTGGCGCACCAGTGGTTCGGCGACAGCGTCTCGCCGGAGCGCTGGGCCGACATCTGGCTGAACGAGGGCTTCGCGACGTACGCCGAATGGCTCTACTTCGAGAAGTACGACGGCAAGCCGGTGCAGGACAGCTTCGACGAGAAGTACGCGACGCCCGCCGGCGACGACCTGTGGAAGCCCAAGACGGCCGACCCGGGCCGCGACGGGATCTTCGACGCCACGGTGTACGACCGGGGCGCGATGACCCTGCACGCGCTGCGCAAGGCCATCGGCGACAAGGCGTTCTTCCGGCTGGTACGGGAGTGGCCGGCGCGGTACCGCCACGGCAACGCGTCCACGGCCGACTTCATCCGCTTCTCCGAGCAGGTCTCCGGCAAGCGGCTCGGCGGGCTGTTCGAGAAGTGGCTCTACACCTCGGGCAAGCCGACCCTCTGAGCCGCCCTCCGCCCTCGCGTAACCCCGCACGGCGACCCCGGCACGGTGGGGCCCACGCGGGGGCGGCTCAGCTCAGGGTGAGGGTGTAGCCCTTGTCGCGGAGGCGGCCGATGGCCTCCTGGCTGTGGTCGCCGCCGCGGGTCTCCAGGTGCATCAGGACCTCGGCCTCCTCCACCGGCAGGCGCGCGGCGACGCGCTCGTGCATGACGTCCAGCACGTTCACGCCGAGGCCGGCGAGCTCGCCGAGCAGCGTCACCAGGGCGCCCGGCCGGTCCTTGAGGCGGCAGCGCACCACGAGGTAGCGGCCGGTGCCCGCCAGACCGTGCCGCAGCACCTTCGACAGCAGCAGCGGGTCGATGTTGCCGCCCGACAGCACCACGACCACCGGGGTGCGGACCGCGTAGGAGTGCTCCAGCAGCGCGGCGACCCCGGCCGCGCCCGCCGGTTCCACCACCTGCTTGGCGCGTTCGAGGCAGAGCAGCAGCGCCTGCGAGATGGACTCCTCGGTGACGGTGACGACCGCGTCGACCAGCTCGGCGACCAGGTTGTAGGTGAGGTCTCCGGGACGTCCCACCGAGATGCCGTCGGCCATCGTGGGCTGCACCTCGACCCGGGTGGGACGGCCGGCCGCCAGCGACGCGGGGAACGCGGCGGCCCGCTTGGCCTGCGCGCCGACGACCTTGATGTCGGCCCCGTCGCCCTTCCCGTCCTCGCCCTTGAGCGCCACCGCGATCCCGGACATCAGCCCGCCGCCGCCGACCGCCCCGACCACCGTGCGGACGCCGGGGCACTGCTCCAGGATCTCCAGCCCGATGGTGCCCTGGCCCGCGACCACGTCGGGATGGTCGAACGGGTGGATCAGGATCGCGCCGCGCTCGTCGGCGTACTCCTGCGCGGCGACCAGGCAGTCGTCCACGGTCGGGCCGGGGAAGACCACGTCGGCGCCGTAGCCGCGGGTGGCGGCCACCTTGGGCAGCGGCGCGCCCTCGGGCATGAACACCGTCGCCTTGCAGCCGAGCATGGACGCGGCGAGCGCGACGCCCTGGGCGTGGTTGCCGGCGCTGGCGGCGACGACGCCCCGGGCGCGCTCGGCGTCGCTCAGCCGGGCGATCCGCACGTACGCGCCGCGGATCTTGAACGAGCCGGTGCGCTGGAGGTGCTCGCACTTGAGGAAGACCGGACCGCCGATCACCTCCGACAGCGCGCGCGAGTGGATCAGCGGGGTGGGCGCGGCCACCCCGCGCAGCAGCTCCCGGGCGGCGCGGATGTCATCGAGGGTGACGAGGGTCATGGCCTGATCTTCCCACGGCCCGCCTCGCACCCCCCGCGTCCGCCCCCGCGTCCGCCGACGAGTCCGCCGCTTCGCGGGGCGGCCCCCGGGCGGGCGCCGTGGCCGATGGGGGCCGTCAGCCGGCGCCCCAGTAGCGGTCGCTCTCGAAGATGAGCGCCGCCGCGCCGATCAGCCCGGACGTCTGCCCGAGCGCGGTGGGCACCACCATCACCTGACGGGCGTACTCCATCCTGGCGTAGGTGCGCAGCGCCTCCTCCAGCGGGTCGAACAGCAGCGCGCCCGCCTGCGACAGGCCGCCGCCGATCGCCACCACTTGAAGGTCGCACAGGTGCGTGGCGGACGCGATCGCGATGCCGAGAGCGCGTCCGGCCCGCCGCAGGGCCGCGACCGCGACCGGGTGGCCGCGGCGGGCGTCGGCGGCGAGATCGACACCGGTGACGTCGTCGCGGCCCGTCCGCCAGCCCTCCTCCTGCGCCCAGGCGACCAGGCCGGGGCCGCGCGCGACGGCCTCCAGGCAGCCGCGCCCGCCGCACTTGCACGGCGGCCCCTCCGGGTCGACGATCACATGGCCGATGTGCCCGGCGTTGCCCCTGGCCCCGTCGATCAGCACCCCGTCCAGGATCAGGCCGCCTCCGACGCCGGTGGACACCACCATGCCGAGCACGTTCTCCATGCCCTGCCCGGCGCCGAGCCAGTGCTCGCCCACCGCGACGCAGACGGCGTCGTTGTGGACCCGCACGGGCAGCCCGGGATGCCGCTCGCGCAGCCGCTCGCGCAGCGGGAAGCCGCGCCAGGCCGGGATGTTGAGCGGCGACACCTCGCCGGCGGGCCAGGTCATCGGGCCGCCGCAGCCCACCCCGACGCCCGCGAACCGCGGCCGTCCCGCGGCGGCGCCGACCTTGTCGAGCAGCGCCTCCAGCGTCCGCCAGAGGCCCTCGGCGTCGAGCGCCGGGTCGGCGGGCGTGGCGATGCGGTCGTACTCGGCGATGCGCCCACCGGGCTCCACGACGGCGGCGGCCATCTTGGTGCCGCCGATGTCGACGGCCAGGACGGGGGCCCCGGAGGCCCGGGGCGCTCGGGGGGCGGGGTCGCTCATGTCGGGTCTCCCTGTGCGGCGCGGCCGAAGGCCAGGATGGAGGCGGTGAATCCGTGCACGTGGTTGCGGCCGGCCACCGGCCCGATCTCACCCGCGGCGAAGCACCCGCCCACGCCCGCCGGGCCAAACGCGCGGTCGAGCACCCGCGCGTCATGGTCGGAGTCGGCGAACATCGCCTGCCCCCGCCCGTTGCAGGTGAACACCAGGACGCCCTCGACGGGCGCCAGGTCGAACCGCTCGAGCAGCTCGGCCAGGTCGTCGTCGGCGACTCCCGCGTCGCGGACCTGGAACCGCACCGTGCGGCCCACCTCGACCACGTCGCCGATCGCGATGGCCCCGGTGTCGGTGTCGGCGCCGACCACCCCGCGGACCAGGAAGTCGCCGTGCTCGTGCTCGTCGGCGTACTCGTCCATGGCCAGGCCGATCAGCAGGCCGCGCCCGGCGAGCTCCTGCTCGTCCTCGGGCAGTTCGAGCACGACCTCTTCGAGCTTCTCCAGCGCCGGCGTGCCCGCCAGCTCGTACACGACGTTCTCCTCGGCCCTGGTCACCACCATGTCGGGCCCGATCGGACGGGCCCCCTGGCTGACCAGCGTGGCGGCGGTGACCGAGCCGCCGAGCACCACCCCGACCGCGCCGTCGTCGTACATCTCGCCGCCGACGAACAGCCGCGCCATGCCGCTGGCGGCGCCCTCGGCCAGCCCGCCGACCAGCGGCAGGCCGGGAAGCGCCTCGCCGGACCGCTCGACGAACGCGTCCACCGGGAACGAGAACGGATCGGCCAGCAGCACCCCCACCACGTCGTCGTCGCGCCCTTCGGGCATCCCGACCACGATCAGCCGGTCCTCGGCCTTGAGCGTCTCCAGCCTGAACGGCTCCAGCCGCGCGCCGGGCAGCACCGCCGCCCACGCGCTGACCGCGCCGGTCTCCTCCACCCCCCGGCCCGCGCCGATCACGCCGGACACCGTGCAGCCGAGCACCACGGCCGTGCCGCCCACCACCTCGGTGGCGCGCCGCGCCGCGGCCTCGGCCAGCTCGGGATCCTCGCCCGACACGAACACGCAGACCAGGTCGGCCGGCGCGCTCAGCGGCGCGAGCGCCTGCTCGACCGCGGACTCGGCCGCGCTGGACAGATCAGGCCCGAGGGCCAGGCCGTCACCGAATCGCGCCATCGGCGTCGCCTCCCTCGTAAGGTTCCCCAGTGGACCCCTCCTTCCTAGTCTCCCCCGCTCCGGCGCCGGGACCCAAACGCGGCGGGACGGGCTGAGGAATCGCGCTTCCAGGGTGCGATTCGGGGGATCGGCGACGTAATGTCGATCGCGTGCGTGCAACCACACCCCGCGAGACCACACTGGGCGAGCTGCGCACCAGCGGCCACGTCCAGCGGACGGTGAAGGCCGAGATCCGCCACCACCTGCTCGAACGGCTGAGATCGGGGGAACCGCGCTTCCCGGGCATCGTCGGGTTCGACGACACCGTCGCGCCGCATCTGGAGCGGGCCCTGATCGCCGGGCACGACCTGGTGCTGCTGGGCGAGCGCGGGCAGGGCAAGACGCGGCTGATCCGCACCCTGGCCGGGCTGCTGGACGAGTGGACCCCGGTGGTGGCCGGTTGCGAGATCAACGACCATCCGTACGCGCCGGTGTGCGTGCGCTGCCGGCGGCTGGCCGCCGAGGCCGGCGACGACCTGCCGGTGGCGTGGAAGCACCGCGACGAGCGGTACGGCGAGAAGCTCGCCACCCCCGACACCAGCGTCGGCGACCTGATCGGCGACGTCGACCCGGTCAAGGTGGCCGAGGGCCGCACCCTCGGCGACCCCGAGACGGTGCACTTCGGGCTGGTGCCGCGCACCAACCGCGGCATCTTCTCCATCAACGAGCTGCCCGACCTGGCCGAGCGCATCCAGGTGGCGCTGCTCAACGTGCTGGAGGAGCGCGACGTCCAGGTCCGCGGCTACGCGCTGCGGCTGCCGCTCGACGTGCTGCTGGTCGCCAGCGCCAACCCCGAGGACTACACCAACCGGGGCCGCATCATCACCCCGCTCAAGGACCGGTTCGGCGCCGAGATCCGCACCCACTACCCGCTGGAGCTGGACGCCGAGCTGGCGCTGATCCGGCAGGAGGCCGAGTTCGCCGACCTGTCCGGGCCGCCCGCCGAGGTGCCCGCCCACCTGATCGAGATCATCGGCCGGTTCACCCGGCTGGTCCGCGAGTCGACCGCGGTCGACACCCGGTCCGGGGTGTCGGCGCGGTTCGCGCTCGCGGGCGCCGAGACCGTCGCCGCCGGGGCGGTGCGCCGCGCCGCGCTCACCGGCGAGGAGCGCGCGGTGGCGCGGGTGTGCGACCTGCCCGCGGTGGTGCCGTCGCTGATGGGCAAGGTCGAGTTCGAGGTCAGCGAGGAGGGCCGCGAGCAGGAGGTCCTCGAGCACCTGCTGCGCCGCGCGGTCGCCGAGACCTACCGGCGGACGCTGGGCCCGGCCGACCTGTCCGGGCTGCTCGACAAGTTCGACGCGGGCGAGAGCGTCGAGTCCGGCGAGCTGGTGCCCGCCGGCGAGCTGCTGCGCCGGGTCGGCCCGATCCCCGGCCTCGCCAAGATCATGGAACGGCTGGAGCTGAGCGGTGAGTCGCCCGGCCAGGCCGCCGCGGCGCTGGAGTTCGCCCTCGAGGGACTGTTCCTCACCCGGCGGCTGTCCAAGGACGGCCCGGCCGGGCAGGGCGACGGCACCGCCACCTACCGCACGTAGAGCCGGGCACTGAGCGCTCAGCGCCGAGCACTCAGCCGCACCGAACCTGAACGAACGGCACGAAGGACGCCGCGGATCCGTCCCGGACCCCGCGGTGGCGCGTCCCGAGATGGGGAGGCCGACATGAGTCGTTACCGGTACGGGGCGTACCGCGACGGGCCCGACCCGCTGTCCCCGCCCTACGACGTCCGGGACGCCCTGGACGCCATGGGCGACGCGGTGCTGGAGGGCACCCGTCCCGACGAGGCGCTGCGCGACCTGCTGCGCCGCGGGCTGCCCGGCGAGGGCGGCCGGCGCGGGCTCGACGACCTGCTCCGCCAGGTCCGCGAGCGGCGCCGCGCGCTGCGCGACCGCGGCCGGCTGGACGGCACGCTGGAGCAGGCGCGGGCGCTGCTCGACACCGCGATCGGGCAGGAGCGGGCCGAGCTGTTCCCCGACCCGGGCGACGACGCGCGGCTGCGCGAGGCCGAGCTCGACACGCTGCCCGAGGACACCTCGCAGGCGATCCGGCGGCTGTCGGACTACCAGTGGCGGTCCCCCGCGGCCCGCGAGACGTTCGACCGGCTCAGGGACCTGCTGCGCAGCGAGGTCCTCGACGCGCAGTTCCAGGGCATGAAGCAGGCGCTGCAAGGCCAGGACCCGCGGTCCATGGAGCGGGTCAAGGACATGATGGCCGCGCTCAACCGGATGCTCGACCGGGACGCGCGCGGTGAGCACACCCAGGAGGACTTCGAGCGGTTCATGGCCGAGTACGGCGACATGTTCGGCGCCGAGGACGACCCGGACCGGCCGCGCGACCTGGAGGAGCTGGTCGACTCGCTGGCCCGCCGGGCCGCCGCGACGGACCGGCTGCTGGCCTCACTGAGCCCCGAGCAGCGCGCCGAGCTGGCCGGGCTGATGGACCAGGTCATGCAGGACGCGGGCCTGGCCCTGGAGATGTCCCGGCTCGGCGACTCGCTGCGCGCCCGCCGTCCCGACCTCGGCTGGGGCACGCCCGAGCAGATGACCGGCGACGCCCCGCTCGGGGTGGGCGACGCCACCACCGCGCTGGCCGAGCTCGCCGACCTGGCCGAGCTGGAGTCGGCGCTCGGGCAGGACTACCCGGGGGCCCGGCTCGACGACGTCGACGAGGAGGCCGTGCGGCGGGCGCTCGGCCGGCAGGCCGTCGACGACCTCGGCGCGCTGCGCCGCATCGAGGCCGAGCTGGAACGGCAGGGCTACCTCCAGCGCCGCCGCGGCACGCTGGAGCTGACCCCCAAGGCGGTGCGGCGGCTCGGCGAGACGGCGCTGCGCCGGGTGTTCTCCCGGCTCACCGCGGGCCGGCAGGGCGACCACGACCAGCGCGACGCCGGGCAGGCCGGCGAGCTCACCGGGTCGAGCCGCGCATGGCGGTTCGGCGACGAGCAGCCCCTCGACGTGGTCCGGACGGTCGGCAACGCGATCCGCCGCAGCGTGATGGAGCCCGGCGCGCCGGCCGCGGTCGGCACGCCCGGGTCCGGCGCGCCCGGGTCCGGTACGTCCGGGTCCGGTACGTCCGGGGCCGGTACGTCCGGCCCGCCGCGGTCCGGTGCGGTCCGGCTGAGCGTGGACGACTTCGAGGTGCACGAGACCGAACGCCGCACCGGCGCCGCGGTGTGCCTGCTGGTCGACCTGTCGTACTCGATGGTGCTGCGCGGCACCTGGGCGGCGGCCAAGCAGACCACGCTGGCCCTGCACACGCTGGTGACCAGCAAGTTCCCGCAGGACGCCATCCAGATCATCGGGTTCTCCAACTACGCCCGGACGCTGCACCCGACCGAGATGGCCGGGCTCGACTGGGACATGGTGCAGGGCACCAATCTGCACCACGCGCTGATGATCGCTGGCCGGCACCTGGACCGGCATCCCGACTTCGAGCCGATCGTGCTGGTGGTCACCGACGGCGAGCCGACCGCGCACCTGCGGCCGGACGGCCGGTCGCTGTTCGACTACCCGCCGTCCACCGAGACGCTGGTGCTGACACTGGCCGAGGTCGACAAGATGACCCGGCGCTCGGCCACGATGAACTTCTTCATGCTCGCCGAGGACCGGCGGCTGGTCTCGTTCGTCGAGGAGGTCGCGCGGCGCAACGGCGGCCGGGTCTTCGCGCCCGACGCCGACCGGCTCGGCGAGTACGTGGTCAGCGACTATCTGCGGGTGCGGCGCGGGCGCCGGTAACCGTACAGGCGCCGCACCGGAGGACTAGGGTCGGCGTCATGTCGAGTTCTGATCGTCTCCTGCTGATCCTGCACATCGGCTTCGCGATCTTCACCTTGGGACCACTGACCGCCGCGACCATGGCCACCCCGCGCTTCATCCGCAACCAGAACCTGGTGGTGGTCCGGTACCTCAACCGCACCACCCGGATCTACGGGATCGGCACGCTGGGCATCTTCCTGTTCGGGCTGTTCCTCGCGAGCGGCGACTTCGCCAAGCCGTGGCTGTCGGCGTCGATGACGCTGTTCATCGTGGCGCTGGTGCTGCTGCTGATCGTGGAGCGGGACCAGCGCAAGGCCGCGCACCTGCTGGAGACCGCCGCAGCCAAGGCCGCCCCCGCCGCGTCCAGCACGAAGACGGGCGGCGAGGGCGCGGAAGAAGGCGAGAAGGCCAAGGCGGCCAAGCCCGCCGCACCGGGCGCCGACATCGCGCAGGTCGAACGCGGCCGGATCGCGGCCATGTCCGGCGTCGTCGCGCTGCTGTGGCTGGTCGTCCTCGTGCTGATGGTCTGGAACGGCTGACCCGGCGGACGCGCCCGCCGGGCCGGCCGGTCCGCTACCTCGGCTTCGTCCGGGCCTTGAGCCAGGCCAGGATCTCGGGGTAGACGTGCTCGTCGTTCATCAGCGCGGGCCCGTGCATCTTGCCCGGCACGGTCTTCACCGTGGCGGGCACGCCAGCGCCGCGCAGCGCCGCCGCCAGCCCGGTGCTCTGGGTGACCGGGACGAAGTCGCCGGTGCTGTGCATGAGCAGCATCGGGGCGTCGCCGGCGGACGCGTGCGAGGCCGAGTTGGCGTCGTCCACCCGCTTCCAGCAGGTCGGGTCGGCCTCGATGGGCGTGCACCTGATGAGCTGCGTGACGGCCCGGCGCAGCTTGCGCTGCCCGCCCGTCGCGCTGGCCTTCAGGCCCTCCTGGAAGGCCAGGTACGGGGTGTTGACCGGTGACAGCGCGACCACGCCGCGGACCCGCTGCCCGGCGGTGCCGTACGTGCCGAGCTGGGTGGCCAGGTGGCCGCCCGCCGACGAGCCGACCACCACGATGTTGTCGGGGTCGATGTTCCAGTGCCCGGCGTGCTTCTTGATGAACGACAGCGCCGCCTCGGCGTCGTTGCGCTGCGCGGGCCACTGCGCCATGGTCGCCAGCCGGTAGTTGGCGGCGAAGACGGTGAAGCCCTGCGCGCTCAGCCGGCGCGCGAAGTACTTCCAGCCGCCCTTGTCGCCCTCAAGCCAGTAGCCGCCGTGCAGGACCAGCACGGCGGGACCCGGCTTGACGGCGGCCTTGGCCTTGCCCGCGGCCGTGGCGGCGCCCTTGGTCTTGGCGCCCTTCGCCTTGGCCGCGGCCGGACGCCAGTAGGCGTCGATGCGCTGGCGGGCGGCGGGGCCGTAGGCGTAGCTGGCCTGCTTGGGCGGCCGGGGCGTCACCATGACGGCCCGTCCCGACACGACCCCGCCGGTCGCCGAGCCGGTCGCCGGAGGCGGGGCGGACGTGGAGGGGGACGGCGTCTCGGGGCCGCTGGGACCGGGGCTCCCGGATCCGGGCGGGCCGGTCGAGGGACCCGGCTCGGCGGGCTCCTCGGTGGGGACCGGCGGCGGGGTCACGGGCGCCGAGCCGGAGAGGCTCGGCGTCGGCTGGGGCGTGGTGGCCTGGGAGGCCGTGGGCAGGGCCACGGCGGAGACACAGGTGGCGGCGAACGCCGCACCACAAACCAGTACTTTGCGCACTCCGGGCCCTTTCTTCATGGAACCTGGCGCGCACATCATAGATGTTTGATCAAGGTTGGTGCGGGCAAGGTCCCGCGTTTACCCGGCGGCGGGCCGGGCCCGTCCCGCCCGCCGCGGGCGAATCCTCAGGCCAGGGCCTGTTCGAGGTCTCCGAGAAGATCATCGATGTCCTCGATGCCGACCGACAGGCGGACCAGGTCGGACGGGACCTCCAGCGGCGACCCGGCGGCCGACGCGTGCGTCATCCGCCCCGGGTGCTCGATCAGCGACTCGACCCCGCCGAGCGACTCGCCGAGGGTGAACAGCCTGGCGCGCTCGCAGACCCGGACGGCCGCCTCCTCGGTGCCCATCCGGAACGACACCATGCCCCCGAAGGCCCTCATCTGCTTGGCGGCGACCTCATGGCCGGGGTGGCCGGGCAGGCCCGGGTACAGCACCTCGCGGACGGCCTCGTGCCGGGTGAGGAGCTGCACGACCCGCTCGGCGTTGGCGCAGTGCCGGTCCATCCGGACACCGAGCGTCTTGATGCCGCGCAGGGTCAGCCAGGCGTCGAACGGACCGGCGACGGCGCCCATCGCGTTCTGGTGGAAGGCCAGCCGCTCGCCCAGCCCGGCGTCGGCCGCGACCAGCGCGCCGCCGACCACGTCGGAGTGCCCGCCGATGTACTTGGTGGTCGAGTGCACCACCACGTCGGCGCCGAGCGCCAGCGGGCGCTGGAGATAGGGCGAGGCGAAGGTGTTGTCGACGACCAGCAGCGCGCCCGCGTCGTGGGCGACGCCGGCCAGGCCCGCGATGTCGGCGATGCCGAGCAGCGGGTTGGTCGGCGTCTCCACCCAGATCATCCGGGTGGCGGGCGTCACCGCCGCGCGGACGGCCTCGATGTCGGTCAGCCGCACCGGGTCGAAGACCACCCCCCACGGCTCGGCCACCTTGGCGAACAGCCGGTAGGTGCCGCCGTAGGCGTCGTCGGGGATGACGACGTGGTCGCCCGGACGGCAGACGGTACGCAGCAGCGTGTCCTCGGCCGCGAGCCCGGACGCGAACGCGAGCCCGCGCACGCCCCCCTCGACCTCGGCCAGGCATACCTCCAGCGCGGTACGCGTCGGATTGGCCGATCGGGAGTACTCGTAGCCCCCGCGGAGGCCGCCGATGCCGTCCTGCTTATATGTGGATACCTGGTAGATCGGCGGGACGACCGCCCCCGTGACGGGGTCGGGCTCCTGTCCCGCGTGGATCGCCAGGGTCTCGAATCCCTGTTGAACCTCGTTGTCCATGGGAACGAGGCTATCCACCCGTCCGCCCTCCTGGAGGAGGAGACGCTCCCCCGCAGGTATCACCCGGTATTTCAGCTGCTCGGGTGACTCGAACGGCCCGTACGATCTCTACCGTTTTAGGGGTATCCCCAGTCGAACCCCTGAAACGAAGGAAGGCGCATGTTCGCACGCCTTGGGCGCGGCGTCGTGAGACACCCGTGGTGGACGATCCTCGCGTGGATCGTCGTGGCCGCGGGACTGATCGCTTTCGCACCGGAACTGAAATCCTCGTCCGACCAGGAAGACTTCCTGCCCAGCAAGTACGAGTCCATCCAGGCGGGCAAGCTGGCCGCGACGGCGTTCCCGAGCGCCGATCAGAAGACCAGCCCGGCCATGATCGTGGTCAAGCGCAAGGACGGCGGCAAGCTGACCCCGGCCGACCAGAAGAAGGTCGCCGGAGTCGCGGCGGCGCTCCAGGCCAAGAAGATCCCCGGCGTCACCAAGGTGGCGGCCACGCCCGCCGCCAAGGACGGCTCGATCCAGCTGATCGCGGCCCCGCTGCCGAACGACTACACCGACACCAAGGCGATGGACACCGCCAAGGACGCGATCAAGAAGCTGCGCACCGAGAGTACCGCGCAACTGCGCGGCAGCCCGCTGACCTTCGGCGTGACCGGTGACATGGCGTCCACGGTCGACAACGAGAAGTCCGACCAGCAGACGATGGCCTTGATCGGCATCGCCACCATCGCGCTGATCATCGTGCTGCTCGGCATCATCTTCCGGAGCCCGCTCGCCTCGATCCTGCCCATCATCGTGGTCCTCGCTGTGTCGATGGTCTCCAACGCGGTCACCGCGATGGTCGGCAACGCCTTCGGCCTGAACTTCGACAAGGGCTTCGACATGATCGTCATGATCGTGTTGTACGGGATCGGGACCGACTACATCCTCTTCCTGCTGTTCCGCTACCGAGAGCGGCTGCGGCTCGGCGAGGACAAGAAGACCGCGATGATCAACAGCGTGGAGCGGGTGGGCGAGGCGATCGCCTCCGCCGCCGGCGCTGTCATCGTCGCCTTCCTGGTGCTGCTGCTCGCCTCGTTCAAGGCGTTCGGCGGGCTCGGCCCGCAGCTCGCCATCGCGGTCGGCGTGATGCTGGTCACCTCGCTGACCCTGGTCCCGGCGGTCGTCTCGCTGCTCGGCCAGGTGGTGTTCTGGCCGTCCAAGGCGTGGAAGAAGGAGCCCAAGCCCGGCCTCTGGGTCAAGCTCGGCAACGCCGTGGGCCGGCGCCCCCTCGTGGCCGCGGTCTCCTCGGGGCTGGTGCTCATCGCGCTCGCCACCGCGACGCTCGGCTTCAAGGCCGACTACGACTTCAGCGCCAGCGCGCCGCAGAACACCGAGTCGGCCAAGGCGATGAACGACCTGAAGAACAGCTTCCCGGCCGGGACGCTGACGCCGACCGAGGTCTACGTCAAGGCCGACCGGCCGCTGACCGCGGCCGAGCTGGCCCCCTACGGGCAGCGGCTCACCAAGGCCCCGGGCGTCGGCGACGTCCAGCCCCCGCTGTTCAGCCAGGACAAGACCGTCGCCAAGTACAACGTGGTCCTCAAGGACAACCCGAACTCCAGCACGTCGATCAGCCTGGTCAAGGGCCCGCTGCGCGACTTCGTGCACCAGGGCGCGCCCGCCGGGGCCAAGGTCCTGGTCGGCGGCCAGACCGCGGTGTTCGCCGACATCAACACCATCAACAATCGCGACCTGTCGGTCATCCTGCCGGTGGCGGTGCTGCTGATCGGCGTCATCCTGGCGCTGCTGCTGCGGGCGGTGGTCGCGCCCATCTACCTGGTGGGCGCGGTGCTGCTCGGGTTCGCCGCGACGCTCGGCGCCACGGTGACCGTGTTCCAGGGCATCGAGGGCAAGCCGGGACTGATGTTCCAGTTGCCGATCATCTTGTACCTGTTCGTGCTGGCGATCGGGACCGACTACAACATCCTGATGATCGCCCGGCTGCGCGAGGAGGCCCGCGAGGGCCACGATCCGCGGCGCGGCACGGCGCTCGGCATCCAGCACGCGGGTCCGACCGTGGCCGCGGCAGGCGTGATCCTGGCCGGCACGTTCGGGGTGCTGATGATCTCGCCGCAGTCGATGCTGGCGCAGATCGGCTTCGGCGTGGCGATCGGGATCCTGCTGTCGGCGTTCGTGATGTCGGCGTTCTTCGTGCCGGCGATCACCGCGCTGCTCGGCCACAAGGCCTGGTGGCCGGGGCACGGCGACGCGCCCAAGGCGCAGCCGCCGAAGCCCGAGGCACTGGAGGACGACCGGTTCGCCACGTCGGGCCGGCCCTCCTGAGAACGTCGGGTCGCGGGGCACCGGCCGGTAACGCCGCCCATACGGCCGGGACCCCGCGGCCCGACCCCCGGTAGAAAGGCGAAGCGCCGGAGATCGAACCGATCTCCGGCGCTTCGTCGCGTCCAGGGGAACGAGACGGCACCAGGGGACGGAGGTCCCGGGCGCCCGGCGGATCACCGGGCGCCCGGCCCCGAAACTACTGGGCGGGGAGCTGGGTGGCCGTCGTCCCAGCCGCGAGGTAGGCGAGCAGGTCCTGTCGAGTGATCAGGCCCTTGGGCTTGCCGTCCACCAGGACGACGGCGGCACCGGAGTTCTCCAGGACGAGCACGGCCTTGCTGACCGGCTCGCCGGAGCCGATGGTCGGCAGCGGCGCGGACATGTGCGCCTCGAGCGGCTCGCTGAGGCGGGCCCGGTCCTTCAGCAGCACGTCGAGCAGGGCGGTCTCCATGATCGAGCCGACCACCTCGGCCGCCATCACCGGCGGCTCCTCCTTCATCACCGGGAGCTGCGAGACCTCGTACTCGCGCATGATCGCGATCGCGGTCTCCACGCTCTCGTGCGGGTGGACGTGCACGAACTCGGGCAGCCCGGCGCCCTTGCGGGTGAGCACCTCGCCGACCCTGGCCTCCTCGGTGGAGGGGGTGAGGAAGCCGTAGTCGGCCATCCACTCGTCGCTGAAGATCTTGGAGAGGTAGCCGCGTCCGCCGTCCGGCAGCAGCACCACGATCACCGCGTCCGGTCCGGCCTCGGCCGCGACCCGCAGCGCCGCGACGACCGCCATCCCGCAGGATCCGCCGACCAGCAGCGCCTCCTCGCGGGCCAGCCGCCGGGTCATCACGAACGAGTCGCGGTCGGACACGGCGATCACCTGGTCGCAGATGTCGCGGTCGTAGGTCTCGGGCCAGATGTCCTCGCCGACGCCCTCGGTGAGGTAGGGCCGGCCGCTGCCGCCGGAGTAGACCGAGCCCTCCGGGTCGGCGCCGATGATCTGTACCCGGCCGCCGGAGACCTCCTTGAGGTACTTCCCGGTGCCGCTGATGGTGCCGCCGGTGCCGATGCCCGCCACGAAGTGCGTGATGCGGCCCTCGGTCTGCTCCCACAGCTCGGGACCGGTGGTCTCGTAGTGCGAGCGCGGGTTGTTCTGGTTGGTGTACTGGTTGGGCTTCCAGGCCCCGGGGATCTCGGCGGCGAGCCGGTCCGAGACCGAGTAGTAGGAGTCGGGGTGCTCGGGCGACACCGCGGTCGGGCAGATCACGACCTCGGCGCCGTAGGCCCGCAACACGTCGACCTTGTCCTTGGCGACCTTGTCCGGGCAGACGAACACGCAGTGGTAGCCGCGCTCCTGCGCGACGATGGCGAGCCCGACCCCGGTGTTGCCGGAGGTCGGCTCGACGATCGTGCCGCCCGGCGGCAGGGCCCCCGAGCGTTCGGCGGCGTCGATCATGCGGACCGCGATGCGGTCCTTCACCGAGCCCCCGGGATTGAAGTACTCGACCTTGGCCAGCACCTGCCCAGGCCGGTCGGCGGTCACCTTGCGCAACCGGACCAGCGGGGTGTTCCCCATCAGCTCGACGAGCGAATCGTGTACGTGCACCGCGTCGTCCTTGTCGGTTTCGGCGTGTTTGCATCCCTGTTCAACCCGCGTGTACCACGGGAGGGCGGGATGTGGATTCGGATAGATTCCAGTTTCCGACGGTAGCCCAGATCGGCCGCCGCGGGCATCACCACGGGAGCGGGGTGCGCCCGGTGGTCACGGAGGGTGGACGGACGATGCTGAGAGCGTTGACGGCACGGCGCATCGCGACGGCGGCGGCCTACGGGGGCGGCGGCATCACCGCGCTCGGGGCGGTGACCTTCGGGCTGGTGGTGGTCGAGGCCAAGCTCGCCCGGAAGATCATCCAGGCCGCCCCGAACGGTGAGCCGCCACGGTCCGACGGGGTCTACGGCGAGGGCAAGGCGGGCGAGCCGCTGTCGTTCGTGGTGCTGGGCGACTCCACGGCGGCCGGGCTCGGCGTCCGCACGCCGGACGAGACCCCGGCCGCGCTGCTGGCGCACGGCCTGTCGGCGATCTCCGACCGTCCGGTCCGGCTGACGAACGTGGCGCGGTCGGGGTCGCGGTCGGAGGTGCTCGCCGAGCAGATCGGCCCGGCCCTGGAGGCCCGGCCCGACATCGCGGTCATCATGATCGGCGCCAACGACGTCACCGCCCGGGTCCCGGCGGCCGAGTCGGTGCGGCATCTCGACGGCACGGTCGAGCGGCTGCTCGCGGCGGGCTGCGAGGTGGTGGTCGGCACCTGTCCCGACCTCGGCTCGGTCAAGCCGGTGATGCAGCCGCTGCGGTGGATCGCGCAGCGCGCCAGCCGGCAGCTCGCCGCGGCGCAGACCATCGCGGTGGTCGAGCGCGGCGGCCGGTCGGTGTCGCTCGGCGACCTGCTCGGCCGGGAGTTCGCCGCCGACCCGCGCGAGATGTTCAGCGAGGACCGCTACCACCCGTCCGCGCGCGGGTACGCGGCGGCGGCGCTGGCGGTGCTGCCGTCGATGGCCGCGGCGCTGAGGCTGGACGCCGACGCCGAGGAGGAGCTGCTCGCGGTGGCCGGACGGGGCACCGGGGTCCTGCCCGTCTACCTCGCGGCGGCCGAGGCCGCCGAGGAGGCCGGCACCGAGGTGGCCGGCACCCGGGTCGGGGGCAGCGAGCGCGGGCCCCGGGGCCGCTGGGCCACGCTGCTGCGGCGCCGCGGGGTGACCGAGGACGCCGGCACCAAGGCGATCACCCCGGGGAGCGGCTGAGCGCCCCGCGGAGCGCCGGGGCGGCCCGCGGGGCGGCCGGCCGGGTCGTCGACGATGCCCGCACCCCGGTCTGTCCCCCGCCCCGGGGCAGCGGCTAGATTGCATGTGACCGGCGGGTAACACCGTCCGCCCCGACGACTCCGGCCGGTCACCGGTCGCTGCGACCGGCAGGCCGCCAGACGTCGCTAGACAGGGAGATCCGCACATGCCCGAGGCAGTCATCGTCGCCACCGCGCGCTCGCCGATCGGCCGCGCCTTCAAGGGATCGCTGAAGGACCTGCGGTCCGACGACCTCACCGCTCAGATGATCACCGCCGCGATGGCCAAGGTCCCGCAGCTGGACCCGGCGCAGATCGACGACCTGCTGCTCGGCTGCGGCCTGCCCGGCGGCGAGCAGGGCTACAACATGGCCCGGGTCGTGTCGGTCCTGCTCGGCTGGGACACCGTGCCCGGCGCGACGATCACCCGCTACTGCTCCTCCTCGCTCCAGACCACCCGGATGGCGCTGCACGCGATCAAGGCGGGCGAGGCCGACGTCATCGTCTCGGCCGGCGTCGAGATGGTCAGCCGCTTCGCCAAGGGCAGCAGCGACGGCCTGCCCGACACCCAGAACCCCCTGTTCGGCGGCGCCGAGGTCCGCACCGCCCAGGCCGCCGAGGGCGGCGGGCCGGTCTGGCACGACCCGCGCGAGGACGGCGAGCTGCCCGACGTCTACATCGCGATGGGCCAGACCGCCGAGAACGTGGCGGCGCAGCGCGGCGTGAGCCGGCAGGCGCAGGACGAGTTCGGCGTCCGCTCGCAGAACCTGGCCGAGAAGGCCATCGCCAACGGGTTCTTCGCGAAGGACATCACCCCGGTCACGCTGCCCGACGGCACCGTGGTCGCCACCGACGACGGCCCCCGGGCCGGCACCACCTACGACAAGGTCTCGCAGCTCAAGCCGGTGTTCCGGCCGGACGGCACGGTCACCGCCGGCAACTGCTGCCCGCTCAACGACGGCGCCGCCGCGGTGATCATCATGAGCGACACCAAGGCCGCCGAGCTCGGCATCACCCCGCTGGCCCGGATCGTGTCGACCGGCGTCACCGGGCTGTCCCCCGAGATCATGGGCCTCGGCCCGGTGGGCGCCTCCCGCAGCGCGCTGGCCAAGGCCGGCATGACCATCGCCGACATCGACCTGGTCGAGATCAACGAGGCGTTCGCCGCGCAGGTGCTGCCGTCGGCGGACGAGCTCGGCATCGACCTCGACAAGCTGAACGTCAACGGCGGCGCGATCGCGATCGGCCACCCGTTCGGCATGACCGGCGCGCGGATCACCTCGACGCTGATCAACGGGCTGAAGTTCAACGACAAGCAGTTCGGCTTGGAGACCATGTGCGTCGGCGGCGGCCAGGGCATGGCGATGGTGCTGGAGCGGCTGAGCTGACCACGGGTAGCTCAGCACAGGTAGCTCAGCACGGGGTGCTCAGCACGGCCCGGTCGGCCGCCTCCGAGCGGCCGGCCGGGCCACCTGCGCGTTCCGGGAGCACGTCACCGTTACCAACGATCTACGTATCGTGGCGGATAGGTCGGCGTTGGGGGGTTGTCACATCCAGATCCCTGTTGCAGAGTCGGCAGAAAGAGCCCCGCGACCTGGAGGTGCCAGTTGTCACTGAACCACTCGCCGGAGACGCACAACAAACTGATCGCCCGCATTCCGCAGGTCACAGGACGTGACATCCCCGAGTGGTTCACCGCCATCGAGAACGGACCCTCCTTCGTGCGCTGCGAGGAACGCTGCAGTTGGCTCGCCGACGAGCACAACCTCTCGCACGGGTACGCCGCCGCGCTGGTGCTCGAGCACGAGCGCACCCGGCGCGCCCGCCACTACTGAAGGGCCCGGTCCGGGCGGTCCCACCCGTCCCGCCCCCGTCCGTGTTGCCGCGGCCAGGCCGGCCAACGGATGGCTCCCGCCGTCGCGCCGCCGCGCGTCGCGACTCCCGGCGCAGAGCCGGCCCGGCAACGCATCAGCCCCTCACCAGCTGAGCCGGTGAGGGGCTGCTCATGTCCGGTGGGACGGCGCGTCAGTCGCGTCCGCCGTAGAAGTACGACAGCAGGCGCAGCATCTCCAGGTAGATCCACACCAGGCTGAGCACCAGCCCGAACGCGCAGTACCAGGCGAACTTCTCAGGCGCCCCGGAGCGCACGCCCTGCTCGATGGAGTCGAAGTCGAGCAGCAGGAAGAAGCAGCCGATCAGGATCGCCGCGACGCTGAACACGTAGGCGAGCGGGTTGCTCGGGTCGCGGATGCCGATCCCGCTGTCCGGACCGACGAACTGCACCAGCAGGTTGAGCACCATCAGCCCGACCAGCCCGAGCCCGGCCGCGATCACGAACCGGGTGAACTTCGGCGTGACCCTGACGATCCGCAGCGCGTACACCGCGAGCGTGGCGCCGAAGGCGAGCGCGGTGCCGACCACCGCCTGGAGGACGACCCCGTGGTAGAGGTCGTTGTAGGTGTGGCTGACGACCCCGATCAGGACCCCGTACACGGCGGCGAAGGCGAGCACCAGCGGCGCGTTCGCCTTGCGGCCGAAGGTGATGAACGCCCAGATGCCGAGCTGCGCGACGACCGCGACGGCCAGCACCGGGAGGGCCTTGTCGGCCGGGACCAGCTTCCACGACAGCGCGGCGGTGACCAGCAGCGTCGCCAGGGTGAGGAAACTGCGGACGACGACGTCGTCCATCGTCATCGGGCGGGTGGACGGCGGCGCCGGTGGAGCGTAGGAGGGGGCGTTGTACATGTCGTGCGACTGCTGCGGTCGCGGGATGCCGTGGCCGCCCGCCTGGCGGCCGAAGGCATTGCCCCTGAACGCCGGATTCCTGCTCTCCATTCGAGCCTCCACTGTGGCCGAGCTTTCGATCAGTCTAAACGCGCACGCACGGCCGGTGGTTTCCGGCGGACGCCCGCGGCGACGGCGGCCCGGGCGCTGGTGCCCCTGGTCGGATTCGAACCGACACTCTGGCTCTTTTAGGGAGCCTGCCTCTGCCATTGGGCTACAGGGGCGGCCCCAATCATACCGGGGCGCCCCTCGACGTTCCGGTCACGAACCGGCGGCCCCCTGCACCGCGGGCTCGCCGACCAGGGTGACCCCGGCCCGCCCGTCCCGGTCGCGGCGGACGGCGCAGATCTCGTGCACCCCGATGCGTCCGCTCTCGCAGGCGAGCGCCGAGGCCGCCAGGTAGAGCAGCCACACCCGGGCCCGGCCCGGACCGGCCAGCTCGGCGCACTCGGTCCAGCGCCGTTGCAGGTTGGCCGCCCACGCCCGCAGCGTGCGGGCGTGCTGCTCGCGGAGCGCGCCCACGCCCCGCACCTCCAGCCCGGCGTCCTCCAGCTCGCCGACGATCTCGCCGAGCGGGCGCAGCTCGCCGTCCTCGGGGAACATATAGCTGGTGGTGAACGTGCGCCTGACCCGGTGCGGCCCGGGACGGCGCACCGGCTGCTGGAGCAGCAGCCGCCCGCCGGGGGCAAGCAGCTCGTACAGCCGCTCGGTGGACCGTTCGAGCGCCTCCACCCCCGACAGCCCGACGATCGCGTCGTAGGGTCCGTCACCGGCGGTGGCGAGGTCCCAGGAGCGCGGCTCGACCCGGTCGGCGAGACCGGCCGCCTCGGCCCGCGCGCGGATGTGGTCGCCCTGCTCGCCGGTGCGGACCAGCCCGATCACCCGGACGCCGTGCTGCTCGGCCGCGTGCAGGGCGAACGCCCCCCAGCCCGCGTTCAGGTCGAGCACCCGGGCGCCGCGGAACAGGTCGAGCCGCAGGGTGACCGACTCGACCGCGGCGCGCTGGGCGTCCTCCAGGTCGACGGCCTGGTCCCACCGCCCGGTGCCGTGCGCCATCTCGGGGCCGAGCATCCGGGCGAAGAACTCGGCGGGGCCGCCGAGCGGGCCGGCCGCGTCGCCGTGCCGGCCGGACGGGAACTCCTCCGGCGGCGGCTTCGGCTCGGGGCCGACCGCGCCGAGGGTGACCGCGGTCTTGACGATGTCGCGCTTGTCGTCGCTGCTCAGCACGATCGGACGGTCGCCGCTGCGCATCACCCGCTGGACGGCGCCGAGCGCGGCGAACACGTCGCCCTCGATGTCGAGCTCGCCCGCCACGTACGCGCGGACCAGGCCCATCTCGCCGGGCTTCCACAGCAGCCGGCGCAGCGCCCGGCGGTGCCGGACGACGAACGTGGGGGCACCGGCCGGGCCGACCGAGCTGCCGTCCCAGGCGCGGACCCGGATCGGCAGCTCGACCACGGCGTCCCGGTCCTCACCGAGCATGATCTTGGTGAGCAGGGGGGCGAGCCGGGAGGCGACTCCATCGGGCATGGTCGGGTGCGCCTCCTCGTTCTCCGGTGCCTACTCGTCGGCGGAACAACAGCGCGAGCGTCCAGTCCGCGGTGATCCGCATTTTGCGGTTGACGGTCGGCATCCGAGACAGATGGTACGTGCGGTGCATGAACCAGGCGAGAAGGCCCCTCACCTTCAGCCCGCGGACGTTCGCCGCGCCCTCCCGTTCGGCGCGGTGAAGTCGCCGGCCCGGCGCCGCTGATCACGATGTGCCGGGCGGACTTCATGGTGCGTTTCAAGGGCATGTGGGGAGCGATGCCCACAGACAGGTAGTAGTCACATAAAAACCCCCTGATCGCGGCGAACCTCCCAGCTCACTCGGACATCTCACATGATGTGCGTACGAACACCGCCAACACGGTGCATGTGCGCAAGGCGGTCGGGACAGGGCCGGACGGGGGCACCGAGCGACTGGGGCGGCGGACCGGCGGGGGCCGGTCCGACCGGGCCCCATCCGCTCGGGCAAGGCCCTGCCCCGGCCGCCACCACACCGCCGGGCGGTGTCAGCTCCGCCAGTCGCGGGCGCGCGTGAAGACGTCGTCGAGCATCTGCTCGGTCACGCGTCCGGTGAAGGTGTTCTGCTGGCTCGGGTGATAGCAGCCGAGCATCAGCACCGGCTCGATGCCCGGCGCGCCGCCCGAGCCGGCGCCCGGGGCGGACGGCGCCAGCTCGGCTTCGGCGCCGTGCCCGAACTTCGGCCGCGGGCGGGGCACCTGGTAGCCCGCCTCCTTGAGCACCGGCCAGACGCTCTGCCAGGCGAACCCGCCGAGGCAGACGATGCACCGGACGCTCGGGGCGACCTCCACCATCTCGCGCGCCAGCCACGGCAGGCACGCGTCGCGCTCGGCGGGGGTGGGCTTGTTGTCGGGCGGGGCGCAGCGCACCGTCGCGGCCACGCGCGTGCCGATGAGCCGCTGCCCGTCGTCCGCCCGGACGCTGGTCGGGAGCGCCGCCAGCCCCACCCGGTGCAGCGACGCGAACAGCCAGTCGCCGGAGCGGTCGCCGGTGAAGATCCGGCCGGTGCGGTTGCCGCCGTGCGCGGCCGGCGCCAGCCCGACGATGAGGATGCGCGGCTCCGGATCGCCCCAGCCGGGGACGGGCCGTCCCCAGTACTCCTCGCCGGCGAACGACCGGCGCCGCTCGACCGCGACCTTCTCGCGCCACCCGACCAGCCGGTCGCAGGCCCGGCACACCGACTGGCGGGCGCACAGCTCGGCGAGGCCGGGGGCCCCGGCCGCCAGCTCGGCGACCTCGGCCGGCCCGTGCGCGACGGGCGTGCCGGGCCCCGCCGGGTCGCCCGGCCAGCCCGTCCCGGGCGGGACGAAGGGCGCCCGGCCGGAGCCGTCGTCGCGCGAGGTGGGAGCGGTCGTCATGGCCCCGATCCTCGCACGGCCCGCCCCCGCCGGAGGGCTCCGCTCGCTACGATCTGACACGCCGGTCGGGGAGGCGGGTGCCCGGCAGACGCGCCACGCGAAGCGGAGGCAACCTCTTGTCGCAACCCGGCTGGTATCCCGACCCCCATGGCACCGGCGGCCTGCGCTGGTGGGACGGCCGGGGATGGACCGACCACCTCACCCCCGAGCCGCACCCCCAGCCGCGGGCGCCCGCCGTCCAGCCGGTCGACGCGGCTGTGCGCGGGCTGCGCCTGCACGCCGACCAGCAGGCCATGACGTACGGGAACGCCTCGCTGCCGTGGCAGCACGTGGAGTGGGTGGCCTACTGGGCGGCGAGCCTCCCGGACGGATACGGCCGCGGCCCCGGCGTCCAGTGGATCTTCCAGGTGGGCCGGCATCCGTTCCACGGCGGTCCCCGGGTGGAGGTCGTCATCGAGCCCGCCGCGCTCACCGGCCGGGATCCGGCGGCGGACTCCGAGCGGTTGTGGCTGCGGCTGGTGGAGCTGTGCCGGGCGCAGGCCGAGCGGCGGCTGGTCGCCGAGATGGCCGGACGGGTCCAGGCGGGCGAGTCGATCGACGTGGCGCACGGCCTGACCGTCCACCCGGGCGGCGTGCGCGGCCACCGGGTGTCGCTGAGCTGGTCGGCGGTCGCCGGCGCCACGGTGGAGAGCGGCCGGATCTGGATCAAGCAGTCGAGCGGCTCGACGCCGGTGCTGTACATCCCGCAGCAGAACCCGAACGCCGTGCTCGTCCCCGCCCTGCTCTCCGCGCTGAAACGGATGCGGGCGGGCTGAGCGGGCGGGCTGAGCGGGCCGGCTGAGCGGGCCGGCTGAGCGGGCGGGGCGCGGCCGGGCGGCCCGCCGGGTCAGGCGAGGGACCAGGCGATCCCGTCGAGGATGTCGTGCTCGCTGACGACCACGGCGCCGAAGCCGTACTCGCGCATGATGCGGTCGAGGATGAGCGCGCCGGCCCCGATCACGTCGACGCGGCCGGGGTGCATGACGCCGGCCCGCGCCCGTTCGGCCCGGGTGGCGTGCAGCAGGCCGCGGGTGACGTCGTGCACCTGGAGCGCGGTGATCCGCGACAGGTGGATGCGCTCGGGGTCGTACTCGGGGAGGTCGAGCGCGATGCCCGACACGGTGGTGACCGAGCCCGCCAGCCCGACCAGCGTGCGGGCCTCGTCGACCGGCACGGTCTCGCGGACGGCGGCGAGCGCGGTGTCGATGTCGGCGACGGCGTCGGCGATCTGCTCGGGGGACGGCGGGTCGCCGTCCTTGAGGTGCCGTTCGGTCATCCGCACGCAGCCGATGTCGACCGAGCGGGCGGCCTGCACCGAGGAGCTGCCGAGCACGAACTCGGTGGACCCGCCGCCGATGTCGACCACCAGGTAGGGCCGGGCCGGACGCAGCTCGGCCAGCTCCCGGGTGGCGCCGAGGAAGGACAGCTCGGCCTCCTCGTCCCCGGTGAACACCTCGGGCACCACGCCGAAGATCTCCACCACGCCGGCCACGAAGTCGGCGCGGTTCCCGGCATCGCGGGTGGCGCTGGTGGCGACCACCCGCACCTTCTCGGCGCCGTGCCGCTCGATGAGCGCCGCGTAGGCGCGCATCGCGGTGAACGTCCGGTCGAGCGCCGCGGCCGACAGCAGGCCGGTGCGGTCGACGCCCTCACCGAGCCGGACGATCTCCATCCGGCGCTCGACGTCGGTCAGCGTCCCGTCCTCGCCCTCGCCGCCGGCGGCGACGTCGGCGATCAGGAGGCGGACCGAGTTGGTCCCGCAGTCGATCGCGGCGACGCGCGTCATCGGGCCTCCCCAGTCTCAGCGGTCTCGGTCTCGGCAGTCCCGGGCCCGGCGGTCCCGGGCTCGGGGGTGACGCAGACGCAGGGGCCCGATCGCCACCATTCGGGCAGCGCGTCGAGCGCCTCCCGGCCGAACGGGTTGACGCCGGGGACCGCGAGCTCGTGCGCGACCAGGGCGTGCAGGCACTTGACCCGCTCGGGCATGCCGCCCGCGCTCTGGGTGCCCGCCGGGAGCGGCTCGACGCCGTCCTCGCGGGCGGCCTCGTCGCGGCGGGCCAGGTAGTCGTCGTGGGCGGCGTCGTAACCGGCCTTCAGCCCGGGGTCGTCGCCGAGCCGTTCCTGCATGCCGCGCATCGTCCCCTCGCCCTCCAGCGAGCCGATGGCCGAGGCGGCCTTGGGGCAGGTCAGGTAGAACAGCGTCGGGAACGGCGTGCCGTCCGGCAGCCGCGGCGCCGTCTCGATGACGGCGGGCAGCCCGCACGGGCAGCGGTACGCCACCCGGCGGAGGCCGCGCGGTTCGCGTCCGAGCTGCGCCGCCACGGCGGCGGTGTCGCGTTCGTCGATCATCTTCGTCCCCACCCGCGGATCACCGGATCCGTCTCGTGCCTGGGCCCGGGGTCAGCGGGGCCGGTCCGCGGCCTCCACCGACCGCCAGAGCGTCTCGTACCACGGCGGCTTGCTGGTCTTGCCGCCCTTCTTGGCCTGCTGCCCGTTCCCACCACTGCCGTCAAGGACGATGTAGCACTTCACCCCTGGCCGACAGTAATGGAGCCTTCGCGTCGCCTCACGCTCAATGTACGACTTATCGCCCAGCCGTTGCTTGCGGAGGCTGAGTTCCTCCACCTGCTTGCGGGCGACCGCCTCCTTGTGCTGGAGATCGGAGATCTCCTGCCGCTGGGCGATGTACTCGCGGACCGGGTAGGCCAGGCTCAGGGCGATCGCGCACATCACGACCGCCAGGATCGCGGCACGGCTGGTCAGCGCCGGATTGGCCCGGCGCGCGCCGTCCCCCGGGGAGTCGCCGTGGCGCTCTCCCCGGGGACCGGCGCGGTCGTCGCCCTTGGCCATGACGGGCTCCCGGCCGCCGGTCAGCCCCGCGCCTCGAAGCGCGGGAACGCGGCGGCGCCGGCGTAGCGGGCGGTGTCGCCGAGCAGCTCCTCGATGCGCAGGAGCTGGTTGTACTTGGCGACCCGGTCGCTGCGCGCGGGGGCGCCGGTCTTGATCTGGCCGCAATTGGTCGCCACGGCGAGGTCGGCGATGGTGGTGTCCTCGGTCTCGCCGGACCGGTGGCTCATCATGCAGCGGTAGCCGCTGGTCTGCGCGAGCGTGACGGCGTCGAGCGTCTCGGTGAGGGTGCCGATCTGGTTGACCTTGACCAGCAGCGCGTTGGCGGTGTCGGACTCGATGCCGCGCCGGAGCCGCTGCGGGTTGGTGACGAACAGGTCGTCGCCGACGAGCTGCACCCGGTCGCCGAGCTCGGTGGTGAGGGCCTGCCAGCCGGCCCAGTCCTCCTCGTCGAGCGGGTCCTCGATGGAGACCAGCGGGTAGGAGTCGAGCAGCTCGCCGTAGTAGGCGGCCATCTCGGCGGCCGTCCGCTTCTCGCCCTCGAAGGCGTAGCGGCCGTCGGCGTGGAACTCGGTGGCGGCCACGTCGAGCGCGAGCGCGATGTCGCGGCCGGGAGTGAAGCCGGCCTTGCCGATCGCCTCGAGGATGAGGTCGAGCGCCGCGCGGTTGCTGGGCAGCTCGGGGGCGAAGCCGCCCTCGTCGCCGAGCCCGGTGTTCAGGCCCTTGGCCTTCAGCACCGACTTCAGCGCGTGGTAGGTCTCGGCACCCCACCGCACCGCCTCGGAGAACGTGCTCGCGCCGATCGGCGCGATCATGAACTCCTGGACGTCGACGTTGGTGTCGGCGTGCGCGCCGCCGTTGAGGATGTTCATCATCGGTACCGGCAGCAGGTGCGCGTTGGCGCCGCCCACGTAGCGGTACAGCGGCTGCCCGGCGAAGTTGGCGGCGGCCCGTGCGACGGCGAGGCTCACGCCGAGGATCGCGTTGGCGCCGAGCTCGGACTTGTCGGGGGTGCCGTCGAGGTCGATCAGGACCTGGTCGATCAGCCGCTGCTCGTCGGCCGGAAAGCCGACGATCTTCTCGTCGATCAGCTCGTTGACGGCCTTGACCGCCTTGGCCACGCCCTTGCCGCCGTAGCGCTCGCCCCCGTCGCGCAGCTCGACGGCCTCGAACCGGCCGGTGGAGGCGCCGCTCGGGACGGCGGCGCGGGCCTCGGTCCCGTCGGCGAGCAGCACTTCGACCTCAACGGTCGGGTTGCCTCGGGAGTCCAGGATCTCCCGGGCAAGGACGGCGTCGATCGACGACACGGGCAACTCCCTGTTCAGACGTGTTCAGTGGTGTTCGGGTCTCGAGCCTATCCGCGCGCCCACCGCCGCGCCCACCGGGCACGCCGTACCCAAATCGGACGCCCGCCACGAAATCGTGCCAGGCAAGCGACTTGACGCCTTGATTACCTACATTGTCTACTGTGCACGTCAAACAGACTTGATAAGTAGGGAAACCCGACAATGCATCGCAGGTTCCGCGGCCGGATCGCCGTCACAGCCCTGACCGTCCTGGCCGGCGCGGGGACGCTCAGCGCCTGTGGGGACGACGGCGACGGCGGCTCCGGCGCGCCCGGCCAGCTCCGCCTGGGCTACTTCCCCAACATCACCCACGCGACCGCCCTGGTCGGAATCGACCAGGGCATCTTCGCCAAGCACCTCGGCACCGCGCCCAAGACCGCCTCGTTCAACGCGGGGCCGGCCGCCGTCGAGGCGCTGTTCTCCGGCGCGGTGGACGCCACGTTCGTCGGGCCCAACCCGTCCATCAACGCCTGGTCGAAGTCGCACGGCAAGGCCATCAAGATCATCTCCGGGGCGGCCTCCGGCGGCGTCTCGCTGATCGTCAAGCCGGGCATCAACGGCGTCCGGGACCTCAGGGGCAAGAAGATCGCCACCCCGCAGCTCGGCAACACCCAGGACGTCGCGATCCGCTACTGGCTCAAGCAGAACGGCCTGACCGCCAACAAGGACGGCAGCGGCGACGTCAAGGTCATGCCGCAGGAGAACGCGACGACGCTCCAGGCGTTCGCCCAGGGCGCGATCGACGGCGCCTGGGTGCCCGAGCCGTTCGCGTCCCGGCTGATCCAGGAGAGCAAGGGCAAGAAGCTGCTCGACGAGAAGACGCTCTGGCCCGGCGGCAAGTTCGTCATCACCAACCTGATCGTCAAGCAGGAGTACCTGAAGAAGCACCCCGACCAGGTGAGGAAGCTCCTGGAAGCCGTCGTCGAGGCGACCGACTCCATCAACTCCGACCGGGCCGGCGCGGAGAAGTCCGTCAACGACCAGCTCACCAAGCTCAGCGGCAAGCCTCTCGAGCAGGGCGTGCTCGACGCGGCGTTCAAGCAGATCGAGTTCACCACCGACCCCGTCGCGTCCTCGCTCATCCAGGGCGCCCGGCACGCCGAGGAGATCGGCCTGCTGGAGAAGACCGAACTGGACGGGATCTACGAGCTCGGGCCCCTCAACGGCGTGCTGAAGGCAGGCGGAAAGGCACAGGTCAGCGACAGATGACCGAGGCCGTTCAGGCCGTCCCGAGCCGGACCGCGGCGGTCCGGCTCGCGGGCGTGTCCAAGATGTTCGGGACCGGGGGCGCGGCGCTGCTCGCGCTCGACAAGGTGTCCCTCGACGTCGCCCCGGGCGAGTTCGTCTGCCTGCTGGGCGCGTCCGGGTGCGGCAAGAGCACCCTGCTCAACCTGGTCGCCGACCTGGAGGCGCCGAGCGCCGGGACGATCGATCTCGGCGGCGCGCGGGTGGCGCTGATGTTCCAGGAGCCCGCGCTGTTCCCCTGGCTGAACGTCACCGCCAACTTGGAGCTGGCGCTGAAGATGCGCGGCGTCCCGAGAGGGCGGCGCCGTGCCCGCGCCGCCGAACTGCTCGACTCGGTGCACCTGGGCGACTTCGCCGGGAAGCGCCCGCACCAGCTCTCCGGCGGCATGCGGCAGCGCGTCGCGCTCGCCCGCGCGCTCGCCCTCACGGTGGACGAGACCGGCGGCGGCCGGCCCACCGTCCTGCTGATGGACGAGCCGTTCGGCGCGCTCGACGCGATGACCCGCGACCTGCTGCACGACGAGATCGAGCGGATCTGGCGGGAGCGCGGGCTGACCGTGCTGTTCGTCACGCACAACGTGCGCGAGGCCGTCCGGCTCGGCGACCGGGTGGTCCTGCTGAGCAGCCGTCCCGGACGGGTCGTCCAGGAGTTCCCCGTGCCGATGGAACGTCCCCGGCGCATCGACTCGCCGGAGGTGGCGACGCTCGCGGCGTCCATCACCGACCGGCTCCGCGAGGAGGTCGGCCGCCATGGCGCATGACACCCGGACCGAGCCCGACCCCGGCGCCGCGCCCGAACCGTCCGGACGGGACGCGCGGCTCGACCGCGAGCTCGCCGGGCTGGACGCGCTGGAGCTGGCCGCCGGGACGCGCCGCAACCCGCTCGCCCGGGTCTGGTCGGTGGTCTGGCCGATGCTGACCGCCGTGCTGATCGCGGTGGCGGCCTGGCAGGTGGTGGTCTGGAGCGGCTGGAAGGAGAGCTGGGTCCTGCCCGGACCGGCCGAGACGCTGCCGGTGCTGTGGGACCAGATCACCCGTCCCCGGTTCTGGGAGTCGCTCGCGCTCACCATGCGGCGCGCGGTGATCGGGTTCGCGGTGGCGACCGTGGTCGGTGTGCTGATCGGCGCGGTGGTCTCGCAGTCGCGGGTGCTGCGGCGCGCGTTCGGCTCGCTGATCACCGGGCTCCAGACGATGCCGTCGATCGCCTGGTTCCCGCTGGCCATCCTGCTGTTCCAGCTCAGCGAGAGCGCGATCCTGTTCGTGGTGGTGCTGGGTGCGGCGCCCTCGATCGCCAACGGGCTGATCGCCGGCGTCGACTACACCCCGCCGATCCTGCTGCGCGCGGGCAAGGTGATGGGGCTGCGCGGGGTGAACCTGTACCGGCATCTGATCATGCCTGCGTCGCTGCCGTCGTTCGTGGCCGGGCTCAAGCAGGGCTGGGCGTTCGCCTGGCGCAGCCTGATGGCCGGCGAGCTGCTGGTCATCATCGGCGACACCACCTCGCTCGGCGTGCTGCTCTCGCAGGCCCGGGAGCTGAGCAACACCGCCGACATGATCTCCTACATGATCGTCATCCTGATCATCGGGATCGTGATCGACCAGCTCTTCGGCCTGGTGGACCGCGCCATCCGGGTCCGCTGGGGACTGGACGCGCGGTGATCCGATCCGCCCCGTCCCGGAGTGTCCGCCCCTGGACGGGGACCCCGGCGGCATAGGCTCTGCCGCGTCCCCCGACGCGTCTCTGCACCGGGGGGAACCGTGGGCCGCTTCACCTGGCCGCTGCGCAACCCGACGATCCGGATCCGGGTCACCGTGACCGCGGCCCTGGTCGCCGGGCTGCTCGCCATCGCCTTTTACATCGTCCTCATGGTGCTGGTGCGGCGGGAGGCGGCGGACAACAACAGGCTGTACATGGGCAGGGTGGGACGGCAGGTCACCACGCTCGTCCAGGAGGGCCGGCTCGCCCCCCGCGTCCTCAACGGCACCCAGGACCGGGTCCAGGTCGTCGACGCGCAAGGGCACATCCTGGCCGCCAGCCCGCGGATGGCCGGCTTCCCCCCGGTGAACTTCCCCTTGGCCGAAGACAGAACCTTCCGCCAAGGCCAGAGCTGCGACGTCCAGGCTCCGAACGGCGACTGCTTCCTCATCATGGCGTTCGGGGTCGGTGAGGGCCGGAACCGCCGGGTCGTCTACTCCCTCGACAACGACCCCGGGCTGCTGCCCCGCCCGCTGATCGCCACCGGGCTGGCGCTGCTCGTCCCGCTGATCAGCGGGATGGTCGGGTACGGCGCGTGGCACGCGGCGGGCCGCACGCTGCGCCCGGTCGAGGCCATCCGCGCCGAACTGGACGAGATCACCGCCACCGACCTGGAGCGCCGGGTGCCGGTGCCGCCCCGCCAGGACGAGGTCGCCCGCCTCGCCACCAGCATCAACGCCACGCTCGACCGGCTGGAGCGGGCGGTCGCCCGGCTGCGCGCGTTCGTCTCCGACGTGTCGCACGAGCTCCGCAGCCCGCTGACCGCCCTGCGGATGGAGCTGGAGATCGCGCTGTCCGAGCCCGACAACGGTGATCTCCGCGACCCCATGCGGTCCGCGCTCCAGGACGCCGAGCGGTTGCACGCCGTCCTGGACGACCTGCTCGCGCTGGCCCGGCTCGAGGCCCAGCGCGAGCTCGAGATCGAACCCGTCGACCTGCTGGAGCTCGCCGACCAGGAGGTGCTGAGCCGTCCCCGCCGCACCCGCGTCACCGTCATCGCCGACGAGCCGGTGATCGTCCGCGGCGGCCGGTCCGAGCTCGGCCGGCTGCTCACCAACCTGATCGACAACGCCGACCGGCACGCCGAGTCCGCGGTCACCATCGTGCTGCGCACCGACGGCCCGGACACCGCCGTGGTGGAGGTCTCCGACGACGGCCCCGGCATCGCCCCCGAGGACCGCGAACGCGTCTTCGAGCGCTTCACCCGCCTGTCCAACGGCCTCCACCGCGACGCCGGCGGCACCGGCCTCGGCCTCGCCATCTCCCGCGACATCGCGGACGCCCACCACGGCACCCTCACCATCACCGACCGCGCCGACGCCACCCCCGGCATCCGCTTCATCCTCCGCCTCCCCCGCTGACCCTTTCCGGCCGTTCCCGCCGGCTCCCACAGACCACCCATCGGTGTACGGCTTGCGCCCGCTGATCGACTGCGGGTCCGTGGTGTGCGGGTCGGTCATGTTCCTTCTCCTTTTCGGCACCAAACGTTCATATCAGATACGATCGTTCTATCTACGATCGAAGTGTATGAGATATGCGGGGTGGACGGATGAGGATTCTGGCTCTCGGCGGCTCAGGAGCGATGGGCGCCGTGGCGGTACGGGTGGCGGCCGGGCTTCCCGGCGTCACCGAGATCGTGGTGGCCGACCGGAACCTGAAGGCGGCCCAAGCGCTGGTGCGCAGGCTCGCCGAGGACGGCACCGGTGGCGCCCCGGTGCGGGCGCTCATGGTGGAGGTCACCGACAGCGCCGCCCTGCACGCCGCTCTGGAGGGCTCGGACGTCGTGCTCAACACGGTCGGCCCGTACTACCGCTTCGGCCTGACCGTGCTGCGGGCCGCGATCGCGACCCGTACCCACTACCTGGACATCTGCGACGACTGGGAGCCGACCCTGCAGATGCTCGACCTGGACGGGGAGGCCCGGAACGCCGGGATCCGCGCCGTGGTCGGCATAGGCGCGAGCCCGGGTGTCAGCAACCTGCTGGCCGCACGCGCGGTCCGAGAGCTGGACCACGTCCAGGACCTGTACACCGCATGGCCCGTCGACGTCTCCGGCAGCGGCGGGGACGACGAGCAGCTGACCGACACCGGCGGGCGCCCCAGCGCGGCCGCCGTGCACTGGATGGAGCAGATCAGCGGGAAGGTGACGGTGATCAGTGGTGGGCAACTCGTCCACCGGCGTCCACTCCTGCCGGTCGCCCTCTCCGTCTCCGCCGGACGCTCCGGCACGGCCTACACCGTCGGACACCCCGAGCCGGTCACCCTGCACCGCAGCTTCCATCCGGCCGGCGAAGCCGCCAACCTCATGGTCGTCACCCGGGGCACGCTCGCCTACCTCGACGTCCTGCGCCGCGACATCGACGCGGGAAAACTCACCAACGAGACCGCGGCGACCGATCTGGCCAAGCCCTCGGCGGCCCGCGCACTGCGGGCCACGATGGGTGCGATGACCCTCAAGGGGCCCGGGTCGCTGCCCCCGTTCTTCGCCGCCGCCACGGGCACCCGCGACGGCCGCCGGGTCACCGCTCTCGCCCGGCTCGCCGACACGCCCGGCGCCTCGGCGCTGATCAACGACATGGCGGAGGCGACCGGTCTGCCCCTGGCACTCGGGCTCGCGCAACTACTGGACGGCACCAGCGACCGCCTCGGCGTGCACCCCCCGGAGATCGCCCTCGACGCCGAGCGCTTCTTCCTCGACCTGGCCCGCCACATACCCGACCTGGCCGGCAACGACGGCCTCCGCGACGGCGTGGCCATCGAGGTGACCCCGGACCGGTGAAGCGAAAGCAGGAGAGACGACGCGCTCCTCGCGCGGTCACCTCCGGCGTGCACGTGGTGGGCGGTGTGAGGCGCGTATGCTCCGCAACGTCAACGACGGACGAAGGGCCCACTACTCCATGGCCGGAACGGCTTCATCCCGCGTGCCGGAACCGGCCGTCCAGGTCCCCACCCGGACGCTCGTCGAGGCGCTGATCCGCATCGACCACACCGTCGACACCGCCGAGCTCTACGCCATCGCGCCGCTGCTCGGCATGACCGACCAGCAGGTGCGGCTGTGCGTCAAGCGGCTGGTCACCGAGGGACGCTTCACCCAGGAGGGCCGGGGGCGCAAGGCAGTCCTTCGGGCCACCAGCATCACCGAGCAGACCCTCGGGCCCGACATCGAGTTCGTCGCCCACGCCTTCCAGCAGGACGCGGGCCTCGCCCCCTGGGACGGCGTCTGGCATCTGGTCGCCTTCGCCGTCCCCGAGACCGCCCGTCCCGCCCGCGACGCACTGCGGGCCGCGCTCACCCGGCTCGGCGGCGCCCCCGTGCAGGGCGGCCTCTACATCAGCCCCAACGCCTGGGAGCCGCACGTCGAGGCCCAAGCCCGCCACCTCGGCGTCCTCGACCACCTCACGCTGCTCACCACGGACAGCCTGCGCCAGGGCGACGAGCGCGACCCCGCCGCGCTCGCCCGTGCCCTCTGGCCACAGGACGAGATCGCCGACCGCTACCAACGACTCGCCTCCGTCGCCCGGCCGCGCTTGCGGCGCCTCCACGAGGGCACCGAACTCCCCAGCACCCAGTGGCTCACCATCGCGATCGAACTGGCCGCCGAGTTCACCCGCGCGATGGAGCCCGACCCCCTCCTGCCGCCGCAGCTGCTGTGCCAGCCCTGGCCGGGCACGCAGGCCCGCGAACTCGTCGCGCAGTGCTGGTCACTCTTGGAGGAGCATGCGGAGGTGAGCGAGCACTTCAGCCTCTTCCAGCTCTACCGCGACGTGACCCGTCCGTCGGTCGCCGGCACGTGAGGCCGAGGCGCCGAGCGCGCGTGCCGCCCCTATCCAGGGCGGCACGCCGCCGTTCGCGTCAGGCGAGATCCGCGGCGGTGACCGAGACCTCGATCTCGCCGGACGTCTCGGCGCCCATGGCGGTCGCGAGCCGGCGGAAGCGGCGGGCCTCGGCGGGACGGCTGCGCCGCTCCAGCGTGCGGGCGAGCGCCTCGTACGCCCAGGCGTTGCCCGGGTCCAGGTCGATCAGGCGACGGAGCGTCTCCTCGGCCCGGCCGAGCTGCGCGCTGTGGAAGTAGGCCCGGCCGAGCAGCTCGACCACCGCCCGGTTCCCGGGGTCCCCGGCCTCGACCCGGGCCAGGACTCGCGCGGCCTCGGAGTAGTCTCGGGCGTCGAAGAACATCGTCGCCCGCTGGAACTCCTCGTAAGCGGTCACGTCGCCTCCCTGCTGGTTGCGTCACGCAACTGAACCGGGAGGACGTCAGGTTTGTTCCCGGCCGTCCAGCGCGTCGGCCAGGCGCTGCCGCTCGGCCTCGAGGCCCTCGATCTGGCCGGCCAGCTCCTCGCGCTCGTGGAGGTTCTGGCCCTCGTCGCCGGAGTCGCCCGCGCCCTCCATCGGCGCGACCTGTTCGGCGCGCAACGCGCGCAGGTCGGTGTCGATCTCGCGGAGCCTGGCCCGCCGGTCGTGGTCGTTCATGTCTCTCCCCCGATGTGGCACGCCCCGGACGGGTCCCGGCCGGCCAGCGCGGCGTCGATCGCCGCGCCGAGCGAGGCCAGGTCGTGCGGGCCCTCGTGCAGGTTCCCGTTGATGAAGAAGGTGGGCGTCCCGGCGGCTCCGGCGCGCTCGCCCGACTCCCGGTCGGCGTTGACGCGGTCGCGGTGGCGGTCGAGGTCCTCCCAGGGATCGAACCCGAACCTCTCGCCGTAGGCGGTGAGGTCGGCGTCGGTGAGGGCGAGCTGGTGGCCGAAGAGCACCTCGTGCATCTCCCAGAACACCCCGTGGTCGGCGGCGGCCTCCGAGCAGAGGGCCGCGGAGAAGGCGTGCGGGTGGACCTCGCGCAGCGGGAAGTGCCGGAACACGAACCGGAGCCGGTCGCCGTACTGGTCCTGGAGGTCTTCCAGTACTCCGAACGCCTGGCCGCAGTACGGGCACTCGTAGTCGCCGTACTCGACGAGGGTGACCGGCGCGTCCGCGCGGCCGAGAACGTGGTCCCGCCGCGTGACCGGCGCGAGCGGCTCGCGTTCGGCCTCGGTCACGGGGACGGCGCCGGGCGGGGCGCAGGCCGCGCCCCGGTTCCAGGCCAGCCGGAAGATCACGAAGCCGAGCCCGGCGGCCAGCAGCGACCCGGCGATGATGCCGATCTTGGCCTCGCTCTGGAGCGCCGGGTCGTCGGCGAAGGCGAGGCCGGTGATGAACAGCGACACGGTGAACCCGATGCCCGACACGGCCGCGCCGCCGAGGAGCTGGCCCCACACCAGCCCGCCGCCGAGGTCGCCCCAGTTGAAGCGCAGCGGGATCCAGGTGCCGAGCGCGACGCCGACGAACTTGCCCGCCAGCAGGCCCGCGACGATGCCGAGGGTGACCCGCGAGGTCGCGGCCTGCCGCAGCGTGTCGCCGTTCAGCACCACGCCGGCGTTGGCGAGCGCGAAGATCGGCACGATCACGTAGCCGGTCCACGGATGCAGCCGGAGCTGGAGCCGCTCGTTGATCGACACGGTCCGCTGGACGCTGCGGGTCGCCTGCCGGGCCAGCTCCGGGCTCGGCTCGCGCGAGAGCGCCTGCACCAGCTCGCCGGCGCGCAGGATCTGGTGGTCCTTCGGCGCGTACACCACCACGGTCGCGCCGAGCAGGATCCCGGCCAGGGTGGGGTGCACGCCGCTCTCCAGCATCGCCGCCCACACCCCGAGGCCGAGCAGGACGTAGGCGGGCCCGCGCCAGACGCGCAGCCAGCGCAGCGCGACGATCAGGCCGAACAGCGCCACCGCGACCAGCAGCGCGACGACCGACAGGTCCTCGGTGTAGAACACCGCGACCACCAGGATCGCGCCGACGTCGTCGACCACCGCGAGGGTCAGCAGGAACACCCGCAGCGGCTCGGGGCAGCGGGTGCCGATCACCGCGAGCAGCCCCAGCACGAACGCGGTGTCGCTGGCCATCGGAACGCCCCAGCCGCCCGCTCCCGGCCCGTCCATGTTGACCAGCGCGTACAGCAGCGCGGGGACGGCCATCCCGCCGAGCGCCGCCACGAACGGCACCGCGAACACCCGCCGGTCGCGGAGCTGCCCGACGGTGATCTCGCGGGAGATCTCCAGGCCGATGACGAAGAAGAACAGCGCCATCAGCCCGTCGTCGACCCACTCCCTCAGGTCCAGCGAGAAGGCGTCCGCGCCGAGGGTCACCGACAGGCGGGTGTGCCAGAACGCCTCGTAGGAGTCGCCGAACGGCAGGTTCGCCCACAGCAGCCCGGCCCCCGTGGCGGCCAGCAGCACGCTGGTGCTGCCGGTCTCGGTGGCCAGGAAGCTGCGCAGCCCCTCCGGCACCGCGCGGGACGCGACGGAACGCTCGGTCATGGGGCCGCGACGGCGTCAGACACGGATCACGGTCTTGCCACGGGAGCTCCCGGCGCGGTTGCGGGCGAGCGCCGCGGGCGCCTCCTCCAGCGACACCTCCCGGTGGATCCGCACCTTCAGCTTGCCCGCCTCGATCAGGTCGCCGACCTCCTCCAGCAGCCCGGTGCTGGAGGAGTTCTGGAGGTTGACGCCGCGGATCTCCTGCGCGGCCAACGCGTCCGGGTTCAGCGACCAGATGGTGCTCAGGTAGGTGCCGCCGGGCCGCAGCAGCGTAGTGAGCCGCTCGACGCCGGCCTTGTCGCTGACCATGTCGATGACGGTGTCGATGCCGTCGGAGTGCGCGGCCAGCACCTGCCCGTTCAGGTCGCCGCGGGCGTGGTCGACGATCTCGGCCGCGCCGAGCCCGCGCATCTCCTCGGCCATGTCCTCGCGGGCGGTGGCGATGACCTTCGCGCCCTGGTTCGCGGCGAGCTGCACCACGGCCTGGCCGACGCCGCCGGTCGCGCCGACCACCAGGACGGTCTGGTCCTCGTCCAGCTGGGCCTCACGGACCAGGTTGAACGCGGTGGTGCTCGCGGTCGGCACCGCGGCGGCCTGGGTGTAGATCAGGCCCTCGGGCATCTGCGCGATCGGGGCGTCCTCCCGTCCGATCGCGTACTCGGCGTAGGTGCCGGTGCCGCGGGCCAGGTCCTGGAAGCCGCCGAAGACCTGCTCGCCGGGACGGAACCGGGTCACGTCCGGCCCGACCTCCTCGACGACCCCCGCGCCGTCGGTGCCGAGCACGATCGGGAAGGACGCCTCGACGGTGTCCTTGAGGATGCCGTCGACGACCTTCCAGTCGAAGGGGTTGAGGCCGGCGGCCACCACCTTGACCAGAATTTCGCCGGGCCCCGGCTCGGGGCGCGGCACGTTCATCAGCGACGGGGTGGCCCCGTATTCGGACACGGCGATGGCGCGCATGGATGTGATCCCCCGGTAGACGTGCGAAAGGTCGTCCGCGGACGATCTACCCGATGGGCGGCCCCGCCACACGGAGCCGGGGTCAGTTGGGTTCCGCGACGCCGGCCGGGCTGTCCGGGCCGATCCTGGCCCCGGGGGCCTCCGGGGCCCCTGGGGCGCCCGGGACGCCCGGGACGCCGGGCGTGCCCGGTCCGCCCGCGTCCGGGCTCCGTCCGTCCCTTTTCGGGCCGCCCTTGCGGGGCTTCCCCTTCCTGCCCTTCGCGTCCTTGGGCCTTTTGGGCGGTTCCTCCCCCGACCCCTTGCTGAAGAAGCGCACGGGCGGACGGTGGAACCGCGCCGCGGGGTCGCCCGCGAGCGCCGCGCGCATGGTGTCCTGCCAGATCGGCGCCGGGATGGTCGCGCCGAACACCGCCCCGTAGCAGCGGCCGTCCATGCACAGGCTGGTCATCGGGTGCCGGTAGCCGCCGCGCGGGTCGCCGACCCAGACCGCCGAGGCCAGGTCGGGGGTGTAGCCGGCGAACCAGGCGGCGGAGAAGTCGTCGACCGTGCCGGTCTTGCCGGCGGCGGGCCGCCCGATCCCCATCCCGCTGGCGGTGCCCTTGGTGAGGACGCCGCGCAGCACGTGGTTGACGGCGTCGGCGACGCCCTTGTCGACCACCTGCCGGCAGCCGGCGCCGGGCACCTTGAGCGGACGCCCCGCGGCGTCGGTGACGCGGGTGATCGCGACCGGCCCGCAGTAGCGGCCCCGGGCGCCGAACGCGGCGTACGCGGCGGCCAGCCGCAGCGGCGACACCGGGTTGGACCCGAGCGTGAACGACGGGAACTGCTGGAGCGGCTTGCCGTTGGCCTGCCGCATCCCGAGGCGTTCGGCCATCTTGACGGTGTCGCAGAGCCCGACCCGGCGCTCCAGGTTGAGGAAGAACGTGTTGACCGAGTGCTGGGTGCCGGTGACCAGGCTGAACGGCCGTCCGCCCTCGCCGTCGGCGGAGTTGCGCAGCGACGCGCCCGGATCGCCGACCCGGCGCCCGTCGCAGTCGCGGTAGCCGACCGGGGTGAACCCGCGCGGAGCCATCAGCCTGGTGCCGAACGGCATGCCCTGTTCGAGGGCGGCGGCCAGCGTGAACACCTTGAAGGTCGAGCCGGACTGCATCCCGATGCTGGAGCCGTGCGAGGCGTCGGCGGCGAAGTTGATCCAGGTCCTGCCGCGTTCCCTGTCGGGACCGAGCCCGCGGTCGACGGCCATGCCGAGGACCCGGCCCGTGCCCGGCTGCACCAGCGCCTGCGCGGCGGCCTTCCGCGCCGAGTTCTTGCGCGGGACGTGCCGGTCGACCGCACGCTGCGCCGCCTTCTGCGTCCGCCAGTCGAGGGTGGTACGGATCGTCAGCCCGCCCTGCTTGAGCAGCTTCTCCCGATCCTTGCGCCCCTTGCCGAACACCGGGTTGGTGAGGATCTCGCGCTGCACGTAGTCGCAGAAGAACGGGGCCTTGCTGGTGACGCAGCCGCTGTGGGTCTCCTGGACGCGCAGCCCGAGCGGCGTGCGCAGGGTCGCCTCCGCCTGCGCGCGGTCGAGCCAGCCGAGGCCCGCCATCCGCCTCAGCACGGTGTCGCGGCGCGCCTTGGCCGCGCCGGCGTGCCGGGTCGGGTCGTAGGCGTAGGGGTAGCGGACGATCCCGGCGAGCAGCGCCGCCTGGTTCAGGTCGAGCCGGGACGCGGGCTTGGAGAAGTAGTGCCGGGACGCCGCCTCGATGCCGTACGCGCCGTCGCCGTAGTAGGCGATGTTGAGGTAGCGGCGGAGGATCTCGTCCTTGGAGAACCGCTTCTCCAGCGCCGCCGCGTACTTCAGCTCGCGGACCTTGCGGGCCGTGGAGATCTCCTTGGCCGCGCTCCGCTCGGCGGCGGTGTCGGCCTGGGTGAGCAGCAGGTTCTTCACGTACTGCTGGGTGATGCCCGAGCCGCCCTGGGTGACCTCGCCGGAACCGAGGTTGCTGACCAGCGCCCGGAGCGTGCCCCGGGAGTCGAGCGCGCCGTGCTCGTAGAAGCGGCTGTCCTCGATGGCGAGCACGGCCCGGCGGGCGATCGGGGCGATCTGCCCGAGCGGGACGTCCACCCGGTTCTCGTAGAAGAAGGTGGCCAGGGTCGAGCCGTCGGCCGCGAGGATCGTGGACCGCTGCGGGACGCCGGAGGTGCTGAGCCCGTCCGGCTCCCGCTCGAACCAGTCGGCGGCGTCGCGGGCACCGACCCCGGTGGTGAACACGGCGGGCAGCAGCATCAGGGCGACGATCAAACCGGCCAGGACGCCGAGCCCGCCGAGGCCGCGCAGCGCACGCACCTTGTCGGCGCGGGACGAGGACCGGGACCCGAACGAGCGTCCCCGCCTCGCGCCGGGCCGTCCCGCGTCCGGCCGCCTCGCGCCGGGCGTTCTCGCGCCGGAGGCAGGGTCGGCAGGCCGACCGTCGCCGTCTCCCGCCCCACCCAGCACGGGCCCAGCGTAAAGGGGTGTGCTCTTCCGGACCACCCCACGGGCGATCTTCCGAACGCGGGCGAGCGCTTTACCCGTCCTTTTCGCGCTCCCAAGCCCTGACACGATCATGGAATACCCGCGCGACGGCCCGCAACTCGGCTTCGGGATCACGTCCTTGCTCGCGGGCCAGCCAGACCAGCTCGAACAGCCGGGCACCGATCCCCGAACCGTCGGTGGCCTCGGCGTTCTCGGCCAGGACGGCCAGCTCGGCGGGGGCCTCGATCCGGGCGGCGCGGCGCTGGAGCTGGGCGGCGAGCGACAGCGCGGGCTGCCCCATCGGGACGCCGTCGAAGACCGACGCCTCAGCGCCGCTCTTGGCCTCCCGCTCGGCCGCCTTGATCTGCTCCCAGTTGGCAGTGACCTCGTCGGCGCCCGTGACGGCGACGTCGGCGAACACGTGCGGGTGCCGGCGGACCAGCTTGTCGACGATGCCGGCGGCCACGTCGTCGATGGTGAAGGCCGTCTCGTCGGTGCGCTCGGCGGCCACCACGGCGTGGAAGGCGACCTGCATCAGCACGTCGCCGAGCTCCTCGCGCAGCCCGCCGAGATCGCCCGACTCGACGGTGTCGACGACCTCGTAGGACTCCTCCAGCAGGTACGGGACGAGCGAGGCGTGCGTCTGCTCGGCGTCCCACGGGCACTCGCGGCGCAGCGTGTCCATCACGGTGACCAGGTCGAGCAGCCGCGCGCCGGGCAGGTCGTAGGACCCGTGCAGCACCTCGACGTCGAGCGGGGCCGCCACCACCAGCGCGCCGATGTCGCGCATCAGCCGCTCGTCGCCCTCGGGCGCCGCCACCCACACCACGTCGCCGCGCCGGGCCGCGGCCACGAGCCCGGCCGGATCGGGGTCGGTGACCTCCTCCGGGTGGACGCCGGCGTCCCGCAGGTAGGGCAGCAGGGGGTGGTCGTGGCGGATCAGCACCCGGGCGGCCGAGCGCAGCGTCTCCCACGCCTTCCAGGTGAGCAGGCCGGGCGCGACGCGGTGCGTGGTGGCCAGCAGGATCAGGCGCATGATCAGCGGATACCGGGGTCGGCGGCGGACAGCCGGGCGGTGACCGGGCGGATCGTGACCTGGTTCGGGTCGAACGAGCCGAACCGCGGGTTGACCTTGATCTTCATCCCGTTCGCGGTGTCCATGAACAGCCGCGCGGTCTGCTGCTGCGCCTGCATGGTCTGCGGGCTCTGCGGGTTCCCGTCGGCGCCGGCCTTCGCCGCGACCTGGTCGCGGGTGGCCAGGAAGCGCGCCAGTTCGCGGGTGTAGGAGCGGGGCAGCCCGTTGGCCAGCGTGGTGGACCCGGCGCCGCCCTGCCGGTCGAGCGAGGCGATGACCTGGTCGACCTGCGTCTCGCTGATGTGGACGCCGCTGCTCGCGGCCACCTTCTTGCCGATCCGGAAGTTGACCAGGACGGCCAGCGCGCCGCGCAGGTCGGACTCCGACAGCGTGTCACTGGCGACCTGCTGCTCGGGGTTGCCCGGGTCGGCGCGCATCTGGTTGGCGTTCTGGTCGGTCTTGAACTGCCGCTGCCAGTCCCGTACGGCCTGGTCGAGCGTGGTGACGCTGATCCGGTCGTCGCCGACGAGCGCGGCGGCGCCCATCTTCACCGGGCCGCCGCCGCAGCCGGCCAGCGCGCCGGCGGCCACCACGACGGCCGCCGCGACCCTCACGGGTGTACCGAACACGGGATCCCCATCTCATCGATGATCATTTTGAGAATTTCGCCAGCCTAGGCGCGCGCGGGCTCCAGGAACAGTGCCTGGACCACGTCGGTGGCCCATTTCAGCAGCTCCTGGTCGCGCAGCGGGCGCCCGCCGAGCGGTGCGGTCTTGGGCGCCGGCACCAGCAGCGTCCTCGTCGCGGGCTTGATGATGCTCTTGGGATAGAGCCGCTGCAACCGCACCTGCTTGGAGTCGGGCAGGTCGGCCGGCGCGAACTTGACGAAGGTGCCCTGCGCGGTGACGTCGGTCAGCCCGGCCTTGCGCGCCTTGGCCCGGAACCGCGCGACCTCCAGCAGGTTGAGCACCGGGACCGGCAGCGGCCCGAACCGGTCCTTCAGCTCCTCGTGCACCCCGGCGATCTCGTCCTCGGAGGTGATCGCGGCGATCCGCCGGTAGGCGTCCAGCCGCAGCCGCTCGCCCGGCACGTACTCGTGCGGCAGGTGCGCGTCGACGGGCAGTTCGACCTTGGTCTCGACGGCCGCCGGCTCGGCACCGCCCTCCTTCAGGTCGCGGACCGCCTCGCCCACCATCCGGACGTACAGGTCGAAGCCGACCCCGGCCACGTGCCCGGACTGCTCGGCGCCGAGGATGTTGCCGGCGCCGCGGATCTCCAGGTCCTTCATCGCCACGAACATGCCCGCGCCGATCTCGGTGTGCTGCGCGAGCGTGGCGAGCCGCTCGTGCGCGGTCTCGCTGAGCGGCATCTCCGGCGGGTACAGGAAGTAGGAGTAGGCGCGCTCGCGGCCCCGCCCGACCCGGCCGCGGAGCTGGTGCAGCTGCGAGAGCCCGTACATGTCGGCGCGGTCGACGATCAGGGTGTTGGCGTTGGGCACGTCCAGCCCGGACTCCACGATCGTGGTCGCGACCAGGACGTCGTAGTTCTTCTCCCAGAAGTCGACCATGACGCGTTCGAGCTGGTTCTCGTTCATCTGCCCGTGCGCGGTGGCGATCCGCGCCTCCGGGACGAGCCGGGCGAGGTTGGCCGCGACCTTGTCGATCGACCTGACCCGGTTGTGCACGAAGAACACCTGGCCCTCGCGCAGCAGCTCGCGGCGGATCGCCGCGGCGATCTGCTTCTCCTCGTACGGCCCGACGAAGGTCAGCACCGGGTGCCGCTCCTCGGGCGGGGTGAGGATGGTGGACATCTCGCGGATGCCGGTCAGGCCCATCTCCAGCGTGCGCGGGATCGGGGTGGCCGACATCGCCAGCACGTCCACCTGCGTGCGCAGCCGCTTCAGCTCCTCCTTGTGCTCGACGCCGAACCGCTGCTCCTCGTCGATGATCACCAGGCCGAGGTTCTTGAACCGGGTCTGCGAGGACAGGATGCGGTGCGTCCCGACGACCACGTCGACGACGCCGTCGGCGAGGCCGCGCAGCGTCTCCTCGATCTCCTTGTCGGTCTGGAACCGGGAGATTGGCTTGACCACCACCGGGAACGCGCCGAACCGCTCGGAGAAGGTCGACAGGTGCTGCTGGACGAGCAGCGTCGTCGGCACCAGCACCGCGACCTGCTTGCCGTCCTGCACCGCCTTGAACGCGGCGCGGACCGCGATCTCGGTCTTGCCGTAGCCGACGTCGCCGCAGATCAGCCGGTCCATCGGGACGGGCCTCTCCATGTCGCCCTTGACCTCGTCGATCGCGGCGAGCTGGTCGGGCGTCTCCATGTACGGGAAGGCGTCCTCCAGCTCGCGCTGCCACGGGGTGTCGGGGCCGAAGGGGTGCCCCGGGCTCGCCATCCGCGCCGAGTAGAGCCGGATCAGCTCGCCGGCGATCTGCTTGACCGCCTTGCGCGCCCGCGACTTGGCCTTCTGCCAGTCGGCGCCGCCGAGCCGGTGCAGGCTGGGCGCCTCGCCGCCGACGTAGCGGGTCAGCTCCTCGAGCTGGTCGGTCGGGACGAACAGCCGGTCGCTCTTGGCGTACTCGAGGATCAGGTACTCGCGGGTCGCGCCCTGCACGGTGCGGCTGACCATCTCGACGTACCGGCCCACGCCGTGCTGCTCGTGCACCACGTAGTCGCCCGCCCGGAGCTGGAGCGGGTCGATGCCGCCGCGCCGCCGGGACGGCATCCGCCGCATGTCCTTGGTGGAGGACTTCTGCCCGGACAGGTCGGTCTCGGTCAGCACCGCGAGCTTGATCGAGTCCCAGCTGAAGCCGTTCTCCAGCAGCCCGGTCGCCACGTTGACCAGCGCCGGGCGCGGCGGCTCGGCGATCTCGGTCAGGACGGCGCCGAGGCCCTCCTCCCCGACGAGCTGGACGAGCCGTTCGGCCGGCCCGTGCCCGGCGGTGACCAGCACGACCCGCCAGCCGCCGTCGATCCAGCCCTTGAGGTCGGCGACCACCCGTCCGGTGTCGCCCCGGTACGCCTCGGCCGGCTGCACCCCGAGCCGGAGCGCGGCCCCCGCGCCGTCGGGGGCCGGCGCCTCGTCCGAGGCCCCCGCGCCCGCCTCCCCGGCGATGACGCGATCGGAGGTCAGCGCCGTGACCGTCCAGCGCGTCAGGCCCAGCTCGGCGCTGTGCAGGCGGACCTCCTCCAGCGAGCGGAACGCGGCGGCGCCGAGATCGATCGGCGCCTCTCCCCCGGCGGCGGCGTTGACCCAGCTCGCCTCCAGGAACTCCTGGCTGGTGCGGACGAGCTCGACCGAGCGGGTGCGGATCCGCTCGGGCTCGCACACCAGCAGCGCCGAGCCCTCCGGCAGCAGGTCGGTAAGCAGCTCCATGCTGTCGGCGAGGACGGGCGAGAACGCCTCCATGCCCTCGATGGTGTCGCCATCGGCGATCCGGCCGAGGATCTCCTCCAGCGCCGGATGCCGCTCGGCCAGCAGCCGGGCCCGCTCGCGGACCGTCGCGGTCAGCGGCAGCTCGCGGCACGGCGGCGCCCACAGCCCGTCCTGCGCCACCTCCAGCGAGCGCTGGTCGGCGGCCTTGAAGTAGCGGATCTCCTCGATCGTGTCGCCCCAGAACTCCACCCGGAGCGGGTGCTCCTCGGTGGGCGGGAACACGTCCAGGATGCCGCCGCGCACCGCGATCTCGCCGCGCTTCTCGACCAGGTCGACGCGGTGGTAGCCGGCGTCGACCAGGCCCCGGACGGCCTCGTCCAGGTCGGCGTCGTCGCCGGACCGCAGCCGCAGCGGTTCCAGGTCGGCGAGCCCGGACACGATCGGCTGGAGCACCGCGCGGATCGGGGTCACGACCACGTTGAGGCGGCCCCCGGCGCCGTCGGCGGCGCCCGGGTGCACCAGCCTGCGCAGCACCGCCAGCCGCTGCCCGACCGTGTCGGAGCGCGGCGACAGCTTCTCGTGCGGCAGCGTCTCCCACGCCGGGAAGTGCGACACCCGCTCGGGGTCGAGCAGGCTGGTCAGCGCCGTGGTCAGGTCCTCGGCCTCCCGCCCGGTGGCGGTCACGGCCAGCACCACGCCGCCGTCCAGCCGGCGGCTCAGCGCCGCCGCCAGGATCGGCCACAGCGCGGACGGCGCGACGACCTCGTGATCGGCGCGCGGCCCGTCGCCCGCGAAGGTGTCGAGGGCGCGTGCCAGCCCGGGATCGGTGCACGCCAGGTCAACCAGTCCAGAAAGGGTCATACTCGCCCGCTAATCATCAGCCCCGCCGAGGGAGCACGCCGGTATGGCGCTCCACGCGGGCCCCCCGTCCAGCCTCGGGGCAGCCCGAAGACCCGGGAATCCCGCACGGGGCCCGGCGTCCATACCAGCCTACGCGCAAGCGGAGGGCCGCACGCCCGCGGCACCGGCCCCGCGCCGGGCCCGCAGCGGGCCCGCACGGACGTCGGCGGCGCGACGACGATGTACCATATGAGACGCATTTGTCGCATACGAGACCTTGTGGACGCAGATGAAGACCGACGAGAAGATCCTCACCGCGGCGACCCGGCACCTGAACGAGGACCCGAGCGCCTCCATGGCCGAGATCGCCGAGGCCACCGGCGTCAGCCGGGCCACGCTGCACCGCCACTTCGCCAGCCGCGAGGCGCTGCTGCACGCGCTCGGCGAGCGGGCCACCTCGCGCTGGGAGCGTTCCCTGCGCGCGGCCGGCGTCGAGGCGGCGGGCTCGTCCGGCGACCCGGCGGCGATGGAGGCCGCGCTGACCGCGATGATGCGCGCGTACGTGGCCGACGCCGACGAGTACGGCTTCGCGCTCACCGACCACTTCATCAACAACCTCCCCGACCTGATGGCCTGGACCGAGGAGCTGGTGGACCGGGAGGTCGCGTTCTACACCGCGTGCCAGCGGGCCGGGGTGCTGCGCGACGACGTCCCGGCCCGCTGGATCTCCAACATCGTCTGCGGGATGCTGATCGCCGCGCGCGAGGGCCTGCGGCGCGGCGACGTCGCCCGCCGCGACGTGGAGCGGCTGCTGCTGACCACCTTCCTGCATGGGACCGGCGCCCCGCGTGACCGTTCGGGGGAACGTCCATGACCGTCGCCCGGTCCCCGGCGGGCGCCTCCGCCGCGTCCCCGCCGCCGCCGCACCCGCGCCGCTGGGCCGGGCTCGCGGTGCTGTCGGCCAGCCTGCTGCTGATCGTGATGGACATGACCGTCCTGAACGTGGCGCTGCCGGAGCTCTCCGCCGACCTGCGGCCGAGCGCGGTCTCGCTGCTGTGGATGGTGGACGTCTACTCCCTGGTGGTGTCCGGCCTGCTGGTCACCGCGGCCTCGCTCGGCGACCGGTGGGGCCGGCGGCGGATGCTGCTGGCCGGGTTCTCGATCTTCGGGCTGGCGTCCCTGGCGGTGCTGGCGGCCGACTCGGCCGGCGCGGTGATCGCGGTCCGCGCGCTGCTCGGCGTGGGCGGCGCGATGATCATGCCGTCCACGCTGTCGATGATCAGGAACCTGTTCACCGACCCGAAGGAGCGCGCGGTCGCGCTCGGCGTGTGGTCCACCATGGCCGCGCTCGGCGCCGCCCTGGGGCCGATCTTCGGCGGGGCGCTGCTGGAGGCGTTCAGCTGGCACGCGGCGTTCCTGGCGAACGTGCCCGTGATGGCCGTGGCGATCGTGGCCGGACGGTGGCTGCTGCCCGAGTCGCGCAACCCCCGGCCGGGCCGCTGGGACGCGGCCGGCACCGCGCTGTCCATCGTCGGCATGGTCACACTGGTGTACGCGATCAAGCACTTCGGCGCGGACGGCCCGGCCGCGCCCGACGCGCTCGCCGCCGCCGCCGTCGCCGCCGTCACGCTGACCTGGTTCGTCCGGCGGTGCCTGCGGCGGCCCGACCCGATGCTGGATGTCCGGCTGTTCAAGGGGCGGGCCTTCACCGCGGGCACCCTCACCGCGCTGACCACCAGCGTCGCGCTGGCCGCGACGATGCTGCTGATGGCGCAGTGGATGCAGCTCGTCCAGGGCTACTCGGCGCTGGAGACCGGGGTCCGGCTGCTGCCCGAGGCGGCCGGCGCGGCGATCATGTCGCCGCTGGCGCCGCCGCTGGCCGCCCGGATCGGGGCCCGGCCGGTGCTGGCCGGCGGGCTGGCCGTCAGCGGCACCGGCTTCCTAGTGATCTTCTTCGGGCCGCAGCCGCTCGGCTACGCCACGGTCGCGGTGTCGCTGCTGCTGGTCGGCGCGGGCCTCGGCTCGCTCGCCATCGCGTCCGCGGTGATCATGGCGGGGGCGCCGCCGGAGCGGTCCGGCAGCGCGGCGGCGATCGAGGAGACCAGCTACGAGCTCGGCGCCGCACTCGGCGTGGCCGTGCTGGGCAGCGTGGCCGCCGTCGTCTACCGCGCCGATCTGACCCTCCGGGCCCTCGCCGGGCAGGGCGTCACCGGCCGCGCGGCCAGGGAGGCCAGGGAATCGCTCGGCGGGGCGATCGAGTCGGCCCGCCATCTCGGCGCGGCCGGGCCGGAGCTGGTCGCCAGGGCCCAGCACGCCTTCACCGGCTCGCTGGAGTGGGCGAGCCTCGCGGGCGGGGCCCTGCTTCTCGTCACCGCCGCCGTGGTCTGGCTGCTGACCCCGCGCACCGTGGACGTCACCGACTCCGCCCACTAGGGGGCAGATCGCGGGGCGGCCCGAGCCCAAGGGCGGTCAGCGTCTCAGCGGCCAGGCGAGGACGCTGGGCCGGGCTTGAACACTGTCTAGTAGCCGTTGCCGGTGATGAGCTGGCGCAGGGCCGTGCTGGAGGTGTGCACCGTGTAAGGGAAGAAGACGACGCGCACGCCGCGCGCGCCGAGATCGGCGACGAGCCGGTCGCCCTTCTCGGTGCCCTTCCAGTCGTCGCCCTTGAACAGCACGTCGAAACCGAGCCGCTCCCACATGACGACCTTGTCGCTGGACACGTCGGTGACGACCTCGTCGACACAGCCCATGCTGCCGACGATCTCCATCCGCTCGGCGTGCGGGACGATCGGGGCGCGGCCCTTGGCCCGTTCGAGCACCTCGTCGGTCACCACCCCGGCGATCAGGTGGTCGCATTGCCCCCGGGCCCGGCGCAGGATGTTCAGGTGCCCGATGTGGAACATGTCGTAGGCGCCGGGCACGTAGCCCACCACGCCCGTCCGGCCGGGGCCCGCGGCGGTCACAGGCGCTCCACCTCGCGGAACCACTTGACCGACGCGGCCAGCAGGAACAGCAGGTTGCCCGCGAAGATCAGCGCGTACAGCGGCAGGAACACCGTCGGGGCGCCCAGCAGCAGGAACGCCACGCACAGCAGCCCGTAGTCGGTCGGGATCACCAGCAGCGAGCGCAGCGTGGACGGCGCGGCGGCCGGCGGCGGCGCCGCGCCGGTGGCGGCCCGGCGGGCGCGGGCCAGCAGGTCCTTGAGGATCATGCCGAAGAACATCACCGCGGCGACCACCGTGAACCCGAGCGGGATCAGCAGGTAGGCGGACCGGTCGAGGTCGAAGAACCGGTAGAAGGAGATCAGCACCGCGCCGTGCAGCGAGGAGATCTTGAGGCTGTCGACCATGTGGTCCAGGTACTCGCCGGCCGGGGACCCGCCGCCGCGCAGCCGGGCGAGCTGCCCGTCGGCGGCGTCGAAGGCGTACCCCACCACCAGCGCCAGGCAGACCGCCACACCCAGCCAGGGCGCCGGGTCGACCAGCGCGATCAGCGCGATGCCGGCGAAGGTGAAGCAGGCGCTGATGCCGGTGACCTGGTTGGGGGTCAGCCCCACTACGTACGAGACGGCGGCCAGGAGTCGGCCGAGCTTGCGGTTGACGAAGCGCGAGTAGGCGGGCGCGCCCTTGGTGGTCTTTTGCGCCGACGACAGCCGCGCCAGCGCCTCGCCGAAGCCGCGCGGCGCCTCGCCGGCGCGCGGGCCGTCCTGGACGGGGGCGCTCACGCGACCGAGCTTCTGCGCTCGTCGCCCGCCGCGCGCCCGCCCGAGCCGCTGTCGCCGCCACGGGTCAGCGCGGCGCGCAGCACCGGGCTCGCGGTCTCGGTGGTGCCGGTGAACCGCACTACGCGCACTCCGGCGCCGGCCAGCCCGCGCTCGGCGGCCTCCGGCACCAGGGCGTCGGGACGGCCGGTGAACAGCGTCGCGGCGCCGAGCCCGGCCATCACGCCGCGCAGGTCCGCCTCGTCGAGCGGGACGACCCGGTCGACGTGCCGGACGTCGCCCACGATCTCCATGCGCTCGATCAGCGGGACGATGGGGCGGGCGCCGTGCAGGCGCTCGGCCAGCTCGTCGGTCAGGATCCCGGCGACCAGCCGGTCACAGGACGCGTCCGCCCGGCGCAGCACGTCGAGGTGCCCAACGTGGAAGAGGTCGAAGACCCCGGGCGAGAAACCGACCACCCCGTGCATGCATCCCCCTTGCCCGTGAAGCGACCGGGCCCACCGGTTCCGTCGCGGATCAGACGTACGTTAGCAGCTCTTTACCACCCCGATGTCATGGTTGTGAACACTGGCGAAACCCCGCACTGAACTGCGATGACACCGTCGCGGACGGCGACACGTCCGCACCGAGAACCGGCAAATACCGGACTGTGCGCAGTGGGGCGATTACGCTGCGAGACTGTGACCGATCTGCGTACGCCGCCGGTCAACGACGGCGATCTGTTCTCGGAACGCGCGCGCCAGTACGCCGCCGACAAGCCGCTCCAGCGGATCCACATCCTGGAGGCGGGCTGCGGCTGGGGCGACGGGCTCGACCTCGGCGACCGCGAGCACCGGTCCACCGGGGTCGACGTGGAGGACCCCGCGCTGCGCGCGCACACCCGGGCCCGCACCGACCTCGGTGGCTGGCACCTGGGCGATCTGAGGACGGTGCCGATGCCGCCGCGCGCCTACGACGTGGTGCACGCCCCGTTCCTCGTCGAGCGCGTCCCGCACGCCGAGCTGGTGCTCGACCGGTTCGTGGCCGCGATGAAGCCCGGCGGGCTGCTGCTGCTCCGGTTGCGCGACCGCGACACCGCGTTCGGCTTCCTCGACCGCAGGCTGCCGCGCCGCCTGCGCGAGCGGCTGTGGAACCGGCTGCACCGTCCCGCCCGCCGCTCCCGGTCCGCGCGCGCCGCGGGCAGGGCCGCCGCGCGGCGGTTCGTCCCGCCGCCTCCGGCGATCTACGACCGGGTGGCGTCCCGGCAGGGCATGCACGCGTACTGCGTGATGCGCGGGCTGGTGATCTCCGAGGAGTACACCTCACGGGACGCCGTCGAGGCGCTCGGGACCGGATCCGGACTCGCCGGCGTGCTCTGCCGGCTGGTGTCGGCGCTCAGCCGGGGACGCCTCACCGCAGCGCACAGCGAGGTGACCCTGATCATCCGCAAGCCGGAGAACCGGTTCGCCCGGGTCATCTGACCGCTCCCCCCCGGCCCCCGCCGCCGCGCCGAGGTGCGCGCACCCGCCGGCCTCGGTATTTTCTCCGGAAACCCCTATTTGACCTGCACCAGCCCGGGTCCCGGACCCGGGCGGGATCGGAGACCGCGGTGACCGCCGAAGCCGGCCTGCCCGACACGCTGCGCGACCTGCCCACTTGGACGCCGGATCCGGTGGCGCTGGCCGATCTGGAGCTGCTCCTGTCGGGCGTGTACCGGCCGTTGACCGGCTTCCTCGGCTCGTTCGACGCCGCCATGGTGATCGCGGGCGGGCGGCTCGCCGACGGCACCCCGTGGCCGGTGCCGGTCACCCTCGCGGTCCCCGAGGAGCTCACCGGACACGAGCGGGTCGTGCTCCAGGACCCCGAGGGCGTGCCGCTCGCGGTGCTGGAGGTCACCGAGTCCTGGCAGGACCCGACGACCAAGGGGCGGCGGCTGGCCGGCCCGCTGGAGGCCCTGCGCGCACCGGCACACGGACCGTTCCACGGCCTGCGCCGCCGCCCGGACGAGATCGAACCCCACGAGGGCCCCGTCCTCGCGGTGGCCACCCGCGAGCCGCTGCACCGCAAGCAGCTCGGGCAGCTCCGCCAGGTCGCCGAGCGGCTCTCCGCGCGCGTGCTGGTGCTGCCGCTGCTGAGCGGCGAGCACGACGAGGCGCTGGTGCGGGCGCTGCTCGCGGTGCGCAGGGAGCTGCCGGACGGCGCCCGGATCATCCCGGTGCCGCTGCCCGCCCGCGACGACCACGACCACGCGCGCGACGTGCTGCTGCGCTCGCACGTCGCCGCCGCCTACGGCGCGACCCACCTGCTGGCCGAAAGCGAGGCCGAGGGCGCCGCGACGGACGTGGTCGTGCCCGAGCCGTGGGCCTACGACGCCGACGTCGAGGTGTGGCGACCGGTCGCGCGCATCGCGCCCGACCATGTCAAGGCCGAGCTGACCGCCGAACGGCTCGGCGAGCTACTCGACCGCGGCGAGCCCGTCCCCGACTGGTTCACACCCCCGGCGGTCGCCGCCGAGCTGGCCGTGGCCCGTCCGCCCAAGTTCGAGCGCGGCCTCACGGTGTTCTTCACCGGGCTGTCGGGGTCGGGCAAGTCGACGGTGGCGCGCGGGCTGTCGGACGCCCTGATCGAGCGCGGCGGCCGGACGGTCACGCTGCTCGACGGCGACGTGGTGCGGCGGCTGCTGTCGGGCGGGCTGACGTTCTCCCGGGCGGACCGCGACACCAACATCCGCCGCATCGGCTACGTCGCCGCCGAGGTCACCCGGCACGGCGGCGTGGCGATCTGCGCGCCGATCGCGCCGTACGCCGCCACCCGCGCCGAGGTGCGCCGGATGGTGGCGGCGGCGGGCGACTTCGTGCTGGTCCACGTCGCCACACCGCTGGAGGAGTGCGAGCGCCGTGACCGCAAGGGCCTGTACGCCAAGGCGCGGGCCGGGCTGATCCCCGAGTTCACCGGCGTCTCCGACCCGTACGAGGCCCCGGGCGACGCCGACCTGGTGCTCGACACCTCGCAGCTCGAACCGGACGAGGCCGTCGCCCGGGTGCTCGACCTGCTGGTCGAGGGCGGCTGGGTCCGCACCGCCTGAGCCCGTCCGGCCCGCCGCCCGGGATTCGACCCCCCGGGTGGACGTCCCGCCTGGTCATGTGCTTACCCTGGTAATCGATTTTTCCTATATACCCGGTAGGTCATAGCGATGGACTTCGATTGGACGATGGCGCTCGGCTCGTTCCTGGTCGCCATCGTCGTCGGGCTGACCGGCATGGGCGGCGGAGCGCTGATGACGCCGATGCTGGTCACTTTCTTCGGCGTCAGCCCGCTCGCCGCGGTCTCCAGCGACCTGGTGGCCGCCGCGGTCATGAAACCCATCGGGAGTGCGGTGCACTACCGGCAGGGCACCATCGACCTGCGGCTGGTGGCCTGGCTGTGCGTGGGCTCGGTCCCCGCGGCCTTCTCCGGCGTCCTGCTGGCCCGCGCGCTCGGGGGCGGCGACCAGATACAGGATCTGATCCAGAAGGCGATGGGCGTCGCACTGCTCATCGCCGCGGCAGGCCTGGTCTTCCGCGGCTACCAGGCCATGCGCGACCGTACCCGCACGGCCGGACGGGGCGGCGGTGCGGACGGCGGGACCGGCGACGAGGGGAGCGGCGGCGCGGCGCCCGAGATCGTCGTCCGGCCGGTGCCGACCGTGCTGGTCGGGCTGGTCGGCGGCCTGGTCGTGGGCGTCACCTCGGTCGGCTCCGGCTCGCTGATCATCGTGGCGCTGCTCGCGCTGTACCCGGCGCTGAAGGCCAACCAGCTCGTCGGCACCGACCTGCTCCAAGCGGTGCCGCTGGTGTTCGCCGCCGCGCTCGGGCACCTGCTGTTCGGCGACTTCCACATGGAGGTCACCGTCGCGCTGCTGGCCGGTTCGATCCCCGGCGTCTACCTCGGCTCCAAGATCTCTTCGCGGGCGCCCGGCGGCCTGATCCGCCGCGTCCTGGCCGTGGTCCTGGTGGCCTCCGCGCTCAAGATGTTCGGGCTGGGCGCCGTCCCGCTGGCCTGGACGCTCGTCGGCCTGGTCGCCGCCGCCACCGGCGCCTGGCTCGTGCTGCGCCGCCGCCACGCCGCCGTCGCCGGCCCGGTGGACGCGAGCGCGGGACGCACGGCACCCGCCGGCCCGGCCGGGGCCGCGGCGCCGACCGGACCGACCGGGTCAGCCGACGAGGTGTCCCTCTGAGGAGACCGCGGTGGACGACGCCTCGCGCGGCGGGTCGCCCTTGCGGAGCATCCGCCACAGCAGCGCCGCCGATACCAGCCCGCCGCCGCCCAGGCAGTACGGGGCGTACGCGGCGTGCGCCGGGTCGGAGATCAGCAGGGCCGTCAGGACGAGCAGCCCGGTGACGCTCTCGACGCCGCGGATGGTGAACACCGTGCGGGACCGCTTGCGCGCCGTGGCGAGGCTCGCCAGCGGGAGCGTGCACGCGAAGCAGACCGCGTAGACGCCCCATCCGGCCAGCGCGGTGCGGTCGACCTCGAAGGACCCGCCGGTCACCAGCGGACCCAGCCAGTCGACCAGCAGAATGCCGGCCAGGCTCATCACCAGCGCGATCCCGGCCATCAGGCCGCAGGCCCGGACCGCCTGCCGGGCGCGCATCGGCGTGCCGGCCCGCTCGGCCTTGGCGAAGTCGCCGAGCAGGAACCAGCCCGCGCCGTTCACGAAGGTCAGCGCGGGCGCGAGCAGCAACCGCGCCGCCTCGACCCCGGCCAGCGCCGCGGTCGACGCGAATCCGGCGATCATGATGCGGGCGACCAGCAGCGCGCTCGGCCGGATGCCCGCCTGGATCGATCGCCACCACGCGAATCCGGCGATCTCGCGGAACGCGGTGCCGCGCAGCGGCGCCCGCGCGTACTCGGCGGCGGGCAGCCGCAGCCGGGCCAGCGCGATCGAGGACAGGCAGCCGACGCACATCGCGGCGAGCAGCAGCTCGACCGACGCGTCCGCGCCGAGGCCGAGGGCGGCGCCGAGGGTCGCGAGCGTCGTCAGCAGGTAGCAGGCGTCGTTGGCCGTCAGCCGCCAGAACTCCATCCGCGCGGTGAAGATCCGCCGCCCGGTCTCGTTCAGCAGCCAGAGCGCGACCAGCAGCGCGAACAGCGCGATGCCCGCCGGTCCGGCCAGCCCCATCACCACCGCGACGACCGCGCCGACGGCGGCGCCGGCCACCACGGTGCCGGCCACCGACAGCAGCAGCGCGCCGCGGATGCGCGGCTCGAACCGGTCGTAGACGGTGAGGGTGTCGCCGACCCAGCTGGTCTGCACCGAGGTGATCATCACCAGCACGGCAAAGAACAGCGCGTACGCGCCGTAGCCGGACGCGCCGAGGGTGCGGGCCGCCAGGGCCTGGACCAGCAGGCTGCCGCCCGCCGTGACGAACTGGACGGTGACGGCGCCGCCGGCCGACGCCAGAAGACGCCCGACCTTCCCCGCGACGCGCCCCGCTGCGGCCGGGCTCACCTGTCCAGGTCGTAATGCATCAGGGACGAGTCTCCGGTGCCCTTGCCGGAGCCCTTGTCGGGGGCGCGCCTGCCAGGCGCGGGCTTGGCCCGCTTGGCGGCGCGGCCGATGTCCTCGGCGGTGCGGGTCGGGTCGCCGCCCTCGGCGAAGGGGTCGATGAGGGGCTCGACCGGGGAGGGCTTGTCGTCGTCGGCGAGCTTGTCGGGACGGCCCTTGGCGTGCGAGCCCTTGCCGCGCGAGCCGGGCGTGCCCTGCGCGCCCGGCGACTGCGAGGGCGACGGGGACTTGCCGCGCGGCGCCGCCCCGTTGGCGCGGCCCGTCGGACGGCCGCGGGAGCCGTTCACCCCGTTGAGCCCCTTCAGGTCGTGGTCGATGTCGACCGGCGGCGGGGTCGCGGGGAGCGCGGTGGTGGCGGACGCCGGCGAGGTGGCGGTGGCGGCGAGGCCGTGCACCTCCTCGGAGGTCCACACCCGGCCGGACCGGTCGGTCGGCGGGGGCGCCTGGCGGCCCCGCGCCCGGCGCGCCCCGCGGGGCCGCTCGTTGGGCGGCGGCGCCTGCTCGGCGGCGCGGGCGGACTCCTCGGAGTGCCGGCCGCCCACCGCGCTCGAGCGTCCCGACAGAAGCTCGGGGATCGGCCCGGAGCCCGGCAGCCCGCCGTTCACCGGGCCCCCGTTCACCGGCCCGCCGCCCAGCGGGCCGCCCTCCACCGGGGCGCCGAACGCGCCCGCCGGACGGGTGCGGCGGCCCGGCGCCGAGGCGCGCAGGAACGACACCACGCAGGCCACGATCAGCCCGATGGCCAGGCCGATCACGGCGTTCTGCGGCAGCTTGCTGCCGGACGCGGCGGTCGGGTCGGCGGTGTCGAGGAACTGGAGGCCGTCGTTGGTCTTGGACCGGGCCGACAGCAGGCCGCTCTCCTCGGTCTGGAGCTTGGTGAGCTGGGCGGCGAGCGTCCGGTAGGTGCGGGAGCCGGCGTTCGGGGTGAGCTCGAGGTCCTGGGTGACCTTGCGCTCCATGCCCTGGATGTTCTTGATCTGCTCGTCCAGCTTGGTGACGTTGGTGGAGACCGTGACCTCCTTGTACGCCTGGAGCACCGAGTTGGCGATCGCCGCCGCTTCGGCCATGTCGCCGCCACCGGCGGTCACGATCACCACGCCGCCGTCGGGCTTGCTGGAGGTCTTCACCCGGCCGCGGAGCTGCTCACCGGTCAGCGCCGGCCCGCTCTTCTCCTTGACGATCTGCGCGGCGCGGGCCAGCACCGGCGCGGACCCGGCGAACGCGGCGCGCTGCGCCGTGTAGGTCGCGTACCCCTGACCGGAGACCACGCCCATGCGCAGCACGTTGTTGTTGTTGGTCGGGTCGGTGACGGCGAACCGCGCGGTGGCGGTGACGCTGCTGAACATGATCTGGGTGGCGGCGACCGAGGCGAGCACGGACGCCAGCACGATGATGAGCGACATCAGGCGGTAGCGCCAGACGGCCTCGACGAGACTGATCTCCGGAGTGGCCGGGACGGGAGTCTGTGCAGTCATCAGCGGCTCTGAGTCCTCGTGAGGGCGTGGGCAGGGGCGGCGAGGCTGCGGACGGCCTCCCGCAGCTCGCGGTGGTAACGGTCCTTGCCGAACCGCCGTGCGGCGTCCGCTCGGGCCCGCTTGGCCATCGCCAGCGCGCCGTTCCAGTCGTCGAGCAGGCGGGCGATGCCGTCGGCCAGCGCGGCCGGGTCGTCCGGCCGGACCAGGACGCCGTTCTCGCCGTCGGTGACGATCTCGACCAGCCCCTGGGTGGCGCTGGCGACCACCGGCCGGCCGGCCAGCATCGCCTCGACCGCGACGTTACCGAACGGTTCGACCCGGGAGGGGACGATCGCGATGTCCGCCTCGGCGAACGACTCCCAGACCGACGGCCGGAAGCCCGCGAAGACCACCTCGCCGGAGGCCGCCTCGCGCAGCTCGGCCTCGAACCACTCGTACCCCGGGAAGATGTCGCCGACCAGGGTCAGGGACGTATCGTACCCGCGCTCGCGGAGCAGTCCGGCGGCCCGGACCGCGACATCGGAGCCCTTGCGCGGCGACAGCCGTCCGACCAGCGCGATCCGGGCCGGCGGACCCGGCTCGGCGCGCGGCTCGGTCACCCGGCCGGGCTCGTCCACCCCGTTATAGATCACCTGGCCGCGCCGGCCCGCGCCGCCGAGCGCCGCGGCGCTGGCCCGGCTGTTGACCACCAGCGTGCGGGCCAGCCGCAGCGGCAGCGACAGCGCGGCGCGCACCGGGCGGGGCACGCCGTCCTCGGCCTCGTGCACGTGGCACAGCGCCGGGACGCGGGCGAGCCGCGCCGCGACCAGCCACAGCGGGATGGTCACCGTGTTGACGTACAGCACCGCGGCCCGCTCGCGACGCAGCAGCCGCCACGCCGCCGGGAGCGCCCGCGTCGCGGCGAACGCCAGCCGCACCAGCCCGAGCGGCGACATGTACGCCTTGCGGAGCACCGGCACGGGCAGGATCACGATCTCGGCCCCGGCCTCGGCCAGCGCGGCCGACAGCGGCCCGCCCGCCGGCAGCGTCACCAGCACCCGCCAGTCGGGCGCCAGCGCCCGGACCGACTCGATGAGCATCCGGTCCGAGCCGTAGAGATCGGGTGACGGGTGCGCCAGCACCACGACGGACTTCGCGTCTCGTGCGCCCACATCCCCACCTTCACGATCGTGCGGGTTCACCGGATACCAGTCTCCCGCCGCTCTCAGATTAACTCTCGTTTACCGCCGAGACGCATCGCACCTTCCGCATAGCCTGTGCGGATTAGCACAAAAGGCAACGTAAACAGACTGGGGGCCAGGGTGCACATCGCCATGGTAGGGACTCGCGGCGTGCCGGCAAGGTACGGCGGCTTCGAGACGGCGGTGGAGGAGATCGGCAAACGGCTCGCCGCGGCGGGTCACGAGGTCACCGTCTACTGCCGGGGCGAACGGCACCCCGAGCCCGAATACCTCGGAATGAAGCTGGTCCATCTGCCCGCGGTGAAGAAGAAGGTCGCCGAGACCCTCAGCCACACCGGCCTGTCGGTCCTGCACGCGGCCCGCCGCCGTCCGGACGTGGCGCTGGTCTTCAACGCGGCCAACTCCCCGCTCCTGCCGGTGCTGCGCACCCTGCGCGTCCCGGTGGCCACCCACGTGGACGGCCTGGAGTGGAAGCGCACCAAGTGGAGCGGCACCGGACGGCGCTACTACCGCGCCGCCGAGTCCCTCTCGGTCCGCTGGTCGGACGCGCTGATCGCCGACGCGGTCGGCATCCAGGACTACTACCGCGAGCGGTTCGCCGCCGAGTCGGTCTTCATCGCCTACGGCGCGCCGATCCTGCACGAGACCGACACCGCCAAGCTGGCCGAGGCGGGCTACGAGCCCGGCGGCTTCCATCTGGTGGTCGCCCGCTTCGAGCCGGAGAACCACGTCCACGTGGCGGTCGAGGGCTACCGGCGCAGCGGCGCCACCAAGCCGCTCGTGGTCGTCGGCTCCGCCCCGTACGCCGACGCCTATACCGCCGAGGTCAAGGAGCTCGCGGGCGACGACCCGCGGATCACCTTCCTCGGCGGCGTCTGGGACCAGGACCTCCTCGACGCCCTGTACGCGGGCGCGCTGACCTACCTGCACGGGCACTCGGTCGGCGGCACCAACCCGTCCCTCCTGCGGGCGATGGGGGCCGGGGCGTCCGTGGTGGCCTACGACGTCAACTTCAACCGCGAGGTCCTCGGTGTGGAGGCAGGCCGCTTCTTCAGTGACGCGGCGTCCCTGGCGGCCGAGGTCGAGGCCGCCGAGGCGGCCCCCGGCGAGGCCGCCGACCGCGGCGCCGCGGCCCGGAAGCGCGCCGCCGAGCGTTACGTGTGGGACGACGTGGCGGCCTCGTACGAGCGCCTCTGCGAGGACCTGGCCGCACGCCGCCTGACCCGCAAGACCGTCCGTCCCCGCAAATGATCCGCGGGGCCCGTCCGCCTGACCGGATGTGGTCAGGCGGACGGGCCCCGCGCCGCACGGGCGACTCACCCGGCGGGCAGCCGGATCTGGCCCTGACGTGAGACGAGCTCGCGCCCCGGTGGTCCTCCACCGAGGCGCGAACGGGTCAGGGGGGACCCTGGTCAGTACTTCCGGATCACTTGCCCGCGGAACCGCTGGCGTCGCTGGTGACGGAGTTGCCCAGCGGGTCGGTCACCCGGATCCTGTAGGTGTGCTTGCCCGCGGGCGGGTTCGCGTCGGTGAAGCTGAGCTCCGGCCGGGTCCAGAACGCGGAGCTCTGCGACAGCGTGCCGATCGCCGTGGTGCCCTTGTCGCGCAGCACCTCGTACTTCAGGGTGCGGTTGTCCATGTCCCAGGTGGACTTCCAGGACACCTTGATCTTCTTGGTCAGCGCCACGGTGCTCGCCTTGGGCACCGCCAGGTCGGCCTTGACCGGGCCGGACTTGTTGGGCGCCTTGGCCTTGATACCGAACCGGACCAGGCCCTGCTGGCTCTTGCCGTTCACGCGCGGGAACTCGCCGCCGAGCGCAAGGTAGTTGGCGTTGCCGGTGATGGCCCACGCGGCCTGGTACTGCTTGGTGAACGACCCCATCGCCAGGGTCGGGAACCAGTGCAGCAGGGTCGGGACGGGCTGCTTGCTGTAGTTGCTGTTGGTGCCCGGAGGCGCCTTGTCGGTGCCGGTCGCGGCGCGCGTCTCGGCGAGCGTGCGGTGGTTGGTCTCCGGTGTCGTGTCCGGGAACGCGCCCAGCGACTCGCAGTTGTGCGCGTGCGAGACGCTGTAGACCGTCTGCCCGGTCGCGAAGACGCCGTACGTGGCGCCGTAGCAGTTGTCGAGCCACATCAGCGCGCCGCCGGCCGTCTTGGCGGCGAACCGTCCGTCGTACCAGTGCATGCCCTCGCCGTTGGCGGAGCCGAACACCGTGTCACCGGAGACGAACAGGTCGGTGACATAGGAGAACTTCTTGCCGAGCTTGGTCGGGATCGGGCGGCTGGTCCACTTGCCCAGCGACCCGTCGGCGGTGTTGACCGCGCCGATGCCGACCTTGTTGGTGCCGTTCAGCTTCTGGAACTTGCCGCCCACGATGACGCGGCTGCCCGCGAGCGCGAGCGCCATCACCTCGTCGTCGTCGGCGGTCGGCTTCCAGGTGTCGATGTTGGCGCCGTTGGACGCCTTCACCGCGGCGAGCCTCGTCCGCGACTTGCCGTTGACGTTGAAGAAGTTGCCGCCGATGTAGACGGTGCTGTTGGAGGCGGCGATGCCGCGCACCTTGTTGGACACCTTCGGCGCGAACCCGGCGACGAGCTTGCCGGTGGCGGTGTCGAAGGCCGCGATCCGCGAGCGGGCCTGGCCGTCGACGGTGGTGAACTCGCCGCCGACGTACACGCGCTTGCCGTCCGGGGACGCCACGATGCGCAGCCCCTGCCCGTTCAGCGAGTGGTTGAACGAGGTGATCAGGTTGCCGGTGGTGAGGTCGAACGCCAGGATGTTGCGCCGCGCGACCTCCTTCGCGTTGCCCTCGGCGGTGCCCGGCGGGCGCGCCTTGGTGAAGTTGCCGGTCGCGTAGACGGTGTTGCCGACGGTGACCATGCTCCACACCACGCCGTTGACCTGCCAGGTCGGCAGCGGCTCGGCGGTCACGGTCGCCGGGAGCCCCTTCCCCGGGGCGGTGTCGGCCGTCGCGCTCGCGGCCGGGATGAGGGCAGCGCCGAGAAGTGTGGCGGACGCCAGTACTCCGATCCGGCGCTGACGCGTTGCAGCTTTCACGAGTCGGTTCCCCTGCCCATAACCCCGTGCGGCCCCTACGGCCACACGGTCTGGAGATCGTAATGCTTGGCCCGATCCGACTCGCCCACAACTTATGAAATTGTGATGCGCATCTAATCGTCCCCCTAGGTCAGGGCGTCCTGGCGGGTAAAGAAAAGAAAACGCCCCGGGAGGTAAACCCCGGGGCGCCTTCAGGAGTCGTGTGCCGTACGGGCCCTATTCGGTGACCGCCGCGAGGTCGTCCACGAACACCATGGCCGGCGCGTTGGTGGCATTCCCGGCCAGGTAGGTCCGCACCCCGACCGAGCCGGCGGCCTGGAGGCCGGCGGTGGCGTCGGTCTGGGTGACCTGCCAGTCGGGCTCGGCGGCGCCGTCGGCCCACACCTTGGCCTTCAGCGTGGTCGGCGAGCCGCCGGTGACCTGGAGCCGCATCCGCAGCGCCCGGCCCGGCGCGTAGGTCAGGCCCGCGACGGTCTGCTCGGCGCCGATGGCGGTCTCGGCCTGCGCCGTGTCGGTCCGGCTGAGCTGGAGCGAGACGACGCCGGACGGGCGGAACCTGATGCGGGCCCGGTACTCGCCCGCGCCGTTCACCCGGCGTCCCACCGCCCAGAAGTAGACCCCGTTGCCGGTGCCGTCCTTGTCGGTGGCGACCTTGAGGGTCAGGTCGCTCGACTCGGTGGACACGTCGTTGAGGTACGCGCCCGCAGACGCCTTCGGGTCGGCCATCGTGATCTGGCCGGTGCCGTCCGCGACCGACAGCCCGCCCGCCGCGCCGACGCCCGTCCAGGCGCCGCCGGTGTCGGCGGTGCCGAAGCCGGACGCGACCGTGCGGCCGAACGCGTCGGCCGCGAGCGTCCGCGATCGCGCCGTGACGGTGTGGGTGACCTCGTCGGTCGCGCCGTCGGCGTCGGTGACCTTGAGCTTGACGGTGTGGTCGCCGGCCGCCGCGTAGGTGTGCGACGGCTTGGCGCCGGTACCGGTCTGGCCGTCGCCGAAGTCCCAGGCGTAGCTCGCGATCGTCCCGTCCGGGTCGGCCGAGCCGGAGCCGTCGAAGGCGCAGACGAGCTGCTCGCACGCGGCGGTGAACGCGGCCACCGGCGGCTTGTTGGGCGTGACCGTGCCCGCGCCGAGCCCATGGTGCTTGGCGACCTGCGCGGCGGTCAGCGCCTGCGGGTAGACCGCCGCCTCGTCGATGGCGCCGTTCAGGTAGCCGCTGGTGGGCGCGGACGTCCAGCCGCCGAGCCCGTCGCCGCCGACCCGCCAGAACCCGGCGTACGCCTGGGCGCTGGTGACGTCGGCGTCGGCCGCGACCTGCGCGCCGTCGACGTACAGCTTCATCCCGGCCTGCCCGTCGAGCGTGCCGGCGACGTGGTGCCACTTGCCGTCGTTGAAGCCCGCCGCGCTCTGCACCGTCTTGACCGAGCCCGGGTAGACGCCGAACAGGACGCGGCCGTCGTTGCTCAGGTACAGGTGCCGGTCGAAGCTGCTGCTCGCGCCGGCGGCCTTGTTGCCGTACCCGATGATCTTCCCGCCGGTCGTGGACGTGGTCTTCACCCACGCCTCGACGCTGAAGCCGCCCGGGGTGGGCGCGGCGCCGCTGCCGGAGGTGCCGGTGGAGGTGCCGGTGAACTGCACCGCCTTGTCGTCGTCGCCCGCGATGGCGCCGGTCTGCCCGCGTGTGGCGCCGGCGGCGAGGGTGAGGTCGTTGGCGCCCGCGATGTCGTACACGGTGCGGTCGCCGCCCGCGCCGAGCCGCCAGTACGCCTGGGCGCCGTCGCCGTTCACCTCGGCCGAGTACGGCCCGGCCGCGCCGCCGCCCGCGCCGGGCGTGACCGCGTTGGACGCCGGGCTGGTCACGGCGTTGCCGGCCGCGTCCGAGACCCGGATCTTGTAGGTGTGCGAGGTCCCCGCCGGGGCGCCGGAGTCGGTGAACGCGACGGTCGGCTTGTCCCAGAAGGTGCTGGCCTTCTGGACCGTCCCGACCGGGGTGGTGCCGTTGTCGCGCAGCACCTCGTACTTGAGCGTGGCGTCGTCCATGTCCCAGGTGGTCTTCCAGGACACGCGGGCCCCGCCGGGGACGCTCTGCGCGGTGGGCGTGCCCACCTCGTCGGCCTGCGGGCCGGTCTTGTTGGGCGCCTTGTCCTTGAGCGCGAACCGCACCAGCCCCTGCTGGGCCTTGCCGTTCACGCGCGGGAACTCGCCGCCGAGCGCGATGAAGTCGGAGTTGCCGGTGACCGACCAAGCGGCCTGGTACTGCCCGGTGAACGCGCCCATCGCCAGGGTCGGGAACCACTGCAACAGGCTCGGGATCGGCTGCTTGTTGTAGTTGCTGTTAGCGCCGGGCGCGGCCTGGTCGGTGCCGGTGGGGTAGGCCGTCTCGGCGAGCGCCCGGTGCCAGGTCTGCGGGGTGGTCTCGGGGAACGCGCCGAGGGAGGCGCAATCGTGCGCGTGCGAGACGCTGTAGACCGACTGGCCCTGCGCGAAGATTCCGTACGTCGCGCCGTAGCAGTTGTCGAGCCACACGAGGTCGCCGGTGGCGGCCTTGGCCGCGAACCGTCCGTCGTACCAGTGGTAGCCCTCGCCGTTGGCGGCGCCGTAGACGGTGTCGCCTGACACGTACAGGTCGGTCACCCAGGACAGCGCGTTGGTACCGGTCTTGGTGGGGATCGGGCGGCTGCTCCATGGGGCGCTGGCGCCGCTGGTGGCGTCGATCGCCCCGACGCCGACCGTCGCAGCGCCGTTCAGCTTCTGGAACTTGCCGCCGACCAGGACGCGGTCGCCGCCGGGCGCGAGCGCCAGCGCCATCACCTCGTCGTCGTCTGCGGTCGGCTTCCAGGTGTCGATGTTGGCGCCGTCGGACGCCTTCACCGCGGCGAGCCGGCTCCGCGACTTGCCGTTGACGTTGAAGAAGTTGCCGCCGAGGTAGACCGTCGTGTTGGAGGCGGCGATGCCGCGCACCTTGGCGGAGACCGTCGGCGCGAACGCGGTGTCGAGTGCTCCGGTGGCGGTGTCGAAGGCCGCGACCCGCGAGCGGGCCTGGCCGTCGACGGTGGTGAACTCGCCGCCGACGTACACGCGCTTGCCGTCCGGGGACGCCACGATGCGCAGCCCCTGCCCGTTCAGCGAGTGGTCGAACGAGGTGACCAGGTCGCCGGTCGCGAGGTCGAACGCCAGGATGTTGCCCCGCGCGACCTCCTTCTCATCGCCTTCTGCCGTGCCGGGCGGGCGCGCCTTGGTAAAGTTACCGGTCGCGTATACCGTGTCGCCAACGGTGACCATGCTCCACACGACACCGTTGACTTGCCACGTCGGCAACGGGTCGGCGGTCACCGTGGCCGGTGGCGCGGCAGGTGGAGCGGTGTCGGCCATCGCCGCCCCGGAGGGCAGGGCCACGGCACCGAGCAGCGCGGTCGAAAGGACGGTCACGACGGCGACGGCCGCTCTTCCCGCGCGGCGGGCGCGGCGCGCTCTCCGGGGTGGAAGGCCCGGCAGCGACTGAGATCTCACGAGATGGTTCCCCTGCCCCAAAAGCTCCCGAGACCCCACGGTCACAGAAGTAATGAAAGAGTAACCTGTCGCTAACTCCAGGTCTTCCGGCCTCCTCCGCCACGGCCGTTCCTGGACACATCCCCAATCCCGCATCGAAGATCGAGGAGAGACCGCATGTCCCACCCGGGATCGCGTCCGCCCAAGCATCTGGCCGCGACAGGCGCGGTGCTGGCGCTGGCGCTGGCGCTGACGGGCTGCTCGGGCGGGAAGGACAAGGCCGCCGACAAGCCCGGGCCGCCGCCCCCGCCGCCGAGCGAGCAGGCCCCGAAGGACGCCACCGCCGCTCCCGGGTCGCTGACGCTGAAGTCGACGACGGGCCTGCGCAAGCCGGTGACCTACGACGACAAGGTCACCGTCGCGGTCAGCGACGTCCGCTATGTGAAGAACAAGGCCCAGGGGCCGGGCGAGATGACCGGCAAGCAGCTCACCATCTTCACACTGCGCTTCACCAACGGATCCGGCAAGGCGCTCGACCTCAACAAGGTCAAGGTGCTCGCCAAGTACGGGCCCCGGCAGGAGCAGGCGACCCCCACCTCCTACGCCAACCTCAACGACTTCTACGGCACGGTCGCACCGGGCAAGAACCGGACCGCGTCGTATGCGTTCGACCTGCCCGCGACGGGCTACAAGTCGGTGGCGCTCGGCGTCAGCTTCGACGCCACTCACAAGACGGCCGTCTTCGCGGGCTCGCTCAAGCACTGAAAAGGGTAGCTTCATGATGGAACCCAGCCCAGGGGGTCAGGTGGCGGCCAGGTCGCGCGGCTCGCAGCGAGCGCTGATCGTCAAGGTGCTCGCCCTGCCCGTGGTCATCGGGGTGGGGGTGCTCGGCTGGCAGCTTCCGCGCGCGATCCATTCCGTCTCGGCCGCCCCTCCGGCCGGACCGTCCGGCGCGGCGGCCGTCGGCAGCACCGACTACAAGGTGCCCGACGGGGCGCTGGTGGTGTCGCCGTCGGGCAGCGACTCGGCCGCGGGCAGCGCCGGCAAGCCGCTGCGCACGGTGGCCAAGGCGATCGCGAAGGCCCGCACGAAGGACACCATCGTGGTGCGCGGCGGCGTCTACCACGAGTCAGTGACCGTCCCGGCGGGCAAGCAGCTGACCATCCAGTCCCACCCGCGCGAGGCCGTCTGGTTCGACGGCAGCTCCCCCGTCGAGGCGTGGACGCCGCGCGGCGGCGCGTGGGTCAGGGACGGCTGGACGGCCAGGTTCGACGCCAGCCCCACCTACACGGCGGGCGCCGCGGCGAGCGGCGACGACGACTTCCAGTTCGTCTCGCCCCAGCACCCGATGGCCGCGCACCCCGACCAGGTCTGGATCGACGGCCGCGCGCAGCGGCAGGTCGGCTCGCGCGGCGAGGTCAAGGGCGGCACCTTCTACGTCGACGAGGGCGCCCGGCGGCTCGTCATGGGGGCCGACCCGCGCGGCCACGACGTGCGGGCCAGCACCCTCGACGAGGCGATCACCATCCGCGGCGCCGGCACGGTGCTGCGCGGGATCGGCGTGCGCCGCTACGCGACCGCGCTCCCCCAGATGGGCAGCGTCAAGGTGGTCGCGCCCAACGTGACCGTCGAGAACATCGCGGTCACCGACTCGGCCACCACCGGCCTCAGCGTCCTGGCCGGGAGCGCCCGGGTCCAGCAGGTCACCACCACCGGTAGCGGAATGCTCGGCGTGCACGCCAACTACGCCGACGACCTGCGGCTGAAGGGCGTGCGCAGCACCCACAACAACGTGGAGCACTTCAAGTACTCCCCGGTCTCCGGCGGCATCAAGGTCACCCGGTCCCGCGGCGTGACGGTCACCGGCAGCCTCACCGCCGACAACTTCGGCAAGGGCCTCTGGCTCGACGAGTCGGTCTACGACATCACGCTGACCGGCAACCGCGTCGCGCGCAACGCCGACCACGGCATCGCGCTGGAGCTGAGCGCCAAGGCCGTGGTCGCGGGCAACGTCGTCCGCGACAACGGCGGCACCGGCCTCAAGGTCAACAACACCTCCGACGTGCAGATCTGGAACAACACCTTCGCCCGCAACGCGCGCGGCGTGCACCTGGTGCAGGACAAGCGCCGTCCCGGCGTCCCCGGCACGCCCGGCCGCGACCCCCGGCAGAAGCAGCCCGATCCGGAGATGACCTGGCTCACCGGCAAGATCACGATGAGCAACAACGCCTTCGACGGGCCCGCGACCGGGGTCGGCTCCGTCGACTGCCTGCTGTGCGTGGAGGACCACTCCCACCAGCGCAGCGGCGCGCAGATGGGCCTGACCCTCAACGGCAACCTGTACGTGCGACCGGGCTCGGTCTCGCCGCGCGGGCTGGTGCTCTGGCCCAAGGACGGCGGCGCGTCCGGCACGTTCCCGGACCTCGGAGACTTCCGCTCCGCCACCGGCCAGGAGGCGCAGGGCCGGACGCACCGCACCGAGCACGGCACCGGACCGGACGGCGCGCTCAAACCTGCCCTGCGTTCCGAGGCCGACGGCTCGGCGGCCCAGCCGCTCCCGGGCGCGATCGCCGGGCTGCTCGACCGGCCCGCCGGCACCCGGCACATGGGCGCCTGGATCAGCGAGTCCTGACGTGCCCGTCACCAGCCTGCTCCCGCGCCGCAGACCGCCCGCGCCCTCGGCCGGACGATGGACGCTCGTGCTGCCGCTGGCCATCATGCTGGCCAGCGACTACAAGCTCCGCAGCCGCGACATCGACCAGGCCGTCGGCGGCAGCGCCGACCTGACGGTGCTGCTGGAGATCGGGATCTACGGGCTGGCGGCGCTGTTCCTGGTCTACCGGTTCGGGCTGCGTCTACCGACCCGCCGCACCACCGGACTGCTGTTCGCCGGGTGGGCGTTCGCCGGGTTCGTGGCGATGTCCTCGCTGTGGTCGCCGTTCAAGTCGCTCGGCGTGGTCCGCGGCGGGCAACTGCTGATCACGATGCTGGTGGCGCACACCCTCGCGACCCGCGCCACCCGCGCCGACCTGCGCCGGCTCGCGCACACCTTCATCGCGATCGTGCTGGTCTCGGTCGCGATCGGCGTCGCGCACCCGTTCCCGCGCACCAAGCACACCGAGGACCGGTTCAACTGGCTGTTCGTCCATCCGGTGATCGCCGGGGTCTACCTGGGCATCGCGGTCCTGCTCACGGTCGGCTACCTGATCCGCTGGAACGCCCCCCAGGAGCGGCTCTGGCATCCGGCCTTCTACGCCGGCGCCATGGCCGTGCTGGTGGGCGCGCTGGTGATGACCGGCACCCGCGGGGCTGCGCTCGGCTGTGCGGCCGGGCTCGTGGTGCTGTTGTTCACCGCGCGCGGCCCCCGGGGCCGGGTCGACGTGCTGGTGCTGGGCGCCGCGGTGGCCGCGCTCGGCGTGCTGGCCTTCTCCGACACGATCCTCGCGTTCGTGGCGCGCGGCGAGACGACCGAGAAGCTGGCCTCGCTCAACTCGCGGACCGACCTGTGGGCGCTGGCGATGAAGGCCTACGCCGAGTCCCCGGTCTTCGGCCGCGGGCTCGGCGCCTCGCGCGGGCTGTTCCTCGACGACATCGGCCTCGGCGGCGGGCACAACGCCTTCATCAACGCGCTGGTCGACAACGGCGCGGTCGGCGCCGCGATCTTCGCCGGGCTGCTGCTGACGCTCGGGTTCGTGCTGCTCATGCTGGCCCGGCACCGCACCCTCCGGTCGGACGCGGGCATGCTGCTCGGCATCCTCGGCTTCTTCCTGGCCGACAGCATGACCACCGAGGGACTGGCCGCCCCCGCCAACGTCTCGGGCATCTGGCTGCTGCTGCTGATCGCGTGGACCGAGACGCTGCGCCGCCAGGGCGGCGACCCGCCCGATGACGCGGCCGAGCACGCCGGTCCGCTCGCGGCGGCGGGCCCGACCGTGACGGCGAGCCCCGCCGATCCGGAGTACACCGACGCCGGGTACGCCGATTCGGGATATGCCGAGTAGCGGCACGCCGGATCCGGCCACCCGGCGCTTCCCGGCGGACCGTCAGCCGCTGCGCCGCCGTCCCACCAGGTAGAACACGGCACCCAGCACGCCTAGCAGGCCCAGCCCGACCAGCGCGCCGGTGCCGAGCAGCCCGCCGGGCGGCCCCGACTTCGCCGGGAACGACACCGGGGCCTTCTCCTCCTGGCCCGCGGGCGGCGCGTCGGCCCCGCCCGCGCGGGACGCGGCCCGTTTCGCCGGCGCGGGCAGCGGCACGGCGCGGAACACCGGCCGGGACCCCCGGTCGGCCATCAGCGCCCGGCGCCCGTCGGCGGCGACGCCGAACACCTCCGTCCCGGTCTGCGCGGCGGTGCGGATCACCTGCGTGATCTTGTCGCGGATCCCGGCGAGCACCCGCACGTCGGCGGTGGTCCGCAGCACGACCCGGCCGTCCGGCGCGAACCCGCCGCCGCGCACCCCGAACGGCAGCGTGCGCAGCCGCGTCAGCCCGTTCACCTGCGGCCCGAGCGCGCCGGGCAGCGCGTAGACGGCCGCCGCGGACGCGGCCTCGGTGATGATGTACATCCGGCCCTCGCGCGGCTCGGCGAGCAGGGTCGCGGCGTCGTGGCCCCCGTCGGGGTAGCCGACCTTGTACGGCTTGGCGGGCAGCGTCCCGTCCGCGAGTGTGGCGGGCTCGGCGACGCGGTACAGGGTGAGGCTCCCCTTGCGGCCCCTGCTCAGGTCGCCGAGGAACAGGCCGGCGCCGCCCGAGGCGCCCTTGACGATGGTGAGCGCGTCGGGCGCGCGGCCGGTCACCCCGGACAGCGTGTACACCGCGCGGGTCCGGCCGTCGGCGCCGAGGGCGAACAGCCGGGCCTTGCCGCCGCCGGCGCCGAGCGTCCACCACACGTCCGGATGCGCCACCCCGGCCACCAGCCCGGCGGGACTCGCCAGCCTCGCGTCGGACGGCCGGAACGCGGTCGTCGGCGCGGGCGACACCGTCGGCGCCGGGCGCGCGACCGGGTCTCCGGCGGCGTCCGCGACCGCGGCGATCCCGGCGATCCCGGCGGCCTCCACGACGCCGGTGACCCCGGTGGTGCCGGCGACCTCGGCGACCTCGGCGGTCCCGGCCACCGCAGCGGCGGTCACCGTCGTCGCCGCCGTCGCCGTCACGGCCAGGGACGCCGCGCCGACGCGGCCCGCGGCCCGGAGGAAAGCCCTCGGGTGGGCGCTTCCACTCTCAGCTCTCATGTGACGTCCATATCTGCGGGGAACCGTGTGGCATTCTTGCGCATGTGGATCCACTCGGCATCAAAGGCGCTTTCTCGTTCTCCCCCCGTGTGCACGGCGACGGCCGGGGCTCGTTCCACGAGTGGTTCCGGAGCGACCTGCTCCAGAAGCAGACCGGGCATCCCCTGCACCTCGCACAGGCCAACTGCTCGATCTCGGCCCGCGGTGCCCTGCGCGGCGTCCATTTCGCCGACGTCCCGCCCGGGCAGGCCAAGTACATCACCTGCGTCCGGGGGGCGATCCTCGACGTGGTCGTCGATCTGCGCGTCGGGTCGCCGACGTTCGGCACGTGGGAGGCGGCGCGGCTCGACGACGAGGAGCACCGCTGCCTCTACATCGCCGAGGGTCTCGGCCACGCGTTCATGGCGCTGACCGATGACGCCACGGTGGTCTACCTGTGCTCGGAGTCCTACAGCCCCGAACGTGAGCACGGCGTGCACCCCCTCGACCCCGAGCTCGGCATCGAGTGGCCGGCCGGGATCGAGCCGGCCCTGTCGGCCAAGGACGCCGCCGCCCCCTCGTTCGCCGAGGCGCGCGACTCCGGCCTGCTCCCCGATTACCGGCAGTGCCTCGACTATTACGCCGTACTCGGCGCCTAGAGAGGCCGCTCTTTACCAGGAGTTGCCGGAGCGCCCGTCAGCGCAGCTCCGGCCAGGCGGCGTGGAGCGCCTCGCGCCAGTCGCGGATCGGCGGCAGCCCGGCGGCGGGCCAGCGGCCGTGGCCGAGGACGCTGTTGGACGGGCGCGGCGCGGGCCGCGGGAACCGGTCGCTCGTCGTCGGGCGCACCCGGCCGGGATCGAGGCCGAGCAGGGTGAAGACCTCGCGGGCCAGGCCGTGCCAGGTCGTGCCGCCCCCGCTGGTGCCGTGGTAGACGCCGGGCGGCGCGGCGGAACCGGCCAGCGCGATGACCTGGTCGGCGAGGTCGCCGGTCCAGGTGGGCTGCCCCCGCTGGTCGGCGACGACGTCGACGGTCTCCCGGGTCGCGGCCAGGCCCGCCATCGTCCGGACGAAGTTGGGGCCGTGCGCCCCGTACAGCCAGGCGGTGCGCACCACGTAGCCGGTGCCGGCGGCGAGCACGGCGCGCTCGCCCGCGAGCTTGGTGCGGCCGTAGGCGTTCGCCGGACGGGTGGGCGCGTCCTCGGCGTACGGCCCGGACCCGGTCCCGTCGAAGACGTAGTCGGTCGAGATCTGCACCAGCGTGGCGCCGGTGCCGGCGCAGGCCGCGGCGAGGTGCCGCACCGCGGTGCCGTTGACGGCGAGCGCGGCGTCCTCGTCGGTCTCGGCGTCGTCGACGGCGGTCCAGGCGGCGCAGTTGACCACGGTCGCCGGCCGGTGCCGGTCCAGTGCGGCGCGGACGGACTCCGGATCGCGCAGGTCGAGGACGTCGCGGGCGGGGGCGGCGACCTCGTGGCCGGCGGCGCGCAGCCGGGCGACCAGGTCGGTGCCGAGCATCCCGCCGCCGCCGGTGACCAGCCAGCCCGCCGTCACCGGTCCCGTCCGGCGCTGTTCTTGAGCGGCTCCCACCAGTCGCGGTTGGCCTCGTACCAGCGGACGGTGCCGGCCAGCCCCTCGTCGAACGGGACCATCGGCGCGTAGCCGAGGGCGCGCAGCTTGGCGTCCGACAGCGAGTAGCGCCGGTCGTGGCCCTTGCGGTCGGCGACGCGCTCCACCCGGTCCCAGCCGAGGCCGAGGGCGTCCAGCAGCCGCCCGGTGAGCTCCAGGTTGGTCAGCTCGGCGGTGCCGGCGATGTGGTAGACCTCGCCCGCCGCGCCCCGCTCGGCGACCAGCTGGATGCCGCGGCAGTGGTCGGCCGCGTGGATCCAGTCGCGGACGTTGCCGCCGTCGCCGTAGAGGGGGACCGAGCCGCCGTCCATCAGGTTGGTGGCGAACAGCGGGATGACCTTCTCGGGGTACTGGTACGACCCGTAGTTGTTGCCGCAGCGGGTGAGGCTGACCGGCAGGCCGTGGGTGCGGAAGTAGGCCAGCGCGATCATGTCGCCGCCCGCCTTGGCCGCCGAGTACGGCGAGTTGGGCGCGAGCGGCGCGTCCTCGTCCCACGAGCCGGTCTCGACGCTGCCGTACACCTCGTCGGTCGACACCTGCACCACCCGCGGGACGCCCGCGTCGAGGCACGCCTGCATGAGGGTCTGCACGCCGAGCACGTTGGTGCGGACGAACTCGCCCGCGCTGGCGATGGACCGGTCGACGTGCGACTCGGCCGCGAAGTTGAGCACCACGTCGTGTCCCGGGACGACCCGGGCGAGCAGCCCGGCGTCGCAGATGTCGCCGTGCTCGAAGGCGTACCGGCCCTCGACCGGCGCCAGGTTGGCGAGGTTGCCGGCGTAGGTGAGCCGGTCGAGGACGGTGACCTCGGCGTCCGCCCAGGCCGGGTAGCCGCCGGTGAGCAGCTCTCGGACGTAGTGCGAGCCGATGAAACCGGCGCCGCCGGTGACCAGGATGCGTGTCATGTGCCGATCTGCACTTTGCTGTGATCTCCCAGGACGAGCCGGTGCGCCTTCGGGACGCGCGGGGCGGGTGTGACCTCGGCCTCGCGGCCGATCAGCGAGCACTCGATCCGGCCGACGCCGACGATCGAGGCGCCGCGCAGCACGATGGAGTACTCGATCTCGCTGTCGACGACCGCGCAGTCGCGGTCGATGGAGGTGAACGGGCCGAGGTAGGAGTCACGGACGCGGGATCCGGCGCCGACGATGACCGGGCCGACGATCCGCGACCCGGTGACGGTGGCGCCCGCCTCCACCACCACCCGGCCGATCAGCTCGCTGGCCGCGTCGACCTCGCCGCGCACCGACGGCTCGACGCTCTCCAGCACCAGCCGGTTGACCTCCAGCATGTCGGTGACGTTGCCGGTGTCCTTCCAGTAGCCGGAGATCACCGTGGACTCGACCCGGTGCCCGTGGTCGAGCAGCCACTGGATCGCGTCGGTGATCTCCAGTTCGCCCCGCCAGGACGGCTTCAGCCGCGCGACCGCCTCGTGCACGGCGGAGCTGAACAGGTAGACGCCGACCAGTGCCAGGTCGCTCTTGGGATGCTCGGGCTTCTCCTCCAGGCCGACCACCCGGCCCTCGGAGTCGAGCTCGGCCACCCCGAACGCGCTCGGGTCCGACACCCGGGTCAGCATGATCTGCGCCTGCGGACGCTCGGCGCGGAACCGGTCGACCAGCCCGTCGATGCCGCCGACCACGAAGTTGTCGCCCAGGTACATGACGAAGTCGTCGTCGCCGAGGTACTCGCGGGCGATCAGCACGGCGTGCGCGAGCCCGCGCGGCGCGTCCTGCGGCAGGTAGGTGACCTGGAGGCCGAACGCCGAGCCGTCGCCGACCGCCTGCTCGATCTCGGCGGCGGTGTCGCCCACGACGATGCCGACCTCGCGGACGCCCGCGTCGCGGATCGCCTCCAGCCCGTAGAACAGCACCGGCTTGTTGGCGACCGGGACGAGCTGCTTGGCGGAGGTGTGCGTGATCGGCCGCAGCCTGGACCCGGCGCCGCCCGCCAGGACCAGCGCCTTCACGGGCCGGTCCGGGGGAACGGGCCCGGGGGGACGAGCATGCTCAAGGGGGCTCCAGGGTGCGGTGCCGGCTGGACTCTGACATTACCGGCAGCCGGCCTCCGATGCCGCCGGACCGGCGGATGGCCGGTCCGGCGGGGGCGTGTTCTAGCGGGCTCCGGTGATCATTCCTGCGGCGACGGTGTTGTTGGTGGCCTCGTCGATGAGGATGAACCCGCCGGTGAGGCGGTTGCGGCCGTAGTCGTCGACGAACAGCGGCTGGGTGACGCGCAGCCCGATCCGGCCGATCTCGTTGAGGCCGAGGCCGGTGGCGTTCTCGTCGCGGTGCAGGGTGTTGACGTCGAGCCGGTAGTGCAGGCCCGTGACCAGGGTGCGGGCGGTGCGGGTGGTGTGCTTGATCACCAGCTTCATCCGCGGGGTGAGCTGCCGGTCGGGCGTCATCCAGCACACCATCGCATCGAGGTCCTGGGCGACCTCGGGCCGGTTGTTCGGCCGCGCGATCATGTCGCCGCGGGAGATGTCGATCTCGTCGGCCAGCCGGAGCGTCACCGACATCGGCGCGTACGCCTCGGTGACCGGGCCGGCCGGGCCGTCGATGTGGGTGATCGTGGTGGTCAGCCCGGACGGCAGGTGCACCACCTCGTCGCCCGGCTTGAGCACCCCGCCCGCCACCTGGCCCGCGTAGCCGCGGTAGTCGTGCAGGTCGGGGTCCGTGGAGGCGTGCGGACGGATCACCGACTGCACCGGGAACCGCACGTCGATCAGGTTGCGGTCGGAGGCGATGTGGACGTGCTCCAGGTGGTGCAGCAGCGACGACCCCTCGTACCAGGGCATGTTCACGCTGCGCTCGACCACGTTGTCGCCGTGCAGCGCCGACAGCGGGATGAAGGTCAGGTCGCCGACCTCCAGCTTGGACGCGAACGCGGTGAACTCGTCGCAGATCCGCCGGTAGACGTCCTGGTCGTAGTCGACCAGGTCCATCTTGTTGACCGCCACCACCAGGTGCGGCACCTTCAGCAGCGTGGTCAGGAAGGCGTGCCGCCGGGACTGCTCCAGGATCCCCTTGCGGGCGTCGACCAGGATGATCGCCAGATCGGCGGTGGAGGCCCCGGTCACCATGTTGCGGGTGTACTGGATGTGCCCGGGGGTGTCGGCGATGATGAACTTACGGCGCGGCGTCGCGAAGTACCGGTAGGCCACGTCGATGGTGATGCCCTGCTCGCGCTCGGCCCGCAGGCCGTCGGTCAGCAGCGCCAGGTTGGTGTACTCCTCGCCGCGGTCCGCCGAGGTGCGCTCGACCGACTCCAGCTGGTCCTCGAAGATCGACTTGGAGTCGAACAGGAGCCGCCCGATCAGTGTCGACTTGCCGTCGTCGACGCTGCCCGCGGTGGCGAACCGCAGGATGTCCATCTGCTTGCCGGGCATCAGAAGTAGCCCTCCTTCTTGCGGTCCTCCATCGCGGCCTCGCTGGCCCGGTCATCGGCTCGGGTCTGGCCGCGCTCGGTGATCCGCGTCGCCGCGATCTCCTCGATCACCTCGTCCAGCCCCGCCGCGTTCGACTTCACCGCGCCGGTGCACGACGCGTCGCCCACCGTGCGGTAGCGGACGGTCGCCTCGAACGCGGGCTCGTCCTCGCCGCGGTTGGCGTAGGACAGGTCGGCCAGCAGCATCCCGTCGCGCTCGAACACCGCGCGCGCGTGCGCGAAGTAGATCGAGGGGAGCTCCAGCCTCTCGCGCCGCACGTAGTCCCAGATGTCGAGCTCGGTCCAGTTCGACAGCGGGAACACCCGCACGTGCTCGCCGCGCCTGATCCGGGTGTTGAACAGGTTCCACAGCTCGGGCCGCTGGTTCTTGGGGTCCCACTGCCCGAACTCGTCGCGGAACGACACCACCCGCTCCTTCGCCCGCGCCTTCTCCTCGTCGCGGCGCGCGCCGCCGAACGCCGCGTCGAACCCGTGCTCCTCCAGCGCGTCCAGCAGCGTGACGGTCTGCAACCGGTTGCGCGAGGCGCGGCGGCCGGTCTCCTCGACCACCCGGCCCGAGTCGATCGACTCCTGCACCGAGGCCACCACCAGCCGCAGGCCCAGCTCGGCGACCCGCCGGTCGCGGTACTCGATCACCTCGGGGAAGTTGTGACCGGTGTCGACGTGCATCACCGGGAACGGGATCGGCGCCGGCCAGAAGGCCTTCTGCGCCAGCCGCAGCATCACGATGCTGTCTTTGCCGCCCGAGAACAGCAGGACCGGCCGCTCGAACTCCGCGGCCACCTCCCGGATGATGTGGATCGACTCGGCTTCCAGAACGTCCAACTGGGACAGGACATAATCGCAGCGCTGCATGGTATGGGGCTTCTCTCCACGCTCTCTGACAGATGCACCGTTGTCTTCGGATGTCGCTGGTCGGGATGTCACTGGTCGCGGCGCCCGGTCATTTCGGCAGGGCGTCGCGGACGTCCCTGATGCCGGACAGCAGCATCGATGCCGACACGGGATGACACACCAGGATATCCGGCAACCGGGGATCCTCCCGGTTGTAAACCAAAGGGTCACCGTCGACGCGCGAGGCGTGCGCGCCGGCGGCGAGGGCCACCGCGGCGGGCGCGGCCGAGTCCCATTCGTACTGGCCGCCCGCGTGCACGTAGGCGTCGACCTCGCCGAGCAGCACCGCGGAGATCTTGGCGCCGGCCGAGCCGATCGGGACCAGCTCGACGTCGAGATCGAGCCGGTCCGCGAGCTGCCGGACGAACTCGGGCGGGCGGGTGCGGCTGACGGCGATGCGCAGCCTGCCGGTCTCGGGCGCGGGCGCGTGCAGTGCCGACTCGGAGCTGCCGCCGGGCTTGCCCGGAGCGTTCCTGACGACCAGCGCGCCTCCGGGGGCGGCGGTGCGGAGCGTCCGGCCCTGGGCGGGGAGCGCCACGGCGCCGGCGGTCAGCCGTCCCTTCTCCCAGAGCGCCACATGGACGGCCCAGTCGCGGCGGCCCTCTTCGGAGAACTCGCGGGTCCCGTCCAGCGGGTCGACGATCCACACCCGGCCCGCGGAGAGCCGCACGGCGTCGGCGGTGTTGCCGGTCGGCGCCCGGTCGGCCGCCGCGCCCTGGGCGCGCTTGCCCGCGACGGAGGCCCGGCCCTCCTCGGAGAGGATCGAGTCGTCCGGACAGCGCTCGGCCAGGGCCGCCATCAGGTACTCGTGCGCCCGCAGGTCGCCGGTGTCCTTGAGGACGCGCGCGTCGGCGAAGCCGACCTCGTCGCGCACCTCCAGCAGCAGGCGCCCCGCGGCATCGGCGAGCTCGCCCGCCAGCGCGTGGTCGTCTCCGGGGGTCTCCGTCATGATCACATTCCCGACTCGACTGGTCTGTTGGGTACACATTCTCACGTGCGCCCCAAGCGCCGCCCCGCGGGGAGTATCAGCAGGCCGGTCGCCGGCGCGGACGCGCTGCCGCGCGCAGTCAAATAAACGCTCTTGTTTACTGGTGGTACCGTCCCCGCATGGTCGGGAACATAGTGGGACGAATCGATCGCACGCCCTCACTCACGGGCCGCCGAGTGCTGATCACCGGGGCCGCCCGCGGCATCGGCGCGGCGCTGGCCGAACGGCTGCACGCCCGCGGCGCCCGGGTGGCGCTGGCCGGGCTGGAACCGGACGCCCTCGCCGCCGTCGCCGCCCGCTGCGGGGACGCGCCGTGGTGGCCCTGCGACGTGACCGACCGCGCCCAGGTCGAAGCGGCGGTCGCCGGAACGGTGCGCGCCCTCGGCGGCCTGGACGCGGTCGTCGCCAACGCGGGCGTCGCCGCGCAGCTGCCGATGATCGGCGGCGACCCGGGGGTGATGGAGCGCACGATGCGGGTCAACGTGCTCGGCACCTACAACACCCTGAGCATCGCTGGCCCGCACATCGCGCACCCGCGCGGCTACGCCCTGGCGGTCGCGTCGGCCGCCGCGGCGGCCAACCTGCCGCTGCTCGGCGCCTACAGCGCGTCCAAGGCCGCCGTCGAGGCGCTCGGCAACACCCTGCGCAGCGAGCTGCGCCCCTACGGCGCACGCGCCGGCGTGGCCTACTTCGCCGAGCTCGACACCGACATGACCAGCCGGGGATTCGGCACCCGCGCGGCCGAGACGCTGCTCGGCTCCGGCACCGCGATCTCCCGCGTCTCCCGCGTCACCCCGCTCAAGGCCGGGATCGACGCGCTGGAGCGCGGCATCGCCTGGCGGTCGGCCCGCGTCGTGGCGCCCTGGTGGGTCGCGGCCGTGCTGCCCGCCCGGATGCTCGCACAGCCCGTGATCGACCACGTCGTCCAGGGACGGCTGCGCGAGGCCCTGGAGATCGCCCGGGACGAGCGGGTCGCGCTCACCACCGAGCAGCCGGACGTCCCGTGACCGCCCGCGTCCGCCCCGGCGGGCCGGCCGACATCGGCCCGCTCGCCTGGGCGCTCACCCGCGTCTCGGGACTGGTCGCCGGGACCGGCCCGCCGAACCTGTTCCGCACCCTCGGCCGGCACCGCCGGCTCTTCCCCGCCTGGCTGTGGTTCGCCGGGACGCTGATGCCCGGCGGGCGGCTGCCGCGCCGCGAGAGCGAGCTGGTCATCCTGCGCGTCGCGCACCTGCGCGCGTGCCGGTACGAGTTCGACCACCACGTCCGGCTCGGCCGCCGGGCCGGAATCGGCCCCGCCGAGGTCGAGCGGATCACCTCCGGCCCCGGCGCCGAAGGCTGGACGCCCCGGGAGCGCGCGCTGCTGACCGCGATCGACCACCTGCACGAGCACCAGGACCTCGACGACGCCACCTGGGCGCTCCTGCGCGCGCACCTCGTCGAGCCCGAGTGCGTCGAGCTGTGCATGCTGGCCGGGCACTACGAGATGCTGGCCACCGTCATCACCGCCCTGCGCATCGAGCCGGACCCCCCGCGCCGCCCGTTCCTCCGCAAGCGCCGCTGACCCGGGACGAGCCCCTCAGGGACCGCGCTCGCGGAACCGGCGGACCCGCGCTCGCGGGGCTACAGGACGCCGTGTTCCTTGAGCGTGCGCACATGCGCGTTGATGCGCGTCCCCAACTCGCGCAGCGCACCGGCGTCGCCGTCGAGCAGCGGGACGGTCACCATGCTGCTGACCGCCGCCACGATCGCCCGGCAGCCGAACCGGCCCTCCTCGCCGGGCGCCTCCAGCACCGGCGCCAGCAGACCGGACAGCCGCTCCTGGAACTCGGCCCGACGGGCCAGCGCCTCCGGACCCGCCGCGTACACCTCCACGACGAACAGCCGCGCGTAGGCCGGCTCGCGGGCCAGCATCTCGACGTAGGTGGTGATGCCCCGCTCGAATCGCTCCAACGGCCCGCCCGGTCCCGACACCACCGCGTCGAGCCGCTCCTCCAGCCGCCGGGTCGCCTCGTCGAAGGCCGCCATGAAGCAGTCGAGCTTGGACGAGAACAGCTGGTAGAAGCTCTGCCGCGAGACTCCGGCGCGCTTGAGCACATCGCCCACCGAGGTGTTGACGAAGCCCTGCTCGCTCATCGCCTCGGCCATCGCCGCGATCAGCCGGCCGCGCTGCGCGCGGGCGACCTCCTCGCGGGACAGCGCGTGCCGGCCACGCGGCAGTCTGCGTGGAACGGACGTGGTCACGATCTCACCCTAACTAGTAGGCGCCGGAGCCGCGGACCACCGCCGACCAGGTCTTCCACATGATCTGGAGGTCGAGCGCCAGGGACCAGTTGTCGACGTACCGCAGGTCGAGCCGGACCGACTCCTCCCAAGTCAGGTCGGAGCGCCCGCTCACCTGCCAGAGCCCGGTCAGCCCCGGCCGGACGACCAGCCGCCGGTAGACGTCGCCGCCGTACTGGGCGACCTCCTCGGGCAGCGGCGGACGCGGCCCGACCAGCGACATGTCGCCGCGCACCACGTTGATCAGCTGCGGCAGCTCGTCCAGCGAGTAGCGGCGCAGCCGGCGGCCGACCCGGGTGATCCGCGGGTCCTCCTTGATCTTGAACAGCACGCCGTCGTTGTCGTTGTGCTGGCGCAGCTCGACCTTGCGGTCCTCGGCGTCGGTCACCATCGTGCGGAACTTCAGCACGGTGAAGTGCCGCCCGCCGCGGCCCACCCGGACCTGCCGGAACAGCACCGGCCCGCTGGTGGTCACCTTGATCAGGAACGCGACGAGCAGCAGCAGCGGGCTGAGCAGCACCAGCCCGGCGAGCGCCCCGGTCCGGTCGAACAGGCTCTTGACGACCTTCCGGCCGCCGTCCAGCTCGGGGTGCTCGACGTGCAGCAGCGGCAGCCCCGACACCGGCCGGATCGAGATCCGCGGCCCGGTGACGTCCATCAGCGCGGGCGCGACCACCAGCTCGACGTCGTCGCGCTCGATCTGCCAGGCCAGCCGGCGCAGCGCGGACCCGTCCATCTCGGGGCAGGCCAGCACCGCGACCGAGTCGGCGCCGACCTGGTCGACCACCGCCGCCGCCTGGCCGAAGTGGCCGAGCACCGGCACGCCCTCGACCTCGCCGATCGCGTCGTCGCCGGCGGCGAGCGCGGGCGGCAGGCAGATCGCGACGATGTCCATGCCGTGGTAGCGCTTCTGCCGGAGCAGCTTGATCAGGTCGGCGACCGACGTGCGGTGCCCCACCGCGACGACCCGCCGCATGCAGTCGCCGTTCCACCGCTTGCGGTGCAGCCACTTGCGCAGCCGGTAGCGCGCCACCAGGTTGAGGAACGTGCCGAACGGCAACGCCATCACCACGTACCCGCGGGCGACCTCGGTCTTGGTCGCGTACGCCACGATCGCGACGGACGCGGTGAGGATGAACCCGGCGTGCAGGACCCGGCGGAACTCCTCGTACCCGACGCCGATGTACCGCGGCTGGTAGGCCCGGCACAGCATCAGGGTGAGCAGCCACAGCACGGGCAGCGCGACCGTCAGGGCGACATACGGTACGGTCGGATCGCCTGGAATGCCGGGAAAGCGGAGCAGGAAGGCGATCACTCCGGCCATCAGCATGCTGAAGAAGTCGAGCCCGCCGGCGAAGCGGCGATACCACCCGCTCCAGCTCGGCGCTTGGACGCGCCGTTGCTCGTGGCCGGCCGCCGAATCATGCCGGACCTTGTCAACGACGGCCATAACACCTCACCAACTCCTGACACGCGCGCCCCGTCACACACGTTCCACCCCGAAGACGGCCGAGTGGCACGCGGGGTTCACACGACATCCCAAGCCCGCGTGTGATGCATCTTACGTTCGCCTGCCCCTCGGCGGGAGCCATGCGGCACCGGCCGCTCCCGGCCGCGCGGGCGCCCCCCTGCGGAGCGGTCAACCGGCGTGGAAAGTGTTCTGCGCGGCCTCGAGACCGCCGGTGAGCACTCCCTCGACGGCGTCGGCGGTGCGATCGACGTTCAGCTCGAGTTCCCTGCGTTCGGCGGCCGAGAAATCCTTCAGAACGAACGCCGCCGGATCCATCCGGCCGGGTGGTCGCCCCACTCCGAACCTGACCCGCAGGTAATTCTTGTCTCCACCCAGCGATCGGGTGATAGAACGCAACCCGTTGTGACCGTTGTCACCGCCGCCCTGCTTGAGCCGCAGCGTCCCGTACGGGACGTCCAGCTCGTCGTGCACCACGACGAGCCGCTCGACCGGCACCTTGTAGAAGTCGCGGAGGCCCTTCACCGGCCCGCCCGACTCGTTCATGAACGTGCGCGGCTTGGCCAGCACCACGCGGGCGCCCGCGAGCCGTCCCTCCAGCACCTCCGACCGCGACCGGTGCGACTTGAACCGCCCGCCGGCCCGTCCGGCCAGCACGTCGAGCACCATGAACCCGGCGTTGTGCCGGTTCCCGGCGTACGACGGGCCCGGGTTGCCGAGGCCCACGACCAGCCAGAGATCCGCGCTCACCGGTACTCCCTTTCAACCGCTGTGTCTCCGGGGACGGCCCCGGCCCGCGGACGTGCACGGCCTCCGCCGGTGCGCGCACCGGCGGAGGCCGTGGAAAACCGTGTCGGTCGGACGGTCGCCGCGATCGGCGGCCGTCTCGCCTGGGGGGGGGCCGCCTACTCGGCGCCCTCGCCCTCGCCCTCGGTGCCTTCGCCCTCGGCGCCCTCGCCCTCGGCCGCGGCCGGCTCGGTGGAGACGGTCGCGTCGACGATCTGAACGATCAGAATGTCCTCGTCGGCGGCCAGAGTCGCGCCCGCGGGGAGCTTGAGGTCCTTGGCCAGCACCTGCGTGTCGATCTCCAGGCCGGCGATGTGGAGCTCGACCTCCTGGGGAATGTGGGTGGCCTCGGCCTCGATCGAGATCTGCACCTCGGGCTGGACCAGCCGGCCGCCCGCCACCACGTCGCCGACGATGCTGATCGGCAGGTCGACGACGACCTTCTCGCCGCGCTTGACCACCAGCAGGTCGACGTGCTTCAGGAAGCCCTTGATCGGGTCGCGCTGCACGTCCTTGGGCAGGGCCAGCTCGCTGCCGGCGCCGACGCCCTCGAGGGTGAGCAGCACGTTGGGGGTCTTCAGGGCGAGCATCAGCTCGTGCCCGGGAAGCGAGATGTGCTGCGGGTCGGTGCCGTGACCATAGATGACGGCGGGCACCTTGCCGGCCCGGCGGGTGCGCCGCGCGGCACCCTTACCGAACTCGGTGCGCGGCTCGGCGGCAATGCGTACCTCGGACACGGCGGAAACTCCTCGTTTGTTGCGATCCACGGCCGTCCGGCATGGACGTCCGCTACGGACAGAGCGAATCAGGCGATGCTCGACGCGTCAGGCGCCTCGAAGATTCTTTGCGTTCCCCGGGGAGTGCGGGACCGGTGGAGGAACCGCACTGAACGACCCGGGACATACGCGGATTGGTCAAGTCTAGCCGATCGTCGCACACCCGAACGCCAGCGGCCCCGAACGGCGGCGGCCCGAACGGCGGCGGGCCCCGGACGCGCCCGTGCCCGGGACCGCCGTCACGCGGTCCCGGGCACGGATGGACGGACGCGGGCCGGACGGCCCCGTTCAGCCGGGTGCGGTCGGCCGCGGGTTCGGCCGCGGGTTCAGCTGTGCCCGCCGAAGAGGCTGGTCACCGAGCCGTCGCTGAACACCTCGTTGATCGCCCGCGCGACGAGCGGCGCGATCGGCAGCACGGTCAGCTTGTCGAACTGCTTCTCCTCGGGGATCGGCAGCGTGTTGGTGAGCACCACCTCGGAGATCCGGGAGTTCTTCAGCCGGTCGACGGCCGGCCCCGACAGCACGCCGTGCGTCGCCGCGACCACGACCCGGGCCGCGCCCTGCTCGAACAGCGCCTCGGCGGCCTTGACGATGGTGCCGCCGGTGTCGATCATGTCGTCCACCACCACGCAGGTCCGGCCCTCGACCTCGCCGACCACGTCGAAGACCTTGACCTCGTTGGCCACATCCGGATCGCGCTTCTTGTGGATGATCGCCATCGGCACCCCGCCCAGCCGGTCGCTCCACCGCTCGGTCACCCGGACCCGGCCGGCGTCCGGCGCGACCACGGTGACCTGCGAGGTGTCCAGCCGGCTCTCGAAGTGCGAGGCCAGCAGGTCCAGCGCGAACAGGTGGTCGACCGGACCGTCGAAGAAGCCCTGGATCTGCGCGGTGTGCAGGTCCACGGTGATCAGCCGGTCGGCGCCCGCGGTCTTGAACAGGTCGGCCATCAGCCGCGCCGAGATCGGCTCACGGCCACGGTGCTTCTTGTCCTGGCGGGCATATCCGAAGAACGGCGCCACCACGGTGATCCGCTTGGCCGACGCGCGCTTGAGCGCGTCCACCATGATCAGCTGCTCCATGATCCATTGGTTGATGGGAGCTGTGTGGCTCTGGATCACGAAGGCATCGGAACCACGGACCGACTCCAGGAACCGTACGAACGTCTCGCCGTTGGCGAAGTCATACGCGGAGGTCGGCGTGAGTTCGACGTGGAGGTTGTCGGCTACTTCCTTGGCCAGGTCCGGGTGGGCTCGGCCGGTGAAGAGCATGAGCTTCTTCTGGCCACTCGCTTTGATCCCACTCACCTCTGACAACTCCCCCTAAATGGAACGTGCTTCTCGTGGGTGTTGTCCCCACTCCCCACGCATCGCAAGAGTCGACTCCGCGATGCGCGGGTTGCCTGTCGTCCCGCCGGACGCGGCGGGAGGCGGGGCGTCAGTCGCCGCCCGCGGCGTGCTCACCGGCCGCGTCGTCGCGGGCCCGGCGGGCCGCGTCGGCGGCGGGGGTGCCGGCGCGCTTGCGCTCGACCCACCCCGCGATGTTGCGCTGCCGTCCGCGGGCGACCGCCATCGCCCCGGGCGGGACGTCCTGCACGATCACCGATCCGGCGGCGGTGTAGGCGCCGTCGCCGACCGTGACCGGAGCGACGATCATGTTGTCGCTGCCGACCTTGACGTGGTCGCCGATCACGCTGCGGCTCTTGGTGACGCCGTCGTAGTTGACGAACACCGAACTGGCCCCGATGTTGGAGCCGGTGCCGATCTCGGCATCGCCGACATAGGTCAGGTGCGGCACCTTGCTGCCCTCGCCGACCTGCGCGTTCTTCATCTCCACATAGGTGCCCGCCTTGGCCTTGCGGGCCAGCCGGGTTCCCGGGCGCAGGTAGGCGTAGGGGCCGACGGACGCCTGCGGGCCGATCTCGGCCTCGACGCAGACGGCGTTGACCACGGTGGCGTCCGCGCCGACCCTGGTGTCGGTCAGCGTGCAGCCCGGCCCCACTCGGGCGCCCTCGCCCAGGTGGGTGCGGCCGTGCAGCTGGGTCGCCGGGTGGACGATCGCGTCGGGCTCGGCGCTGACCTGCACGTCGATCCAGGTGGTGGCCGGGTCGACGATGGTGACCCCGGCCCGCATGTGGGCCTCCAGGATCCGGTCGTTGAGCTGTCGGCGGGCCTGCGCGAGCTGCACCTTGTCGTTGACGCCCTGCGTCTCGACCCAGTCGGCGGCGCGGTGCGCCCCGGCCCGGTGGCCGTCGCCGCGCAGGATCGCCACGACGTCGGTGAGGTACTCCTCGCCGTTGGCGTTGTCGGTGGTGACCCGCTTGAGCGCCGCGGCCAGCAGGGCCCCGTCGAAGGCGTACATGCCGACGTTGATCTCGTTGACGGCGCGCTGCTCGGCGGTGGCGTCCTTGTGCTCGACGATCGCGCTGACCGACCCGTCGGCCGCGCGGATCATGCGGCCGTAGCCGGTGGCGTCGGGCATCTCGGTGGTGAGGACGGTGACGGCGTTGCCGTCGGCCTCGTGCGTGGCGACCAGTTCGGCGAGCGTCTCGCCGCGCAGCAGCGGATGGTCGCCGTTGGTGACCACGACGGTGCCGCGCAGGTCGCCGGTCTGCTCCAGGGTCGTCCGGACGGCGTGCCCGGTGCCGCCCTGCCGCTCCTGGACGACCGGTTCGGCGTCCGGGACGTGCTCGGCGAGGTGGGCGACGACCTGTTCGCGGCGGTGCCCGACCACCACCACGAGGCGTTCGGGTTCAAGTTCGCGGGCGGCGGCCAGCACATGGCCGACCATGCTGCGCCCGCACAGCTCGTGCAGCACTTTGGAAGTACGGGACTTCATCCGGGTGCCCTCGCCCGCGGCGAGGACGATTACGGCGGCCGGGCGGGCGGCCCGGCTCCGTGTACGGCAGGCAGCCACGAAGAGGCTCCTCGGCATCGCGGACGGGTTCGGTCGGGTGCGGAACCGACGGCCCCACTTGGACCGTCCAATACGCCGCCTACCTGCCTAAACGACGTTCCGGCAGGGGCATGGGCACGCCCGACAACCGAAGGATACCGCCCAGCCGGGACCTGTCACCCCGCCGGTCCCCCGCGGTCACGATCGGACCTTCCGGAGCCCGCCGTCCGGCGGGCCCGGGGCCGCCGGACGGCACATCGGGCACCCTGCTCCCGGGGGAGGATTCGAACCCCCATACGATCGACCAAAACGACCAGTCCTGCCCTTAGACGACCCGGGAAAGGCCAAACCCGGACAAACCTCCCACTCTGGGGAGCCGTCCAGGCCGGTCCTCACGATACCGGTTCCGCCACCACTCCCCCATCCGTTAGGCGGGGATCGGTCCGGGGCCGGCCCCTCGACGGACGGCCGCGGGACCGCCCCCGGGAACGCGCCGTCCACCGGGGCCCGGCGGGCGAACCATCGGCGGGGCCCGGTCGTTTGACCTGGCCGAGAACCATTTCACGAGCTCTCTTCACATCCGCGTGACACCGGTCTGACCCTCCGCAGAGTTTCATGTCCTTGAGACCGAAAAATCACCGAATTTACGATTCGATGCTGTCCAACCTACGCAACCGTAGGTTACGTTGGCGTAAGTACGGCTGCCCCGAGTAGCAGGAAGCGGTGACGCAATGACTACAGCCCCCATCCTCGATCCCCCTCGCCCACAGGGCCGTCCAGAGATCGACCCGGAGCCGCGGGGCAACGCCGAACGCCTACTCATCGCCCTGTTCACCGGGGTCCCGTTCCTGGCCCTGTTCGCGGCGGTTCCGCTCGCGTGGGGCAGCTTCCTCGGCTGGAGCGACGTGCTCCTCACCGCGGTCTTCTACTTCGTCTCGGCCGGCGGCATCACCGTCGGCTACCACCGCTACTTCACGCACGGCTCGTTCAAGGCGGGCCGCCCGCTGAAGATCTTCCTGGCGATCGCGGGGGGCCTGGCGATGGAGGGGCCGGTCATCACCTGGGTCGCCGACCACCGGCGCCACCACAAGCACTCCGACAAGGAGATGGACCCGCACTCGCCGTGGCGCTTCGGTAACGACTGGAAGGCCCTGGCCAAGGGCCTGGTCTGGGCGCACTACGGCTGGCTGTTCAACAGCAACCGCACGTCCAAGCCGCGCTTCGCCAAGGACCTGCTGAACGACCGCGACATCGTCCGCGTGCACCGGTGGTTCCCCGGGCTGGTCGCGGTGTCGTTCCTGCTCCCGGCCGCGCTCGGCGGGCTGCTCACCATGTCCTGGCTCGGCGCGCTGACCGCGCTGTTCTGGGCGGGCTTCGTCCGGACCACCCTGGTGCACCACGTGACCTGGTCGATCAACTCCATCTGCCACACGTTCGGCAAGGAGGACTTCGAGGTCCGCGACAAGTCCCGCAACGTGTGGTGGCTCGCCATCCCGTCGCTCGGCGAGTCCTGGCACAACCTGCACCACGCCGACCCGACCTGCGCGCGTCACGGCGTCCTCAAGGGGCAGGTCGACATCAGCGCCCGCGTCATCTGGACGTTCGAGAAGGCCGGCTGGGCCCGCGACGTCCGCTGGCCGGACGCCGAACGCCTCGCCAAGCGGACGAAGCAGGCATGATGTGGCATCCCCCCCTTCCACTCAGCAATGCGAACGGTACGAGTGAGCGCCACAATTGACACCGTGACAGAACCCGCCCCCCGGTCCCGCAGGAAGCGGATGACCGGCAAGGAAAGACGTGAGCAGCTGCTCGACATCGGCCGGGCACTGTTCGCCGAGCGCGGCCTGGACGGCACCTCGGTGGAGGAGATCGCCTCCGCGGCGGGTGTCTCCAAGCCCGTGGTGTACGAGCACTTCGGCGGCAAGGAGGGCCTCTACGCCGTCGTGGTCGACCGCGAGTTCGAACGACTGCTCAGCCTGGTCACCGAGGCCCTCAACTCCGCGATCCACTACCGCAGCAAGCTCGAGAAGGCCGCGCTCGCACTGCTGGAGTACATCGAGGAGCACCCGGACGGCTTCCGCATCCTGGTGCGCGACTCGCACGGCGGCACCGGCACCGGCAGCTACGCCAGCCTGCTCAGCGAGATCGCCGGCGAGGTCGAGCACATCCTCGCCCAGGAGTTCGACCGGCACGAGTACGACGACCGGTTCTCGCCGATGTACGCGCAGATGCTGGTCGGCATGGTCGCGCTCACCGGGCAGTGGTGGCTGGACGTGCGCAAGCCCAAGCGCGAGGAGGTCGCCGCGCACGTGGTGAACCTCGCCTGGAACGGCCTGTCCGGCCTGGAGTCGCGCCCCTCGCTCGACCCGCGCCGCCGCCGCAAGGAGCTCGAACGGCTGGAGAAGCGCGCCGAGAAGGCGGCGCACAAGGCCGAGAAGGCCGAGGAGAAGGCCGCGGCCAAGGCGGAGAAGGCCCAGCGCAAGGGCCGCCGCGACGATGCCTCTGAGGAGTCCGCCGACGAGGCCCATGAGGAGACCCCCGAGGCGACTCCGCGGCACTGACCCTCGGTCACCACTCCGGCGCGAACTGTCACACCCTCGTCCTACTCTCGGGACCAGTCCGAGAGGAGGGCCCCGATGACGCCGACGACCGGCCGCCGGGCCGACCGCGACACCCAGGCCGACGACTGCGCGCTGGACTTCCTCCGCGATCTGGACGAGTCGCTCTGGATCCTGGAGGAGGCCCGCCGCGCCGCGGCCAACGCCTTCCGCCACTCGGCCCGCGGCCACGACCACGTCGCCGAGCTCCGGCGCCTGCTGCGCCGCCTGCACGCCGTCCTGGTCGACTGGGAGGTCGAGATCCGCACCGGCGCTGACGTCGCGCCCGGCGGACGCGACCACCAGGCTGCAGAGGCCCGCCCGTCCCCTTCGGCCCTTCGAAAAGACGTGTGCCGGTGACCGTCCGGAGTTCGTCCGGGCGGCCACCGGCTGGGGTCACCGGCTTCGGGTCACGATGCCGGGGTCGGTGGGGCCGCGCGCGCCGCGATCGTGCGTGCGTCTTCGCGCGGCCGGGTCGGATGCCGCCCGCCGTTCGAGCTGGCACACCGCAGGGGAACGAGTCGCTTCCCTCGTACGGCGGGCGGCATCGCGTCTAGGGTCCAGGGCGCCCTGCCACGACGAAGACGCGCCGGAACGGGAAGACGGTGCCGTAGGGGGTGCGCGGGTAGGCGTCCCGCAGGCTGTCGCGGTAGGCGTCGAGGAACTCGGCGGTGTCGGCCGGGCCCAGGGCCGACAGGACGGGACGCAGCGCGGTGCCCTTGACCCATTCCAGTACCGGGTCTTCTCCGGGCAAAATTTGGATGTAGGTGGTCTCCCAGGCGTCCACCTGGCAGCCCTCCCTGGCGAGCAGGTCCACGTAGCCGGACGGGTCCAGGACGGGTTCGTCGCGCACCGTCCCGGCCAGCGCATCGCGCCAGCGGGGCGACCGGCAGAGCTCGCGCAGCAGGGTGTGGCTGGGGGCGCCGAAGTTGCCGGGCACCTGGAAGGCCAGCCGGCCGCCGGGGGCCAGCGCGCGGGTCCAGCGCGGCAGCAGGGCGGTGTGCCCGGGCACCCACTGGAGCACCGCGTTGGAGACGATCAGGTCGGCCGGCCGGTCCGCGCGCCAGTCCGCGACGTCGCCGGTCCGGAACTCCAGACGGCCCCGCAGGGCGTGCCCGCGGGCCGCTTCGATCATGTCGGGCGAGGCGTCGAGACCGGTCACGACGGCGTCCGGCCAGCGCTCGGCCAGGCTCGCGGTCAGCTCGCCCGAGCCGCAGCCGAGGTCGACGACGAGAGCGGGTCGCACCAGGTCGACCCGGGCGAGCAGGTCGGCGAAGGGCCGGCCGCGCTCGTCGCCGAAGACCCCGTACTGCGCGGGGTCCCAGGCGGGGTGCGCCTCTGCTTGTCTCGACATCAAGAGACATGATGCCGCCCCCATATCTTGATGTCAACAATCATGCACGCGGGGGGACTTGAAGCCCTTGGTGAGAAAATTGTTCCCTGTTGCACCTGTTGCCTGGTTTGGCCTTTCGTGTTCGGATCGACAGTGTCCTGGCCGCGACCCACCACCACGAACGACCGCGAGAGAGCGACAGCGGAGGTACGGATGCGCAAGGAGACCCTGGAGAGCTTCGTCCTCGGGGACGTGCTCCGGTCGCAGGCGCGGGCACACCGGGCGGAGACCTTCCTGAAGTTCCGGGAAGGCGAGCTCACCTACGGCGAGGTGGACTCGATGTCCGACCGGATGGCCCGCGGGCTGGCCGCAGCAGGCGTCGGACGCGGCGACCACGTCGGCGTGATGCTGCCCAACTGCCCCGACTTCGTCCACCTGATCTTCGCACTGGCCCGGCTGGGCGCCGTCGCCGTCCCGATCAACATCGAGTACCGCGGCGAGCTGCTCCGGCACGTGCTGGCCAGTTCCGACGCCGGCTGGCTGATCATCGACGGGCCGTACGCCGACCGGCTCCCGGACGTGGCGGACCGGCTGCCCGGCCTCGGCCGCGTCATCGTCCGGGCGGGCCGCTCGGACGGCGTCCCGCTGGACGGCCTGGGCAAGCCCGCCACGCCGCTGTCGGGCCTGCTGGCGCACGGCGACGACCCGGTCTCGTCCGGCGCCCGCTTCTCCGACCTCCAGTCGATCATGTACACGTCCGGCACCACGGGGCCGTCCAAGGGGGCGATGGTCCCGCACGCGCTCGCGCTGACCTGCGCGCTGGACTCGCTGGACTTCCTGGACCGCTGGGGCAAGACGATCTACTGCCCGCTCCCGCTGTTCCACGCCGCCGCGCTCTGGGACGGGATGCTGTCGGCGCTGCTCGGCGGCGGGTCCATCGCGATCGTCGAGCGGTTCAGCGCCTCCCGCTTCTGGGACGACGTGCGCCGCTTCGACGCCCAGGTGACGATGAGCGTGTTCTCGATGCTGCCGATCCTGCTCAACGCGCCCCCGTCCCCCAAGGACAAGGACCATCCGCTGGAGACGTTCTACATGGGCAAGTCCAACCTGGACGAGCCCCTGCGCGAGCGCTTCGGCGTCCGGGCCGTGGAGACCTACACCAGCACCGAGGCGGGCATCGCCACCGGCAGCCCGTACGGCGAATGGCGGCTCGGCTCATGCGGGCAGGCGCACGACGAGCGCTTCCAGGTGGCGGTGGTCGACGACCTCGACCGCGAGGTCGGCCCCGGGGAGCCGGGAGAGCTGGTGCTGCGGCCGAAGCAGCCGTTCGTGCTCACCACGGGGTATTACGGCGATTGGGAGGCGACAACCCGGTGTTTCCGGAACATGTGGTTTCACACCGGTGACCGGGTATGGCGGGATGACGAGGGCTACTACTTCTTCCTGGACCGGATGAAGGACGCCATCCGCCGCCGCGGTGAGAACATCTCGGCGTTCGACCTGGAGTGCGAGATCAACACCCATCCCTCGGTACTGGAGTGCGCGGCGTTCGGCGTGCCGTCCGAACTGGAGGACGAGGACATCAAGGTCTCGGTCGTCGTCCAGCCGGACACCGGCCTGGACCCGGGCGAGCTGATCGCGTTCTGCGAGGAGCGGCTGCCGCGGTCCATGGTCCCCCGCTACCTGGAGTTCGTGGCGGAGCTGCCGCGCACGCCCACCGACAAGGTCGCCAAGTACCGGCTGCGCGCGCAGGGCGACCACGGGATCACCCCGGCCACCTGGGACCGGACCGAGGAGGCCGAGTGAACTGGGAGGACACCGCCGAGGAGGCCGCGTTCCGGGCGGAGGCGCGGGCCTTCGTCCGCGACCGGTTCCCGTCCGGGTACCGGCCCGACACCGGGGCCGAGCACAGCCTGGAGCCCGAGGACGTCCTCGGCTACAACTGGCCCGCCGACCGGGTCGGCGACGACCCGGAGCGCCGGGAGGGGGCCCGCGCGTGGGCCGCGGCGCTCGCCGAGCGCGGCTGGATCGCGCCGCACTGGCCCGAGGAGTACGGCGGCGCCGGGCTGTCGGCGCTGGAGGAGTTCATCCTCCAGGAGGAGATGATGCGGGCCCGGGTGCCGACGGTGAACGGCATCGGCGCGTTCCTGCTCGGCCCGACCCTCCTCGTGCACGGCACCGAGGAGCAGAAGGCCGCCTACCTGCCGGGCATCGCGCGCGGCGAGACGACGTGGGCGCAGGGCTTCTCCGAACCCGGCTCCGGGTCGGACCTGGCCTCGCTGCGCACCCGCGCCGTCCGCGACGGCGACGTCTACGTGGTCGACGGCCAGAAGGTGTGGACGTCCCTCGGGCAGTACGCCGACAAGCTGTTCGTCCTCGTCCGGACCGATCCGGGCGCCGAGCCCGCGCACCGCGGCATCACGTTCCTGCTGGTCGACGCCGCCGCGCCCGGCGTGACCATCCGTCCCATCACCGACCTGCGCGGCGACGCGCCGTTCTGCGAGATCTTCTTCGAGGGCGTGCGGGTGCCGGTGGCCGACCGGGTCGGCGAGGAGAACCGCGGCTGGTACGTCGCCATGACCGCGCTCGGGTTCGAGCGGGCCGGCATCGGCGCGACGATCAAGTACGAGCAGGCGCTGTCCGAGCTGGTCGGGTACCTGCGGTCGGCCGAGGGACGCGCGGTGGCCCGCACCGGCGCCGGGACGTCCCTGCGCCGGGAGATCGCCCGCCGCCACACCGAGGTCCGGGTGCTCTACAACCTGGCCCGCTACACCGTGTCGCGGCAGGCGTCGGGCGAGGAGCCGGGCTACGAGGCGTCGGTCAACCAGCTCTTCGGCGCCGAGCTGCACCAGCGGCTGGCGCGCACCGGCGCCGCCGCGTTCGGACGGTCCGCCGCGCTCTGGGGGCGCGGCGACGCGCCGCTGAACGGCGTCTTCACCCACATGCGACTGGACTCGGTCGCCGCCACCTTCCTCGGCGGCACCTCCGAGATCCAGCGGAACGTCATCGCCACCCGGGGCCTGCACCTGCCCCGCCGCTGAGCGGCGGCCCCGGCCGCGCCCGACCGTCACCACCAACTGAGAGGAACGCCCATATGCCCGGGAACGCCTACGAGACCGTCGACCTTCAGATCGAGGAGCGGGTGGCCTGGCTGACCCTGAACCGTCCGGACAAGCTGAACGCGCTCACCCCCACGACGATGCGCGAGCTGCGGCAGATCTTCACCGACCTCGACGACGACGAGGACGTCTGCGTGGTGGTGCTGCGCGGGGCGGGCGAGCGCGCCTTCTGCGCCGGGATGGACCTCGGCTGGTCCGAGACGCTCACCAAGAGGGAGCGGATCGAGCAGGGCCGGCTGGGCGAGAAGACGTTCGCGATGATGGAGCGGCTGTCGATCCCCGTCATCGCGGCCGTGCACGGCTACGCCGTCGGCGGCGGGCTGGAGCTGGCGCTGGCCGCCGACTTCATCGTGGCCTCGGAGAACGCCAAGATGGGCCTGGTCGAGATCACCCTGTCGGCGCGCCCGCCGTACCGGCCGAAGATGACCGAGGACGGCGACCCCGACCAGCCCGAGTTCGGCGGCTCGGCGCCCGGCTGGGGCGGGGTGAAGCGGCTGCCCGAGCGGATCGGCAAGGCGCGCGCCAAGGAGCTGCTGTTCACCGGCGTCCGGCTCGACGCCGAACGGGCCCTGCGGATCGGGCTGGTCAACGACGTGTACCCGGCCGACGAGTTCGACAAGCGGGTCGGCGAGCTGGCCGAGCGGATCGCGGCGATGAACCGCTACAACCTGCGCCTGGTCAAGGAGCTGGTCGCCGGCGGCTACGACTGGATCGAGCCGCACCCGAGCTGACCGCGCCGAGCGAGAGAACAGGAGGAGGACCAGTGCGGATCTACCGGATCGACCATATCGGCCAGGTGGCGCCCAACCTCGAGCCACAGGTCGCGCTGCTGGAGCGGCTGTTCGGGTTCACACGGGTGCGGAGCTGGGACAGTCCCGCCGAGGGCTGCCGAGGCTCGCGGCTGGCCGTGCCCGGAAGCTGGGGGCAGGCGTGGGAGGTGCTGGCGCCGTCCGGCGACGACTCCCCCGTCCAGGCCTACCTCGACGACCACGGGGGCCGCGCCGGCCTGCACCACGTCGGCGCGGAGGTGCCCGACCTGGACGCCGTCCGCGCCGAGCTGGAGGGACGCGGCATCAAGCCGTCGAGCTCGGCGGACGGCGGCTGGATCGAGGCCTCGCTCTCGCCGCCCGAGCACGGGCCGGGCGTGCTGTTCCGGCTGCGCGGGCCCGGCGGCTCCGGCCTGTGCGGCGACGAGCCCGGCGCGGCCGTGCTCGGCGGCGCGGCGGACGCGGGCACCGGGCCGTCGCTCGGGATCGTCGCGCTCGACCACGTCTGCCAGGCGTTCCCCGACCGCGACGAGCTGGCCCGCTGGTACGCGGACCTGGCCGGGTTCGCGCACGTCTGGCGGACCCCGGACGACGAGCATCCCGACATGGCCGACCTGGTGATGAACATCCCCGGCTCGGCCATCTGCTGGGAGATCATCATGCCGCGCGGCGAGGACTCGTTCATCGAGCGGTTCTGGGACCGCAACGGCGCCGCCGCGCACCACGTCACGTTCGAGGTCGCCGACTGGGACCGCGCCATGGCGGCCTGCGCCCACCACGAGACGCCGACGTTCGGCGAGAACGAGGGCAGCACCGACGGCGCCGCCTGGCGCGACGCGTTCATCCATCCCAAGCACACCGGCGGCGTCCTGGTCCAGCTGTTCTGGGAGGAACGGCCCGGCGTGTGGGTCCGCTCCGACAAGATCCCGCCGACATGGACCTGACCCTCACCGAGGACCAGGAGCTGATCGCGTCCACCGCCCGCGAGCTCCTGGAGGCCCGGAAAGAGACGGCGGGCGCGCGGGCGGTGCGCGACGACCCGGCCGGATATTCGGCGGCGCTGTGGAAGGAGATGGTGGAGCTCGGTTGGACCGGGCTGCCCTTCGCCGAGGAGCACGGCGGGCTCGGCGCCGGGTACCTCGAGGCCTGCCTGGTGTTCGAGCAGCTCGGGTACGCGCTGGTGCCGAGCCCGCTGCTGACCACGGTGGCGTGCTGCGGCCTGCCGATCGCGCGGTTCGGGACCGCCGAGCAGCGGGAGCGGTGGCTCGGCGCCATCTCCCGCGGGCACGTGCTGGCGTGCGCCCCGCTCCCCTGGGACCGTCCGGGCGACGGGCCGGTCGCCACGGCGGACGGCGACGGGTTCCGGCTCGACGGCACCGCCCGGCTCGTCCCGTATGCGGGCGCCGCGGGCGACCTGCTGGTGGCGGCGTGGACGGACGGCGGAGGCGGCGGAGGCGGGGGCGGGGGCCGGAGCGACAGCAGCGGCGAGGCCAGGGCGTTCCTGGTGGACGCCACCGACCCCGGAGTGACGCTCCGTCCCACCGAGACGGTCGGCGCCGACCGCCCGCAGGACGTCGGGTTCGCGGACGTGCGGGTGCCCGCCGACCGGGTCGTCGGCACCGACGGCGCGGCTCCGGAGGCGATCTCCGCCTTCGGCGCCGCCGCGGTCTGCGCGGAGATGACCGGGGCGGCGCAGCGGGTCCTGGACATGACCGTCGAGTACGCCACCACGCGGGAGCAGTTCGGCACGTCGATCGGCACGTTCCAGGCGGTCCAGCACCACTGCGCCGACATGGCGATCGACGTGCTGGGCTCCCGGTTCATCGCCTACGAAGCGGTCTGGCGGCTGTCGGCGGGCTGGGAGGCGGTGCAGGAGGTGTCGATGGCCAAGGCGTGGGTGAGCGAGGCGTACCAGCGGGTGTGCGCGCTCGGCCACCAGGTGCACGGCGCGATCGGCTTCACCGAGGAGCACGACCTGCACCTGTTCACCCGGCACGCCATGACCTCGGCGCTGGCCTTCGGCGACGACGACATGCACCTCGAGCGCCTCGCCACCGGGCTGGGCCTCGACCTCCCGGACCGTGCCGGCGGCTGACCTCGCCTCCCGTGCCGGCGGCCGACCGGGCCGCCGGCACGGGCCCGGGCGCGGGCCTCCAGGCAGGGGCCTCCACGCACGGGCCTCCACGCACGGGCCTCCACGCACGGGCAGCCAGGCGCGGCGCCCGTGCCGGTTCACCCCTGCCCATGGGCGGGGCGAGCTGGCATGCTCTCGCGTACGGGTCTGCCGGCCCGCGAGCAGCACCGCACCAGGAGGCTTGGATGAGCGCCAACGGCCGTTCCGGCGAGGACACCGTCGACCCCGCGGACGCCGGGGCGTCCGATCTCGTCGCCCGTGCCCGGCGGCACGCCCTCGGCGACCTCCTGCGCCGCACCGCGCTCCGGTACCCGGACCGGATCGCCGTGGTGGACGGGACGCGGCGGGCCACGTACGCCGAGTTCGACGCGGGCGTGAACCGGGCCGCCCGCGCGCTCGCGGCCCGCGGCCTCGCCAAGGGCGACCGGCTGGCGCTGCTCTCGCACAACTGCTGGGAGTACGCGGTGCTGGTCTTCGCCACAGCGCGGCTCGGCGTGGTCCTCGTGCCGGTGAACTTCATGCTCGGCGCGGAGGAGATCGCCTTCATCCTGACGCACTCCGGCGCGGCCGGCATGATCGCCGAGGACGCGCTGGTCCCGGTCGCGGACGCGGCCCTGGCCGCCGCCGGGGTGACGGGCGGCGTGCGCGGCGGCATCGGTGGCGACCGGGGCGTCGCCGGGACCGGCTGGGAGGACGTGGCGGGCTGGATCGACGGGCCCGGCGACGCCACCGAGCCGGACGTGCTGGTCGGCGACGACGACCCGCTGCGGCTGATGTACACCTCCGGCACCGAGTCGCGGCCGAAGGGCGTCATGCTGTCCAGCCGCTCGCTGATCGCGCAGTACGTGAGCTGCGTGGTCGACGGCGAGATGAGCGCCGACGACATCGAGGTCCACTCACTGCCGATGTACCACTGCGCGCAGCTCGACTGCTTCTTCTCCGTCGACGTGTACCTGGGCGCGACGAGCATCCTGCTGCCGCAGCCCGACCCCGCCCTCCTGCTGGAGACGATCGAGCGCGAGCGGGCCACCAAGCTGTTCGCGCCGCCGACGGTGTGGATCTCGCTGCTGCGGCACCCCGACTTCGGCACCCGCGACCTGTCGTCCCTGCGCAAGGGCTACTACGGTGCGTCCGCGATGCCGGTGGAGGTCCTCGGCGAGATCCGGCGCCGGCTGCCGGACGTGCGGCTGTGGAACTTCTACGGGCAGACCGAGATGTCGCCGCTGGCCACGATCCTCGGCCCGGACGAGCAGCTCTCGCACGCGGGCTCGGCCGGACGGGCCTCGCTCAACGTCGAGACCCGGGTCGTGGACCCCGCTGGCCGGCCGCTGCCGCCCGGTGAGGTCGGCGAGATCGTGCACCGCAGCCCGCACGCCGCGCTCGGCTACCACAACGACCCGGAGCGGACCGCCGAGGCGTTCGCGGACGGCTGGTTCCACTCCGGCGACCTCGGGATCCTGTCCGCCGACGGCCATCTGTCGGTGGTCGACCGGAAGAAGGACATGATCAAGACCGGTGGCGAGAACGTCGCCAGCCGCGAGGTCGAGGAATGCCTGCACGGCCTCGACGGCGTCGCCGAGGTCGCGGTGTTCGGCCTCCCCCACCCGCGCTGGATCGAGGCCGTCACCGCGGTGGTCGTGCCCAGGGACGGCGCGGACCTCACCCCCGAGCGAGTCCTCGCGCACGCGCGCGAGCACCTGGCCGGGTTCAAGCGGCCCAAGCACGTGGTGCTCGCGGACGCGCTGCCGAAGAACCCGAGCGGCAAGATCCTCAAGCGGGACCTCCGCGAGCGGTACGCCGGCCTCGCCGCCCCCGATCCGGGCTCCGCCGCCGCGTCCATCCCCGCGTCCATCCCCGCGTCCGCACCCGTCCCCGCGGCCGTGTCCGACGGCGACGACGCCTGACTCTCTCGAGATCAAGACAGGTAGGCTGTCCACTATGCAGGATGAGGTCGACAGGCTGGTCCATGCCTGGAACACCGAGCGTCCGGATCTCGACGTCCAGCCGCTGCACGTCCTCAGCCGGGTCTCCCGCCTGGCCCGCCATCTCGACCGCGCGCGCCGCGCCGTCTTCGTCGCCCACGACCTGGAGCCCTGGGAGTTCGACGTGCTGACCGCGCTGCGCCGCGCGGGACGTCCCTACCGGCTCAGCCCGGGCCGGCTGCTGCGCGCGACCCTGGTCACCTCCGGCACCATGACCAACCGGATCGACCGGCTCGCCGCCGCCGGCCTGGTCGAGCGGCACCCCGATCCCGCCGACAAGCGCGGCGTCCAGGTCAGCCTCACGAAGGCGGGCCTGACCAGGGTGGACGCCGCGTTCGCCGATCTACTCTCCCGCGAACACGCCATCCTCGACGGCCTCAGCCCCGGCGAGAGCGACGCGCTCGCCGGACTCCTGCGCACCCTGCTCATCCCGTTCGACAGCGGCACCGAGGCCGGCCACACCCCCTGACCCCCGAGCCCCCGTCCAAGGGCCAGGGCGGGTCGCCAGTGGTCAGGAGGATCCGCGGGTCAGGAGGATCCGCGGGTCAGCCCACGTCCTCGGCGAGCATCAGCCACTCCTCCTCGACCTGCTCGGCCTCGGACTGGATCTCCTTGAGGCGCGCGTCCAGCTCCTGGAGCCGGGCGTAGTCGGTGGCGGCGGCGGCGAGCTGCTCGTGCAGCCCGGCCTCCTGCTCGGCGAGCTTGCCGAGGCGGCGTTCGAGCCGGTCAAGTTCCTTGCGGGCCTTCCAGTCCTGCCCGCCTGCGGCCTTGCCGGCGGGCTTGGCACCGGACGCACCGCCGGGCTTGGCGGCCGGCTGGGTGGCGGTGCCCGCCTGCACCGGAGATCCGGCGGCGGCACGGCGGTCGAGGTACTCCTCGACGCCGCCGGGGAGCATCGCGACGCGGCCGTCCCCGAGGAGGGCGACGACATGGTCGGTGATCCGCTCCAGGAACCAGCGGTCGTGGCTGACCACGACCAGGGTGCCGGGCCAGCCGTCGAGCAGGTCCTCGACCTCGGTGAGCGTCTCGATGTCGAGGTCGTTGGTGGGCTCGTCCAGCAGCAGCACGTTCGGCTCGGCCATGAGCAGCCGCAGGATCTGGAGGCGGCGCCGCTCGCCGCCGGACAGATCGCCGATCGGGGTCCACTGCCGGTCGCCCACGAAGCCGAGGCGCTCCAGGAGCTGGCCCGCGGTCCAGTCGCGCTTGCCGACGGTGATCCGGCGCTTGATCTCCTCGACCGACTCCAGCACCCGGCGGGACGGGTCGAGCTCCTCCAGGTTCTGCGACAGGTGCGCGAGCTGGACGGTCTTACCGCGGACGACCTTGCCCGCCGACGGGGTGACGGCGCCGTCGAGCAGGCGCAGCAGCGTGCTCTTCCCGCTGCCGTTGACGCCCACCAGCCCGATCCGGTCCCCCGGCCCGAGCCGCCAGGTCAGGTGCTCGAACAGGTCGCGGTCGCCGACCCGGACCCGGACGTCCTCGATGTCGTAGACCGTCTTGCCGAGACGGGCGGTGGCGAAGCGGGTGAGCTCCATCGAGTCGCGCGCCGGCGGCTCGTCGGCGATCAGCGCCTGCGCCGCGTCCACCCGGAACTTCGGCTTGGACGTGCGGGCCTTGGCGCCGCGGCGCAGCCAGGCCAGCTCCTTGCGGAGCAGGTTCTGCCGCTTGGCCTCGGTGGCGGTGCTGATCCGCGCGCGTTCGGCCTTGGCCAGCACGTAGGCGGAGTAGCCGCCCTCGTAGCGCTCGACCCGGCCGTCGACGACCTCCCAGGTGCGGTCGGTGACCTCGTCCAGGAACCAGCGGTCGTGCGTGACCACCAGCAGCGCGACCTTGCGGTTCTTCAGGTGGCCGGCCAGCCAGGCGATCGCCTCAATGTCGAGGTGGTTGGTGGGCTCGTCCAGGATCAGCAGATCGGACTCGGGCACCAGCAGCCGGGCGAGCGCGACGCGGCGCCGCTCGCCGCCGGACATCCCGGCGAGGGGCGCGTCGAGGTCGAGCCCGGTGAGCAGCCCGCCGAGGATGTCGCGGACGCGCGTGTCGCCGGCCCACTCGTGCTCGGCCCGGTCGCCGAGGACGACCCCGCGGACCGTCGCGCCCTCGGCGAACTCGTCGCGCTGGGTCAGGTAGGCGAGCCGCACACCGCGGGCATGGGTCACCCGGCCGCCGTCCGGCTCGGCCACCTTGGCGAGGATGGAGACCAGGGTGCTCTTGCCGCCGCCGTTGCGGCCGACGACGCCGACCCGGTCGGCGTCGTCCAGCCCGAGGGAGACGGCGTCGAGCAGCGGCTTGGGCCCGTAGGACTTGGTGACGTTCTCAAGGTTGATCAGATTCACGACAGCATCAAGGCTAGTGCCAACGGGCGACCGGATGGACGCGCGGGCCCCCGGCCCCCCACCACCCAGGCCCCTGACGCCTCACCCTCCACCGGCGTCCGTTAGCCCAACGAGGGGCCCCTGGACGCGTGAGATTCGAGGGCATGTGTGCGTACTTGTGCACACTCGCCCCCATCCCCAGATCAGAGGCAGGGAACGTCAGGAGCCAGGAGGCTTGGGCGAATCATCAGGACCCGCCTGCGGGGGCCGGTCAGGCCGCACGGGCTGCGGAGGCTCCGGGAGCTGTCCGGGGTACGAGGGCCGGCCGGGGATGCCGGGTTGCGTGGGCTGATCCAGGTACGGGGACTGCTCGGAGTACGGGGCCTGGCCCTGCTGCGGCCCCTGCATGGGGAGGGGGGCCTGCCCCGGGTACGGGGGCTGTCCGGGGTACGGCGGGTGCCGGCCGGGCCGGCCGGGCTGGATGCCGCGGTTCTTCCCGCCGGTCAGGATGGCCACGATGATCAGCCCGAACAGGAGGCACGGCAGGCCGATCAGCACCAGCAGGATGAGAATCACTAAGCCCGCCATGAGATGGCCTCCGGAGGTCGAGGGGTGGGCGCGATGTCCGGCCCCTGCGGGTAGGCCGTCCCGTCAAACGACCGTAGCGCCGGAAACCGGGCCTGACGAGCGCACCACCGAACCCGCGAGGCCGGTGGCGAGCAGCGCCTCCGACAGCTCGCCGGCATGGTCGTCGCTCTCGGCCAGGAACGCGCAGGTGGGTCCCGACCCCGACACGACGGCGCCGATCGCGCCGAGATCGCGTCCGGCCGTGAGCGTCCGGCGCAGCGACGGCCGCAGCGCGAGCGCGGCCGGCTGGAGATCGTTGACGAGCGCGGCGCCGAGGGACTTGGCATCGCCGGTGGCGAGGGCCGCGATCAGCTCCTCGGAGACCTCCGGCCAGGGCGCCTGCTCGCCCCCGGCCGCGCGGATCCGGTCGCACTCGGCGTAGACCGCCGGGGTCGACAGGCCGCCGTCGGCGGTCGCGAAGACCCAGTGGAAGGTGCCCCGGGTGAGCACCGGGCTAAGCCGCTCGCCCCGCCCGACGCCGATCGCCGTCCCGCCGAGGACCGAGAACGGGACGTCGCTGCCGAGCTCGGCGCCGAGCTCGATCAGGTCGTCCCGGCTGAGCCTGGGCTCCCCCGGGTCGTCCCACAGGCGGGCGCACGCCACCAGGGCGGCGGCGGCGTCGGCGCTGCCGCCCGCCATGCCGCCCGCGACCGGGATGGCCTTGCGGATCCGCAGCCGTACCAGCGGCTCGACGCCGAGCCGGGCCGCGACGAGCCGGGCCGCGCGGACGGCGAGGTTGTCGCCGTTCACCGGCACCTCGCCGATCGCCACCTGGGCGTCCGGGGCGGCCTCGACGCTCACCTCCAGCCGCCCGGCGGGCTCGGCCGTCACCTCGTCGAAGAGGGACACGGCGTGGAAGACGCTGAGCAGGTCGTGGTACCCGTCCTCGCGGAGCGGCCCGACGCCGAGCTGGAGGTTGACCTTCGCGGCGGCGCGTGCAATCACTGCGGTCACGGCACCAGAGCGTACGGGATCAGCCGCCACCGGTGACCGGGAGGTTGCGCGGGTTGAAGTACGGAGTGGTGGCGATCTCGCGGAGCGCGGAGACGGCCTGCTTGTCGCCCGCCACCGAGAACATCCGGCGCTTGTCCCTGGCGTCCTCGGCCTGCTCGTCGGAGTTGAAGTAGACCACCGCCTTGACCTGCGGGTCCTGGAGGGTCTGCGCGGCCTTGCGGAGCCACTCCGCGCGCCGTCCGGCGTAGGACTCGGGCACCCCGAACTCGGCGATCATGACCGGTTTCGGCCGTTCCCTGGCCCACTCGGTGAACAGCTTCAGCGACTCCGACAGGTCCCGGTAGTCGTAGTCGCCGCCCGGCTGGGCGTCCGCGCAGATCCAGTCGACCTGGTCGTCGCCGGGGTAGTACGCGGGGGCGTTGCGGGAGCCGAAGCCGCGGGCCGTGGGGCACCACACCCAGGCCACGTTGTCGACCTTCTCGGCCTTGAAGATGCCGCGCAGCCGCTTCCACGCCGCGATGAAGTCGGCGGACGAGTGGATCTTCTGGTCCTGGAGACCGGGCTTGTCCATGTCGCGCTGCCAGCGCAGGAAGACCGGCTTGCCGGTGGCCTTGATCGCCCGCGCGCGGGCCTTGATCAGCGCGTCGTGCTTCCCCCGGATGATCTCCTTGGTGTCGGCACCGGCCCAGGTCAGCAGCAGGTAGCGGTTCCCGGCCAGGACCGCGGCGTCGCCCTCGGTCGGGAACTCCGACTTCCAGCCCCGGTAGCTCTGCACGATGTCGAGCTGCCGTCCGAGCTCATGCTCGAACCCGCCCACCGCCCCCGGGACCGGCCTGCCCTTCGCCCCGCCGGACGGCGCGCCCGAAGGCGCGCCGGAACCACCCGCGGACGTCTCCGCACGCGGCTTCCCGCTCGCTCGGCCGGACGTGGCGCCGGCCGAGTCGGGCGGCACCCAGGCGCCGAAGTAGGCGCCCTGCTTGGGCGGTGTGGGGGCCACGCCCGCCCGCGCGGTGGTCGTGATCTTCGGTGTGGCGCCCGCGCCGCTACCGCAGCCGCCCGCCGCGACCGCCATCACGGCCAGTGCCGCCACGGGAAGTGCCACGACGGCCACCCCCGTCCGCGAACGCCCCATCACCATGATCCTCCGCCTCGTTCCCGTCCAGTGCGCCCCCAGGACGATACTGGGCAACCCGCGCAAAGGAGGTCACGTCCAGCGCTTCTCCCCGAGCTTGTGGATCAACGTCCGCGGCGCGCAGGGCGCGCTCGGCTCCGGCCGGGGACCCGGCCCAGCCCGCCAGCGCCGCACGCAGCGTCTTGCGGCGCTGCGCGAAGGCCGCGTCGATCACGGCGAACACCTCCGCACGGGACGCGGTGGTCTCGGGCTGCTCTCCCCGGGTGAATGAGACCAGACCGGAATCGACATTCGGGGCAGGCCAGAACACGGCGCGGCCGACCGGTCCGGCCCTGCGCGCGGACCCGTACCAGGCGAGCTTCACCGACGGCACCCCGTAGACCTTGCTGCCGGGCGGCGCCACCATCCGGTCGGCGACCTCCGCCTGCACCATGACCAGCGCGCGCCGCAGCGACGGCATCGTGGCAAGAAGCTGCAACACGACCGGCACCGCGACGTTGTACGGCAGGTTGGCGACCAGCGCGGTCGGCTCGGGCCCCGGGAGCGGACCGGCGATCCGCAGCGCGTCGGCCCGGACGACCTCCAGCCGTCCGGCCAGCTCCGGCTCGCGCGCCGCCACCGTCACCGGCAGCGCCGCCGCCAGCGCCGCGTCGATCTCGACCGCGACGACCGCGCGCACCTCCGGGAGCAGCGCCAACGTCAGCGACCCGAGCCCCGGCCCCACCTCGATGACGACGTCACCGGGGTCCAGATCGGCCGCCCGGACGATCCTGCGGACCGTGTTGGCGTCGATGACGAAATTCTGCCCGAGTGTCTTGGTCGGCCGGATGCCGAGCCGCTCCGCGAGCTCGCGAACGTCGGCCGGGCCGAGCAAACCGTGTCTGTCCCCCACGGTTCCAGTCTGTCAGGTCCACAGAACGGGTAAAGGAGAGCAGGTCAGGAGAACAGGAACTTCCCGCAGTTGGGCCACTGCCCCTGCCAGCGCCCGTTCACCTTGTTGTAGAGGAGCTGCGCCCGGTAGGTCTGCTCGCCCGCGCTGGCGTCGGACGGCCTGCCGCTGCCGCCGACCGAGGCCCAGGACGGCATCGAGAACTGGTAGAGCCCGTAGTACCCGGCGCTGTTGACGGCCTTCGGATTGTTGTGCGACTCACAGTTGGCCAGGCCCGGCCAGTTGAGCCGGGCCGCCGACCCGCCGCCGCCCGACTGCGGCCCCACCGCCAGGATCCGCGCCACCGGCTTCCGCTTGACCTGCTCCGACAGCACGATCGTGACCTTCTTGCCGCGCCGCTTGGCATAGGCCGTCTGGACGATCTTGATGCCGTCCTTGCCCTTGCGCAGCTCCTTCTCACTCCACGGCGGCACCTTGGAGCTCTTCTTCTTGACCGTCGGAGCGGGCGTCCGCACCTTCTTGGTGACCGGGGCCGACAGCAGCCGCACCACCTTGATCAGCTCACCCGACGGCGCGGTGCGCGCGGGCTTGACCAGGTCGTGCTTCCCGAGCTTCACCTTCGCCTGCTCGAGGACCTCCTGGACGGTGGTGCCCGTGGTCATCGCCTCGGTGCGCTTCTTGTCGACGACGATGACCACCTTGCGCGGCGCCGGCGCGCTGGTCCGCGGAGCGTCCGCGACGGGGGCGGTGCCCTGCGGCTTCGCCGCGCCGCCACCGCCTCCTCCGCCGCAGCCGGCCGCCAGCAGCGCCGCGGCGAGCGGCAAGGCGAGGGTCGTGAGGGGTCGGCGCACCATGTCCTCCTGGGCCGGCCGGGCGCGGGGGAATGCCCGGTTAACCTGCCAGACAATAAAGCCAGGCACCCCTCGCCCGCCACTGCACCACCGAAGTCCACATGGACCACCGACGCGTTCCATGACCGCGCCCGGTCAGCAACACCATGAACCGGCCGCTCAGTGAGAGAACCGGAATCCCCCAGAGTGGCGCCCGCGCTTTAGGTCGAGCCTCCGCCTGCATCTTCGCCATCGAGGGCGGAATTTTCCTCTCACTGCGGTCTTTCAAGTGTCGATTGGTCGCCACTATGGACGGCGACTTACCCCTTACCCATATCGACATGAGAAGACCCGACTGGGCCGTCGACTGAGACTCGACTGCGGGCGGTGCGCATCTTCGGGTCAGCGCCGGCCGGGGTCACTTGGCTGGGGTTGCCGCGACCGCAGGGGAAGCACAACCGTCCATCCGGTTCATCCACATCTGATCCGACAAAACACCCTCACCTCGTGACGAGCGTCGGACAATCGAGGTATGCGAGGCAATAGTGCACGGTAGCGAGAAACATTGAGGTGATCTAGCAATGGTCGCCGACATCACCGTACAAGTTGGGAGTCCGGAACCGGCTACGGGCTGACCGACACCGAGTTGGTGGAGATGGCCGCAGCAGCGCGGGGCCAGGCGTCCTGGGCCGGGCCCGCGGACTCGCCGCGGTCGCTCAGGTGCTGGGGTTCCTGGGCTGACGATGTAACCACGGGGCCGGTGCCGGACCTATAGAGACGAACGCAGAAACGATCTCGGGTTGGAGCTCTATTGGCGCGATCTCGTGGGTGATGAAGCCGATCGGTTCACGGCGTTGTTCCGGCGGCATCACGGGCAGGTGCTGGCATACGTGCTCCGCCGGACGGGCGAGGCGCAGGCGGAGGACGTGGTGGCAGAGACGTTCACGGCAGCGTGGCGCCACATCGACCGCCTGCCGAATGATCCCCTCCCCTGGCTCTACCGGACGGCGCGCAACCGCCTGAGCAACGACCGCCGGTCGGTGCGTCGCCGGGAACGCCTGGCGGACCGCCTGGCAGCGCACCACCGGGCCGAGCCCGACCACGCGCCGGGCGTGGTCGAGGAGGTACGGCTGAGGGCCGCGCTGTGGCGGCTGCCACCGGGAGAGCGCGAGGCACTGATGCTGATCGGCTGGGAGGGACTGGACCATCGCACGGCCGCGTACGTGGCCGGGTGTTCGGCCTCGGCCTTCAAAGTACGCGTGCACCGCGCCCGCAAGCGGCTGGCCGGTCTGCTCGCCAACGACAACACGCCCGTGGGGAGGGCCACCCGATGAACGACCTGGACGCCCTGCTGGCCGCCGCCAACCCGGTGGCCGCCGCCGACCTGCCCCACGGCCCGCGGCAGGAGGCGCTGCTGCGGAGCATCATCGACGAACCGGCCCGCCCGTCTCCTGCGCGAATCCGCACCCGGCTCCGGTGGACGCTTCCGGCCATCGCCGCGGCGATGGCCATCACGGCGGTGCTGTGGCACGTACTGGTGCCCCAGAGCATCCCCGAACAGCGATACGTCACTTCCGGGCCCGCGCACAGGGTTCTGCTGGTGGCGGCCGAGCGCGCCGACCAGACCGGGACCAAGCGGTTCTGGCACGACAAAGGCGAGGTCGGTCAGCTCCTCCGCCGTGACCACGATGGACACCGGTACACGCTGCTGGTCACCTTTCCCACCGAGACCTGGGTCCCGCGCGACCCGATCGACGGCGACAGCGTGCACGCCTCAGACCTTGGAAAGGTACGGATCCAGCCGGTCAGCGCGGCCGACGCCGAGGCGTACCGCAAGGACGGCTCGCCCGGACCGGACGAGAACCCCCGCGCCGGCATCACCGTCCCGGATCCGCCGGACGGCCCGGACCTGGCCGGCGACAGGATCTTCGAGGGGGATCGCGCACGCCTGCCCGCAGATCCGGCCGAGCTCAGGATGACGATGCTGACCTGGATCCGCGACCATGGCGGTCTGCCGGCGCATCCCGACGCGTGGTTGTTCCGCGAGGCCACCAAGCTGCTCGACTCCCCGGGGCGGACTCCGTCCCCGACGGTACGCGGCGCGCTGTACCGCATGCTCGCCGGTCTGCCCGGCGTCCGGAACCTGGGCACGGTCCGTGACCCGCTCGGCCGGCCCTCGGTCGGTGTCGTCCTGCGCGAGCGCACCCCCGCGCTCGGCACCATCGACTGGCAGTTCCTGTTCAGCCCGTCCAGCGACTTCGTGATGGCCACCCGCGCCGTCGTCGTGCGGCCGGGCGCCACGAACCGCGAGCTTCCCGCGGGCGCCACGCAGTACCTCACCGTGAAGCAGACCGCCGGCTGGACCGACCGGCCCCCGAAGCACCGGCTGCCGGGCGCGCGGCGTTGACCGAGCCGTGGATCGCACTGTCCGGGCGGTGCGGCCGGGCATAATGCGACGATGCATCCCGGAGAGCCACAGACGCCACAGTGGGCCTTGCTGGTCGAGGAGATGAAGAGCCGGAACGCCGCCTGGTACGTGTCCCTGGTGCAGCCGGTCGGTCACGATCTCGCCCAGGCTCGGGCGGCGGCCCGGCACCTCGCACTCACCCACCGGCCCCGGCTGGGCGGATCCAAGAAGCAGCGCGACGTCTTCCAGGTGGGAGAGGACGTCTGGATCATCGCCTACTCGGGGTCGATCCTGGTCGCCGGCTCGGCCTACTTCAAGGTGAGCGTCGTCCGGCACGTGGCGTCCGAGCCCGGGTAGCCGGTCGGGCGCGTCCGGTGTCGGGTCACCAGGGGCCGAAGGTGCGCTCCCCGGTGGCGGCGATGGCGGTGCACAGGTCGGCCAGGTCGACCTGTTTGACCTCGGCCATCAGGCGGAGGGTGTGCGGGATCAGGTAGGAGGCGTTGGGCTTGCCCCGGTTGGGGACGGGGGCGAGGAAGGGGGCGTCGGTCTCGACCAGGATCTGGTCGAGCGGGGCCACCTCGAGGGCGTCGCGGAGCGGCTGGGCGTTCTTGAAGGTGACGTTGCCGGCGAAGCTCATCACGTAACCGCGGTCGGCGCAGACGCGGGCCATCCCGGCGTCGCCGGAGAAGCAGTGGAAGACGACCCGGTCGGGGGCGCCCTCCTCGGCGAGGACGCGCAGCACGTCGTCGTGGGCCTCGCGGTCGTGGATGACCAGGGCCTTGCCGGTGCGCTTGGCGATGTCGATGTGGCCGCGGAACGAGCGGTGCTGGTCGGCCTTGGGCGCCCAGTCGCGGTAGTAGTCCAGGCCGGTCTCGCCCACGGCGCGGACCTTGGGCAGGGCGGCGAGGTCGGCGATGTCGTCGAGGACCGCGTCGGTGATGCCGGTGGTGTCGTTGGGGTGCATCGCGACGGCGGCGTAGACCGCGTCGAACTCCTCGGCCAGTTCGGTGCCGAGGCGGGAGGTCGGCAGGTCGACGCCGATCGTGACGACGCGGGTGATGCCGACCGCCTTCGCGGACGCGAGCTGCTCCGACACCGGGACCTCGACCAGGTCGAGGTGGCAGTGACTGTCGAAGACGTCGACGGGCAGCCGTTCGGGCAGCGGCGGGAACGCCTTGCCCGCCATGCCGTCCTCGGTCACGGCTGCTCCAGCCGGGCCAGCTCGTCGTCGGCGACGGACGGGTCGAGCTTGGTGAACAGCGGCGTCGGCTTGGCGAGCGGGACGCCGGGCTTGATCGGGGTGGACTCCCAGCGGGCCGCGGTGGCGTAGTCGCCGGTGAGGATCGGGTAGTCGGGGCCGCCCTCCTCGGAGACGATCTCCAAGCGCGGCATCCCGCTCCACTCGCCCTCGCCGCCCAGGAGCTCGTACACCTTCTGGGACGAGTTGGGCAGGAACGGGGTGAGCAGCGACTTGGCGTCGTCCACTACCTGAAGGGCGGTGTGGAGGATCGACTGGACCCGGTCGGGGTCGTCCTTGAGCTTCCAGGGCGCCTGGTCGGACAGGTACTTGTTGGCGTCGCGGACGACGTCGAGGGCCTCGGTGATCGCGTTCTTGAAGCGGGACCGCTCCAGCTCGGCGCCGACGGCCCCGAACGCCTTCTGGCTGCGGTGCATGAGCGCGCGGTCGGCGTCGGTGAGGTCGCCGGCCTCGGGGATGGCGCCGTAGTTCTTGGCGGCCATGTTGACCGAGCGGTTGACCAGGTTGCCCCAGGCGGCCACCAGCTCGTCGTTGTTGCGGCGGACGAACTCCGACCAGGTGAAGTCGGTGTCCTGGTTCTCCGGGCCGGCGACCGCGACGTAGTAGCGCAGCGCGTCGACGTCGTAGCGGTCGAGGAAGTCCTTGACGTAGATCACGACCTGGCGGGACGAGGAGAACTTCTTGCCCTCCATCGTCAGGAACTCCGAGGAGACGACCTCGGTGGGCACGTTCAGCCCGCCGAGGGAGCCGGGCTGCCCGCCCCGGTCGCCCTGGCCGTTGTAGCCGAGCAGCATCGCCGGCCAGATCTCGGCGTGGAAGACGATGTTGTCCTTGCCCATGAAGTAGTACGACAGCGCCTCGGGGTCCTGCCACCAGGCGCGCCACGCCTCGGGGTCGCCGGAGCGGCGGGCCCACTCGACGGAGGCGGAGAAGTAGCCGACGACGGCGTCGAACCAGACGTACAGCTTCTTGGCGGCGTTGTCGCGCCAGCCGTCCAGCGGGATCGGCACGCCCCAGTCGAGGTCGCGGCTGATCGCGCGGGGCTGCATGTCGCCCAGCAGGTTGAGCGCGAACTTCAGCACGTTGGGCCGCCACTGGCCCTGCTTGCCGCGCAGGTAGCGGCCGAGGACCTCGGTGAACGCGGGCAGGTCGAGCATGAAGTGCTCGGTCTCCACGAACTTGGGCGTCTCGCCGTTGATCCGGCTGACCGGGTTGATCAGCTCGATCGGGTCGAGCTGGTTGCCGCAGTTGTCGCACTGGTCGCCGCGGGCGCCGTCGTAGCCGCAGATCGGGCAGGTGCCCTCGATGTAGCGGTCGGGCAGGGTGCGGCCGGTGGACGGGGAGATCGCGCCCATCGTGGTCTTGGGGAAGATGTACCCGTTGTCGTACAGGCCCTTGAACAGCTCCTGGACGATCGCGTAGTGGTTGCCGGTCGTGCTGCGGGTGAACAGGTCGTAGGACATGCCGAGCCCAAGCAGGTCTTCGGCGATCACCCGGTTGTAGCGGTCGGCCAGCGCGCGGGCGGTGACGCCCTCCTTGTCGGCCTGCACCTGGATCGGGGTGCCGTGCTCGTCGGTGCCGCTGACCATCAGGACCTGGTTGCCCGCCATCCGCTGGTACCGGCTGAACATGTCGGCGGGCAGCGCGAACCCGGAGACGTGGCCGATGTGGCGGGGCCCGTTGGCGTACGGCCAGGCGGGTGCGGTCAGGATGTGTCGGCTGGGCGAGGACATGGCCCAAGCCTAGCCGCGTCCACGGCGCGGGCAGCACCAATGGCGAGCCTGGCGGGCGGGCTCCCTGGAAGGTTGCTGGAGATCGGGGACAGGGCTCATCGGCGGCTCGGCGACGCGAGTAGCCTGGTCCGATCCCCCTCAGCGTCGCCGGCCCGGCTGGGCACGGCGGCCCGGGGGATTCCACCAGGCACTCCAGCGAAGGCTGAAACCAGGCATGGCCCAGTCCACGGCCCCCGAGCGGGCCGTCAAGGAAACCCTCCCTGCGGCGCGGCGGAGCCGGTGGCTCGGGACGCGCGGGCCCCGGCGGGTGGTGTGGCTGTCGGCGCTGGTGGCGGCGTGCACGGTGCTGGCGCAGTGGGTGGTCATGACACCGCCGCTGTACTTCGACCCGTACTACGTGTGGCTCGGGGCCCGCGACTGGCCGGACGTGCCGCTGGCGGCGTGGCCGTTCAACGAGGTTCCGCACCAGGTCACGCGGATCGGGCTGGTGCTGCCGGCGCGGCTGGTGCAGGAGGTCCTCGGCGCGGGCCAGGCGTCCTACTTCGTGATCGCGGCGGCCGGCGGCTGCCTGTTCTTCGTCGGCTGCTACCTGGTCGTCCGGTCCCTGTTCGGGGACGTGGCGGGGGTGGCGGCGGCGCTGCTGCTGCTGGTGCACCCGTTCTTCACCCTGACCAACCCCTTCGGCCACGAGATCACCTGGTCGATGGGGGTGATGCTGCCGGACATGCCGGGCGCCGGGCTGTTCGCGTTCGGGATGGCGGCGCTGATCGTGGCGAGCCGCCGGGCCGGACGGGTCCAGACGCGGTGGCTGCTGGCGGCGGGGGTGCTGCTCGGGTCCTCGTTCCTGGTCCGGGAGTTCCTGGCGTTCCTCTTCCTGGCGATTCCGGCCTATCTGGCGCTGCTGCGGATCCCGTGGCGCAAGAACGTGATCGTCGGGGCGCCGATGGTGGCGGTGCTGGCGGCCAACCTGATCCACAACGCGGTCGTGTGGGGCGACCCGCTGGCCGGGCTGCTGTCCGCGGCCGAGCACGGCGGCCAGTCCCGCGACTACGTGACGCGCGATCTGGCGCTGCGCTCGTTCCTGCGGGCGATGCACGACTGGCACCCGCTCGGGACGATCTTCACGGTGGCGCTGGCGCTGACCGCGGTGGGCTGGCTGGTCACCCGCGACCGGCGGCTCGCGCTGTGCCTGGTGTGGTTCCTGATGCTGGCGGTACCGCTGACCGTGCTGTCGGGGGTGCTCGACCCCAACGACATCTCGCTGCGGGCGTGGCTGCCGCGCTACTGGTTCGCGGTGTTCCCGCCGCTGCTGGCGGGCGGTTTCGGCTCGGTGACGCTGATGGCGCGGAGGCTGCCCGCCGGGTTCGTGGCGCGGTTCCGCGTCCGGACGGTCGTGGCGCCCCTCCTGGCGGTCGCCCTGGGCGGGACGTACGTGGTGGCGGCGGTGCGGGCCGTCCCCGATCTGCCGCGCGACACGGCGTGGAGCGAGCTGCGGGTCTGGCTGAAGGGGCCGGGACGGGACGTCCGGCTGATCTGCGCCGACCGGCGGCTCGCCCAGACGCTGACGTTCTACACCCGTTCGGTGTGGGGCGACCCGGTGTGGCGGGGCGAGGTCAAGGACTTCCGGCACGATCTCGGCTCGGTGCCGCCGGAGGCGCAGGTGGGGCCGATGCTCTACACCCGCTGGCGCGGCCAGGAGTCGCAGATCGGTGGCGGCTGGCGGCCCGACCCGAACGCCGGCTGGCGGCTGATGTGGCGTTCCTCGGACGGCGTCCTGCAAATGTGGAACCCGCCGCCCGCCGAGCACTGAGCGAGGCGGCGGCCCGGCCGGGCAGGCAGGCGGGTCGGCAGGTCAGCGGGTCAGCGGGTCAGCGGGTCAGCGGGTCCAGGCGACCCAGTCGCCCTGGATGGTCCGGCGGGTGTCGGCGACCTTCCAGCCCGCGGGGGCGCCGCCCCGCCAGGTCTGCTCCGGGGGGACGTCCTTGGGCCACGAGAGGATCACCAGGTCGGCCTTGGCGGGCGGGGCGTGGTAGCGGGCGTCGAAGACCTCGGCGTCGCTCCACCAGGCCCAGTAGTAGTGCGACAGCCGGACCGGCCACGGGATGTTCCAGTCGAGCGCCAGGTCGTGCCGTTCCCGCAGGTCGGAGACCCCGGTGAGCTCGGTGTAGGCGCTGAAGTCGCGGACGAGCGGCTGCGCGATCCGCGCCGTCGCGGTGCCGATCATGACCAGGTTGACCGTGACGAGCGTCCCGGCGAGCAGCGCGGGGCCGCGCCGGGGTAGCCGGGTCGCGATCAGGGCGAGGCCGAGCAGGACGAGCCCGGCGAGGGTGGCGTGCCAGAGCCGGAACGCCTGCCAGTCCCAGGTCAGGAACGATGTTTCGGGGAAGTCGTAGGGCGTGAAGGTGTACCGGCTGAGCCGGCCGCCCGCGTACCACTGCACGATGCACGCGGTGACGGTCGTCAGGGCCACCGCGGCGCCCGCCGCCCAGAGGAGCGTGCGCCGCGACGCGCGCAGCAGGACGGCGGCGCCCACGGCGAACAGGACCGGCGTGATGCACGCCAGGTAGCGGCCGTAGACGTAGTTGCCGATGCGGCGCTCGTCCGGGAGTGCCCCGGAGGTGGCGAACGCGATGCCCGTCACGACCGCCAGGACGGCGAGGGCCAGGACGCGCAGCCGCAGGTTCGTGTCCCTCCGGACGGCCATGACGGCGACGGTGACCAGGCCCACGGCGGCCAGTCCCCCGGTCGAGACGGCCTGGTACCAGACCTGGCCGGTGCCCAGGGAGAGCATCCAGCCCCAGCCGTCGCCGGACGTGAGGCGCCGGATCAGGTTGCCGCTGAGATCGTTGTCCCCGCCCGGGTAAAGATGCGGCAGGAGCCAGTGGTTCAGCAGGGCGCCCGCGCCCGCCGCCACCGCCAGCGTGGCCGCCGCGGCGGCCGTCACCCGCCATGGCCGCCAGCGGAGCGCGGCGGCGACGAGCAGCAGCCCGGCGTGCACGATGAGCACGATGACGCCCCGCGTGTGCGAGGCGTAGGCGTAGGCGGCCAGGAAGGCGGCACCCGCCGCGTAGGCCGTCACGCGGGCGGTGGACGCCTTGGCGGTCAGCCAGGAGTGCGACAGCAGCAGCCAGGCCAGCACCACCACGGGGAGCACGGCGTCGGTCAGCGCGAACCCGGCGTAGAACACCGTGCCGGGGAGCAGCGCGGTCACGTTCGCGAAGAGGAACGCCCGGCGCCGGGTCACCTGGAGGCGGCGCAGCAGCACGTACGCCAGCGGCAGCATCAGCGCGCTGATCAGCGCGTTGATGACCAGGGCGACGCGATAGGCGCTCACCGGGTCGTCGGCGATCCAGAACGCCGGGGTCAGCAGCAGCGCGTAGCCGCCCCGGTAGACCGTGCCGTAGGACATGTCGGCGTCGGGCCCGCCGGTCAGCACCCGCGCGGCGAACAGGTATCCGGCCTCGTCCGGGGTGGCCACCGGCATGATCTGCCCGATGTCGAACCAGAGCCGGACCGCGACCTGGACCAGCCAGGCCAGCAGGAACGCCAGGCCCCAGCGCCGCCGCCGGACCACCGCCCGGCCGTGGCCGGGATCGGCGGGCCGGACGGGCGTGCGGGCGACGGTGCGCGGCGCTGCCTCGGTGCTCATCGCCGCCCGCGACGTCCGGCAGCGGCGGTCAGAGGTGGAAGATCCATGGGCGAATCAGCCTGTCACAGTCCGGATGAGCCGTCGGTCGCTGCTCTGAAACACTCAGCAAGTTCTCGGAAATCACCACAAAACGCCGGACCCCCCGGGAGTCCTTCCCCAGGGGGTCCGTCGGCACTCGTCCGGAGATCGGTGCTCAGCGCTCGGCCTTGGGGTCCCGGGCGGAGCCCTCATCGCCCTCGCCGCCGGCAGCCACGGCCTCGGCGGTGGCCTTCGGGCCCTCGGGCCCGCCCTCGTCACCGGTGGCGTCGCCCTCGGCGGCGTCGGCCTTCCCGGGCTCGGCGGCCTTCTCCGCCTCGGCCTCGGCGGCCTTGCGCTCGACGGCGACCTTGCGCGCGGCGGCGTCGACGACGTCGGCGGCCTCGTCGGTCGGGTCGGTGAGCGGCGGGTGCTGGCGGCGGCGGATGCCGAGGATGCTGACGAACAGCGAGGCGAAGATCGCCTGGAGGCTCATCACCAGCGCGGTCGCGGCCGGGACGACGATGCGCAGCGAGTGCCGCGGGTCGAGCTCGCCGAAGCTGTTGACCCGCCAGTGCAGCAGTGAGGCGACCATGCCGGCCAGGCCGGCCACCGCGAGCAGCCCGCCGAGCAGCAGGCCGCGCTCCAGGCTCCACCAGTCGATCACCTTCTGCACCCGGCGGTCGTGCGGGAGGAAGCCCTCCTGGATCGCGTACACCTTGGTGAGCAGGGCGAACAACACCGCCTGGAAGCCGATCACCAGGGCCGCGGAGGCACCGACCAGGGTGTCGACGTCGAAGGCGATCTCGCCGACCGTGACCGGGCCGGTGGACAGCGCGATCCCCGCGAGCAGCCCGAGCGTCATGAAGATCAGGCCCGGGATCAGGAACAGCCACCGGGGGCTGAAGAGCATGAGGAAGCGCAGGTGGCGCCAGCCGTCGCGCCAGGTGTTGAGGTGCGGCGAGCGGGTCCGGCCGTCCGGCGACAGCGTGGTCGGGACCTCGCGGATGTCGTACTTCTGGAGGGTGGCCTTGACCACCATCTCGCTGGCGAACTCCATGCCGCCGGTCTGGAGCCCGAGCCGCAGGATCGACTCTTTGTTGAAGGCGCGCAGCCCGCAGTGGAAGTCGCCGGCCTTGCTGCCGAAGAACAGCCGGCCCACGAAGCTCAGCACCGGGTTGCCCAGGTAGCGGTGCAGCGGCGGCATGGCGCCGGGCGCGATGCCGCCCTTGAACCGGTTGCCCATCACCAGGTCGGCGCCGTCGCGCAGCTCGTCGAGGAACGGGCCGAGCGTGGCGAAGTCGTAGGAGTCGTCGGCGTCGCCCATCGCCACGTACCGGCCGCGGGCGGAGCGGATGCCGCCCATGAGGGCGTTGCCGTAGCCCTTGTCGACCACCGGCACGACCCGCGCGCCGGCGTCCCTGGCCAGCTGCTGGCTGCCGTCGGTGCTGCCGTTGTCGGCGATGACCACCTCGCCGTCGATGCCCTTGTCCTCGAAGAAGCCGATGGTCTTTCGAACACAGGTCTCGACCGTTTCGGCCTCGTTCAGACATGGCATCACTACGGAGAGTTCCACGCGATCTCCTTCGTTACCCCTGGTGACCGTCTGCGGTGCTTTCCACTAATCTCTTCTAGCGCTCCACCGCGCGGCCCGTCATCGTTCATGGTGCCCGCCGGGAACGGACGGTGACCATGATGCCCGCCGGGAACGGGGGATGCGCACCGCTCTCGACAAGAACAGCCGTATCGTGTTGCGGACTTGCAACCTGAAGACCCTCTCCGCCACGGCCGCGGGCGGCAGGCTAGGTCGACAAGCATACGGGCACCGCGGCCCGGAAAGGTTGGGTCCGCTTTGACGCGCGCCGGAGACCGCAATGCCACCGATCCGGGGGCCGGAAACCGAAGGGAAGGTGCGGTAGTGGCGGGCGATGCGCCGCACGGCACCGAGTTCGACGACGCCGTTGAGAACGGGCCCGCGGGCACCTCGGCCGGGGGCTCCGCCGGGGCCGCGACCGGGGACTCCGGGCTGAACAGCCCGGCCACCGGGACGATCACGGCAAAGTCCACATCGGACGACACGACGGGCGACACGCCCGGCGGCGCGGACGGCGGGACCGACGACGGGACCGGCCTCGGCAGCTCAGACGACACGCCCGGCGGCGCGGTGTCCGACACGTCCCGTGCGGCGGGCCCGGCCGAACCGGCCGAGGGCTCCGGCCGGCAGGGACGCACGGCCGGGCTGTGGGTGCTGGTGCGCCGAAACCCGATCTTCAGTGTGATCCTCGTCATAGCGGCACTGCTGCGGGCGATCGCGATGATCGGCTACCAGCCGGCGATGTTCTTCAACGACAGCTTCGACTACCTGCACGTGGCGATGAAGCCGTACCCGCACCCGCTGCGGCCCGACGGGTACTCGTTCCTGCTGCTGATCCTCAAGCCGCTGCACAGCTTCGCGCTGGTGACCGCCGTCCAGCACCTCATGGGCCTGGCGATGGGCGTGATGATCTACGCGCTGCTGCGGCGGCGGCTCCGGCTCCCCGGCTGGGGCGCCGCGCTCGCAGCGGCGCCGGTGCTGCTGGACGCCTACCAGATCCAGCTCGAGCACCTGATCCTGTCCGACACCATGTTCACCTTCCTGGTGATGTCGGCGATCACGCTGCTGCTCTGGCGCGACCAGCCGTCCTGGAAGATCTCCGCGGCGGTCGGCCTGATCATCGGGATGTCCTGGCTGACCCGGTCGGTGGGCCTGCCGGTGCTGGTCGGCGTGCTGGTCTACCTGCTGATCCGGCGGGCCGGCTGGCGGACGCTGGCGGTCACCCTGGCCGCCTGCATGCTGCCGGTGGTGGCCTACATGGGCTGGTACAAGGTGGACAGCGACAAGTTCGCGATCACCGAGAGCAACGGGATCTTCCTGTACGCGCGGGTCTACAAGTTCGCCGACTGCCACAAGATCGACCCGCCGGTGCAGGAGATGGCACTGTGCACCGAGCCGCAGAACCGGCTGCCCAACTCCCAGGACGGCATCTGGAACGCGGCCTCGCCACTCAACCGCTACGCCGGCAAGCGGTTCAGCCCGGAGGCCAACGCGCTCGGCAACGACTTCGCCAAGCGGGCGATCCTCGGCCAGCCGGACGACTACCTGCGGGTCGTCGCGCACGACTTCTTCAAGGTCTTCCGGTGGGACCGGACGGTCTTCCCCGACAAGGCCACCTACAGCCAGTACGAGTTCGGCGCCACCAGCAACCCGCTGCCCGAGTGGCGGATGGACGCCGACTCGACCGCCGCCGGTGAGGCCGCCGCCTACGAGGGGGGCCGCGCCCGCACCAAGATCATCGAACCGTTCGGCGGGATCATCCGCGGCTACCAGGACCACTTCTTCCTGCGCGGCACCATGCTGGGGCTGATCCTGCTGGTCGGGCTGGCCGGGCTCGTCCCGCTGTGGCGGCGCTTCGGCGGCATCGCGTTCGTCCCGTGGACGCTCGCGACGGGGCTGCTGCTGGCGCCGGCCGCGACGGCCGAGTTCGACTACCGGTACGTACTGCCCGCCGTACCGCTGGCCTCCCTCGCCGCGGGGATGACCTTCTCGCCGGAGGCCCGCACGCGGCTCGCCGCGATGCTCCGCCTGCGCCGCCGCCCCTCGGGCGCGGCACTGCTCCCGGACGCTCCCGGCGGCGCCGACGCGACCGGCGGGGCGGGGGTGCCCGCGCAGGACGGCGGAACCGTCGAGGTCGGTGAAGGGGAAGCCGGCGTGACCGGCGGCGCTCAGGAGGACAAGGTCCCGGAGATCGCCGCCGGCTGACCGGT
>NZ_JASNWE010000001.1:2030275-2400867 GCF_030283145.1 Actinomadura xylanilytica
GACCGGCGGGGCGGGGGTGCCCGCGCAGGACGGCGGAACCGTCGAGGTCGGTGAAGGGGAAGCCGGCGTGACCGGCGGCGCTCAGGAGGACAAGGTCCCGGAGATCGCCGCCGGCTGACCGGTGCCGTCGCCGGACGCTCCCGGCGACGGCACCGCGACCGGTACTACCAGGCGTGCAGCCGGCGAAGCCGGAACACCAGTTCCAGGTCGTCGGCCCGCTGGGCGTGCGGCGCGTCGACGTGCACGGTCCACGGGGCCGAGTACGCCTTGACGTTGTTGCTCTCGCAGCCGGGGCAGGGGTGATCGCTCCAGGGGTTCATGCACCGGTGGCCGTCATGCTCGTACACGATGCCCTCTTCGTGATGCCCCCCGCCGATGTGCTGGACCTCGAACTCCTCGTTCCAGGTCGTGAAGCAGCACAGGCACTCGTAAACCCAGCTCTCGTGGCTCGACCATGCATCGCGCACGGCTACCACCTCCTCGGTGACCGCCACTCTTCGCGCTCGGAGCTCCATAGTCGCCCCATACGCGCTACTACGGGGGGTTGTTCCCGTAAAGATTGAGTTGGGTGAGGTGACTATCTCCGCGCGGTGACGACGGCGTCGTACACGACCCGTTTCGGCAGCCCGTTCGCCTTGGCGACCTCGCCGATGGCCTGCTTGCGGGGCGTCCCGGCGTCCTCCCTCGCGGCGACGGCGGCGACCAGGTCGGCAGGTTCGGACAGGCCCTCCGGCTCGGGGGCGCCGCCGACCACGAGCGTGATCTCCCCGCGCACGCCGTCCGCGGCCCAGCCGGCCAGCTCACCGAGGGGGCCGCGGACGACCTCCTCGTAGGTCTTAGTCAGCTCGCGGCAGACCGCGGCGGGCCGGGCCGCGCCGAACGCCTCGGCCATCGCGCCGAGGGTGGCGGCCAGCCGGTGCGGCGCCTCGAAGAACACCATCGTGCGCGGCTCGGCGGCCAGCGCGTCCAGCCGCCGGGACCGCTCGCCGGGCTTGCGCGGCGGGAACCCCTCGAAGCAGAACCGGTCGGTCGGCAGCCCCGAGACCACCAGCGCCGTCGTCACCGCGGACGGGCCGGGCAGCACGGTGACCGGCACGCCCTCGGCGACGGCCGCGCGGACCAGCCGGTAGCCCGGGTCCGACACCCCGGGGAGCCCGGCGTCGGTGATCACCAGCACGTCCCGTCCGGCCAGCAGGTCGGCGAGCAGCTCGGCGGCGCGGGCCCGCTCGTTCTGGTCGAAGTAGGACACCACCCGGCCGCGCACCTGCACGCCCAGGTCGGCGGCCAGCCGGCGGAGCCGCCGGGTGTCCTCCGCCGCGACGATCGGCGCGGCGGCCAGCGCCGCGCGCAGCCGCGCCGAGGCGTCCTCGGGCCGGCCGATCGGCGCCGCGCCGAGCAGCAGCGTCCCGGGGGCCTCGCCGGACGGGGCCTCGCGGGCCGCTCCGTGGTGAGTCGCTCCGTGGTGGGCCGGTCCGTGGTCGGTTCTGTCGTCCGCTCCGTCGGTCGTCACCCGGCCATTCTCCCGCCACGGCGCGGTGGCGGGACCGCGGGACGCCCGAGCCGTACCGGAACCGACCGTACGATGACGTAATGGCGATGACGGATAACGCCCCGGCGACGGTCCCGGCGGAACGCATGGAGCGCACCCCGCTGCGCGTGTGGCTCGCCCCGCCGATCCCGGGCGGTGCCGCGTGGGGCTGGCTCGGGCCGCTGCTGGTGACCGTGTTCGCCGGGTTCCTGCGGTTCTACCGGCTGGGCGACCCGAAGGCGGTGGTCTTCGACGAGACCTACTACGCCAAGGACGCGCTGGCGCTGCTGAAGTTCGGCTGGGAGCACAACACCGTCAAGGACGCCGACAAGCTGCTCATCGCCGATCCGGACGCGCGGATCTGGGCGGACGGGGCCTCGTTCATCGCGCATCCCCCGATGGGCAAATGGATGATCGCCATCGGCGAGTGGATGTTCGGCGCGACACCGTTCGGGTGGCGGTTCGTGCCGGCGCTGGTCGGCACCCTGTCGGTGCTGATCCTGGCCCGGGTGGCACGCCGGATGACCGGTTCGACACTGCTGGGCTGCGCCGCGGGCCTGCTGCTCGCGCTGGACGGGCTCCAGTTCGTCACCAGCCGCGCCGCGCTGCTCGACATCTTCGTGATGTTCTGGATCCTGGCGGGGTTCGCCTGCCTGGTGAACGACCGGGACCGCTCCAGGCGGCAGCTCGCCGACAAGATCGAGAACGGCGCCCGCAGGTACGGTCTGTACGGTCCGTACGTCCTGCACGGCTGGCGGATCGCGGCGGGCGTCTGCCTCGGCCTCGCCTGCGCGACCAAGTGGACCGGCGTCTTCTACATCGCCGCGTTCGGCCTCATGGTGGTGTGCTGGGACTTCGGCGCCCGCCGGGCCGCCGGGGTCCGCAACCCGCTCGCCGGGGCGCTGACACTGGACGCCGTGCCCGCCTTCTTCCAGCTCGTCGTGGTCGCCGCGATCGCCTACCTGGCGTCCTGGTGGGGCTGGATCTTCCGGCCGGGCGGCTGGGGGCGCGGCGAGGTCTCGTCCAACCCGCTGTGGCGGCCGTTCGAGGCGATGCCGAAGCTGTGGCACTACCACTCCGAGATCCTCAACTTCCACACCGGGCTCGACTCCAAGCACCCCTACCAGTCGTGGCCCTGGGACTGGCCGATCCTGCGCCGGCCGGTGGCGTTCTTCTACAACGAGCCCAAGGGCGCCTGCGACGCCGCGCGATGCTCCCGCGAGATCCTCGGCATCGGCACGCCCGCGCTGTGGTGGGGGGCGCTGATCGCGCTCGTCGCGCTCGTGTTCATCTGGGCGATGGTCCGCGACTGGCGGGCCGGCGCGATCCTGCTGGGCTTCCTGGCCGGATGGCTGACCTGGTTCCCGTCCGCGTTCGCCGACCGCACCATGTTCCTCTTCTACGCCACCCCGATGATCCCGTTCATGGTGCTGGCGATCGTGCTCGTGTTCGGCTACCTGATCGGCCCCGCCCCCAACACCGCGGGCGCCCATGCCCCGTCCGCCGCGGGCGCGCACGCGGCCGGCGTGCCCGCGGCGGACCATGGGGCGGTGGGGTACGGCCCGGTGGGTTATGGAGCGGGCGACGGCGCGTTGATGGGGCTGTCGCCCGAGGACGACGACCCGGCCTCCGAGGCTCTGGTGGGGGCCACGGCCTGGCAGCCGCCGGCACCGGGCCCGCCGCCGCCCGCACTGCCCGCGGGCATGCGGCGGGTCGTCGGCGCGGCGGCGGTCGGCGCGTTCATGCTCCTGGTGCTGGCCAACTTCGCCTACTTCTACCCGATCCTGTCCGCCCAGGTGCTGCCGTACGACTCCTGGCACGCCCGGATCTGGCTCAGGACCTGGGTCTGACCCGCACCGCCCGGCCGGGGGCTACTTCTTCAGCATCGACCGCATCGTGGCGATCTCGGTCCGCTGCGTCGTGACGATGGCCTGCGCCAGCGTCTTGGCGGGGCCGTTGGCGCCCTTCGAGAGCTCGTCCCCGGCCATGGTGACCGCGCCCTCGTGATGCTCGATCATCATGGTGAGGAACCGCTCGTCCAGCGCGGCGCCCTTGAGCCCGGAGAACTTCTTCATCTGGGCGTCCGACATCATCCCCGGCATCCCGGCGCCGTGGTCCATGCCGGGCATCTGCCCGCCGGCCGCGGGCCGCTCGCCCGCGCCCCACTGCTTCAGCCAGCCGGTCATGGTCTGGATCTCGGGGGCCTGCGCCCGCTCGATCCGCGCGGCCAGCCGCTTGACCTCGGCGTCGCCGGAGCCGGCGGCGACCACCTTGGACATCTGCACCGCCTGCCGGTGGTGCGGGATCATCATCTGGGCGAACATGACGTCCTGGTCGTTGTGGTCGCCCTTGGCGGCGGTGCCGGCGGACATGCCGCCCATGTCGTGGCCGGGCATGTCGTGGCCCGCAGGCTTGCCGCCCGCCTCGCCGTCGCCGCCACCGCACGCGGCGGCACCGATCAGGACCGTTGCGGCGAGCACCAGAAATCGCTTCTTCACGTCGTCTCTCCTCCTGCTGTGACCTTCGGGCATGCGGACGGGACCGGCGCGCGTCAAACGGACGGCGCACCGGCTCACCGGCCTGTCACAGCCGCAGCACGGAGAGCTGGTAGACGCTGGGCGGTCTGGCCCGGGGCGGGCGCCCGCGTCGCCACCGCAGCACGGACGCGGCGCCGGGACGGGCGGGGATGAGGTCGAGGTCGAGGGCGCGTCCCGCCAGGGCCGCCAGGACGAGGGCGGCGGCGGTCAGCAGCGCGAAGCAGATGGCCCCGGCGATGCAGCCGTTCATGTCCATGCCGAGGCCCATGGGGGCGGCGCCCGCGATGTCCGCGTGGGCGCCCGGGACCGCGCCCAGGACCGCCGCCGGATTCGCGTCCGGGGCCGCGTCCATGCTCATGGCGGGTGAGCCCTGGTGGGCGGTGTGCGCCATCGGCTGGACGAGGACGGGCTCGGACACGTGGAGCGGCGAGGGGGTGGCGGTGACGCCGTGCATCATGAACAGGCCCGCGAGGAGGAGGCCGAGGCCGAGCAGCATCGGCCACGCGCCGCGTGATACCCCCCGCCCGTTCATCCTCCCAACTCTAGCGCCCGATCTCCCGGGAGTGGGCCGTCCTGGGCGCCGGTTCCGTCCGACGGGCGGGACTCGCCGGACGGGCGGAGGGCGCGCATGCCGAGGAGGCAGACGGCCAGGGCCAGGACGCCGCCGGCCGCGGCCCCGGTGAACGCGCCCGGCACCCCGGCCAGGCTCTGGCCGAGGCCGGAGACGGCCGAGCCGAGCGAGCTGCCCGCGCCGACCGCCGCGACCACCCAGGCGAACGCCTCGGTCACGGTGCCCTGCGGGGCGAGCCGGTCGACCAGCGAGAAGCAGCAGGCCAGCACGGGCGCGAGCATGATGCCGCTGAGGAAGGCCAGCACCAGCATGACGGTCAGGCCGGGCGCCCAGATGAGCGGCAGGTAGCCGGCCGCGAGGGCGGCGAGGAGCCAGGGCAGGCGGTGGTGCGGCCCGCCGGGCCAGGAGCGGGCGCCGTAGACCAGGCCGCCGAGCAGCGCCCCGGCCGACATCGAGGCCAGCAGCAGCCCGGACGCCAGGTCGTCGTCCAGGCGTTCGGCGTAGGCGACCACGGCCACCGCGTACACGCCGAGGGCGATCCCGGTGCCCGCGAGCGCGACGAGCAGCACCCGCAGGCCGGACGAGCGCAGCGGGCCCGCCCAGCCGGCGGTCCGGGGCGCGCCGCGCCAGGTGCGGGACGGCCGGGAGAGGGCGACGACGAGCGTCCCGGCGATGCCGAGCGCGCCGGTGAGCAGGAGCGCGGCCTCGGTGGACAGCGCCGCGGCGGCGACGACGAGCAGCGGCCCGACGGTGAAGAGGATCTCCTGGGCCGCCGCGTCCAGCGCGTAGGCGGCCTGGACCTGGGACGGGCCGGACAGCACCATCGGCCACAGCGCCCGCAGGCCCGCCTCCAGGGGCGGGGTGGCGAACCCGGCGAGGACGACCGCGCCGATCGCGACCGGCAGCGGGCTCGCGCCGGCCCAGGCGAGCAGCGCGAATCCGGCGGCGGACGCGCAGGCGGCCGGGAGCAGCACGCGGGACTGGCCGAGCCGGTCCATCGCGCGGCCGAGGACGGGCTGGCCCGCCGCCATGGACAGGCCGAAGACCGCCGCGAGCGTCCCCGCGAGCGGGTAGCCGCCGCCTCCGGCCCGGACGTGCAGGACGACCGCGAGCATCCCCATCCCGTTGGGAAGCCGGCCGAGCAGGGTTCCGGCGAGGAGCCGTCCGGCGTAACGCGCGCGCAGGAAGTCGGCATAGGCGCGCATTTCAGGCTCCCTGAGACGTCGAAGGCCAGTCATACGTACCACTGGATGAGTCATACGTACCACCTCACCCCCCGGCGGCTCTACCCTGTTTCCGACCCGAAGGCTCGCAGGGAGGCACCCGTGCCGGCGACCAGCCGTCCGACCAGCAGGGACGTGGCACAGGCGGCCGGGGTTTCGCAGTCGACCGTTTCGCTCGTCATGGGCGGCAAGTGGACCGGCCGGGTGTCCCCGGCCACCGCGCGCAGCGTGCGGCGGGCCGCCGCGGAGCTCGGCTACCGGCCCAACCTCGCCGCCCGCAACCTGCGCCTCGGCACCACCCGCACGGTGCTGCTGATGGTCCCGACGCTGACCGCGCCGTTCTTCGGCCCGGTCTACACGGGCGCCGCGCGGGTCGCGGTCCAGCACGGGTTCGGCGTCGTGGTGTACCCGTGGCCCGACGACGCGCGTCCGGCCGACAGCCCGTTCGCGGTGCCGCACGAGGCGATCGACGGGATCCTCGCCTCGTCGATGGCCGTCGCCGCGCTCGACCGGTTCCACGGCACGCCCGCGGTGATGCTCGACAGCGATCCGGAGGGCGCCGCGCCGACCGTCGACTTCGACGTCGCCGGCGGGATGCGGGCGGTCGCCGCGCACCTCGCCGGGCTCGGGCACCGCCGGATCGGCCATGTCGCCGCCGCGGTCGACCAGTGGACGTTCCGGGCCCGGGGCGACGCGCTCGCCGCCGCCGTCGCCGCGCTGCCCGGCGGCGTCCTCACCCGGGCGACCGCGGCGATCGAGGTCGGCTCCGCCAAGGCCGCCGCCGGGCGCCTGCTCGACCGTCCGGCCGCGCCGACCGCGCTGGTCTGCGACGACGACCTGATCGCCGCCGGGGCCTACAAGGCGGCGCTGGCGCGCGGGCTGACGGTGCCGTCCGACCTGTCGGTCACCGGGTTCGACGACGTGCTGCTGGCGACCGCGCTCGAACCGGAGCTGAGCACGGTCCGGCTCCCGGCCGAGGAGCTCGGCGTCCAGGGGATGACCGCCCTCATCGAGCTGCTCGGCGGCGGACGTCCGGCCGCCCGCTCGCTCCCCGCCCGCCTGGTCGTGCGCGGCTCGACCGCGCCGCCCCCCGCCGCGTAGGCCGCGCCGCCCCCACCGCGTAGGCCGCGCCGCATCCGGCCGGGCGGGCCGCGTCGCGTGGGCCGCGCCGGGCAGGTCCGCGCCGAGCGGGTATAAGAGGCCCCATGGCACACGCCCCCACCGAGACCGACCCCGATTCCCACCCCGACAACCGCATCGGCACCCGGCCGCCACGGACCCGGGCCTGGCGGGACGGCCGGGTGGAGGCCGAGGGGTTCGACGTCGCGGACGTGAGCGACCACCTCCAGCGCGAGCGGGTCACCGTGTGGCTGGACCTGTGCGGGCCCGGCCAGCACGATCTGCGGGTGATCGGCGACGAGCTGGGGCTCGACCCGGTCGCGGTGGAGGACGCGGTGTCCTCGCACGAGCGGGCCAAGCTCGACCGCTACAGCGGCTACCTCTTCCTCAACGTCTACGTCCCGGTGGTGATCAACGGCGCGCTGACGATGCACGAGGTCTCGGCGTTCGTCACCGAGCGCGCGCTGGTCACCGTCCGGCAGGACGCGGGCTTCGACGTCGACGCGCTGCTGGAGCGCTGGGACGACATCCCGGCGATCGCGCGCGCCGACGGCACCGGGCCGCTGACGCCGCTGCTGCTGTACGGGCTGCTCGACCTGGTCGTCGACCGGCAGCTCGACGCGGTGCAGGGGCTCGACGACGAGGCCGACGAACTGGAGGAGCTGGTCTTCGACGACCGGTTCCCGGTCCGCGAGATCCAGCGGCGCAGCTTCCGGCTGCGCAAGAACCTGGTCATGCTGCGGCGGGTGGGACTGCCGATGCGGGAGATCCTCAACACGCTGCTCCGCCGCGACCTGGAGTTCGTCTCCAAGGAGCTGACGCCCTACTTCCAGGACGTGTACGACCACGCGCTGCACGTCGGCGAGTGGACCGAGGGCCTGCGCGATCTGGTCGGCAACCTGCTCGACACGCGGATCGCCCTCCAGGGCAACCGGCTGAACGAGGTGATGAAGAAGGTCACGAGCTGGGCCGCCATCATCGCGGTGCCGACCGCCGTCACGGGGTTCTACGGGCAGAACGTCCCGTATCCGGGGTTCAGCCAGGGCTGGGGCTTCTACCTCAGCACGGTCATCATGATCCTTTGCAGCATCGGACTGTACCTCGTCTTCAAAATCCGCGACTGGCTTTGATCGGGGGCGGCGGACTCGTACCCAGCGTCGATATTGATTTGGATATGAAAAGGCATCCAATATCAATATTGGACATCACTCGCGCGGCTCTGCTCTGCTGTTCCGCATGCGCCTAACCAACCCTTCGAGATTCCGGACGATGCTGGGCTCGACCACGCTGGCGGTCGCCACGGCCATCGGCCTCGCCGGATGCGGCACCACCTCCGCTCCGGCCGTCCCGCAGAGCGCCAAGTCCCAGATCACGGTCGACACGTCCCGTCCCGGCGAGGCGCGGGCCGCGCAGGCCACCGTGGAACGCCGGCTCCGCGAACTGGAGAAGTCGTACCAGGGGCGCATCGGCGCGTTCGCCGTCGACACCGGAACCGGCCGCGTCGTCTCCCATCGGGCGGACGAACGGTTCCCGATGCTGTCCACGTTCAAGACGATGGCGGCGTCCGCGGTCCTGCGGAAGGCCCGCGAATCCGACCCCGGCCTGATCAACCGGGTCGTCTACTGGAAGGATTCGGAGGTCGTCGACAATTCCCCGGTGACCAAGGACCACGTGAAGAGCGGCCTCACCATCGCGCAGCTCTGCGAGGCCGCCATCACCCAGAGCGACAACACCGCGGGCAACATGCTGCTGAAGCAGATCGGCGGACCGGCCGGGCTGACCCGGTTCCTCCGCTCGATCAAGGACCCGGTGTCCCGGCTGGACCGCTGGGAGACCGATCTCAACATCTGGAAGCCCGGCCAGCGGGGCGACACCACCACGCCCGGCGCGATGGGGCGGAACCTGCGCGGGACCACCGTGGGGGGCACCCTCACCGCGCCCGACCAGGCCCGGCTGAACGGCTGGCTGCGGGGCAACCTCACCGGCGACGAGCGGATCCGCGCCGGGGTGCCCAAGGGCTGGGTCGTCGGCGACAAGACCGGCACCGCCGGCAACTACGGCGCGGCGAACGACATCGCCGTGGCGTGGCCGCCGTCCGGCGCCCCCGTGATCATCTCCATCTACACCAACCGCGACGCCGCGGCCGGCACGACCGACAACACGGTCATCTCCCGGACCGCGTCCATCCTGGTGTCCGGCCTGGGCAAGACCCGCTGACCGGTCAAGACGCCCCCGGCGGGGCGGGCGCGATCGCGCCCGCCCCGCCTGAACGTGCCCCGCTCCGGCGGTCGACACGGTGGTCATCGACACGGTGGTCATCGACACGGTGGCGCGCGGGCGGCGACGGGCGGGTGATCGCGGTCGTGGTGAGCGTGCAGCTCGCCGCGTCGCTCGGCTACTACGCGGTGATGACGCACGTCGTGGCGCACCTGCGGGACGACGTCGGCCTGCTCGCCGGCACGATCGGGCTGATCCTCGGCGTGCGGATCGCGGTGCAGTACGCGCTGTTCCTGCCGGTCGGCGCGCTCACCGACCTGATCGGCGCCCCCCGCGTCGGGGTGCTCGCCTGCGTGCTGCGGACGGCCGGGTTCGCGCTGCTCGGGACGGCGGGCGGACCGGCCGGGCTGCTCGGCGCCGCGGTCCTGCTGGGGACGGGCGGCGCGCTGTTCCACCCCGCCGCGCAGTCGCTGCTGGCGGGCACCGCCCCGGCCCGCCGCGACCGCGGCTTCGCCGTCTACGTGATCACCGGCCAGATCGCGGCGGTGGCCGGTCCCCCGGTGGGGCTCGCGCTGCTCGCGGCGGGCGGCGACGGCGGCGGCGGGTTCGGGCTGGTGACGGCGGGCGCGGCGGGCACCTGGTCGATCGCGGCGCTGCTGTTCGTCCTGCTGCACCTGGGCGGGGCCACCGCCGCGAGGCCGCCGCGGAACGGCGCGGCGGCCGGGGCGCGCGAGCTCGCCCGGAACGTCGCGGGAGTGCTCCGCGACAGGACGTTCTTCAGGTTCGTGGTGGTGGCCGCACCCACCACGCTGCTCACCGAGCAGACCATGACGGTCGTCCCGCTGAAGGACGTCGGCGCGGGCCTCACCACGGCGTTCCTGTGCCTGTCGGCGGCGGTCGCGGCCTCGATCCAGCCGTGGTGCGCCGCGCGGGGCCGCGCCGGACGGCCCCGCGTGCTGCGGGCCGGGCTGCTGTGCTCGACGGCGGTGTACGTGCTGCTCGCGCTGCTGCCCGGGGCCGGTCCGCCGCTGGCCGCGGGCCTGCTGGCCGCCGCGGTCCTCAACGGGCTGGCGACCGGGGTGTTCCAGCCCTCGGTCTTCCAGTCGATCACCCGGCACGCCCCGGCGGCGCGGATCGGCGCCTACCTCGGGGTCTACTCCTGGTGCTCCGGACTGGTCGTGTTCTCGGGCGGGCTGGGCGTCGGGCACCTCTTCGACGCCGGCCCCGCGGGCGCCGCGACCGCGCTGGCGGCCCTCGCCGCGGTCGCGCTGGCCGCCGCCGTCCGCTGCGGGACGGGACGCGGTCATGCAGATCCGATATCGTCCGCCGGACGATATGAGCCTTGATATCATCCCTGGTCGTGAACCTGGTGGGGCATCTGACCTCCTTCGTCGCCGTCGCCGAGGAGCTGCACTTCGGCCGCGCGGCGGAGCGGCTCGGCATGGCCCAGCCGCCGCTGAGCCAGCGGATCCAGCGGCTGGAGAAGGAGCTCGGGGTCCGGCTGTTCGACCGGTCGCACCGCAGGGTGGAGCTCACCGCGACCGGGCGGCTGCTGCTCGACGAGGCGCGTGACATCCTGCCCCGGGTGGACCGGATCTACTCCCTCGCCGAACGGGCGCGGCTCGGCGAGGCCGGGACCGTCCGCGCGGGCCTGCCCGCCGACCTCGGCGGCACGGTGGTCGCCGCGCTGATCGCCGCGTTCCGCGAGCGACGTCCCGACCTGCGGCTCGACCTGCGCGAGACCGACACCGCCGAGCAGGTCCGCGCGCTCGCCGACGGCGCGCTCGACGTGGGCGTCGTCCGGCACCCGTTCGACACCCGCGACCTGGAGCTCGGTCCGATACTCGGCCAGCCGGTCGGCGTCCTGCTCCCCGCCGGACCGCACCGCGACGACGGCGGACGGGACGCGCCGGGCGGACGGGGCGCGCTCGCCGACGCGCCCGAGGTGCACCTCGCCGACCTGGCGGGCCGCGACCTCGTCGCGTTCCCCCGGGACGAGGCACCCGGCCTGTACGACGAGCTGCTCGCGGCCTGCCGCCGGCACGGCTACGACCCGCCCGCCGTGCACGAGGCGCGGCATCCGCAGTTCGCCCTCGGCCTCGTCCTGGCCGGCACCGCCGTGGCGCTCGCCCCCCGCACCGCCGACACCGCCGGGGTCGCGTGGCGGCCGTTGCTCGGCGACCCGCTCACCTGGCGGGTGTCGTGCACGTGGCGTCCGGGCGACGACCCCGCACGCGCGCGGGCGGTGGCCGAGTTCACCGCCGTCGCCACCGAGGTGCTGCGCGGCGAGGCCGGCATGACGCCCCTCGGCGCAGCGCCGTCCCGCCGCGTCGTCCCCCGTCCGGCCTCGGGGTTCCTGGCGTGAACGGCCTGGACGCCGGGCGCGCCGGACTACGCGGCGAGAGGCGGGACGTGGACGCCGCGGCACGGATCGAGGCGGCGTTCCGCGACGCCGGGGTCACCGGCCGCCTGCACGCGGCCGACATCGACACCGGACGGGAGGTCGGCGTCCGGGGCGGCGAGCCGATGGTGCTCGCGTCGGTGTTCAAGGTGCCGCTGCTGGTCGCCTTCTACCGGAGCGCCGCCGCGGGCCTGCTCGACCCGACCGAGCCGGTCACGCTGCGTCCGGGCGAGCGCAGCATGGGCCCGACCGGCGTCTCGGCGATGCTGGACGAGGTGCGGATGTCGCTGCGCGACCTGGCCTGCCTCATGATCACGGTGAGCGACAACGCCGCCGCGGACGCGCTGCTCGACCGGGTCGGGATCGAGGAGGTCAACGCGACCTCGGCACGCCTCGGCCTGCCCGGTCTCCGGGTCGAGACCAACGGGCGCGACCTGCACGCCGGGCTCCTCGCCGACAGCGGCGCCGGCAGCCTGGGCGAGCTGTGGGGGCGGCTGGACGAACCCGGGATGCTCGGCCGGCTCAGCGCGCTCGATCCCGCCCGCACCAGCCGCGGCACCCCGGCCGAGATGACCCGGCTGCTCGGCCTGATCTGGCGGGACGAGGCGGCGCCCGGCGGCGAGTGCGCGGCGATGCGCCGCCTGTTCGGCCTCCAGGTCTGGCCGCACCGGCTGTCCTCCGGCTTCCCCTACGACGACGTGCTGGTCAGCGGCAAGACCGGCACCCTGCTCACGATCCGCAACGAGGTGGGCGTGGTCGAGTATCCCGACGGCGGCCGGTACGCGGTCGCGGTCTCGACCCGCTCGCTGCTGCCGATCGCGGTGCTCCCGCAGGCCGACGCGGTGATCGGCACCGCGGCCCGGATCGCGGTCGAGAGCCTCCGCCGCCGCCCGTCCGGCTCGTGATCCGGGCACGCGGGCGAGCCGTGTAGGGTTCTGCCGCTCTTCTCCCCTTATGCACGTTCTATCCGGAGGTATGCCCGCGTGACCGGCCAGAGTCCCCCGCCGCCGCCCGACCCGAACTCCCCGCCCCAACAGGGACCCGCGTTCCCGCCCCCGGGCGCGTATGGACCGCCCCCCGGGCCCCCGGGACCGTCCGGGCCGGTTGGACCGTCCGGGCCGCTCGGGCCGCCGGGGCCGCTCGGGCCGCCGGGACCGGTGGGGCCGGTTGGGCCGCCGCCCGCGCCGCTTCGGCGTGGGCGGTTGATCGGGTTGATCGTGGCGGGGGTCGTCGTCCTCGGGCTGGTGTTCACCGCCGCGACGGTCGTCGGCAAGCAGCGCAGGGACGCGGCCGGTCCCACCGGGCCCGTGAAGGCCGAACACTGCGTGAACCTTCGCACCGAGTCCGCTCCGTCGTCGTCCACCAAGACCATCCGGCAGGCACGCCGCGTCTCCTGCACGGCCAAGGACGCCAAGGCCAAGGTCGTGAAGGTCGTGAAGGCCGGAGAGCGGTCCGCCTTCGTCCTGCCCATGGGGCAGTCGGAGCCCGACTGCCCGGACGGCGCGGACGCCGTCATGAACGTGACGCTGAACGACAAGGACAAGCGCTATTGGGAGACCTGCACGCGCAACCTCGCGGGTCCGCACCCGGGCGACCCCGGCGCGGGCGGCGGGATGCTGGGTGCGGGCGACTGCGTCGGCGACCTCCAGATCATGGGGTCGGAGGAGCCGTGCACGGGCACCGGCTGGTACGGCAAGGTCGTCGCGCGCGTCCCCGCGGAACGCGACTGCCCCGCGTCCCGGACGCTGGAGACCGCGCGGCTGTCCAGGTTCGGCGGCAGCACGGTGCCGCGTCCGGTGGTGTGCATCGGCGCGGGCGGGAAGGTGCTGTCATCCGGCGACTGCATCGGCGACATCTCGTTCATGGTGAACGGGCCCCAGAAGCAGGCGTGCTCGTCGCAGAGCGCGATCGCCAAGATCACCGCACGGGTCGACACCCGGAAGGAGTGCCCGAGCGGGTCGGACAAGTTCCTGGAGGCCGAGAACGCCTACCGCCCCGTCCTGTGCCTCCACCAGATCCGCCCCACCTTCGACGAGAAGATCAAGTCACTGGGCGGAGGCTGACGGAGGCTCGCGGGGCCGGCCGGGGCCGGCGGTCACCGGGCGCGGTCCAGGGCCTCGGCGGCGATGCCGAGGGCCGCGACGCGGGTCGTGTGCGCGAACCGCTGCGGGGCCAGCACGCTCGCCGCGGCGATGTGCCGGTCGTACCGGAGCGTGATCGTCGCGGCGCCGACCTCGTTCAGGATCGCGGCGGCCCGGCCGGCGTCGAGCGACTCGCCCGAGTGCGGTCCCTTGGCGGTGAACACCACGACCGTCCGGGCCAGGAGGTGGCCGAACCCGTTGCCGGCGAGCAGGTCCAGCGCCCGCCCGGCGCTGCGCGCGCCGTCCGGCGTCGCGGGTGTGACCAGCACCTGGGCGTGCGCGCCGCCCAGGACCGCCTGGATGAGCTCGCCTTCGACGCCGGGACCGCAGTCGATGAGCGTCACGCCGAAGAACCGCGTCAGCGGAACGGCGGTCGCCCCGTAGGCGGCGGCGTCCAGCCTGCTGTCGCCGATGCCCGCCCGGTGCCCCGACAGCGCCCACAGCCGCTCGCCACCGCGCAGCAGGTACGGCTCGACGCCCGCGAAGGTCCGCGCCGCCTCCGCCTCGTCCGGCAGCTCGGCGAGGGACCGGCGGGCCCGGATGCCGAGGCGCGGCACCAGCGTGCCGAGATCGGGGTCGATGTCGAGGGCCAGCACCCGGTCCCGCCGGTGGTGCGCGAAGACGGTGGCGAGCAGCGCGGTGACGGTGCTCTTCCCGGCGCCGCCGCGGATGCCGGTCACCGCGATGCGGCGGCCCGTGGTGATCGGGCGCTGGATCCGCGCGGCCGACTCGGTGATCTCCCGGACGTCCTCGGCGGGCCGGAACGCCTGCGCCGCCCCGCGCCCGACACGCCGCCACCCCGGGTCGCCGTGGGTGGTGTCGCCGCGCTCGGACAACCCACTCCCCTTCAGAACGTGTCGAGTAGGCGCGAGAAGACGCCGAAGGTGCCGATGGCGACCGGGAGGAGCGCCACCACCGCCACGGCCTCGATCCGGCTGGTGATGCGGCGCAGCCGCGCCCGCAGATGCTCGGGGGGCTCGGCGGTGAGCACCACGATCGGGATCACCAGGGGCGCGAGCAGCATACCCAGCGCCGGGATCAAGGACCAGGACGGTCCGTCCGCCCACCGGTAGGCGAGCGTCCCCCACACCGTCAGGGCCGCCGCGAGCAGGACGGCCTTCTGCGGCATCAGCGGGAACAGCCGGGCCCGGCTCGCCACCACGACGGCGAGGAGCACCACCAGCGCGCCGGTCCACCCGTCCGGGCCGGACCCGTGGTCGCCGGACGCGGCGGGCCACCCGGCGACCACGACGGCCACCGCGACCGCCGCCGTCGCGATCACCAGGCTGCGGTGCGCCCCGGTGAGCGCGGACAGCACGTCGCCGCGCGGCACCCGCGCGCCGCCGCTGCGCCGGTCGTCCAGCGAGGTCAGGCCGGAGAGGGCCAGCGCGACCCGCGGCATCACGTTGAGCAGGACCACGCACAGGACCGCGAGCACCGCGCCCGTCCGCGCGCCGTCCAGCCCGAAGCCGGCGCAGGCCGTCCAGACGAGGCCGAGCAGGACGGTCTGCACCCCGCCGATCAGCCCGCCGCGGCCGAGCGACGAGGTCGAGCCGAGCCCCGTGACCAGCAGCCCGGTGAGGAGGGCCAGCGCCCCCCAGCGGCCCCAGCCGGCCCAGTGGTGCAGGTCGGCGGCGGACCAAACGGCGACCCCGCCGAGGGCGCCGCCAGCGAGGGTCAGCGCGGTGCCGAGCGACTCCCGCCACAGCGAGCCGGCGGCCAGCCCGCCCACGAGCAGGAGCACGGCGGCGGCGGACGCGGCGGCCAGCCCCGCGGTGCCGCCGAGGGCGTCCTTCAGCACCAGCCCGAAGGCCAGCGCCAGCCCGACCGTCGCGACGCCCGCGGCCCACTCGGCGGCGCGCGGCGACCACCGCCACAGATGGTCGGCGATCGCGCCGTCGACCGCCTCCGGGACCTCGTGCACGACCGGCGCGGGCAGCGGCTCGTCCGCCCGGACCATCCGCAGGACGGCCCCGTCGTGGATGCCCCGTCCGGCGAGGGTGGCGTCGCCGTGCAGCACCTCGCCCGTGGTGGTGACCAGGTGCCGTAGCCGCGCCGGATGCTGGACGGGGTCGCCCAGCAGCTCCAGCACGTCCGGCATGAGGGCGCCGATCGGCTCCCCCGCCGGGAGCACCGCGTCGACCCTGCGCTGCTCTCCGACCAGGGTGACCCTGCTCCACATGGTTCTCAGCACCCTTCGGTCTCTGTCGGGATCGGCCCGCGCCGGCTCGGGGTCCGGGGGCCGTCGTCGTACCCGCCGCGGCGGCTCACTTGGGGACGGCCGAGACCCGGGCCCGTTCCAGATAGCCGGCGCGGAGCAGCCAGCGGACCGTCGGGATCGCGGGCGGCCTGGAGAACAGCCCCGCGTTCAGCGTCAGCCTCGTCCCGCCGCCCGGGACCAGCGCGGTCGGACCGGACAGGGACGCCGCGACCTGGAACGGCTTGGCCACCCGGTAGCGCCGGTAGCCGGACGGCGTCTTCGGGTCGACGGTGGCGCGCGCCGACGGGGGCAGCCCGCGCTGCCCGAACGGCATCCCGTAGGGGAACAGCACCGACCCGCTCTCCTGTCCGAACTGGTCCACCTCCTGCCCTTGGGGCAGGAGGTAGGTCGCCGAGCCGCCGCCCGCGGCGGTGATCTTCGCACGGACGTCGGCGGCGAGGGCCGCGCCGCGCTGGAGCGCCTGCGGTTCCTGATCCGGCGGCGACGGCGGCGGCGGGGACTCCTTGACCACCAGCTCCCCGTACAGCCACCGGCTCGCCTCGTCCTCGGTGGCGAACTCGGCGCCGATGCGGCCCTGCTCGTACTCGACGACCCCGCCGGAGAACCCGTTCGCGCCCCGGGCGAGCACGTAGTAGCTCGACGTCTTGCCGGCCGGGGGACGCGGCTGCCCGGGGAGCACGAACAGGCCGGGTGGGACCTCCTCCTCCTCGAGCGCGGCGCGCAGCATCGGGAAGGTGACCCGCGCGCCGACCCAGCCCGCCGGGATGGGAGCCGCCCCAACGTCGGGGGCTGGGGCCTGCGCCTGCTGGGCCCGCTGCTGCTCCTTCTTCTGCGTCGCGAGATGGGACCGGAGGAAGGACCACCCCACCGTCCCCGCGCACAGCACCGCCGCCACGCACAGCCCGGCCATGACCTTCATCAGGCTCTCGTCGAACGTCCGGCGGGCCCGCTGGGGGCCGAAGAGCACCGCGTCGCGGAGGCGCCGGCGGCGCACCGCCACCGATTCCAGGAGCTGGGTGTCGTAGTCGCGTGCCAACGGCACCTCCTCTCCGGCTCAGGGGCCGCATGCCGTCCGTGGGTCCCGGACGGGCCCCGCCTGGATCAGATCGCCGCGACCGCCGCGCTCGCCTTGCCGAGCGCGGTCTGCGCCGTCTGGTCGTTGGAGGCGAGGGTGGCCTTCAGCAGCCGGATGATCTCACGCGTCTCGTTGGCGGCCTTGTTCCACCTGGCCTCCTTCGCGGCGTACTCGGGGGACACCCCGGTGGCCTCGAAGTCGGACAGGGCCGCCTTGACGTCGGACTCGTGCTGGCCGATCAGCGCCTCCAGCCGGGCGATGACGGCGTGGATGTTGGTCTGCGCCTCCTGGGAGGCGCCGGTGTCGTAGCTGCGTCGTCCGCCTGTGCCCATCGAGTTCTCCTCTCGGCCCGCGGCTCAGGCCCCGGTCCGGAACTTGGCGCCGTCGAAGTTCGCCGCGCCCATGTTGTGCTGGGCGTCCGCGGCCATGGTCTGGTCTCCGGTGACGAACGCCTTCTCCATGCCGGCCTGCCCCTGGTTCACCGAGCCGAGCCCGGTGGTCAGGTCCGCGATGATCTGGTCCGAATGGGCCTTGAACGAGTCGAACGCGGCCTTGCCCGCGCCGTCGAACTTCCCGGTCAGCGGCTCGGCCGCCGCGATCAGCTGCTTGACCAGCGTGGCCAGTTCCTGAGCCGAGCCCCCGGTGTTCTTCGCAAGGGTGACCAGGGTCTCCTGGCCGTAGTCCCATCGCCCCACGTGACTCCCCACCTATCAGTCGGTTCGCAGTTCTGTCGCAGAAGCCGACGGTGATCGCCAGGGCTCCATGCTCCCATACGTGACATCTGAGAGATAAGGCCCAAAGCCTAATCCAGTGGGCCGATCATCTCTCCCGATTTCCGCGCCAAATCCCCTCCCGCAGTGGCTCGGCCGGACGAGTCGGCGCACTTCGCGACGGGTTCTCGGGCGCCTGATCCCCTGGCCCCAAGTGGACGACCAGTTCGTCCAGAACGGTCCACGCCGCCTCCGCCGTCCCGTCCGTCCGGCCGTCTCCCAGCGGATACCAGACCGCGGGGAATCGGCCAGGGCCGAGCGGCACGGCCCGCGGGAAGTCCAGGGCCCGCTCCCGTCCGATCTCACGCACGGACGCGGGGCCCAGCGCCATGCCGATCGGCGCGGACGGCCCCGTCCAGTGCGGGACGGCCGTGAGGTCCGGACGTCCCGGCCTGACCTGCGCCTGCACGTCGACGAGGTGATGTCCGGCCGCCAGTTCCTCGACGAGAACCGCGACCCGCTCGACGGGCACGTCCTGCCCCGCCCGGTATCCGGCGTGCAGGGCGACCTCCTCGTCGACGCCCTCGGTGTTGCGGGTGACGTGCGTCGTCCCGATGGCCCCGGCGGCACCTGTGTGGCAGAACCGGGTGCCCTGCGGCGCCCGCTCGCGGCACAGCGCCGTGATGTCGTCCGCGTTCCAGGTCCTCGCGACCGGCTCGCCGGTGCCCCACCCGGACGGCCCCGCACCGGTGAGCAGCCGATAGGCGGCCTCGGTCGCGGCGCCCAGCCTGGTGGACTCCGAGGCCGGGTGGCGGACGCGGAAACTGAGCATCAGCCGGACGCCGTCCGCGCCCTCCGGGGTCTTCAGGAAGGGCCCGGCCCGCCGTCCAGGGTCCACCGGCACGAACCACGAACCGTCGAAGTCGAGCGGCTCCCCGGACAGCCCGTCGTAGAAGCCGTTCGGGTGCCCCGCCACCCAGCGCAGGAGAGGCGGCTGGAGGAGCGAGTGCAGCGGCATGGTGAGGCGCGCGTCGTGCGGCGTCACGATCTGCAAGGGGAGCCCGGCCTCCGCGGCGGCGCCGATCGCGTCGGCGATCCACCGGGTGAGCGGCACCAGGGGGCGCTTCTGCACGATGAGCGCCGCGCTGCCGGTGACCAGATCGATGGCCGGATGAGGACGGGTCACCGGTGCTCCTCCGGGTCCCAGACCACGCCGCCGAGCCCCGCGACCAGAGCACCGGCGAACACGCGGGCGCGGTCCCGGGCCCCGTCGCGCTCGGCGGCACGCGCCTCCACCCACCACAGCGGCGGGTCCAGCCCGGCGGCCACCGGCCCCAGCAGCCGCTCGGCCTCGCCGCGCACCTGGATCAGGACGGGCTCCTCGATCGACAGCAGGGTGCCGCCCTCGGCGTCGCACAACTGGACCACGCCGCCGTGCTCCAGCACGTCCACCAGGAGCTCCTCCCCGACCGCGCCGAGAGCGTCCAGGACGGCCCGCTGATCGGGCGGTTCCCTGATCAGCGCAACGACGTCATAAGTCACCAGGTCACCCTTCATCCGCGGGCCGTTGGAGATCATCTTGACATGGAAATCTGACACTAAGGGCCGATATATTCGCACTTTGATCCATGGTCGGTCACGGAGGCATGCGGCGTGGGAACCTACATAATCCACCCCGGCAACATTGAATCGATCCTCAATCGGACACGCGTCCACATACGTCCACTCGAAAAGCAGCGGAAGGCCCTCCGCGTCAACCTCGCCGACGCCGCCGAGGGGTGTCACAGCCCGATCGTGGGCGCCGCGCTGCTGCGCTTCGCGCAGCAGGTCGACCCGCGCCTCCTCGGGATGGGCAACCGGATCGTCCGCGCGACCGACGGGGCGTTCAAGGCGACCGGCTTCTACCTGGCCGCCGACCAGGAGATGGGCGAGCGCGCCCGCCGCCACGCCCGCAAGGGGGCCGCCGCCCAGCGCTGGGGACTCGTCATGCCGGGCGCGGACGGGCAGTTCGGGAAATGACCAGCATCGACCTGCGGACGCTGCCCGACTACACCGGCGTCGCCGAGAAGGTGCAGGCCGCCGCCAAGGGAGTGCGCAAGGCCGGGGGCGAGGTCCACGAGACCGGAGCCGAGGTCGCCAAGACCTGGACCGGCCTGGCCCCCTTCTACAAGGCGCCCGAGGCCGGCACGCTCCTGGCCGCGATGGGCCCGGTCAAGGCTCAGGGCGACACGGTCGGCTCCCAGAGCGGCACCGTCGCGAGCGCCCTGGAGGAGTTCGCGCAGGAGGTCGCGAAGATCCAGCAGCAGATGGTCAGGTTGCAGGGCGAGGTCGTCGCGTTCAACCAGGACGTCATGGGCGACCCGGACGCCATGAAGGACGACGGCAAGCGGGACCGCTACAACAGCCTCGTCAACCAGATTAAGGGCTGGGGCCTGATCGCGTTCCAGCGCGCCGAACGCGACTGCGCCAACAAGATCAACGCACTGACCGGCGGGCCGCACTACGTCCCGGGCGACTTCGGCGACGACCATGGCGGCAGGCTCCCCCCTGGCTACCAGCGGTACGGCTGGATCACCGTCCCTGGAAACGTCCCCCTCCCCTGGGGCAGGCCCATCGAGACGCCCGACCCCTGGTGGCAGCGGACGCTCAAGGGCTTCGGCGGCGCGGGCTGGGGCATGGTCACCGGCACCTTCTCCCTGGTCGACGTCACCGATCCAGAGGGCCTCGAAAGATCGTGGAAGGGCCTCTACCAGCTCGCCTACGGCGCGTCCCCCAGCACCTGGATCGAAGGTGCGGCCGGCGACAAGGAGGCCCGGAAGGCCCTGACCGCCTGGAAGCACCTCGGCCAGGAGCTCATCGGCTGGGACAAGGCCAAGAAGGGCAACTACGCCGGCGCCGCAGGCCAGGCCGCCTTCAACATCCCGACCACGATCTTCTCCTTCTCCAAGCTGGGACGCGGCGGCGCCGCGGCCGGACGAGGCGTCGGCAGGGCAGCCGGAGCAGTCGCCCCCACGCTCACCGGACTGGGCAATGCCGGAGCCAAGCTCGTCCGCAACGTGGCCGACGGCATCAATGGCCTGCGCGGTGGGAAGATGCCGCAGATCATCGACCCCAAGACCGTCCGCCTCCACCTTCCCGACACCCCCGCCCGGAACCCGGCCGGCCTCCCCACCGTCGGCGGCCTCCGCCGCGAGATCGACCAGATCGGCAAGCCCCACGAGCCGGCCTTCAACGAACTCGACCGCCGCCCCCGTCCGCCCGGCGACGACCTCCCGAACAGCGCCAAGCCCGGCTCCCCCGCCGACCACCCCAAGGTCCCCGCCATGGCCGGCGGCGCCCGCCCACCCCACGAGATCAACGCCGGCCACTCCCCGCCAGGCAGCAAACCTCCAGGCGGAGAAGGCACACCCCCCGGCCCCGAGGGCCACCCCGAAGGCCCGTCCCAACCCCCGGATCCCCACGAGGGCACTCCCGGTCATCCGGACAGTAATGGCTCAGAAAATCCGCCTCCCCACGAGCGGACTCCAGAAGATCCCGACACGACACCGCCAGATCTCTACCGAGCCGAAGACGGAAAACTACATCGCACAGGTGACATCAAAGACGGGAGTTACCGCACCCCGGACGGAAAGCTGCACTTCGACGGCGACCCGCCAGGGTCGCACCGAAATGACATAAATCACAGACTACATGGCCCCAGTGGGGGCTTTCTCAGCGATCCTCACGCCAGCAAGCCCTACGACCATCTGGCAAAACCAGGCAAGTCCCATCCCCATATCCCAACCCCGGATGCGGCCTCAAAAATCGCCGAACTGATCAGAGACCGAAACAAGTTCGCCAACATACGCAAGGACATCCGCGCCGACATTCGAAAGATTCTCGGCATCAGTAAATTTGGCGAAACGAACTACTTCGGCATCAAAGATATTCACGATCTCGGCATTGAAAAATGGGAGAAGAAGGAAGAGCAGATCCGACTGCGGATCGAGCGCGATCCCAATCTATCACCCTTGGAAAAAGGTCGACGGCTTGACGCTCTGGATTCGCTCAGTGACCTCACAGAGCACTACCGGGAAAGCGGTGTCGATCTTAATAGGACAAGCGAGCGAATGGGAATGGTCGGCGCAGAAGATCTTCTTAGAAAACTCGGTCCGCACACCAAGCTGACGCCACTGAGCGACGCCCCAGGCAGACCCGGAACGGTCGATATGGCCGCCGTCTCAGCTGACCGCTCTAGACTCACCATCATCGAAGCCAAAGGGGGAACCTCAACACTCGGCGGAAGGCTCGTCGAGGGACTGAAGCGCGCCCAGCAAGGGAGCCCAGAATATCTTGAGTTCATTCTCGCCCACGACCCCGACCTGGGCAGAGCATTTGGCGCCGACTCACACCTCAAAGACATATTGATGAAGAAACTGCAAAAAAATGAGCTAAGAATTGACGCATATCTAGTGAATGTGGACCAGACGGGGCGGGTATCATGGTCACAGTTCGACCTGACCCGTCACGGCAACCCCTTCGCGCCGAAACGAATCTCTGGACTCAATCCGACAGATTGACAAATAATGACCAATTTGAAATCTATGCCCTATTCGGAAATAATTGCCCTGGTCACGGATTTTCACGATCTCCAGTGGTCCTGGAATCCGGAAGAAGTGGACCAACTAGTCGCTCGCTTTGGCTGGACGGTCGAAGCCCGGCGGCGTCGAGGAATGCGATTGAACACCGGGTTTGGCATGGCCAGCGGAGACATCAGATTTCACCGACTAGAGCGTGTTGGTGAAATATCCACTAGGGTGTCATCTTCCGTGGCCGGTGAGACGGAAGATGAACGCGCCTGGCTTCAGGACATCTTCTTTCAGGCGGTGTCGGCTGCCGAATCCGTCCTGGGGGAGCCGACGGAGCGCCGCCCCGGAGAATCCCGGCAGGTGCGATGGAGGGCGGAAAACACTACCATCGCTGTCTCCTGGCTGTCTGTCGTTGTAAAGCTATCCATTTTCACCAACGAATATATCGACGAGCATGACGAGGCGGTGAGACTGGGGCTGTGACAAGCATGGACTGGGACGAGTTCAGCGCCAAACTGACGGTAACACTGGCCGACCTCCCGGCCGGGGCGCTAGTAGTCATATCCGAGGCCGAGGAAGTAGAGGACGGGCACTACACTCAGTTCGCCCAGGGTGACGACCATCTCCTCGCCTATGTGGTGGCCAACTGTTTTCTGGCATCGCATCTCCAGGCGTCCCAGGAAGGCGAACACATCATCTCGCAGGCTGGTTGGCATGAATCACCACCCGGCCATCCGGCCGACAACTGGTGGTACCAACTGCAGTGGCCGGCCTCTTCAGCTCAGTACCGTGAGCTGGCGGACATGGCGATCGTCGCTCTTCGGGACGGATACGGAATATCGAACCCCGACGGCTGGTGGTATCGCGCCTGGAATGAGAGAACCGGCAACGAAGCCATCGAGCTCCCGAGACTGGGCCTGCCACGAAAGCTCTGACATCCTCAACCGGTAAGAGTTCCCGACGAAATGCGGGATGGCCACAACCCTCCGATCGCGTAAATCGGCCTACTCGAACAGAATGCTTCTTCATTGTGTCCTCTATCGCGCAGCGGTGTAGATTTCGGCGGCATGGCTGATGACGGTGTGAGCGTCCTGCTGGTCCGTGCGAGCCGCTCGCTTGGCGAGTGTGAGTACTGGCTCCGGCATTTCGGGTTCGAGGACGGTGGTCTCGGGCCGCTGGCGGATGCGCGGCGCTGCTGCGACGAGGCCGAACGGAAGAATGTCCTCGGCGATACCGAGACTGCCGCGACCATTGCCGTCCTTCGCTCCACGGCGGCGGCGTTCGCGCTGCGGCACTGCGCGTGCTCCAAGGTGAACTGCGATTTCGACGACGCTGACGGCACACTCCTCGATGGACTGGGTGAGCACGACAAGGAAGGTCTCAGCCGTCCGCTCACTGAGCAGGCCATTCGAGCTGCGCGAGCAGCCCTGAACGCCGACCCCGAAGATGCCCTCGTGCCGCTGCACCTGGGGCACGCGCTGACCTGGTCCGGCGACCGTGACGGCGCCATCGCGGCCTATGAGGAGGCGCTGCACCGGGACCCGGGGGAATCCTGTGCCCGCTCGTGCCTGGAATATTTCGACGCGCTTCCCGCCGGACACTCGTCGCCCAACGAGATGTCATGGGACGAGGCGAGGATGTGGGGCGAGGAGCCACATATTTCAGAGATAAGTCACGGTCGCCACGGGTTTGCCCTGCTCCGTGTCTTCTTCGAGGTTAACAACAACGACTCGGACCATCGCTTCCTCCTGTTCAGCTCCGTCGCCGATGCGCGTACATACGCCGATGAGAGGCTGAGCATCCAGGGCATAGATCCGGCCGAGGATGACGAGGGAGAGGACGACGGTGCCGTTCTGCACATTCACCGGCCCGGACGTCCAGTCGCCGGGTACGACCTGAGAAGCCGAGTCCGAGCCGCACCGGAGGGCGGATCGTCCCGCGTCGACTGGTCGGACATTCCGGTGCACGAACCGCTGGAGTCACCGCTCCCACCCGGGCGCCCCCTCCGAATCAACACCAGAACCTGTTTCTAGCGAGTCCTCGGATCAAAGGTTCTCCCGCGCAAGGAGAAGTTGCTCGTGGTGGTGCATGGCCGCCTCGACGACGTCGTTCAGGTCCGCGAAGGGGCGCTGGTGGTGGGTGCCGTTCGGGTGGGTGTACCAGCGGAAGGTACCCGGGGGTTCGGACGAGATCGTCACGCCCGGGATCATCACAAAGGAGTGTTGGGGGTCGTGCTCGCACCGAGCCGCGTTCAGGCCACGGGCGGCGAGATGCTCTTGCAGCACCCTGGCGGCCTGTGTGATCGGTAGGTGGGGGGATCGGGGAGGGGTGCAGGATCTCGGCATCGGGACGCAGAACCAGGTCACCTTGCCGGACGTCGGTCGAGGGCTGAGCCTGGATCGGCTCTGATGCCAGCCCCACCGCGATGACAGCGCCTCGACGATCGCTATCCCTCGGCCCCGTTCGGTGTAGAGGCCGCCTTGGGCGGGATCGGGCTGGGTCCAGCCTGGGTTCGGGTCGAAAACCTTGAACACGAGCTGGCTGGTGGGGGTGGACCGGTGGTACGCCCATAGTTCGAGGGGGCTGCCGGAGGAAGCGGACGTTCGCCCGCCGACCAGCCCGTACCGCAGGGCGTTGGTCGCCAACTCGGATGCCGCGAGGGTGATGTCGTCGGCCACGCCGTCCGGCACGTCCAGGACTTTCAGCGGTGCGCGCAGGGACGAGCGGGCCGTGGCCGCGCAGGTCTCGTCCGCGGGCAGTGGCCAGGCCGAACATCCGCCGGTGAGCAGGTCGGGAAGGTGTCCAGTGGTCATCGGGACACCTCTATGAGTGAGATCCGCATATCTCCACCTGGGGGTGTGGCTGCCTCATCGGAGATCCGATCGCGCAGCTTCTTGATCGTTCTACGTAATCGCCTGCGAACGTTCCGTGACGAGCTAGATACTGCTCTCACCGCATCAAAGCTTCAAGTGGTTCGAATTAGATTCTCGAAATTTCGATGACTGAGTGTCGACTTTGGGAGGGACGACCGGGATGGCGAAGATCCAGGCGAGCGGCTACAGCCCGACGATCAAGAAACGCGCCCTCAGTCGGAAGCTCGTCGAGCTGCGCGAGCAGTGCGGCATGACGACCAGCGAGGTGTGCAAGCGGCTGCACTGGAGCCCGTCCAAGCTGAACTACATCGAGAAGGCCAAGTGGGTCGACCCCAACAGCGATGCCGTCGCCGACCTCTGCGAGCTCTACGGCGTGAGCCCGGCCGATACGCAGTCGCTGATCGAGCTGACCCGCGAGGCGCGACAGCGAGGCTGGTGGCGAAAGTACAACAACGTCTTCCGGGACGACTTCGTCGGACTGGAGGCCGGGGCGGCGGAGATCCGCACCTTCGAGTCAGTCTTCATACCGGGGCTCCTCCAGGTGCCCGGCTACATCCAGATGGTCACCCGCATCGCCGGAATCGAGGATCCGGACGAGATCGGGCGGCATGTCGACGCCCGCCTACAGCGACAGAAGATCCTTACCAGGAGACGCGATCCGAGCCGGTTGAAGGCTCTGATCGACGAGAATGCCCTGCTCAGGATCAGCGATCGCGAGGTTCTCGGCGACCAGGTACAGCACCTCATCGACATGTCGGCCCGTCTCAACATCGACATCCAGGTCCTGACGATCGCCGACGGGATCTATCCGGGAACGAGCGAACCATTTGTTCACCTGCGCTTTCCCGATCCCACCGACCGGGACATCATCTACCTCGAAACCACGGTCGACGATCGGATGTTGGAGGAGAAGGATGAGCTTGCGCGCTATATGGTCAGGTTTGACCGGATGTGTGCGGCTGCTCTCGACCCTGTCGCCACGTATGAGCACCTGACCCGACTGATTGAGTGAACTGAATGGACATTTCCAAGACGAGGTGGCGCAAGAGCAGCAGGTCCAGCGGTGGCGGCCAGAACTGCGTAGAGGTCGCACGCATGGGAGGCTCCGTGATGATCCGGGACAGCAAGGACGAGGCGAGCCCCGTCCACCTCCTTCCCTCCCCGGCCTTCCGGATGCTGGTCGGGCGGATCAAGCAGGGTGGGCTGGACCTGTAGGGCGACGGCGGGGCCGTCGCGAACTGGCGCAGGCCGACCGAGTTGGCCGATCGCGCGTACCTGACGAAACAGCTCGGGTGAGGCGACATGGATTCATCGCAGGCAGTCTGGCGTAAGAGCAGCAGGTCGCAGGTTGGAGGCAATGAGTGCATCGAGGTTGCCGCAGCCGGGTCGACGGTCATGATCCGGGACAGCAAGGACGGGGCGGGGCCCGTCCACCTCGTCCCCTCCCCGGCCTTCCGGAGGCTGGTCGGGCGGATCAAGCGGGGTGGGCTGGACCTGTAGGGCGGTGGGGCGCTTGCATCGATTGCGCAAATCAATCGCAGAACGGACACGGACCGCGTTCTCGGGGTGGTTCCGAGGAATATGGTCGTGCGTGACATCTGGGGTTGAGATTGGTCAAGCCGCCTAGGAGGCGACGTGACGGCGCGTATCGTCCATCGGCCGGCGCGGACGGTGCATCCGCTCCCTTCGCGGGACGTCCGGCAGGTGGAGGCGCCCCCCACGCTGCCCGAGGCGGGCGGGACGGGGAGCCAGCTGTTCGCCATCCTGCCGATGGTCGGGATGATGGGATCGCTCACCGTGATGACGGTGCTGCGCAACCCCGCGTTCATCGCGCTGGGCGCGGTGATGCTGGTCGTGGCGGTGCTGGCGGGCGGGGCGCTGCTGGTGTCGCGACGGGGGCAGGTGTCGCGGCAGCGGCGGGGGCAGCGGGAGCGGTACCTGGAGTACCTCGAGGAGCTGCGCGAGGACCTCGGGCAGGTCGAGCGGGACGCGCGGGCGCACGGGCGGCTGCTGCATCCGCCGCCTGAGGCGCTGTACGACGTCGTCCGGGATCCGGCGCGGTTGTGGGAGCGGCGGCGGCCCCATCCGGACTTCCTCCAGGTGCGGGTCGGCACGGGGACGGGGCCCGGGACGCCGCTGGAGCTGGGCGAGCAGGGGACGGCGCTGGTGCCGACCGATCCGTTCATGCTCGCGGAGGCCCGGGGCGCGATCGGGCGGTTCGCGACGGCGCCGGATATGCCGCTGACGGTTCCGCTCGACATGGCCGGCAACGTGAGCGTGATCGGTTCGCGGGACGACGTGCTGGCGGTGAGCCGGGCGCTGCTGGTGCAGCTCGCGTCGTTCCACGCGCCCGAGGACGCGGCGCTCGGGGTCGCCTGCGGGAGCGACCGGGTCGCGGACTGGGACTGGGTGAAGTGGCTCCCCCATGTGCTCGATCCGGCGCGGCGGGACGGGCCGGTGCCGGTGCGGCTGATCGCGTCCGGTCCGCAGCGGCTGAGCTCGCTGCTGGCCGACGATCTGCGCGACCGGACCGATTTCGCGACCGAGATCCGCCGTGGGCTCGGGCAGCGGGACGCGTACCGGTCGCTGCGGCGGCTGGTGCTGATCCACGACTCGTACGGGGAGACGGCGACGGAGCTCGTCCGGCCGGACGAGACGATCGGGCCCGGGGGGCTCGCCGCGACCGTGGTGCATCTGCTGGCCGACCGGACGCACGAGCCCGGGGACGTCGGGGTCCGGGTCATGGTGCGGGACGGGCAGGTGCAGGTGGAGGACCTGCGGGAGGGCGTCCCGGAGGTCCGGGCGGGGTCGCTGGACGAGGTCCCGGCGCCCACGGCGGCGGGGCTGGCGCGGATGCTCGCGCCGCTGCGGCTGTCCCGGGAGTCCGTGGAGGAGAACGCGGTGCAGAGCGGCGGCGTGGACGTCACGGCGCTGATGGGGGTGGAGGACGCCGAGGCGCTGCCGCTCGGGCGGCTGTGGGCGCCGCGGAGCGAGCGGGCGTTCCTGCGGGTGCCGATCGGAGTGGACGACACCGGGCAGCCCGTCATCCTGGATCTCAAGGAGTCGGCGCAGCTCGGCATGGGCCCGCACGGGCTGTGCGTGGGGGCGACCGGGTCCGGCAAGAGCGAGCTGCTGCGCACGCTGGTGCTGTCGCTGGCGGTGTCGCATCCGCCCGAGCAGGTCAGCATGGTGCTGGTCGACTACAAGGGCGGCGCCACGTTCGCGCCGTTCGCGTCGCTGCCGCACGTGGCGGGGGTGATCACGAACCTGGAGGACGACGCGGGGCTGATCGAGCGGGCCTACGCGAGCCTGTCCGGGGAGGTGCAGCGCCGCCAGCAGGTGCTGCGGGACGCGGGCAACATCGCCAACATCGGTGACTACAACCACCAGCGGACCCATGGGCGCCCGGAGCTGCCGCCGCTGCCGCACCTGCTGGTGATCATCGACGAGTTCGGGGAGCTGCTGACGGCGCGGCCCGACTTCATCGAGCTGTTCCTGTCGATCGGGCGGATCGGGCGGAGCATCGGGGTGCACCTGCTGCTGTCGAGCCAGCGCATCGAGGGCGGCAAGCTGCGCGGGCTCGACACCTACCTGTCGTACCGGATCGGGCTGCGGACGTTCTCGGAGGAGGAGAGCCGCACGGTCCTGGACTCCCCCGACGCGTTCCGGCTGCCCGCGCTGCCGGGGTTCGGCTACCTCAAGGTCGACACGAGCCTGTACCAGCGGTTCAAGGGCGGCTACGTGTCGGGGCCGTACCGGGGGCCGATGGCCGCGGAGGACGAGGTGGACGCGGGTCCGGCGCCGGTGCGTCCCTACGAGGCGTACAGCGCGGCGGACGCGGCGGAGCCGTCGGGCGATCCGCAGGAGGAGGACCGGCTGCCCGAGCGGACGGTCGGGCCGACGCTGCTGGACGTGCTGGTCTCCCAGCTCGTCGGCGAGCGGGTGCAGAACATCTGGCTCGCCCCGCTGCCGGCCGCGACGACGCTGGACGCCGTCGCCGGACCGGTGCGGGTCACCGAGCTGGGGGCGCGGACGGCGGCGGACGCCCAGCCGCTGCGGGTTCCGGTCGGGCTGCTCGACGAGCCGCGGCGGCAGTGGCAGGGCCGGTGGGATCTCGATCTGACCGTGGCGGGCGGCCATGCCGCGATCATCGGGGCGCCGCAGACGGGGAAGACGACGCTGCTGCGCACGCTGGTGCTCTCGCTGGCGCTCACCCATACCCCGGCGGAGGTGTCGGTGTACGCGCTCGACCTGGTGGGCGGGGGGCTCCAGGCGGTGGCGGGGCTGCCGAACGTCGGCGGGGTCGCGGGGCGCACCGACCGCGAGCGGGTGCGGCGCACGGTCGAGGAGGTGCGCGGGATGCTGGAGCGGCGGCAGGAGGTCTTCCGGCTGCACGGCGTCGACTCGGTGGCCCGGCTGCGGCTGCTGCACGCGGCGGGGCGGGTCCCGGAGCTGCCGTGCGCCGACGTGGTGCTGGTGATCGACGGGTTCGGCGGGCTGCGGGACGACTTCGAGGAGATCGACGATCTGGTGTCGGACCTGCTGCAACGGGGCAGCGGGTACGGGATCCACATCGTCGCGGGGATGCTGCGCTGGAACGACGTCCGGATCGCGATGCAGTCGAACTTCGGGCAGCGGGTCGAGCTGCGCCTGAACGACGCGACCGATTCGTCCATCGACCGGAAGCTCGCCGAGACCATCGGCGCCGGGCTGGCGGGGCGGGCCCTCACCGACGGCGGGCTGTTCGGGCAGGTCGCGCTGCCCCGGGTCGACGCGGTGCCGGACACCGGTGATCTCGGCGAGGCGGTCGAGGCGACGGCGCAGGCGGTCCGGGGCGCCTTCACGGGCACGGCCGCGCGGCCGGTGCGGGTGCTGCCGCACCGGCTCGCCGCGGCGTCGCTGCCCGGTCCCGGCCTGGCACCGGACGCGGTGCCCGTCGGCGTCGACGAGCAGGCGCTCGGAACGGTGCTGCTGGACCTGTTCGACGGCGACCAGAACCTGCTCGTGCTCGGCGACGGGGAGTGCGGCAAGACCAACCTGCTCAGGCTCGTCGCGGCCGGGCTGGCCGACCGGCATCCGCCGGGCGAGGTCGTGTTCGCGGTGATGGATCCGCGGCGGACCCTCGGTGATCTGGTCTCCGAGCCGTATCTGGGCGGGTACGCGACCAACGCGCGCGCCTGCGCGGGGCTCGCCGCAGGGGTCGCCAAGGAGCTGGAGGGGAGGGTCCCCGAGGCCGCGGGCGGCGGCGCGGTGGCCGGGCCGCGCGTCGTGGTCCTGGTGGACGACTACGACCTGCTGACCGCGGCCGGGCAGCAGCCGCTGGACGCGTTCCTGCCGTTCGTGGCCGCCGGACGCGACATCGGGCTGCACTTCGTGCTGACCCGGCGGGTCTCCGGGGCGAGCCGGGGGCTCTACGACCCGCTCGTCCAGGCCGTCCGGGAGACGGGGGCGACCGCGCTGGTGATGTCCGGCGACCGGTCCGAGGGGCAGCTCTTCCCGCCGCTGTACCCGGCGCCTCAGCCGCCCGGGCGGGGGATGTGGATCCAGCGCGGGCGCCCGGCCCGGCTCGTCCAGACCGCGCTGCTGGACCCCGCGGCGGGGCCGGACGAGGGGACGGGAACGGCCTCGGCGCGGCGTTGACCATGTTGTCCGGCTTCCGCCTGGAGCGGATGACCGGACCGGAGCCTCTTTCTGAAACGTAGGCTGATACCTCGGTTTTGATCTCTATTGGGGAGAACGTGTGCGGCTGCCGGAGCACCTTGAGCTACTGCTCACCGACGAGCCGGTCCTGGACGTCTACTCGCACGGGCCGTGGCGGGTGCCGGACGGGCTGTTCGAGGAGATCGGCGCGCGGATCGACGGGCTGGCCGCCGATCCGCGGTGCGCGGAGCTGACCACCGACGAGCACAAGCTGCTGACACTGCCGGCCTCGCTGGTGACCGCGGAGATCTTCGGGATCCTGGCGTTCCTGCCGGGCGGCGGGGCGATCAAGGCGGGGTCGCGGTCGCAGCTTCCCGAGCGGCTGCTGCACCGGCACCTGGTGAACCCGGGGCCGCTGAGCACGCGGATGACCAGGTGGGACGCGCCCGGCGGGCGGTGGCGTCCGCCGGTCGACTGGCTGATCGAGACGCCCGACCGGAAGCTGGCGATCGAGCTGGCCCGCGACTGCCTGGTGGCGCTGGAGGGCATCGAGCCGCTGGAGGCCCGGCGGACGGCGCTGCTGCGGCTGTACGACGAGCCGCCCGCGTGCGATGTGAACCTGCCCAAGATGGAGCTGCGGGAGCACTGGAACGCGCACGCGTCCGACGACACCGTCGCGGCCGTCCCCGAGCTGCTCGGGCCGGTCGGGTACCTGGAGTGGGTGTGCTCGGGGCTGCTCGCCGCGTACGAGCACCTGGTGCAGCTCGCGCCGCGCGAGGAGACGGTCGAGGGGCATCTGATCCAGCTCCTGCTCCAGGGCAGCCTGGAGCACGTCCCGGCCGAGCTGGTCGCGGCGCTGGGCGAGGACCGGTACCGCGATCTTCAGCAGCGGTTCGCGCATGAGCGGCGCGGGTTCAAGGCGGGGTCGTGGCAGGAGCAGACCCGGGCGTGGCTGGCCCGCGCGCTGGTGTCGGGGGGCGCGGACGCGTGCCGGGCGTGGCTCGACATGGCGATGCGGTTCGTCGCGATCGTCCAGGGGCTGCCGGGCGACCCCTGGTTCCCCAAGCCGGAGTGGATCCCGGTGAGGCAGTTCCAGACCGATCTGCGCCGGCTGTACGCGCCGCGGCGGCGGGTGGTGAACCCGCTGACGACCGGGCTGCCCGCGCCGGCCGAGCGGCCCGAGCCGCAGGCGCGGCCGGAACTGGCCAGCGCGCTGGTCGGCCAGCCCGAGGTGGCCGCCGCGCTGGCGGAGCTCAGCCAGGGCAGCGAGCCGGTGCGGCTGCTGCTCGCCGGGCCCGACGGGACGGGCAAGCGCGACGCGGCGCAGGAGCTCGGCAAGGCGCTCGCGCTCGGCCGCGATCCGCTGTGGGTGACCGACAACCTGTTCTCCGGGCAGCGGCTGCCCGACGCCGTCGCCAAGCTGCACGCCGACGTGCGGGACTGCACCGGCGACCGGCTGCTGATCATCGAAGGGCTGGACGCCATCGTCGCCGAGCCGGGCAACGGGGAGGCGCTCGCGGGCGAGCTGCACCGGCTGCTGGCCGTCCACCCCGACCTGCATCTGGTCGCGCTGTGCGGGGCGGGCGGCGACGAGCGGATCCGGGAGGTCAACCCGGTGCTGCCGCAGCGGTTCCGGATCGCGCACACCGTGCCGTTCACCGCTGAGGGGCACGCCGAGCTGTTCCGGCGGGCGGTGGAGCGGCGCGGGGCGCGCGCCACCCGGCACGCGATCACCGCGGCGGGCACGGTGCTGGCCGCGACGCCGCCGGTCCAGACTCTGCGGAACGCGCGGCTCGCGCCGCAGCTCGCCGACCAGGTCGTCCAGGCGGCCCGCGCCCGGACCGCAGCGTCCGCAGGGGCGTCCGGAGGGGCCGCGCCCGGGGCCGGGGCGGGCGCGGAGCTGGTGATCAGGAAGCAGGACGTCCCGGCGACGCTGGACACCGCGCAGGCGGCCGGCGACCCGCTGGCCGAGCTGCGCGAACTCACCGGGCTCGACACGATCAAGCACGAGATCGCGCTGCTGATCGCGGGCACGCACGCGGCGCGGCTGCGCGGCGAGTCGGGGCTGCGGGTCACCGCGCCGACCCGGCACATGGTGTTCACCGGCAACCCGGGCACGGGCAAGACGATGGTGGCGCGGCTGCTCGGCCGCATCTACAAGAAGCTCGGCGTGCTGTCGTCCGGGCACCTGGTCGAGGCGTCCCGCGCGCATCTGGTCGGCGAGTACATCGGGCAGACCGCGCCGCGGACCCGGCGGCTGGTCGAGCGGGCGATCGGCGGGGTGCTGTTCATCGACGAGGCGTACACGCTGACGCAGTCGCCGCTGAAGGGCGACTACGGGCACGAGGCCATCGCCGAGCTGGTGAAGCTGATGGAGGACCACCGGGAGGACCTGGTGGTGATCGTCGCCGGATACCAGCAGGAGATGGCCGACTTCCTGGTCGCCAATCCGGGGCTCGACTCGCGGTTCCCCAAGCAGCTCCACTTCCCCGACTACGCCGACGACGAGCTGATCGCGGTGTTCGAACAGCTCGCGGGCGCCGACGGGTTCCGGCTCTCGCCGGGCACCTCCGACGACCTGCTGGCGATGCTGCGCCGGGCGCCGCGCGGGCCGTCGTTCGGGAACGGCCGGCTGATGCGCAACCTGCTCGACGTCGCGGTGGCCAACCAGGCCGAACGGGTCGCGTCCGCGGCGCTGCGGGCCGCGCGTCCGGGCGGCGAGGACGGCGGCGAGAAGGTCGTGCCGCCGACCACCGACGAGCTCGTCACGCTCGGCCCGGAGGACCTGCCGCCGCTGATGGACCACCCCGAGGAGCTGTACGGCCTCTACCTGTAGGCGCGACCGCCCGCCAAGCCGCGGCCACCCCTAGGGGAGATGTCCCCTTCTCGTGGGTATGACGGTATGTGCGAGTCCCGGACCTGGCCGGCTTCCCCAGCCGACGGCGAGGAGGGCGTGCATGCCCGGACCCGACGACCAACGCCTGCCCGCGCTGCTGCGCGGGATAGCCGAGCGGGAGACCGCGCGGCTCCGCGACGGGACGCTGCCCTGGACCTGGTGGCTGGAGCACGCGGCCAAGCACGGACGGTACGGCTTCACCAACACGCTGCTGATCTGCGCGCAGTGGCGGGCGGCCACCGACGTGCGCGCGTACGAGGAGTGGCGCACCGCGGGACGGCAGGTCAGGAAGGGCGAGACGGGGATCCGGATCCTGCCGGACGCGAACGGTCCGCTTGGGCGCCGCACGACCCGGACGGCTGGGCCCCGGGCCGTGTTCGATTTCGCTCAGACGGACGGCCTCCCGTTCGGCCCGTCCGCTCCGGCGACCCCCCGGCAGGCATGGGACCGGCTACTTCCCCTCGCCGTCCGCTACGGCCTGCACGCCGAGCGTCCACAGGACGACCTCGATGCGGTCTGGCGGGTGGCCCACCAGCTCGCTCACGCACTAAGAAGCGGCGACCGAATCGACCCACCGGACCCGTCCGCCTGCGACGGGCTGCGCAGGATCGAGGCGGACTCAGTGGCGTTCCTCGTCCTCGCCCGGTGCGGGCTGGCCCCTCCCCGCACGGCGTTCCCGGCGTCCGCGCCGTGGGCCGCCGCGCCTCTGGGCGACCGGATTCTGCGGCTCGTCCAGACCATCCACGAGCAGGCGTGCTTCGCGGGCGACCTACTGCCTGCGGCGCATCGCTTCTTCCGGGCCCGTCTGGCGGACGGGTGGGTGCCCGCCTATCTAGAGGGGCGCGGTTTCCCGTCCAGCGTCCAGCAGCAGTGGCGGATCGGATACGCGCCGCGCGGGACGCACGCCCTCACCGACCACCTGCGGGGCCTGGGGCACGACGATGCGGCGATCCTGGCGGCGGGACTGGCCCGCCGGGGACGCGGCGGCCGGCTGTACGACGTGTTCCGGGACCGCGCGATGTTCGCCATCCGCACGGCGGACGGCAGGATCGCCGGGTTCATCGGCCGCCTGCCCGACGGCGGCACCGGCCCGAAGTACCTCAACAGCCCCGACTCGGCCTTCTTCCACAAGGGCGACCTTCTCTACGGGCTGCACGAGGCCCGGGAGCGGTTCGCGGGCGGCGCCCGTCCGGTCCTGGTCGAGGGGCCGCTCGACGCGATCGCGGTCGGCCTCGCGGCGGCGCCCCGCGAGCACGCGGCCGTCGCGGCGTGCGGGCTGTCCCTGACCGCCGCGCAGCTCGCCGCGCTGGGCCGGGCCGCCGATCTCGACCGGACGGGGCTCGTCCTCGCGCTCGACGGCGACCCGGCCGGGCGGACCGCCGCGCTGCGCGCCTGGGAGACCCTCGCGCCGGTCGGCGGGCCGGTCGAGGCCGTGCCGTTCCCGGCCGGACGCGACCCCGCCGACCTGCTGCGCGAGGAGGGCCCCGGCGCCGTCCGGCGGGCGCTGAGCGGCACCGCCGGGCTGATGGACCTGGTCGTCGACGGCGCCGTCGAGCGGTCCGGCGGGACGCTCGGCACGCCCGAGCAGCGGCTGGCCGCGATCCGGGCCGCCGCCGCGGTCATCGCCGCCGGGCGTCCGGCCGAGGCCGCCGCGCAGGTCGTCCGCGTCGCGGCCCGCCTCGGCGTCGATGCCGGCGCCGTCACCGACGCCCTCGTCGACGCCGTCAGCCCGGCCGCCCCGCCCTGACCCCGTCAGGCGGAGGATCCGGCTGTGACGCGTTCCGCCGCGGCGAACAGGAGGTCTTCGGCTCCGGCCCGGGTGACGAGCTGGACGCCGACCGGGAGGCCGCGCGACGTCCCGGCCGGGACGCTCAGCGCGGGCAGCCCCAGCGCGTTCCACGGGCACGTCAGGCTCATCAGGGCCGGCAGCAGCGGGCCGAACGGGCTGTCGCGGGTCCCGATCGGCACCGCGGTGAGCGGGACGGTGGGCAGCGCCAGCACGTCGTGGCGGGCCAGCAGGCCGGCGACCTCGCGGGCGAAACGATCACGGTCGCGGACGGCCCGCACGTACTTCCAGGCGGGCACCTCCCCCATCCGCCGCAGCCGTCCGAGCACCTCGGGCTGGAAGAGCTCCGGGGCGGCGGCGACGCGTTCGGCGTGCACGTCGTAGGTCTCCGCCGCCTGGAGCGCGGAGAACGTGCGGAGCAGCGGCGCCAGGTCGAGCCGTTCGGCGGGCGCGTCCGGGAAGGCGGCGCGGGCGACGCGTCCCACCTCGGCGTCGACCTGCGGCGGCTCGATCCAGCACACTCGCGGGGCGCTCTCCGCCCGGCCGTCCGCCGCCCGGCCGTTCGCCGTCACGCCGTCCGCGGCCCGGCCGGTGAGCACGCGGTAGGCGGTGCGGCAGTCCGCGGCGGTGGCGGCGAGGACGCCCACGTGATCGAGCGAGACCGCCATCGGGAACACACCGTCCGCGGGGATCTCGCCGTACGCGGGCTTGAACCCGGCGATCCCGCAGAGCGCGGCGGGGATCCGGATCGAGCCGCCCGTGTCGGTGCCGAGCGCGAGCGGCACCATGCCGGCCGCGACCGCGACGGCGCTCCCGCCGCTCGACCCGCCGGAGATCCGCTCCGGGTCGCGCGGGTTGCGCGAGGGGCCGTCGGCCGACACGTCGCCGCTGGACCCGGCCGCGAACTCGTGCGTGACGGTCTTCCCGACGATCACCGCGCCCGCCGCGCGCAGCCTGCGCACGCACTCGGCGTCCTCGGCGGCCAGGTGGCCGCGGAAGTGCGCCGAGCCCATCCCGGACGGCAGCCCGGCGACGTCGACGATGTCCTTGATCGCGACCGGGACGCCGTGCAGCGGGCCGTGGTCGGCGCCGCCGGCCAGGTCCGCGTCGGCCCGGCGGGCGGCGGACGCGGCGCCCCCGGCGTCGACGGTCACGAACGCGTTCAGCGCCGGGTCGATCGACTCCAGCGCCCGGCCCAGCAGCTCGGCGGCCGTCGTCCGGCCGGACCTCAGGTCGTCGCCGAGGCCGGCCAGCGTGCGTCCCGCGAAGAATCCGTGCATGCCGCCCCCGTCGTCACCGTCCGTCCGGGCAGCATGCTCCGCGCGGCGATCTTCGGTCAAGGCCGCGTCCGGACGGGCCGGGGCCATTCGCCGCACTCCAGGGACCGCTCGTCGCGCGGGGGTGCGGTCCGGTCAAGTTACGGACTGGTACGCGGCAAGCTTCTTCCCACCTGGAGGGCCGGCACCGGTTCCGTGGGGGGCGGGGCGGCGGCCCGGCGAGGACGCCGCCCCTGAAGCCGGTGCCCGGCCCGTGGACCGGGCGGGGAAAGGGGTCGCGGCGGACGGTCGAGGGCGCGCACCGTCCGCCGTGGCCCCATCGCGGGAATCGGCGCCGCGGCCCCCCGGCCGGGACCATGATCAGTTCCGGCGGCTGCCCGCGTCGATCCTCGAAGACGGCTCCGCCGCGGGTTCCGTCCGGACCGGCTCCGTTGTGGCCGGCTCCGCCGAGGCCGGTACCGATGTGGCGGTCTCCGATCTGGCCGGTTCCGGTGGCGCGGCGCCCGTCCTGCGGGTGGACCGCGCGAGCCGCCGGCCCATCCCCTGCATCGGCAGCTCGACGTACCGGTGGACGACCGCCGAAGCGGCCAGGACGCAGCCGACCAGCCCGACCGCCCATCCGATCCGCTCCAGGACGCCCGGCCTGCCGGGCACCTCACCGACGAACCGCCAGACGAGCTGCACGATCGGCGGATGCAGCAGGTAGACGGAGTAGCTGATCACCCCGAGCCACGGGAGCGGGCGCGGGAACCGGCGGTTCCGCACCGCCAGGCCGAACACGAAGGTCAGCCACGCGGCGCCGACCGCGATGCACCAGCCCCAGCTCGCGGGCAGCGCGGGTCCGCCGTCCGGCCCGAGCAGCGCGCTGCGCACCCCGGCCGCCACGGTCAGCACCGGGACGAGCGCGAGCATCACGAGCGCGGGCCCGCGGCGGACGCGGCGGTGCTGCACGGCATGCACCCCGGCCCCGGCGAACATCGTCGCGATGATCGCCATGCTCTCCATCCCGCCGATCCGGTTGTTGAAGGCGAGCAGCACCAGCGCCGTCCCGGCGAGCGCGACCGCCCCGCACCGGCGGGCGGCGGGGCGTCCGCTCATCACCGCGAGGAGCCCGCCCGCCATGAGCACCGCCGCGCCGATGACGGTGCCGGTGCCGGAGTGCGCACTCAGCACTCCCTTGGGCAGCCCGATGCCGACGAGCACCGCGCCCGCCGCGAACCCCAGCCCGGCGCCCGCGCCGGCGCCGTTGCGCCGGATCCCGACGACGAACAGCGCCGTGATCAGCAGGTAGAAGACCATCTCGTAGGAGAGCGTCCAGAAGACGTTCACCACGTTCGGCACCCCGAGCAGGTCCTGGAGCATCGTCAGGTGCGCCAGCAGGGAGATCCACGGATGCTCGACCAGGCCGTTCGGCGGGGCCCAGGCCAGCCCGCCCAGCGTGACGGCGAGGCCGATCACCGCGGCCAGCGCCCACGGCGGGTAGAGCCGGAACATCCGGCCGATCCAGAACTCGCGGACGCTCCGCCGCCGCTCCAGCGACGCGGGGACGATGTAGCCGCTGATCAGGAAGAAGACGAACACCCCGTAGCGGCCGAAGTCGAACCACGGGCTGGCGGTGCTGCGGACCTCGGGGAAGAGCACGTCCAGCGAGTGCTCGAAGACCACGACCAGGGCGGCGATCCCGCGCAGCCCGTCCAGCCAGTCGAGTCTTCGCCGGCCCGGAGCGCCCTCGGTCGCGGGGACGGCGGGAGCGGTGCCTGCGTCGGAGGTGATGGCCGAGGCTGCGGTGCTGGAAGGCATTCCGAGCCACATTAGGGGACGAACCTCCAAGCATGCTCCCACCGACCTGAACACTTCCTGAAGCCCGGATGGCGCGGCGGGGCCGGACCCGGCGCCGCGGAGCTAGCTCGGGCGCTCGCGGCCGGGGAATCCGGTGCCGAGCAGGCCCAGGACCGGCGCGGCCTTGACCGCGGTCTCCTCGTACTCCGCCGCCGGGTCCGACAGCGCCACGATCGCGCCGCCGACGCCGTAGCGGACGCGGCCGGGCGTGACCACCGCCGTCCTGATGACGATGCCGAGGTCCACGTCCCCCGTGACGGCGAAGTAGCCGATCGCCCCGGAGTAGACGCCGCGCGGGCCGCGTTCGAGACCGTCCAGGATCTCCATGGTGCGGAGCTTGGGCGCGCCGGTCATCGAGCCGCCGGGGAAGGCCGCGCGCACGCACTCCACCGGGGAGACGCCCGCGCGCAGCCGCGCCCGCACCGTGCTGACGAGCTGGTGGGCGCCCGCGTACGTCTCGACCTCGAAGAGCCGGTGCACGTGCACCGAGCCGAGCTCGGCGGTCCGCCCGAGGTCGTTGCGGACCAGGTCGACGATCATGAGGTTCTCGGCGCGGTCCTTCTCGCTCGCCGCCAGGTCCTTGCGCAGCACCTCATCCTCGGCGGGGGTCGCGCCGCGCGGGCGGGTCCCCTTGATCGGGCTCGACTCCACCCGCCCGTCCCGGGTCACCCGCAGGAACCGCTCGGGTGAGGCGCTCAGCACCGACAGGGTGCCGAGGGTCAGCAGCGCCCCGTGCGGCGCGGGGTGGGCGCGGCGCAGCCACCGGTAGGCGAGCCAGGGGTCCAGGCGGGTCCGTGCCTCCAGCATGTTGGTCAGGCAGACCTCGTAGCTCTCCCCCTGCACGATCGCGTCGTGGCAGGCGCCGATGAGGTCGAGGTAGCCGCGCCGGTCGTGCCGCAGGGACACCCGCGCGGGGACGGTCCCGGGCTCGGCGGCGGGCATCGGCTCGGGGGGACGGCGGGCCAGGTCGTGCAGCGTCCGGGACGTGTCGTCGATCCAGCGGCGGGCGGCGGCCCCGTCGCCGCGCCGGGCCAGGGCCAGCAGATGCGTGACGCCGGTGAGGTGGTCGAAGACGAGCGCCCGGTCGGCGAAGATCATCGCCGCGTCGGGGTCGCCGGACCGGTGCGCGGCGGCCCCGCCGCACTCGGCCTTCAGCTCGTAGCCGAGGTAGCCGACCCAGCCCGGGGCGAACCCGAAGGGCAGGTCGGGGGCCCGCGCCCGGGTCGCCTCCAGGTCGTCGCGCAGCCAGTCGAAGAAGCCGGCGCGCACCTCGCGCGACCGGCCTCCGGCCGAGCGGACCGTCACCACGCCCCGCGTCACGTCGGCGGTCGCCACGCGCGCGAGCGGCCCGGACGCGTCGCCCATCATCGAGAACCGGCCCGTCTCGCCGTCCCGCCGGCCGCTGTCCAGCCAGAACGAGGACTCGGCCGGACGGAACAGCGCGTCGAAGACCACCTCGTCCCGCAGCGGCACCCGCACCTCCCCGGCGAGGACCTCGAACGCGGGCGGGCGGAGCCGCGACCGGGCCTCCTGCCCGGCCTCCCGCCGGGCCTGCGGGCGGGCGCGGTGGCGGCTCCGGGGGCGGGACGAGGCTGTGAGGTCACGGAAGTTGCGCAGCAGGTGGCGGCCGTGCTCGGTGCAGATCGACTCGGGGTGGAACTGCACGCCCCAGCGGGGCAGCGTCCGGTGCCGGAGGGCCATGACGACGCCGTCCGGGGTCCGCGCGATCACCTCCAGGTCGCCGGGCAGGTCCGCGGCCATCAGCGAGTGGTAGCGGACCGCCTGGAACGGGGACGGCAGCCCGGCGAACAGGCCGGTCCCGTCGTGTTCCACCGGCGAGGTGCGGCCGTGCCGGGGCTCGGGCGCCGGGACGACGTCCGCGCCGTGCGCCAGGGCCAGGCCCTGGTGGCCGAGGCACACGCCGAGGAGCGGGATCCGGGCCGTTTCGAGGACGGCGCGGCAAAGGCCGAAGTCGCGGGGTTCGCGCGGGGTGCCGGGGCCGGGCGAGAGGACCACGTTGTCGAAGCCGTCCAGCCCGGCCCCGCCGGGAAGGGCCTCGTCGTTGCGGACGACGGCGGGCGGCTCACCGTTCACCTCGGCCAGCAGGTGGAAGAGGTTGTAGGTGAAGGAGTCGTGGTTGTCGACCAGCAGCGTGCGCATGGCCACCTCGTTCGCGGGCGCTCGGGGACGCCAGCCTCCCGCATCGGCCGCGGCCGTCGCCGCGCGGGGCGGCGTTGCGCATCCCTCGACTCGGCTTGACGCTCGCCATACCCGCCCCGGGGGAGGCCAAGGGGAGGACGGAGGGCGCCATGACCGGACCGGAACAGGTGATCGCCGGCTACGACGGGTCGACGGAGAGCGAGGACGCCCTCGCCTGGGCCGTCGAGGAGGCCAGGCTCCGGCGCCTGCCGCTGACGGTCTGCCACGCGTGGCGCTGGCCCTACCCCGCCAAGTACACCGACGCGGCGGCGCGGGCGGTCGTCCAGCGGATGGGCCAGCACGTCCTCGAGCACGGCGAGTTCGTCGCGCGGCGGAGCGCGACCGGGATCACGGTGCAGACGCGGCTGATGGACGGGCCCGCCAACGCGGCGCTGGCCTTCCAGTCCACCGGGGGCGCGCTCGTGGTGATCGGCTCGCGCGACCCCGACGAGGTCCCGGTGGGATCGACCGTGCTGCGGCTGCCGGCGCACGCGCACGGCCCGGTGATCGTCGTCCGCCGGGAGGGGCCCGCGGACGGCGCGGTCGTCGTCGGCGTCGACTCCTCCGCCGCCGACGCCGGCTCCGACGCCGCGGTCGGGTTCGCGTTCGAGGAGGCGGCGCTGCGCGGGCGGCGGCTGCGGGCCGTGTCGGGCTGCTGGGACCCCGGCGGCCCCGGCGAGGACCTGGCCCCCTACGCCGACCAGGAGGCGCTGCGGCGGCGCTGCGGCGCCCGGCTGGAAGGCTCGGTCGCGCCCTGGCGGGTGAAGTACCCGCAGGTGGACGCGCACACCTCACTGATCATGGACGGGCCGCGCCCGGCCCTGCTGGACGCCGCGAAGGACGCCGCGCTGCTGGTGGTCGGCGACCGCTCCGGTCCGCACGCGCACCCCCAGAACCTCGGGGTCACGGCGCTGACGATGCTGCAACGCGCGCCCTGCCCGGTCGCGATCGTGCACGCGATCCCGCGGGTGTGACACCGCGTCCGGAACAGGGAGATGACCATGCCCGAGGTGCTCGAAGCCGTCCTGGTCGGGACGGACGGATCGCCCGGCGCCGAGCGCGCGGTGGCCTGGGCGGCCGACGACGCGGCCCTGCGCGGACGGCCGCTGCACGTGGTGCACGCCGTCGAGACCTGGCCGTTCGACATCCCGGTGGTGCCGCCCACCCCGGGCGCGTACCGGCTCGGCGACAACGGGCGCGGGATCCTGCGGGCCGCCCGCGACCTGGCGCAGGCGCGGCAGCCGGGCGTGCGGGTGTCCACCGAGGCGGTCACCACGGGCATCGTCACGATCCTGCACGATCATTCGGAGGGGGCCTACGAGACCGTCGTCGGGCACCGCGGCCACGGCGGCTTCGCGGGCCTGCTGGCCGGGTCGGTGGCGCTGCGGGTCGCGGGCCGCGCGGCCGGGCCGGTCGTCGTCGTCCGCGGCACCGGCCCGGACTGGGACCGGCGGGCGCTGGACGAGCACCGGTGGGACGCGCACAGGGAGGTCGTCGCGGGCGTCGACCTGACCGACGCGTCGTATCCGGTGCTGGCCTACGCCTTCGAGGCCGCCGCCCTGCGCGGCGCGCGGCTGCGCATCGTCCACGCCCACCGGCTGGACCCCGCCTTCGTCCAGTCCAGGTACGGGGTGGACCTGACCGAGCTGGAGTACACCCTGGCGGCGCGGCTGCGGGACGCGTACGGGCGGTTCCGGCAGCTCCACCCGTCCGTGGAGGTGGTCGAGTCGCTCGTCCGGGACCATCCGGTGCAGGCGCTCGCGGAGACGTCCCGGAGCGCCGACCTGGTCGCCATCGGCGCGCGGGGCCGGCACCCGGCGGGCGCGGCGCTGCTCGGCTCGGTCAGCCACGGGGTCCTGCACCACGCGCACAGCCCCGTCGCGGTGGTTCGCCCGCGCGAGTGAGCGTGGCCTCACAGGTCCCCGCCGCATCTACCCTCGGGGTGCGGGGTCTCCCTGCGGTCCGGAGTCTGGGGAGGGGTGTTCGATGAGCGGCTCACGCCGGCGAGTGCTGGTGGCGGCGGTCGTGGCGGTCCTGGTCCTCGGGGTCATGGCGGTGGGCACCTTCACCGGACGTGACCCGGAGCACCGGTCCGGCACCGCGTCCGGCAACGCCTCCGACGACCCGTCCGGCGATGCCTCCGGCGACGGAGAGGAGGTGGCGCCGTCCCTGGACGGGGCCACCCCCGGCGGGCCGGCGACGATCCCCGGGCCGACGCCGCCCCCGGTCGACCAGACCGTCCGGCAGGGCGTGCCGAACGCGGCGGTCACCATCGTCGAGTTCGGCGACTACCAGTGCCCGAGCTGCGGGACGTTCGCCCGGCGCACCAAGCCCGAGCTGGTCCGCCGGTACGTCGACACGGGCGTCGCGCAGTTCATCTGGCGCGACTTCCCGTGGGCGGGCAAGGAGTCGACCCGGTCGGCGGTCGCGGCGCGGGCGGCGGGCCGCCAGGGCAGGTTCTGGCAGTTCCACGACGCGCTGTACGCCAAGCAGTTCCCGGAGCGGTCCGGCCACCTCACCGACGGCTACCTGCGCGGGATCGCCGGGCGGCTCGGCCTCGACCTGGCCCGCTTCGACACCGACCGGCGCGACCCGGCGCTGCGCCGCGCGGTCGACGAGGACTACGGGTTCGGGCAGCGGCTCGGCGTGCCGGGCACCCCGGCGTTCCTGATCGACGGCACCCCGTTCTTCGGCGACCAGCCGATCAAGGAGTTCGTGAAGCGGATCGAGGAAGCCCGGCGGGCCCGGTGATCGGATACCTCGGGGCGTTCCTCGGCGGGCTGTTCACCCTGGTCAGCCCGTGCGGGGCGCTGCTGCTGCCCGCGTTCTTCGCCTACGGCGTCACCGGCCGCGCGGCGCTGCTGGCCCGCACCGGGGTGTTCTACGCGGGCCTGGCCGCCGCGATGGTGCCGCTCGGCATGGGCGCCGCCCAGGCCGGACGGCTCGTCTTCGGGCACCAGCGGGCGCTGAGCGTCGTCGCGGGCCTGCTGCTGATCGGGTTCGGGGTGCTCCAGTTCGCGGGCGGCGGCTTCTCGCCGGTCGCCCGGCTGCGCGGCCGGGTCCGCGGCGACTCCTGGCCAGCGATCCTCGCGCTCGGCGCGGTGTCGGGCCTCACCGGCTTCTGCACCGGGCCCATCCTCGGCGCCGTCCTCACGGTCGCGGCCACGTCGGGCCAGGCGCTGCGCGGAGGGCTGCTGCTGGCCGTCTACGCCGCCGGGATGACCGCCCCGCTGTTCGTGCTCGCGGCCCTGTGGGAACGCTACGACCTGGGCCATCGCCGCTGGCTCCGCGGCCGGGGCGTCCGCCTCGGCCCGCTCCGGCTGCACACCACCACGCTGATCTCCGGCACGGTCTTCGCCGCACTCGGCGTGCTCTTCCTGGCGTCCGGCGGGACGACCCTGTCGGTCGTCCCCGCTCCTCCGTCGTCCTGGACCGACGCCCTGAACGACCTGGCGACCGGCGTCCGGGTCCCCGACCTGGTCCTCATCGCCGTCCTCGCCCTGGTCGTGGCCGCGCTGACCCTCTGGCGGCTGCGCGCCGCCGCCCCGAAGCACCGTCCGGACCCGGCCGAGACCTCCGACCCCGCCGACCCCTGAAGGTGCGGCCCGGCCGGGTCAGGCGGCCCGCGTCGCCGCCCCCTCGGTGAGCCGGCCGTCGGCCATCGAGTAGACCCGGTCGACCGCGCCGAGCTGGGCCAGGTCGTGCGTGACCATGACGGTGGCCAGGCCGTGCTCGCGGGTCAGCCGGCCGAGCAGGTCGACGATCCGCGCACCCCGGTCGTGGTCGAGGGCGCTGGTCGGCTCGTCGACCAGCAGCACCTCGGGCTCGTTCATCAGCGCGCGGGCGATGTTGACCCGCTGCCGCTCCCCGCCGGAGAGCTGGTGCGGGCGCTTGTGCGCCTGGCCGGTGAGGCCGACCGCGTCCAGTAGCTCGCCGGCCCGGCCCGCCGCCCGCCGCGGCGACCGGCCCGCCAGGTGCGCCATCACGGCGAGCTGGTCGAGCGCGGTCAGCGAGGCGAGCAGGTTGGGCTGCTGGAAGACGATCCCGATGTGGTCGCGGCGCAGCCGGGCCCGCGCGGCGGGGCCGAGCTCGGACACCTCGCGCCCGGCCACCGCCACCCGCCCGGACGCCGGGGCGATCAGCGTCGCCGCGACGGCCAGCAGGCTGGACTTGCCCGACCCGGACGGGCCGGTGACGGCGGCGAACTCGCCCGCGCCGACGCCGAGGTCGACCGCGTCGAGCGCGGTCAGGGTGCGGTCGCCGTCGGGGTAGGTCAGCGTGATCGAGGTCAGGTGCAGGGTCATCGGGAGGCTCCCAGCGCGGTCAGCGGGTCGACGGAGGTGATCTTTCGGATGGCCAGGGCGGCGCCCGCGGCACCGAGCAGGATCATGATCGCCACCGGGACGACCGTGGTCGCGGCCGAGAGGACGAACGGGACGCCGCCCTGCGCCAGCAGCCCGCCCGCCGCGGCGATGGCCCCGCCCGCGCCCGCGCCCAGCAGCAGGACGATCACCGCCTGGGCGAGCGCGTCGCGCAGCAGGTAGCCGGTGCTCGCGCCGAGCGCCTTGAGCACCGCCACGTCGCCGCGCCGCTGGATCGTCCAGACGGTGAAGAACGCGCCGATGACCAGCGCCGAGATCACGAACAGGAACCCGCGCATGAGCTGGAGCGAGCCGTTCTCGGCGGAGTACGAGGAGATCGCCGCCGGCGCGTCCGCGCGGGCGACCGTGGTGGTGCCGAGCTTGCGGTCGGCCGCCGCGAGGTCGGCGCCGCCGCTGGTGCTCAGGGCGAGCACCGTGCCCACCTGGCCGGGCCCCTGGGACGAGATCGTCCGCCAGTCGGACAGGTTCAGCCAGGCCACCGGGGCGTGGCTGTAGGACGAGGCCGCGCCGGTGCCCGCGACCGTGAGGGGGTGTCCGGCCACCTGGACCTTCGTCCCCGGCTTGAGGCCGCTCTCCTCGGCGAGGCCGGCCGACAGCACGACCGTCCCGGCGGACGGCGCCGTGCCGGCCGGGGCCGCCGCGGTGCCCGGCCGGACGCCGAAGAGGGCGGCGGACGCGCCGCTCTCGCCGCTCGCGCCGAAGGTGAGGCGGTTCATCGAGATGCCGAGCGGCTCGGCCCGCACCCCGGGGACGTCCTGCCAGCCCTGCCACGCGCGCTCGGTGATCCGGCTGTCGGAGAAGGAGATCTTGCCGTCGCCCTCCCCGCCGGAGAAGACGAGGTGGTCGGCCCGCAGGTCGCCGATCGCCGAGATGTTGTCCCGGGCCAGCCCGGCGGTGAGGCCCGACAGCATGGTCACCAGCACGGTGATGAGCAGCACGACCGAGCCCATGAGCGCGAACCGCCCCTTGGCGAAGCGCAGATCCCTGAGCGCGACGAACACGTCCCACCTCCGTTCTTTCGAGGGTCCGATCTGGACTCCTCCCAGCGTGCGGCGCCGGGCGGGGCCGGCGCATCGTGCGGTCGATCCGCCGGAATCAACCTTTCGATCGATGCGGGCACCGCACCTGACGCCTACGCTGAGTGAGACATGAGGGACGATCCGTTCTCGCCGGCGGTGCGCCTGCTCGGCTGGGCCGTGCACGGCACCTTCCTCGTGCTGCTCGCGATCGCCGCCGTCCAGGTGCTGAACGACGGCCTGTACGCGGCGGCGGCCGGCGGCCTGGCCCTCGGCGCGCTCTACGTGGCCGGCGTCACGTTCGGCCACTGGCGGACGTCGGCGGCCCAGGGCCGCGGCTGGCTGGCGCTGCTCACCCTCGCCTGGATCGCGCTGGCGCTGGCGTCCCCCGACTTCGTCTGGCTGGCGTTCCCGCTGTTCTTCGTCTACCACCACCTGCTGCCGCTGCCGGTCGCGCTGCCCGGGGTGGTGCTGATGACGGCCGCCGCGGTCGCGACCATCGGCTGGCACACCCACACCCTCACCCTCGCGCAGGTGCTCGGGCCGAGCATCGGCGCCGCGGTGGCCACCCTGATGTCCATGGCCTACCGGGCGCTGTACCGGGAGAGCGAGGCGCGCCGGCGGCTCATCGGCGACCTGGTCAGCACCCGCGAACGGCTCGTCCGGGCCGAGGGCGACGCCGCCCGGCTCGCCGAGCGCGAGCGGCTGGCCCGCGAGATCCACGACACGCTCGCCCAGGGGATGTCCAGCATCATCCTGCTGCTCCGCGCCGTCCGCCGCGATCTCGACACCGACCGCGCCGCCGCCGACGCGCGGCTGCTGGAGGCCGAGGAGGCCGCCGCCGAGAACCTGGAGGAGGCCCGCGGGTTCGTCCGCGCGCTGGCCCCGCCCGCGCTGCGCGGCTCGTCGCTGGCCGACGCGCTGCGCCGCGTCACCGAGTCGGCGGCGGCGCGCACCCCCACCCGGGTGCGGTTCGAGGTGTCCGGCACGCCCGTGGCGCTGCCCATCGGCCACGACGTGGCGCTGCTGCGCATCGCCCAGGGGGCGCTCGGCAACGTCGCCCGGCATTCCGGTGCCGGGAACGCGGGCGTGACGCTGACCTTCCTCGACGACCTGGTCGTCCTCGACGTCTACGACGACGGGTGCGGCTTCGACCCGCGCGGCGCCCCCGGCTCCGACGGGACGGGCTTCGGGCTGCGCGCCATGCGCGAGCGCGCCCGCGCGGTGGGCGGCACGCTCACCGTCGAGTCCGCGCCGGGCGAGGGCACGGCGGTGGCCGCCACGCTGCCGCTCCCGGACGAGACCCCGCCCCCCGGCGGGACCCCGCCCCCGGACGGGGACCCGCTGCCCGAGGAGGCGACCTGATGAGCGGCGCGCCGATACGCATCCTGCTGGTGGACGACCACCCGGTGGTGCGCTCGGGCATCCGCGCGATGCTGCTCGACCAGCCCGACTTCGAGCTGGTGGGCGAGGCCGCGACGGGCGAGGAGGGGGTCGCCGAGGCCGGGCGGCTGCGGCCCGACGTGGTGCTCATGGACCTCCAGCTCGGGCCGGGCATGCACGGCAGCGACGCCACCCGGCAGATCACCGGCAGCCCGCCCGGGGCGGCGGCGCCGCGGGTGCTCGTGCTGACCACCTTCGACACCGATTCCGACATCCTCGCCGCGATCGAGGCCGGGGCGACCGGCTACCTGCTCAAGGACGCCCCGCCCGACAAGCTGCACGCCGCCATCCGCTCGGCCGCCGCGGGCGACAGCGCGCTCGCGCCCAGCGTCGCGTCCCGGCTGATCGGGCGGATGCGCGCCCCCGCCGCGCTCACCGGCCGCGAGCTGGAGGTGCTGGGGCTGGTCGCCGAGGGCCTGTCGAACCGGCAGATCAGCAAGCGGCTCTTCCTCAGCGAGACCACCGTCAAGACCCACCTGGTGCACATCTACGCCAAGCTCGGCGTCGACTCGCGCACCGCCGCCGTCGCCGCGGCGACCCGGCGCGGCCTCATCCGCCCCGGCTGAGACCGGCGCCGCCCAGCGGAACCGCCGAACGCCCGCACGAACCCCCTGGCCGGCCGTTTGCGCAGCTCAAGCAGGGTGGCGTAACACGAAGGCGGGTAGCGTCACGCCCGATCGCCCGGCACCGCGACGTCCCGTGCGCCCGACAGGAGGAGGGCCGATGCGGCGGACGCCACCGGGCCGGGACGGCTCCCGTCCCGGCCCGGCGTCCTGCGGTCATGTCGCGGCGAGCGCCTCGGTGGGCGAGAGGCGGGAGGCGCGGATCGCCGGGTAGAGGCCGGCGAGGGCGCCGATGGCGAGCGTCGCCGCGATGCCGCCGAGCACCGCCCACGCCGGGACGACGACCGGCCAGCCTTGGACGAGGGCATAGCCGGAGGTGACCGCGGTACCGATCAGCGCACCGCCCGCGCCCCCGAGGGCCGACAGCAGCAGCGACTCAGCGAGGAACTGGCCACGGATCTGTCCCCGGGTCGCGCCCAGCGACCGGCGCAGCCCGATCTCCGCGCGCCGTTCCAGCACCGAGATGACCATGGTGTTGGCGACCCCGACGCCGCCGACGAGCAGCGCCACCGCGCCGAGCCCGAGGAGCAGCCCGGTGAACGCCTCGCCCGCGGCCTGCTGGGCCGCGAGCGCGTCGGACGGCCGGGACACCTGGACCTCGTTGGGCGCCTCCGGGTTGGCGGTGGCGCCGAGCAGGTCCCTGACCCGCTCCACGCCGTCCTCGGCCGAACGGGTGTAGACGGTCGTCGGACGCCCGTCGAAGGCCAGTGCCGACTGGGCCGCCGGCCAGCCGATCAGCACCGCGGCGTCCAAGTCGGGCGCGAGCTCGGACGGGGCGAGGATGCCGACCACGGTGAACCACCGCCCGCCGGCCAGGATCCGCGCACCGGGTCCGGCGTGGCCGATGCCGAGCCGTTCCGCGGCGGTCGCGCCGAGGACGGCCGCCGGGTACCGTCCGCTGGCGCCGTTGAGCCAGGTGCCGCTCCTCAGCCGGACGCCGACGGTGGCGGTCAGGTCGGTGCGCGCGGCGTAGACGCCGATCCCGTTGGTCTCGCTCTTGGGGATTCTGCCGGTGCGGTACACCTTCGCGTCCGCGATCCGGCCGACCGCCGACACCGACCGCACCGACCCGATCCGTTCCACCATCGCCTCGGCCTCCAGCGGCAGCCGGGCCTGTTCCCCGGTCAGGGTGGTGCCCGGCGCGACGGTGAGCAGGTTGGTCCCGAGCGCGGACAGGGTGCGGTCCAGGCCGGCGCGGGAGGAGGAGGAGATGCCCACGACGGCGACCATCGCGGCGATCCCGATGGCGATCCCGAGCGCGGACAGGAACGCCCGCATCGGACGGGTGCGCAGCCCCACCGCGCCGACCTTGACCACGTCGCCCGGCCCCAAGCGGGCCGGACGCAGCGTCCCCGCGGCCGGTGTCGGTGCTGACCCGGCGGCCATCAGCCCGCCCCGGACGCGACGTCGGCACTTCCGGCCGCGGCCGGAGTGATGCCGGGGACGGCCGCCGTGCCGCCGGGGACCGCGGAGATGCCGCCGGGGGCCACCGAGTCGGCCACGACGAGGCCGTCGCGCATCCGGATCTGCCGGGGCAGGGCGGCGGCGATCTCCCGGTCGTGCGTGATGATCACCACGGTGGTGCCGGCGGCGTGCAGGTCGCGCAGCAGCCGCATCACCCCCTCGCCCGAGACCGAGTCGAGGGCGCCGGTCGGCTCGTCGGCCAGCAGCAGCGGCGGATCGCCGGCGACGGCGCGCGCGATCGCGACACGCTGCCGCTCGCCGCCGGACAGCTCGTGCGGCTCGTGGTCCACGCGCTTGGCCAGGCCGACCCGCGCCAGCGCCGCCGCGGCCCGCCTGCGCCGCTCGCCCGGCCGCAGCCCCGAGTACAGGAGTCCGTCGGCCACGTTGTCCAGCGCGGAGGTTCCCCGTGCCAGGTGAAACTGCTGGAACACGAAGCCGATGCGGGTCGCCCGCAGCGCCGACAGCTTCGCGTCCGACAGCCGTCCGGCATCGTGGCCGTCGATCCGCACGGTGCCCGACGTCGGGCGATCGAGCGTGCCGAGCACGTTCAGCATCGTCGACTTCCCGGACCCGGACGGGCCCACGATCGCCACCAGTTCCCCGCGGGCGACGTGCAGCGAGACGCCGCCGAGCGCGGTGACGCCGCCCGGGTAGGACTTCGTCACGTCCGTCAGAGAGATCATTTCGCCGTCCCCACCACAGTGCCCTCGGCGATGCCCGCGCCGGAGACCTCCACCCGGCCGGCCGCGAACAGTCCGGCGGTGACCGGGACGTAGGACGTGCCGGTGCCCCTGACGACCTCCAGGCCGAACCCGCCGCGGTCGAGCGCCACCAGCGCCGCGACCGGCACGGTGAGCACGTCGTCGCGGGTGCCGGCGGTGAAGGTCACGTCCACGGCGGCGAGGGCGTAGGCATCGGCCGCGCGTTGCGCCTTCGCTCCCACCAGCTCCACGATCACCTCGACCTTGGTGGACGGGTCGTCGTCCGGCCCGGCACCCGGCTCGATCACCGTGGACACCTCGTCGATCCGACCCTTCACCGTGGTGTTGTCGGGGAGGTCGACGTCGACCTTGGCGCCCTTCTTCGCGAGCCGCCGGTCGGCGGCCTCGAGGTCCACGGTGACCGCCTTGGACGTGCCGGTGAAGGTGAGCACCTTGCGGCCGGGCGCCATCGGGTCGCCCTCGCCCGCCTGGAGAGCGTCCACCCGGATCGGGCCGGGCGTGAACACCACGCGGCCGAGCTCGACGACCCCGGTCTCCTTCAGGCCCTTGTCGTCCTGCCACCGCTCGACCGCGGCGGCGGTGTCGGCGTCGTACTCGTCGTCGACGGTGAAGCCGCTGTACCCGAGCGCCTTCAGGTTCTTCTCGAGCCGGCGGACGTCCGGGCCCTCGGTGCCCTGCTTCAGCGTGCGGTAGGCGGGTTTCTCGCCGTACATCAGGACCACCGGGTCGTCGTCCACCGAGTACAGCGCGTGGCCGCGGGTGATCTCGCCGCCACTCTCGGGCAGCCGGGTCAGCGTCCCGGGGAGCCGGCTGGTGGCGGTGAAGGTGGTGCCGAATCCGAGCTTCCCGTCGGCGGTCTGGGTGTCGTTGAGGGTCTGCCTGGTCACCGTCGCGGTCCGCGGCGGCAACCCGTTGGACACCGAGCCGCCCGTCGAGGCGCCGCCGAGCCCGAGCATCGCGGCGACGGCGGCGCCTCCCGCCCCCAGGACGGCCACCGCGACCGCGGACCGGCGGACGCGGCGTCGACCGCGGCGGCGGCGCACCCCCTGGGGCCCCGCCGCCACCTCCGCGCCTTCTCCCGAGCCCGAGGACGCGCCGGGTGCCGTACCGGACACGCCGGACGACGCACCGGACACGTCGGGTGACGCGCCGCCCGTGTCGTCCGGCGGGTCCGTGCGGTTCTCGACGGAGGTGTCTCCGGTCACTTGCCGGCCCCGCCGCCGGGCCCGGCGGAGAAGCCGCCGGGGCCGCCGGCGAAGACGCTCTGGCACGCCTTCTGGGCCTTGGGGAAGTCCGGGTCGTCGCCAACCTTCTTGTCGATCTTGATCCCGACCTGGCCCGGCTCGGGATCGGGGAAGTCCACCCCGTTCTTGCGCATGCACGCGGCGAAGTCGGCGGCCCTCTTCTCCTGCTCCGGATGGGCGCCCGGCGACGCGTTCGCCTCCGGGCCGAACTGGCGGCAGGCCGCCATCGCCCGGTCCATGGCTCCCTTGTCCGAGCCGGGCGTCGACTTGACCATGATGCCCTTGCCGGGTTCGGGGTCGTCCATGTCGACGCCGTTCTTGCGCATGCACTCGGCGAACTTCACCTGCTTGTCCGCCACATCGCCGCCGGGGCCGCCCGCCGCGGGGCCGCCGGCCACCCCGCCGGCACCCTTGCCCCCATCCTCGTCGCCGGAACCGCATCCGGTCAGCGTCAGGGCCAGTACCAGGGGCAGCAGCGCCAGAGCACCGCGAGTTCGGGATCGCATCGTGTCGTCTCCTCGTTCTCCGGCCGGACGTGCTCCGGCCTGGCAGAGGTCGATGCAACCGGGCGGGGCGTTTCCCCTGCGTTTCCTCCGTACTTCCACTTTCCAGGGCGGACGTTCCTAACAGAAAGGAAACGCCGCGCCCGAGAGGATCATGGGCGCGGAGGCCCGGCGGCCATCGCCGAGCGGCCTGAGAAAGGAACGGACACATGCGGGTGCTGGTGGTGGAGGACGAGCCGTTGCTCGCCGATGCGATCGCCGAATGGCTGCGGGCCGAGGCCCACGCCGTCGATCTCGCCCGCGACGGGGAGGCCGCCCTCGAACGGGCCGGCGTCAACGACTACGACGTGGTGATCCTGGACCGGGACCTTCCGGTGGTGCACGGCGACGACGTCTGCCGCGAGCTGGTCGAGGCCGGAGCGGCGCCGCGGGTGCTGATGCTCACCGCCGCCGCCGAGGTCACCGACCGCGTCGCCGGGCTCGGCCTCGGCGCCGACGACTACCTGACCAAGCCGTTCGCCTTCAGCGAGCTCGCCGCCCGCGTCCTGGCGCTCGGCCGGCGCTCCCGTCCGGCCGCGCCCCCGGTGCTGCGCCGGGCCGGGATCAGCCTCGACCCGGCCCGCCGGGAGGTCTTCCGCGACGGCCGCTACGTCCCGCTGGCGAGGAAGGAGTTCGCCGTCCTGGCCGAGCTGCTGGGCGCCGACGGCGCGCTGGTCTCCGCCGAACGGCTGCTGGAGAAGGTGTGGGACGAGCACGCCGATCCCTTCACCGGCGCGGTCCGGCTCACCGTCCTCAAGCTGCGCCGCAAGCTCGCCGACCCGCCCCTGATCGAGACCGTCACCGGAGCGGGGTACCGGATCCCGTGAAGCTCCGGAGACTGCTCCCCCGCCGGATGCCGCTGCGGGCCCGGCTGACCCTCACCTACGGCGGGCTGTTCCTCATCGCCGGGCTGATCCTGCTCGGCTCCACCTACGTGCTGTTCAACCAGCAGATCTCCAAGTCCGGCCCGAAGGTCATGGCCCAGATCCGCAAGACGCCGGGCGCCCCGCCCCCCACGTCCGCCCCGTCCGGCAGGCCCGCCGCCGCTCCCTCTTCCTCCGGCACCGCTCCCTCTTCCGCCGGCAGGCAGGTCTTCGCGTTCACCCCGGACGGCATGGTCAGCGGTCCCGCCGCCGATCGGTGGATGCGGCGCGAGCAGGACCGGCTGCACGACGCGGCGACCACGTCCCTGATCACCCAGGGCGGGATCGCGCTGCTGGTGGTCGGCGGCGCGGCGGCGGGGCTCGGCTGGCTCATCGCGGGGCAGATGCTCGGGCCGCTGCACCGGGTCACCGAGACCGCCGGGCGGATCGCGAGCGCCCCCGGCGCGGGCCGCGGGCTGCACGAGCGGATCGCACTGCGCGGCCCCGACGACGAGGTCAAGGAGCTCGCCGACACCTTCGACGCCATGCTGGAGCGGCTGGACCGGTCCTTCGACGGGCAGCGCCGCTTCGTCGCCAACGCCTCGCACGAGCTGCGCACCCCGCTCACGCTCGGCCGCGCGCTGGTCGAGGTGGCGATGCACCGCCCGTCCGCCTCAGCCGACGTCCGGCGGCTCGGCGAGCACCTACTGGAGATCAACTCACGGCACGAGCGGCTGATCACCGGGCTGCTGCTGCTGGCCGGCTCGGAGAACGAGCTGACCCGACGCGCCCCGGTCGACCTCGCCGACATCGTCGGGCACGTCGTCGCACAGACCGTGCCGGAGGCCCGGCAGGCCGGGATCACCGTGCACGAGGACGCGGGCGAGGCGCCCTGCACGGGCGACGCGCTGCTGCTGGAACGGCTGGTGCAGAACCTGGTGGAGAACGGCATCAGGCACAACACCGGAGACGGCGGCTGGGTCCGGGTCACCAGCCGCACCCGCGACGGGCGCGCCGAAGTGGAGGTCTCCAACTCCGGCCCGGCCGTCCCGGCGTACGAGATCCCCGCCCTCTACGAGCCGTTCCGCCGCCTCGACACCGACCGGCTCGTCACCGCCAAGGGCGTCGGGCTCGGCCTGTCGATCGTCCGCGCCATCGCGCTCGCGCACGACGGCGAGGTCGGCGCCGTGCCCCGACCGGGCGGCGGCCTGACGGTCACCGCCACCCTCCCGCCGCGCTGAGTCCGCGCGTACCCCCGATGCCGCCGGCGGCGCCGTCCCGTCGTGATCAGTCGGCGTGGTCGAGCGCGGCCTGGACGATGGCGTCGGCGTCGATGCCGTGGTGGCGGTAGACCTCCTCCAGCGATCCGGACTGGCCGAACCGGGTGACGCCGAGCGAGGTCACCGGAACCTGGTTGACCGTGGCGAGGAACGTCAGCGTGTGCGGATGCCCGTCCAGGACGGTGACCAGCGGCGCGGCGCGTCCGGCGGGGAACGCCTGGTCGAGGATCCAGCTCGGCGCGTCCTCCTGCCCGCCCCGGGCGCGCAGCGCCCGGTACAGCAGGCCGGGGCTGGTCACGCACACCACGTCGGCGCCGATGCCGAGCCGCTCCAGGTGGTCGGCGGCGGCCAGCGCCTCGGGCACCACCGCGCCCATGGCGGCGATGGTGACCCGGGCGTCGGCGGCCCGCCGCAGCGGGTAGGCGCCCGCGACGGACTGGCGGCGGCGCCGCTCCCTGGCCGCCGGGTCGCCCGGCACCGCGGCCAGGGACTGGTCGACCGGACGGGTGGACAGCCGCAGGTAGGTCGACGTGCCGTCCGGGCGGCCGAGCCGGGCGAGCCCGGCCAGCAGCGCCCACTCGACGTCGATCGCGAAGGCCGGCTCGTAGGTGACGCAGCCGGGCTGCTCCAGCCCGAGCGACGGCGTGGTGATCGACTGGTGCGCGCCGCCCTCGGGCGCCAGGCTCACCCCGGACGGGGTGCCGACCAGGATCGACTGGCCGCCCGCGTAGATCCCGAACGACCACGGCTCGAGCGCGCGCTGGACGAACGGGTCGTACAGCACCCCGATCGGCAGCAGCGGACGGCCCCAGCGGCTCCACGTCGCGCCGAGCTCGCCGAGCAGGCCCACCAGGTTGGTCTCGGCGATGCCGAGCTCGATGTGCTGGCCGGTCGGGCGCTCCTGCCAGTGCAGGATCGTCTCGGCGTCGTCGGCGAACCAGTCGCGCCGCTCGCTCGGCGACCACACGCCCACCTTGTTGACCCAGCCGCCGAGGTTGGTGCTGGAGCTGACGTCGGGCGAGACGGTCACCACGCGGCCGGCCGCCTCGGGCGCCTCCCGGGTCAGGTCCATCAGCGTCCGGCCCAGGGCGGCCTGCGTGGTCGCGGTGCCGGACGGGGTGCGGCCGATGTCGGCGGGCAGCTCGGGGACGGCCTCGCAGGGCCGGTCCTCGCGGCGCAGCCGCTCGGCGACCTCGGCGCACAGCCGCCCGGCCGCGCCCTCGCCGCCGAACCGGCTCCAGGGACGCTCCGGGTCGGTGCCGAGCGTGGCGGCCAGCTCGCGCATCTGCTCGGCGGTGAGCAGCGAGGAGTGGTTCTGCGGATGGCCGCGGGTGGGCAGCCCGTACCCCTTCACCGTGTACGCGAAGATCACCGTGGGCCGGGTGTCGTCGATCGCGCCGAACGCCTCGTCCAGCGCGCCGAGGTCGTGGCCGCCGAGGTCGCCGATCGCGGCCAGCAGCGTCGCGTCGTCCAGCCCGTCGGCGAGCGCGGCGATCTCGGCGCGGCCGGCGCCGTCGCCGGGCAGCCGCCGGCGCAGCTCGGCGGCGTCGCAGCGCAGCAGCCGCTGGTACTCGGGGTTGGCCATCCCGTCGATGCGGGCGCGCAGGGCGCCGCCGCCGGGACGGGCGAACAGGTCCTCCAGCACCCGCCCGTACTTCACCGACAGCACCTGCCAGCCCGCCGCGCCGAACATGCCCTGGAGCCGCCCGGCGGCGATGCCCGGGACGACCCGGTCGAGCGACTGCCGGTTGAGGTCGACGATCCACACGATCTCGCCGAGCTGCGCCACGGCCGGGTCGAGGATCGCCTCCCACACCGCGCCCTCGTCCAGCTCGGCGTCGCCGAGCAGCGAGTACTGGCGGCCGGACGGGCCGTCCTCGCGCTCGACGTAGCGGCGGGCCAGCGCGCCCCAGATCGGCGCGGTCGCGCCGATGCCGACCGAGCCGGTCGAGTAGTCGACCGCGTCGGGGTCCTTGGACCGGCTCGGGTAGCTCTGGAGGCCGCCGAACGCGCGCAGCGTCGGCAGGTAGGCCTCGTCCAGCCCGCCGAGCAGGTAGTTGATCGCGTGCAGCACCGGGGAGGCGTGCGGCTTCACCGACACGCGGTCGGCGGCGGTCAGGTGCCGGAACCAGAGCGAGGTCATGATCGACACCATCGACGCCGACGACGCCTGGTGCCCGCCGACCTTCAGCCCGGACGGGTTGGGCCGCACCCGGTTCGCCTCGTGGACGATCGACGCCGAGAGCCACAGGACGCGGCCCTCGATCTCGCGCAGGGTGCCGGACACGGCGGGTGCCGCAACGGTCATCTCTCTCACCGGCCTTCACCGAAGACGCGCTCCGCGCAGCGCCGGCGGATCCGCATCCTCCCTCGGAGTGTGCACTGACTGCTCGGAGCACACCATGACGTGCTCTAATGCACAACACGAGCCAAGAAACTTGAGCATAATGCACTCTCCCCCCGCCCCCTGCCCCCGTGAAGGTGAGCATCGTGCAAGACGACCAGCGGATCGATCCGGCCGACGCGCGGCTGCTGCTGGCGATGGTCCGGCACCCCCGCGCCACCATCGTCGCGCTCGCCGAGAAGGCCGGGCTGTCGCGCAACACCGCGCAGGCCCGGATCACCCGGCTCGAACAGGAACGCGGCCTGGAGTCGTTCGAACGGCGCGTCTCCCCCGGCGCCCTCGGCTACCCGCTCACCGCGTTCATCACCGCGCAGGTCACCCAGCGGCGGCTGGGCGAGGTCGCGGGCGCGCTCGCCGAGATCCCCGAGGTGCTCCAGGTGCACGGCGTCAGCGGCGCCACCGACCTGCTCGTCCACACGGTCGCGGCGGACGCCGACGACCTCTACCGGGTCGCCGGGCGGATCCTGGCCGTCCCCGGCGTCGAGCGCACCCAGACCGCGCTGGTGATGCGCGAGCTCGTCGAGTACCGCGTCACGCCGCTGCTGCGCCGCCTCGCCGAAGAGGGCAGGACGCCCCGCTGACGCGGTTCCCCGGCCCGGACGCGATAACGTCGCGCAGTTCACCCACCAGGAGGCTTCATGAGCGACGCGCGTCCGTCCATCCCCGAGCTCGACCTGCTCAAAGGGTTCGCCGACCGGCAGAGCGGGCCCTTCGCGCCGGGGTTCGAGCTGTTCTACCCGGCCCGCCGGGAGATCACCTGGTTCGGGCCCGATCCCGACCGGGCCCGCCTGGACCAGCTGATCCCCTTCGCCACCGCGGGCGGCCCCGACTCGGTCTACGCCCTCTGGCGGTGCGACGACCGGGCCGAGCTCGGCACGCTTCCCGTCGTCTTCTTCGGCGGGGACGGCGACCTCAGCGTCGACGCGCGCGGGCTGCGCGAGCTGTTCGAGCTGCTCACCGTCATCGAGGACGGCGACGCGGGGCTCGTGCCCGCCCGCCGCGAGTACCTCGACTGGGTGCGCCGGACCTTCGGGCTCACCCCGCCCGGCGACCCCGCCGCGATCGTCCGGGCCGCGATGCTGGAGTACGGGCCGAGCTTCGCCGAATGGGTCATGGAGTTCAGCCCCGAGGAACTGGTCGACGACCTCCTCGACCAGCTCGACACCATGGCGGGCAAGCGCTAGGCCGTCCGGCGGGGCCGGTTCCGGAGGGCGGCCCCCGGCCGCGCGAGCGGCGGTATTCCCGGTGGCCTAAGATCGCCACGTGATCATGTCCGGCCCGATTTCCGCGGGCCGGCGTGCCGTCGACGTCCTTTCCCCCGGAGGCGCTTCGTGGCCGATTCCCCCTTCCAGTTCCCCGTCGCCGGCGAGCCCGTCCGCCGCACCCTGGCCCGGCTGCGCGACCTCGGCCCGGTCGTCCGCATCGAGCTTCCCGGCGGCGTCCCGGCGTGGGCGGTGAACGGCCACGACGCGATCGCCGAGCTGCTCGCGCACGACAACAAGCTCGTCACCCGCAACCCGCGGCACTGGGCGGCCCTCCAGAATGGCGGCGTCCCGGCCGACTGGCCGATGCGGCCGCTCGTCACGGGCGAGCACCTCCAGGTGCTGGACGGGGCCGACCACCGGCGGCTGCGGACGCTGCTCTCCCGCGCCTTCACCCCGTCCCGGGTCGAGGCGCTGACCCCGCGCATCGAGGCACTGGTGGCCGAGCACATCGACGGCCTGCTCGCGGCCGGCGGCACGGCCGACCTGGTGCCCGGCTTCACCGAGCCGCTGCCGATCTCGGTGATCTGCGAGCTGTACGGGGTGCCGACGGCCGAGCTGCACCAGTTCCGCGGCTGGGTCAGCACGCTGATCGCGCACACCACCACCGGCGAGCAGGCCGCCGCCGCCAACCAGGACATGCTCGGCTACCTGGCCGAGCTCGTCGACCGCAAGCGCCGCGAGCCGGGCGACGACCTGACCAGCGGGCTGGTCCGGGTGCGCGACGAGGACGACGCGCTGTCGGACGCCGAACTGGTCACCAACCTCTGGCTGATGATCCTCGCCGGGCACGAGACCACCGTGCACCTGCTCGGGCAGGCCATCGTCGCGCTGCTCACCCACCCCGAGCAGCGGGCCCTGGCGGTCGAGGGGGACCGCTGGCCGGACGTGGTGGAGGAGACCCTCCGGAACCGCACCCCGGTCACCGCCTCGCCCTTCCGGTACGCGATGACCGACCTGACGCTCGCGGGCGTGCCGGTTCCCGCCGGCGACGCCTTCCTGACGTGCTACGGGGGAATGGGGACCGACCCCGACCGGTACGGCGCGGAGGCCGAGCGTTTCGACATCACCCGGGAGAACCCCGCGCACCAGGCGTTCGGCTACGGCCCGCATTTCTGCATTGGCGCGCCGCTCGCCCGGCTCGAAGGCCGCATCGCCCTTTCCGCGCTGTTCAACCGGCTCCCGGAATTGCGGCTCGCCGTCGATGCGGACGATATTCCCTACTCGCCTTCGTTCATCACCCACGGGCCGCTGTCCATTCCGGTGGAACTGCGCGCCAAGGCCGCGGTCCCCGGCTGATTCGGAACGGTCCCGGCGGCGTCCCGGCACCCGCCGGGGCGCCGCCGCGCACCCGTCCACACCAAACGGACACACGCCCCATAAGCCCCGATCTCGGACGGTGGGGCGCCCTCTCTCGGCGCTTCTCCCCATTCCGCCGGAATCTTCCCTAGGGTTCCACCCTGGAGACCGGCGGGCCGCCGCCGCCGATCGGGCGGCGCGCGACCTCCGTGTCCCAGCGAGGAGTGATGACCATGCACCTGGCCGGCGCCGGACCGACCGAGCCGTCCTTGGAGTCGATGGCGGCCGAACCCATGTTCACGCGGGAGTACGAGGCCCGTCCCGCCGAGTTCTACCAGCGGCTGCGCGACACCTACGGGCCGGTCGCACCGGTCGACGTGCTGGGCGTGCCGGCCTGGCTGGTGCTCGGCTACACGCAGGCGCTCGACGTCCTCCAGGACCGGCAGGGCCGGTGGACCAAGCACATCTCGAGCTGGCCGGCGTGGTCGGACGGGCGGGTGCCGGCCGACTGGCCGCTGCGGCACGCGTTCGGCAACGACTGCCTCCTGGTGTCGGACGGCCGGAAGGCCGACCGGCTGCGCAGCGCCTGGATCCTGGGCCTGCGCCCGTACCAGGACCGCACGCACCGCCAGGCCCGCGAGCTGGAGAACACGGTCGGCCGCTACGCCGACGAGCTGATCGACGTGCTGTCGGAGGGCTCCAGCGGCACCGGCTGGGCCGACCTGTCCGCGCAGTACGCCCGGCCGCTGCCGCTGATGGTGCTGAACCGGATGATCGGCTTCGCCGACGACCGCGGCGACGACCTGCTGATGGACCTGTGGCGGGCGATGGACGCCGGCCCCGAGGCCGTCGAGGCCATGGGGCGGATGTACACCGTGACGGCCGAGACGATCGAGGCCAAGCGCAAGACCCCGGGCGAGGACCTCACCTCCTACCTGATCGGCGCCGATCCCGGGCTGTCCACCGAGGATCTGTGCAAGGAACTGATCCTGGCGATGTCGATGCTCGGCGACTTCACCGGGACGCTCATCTCCAACACCGCCGCCGCGGTGATCGGTGGGGACCACTCCACCCGGGAGAGCCTGTCGGCCGGGATGCTCCAGGAGACCGTCAACCGGGTGGCGATGGCCAACCCGCCGATGGCCAACATCTCCTTCCGCTTCGCGCAGGCCCCCGTCCGGCTGGGCCGGTTCGCCATCTCCGTCGGCGACCCGGTGTTCATCTCCGTGGCCGCCGCGCACATGGACCCGGTGTTCACCGGGCACATGAACCCCGACTCCATCACCAGCTCCCGCGCGCACCTGGCCTGGAGCACCGGCCTGCACGGCTGCCTCGGCCGCGACCTCGCCACCACGATCACGACGATCGCGATCGGCCGGCTGTTCGAGCGGTTCTCCGCGCTGAAGCTGGCCCTGCCCGCCGACCAGCTCCCGTGGCGGTCCTCCCCCTTCCTGCGCAGCCTCCGCTCGCTCCCGGTCGAGTACGAGCTGTCGGGTCCGCCGCCCGGAGCGCGGCAGCCGGCGGGCGGCGCCCCCGGCCAGCCCGCGAACGCCGGCGCCCAGCCGCCGCGTTCCCGGATGTGGCGGTTCCTGCGCGGGCTGCGGAAGGACTCGCAGTAGGAGCCGCCCGCACGGGGCCGCGCGGCCCGGCCTCCGGACGCCCCCTGCGGAAAACCGCAGGGTCGTCGCTGCGGAGGACGGCCGCCGGCCGGGCGGGCGGCCTCATGGCCCTGGGATCGGCGCGTCCCTAGCGTTCACGGCATGATCAGAACATCACGCAAGATCCTGGTCGCGGCGCTGTCCGGCGCGGTGCTGGCCGTCACCGCCGCGTCCGTGCCGCTGGTCGCCTCGCGGGGCGCCGAGCAGACCGCCCGGCCGCAGGCCGGTGCGAGCGCCGACGTGCAGGCGCTGCTCGACGACCTGGTGGAGAGCAAGGCGGCGACGGCCGCGCTGGTCCGGATCCAGCGGGACGGCCGGGAGCAGGCGGCCGGCGCGGGGGTGGGCGACCTGGCCTCCGGACGCCGCGCCGACCCGTCCGGGCACTTCCGCATCGGCAGCGTGACCAAGACGTTCGTGGCGACCGTCCTGCTCCAGCTGACCGACGAAAAGCGGCTCGGGCTGGACGACCCCGTCGAACGGCATCTGCCGGGCGTGGTCCCGGACGGCGGCCACATCACCGTCCGGCAGCTCCTCGACCACACCAGCGGCCTGCACGACTACATGAGCGAGCCCGGGTACTCCACCAACCGCTGGCGCGGCGCGGACCGGTTCCGCTCCTACACGTCCGCGCAGCTCCTGAAGGTGGCCTTCGCGAAGCCGCCGAACTTCCCGCCGGGTACGCAGTGGCGCTACTCCAACACCAACTACGTCGTCCTCGGGCAGCTCATCGAGAAGATCACCGGACGGCCCTACGGGCAGGAGGTGCAGCGCCGGATCCTGGGCCCGCTGCACCTGACCCGGACGTCCGTCCCCGGCGACCGGCCCGGACTGCCCGCCCCGTACGCTCACGGCTACAAGACCTTGCCGACCGGCCGGACCGTCGACGCGACCCGGATGAACCCCTCGCTGGACGGGCCCGCCGGCGAGATGATCTCGACGGCGGCCGACCTCGACCGGTTCTTCGACGCGCTGCTGTCCGGGCGGCTGACCAGCGCTCCCGCGCTCGCCGCGATGCGCACCACGACGCCGACCGGGGCCGGGTTCGACTACGGTCTCGGCCTCCAGCGGTACACGCTGCCGTGCGGCGCGAGCATGTGGGGCCACAGCGGCGAGCTGATCGGCTACATGACCTTCGCGTTCCGCTCCGACGACGGCCGCCGGATGACCCTGTCGCTCAATCCGGGCGCCCGGAACCCGACCGAGGAGCAGATCCTCCCGATCGCCGCGGCGGCGATCTGCGACTAGCAGGTGTCACCCGTCCCGCCCCGCGGCACTCGCCCGCGGGGCGGCGGGCCGAGCATCGGCGGGACGTTGGGATACTCGGTCCGTGCCCTCCACGTCTCCAGCCCCGCGGCCCGCCAAGCGAGGGCGGCCCGGACACGACCTCGCATCGGTCCTGTCGGTCGCCGTCGCCCTGTTCAACGAGCGCGGCTACGAGGCCACCGGGATGGAGGCGATCGCCCGCGGGCTCGGCCTCACCAAGTCGGCGATCTACCACCATGTCGATAGCAAGGAGGAGCTGCTGCGGATGGCCACCGACCGGGCGCTGGACGGCCTGTTCGAGGCGGCCGGGCAGGCCCGCGACCTCGACGGCCGGGCCATCGACCGGCTGGAGTTCCTGGCCGAGCGCAGCGTGCACGTGCTCGCCGAGCGGCTGCCGTTCGTCACGCTCCTGCTGCGGGTTCGGGGCAACACCGACGTGGAGCGCCGGGCGCTGGAGCGCCGCCGCGCGTTCGACCACCTGGTAGCCGAGCTGATGGAGCAGGCCGCGGCCGAGGGCGACCTGAGGCGGGACGTCGACCCGGCGATCGGCGCCCGGCTGCTGTTCGGCATGGTCAACTCGCTGGTCGAGTGGTACCGCCCGTCCGGCGGCACCGACGTGGACGCGCTGGCCGTCCTGGTCCGCCGCACCGCCTTCGACGGCCTGCGCGCCTGACAATCCGGGCGCCGCCCTGTTCTCTTCCGCCGCCCGCGGGTAGCATTACTTACCGAACGGACGGTTGGTAATCGGGTGAAGGGACCACGGCATGGCAGCGCTGCGCAGTTACGTCTCGGGGGCCTGGCACACTCCGCCCGACGAGGGCGTCCCGGTCCACGACGCGGTCACGGGCGAGGAGGTCGCCCGGGTCTCGTCCACGGGCGTCGACTTCGCCGCCGCGCTCGACCACGGCCGCCGCCGCGGCCGGGAGCTCCGCGCGCTGACCTTCCACCAGCGGGCCGCGCTACTGAAGACGCTCGCCTCGCACCTGAACGAGCACCGCGACGAGCTGTACGCCCTGTCGCGCCGCGCCGGCTCCACGCTCGCCGACGCGCGGATCGACGTGGACGGGGGCATCGGCACCCTGTTCGCCTACTCCAGCAAGGGCCGCCGCGAGCTGCCCAACGACACCGTCCACGTGGACGGCGACGTGGAGCCGCTCGGCAAGGGCGGCACGTTCGTCGGACGGCACCTGATGACCCCGCTGCACGGCGTCGCCGTGCAGATCAACGCCTTCAACTTCCCCGTCTGGGGGCCGCTGGAGAAGCTCGGCCCGGCCTTCGTCGCGGGGATGCCCTCGCTGATCAAGCCCGCCGGGCAGACCGCCTACATCACCGCGCGGCTGGTCGACCTGATCGTCGACAGCGGGATCCTGCCCGAGGGGTCGGTGCAGCTCGTCTGCGGCGACGCGGGCGACCTGCTGTCGCACCTGACCGAGCAGGACCTGGTCTCCTTCACCGGTTCGGCCGCGACCGCGCGCACGCTGCGCGCCCACCCGGTGATCGTGGAGCGGGCCGTCCGGTTCAACGCCGAGGCCGACTCCCTCAACTGCTCGATCCTCGGTCCGGACGGCGACGTGGAGCTGTACGCCAAGCAGCTCGTCACCGAGATGACCGCCAAGGCCGGCCAGAAGTGCACCGCGATCCGGCGGGCGTTCGTGCCGCGAGACCGGCTGGAGGAGGTCACCGCGGCGGTGCGCGAGCGGCTCGGCCGGATCGTGGTCGGCGACCCGGCCGCCGAGGGCGTCCGGATGGGCGCGCTGGCGAGCCTGCGGCAGCGCGACGAGGTGCGCCGCGCGGTCAAGGCCATCGGCGGCACCGTCCTGTTCGGCGACCCCGGCCACGTCGAGGCGGCCGGCGCGGACGGCGAACTCGGCGCGTTCCTGTCCCCGCTGCTGCTGCTGGGCGACCCCGAGCGCGACGAGCCGCACGAGGTCGAGGCGTTCGGGCCGGTCAGCACGCTGCTGCCCTACGACACGACCGAGCAGGTCATCGAGTACGCGGCGCGCGGACGGGGCAGCCTGGTCGGCTCGGTCGTCACCGAGGACGAGGCGTTCGCCCGCGAGGTCGTCCTCGGGCTGGCCCCCTGGCACGGCCGGCTGCTGGTGCTGAACCGCGCGGACGCCAAGGAGTCCACCGGGCACGGCTCACCGATGCCCGCGCTCGTCCACGGCGGCCCCGGCCGGGCCGGCGGCGGCGAGGAGCTGGGCGGCGTGCGCGCCGTCCTGCACCACATGCAGCGCACCGCCGTCCAGGGGTCGCCGGACGTGCTCACCGCGATCACCGGCCGCTGGACGCCGGGCGCGCGGCGGAGCGACGACGACGTCCACCCGTTCCGCAAGAACCTCGCCCGGCTCCGGGTCGGCGACTCGGTCACCGCGGGGCCGCGCGCCGTCACCCTCGCCGACGTCGAGCACTTCGCCGAGTTCACCGGCGACACCTTCTACGCGCACACCGACGCGGAGGCCGCCGCCGCCAACCCGTTCTTCGGCGGGCTGGTCGCGCACGGCTACCTGGTCGTGTCGTTCGCCGCGGGCCTGTTCGTCTCGCCCGAGCCCGGTCCCGTCCTGGCCAACTACGGGCTGGAGAACCTGCGCTTCCTCACCCCGGTCAAGCCGGGCGACGAGCTGACGGTCACGCTGACCGCCAAGCAGATCAGCCCGCGCGAGGGCGCCGCCTACGGCGAGGTGCGCTGGGACACCGACGTGACCAACCAGGACGGCGCATCGGTCGCCAAGTACGACGTGCTGACCCTGGTGGAGAAGTGAGCACGTTCGAGGAGGTGATCGCCGCCGACCGGCGGATCGAGCCGCGCGACGCGATGCCGGACGCCTACCGCGCGACGATGGTCCGGCAGATCGCCCAGCACGCCCACTCCGAGATCATCGGCATGCAGCCTGAGGGGTACTGGATCACCCGGGCGCCGTCGCTGCGCCGCAAGGCGATCCTGCTGGCCAAGGTGCAGGACGAGGCGGGCCACGGCCTGTACCTGTACGCGGCGGCCGAGACGCTCGGCGTGGACCGCGCCGAGCTCGCCGAACGGCTGATCGACGGGCGGCAGAAGTACTCCTCGATCTTCAACTACCCGACGCTCGGCTACGCCGACGTCGGAGTGATCGGCTGGCTGGTGGACGGCGCGGCGATCTGCAACCAGGTCCCGCTGTGCCGCAGCTCCTACGGGCCCTACGCCCGCGCGATGATCCGGGTCTGCAAGGAGGAGTCCTTCCACCAGCGGCAGGGCTACGAGCTGCTGATGACCATGATGCGGGGCACCGCCGCGCAGCGCGAGCTGGTCCAGGAGTCGGTGGACCGCTGGTGGTGGCCGTCGCTGATGATGTTCGGGCCGCCCGACGGCGACTCGCCCAACACCGCGCGCTCGATGGCCTGGAAGATCAAGCGGCACACCAACGACGAGCTGCGGCAGCGGTTCGTCGACATGACCGTCCCGCAGGCCGGGCGGCTCGGCGTGACGCTGCCCGACCCGGAGCTGCGCTGGAACGCCGAGCGCGGCCACCACGACTTCGGCACGCCCGACTGGGACGAGCTGAAGCGGGTCATCCAGGGCGACGGCCCGTGCAACGCCGAACGCGTCGAGCACCGCCGCCGCGCCCACGAGGACGGCGCCTGGGTCCGCGAGGCCGCCACCGCCCACGCCGCGAAAGCCGCGCGGGCCGCGGAGGCCGCGGAGGCCGCGCGGGCCGCGCGGGCCGCGGAGGCCGGACGCTCCACGAAGGAGGAGGTGGCCTGATGTCCTGGCCGCTCTACGAGGTGTTCGTCCGCGGCAAGCGCGGCCTGAACCACGTCCATGTCGGCTCGCTGCACGCGGCGGATGACGAATCGGCCCTGCACAGCGCCCGCGACCTGTACACGCGGCGGAACGAGGGCGTCAGCATCTGGGTGGTCCGCTCGGCGCACATCACCGCGTCCAGCCCGGACGAGAAGGACCCGTTCTTCGCGCCCAGCGGCGACAAGGTCTACCGGCATCCCACCTTCTACTCCATCCCCGACGACGTCCCGCACATCTGATGGGCCCCGACGACGACACCCTCGCCGCCGACGGCCACTGGGCGTTCGGCACCGGCTTCAGCGACCCGCTGAGCGGGCTGCCCATGCCGCCCGCGGGCGCCGACCTGGCCGCGCTCTGCCTGGCCCTCGGCGACGACGCGCTGATCATGTCGCACCGGCTCCAGGAGTGGTGCACCCGCGCGCCCGAGCTGGAGGACGAGGTGGCGCTGGCCAACATCGCGCTGGACCTGCTCGGCCAGGCCAGGCTGCTGCTCGCGCGCACCGGCCGGGACGAGGACGAGCTGGCCTTCCGGCGCGGCGCCGGGGAGTTCCGCAACGTCCGGCTGGCCGAGGTGCCGAACGGCGACTTCGCGCACCTGGTCGTCCGGCTGCTGGTCTTCTCGACCTGGCGGCTGGCGCTGCTGACCCGGCTGCGCGACAGCGACGACGAGGCGCTGGCCGCGATCGCCGCCAAGGGGGTCAAGGAGGTCGCCTACCACCGCGGCTACGCCGCCCGCTGGACGATCCGGCTCGGCGACGGCACCGCGCACTCCCACGAGCGGACGCGGCAGGCGCTCGCCGCCGTCTGGCCGCTGGTCGACCAGCTCTTCGCCGCCGACGGGAACCCCCGCTCCCCCGATCCGGCGGACCTGCGCGAGGAGTTCGACGCGGTCGTCGGCCACGTCCTCGCGGAGGCCACGCTGACGATCCCCGAGACCGCCGCCGAGACCGCCGCCGAACGCGCCTCCCGTGACGAGCACACCGGGGCGCTGGCGGTGCTGCTGGAGGAGATGCAGTCCGTGGCCCGCGCGCTGCCGGGGGCGACATGGTGACCGCGCGGCAGGTCGCCGAGACCGTCACCGACCCCGAGCTGCCCCAGCTCACCCTGGCCGAGCTCGGCGTGCTGCGCGAGGTCGCCGAGCGGGACGGCCGGGTGACGGTGTGGATCACCCCGACCTACAGCGGCTGCCCCGCGCTGGACGCCATGCGCGACGACCTGGTGCGCAGCCTCACCGGCGCCGGGTACGCCGAGGTGGACGTGCGGGTGACGCTGAGCCCGGCGTGGAGCAGCGATCTGATCACCGGGCCGGGCCGCCGCAAGCTCGCCGAGGCCGGCATCGCGCCGCCCGGCCCCGCGCCGCGCCCGGCCCCCGGCCCGGTCCCGCTCGTCCTCGGGCCGGTCAGGACGGCGGCCTGCCCGCTGTGCGGGTCGCCCGACACCGAGGAGCTCTCGGAGTTCGGGGCGGCGCCGTGCCGGGCGCTGCGCCGCTGCCGGTCCTGCCGTGAGCCCTTCGACCACTTCAAGGAGATCTGACCGTGGCCGTCCTGCCCGACCGCCGCCCGCGCGGACTCCGCGTCGGCAGCGTGGAGCGACTGTGCGACGACGCGGTCGCGCTGACCTTCGAGGTGCCCGGCGACCTGGCCGAGCTGTACGCCTTCCGTCCGGGCCAGTCGCTCACGCTGCGGCGGACGGTCGGCGGGCGGGAGGAGCGCCGGTCGTACTCGATCTGCGCCCCGGCGGGCGGCCCGCCGCGGGTGGGGGTCCGCGAGGTGCCCGGCGGGCTGTTCTCGTCCTGGCTGGTGCGGGACGTGCGGCCGGGCGACGAGATCGACGTCCTGCCGCCGAGCGGCTCCTTCACCGCCGACCTCGCCCCGGGCGCGCGGCACGTGCTGATCGCCGCCGGGTCGGGCATCACCCCGGTGCTCTCGATCGCCGCCTCCGCGCTGGCCGTCCCGGACTCGCACGTCACCGTCCTGTACGGCAACCGCAGCAGCGAGACGGTCATGTTCGCCGACGAGCTGGCCGACCTCAAGGACGCCCATCCCGAGCGGCTGAGCATCGCGCACGTCCTGTCGCGCGAGCCCCGCGAGGCCGAGCTGTTCAGCGGACGGCTGGACGCGGCCAGGCTCCGGACGCTGCTGCCGCTGTCGGTCCCGGTCGCGGACGTCGACCACTGGTGGCTGTGCGGGCCGTACGGGATGGTCACGGACGCGCTGGAGGTGCTCGCCGAGCTGGAGGTGCCGCGCGACCGCGTTCACCGTGAGCTCTTCTACGTCGAGGACGTCCCGCCCGCCCGGCGGGAGGCCACCGTCGTCCCGGCCGGCCCCGGCACCCCGGTCACGGTGATCCTGGACGGCCGGACCACACCGCTGGACCTCCCCGCGGGCGCCACCGTGCTGGAGGGCGCCCAGCGGGCCCGTCCCGACATGCCCTTCGCCTGCAAGGGCGGCGTCTGCGGGACGTGCCGGGCGCGGGTCACCGAGGGCGAGGTCCGCATGCGCCGCAACTACGCGCTGGACCCCGCCGAGCTGGACGCCGGCTACGTGCTCACCTGCCAGTCCGAGCCGACCGGAGGGCCGGTCACGGTCGACTTCGACAGCTGAGCGACCACCCGGTCAGGGGACCGGGGGCCACGGCGAGTCCCGCAGCACCATGTCGTCGGACGACTCCTCAAAGATGATCATGGTGCGGGTGTTGCGCACGCCCGGGATGGAGTGCAGATCGTCGAAGACCAGATCGCGCAGCCCGGCCTGGTCGGGCACCCGGACCAGCGCGATGACGTCGAAGTCGCCGCCGGTGAGCGAGTAGTGCCGGATGGCCGGGATCTCCCGCAGCCGGTCGCGGACCCGCTTCCAGGAGTTCTGCTCGATCGTCAGCGTCACGTAGGCCGAGAGCGCGAGCCCGATCCCGACCGGATCGAGCCGGGCCGAGAAGCCCCGCACGACCTGGTCCCGGGTCAGCCGTTCGAGCCTGCTGTAGGCGTTGGCCCGCGAGATGTGCAGCCGCTCGGCGAGGGCGCGGACCGACAGCCGGCCGTCGCGCGACAGCTCGGCGACGATCCGCCGGTCGACCTCGTCCAGGGCGGAGACCGTTCGTCTCACCGCCGCGTCGGTCCGGGCCGTTTGTACACCCGAATCCAATGGATCGATCCACTCGTCTCGTTCCATCCACCACCCCTGGACATTCTGCGCCGCTCACCTGCACCGTATCGACAAATAGCCTCATTGTGGAGGAGTGCCGTGGTCGTCAAGCCCGGGAGCGAGCTGCTTCCCACCGCCAGGCCGATCCAGCTCATCGACGAGAACGGCGACCGCGCGACCCGCCCCCGGAGCGGCGGCCACACCCTGCCCCCGGCCGACGCCCTGCTGGCGGCCTACCGGGCGCTGGTGGTGGGACGGCGCTTCGACCAGCAGGCGAGCAGCCTGGTCAAGCAGGGACGGCTCGCGGTCTACCCGTCGTCCCACGGGCAGGAGGCCAGCGAGGTCGGCGCGGTGCTGGCGCTGCGCCCGACCGACTGGCTCTTCCCCACCTACCGCGACAGCGTCGCGCTCGTGACACGCGGCATCGACCCGGTCGAGGTCCTCACCCTGCTGCGCGGCGACTGGCACTGCGGCTACGATCCGGCCGCGCACCGGACGGCACCGCAGTGCACGCCGCTGGCCACCCAGGCGCCGCACGCCGTCGGGGTCGGCTACGCCGCGCGGGCCAAGGGCGAGGACACCGTCGTCCTGGCCTTCCTCGGCGACGGTGCGACCAGCGAGGGCGACTTCCACGAGGCGTTGAACTTCGCCGCCGTCTTCCGGGCCCCGGTCGTCTTCTTCGTCCAGAACAACCAGTACGCCATCTCGGTGCCGCTCGACCGCCAGACCGCCGCGCCCTCCCTGGCGCACAAGGCCGTCGGGTACGGCGTGCCCGGCGTCGGCGTCGACGGCAACGACGTCGCGGCCGTGCTCGCGGTGGTCGGCAGGGCCGCCGAGCGCGCCCGCGCGGGCGAGGGGCCCACCCTGATCGAGGCGCACACCTACCGGATCGAGGCGCACACCAACGCCGACGACGCCACCCGCTACCGCGCGGACGGCGAGGTCGCCGCCTGGCTGCGCCGCGACCCCGTCGAACGGCTGACCGCCCACCTCCGGCGCACGGGCGCCCTCGACGACGCCGGGATCGCCGCGGTCGCCGACGAGGCCGAACGGCACGCCGCCGATCTCCGCGACCGCCTCCCCGCCCAGACGCCGCCGGACCCCGCGGAGCTGTTCGCGCACGTCTACGCCGCCCCGACCCCGCAGCTCCGCGAGCAGGCCGCGCGGCTCGCCGCCGAGGAGAACTGATGACCGCGCTCAGCATGGCCCAAGCGATCAACACGGCCCTCGCCGACGCCCTGGACGAGGACGACCGGGTCGTCGTCTTCGGCGAGGACGTCGGCGCGCTCGGCGGCGTCTTCCGCGTGACCGAGGGCCTGACCGCCCGGTTCGGCGAGAGCCGCTGCTTCGACACCCCGCTCGCCGAGTCCGGCATCGTCGGCATGGCCGTGGGGATGGCGATGAACGGCCTGCGCCCGGTCGTGGAGATGCAGTTCGACGCGTTCGCCTACCCGGCGTTCGAGCAGATCGCCGGACACGTCGCCAAGATGCGCAACCGCACCCGCGGCGCGATCACCCTGCCAATGGTCATCCGCATCCCCTACGCGGGCGGCATCGGCGGCGTCGAGCACCACTGCGACTCGTCCGAGGCGTACTACGCCCACACCCCCGGCCTCACCGTCGCGGCCCCGGCGACGGCCGCGGACGCCTACAGCATGCTGCGCGAGGCGGTCGAGCTGCCCGATCCGGTGATCTTCCTCGAGCCCAAGCGGCTCTACTGGTCCAGGCAGGAGGTCGCACCGCGCGCCCGCACCCGGCCGTTCGGCGAGGCGGCGGTGCGGCGCGCGGGCCGCGACGCGACGCTCATCGCCTACGGCCCGAGCGTCCCGGTGGCGCTGGAGGCCGCCGAGGCCGCCGCCGCGGAGGGCCGGGACCTGGAGGTCGTCGACCTCCGGACCATCGTGCCGTTCGACGACGCGACCGTCACCGCCAGCGTCATGAAGACCGGCCGGGCCGTGGTCGTCGCCGAGGCCCAGGGCTTCGCCGGCGTCGCGTCCGAGATCGCGGCCCGGGTCGGCGAGCGCTGCTTCCACGCCCTGGAGGCCCCGGTGCGGCGGGTGACCGGGCTGGACATCCCGTATCCGCCGCCCAAGCTCGAGCACCACCACCTCCCGAACGTCGACCGCGTGCTCGACGCCGTCGCGGCGCTCCAGTGGGAGGACGCGTGACCGCCCGCGTGTTCCCCCTGCCCGACCTGGGCGAGGGGCTCACCGAGGCCGAGATCGTCCGCTGGCTCGTCGCCGTCGGCGACCGGGTGGACACCGACCAGTCCGTCGTGGAGGTCGAGACCGCCAAGGCCGTCGTGGACGTCCCGACGCCCTACGCCGGGACGGTCACCGAGCTGGGCGCCGCCGCCGGAGCCGTCCTGGACGTCGGCGCCACCCTCCTGGTCATCGAGGACGGCGTCGCGTCCGCCCCCACCCCGGACCCCGCCCCGGACCTCGGCCCTGAGGCGGCCCGCTACGTCGAGGAGGAGAGGGCGGGCTCCGGCAACGTGCTGGTCGGGTACGGCACCAGCACCCCCGCCCGGCGACGCCGCCCTACCCCGACCCCGTCGCCGCGCCCGTCCCCGTCCCGGGCGGCCACGGCCCGGCCCCTGGTCATCTCGCCGGTCGTCCGCCGCCTGGCCCGCGACCACGCCGTCGACCTGACCACCCTCGAGGGAAGCGGCCCGGACGGCCTCATCGTCCGGGCGGACGTCGAGCGGGCCATCAACCCCCCGGCCGAGCCGTCCGCGCTGGCCGGCGGTCCCCCGTCCGGCGGCCCGCTCCCGATCTCCGAGCGGATCCCGCTCAAGGGCGCCCGCAGGGCCGCCGCCGAGGCGTTCACCCGGAGCCGGCGCGAGATCCCCGAGGCCACCACCTGGGTCGACGTCGACGCCACGGCGCTCGTCCAGGCCCGGCGGGACATCAACGCCCGGAGCCGGACCCCGATCGGCCTGCTGCCCCTGATCGCCCGGTTCGTCGTCGCCGGCCTGGCCCGCCACCCCGAGCTCAACAGCCGGGTCGACGCCACCGAGATCGTCCGGTTCGACGGCGTCAACCTGGGCGTCGCCGCGCAGAGCGAGCGCGGCCTGCTCGTCCCCGTCATCAAGAACGCGCACCGGCACAGCGCGCGCGGCCTCCAGGACGAGCTCACCCGCCTCACCGGGGCCGCCCGCGCCGGGACGCTCGGCGCCGCCGACCTGACCGGCGGCACCTTCACCCTCAACAACTACGGCGTCTTCGGCGTCGACGGCTCGGCCCCCATCGTCAACCATCCCGAGGCCGCGATCCTCGGCATCGGCCGGATCATCGACCGTCCCTGGGTCGTCGACGGCGAGGTGACCGCGCGCAAGATCGTCCAGCTCTCGCTGGCCTTCGACCACCGGGTCTGCGACGGCGCCCCCGCCGCCGCCTTCCTCCGCTTCGTCGCCGACTGCTTCGAGGACCCCCAGGAGGCCCTGACCCATCTGTGAGACCGCCTCCGGGCCGGCGTCCGATTCCGTGCATGCCCGGATACGGGCGCCCCCCGGCCCCCGTCTCGCCTTCACCGTCCCTTGTGCGTGTAGGCACGGGTCGACAGCGGGACGAACACCACCAGCAGCGCGGCCGACCAGAGCAGGACGGCGGCCACCGGATGCGCGAGCGGCCAGGCCGCATCTTCCGGCGGCACCCCCGGATTGCCGAACAGCTCCCGGGAGGCGGCGGTGATCGCGCTGACCGGGTTCCAGTCGGCCAGGAACCGCAGCCACCCCGGCATGCCGTCCGTCGGGACGAACGAGTTGGACAGCATCGTGAACGGCAGGAACAGCGGCACCATCTGGTCGGCGGCCTGTTCGTTCTTCACCACCAGGCCCACATAGACGCCCACCCACCCCAGCGCGTACCGCAGCACGATCAGCAGCAGGAACGCCTCGGCCGCCGGGATCAGGCCCCGATGCGGCTGCCATCCCACCAGCAGGCCGGCCCCGGCCATGATGGCCAGCGACAGCAGCCCGGCCAGCAGGTCGGCGCCGGTCTGCCCGAACGGCACCGCCAGCCGCGCCATCGGCATGGACCGGAACCGGTCCATCACGCCGCGGGAGGCGTCGGTGGCCACCCGCATCATGAGCGTCATGACCGCCGTGAAGGTCACCATCGAGAACAGGCCCGGCATCAGGTACTCGCGGTAGTCTCCGCCGCCCGGCACCTGGATCGCGCTGCCGAAAACGTATCCGAACAGCACCACCATGATGGCCGGGAAGATCAGCATCGAGACAAGCTCCCCGGGCTCCTGCCGCAGCCGTCCGAGCTCGCGGCCGACCAGGGTCAGCCCGTCGGTGAACGTCCAGCGCAGGCGGTGGCCCGGCGGCGGGGCGAGAGCGGTCATCAGAGGACTTCCTTCCGGTCCGTGAGGCGCAGGAACACCTCGTCGAGAGAGGGGCGGCGCAGGCTCACGTCGGCCGCGGCGACCCCGGCCCGGTCGAGTTCGCGCACGATGTCGGCCAGCCGGAGGCCGCCGCCGGGCAGGGCGACGCTGAGCCGGTCCGCACCGGTCATCGTGGGATCGGTCCCGGCCAGGGCGTTCAGCACGGTCGCCGCGGGACGCAGCGCGGCGGGATCCTCGAGGACGACGTCGAGGCGGTCCCCGATCGTGGCCTTCAGCTCGTCCGGAGTGCCCGCGGCGACGACCCGCCCGTGGTCGATGACGGCGATGTCGTCGGCCAGCCGGTCGGCCTCGTCCAGGTACTGCGTGGTGAGCAGCACCGTGGTGCCGTCCGCCACCAGCTCGCGGACGCTGTCCCAGATCTCGCCGCGGCTGCGCGGGTCCAGGCCGGTGGTCGGCTCGTCCAGGAAGAGCACCTCGGGGCGCAGGATGAGGCTGGTGATCAGGTCGAGGCGGCGGCGCATGCCGCCGGAGTAGCCTGCGACCTGGCGGTCGGCGGCGTCCATCAGGCCGAAGCGTTCGAGCAGCTCGTCGGCCCGCCGGTGCGCCTCGCGCCGGGACAGGTGGTAGAGGCGCCCGAACATGCGCAGGTTGCCGCGGCCGGTGAGCTTCTCGTCCACGGCGGCGTGCTGGCCCGCGAGCCCGATCCTGGCCCGCACCTTCCCGGCCTCACGGACGACGTCGTGTCCGGCGATGCGGGCGTGCCCGGCATCGGGATCGGACAGGGTCGCCAGGATGCGCACCGCGGTCGTCTTCCCCGCGCCGTTCGGCCCCAGCACGCCGCAGACCGTTCCTCTCGGGACGCTCAGGTCCAGGCCCCGCAGCGCCTGGACGTCGCCGAAGGACTTGTGCAGCCCCTCGGCCACCACGATCGGATCCGCCATGATCCCTCCACTGGGTACTCCGTACGCGGTTAAGGCGGCCAGGCTAAGTTACTGGGTACCATGTACGCAAGTAGGGGGTGGAACGGTGACCGACGCCGAGTACGTGAACATCTGGATGCGGCCCGAGCGCCCGGCCCGCGGGCCGAAACCGGCCTACAGCCGCGCGCAGATCACCGAAGCGGCACTCCGGATCGCCGACACCGAGGGGCTGGAGGCCGCCACCATGCGGCGGATCGCCGCCGAGATCGGCGCGGGCACGATGTCCCTCTACCGGTACGTCCCGGGCCGCGACGACCTGGTCGAGCTCATGGCCGACCGGCTGATGGGCGAGATCGACGTCGAGGGCGTCCCCTCCGGCGACTGGCGCGCGGACCTGGCGCACTACGCCGACGAGGTGCGGGCGATGTGGCTGCGGCACCCGTGGATCGCCACCGTGAACCGGTCGCTCCCCAGCTTCGGCCCCAACCAGCTCCGCTTGATCGAACGGGTGATGGGGGTCCTCGACGCCCACGTCCCCATCGACGAGAACCTCGGCCTCACCGGCCTGCTGAGCAGCTACGTCGAGGGCGCCGTCCGCGAGGAGATCAACTGGACCGAGGAGATCCGCCGCAGCGGGCTCAGCGAGTCGGAGTGGATGGAGCGCAGCGGTCCCTACATCCACTGGCTGCTGGCGAGCGGAGAGCACCCGATCTTCGCCAAGATCGTGATGGACGCCGGCCGACCGCACCAGAGCCAGGACGACCGGTTCCGGAACGGGCTGGAACGCGTCCTCGACTGCATCGCCATGGCCCTCCCCTCACCACCCGCCTGACACATTTATTGAACCAATACAGAAATGATAATGCATTGCCGTAATCTCCTTTCGTTCGATACTCCAACGAAAGGTGAGGCAATGATTCGAACGGCGTCCCTGCTGGCTGGAATGGCTGTGAGCGGGAGCATGGCGCTGGCGCCGATACTGCCGGCCCAGGCGAGTGCGGAGCTCCCCAGCTTCGATAGGTACGGCAAGAGCTGGGTGACACCCGACCCCTACGACAAGGGCGGGTATGACGCATACAGTGCGTTCAAGGTCGCCGGCACCAACAACAAGACCGGATTCAAACTCCACGCGAAGGGCAATTACGCGAAAATCTACAAGAAGGGCAAGGGCTTCACGCTCGGCAGCGACATCTACGGATGTCTCAGGATGGTCGGAGACAGCCAATACGTCTGCACCAGCCCCGGGCGGACGACCATCGACACCACGGGTGCAGAGGGACGCGAGGCCGAAGTGCGGACTTGCGCGTCGGTCCTCGGGAAGTCGATGTGCACGAAGTGGTACCGCGGACGATTCTGATCTGCTCGTCGATGGCCGTCCCGTGCGTCGGCCCGACGGGCGCGACCGGGACGTGGTGGCCGCTGCCCTCCGGCGCCCCGACGTCCGCCCCCGCCATGTCCACCCCGCCGGGCCCGGGCCGGCACCACCACGCACGACGACCCCGGTCAGTCCAGCGGGATTGATAGTCGAGGAACACGGAACCCTCCATGCAGGCCCGTCGGAATGCGAGCTACATCTAGTTGGCGGGGCCCGCACCATATCCTGTGGCCGTATAGCCCGACGAGATCGATCCGCACAGCGCGATGCGCGCATGGACGGCGAGCCTGTCCAGGGCGTTTTCCAATAGCACACCGCCCACATTTTCAAAGACGGCAGTGAGCCCGTCGGGGGCGAATTCGCGCAACACATCCGGAACGTAGTCGGTGCGGTAGTCAACGCAGGCGTCGAGCTTTGCGACGTCCTTCACCCAGGTGACCTTCTCGGCCGAACCGGCGGTGCCCGCCGCGCCGGTGACCAGCACCGTGTCCGCGTCCGTGACGTCGAGCACGCTGGACATTCCGATGAACGCCGTCAGCCCGCTCACACCGAAGACGGTGCATGTGACGCGGATCGATTCCGTCCGGCACCGGATTCACACCGAACAGCATGAATTCAGTCTCTCTTCAGGGGGCGGGTCTTCAGGGGGCGGAGCGTGTCGCTCGGCTGAACGTCGCGATCAGCTCGTCGATGACGGCGTCCACGGGAGCGCCGTGTGCGACCCGCGCTCCCTCGGCGTCGAGGGTGCGGCGGATGATCCGGGCCATCATGAGGGGATCGAAGTCGCGCAGCTCGCCGTCACGCTGCCCCTCCTCCAACAGCGCGACGACGCCGGAAAGGGACGCCGTCACGAGCTCGTCGTAGACGTCGCAGCGGCATGGGTGTGGTGTTCCTGGGACGTTCTCCCAGCGGCAGGGCGGTGGCCATCAAGATCGTGCGTCCGGAGCTGACGACCGACCAGCAGTTCCGGCGGCGTTTCGCGGCCGAGGTCGAGGCGGCGTTCGCGCACTACGCGGGCCACGCTGGGGAGGCAACGGGTAACCCGTCGAATGATCGGCGCGGTAGCCGATGCCGGCGATCACACGGATCCCGGTGGCACAAGGACAGAGGCCGGTTCGAGGGTCTCGAACCGGCCTCTGGCCTGTACTTCCTTGTGGAGCTGAGGGGATTTGAACCCCTGACCCCCTCGATGCGAACGAGGTGCGCTACCGGTCTGCGCCACAGCCCCAAGGACTCCGTAAGATTAGCAAACATCCGGGAGTACTCGCGCATCCTTATCGCGGGTCACTCGCCCACGGCGCGGCGGTCGTCGGCGTACTGGTCGAAGACGTCCTCCTCTGGACGGGCGACGAGCTCGATGACCTCGGCCTGCTCGGCGGTCTCCTCCTCCGCCGCGGCGGCCTCCGCCTCGAGGACGCGGGCGCGTTCGGCGGCGCGGGCCTCGGCGGCGGCGCGGGCCCGGGCGACGTCCATGCCCACGGCCACCCGCAGGAGCGCCAGATGGCCGCCCAGCGCGGCGAACGGGGGCAGGGTGGCCCACCAGGGCACCACGCCCGCGATCACGACGACCACGGCGGTCAGGAAGAGCAGGGTCAGGCCGGCGGTACGGCGGCGGCGCCGGGCGATGATGGCGGCGCGGCTCGTCCGGCGGCGGGGCTCTTCTGGGGCTGCTTCCTCTTCGATGGGGTCGTCGGCCTCTTCTGTGGCGGGTTCCTCGGCGGGACGCTTGTGGAGGAGGCGGGAGATGCCGGTGGACTCGGTGTCGCGGCGGAGCCACATCGGAACCAGGACGATCGCCCACACCGCGACGATGGCCAAGTAGAGCACGGCGCTGCTCATCGGCCCACCGCCCCGGGGCGTCCCAAGGCACGGCGATCGGACGGGCCGACTTTCGGCGCGCGCACGTGCATTGGGAGTAGGGTCACGCCCCGCACGGTACGAGCCGGTGTCAGAGGTTGACGAGCATAAGGGGCGGTGTGTCGCGAGATCGATCCCGCAGTTACTCTCCGTTTGCCAAGCCTTCTCCAACGCAGGATTCTTACGGCCCGCGCGGACCCAAAAGTCACCGCGGGCTCGAGTGTCATGGGGACGATGACGATCGTGGAAATGCCTGGTCGCGGCTGGCGAGCCAGCGGGCGCGCAGGCCACCGGGCACGTCCTCGACGGTGAGCGCGTAGCAGATGTGGTCGCGCCAGGCCCCGTCGATGTGGAGATGGCGCCGGCGAATTCCCTCTTCACGGAATCCGAGTTTTTCCACGACGCGGCGGCTGGCGGCGTTCTCGGGGCGGATATTCGCCTCGACGCGGTGCAGCCCGACGGTGAAGAAACAGTGGTCGACGGCCAGGGCGACGGCGGTGGGGATCACCCCGCGGCCGGCGACGCTCCGATCGACCCAGTAGCCGATCTGGGCCGACCGGGCCGAGCCCCAGACGATCGCGCCGACGGTGAGCTGCCCGGCGAACCGGCCATCGCGCGTGACCACCCAGGGGAGCGCGAGGCCCTGCCTGGCCTCACGGCGCATGGTGTGCACCATGCTGAGGTAGGGGCCGAGGCCGCTGCGGAACAGGGGTGTCTCCGGGTTGGTCGGCTCCCAGGGGCGGAGCCAGTCGGCGTTGCGGACCCTGAGCTCGCGCCAGGTCGCGGCGTCGCGATGCCGGAGGGGACGCAGCCCTACCGGGCCTTCGGCCAAGGTGACCGGCCAACCCCGCAAACGTTCCACGGCTCCATGATTCCCTGGTCGAAGGTGCGGACGCCATCAATTGTCGCCGACAATCTGCCCGGCGAGCAGGTCCGCCGCACCCCGTCCGGTGCGTCAGGCCCCGAGAACGCCTAGAATCCGCGCCACTTCGCGCGCCATCGCGGCGCGTCCGGGGCCGAGGTACCTGCGCGTGTCCACCAGCGCGGGGGACGCATCGAGGGCACGGCGGACCTCGGCGGTGAGCACCTCGTTGAGCCGGGTGGCGACGTTGATCTTGGTCATCCCGCGGGCCACGGCGGCGGCCAGGGTCGCGTCCGGCACCCCGGACGAGCCGTGCAGCACGAGCGGGACGGGGACGGCGGCGCGGAGCTCGGCGATCAGGCCGAGGTCCAGGACGGCGTCGCGGGTCAGCATCGCGTGGGAGCTGCCGACCGCGACGGCGAGGGCGTCCACGCCGGTGGCGGCGACGTAGGCGGCGGCCTCGGCCGGGTCGGTGCGGACGCCGGGGGCGTGCGCGCCGTCCTTCCCGCCGACCTCGCCGAGCTCGGCCTCCACCCAGACGCCGCGGTCGTGGCACCACGCGGCGGTCTCGGCGGTCGCGGCGACGTTGGCGTCGTAGGCGAGGGTGGACGCGTCGAACATCACCGAGCCCGCGCCCAGGTCGACCGCCTCGCGGACCAGCTCGGGCGAGGTCGCGTGGTCGAGGTGGACGGCCGCCGGGACGGCCGCGACGGCGGCGGCGGCGAGCGCGGCGGCTATGACCGGGGCCGCCGCGCCGTGGTACTTCACGCAGTTCTCGCTGATCTGGAGGACGACGGGGGCGCCGGCCTGCTCCGCCCCGGCGACGATCGCGGTGGCGTGTTCGAGCTGGATCACGTTGAACGCGCCGACGCCGCGCCGGGAGGCCGCGGCGGGGCCGACGATCTCGCCGGTTCCTACGAGGGGCATGGGTCTCCTTCGATGACGATCTCGGGGAGCAGCCGGGTGTACGCGGCGGCGTCGTAGTCGCCCGCCACTGGGGCGCGGACGGCGGCGGCCGACAGCGCGACCGCGTGCCGCAGCAGCGCGGTCCACGACTCGCGGGCGGCCTGAGCGTCGCGGACCGCAGGAGCGCCGGGGACGGGCCGGGCGTCGGGGGCGGAGGTATCGGCGGTCAGGGCGACTGCGGCGGCGGCCACGGCCGCGTCACCGGCGCCTGTGGGGTTGCCTGCCATGGGGCCGGGGGGTGTGGCGCGCCAGGTGCCGTCCGGGGTGACGGCGAGCATCCCGTCCGGGCCGAGCGAGACCAGGACGGCGCGGGCGCCCGCCGCGCGGAGGGCCTGCGCGCCGGCGACGGGTGAGGACTCTCCGGTGGCGCGGGCGAGTTCCTCGGCGTTGGGCTTCACCAGGGCCGGACGTTCCCGCACACCGGCGGAGAGCGCCGCGCCGTCGGCGTCGATGATGACGGGAGCGGTGGCCATTGAGGCGAGCACTGCGTACGCGTCGTCCGGGACACCTGGAGGGAGGCTTCCGGAGAGGACGACGACGTCCGCCTCAGGGAGCAGTGACCGGTAGTGGTCCAGGAACGCGTCCCACTCCGCAGCGTCGATGCACGGCCCAGCCTCGTTGAACAGCGTCGTCTCAGCGCCGCCCACCACTGCGAGGGTGCTTCGGGACGTTCCCTTGACGGACGAGAAGTCGTGTCGTATCCCGGCATGGTCAAGGTCATTACGGATGAGGTCGCCGGTACTGCCGCCTGCCAGGCCGGTTGCCAGGACGGGGTGTCCCAGGGTCGCGGCCACGCGGGCGACGTTGACCCCCTTGCCACCCGCGCGCCGCCGAACGGCGCGGACACGGTTCGTCCCGCCCCAGGCCACCTCCCCTGTCGCGTAGGTGACGTCGAGCGCGGCGTTCAGCGTCACGGTGAGGATCACAGCCACCGGCCGTCCTTCATCACCCGGGCCACGCCGAGCTCGTCGTCCAGGACGACCAGGTCGGCGGCCTTGCCGGGGGCCAGCGAGCCGACCCGGCCGGCGATGCCGAGCGCGCGGGCGGGGGTCAGCGCGGCGGCCTCGGCGGCGCGCTCGATCGGCAGGCCGACGACGGTGACCGCGCGGCGGAACGCGTCCGCCATCGTGATCGTGCTGCCCGCGATGGACGAGCCGTCCGCGAGGGTCGCCCGGCCGCCCCGGACGCGCACCCGCATCACGCCGAGCCCGTACTCGCCGTCCCCCATGCCGGTCGCGGCCATCGCGTCGGTGATCAGCGCGACCCGTCCCGTCTCTGCGCCCCCACCGGTCGCGGCGGTCGTGGCGGTCGTGGCGGCGAAGGCGAGGCGGGCCACCTCGGCGGCCACGTGCACGCCGTCGTTGATGAGCTCGACCGTGACGCGGGGGTCGGTGAGGGCGGCCGTGACCGGTCCGCCCTCGCGGTGGTGCAGCGGGCGCATCGCGTTGAACAGGTGGGTCGCCACGCGCGCGCCCGCGTCGAACGCGGCGCGGGTCGTGGCGGCGGTCGCGTCGGTGTGCCCGACCGCCGCGACCGCCCCGGCGTCCACCGCGTCCCGGACGAGGTCCAGCGCGCCCGGCAGCTCGGGCGCGAGCGTGATCATGCGGACGTGGCCGCGCCCCAGCTCGGCCAGCTTCCGGAACTCCGCCCGGTCGGGATCGCGCAGCAGGGCCGGATCGTGTGCCCCGCAGCGGTCCGCCGCCAAGTAGGGGCCCTCCAGGTGGATCCCGGCGATCACACCGTCCGCGGCGAGTTCGGCCAGGCCCGCGACCGCGTCCCGCAGTTCCCGGACGCCGCCGGTGACCAGGCTCGCCATGGTCGTGGTCGTCCCGTGCACCCGGTGGAAGCCCGCCACGCGCGACGCGTCCTCGGCCAGCCCGCTCTGGTACGAGGCGCCTGCGGCGCCGTGCACGTGGAGGTCGACGAATCCAGGGACGACGTACCGTCCGGCCAGATCGACGACCTCCTCCTGCTGGGGGGAAAGCGCTTCGGCCACCGGCTCCGCGATGAGGCCGTTCGCGATGCGGAGCCGTCCGGCCTTCACCTCTCCAGGGAGGACGAACCGGCCGTTGGTCAGAACCGTCATGGCCGCGTCACCCGTCGGCGTCCAGGATCACCGACCGGGTCAGGTTGCGCGGGGTGTCGGGGTCGGCACCGTGCGCGCGGGCGATGGCGACGGCGAGCCGCTGGACCCGGACCAGGTCGGCCAGCGGGTCCAGGCCGCTGACGGCCATCATGCCGCCGACGCCCACGACCTGTTTGGCGAGGCCGTCGGGCGCCTGGCCGAGCATCCAGGTGACGCGGCCGGGGGCGGTGATGCTGATCGGGCCGTGCCGGTACTCCATCGCCGGGTACGACTCGGTCCACGCCCCCGCCGCCTCGCGCATCTTGAGCGCGGCCTCGTGCGCGAGGCCGATCGTCCAGCCCCGGCCGAGGAAGGTGAACTGCTCCGCCTCGATCAGCTCGCTGGGCAGGTCCTGTGCGAGCGCCCGTTCGGCGTCGGCGACCGCGGTGGAGAGGTCCTCCCCCAGGTGCGCGCGCAGGAGGGCGAGCTGCGTGGTGGCGAAACGGGTCTGCACCACCGACCGCTCGTCGGCGTACTCCAGCACGACGACCTCGTCCGCGGCGTCCATCACCGGGGTCACCGGATCGGCTGTGATCGCGACGGTCGGGACGGTGCCGGCGACGCGCCCCAGCACCTCCAGCACCTCGCTGGTCGTGCCGGACCTGGTGAGCGTCAGCAGCCGGTCGTAGCGGCGGCCCAGGGGGAACTCGGAGGCCGCGAAGGCGTCGGTCTCGCCGTGCCCGGCCGCCTCGCGCAGCGCCGCATAGGACTGGGCGACGAACCACGACGTCCCGCAGCCCACCACCGCGACGCGCTCGCCCGCCCGGGGCAGCACCGGCGCGAACTCCGCGGCCGACGCGGCGGCGCGGCGCCAGCACCCGGGCTGGTCGGCGATCTCCGTCTCGGTGTGGCCGGCGCCCTGCGGGGGATTCGCCATCCTCGCCCTCCTCTGCACACAAATGTTCATTGGTGCTTGATCTATACCAAGATGACGCAGAAAAGAGCAAGCACGCGCACGGCTAGACTCCCGGGACGAACAGCTGCGCGCACCGCCGCGCGCAACCACCTGGAAGGAGGCCGGAGTGACGCGGCACGAGCGCTGGAACGCCCTGCTTGAGCTGCTCGCGGACGCCGGCCGGCTGAGCGTCGAGGACGCCGCGTCCCGGATGGCGGTCTCGGCCGCGACCATCCGCCGCGACTTCGACCAGCTCGCCCAGCAGCAGATGCTGACCCGCACCCGCGGCGGCGCCGTCGCGCAGAGCGTCAGCTACGACCTGCCGCTGCGCTACAAGAGCGCGCGGCACGCCTCGGAGAAGCAGCGCATCGCCGCCGCCACCGCCGAGCTGGCCGCGCCCGGCTCGATCATCGGGCTGAACGGCGGCACCACCACCTCCGAGGTCGCCCGGGTACTGGCCGCCCGCGCCGGCCTGCACGCGGGCGGCGGCGCGCCCGCGCTCACCATCGTGACCAACGCGCTCAACATCGGGAACGAGCTCGCGGTCCGCCCGCACGTGAAGATCGTGCTGACCGGCGGGGTGCCGCGGCCCCAGTCCTACGAGCTGACCGGCCCGCTCGCCACCGGCCTGTTCGACCACGTGGCCCTCGACGTCGCGGTGCTCGGGGTGAACGGGGTGACCGTCGAGCACGGCGCCACCTGCCACAACGAGGGCGAGGCCGACGTCAACCGGCTGATGGCCGGGCGGGCGGGCCGGGTGGTGGTGGTCGCGGACGGGTCCAAGGTCGGGCGGCGCGCGTTCGCCAAGATCTGCGACACGTCCGAGATCGACGTCCTGGTGACCGACGGCACGGTGTCCCAGGCCACCGCCGACGCCTTCGCCGAGGCGGGCGTCGAGGTCATCCGCACCTGACCGCCCTCGCCCGGGCGCCGACGCCCGGGCTGTCCCGGGACGGTGTCCTCAAGTACACCCCGCTCCGGGGTTCAGGGCCATGTCGGCGGCGGGACGGCTCGACCAGAGTCGATCGCGTAAGCGACCCACTCACCAGGAGCGTCCCGTGCCGAATCTCCCCTCCCCCTCCCGCACCCGGCGGGCCCTGCTCGCCCTCGCGACGGGGACGGCGCTCACCGCCGTCCTCGCCCCCGCCGCGACCGCCCTCGCCGACACCGGCCGCGGTCACAACGGCGGCCACGGCAGTGGTCACGGCAGCGGGGAACGGCCGCCCGCCGGGCTTCAGCGTGCGGCCGACAAGCTCGTCGCCGACGGGCAGCCCGGCGTGATCATGATGACCCGGCGGGACGGCCGCGTCGCGCACGTCACCTCCGGGGTCGCCGACCGCGCCACCGGCCGTCCGATGGACGCCCGGTTGCAGTTCCGCATCGCCAGCGTGACCAAGTCGTTCACCTCCACCGTGCTGCTCCAGCTCGCCGCCGAGCGCCGGGTGTCGCTGGACGACACGGTCGAGAAGTGGCTGCCCGGTGTGGTGCGCGGCAACGGCAACGACGGCTCGAAGATCACCCTCCGGCAGCTCCTCCAGCAGACCGGCGGCCTGAACGAGTACGTCCGGGACCCTCGCATCATGGGCGACCCGCGCCGCACGTGGAAGCCCGCCGAGCTGGTCGCCATCGCCATGGAGCAGCCGCCGCGGCACGCCCCGGGCGCCGGCTGGAACTACGCCAACACCAACTACGTCCTCGCCGGGATGGTCGTCGAGAAGGCGACCGGCCGGACGTTCGGCGCCGAACTCCAGCGCCGGATCATCGGCCCGCTGAAGCTGCGCCACACCTCGCTGCCGGTCGAGAGCCGCACCTTCCCCGGCCCGTACGTGCACGGCTACTGGGAGGACTTCGGGGACGTCAGCACCGAGGTCAGCCCGTCCAGCGGCTGGACGTCCGGCGGCATCGTCTCCACCGTCGACGACGTCGCCCGGTTCCACCGCGCGCTGTTCACCGGACGGCTGCTCCCCCGCGCGCAGCAGCGCGAGCTGACCACCACCCGGCCCGTCGACGACGAGGGGATCGTCGAGGACTACGGCCTCGGCGTCGCCCGGATCAGGTTCTCCTGCGGCTACGGCTGGGGCCACGACGGCGGCTGGCCCGGCTACCGCACCTGGACCTACACCAGCGCCGACGGCAAGCGGCAGGCGGTGGTCACCTACAACGACTCCAGCGCGGCGATGGAGACCGACCCGGGGTTCCGCGCCGACCTGGCCAAGGCCGCCGACACCGCCTTCTGCGCCTGACCCGCGCCCCGCATCGCGCGTCGCCTTCCGCACCCGCCCCGCGTCGCCCGGCCCGCGTCGCCCGGCCCGCGTCGCCCGGCCCGCGTCGCCTGGCCCGCGTCGCCTGGCCCACGCGCCTGCCCCGCATCGGCGCGTCGCCGCCGCCGGTCAGGCGCCGGGCGGGCGGGGGTGGTCGCCTCCGGCGATCTGGTCGACGGCGTGCGCGAGGACCCGTCCGAGCACCGTCATGCCGTCGCGGACGCCGCCGGTCGAGCCGGGCAGGTTGACGACCAGGGTGCGCCCGGCCACGCCCGCGAGGCCGCGGGACAGCATCGCGGCGGGCACCAGCGCACGGCCCTCCGCGCGGATCGCGTCGGCGATGCCGGGCACCTCGCGTTCGATCACGCGGCGGGTCATCTCGGGCGTCCGGTCGGTCGGAGTGAGGCCCGTCCCGCCGGAGGTCACCACGACGTCGTACCCGGCGGCGACCGCGTCCCGGAGCACGGCGGCGACAGGCTCCCCGTCGGGGATCACGACCGGGCCGTCCACCTGGCAGCCGAGATCCTCCAGCATCTCCACCAGGACCGGCCCGGACCTGTCCTCGTACACGCCCGCCGCCGCCCGGTTCGACACCGTGACCGCCATCGCCCGGATCAACCCGCCGGTACCGCCGCCCGGACCGCCCATCGGGTCGTCGTCCGGGCCCCGCGCGCCGGTGGCGGTCATGCGCGCCGCCAGGCGCCGGTCTTGCCGCCGAGCTTCTCCTCGACCCGGACGTCGGTGATCACGGCGGCCGGGTCGACGGCCTTGACCATGTCGACCAGGGCCAGCGCGGCGACGGTGACGGAGGTCAGCGCCTCCATCTCCACCCCGGTGCGGTCGGCGGTACGGGCGGTGGCACTGATCGCGACGCCCTCGTCCCGCACGGCCAGCTCGACGGCGACGCCGTGCAGCGCGATCGGGTGGCACAGCGGGACCAGGTCGGGGGTGCGCTTGGCGCCCATGATCCCGGCGATCCGGGCCACCGACAGCGCGTCGCCCTTGGGGACACCGCCCGCGCGGAGCAACCCGACGCACTCGTCGGAGAGCCGGACGAACCCGGTCGCGGTGGCCGAGCGCGCGGACACGCTCTTGCCCGACACGTCCACCATCCGAGCCGCGCCCGACTCGTCCAGGTGGGTGAACTCCGAGCCCATCGCGCTCATGACGGCATCCTCATCACCTCGACATGCGTGCCCGCCGGCAGCGCCTCGGCGTCCTCGGGCAACTCGATCAGCGCGTTGGCCGCCGACAGCGAGCCGAGCTGGTGCGACCCCTGCCCCTCGGCGGGGGCGACGCTGAAGAAGCCGCGGTTGAACGACAGCCGCCCGCGCAGGTAGTGGCGCAGGCCCGCTGGGGACTTGACGTCCTCGGCGAGGACGGCGCTGACCGTTGGAAGCGGCTCGGGCTCCAACCCCTGCATGGCGCGCAGCGCGGGCCGGACGAACACCTGGAACGACACGTACGCGCTCACCGGATTCCCCGGCAGGGTGAAGACCGGGACGCCCTGCAACAGGCCGAACCCCTGAGGCTTGCCCGGCCGCATCCGCACCTTGTGGAACCGCACCGTCCCCACACCGGTCAGCACCTCTTTCACCACGTCGCGGGTGCCCATCGAGACACCACCGGAGGTCACGATCGCGTCGGCCCGCGTCAGCAGGTCCTCCAGCGTCTCCAGGACCTCGGCGGGGTCGTCGCCGACAGTGGGCTGCCGGTGCCCGACACCGCCCGCCTCGATCACCGCGGCGGTGAGCATGAAGCTGTTGGAGTCCCAGATCTCGCCGGGCGCGAGGTCGGAGCCCGGCTCGCGCAGCTCGCTGCCAGTAGACAGCACCACCACCCGCGGCTTGGGCCGCGCCAGGACCCGCGCCCGCCCGACCGCGGCGAGCATGCCGATCTGCGCGGCGCCGAGCCGGGCGCCGGGCCCGGCGACGACCTGGCCCGCCAGGACGTCCTCGCCGGCGCGGCGGATGTAGTTGCCCGGCGGAGCGGGACGGGTGATCCGCACCGTGGCGGCGCCGCCGTCGGTCCACTCCACCGGGATCACCGCGTCGGCGCCGGCCGGCATCGGCGCGCCGGTCATGATGCGCGCGGTCAGGCCGGGCCTGATCGCCGACACGCCGGGGTCGCCCGCCAGGATGTCGCCGACGACCGGGAGCACCGCGGGCTCGGCCTCCGACGCCGCCGCGACGTCCACCGCGACCACCGCGTAGCCGTCCATGGCCGAGTTGTCGAAGGGCGGCAGCGGCACCGGCGCCGGGACGGGTTCGGCGAGCACCGCGCCCTCGGCCTCCAGCAGCGCGAGGTCCAGCGGCGGCAGTACCGGAACGTTGTCCAGGATCTCCGCGAGGTGCTCGTCGACCGTTCTCATGCCCACGGTCCCCTAGTCTGGCGTGCCGTCACGCCTCTCCGGGCCCGCCCACGCCGTCGTGCTCGCGGACGAAGTCGCGCAACCACGGCATGAAGTCGGGCGCGAGGTCGGGCCGCTCGGACGCGAACTGGACGACGGTGCGCAGGTATTCGAGCTTGTTGCCGGTGTCGTAGCGGCGCCCGCGGAACTTCACCCCGTACACGCCGCCGCCCTGCCCCGCGGGCGTGTCGGCCAGCGTGCGCAGCGCGTCGGTGAGCTGGATCTCGCCGCCGCGTCCGGGCGGGGTCTTCTCCAGCACGTCGAAGACCGCCGGGTCGCACACGTACCGGCCGATGACGATCCAGTTGCTCGGGGCCTCCTCGACCGACGGCTTCTCGACCAGGTCGGTGACCCGGACGACGTCGTCGTCTCCCGTGCCCTCGATCGCGGCGCAGCCGTAGGCCGAGACCTGGTCGGGCTCGACCTCCATCAGCGCCACGACGCTGCCGCCGTACTGGCCGCGCACCTCGATCATGCGCTTGAGGAGCTGGTCACGGGCATCGATCATGTCGTCGCCGAGCAGCACCGCGAACGGCTCGACGCCCACGTGCTGGCGGGCGCAGTGCACCGCGTGGCCGAGACCGCGCGGCTCGCCCTGCCGGACGTAGTGCATGATGGCCAGGTCGCTGGACTCGCGGACCGCGGCGAGGCGCTCGTCGTCGCCCTTGGCGCGCAGTGCCTCCTCGAGTTCGTAGGCGCGGTCGAAGTGGTCCTCGATGGACCGCTTGCTCCGCCCGGTGACCATCAGCACGTCCGTGAGGCCGGCGTCGACCGCCTCCTCGACGACGTACTGGATCGCCGGCTTGTCGACGATGGGCAGCATTTCCTTGGGCGTCGCCTTGGTCGCGGGCAAGAATCGGGTACCGAGACCGGCCGCCGGGACGACCGCCTTGAGTACAGGTGCTATGTCGGCCATGTAGAGACCCTAGTCATCCATGAGGACCCAGCGTGCACGACATCGATTCCAAACCCGCCCTGCGCGCGAAAGTACTGGCCAGGCGCGCCGCCATGGACCCGGAAGCGCGTTCCGCCGCCGCGCGGGAGTTGCGCGACGGGCTGCTGTCGGTGCCCGAAGTCGAGATGGCCGGGACGATCGCGGCGTACATCTCGGTCGGCACCGAGCCCGACACCCGCGCGCTGCTGTTCGCGCTCTGGAAGCGCGGTACGTATGTGCTGCTCCCCCTGCTGCTGCCTGACGGCGATCTCGACTGGGCGTCGTACGAGGGGCCCGACTCGCTCACACCCGGGCCGCGCGGAGTGCCGCAGCCCACCGAACCGCCGCGCGGCCCGCAGGCCGTCGCCAGCGCGGACGTGGTTCTGGCCCCGGCAGTGGCGGTCGACCGCAGGGGCATGCGTCTCGGACGCGGCGGCGGTTCGTACGACCGGGCGCTCGCGCGCGTAGGCCCGGCGATCCTGACGGTGGGGCTGGTGTACGACGCCGAACTGGTCGACGTGCTGCCCTCCGAACCGCACGACCAGCGCGTCCGTGCCGTAGCGACCCCGTCCGGCGGCCTCGTCCGCCTGCGTCCGGCGTGATCTGACCCGGACCCGGTCGGCGCGCCGGGGACGGAGCGGGGCTTCGCCTAATCTGCGTGATCACTGAGGTCGTCCACCCGCGGGCGCACCGACATCACGCGAAGAGGTCGAAGCCCATGACAGCGCCCTGGCGGATCCTGGTCCTTCCCCCGCTCGACGAGGACCTGGTGCGCGGGCTGTTCGCCCCGCTCGGCGACACCGCGCGGCTCATGTTCCCCGCGACCCGCGACCGGGCCGGTCTGCACGCCGCGCTCGGCGACGCCGAGGTGGTGGTCGGCGACTTCACCGGGCTGCTCGCGCTCGACGCGGACGCCGTGGCCGCCGCGCCGCACCTGGCGTTCGTCCAGATGCCGGCGGTCGGGACCGACAGCATCGACGTCGCGGCGCTGGCGGACGCCGGCGTCCCGGTCGCCAACACCGCCGGCGCCAACGCGCGGGCGGTCGCCGAGTGGGCGGTCGGCGCGGCGTTCGCCCTCTGCCGCAGCCTGGTGTGGGGCGACCGGGCCGTGCGCGCCGGCGGCTGGCCGCAACTGGACGTGCTGGCCCGCGCTCCCCGCGAACTCCACGCGCAGCGTGTCGGGATCGCCGGGTACGGGGCGATCGGCGCGGAGACGGCGCGGCTGTTCCAGGCGCTCGGCTGCGAGGTGTCGTACTGGACGCGGCGAAGGCGTCCCGAGGCGTCCGCCACCTATCGCGGGCTGGACGACCTGGTCGCCGGCTCCGACGTCCTCGTGCTCGCGCTGCCACTGACCGACGAGACGCGTGGCCTGTTCGGCGCCGAACGGCTCGCGCTGATGCCCGAGAACGCCCTGCTGGTGAACGTGGCGCGCGGCGGGATCGCGCCGGACGACGCCGTACTGACGGCCCTGGAATCGGGCCGGCTCGCTGGGGCGGCGCTGGACGTGTTCGACGAGGAACCGCTCGCCGCCGACCATCCGCTACGCGCGCACGAGAACGTCCTGCTGTCCCCGCATACGGCGGGCGGGACGGGGCAGGCGCAGCTGAACGTCGTCGCGGCCGTCCGGGACAACGTGGTCGCGGTGGTCGAGGGCCGGCCGGTCGAGAATGTTGTCAACGGGGTAAATTCGCAGGTCAGACGCCGATAAGCCGCGACAGACCCGGCTCGTCACTCAATCACAAATGTGCAATCGGCACGTGATTCTGTAGGATTCCTAAACGATCACCGAGACCGGCTGTGAAGGGTGGGATGTGCAGCTCGACATCTGGCTACTCCTTGGAGCCATCCTCATACTCTCCGCCATCCTCGCGGTCCGGCTGTCCTACTGGTTCGGGCTCCCGTCCCTGCTGGCCTATATGGGGATCGGCCTGTTCATCGGCGAGGGCGGCCCCTTCCACATCGGGTTCGACGACGTCGAGCTGGCCGAGACGCTCGGCCTCGCGGCGCTCGTCCTGATCCTGGCCGAGGGCGGCATCACCACGAGCTGGCGGCACGTCCGCCCCTCGGTGCCCGCCGCGCTCTCCGTCTCCACCCTCGGCACCCTGATCAGCATCGGGGTGGTCGCGGGCGCCGGCCACTGGCTGCTCGACTTCGACTGGCGGCTGGCGTTCCTGCTCGCCGCGGTCCTGGCGCCGACCGACGCCGCGGCGGTGTTCTCGGTGCTGCGCCGGCTGCCGCTGCCGTCCCGGCTGAGCGGCCTGCTCGAAGCCGAGTCGGGGTTCAACGACGCCCCCGTCGTGATCATCGTGGTTGCGCTCAGCGCCACACACAACGGCGTGCCCAACCTCGCCGAGCTGTTCGGCGTGATGGTGTACGAGCTGATCGCCGGCGGTGTGATCGGCATCGCGATCGGCTGGCTCGGCGCCTACGCGCTGCGCCGGATCGCGCTGCCCGCCTCCGGCCTCTACCCGATCGCGGTGCTGTCGCTGTCGGTCGGGGCCTACGGCGCCGCGAACCTGCTGCACGCCAGCGGATTCCTCGCCGTGTACGTGAGCGCGCTGGTGCTCGGCAACTCCCGGCTCCCGCACCGCCCCGCCACCCGCGGCTTCGCCGAGGGCGTGGGCTGGCTGGCGCAGATCGGGCTGTTCGTCATGCTCGGGCTGCTCGCCTCGCCGGGCGACCTGCCGGGGCAGATCCTGCCCGCGCTGGCGATCGGGTTCGTACTGCTGCTGATCGCCCGTCCTCTGTCGATGGTGCTGTCCACGATCGGTTTCGGGCTGTCGTGGGGCGAGAAGGTGTTCGCGTCCTGGGCCGGGCTGCGCGGCGCGGTGCCGATCGTGCTCGCCACCATCCCGATGGTGGAGCACGTCCCTGGCTCGTGGACGCTGTTCGCCATCGTCTTCAACATCGTCGTCGTCTTCACCGTGCTCCAGGGGCCGACGCTGCCGCTGGTGTCGCGCTGGTGCCGGCTGAGCGCCGACGAGGCCACCCGCGAGCTCGACGTCGAGGCCGCGCCGCTGGAGCAGCTGCACGCCGACCTGCTGGAGGTCCGGGTCCCGGTCGACTCGCACCTCAGCGGCGTGGAGATCTTCGAGCTGCGCCTCCCCCAGGGCGCCTCGGTCACGCTGGTCGTCCGCGACGGGTCGAGCTTCGTCCCGGAACCGACCACGGCGCTGCGCACCGGCGACACGCTGCTCGTGGTGACCACCGACGCCGTCCGCGACGTCGCCGAGCGCCGGCTCCGCGCGGTCAGCCGCCGCGGCAAGCTGGCCGGCTGGTTCGGCGAGACCGGCGCGTGACCGGCCGGGGCCGCGGCCCACGGGCCGGGCCGGGGCCGGGGCCGTGGCACAGGAGGCGGGCCGTGGGGCGTACGGTGAACCGCGGCCGGGAACAGACCCGGGGCGAATCCCGTTCAAGTCACGGGTAGCATTAGCAGTCGTTCGAAGTGAGTGCCAGTCCGGATCGCGCCGGGCTGAGTCAGCGAGGAGGAACCGTGCCGACGTACCAGTACGTTTGCACCGAGTGCGCCGAGCCTCTCGAGGCCGTGCAGAAGTTCAGCGACGACGCGCTGACCGAGTGCACGGCATGCGGCGGCAGGCTGCGCAAGGTCTTCTCCGCCGCCGGGATCATCTTCAAGGGTTCCGGCTTCTACCGCACCGACAGCCGCGGCTCCGGCAAGTCCTCGACCGTCGGCACCTCGTCGAACGGCTCGTCGTCCTCGGACGGCGGCTCGGGCGACAGCGGGAGCAAGTCCGAGTCGTCCTCGGGCAGCGGCGACAGCGGCGGCAAGAGCGACGCTTCGTCCACCTCGTCGTCGTCCTCCTCCGCTTCCTCCTCGTCGTCGACGTCTTCCTCGTCGTCCTCAGAGAAGGTCGCCTGACCGCTTAGACGGTCCCTTTCCCTTCACGAGACCGGAGGGACGCGCCCGGCAGATGCCGGGCGCGTCCCTCCGGTCTTCGTCATGTCCGCATCCATCGCGCGACCCGCACTGGCAGCGTCCCTGATGGCCCTGCGGCCCCTTTCCCGCGCCGCCACGCGCCCGCTCCCTACGTCTTGAGAGGTATCCGCCCGCGGGCCGCTACCCCGTTAGAGCCATCGCAGGCACCCTCTTCCGCCTGACGCGCCGGCCTGGGCCACCGGCCGATGATGGGGCCGACAACGAGATAGTGCTTGACATATCTCGAAAATAGAGACATTCTCGTCCCGTTCGAGACATATCTCAATGCTCGGACCATCTCGACATTCGGTCCCACACCGAGCGCCAGGAGCGACGACCATGAACACATCCAGCCCGCCCTCCCCCGAGACCGGGGGCCATCGACTGGCCGGAGTGATCGCCGGCCGCCGCACCAAGTGGGCCGTGCTGGCCCTGTGGATCGTCCTGCTGACCGCGCTCGGCCCGCTGGCCGGCAAGCTCGGCGACGTCCAGAAGAACGAGGCCGCGAGCTGGCTCCCGGGCGGCGCCGAGTCCACCCAGGTGGTCAAGCTGGAGGAGCGGTTCCGCAAGGACGAGATGATGCCCGCCGTGATCGTCTACGAGCGTCCCGCGGGGATCACCGCCGCGGACCGTGCGAAGGCCACCGCGGATCTGGCCGGATTCGGCCGCCTGCCCGGCGCGCAGCAGGCGCAGGGACCGTTCACGTCCAAGGACGGCAAGGCCCTCCAGACGCTGGTGCCGCTGACCGACAAGGACGTGGTCAAGGCCGTCGACGAGGCGCGCGACCTCGTCAAGCGCGGCCCGCCCGGACTGGACGCCCACGTCACCGGCCCGGCCGGCGGCGGCGCCGACCAGTTCAGGGTCTTCCAGAGCATCGACGGCTTCCTGCTCATGGCCGCCGGCCTCGTGGTGATCGTCATGCTGCTGTGCATCTACCGCAGCCCGGTGCTGTGGTTCGTCCCCGTGCTGAGCGCGGTGTTCGCGCTCGGGCTGTCCCAGGCCGTGGTCTACCTGCTCGCCAAGAACGCCGGCCTCACCGTGAACGGGCAGAGCGCTGGCATCCTCACCGTCCTGGTGTTCGGCGTCGCCACCGACTACGCGCTGCTGCTGGTCGCCCGCTACCGCGAGGAGCTGCACCGGCACACCGACCGGCACGAGGCCATGGCGTTCGCGCTGCACCGCGCCGCGCCCGCCGTCATCGCGTCCGCCGCGACCGTCGCGATCGGCCTGCTCTGCCTGCTGCTCGCCGAGATGAACTCCACCGCCGGCCTCGGGCCGGTCGCCGCCGCCGGCGTGATCATCGCGCTCGGCGCGATGACCACCCTGCTGCCCGCGCTGCTGGTCATCTTCGGCCGCTGGATCTTCTGGCCGCTGGTGCCGCGCTACGACGCCAAGTACCTGCGTCCCGAGGCGTACGAGTCCGAGCACGGCGTGTGGAGCCGGATCGCGCGGCTGATCGGCGCCCGCTCCCGGCTGCTGTGGATCGCCACCACGGTCGGCCTGATCGCGCTCACCTTCGGGCTGACCTCGCTCAAGGCCGAGGGGCTGTCGGACGCCGGGCAGTTCACCGGCCGTCCCGACTCCGTCGCCGGTTCCGAGGCCCTCGCCAGGCACTTCCCCGGCGGGTCGGGCTCCCCCGCCGTCGTCATCGCCGAGGCGGACGCCGCCGGACCGGTCGCCGCCGCCATCGCCGGGACCGCGGGCATCGCCGACCCGGGCCGTGCCGTCACCGCGAACGGGCTGGTCAAGTACGAGGCGACACTCCTCGACAGGGCCGACACCCGGGCCGCGCAGAACACCATCGACCGGCTGCGCACCGCCGCCCACCACGTCCCCGGCGCCGACGCGAAGGTCGGCGGGACGACCGCGATCAACCTGGACACCAAGCGGGCCTCCGTCCGGGACAACAAGGTGATCATCCCGGTCGTGCTGGCGGTGGTCCTGCTGATCCTGGTGCTGCTGCTGCGGGCCCTGGTCGCGCCGCTGCTGATGATGGCCACCGTCGTGCTGTCGTTCCTGGCCTCGCTCGGCGCCTGCGCGCTGATCTTCCGGCACGGGTTCGGGTTCGAGGGCACCGACAGCGGGTTCCCGCTGCTGGCGTTCATCTTCCTGGTCGCGCTCGGGGTCGACTACAACATCTTCCTGATGCACCGGGTCCGGGAGGAGTCGCAGGCCCTCGGCACCCGCCGCGGGATCACCCGCGGCCTCACCGTCACCGGAGGCGTGATCACCTCGGCCGGGCTGGTGCTGGCCGCCACCTTCGCCGCGCTGGCCACGCTGCCGCTGGTATCGATGGCCGAGATGGGCTTCGTCGTCGCCTTCGGGGTCCTGCTCGACACCTTCATCGTCCGGTCGCTGCTGCTCCCGGCCCTGGCGCACGACATCGGCCGGCGCATCTGGGCACCGAGCCGCCTGGCCGCGCACCGCCCCGTCCCCGAGGCCGACCTCAAGGTGTTCGACACCGTCAGCTGAACGTCCCCTCCAGAGGCCCGTATGAAGGGGCCCGGCACTCCGCCGGGCCCCTGTTTCGTTCTCCATCGCGGCTCCGGGCAGAAGCGGGGAGCCTCAGGCGTTGGGCACAGTGATCGGTCGTCTGGGGCGAGGAGTACGCGTGGCGCGAATGCGCGATGACACCGGCATGGCGCCGCTGGTGGGGCGTCGGGAAGCGCTCGCCGGGCTGGAGGCCGCCATCGCGCGCCTGCGCGAGGGGCGCGGCGGGTGTGCGGTGCTGGAGGGGCCGGCCGGTGTGGGCAAGACCCGGCTCCTTATGGCGGCCCTGGCTCACGCGGAAGGGACGGGGTGGTCCGTCGCGGCGGGACGGGCCACAGAGTTCGACCGCGGTATGCCGCCCGCGACGCTGCTGAATGTGCTGGGCTCTCCCCCCACTGCCCCGCCCGTCCTCGGACGATCTGATGCAGCGAACCTGACTTCGATCCTGAACGGTCCGGCCGGCCGGTTCCGTCTCGTGGACCGTATAGGCGAACTCGTCCAGAACCACGCGCGGACCCGTCCACTGGTCATCGCCATAGACGACGCCCACTGGGCCGACGAACTGACCGCACTGGCGCTGGGCGTGCTCGTCCCCGCGCTGCGCACGTCTCCGGTGCTCTGGCTCTTCACGCGGCGCCCGCTACCACCGCACTCCCCTGGACAGGACGTACTGGACTCGCTCGCCGGCGAAGGTGCGCTGAGGTATCCCGTCGCGCCCCTGACCGATGCAGAGTCCGCGGAGCTCTGCGCACACGTTCTCAACGCGGAACCGGACGCCTCCGTCCTCGCCCTGGTACGGCGGACCGGTGGGAGCCCGTTCCTCATTGAAGAGCTCTTCGCCTCCCTGCTGGCGGACGGCCGGGTATCGGTCACCGACGGGCGCGCGCACGTGACGGACGACGACCTTCCAGCCGCCGTGCCCGCCGCGCTGGAACAACGCATGCGCGACCTTCCAGCCGACGCCCGGCTACTGCTGGAGGCCGGTTCGATCCTGGGGAGGCCGTTCTCCTTGCATGAAGCCGCCCGCCTGGGGGACAGCTCGGCCGCACGCCTGGTCGCGCCCGCGCGCGAAGCGGTGCGGGCCGGGCTGCTGGTGGACGACGGCGCCGAACTTGGATTCCGGCACGATCTGATCCGCGAAACCGTCTACGACGGGATGCCGGGCGCCGCGCGCAGAGCGCTGCACCGTGAGGCCGCCGACATCCTGCAAGCCGAAGGCGCCTCAGCGGTGGAGGTCTCCTGCCACGTCGCGCGAAGCGCACGCGTCGGCGACCTGCGTGCGGTCATCACCCTGCGCGACGCGGCGCGCCAGGTGGCCACCAGCGCGCCCAGTACAGCGGCCGACCTGCTGCTGCACGCGTTGGACCTCACCCCGGACGGCCTTCCGGACCGTCCGCTCCTCATCGACGAGGCGGTCCCCCCGCTGGCCCTGGCCGGACGCCTGGACGAGGCGCGCTCCGTGGTCGCCGCATGCGACGACCCGGTCCAGGCCGCACGGCTGCGCACCAAGCTCGCCGAATTCACCGAACTCGACGGGCTCGCCGAGGCCGGTGGCCGCGCGACGGAGGCGGCCTCGACATCTCCGGAGCGGTCGTCCAGGCCCGCGAGCGGCTGGGACAGCCTGACCGACTCCGAACTGCGCGTCGTGCGGGTGGTCGCCGAGGGGCTGACCAACCGCGAGACCGCACGGCGGCTCTTCCTCTCGCCGCACACCGTGGACAGCCATCTCCGGCACGCCTTCGCCAAGCTCGGTATCAGCGGCCGGGTCGAACTGACCAGGCACGTCGTCACCCGCGAGGGCGGCACCCGCGAAGGCGGCATCCGCGACAACGCCCCTACAGCGCACGAGCCGGTCAGGCCGAATCGCCAAGGAGCCGCTAGGGGACCCGCCAGGGGTCAGGCGCTGACGCCACCGTCCACGACCACGTCCTGGCCGACGACGTAGGCGGACTCGTCCGAAGCCAGCCACAGCACCGCGTCGGCCACCTCCTCGGGGGTGCCGATGCGGCCCCGGGGGATCATCCCGGCGTACATCGCGTCCCGTTCCGCGTCGCTCTGGCCAGGGGCGCGGGACAGGTCGGTGGCCACCGGGCCGGGACTGACCGCGTTGATCCGGATGCCGTCGCCGATGTGGGCCAGCGCCGCGGCGCGGGTCAGCGCGGACACGGCGGCCTTCGCGGCGCCGTACGCGCCGATGATCGGCATGCTGGTGTGCGCGCCCACGTTCGACGCCATGTTGACGATCACCCCGCCCCCTCGTTCCCTCATGTGGTCGACCTCGTACCGCAGGGTCAGCCACGTGCCGGTCAGGTTGGTGCGCAGCAGCGCCGACCAGTCGTCCGGCGACAGGTCGACCAGCAGCCCGGCCATGGGGATCCCGGCGTTGTTGAACGCGATGTCCAGCCCGCCGTGGTGGTCCGCCGCGGTCTCGATCAGCCGCCGCACGTCGTCCTCCCGTCCGATGTCGGCCCGGACCGCGGTGGCCCGTCCGCCGCGGGTCTCGATCAGTTCGGCGGTCTCGGCGAGGGGCGCCTCCGACCGGCCCGCGACGACCACCTCCGCGCCCTCCCTCGCGAACGCCAGCGCGGCGGCCCGGCCGATGCCCGAACCCCCGCCGGTGACCAGCGCGACCTTGCCCTTGAAGCGTTGTGTGCTTGTCATGGCGGAGAGTCTGGGCCGACGGCCCCGCGCCGGACATCACGTGATCACGTGATGCGGCGGCCGGTCCGCGGGCGGCAGCGTGATCCGGGTGAACGAGACGACGACGACGGACCCGGCCCGTACCGGCCCGCGAACCCGCGCCTGGCCGGTGTTCTGGCTGCTGGCGACCGTGCAATTCATGATCATCCTGGATACCGGGATCGTCACGATCGCGCTGCCCGCGATCCGGGACGAGCTGGGGTTCACCCCCTCCGGCCTGCCCTGGGCGATGGACGCCTACATGCTCGCCCTGGGCGGCCTGGTCCTCGCGGGCGGGCGCGCCGCCGACCTCGCCGGGCGCCGCACGGCGCTCGCGGTGGGCGTGGCCGTGTTCACCCTCGCCTCAGTGGCGTGCGCGCTCGCGCCCGCACCCTGGGCGCTGGTCGCGGGCCGCGCGGTGCAGGGCGCCGGAGCCGCGCTCGCCGCCCCGGCCGCGCTCGCCGTGATCACCGACCTCTTCCCCGCGGGCCCGGACCGCGCCCGCGCCATGGGGCTCTTCGGCGGGATCGGCGGCGTGGCCGGGCCGACCGGGGTCCTGCTGGGCGGCGCGCTGTCCGCGTCGTCCTGGCGGCTGATCTTCCTGATCAACCTGCCCATCGGCGCGGTGCTCCTGGTGGCGCTGCTGCGGATGGTCCCCGCCCGGGGCCCGCGGGCGACCGGCGGCGCCGACGTGGCGGGCGCCTTCGCCGTGACGGCCGGGCTGTCCCTGCTCGTGTACGGGACCACGCAGGGGGCGGCACACGGCTGGAGCGGTTCCCGCCCACTGGCTGCCCTCGGGGTCGCCGCGTTGCTCATCGCGCTGTTCGTGCTGCGGCAGTTCACCGCGCGCGCGCCACTCCTGCCCCGCGCCCTGTTCGCGTCGCCGAGGATCTTTCTCATCAGCGCGGTGTTCGTTCTCCTGGGGGCGGCCCTCTATGGGACGTTCGTCACCAACGCACTCCACCTCCAAAACGACCGCGGGCTTCGCCCTCTCGTCGCCGCGGCGGTGATGGTGCCGCTCGACCTGGCCCTGCTCGCGGGCTCCCGCTCAGGCGGGCGCCTGATCGGCAAGCTGGGCCCGGTCAACGTCCTCGTGGGCGGCCTGGCCGTGCAGGCGGCCGGACTCGCCTGGCTGGCGGCGGCCCTCGCCCCGGACGGCGGCCTGGCCGTCTCGTTCCTGCTGCCGGGCGTGGTGGCGTGCACCGGGCTCGGGATCGCGATCGTCGGGGCGTTCGTCGTCTTCACCGGCCTCGCCGACGGCGACACGGCCGGCGCGATCTCCGGGCTGACCGTGACCACCAACCAGATCGGCGGCGCGATCGGCATCGCGGTGACCAGCACGATCATCGCTTCGGCCGGTGCGGGCACGGCCGGCGGGGGCGCGGCCGAGGCCCTGTGGACCACCGCCGGCCTCGCCCTGGCCGGGGCGCTCATCGCCTTCCCTCTGCGGCTTTGCCGCAGGTGAACCGGGGTGCGTCGGGAAGTTATCCACAATCGGCGAAGGGTCTCCCGGACGGCCCGGCGGGCTGGCTAAGGTCGGCGCCATGTCCACTTCGACTTCAGCCTCCCCGCCCACCGCCGAGCTCGGCGTCATCGGCGGTTCCGGGTTCTACTCCTTCCTCGACGACGTGCGCGAGGTGCGGGTCGAGACCCCGTACGGCCCGCCGAGCGACCCCATCGCCGTCGGCGAGCTGCACGGCCGCCGCGTCGCCTTCGTGCCCCGGCACGGCCGCGACCACCGCTATCCGCCGCACAAGATCCCCTATCGGGCCAACCTGTGGGCGCTGCGCTCGCTCGGCGTCCGCCAGGTGCTGGCGCCGAGCGCCGTCGGCTCGCTCACCCCCGACCACCCGCCCGGCACGCTCGCGATCCCCGACCAGCTCGTCGACCGCACGTCCGGCCGGCCGCAGACCTACTACGACGACGGCGCCGCGGTCCACGCGCCGTTCGCCGACCCCTACTGCCCGGTCGGCCGCCGCACCGCGGTCAGCGCCGCCACCGACGCGGGGTGGGGCCCGGTCGACGGCGGCACCCTCGTCGTCATCGAGGGCCCGAGGTTCTCCACCCGCGCCGAGTCGCACTGGTTCGCCGCGCAGGGCTGGACCCTGGTCGGCATGACCGGCCACCCCGAGGCCGTCCTCGCCCGCGAGCTCGCGCTCTGCTACACCCCGCTCTGCCTGGTCACCGACCTCGACGCCGGGATCGAGGAGGGCGAGGGCGTCACGATGGAGGAGGTCCTCGGCGTCTTCGGCCAGAACATCGACCGGCTCCGCTCGCTCATGGGCGACGTGGTCAGGGCCCTGCCCACCGGACGCGGCTGCCCCTGCCCGAACGCGCTGGACGGCGTCGAACTCCCCCTGGAGCTACCGTGAGCGCCCGTGCGGCGCACCTCCGCCGCCCGCTGGCCGCGCTGTTCGCCGCGTCGGCGGCGGCGTTCGCCCTCACCGTCCTGGAACCCGGCCCGGCCGCCTCGGTACGCGTCCTGGCCGCCGCCCGCGACCTCCCCGGCGGCACGAGGCTCAAGGCCGCCGACGTGCGCCCGCTCTTCCTGCCACCGGGCTCCGTCCCCGCCGGGGCCCTGCGGTCACGCGTGGTCGGACGCGTCCTCGCGGGCCCGATGCGCCGTGGCGAGCCGCTCACCGACGCCCGCTTCGTCGGCGGTGGCCTGCTCAAGGGCTACGGCCCGGAAACGGTCGCGACCCCGGTCCGCATCGCCGACGCGAGCGCCGTCCGCCTCGTCCGCACCGGCGACCGCATCGACGTCCTGACCGCCCCGCCCCGCTCTGACCAGCCTCTGGCGGAGCCCCCGCCAGAAGACCGGCCGATCCCGCAGAGCCGGTCCGACCCTCCGCAGGAACTCCCCGCAGACCCGCGACCCCAGCCACCCCCCGCACCCCCACCGACCCACCAGGCCGACACCCCACGACCGGCCGCCACCGCCCCACCCCTGCGAACGGCTTCCCTGGTGGAGGGGCGGGAATCGGCTCGGCTGGTGGTGGCGTCCGTGCCGGTCGTGGCGGTGCCCCGGCAGGCCGCAGGCAGCGCCGACGAGGGGGCGCTGGTCGTCCTGGCGACCGACCGTGCTCAGGCGGCGGCGCTCGCCGGGGCGGGGCCGGGCCTGTCCTTCACCATCACTGGCCATTGGTAACCTCGACCAGTCATCAAATGGCTACCAATCGTCATGAGGAAGGTTATGAGCGGCTTCAAGAAGTTCCTGTTCCGCGGCAACCTGGTGGAGCTGGCGGTCGCGGTCGTCGTCGGCGCCGCGTTCAGCGGGCTGGTCACCGCGTTCGTGAACTCGTTCATCGGCCCCCTGATCGCGCTGGTCGGCGGGCAGCCCGACTTCAGCCGGCTGGCCTTCAGCATCAACGGCACCCGGTTCCCGTACGGCGTGTTCGTCACCGCGGCGATCTCGTTCCTGATCATCGCCTCGGTCGTCTACTTCATCGTCGTACTGCCCCTCACCAAGCTGATGGCGCGCATGACCCGCGCCGAGGAGGCCGTCGAGCGGGAGTGCCCCGAGTGCCTCAGCGAGGTGCCGATCAAGGCGGCGCGCTGCAAGTTCTGCACCTCGGAGCTCGTTCCCGTCTGACCGGCCGCGCACGGCCCGCTGAGGGCCGGGCGGAGGGGCCCTCAGCGGTCGCCGTCGGTGCCGTACTCCCAGTGCCAGGGCTCGAACGGGTTGCTGTAGGCCCAGGCCGGATGGATCCACCCGTACACCTTGGCGTGGGACTCCATCCAGTTGAACTGCGACGATCCGGAGCTCTGCACCCCGCCGCACAGGTCGACGGCCTGGCCCTTGCCGTGGTTGCTCGTCCCCGGGACGGCCGCGAACCCGGGCCGCTCGGCGTACACCCGGTGCTGATCGGGCAGGCTGCGGTAGGAGTCGGTGACGCAGATCTGCTGGCCGAACCGGCGCTTGTAGCCGGCGTTCAGCTTGTAGAACGCCAGCGCCGCGTCCGCCCGGAGCTGCGCGCCCTTCTGCGGCAGCGGGCACAGGTACTTCGCCGGGATCAGCCCGTTGGGGAACTGCCGCGATTTCGTCGCCAGGCTCTTGTCGCAGCTGGCCGCGAGGCGCTGGTCGAGCGGCAGCCGGCTGAGCATCGCGGTGAGCTGCTTGGTGAGCGTCGACGACTTCTGCTTGAGCCCGTCGATCTGCTGCTGCACCCGGGTCTGATCGATCGCGTTGCGCGATTGCAGGTCCTGCGCCGCGGACACCAGCGACTGCTTGCGCTTCTGGAGCTCGTCGGCGTGGTCGACCAGTGCCTGCTGCGACCGGGCGAGCAGCGTCACGTCCGCGGTCGAGCGCAGCGCCGCGTCCGGGCTCCCGCCGCCGAAGATCGCCATCGATCCCGCGGCGCCCGGCTGCTGGTAGGAGGTGTTGGCCAGCCTGGCCAGCGGCAGCCGGATCCGGTTGAGCTCGGCCTCGGCGGTCGCCAGATCGCGCAGCGTGCCGCGGAGCTTGGTCTGCGCGGTCGCCAGCGCCTTCTTGCGGTCCTCCATCTCCTTGGTGGCCTTCTCCAGGTCCGTGCGAGCCTTGCTCGCCTCGCGACGCAGCGCCTCCAACGTGTCGCCCTCGCGTTCCGCCGCCCTTCCGGGCGTGAACGGTACGAGTGTCGCCATCACCAGGAAGACCGCGGTCAGCACAGCCGACCGGCGGGGGTTCGGCACTGTGGTTTTCCTCCTGATGCCCAAATGCAGAACAGCGGCAGAACGCTACTACAGGTTCACCGATGATCTCTGAGTAACCGTGCTCATCGCGTACTGTAACCGCGTCGCTGACACCATTTGCGCAGGAAGGGGATGTCGCCCCATCGGCAGGACCGTCCGCGTTCGACCCGCCGCGGCGGTTTGCGCACGGGGGGCTTCGCCGTCACCGGCGGCGGCTGCCTCGCGCGGCGCGGCGCCTGCGCGGTGGTCGGCGGCGGGCGCGGCGGCACGTACTCGCCGCGGACGGGATTGCGCTCCGGCGGTGTCGGGACGGCCTGTTCGGCGGTGATCCCCGCCGGTGCGGGCTTGTCCTCGGGCTTGCCGCGTAACCCGATGCCGACCAGCCCCACCAGCACCAGCGGCACCGTGATCCCCCCGGCGACCAGTGCGGCCTTCCGCCTGCGCGCGGCGCGTCCCGCCGTCGGCTTGTCCAGAGATAGGGGCCGCTCCCGCCCACGATGCCGACCCGTCACGGACCGAAGCGTATCGACCCCCGCCCCGCCCGGCCTAGAGATCCCGCCTCCCCGTTAAGAGGGAGCGACCGGTGGTCCCGTTCCTCTACCCTGGAGGTGCCGTCCGCTACGCTCATCCGGCGAACGGCAGTGCCTCCGTAGCTCAGGGGATAGAGCACCGCTCTCCTAAAGCGGGTGCCGCAGGTTCGAATCCTGCCGGGGGCGCCACGCTCACCAGCAACACCGAGCCCCCGACCAGCGCATACGCCGGTCGGGGGCTTCCTGCTGTGTGCGGTTGTATGCGGCTCGACACGGCCCTATGCGGCTGGCTGTTCCCGATGCGTTCCCACGGGGACCGAGCCAGCGCCGACCTCAGTCGTCCCGGAGGGCTTCGGCGATGCGGCGTCTTGCGGCTTCATCCTGGCCAGCGATGCACTTCGCGTAGGTCCTCAAGAGGACTTCCACGCTGTGGCCTGCCCACTCGGCGACCTGGGGCCCCGGAACGCCGGCGTTGAGCCACGTTGAGACGCAGGCATGGCGGAGGTCATAGGGACGCCTGGCCAACGGCGAGGCGCAGTCGCTCGGGGTGAACGCAACCTGGCGGGCGGCGCGCCAGGCTCGCCGGTAGGTGATATTCGGCAGTTCGCCACCACGCACGCCATAGAAGAGTCTGCCGTCCGGGCCGTCCCTGAACTCTTCGAGGTGGCGGCGAAGGATCCTGACGAGAGCGGGCGGGCACGGAACCCTACGGGTGTGCCCATCGGCCCGGTGCTTGAGGGCACGTTCTTCGTACAGACCGCCGTCGTCTGTCCAGGCACGGCCGGCGTACGGAGCGGCCTTGCCGAGGTGAAGCTCCCCCCATGCGTCAGCGGGCTCTTCCATCCGCTCGGACTCGGCATTCCAGCCGAGATCGGGCAACGTGACGTTGCCCGTGCGGAGGTTGCTTACCTCCTCTGGCCGTAGCGCGGCGTAGTACATCAGCGCGAAGAACGCCACAAGGCGCCTACCGCTCGGCTCTTGCGCCTCTACAGCCCTCAACAAGGCACGCGCTTGGGTGTGATTGACCACGCTGCGACGGTCCACCTCGGCCGTACTGAGCACCTTTGGCCACTTGAGCGCCCGCATCGGGTTCTCGGCCAAGAGGTTCATCTCTACGGCGTAATCCATGGCGTTGGACAGCAGCATTCGATGCTTCCTGACCGTGTTGGCCGCGGCCCGCTTGCCGTTCAGCAGCGAGGTTCCCGCATCGACCAGCAACCGCACCGTGACGGGGTCCGCTAGAGCGGAAACAGGCTTGGTGTTCTGCGCCAGCCAGTGCAGGACAGCGGCAGAGTCTTCCGGCGCATTGCCACGGTCCTTGGTGTTGAAGCCCCATCGGTGCATGGCGGCCCTCAACTCGTGGTCAGCGGGCTTCCCCCGGTCTCCCGTGATCATTGCAGGCGTAGCCGCGGTCAGCGCTCGCGCGATGTCCTGGCGGTACTTTGCCGCGGCTCCCTTCCACTTCGCATCCACGTACGCACACGCGAAGTCATACCAGCCCATTTCGGCACTGCTGGCGCGCTCCCATGAGACGGGTTCGCCAGTAACGATGCTGAACGCCTCGCCGCTGCGAGCCGCAGTGACGATGGCGCTTCGGTATGCGTCGGCTTGTGCCTCTTTCTTGAAAGGCCGCTTCCACCCTTTTCCAGCGACCTTCCACAGCACACGGTAGGACGTGACCTTACCGTCCTTGTTCGCGCGGGACTCGGTCTTGAAGACCCGCACATTATAAGTGGTCTTCTCCATCAGGCAGCGCCCTCCCGCGCGCCGAGCCAGCCGTCAAGCTCGCTTCGGCGAACCAGGAGCGCGCGGTTCGGGAGGGAAATACAGCGGGGAGCCCTGCCCTTGGCGCGCCACTCGTAGAAGGTGCGCCGGCTGATACGAAGTTCGGCGCACACCTCCTTGATCGTAAGCATCTCGCTAGTGCGTGCGGCCGTTTTCATACTGCGACCTCGTTGTTCAGGGGCGATCGGTTGGTTAGCGCGACTCCGGCGGCGTGCTTGGTGGCTTGAGCGCCGGCGACGGTGCGTGAGAGCGGTGCGGGCGTGTGGCGGGGCGCGGGGACGGGGGACACGGTGACAGAAGCCGACAGAAGGGCTTGTGTCGCCTTCTGTCACCGTGTCCCGGTGTCCCAGTGACGGGATCAACGGTTGGCGTGGTGACGGGATGTAGCGGCCGGTGGGTGGGCTTACGGCGTGTCCTGGGCGAGGTCGGGGTGGGTCTCGTAGGCGGTGGCGGTGGGCCGTCCACCGCTGGAGGCGCCGGGAACGCTGCGGGTCCATCCGTGGGTTTCCAGGACGCGTAGCGCGGGGTCTAGATCGGTGACTTTGCGGGCGCGGTTCTTGAGGGGTCCGCGCATGAGGTCTCGGGCGGTGAATCGGGTGGTGTCGGTGCGGCGGGCCCAGTCCAGGATGGTGCGAGCGTGGTTGACGGCGGGGTCGGCGCCGATGGCGTCGTAGGCCGCTTGGGCGTGGGCGGTGAAGTACTCGCCGAGTTGGCGGGCGTCTTGGAATGTGGCCAGGTCGATGGGGCGCCCGTAGCCATCGCGCAGGTGCTTGCCCAAGTGCAAGAGCGCAGCGAGGCGAACCACAGCGCCCACCAACTTGCCGCCCCAGTCGGTCATGTGGGCCAGGTCGCCGGAGCCGACGCGGAATCGGGGTTCGGTTTCCTCCAACAGGTCGATGACGGCCTCTTGAGCCTCGTCAGTGAACGTCAGGTTGATCGGGGTTGCGTCGGGGTCACCGAACCGGCGTAGCGACAGGACGAGATCATTCAGGGTGCGTTCGTAGGCGGTGTGCACGTGGGCGGGGATGGGGTTAGGGCGCGCGTTGCGATGGCCGAGCATGGATTCGGGCATTGAGATCAGCAGGCGGCCGAGTAGCCCTTGCTCGCGGAATTCGGGGGTGTCTCCGAGCCCGGCCAGCACTCCGGGTTGCAAGCAAATCCCGATGGTCAGCGCGGCGGCATCGATACTTTCGCCCTCGCGGGTCATGCGTTCGGTCCGGATTTCCTCGCCGGCGTGACCGGACAGGAACACCCCGATATCGACGTTCCCGGAGTAGCGCCCCCCGGCGATGGAAAACAGCTTGCCGCCCTCAGGAGCCAGGACAGCGAAACGACCGTTCTGCTCACCCAACCGCGAAGTGACTTTCTCAACGGTGGAGTCGTTACCGCCGAACAGCCGAGGCTCGGCGGGCACGCGGGCGGCATCGAGGGCGACGCGGGCGGCGGAGGCGTCGGCGAGGCGGTTGGGGTCGTCGGGGTGGTCGATGGCGGCCTTCTCGGTGCGTTCGGCGTCGCCCTCGGCCACTCGCCGCGCGATGACGGCCTCGGCGATGGCGGGGCCGGCCTGGTCGGCCAGGGTGCGTTCGACGGCCCGGATGGGGGCGGTCATGGCCTTGTAGACCTCGGACTTGCGGTTGCCCGGTGGCAGCACCATGACCAGGAACAGGTTCGTCGGCTCGGCCCAGGCGCCGGCATTGACGAGCACGTTGCCGCCGGCGGCAACGGCCAGCGCGGAAAGAGCGAGGCAGCCAGCCAGATCAACCGGGGTCTGAGTGAGTTCGGCGACGCACGCGGCATACTCTCCAGCCCAGTCCGGCAGGCTCCAGACGGGGAAAACCGGGAGGTCAGGTGTCGCCGTCAGGGGTGTGGGTTCGGGCCAGCCGCGCCGGTCGACGGCGGTCACTTGGGCGACCTCGGCGGCGACCTGGGCGCGTAGGTCGGCGGGGCCGTCTGCGGTGTTGCCGGCGAGTTGGATCATCCGGGTTCCCGTGGCGACCACGGCGCGGGCGTAGGCCAGATCCCGCACGATGTGCGCCCAGTAGGCCGCGCTGGCCGCGGCCGGAACCTGGCTGATCAGGGTGTGCAGGTAGGGGCCGCCTCCGACCTTGGCCAGGTTCCGGGCACCGATCTGCGCGCCGACCGCGAGGGGGTCGGCAGGGCTTCCGTGGTCGGCCAGCGCGCACACCGCCTCCCAGACCAGGGCGTGGGCGGGCCGGTAGAAGTCGCCGGCGCTCAGCAGCGGCCGGGCCTCGGCCAGCGCGGCCGGCGAGAGCATGATCGCGCCGAGAACGCATTGCTCGGCCTCGATGCTGTGCGGCGCCATCTGGCCGAGGTCATCGCCCACCGGTTGGGCGGGGTGGACGACACGCAGCGGGGTGGGGTTGGTCATGCGGCGTCCTCAGGAAGGATGACCAAGCCCTCGGGCGTGAGCACGAATTCGTGTCCGTGCTCGCACGTCCACAGGTCACCGTGGTGGTCGGGTTCGATGGCGGCCCAGCAGGTGACCGGGGTGAGGCAGTGCGGGCAGTCGGGGCCGTCCAGCACGGGCCAGTGGGTGATGGAGATCGTCCACGTGCCCAGGCAGTTCCGGCACTCCCACCCGGTGACCTCGGCGCCGGGGTAGGTGGCGGGGCCGGCCCAGCGCACGTGGTCGGGGCGCGCGCAGAACGGGCAGTCGGGGCCGTCCAGTACCGGCCATTGCTGGACGGGCGGGAAGGGCGGCGGGTTCTGCGTCATGATGGGTGTGCTCCTTTCGGGGCCTCGTTGAGGTCCGTGATCGGTTGGAGTAGGGCGGTCCGGCGGCGTGCTTGGTGGCTTGTGCGCCGGGCCGCCCGGCGCTGTCTGTGGGAGGTCACTTGTCGCGGCGGTTGCGGTCGGTGTTCTTGATGTGGGTCCAGATGCGGCGGCCGGTGCGCAGTTGAGCGCCACGGCCCGAACAGCGGTTGCAGTACCGCCAGGCGCGGCCGGACGGGGCGAGGAACCGCCCGGCACCGCGACATTTAGGGCATGCCCGATACGGCCAGATCACGCAGTGGAGCATGTAGCCGGCCGCGGCCAGGATGCCGAGCAGGATGAGCGGTCCGGGGTTGGTGGCGGTGTGGCTAGCGGCGGCGAGCAGGGGGGTCACAGACGGCTCCCTGGGCGGTTTTTGGCGTTGTTGCAGGTGGGGTGTCTAGGTGCTAGATCACTGGTCATAGCGGTGATGAGTGTCTAGAGGGGCCTCTAGGTCTAGAGGTGGTGGCCTCTAGACCTAGAGGCACATCCGGTGGCTACCGGGGGCCGCCGCGGGCGGTTTCCAGGGCGGCGATGACGTGCTCGCGGTGGACGCCCTTGAGGTTGCGGCCCTTGCCGGTTTCGTCCTGTCCCCAAACCTGCGGAGTGCCGATGCCGTAGGGCTTGAGCGCGGCGGCCAGCTGGCGCGCCTTGCCAGTGGGGTCCAGGTCGGCCCACGGTCCGTAGGCGGTGGGGCGGAGTTCGGCGAGGCGGTCGACGATGACCTGTGAGTGCACCTTGTCCTCACTGGGTGCGATGACCGCGGCGAGGTCTTCCAGCAGGGACGCGCCCTGGTCGGTGGTGGGGGTGGGGTCTTCGCCGGCGGCGATGCCGGTCAGGGTGCCGGCGGCCTTGCGGAGCGCGCGGGCGCGGTCGGCGATGCGATCGGCGGCGGGGTTGTCGATGTAGTAGCCGCGGACGATCTGGGGATCGTCGGCTTCGCCGGCCAGGTAGCCGATGCCCTTGTCCTTCTTCGTGAAGGTGGTGGCGCGGATCCCGTTCTTGTACATCGAGGTGCCCAGGATCATGTCGTTCTCGGTCTGGCCCATGACCTTCAGGCAGAACCGCAGTCCCACGTTCGCCGAGACGCCGGTGGGGAGCGAGTCCTTGTCGGGCCGCTGGGTGGCCAGCAGCAGGATGACGCCCAGGGCGCGGCCCAGCTTGATGATGTCGATGGCCAGCCGGGCGGCCTCGTCACCCAGGTCGGGATCGGCGAACAGGTTCTGGCACTCGTCCAGGATGAAGACCAGCGGGTACAGCCCCAGCGATCGCTTGGCAGCCAACTGCGGGGTGACCTTGTTCTCCGGGCAGATGTCCTTGGGCAGCTTGCGGATGGTCTTCGCTCGGCGTTCCAGGTCCTTTCGGACCTCACGAAGCGCGTCCAGGGCCGCGGCGAGGGTCTCGTCATCCTGCCCGGACCCGTACTGGTGGGCGACCTTCTCCATGGCCGACAGGTCACCGGTGCCCTTCAGCTCGAACACCCGAAGTTGGGCGGTCGGGTCGAGGGCCGCGGACAGAGCGAGGATCCGCATGGCGAACGTCTTACCCATGCCGGGCATAGCGCCAATGAGGGCGTTGGCGTACATCAGCTCGACGGTGACGGGCCGTCCGCGCTGGTCGGTGCCGAACGGAACCGCCTTGAACAGGTCGGCGGTCGCTCCGGTCTTGGCCAGCGGCCCGGACAGCGGCTTGACCTGGCTCATGTCCTGATCCCCGACCCACAGGACCAAGCGGCCGGCGTGCTGGTCGTGAGCGGGTTCGGGCCAGACACACCCCATCGGCCGGCGGAGCCCGGAGGCGAGGCGGTCGCGGCGTTCCATGATGTCGGTGGCCGTGACGCCGTACGGAAGGTCGACCTCGGCGCGCCAACCGGGGCCGTCCCGGGTGATCGGCGCGGGAAAGGTGATGCCCTGCCCGCCCTTCCCGACCGCCTTGTTGACCTCGGCGATCCCCAGAGCGGCCAGCGCCCGGACGACGATCTCGCTGGTGAGCTTGGGGGCCTTGGTCGACACAACGGCCGTGTCGAGGACGCGCTTGTCGGTGGGCGTGCCGATCCAGCCGAGCAGGAACACCAGCGCGGCCAGAACCGCGGATTGCGTGACGCCACCGGCGGCGGTCACGGCCGCGGCGGCCAGGCCCACACCGGCCAGACCGGCGCCGGTGGTGAGGGTGCGGGCGCGAACCCGGTCGTTCCGCTCGCTCATCAGCTTGAGGTAGGCATCGTGGTCTTTGCGGTCGACCACGTGGACGCGCAGCGGGCGGGCGTCCATGTCGAACGTCCACCGCCACGTGCCGGCCACCACCCGGTACAGCCCGCGCGGGGACCGTCCGGCCAACCGAAGCGAGTACAGCGGTATGCGGGTGGCGTGGTAGCCGGTGATGTGGCCGGCGTATCCGACCGCCCATCGGACGGTGGCGCGTGCCTCGTCACGGTCGCGCAGCCAGGGCGCGACGATCGGACGGCGCTGCGCTCGCTCGCCGGCCATGCGTCGGGCACGCACGTCCGGGCGCTCGTCGGCGCCGGGCCGGTCGACCAACACGCGGCCCTCAAGCGCGTCCCCGTCCCCGCCGTCGGCGTTGTCGTCCGGGGTGTCGGACGGCCCGACCGGCGGAGGCGGCGGGACGGCTGGCGGGGTGCCGCTTCCGGCGTCCGGCGCCGGTCCGGTCGGGTCGACCTTGGGGGCGGGGGTGGTGATGCCGGGGTGTGGGAGGGGCAGGGGCACAACCTCGCCCATGGCCTTGGTGAAGCTCATCGCGGGTCATCTCCCTCGGCGGTCGGGACCGCGGCCACGGTGGGCCGGTCGAGACCGGCCGGCGGGGTGGTGGGGTCGGTAGGGGCTTCGGTCTTGAGGCGAGCGAGCAGGGTGCCGACGCGGGCGTTTCCGGCGGTGTGGCCGGCCTCCCGGAGCTGGCCGGCGAGGGTGTCGCGAGTGAGCGCCTGGCCGCGGGTGTCAAGGTCGGCGGCGATGCGCCAGCCGAGCGGCATGAGGTCGTCCACGTCGGGCGCCGCGGGCTTCCGCGTCCGCGTGCCGGGGCGAGACGAGCGGGCGGACCGTCCGCCGGTACGGGTGGTGGACTTGGCCGCGGCCGTCCGCTTCCTCGTCCGGGTCCGGACGGTGGACGGCGAGTCGGACGGCGGATCGGACGGAGCGGGGACGGGTGTGGCGGACGGTCCGGCCTCCAGCGCGGGACGGTCCCCCTCGGGCAGACTCGGCGCGCCCGCGGACGAATGATCGGACGGGGCACCGGACGGGGCGGACGTGGCGGGGGCGGGGACGAGTTCGCCGAGTCGGTACAAGGCGCGGACGCGGCGAGGGGCCTTGCGGCGCCACGTCCACCGCCCGTAGGTGTCCTGAAGGTCGGTCAGGGCGAGGAGACGGTCACGCTCGCGGCCGAGGGCGTCGGGGTAGGAGCGGATCTCCCAGAGCACCATGCGGCGCCACAGCTTGAGCGTGGGCCATGGCGCCATGAGCCACCGGGAGGTGCGGATGCCGTCCATCCGGGTACCGGCCTCGATACCGGCGCGGATCCGGATGACGTGCGCGGCGACCTCAACGGCGATGACCCACAGTCCGGGCAGGATCGCGTGGGCGACCTTCCCGAACACGGTGTGTTCGTCGGCGACGTTGAGGTACACCGTTGCGGCGGTCAGGGCCCAGGGGATCAGGCGTAGCCACTTGACCCGCATGTCCAGTCGGGCAAGCACGATGTCCAGTGCAGCGAAGATGCCGATGCCCAGATCGATGCCGAGCGGCACCGTCCAAGCCAGCCGACCGAACGACGAGCGGGACGCATCGGCGACGGCGGTGAAGCTGTTGACGAACCCCAGCACGCCCAGGACCGCGACCAACGCGGCCACGGTCGCAACCGCGGTGAACTCGCTACTGGTCAACGCGCGGCCACGGGCATCGGAGGGGACCTCCCCCTCAGCGCCGAGGGCGGCGGCCAACTCGGGGGCGACCGGGATACCGAGGGACGGCGCCAGGGGCGGGGCGGTGTGTTGTGCGGTCACGCGGCGGCCCTCCCCATGCTCGTTTCGGTGGTGGTGTCGGGGGCGCGGTACTCGATGTCCAGGTCGGCGGCCATCACGGCCTTGCTGCACGGCGCGCACCGGAAGTGGACTGGGCCGCCGTCCAACTCCGCGCGGCACGCGGGGCACCGCTTGGCCGGACCGGCGCGCCGGGGGCGATGGGTCGGGGCCTCGTTGAGATTCGTGATCGGTCGGGGCGCGGTGGTCTCGGCGGCGTGCTTGGTGGCTTGTGCGCCGAGGGCCACGGGGGCGAGGTAGGGGGCGGTCGGGTTCATGCTGCGGTGACCTCCACTTCGGTCGCGCAGTCCAGGCAGACGCCCAGATGGCGCGGAAGGACGTAACCGGCATCGCGTCGGCAGTCGGGGCAGACGCGGCGGGCGGCCAACGCCTTGCCGAGGGCGGCGCGCTGCCGGTCGGTCGGGACGCGCTTGGGCAGGGCAAGGCGCTCGTCGTACAGGTAGGCGGCGCGGATACCACCGGGGGCGTTGTAGCGGCGCGACCGCCACAGCACTTGAGCGACGACCGGCTGTCCACCGGGGCGCAAGCCGCGGGCGGCCAGCTGGCGGACGGTGAGCAGGTGCGGCGGTGCCATCCGCCACGGCCAGGTGGGGATGCCGTACCGGGCGCCGGTCGGGTCGAAGAACATCGCGGAGCTACGGCGCCGAGTCATGACCAGTCCCCCGATTCGGCATCGCCGTCCAGCACGTACAGCCCGGACACTGCGCTCTGCGCCAGACCGAGGGCGCGGGACAGTGCGGACCCTGCGGTGTGGGCCGCGGCCAGCTGCTCGCGGGCGTCCGCGGTGACAACGATCGGGTCGGCGCCGGAGGTGTCGGCGAGATGGCCGGCCGCGGCCTGGTGGGTGAGGAACTCCGCCAGCTGGCCGAGCAACTGCCCCAGCCCCGCGGCGCTGGCCGCCAGGTTCCCGACCACGTCATAGACGGTCTGCGGGTGCTGCAAGCCACGCTCGGCGTGCGAACCGGTCGCGTAGTTCAGTACCCGAACCGACTCGGCCAGCGCGCGGGCCACCTCGGCGGTGTAGTCGTCGCTGTGTGGGCCGTCCGGCCGCAACTCGATGCGCCCGCTCATACCGACACCCCCAGCGAGGCAACCAGCGCGGCTGCAGCCAGCCAGCCGATGTGCCATGACTGGTCGAGGGCGTAGGCGCCGGTTCCGGTGGGTGCGGTGGCGCCGTCTCCGAGTCGAGCGAAGCCGCCCTTGCCGGGGACGAGGGTGCGGCCGAGCCAGTCGGCCAGTGCCACCAGGGTGGTGCGGCGGTCGGCCCAGTAGTGCGACACGGCGTCCACGGCCAGCGCGGCGGAGACCGCGTAGGGGTTGAGGGGCAGTGCCAGCACCATGGCGACCACGGTCAGCGCGGCGGCCTTGACGGCGGTCAGGGTGGCCACGTGCCGGGCGCACAGGAGGCGGCCGGTCCAGCCTGCGGCGCCCTTGCCGCATGCCTGCCCGTTGGTCTGCAACCAGTGGTCCCCGACCTCGTGCGCGGCGTACAGCGCCACGAACACCGACGGGAACACGCTCGCGTCAGCGCCCAACATCAGGCGCCCCTGGTGGTGCGGCGCGGCCGGCGGGCACGCGCGGTGGTGGGCGGGGTGTCGGTGGGCGTGCTCACGTGCCCGGAGCGGGAGGTGGCGTTGATGGTCAGTCCCTCGGCGAGCGCGGCGCCGGACGCGGTGACTGTGACGTCGCCGGACACGGTGCGGGCGCACACGATGCCGCCCTCGGCGGCATGCAGGGTGAGGTCTCCGGAGACGGTGGACATCTTGGCGTGGCCCCCGAAGTCGGCGACCGTGACGTCACCGGAAGTGGAGACGGCCCGGATGTCGTCGGCGCGGCCGAGTCGGATGTCCCCCGACACCGACCGCGCCACCGCCGAACCGTCCACCGCGGCGGCGGCGACGTCACCCGAAACGGTCTTGGCGCGTAGCGCGCCGGTACCGCCCACGTTGAGGTCACCGGAGGTGGAGGTGAAGTCGACCTCGGCGAACTCTCCAACCGCGTTGAGCGGTGCCGAGCGGGTGAGCGCGCCCACCGTGGAGCCCTCGGGTACGTGGGCGGTGATCTCGATCTGGCCGGCGGCCTCGATGCCGCCACCGGTGACGGTCACGCCGTCGATGACGACCCGGCCACCACCGGTGACCACACCGCCGGTGATGGTCGAGCCGGTGATCGTCACTCCCGCGGGGACGTCTCCGAACGACTGCACGACCGTGACGCCACGGTTGCCGAACACCGTCTGACCGGCGTTACCGGCGACCTCGGGAACCTGGACGACCAGCGCGCCGCGGCGCTCGTCCCACCGCAGGACCGCGTTACGGACGGCGGTGTGCAGGGCGGGGTCATCTCCACGGGCGGTCACGGTGACCTCGGCGACCGTGCGGGCCGGGTTGGCGGTCACCGTGATGACGCCGGCCGGCAGGTCCAGCGACAGCGGCACCGGGCCGGAACGCTGCGCGATGACGGAACGAGTCGTCACGTCAGGCCACCTCGCCCATGTCGAGGGCGGACAATTCGGCGATCTCGTCGGCGGTGAATCCGGCCCACACTCCGTAGGTGGGCAGGATCCGAAGCGCGAAGTTCAGGCATCCGTCGCGCAGCGGGCAGGACGCGCACACCTCGGCGGCGACGACCTCACGCGCCGCGCGCTCGTCCGGCGACTCCTGCGCCGGACAGTCGTGAAGCTCGGGATCGAACCGGCACTGTGCGCCCTCGATGGGCATACCGCGCAGGTCCACGGCGGGCAGGCTCTCGAAAACGGTCATACGAGCGGACACGGGCAACTCCCTGGTGAGATTCGTGATCGATCGGGACACCGGCCCCGGCTGCGTGCTTGGTGGCGTGTGCACCGGGACCGGCGGGCGGTAGAGGGGCATCGGTCAGCCCAGCGCGCCGGCGAACTGCTGAATCGCGGCGACGATCTTGTTGATCATGTGCGCGGCCGAGGTCGGGTTGTTGACCGCGTACACCGCGACCACCACACCGGCGACCCACTGACCGACCTTGCTGGACTTCTGCGGGAACATCCGGACCATCTCCTCCCATTGAGATATACGCCAAACGTTTGGCGTCTGTCTTGCCTCTAATTGTGGCCATCCCGCGACGGATGTCAAGGGGTGCCAATCGTTTGGCGTATGCCGTAGTCTCTGATTAGGTAGCCCTAAGGGGCTAGGAAGGAGCAGGTAGATGCAGCATTCGGAGCGGCACGGGTTCCGCGAGATCGCCACGAAAATCCGTCAGGAGATCGTCGAGGGCCGGTACCCAACGGGGTCCGTCCTGCCGGCAGAGCCAGAGCTTGCCGACCGGTACGGCGCATCCCGCAGCTTGGTCAACCGAGCGATGCAGGTGCTCGCGGCCGAGGGCATCGTCCGGCCTCGGCAGGGCCGCGGCACGATGGTCACGTGGCTTCCGCCGATGCTCCACTCACCCGCCCGCTACGACCGGATGACCCGGGAGAACCAGGGCGCACGCGGGGCGTTCGACGCCGAGGTTCGTAGCCGCGGCCTAGAGCCACAGCACGAGATCACCACCGAGCACGCCGAGCCACCGGTGGCCGTAGCCGAGATGTTGGGCGTGTCGACCGGGGAAGAGAACTGCCTCGTCCGGCGCCGGCGTCTGCTGGCCAGCGGCATCCCCATCCGGCTTAACGCCAGCTGGTTCCCGCTGGACATCGCAGGCGGGACCGTCCTCGAAGAGGAAGGCCCCGTGATCGTCGGCGGCGTCAAGAGCGCCCTCGGCGAACTCGGCTACCCGCAGGTGTCGGCGCGTGAACAGATCGTTCCGAGCCGTCTGCCCACCGACGCCGAAGCCAACGCGCTGGAGATCAGCCCGGAACGTACCGTTGTGGAGATCACGCACGTGGGCATGACCGCCGAGGGACGGGCCGTCGAGGTGACCATCTCCGTCGCCCCCGCCCACTACCTCACGGCCCAGTACGAATTCCCGCTCGCCTGAACCGGAGACCACCCAGTGATCACGCGTCTCGTCGAAGACCACGCCCAGGCCCTAGCCCGCAAGGCCGAACTGCCCGCGTTCGTCTACGACCTGGCCGCGCTCCGAGGGCACGCGGCCGAGGTCAAGGAGGCTCTCTCCGGCCCCGGAGCGCCAGAGATCTTCTATGCCGCAAAGGCCAACCCGGACGCCCCGATCCTCCGTGCCCTGGCCCCATACGTCGACGGAATCGAAGTCGCGTCCGGCGGCGAGCTGGCGCACGTCCGCGAGGCGCTGCCGGACGCGCGCCTAGCCTTCGGCGGCCCCGGCAAGACCGATGACGAACTCGAGCTGGCGCTGAACCTCGGCGTCGAACGGATCCACGTCGAGAGCCCCTACGAACTCACTCGCCTCGCGAGCATCGCCCGGACAACCGGCCGTGAAGTCGACGTCCTTCTACGGCTGAACCTCGCTGGCGACCGCAGCGGGGTCGCGCTGGCCATGAGCGGCCCGTTCGGCATGGACCCGGGACTTATGGAGTCCTGCACAGACATCCTGTCTGCCTCCCCAGAGATCCACCTGCGCGGAATCCACGCGCACCTCGCGTCCGGCCTCGACGCGTCGGCCATGGTGGCCCAGTCCGCCGAGATCCTCGCTTGGGGCCGGACGTGGCTCGACAGGATCGGCCACACCGGGCCGCGTGAGTTTAACCTCGGCGGCGGCATGGCAGTCGACTACAGGACGCCCAACACCCGATTCGACTGGAAACAGTACGGCGCCGGGATCGCAGCCATGGCCCAGCCAGGCGAGACTCTGCGCATCGAGCCGGGCCGTTCCATCAGCGTCTACTCGGGGTGGTACGTCACCGAGGTACTGGACGTGAAGAAGGCACACGGTCAGTGGTACGCCGTCCTACGCGGCGGCACCATGCACATCCGGACACCCGTCACCAAGCAACACAACCAACCCTTCGTGGTGCTCAACCGCGACAGCGCCGGTCCCACAGTGACCAACGAACCCGTCACCCTAGTCGGCCAACTCTGCACACCAAAGGACGTCTTCGCCCGCGAGATCCCCACCGGCCACATCACCGTAGGGGACCTGGTGGCGTTCTCCATGTCCGGCGCCTACGCCTGGAACATCTCCCACCACGACTTCCTCATGCACCCAAAACCGGCGTTTTGCTACCTAGACGCATAATTCGAATCTCGATAGGGCCCCTGTCTCGGCGATGCCAGACAGGGGCCCTATCCATTGCACGCGAGAACACCGAGTCGAGAGCACGGGTCCGATATCCGACTTCTCGGCACCTAGCACACCAGACTATCCGGGGCAGCCGATGCACCGATCCAGCACCGGAACATGGGGTTAATCATTCAACGCTTCCACCTTATCGGCGAGTTCACGCAGTGCGCTGGCAATAGCATTACTTTGCAAGTCTTCCGCGCCAGAGACATAATGTGCAACCTCCTGCCCGATCCTCAAGAAATCGTTCTCGACATTCCTATAATCAAAGCGCATATATTGAAACGAACTAAATTTACGCACGTCTTGAGGCAATTGCAGCTCGGCCAACCTGGGAGCCCCCGATATAAGGATTGGGATGATAACGACCCCAACCTCAAGGGCCTTAGCAATCTCCTTGCGAACCCAGTCATCCGAACCAAAGAGCTTCCCACCAGTAGCCTCTACGCCTTCTCTCCAACTCTTCCCTACGATTACAAGCATTACTCTCGAAGACTCAACTCCCGCAAGTAGAGCGGACTCGTAGTCGCTACCTGGGACGATGGACCTACTAGCGCGAAACACGTTGTTGCGACCGAACATTTGAGATAGCATCTGATCCAACAGTGCAGCCGCATAGGCATCGTCTGCACTCCTATAGCTAATGAATATTGATCCCATCTGACACTTCCCTCCCTTCAGAGCGGGCACTCAATGTTTTACTCAAGACGCGACAGAGAGTCCGACCGCTTAAATCGTGCTGAACAAGACAGGGAACTACTTGACCTCGTCAAGTGGAACATAACACGATACGATCAGATTCGAGCTGCAACAGCGTCCCGGGCTTCTCTTCTTGTTAGCGCCAACGCTCTCCTACTCGCCGGTACTACAGTGTTACTCAACAGCTACAATACAAAAAGCACAAATAAGAGCTGGCAGATAGACGCTATATCTATATCTTTTGTGGCAATTGTACTAGTGACGGTCGCCTCGATTTCAATATCTATATGGTACTGCGTGGGTGCCGTCTCTGCCTACAAGAGACGTAGGACTAGCCGTCAAACCTTTCGCGACCAATTGCCGCCGAGATTCCTCTTCAACTGGGGCGACACTCTTAGAGCGAATGGAAACTTTCAGGATTTCTTCACCGCACTGCAATCGAAAACTGCGGAGGAAACTCTCAAGGGAGCATCGGCGGAACTTTGGGGTGCAATCTATCAACACTCAACGAAGCACCATTCTCTCCGCATGGGAATTAGATTCTTCCGAGTTTCCCTCCTTTTGTTCGTCACACTGGCAATAATAGCTCTGCTTCACAAGTCCTATTGATCGCCGATGAGTGTCTTCGGCTCTGCGTCCGGTCGTTGGCCGACGTCAGGCACAGCAGGCGGTACACACGGAAACGGCTCCAGAGCCGCGACTGTCGGTATCGGGCTCAGGGATCAGACTCGATCAGAAGCAGCGCCGCGCAATCCACAGAATCCGCACAACCCTCTGACCCCAGGCAGCGAGCAAACCTGGACTGGATCGAGGGTTGCCGCATTATGCCGCAGAAGTACACGTAATCCGTTGACCTGCAACAATACTTTTGGCGGCGAGCGCCTCTGAGAGGTGCGCAACCACATCGATGGCACGGACGCACCTCGACCCAAGAGCGTGTGACCTGCGCAGCTTCCCTGCCGTGAAGCGCTGGCACCGTTTTGCGATTCTGTGGAGTGCGCGGCGAGGTACCTGCCACCGCAGCCGCCGGGGGCTACGCAGGCCGTGAATCAGACCTCTCGTTGCGCCGCTCAGCAGCGTCTGACACGAGGCTTGATAGGTGGGACGGGTGCAGGAGGGATCTCCGCCAAGAGCGGCTCAGTGCTTGATCATTCCCAATGCGTCCCCAATCCGCTCGCTGGAGTGTCGACAGTGGCCTCGTTTGCGCAGGTCGAGAGTTTCTCGTGTGAGTGGTGATCACCTGTCTCCTAAAGCGGGTGCCGCAGGTTCAAATCCTGCCGGGGGCGCTTTCAGGGCGACACTGTGGACCAGCAGGGACGCCCCCGGCTATGCCGGGGGCGTTCTGGTTTTCTTGATCACCCTTCCGCGCCTGATCCCCGCTCGTGAACGCCGAAAGCGCCCCGGCCTCATCAGGGCGTGCCTTGGAACGCGTCGATGCCCTTGCGCCAGGTGGTGTCGAGATGCGCGTCAGGCGGGAAGCGCTGGTTCAGCTCGAGGATGACCATGCCGTGCGCGAAGGCCCAGATGGCCCGTGCGCGTTCGCGGTCACCGCCGGTGGCGTCGAGGAGCGGCATCGCGGCAGCGTCCTCGACGCCGGGGGCGAGCAGGTCGCGGCGCAGGGGCCGCTCGGTCATCAGCCGATAGAGGTTCGGCTGGCGGCGCGCGAAGTCGCGGTACGCGGTGGTGAGGGCGGCGATCGGGACATCGGATCGATGGACGGCCTGCGCGAACAGTTCGGCCTGCTCCTCGAAGCCGACCGAGATCAGCGCCGCCTCCAATGCCTGCTTGTCGCGGAGATGCTCGTAGATCGAGGAGGCGCGGATCCCGAGTTGGGCGGCGAGGCGACGCATCGACAGTGCATCAGGGCCCTCCCGCTCGAGGAGCAGCCGCGCGGTCTGCACGATCTCCCGGGCTCGTGGGGTGAGCCGGCTCAGTGCGGAGGAAGTCATCCGTCCTGCCTTCCCGAAATGCCCTAACAGTGTTAGGTTGCAACCCTAACACCGTTAGGGCGAAAGGTGACGTCGATGCCCGCTCATGCTCTATCCCTTCACGTCGAGACCGACACCGGCTCCGCGCGGATCCGTGACCGCGTCGCGCGGGCTCTGCTCGTCCTCGCCGCCGCCGGTGCCGTCGCCGCGGTGGTCAGCGCAGTGAGCACCGTCGCGGACGCCGGACCGGCCACACGGATGGTCGAGACCTGGCGCATGCTCGGCTTCGGTGTCTTCGCGGGCGTGTTCCTGCTGCTGGCCTACCGCCCCCGGCTCTACGCCGGGATCTGGGAGCTCGCCATCCTCAACAAGCTCGGCCTGACCCTGGCCGCCTTGTCCTTCGGGAGCGGGACCGACGGCGCCGGCGCGGCGCTGATCGCCGACGGAGCGGTCACGCTCATCCTGCTGGCCGCGTACGTGCTCAACCGGGGCTGGACGGCCTGGTCGGCCGCAAGGGGTCGTGGCGTGATGCAGGGCGTCAGCGACCGCCGCCACCCCGTCCGGGACGGAGCCTGAGCGTCGCTCTCGCCGGGGTCATGACCGCCAGTGCCCCACGAGTTCGGCGTAGAGGGGGCTGTGGCGGAGGAGGGTCTCGTGCGTCCCGAGCATCGGGCGGGGGCCGTCGATGAGCAGCACCTGGTCGGCGCGCTGGGCCGAGCTGATGCGGTGCGCGATCACGATGAGGGTGCCGCCGCGGGCCGCGAGGGCCCGTTCGGCCCGCGCCTCCGCCGCCGGGTGGAGGTGGCAGGTCGCCTCGTCGAGGATGACGACGGCGGCGGCCGACAGGTGGGCGCGGACGAGGGTGATGAGCTGGCGCTCCCCCTGGGACAGCGGACCGCCGCCGGGAGGGATCTCCGCGTCGTACCCGCCGAGACGGTCGACGGTCTCGCGCAGCCCGACGGCGTCGACGGCCCTCTCGAGGTCGGCGGTGGTGGCCTGTGGCCGCAGGTAGACGAGGTTCTCCCGCAGCGTCGCGGCGAAGACGTACGCCTCTTGCGGGATGAGCGTGATCGTCCGCCGCAGCCGCTCCGCGCCGACCCGGGCCAGGCGCACGCCACCGAGCCTGATGTCGCCCTTCTGCGGCTCGAGGTGGCCGGTGAGCAGGCTCGCGAGGGTCGACTTCCCGACGCCGCTCGGCCCCACCACGGCGAGGTGGGCGCCCGCGGCGATCCGCAGGGACAGGTCGGTGAACACGGGTTCGGCGTGCGGCGAGTAGGCGAACGTGACGTGCTCGGCCGCGACGTCGTGGGACGTGGGGACGATCGTGACCTTCGCTTCCGGGGCGCCGGCCGGGCGGGCGCAGACCTCGGCCAGCCGTCCGAGGACGACGGCCAGGCTGAGCAGCAGCGTCCCGCCGGCGTCGACCAGGACGACGAAGGCCGGTTGCAGGGCGGTGATGAGGTAGCTCACCCCTCCGGCCGCCTGCCCGGCGGTGAGGTGGTGGTGCGCGATCAGCCACGGGGACATCGCGAGCAGCGCCAGGAGCGGCACGTGCACGCCCAGCGTCAGCACGGGCAGCCGGAGCAGCCGCGACCGGGCGAACGCGCGCAGCGCCTCGGCCTGGGCGTCGATCGCCCCGGCGACCGCCTGGGCCGCCCGGTCCTCGGCCGCGCAGACCACGACGTCGCGGACGCCCTGCACGACCGCCGCGGCCGTCTCGCCGATGTCCTCGGCGTGCCGGATGACGGCCCGGTAGCGTCCGATCTGGATGTGCAGGAACGCGGCGAACACGGCCGCCCCGAGCAGTACGAACACGGTGATGACCAGCGCGAGGAGCGGGGACAGCAGGACGAGCCCGAGCAGCGCCGCGACCCCGGCGGACAGGAGCTGGCGCATGTTGCGGATCGCGGTGGCCAGCAGCGCCCGGACCGCCTCGACCTGCTCGGTCACCTGCGACACCCCGGCCCCTCCGGACGGCTCGTCGTCGATCATGCGGCGGAGCGAGGCGGTGACGACGTCGGTGATCAGCGAGTCGCGCAACGGCTCGACGAGGGCGGCCAGCGACGGGTAGACCTGCCTGGTGCCGAGCGCCCCCAGCGCGTACAGGACGGCCAGGACCGCGAGCCATGCCAGGCCGACGAGCGGTTTGCGCGGGAGGAACCCCTGGTCGATCGCCGTGGCGAGCAGCAGCCCGGACGCGAACACCGGCACGGCCTCGAGGGCGGACCATGCCGCCAGCCGCCGCGCCGCCGGCGACCGCCCGCTCGCATGCTCCCGCAGCAGCCGGAGACCGGCCGAGGACCTCATCCGCGCCCAGGCCGGGGGGTGGACGTGGGCGCGGGGGTGAAGATGGCCCGGTAGTCGGGGTCGGGCCAGAGGCGGGTGTGGGGGGCGAGGGCTCGGAGGCGGCCTCCGTCCAGCCAGGCGACGAGGTCGGCGCGGGCGGCGGTGGCGGGGCGGTGGGCGACGACGAGGCAGGTGCGGCCGGTCAGGACGCGTTGCAGGGCCTGCGTCACCCGCAGCTCGGTGGCGGTGTCGAGGCTGCTGGTGGCGTCGTCCAGGACGACGACGCGCGCGGCGCTCAGGGCCGCGCGGGCGAGGCCGAGGCGTTGCAGCTCACCGCCGGACATCGGGGCGTCGGCCGGCGCGGTGTCGTAGCCGGACGGGAGCGCGCGGACGAAGTCGTCGGCCGACGCGACGCGGGCGGCCTCGCGGACCTCGGCGCGGGTCGCCTCGGGACGGGCGTAGGCGATCATGTCGTGCAGGGTCGCGCCGAGCAGCGCGGGCCGTTCGAAGGCGTAGGCGACGGTGCGGCGCAGCTCGGGCAGCGCGAGGGTGTCGATCGGGACGCCGTCGAGCTCGATCCGTCCCGCGTCCGGGTCGAGCAGCCGTCCGGCCAGGGAGACCAGCACGCTCTTGCCCGTCCCCGAGGCGCCGACGACGGCGACGCTGGTGCCCGCGGGGACGGTGAGGTCGAGGTGGTCGAGCACGGTCCGGTCCCCCATCCGGACGGTGACGTCGCGCAGCCGCAGGTGGCCGGGGCCGTCCGGGAGCGGGGCCGGGCGCGCGGGCGGGACGACGGCCGGGGCGGTGCCCAGGATCTCGCCGACGCGTCCCGCGCCGACCTGGCAGTTCAGCAGCGCGACGAGCGTGTCGAACAGGCTGGCGGAGCCGAGGGCCATGGCCGTGTAGGACGAGGCGGCCACGAGCTGGCCCGTGGTGATGTCGCCGGTGGCGAGGCGGACGCCGGCGATGGACAGCACCAGGATCTGGAGGAGGGGCGCGAGCAGCGACAGGCGCCAGCTCACCTGTCGCTGCGCGGCCCAGGTGCGCAGCCCGGCCTGGTGCAGGTCCGGCAGCGGTGCGAGGATGCGGCCGACCTCGCGGGCGGCCGTGCCGCCGGCCCGGATGGTGCGGACGCCGAGGCGGGCGTCGAGCATCCGGGTCGCGATCGCCGCCTGGCATCGCTGGTAGCGGGCGAAGGGCTCACTGGCCTTGACGACGAAGACGCGCAGCAGCACGACCGCGGGCGCCATCCCGACGGCGAGGGTCAGCGCGAGCAGCCAGTCGATCGTGGCCAGCGCGATGACGGCTCCGGCCGTGGTCAGGACGGCGGCCGTGCCCGACAGCAGCAGGATCGGGAACGTGGCCGGGGCGGCGGCGCTCTCGGTGAGGCGGGACAGCACGTCCCCGGTGGGGAACCGCCGCTGGCCCGGTACGCCGAGCGCCAGCACCCGTCCGACCAGGCGGTGCCTGAGCCAGGCGGTCATCCGGCTGCCGCAGTACGAGCCGACGAGGTCCTCGCCCGCGTCGGCGAGGGCGGCCACGGTGAGCACCGCCGCCAGGCCCGCCAGCGCGGCGGGGAGTCCCGCCCCGTCCTGTCCTGCGTCGATGGCGACGGCGAGCATGACGGGCGTGATCAGGGACGCGACGACGCGGGCGAGGGTGAGCGCGGCCAGCAGGGACATCATGGCCCGGGAGCGGCCCGCCACCGTGCGGAGCAGGCGGCCCCCCTGGACGCGCAGCGCGTTCGAGGCGTCCTGCGAGCCGGTCAGGTAGGCGAGCCCATGAGAGGGCCTGTGGGCGGATCCGCCGGTGGGTCCGCCGGTGGGTCCGCCGGTGGGTCCGCCGCCCGGCGCGGACAGGGCGGCGGACGTTCTGCGGCGTGGCACGGGGAGCGTACGGCGTCTTCGTGTCGTGGCCACGCTCTCGGCTCCGTTCGGTCTCGACGCTGAACGCATCGGGCGCGTCCGGTCACGGGCCGGCCCTTCGACCAGCCCGTGACCGGCGTCCTGTGGGGCTCGGCTGCTAGCTCACCGGACCCGGCGGACGGTCGTCGTCTACTGCTGTCAGCAGGAGACGCCGACACAGATGGTGTTCAGCAACGTGAGCAGGCCCGTGCAAGCGCACGTTCCCCCGAGCTGGATCCCGTCGATCTCAATGGGGTCGGTCTCGGGCAGCTCCTGCAGCTCAGCCACAAGGTCACCGTCGAAAGCGTTCATTTCACCTCCCCTCCTGGCCGGTATGAAATCGGTGCCGCTCCCTGCCGAGGCAGAAGCGGACCACCGTTTCGCGGAGGACGTCCGGCCACGCCTGGACCACGGCCACGTGGTCGTCGTCGACTTCCACGTAGGCGAAGTCGGGGCCTTCGGTCCTGCCGAGTTCGAGGAGGCGCCGTCGCAGCGCCCGTGATTGCCCGACCGGGATGATCTGGTCGCGGGTTCCGTGCACCAGCAGCAGCGGCGCGGTGATCCGTCCGCACCCGTCCAGGACGTCGCGGCGCGGGCCCGTCCGGTCGTCGTGGCCGAGCCCGCTCAGCCGGGCCACGCGGTCCCTGACCGCCGCGTCCGCGCTCTGGTGCAGGCTCGGCGCCGAGGTGAAGGGCGCGAGCGCGACGCATCTCGACCAGAGGCCGGGATCGGCGCCGGCAGCCAGCAGCGCCAGGTACGCGCCGTAGCTGGCGCCGAGCAGGATGGGGCGGGGCTGCCCGCCGTCCCTGGTGGCGGTGATCGCGCGGGCGAGGTGGACGACGTCGTCGAGGTCCGGGCCGGCCCAGTCGCCGATGACGGGGCGCAGGTGCTCCATGCCGTAGCCGGTGCTGCCCCGGTAGTTCGGCGCCAGCACGGCGATGCCGGCCGCGGCCAGGTGTTGCAGCAGCGGGTCGAACTCGAACCGCCATGAGGAGAGGGGGCCGCCGTGCAGCGCCATCACCAGGTGGCGGGAGCGGCGCCAGTCAGGGCCGCCATAGACGATCGCCTCGATGGTGCCCGCCGGTCCGGGCAGCTCGACGAGGTCGGCGCCTTTCCAGGCCGCCCGGTCGTCCACCGGATGCGGGCTCGTCGACCAGCGGTGACCGGCCACACCGCCGGTGGACGCGATGGAGGTGGACGCGGCGGCGCCGGCGGCGGCGGTGGTCGCGGCCGGGATGGCCGCGCCTGGGACGGTGGCCAGGGTGGGGGGCTGGTGCGGGGCGGAGAACCGGATGTGGATCGGCTCGCCCGTCCAGGACGCGGGTGGCCAGAGTGTGCCGGCCGGGCCGGGGATCGGCTCGACGCGGTCCTCGGCCGGGAGGTAGACCAGCAGGCGGGACGCGGCCCCGTGCACCTCGTGGATCAGCAGGCGGTGACCGCCCGCGTCGAAGGTGAGGGGGGTCCTCGGGTGCGGTGACCGGTTGAGGACGGTGGGGAACCGCACCGGACCCGCGCCGGATAACCGCAGGCCGATGCGTTCGGCGCCGGGCGATCCGCTGGTCACCGCGAGGTGGTCCGTGCGGGGGCTGTAGGCCGCGATCCGGTCGTCGCTCGTGGCGGAGACCGACCAGGCTCGGCGCCAGCTCCGTTCCCGCAGGTCGACGACGATTCCGTTCGCGCGGTGCCCGCCCGCGGTGTGGTCGAGCGCGGTGTGGTCGAGCGCGAGCAGCCGCCCGCCGTCCAGCCAGACGCCGCCCGACAGCGTCCCCGGGACGCGCAGGACCGGTTCGAGGTGCGGACGCCTTCCCGAGAGCCGCCAGATCCGCGAATGGCGCGTGTCGTCGAGCGTGATGAGCAGCGTCGTCTGATCGGGGGACGGGGCGGCCAGCAGGTATCCGGTGAGCATAGGGGGCGTGGCGCAGGTGGCCCGGGTGGTGGTCGACGCGTCCGGCGACTCCGGCGGCTCCGCCAGGAGGATCTCGCCGCGGCCCGACGGGCCGTCCGGTGGCCGCATGACCACGACGCGGCCGTCATCGAGGGGGATCGCGCAGGTGCGGCGGTCGATCGGGCCGGCGGCGACCGTCCGGCGACTCGGCGCGGAGCGGGCTAAGTCCCAGCGCTCCAACGTGATCTCGTCCTGGCTGCCGCGCAGGCAGGTGGCCCAGCGGCCGTCGCCCGAGAAGGCGAAACCGAACCGGCTCGGGATGGGCGGGAGATCCGGCACGCACGCGGTCATGACGCGCGCGCCTGAGAGGCCGGGCCAAAGGCCGTCCGGACGGGCGGCGGGGCGTCGGCCGCCTGGGGGGACGGGCGGGTGTCGGCGTTCTGGAAGCGCGGGGTCCCGTCGGCCATCCACATCCGGGGGGACCGGTGCTGGAGGCGCAGCAGGAAGCCGAGGACGCCGGCGACGCCGTCCCCCCACGACACCGCCGGTGCGCCCTGCTCGCCGGGGAACACCAGGTGCCCGTCCCGGTACGCGCGGTTGGCGATGATGACGCGGGCCAGCCGCCACGCGGCGGCCTCGTGCCGGTCGCGGTCGCCCGCCGCGGCCATGTCGAGCAGGAGGTCGCCGTTGCCCGAGAGTCCGTGGCACTGGCCGAGCACCCCGCGCCAGGCGTTCTCGACGACGGCCTGGGCAGACAGGTCGGCGACGCGTGCGAACCGTTCGTCGCCGGTGGCCTGGTGCAGCCTGACCAGGAAGCCCGCGATGCCGGCCGCGCCGTGGCACCAGTACGGCGCCGTCGGCTGGTCACCGGTCCCGGCCCCCCACTTGGCCTCGCGCTCGGTGATGAACGCCTGGTCGAGCAGCGTGTCGCCGACGCGGACGGCCAGCTCCAGGCAGTCGGCGCGGCCGGCCGCCTCGCCGCAGGCGAGCAGGAAGTAGCCGACGCCCGCGATGCCGTGCGCGAAGCCGTGGTAGCGCTTGCCCGCCAGCTTGGACTCGTACTCGGCGGGCGTGGCCCAGCCGATGGCGCCGGACCGCTCGTCGGCGGACGCGATGAGCGCGTCGGCGGAGGCGGCGGCGCGGTCGGCGTAGGCCGTGTCGCCGGTGCGCGTCCACAGGTGCAGGGCGGTGAGGCCGATGCCGGCCGTCCCGTGGGTCACGTCGGGGTTGGGCACCGACACCGGGAGCGCGTCCCCCACCGCGAGGGCCTTGGCAGCCAGCGCGTCGTCGCCGATGGCCCGGCCCGCGTCCAGCATCGACCACGCGGTGCCCGCCGTGCCGAAGTACAGCCCGGACGGCCGGGTCATGCCCTGGTCGAGCTGCCGCGCGATCCACCGTCCGGCGGTGCCGATGACGTCGGGGACGCGCGGGTCGCCGGTGAGCTCGAAGCATCGGACGAGCGCGCCCAGCGGTCCGGCGGCGCCGTGCTGGAGGCTGCACGGGTCGGGCGCCCCGTGCGCGCAGGAGACGGGCCAGAGGCGCTCGGCGGAGTCCGGGGTCATCGACGCGATCAGGTGGCCGGTGATGCCCTCGACGGCCCGCCGGACCTGGTCGCGCGTCTCGTCCGAGGGGACGCCGTCCCGGCGCGCGCGGGGGACGGAGCGTCCGGGCACGTGGACCGGCGGGGTCAGCAACTGCTCGCGTGCCTGGGACGGGGTCCAGCGCCGCTCCGGCTCCTCGGCCATCAGCCCGAGGAACATCCGGCTGAGGCCGGGCGGCAGGTCGAGGCCGACCGAGCGGGCCGCCAGCCATTCGGTGAGCCGCTCCGACATCGGCCGGGCGGCCGGCAGGTCGTCCACGAAATAGGGTGGAGAGCCGGTGAACAGATAGCAGAGCGACGCGCCGAGGCTGTAATAGTCCGCGGATATCGAAGTCGGTGATCCAGCCAATTGTTCGGGGGCGCCGTATCCGGGGGTGCCCACGCGAGCGGGCGGCCCGTCCTCGGGCTCATCGACGCTCACCGCGAATTCGAGGTCGATCAGGATGGGCCGGCCGTCGGGGCGCACGATGACGTTCCCGGGGCTGAAGTCCCGGAGGACGAGCCCGGCCCGATGCGCGGTGCTCACGAGGTCGACCAGCCGCGCGGCCATTTCGAACGCGCGTGGAAGATGCCCGCCCCAGCCGGTCTCGCCGATCAGATCGGGCACCCATTGGTGCAGGGATTTCCCGGGAATCATCTCTTCGGCGAGAAAAAGGTGGCCGCCCTGCGGGAACAGCAGGATCGGGCGGGGCGCCACGCCGAGGTGCCTGAGCGCCTCCAGCGCCCGTGCCTCCCCGCGGAGGCGATCTCGGGTGTCCTTTCCCGCCTCGTCTCCGGCCACGTGGGGGCGCGCCTCCTTGATCACCACCAGGTCGCCGGACGTGACGTCCAGCGCGCGGTACACGCCCCCCTTGTTCAGATAGCGGATCGCCTCCTTGACCCGGAACCGGTCGCCCAGCATCACCCCGCCGGACCCGCCGGACGGCTTCGCCGCACGGCCCATTCCGTTGTCGGGAAACGGGCAGACCGCCCAGGAAGGTGCCGCGTACGTGCCGTTCCTCCGGTCTTCTACGGGATTTCCGTCCGGGTCGAGGATCATCCACGCGTAGAATCCGTCGTTGGTCATCCTGCGCTCTTCGACGAACGCGCCATAGCGGTAGTGGACGAGACTCTCGGGCGCGTAAGGCCGATCCGAAAGGATGCGGGGGCCGGGCAGGCCGGCCGTCGCATCGTGGAGTTCAGCCGCGAGGCGGACCGCCTCGGCGTCGCTCTCCGGGTAGATCGTGATGAACTTCCCCGAGTGGCCGCGGGAGGTGTTGCGCGCGTTCAGCAGCTTGACGTAGTCGAGGGTGCAGGCGAACTTGAATCCCGATCCGGACGCCAGCAGCACCTTCAGCGACCGGGCGAGGACCTCTTCCGCCGAAGCCGCGGTCGCGGAGACGTGCAGCTTCCATCCCTGCGGGTGCCGGACGGAGCCGGCCGGGCTGACATAACACCACAGGCCACTCCGGCCCGATTCCCATTCGGCGTTTCCGTGCGGCGATTCGAGCGCGCGCTCCAGCACGTCGACCAGGCTGGTGTCATCGATATCACCGGCCGGTGCCGACCCGAAGACACTGAAATTAAAGTCCGCCATTAGAGCTCCCCCGCCGCCGATTCTTCTGGCGGCCCCACCGATGTCACATTCGACGATCTTGTGGCGGCTTTCCGCTCTCGCGGATCGCGATCACGCCGCCGAGATCACGATTAGTTCTCTGACCGACGACACAATAAGCACGAATCCGGGGCGGGCGCCAGACCCATGTTTCCCATCAAACCCGTGGGAAAAATAGGGAGCACAATCAAAAAGACCGTGTATGCCATAAAAGGCGAGCTTTGCCCGTATTTGACAGCAGATGAACCCGGACCATCCACCAATTGGATCGACGATGGCCATCCGCGGGCAGGTCACCGCACCCCGACGACCCTGCGGTGCGCCATCGATATTCGATCTCCGAATGGACCACCGGTCCGCCGGCGGAGCCGATGCGCCGGAATTAAACGGTGTTATTCAAGGAAAACGGGTGCGGTGCCGGAACTCGCACGAGACGCGTGGTCAGTGCCGCTACTCCGGATTCTCATGGTGTGTCGTCGTCCATCTGGTGTTGATCCGGTTCTGCAAAGGACTGGGTTCACTGGCCGCCGGGTAGCAGTTTCTTACCCGGGAGACCAGTGCCGGGGACCGGTGCCGGGGGCCGGTCAGCGCAGCCCGTCGAGCACTTCCTTGACCAGGACGCCCACCGAGTTCTCGATCTCACCGAGGGACTCCTCCCATTCGGCCAGCGCACGTCCATGGCGTTCGGCCTCGGCACGGCCGGCCCGGAGCCTCTCGATCACCTTCTCGGCGTCGTCGATGGTCTCGTGGATGGAGCGGTTCAGCTCGCCGCCCAGAGTCTCGATCTGCGCGCGCAGGGAGTCGGCGTAGCGCTCGGCGTACCGGAGGGCGATCTCGTTGGCCGCGCGGCGCAGCTCCTCGCGGTACTCGCGGGCGGCGTTCGTCCGCACCTGGCGGCGGCGGAGCCGCCCGGTGACGATCGGGACCCCGACCGCGGCCAGGGCCAGCGCGACCGGGCCGGCGACCATCGCCGTCGCCAGCCCGGCCCAGACCAGCCCGGCCGCGACGCCGCTCGTGGCGAGGACGATCGAGCCGCTGCCCGCCATGCTCGTGGCCGAGAGTCCGGGCACGACGGGCTGGGGGGTGAGCGCGCTCCATCCGGTGATGAGCCCGTCGAGATGGCCGGGCTCCGGGCGGGCGTCCGCCGCCTCGTCCGCCCCGAGCAGGGCGGTGCGCAGGCCGGCGAGCTGCCCCTCATAGTCGCGGAGCAGCGGGGGCAGGCTGTTCTCCAGCATCTCCTGCCGCGTGGCCAGGGAGCCGGCCAGCCCCTTCGGGTCGATGCCGAAGAGGTACAGCTCGCGCTGCAACCGCTGGTCGAGGAAGTCGTCGACGCGCTGGACCTCGGCCCGCCAGCGTTCGCCGCGGTTACGCGGCACCGAGGCCGGCGAGGGCTTCTTCGGCAGGTCGGCGAGCCAGTCAGCCTCGACGTCGGGCAGCACCTTGAGGATATGGTTCTCCACCTCGGTCGCGACGAAGCGCTCGGTCTCCTCCACCCACGCCGACAGGGCGGTCTCGATGCGGGCCACGGTCAGTTCGAGGCTCTGCTTGGTCTCCTTCTTCCGGTCCAGGTCCAGTTGCAGGTCCTCGGCCGAACGCAGCAGCAGGCCGCGGCGGCGGGCGCCGCGCTGCCGCAGTTCCAGCACCTCCCGGCGCAGCACCTCGGCGGGCCTGAGGATCTTGATGCGGGACCGCTCCGCCACGCAGAACTGCGCCAGCGCGTCATAGAGCCTGGTCACCTCGTCCCCGGCGGGCGTGGACCCGGCGGCCGGGTCGGTGATCGCGTCCAGCGCGTCCAGGGCGCTGGTGAAGAAGATCCGCTCGGGCCGGTCGGTGTAGTCGGCCACGATCCCGGCGCACCGCTTCCGGACGCCCTCGCGGTCGCTGTCCTTGCGGATCAGGTCGAACTGGTTGACCACGAAGAAGATGTCGGAGTGGCCGAGCGTCCGCAGCAGGTTCAGGTACTGCTCCTGGTCGTGCTTCTTGAACGCGCCCTTGGCGGTGGTGACGAAGACGATCGCGTCCACCTTGGGCAGGAAGTCCAGCGTGATCGCCTCGCGCGCGATGCTCTCGTTGGTGCCGGCCGAGTCGATCAGCTCGACGGAGCTGGCCAGCAGCGGGAACGGCCAGTAGACGACGCCGTACAGGTAGGGCGAGCGGGCGTCGTTCTGCCCGTCGTACAGGTCCAGCTCGACCTGCCGGGTGAACTCGTCGACGCTGACCGTCTCGGGGTGCCCGTTCTGCTCCCGGAACAGCTCGGCGCCAGGGGTGTCGCCCCACCGCAGCATCGTGGTGAACGCGGTGGTCGGGTTCTCCTTGGTGGGGAGCAGCTCCTCGCCGAGCATCGCGTTGATCAAGGTGCTCTTGCCGCTGCTGAAGTCGCCGAAGACCATGATCCGGAAGGTCTCCCGGGCCAGCGACTCCGAGGCGTGCCCGAGCCGGTCGTACCGGTCGCCGCGTTCGCCCCGGCCGGCGCCGGCCTCATCGCCCGCGCCCGCGCCCTCGCCCTCGCCCTCGCCCGCGCCCGCGCCCCCGACCCCGACCCCGAGGCCGTCGCCGTCGTCGCCGTATGCGCGTTCCAGGTCGCGGGCGATCTCGCGGGTCCGGTAGAAGAGCTCGATCAGCCGGGCTCGCCAGCGCGTCCAGTCCTCGAACCTGCCGGTGGGTTCCATGGCTCCCCGTCCTCGTCGTCGTGGGCCGTCCGGTCGGCGGCCTTCGTGATCTCCGCGCGCAGGTGCCGGGCCTCGGCGCGCAGCCGGCGCCAGTCGGCGGCCTCCCGCTCGGGCCGGTCCCAGACCGCCAGCCGGGCGGCCCACCAGGCGTCGAGGCGCTCTTCCCCCGCCTCCATCAGCCGTTCGTACAGGTCCCCGATCCGGTCGTCGCCGCGCCGGACGGACTCGGCGACGTAGCCGGCCAGCACCAGCCGGGCCGCGTCCCGGACCGCCGAACGCTGCCGCTCGATCAGCCGTCCCCCCACCCTCGGCTGGACCACGTCCCCCAGCAACCGCGGTAGCGGCAGCGCATCGGCCGGGACGACCGCGCCGAACAGCAGCTCGGTCAGCAGCGCCCCCGCCTCGCCGGCGAGGCCGCCGAGGGTGTCGATCGTCGCGGCGGAGAACACCCGCATCCGCCCCGCCGCCTCGGCGAACGCGCCGGAACCGTCGGCGAGCGCGGGGTCGCCGGCCGCGGCCGGGCCGGTGACCTCCAAGTGCGGGCGCGGGCCCGCGATGGCGTCCAGCTCGGCCGCGACCCGCAGGACGTCCCGGCGGAACGCCGCGCCGATGATCGACTCGTCCTCGTCGATCCGGCCGGTCATCCGGGAGTGCAGCTCACCCGCCAGCTCATCCAGCCAGAGCGCCTTCGGATCGGTGTGCTCGGCGACCCGCTGCTCGACCTCGTCGAGGATCTCCGTTTGCAGGGCGGAGACCCGCGCGACGACCTGCGCGCGGAGGCGGTCGCGTTCCGCCGACACCTCCAGCCGGACGACCGACCAGCGGGCGAGGGAGGCCCGGTGTTCGAGATCGCCGGTGCGGCGCGCCTCCCCCGTCCCGCCGGGAGCCAGCGCCTCGTCGGCCAGCGCCTCCAGCTCGTCGCAGACGGTGGACAGCGCCGCCGAGATCCGCCGGTCACGCGTTCTCCGCCGCCCGGACGCCGCCCCGAGATCGGTGAGGCGGGCCCGCAGGGCGTCCAGGTTGCCGGGCCATCGCGGCCGGACGAGGTCACCGCCCGGCCCGGCGAACACCTCGACGGTCCCGCCTGCAGCCTCCGCGATGCGGCGGTAGCGCTCCATGACCGCGTCGCGGTCGCCGGTCACCTCGTCCAGCATCGTCACCACCAGCAGCACGGTGCCGCCGGGCTGCGCGGCCAGCCGGGCGAGCAGGCCGCGCTCTTGCAGGTCGGCTCCACCGACGGCGCGCACCGTCAGGACCACCGCGTCGGCGCCGAGCGCGGCCGACACCGCCTCGGCCGCCTCGCGCCCGTCGTCGCCCCACAGGCCGGGGGTGTCGACGAGTTCGAGCCCGGCCTCGCGCAGCCAGGAGTTGTCGAGCGAGGCGGACCCGTCCGGCTCCCGTCCCGTGCGGGCAGCCCGGACCGCGCGCGGCACCGCGGCCGGCGCCTCGTCCAGCGCGTACGAGCCGGCGAGCTGGTTGATCAGATGTGTCCTGCCGGTGCCGAACCCGCCCACCACGCAGGCGCGGACGCCGTCCGGGCCGCGGTCGGCGCGCACCGCCCCGAGACCGGCCACCAGCCGGCCGAACCCGTGGTCCATGGCGAGCGCGATGACCTGGGCGCAGCGCCGGTCCCACCCGTCCTCCCGCGGGTCGTCGGCTCGCGGGTCGTCTTCGTCGATCATGCTCCCCCTCAAGGCCGTCACAGCTTTCCTGCAATGTCCGCAATGCCACAGGATTGCTGCTCTGCGGCGAGAGTGATGCTCGCTCTAGGACGTCGCGCGCCGGCCCCCGGTTCGACCGGAGCCGTCCGCGTCAGCGGGGGGCGAAGCGCCGGTGGATCAGCGTGGCCACGATGCCCGCGACCTTGACGGACACCTCGACGTCGCCGACCGTCCAGGTGGTGGTCGTGTCGTCGGTCGCGCCCAGCTCGTTCAGGGCGGCGACCGGCAGCATCTCCCGGTCTCCGACCTCGGGGATGAACGTCACCATGTACAGCTCGTCGCGGTCGTTGAAGCCGTACTGGGCGTCCATCACCAGGCCGCAGAACGACTCCGGTCCGAGACCGGTCAGCCACCACTCGCCGTTGCGCTTGGCGGCCTTGGGGAACCGGGCGGTGAACTGGGCGACCGTCGCGCCCCATTCAAGGCCGTTCCAGCCCTTCTCGATCCGGCCCCGGGTCGTGTCGGGGACGTCGGCGGCCGTCCGGTCCGGTGCGGGGCGGCGGCGCGCCCCGAACAGCCGGGCGAGCCCCCTGCGCTGCGGGGGCGGCGCCTCGGCGGCGGTGACCATGGCGGACACCGGCTGCGGCAGCCAATCGCCGGGCGGGTCGTCTTCGGCGCATTCGCGCAGCACCTCGGCCACCGCCGGACGTCCCGCGGGATCCTTGGCCAGGCAGGCCGCCACCAGGTCGCGCATCTCACCCGGCACCCCGGAGAGGTCGGGGTCCTCGTGGACGATCCGGTACAGCACCGCGGTCGGGTGGTCGGCGCCGAACGGGGCGGCGCCGGTCGCCGCGAAGGCCAGCACCGATCCCAGCGAGAACACGTCGCTGGCCGGGCCGATGCCCCGGACGCCGCGCGCCTGCTCGGGCGACATGTAGGACGGGGTGCCGATGACGGCCCCGGTCGACGTCCCGGAAAGGCCCTCCAGCGCGCGGGCGATCCCGAAATCGATCACCCGCGGCCCGTCGGCGGCGAGGATCACGTTGCCCGGCTTCAGATCGCGGTGCACCAGGTCGGAGTCGTGGATGGCCGCGAGCCCCTCGGCCAGACCCGCGCCGAGGACCCGTACCGCCACCGGCGGCAGCGGGCCGTGTTCGGTGATCGCCTCCCCCAGCGACGGGCCCGGTACGTACGCGGTGACCAGCCAGGGCCGCTGCGCGTGCGGATCGGCGTCGACGACCTGGGCGGTGAAGAACCCGCCGACCCGCCGCGCCGCCTCCACCTCGGCGGCGAACCTCCGCCGGAACGCCGGGTCGGCTCCGTACTCGGGGCGCACCAGCTTGACCGCGACCGGCCGTCCGCCCGCGGACCGGCCGAGGAACACCTGCCCCATGCCCCCGACGCCCAGCCGCCCGAGCAGCCGGTACCCCCGTACGCTCTCCGGATCACCAGGCTGAAGAGGATCCATCACCGCACCCCATCGTCGACCAGCACCGTCCCGACCGGATCATTCCAGACAAGGGCCACGGAAGGGGCCGGACCTCGGGGTCACGATTTGAACAGGAACAGGGGGTTCAGCGCGCCGCCGCTAGGGATGCGGGGCGGCCGGTCCGGCCGGCGGGTCGTCGAGGAGCCTGGTGAGGCGCTTGGGGGCGATCAGGCGGTAGCTGTCCTCGATGAGCTCGGCCAGCTCGTCCCAGTCGTGGTCGGCGTCGAGGCGGGCGCCGACCCAGCCCTTGGGGCCGACGTAGGCGGGGACGAAGAAGCGCTCGGGGGACGACCCGACCAGGGCCTCCTGGACACCGGGGCCCGCCTTGAAGGTGATCGAACGGCCGTCCTCGACGCTCATGACGAAGAGCTTGTCGCGGACGCGGTAGGACGGGGCGGTGTGGCCGCCGAAGGGCTTCTCGGTCGCCTCCGGCAGGGACAGGCAGATCTCCCGCAGCCGGAGCGTCGCGTCCTGATCGGTCATGGGCGTCACCTCCATGTCCAGCCTAAGCGGCAGGTCGGACAGGCCGCAGGGCGGCGCCGCCGGAGGCACCACCACCCGGAGGGCTGGCCCCGGGCGGGCCGGTCCTCGTCGGTTGGCTCATCGGCGCCGCGACGCGAATACTGTGCGGATGATCAGTGATTCCACCCCCAACCCCTGGGAACTCACCTGGGCCGATGTCGATCCGGCCCGTCACCCGTTCGCGGTGGAGCGCGTCGCCGCCACCATCGACGGGGTGCCGGCGGGCAGAGCGGACGACGAAACGCTTGCCCTGGTCCGCCGGTTCGGGCCTTGGGCCTGCGCCTGGGACTGGACCCGGGGCTTCAGCGGCGGGCCGGTGACGGTCTGGTGCTGCACTTCCCACCGGCCCCCGGGAATGACCCACGCCGAGATGGTCGAGGCCGCGCTGGTCGATTGGCGGACCTGGCTGGAGACCCTGGCCGCCCGATTCGACGCGCTGGCGCTTCCGGCCGGTTCGCCCCGGGAGCGTTCGGCGGCGTGGGAGCGCGCGGTCACGACCCTGGTGACGGACGTCGTCGAGCGGACTGGGGCCGCGGACGCCTGGTACGTGCACTGCGAACAGGTGCTCGCGTGGTTCCTCACCCACCAGGGCGTCCCGAAGGACCGGCGCGCCGCCCTCCTCACCAAGGCGATCGGCGGCCGTTTCAGTAGCTGGGTCGGCCCCGATCCGGAACTCGTCACCGACCTTGGCCGGCGCATCGCCGCCGCGGCGCAGCAGGCGACCCGGGACCGCGGCACGTCGACGTGATCAGTGGGCCAGGAGGCGGCGGGCGGCGCGGATGACGGCCTCGTCCACCATCCGGCCGTCGTCGCCGACGAAGACGCCGGACCCCGCAGCGAGTCCGGTCTCGTACCTGGCCAGCAGCGCGCGGGCCCGGTCGAGCTCGGCGGGGGTGGGGGTGAAGACCTCGGCGACCACCGCGAGCTGCGCCGGGTGGATGCAGGCGCGGCCGTGGAAGCCGAGCCGCTTGAGCCGGAGCGTGGTGGCCCGGAACGCCTCCAGATCGCGGAACTCGGTGGAGACCGGGCCGATGGGCGGTTCCAGGCCGGCCGCGGCGCCGGCCGCGACGACCTGCGAGCGGGCCCAGAGCAGCTCCGACTCGTCCGGGCCGGGGGTGACGCCGAGGTCGGCGGTCAGGTCGGCCTCACCGAGCTGGAGCCGGACGACGCGGGGCGCGCGGGCGATCGCGGGGGCGGCCAGGACGGCGGCGGCCGACTCCAGCAGCGGGACGACCGGCAGGCCGTCCGCGCCGGCGGCGGTGAGGACGGCGTCGAGGGCGTCCAGCTCGGCGGCGCTCTCGGTCTTGGCGACGCAGAGGCCGTCCAGCCCGGGTCCGGCGATCTCGCGGACGTCGGCGTGGCCGGGCTCGCCGGGGTTGATCCGGACGGAGACGAACGGGCGCCGCGCGGGCAGGGTGCGCAGCCAGGCCGCGACGTCGCGGCGGGTCCGCTCCTTCGCGGCGACCGGCACCGCGTCCTCCAGATCGACGATCAGCTCGTCGGCGGTGCCGCCGAGCGCCTTGGCGAGCAGGTCCGGGCGGTCGCCGGGGACGTAGAGGGCGGTTCTCAACCGATCGTCTCCTTGCCGGAGGTCAGCGCCTTGGCGATGACGGTGCGCATGATGTCGTTGGTGCCCTCGCCGATGCTCATCAGCGGCGCGTCCCGGTAGAGCCGCTCGACGACGAACTCCTTGGAGTAGCCGTAGCCGCCGTGCACCTGCATCGAGGTGAGCGCGCACTCGATCGCGGCCTCGCTGGCGAAGGTCTTGGCCATGCCGGCCTGCATGTCGATCCGGTTGCCGGCATCGGCCTGCGACGCGGCCCAGTAGACCAGCAGCCGGGACGCCTGGACCTTGATGGCCATCTCGGCGAGCTTGAGCTGGATCGCCTGGAAGTCGTGGATCGGGTGGCCGAACGCCTCGCGCTGCGCGGCGTACTTCAGCGCCTCGTCGTAGGCGGCCTGGGCGATGCCGAGGGAGCGGGCGGCGATGTTGATCCGGCCGGTCTCCAGGCCCGACAGCACCTGCTGGAGGCCGCGGCCCTCGGTGCCGCCGAGCAGGTTCGCCGCGGGCACCCGGACGCCGTCGAAGACGATCTCGCAGGACTCGGTGCCCTTGTAGCCGAGCTTCGGCAGGTCGCGCAGCACCTCGAAGCCGTCCTCGACGAGCAGCACGGACATGCCGCGGTGCGCGGGCGAGGCGGCCGGGTCGGTCTTGACCAGCACCGGCAGCATGCCGGCGTGCCGGGCGTTGGTGATCCAGGTCTTGCGGCCGTCGATGACGTAGTGGTCGCCGTCGCGGCGCGCGGTGGTGGTGATGCCCTGGAGGTCGGTGCCGGCGCCCGGCTCGGTCAGGCCGATGCCGGTGCGGCGGCGCCCGGCGGCGAGGTCGGGCAGGAAGCGGCGCTTCTGCTCCTCGGTGCCGTGCCTGGCGATCGTCCAGCAGGCCAGCGAGTGGCTGCCGAGGATGCCCGCGATGCCCATCCAGCCCTTGGAGATCTCCTCGAAGACCAGGGCGAACGACACCATGTCGACACCGAGGCCGCCGTACTCCTCGGGCACGGTGAGCCCGAACAGGCCGAGGTCCTTCATCGTCTCGACGATCTCGGTCGGGTACCGGTCGGTGGCCTCCCACTCCTGGGCGACGGGCCGGATCTCGCGGTCGACGAAGTCGCGCAGGGTGTCGCGGAAGAGCCGCTGCTCGTCGTTCAGCTCGAAGTCCATCAGGCGTCCTTTTCGAAAACGGGGAGGTGCCGGCCGTCCGGCAGTGGCCGCCAGCCGACCCGCACCGGCTCGTCGCAGGCCCACGGCCCGGGTCCGGTGAGGTGGGTGAGCAGGATCGGGCCCTCGGCGAGCCGGACCCGGGCCAGGACGTAGGGCGCCTGGAAGGCGGGCGAGGGGGCGCGGTGCACGACGGTGAAGGAGTCGACGGTGCCGTGCCCGGACGCCTCGGTGAACTCCAGGTCGGTGCCGCCGCAGCCGGTGCACAGCTCGCGCGGGTAGTGCTGCGCGTGGCCGCAGGCCCGGCACCGCTGGACGGTGAGCCGGCGGTCCGCGGTGGCCGCCCACCACTCGTCTTCGATCATCGGTCCGCTCCCAGCAGGACGGTGGCGTGGCTGGACAGGATGCCGCCGGTGCCGTGGGCGAGCGCGATCTCGGCGTCCGGCACCTGCCGGTCGCCGGACTCGCCGCGGAGCTGCCGGACCGCCTCGACGAGCAGCAGCAGCCCGTACTGGCCGGGGTGGCAGTACGACAGGCCGCCGCCGTTGGTGTTGAGCGGGAAGTCGCCGCCGGGCCGGATCCGGCCGCCGGCGACGAACCCGGCGGCCTCGCCGGGCGCGCAGAAGCCGAGGCCCTCCAGGGTCAGCAGGACGGTGATGGTGAACGAGTCGTAGACCTCGGCGACGTCCACGTCGGACGGTTCCAGCCCGGCCATCGCGAACGCGCGCCGTCCCGAGTCGAACGAGCCGGGCCGCAGCAGGTCGTCCGCGCCGGTCATGCTGGTGTTGGTGGTCGACTCGCCGTAGCCGAGCACGACGACCGGCTGCCTGCGCAGGTCGCGAGCGCGTTCCAGCGAGGTCAGCACCACGGCGCCGCCGCCGTCGGTGACCAGGCAGCAGTCGGCGGCGGTCAGCGGCGAGGAGATCATCGGCGCGGCGAGCACGTCGGCGGCGGTCAGCGGCCCGGCGCCGTACCGGAACGCCTTGGGGTTGAGCAGCGCCCACTCCCGCGCGGCCACGGCGATCTCGGCGAGCTGCTCGCGCCCGGCGCCGTAGGCGTGCAGGTACCGCTGCGCGGCCATCGCGTAGTAGGAGATCGGGAACAGCGGCCCGTACGGCGCCTCGAAGATCGCCTCGGGGGTGTGCGCCTCGCCGGCGCCGCCGAGCGAGCGGGACCGCGCGGACCGCTGGTCGGACCCGAAGGTGATCAGCACGGTGGAGCACTGGCCGGCGTCGATCGCCTGCGCGGCGCGGGCGACGAACATCTCGAACGCCGATCCGCCGGCGAAGGTCGAGTCGGTCCAGGACGGCTGGATGCCCAGGTAGTCGGCCATCTGGGTGGCCGAGAACCGGGACACGCCGGTGGTGGCGATGCCGTCGACCGCGCCGAGCGCGATCCCGGCGTCGTCCAGCGCGCGGGTGATCGCCTGGGCTTGGAGCCCGAGGATGGACGCGCCGGTCACGCCGAGGTCGGATTCGGCGGCGCCGACGATGGCGACGGTCACGGCGCGGCCTCACCGGACGCGACCGTGCCGGACGCGACCGTGCCCAGCTCGACCTCGGTGGTGGCCGGGGCGACGGCGACGCGGCCGTCCTCGACGACCTCGACCCGCTGGTCGACGGTGATCAGGCCGCCGTCCACCGCCGTGACGGTGCCGGAGCAGCGCACGGTCTCGCCCGCGAACACCAGGTTCGTGAACCGGAAGCTCAGCCGGCGCAGCCGCGCGGACGGGCCCAGCCAGTCCTGCACCTGCTCGGCGAGCAGCGCGCCGAAGACCTGGCCGTCCACGACCGGGGCGGGCAGCTTGCGCGGCTCCAGGTAGGCGGGGTCGTAGTGCAGCCGGTGCCAGTCCCAGGTCGCGCCCGCGTAGGCGACCATGTCGGCGAGCTCGATGCGGCGGACCAGCTCGGGCAGCGCGTCCCCCGCCCGCACCGCGGCGGCCGTCATGCGATCTCCACGTAGATCAGGGTCTCCTCGTTGGTGGCGAGCGGCTCGCCGCGCTGGTCGGCGTAGGCGGCGGTGGAGGTGACGATCAGCATCGCCAGGCCCTTGGCGTTCACCCGCTCGGTGATGTCGGTGATCCGCCAGGTCGCGGTGATCACGTCGCCGGGCCGGACCGGCCGGTGGAACGCGTAGGCGTTGCCGCCGCGCACCAGCCGGGTGCCGGGCACGTCCAGGTGCCACATGTGCCCGGCGAACCCGTCGCCGTCCCGGGGCAGCCCGGTGTACTGGTTGGTCTCGAAGATCAGCGTGGGCGGCGCGATCACCCCGTCGTGGCCGTGCTCGCGCGCGTACGCCTCGTCGGTGTAGAGCGGGTTGGCGTCGCCGACCGCCTCGGCGAAGTAGCGGATCGAGGCGCGGCCGAGCTCCTCGGGCGCGGTGTAGACGACCTCGCGGCCGACCAGCGCGCGCATCTCGTCGGTCAGCAGGCTCACGGGAACACCGCCGTCGGGACGACCTCGATCATGAAGTCCGGGCGGAGCAGCGCCGTGCAGACCACCGCGGAGATCGCCGGGGTGTCGCCGAAGTACCTGCGCCGGATCTCGGCCACCTCGGCGTACCGCTCCACGGCGGCGGGGGTGATGTACTCCACCAGCCGGGTCACGCAGCCGTAGGGCGGACGGTCGCCGAGGCCCGCCTCGCGGAGCGTCGCGGCGATGGCGGCGTAGGTGTACTCGGCCTGGGCGAGCAGGTCGCCGTCGAAGATGCCTTTCTGGGTGGCCGGTTCGAGCGCGCCGAAGCCCGACATGAACAGGGTGTCGCCCGCCGCGACGCCCGGCTTGTAGGTGAGGGTGTCGTACCGCTTCCAGCCCGGGTTGACGGTGCGGAGCGGCGCGGTCGAGGCGATCGCGTCGAGCGAGACCATCGCGCCCGGCATCACCGGCTGGTCGACGATGATGCCCGCCGCGCCGGGGAAGACGCCGTCCTCGCTGCCGAGCAGCTCCTTGCGCGGGCGCCCGCAGCGCGGGTACTCGGCGCGGGTCGCGCTCGCGGTGTAGTCGGTGGTCTGGACGAGCGCGCCGAGCCCGAGCCCGGCGGCCTTGAGCAGCTCGCCGGCCTGCTCCAGGCACTGGCGGTACTGGGAGCGGAAGTCACCGCCGCGCGGGTGGATGCTCGGCAGGTAGACGATGCCGCCGGCGACGCGGAGGGCGCCGCGGTGCATACCCTCGTCCGGCGCCGCCTCGATCAGCTCGCCGCCGCCGGGGTAGGCGGTCAGCTCGACCGCGAGGTCCTCGCCGCCGGGCAGCGCCTCCACCGCGACGGTCGCGACCGGCGCCCGGTGCCCGCCGATCGCGGCGCTGCGGGCCGCCTCGACGTCGCCGTAGGCGCCGAGCGCGGCGGCGGTCGCATACTCGACGACGTGCACGATGTCGCCCGCGGTCGCGCCGGCGGCCGTCAGCCCCGCGACGGCCTTCTCGTACGCGCCGCCGATGGTCCCCGCGTAAGCGGGCAGGCGAACAGTCACGCTTCCTCCAATGCGGTCAGCAGCGGCCGGACCGACGTCAGGTCGGGCAGGCCGAGGATCAGGTCCACACGCTCGGCGGAGCCGAGGTTGGCGAGCGCCTTGCCGCGGACGGTCCCCTCGATGTCGGGGTCGTCCGGGCCGCCGCCGCTGCGCGGCACCTCGGCGACGAGCTCCTCGCCGTCGCGGGTGACGGCGCGCAGGCGGCCGGGCTGGTCGGCGGCGGCGCCGCCGAAGTCGACGACCCGGGTGCGGATCCGGGACGCGAGGTCGAGCACCTCGGGCCGGTCGATCACGGCGTAGGTCGCCGCGGTCACCTCGCCGTCGATGATCATGGCGGCGACGCTCCACGGCAGGCTGAACTTGGCGTCGTAGGCGGTCCGGGGGCGTTCCTTGCCCTCGGCGCAGACGATGGACGCGGCGTCGGGGTGCACCTCGGCGGTGACGCTCGCGACGGCGGCGCCGTGCAGCCCGCGGGCGGCGTCGAGCTGGGCGTGCATGAGCTGGCAGGCCGGGTAGGGCTTGACGGTGATCCGGGTCAGCTCCCACCGCTCGCCGAGCCCGGCGAGCACCGCGGCCGGCTCGATCCGGCGGTCCAGCAGCGCGCCGTACAGGCCGTACCGGCCCTCGATCACGGTGTCCGGGCCGGTCGCGCCGAACCCCGCGAGGGTCGCGGCGAGCACGCCGCCGCGCGCGGCGAAGCCGGGGTGGAGCTGCTTGGTGGACGCGCCGGTGTTGAGGAACTCCAGCAGCCCGCCCGCCTGGCTGCCCGCGATGCCGAGCGCGTCGGTGGTCTGGTCGAGCGTCAGCCCGCGCATCCGCGCCGAGGTCAGCGCGGCGGCGACGACGCCGCACACCGAGGTGGCGTGCAGGCCGCGCGCGTGGAAGCCGTGCGGCGCGGCGGCGCCGAGCCGGCAGAGCGTCTCCAGGCCGGCCACGACGCCGAGCAGCAGGTCGGCGCCGCCGAGGCCGAGCGCCTCGGCCTCGGCCAGCGCGACCGGCAGCACGGGCGCGGACGCGTGGACGAGGCCGCCCGCGTGCGTGTCGTCGAAGTCGAGCGCGTGCGTGAGGACCCCGTTGGCAAACGCGGCCTCGGCGCGGGAGACGCGTCCGGTGCCGGGCGCCTGGCCGAGGATGGTCGCCTCGGGGGTGCCGCCGAGCGCCCGCGCCGTCCGCACCGCCGGGTCCGCCGCGCCGCTCCGCGCGGCGGCGACCGCGCAGCCGAGCGCGTCGAGCACGTGCCGGGTGGCGGCGCGGCGCACGTCCCCGGGCACGTCGCCCAGGCGGAGGCCGAGGGCCCAGGCGGCCAGGTCGCGGGCGGCGGGGCTCATGCCCGCGCCTCCGGGCCGAAGGCGCCCGCGGCGGTGAGCTCGGCGACCCGCTCCTCGGTGAGGCCCAGCACCTCGGCGGTGACGTGCGCGAGGTCCTCGCCGCGCTGCGGCGCGCGGCGGTAGGCGGGCGGCTCGGCGCCGACGCGGACCGGCGAGGCCAGGTTCCGCAGCGTGCCGTAGCGCGGGTGCTCGGTCTCCACGACCAGGTCGCGGGCCAGGGTGTGGGCCTCGGTGAGCGCGGCGGCCACGTCGTTGATCGGCCCGCACGGGATGGACGCGGCGTACAGCGGCTCCAGCCATTCGGCGACCGTGCGGGTCGCGAACAGCGGCTCCAGCTCGCCGAGCAGCGCGGCGGCGTTGCGCTGCCGGTCGGCGAACGTCGCGAAGCGCGGGTCGTCCGCCAGGTCGGACCGGTCCAGCACGACCGTGAGGCGCTGCCAGAACTTCTCCTTGGCGCAACCGACGACCAGCCAGCCGTCCCTGGCGCGGAAGTTCTGGAACGGCACCAGCGACGGGTGCGCGGAGTGCCGCGTCCGGGCCGGGGTGAACCCGGCGTTGAGGTGCCAGACGCCCGGGTAGGTCAGCATCGAGATCGCCGTGTCGTACAGCGAGACGTCGCAGTCCATCCCGACGCCGTCGCGGCGGGCGGCGTGCAGCCCGGACAGCAGCGCGAGCACCGCGACGTACCCGCCGGAGTAGTCGACCAGCGAGAGGCCGGATTTGGCGGGCGGGCCGTCGGGCTCGCCGGTCAGGTCCATCCAGCCGGCCAGGCCCTGGAGGATGTAGTCGTAGCCGGGCTCCTTGGAGCGCGGCCCGGTCATCCCGAAGCCGGTCAGCGAGCAGCACACGATCCGCGGGTTGAGGTGCTTGAGGTCGTCGTAGGTGATGCCGAGCTTGGCCGGGACGTCGCCGCGCAGGTTGGAGTAGACCGCGTCGGACACGCCGACCAGCTCCTCGAACACCGCCCGGCCCGCGGGGGTGGTCAGGTCCAGCGACACCGACCGCTTGTTGCGGTTGAAGGCCTCGTGGAACAGCGAGTCCTCGTCCTGCGCGTACGGGGGGACGTAGCGCCCGACGTCGCCGCCGGTCCGCGGGTCCTCGATCTTGATGATCTCGGCGCCGAGGTCGGCCAGGTGCAGCGAGCCGAACGGCCCGGCGCCGTACTGCTCGAGCGAGACGATGCGCACGTCCTCCAGCGGCCTCATGTGAGCTCCTTGATCAGGTCGATGATCCGCCGCTGCGCGATCCGGATCTCCCCGGGCGCGAGCCCGTGGGTGGGGGGCGTGAGCTTGATCGTGGTCGCGTGCCCGGCGTACCCGGCGACGCGCTCGGCGACCTGCGCGGCGGTGCCGGTGAGGGTGAGCGCGTCGACCATCCGGTCGGGGACGGCGGCGGCCAGGTGGTCGGCGCCGGTGCCGGCCCGGAACGCCTCGATCACCGTGTCCTGCTCGGCGGACAGGTCGTGGAAGGCGAAGAAGTCGGCGTAGGTGCGGACCGAGGCGTAGAACCCGGCCAGCCCCGCCGCCCGGCCGCGCGCGGCGGCCGGATCGTCGTCGATCGAGCAGGCCGCCGACACGACCGCGTCGACGCCGGGGCGCAGCAGCGGGAGCGCGCGCTCGCGCAGCCACGCGGGCGAGCACAGCTCGTGCGAGATCCAGCCGTCCGCGATCTCCCCGGCGAGCTCGGTCATCACCGGGCCCATCCCGGCCAGGTAGATCGGGAACGGCACCGCCGGGAACGGCCGCTGGTAGCCGCGGACGCGCAGGCTCTCCAGCTCGCCCTCCACCACCATCGGCTCGCCGGACCCGGCGTTGGCGGCGAAGTGCCGGATGATCCGCACGGTCTCGCGCAGCCGCGCGACCGGACGCTCCCAGTGCACGCCGTGCCAGTCCTGGTTGAGCCGCTTCACGCCGGTGCCGAGGCCGAGCACGAACCGTCCGCCGGACAGTTCGGCGAGGTCGAGCGCCTCCAGCGCGGTGGTCATCGGGCTGCGGGTGAAGGCGAGCGCGATGGCCGTGCCGACCTGGGCCCGGGAGGTGCCCGCCGCGACCGCCGCCGCCGAGATCGTGGCGCTGCGGTGCAGCTCGGGCAGCCAGAGCGCCTCGGCCCCGGCGTCCTCGGCGGCCCGTCCGGCGGCGACCAGCTCGTCCAGCGTCTCGCCCCACGGGCCGTAGGTGATCCTCATGCCGTCAGCGGCCCGGTCTTGGCCGTCGGGAAGTAGTTCTTGTCGTTGGGCGCGTCGCGCTTGTAGACCATGACGGTGCGGACCCACGAGACGACCTCGTCGCCGTCCTGGTTGAGCCCGCGGGTCCGCGCGGTGATGATCCCGGCGTAGGGCCGCGAGCCGGACTCGCGCATGTCGGTGATCAGCGACTCGGCGTAGAGCGTGTCGCCGACGAACACCGGGTGGGTGAGCTTGATGTCGGTCCAGCCGAGGTTGAGCAGCGCGGTCTGGCTGATGTCGATCACCGACAGGCCGAGCACCAGCGCCACCGTCAGTCCCGAGTTCACGATGACCTTGCCGGTCGGCGAGCGGCCGGCGAAGTCGGCGTTGAAGTGGTTCTGGTTGGTGTTCAGGGTCAGCAGGGTGAACCAGGTGTTGTCGGTCTCGCCGATCGTCCGGCCGAACGGGTGCTGGAACACGTCGCCGACGGCGAACTCCTCGTAATACCGGCCGATCTGGGCCTCATGCACGGTCAACCTGTACCTCCTCGGTGCAGCCCCTGCTCGGGAGCTACCCCGAACTTAAAGGTCAGACTTTTAACTCGTCAAGAGGTGACCGCTCTTGCGCCCGGATCTCAGTTCCGCTTAGCGTAACGCTGTTCCACCTAGACAGGGAGGTAGCGGGACGTGAATCAGACTCCGGCCCCGGCCGTGACCGCGTACCGGGCGCTCGCGCTGCAAACGCGGACCGAGGCCGTCAACGGCCTGGCCCCCGGCGACGCCCGGACGGCGATGGCCGCCTCCATCACCCGGATCGGCGCCCAGATGGCCGCCGCGCAGCGCTGGGTGGGCTCGGACCTGCGGCTGGTCGTGCTGCCCGAGTACGTCCTGACCGGCTTCCCGATGGGCGAGCCCCTCGAGCGCTGGCGCGACATGGCCGCGCTCGCGCCGGACGGCCCCGAGTACGAGGCGCTGAGCACCATCGCGTCCGACCTGGGACTCCACGTCTCGGGCAACGCCTACGAGTCCGACCCGAACTTCCCCGAGCTGTACTTCCAGGCGTCCTTCGTGATCGACCCGAGCGGCGAGGTGGTGCTCCGCTACCGGCGGCTGCACTCGCTGTACTCGCCCTCGCCCTACGACGTGTGGGACCGCTACCTGGAGATCTACGGGATGGACGCGGTGCTGCCCGTCGCCCGGACCGAGATCGGCAACCTGGCCTGCATCGCGTCCGAGGAGATCCTCTACCCCGAACTGGCCCGCGCCCTCGCGCTGCGCGGCGCCGAGGTGTTCTGCCACTCCACCTCGGAGATCAGCAGCCCGGCGCTGACGCCGAAGGAGATCGGCCGGCGCGCCCGCGCCATCGAGAACCTCGCCTACGTCGTCTCGGCCAACAGCGGCGGTCTGCACGGCATCCCGATCCCCGGCGACTCCACCTCCGGCGGTTCCAAGGTGCTCGACTTCGAGGGCCGGGTGCTGGCCGAGGCCGCCGGCGGCGAGAGCATCGTCGCGTCCGCCGAGCTCGACCTCACCGCGCTGCGCCGCTACCGCGCCCGTCCGGGCATGGGCAACCTGCTGTCGCGGGTCAAGCCCGGACTGTGGGCCGGCGAGTACGGCCGGCACGACGTCGAGCGGCCGAACGGCCTGGCCGGCCGGGCGCCCGAGCGGGCCTGGTTCGCCCGCCGGCAGCAGGAGTCGATCGGCCGCCTCCCCCACTGACCCCCCGCTCCACCAGCCGTAACGAAGGGAAACCCGATGGGAACGTTCCGCGAGGACATGCCGCTGCTGGCCCGGCACGAGGGCGAGTGGAAGGGCACCTACACCTACGTCGACGCCGAGGGCACGGTCACCGATCACCACGACTCGGTGCTGACCTGCTCGCTGCCCGAGGACGGCGAGTACGAGTACCACCAGGTCAACAACTACACCTGGGCCGACGGGCGCACCGAGCAGCGGGTCTTCCCCGGCAAGTACCAGGGGAACGGGCACTGCGCCTTCGACACCGAGCGGCTGCGCGGCGAGTTCTGGGAGCTGGACGACCAGGTCATGTACCTGAACTGGATCTACAAGGAGGAGGGCACCGACCTGCGGCTCTTCGAGCTGATCGTGCTCAGCGAGGACGGCCGCAACCGCAGCCGGGTCTGGCAGTGGATCAAGAACGGGGTGTGCTACCAGCGGACCCTGATCAACGAGGTCAAGGTCGGCTGAACGGCCCTGCGGCCCCCTCGCCCCCTCTCACTCCCCCGGGCCGGCCCCCGCCCTGGCCCGGGGCTCGGCGCTCAGGCGTCCGGCTGGGTGGTCCGGTCGATGGTGGTGTAGGTCTCGCGCAGGTTCTCCAGGTGGGCGTGGCACGCCTCGCGGGCGCCCACCTGGTCGCCGGCCTCGATCCGGGACAGGATCTCGCGGTGGTCGTGGTCGACCCCGTACCAGAAGCGGGACGGCGCGTTCTCGCGCAGGAACCGCTCGTTGAGCACCCGGAACACCGGCTGGGTGACCACTTCGAGGAACGGGTTGCGGGCCATCTTGAGCAGCACCGTGTGGAAGTGCCGGTTCGGCGCGAAGATCTCGGTGGGGTCGCGCGTGCTGGGGTCGAACAGCGAGCCCCGCAGTTCGGCCCGGTCGGCCTCGTCGGCCCGCGCCGCGGCCAGCCCGGCCGCCGGCACCTCCAGCATCTCCCTGATCTCCAGGAGCTGGTCGACGGTGATCTGCGTGTCGATCGCGAGCAGGTTGAGGCTGGTCACCAGGTACTCGGTGATCTGGTCGGGCTGCGGGTAGGCGACGAAGCTGCCGCCCGCCACCCCCCGGGTGGTGGTGATCAGGTTCTGGCTGGCCAGCAGCCGCAGCGCCTCGCGGACCGTGCTGCGGCTGACGCCGTGCTCGGCCGACAGATCGGGCTCGACCGGCAGCCGGTCGCCGGGACGGTAGTCACCGGCGAGGATGCGCGCGCGCAGGCTCGCCGCGATCTCCGCGTAGGCGGGCATCGGGGTGGGGGGCCGCTCGGATCCAGCTTTCTCGACAGTCATCCCGAGCATCGTACGGTAAAGGTCAGACTTTCTCGATTTCAGGCATTGACGCGCCGACCGGACACCCGACATGCTGCTCGAGTACGCACATCGGAACTCGATTCCAGATTACGGAACACGGAGGTGGTGTCGTGGCACTGCTCCCGGGCGGCGCGGCGCTCTCGATGGCCGGAGGCGTGCGCGAGTTCGCCTCGGCGACACCGTCCAGGCCCGCCGTCATCGACGGCGACCGCAGCCTGACCTACCGCGCCCTCGACGACCGCGCGAGCCGGCTCGCGCAGACCCTGCTCGCCGCCGGGCTGCGGCCGGGCGACCGGGTCGCGGTCCAGCTCGGCAACCGGCTGGAGTTCCCCGAGATCATCTGCGCGGCGGCCAAGGCCGGGCTGGTGCTGGTGCCGATCGGGACCCGGCTGACCGGTGCCGAGACCGCCTACATCCTGGAGCACTCGGGCGCCCGCGCCTTCGTGTCCGACGGCGAGCCGCCCGTCCCCGTCGACCTTGTGCTCACCATCGGCGGGACCGGCGTCGCCTCGTACGAGAAGGCCCTGGACTCGGCGTCCGGCGCCGACCCGCTGGTCCCGGTCGACGAGAACGACCCGTGCTGCCTCTACTACACCTCCGGCACCACCGGTAGGCCCAAGGGCGTCCTCAGCAGCCACCGCGCGCGGACGCTGATGTGCTACCTGTCGGCGATGGAGTGGGGCCTCGGCGCCCGCCGCACCAGCCTGGCCGTGGCGCCGATGTACCACGGCGCCGGGATGGTCTTCGACTACGCCCCGGTCGTCGCCGGCGGCACCGTGGTGATGCTGCCCAAGTGGGACCCCGAGCACCTGCTCGTCCTCGCCGAACGGCACCGGGCCCAGTCGGCGTTCCTCGTCCCGACGCACGCGCAGACGCTCCGCGCGCTCGGCGACGAGCCCCGCCGCCGGTACGACCTGTCCAGCCTCGACACCCTCTACTTCAACGCCGCCGCGCTGCCCGCCGTCCTGAAGGACTGGGTCGCGGGCGCCTTCCCGGACGCCGGGGTGCACGAGCTGTACGGCTCGACCGAGGCGGGTGTGGTGACCAACTGCCGTCCCGCCGACGCCGACCGCACCGGCTCGGTGGGCCTGCCCTGGTACATGACCGAGGTCCGGGTCGTCGACGACGAGGGCCGCCCGGTCGCGGCGGGCGAGCGCGGCGAGCTGTTCAGCCGCTCCCCGTTCCTGATGAACGGCTACCTCGGCGACGACGCGGCGACCGCCGCCTGCACGACCGAGGACGGCTTCCTCACCAGCGGCGACATCGTCGTCCGGGACGAGGACGGGTTCATCTACGTGGTGGACCGCAAGAAGGACATGATCATTTCCGGCGGGGTGAACATCGCCCCGCGCGAGGTCGAGGACGTCATCAACGCCTTCCCCGGCGTCGCCGACACCGCGGTCGTCGGGGCGCCCGACGAGCAGTGGGGCGAGCGCGTCGCCGCGTACGTCGTGGCCCTGCCCGGCGCGACCGTCGACCCCGCCGCCCTGGACGCGCACTGCCGCGAGCGGCTGTCCGGCCCCAAGGTGCCGCGCAGCGTGGAGTTCCTCCCGGTCCTCCCGCGCAACGCCTCCGGCAAGGTGCTCAAGCGCGAGCTCCGCGACCGCTAGCCCGCCGGCTCCGGCACTGACCGACACTCACATATTTTCAGGAGAGGTGACCATGCGACCCCACGTCGAACTCATCCAGGAGAACGACTACGTCTGGCACGGCGCCGAACTCGTCGGCGGCGAAGGCCGGGCCAGCGAGCGTCGGCTGTCGGTGGACGAGGAGGACGGCTCCAGCTCGCTGCGGGTCGACTTCCACACCCGCTGGGGCCGCGGACCCGGCATCCACCACGCCAACACCGAGTACTACGTGCTCGAAGGCGGGATGACCTACGGCGACCAGAAGATCGGCAAGGGCGGCTACGTGTACGCCCCCAAGGGCATCCCGGTCGAGGCGATCACCTTCGCCGAGGGCACCCGGGTCCTGCTCTACCGCGAGTACGGCGACGCCGGCTTCGACGCGGTGGACAGCGTCCGCGCGCCCGCCTGGGCCGACGCCCGCGAGGAGGTCATCGTCACCGACACCGAGGCGATGAACTGGGACGCGGTGCCGGTCGCGGGCCCGATGCCCGGCCTGTTCATCAAGTACCTGCACGTCGACCCGCACACCGGGTTCTACACCCGCCTCGTGCACGCCCAGGAGGGCTGGACCGACCACCGCCTCGCGCACCACCCGTGCTACGAGGAGGCGTACACGATCCAGGGCCACATGGAGTACAACTTCGGCACCCTGGACCTCGGCACCTACTTCTTCCGTCCGGCCCGGGTCAAGCACGGCCACTTCACCAGTGAAGAGGGCGGCGCGACCTGGCTGATGCGCTCCGACGGCGAGCTGACGAACTGGTACACCCAGAACGAGTGGGTGCGCTGGGGCGGCGAGGCCGTCAACTACGGCCCGGACGAGGGCCGGATGCGCTGGTCGCAGTCGTCCCACGACCTGGCGTCCCGGCCGCCCCGCCGCAACGCCAAGAACATCCGCGAACTGGAGGAGTCGGTGGCCTTCCAGCGCTCGCTGGGCGCCCCCGACGCCGACTACGTCCCGCACGGCCGGGGCACCGACCCCAGCCTGATCGCCCTCGCCAAGGCCCTCGACGCGAAGGCCCTCCAGGCCGGCCATGGTCACGACCATGACCACGAGCACGACCATGACCACGAGCACGCGCCGACGGCCGACTGGGGAGCCGACCCCGCGTCCCTGGAGCACACCGCCGAGCGGACCGACGAGCACAGCCACAACTGGGGCCAGGGCCGCGCCTGGGAGAAGGGCGAGCACATCCCCGCCCCCATCCTGTCCACCCTCCCCGTCCGCAGCCGCTCCGCCGGCCGCTGGGACGGCGACGGGATGTAGTCCAGGGCCCTCCCCGGAGCAGCCCCGGGCGGGACCCGCGCGGAAGAGGGGCCGGAGCAACCCGGCCCCTCTTCCGCGTCCCCTTTTCTCACGTTCCCTTTTCGCCCGCCCTTCCGCGTCCCCTTTTCGCGTCCCTTTTCGTGTTCAGAACACATCCTGAATATCTGCCGCGTTCCTTCCCCTTGCCAGCCGATTTCCGCCGCGTACCGTGCTGCACCAGAGGCCACAACCGGTTCTCCTGAGTGAAAGGCGGCGGCATGGCACGAAGCGTTCTGAGGCTGGCCGACCAACTGGTGTCGAGGCTGGTCCCGCGCGCTGAAGCGTCCGCGGCCACACAGACCAAGTGCGTTTGCTGCGCCAGCACCTACTCCAAGATCTGCTACCGCGACTGCATCTCCGCGGTCTGCGAGCCCTGGGGCTGCCGGGCCTGCAACACCTGCTGAGCGGGCCGGGCGGGTGGGGGCGGCGAACGGGCCGCCCCCACCCGCGCGTCCCGGTCAGGTCATGTCGCGGTGGAAGGAGTCCGGGTGGCCGATCTGATCGTCTTCGCGGTGGCGGTCCTGCTCGCGGAGGTCTTCGCGGTCTCCGCGGCGGGCAAGATACGCGGCCGGACGGCCTTCGCCGGCTTCGCCGGTTCGGTCCCCCGGCTGGTGCCGCGGCTGCCCGCGCGCCCGGCGGCGGTCGCGGTGCTCGCCGGAGAGTTGGCGACGCCGCCGCTGCTGCTGATCGCCCCGGCCGCCGGGTTCGCCCTCGCCGCGCTGCTGCTGGCCGCCTTCGGCGCCGCCATCGGCGCCGCGCTGCGGACGGGCCGCCGGGCCCCGTGCCGCTGCTTCAGCACGTCCGCGGCCCCGCTCGGCCCGGCCCACCTGGTCCGCGCCGCGCTGCTCGCGGCGCTGGCCGCCGCGGGCGCCGCCGGCGTCCTGCTGACTGGGCCGACCAGCACGCTGTTCGCGCTGCTCGGCGGCGCCGAGGCCAGCGGACTGGCGGTCGCCGCCGCCGCCGGGAGCGCGCTCGCCGTCGTGGCGGTCTTCCTCGACGACCTGGTGTTCCTGTTCGGCGATCCCGGAAGGATCTGATCGCGGACGGGCACCAGCGGATCCCTGCTGTTCGACCACCACCGGGCGGGCACGCGCCCTGATGGCGCTGGACGGGACCTACGCCCGGCTGTTCACCCTCCAGGCCGCCGGATACGAGACGAGCTCTCATGATCGGGCCAGTGGTGGCGGGCGCCGCCCGCGCTCCGGCCCGGTGCCGAGGAACGCGGTGCCGGCGCTGGCGGCGGTGCCCGAGCGGGCGGTCCCGGACGGCCGGCTGGTCGCCGTCGGCGACGACCCGTCCGCCAGCAGCGACTCACGTGAGCTCGGCTACTTCCACGGGGACCTCCTGCTCGGCGTGGTGCTGAGGAGGCTGCCGGCCGAGCCCGGATGAGAACGCGGTGTGCCGCCTCCCGCTATGAGTACCCGGTGGAGAGCACGCCGTAGCTCATGGGACCGACGCGAGCGCGCCGGGGATGACGTGCGGCCACCCGGATCCTGGACGGGGCGGAGGCGGCCGGTGGCCTTTGGGGCACCGGCCGCTCGTGGTCAGCCGCAGTGGACCTTCTTCACGTTCCGGTAGTAGCTCCGGCTGGAGAAGATGCCACCGGTGAGGTTGAGGCACTTGCCCTTGGCCTCGAGGTAGACCGGGCCCGCGTAGTACTTGTAGGCGCCGTCGTCGTGGACGCTGACGGTCGAGCCGTCGGTCGCGTACATGATGATCTGCTTCCAGCCGGCCACTCCGGGATCGGTCCCGTAGGTGAGCGCGCAGTTCTTGCCGTTGGAGGAGTTGTAGTACAGCTCGATGCTGCCGACCTTGAAGCTGTCACCGATGTTGTAGACGTCGATGCGCGAGTAGCCGGCACCGCAGGGGCCCGCGGCGTTCGCGGGGGGCGCGCCCAGGGTGAGGACACTGGCGGCGGTCACTGCCGCGGCACCGGCCGCGGTCATTCGCTTGCTGCGCATGGAGGACGTCCCTTCGCCGATCACCATGACCGGCCTCGGGCGTCATGATCGCGGTGACATTTCGGACCCGGCAAGGGCCCGGGGGCCCAAGGTCCGCCCCGGGCCGCGGCCCGGGGCGAACGTGCAGGTCAGGCCGCGGATTCGCCGCCCAGGTAGAGGGTCTTGACCATGGGGTCGGCCTCCACTTCGGCGGCGGTTCCGGACAGTCCGATGCGGCCCCGTTCCAGGACGTAGGCGCGGTCGGCCAGCTTCAGGGCGATCATGGCGAGCTGCTCGACGAGGAGCACCGACATGCCGCGTTCGGCGTGGAGGCGCTTGACGTAGGAGAACAGCTCGGCGGCCTTGAGCGGGGCCAGGCCGAGGGACGGCTCGTCCAGGACGAGGAGCTTCGGTTCGCTCATGAGGGCCCGGCCGACGGCGAGCATCTGCGCCTCGCCGCCGGACAGGGTGCCCGCCGCCTGGTCCCGGCGTTCGGCCAGGCGGGGGAACAGCTCCAGGACCTCGTCCATCAGCGTCTGGGTGCGGGCGCGGCTGCGGCGCAGCGGGAAGCTCCCGAGCTGGAGGTTCTCCAGCACGGTGTGGTCGGGGAAGATCCGGCGGCCCTCCGGGACGTGCCCGATGCCGAGGCCGGTGCGGCGCCAGCCGGGGACCTTCGTGACGTCCTTCCCCGCGAACACGACCGTCCCGGCGGACGGCTTCAGCAGGCCCGACAGCACCTTGAGGGTGGTGCTCTTGCCGGCGCCGTTCGGGCCGAGCAGGACGACGAACTCGCCCTCCCCCACCGTCACGCCGACCTCGTCCAGGACGCGGACGCCGCCGTAGCCGGCCTTGATTCCGCTCATCTCCAGCAGCGCGGTCACGTCAGGTCCTCCACCAGGTCGGGGCGGCCCAGGTAGGCGTCCAGCACCTGGGGATCGGCGCGGACGTCGGCGGGCGGACCGCAGGCGATCACCTTGCCGCTGTCGATGACGGTGAGCCGGTCGCAGACGTCCATGACGAAGTCCATGTTGTGCTCGATCAGCACCACCGCGAGGCCGTGGTCGCGGAACGCGCGGCAGAGCCGGGTGAGGGCGTCGATCTCGGCGGGGACCAGACCGGTGGCGGGCTCGTCCAGGATCAGCACCCGGGGTCCGGACGCCACGGCGCGGACGACCTCCAGGAGGCGCTTCTGCCCGTGCGAGAGGTCCCCGGCGAGCTGCCCGGCGCGTCCGCCCAGGCCGGCGAACGCCAGGAGCTCGGCGGCCTCGGCGCGGGAGGCGCGTTCGCGCCGCCGGTACGCCGGGAGCCGCAGGACGGCCGAGATCCAGCCGTAGTCCTCGCGCCCGCGCATCCCGGTGAGGACGTTGTCGAGCACCGACTGCTGCGCGAACAGGTGCGGGACCTGGAAGACGCGGGTGACGCCGCTCTCGGCGACGGCCCACGGCCGGTCCGGGGCGGGCTCGCCGCAGATCAGCACCTCGCCCGCGTCCACCTTGTGGAACCGGGTGAGGCAGGCGACGGTGGTGGACTTGCCGGAGCCGTTCGGCCCGATGATGCCGTGCACGCTGCCCGCGGCCACCGACACGTCGACGCCGTCGACGGCCTTGACGCCGCCGAAGTGCTTGACCAGGCCGCGTCCCTCCAGGGCGGGGACCTCGCGGTCGACGGCGCCCGGCAGCACCGATTCGGGCAGCCCGCCGGACGGTTCGGCGTCGGTGCCGTCCGGCGGCCGGCCGAACCGGCTGCCCCGCCAGGTGCCGACCACGCCCTTGGGGATCACCATCATGGCGATCAGCAGGGTGAGGCCGAGGAACAGCGTGGTGTAGCGGGCGTAGTCCTTGATCAGCTCGACCACCACGGCGATCACCGCGACGCCGAGCACCGGGCCGGCCAGGGTGCCGATGCCGCCGAGGAACAGCCCGACGAAGAACACCAGGCCGTTGTCGAGCAGCCCGACGTCGGGGTTGATGAACCCGAGCTGCAACGCGTACAGCCCGCCGGCGAGCCCGGCGATCGCGCCGGCCAGGGTGAAGACCAGCACCTTGGTGCGGGTGGGCCTGATGCCCATGGCCGAGGCGGTGTCGGTGCTCTCCTTCACCGCCATCACCGCGCGGCCGACGCCGCTGCGGACCAGGTTGCGCTGGACGATGTAGGTGAGGACCAGGGCCAGGAGGGTGACGTAGTAGAACGCGGTCTTGGACAGCCCGCCCGGGGTCACCCCGACGATGCCGTTGACCCCGTCGGTGACCGCCTCCCAGGACTTGCCGCCCTCCACCACGATCAGGTTGGCGGCCAGGGTGATCATGCCGAAGTAGAGGTATGTCGCGCGGAGGCTGATCACCAGGACCAGGGCGGAGAAGGCCGCGCCGAGCGCCATCGCCAGCGCGACCCCGACGAGCCAGGGCAGCCCGGCCTTAACGGTGGTGTACGCGACGGCGTAGCCGCCGAGCAGCTGCATGCCGGTGTGCATCATCGACAGCAGCCCGCCGTACCCCATCGACATGTTCAGCGAGATCGTGAGGATCGCACTGATCGCGGCGGACGCGACGATGCCGTTGTAGTACGAGGCGTTGTAGCTGTAGAAGTCGGTGAGCGAGGGCCAGGCGAGCAGCAGCGCAGCGGCGACCGCCGTCAGCCCCGCGGGCAGCCACCGCATCGCCCTGGTCAGGGCCGACGCTCGCGCGGGTGCGCTCATCGGTGCGCTCATCAGTGCGCCTCCATCGGCTTGCCGAACAGACCGGAGGGGAAGGCCACCAGGATCAGCGCGAGCAGCCCGAAGACCACGAAGTCGCCGATGGTGGCGCTGGTCAGGTTGCGGATGACCGCGTCCAGCAGGCCGACGATCATGCCGCCGGCCAGCGCGCCGCGCGGCGAGCCGACGCCGCCGATCACCGCGGCGGTGAACCCCTTGATGGTGAACACCAGCCCCGAGGCCGGTCCGATGAACAGGATCGGCGCGGCCAGCACGCCGGCGAAGGCGCAGATCACCGCGGCGATCACGAAGCTGAGCAGCACGATCCGGCGGACCGGGATGCCCATGATCACGGCGGCGTCGGCGTCGTGCGAGGCCGCCCGGATGGCGCGCCCGTAGGCGGTGAGCCGCAGGAAGGCGTCGTAGCCGGCGACCACCACGATCGCGACCGCGATCGTCAGGAGCTGCTGCCAGGAGATCCGCTGCCCGAAGATGTCCAGGAAGCCGGACACCAGCGCCTTGGGCCGCAGCGCGTCCACGTCGTAGAAGCGGAGCGTGAACAGCGCCTGGAAGATCATCGCGGCGGCCAGCGTCGCGATGATCCAGGCGTACCGGGAGCCGGACAGCCGCACCGGAAGCATGATCATTCGCTCGGTCAGCAGCCCCATCACCACGCCGAGCCCGAGCGTGAGGGCCAGCGCGGCCGGCCAGCCCCAGTGCCACAGCGCGACGACCTGGTAGCTGATCGCCGCACCGAGCACGATCGGCTCGCCCTGGGCGAAGTTCATCACCCGGGTCGGCTGGAAGACGATCGCCAGGGCGAGCGCGACCAGCGCGTAGATCGCCCCGGCGAACAGCCCGTCGATCCAGACCTGAGCGCTCACGACGAGGAGATCTCCTTGGTGAACCAGCCCTTGGCGTCCTTGCTCCACTGGTAGAGGTGGACCTCGTTGTAGAACTCGTGGGTCTTGCCGGGCTTGACGGCGTTGCCGGACGGGGTCTGCTCGGCGGTGAGGTCGAGCGCCTCGATGGCGGGGGCGACCTTCTCGGCGTCGGTGCTCTTGACGGCCTTCACCGCCTGCTCGAACGCGAACAGGCAGTCGGCGGTGATGGCCGCGCCCTTCGGCGAGGTCGCGCCGGTCTTCGGGCCGACGTTCTTGCCGTACTTGGCCTCGATCGCCTTGATGTGCTCCAGGTAGCCCGGCTTCCACTGGGCCCGGTCGATGCGCTCGGGGTACTGGTAGAGGGGGGCGGGGAAGACCGCGCCGTCGGCGGCGTCACCGGCGGCCTCGACGAACGAGATGTTCTGCATGCCCGAGCCGCCGCCGACGAGCTTGCCCTTGAAGCCGATCTCCGCCGCGGCGGCCATCGTCTTGGAGCCGCCCGCGCTGCTGGAGACCATGATGGCGCCGGCGTTCTTGAACTTCTCGACGTAGGCGCGGTGGCTCTGGTCGTCGGCCCGGTTCGTCTGGTAGCCGAGGTACTTGATGCCCGCCTTCGGCAGCATCTCCTTCAGCGCGGCGTCGGTGTTCTTGCCGGTGTCGTCGGCCTCGTAGACCAGGCCGAGGGACTTGACGCCCTCCTGCTTCAGCCAGCCGACGACCTTCTCGGCGTCCAGCAGGAACGGGTCCTGCGAGCGGAAGCCGTACTTCAGCTCGGCGAAACTGCCGGTGGAGACGGCCGGCTGGCAGTTGAGCTTCTTGTTCTTCTCGTAGGTGCCCTTGGCCGCGTCGTAGAACGCGGTCAGCGACGGGCCGATGACCAGCTTCACCGCGTCGTTGCCGGCCAGCTCGTTGGCGGCCTGGACGGCCTTGCCGGGGTCGAGCGCCGAGTCGCGGACGATCAGCTTGAGCTTGGCGCCGTCGATCCCGCCGGTGGCGTTGATCTTCTCGATCTGCACGTTCAGCGAGTTCTGCTGGGAGATCCCGAGGACCGCGAAGGGACCGCTCATCGGGGAGATGAGGCCCACCTGGATCTCCGGCTTGCCGTCGGCGCTCTTTCCCGAACATCCGGTCGCGGTCACGGCGAGCGCCGCGAGTCCCGCGACGGCCGTGACGACTGATCTGCGCATCTGCACCTCCACCAGGATGTTCCTTTTCTCGGAACGCGGTTCCGTGCGATGGACGCTATAGAGGCGCTCGTCACAGTGTCAATAGGTCTGACTTTTAAGTCTATGACGTTTTTGTTACGCGCTGAGCTGCGGGAACGCAGGAAATCGCCGCGCCCGCCGGAGCGGGCGCGGCCGGGGCCTGGAGCGTCCTCTCAGCCCCTGTCGGTGACGTGACCCATGAGAGTGGAAAGCCGGGCGGTCACCTCGAGCAGCGCGGCGGCGCACGCCCCGGCCTCCCCGCGGAACCGCTCGACCGGTCCGCAGACGCTGACGACGGCGGCCGGACGGCCGTGGTGGTCGAAGACCGGCGCGGCGACCGAGGCGGCACCGGACTGCCGTTCGGCGAACGACCGGGCGTAGCCGTCCCGGCGGATCTCCTCCAGCTCGGGCCGGAGGGCCTCGGGGTCGACCACAGTCCGGTCGGTGAGCCGGCTGAAGTGGTCGACCGAGAGGTACTCCTCGACCTCGGCGTCCGGGAGGAAGGCCAGGAACGCCTTCGACGACGCGCCCGCGTGCAGCGGGAACGGGACGCCGAGCGTCACCGACATGAGGACCTCGCGGTCCGGGGTCACCTGGTCGATGTAGACGCGCTGCGCGCCGACCCGGGACGACAGCGTCGCGGTCTCCCGCGTCGCCCGGGAGAGCGCGACCAGGTCCGGGGCCGCCAGCCGCCGCACGTCGATGGCGTCCAGGTAGGCCAGGCCGAGCCGCATCGCGGTCAGCCCGAGCGCGTACCGGCGGGTCTCGGCGTCGACCTCGACCAGCCCGCGGCTGCGCAGCGAGGTGAGGATGCGGTGCACCGCGGGTTTGGAGAGCCCGAGCACGTCGGCGATCTCGGTGACGCCGAGCGTCCGGGCGCCGGGCGCGGTGAACAGCACCAGCACGTCCGCCGCCCGCTCCACCGTGGTGGCCGACTGGCCGAGCCGGCCGGCGGCGCTCCGGGTGTCCTGGGGCATGGCGGCGCTCCCCCCGTCTCAGTCGCGGTTCAGGCCGATGGGCACCGGCGGGTCGGTGACGATCCGGGTGTCGAGGAACTCCCACCAGTCGTCCTGGGTGACGCGCTCGCCCTCCCACTCGGCGTCGGCCTTCAGCCCGCCGAGCGCGGCGCGGTAGGCACCCCAGCCCGCCTCGTCCTCGAACGCGGCCCAGTTCTCGATGGTGTAGACGTCGCCGATCACGCTGTAGTACCAGCGGACCGACTTCACCGAGGGCAGGTCGCGGTAGAACCAGCGCTCGCGGTCCTCCAGCCAGGCCCAGAACTCCTTCTGGTTGCGGCGCGCCCGCTCGCTCAGCCGCATCCGGTACACGAGGTAGATCATGATGGTCCTCCGAAGCGTTCCGCTGGACGTGACGGCGTCACGCCTCAACTCTGCGGGACATCTTGTAACAGCTTTCCGCTAATTGGAATACCTGAGGTGAAGGAACACGCGTCCGGGACGATCCGGGAGCGGCTCGCCCGGGGCGGACGCCGTCCAGCGCGGGCCGTCCAGCCAGAGCGCGCGGGCCGCGGGTGCGGGCGCGGCCGTCCGGCCGAACGTCGTGGGCGCGGTCGCGTACAGCCGGGTCTCGCTCGCGGTCCCGGTGCGCAGCGGCAGGCCGCCCGCCGGGACCCGGACCGAGCGCAGCGGCGTCCGCTCGGAGGGCGCGGGGACGTAGTCGGCCGGGCCTTCCACCCAGCGCGGGATCCCGGCGAACCAGGCCAGCGTCAGAGCCCCTGACCTGCTGTTGGAGTCGATCCGGACGGTGCCGCGCGGGATCAGGGCGCGGTCGCCCGGCCGGTAGGCCGTACCGGACACGATCAGCTCGCCCTCGAGCACGACGAACTCCTCGTCGCAGGCGTAGTGCCCGGCGACCGGACGGGTCCATCCGGGCGGGAACCGGACCAGCGAGGTCGAGCTCCCGTCGGCGGGATCGACCTCCAGCCGGACCATCCCCACGGCCGGGTCCGATCCGGGGATCGTGAACGGGACCCAGGGGAGATCCGCGCCGCGGGGGTCCGCGTCGGCCGTGCGCAGCGTCATCGACGTCCTCCATCTGTTTCTTTATTCGGAACAGTGTTTCAGATAGCATCCGGGTCGGCCACCCGGTCGCCGTCCCCCTTGGAGGGTCCATGCTCAGCAGCCCGCGGTACGCCGTCCTCGGATGCCACGACCTGCCCGCCGCCGCGTCGTTCCTCGGCGTGCTCGGCTACACCGAGCGGCACCGCGGCACCCTCGCGGCGGACGCCGCCGGGGCGCTCTACGGCCTCGCCGGACCGGCCGAGGAGGCGCTGTTCCTCCCCGAGGGCGCGGATGACGGCGGCCTGCTCCTGGTGGCGGCCCCCGAGGGGAGCACCGCGCTGAGCCTCGGCGGCTACGCGGTCGACGTCTACACCAGCGACATCGAGGCCAGCGCCGCCGAGCTCGTCGCGGCGGGGGCGACCGCGTCCGCGATCTCCCGCTGGGAGCTCGGCGACCGGCCGTTCGCCGAGTGCCGGGTCACCGGCCCCGGCGGCGTCGCCGTGGTGATCATCGAGGGCAGCTCGCGGCGGGCCAGCCTGCTGGACGGCGACCCCGCGCGGCGGCACTCCGAACTCCAGGCCGCCGTGCACCTGACCGCCGGCTGCGACGCCGCGTTCTGGCCAAGGCTCGGGCTCGTCCAGCTCTACTCGCAGCGCGTGGTCGACCCGGTGGTGGCGCGGCTGATCGGGCTGGACGACCCGGACGCCGAGATCATCCTGGACCTGTTCTGGGACGGGCACGGCGCCCGCGTCGAGCTGATCAGCTTCCCCGGCCTCGACCTCCCCGCGGGCGACTCCGCGTTCACCTCGGGCATGCGCTCGGGCGTGTTCACCGTCCCGGACGTGGCCGCGGCCCGCGCCCTGCTGGAGGACGCGGGCGCGCGCGTCGGCGCCCTCACGGACAGCGGGTTGCGCGGCGGCCCGGCCTTCACCGCCGAGTCGCCCGACGGCGTGCACCTGGAGTTCTGGACGCGCGCCGAAGGCTGACCCGCCGCCCGGGGGCACACGCCCTGGGTGACCATCACTCACCTCCTGGTCGCCGACCGCGACGCCGTACGTCGCGGGCGGGGTCGACCAGGACACGCCCGCCTCGGCGAACCGCGCGTGCGCGACCTCGATGTCCTTGGCGTACATGTCGATCCCGATCAGGCCCACGTCCAGGTTGTGCGGCCGGGCCGCGACGGCGAGCGGCTCGGGCACCCGGACCAGGTGGATCCGGCCCGTGTCCGCGCCGGCGGCGGCGAGGGCCACCACCTCGACGTCCGCGCCGCCCGTCCCCCAGAGCGCGCCCGCCACCGCGGCCGGGACGGCGCCCTCGGCGGCCACCTCGTACCCGAGCCGGTCGCGGAAGAAGGCGAGGTGCGGGCCGAAGTCGCCGACCCCGACGATCGCGGCTACCTGTACGAGCTGATCCAGCTCTCCCGCGACGGCCTCCAGAAGGTCCGGACCTGGCACTGGATGAGCGGCGACCGGCTGGTGAAGCGGACCGTGATCAACGAGTCCAGGGTGGCCTGACCGGCGGCGCGCGGGGTCACCGGGGGGCGTCCAGCGGGTGGGCGCCCTCCGGCCACCAGTCGCCCGCGCCGTACGGGTCGGCGAGCGGCTGGGAGCCGTGCTCGTGGACGACCCGCCAGCGGTCGCCCTCCAGCCGCATCAGCCAGGTCATCCGCATCCGGAGCCGGCCCGACTCCCCGTTGCCGAGCACCTCGTAGTCGATCACGCCGGTGACCTGGCCGAGCGTGGCGTTCTCGAACACGTGCGGGCCCTCCACCCAGTGGAACGCGCCGATCCCGACGGGGGCCTGGAAGTAGGCCCGCCAGCCCTGCTCGATCCGGTCGCCGCCGCGGGTGGTCCAGCGCGGCCCCTCGGGGAACACGTAGGCGTCCGGCGCCCCGGAGAAGGAGTCCAGAACCACGTCGAGATCGCGGTCGATGACCGCCTGGATCATGCGCTCGGCCGCGCTGAGCGGGGTGTCCACGGCTACTCTCCTCTGTTTTCGGTCACGAACATGTGCTTGATTTCATACGCATGAAATAGGGTTCTGAGGTTCGGCACGCACCGTTCGCCAGTTGGAACGGTTTTACACTGGTCGAAACGGCCTGCCACCTGGGGAAGGATCTACGTCCATGAGCACCACCGCTCCCACGAGCGAGCTCTCTCCGCGCACCGACGAGCGAGGCCCCACCGGCCAGACCATCGCCACCGTCGAGCGCGCGGCCGACGTCCTGATGTACTTCGCCGAGCAGCGGGCCGCGACCCTCGGCGTCACCGAGGTGGCCACCGCGCTCGGCCTGTCCAAGGCGGCGGTGCACCGGATCCTGACCTCGCTGCGCGGGCGCAGCCTGATCGAGCTGGACGAGTCGTCCCGGCGGTACTCGCTCGGGCTGGGCGCGATGAAGCTCGGCATGGCCTACCTGGAACGGATCGACGTGCGGTCGGTGGCCCGGCCCGAGCTGGTCGCGCTGTCGGAGCGGACGGTCGAGACCGCGACGCTGTCGGTCCGGTCCGGCTGGACCCGCTCCTACATCGACCAGGTGACGCCGCGGCGCGAGCTGATCATGTCGGTGACGCTCGGCGTGCCGTATCCCCTGCACGCGGGCGCGTCCTCCAAGGCGTTCCTGGCCTTCCTGTCCGACGAGGAGGTCGACCACTACCTCGCGCAGCCCGTGCTCGACCGGCTCACCGCGGCGACCGTCGCGACCGCGCCGGCGCTGCGCCGCGAGATCGCCGAGATCCGGGAGCGCGGCTACGCGCGCTCGACCGCCGAGCGGCAGACGGGCGCGGCGTCGGTCGCCGCGCCGATCCTCGACCAGAACGACCGTCCGATCGCGGTCATCAGCGTCAGCGGGCCGACCGACCGGTTCACCGATGAGGCCGACGCCTGCTCGGCGGCGCTGCTGCAAACGGTGCGGCGCCTGTCGGAGCGGTTCGGCCACCAGCCCGCCGTCGCCGTGCCGGCTCTCGGGGACGAGGGCGCGAGCGCGGCCGCGAGCGGGATGACCGCCGGCTGATCGCCGCGGGGCGCGCACTCAGTACGCCGTCGTGCCGGGCTTGACCACGCCGAGCAGCGCGGCGACCACGACCAGGACCCAGATGGCCAGGACGTAGGGGATGCTGCCCTGCACGGCGCCGCGGATGTCGCGTTCCACCTCGGGGCTGCTGCCCTTGGCGAGGAGCGTGCCCCAGGCGGCGCCGAACGGCTTCAGCTTCACCCTGATCGCCAGCCCGCCGGCGATGCACAGCGCGTAGGCGGCGACCTTGCCCGCCAGCCACCTGGGGTCGGAGGTGACGCCGAACGGCTCGTCCGCGACGAAGGTGTAGGCGGCCCCGCCGAGCAGGACGGCGATCAGCGCGCCGCGGACGATCAGGTCGGTCCGGTGCACCGCGTCACCGAAGCGGCCGGGCCCGCGGCGATAGTCGGCGATGACGAGCCACAGCCAGACCAGCGCGAAAATCCAGATCGCGGCGAGCCGCCGGCCGCCGAACATGTCCCGGCCGAGGTCGTCGGAGGCCATCAGCGTGATGCCGCTGGGCAGGAACAGCACCAGGCAGATCCGCGGCGACATGTCGACCACGTGCATGATCTTCACCGCCACGCCGCGGGCCGCGGTGGACAGCTCGGGCTTCAGGATGAACCTGCTGGAGTAGAAGACACCCAGGTCGCCGCCCAGCCAGTAGACGAACAGGATGATGTGCAGCAGGATCGCCCAGCTGTGCAGGGTCCAGCCATGGGTGCCGGTCACGGGGCCTCCGGATGGGGGGTTAAACGTCAGACTATTATTCGTACCATCAACCCGCCGCCCCATTCCAGATCTAGTGGAACATCGTTACAGTCATCGGAACAACTGAGGAGAGGTTTCGATGGGACGAGAGATCACTGTCCGCGACCCCCGCACCGGCCGGTCCGACCACACCCTGACCTGCGCGGACCCGGGCGAGGTCGGCGCCGCGGCGGCGCGCGCGCGGGCCGCCCAGCCGGGCTGGCTCGCGCTCGGTGTGCCCGGCCGGGTCGCCGCCCTCCGCGCGCTGCGGGACGCGCTCGCCGAACGCGGCGACGCGATGGTGGCGGCGCTCGTCCGCGACACCGGGCGGCTGCCGGTGTCCCGGCTGGAGGTCGACAGCGTCCTGGCGTCCCTGGACCGGTGGTGCGACCAGGCACCGGGGCTGCTCGCGGGCTCCGGCGCCGCGCCCACCTCGATGCCCGGCATCGAGCACCGGCCGGGCCCCCTCCCGTACCCGCTGGTCGGCGCGATCAGCCCGTGGAACTTCCCGCTGCTGCTGGCGATGATTGATGTGGTGCCAGCGCTGCTCGCCGGCTCGGCCGTGCTGGTCAAGCCGAGCGAGGTGACCCCGCGGTTCGCGGCGGTGATGCGCGAGTGCGCGACCGCGGTGCCCGCACTGGACGGGGTGCTCGGCTTCGTCGACGGCGACGGGACGACCGGCGCCGCCCTGGTCGGCTCGGTCGACCTCATCTGCTTCACCGGCAGCGTGCGGACCGGCCGCGCGGTCGGCGCCGCCGCCGCGGCCCGGTTCATCCCGGCGTTCCTGGAGCTCGGCGGCAAGGACCCGGCGATCGTCCTCACCGGCGCCGACCTGGACCGCGCGGCGGCGGCGATCCTGTGGGGCGGGACGGTCAACACCGGCCACTCCTGCATGTCGATCGAGCGGGTCTACGTGGCCGAGGAGGTCTTCGAGGAGTTCGTCGGCCTGCTGGTCGCGCGGGCGCGGCGGGTCGGCCTGGCCTACCCGGAGGTGACCGACGGCGAGCTCGGGCCGGTGATCTCCGCGGCGCAGACCGGGATCATCACCGACCAGATCGCCGACGCCGTCGCGCACGGCGCCACGGTGCACTGCGGCGGGACGGTCCGCGTCCTCGGCGGCGGCGAGTACCTCGAACCGACCGTCCTCACCGGCGTCGACCACTCCATGCGGATCATGCGGGAGGAGACGTTCGGGCCGGTGCTGCCGGTACTGCCGTTCGCGGACGCCGACGAGGCCGTGGCGCTGGCCAACGACAGCGAGTTCGGGCTGTCGGCGGCGGTGTTCGCCGGGACGACCGAGGCGGCGCTCGCGGTCGGCGCGCGGCTGGAGGCGGGCGGGATCAGCGTCAACGACGCCGCGCTGACTGGGCTCGTCCAGGACGGCGAGAAGAACGCGTTCAAGTCGTCCGGGCTCGGCGGGTCGCGGATGGGCGCGGCGTCGATCCGGCGCTTCCTGCGCCAGCGCTCGTTCCTGATCCGCGACCCCGCCACGAGCGCGCCCTGGTGGTTCGCCTAGAGCGGGCGCACCTCGATCTCGACGCCCGCCGGACCGCGCACCGTGCGGGCGTCCAGCCGGGTGCCGCCCGCGCCGGCCTGCGGGATCGTCCACCAGATGCCGTCGCCGCCGAGCGCGACGAACTCGCTCAGCGTGGCCGCGCCGTAGGGGTCGGTCACGCGCTCGCCGGACCGCCCGCCCGCGGCGTCGATCTTGGCGGCGGTCCGCTCCAGGTCGCGGGAGTAGATGCCGAGCAGCCGCGGCCCGATGTCCCAGAGCCTCGGGCCCGGCAGCGCGGCGTCGGCCTCGGGGACGGCGACCAGCCGGAGCCGTCCGGTGCCGGACCCGGCGACGCCGAGCAGCGCCTCGCCGCCGTCCCGGCGCAGGACCTCCAGGTCGAGCGCGCGGGTATGGAAGGCGATGGACGCGTCGAGGTCGCGGCAGCCGGCCACGGCCTCGACAACGGCTCCGAGCGGCATGAGTGGCCTCCGTATTTTGGAACACTGTTTCGATTTGTGCGCAACATAGGCCGGGGCGCGGCGCAGCGTCCACGCGGAACCTTGCGCTCACCAGCATCTACCGGGCACCATGAGCAGCACTGTGAAACATTGTTCCTGTAAACGGAACACGAAGGAGCCGATGTGCCGACCCAGCAGTACGACCTCGTCATCATCGGAGCCGGTACCGGCGGCATCCCCTGCGCCGTCGAGGCCGCCGGGCGCGGAGCCCGGGTGCTGCTGGTGGAGAAGGACGGCCGGGTCGGCGGCACCCTGCACACCACCGGCGGGCACCTGTCGGCCGGCGGCACCCGCAGGCAGCGCGAGCGCGGCATCGAGGACTCCGTCGCGGCGCACCTGGCCGACATCGAGCGGATCAGCGGCGGCACCGCCCGCGCCGACCTGGTCGAGCTGGCCGCGCGCAACGCGCCCGAGACCGTCGACTGGCTGGAGGACCACGGGTTCGCGTTCGCGCCCGAGTCCCCCCGGCTCGTCTACGGCCACGAGCCGTACGGCGTCGCCCGCACCTACTACGGCAAGGACGCCGGGCTGTCCATCCTGGCCGTGCTCAAGCGGCTGCTGGACGAGCAGGTCGAGGCCGGACGGGTCGAGCTGTGGCTGAGCAGCACCGCGATCGGGCTCGTTGAGGCGCCCGGCACCGCGCCCACGGTGACCGTGCTGCGCGGCGGCGTCGAGGAGGTCGAGGTGCGGACCGCGGCGCTGGTGCTCGCCACCGGCGGGTTCGCCGCCGACGTGGAGCTGTTCGAGGAGATCGAGGGGGTGCCGCTGGTCAGCGCCGCGCACCCCACCTCCACCGGCGACGGCCTGGTCATCGCGCGCGAGGCGGGCGCGGCCATCGCCGGACGCGGCCGGTACCTGCCCACGTTCGGCGGCCTGCCGCACCCGACCACCCCGGGCAAGGCCTACTTCGAGGAGCGCCCGCTGCTGGTCGCGGCCGAGCGACCCCCGTGGGAGATCTACGTCGACCGGGCCGGGCGCCGGTTCGTCGCCGAGGACGAGCCGAGCATCGACCTCAAGGAGCGGGCGCTCGCCGCCGCCACCGACGGCACGTTCTGGACCGTCTTCGACGACGCGGCCCGGCGGAACTCGGTCCCGATGGTCGTCGGCTGGAGCCCCGAGGACGTCCTCGCCAAGGCGGGCACCCGCGCCGGGGTGCACCGGGCCGACACCCTCGCCGAGCTCGCGGCGCTGACCGGCATCGACCCGGCGGGGCTGGCCGCCACCGTGGACCGCTACAACGCCGCGGTGGCCGCCGGGCACGACGCCGAGTTCGGCCGCACCCACCTGCCCGCCCCGATCGCCGCGGGCCCGTTCTTCGCGATGGAGAACCACGCGATCACGCTGGTCACCTTCTCCGGCGTCGACGTGGACGGGCACCTGCGCGTCCGCCGCACCGACGGCCGCGCGATGGAGGGCGTGTACGCACTGGGCGAAATCATCGGCGCCGCCGCCACCTGCGGGAACAGCTTTTGCGGCGGCATGCTCGTCACCCCGGCCCTGACGTTCGGCCGCCTCCTCGGCCGCCGGCTGGCCCCGGCGCCCGCCACCGCCACCGCGTGATCCCCCGCGCACCGCGCCGCGCACCGCGCCGCGCGCCTCCGCCGCCCGCCCCGATGGGCGCCGCAGTGCCGCGCGTGGTCGACAATGGACGGATGGCCAAACGTCGTAGCGCACCCTCCCGTCCCGCTCCCCCGTGCCCGTGCGGGCTGCCCGCGCCGTACCCGGACTGCTGCGGGCCGCTGCACCAGGGCGACGCGGAGGCCGCGACGGCCGAGCAGCTCATGCGGTCCCGATACAGCGCGTTCGCCAGGGGGGACAGCGCGTACCTGCTGGAGAGCTGGCACTCTTCCACCCGTCCGCCCCGGGCGAACCCCGAGCCCGGCGTGCGCTGGGAGGGCCTGGAGATCATCGGCACCACCGACGGCACCATGGACGACACGGAGGGGACGGTGGAGTTCCGCGCCCGCTTCGCCGACCGCGGCCGTCCGGGTGAGCTTCACGAGGTCAGCCGGTTCGTCCGGCAGGACGGCGCGTGGGTCTATCTCGACGGCCGGGTGAGCTGATCCACCGGCCCGCCCCGCCGAACTCTCGAAACCGGTCATCAGCGGCCAGATCTGGGCATCCTCGCGGCCCGCTCCGCTCTGGGCAAGGCCGCCGATCTGGGAGACGATGCGGCGAGCGGGGCCGGGCCGTGGCCCCCGTGCGGCCCGGCCCTCGCTGTGTCGCCATGACGGTTGAGGCCCCAGGAGACAGCGCCTAGCCTGCCGAGTATGGCCAAGACCAGGTATCGACGGCGGTCCGCGCGAGTGCTGCTCGTCGACGGCGAGCAGCGCATCCTGCTGCTGCGGTATCTCGATCCCCCGGGCGGGCCCGAAGACCGGCACTACTGGCTGACCCCCGGCGGCGGCGTGAACCGGCGCGAGACCCTGGCCGAAGCGGCCTCGCGCGAACTGCGGGAAGAGATCGGGCTGGTGGTCGCCGCCGCCGATCTCGGGCCGCGGGTCGCCGTCACGTCCGGCTACGCCGACCTCGGCTGGGCGCGCGGCCGGTTTCGCGACGACTTCTTCCTGCACCGGGTCGCGGCGCACGAGGTCGACTTCGGCGGCCTGGACACGATCGAGACCGAGATGGTCACCGGCTACCGCTGGTGGACGGTGGACGAGCTCGGCACGGCCGGCGAACCCGTCTACCCGCTGGGCCTGGCGCCGCTGCTGACGGGCCTCCTGGCCGGCGTGATCCCGTCCGACCCGGTGCCGCTGCCCTGGCACCACTGACCGGCACCCGAACACCAGGACACCGCGACGGCGGTCCGGGCGGTCAGTCCGGGCGGTCAGTCCGGGCGGTGGAGGCCGATCGCGGCGGCCCGGTAGTCGCTCGGGCTGACCCCGTACGCCGCGCGGAAGGCCCGGCTGAACGCGGCGAACGGTCCGCGCGAAGCCGCGACGGCGGCCCGGCCGGACGGGTCGGGCCCGGGGACGAGTCGGCGTCGCACGTCTCGTCCCCCGGGCCCGCTTCCGCCTGGACACGCCGCCTCGCCCGCCACAGGGCCGACCCGCCCAGCCACGCGAGGTAGGCGGCGCCGCTGATCCGCACCGCGTCGTAGGCGGCGTGCGAGGCGGTCAGCGGCGCCGTCAGCCCGACCGCCGTCGCCAGCCCCAGGCCAGGCACCCGGTGATGATGCCGAGCGCGGCGGCGAGCCCGCCGCGCCGTCCGTCGGAGACGGAGGTCCTCAGCACCAGCAGGGTGTCCAGCCCCGGCGTCACGTTGATGAGCATCGCGACACCGGCGAAGGCGACGACGGCAGTGATCATGCCCCGGAGGATAGGCCGGTCAGACCGGAGGGGCCTGGTCGGCGAGCGAGACGCGTAGCTGCGCCGTCGCGCCCGTGACGGTCCCGACCGGCATCTTGGCCTTCCCGGCGTTGATGACGACGCTTCGCGTGCCGAGGAAGTCGTAGGTCTTCGGGTCGAAGACGTACTCCTCCCGCTCGGCGCCGATGGGGTCGACCATCGACGCGGCGACGCCCTTGCGGCCCGCCGCGTCCGCGGCCTTGCCGGTGGTGGTGACGCCGTGGATCGCCGACGCCGCCTTGAACAGCGCGGCCCGCTGCGCCGCCGGCAGGTACACCTCCCCGAGCAGCTCGCCGACCCGTCCCCAGGCGTCCCAGTCGGCGCGGGCGTCGTGGCCGAGGCCGGTGTAGAGGTGCTCGTACATCTTCGCCGGGTCGGTGGGGAGTCGGCTCACGGCCTGGTAGCCGGTGCGCCCGCCGGTGCCGTCGGTGTCCGCGAGCTTCTCCGGGCCCCTCCGGCCGACCTCCTTCAGCGCGTGCGGCGGGATCGCCTCGCCGGGGATCGCCTTCGGCGCCAGCCTCTCGGCCTCGATGAAGCCGCGGGTGGAGTCGCCGTCCAGGGGGAGCCAGACCTTGCGCTTCTCCCTGGTCAGGTACGCCCAGTGCCGTCCGGCGTCGTTGTCCTCGGACAGGTTGGTGCTCTGCGACTCGTAGACCAGGAACTGGCCGGGCTTGGGGTGCAGCTCCTTCTGCCCGCGGACGCTGTCGGCCGCGCGGTTGAGGAGCTGCACCGACGCCACGGGCATCAGGTGGGGCGTCGTCGTGCCCGACCCGCCGTGCGGCGACGGGTCGCCGGTGACGACCACCGCCCCGGCGACCAGCGCCCCGGCGGCCAGTCCCGCCCCCAGGCCGAAGCCGAGAGTGCGGCGACGCGCGCGGGGCCGGGGCCGCGCGCGGCTCGTGCCGGGGGCGGACGCGTCGGCGGCGCCGATGGCGGCCATCAGCCGCCCCTCCTCGGCGCGGAGGTCGGCCGCGGCCGGACGCGGGATCTCGGCACGGAGCCGTTCCAGCTCGGACATCTCATTCATGGACGGGTTCCTCGCTCACGATGGCCATCGGGTTGATCCCGCCGAGTTCCGCGCGGAGTTTCTTTCGAGCCCGGTTAACGCGCGACCGGACGGTGCCGACGCGCACGCCGAGCGCCTGGGCGACCTCCGGATAGCTGAGGCCGCCCCACACCACCAGCAGCAGCGCGTCGCGATGCCCCTTGGGCAGCGCGGCGAGCGCGCCGGCCAGGTTCCGGCGGGTCGCCTCGGCGCTGATCCGCTCGTCGCTGCGGTCGGTGAACGGCGCCGTCACCGGGTCGGTGCCGGTGCGCTCCAGGAGCCGCCACTGCTGGACCTCGGTCCGGACGTGCCGGCGCATCAGGTTGGTCGCGATGCCGTACAGCCAGGGCCGCGCGTTCGGGCGGGCCAGGTCGTAGCGGTCCCGCTGCCGGAACGCGGCCATGAAGGTCTCCGCCACCACGTCCTCGGCGGCGTCGCCGCCCAGCCTGCGGACGGCGTACCGCTTGATGTCGGGGGCATGCCGGCGGAAGACCTCGGCGAACGCCTCCGGCTCGCGCCGGGACCGTTCGATGCACGAGGCGTCGTCGGCCTCCGCCAGGCTCGTATCGCTCATTCTCTGGCCTCTCGGCTTCGGATCAGGTCATCCGCTGTTGCCGAGTGGGCCGCCCGCGGTTCCCTCCCCGCCGACGAAATTTTCCGGACGGGCCTCGCGCGAGGGTCAGACCTCCAGGTTCTTGAAGGCGCTGACCTGGGCGGTGATGGCCTGTTCGGTGGGGAGGCGCTCGATCGAGGACGCGCCGAAGAATCCCACCACGCCCTGCGTGCGGGACAGGACGTACGCGGCGTCGTCCGGTTCGGCGATGGGCCCGCCGTGGCACAGGACGAGGATGTCGGGACGCACGGACGCGGCGGCGTCGCGCATCGCCTGGACGCGGGTGACGGCCTCGTCCAGGGTGAGCGCGGTGCCGGCGCCGATGCTGCCCTTGGTGGTCAGGCCGACGTGCGGGACGAGCACGTCGGCGCCGGCCTCGGCCATCGCGCGGGCCTGGTCCTCGTCGAAGACGTACGGGGCGGTGACCAGGTCGCGTTCGCGGGCGAGGCGGACCATCTCGACCTCCAGGGCGAAGCCCATGCCGGTCTCTTCGAGGTTCTGCCGGAACACCCCGTCGTACAGGCCGACGGTGGGGAAGTTCTGCACCCCGGCGAAGCCCATGGCCTTGAGTTGGTCGAGGAAGCGCGGCATGACCCGGAACGGGTCGGTGCCGCAGACCCCGGCGAGGACGGGCGTGTCGCGCACGACGGGCAGGACCTCGGCGGCCATGTCGACGACGATCTGGTTGGCGTCCCCGTACGGCAGCAGCCCGGCCAGGGAGCCCCGGCCCGCCATCCGGTAGCGGCCGGAGTTGTAGATGATGATCATGTCGACGCCGCCGGCCTCGGCGCACTTGGCCGACAGGCCGGTGCCTGCACCCGCGCCGATCACCGGCCGGTGCTCGGCGACCGAGCGGCGCAGCCGGTCCAGGACGGTCGAGCGGTTCATGCGGAGCCCCCTGTGATCATCTGGTGCAGCCGGTCGGCCATGGCGCGGCCGAACTCCGGGTCGTTCACGTGCAGGTCGAGCCGTTCGGCGGCCGGCATCGCGGCGAACGCCGCCGCGTCGGCCTCGGGGTCGTGGAACGGCAGGCCGGGCGCGTCCAGCGCCGACACCCCGCGCAGCGGGACCAGCAGCGCCGCGGGCCCGGTCGCGGCGGCCACCTTCGCGGCGACCCGGCGGCCGAGCTCGGCCATCTCGTCCGGCGTCGTCCGCATCAGGGTGACCGTGGGATTGTGCTCGTAGAACAGGCGGCCCGCGAAGCGCTCCGGGACGGTGTCGCGCGGGCCGAAGTTGACCATGTCGAGCGCGCCCGGCGCGACCACCTGCGGGACGCCGTGCCGTCCCGCGGCGGTCAGCCGGTCGGGTCCGGCCGACAGGACGCCGCCGACCAGGTCGTCGGCGAGCTCGGTGGTGGTCAGGTCGAGGACGCCCGCGAGCAGGCCGCTGCCGACCAGGCTCTCCAGCGCCCGGCCGCCCGAGCCGGTCGAGTGGAACACCAGCACCTCGTAGCCGAGCTCCTCCAGGCGTTCGCGGGCGGCGTCGACGCCGGGGGTGGTGACGCCGAACATCGAGGCGGCGACGAGGGGGCGGTCGCCCTCGGCGGCGGGCTCGGTCGCGTACGCCTGCGCCATCCCGGCCGCCGCGGCGGCGGCGTTGCCGAGGATGAGCCGGGACACCCGGTTGACGCCCGCGATGTCGACCACGCTGTAGGTCAGGGTCACGTCCTTGGCCCCGATGTAGGGCGACACGTCGCCGGACGCCATCGTCGAGACGATCAGCTTGGGCAGCCCGACCGGCAGGTCGCGGACGGCCCGCGCCGCGATCGACGACCCGCCGCTGCCGCCGACCGCGAGGACGGCGTCCACCCTGCCCTCGCCCAGCAGCTCGCTCAGGACGGCGGCGGCGCCCTCGCCCATCGCGGTGACGGCGGCCCCGCGGTCGCCCGCCGAGCGGAGCGTCTCGACGTCGGAGCCGCCGGCCCGCGCGACGCGTTCGGCGGTGACGTCGGCGATCGTCCCGGACGGCGGCCAGACGCCCGTGTCGACGAGGATCACGTCCGCCCCGAGCGCGCCCAGCCGGTCGCGGAGCCACGCGTACTCGTGCCCCTTGGTGTCGAGCGTCCCGATCAGCACGACCGTCGCCATCTCACTCCTCACCCGTCATCCGCCCGTTTCCGGTCATATGCCCGCTGAGCAGGCATCTCACCTCATGATCTCACCGCCGGGCGCGCCGCCCCCGCCCGGTCGGCCGGGGCGGGCGGCGGGGCATCGACCGGGCCGACTCGGGGAATGGCATCCCACGGGGATCACTCACGAGGAAGGCCGGCCCGCTCATGGCTGACGAATCGCCCAAGCGCTCGCCCTTGATCGACACGTCCGTGCCGCATTCCGCGCGCATCTGGAACTACTGGCTCGGCGGCAAGGACAACTACCCCGTCGACCGGGAGGCCGGTGATCAATATCTTCGGGTGTATCCCGGAATCGTGAACATCGCCCGCAACGGGCGGCAGTTCCTCCGCCGCTCGGTGCGGTACCTGGCCGGCGAGGCGGGCGTCCGGCAGTTCCTCGACTGCGGGACGGGCCTGCCCACCGCCGACAACACCCACGAGGTCGCGCAGCGGGTGGCGCCCGACTCGCACATCGTCTACGTCGACCACGACCCGCTGGTGCTCGAGCAGGCGAAGGACCTGCTGACCAGCACGCCCGAGGGCGCCACCAGCTATATCCAGGCCGACCTGAACGACCCCGCCGAGATCCTCGGGCTCGCGAGCGGCGGGCTCGACCTCGACCGGCCGGTCGCGCTGCTGTTCATGGGGGTCCTCGGGCACGTCGACCGGTACGAGGACGCCCTGTCGATCGTCCGGACGCTGATGGCGGGACTCGCGCCGGGCAGCTACCTGGCGCTGTACGACAGCACCGACGCCGACGCCGCGCTCAACCAGGCGCAGCAGGAGTACGACGACACCGGCGCGGTCCCGTACCGGCTGCGCAAGCCCGAGCAGATCAAGGCGTACTTCGACGGGCTGGACGTGGCCGAGCCCGGCGTGGTGGCCTGCGAGGACTGGCGCCCGGAGACACAGACCCCGGGCGGCTCGCCGCGGACGTCCACCCTCTGCGGGGTCGGCCGCAAACCGTAGGCCGGCGCCCGGCGCCGGGACGTCCGGCACCGGGCCCGCGGCGCCGTTCAGCGCCGGCCGCGGAACGTCCGGCGCAGGTCGTCCACCCAGCCGTCGGGGACCTCCCAGGGGATGAAGTGGCCGCCCGCGTCGTGGGCGGTGAGGTTGACGTGGTTGTACCAGCCGGACCGGTCGCCGGACACCCAGCTCTCGACCCGCTGCCCGGTGGTGACGCCGGGCGGGTTCTCGTAACCGACGAAAGTGATGCCCGTCGGGGCCTCGATGACCGGCCACCGGTCGTGGGAGGGCGTCCAGGGATAGCGGTTGGCGTTGGCGTAGTAGCGGATCGAGGTGCCGATGGTGTTGTTCACCCAGAAGATCATGGCGTGGGTGAGGAGGTCGTCCTTCGAGAAGACCGTCTCGATGTCGCCGTGATTATCGCTCCAGTTGACCCAGCGCTCCAGGATCCAGGCGAGCATGCCGACCGGCGAGTCGGTGAGCCCGTAGGAGAGGGTGCTGGGGTCGATGACATGGGCGGCCAGGTGGACGGCGAAGCGCCGCTCCAGGGCGACGACCTGCTGGTGCACGGGCTCGGGCAGCCCCTCGGGCAGCGGCCGTCCGCCGCTGAAGTCCCAGGCCCGGTCACCGTTGAAGAAGTCGAGCTTCAGGCCGGAGCCGATGTGGACGGCGTGCACCTCGCCCGCGTACTTGTGGCCGAGCTGGCCGGTGACCAGCGCGCCGACGTCGCATCCTCCGGCGGCGTACTTGGCGTGGCCGAGGGTGTCGGTCATCAGCGTGTGCCAGAGGTCGGCGACCTTCCAGAAGTTCATGTCGGGGTGGTCGCGCAGCGGGGCGGAGAAGCCGAAGCCCGGCAGCGAGGGGACGATGACGTCGAACGCGTCGGCCGGGTCGCCGCCGAACGCGGCGGGGTCGGCGAGCGGGTCGATGACCTTCGACCAGTGCCAGAACGTCCACGGCCATCCGTGGGTGAGGATGAGCGGCGTGGGGTTCGGGCCGACGCCGGGCTTGCGCATGAAGTGCACCGGAACGCCGTCGACGCTCACCCGGTAGTGCTCGTAGGCGTTGATCGCGGCTTCGGCCTTGCGCCAGTCGTACTCGTCGAGCCAGTACTCGGCGAGTTCCTGGAGGTAAACGCGAGCGACGCCGTAGTGCCAGTCGTCGTTGCCCACGTCGTCGGGCCATCTCGTGAGCCGCAGCCGCGCCTTGAGGTCGTCCAGGACGGTGTCGGGGACGTGAATGGGCGTCGGTTCCAGCGGAAAACGCGTCATGGGAGTCCTTTCAAAACGGGAGAACGGCGGCGGCTCAGCGCTCGACGTCCATGAGCGCGGCCATCCGCGCCAGCGCGGGCAGGGCGGCGCCGATGGCGTGCCGTTCCTCAAGGGTCAGGGCCTCGGCCAGCTCGGAGAACTGGCGCACGCGGTCCTGGTGCCGGGTCTGGATGATTCGTGCACCGGCCGGGGTCACCTGGACGAGCACCGCGCGCCCGTCGGCGGGGTCGGGCCGGCGCTCCACCAGCCCGTCGCGCTCCAGCCGGCTGACGAGCTGGGTGATCGCGGGCTGGGTGATCTGCTCGGTCGTCTTCAGCGCGGTCAGCCGCATCGGCCCCTTGTGGACCAGCGTGTGCAGGACCGACAGCGTGGTGAAGGTGTGCTTCTCGGTCGCGGGGAGCCGGATCGAGCCCCGGGTGAACTTCCCGAGCACCACGGCGAGGTCGCCGACGTCGAGGCCCTGTTCGTCCTGTGCTGGCATGCCGGTCAATATATCAGCAGCTTATTTAAACTGCTTATATAATCTCGTCCCGTGCGACCGGCTCCAGCTCCGCGAAGACGACCTTCCCGCGCCCGTCGAGCGGCCGGGTCCCCCAGCGGGACACCAGCGCCTCCAGCAGTTGCAGGCCCCGTCCGCCCTCCGCGCCGAGGTCGGGCGGACGCACCACGGGCCGGAGGTCGGAGCAGTCCCACGCCTCCACGACGACACACCCGTCCTCGCGCCGGAACACCCGCACGACGACCGGGTCGCCGCACCGCGAACCGTGCTGGATCGCGTTGGTCGCGAGTTCGCTGGCGACCGTCCGGGCGACATGGTCGTCGAGCCCCCAGGCCCCGAACACCATCCCGACGAAGTCGCGCACCTGCTTCACCGCCTCCGGACGAGCCTTGATCACCAACGTGGCGGGGGCGACTTCATACTCCTTGCCGAGGCTCATGCGCCATGACCATAAGAGCCCGCCGAAGCGATGTCATTGGCACTAACAATGGACCCCGACCGCAACTACCCCGGACAGTTGTCCGCCCAGATCAGTACTCCAGATGAATGAAATCGGCCAATTCTCGCATGTCGGAAGTGAGGGTCCGGCGCTTGGCCACGATCTGCCCGAGGATGTCGCGCGCCATCGGCTGCTTGTCGATCCACTCGGGACTGGTGACCCGGACCTCCTTCAAGATCTCGAAGGAGTCGGCGTACCGATGGAGTCTCATATTGGCCTTGGCCACGTCCAGGCGGTGGCGATTCCGGCTGGACGCCCGAGCCCGGAAGCCGCTCCTGGGAATCTTCGCCGCGAGTTCCAGCACCCGATCGGGCCTGTCCTCGATCATGTAGTTCTCGGCCCGCCGCGTGGCCACCGCGACCGGGCCGAATTCGCGCAGGGGGTCGGAAGGCGGCGCCCACTCGATCCTCAACGCCACCGCCGCCGCCTGGGCGAACCTGAGCGCGTCCGCCGACTCGCCCGGCTCGTTGTTCCGGGACGCTGCGGTGGAGACGCGCAGGAGCAGCCCGCCCCACGTGGCCAGTTCCTCCGGCGTGGCACGGGAGACGCGCGGCTCGACCTCGTCCGCCCAGCGTACGGCCAGGTCGAGCGTCCCGGCCAGGTCGCCCTGCCGCATCAGGAGCCAGCAGCGGGTGTTGATGATCGCCGCCTCCTCGAATCGTCCGGGCGCGTCGTCGAGGGCCCTGCGCAGCGCGATCTCGGCCGCGGCGAACTGCCGGGCCATGATCAGCAGGTGCGCGGCGAGATGCACCCCGCGCGAGCGGAGCTGCCGCTCTCCGTCCCCCAGGGCCAGCACGTCCCGCAACAGCGCCGGGAGCAACTCTCCGAGCTCGTCGAATCTGTTGTCGGTGAACAGGACCTCGGCCGCTTCCACCGCGCCGGCCACCCCCGCCGCGGTCGGCATCTCGTCCGGCCGACCGTTCAGCCCGAGAAGGGCGTCCCTGATCGATTCCCATTCACCGGAGGTGATCTCCCCGGGCTCCGGCCTGATGATCAGATCGGACGTCGACACCTGAAGACTCTTCGCCAGCTTGCGGAGGGTCTCCAGCCGCGTGTCCTCCCGTTCGCCCTGCTCGAGTTTCCTGATCAGAGACAGCGAGACCCCGGAGTGAAAGGCAAGATCCTTCTGGGTGAGCCCACGACGTTTCCTCACACTCTGAAGACGCTCGGCAAGGTTCATGCCTTCAGTCTGCCTCGCGATCGTGAAAGGCGGCCATCGATCTCCTCGAGGGCGTCACCGTCTACTGGTTCTCGCCGATCCCTCTGACAGCCGGGCCAGGCTGTCGGAGTCGATGCACAGGCCGGCATCGGGCTCGAAGGCGACCCCCCAGCCGTCGGCCGCGAAGACGCCGACGACGGCGTCTTCGTCCCACTCGTGCATCCAGTGCTCGTACAGGTCGGTGGCACCAGTGATGCAGGGCGGATCGGCCGGACGGGCATCCAGCCTCTCCAGTAGACGTTCGGGGGTCAGGCCGCGGACCATCGTCACGGCGTAGCCCTGGTGGGTATCGCGAGGCGGCGTTCGTGACCGCGCTGACGGTCATGCTGCATGGGCACAAGCTCACGGTCGAGAGGCTCGGTGAGCGGCTCGTGCGCGTGACGGCGGGGCCGGGGTGTCGCAGGGCGGGGCGTCCTAGAAGCTCGTCCGCGCGCAGGCCGCGCGGGCGCGGGTCCTGTGGCCAAGGGCAAGCACGGTCCCAGGACCCATCCAGACGCCGAGCGGGAGGTGCGCCCCTTTCGCTCCCGCCCGGTCTGGACTCCCCATGCGAGGGGGACCGCTCCATTACGTTGGGAGCCTTCCAACGGGCTTTCCAGAAGGGTTCTCCATGGCATCGCAGCAGTTCGATCCGCCGTCGGGTACGCGGGACTTCGTCGCGGCCGACCTGCGTCAGCGTGAGCGGGTCTTCCACGCGGCGAGGACGGTGTTCGAGCGGTACGGGTTCGAGCCGTTGCAGACCCCGGCGTTCGAGCGCCTGGAGACCCTGACGGGCAAGTACGGCGACGAGGGCGACAAGCTGATCTTCAAGATCCTCAAGCGGGGGGTGCACGAGGGGTCGGGCGAGGCGGACATGGCGCTTCGCTATGACCAGACGGTTCCGCTGGCGCGGGTGGTCGCCGCCCACGGCAGTCGGCTCCCCACCCCCTACAAGCGCTATGTGATCGGCCCGGTGTGGCGGGCCGACCGGCCCGGCAAGGGCCGCTTCCGCGAGTTCACCCAGTGCGACATCGACGTGGTGGGGTCGTCCTCGCCGCTGGTGGAGGCCGAAGTGGTGTGCGCGGGCGCTGACGCGCTGGATGCGATGGGCGTGCGGGACTTCGCGATCCTGGTCAACAGCCGCAAGGCGCTGACCGGGCTCATGCAGGTGCACGGCGTCGCGGCCGATCGCGCGGCGGGCGCGCTGATCACGCTTGACAAGCTGGACAAGCTTCCGCCGGCAGAGGTGAGTGCCGAGCTGGTGGAGGCGCGCGGCCTGGACCGGGCGACCGCCGAGAACCTGGTGAACGACGTCACCGCCGACGACGCCGTACAGCGGATGCAGGCGGTACTCAAGGACGACCCGGACGGCGCCGAAGGACTCGCCGAGATCGACCGGCTGCTGGAGCTGGCCGGGCCGCACGTGGGTGAGGACCGCCTCAAGTTCGCGCCGAACCTGGTCCGCGGTTTGGACTACTACACGGGGGCGATCTGGGAAGTGGTCGCGCCGGGCCTGCCGGGGTCGATCGCCTCAGGCGGCCGGTACGACCACCTGATCAAGGCGATGGGCGGTCCGGACGTGCCCGCATGCGGGTTCTCCATAGGCGTCGAGCGGATCATCGGCGCGCTGGGCGCGGTCGACGAGGCGGCGGACCGCATCGACGTTGCGGTCACGGTGATGAGCGAGGCGTTTGTCGCCGACGCGTTCGGGTTCGCGCAGGCGCTCCGGGGCGCAGGCCACACGGTAGAGATCTTCCTTGGCACGACTCGCAAGCTGGGCAAGCAGCTCAAGTGGGCGGCCGACCGCCGCGCCCGCTACGCGCTGCTCCAGGGCGACAGCGAGCACGCCGAAGGCGCGGTGACGATCCGGGATCTGGAGACCGGCGACCAGGAGCGTGTTTCGGTCGGCGGCCTCGTGACGGCCCTGGATCACAAGCTCAGGATGTAGGTACCCGACCCGATCCACCATCGGAGGTAGACATGGGTGTGCAGGGAGATCGCATCCTCACCGCCGTCGCTGACAAGGGGTTCCCCGACCCCTGGAACGCGTTCGGCGAGCACCTGTCGTGGGAGGCCGCATACGCCGTCCAGCTCAAGACGGCCATCGATGCGGCCCGCAAGGAGCCCGGCGGCCCCGACGCTGAGGAGGCGCTGACGCTGTTCGACCGCAAGGCGGCCAACCTGGACGCGGCCGGGACGCTGCTGGCCACTGTCACCGCCGAGTATGACGCCTCGGGTATGTGGGCGGTGCTGGATGAGCGCGCCTCCCGTCTGGACGTGGCCGATGTGTCCGAGCGCTGGGCGCAGGGACTCGTGCACCACCCGTTCCCCATCGCGCTCCGGTCCCTGGAATTCAACTGGGGCTATATGCAGGAGCACGGCGTCCGGGCCTTCTACGAGATGACCACCCGCTACGTCGCCGACCTGGCCGAGAACACCGCGCGATGGCGGGCGGCGTTCGAGGCCGAGCGCGCCACAGGCGTCATCGACCGCATCACCACCGTGGAAGCCGACCTCGCCAGCGAGGAAGCCCCGATGCACTGCGACATATGCAAGAAGACCATCACGGCGCTGCTGTATCTGGACGGCTGAGCCGACCACAGCAGGCCGACCAGACCGGGGCCGGGAACGCCCGGCCCCGACCGGTTCAGGCGGCCCGACTGCTCTCGGCTTGCGGTAGGTGCACCAGCACGGGCCGTGGGTGGCCGGGACGGTCGGCGTCCAGCCGTTGGGCGCACCGGCGATGACGCGCTCCAGGTCCACTACGCGAATCCCTGATGGTCGCCGCCTCCGCCGATCACCATCCAGATCCGTCCCGGCGGCATCGTCCGAACAACCCGGACACGGGACCGTACATCTCAGAAAATGGGCGGCGATGTGCGTCCAAGGAGGAGATGTCCGGTGAGTGAGTGGCAGATCGCTGGGTTCGCGGAAGTGCGGGAGCTCGGCGCGGGCGCGCAGGGCCGGGTGGTGCTGGCCCGGCACGAGGAGTCCGGGGCGCCGGTCGCGATCAAGTACGTGACGTCGGCGGCCGGGCGGGACGTGGCGCGGCTCCGGCATGAGGCCCGGCTGCTCGGGCAGGTCGCCGACCCGCACGTGGCGCGGCTGTACCGGCTGGTGGAGAGCGAGCACGGCGCCGCGATCGTGATGGAGGCGGTGGACGGGGTGTCGCTGCGGCGCGTCCTCGCCGAGCGCGGGAGCCTCACCCCGGAGCAGTCGCTCCTGGTGCTGAAGGGATCGCTGGCGGGGCTGGCGGCGGCGCACGCGGCGGGCGTGGTGCACCGCGACTACAAGCCGGCGAACGTGGTGGTGCGGGCGGACGGGCTGAGCAAGCTGATCGACTTCGGCATCGCGGTGCCGGTGGGTGAGCAGGACCGGTCGGGCACCCCCGCGTACATGGCGCCCGAGCAGTGGCGCGGCGAGCCGGTCACCCCGGCGGCCGACGTGTACGCGGCAACATGCGTGTTCTTCGAGTGCCTGACGGGGCGCCGTCCGTTCACCGGTGACCTGGGCGCGCTCAGGAGCGGGCACCTGGACGCGCCGCCGCCTGTGGAGGACGTCCCGGACGGGCTGCGCGAACTGCTGGCGCGCGGGATGGCCAAGACGCCCGACGGGCGTCCGGCGGGCGCGGCGGTGTTCGTCCAGGAGCTGGAGTCCGCCGCCACAGCCGCGTACGGGACGGACTGGGAGGCGCGCGGCGTCCAGGCCCTCGCGGGCGCGGCGGTCGCACTCGCCGCGGTGTTCCCGCTGGCCGCGGCCGGGATCGCGCCCGTCGCCGCAGGCGGCGCGGTCGCGGCGGGTGGAACCGCGGCGGCAGGCGGAGCGGCGGCGGCGGCAGGCGGGACGACGGCGGCAGGCGGAGCGGCGGCTGGAGCGGGCGGTACTGCGGCGGCGGGGTCGGGGATTCTTGCCGGGGTCGGGGCCAAAGTCGCGGTGGCCGTGGCGGGGACGGCGGTCGTCGCGGGCGCCGGCGGGACGGCGGTCTACTCCGCGGGGCACGGTCGGGACGAGCCTCGGGTGCGTCCGGTCGCGGCGACGGTGTCCACCCAGAACGAGACGCTCAGCGGCGTGCCGGTGGCGGTCCGCGCGCAGTACGCGCAGATCAGCGGGCACCGCGACCCGGCCGTCCAGCGGAGGATCAACCAGGAGCTGCGCGCCCCACTGGACTGGAGCATCGACAGGATCAGGCAGGCGACGGCCCGGTCCCGCGCCCAGTGCAGCGGGCAGAGCCGGGTGAGCACCGCCGTCCGGATGGGCGTGCGGGGGCCGTCCCTCATCTCGGTGGTCTACAAGACCGACAACCGGTACTGCTTCCCGGCCGACGGGGCGCTGCCGGGCTGGGCGGTCACCCTGGACCTCAAGACCGGCCGCGCGTACACGGCGGAGGACATCTTCAAGCCGAGCACGCTCACGTCCGCCGGTCTCCAGGTGCTGTGGAGCCGCCTCACCAGCAAGGAGGGGACGTTCTGGGGCCCCGACGGGTGCATGGGCGACCACCCCCCGCAGCGGTCCGACTTCCTGCCGAGCAGCGAGCCCACCCTTGACGGGGGCAGGCAGAAGGGCCCGCCGTACGCGACGGTGTTCCTCGCGCCCGACCACTTCGAGGTGAACTGGTCGACGGAGGGCAGCGCCTGCACGTCCGACCAGCTCACCGGGCCGTACGCGAAGGTCCGCGACCTGCTCGAGCCGGACTTCGCCGCCCTGCTGCCCGGGTGAGCGTCAGGGGACGGCGGGCGCGGCCTCGGTGATGACGCCGTCGCTGAGGTCCAGGACGCGGTCGGCCATGCCGAGCAGGGTCTGGTCGTGCGTGGCGACCACGACGGTCACGCCCTCGCTCTGCACCACGGCGCGCAGCAGCGGCATGATGGCGCCCGCCGTCTCGGAGTCGAGCTGCCCGGTCGGCTCGTCGGCCAGGAGCAGCCGGGGGCGGTTGGCGAGGGCGCGGGCGATCGCGACGCGCTGCTGCTGCCCGCCCGACAGCTCGTAGGGGCGCTGCTCGGCGTGCTCGTCGAGGCCGACCAGCGCGAGGAGCAGCCGGACCCGCTCGGCGCGCTCGGCGGGCGCCATCCGGACGAGGCGGAGCGGCACCTCCACGTTCTCGGCCGCCGACAGCACCGGGATCAGCCCGTGCGACTGGAACACGAAGCCGATGGTCTCGCGGCGCAGCCGGATCAGGTCGTCCTCGCCGAGCCCGCCGACGTCCTGCCCGCCGACGCGGACGGTGCCGGCGTCCGGGGAGTCCAGGCCGCCGATCAGGTTGAGCAGGGTGGTCTTGCCCGATCCGGAGCGGCCCTTGACCGCCACCAGCTCGCCGGCGGGGATGGTGAACGACGCGCCGCGCAGCGCGGGCACCTCGATCCGTCCGGTCCGGTAGGTCCGGGTCAGCCCCTCGACGGCGACCATCGGCCCGTCCGATGCCGGTTCACTCATCGCGGGTCCCCTCCCCCTCGTCGGCGGGGCGCGGCCGGTCCGGCCAGACGCCCACGTGGTCGTCCTCCAGCGCCATCCGGACGCGTTCCTTCATGTCCAGCGCCTGGGTGAAGCCCTTGGGGAGCTGGACGCGGCCGGCCCGGTCCAGCACCGCGTACTCCTCGCTGACGCGGGTGCCGTCGGCGGAGTCGCGGCGGCGGACCTCGCTGCTGGTGCGGCCGTCGCGGATGCCGACCGTCCGGTCGACCTGCCCGGACACCTGGGCGTCGTGGGTCACCACCACGGTGGTGGTGCCGAGCTCCTGGTTGACCTGCCGCAGCGCCTCGAACACCTCGCCCGCGGTGACCGAGTCCAGCTCGCCGGTCGGCTCGTCGGCGAGCATGACGTGCGGCTCGTTCGCGACGGCGACGGCGATCGCGATCCGCTGCTGCTGCCCGCCCGACAGCTCGGCGGGACGGCGGCCCGCGCAGTCGCCGACGCCGAGCATGCCGAGCAGCTCGGCGGCGCGGATCGCGCGGGCCTTGCGGGACCGTCCGGCGAAGCGCATCGGCAGCTCGACGTTCTGGACGGCGGTGAGGTACGGGAGCAGGTTGCGGGCGGTCTGCTGCCAGATGAAGCCGACCTGCTCGCGGCGGAAGCCGAGCCGCTGCCGGGCCGTCATGGTGAGCAGGTCGGACCCGGCGACGCGGGCGACGCCGGCGGTCGGCACGTCCAGCCCGGACAGGATGTTGAGCAGCGTGGACTTGCCCGACCCGGACGCGCCGACGATCGCGACCAGCTCGCCGGGCTCGATCAGCAGGTCCAGGCCCTGGAGCGCGACGACCTCGACGCCGTCGGTCTGGTAGATCCGCACCAGGTTGTCGCACACGATGTGCGCGTCCGCGCCATAGACGGGGCCGCGGTCGGCGGCCCGGCGCTCCAGCTCGGCCAGGTCGGGCGCCTTGGGCGCCCCCGGTGCCGGGCTCATGTCCGGTCCCCCATGCTCAGTCTCCCGTTCTCAGGATCCCGCCGAGCCCCCGGCGGGAGTCGAAGGCGGCGTCGACGGCGAGGGCCGCGACGGCGGTCAGCAGCAGTGCCCCGGCGAGCACGAGCAGGGACGTCGCGTCCACCACGAGGGTCCCGGTGGCGTGGCCGCCGGTGTAGGAGCGCAGGTCCACGACGGGCCCGGTGATGCCCGGCAGCAGCAGGCCGAGCACCCAGCCGGCGACGACGGCGCTCAGCGTCACCGGGGCGATCTCGATGAGCGCGAGGCCGCGGCGCTGCCGCCGGCTCAGCCCGAGGACCTCCAGGTGGGCGACGGTGCGTCCGCGCGCGCGGGCGCCGACGACGAGCACCAGCAGCACGGCGAGGAGCCCGTACGCGGCGACGACGAGCGCGCCGCCGGCGAACGCGTCGTGCACGACCGACACCATGGGCGCCTCGGTCAGGGCGTCCAGCGCGGCCGACCGCGTGGTGACGACGCCGCCCGACCCGCCGAAGCCGGTCCCCTTGGGGATCGAGGCGGTCGTCGCGGCCCGCAGCCCGGCCGCGTCGATCCCGGCGCCCTTGGCGAAGACGTCGGTCGGGGCACCGGCCGGGACGCCGGGCAGCCGGTACGGGACGATCACGTACGGCGCGTCGCGCGGCTGGCCGGGGAACCCGGGCGAGGCGTCCAGCCGTCCGGCGGGGTTCACCTTGACCGGGGTCGCGCTGGCCGGTTCCAGGGTGATCGGACGGGACGTCCCGGCGAGGCGGGCCGCCTCCGGCGACAGCAGCGCGCTCGACGCGCCGGACGGGGCGGACGGCAGGGACGCGGCCTCGCCGCCGGCGAGCTCGCGGTAGGCGTCGAGGTCGATCGCGATGACGGTGATCTCGGTGCGGGTCCCGCCCGCCTCCGCCCCGCCCAGCCTGGCCGTGGTCACCCGCGCCGGGATCGCCCCGGTGACGCCGCGGACGGCGCGCACCCGGGCGACAACGCCGGGATCCAGTTCCTCGGCGGCGACGTGCGCGTCGGCGCCGACTTCGAGCCAGGCGGCGCGTTCCTGCCCGTGCCGCAGCGCGGTGTCGACGGTCGCGGCGAATCCCGCGACGGCGGCGGCCAGCAGCAGCACGACCAGGGGCAGCGCGGTGACCAGGTGCTGCCGGGAGGCGCGGGCCACGCCGACGAACGCGACGGTGGAGCGGCCCCGGCGCAGCAGCCGTCCGGCGAGGCGCAGCGGGTAGGCGTAGCCGCGCAGCACCAGCAGCCCGAGGGCGACGCCGAGCAGCACCGGAGCGGCGGCGATCAGCGGGTCGGTGCCGTGCTCGGCCTGTCCTTCCAGGCCGCGCCGCCGCAGCAGCATCACGCCGATGACGGCGAGCACCACGAACAGGGCCTCCACGACGAGGCGCGGCTTGGACGGCCGCGCCGCCGCGATGTCGCCGCGTCCGCCGTCGCCGCCCTGGGCCGCGTCGAGTCCGCTGCCCTGCCCCCGCACCACCAGCACGATCGGCAGGACGAGGACCAGCACGGCCAGGATGCCGACCGCGTACGCCGACACCCACTGCGGCGGCCCGAGATCGGCCAGCAGCCCGAGGCCGGTTCCCGCCGCGGCGGCGGGCAGCACCGCGAGCGCGGCCAGCCCGCCCACCGGGACGGCGATCTGCCGGAGCGCGGCGCCGCGCGCCCGCATCGTCCCGAGGATCGGGCGGAGCCGCTCGCCGAGCAGCCCGGCGGCGAGCAGCAGCACCCCGGCCGCCACGGCCAGCAGCCCGCTGAACATCAGGCTGAGGATCGTCTCGGCGGTGCGGTTCTGCCCGAAGAAGGTGGTGAGGCGGCCGTCCAGCGCGGTGACGACCTGGCAGGGGAACACGTCGGCGCGGCCGGACACGGTGGCCCGGAAGGCGGTCAGCTCGCCGGCCATCTTCCGGGCGTCGGCGGTGCTGACCGAGCCGGGGCGGATCGGCAGCCGCCAGCTGTAGTTCAGCGTGCGCCCGGGACCGTCGAGCAGGCGCCGGTAGCCGACCGGGTCGAGCAGCAGGGTGGCCTGCTCGGCCTCGACGCCGTCGCCGACGACGATCGTCTCCGGGGAGAGCATCCCGGCCCGGATCCGCCAGTACTGGTCGGACGCGCTGCGCGGCTCGTACAGCGCGGCGATCTCGACACGCAGCGGGGCGCCCCGCTCGACCGACTCGTCGCCGAGCGTGATCTCGTCGCCGACCTTGTAGCCGAGCTTGTCGGCGTACTTCTTGGAGGCCGTGACCTTGAGCGGCGCGTCCTTCTGGTCGGTCAGGTCGTCGCCGGGCTCCGCGCCGGCCACGTAGCGGACGCGCTGGAGCGCGCCGAGGTCCCAGGACAGGTAGGCCAGCCGGGGCTTCTCGAAGGTGCCCTGCGCGGCCATCCGGGTGGTGGTGATGGACATCTCGGGGATGTCGCTCACCGCCCGGAAGGTGGGCGGGAGCGCCGACTGCCAGTCCTCGCTCTGGAACGTCATGGCCTGGATGTCCGGGATCGACCTGCGGCCCTGGGCGGACGGCACCGACGCCTCGACCCGCAGGTCGGCGTCGCCGCCGACCGCGTCGCCGCCGACCGCGGCGTCGGCGGCGCGGTCGTAGCCCGCGGCCGTCCGGGCCGGGACCGCGACGGCGAGCAGCGCCGACAGCAGTGTCAGGACGGCGAGCGCCACGAGCGGCGCCCACTGCGCGCGGACCAGCCGCGTGAACGGGCCGTTCATCGGTCCTCCCCCGCCCGCAGGCCGGCGGTCAGCCCCCGGCGCCGCAGCACCCGGATCAGCAGCAGGAGCACCAGCCCGAGGATCGCCGCGACCCCGGCGAGCATGGCCAGCACCAGCGGCCACCGCACCACCAGGTCGGCGGGCGGGTACGACGGCGCGGCCTGCACGTTCAGCACGATGTCGGGGACGACGAGCTGGGCCACCACCAGGCCGAGCACCAGCCCCCCGGCGAGGCCGAGCACGACCAGGAACGCCTGCTCGACGGCGAGCATCCCGGCGAGCTGCCCGGACCGCACGCCGAGCGTCCGCAGCACGGTGAACTCCCTGGTCCGTTCCCGGACCGAGACGGCCGCGTTCACCACGAAGGCGATCACGGCGAACGCGAGCGCGGCGCCGAAGCCGAGCATCAGCGCGCCCTGGAGCGCGGCGCCGAGCGGGGCGTCGCGGAGCTCGTCGCGGAGCGCGATCCGGTCGCCCTCGGCCGTCCCCCACGCGCTGTGCGCGGCCAGCTCGCGGACGGCCGGGGCGGTCCGCTCGCCGCGCACCGACGCCCACCACTCGGCGGGCCGGACGGACTCGGGCCCGGCGCTGCCGGCCGCGATCCGCCGCTCGGCGAGGGTCGGCAGGTCCACCAGCGCGGCGGGCTGGTCGGGCGGCGTGGAGGGCAGCGCCCGCACCACCGCGGTCACCTTGACCGGCTGGTCGCCGTCGCCGGTGGCGAGGGTGGTCGTCCCGCCGACCCCGACGTGCACGCGGGAGGCCAGCTTCTCGGTGACGACGGCGGGGACCACGGGCAGGAGCCGGGCGTTGGCGGCCTGCCCGCCGTGCTTGGGCGCGGTCCCGGCGGTGAGCAGCGCGTTCACCACGGCGCCCGACCCCCCGCGCTCGAACGTCGCCGGGGTGGCGGAGAGCGACACCGACAGCGGCCCCTCTCCACGTCCGGCCGTGGGCGCCTTGCGCAGATTCGGGGCGAACACGTCCCATCCGGTGCCGTGCGGCATCCTCACCTCACCCGCGCCGGTACCGCCCTCGCCGCGCATCTTCAGCAGGTCGAGGGTGAGGGCGCCGGACGTGGGGTTGTCGTCGTAGCCGTACTGGAGGCCGCGGATCGACAGCGGATGGCTGAGCACGCCGCCGGGTCCGGCGAGGCCGGCGGTGTCCACCTCGGCCGTGTGGGTCCGCCCGTCGACCGCGAGCCCGGTCAGCGGCGCGGTGTGGGTCAGCCCGCGCGCGTCCTCGATGATCGCCTTGGCCTGGAAGGCGCCCGCCGGGGCCGTCTCCCCGGGCGCCGCCTTCAGCCGCAGGTCGAACAGCAGCCGCTCGGGACGGCCCGGCACGGGGGCCACCGGCACCGCGGGACGCGCCGCCGCCAGCCGCCCGAGGTCCATGCCGCGCAGCAGGTCGGGCCGGACGCGCAGGATCGGGCCGAGCGCCTTGGCGTCGGCGGCGAGCAGGATCGCGGGGCCGTTCCCGACGGTGGCGTCCTTGCGCACCACCGCGGTCGCGGCGGTGACGCCGGGCAGCGCGGCGAACCGGCCGCCGAGCCCGAGGGTCGCCGGGCCGCCGGGCGCGCTCGGCGCCGCCAGCCGCAGGTCGGCGGCGCTCTGGAAGGCGGCCTGGTCGGACTGCGACCTGCGCCAGGTCGCCATCGTCGTGACCGACAGCACCCCGACGGCCATCGCCATCACCAGCAGCAGCGCCGGGCCCGCGTAGCGGAGCTGCCGGCGGCTCACCTGCCGGGCGCCGAGCACGGGCGCCAGGCCCCGGCCGCGCGAGGCGGCCCGCTCGGCGGTGCTGGAGGCCACCGGCACCAGCCGCAGCAGCAGCACCCCGCCCGCGAGCAGCGCCAGCGCCGGGCCGGACACGATGAACGGGTCGATGCCCGACGCCGCTCCGTCCGAGCCCGTCCCGGACGTGGACGCGGCGCCGCCGTACCGGGTGAGCTGCCAGATCCCGAGCCCCGCGACGACCAGCAGCGCCAGGTCGGCGCCCGAGCCCTTCAGCCCGCCGCGCCGGGACCGGCCGATCGACGTCTGCGCCTCGACGAACGTCCGGTTGGCGCCGCGCAGCGTCGGGACGATCGACACCACCGCGCAGACCAGCGCGGTGGTGACCGACACCGCCCACAGCGGCGCGAGCGGCCCGGCGTCCAGGCTCAGGCCGGACGCCCGCACCGCCGGGGCCAGCCCCGCCACCCGCAGCAGCGGGCCCGCCAGCAGCGGCCCGAACACGGCGGCGGGCAGCACGGTGAGCAGCCCCTCGGTCAGGCTGATGCCCGCGAGTTGCCGGATCCCCACCCCGCGGGTGCGCAGCAGCGCCACCTCGGTGCGCCGGTGGTCGGCGAGCAGCCGCGCCACCAGCAGCCAGGCGTAGGCGGCCAGCAGGACGAGCTGGAGCACCGGCATCAGCATCGTGGACCTGGCGACCAGCACCGCGCCGTCGACCTGCGCGAGCAGGTCCGGCAGGGCGGTCGTGGCGGTGAAGCGGGTGCTGCCGCCGCCGGCCTTGGTGAAGACCGCGCCGCCGTCCCGCACCCGCTGCCCGAGCCCCTTCAGGTCACCGGCCTCGACGCCGCGCATGTCGGGCAGCACCGTCCACCGGATCTCGGTGCCGCTGCCGGTTCCGGCGGCGGTGAAGCGGGCCGCGAACGCCTCGGGCCGCACCACGAACGGCCCGTAGGTGGTGTAGTCGAGCCGCTCGGTGCCGGTGGTGACCAGCCGGTCGCCCTGCCAGAAGTACTCGTCGGGCCGCGGCACCTCGAACAGGCCGACCACCGTGACCTTGGCCGTCGAGGCGCGGTCGACGCGGCCGTGCATGGTCAGGGTGTCGCCCACGCCGACGCGCAGCGACCGCGCCGCGGCGGCGGGGAGCGTCGCCTCCAGCGCGGCGTCGCGGCCCGCGGCCGGCGCCGCCGCGGGCCAGCGGCCCTGCGCCAGCCGGGCGTGCCCCTCGATCCCGTCGTAGCTGGCGAACGCCGTCAGCTCGGGATGGCCCTCGTCCTCCTGACCGGGCAGGGTGAACGAATCGCTGCGGACGGCGGTGGACACCGTCAGCGGGACGTCCCGGTAGATCTGGCGCAGTGCCTGGTCGATCTGCCCGCGGGCGGTGTCGAACCCGCCCGCGGGCACCGACGCCGCGATCCTGGTGCCGGACGTCTCGAAGGACGCCCCGGCCAGCGTCCGGCGCAGTCCCTCGCGCGTCACCGTCCCCGCGTACCCGACCAGGGCCGCCAGCACGGTGGTCGCGAAGAGCGCCGTCGCGCAGGCGGCGAGCACCAGCGTCCGGTCGCCGGCCATCCTCCTGATCACGAGCCCCGATTGCCGCATAGGCGGAAATGATCAACCGAGGGTGACGCCCACCACAACCCCTTTCGGGATTTCTTGCTCTGTTTGGAACAATTCAGGCGTCCGGGGCGTCGTCCTCTCCCCGCCGTTCGCCCTGCGCGTTCCCGTCGGAGGCGCCGTCGTCGTCCGGCTCGTCCGCATGTGGTCCGGCCGCGCCGGACTTCCCGTCCTGCTCCGGAGCCTCCGGGGCCCCGGCGGTGTCAGGGCCGCCGGCCCCGGACTCCCCGGGGTTCTGGACCTGGTCGGCGGCGGCCCGGCCGCGGATCGTGCCGCGCTGGTAGGCGCCCATGATCCGCTGCACGTCCGCGGGCGACCGGCCGAGGTCCTCGGGCTCGGGCTCCTCGTCGGACGCCGGGGCGTCGGCGCGCAGCGCCGGGGCCAGGCTCTCCTGCGGCTTGCGGATCGGGAGCCCGCCCGGGGTGAGGGTGTCGTCGTCCTCCGGCTCGCCGCCGCGCCCGCCCCGGCCGCCGCGTCCCCCGGCCGGGACCGCGGCGGGCCGGTCGAGCCGGGCCGGCCGGGTCGGCAGCGGCCCGGCGTCGGCCTCGTCGTCGGCCTCGTCGTCGGAGCCGGACGGCTCGGGCGTCGGCAGCGCGACCAGGGCGGGGGCCTCGGGACGGGCCGTCGACAGCACCGCCAGGTTGCCGCGTCCGGGCGGGTCCTGCACGGCGGCGGGACGCGCCGGGGCGGCGGCCGGAACCGGGGCGGGCGCGGCGGCGACACCCGCGCCGACCAGCGGGCGCTCGGGCTCGGCGGACCGCTCGAACAGGGCCTCGGGTAGCAGCACCACCGCGGTGACGCCGCCGTACGGGGACCGCTTGAGCGTGGTGGTGATCAGGTGCCGGCGGGCGATCAGCCCGGCGACCAGCAGGCCGAGCCGCTCCTCGGGTGCCACGTCGAACTCCGGCGGGGTGGCGAGCATGTGGTTGGCCGACTCCAGCCGGTCGGGGTCCAGGCCGAGGCCCTTGTCCTCGATCGCGACCGCGAACCCGTTGGGGGTCATCTGGCCGCTGATCTCCACCGTGGTGTCCGGGCTGGAGAAGCTCAGCGCGTTCTCGATCAGCTCGGCGAGCAGCCGGATGACGTCGATCACCGCGTGCCCGCGCAGCCACGCGGGGTCGATCCGCTGGAACGTGGCGCGCTCGTAGTTCTCCACCTCACTGACCGCGGCGCGGATCACGTCCAGGATCGGGACCGGCCGGCGCCACACCCGGGTGGGCTGGCCGCCGGAGAGCTGCACCAGGTTCTCGGCGTTGCGCCGGGCGCGGGTGGTCAGGTGGTCCAGCCGGAGCAGGTCCTCCAGCTCCTTGCCGGCCAGGTCCTCGCGGCGCTCCATCCGGTCGATCATCTGGAGCTGCCGGTTGACCAGGCTCTGGTTGCGCTGCGCCAGGTTGCGCAGCGTCTTGCGGAAGCCGGCGCGCTGCTCGGCCTGCTGGACGGCCGCGGTGATCGCGGTCTCCTGCACCCGGTTGAACGCCCTGCCGACCCGGCCGATCTCGTCGTCGCCGAACCGCAGCGGCGGCGCCTGCGCGGCGACGTCGACCTTCTCACCGTGGCTCAGCCGGGTCATCACCTCGGGCAGCGCGACGTCGGCCAGCTCCTCGGCCGCGATCCGCAGCCGGTTGAGCTGCCGGAGGATCGCGCGCGCGGTGGTGAAGGCCAGCACGATGGAGGCGAGGACCGCGAACAGCCCGAGACCGACGACCAGGATCACCCGGGCCAGCACGCCGTAGCCGACCGGCACGGCCCGCTCCACCACCTCGTCACCACCCGTGTCGATGGCCTGGTCGATCTGGTCGAGGACGGGCCGGGTGAGCGACTGCCACTGCGCCGCGGTCACCCCGGGCCGCAGTTTGGCACGCTGCTTCATCGCCAGCACCCGGTCCTCGGTGACGCGCAGCGCGGTGAACGGTCCGCTCCGGTGCAGCGCCGCGACCCGGGCGCGGTCGGCGGGCGGGAGCTGCCGGGTCGCCTCGTCCATCCCGTACCGCTGGACGCCGACCGCCTGGCTGAACCGGTTGAACTCGCCCGAGGTGAACCGGCCAACGGCGATCACCCCGGCCATCTGCGCGTCCTCGCGGGCCAGCAGCTCGCGGGCGCGGGTGAGCGCGACCAGCGCGCGGCCGTCGGAGGAGACCCCCTCGTCGTCCAGCGCGGTGTTGAGCAGCACGATGGAGAACGCGGAGTCGATCGCCAGGTTGTAGGCCTGCGCGACACCCGCGCGATCGGCGGTGCCGCCGTCGACGGCGCTGCGGACGGCGGTCAGCGCCTCCAACCGCTTGCGGGTCTCGGCCACGTGGCCGACGACCTTGTCCGGGGCGTCCTTGGCGGTGCGGCCCCAGGAGGTGACGAGCTGGTCGGTCCGGGCCCGCTGATCGGCCAGCCCGGGCACGATCACGCCATGCCGGCCGAGCTGGATCATCGACAGTCGGCGCTCGTCCTGGAGCATGTTGATCAGGGACTTGGTGGGCCGGCCGACCGACGTGTCGATCTGGCCGGCCTCCAGCAGGTTCCAGCCGTCGCGCACGGTCACCCAAGCCGCGAACCCCCAGAGCGCGACAAGGGACAGCAGCATGGCCGTGATCTTCGCCCGCACACGTGTGTTGCGGGCGGCGGGTGACTTGCGCAGGCGCATCAACCAGTCCTCAAGCGATCCAAGGGGGGACAGGGACCGGGGAGGGCGCCCGTGCGCCCTCAGAGGTGGAGGAGACGGCGGGGCGGAGACCCTCAGGTCCCTGATTGCACGCAAAACACCCTAGCAACGCCGCTTTCGTCATGATCGCGGAACGTGGCCTTCACCTCGGCGCGCCAGGGAGGCGCAGGCCGCGTTCCGCTCGCCCGGCTACCTCGGGACGAGCTCCAGTTCGACGGACTCGCGCGGCTGGAGGGTGAGGGAGAGGCGGGGCTCGACCGGTGCGCCGTGCAGCCCGACCCGGTACCGGGTCAGCAGGGTCGCCACGATCAGCGACGCCTCCTGGCTGAAGAAGTGCTGCCCGAGGCACTGGTGGCCGCCGTCCCCGAACGGCAGGTAGGCCAGCGGGTGCCGGGCCCGGACCCGCTCGCGGGTGAAGCGGTCCGGGTCGAACTCCAGCGGACGCTCCCACACGTCCTCCACCCGGTGGGTCAGGTACGGGGAGATGACCAGCGTGGACCCGGCCGGGATCGGCACGCCGCCGATCACGTCGTCCGCGGTGGCCATCCGGGGCACCGCCCAGCCGACCGAGTAGATCCGCAGCACCTCGTTCAGCATCTGGTTGGTGTAGGTGAGCTGCCGGATGTGCTCGCGCCGCGGCCGGCCGCCGCCGACCACCCGGTCGACCTCCTCCTGGACCCGGGCGTAGACCTCCGGGTTCTGCGCCAGCGCGACCCACACCCAGGTCAGCGCGATCGCGCTGGACTCGCTCCCGGCCACGAACAGCGCCACGATGTCGTCGCAGATCTGCTCGTCGGTGAGCGACTCCCCGCCGGCACCGGTCCCGTTCAGCAGCCGGGTGACGACGTCGTCGCCGTCGCGCGGGCCCTTCCGGGCCGCGGTGATGACCGGCCGCAGGATCTCGTTCACCGTGCGGGTCGAGCGGTGGAACGCGCGGTCACCCGGCATCGGGACCCGGTGCGGGACGAACGGCATCGCCATCCGCCACAGCAGCGACCCCATCGCGGTGGCGATCGCGGCGCCGAGCCGGTCGCCCTCCTCGTCGGGCACCAGGTTGCCGAAGAAGACCGGGTTGATGACGCGCTGCACCATCCGGGTCATCTCCAGGCCGGCGTCGACCGGCCGGCCGGGCCCGACCCGCGTGCCGAGGTCGTCCACCGCGCCGCTGACCGAGGTGATCATCTGCTCGCTCATCGCGGCGAGGTATCTGGCCGAGAACGCCGATTGGAGGATCTCCCGGCTGGCCTGCCACTGGTTGCCCTCGCCGCCGATCCCGCCGCCGGTCAGCCGCCCGAGCGCGCTCCACATCGCCGCGCCGCGCGGGTAGTTCTCCGCGTGCGTGCGCAGGACGTGCTCCAGGTCCCGGGGGTGGGTGACCAGGAAGGGGCGGAACGGGCCGACGTTCATCCGGGTGATCGACCCCTGCGATTGCCGGCCGGCCGAGTCGAGGAAGCCGAGGGCGCCGCCGCGCCGCACGTCCGACAGCAGCCGGCGCAGCGGGATGACGTGGGGGGCGCGGCGCGCGCGGGGCGGACGGGGCGACCTGGCGGCGGTCCCGGATCCGATGGCGGTCGACATGACGGTTCCCTCGCTGGTTCTCGGACATAGGCCGATAACGGGCAGAAGTCACATGCAGAACAGGAGTGATGATCTTGCACTCAAGTATCACATAGCTCACTTTTCGCCACAAGATCGACGAGGGGAGGGCTTCGCGCCCCTGACGGCATGCTCCGATCACCGGTCAGCGAATCCTCCGACAACCGGAAAACCCGTCAGATAACTGAGAATCTCGCCACACACCCCGCCAAATTGACCACACGCGCACGTCCTGCCACACCAGGTGACGCCCCGTCCGGCGGATGTCACGACCCCGGCCGCGTGACGGTGGCGGAGTCCGGCACGATGGGGGCGACCCGATCGACCCCCGGAGGAGACGCATGCTCGGAATGGTGGTGTCGCAGACGAGGCCGAACGCGTTCCGCACGATCCTGGACGCGCTCCAGGCGCCCGGATCGGGACCGCGGCACATCCTGATCGAGCCCGGCACCTACCGCGCCGACGCCTGCCGCTGCTGGTGCACCGCGGTCATCACCGCGGCCGAGGGGCGCGGGTCGGTCGTCATCGACTGCTCCGACGAGTACCTCCTCCGGTCCGAGGGCCACCTCACGCTGCGCGGCCTGGTCCTGCGGAACTGGCACGACTCCGGCACGGTGCTCGACGTGACCGGCGGCACCGCCATCGTCGAGGACTGCGAGTTCGTCAACGCGTCCGACACCGCGCTGAACGCCTGGAACGCGGCGGAGCTGTTCCTGCGCGACAGCCTCGTGCGGGACGCCGGGATCTCCTACAACGACTCCGCCGGGATGATCGAGCGCAGCGCGGTCATCGACGCGTCCGCGTGCGGGATCGCCCTGCACAGCGGCAGCAAGGTCACCGTGCGCGGCAGCCTGGTGCGCGGCGCCGGGGAGCACGGCGTCTGGGTGAGCTCCGGCGCGTCCCCGCTGATCCAGGACTGCATGGTCGAGGACGCCGAGTTCGCCGGCATCCTGGTGCAGGACCACGCCAACGCCTCCATCCAGGGCGGCGCGATCCGGCGGGCCGGGCAGAGCGGCCTGGTCGTCCGCGACAAGGCCGCGGCCGACGCGCGCGGCCTCCTGGTCGAGGGCGCGGGCGCGGACGGGGTGTGGGTCACGACGTCGGGCTCGCTGACGGCGGCCGAGGTGACCGTCCGAGACTCCGGCAACCACGGGTTCTCCCTGGACGAGCGCGGCACCGGGCGCTTCGCCGACTGCACCGTCGAGGACGCGGGCGAGGCCGGCGTGGCCGTGTGCGACAAGACCACCGCCGCCGTCACCGGCGGCACCCTCACGCGCACCGACATCGGCGTTCTGGTGCTGACGGGCGGCACGCTCCACCTGGACCGCACCCGCGTGCGCGAGCACAGGGCCATCGGCATCGCGGTGCACGACCGTGCGCACGCCGACCTGCGCGGCTGCACGGTCACGGGCGGCACCGGGCCGGGTCTGGTGTTCGAGCGGGGCGCCGACGTCCGCTCCGAGGGCCTCGTCTCCGAGGACAACACCCGGCCCGACCTGATCGGCATCGAGTTCGAGGCCGCCGGCGCGCCCGCGTCCGCGTCGTCCGGCGGCGAAGCCCGGTCCGCGCCCGCGCCCGCCTCCGGCGCCGCCGCCGCCTCCGCCGCCGGGCGGTCCGGCGCCGGGACCGAGACCGGCGCCCCCGGGCAGGACGTCGCCGCGCTGCTCGCTGAGCTCGACGCGATGATCGGGCTCGACGGGGTGAAGCGGGAGATCGACAAGCTGGTCAAGCTGCTGCGCGTCGCCGAGCGGCGCCGCGCCGCCGGGCTGCCGGAGGGCCCGGCCATCGGACGGCACATGGTCTTCTCCGGCGCGCCCGGCACCGGGAAGACCACCGTCGCGCGGCTCTACGGCAAGATCCTCGCCGCGCTCGGCGCCGTCGCGTCCGGCGGGTTCAGCGAGGTGTCGCGCGGCGACCTGGTCGGCACGGTGCTCGGCGAGACGACCGAGAAGACCACCCGCGTGTTCGAGGAGGCGCGCGGCGGCGTCCTGTTCATCGACGAGGCCTACGCGCTGTCACGGCGCTTCGGCACGGGCGCCGACTTCGGCCAGGAGGCCATCGACACCCTGGTCAAGCTGATGGAGGACCACCGCGACGAGGTCGTGGTGGTCTTCGCCGGGTACCCGTCCGAGATGCGCGGGTTCCTGGCCGCCAACCCGGGGCTGGGCTCGCGGATCAGCCGCACGATCGAGTTCGAGAACCACGGCCCCGCCGAGCTGACCGCGATCACCCTGCAACTCGCGGACCAGTACGGCTTCCGCTTCAGCCCCGAGGCCCGCGACGTCCTGCTCGCCCACTTCCAGCGGGTGCGGCGCGGCGAGTCGTTCGGCAACGGCCGCGAGTCCCGGCGGGTCTTCGAGGCCGCGATCGAGCAGCAGGCGCTGCGCCTCGCCGACCTCGACACCGACGCGTCCCCCGAAGCCCTGACCACCCTCGTGCCCGAGGACCTGGCGGGCGTCGCCGGCGACGGCCTCGCCCTGCGGTTCGGCGACGCCCGCGACCCCGGCCGGCTCACCGCCGTCCTCGACCGGCTCGCCGCGATGACCGGGCTGGACGAGGTCAAGGGCCAGGTCCGCGACGTCCTGGACCTGATCGCGACCGCGCGCCGCCGCGACCAGGCCGGCCTCCCCGCCGACCCCGTCCCCGGCCACCTGGTCTTCTCCGGCCCGCCCGGCACCGGGAAGACCACCGTCGCGCGGCTCTACGCGGAGCTGCTCGCCGCCCTCGGCGTCCTCGCCCGCGGCCAGGTCGTCGAGGCGTCCCGCACCGACCTGGTCGGCTCGTACGTCGGGCGCACCGCCGAGCAGACCACCGAGGTCTTCGAGAAGGCGCGCGGCGGCGTGCTGTTCATCGACGAGGCGTACGCGCTGTCGCGGTCGGTCGGCGACGGCCACGACTTCGGCCAGGAGGCCATCGACACCCTGGTCAAGCTGATGGAGGACCACCGCGACGAGGTCGTGGTCATCGTCGCGGGCTACGCCGCCGAGATGGACGGATTCCTCGGCGCGAACCCCGGCCTGGCCTCCCGCTTCGCCCGCGTCCTCACGTTCGCCCCGTACGGCCTGGACGACCTGCTGACCATCCTCACCCGGACGGCGGAGACGTCCGGGTTCGAGCTCCCGGACGCGACCACCGCCGCGGCGCGCGCCCACCTGGCGTCCAGCGACCGCTACGCGCAGGGGAACGGCCGCGAGGTGCGCAAACTCCTGGAGGAGATGCGCACCCGCCACGCCCGCCGGATCGCCCGCCTGGGACGCGAAGGCCACCCCGTCAGCGACGACGCCCTGCGGATCCTGCTGCCCGAGGACGTCCCCGCCTAGACCTCACCCCGCATCATCGCGATGAGCCGGTCGAGCACCCGCGCGTCGGCCGACAGCCCGTTGTGCGCGTACTCACTGGTGACCCACGTGCGGACGCCCGGAATCGACGCGGCCGTCTCCAGCGACAGCTCGCGGTCGACGTACATGTCGTCGTAGTAGACGGCCGCCGCCACCGGCACGGTGTTCGCGGCCAGCCGCTCCGCGTCGTACAGGGCGGGCCACTCGTGGGACGCCAGCAGCTCGGCGGTCTCGCGCAGCGGGGTCAGCGCCGGGTCCTCCTCGAAGAACCACGGGTAGATCATCTCCCCCACGAACGAGAACGGCTCGGCCTCCAACTGCGGGAACTCGCCCCGGACCCGTTCCGCAGACCAGTCGGACACCGTCCCGTTGCAGACGCACGCCTCGTGCACGAGCGCGTACAGCGGCTGCGCCGCGTACGACACGGTCGCGCCCACGTCCTGGAGGAACGTGTCCGACAGGACACCGTCCCCCACGAACGCCTCGTCCAGCGTGTAGTGCAGGTCGTCGAACCGGCTGGACGAGCCGAGCCCCAGCCCGAGCGTCTGGAACCGGCGTGCCGTGAGCCGCTCCCCAGTGGGCAGCCGCACATCGTGCTCGGCCAGATGCCGCGCGATCCGCCCGGCCACGTCCCGGTCGCCGGGGTAGCGCGCGAAGTACCGCTCGTTCGCCGCGAGCACCCTCGGATACGCGGTGCGGTACCACTCGTCCGGCGTGGCGGTCAGGCTGGGCAGTCCCCCGGTGATGAACACCTCGCGCAGCCCCTCCGGGGCCAGCGACAGGTAGGTGACGGCGCAGAACCCGCCGAAGCTCTGCCCCAGCACGCTCCAGGGCCGGTCCCCGACGAGCCGCCGCCTGAAGAGCTCGGCATCCCGCACGATCGAGTCGGCGCGGAAGTGCCGCAGGTGGTCGGCGGCCTTCTCCGGCAGCGTCTGCCGGGTGGCGGGCGTGCTCCGTCCCGTACCGCGCTGGTCGAGCAGCAGCACCCGGTACTCCTTGAGCGCCCGGGGCAGCCAGGCCGCCGGCGAGGCCCCCGGCCGGGGCGCCTTGTTGCCGGGCCCGCCCTGGAGGAACACCAGCCACGGCAGGTCGTCCCCCTCCCGTCCGGGCGCCACCACCTCCCGCGCGAACACCTCGATCTTCGGCCCGTCCGGCTCGGCATGGTCGAGCGGGACGTCGAGGACATGGTCGGTGCACACGAAGCCGGGACGGCGAAAGCTGATCGTCATCCCCCCACTATCACCCGGGCCGGCCACCACGGGCCACCCGGGCGCGGTGCCGAGGCTGACGGCTCCTCAGCGCCAGCCCATCGTGGTGCAGAGCTGTTCGCCCCACGCGAGGCGGTGTTCGCCCACGCCCTCGGAGGTAGGGGTTCGCAGTCGCGCGAGCGTCAGCCTCGCGTCGTCGCCGCTCAGCCCGCTCGCACGGAGCAGCGCGTGAGCGAACATCCCGGTCCGGTGAATCCCGGCGGAGCAGTGGACGACGACCGCCGCGCCATCGCGGAGCGACCCGGCGGTGTCGAGCAGGACCTTGGCCAGTTCGCCGTCGCGTGCCGGCGGCGGCGGATCGGCATTGGCGAGGTCCACCCAGACCCACTCCAACCCCGCCGCCCGCGCGGCGGCCCCGACGGCCCCTGCTCCTTCCCGCCGGGACAGCAGCGTCACCAGATGGGTCGCACCGAGCGACCTCATCGCCGGGAGCGACTTCGCCTTCGGCCGGCGCGTCAACGCCAGCATGCCGCCGCCGACACCGACGAAGTCCACCGCGACCGTCCCTGTCATGACACAGACGGTAGACGATCCGCCCTCACGTCGGAGGGTCAGGTCCATGCCGGCAGGTCCGGCCTTCGGGGCGTCCAGGGTCTGAAGTGGCCTTCCGCCTAACGGCGGGAAAAGGGGACCGTAGGGATTTCGTAAGGCGGTTCGCGCACTCTGAGTGCAGCGAACGCCGGACGGGCGCCGCCCCACAGCACGGAGGACCTCATGCGCAAGATCATCAGCTCCACGTACATCTCGCTCGACGGCGTCATCGAGAACCCGCAGAACTGGACCATGGACCACGCCGGTGAGGAGTCCGGGACGTACGAGCACGAGCTGCTCTTCTCCTGCGACGCGGTGTTGGCCGGCCGCGAGACCTACCTCGGGTTCGGCGAGGCGTGGCCGGCGATGGAGGCCGAGACCGGCGACTACGGCGTCCGGATCAACAAGATGGACCACTACGTCGTCTCCGACTCCCTGGAGAAGGGCGACTGGGGGAACACCACCGTCATCAAGCGGGACGACGCCGTCGCCGAGATCCGCAGGCTGAAGGAGCAGGACGGGCAGGACATCGTCCAGTTCGGCTTCGGGGACGTCACGCGGACGCTGGTGGAGAACGGTCTGCTGGACGAACTGCGGCTCTGGATCTACCCCGTCCTGGTCGGCTCCGGTGAGCCCGCCGACCTGCTGACCAAGGCGGGCTTCTCCGCCACGTTCGAGACCGCCGGCACCAAGGTGCTCGACACCGGGGTCATCCTCGCGACCTTCGTCCCGAAGAAGGGATGAAGGAGGAGGGCTGGAGGAGGGCTGGAGGAGGGCTGGAGGAGGGCTGGAGGAGGTGCGGGCCTCAGGCGTTCGCCCGGCTGCGGCCCAGCAGGTGGAAGACCCGGCTGAGCCGGCGATAGGGGTCCTGGCGGCTCGCTCGCAGTTCGACGGCCGCCACGGCCGAGACCTCCTCGGTCGGCGCGAGGTCCATCAAGTCGGCGAAGAGCCAAACGCCGTACCAGGCCACCGGTTCCACCTCGTTGGCCCGCAGCAGCTCCGCCAGCCCCTCGACGGTGTCCGCCCGGGTGTCGACGCCGAGGACCCCGCGTTCACCGCCGGCCTCGAAGGCCGCCAGCGCGTCGGCCCAGCGCCGCTCCAGCGCGGGGCGGATCGCCAGGGTCTCGGCGTTGAGCGCCATCACCGAAACGATTCCATCAGGGGCCGCGCACCCGCACAGAGCGGCGATCAGCGGGCCGGGGTCGTCGACGTACATGAGGACGCCGTGGCAGAGCACGGCCGCGAAGCGCTCACCGCCGGTCGCCTCGGCGGCGTCCTCACCGCGGGCCCGCACCAGCCGGACGCGGTCGCGCACCTCGGGGGCTTCGGCTGCCAGCCTCTGCTCGGCCTGGGCCAGCATCGCCGGGGAGGAGTCCAGGAGGGTCACCCGGTAGCCCTCCCGGGCCAGCGGGAACGACTGATGGCCCGCCCCTCCCCCCACGTCCAGGACGGCTCCCGGCGGCTCGGGAAGGTGCTCCATCAACTGCTGGTGGAGCACGTAGGTGCGGACCTGCCCCTTCACCGTGGCGTACGCGCCGTCCACGAACCGGCCCGCGAGGGAAGCCCAGACGTCGTCGCTCATGGCCCCATCCTCGCAGCGGAGGATCTCGGGGACTCAGCCTCGGGGTTCACCTCGTCCGGAAGATCTCTCCCCAAAGCGTGAAGAAAGATCGGGACTTCGGACAACCCTCTATGACCACTTCGTCAGAGAGGCCCCGCACATATGACGCAGCCCCCCGTACCTCCCCCGAAGCTCAGCGTCATCGTTCCCTTCCACGACCTGGAGGAGTACCTCGGAGCGTGCCTGGAGTCGTTGGCGGGGCAGACACTGCGCGACTTCGAAGTGATCATGGTGGACGACGGTTCCACCGACGGCGGCGCCGTCATCGCCAAGCGGTACGCGGCGCGGGACCCGCGCTTCACACTGGTGCAGCAGGAGGGCCAGGGGCCGGGACCGGCCCGCAACACCGGCATCGGGCATGCGCGCGGGGAGTACCTGGCGTTCGCCGACGGTGACGACGTGCTGGCCCCGTACGCGTACGAGCTGATGGTCGGCTCCCTGGAGAAGACCGGCTCCGATCTCGTCTCGGGGAACGTGCGCCGGTTCGACGCGGCCAAGAGCTGGCCGTGCTGGCTGCACCACGAGGCGTGCGCGACGACCCGGACGCGGACGCACATCAGCCGCGACCCCGGCCTGTTGCAGGACCGGACGGTGTGGAACAAGGTGTTCCGGCGGTCGTTCTGGGACCGGCACAAGCTGGTCTACCCGCACATGCTGTACGAGGACCCGCCCGTGATGATCGCGGCGCATGTGCTGGCCGACTCGGTGGACGTGCTGTCGAACACCGTCTACTACTGGCGGCGGCGGGAAGGGTCGATCACCCGGCGCCGCGACGAGCTGGCGAACCTGACCGACCGGATGGAGTCGGTGCGGATGGTGCAGACCTTCCTCGCCGAGCGCGCGCCCGCACTCAAGAAGACCTACGACCGGTACGCGCTGGACGTGGACCTGGGGATCCTCACCGAGAGCCTGGCGGGCGCCGACGAGGCCGAGCAGGGGCGGATCCTCGACATGGGGGTGGAGTGCCTGGGCCGGTCCGAGCCGGAGGCGCTCCGGGACCTCCCGGTGAACCGGAGGCTGCGCTTCCACCTGCTCGGGCGGCGGATGCTCCCCGAACTGCTGGAGGTGCTCCAGTTCGAGAAGACCGGGGCCAAGAGCGTGCGCATGGTGTGCCGCGGGCGGCTGCGCAAGCGGTGGTACGCCGAGTACCCCTTCTTCGACGACCCGTCCACGAAGGTACCCCTCGACGTCTACCAGGTCTCCGAAGAGCTCAGATTATGGGCTCAGGTCGACGAGGTGCGCTGGCAGGACGGCATGCTCCGCCTTGAGGGGCACGCCAACTTCGAGCGCCTCCAGGTCGCCCGGCCGAGCGACCTGGAGCTGAAGATCTGGCTCCAGAACGATCGCGGCGGCCGGGTGTCCCTCGAGGTGGAGCGCGTCCTGCGCCCGGACGTCACGGCCGATTCGTCCCAGGGCGCGGTCAGCTACGACTGGTCGGGGTTCGTCGTCACGGTCGATCCGGCCCGGTTGAAGCGGAACGGCGGGAAGTCGTCCACCTGGCACCTGCACGCCGAGGCCGCCGTCACGGGGCTCAAGCGCGCCCAGAAGGTCGCCGGCCCCGCCGCGGCCCGCGCCAAGTGGCCGCACGCCCATCAGGTGGACGGGCGCACCCGGATCCAGCCGGTGACGGGCCCGGACGGATTCATCGTCCAGGTCCGCCGCGAGGACGTCACCGTGACCGGGCACCGCCAGGTCGACGGGCACCTCGAACTCCAGGGGGTGCTGGCCCGTGATCCGGGCGGCGAGGTGAGCGTGCGGGCGTCGCGGCTGCACGCGTCCGGCGACACCGGCCACGCCGTGCAGGGGCCGGTGACCCTCGTCCCCGGCTCCGACGGCACCGTCGCCTTCACCGCCCGGCTGCCGCTGGACCGCCTGGTCTCCGACCCCGACGGCCCGAACGGGCTCACCGGAACGGTCCCGGTCCGGGACGGCGTCGACTGGGACGTCCACCTGTCCGTCGCGGGCCGCCTCGTCAAGCCGGCCGTGCCCAGCGACTTCCGGGAGGACCGCTACCGGGTCCCGGGACGGGAGTTCTCCCTCACCCGCACCCGCTACGGGAACCTGCGCGCGGTGGAGCGGGCCCGGCGGCCCGTCGTCACCGCGGTGCGCTGGGAGTCCGGCGGCCGGCTGCTCCTCACCGGGGAGCACTGCGACCCGGACGACCGGCCCGGCCGGCTGATGCTCCGGCGCCGCCGCTCCAGCGAGACCCATGACGTCCACCTGACGTGGGACGGCGACCGGTTCACCGCCGAGATCCGTCCCGGCGCCATCGAGGTGTTCGGCGCCGGACGCGCCCTGGGCAGCGGGGTGTGGGAACTCCTCAGCCCGACGGGCACGGACGGCGAGGTCCTGGTGGGCGTGGAACGCGGCGCCATGGCCGCGCTGCCGGCGCCCCGCGCGGCGGGCGCGCACTGGGTGAGCGTGGACGCCCACCAGATCGACGCGCTGCTGCTGCGCGTCCGCGTGGCCCACCCCGACGAGGACCGCGGCGCCTACAACCAGCGCCGCGTCCAGGAGGTCGACTACCCGGCGCTGCGCCGGGGACCGCTGCGCGAGACGGTGGTGTTCGACTCCTATGCCGGGAACCAGTACTCCTGCAACCCCCGCGCCCTGTACGAGCACCTTCAGCGCCTGCGGCCCGACCTGGAGTGCGTGTGGGCCTCGTCCGACGGACGGTTCACCGTGCCCGGCGACGGGCGCGTGGTCCTGTACAACAGCCGCGAGCACTATGAGGCCCTCGCCCAGTCCCGCTACATCGTCGGGAACTTCGGGATCCCCTCCTGGTTCGTCAAGCGCGACGAGCAGACCTACCTGCAAACCTGGCACGGCACCCCGCTCAAGCGGCTCGCCTTCGACCTGGCCGACATGTCCTACCGGCGCACCGAGTCACTGGACTGGATGGACCGCGAGGTCCCCGCCTGGGACGCGCTGGTCTCCCCCAACCCGTTCACCACCCCGATCATGCGGCGGGCGTTCCGCTACGACGGCGAGATCCTCGAGACCGGATATCCCCGCAACGACATCCTGCACAGCCCCGACCGTGTCCAGATCGCCGCCCGGGTACGGGCGAGGCTGGGCATCCCCGCGGGCAAGCGGGTCGTGCTGTACGCGCCGACGTGGCGCGACGACCACCATCTCGCCCCCGGCAAGCGCGGCTTCACGCTCGAACTCGACCTGGAGCGGGCGCGCTCCGCGCTGGGCGAGGACCACGTGATCCTGATCCGCACCCACTACCTGATCAGCGACCGGTCCTGGGCCCGCTCGGACGGGTCGGTCATCGACGTCTCACACTACCCCGACATCGCGGAGCTCTACCTCGTCGCCGACGCCCTGGTCACCGACTACTCCTCGGCCATGTTCGACTTCGCCGCGACCGGCAAGCCCCAGCTCTTCTTCACCTACGACCTGGCCGCCTACCGCGACCACGTCCGCGGCTTCTATCTCGACTTCGAGCAGGAGGCGCCCGGCCCGCTGCTCAGCACCTCCGCCGAGGTCATCGACTCGATCGCGCGGCTCGACGACATCGCCGCCGACTACACCGGCGCCTACCGGGCCTTCACGGCCAAGTACTGCCCCCACGACGACGGACGGGCGTCAGAACGGCTGATCGAGCGCGTCTTCGGCCCGTCGTGACCGCCGCCCCCGCCCCCGTTCCGACGGGTCCCCTACCCGGCGCCGCACGCAAGCAGGAGGAAGTTCACGTGACCGACCCCGAGGCCCCCACCAGATCCGCCGAAGAGGAAGTGCAGCGCCTCAGGGCCGAGAACCTTCTCCTTCAGGACCAGATCGAGCAGCTCTGGCGGAGCCTGAAGAGCAGGGACCGCGAACTCCGGGTCCTCGGCGACTCCCTCGGCTGCCGCCTCGAACGAGCGGTCGCGGGCGTCGACCAGGACGTCCGGAGCTGGCTCCGCACCCGTCTCAACGTCGGGAACGGCGCGGCGCGCGCCCGCGACCACGACCCTTCGCGGGCCGGGGCGTAGGCCGGGATCGTCGGCGCCGGGGCGCGCGGATCAGGTCTCGTCGAGGATGCGCTGGAGCAGGGCCGGGGTCGCGGTGGGCGGCTCGGCCTGCACGCCCAGCCGGTCGAGGACGTCGCGGTAGCGGATGACCTCGGCGGCGCGGTCGGGGTAGATCGCGCCGGCGATCTGCTCCAGGTAGACCACGTCCGGAAGGGACGGCTCGGCGAACCGCAGCATCGTCATCGACCCGCCCTCGGCGGCGTGCCCGCCCGAGCTGAACGGCAGGATCTGCACGGTGACGTGCGGCCGGGCGGCCTCCTCGACCAGGTGCCGGAGCTGCGCGCGCATCACGGCCGGGCCGCCGACGGTGCGGCGGAGCGCGGCCTCGTCGAGCACCGCCCACAGCCTGACCGGGCCGGGACGCTCGAGGATGCGGCGGCGGCGCGCGCGCAGCTCGACGCGGCGGTCGATCTCGTCCTCGCCCGCCTCGGGATGGCCGGCCCGGATCAGCGCGCGGGCGTAGTCGTCGGTCTGGAGCAGCCCGGGGACGAACTGCACGTCGTAGACCCGGATGATCTCGGCGCCCTGCTCCAGCCCGAGGAACGGCTCGAACCAGCTCGGCACCACGTCGGCGAAGCGCTGCCACCAGCCGGGCGCGTTGGCCTGCTCGGCCAGCTCCAGCAGCGGGTCGCGCAGGCCCGGATCGGCGACGCCGTACAGCGTGAGCAGGTCGGCGACGTCGCGCTCCTTGAACCCGACCCGGCCCAGCTCCATCCGGCTGATCTTGGAGTGCGAGGCCCGGATCTCGTACCCCGCGGCGTCGGTGGAGATGCCGGCGGCCTCGCGGAGCCGGCGGAGCTGCGCGCCCACCAGCATCCGCAGCACCGTCGGGCCCGCCTGCTCGGCGCCCTGCGCCGCGGTGATCCCGACGGACGCGGCGGCTCCGGGTGATGGGTCTGTCACAGGACGCCTCCCAGGGCGCAACTCGCTCATGCCGTCCAGGCAAAGCTACTCGTCCCCACCAGGATCCCCAACGGACCCGGACCGCCCGGGCAGGGGAACTCTCTCCGGACGGCCACATCCCCCGCCCGCCTCCACCCCGCTGACCGGCCAGGACGGCGGGACTGAGAATTTCTCGGAAAAAAGGTCGTCCGCGTTGTCGATCCGGGCGTCCTTCGTTCGACGCGTGAGCAGAGGCCGGACCACGGCGCTCGCGGAGCGAAGGAGACACGATGCGGTTCCTGATGATGACCACCGACGACGGTTCGGCCGCCGGAGGTCTTCCGGACGAGGCGATGATGGCCGAGATGGGGCGCTTCGTCGAGGAGATGTCCCGGTCCGGGGCGCTGCTCGCCACCGGGGGGCTCGACCCGAAGGCCACCCACCTCTCCGCGTCCGGCGGGAAGGTCACCGTCACCGACGGCCCGTTCACCGAGGCCAAGGAGGCCGTGGTGGGGTTCGCGCTCATCGAGGTGGCGTCCAAGGCGGAGGCCGTCGAGCTGTCCACCCGGTTCTGGCAGATCATCGGGAACGGCGCGGGCGTGATCCAGCAGGTGTTCGGCCCGGAGGACCCCTTCCCCGGCCAGTGACCCGCCGGCGCCCGGCGGGCGGCCCGCCGGCACCGGCTTGCGCGCGGCGGCCGGTGGTGCTCTGATCGGCTCCGTGACGGATGCCCGAGTGGAACGCGCCGCGGTGCAAGGCACGATCGACGCGGTCTGGCGGCTCGAATCGGCCCGGATCATCGCCGGCCTCGCGCGGATGCTGCGCGACGTCGGCCTCGCCGAGGAGCTGGCGCAGGACGCGCTGGTCACCGCGCTCGAACAGTGGCCCGAGTCAGGCGTCCCGGACAATCCGGGCGCCTGGCTCATGGCCGTCGCCAAGCGCCGCGCGATCGACCGGATCCGCCGCGAGCGGCGGCTCGAGCACAAGCTGGAGGAGCTCGGGCACGGCCTGGCGGACGGCGCGGAGCCGGCCGAGTACGCGGCCGTCCTCGACGAGGACGACATCGGCGACGACCTGCTGCGGCTGGTGTTCACCGCGTGCCATCCGGTGCTGCCGACCCCGGCCCGGGTGGCGCTGACCCTGCGCCTGCTCGGCGGGCTGACCACCGAGGAGATCGCGCGGGCGTTCCTGGTGGCCGAGCCGACCGTCGCGCAGCGGATCGTCCGGGCCAAGCGGACGCTGGCGGAGGCGGGCGTCCCGTTCGAGGTGCCGGCCGGGGACGACCGGGCCGGGCGGCTCGCCTCGGTGCTGGAGGTCGTCTACCTGATCTTCAACGAGGGGTACGCGGCGACCACCGGCGACGACTGGGTCCGGGCCGACCTGTGCCTGGAGGCGCTGCGGCTCGGCCGCGTCCTCGCCGGGCTCGCCCCCGCTGAGCCCGAGGTGCACGGCCTGGTCGCGCTGATGGAGATCCAGGCGTCCCGCACCCGCGCCCGCACCGCGCCGTCCGGCGAGCCCGTCCCGATCCGCGAGCAGAACCGCGCGCTCTGGGACCGGCTGCTCATCCAGCGCGGCTTCGCCGCGCTCCTGCGCGCGGAGCGGGCCGCAGCGCCCGCCGCCGCGCCGGCCCCCGGGCCGTACGTGCTCCAGGCCGCGATCGCCGCCTGCCATGCGCAGGCCCGCACCGCGGACGACACCGACTGGGAACGCATCGCGGGACTGTACGAGCTCCTCGCCCGGACCGCGCCGTCGCCCGTCGTCGAGCTGAACCGCGCGGTCGCGCTCGGCATGGCGTACGGGCCGGAGCGGGGCCTCGCCCTCGTCGACGCCCTGGCCGGGGAGCCCGCGCTCAAGGGCTACCACCTGCTGCCCGGCGTGCGCGGCGACCTGCTCGCCCGGCTGGGCCGGTTCGGCGAGGCCCGGACGGAGTTCGAGCGCGCCGCGGACCTGACCCGCAACGCCCCCGAGCGCCGGGTGCTGCTGGAGCGGGCGGCGTCCTGCGCCCGCTCCGGCGCGGCTCAGTAGTCCTTGACGGCGATCGCCCCGCCCGCCTCGCCGAAGTCGCTGAAGTCGTGCTCCGCCGCGGCGTGCTCCGCCTCCTCCGCATCGCCCATCTCGGCGGCGGTCTGCGCCTCCACCCGCGCCTGGTTGGTCAGCGCGAGCTGCTGGTTGGCCGCGACGTACTCGCGCAGCTCGGCCTCGTACGCGGCGAACGCCTTGACGTGGTCGCCGCCCGCCGCCTTCAGCTCGCCCGCCAGCACGTACGCGCCGACCATCGCCATGCTGGTGCCCTGGCCCGAGAGCGGCGAGCCGCAGTAGCCCGCGTCGCCGAGCAGCGCGACCCGGCCGCGCGACCAGGAGTCCAGGTGGATCTGCGCCATCTCGTCGAAGTGGAAATCGGGCGCGTTCCACATGTACTCGATCAGCCGCGGGATCTCCCAGCCGCTGCGCCCGTCGAACCGCGATGCCATGATCCGCTTCTGCTCGGCGACGTCGCGGTAGTCGTACTCCAGCGGCTCCTCGGTCTGGAAGCCCAGGTAGACGCGGACCTCGGTGTTGCCGCGCACCGCCATCACCCCGCCGCCCCAGTCGCTGTCCGCGACCTGGTGGAAGATCTGCCAGCGGTCCAGGTCCAGGTGGTTCGGCGCGGTCCAGACCCCGAGGTAGGTGCCGAGGTGGGTGATGAAGTCCTCCTCGGGGCCGAACACCAGGCGGCGGGTGTTGGAGTGCAGCCCGTCCGCGCCGACCACCAGGTCGAACCGGCGGGACGAACCGCCGCGGAAGGTGACCTGCACCCCGTCCTCGTCCTGGGCGATGGCCGCGATCGAGTCCCCGTAGAGGTACTCGACGCCGTCGCCGGCCGCGCGGGTCAGGATCCCGGCCAGGTCGTCGCGGAGGAGCTCCACGTCCGGGCTGGCCAGGTCGCCGCCGGTGATGGTGTGCTCCTCGGAGCGGTACAGTTCGTTGCCCTCGCCGTCCACCATCGACATCCCGCGCATGTCGACGCTCGCGTCCCGGATCTCCTGGAGCACGCCCATCCGCTCGGCCACCTGCAGCGCCGGGCCGCGCACGTCGATCGCCTGGCCGCCGAGGAGCGGGCCGGACGCCAGCTCCACGACCGTCACGTTGAAGCCGTACCGGTCCAGCCAGTACGCGAGCGCGGGACCGGCGACGCTGGCGCCGGAGATGAGGATGTCGGGGTTGTTCATCTGAGCCTCTCCTTTGACCGTCCACCGGGATCGCCCCGGTGATGAAGAGACTGCTCGGGCGCGCTGACCGGGCACGCACCGAACGCTGACCGGACGCGCACGGCCCGGGACGGAGGCGCGGGTGGGGCGAGGCGCTACTCGGCCTCGGGCTCGATCGCCGCCAGGAGGTCCCCGGCGACCTGGAGGAGCGCGGCGCGCTTCTCCCCCGGATCGCCCTCGGTCTCGGCCATCGCGAACGTGCCGAACGAGATCGTGAAGATCGCGCTCATCACCCTGGCCCGGTCGACCATGCTCGCCTCGGGCGCGGAGATGAGGCCGCCCAGGGTGGCGAGCTGGTCGCGGAACCAGTCGCCGGACTCGCGCTTGCGCAGCGCGGCCTGGTTCTCCTGGAGGAAGCGGAAGATCCGCCTGCCCTCGTCGAGCACGGCGTGGAGGCGGCGCAGCAGCTCCACCCTGGTCTCCAGCGTGCGGGGCCGCCCGGCGCCCCAGGCGAGGATCTCGTCGACGGACGCGCGGACACCCCCGACCAGCGCCCCGACGATCTCCTCCTTGGTCTTGAAGTGGTAGTAGAGCGCGGCCTTGGTGACGTCCAGCCGCTCGGCGATCTCGCGGAGCGAGGTCTGGTCGTAGCCGCGTTCGAGGAAGAGCTCCAGGGCGACGTCCTGGATCCGCTGCCTGGTGTCCTTGCGGCGCCGCCGCGGTCTGGCGTCCACGTCGCTCCCCCTCCCGGTCGCCGGAGTCCCACGCTATCGCGTCCAACTTACTTGACGACCGGCTAGTTAGCGCCTTACCGTCGTCTCGCTAACTAGCCGGGCGGCAAGTAAGTTACCGAGCGGAGACGACCCCCATGACCACGACCTCGCCCCCTTCCCCACCTGGAACACCACCGCCGGACGACACTCCGCCGGAAGCCGTGCCGCAGGCGCGGAACCTGTACGTCGTGATCGGCGCGGTGCTGATCGCGATGCTGCTCGCCTCGCTCGACAACCTGATCCTCGGCACCGCGATGCCGAGCATCGTGGGCGAGCTCGGCGGGCTCGACCACCTGTCCTGGGTGGTGACCGCCTACACCCTCGCCACCGCCGTCTCCACCCCCGTCTGGGGCAAGGCCGGCGACATGTACGGGCGCAAGGGCGCCTTCCTGGCCTCGATCGTGATCTTCCTGGCCGGGTCCGCGCTGGCCGGGCTCTCGCAGGACATGACCCAGCTGGTCGCGTTCCGCGCGGTCCAGGGCCTCGGCGCAGGCGGGCTGATGGTCGGCGCGCTGGCCATCATCAGCAGCCTGGTGCCGCCCCGCGAGATGGGCCGGTACCAGGGGATGATCGCGGGCACGATGGGGCTGGCGATGATCGGCGGGCCGCTGGCCGGCGGCGCGATCACCGACCATCTCGGCTGGCGCTGGTGCTTCTACCTCAACCTGCCGCTCGGCGTCGTCGCCCTGGTCATGGTCGGGCTGGTGCTGCACCTGCCCAAGCTGCGCGCCACGGCCCGGATCGACTACGCCGGGGTGGCCGCGCTGGCCACCACGATCACCTCGATCGTGCTGATCACCACCTGGGGCGGCGGGCAGTACGGCTGGACGTCCCCGGCGATCCTCGGCCTGGGCGCGCTCGCCGCGGTGGCGTTCGGCGCGTTCCTGGCCGCCGAGCGCCGGGTGGCCGAACCGGTGCTGCCGCTCGGACTGTTCCGCAGCGCCAACTTCTCGCTGGTCACGGTGATCGCGTTCCTGCTCGGCTTCGGGATGTTCGGCGCGATGACGTTCCTGCCGCTGTTCCAGCAGACCGTGCAGGGCGCGTCGGCGTCCAGCGCGGGGATGCTCGGGATGCCGATGTTCCTGGCGATGGTGGCCGTCAACCTCGTCGCCGGGCCGGTCATCACCCGGACCGGCCGCTACAAGGTGTTCCTCGTCGCCGGCGGCGCGCTGCTCGCGACCGGGCTGGTGCTGCTGTCCACGATGGACACCGGCACCACCCGGCTCACCACCGGCCTGTACATGGTGCTGCTGGGCGCCGGGATGGGCTGCCTGATGCAGACCACGCTGATCGTCGCGCTCCAGAGCGTCGAGCCGAAGGACCTCGGCGTCGCGTCGTCCACCGCCACCCTCGGCCGGACGATCGGCGGCTCGATCGGGGCGTCGGTCGTCGGCGCGCTGTTCGCCGGCCGGGTGCAGGAGATCATGGCCGAGCGCGCCGGGACGGGCGGCGCCACCGGCGGGTCGGCGCAGCTCGACCCGGCCGCGCTGCGGAAGCTGCCCGCCGCGGCGCGGGACGCCTACGAGCACGCGGTCGCGGGCGGTACGCACCAGGCGTTCCTGGTCGCCGCCGGGTTCGGCCTGCTGGCGTTCGTGCTGGCCTGGTTCGTGAAGGAAGTGCCGCTCCGCGACCGCGCCCCGGCTCCCCCTCCGGACGAGGGGTGAGCCGGGGCGCGGGTCAGGACTACCTCAGGCCGACGTGGACCGGACCGCCGTGCGGGTCGACCGACCTGACCATGGACCACGGCACCCGGAACACCCGTCCCGGCGACGCGGGCCAGGGCACGGTGCGGCGGGCGAGCACCCGCCCGTCCTGGCGCAGGACGACCCGGGGGACGCGGACCAGCTCGTCGGTCCACAGCAGCAGCCGCCCGCGCGCGGGGGCCGGGTCGCCGGGACGGAGCAGTCCCGGCGCCACCCACCGGAACGGGGCGTCGGCGACGAACCGGACGCCGTCCGGGCTCGGCTCGCGGCCCGCGAGGAAGGCCAGCACCTCGCCGGCGACGTGCCGTCCGTCCAGCGCCGCGATGTCGGCGGTGTCGACCGGGTGCAGCACGTTGCCGGCGGCGAACACGCCGGGGCGGCTGGTGCGCAGCGCGGTGTCGACGAGCGGCCCGCGGGTGCCGGGGTCGATCTCCAGGCCCGCAGACCGGGCCAGCTCGTGGTCGGGGATCCAGTCTCCGGTGAGGACGAGGGTGTCGCACTCGACGGTGCGGCGCCGCCCGGTCGCCAGGTCCTCGATCTCGACGGCCTCGAGCCGCTTGTGCCCGCCGACGCCGGACCCGGCGCCGGACCCGCTGCCGTCTGACCCGGTGCCGCCGGACCCGATGATCCGGGTGAGGCGGGTGCGGGTCGCGACCGGGACGCCGAGCAGCGCCCGGCCCGGCAGGTTGAACGCGGCGTAGGACTCCGGGGAGGGCAGCTCGGTGGTCATCAGCACCGTCCGGCAGCCCGCCTCGCGCAGCGTGAGCACCGCCGACCAGCTCACCAGCTCGGCGCCCACGACCACCGCGCGGGTGCCGGGTGCGCCGTGGTGCAGGTGGACCAGGTTCTGGAGGTGGCCGGTGGTGTAGACGCCGGCCGGGCGGTCGCCGGGGATCTTGCGGGCCGGACGGGGCCGCTCGCGGGCCCCGGTCGCGAGCACGACGGCGCGGGCGTCCACCCGCAGCCGCCCCTGCGGCGAGGTGACCTCCAGCGAGCGGTCCCCCGCCCAGCCGGTGACGGTGGCCCCGGTGCGGACGGCCGCGCCCGCGATGACGGCGGCGTCCGCGAGCCGCCGCGCGTACGCGGGCCCGGTCATGACGCGGCGCAGGTCGCGCAGGCCGTAACCGGTGTGGTCGCTGTGCCTGGGGATGCCCCCGGCCTCGCGCTCCCGGTCGAGGACGAGCACCTGCCCGTCCAGGCGCGGGGCCAGCTCGGCGGCGGCGGTGAGCCCGGCCGGGCCGGCGCCGACGATGACCACGTCCGGCGTGAGCACGGCGGGCTCGACGGTCCCGGTGGTTCCAGGGGTTCCGGGGGTCTCCGGGGTTCGGGCGGTCATCGGCGGGCCTCCTCGGCGTCGCGGTCGCCTGCTTGGCAGGGACGGTCCGCGCAGGGACGGACGGCGGCGGCGCGGGTCGCGACCAGCTCGCCGACCTCGGCGCCGCAGTAGAAGCCCTGGCAGCGGCCGTTCATCGCGCGGGTGCGGCGGCGCAGGCCGTCCACCCCGGCGGGCGGCAGCGGCGAGTCGAACGCGTCGCGGATCTCGCCCGCGGTGACCCGCTCGCAGAAGCACACCACCCGTCCGTACTCGGGGTCGCGCGCGATCAGCCCGGCGTCCTGGTAGGGCCGCCGGTCCGCCTCGCCGATGTTGGGCATGCGCGGCGGCGCGGGCAGGTCGTCGCGCGGCTCCAGGACCAGGCCCGCCTCGCCGATCAGCGCGCGGACGTGCTCGGCGATCGCCATCCCGGCGGTGAGGCCGGTGGAGCGGATGCCGCCGACCAGCAGGTACCGGGCGTCCGCGTCGGCGTCGATGAGGAAGTCGCCGTGGTCGATGGCCGCGCGCAACCCGGCGTAACTGGCGGTGACCTCCTCTTCCAGCAGCCTCGGCATCAGCCGTCCGCCCTTGGAGAGCAGGAACGCGAAGCCGTCCTCGGAGGTGCCGGTGGCGGTGCGGTCGGCGAGGTCCTCGGCGGTCGGGCCGAGCATCACGTTCCCGTAGATGGTCGGGCTGACCAGCACACCCTTGCCGCGCGAGGTCGGCACCGGCAGGACGATCCGGTCGACCAGCGGGCGGGCCAGCTTGTCGTAGACGAAGAGCTCGCCGCGGCGGGGCGTGACGGTGAACCGGTCGTGCCCGAACAGCCGGTCGATCACGTCGGCGCCGAGCCCGGCCGCGTTGACGATCCAGCGGCCCCGGACGTCGCCGCCGGTGGTGCGCAGCAGGGTGCCCGACGCGTCCGGCTGGACGGCGGTGACGCGGTGGCCGAGCAGCACCCGCACGCCGCGCGCCTTGGCGTCGGTCGCCAGGGCCAGCGTGGTCGTCCAGGTGCAGATGATCGACTCGTCCGGGACGGTCAGGCCGCCGAGGACCCCGTCGCCGAGCGCGGGCACCTGCCGGTAGACCTCGTCCGCGCCGACGAGCTCGCAGCGCTCGTAGCCGTTGGCGGCGGCCTTGTCGCGCAGGCCCGGCAGGGCCTCGAGCTCCTCCTGGGTCCACGCGACGAGCAGCGCGCCGGTGCGCTCGACCGGGATCCCGGTCGAGGCGGCGTAACCCGACAGCAGCTCGTAGCCGCGCCGGACGAGCCGCGCCTCCAGGGTGCCGGGCTTGGCGTCGAAGCCGGTGTGCAGGATGGCGGTGTTGGCCTTGCTGGTGCCGTCGCCCACATCGTCGCGGGCGTCCAGCAGCGCGACCGAGAGCCGGTGGCCCGCCAGGTCCCTGGCGATGGCCGAGCCGACGACGCCCGCGCCGATCACGACCACGTCGACATCGGTCATGCGGATCCTCCTGAGTTCGGGGCCGGCCGGGCGGGGGTCTCCCGCGGCAGGCCCAGGGACACGGCGTCGCGCCACCGGGAGCGGAACTCGGCGGCGCGTTCGGCCGTCCAGCGGGGCTCGTAGCCGGTGCTGGGCGTCCAGTCGAAGACGGCCTGCTCGATCGCGAGCTCGGGCCGTACGGCGAGCCGGGCGAGGGCGGCGGCGCCGAGCGCGGTGGCGTGCGGCGACGGGTACACCTCGATCGGCGTCTGCATCAGGTCGGCGGTGGCCTGCATCAGCGTGCGGCTGCGGGTCAGGCCGCCGTCGACGCGGAGCGCGGTCAGCGGGGCGCCGAGGTCGGCGGCGACCAGGCCGCCGAGCTCGGCCACCTGGGCCGCGATGCCCTGGAGCACCGCGAGCACCAGGTGCTCCCGTCCCGTCGACAGGGTCATGCCGGTGAACGCGGCGGTCGCGTCGGAGCGCCACCAGGGGGCCGCGAGGCCCGCCAGCGCCGGCACGCAGAGGACGCCCCCGGAGTCCGGCGCTGCGACCGTGTCCAGGTCGGCGGCCGAGCCGATGAACCCCAGGTCGCGGATCCACCGGACCGCGGACGCGGCCGTGTAGACCTGCCCGTCCACGCAGTACGGGGTGTCGCCGCGGACCCGCCAGGCCACCGAGGAGGTGAGCCCGGACGGGGACCGCAGCGCCGTCCCGCCGGTGTTGGCCAGCAGGAACGCGCCCGTCCCGAACGTGCACTTGGCGGTGCCCGGCGTCAGGCAGCCCTCGGCGAGCAGCGCCGCCTGCTGGTCGACGACCAGGCCGGCCACCGGGATCTCCGGGCCGAACGCGCGGGTCGTCCCGACGACCTCGTCGCAGGCGGCGATCCTGGGCAGCCGCTCGTCGCCGAGCCCGAACAGCCGGGCCAGCTCCGGATCCCAGTCGGCCGCGTCGAGGTCCATCAGCAGGGACCGGCTCGCGGTGGACGCGTCGGTGACGAACTCGCCGGTGAGGTGGTGCACCAGCCAGGTGTCGGTGGTGGTCACCACCCCCTCGGTGGTGAGGTTGCGGCGCAGCCACGCCATCTTCGGGGCGGTGAAGTAGGGGTCGAGCACCAGCCCGGTGCGGCGCGCGATCCAGTCCGCGTGCTCGGCCAGCTCGGCGCACAGGCCCTCGGCGCGGCGGTCCTGCCAGACGATCGCCTGCGTCAGGGGCCGTCCGGTGGCGGGGTCCCAGGCCAGGACGGTCTCGCCCTGGTTGGCGAGCGCGACCGCCTCGACCGGCCGTCCGGCCTGCTCCATCGCCCGGCGGCCCGCCTCCAGCACCGAGGCGAGCAGCTCGCCCGGGTCCTGCTCGACGCCGCCGCCCGACAGATAGACGGGGTTGACCGGGACCTCGGCGAGACCGACCACCCCGTCCACCGGGTCGGCGACGATCGCCTTGGTCCCCGAGGTGCCCTGGTCGATGGCGAGGACGGTCACGGCTTCCCCTCCCCGGCGGTCGTCTCCATCACGGGCGTCTCCAGCACGGGCGTCTCCAGCACGGGCGTCTCCAGGTCGGGGACGCGGGTGAGCTGGGCGCGGCGGGTGGTCCACACGACGGCGAAGACCACCGCGCCGACCGCGACGGTCGCCAGCACGTAGAGCTGCGCGGCCCGGAAGTCGGACGGGATCACGAAGATCGACAGCTCCACGACCAGCCACACCACCGCGCCCACGACCACCGGGATCTCCCACTTGCCGAGCCGGAAGTCGCCCTCGGACGGGGTGTACCCGCGCCGGGTGAAGATGTAGAGCAGCACCGTTCCCGCGTACAGGATGGCGGGCATCAGCGTGCCGGCGCCGAGCAGGTCCGCCAGCGCGGTCTCGCTCTTGGAGAAGATCGCGACGATGCCCACCGAGGTCAGCGCGCACAGCACGGTGGCCCAGGTGGGTCCGCCGGTCGAGCGCGGCACCTGGCTGAGCGCGCGGGAGAACGGCAGCCGGCCGTCGCGGGCCATCGAGTGCACCAGCCGGCTGTTGCTGGTCATGATGATCAGGCCGCAGGCGAAGATCGCGATGCTCACCACGACCAGCATCGCGCTGGCCATGAAGTGCCCCACGGTGCTCTCGATCACCGCGGCGACCGGCGCCGAGCTGGCGGTCACCCCGGCCAGGTCGCCGCCCATCCCGACGGTGATCACGATCAGGAACAGCATCCCGATCACGCCGCTGATCAGGATCGCCCGGATCATCGCCCGGGGCACGACCTGCTTGGGGTTGTGCGTCTCCTCGGCCAGGTTGGCCGCCGACTCCCAGCCGACCAGGGTGAACGCGCCGAGCAGCGCCGACAGCATGAACGGCCCGAGGAACCCGAAGTAGCCCGCGGACTTGATCTCGCCGAACGAGCCGAGGTTGCCCCACTCGCCCTTGCCGAAGAAGATCACCGCGCCGGCGATCAGCAGGGTCAGCCCGATCATCGCGACGACCTCGGCCGCCACCGCCAGGTTGTTGATCTTGGTGGCGATCGGGGTGGACCAGATGATCAGCGCCATCTGGAGCAGCAGCACGATCGCGGTGACCCCGGCCCCCTTCATCGCGGTGTACTCCAGCCCGAACAGCGGGAACAGCGCCACCTGCGCCAGCCCGTAGTCGACGGCCACCACCACGATCGCCAGGAAGGTGAAGGACACCCAGCCGAACCACCAGCCGAGCACCGGCGAGGCCAGCCGGCTCGCCCACTGGTAGCTGTACCCCGACAGCGGGATGCGGCTGGCGAGCATGCCGTACACCAGCGCGACCAGCAGGGTGCCGGCCGTCGCGATCGGCCAGGTCCAGATGCCGGCCGGGCCGCCGTAACCGAGCACCGTGCCGAAGGTGGTGAACAGCCCGGTCGTGATCGAGATGAACGAGAACGCCACCGCGAACGACTCGAAGCGGCCCAGTGTCCGCGCGAACTGCGCGGTGTAGGCGCCGTCCTCGGCGGGGGCACCGGGTCCGGCCGGCACCGCGTCACGCGGTGCCGGCTGCGTGGAAGACTGGGTCATGGGTCGGACTCCTTGCGGTCAGAGGCTGGGCTTCCGGTCCGGGCCGGGCGGCGCTGCAACGCCGCCCGGCCCGCTCATGCGGACACGATCACTCCGTCGGCGCGTTCGACGGCGAGCTGCAACCCGGGCGGGACGGGGCGGTCGGTCACCAGGCCGTCGACCTCGTCCAGCCCGCACACGCGGTGCGGCGCCAGCCGGCCGAGCTTGCCCGAGTCGGCGAGGACGAACGAGCGCAGCGAGCTGGCGATGATGACCCGCCGCACCGCCACCTCGTCCAGATGGAAGTCGGTCAGCCCGGCGCCCGCGTCGACCCCGCCCGAGCCGAGGAAGGCGACGTCGGCGCGCAGGTCGGCGAAGAACGCGGCGGTCTGCGCGCCCGAGCAGGCCAGGTCGCCGGCGCGCACCCGCCCGCCCGAGGTCAGCACCTCGACGCCGGGGCGTCCGGCCAGCTCGGCGGCCACCAGCAGCGAGCAGGTCGCCACCGTGCCGCGGAACCCGGCCGGCAGCGCCCGCGCCACCTCCACGGCGGTGGTGCCGACATCGATGATCACGGTCTGGCCGGGGCGGAGCAGCGCGGCGGCGGCGCGGCCGATCGCGGCCTTGGCCTCGCCCGCGATCACGGCGCGCTCGGTGAAGGGGGCCTCCTCGCCCGAGCCGTCGGCCTTCGCGGTCGCGCCGCCGTGCACCCGCACCAGTGCGCCGCGCCGCTCCAGCACCACCAGGTCACGGCGGACGGTCTCGGCCGACACGCCGAGCAGGCGGCTCAGCTCGTCGGTGCCGACCACCCTGGTGCTGCGGAGCGCGTCGCCGATCCGGGCGTGCCGCTCAGCGGGCAACATGATTGCCCGTTGATGTGGGAACTTGACCGTCCATGGGGCTAAGTGTGGAGGGTTGTGCAATTCCGCGTCAAGAGCGCGTTAAGAACCTTTACTCTCGCCGCCTTCGGGCAGGATGCACCGGTGATCACTCGCATCGACGTCCAGGCCGCCGAGGCCCGCATCTCGGGCCGGATCCGCCGCACCCCGCTCATCGAGGCCGACCCCGCGGCGTTCGCCCCCGCCGGCGCCGAACCGGCCCGGCGGATGTGGCTGAAACTGGAGCAGACGCAGCACACCGGCTCGTTCAAGGCGCGCGGCGCGTTCAACCGCCTGCTGTCGGCCGCCGACGAGGGGCCGCTCCCCCGCGCCGGGGTCGTCGCTGCCTCCGGCGGCAACGCCGGCCTCGCCGTCGCCTACGCCGCCGCCCGGCTCGGCGTCCCCGCCGAGGTGTACGTCCCCGAGACCGCCCCGCAGATCAAGGTCGACAGGCTGCGCGCCCTCGGCGCGGCCGTCGTGCAGGTCGGCGACCGGTACGCCGAGGCGGCCGAGGCCGCCGTCGACCGCTCGACCGAGACCGGCGCGCTGTTCTGCCACCCCTACGACCAGCCGGAGATCTGCGCCGGCCAGGGCACCCTCGGCCTGGAACTCCTGGAGCAGGCGGGCGGCCAGATCGACGCGGTGCTGCTCGCGGTGGGCGGCGGCGGGCTGATGGCGGGCGTCGCCGCCGCCGTCGAAGGGCACGCCGCCGTCGTCGGCGCCGAGCCGGAGACCGCGCCGACCCTGCACGAGGCCCTGCGCGCCGGGAAACCCGTGGACGTGCCGGTCTCCGGCGTCGCCGCCGACTCGCTCGGCGCGTCCAGGGTCGGCGACATCGCCCTCGCGGTCGCCGCCCGCACCGGCGTCCGGGACGTCCTGGTGCCCGATTCGGCGATCATCGCCGCGCGCAAGCTGCTCTGGGACGAGTACCGCCTGGTCGTCGAGCACGGCACCGCCGCCGCCGTGGCCGCGCTGCGCACCGGCGCCTACCGCCCGGGCCCGGCCGAACGGGTCGCGGTCGTCCTGTGCGGCGCCAACACCGACCCGTCCGACCTCGCCGCGCCCTGATCAGGGGGCGGTGGCCGTGTACTCCGCCAGCTCGGCGAGGTAGCCGTCGCGGATCGCCGGCGGCAGCCAGGCGATCTCGAACGCGTTGCGCTCCAGCCGGGCCAGCTCGTCCCGGGTCAGCCCCAGCTCGTCCCGGACGAGCTGGAGGTTCTCGGCCACGTACGCCTCGAAGTAGGCGGGATCGTCGGAGTTGATCGTGACCCGCAGGCCCAGGTCGAGCATCCGGCGGACCACCTCGGCCTTGGGCCCGTCGGTCACGAAGCCGTTGGAGACCGGGCAGACGGTGAAACCGATCCCCCGCTCCCGGGCCTTGTCGACCAGCGCCGGGTCGTCCAGCGCGTTCACGCCGTGGTCGATCCGGTCGACGCCGATGACGTCCAGGCACTGGCGGATGTGCTCGGTGGTGTTCTCCTGGTCGACGTCGCAGTGCATCGTCAGCAGGTAGCCCTCCTCCCGGGCCCGCGCGAACACCCGCTCGAACTTCACCGGCGGGTTCCCGCGCTCGTCGGAGTCGAGCCCGACGCCCGCGATCCACTCCCGGTACGGCAGTGACTCCAGCAGCGTCGCCATCGCGAAGCCCGCCTCGGAGTCGCGCAGGAAGCACATGATGAGCTGCGCCCTGATCCCCTCGCGCCGCTCCGCGTCCAGGATCGCCCGGCGCAGCCCCCGGATCACCAGGTCGAACGGCACGCCCCGCGAGGTGTGCGCCTGCGGGTCGAAGAAGATCTCCGCGTACCGGACGTTCTGCGCCGCCGCCTTCACCAGGTACGCGGTCGCCAGGTCGTAGAAGTCGGGCTCGGTCCGCAGGACGTCCATGCTCGCGTAGTAGCCGACCAGGAACGAGGTCAGGCTGTCGAAGACATAGGCCGCCCGCGCCTCCTCGGCGCTCCGGTACGGCAGCTCGATCCCGTTGCGCCGGGCGAGCTCGAACTTCAGCTCGGGCTCCAGCGTCCCCTCGATGTGCAGATGCAGCTCGCACTTGGGCAGTCCGGCGATGAACTCGTCCATGTGGGCCTCCCCCGTTCGGCGTTTCCCCACGTCACGCTACCTGAGGCCACTGTGGGACAGACCCTGGCTAGGCGGCCGGTGGGCCCGGTGGGGCGTAGCGGGCCGTCAGTTGCGCGGCCAGATCGTCCGGTAGCAGCGGGACGGCGTCGCGGAGCGCGTCGGGCGCGGTCGTGTCGGGCAGCTTGAGCGCGAGCCGGACCGCCCTGCGCCGCACACCGGGAGAGGTGTGCCCGAACGCCCTGGCCAGCGCCGCCGCGCAGCCGTCGGCCAGCTCGGGCGACCGCCGCACCGTCGACTCCAGCCACGCCAGGCCGCCCCGGACGAGGCCGACCTCGCTGCGGAACAGCAGCCCGTCGAGCGCCTCCACCACGTACTCGGGCTTCAGGTCGGGCAGCTCGCGCAGCAGTCCGGCGGCGAGCTCGGCGACCGGGCCGGGGGCGGACGGGAGCAGCCGGACGTAGTCGCGGGCGTGGCGGCGCACGTGCCGCCGCCGCGCGTCGAGATCGGCGGGTTCGAGCAGCCGGTGCAGGCTGACGAAGAAGCGCAGGTCGGTGGCCGTCCCGCCGCGCAGGAACCGGCGGACGCAGCCGTCGAGCAGCGCGCGGCGGTCGACGGCGCCGCGGTCCGCGAGCGTGGCCAGCGTCCGCAGCCAGGAGGTGTTGCCGCGCAGCGCCCGGCCCACCCCCTCGGCCTCGAAGATCCGCGGCAGCAGCACCGGCAGCATCGGATCCTTGGCGCGGGGCGGCGCGGTCGACACCCAGCCGACGACGAGGGGATCATGCTCGGGGGGCTCGGCGCCGGTCTCGGCGAGGAGGGCCAGCGCCAGGTCGAGGCCGATGTGCCGGGGGCTGCGCAGCCGCAGCACGAGCCGCCGCGCGAGATCGGCCCGCCACGCGTCGTCGCGGTCGTCCCACAGGTCGAGCAGGCGGCCGGTGTCGTCGTGCTCGCCCGCCCAGCGGGAGGTGAACTCCCGCCGGTTGAGCCACGCCGCGACCGCCGCCGCGCCGCCGAGGGTGCCCGCGCCCGCCGCGCGGAACGCCGCGTCGTCGCCCATGAACGGCCGCGGGCCGCGGGGTGCCGCCGATCTGAGCAGCTCGGGGAGCCTGCGGGCGACCTCGCGGCGCTCGTCGTCGTCGAGGCCGCGGACGACCTCGGCGACCCCGTCCGGGTCGTGGGCGTCGATGCGGGCGGCGGTTTCGTTCCACGCGTCGGTCAGGTCGCGCTGCTGCGTCAGGCTCGACATGCCCCGGACGCTAGGGGGCGCCTCTGACACAACGGTGTCAGAGGCGCCGCGGCGTCAGGGACGGAACGCCCGGAACTGCAACGGCAGCGGCTGGACGGGGGTCTCGCCGCCCGACTTCGTCGTGGCGCCCTCGCCGCCGCACAGCGCCTGCACCAGGTGGGCGGAGAGCGCGTTGTCGACCGGGTGCGGCATCGGCGCGCCCTCGCCGTTGAGCTGCTGGTACTTCATCAGGTTGAGGCTCACCGACACCTGGCGGCGGCCGTCGGCGCTCGACAGCGACTGCGTCCCGGCACCGAACACCGCCCCGTCGTGGCCCCAGAACCGTCCGCACGGCAGGTCGAGCGCGTAGATGCCGAGGCCGTAGTTCATCGTGACGTTGCCCTCGGCGTCCTTGACCGGCACCGTCTTCTGCATCTCGGCCAGCGACGCCTTGGAGGTCAGGCCGCCGGTCAGCAGGGTGCGGTAGAACCGGTTGAGGTCGTCCATCGTGGAGACCAGCGCGCCGGCCGTCCAGGCCCAGCTCATGTCATAGGTGCTGTAGTCGCGCGGCGGCTTCACGTGCTGGTACAGCGACTCGTACATCTTGGAGTGCGGCCCGTCGAGCCGGGCGCCCTTCGGGAAGTAGGTGTGCTTGAGCCCGGCCTTCCCGATGACCTCGCGCGCGATGTAGGTCTCGGCCTTGCCGCCGGTGGCCTTCTCCAGGAGCAGCCCGGCGATCACGTAGTTGGTGTTGGAGTAGGACCAGCGCTCGCCGGGCGTACCGGTGCGCGGCAGCGACAGCCCCCAGTTGACGAGCTGCTCGGGCCGCAGCCTCCGGTGCCGGCCCTCGTCCAGGCTGGACGGCGACAGTTCGGCGAGCGAGGGGAACGCGATGCTCACGTAGTCGCCGATCCCGCTGGTGTGGTTCAGGACCATCCGGACGGTCACCTGCCGGCCGAGCTCCCCGGGGAACAGCTCCGGCAGGTAGATGCCGATCGGCTCGTCGAGGCCGAGCCGTCCGCGCTCGACCTGCTGCATCACCGCGGTCGCGACGAACGACTTGGTGATGCTCCCGATGCGCTGCTCCATGCCCGGCTTCACGGGACGCCCGGAGCGCACGTCGGCGACACCGGACGCCCCGTCCCACTGCCGCTTCCCGTCGCGGACCGCCGAGACCAGGCCGTACATGCCCGCCGCGTGGGTGGCGTCGAGCGTGGCCGAGAGCTTGGCGCGGTCCATTCCGGCCGGGCTCGGCGGCGGCGAGGCCGGCAGGGCGGCGAGGCCCGGGCCCGCGGGGGCCGCCGGGACGGCGCCGACGCCCGGGACGAACGCGCCGCCCGGCATCGGCACGGTGCCCGCCCCCGGTGTGACGGGTCCGGCGGCCGACGCGGAGCCCGGCACCATCGACACCGCCAGCACCGCCGCCATGCCCACTCCCGCGAGCCTCAGCCGTACGAACCGACTCGTCGCCATTCCGCCTACTCTCCCGTCCATGCCGTGCCAGGAGAAGTCTTCCCGGACAATCTCCCCAGTGTCATCCCACCGCAGGAGGAGTTCCACATTCCGCCGAAGTCACCCCGGGAGAGGATGATCACAACGGGCTCGGCCGGCCAGGTGGGCGCCCCCGTTGACGTGCACGATCTGTCCCGTGATGTGCCCGGCCCCGGGCGACGCGGGGAAGGCGATAGTAGCCGCGACGTCACCCGTGGTCCCGGCCCCGCCCGGTGGCCGTGCCGGCGATGAGCGCGGCCCGCCGCTCGCCGGCCGGGTGCACGGCGGACGCCCCGGCCGCCGCTGACGACCGGGGCGTCCGCACGGCTGCCGGGGCGGCCGTGGCGTCCGTTCAGCCGAGCATGTCGGCCAGGACCATGCGGCGGGACGGGTGGCGCAGCTTGTGCAGGCCCTTCGACTCGATCTGCCGGATGCGCTCGCGGGTGACCCCGTACATCCGGCCGACCTCCTCCAGCGTCTTGGGCTCGCCGCCGGCCAGGCCGAAGCGCAGCGAGATCACCCCGGCCTCGCGCTCGCTGAGGGTGTCGAGCACGCTGTCGAGCCGGTCGCGCAGCAGCGAGGCGGCGACGACGTCGGCCGGGTCGCCGGCGTCCAGGTCCTCGATCATGTCGCCCAGCTCGCCCGCGCCCTCCTCGCCGAGCGGGGTGTGCAGGGAGATCGGGTCGCGGGCGTGGCGCTGGAGCGCGCGCACCCGCTCGGGGGTCAGCTCCAGCTCGACCGCCAGCTCGGCCGGGGTGGGGTCGCGGCCGAGGTCCTGGGCCAGGCTGCGCTGCGCCCGGGTCATCCGGTTGATCACCTCGACCACGTGCACCGGGATGCGGATGGTGCGGCTCTGGTCGGCCAGCGCGCGGCTGATCGCCTGCTTGATCCACCAGACCGCGTAGGTGGAGAACTTCAGGCCGCGGCGGTACTCGAACTTCTCCACCGCGCGGATCAGCCCGAGATTGCCCTCCTGGATCAGGTCGGTCAGCGGCAGGCCGCGGCCGAGGTAACGCTTGGCGAGGGAGACGACCAGCCGCAGGTTCGCCTCGACCATGTGGTCCTTGGCCCGGCGACCGTCGGCGGCGATCCACTCCAGGTCATCCCGGTCGTCCTCGGCGAGCGCGGCCGGTGCGGCCAGGCGCTCGCGGGCGAACAGCCCGGCCTCGATCCGCTTGGCCAGGTCGACCTCCTGTTCGGCGGTCAGCAGCGGGGTCCGACCGATGCGGGAGAGGTAGTCCTTCATCGGGTCGGCGCCGGCGCTGGGGGGCGTGGCGCGGGCGTGTCTACGGTTCAGGGCGCTTCCTCTTTCTCGTCCGTCGGAGGGTGTCCGGCGCGCAACGTGGCCGTACCCCGCGGGAAGGCCGCACACACCCGTAGGAGGGGGGCGGCCTCTGAACGCCGGCGGCGCGCGGCCCGTGGCGACCTTCAGGCATCGCGGGCCGCATACCGCTCGTTCACGGCGTCGAGCACCATCCGCCAGGGAAGCCGTTTCGGCTCGCGCGGACCGTCCAGCAGGACGGTCACTCCCCACGAACGCAGCAGCGCGAGGTTCTGCTGGAATCGAGGATGCGCCATATGCGCCCGGTTGCTGTGCGGCACCACGACGGTCGGCAGCCCGAGCCCGTAACCCTCGACCAGGTACCCCAGCGCGACCGTGTCGCAGATGCCCGCACCCCACTTGTTGATGGTGTTCACGGTCGCCGGCGCGACGACGAGCGCGTCCGGCATCGGCAGCGCGTCCGGCTCGCCGGGCTGCTTGTACTCGCTGCGGACAGGGAACCCGGTCAGCTTCTCCAGACGCGGGACGTCGACGAAGCGCCGTCCGTAGGGCGTGGTCAGGACGCACACCGTCCACCCGTCCGCCTGGGCCGGCTCGACCAGTTCATGCGCGTTCTCCGACGGAAACGCACCGCAGCAGATCACATACAGGACTCGGCTCATACCGCATGGTGCGCACGAGCCCGCCGGACAAGGCAAGGCGGGCGGCCTCAGCGGCTCGCGTGTCGCTGCCGCCGGGCCGGGTCCTCGGACGCGGGACCGGGACCGGGACCGGGGCCGGTCCCGCGTCCGAGGGCCGTCGGGGCCGCCGGGTCGTCGGTCAGGCGATGACCAGGAGCAGGTCGCCCGCCTGCACCGGGGTGGCCCCGGCGACGGCGAGGCGGGTGACGGTGCCGGCCACCGGGGCGGTGATCGCGGCCTCCATCTTCATCGCCTCGATGGTGGCGACCACGTCGCCGGCGGCGACCTCGTCGCCCTTGGCGGCGCGCAGCGTGACCGAGCCGTCGAACGGCGCGGCGACCTGGCCGGGGTCGTTCGGGTCGGCGCGCTCGACCGGCGCCACGTCGGACGCGACCGACTTGTCGCGGACGCCGAGCGTGCGGAGCTGCCCGTTGACCGTGCAGATGACCTGCCGGACGCCCGCCTCGTCGATGTCGCCGACCGCTTCGAGCCCGGCCAGCACGCGGACGCCCGGTTCGAGGTCGAACGACACCTCGTGCCCCTGCCGCAGCCCGTACAGGAACGGGCCGGTCGGGAGCACCGACAGGTCGCCGAACGACGCGCGGGCCTCCCGGTAGTCCTTGGCGGGGCCGGGGAACAGCAAGCGGTCGAGCGTGTCGCGGACGCCCGGCCCGGCGAGGGCCTTCTCCTCGTCGGCGGTGAGCTCCGCGCGGGCGGGGGTGTGCTGCCGTCCGGCGAGGGCCTTGCCGCGGAACGGCTCGGGCCAGCCGCCGGGCGGGTCGCCCAGCTCCCCGGTCAGGAACCCGGTCACGCTGTCGGGGATGTCGTACCGCTCGGGGTTCTCGGCGAAGTCGTCCGGGTCCGCGCCGGCCGCGACCAGGTGCAGCGCGAGGTCGCCGACGACCTTGCTGGACGGGGTGACCTTGACCAGGCGGCCGAGGATCCGGTCGGCGGCGGCGTAGAGCCGCTCGATCTCCTCGAAGCGGTCGCCGAGGCCGAGCGCGACGGCCTGCTGCCGCAGGTTGGACAGCTGCCCGCCGGGGATCTCGTGGTGGTACACGCGGCCGGTCGGCGCCGGGATGCCCATCTCGAACGGCGCGTACAGCGTGCGGACGGCCTCCCAGTAGGGCTCCATCGCCGTGAGCGCGTCCAGGTCGAGGCCGGTGGCGCGCCCGGTGTAGTCGGTGTGCGCGACGATCGCCTGGAGCGGCGGCTGGCTGGTCGTCCCCGACAGCGGCGCGGCGGCGCCGTCCACCGCGTCCACCCCGGCCTCGATCGCGGCGAGGTAGGTGGCGAGCTGGCCGCCCGCGGTGTCGTGGGTGTGCAGGTGGACGGGCAGGTCGAAGCGCTCGCGCAGCACGGTGATCAGGGTGCGGGCGGCGGGGGCGCGCAGCAGCCCGGCCATGTCCTTGACGCACAGGACGTGCACGCCCGCGTCCACGAGCTGCTCGGCGAGCCGCAGGTAGTAGTCGAGCGTGTAGATCGTCTCGGCGGGCGAGGACAGGTCGCCGGTGTAGCAGAGCGTGCCCTCGACGAGCGCGTGCGTCTGGAGGCCCGCGTCGATGGCGGGACGCATCCGCTCGACGTCGTTGAGCGCGTCGAACACCCGGAAGATGTCGACGCCGGTGCGCGCCGCCTCAGCGACGAACGCGCGGGCGACCGAGTCGGGGTAGGGCGTGTAGCCGACGGTGTTGCGCCCGCGCAGCAGCATCTGGATGCACAGGTTCGGCGCGGCCTCGCGGATCGCGGCGAGCCGGTCCCACGGCGACTCGCCGAGGAAGCGCAGCGCGACGTCGTAGGTGGCGCCTCCCCACGCCTCCAGCGACAGGAGCTGCGGGGTCGTCCGCGCCAGGTGCGGCGCGGCGGTCACCAGGTCGTAGGTGCGGACGCGGGTCGCCAGCAGCGACTGGTGCGCGTCGCGGAACGTGGTGTCGGTGACGGCCAGCGCGTCCTGCGCGCGGAGTTGTTCGGCGAACGCGCGCGGCCCGAGCGCCAGCAGCCGGTCGCGGGAGCCCTCGGGGAACGGCGCGTCGGCGTCGAGCGCGGGGAGCTTGCCGGCCGGGTCGAGGTCGGTGGGCGCCTCGCCGTTCGGCCGGTTCACGGTGACGTCGGCGAGGAAGCGGACCAGCCGGGTCGCGCGGTCGCCGCTGGACCGGGCGGTGAGCAGCTCGGGATGCTCGGCGATGTAGGCGGTGGTGACGCCGCCGGCGTCGAAGTCGGGCTCGTCCAGCAGGGCCTGGAGGAAGGGGATGTTGGTGGCGACGCCGCGGATGCGGAACTCGGCGACCGCGCGCCGGGCCCGCCGCACCGCCTCCTCGAACGTCCGGCCCCGGCAGGTCAGCTTGACCAGCAGCGAGTCGAAGTGCGGGGTGACGACGGCGCCCGCGTGGGTGGTGCCGGTGTCCAGCCGCACCCCGGCGCCGCCCGGCGACCGGTAGGTGGAGATCTTGCCGGTGTCGGGACGGAACCCGTTCGCCGGGTTCTCGGTGGTGATGCGGCACTGCACGGCGAACCCGGAGACCTGCACGCTCTCCTGCGCGATGCCGAGGCCGGCGAGGGTCTCGCCGCCCGCGACGCGCAACTGGGCCTGCACCAGGTCGATGCCGGTGACCTCCTCGGTCACGGTGTGCTCGACCTGGATCCGGGGGTTCATCTCGATGAAGACGTGCCGGCCGCGGTCGTCCAGGAGGAACTCGACCGTGCCCGCGTTGACGTAGCCGATCTCGCGGGCGAACGTCACCGCGTCCTGGCAGAGCCGCTCGGCGACGGCGGGGTCGAGCCGCGGCGCGGGCGCGATCTCGACGACCTTCTGGTGCCGGCGCTGCACCGAGCAGTCGCGCTCGCGCAGGTGCACGGTGTGCCCGGCGCCGTCGGCGAGGACCTGCACCTCGATGTGCCGGGGCCGGTCGACGGCCTGCTCCAGGAACACCGTCGCGTCGCCGAAGGCGCTCTCTGCCTCGCGGCGCGCGGCGTCGACCGCGGCCTCCAGGTCCTCGCGCCGGTCGACGCGGCGCAGCCCGCGCCCGCCGCCGCCCGCGGCGGCCTTGACGAACAGCGGGAAGCCGACCTCGTCGGCGCAGGCCAGCTCGGCGCCCGGCTCCGGGGTGGCCGAGCCGAGCACCGGCAGGCCCGCGCGCCGGGCCGCCGCCACCGCCTCGATCTTGTTGCCGGCCAGGTTCAGCACGGCCGAGGACGGGCCGACGAACGTCAGCCCGTTGCGCTCGCACGCCTCGGCCAGCTCGGGGCTCTCGGACAGGAATCCGTAGCCGGGGTAGACGGCGTCGGCGCCGACGCGCAGCGCGGTCTCCACGATGCCCGCGACGTCGAGGTAGGCGCGGACCGGGTGCCCGTGCTCGCCGATCTCGTACGCCTCGTCGGCCTTCTGGCGGTGCAGGGACAGTCGGTCTTCGTAGGCGTACACCGCCACGCTGGCGATGCCGAGTTCGTAGGCGGCGCGGAACGCCCGTACGGCGATCTCACCCCGGTTGGCGACGAGTACTTTCCTGATCACGGCGTCCCCCAGGAGAGGAGTTGTGCGAGACCGATCCCGGGGGGTGCTAGCGAAGGCGTCGGCGGATTTCCCGGGGTCGGCCCCTCGGTGAAGGTGACCGGCCGGCCCAGGACGATGACCCCGGGAACGGCTTCGAGCGTGGCCAACATAGCGGGCCGTCGATGGACGGGCTTTACCCGGCCTCGCCGAGGTCATGCATCGCCCGGCACTTCCGGCACTCCCGGCGCGAGCAGTAGGGAACGCTGCATACCCCCCGGACCGTCGTACTCGTTACGCTACTCGGGCAAGATCGCCGATTCCGGGGGGACTTCGTGAGTGTCGGGCACCCATCGCCGGGACCCGCAGAACGGTCATCGGCCGACGACGACCCGCAGGTCATCGGCGAGCACCGCCTGGTGGGACGTCTCGGCGCGGGCGGCATGGGCGCGGTCTACCTGGGCGAGGACCCGGCCGGACGGCAGGTCGCGATCAAGGTCATCCGGCGCGAGCTGGCGCTCGACGACTCCTTCCGTGCCCGCTTCGCCGGCGAGGTCGCCAACGCCCGCCGCGTCGCCTCGTTCTGCACCGCGCGGGTCCTCGGCCACGGCGAGGACGACGGCCGCCCCTACATGGTCACCGAGTACATCGACGGCGTCTCGCTCGGCGACCTGGTCGAGCGGGACGGGGCGCTGGACCAGGCCCGGGTGCGGGGCCTGGCCATCGGCATCGCCACCGCGCTCACCGCGATCCACGCCGTCCGGCTGGTGCACCGCGACCTCAAGCCCGGCAACGTGCTGCTGTCGGCCACCGGCCCGCGCGTCATCGACTTCGGCATCGCCCGCGCGCTCGACTCCCCCGAGAAGCACACCCAGACCGGGTTCATCGTCGGCAGCCCCGGCTGGATCGCTCCTGAGCAGGTCTTCGAGGGCACCGTCGACACCGCCGCCGACGTGTTCGCCTGGGGCACCCTGGTCGCCTACGCCGCGACCGGCGCCCACCCCTTCGGCACCGGCACCATGATGGTGCTCGCCTCCCGCGCGCAGCAGCGCAAGCACGACCTGGACAAGGTCCCGGACGACCTGCGGCCCCTCGTCCACTCCGCGCTCACCCCCTCGCCCGCCGCCCGGCCGAGCGCCGAGGAGCTGCTCGTCGCGCTCGTCGGCGCCGAGGACCCCGAGCACACCGCCAGCCGGATCATCACCAACGAGTGGGCGCCCGTCCCGGCCGCCGCGTCCCTGGCCTCCGCGGCGTCCCCGGCCTCGACCCGGCCGCCGGAGGCGTCGCCGGCCACGCATCCGCCGCCCCCGCGGTCCGCCTCCCAGACGCCGGCGCCCGCGCCCGCGTCCTTGGTCGCGCCGCCGCCACCGGCACCACCGCCGTCGGCCCCGGCGACGACCGCGCCGCCCTCGTTGTCACCGCCGTTCCCGGCCCCGCCGCCGGGACGGTCCCGGCACGCGCCGCCCGCGGGCGCCCACCTGGCCGGGCCGCACACCGCGCCCGTCCTCCCCGGGACGAGGAGCGGGCGGCAGCGGAAGAGGTACACGCTGCCGGTCATAATCGTCGTGGGCGTCGCCGCCACAGCCGGCATAGCCCAGACCACGGCGCTGGTCATGGGGGGGTTCCTCGACGCCGCCGACAAGGCCGACCAGCCCCGGGAGCCTCGGGCGCTCAGCAGCCTGCCCGACCCGTGCAAGCTGCTGGGGTCCGCGGAACAGGCCCGGATCGTCCCCAAGGCGAAGTCCCGCGCCGGGAAGAAGGCGGGCGACGGCATCTTCCCGGGGAAGCAGACCGCTTACTGCCTCTGGACGTCCCCCGCGCGGAACGCCAAGGGGCAGCCGACGGCGCGGAAGCTGACCCTGCGGCTGACCCTCGTCGACAAGGCCGCCGCCGGGAAGGAGCTCAAGGCGGGCAGCAGGCGCCTGACCGCGCGCGTCCGCGAGTCGTCCGGCGCCGGCGCCGTCGGCGCGATGGACGAGATCGGCAGCCTCCCCCGGAGCGGCTTCGGCACCGGTAAGGGCTCGGCCTCGACCGCCACCATGGCCGGGCGGCACGGCAACGTCCTCATCGAGGTCGGCTACAAGAACCCGTCCGTCAAGCCCGTCAAGGCCGGCGACCCGCTGCTCGGCCCCCCGTACTCCCCCGAGGACCAGCGCGCCCCCTCGGTCGCCTGGCGAGTGGTGAACATCGCGGCGAAGGGCCTGGAGGGTTGCGACCCCTGCCACACCGACCCGGCCTCCTCGCCCTGACCGACGCTCTAGGCTGTTCCGCGCCGATTGATGCGTTTACGAGGGGATCGCGGTGCGTCTGCCGGAGCATCTGGAATTACTGGTCACCGATGAGCCGGTCCTGGACCTGTACTCGTACGGCCCCTGGCGGGTGCCGGACGGGCTGTTCGAGGAGATCCGCGCGCGCCTCGACAAGCTCGTGTCCGACCCGCGCTTCAGCGACCTCACCACCGACGAGCACTCGCTGCTCACCGCGCCCGCGCCACTGGTCGTCGCCGACCTGCTCCTGACGGTCGACTTCCTGTCCGGATCGGCGGCCATCAACTCCGGCACCCACGCCCGGCTCCAGCACCTGATCTTCGGCCGCTACCACCGCGAGCCGCGCGACCCGCTGCGCGCCCGCACCGACTGGGGCGTCACCGGCGGCGGCTTCCGCCCGCTGGAATGGCTGGAGGACATCCCCGACAAGGACCTCGCCCTCACCCTCGCCCGCGAGTCCCTCGACGTGCTCGAGGGGCTGGAGCCGCTCGAGGCGCGGCGCGCCGCGCTGGCCCGGCTGTACGACGACCCGCCGCCCGAGCTGGAGATCAAGGCGACGCAGGAGGACCGCGACCGCTGGGCCGCGCACGCCCCCGACGACGTCCTCGCGGCGCTGCCCGAGCTGGCCGGGCCGATCGGCTACCTCGACTGGGTGTGCTCGGGGCTGCTGCCCGTGCACGAGCACCTGCTGGAGGTCGCGCCGCACGACGAGCCCGTCCTCGATCTGCTCGTCAACCTGCTGCTCCAGGGCGGGCTCGACCAGGTCCCCGCCGAGCTGTCGGTCGCGCTGGACCAGGACCGCTACGGCGAACTGCTCGAACGGTTCGCCGCCCGGCGGGACGGGTTCGAGGCGCAGCCGTGGTTCGTCAAGGCCCGCGCCTGGCTGTCGCGCGCCCTCGGCGCCGGCGCCGCCGACGCCTGCCGCGCGTGGCTCGACATGTCGATGCGCTTCACCGGGACGGTGCAGGGCCTCCCCGGCGAGCCCCGCGTCCCCGAGCCGGAGTGGATCCCGGTCGGCGAGTTCCAGGCCGACCTGCGCCGGCTGTGCACCCCGCGGCGGCGCGTCGTCAACCCCCTCGCCGCCGACATGGGCAAGGCCCCGCAGCCGCGCACCCGCCGCCGGCGCGCCCCCGAGGCCGGCTCCGAGCTGGTCGGGCAGCCCGACGTCGTCGCCGCGCTCGCCGAGATCCCCGACGGCACCAAGCCCGTCCGGCTGCTGCTGGTCGGGCCGGACGGCACCGGCAAGCGGGACGCCGCGCAGGAGATCGCCCGGCTGCTCCAGGAGCGGCTGATCACCGCGCCGCCGCTGTGGCTGGCCGACGACTTCTTCGCCGGGAAGGAGGTGTCGGCCGCGACCACCCACCTGTACAACGACGCCCGCGAGTCCGCCGGGGCCCGGCTGATGGTCATCGACGGGCTCGACGACATGTCGCAGGACCCGCGCAGCGGCGAGGCCATCGTCGAGGAGCTGCACCGCGCCCTGGACGTCCACGAGGACCTGCACGTCGTCGCGCTGTGCGAGCCCGGCGGCGACGAGCGGATCCGCGAGATCAACCCCGGCCTCGCGCTCCGCTTCACCGTGGTGCACACGCACGGTTTCACCGCCGACGGCTACGCCGAGCTGTTCGACCGCGCCCTGCACCAGCGCGGCGCCCGCGCGCACAAGCGCGCCCTCGCCGCCGCGGGCGAGCTGCTCGTCCGCACCCCGCCCGTCCGCAACCTGCGGAACGCTCGGCTCGCGCACCGCCTCGCCGACGTCGTGGTGGCGGACGTCCGCGAACGCACCGAGCCCGGCGCCGAGCTGGTCGTCAAGCGCGCCGACGTTCCCGGCGCCTTCGACACCGCCGGGACCGCCGGCGACCCGATGGCCGAGCTCGCCGCGCTCACCGGGCTGCGCAGCGTCAAGCAGGAGATCGAGCTCCTCATCGCCGGCACCCGCGCCGCCGGGCTGCGCCGCGACGCCGGGCTGCCCGCCGCCACCCCGTCCCGCCACATGGTGTTCACCGGTAACCCGGGCACCGGCAAGACCGAGGTGGCGCGGCTGCTCGCCCGCATCTACAAGGACCTCGGCGTGCTGTCGTCCGGGCACCTGGTCGAGGCGTCCCGCGCGCAGCTCGTCGGCCAGTACATCGGGGAGACCTCCGTCAAGGCCCGCGCCGTGGTGCAGCGCGCCGTCGGCGGCGTGCTGTTCATCGACGAGGCGTACTCCCTCACCCACTCCGAGCTGAGCGAGGACTACGGCCCCGAGGCCATCGCCGAGCTGGTCAAGATGATGGAGGACCACCGCGAGGACCTGGTGGTGATCGTCGCCGGATACGAGCGCGAGATGCAGCGCTTCATCGCCTCCGACCCCGGCCTGGCCTCCCGCTTCCCCACCACCGTGCGGTTCCCCGACTTCACCGACGACGAGCTCCTGACCATCTTCGACGGCCAGGCCGCGCGCGTCGGGCTGGCCCCGGACCCGGCCGCCCGCGACAAGATCACCGGGCTGCTCCGGCGGGCCCCGCGCGGCCGGTCCTTCGGCAACGCCCGGCTCATGCGCAACCTGTGCGAACGCGCCATCGCCCTCCAGGCCCGCCGCATCACCAGCAAGAAGAAGACCACCCCCGGCGAGCTGACCGCGCTGCTCCCGGACGACGTCCCCGACACCCTCAGCGGCGTCACCCGCGCCGTCCCCGTCACCGACCCGCTCACCACGCTGGACGGGCTGATCGGGCTGCGCGAGGTCAAGCAGGAGGTGCACCGCCTGGTCGCCGAGGCGCGCGGCACCGAACTGCGCCGCGCCGCCGGGCAGCCCGTCACCGCCCCCACCCGGCACATGGTGTTCACCGGCAACCCCGGCACCGCCAAGACCACCGTCGCCCGGCTCATCGCCGCCGTGTACGCCCAGCTCGGACTGCTGTCGTCCGGCCACCTGGTCGAGGTCGACCGCGCCGCCCTCGTCGGCCCCTACCTCGGGCAGACCGCGCCCAAGGTCCAGGCCGCCGTCGAGCAGGCCCTCGGCGGCGTGCTGTTCATCGACGAGGCGTACGCCCTCACCGGCGACGCCTACGGTCAGGAGGCCGTCGCCGCGCTCGCCCGGCTGATGGAGGAGTACCGCGGCGACCTGCTGGTCATCGCCGCCGGCTACGAGCGCGAGATGGCCGGTTTCCTCACCGCCAACTCCGGCCTGGAGTCACGGTTCGCCAAGCGGCTGGCCTTCCCCGACTACGCCGACGGCGAGCTCGTCGCGATCTTCGCGCACCTCGCCGCCGCCGACGGGTTCACCCTCGCCCCCGACCTCACCGGCGCCCTGCGCGCCCTCCTGGCCACCGCCCCCCGCGGCGCCTCGTTCGGCAACGGCCGGCTGATGCGCAACCTCCTCGACGCCGCCATCGCCGCCCAGGCCCAGCGCCTCACCTCGGGCGACCGTCCGGCGAACGACGAGGTCGTCACCCTCCGCGCCGCCGACCTCCCGTCCACCGCACCCGGCACCGCCGACCGCCACGGCTTCTACCTGTGAACCGCGCCGGAGCAGCCCTTCACGGGGTCCCTGACGACCCCTGACGCCACCGGTGCGGACGGGCGCGAAGCGGTGCTCTCCCCTTGTCTAGACTCGTGCCATCACATCCGCCGACGAGGCCCTGAAAGGTGATCGGTGACCGTTCGGGACTGGCAGCACACCGTGCTGCACCACCTCGGTGCCACGGAGACCGGACTCGTCCCGCCCACCGCCCGGCCGGCGCCGAGCCCCCCGCCCGTCCGGCGTCCGGATCCCTCCCGCGTCGGCACGATGATCTTCCCCCCGGCGCCGTCCCCGGTCGAAGCGGCAGCACCGGCGTGGAACGGCACACAGCACACGCACAACGTGGCACCCCAGATGCAGGGCGCCGCGCCCCGAACGCCACCCCGGAGCGCTCCTCCTCAGCCGCCCCACGCACCACCACCTGCCCAAGCCCCAGCACCCCAGCCGCCCCACGCGGCACCACCACCTGTCCAAACCCCGGCACCCCAGCCGCCCCACGCAGCACCACCACCTGCCCGAGCCCCGGCACCCCAGTCGCCGCCCCCGGCGCCCCACGCGCCCGGGCCAGCCCCACAGACGCAGCGAGCCGCACCACAGCTCGCAGCGCCGCCAGTATCGGGGGGAGGCGGGACGGCACCTCGAGTGCCGCCTTCCTGGGGCGGGACGGCGCCGGGGATCGCCTCGCCGCCGGTGCGGAGCCCAGGGGCCGGGGCACCTGCGGTCCCACCGGCTGAGGCGTGGGCGCAGGGGCAGGACCTCGTCCGCCGCAATCCGCACGGTGATCCGATGCTGCGGCGGCTGGGACGCGGGATGCGGAAGGGGATCGGGGCCTCCGCGGCGGGCCAGGCCAGGGAGCTGGCGCGGCTCACGGCGCAGCTCGGCGCGCCCGTGCCGTCCTGCCGCCGGATCGTGGTCACCAGCGTGCGGGGCGGCGCGGGGAAGTCGACGATCGCGGCGCTCGTCGCGGGCGTCATCCGGCGGCACCGCGACGACCGGGTGATCGCGATCGACGCCGACCCCGGACTGGGCTCGCTGCCGCTCCGGCTGGACGTGCGGGGGGCGCGCTCGCTCCGCGACCTGGCCGCGGCGCGCCCGCAGAGCTGGGACGAGACGGCCGCGTTCCTCACCCGTACCGAGGAGGGCCTGTGGGTGCTGCCCGCGCATTCCGAGCGGAAGCTCGGCGGTGATCTGGACGATGAGATCTTCCGGGCCGGCGCGGGCAGGCTGGGCCGCTACTTCTCCACCTCGGTGATCGACTGCGGCGCCGGGCTGGTGTCGGGGTTGCAGCGCGGCGTCCTGTCCGGCGCCCACGCGCAGGTGTTCGTCGCGCCCGGCACCACGGACGGGGCGGCGAGCGCGCGGGCGGCGCTGGGGTGGTTCGCGCAGAACGGCCACGGGCCGCTGCTGTCGCGCACGGTCATCGCGCTCGTGGCGCACACCCCGAGTCCGGGCGCCGAGCTGGAACGGGCCGCGGAGGAGCTGAGCGCCGCGGGCCTGCTGGTCGTGCACATCCCCTACGACCGGCATCTCGCCGCCGGGATCGCGATCACCCCCGAACGGGTCGGCGGGGCGGCCCGCGACGCCGCGACGCTGATCGCGGCCGAGGCGTTCGCCCGTTCGCTCTCGGGAGGCGCGACGTGAGCAGGGAACTGGTGGTGCTGACCCGGGAACGTCCCGACCTGGCCGTCCTGCCCGATCTGGTCGGCGGCAGGGGCCTGAGCGTGGGCGGGGCGTACGTGTTCGACGCCGGCGACCGGTTGCTCGTGCGCGTGCGCGAACCGATCCTGGTGATGGTCCCCGGCGAAGTCGAACGGCTCCTGGACACCGATGTCGAAGCGCCGGTGTGGTGGACGGACGTACGGGCGGCGGCCGACCTCGCAGAGGCGCGGATGGTCGCGCGGCACTGCGCGGAACAGCTCGCGTCCCGCCACGACGGCACGGTTTGGAGCGAGAGCAGCTCGTGACGGAACGGACCGGGCAGCCCACCGCGGGCGGGGCCGACGCGCTGACCGAACGCGCCATGGTAGTCCTGCTGGAACGGCCCGTCGTGGCCCTGAACGCCGACCTGGCCGAGATGCTCGCCGAGTGCGAACGCTCTGGGCGCGTCCTTCAAATCGTCACGCCGCCCGGCAGCCGCTTGACCCTTCCGCTGCACAGGGTCGTCACGGGAACCGAGGCCCGGTGGGTCGTCTGCGACGGCGACGCGTACTACGAGGGCGCGACCGGACGGCCGCTGTACTGGGACGGCTCGTCCTTCGCCCTCGTCCCCGACGCGCTCGACTACGCGCCGGGCTTCATCGCGCGTCCGACCGCGCCGACCGGCGCACAGGTCGCGCTGACGTTCCAGGTGCGGCACCCGTCGGACGGGACGCTCGGCGGACAGGTGGAACGGCTGATGGTGATGCTGACCGGCCGTCCGCCGATCGGCTGGGGCGCCACCGAACCCCTCGAACACCGCTGGGAACCGGCCGCCCTCACCGCGTCCGCCCGCGACGCGGTGCGGCGCGGCGGCATCGCCAAGCTGATCGCGATCGGCGCCGGCCCGCGTACCGCCATCGCGACACTGGAGTTCTCCGCGTTCGCGCCGCCCGCGACCGGGATCGCGGAGATGTCGGTACTGACGGTCGGTTACGCGCCGGACGATCCACCGCCGGTCGCGGACCTCCCGGCGCTGGTGGACCGGCTCGCCGCCGAACACCACCTCGGCGCCCTGCTCGCCCAGCTCACCCCGGGCAGCGCGGACCTGACCACCGAACCGCGCTGGACGGGTTCGCCCGCGCCCATCGGCCTGGCCGCCGCGGGCGCGCTCACCGGTCCCCCCGGCTTCACCAGGCAGCGCATCGGACCGGAGCACGCGCCGATGACCTGGTTCGGCCTGGGCGACGGCCGTTCGCCCGAGTACTGGCGGCGGCATCAGGAACTGCTCCGCCACCTTCGCTCGACGTCCTGACCCAGAAGGCGGACGGCGAGCAGCGTCTGCCACGTCCAGCCGATGGTGAGGGCGACGCGCTGGAGCAACCCGCCCACGTCCGCCAGTCCGGCGTCCTGCCCGTACGCCCGGGACGCCAGCACCATCGTCCCCGCGAAGAGCACCCCGCTCGCGACCGAGTAGAGCGCCCACCCTCGCGCGCCCGCGCGAGCGAACATCCGTGCGAACACCAGGCACGCTGCGGTGAGCGCCACGAATCCGGCGAACGAGAAGAGGTCATGGAGAACACCGTGCACGGAGGCGTCCACGACCCGGTCGGGCGTGCCGGACGGGTAGCCGCCCACCGGGTCGGTCACGAAGGTCCCGGCGCAGAGCAGCCCGACCCCCCACGCGCCGACCAGCAGCGGCCCCCGGACCGACGCACCGGCCGCCCGCTCCCCGGACGCGCGGCGCAGACCGGTCGCGAACGCCAGCGTGAGCAGCCCCGCGGCGAGGAAGGCGGCGCCCTGCGTCCAGCCCGCGTCACCGAGCGCCAGCGAGCTGACCGGATGGCGCAGCGGACGGTAGTGCGCACGGGTGACGCCCTCGACGAGGTAGGTGACGGTGAACAGCGGTCCGGCGAGGGCACCGCAGAGCAGCGGCAGCCGGACGGATGGATCAGCCATAGGTGTCAACATAGGTTGACATCACCAGCGCGTCAACCAACATTGACACCCCACCATCTCAGCCCGAACGCGTCCGGATCTCGTTGACCAGCTTCTGCATCGTCCTCTTCTGGTCAGGCGGACCCGTGAGCACCACGGCGACACCGCTGTCGGGCCGCCGGCCGCCGTCCCCGAAGACGTGGCTCATCGCGACCCGCAGGATGCGCCCGCCCTCGTCGTCGGTGCCCTCGACCTCCGCGTACATCGTCGTCGCGTCGGTCCGGCGCCAATCGCCGGCCTCGAGGGCGAGCTCCTCGCGCAGCGCGGCGCGCTCGCCGTTCCGGCACGGCTTCGGGCACTCCTGCACCGCGACCAGCCCGCCCGCCCCGCCGAGGTCATCGTCGTCGGCGCACACCCAGCGGCTGACGAACGGCGCCTCGTCGCTGACCATGCACCCCCACGTGCCCGGCGCGTCGAAGACGAACGGCAGGCCCTCCGGCTTCATCCGGTAGGTGTCCTCGTCCTTCCCGAACGTCGGACCCGCGACCGGACCCGGCGGCCCGTCCTTCCCCTTCTGACGCGGCGGCGTCCTCCGCGGCGAGGACGGAAGCGGCGCGGGCACGGTGGGTTCGGCCGCCTGGCCGCTCCCGGTCTCGCTCCTGCGCAGGCCCGGCCCGCTGAGCGAGAAGGCCGCCCACACCACCAGCAGCAGCACCGACACCACGAACACCGCCAGCCCGACCACGAGCGCCCCGCGCCGCGCGGGCCGACCCCCCGCGGACGCGTCCGGAACCGGATCCGGTAGCGCCCACCCCTTGTCCGGAACGTCCGCCCAGTGCGGAGCGAAAGCGGGCCCGCCGCCGTCACCCGAGGTCAGCGCGACGGCGTCGAGCAGCGCCACGGCGTCCTCGAGAGCGCCGCCGGCCACCGCCGCCCAGGCCACCGGGTCACGCGGCCCCGCCGACGGCACCCTCCCGCGCCGCGCGAGCGCCCCCACCGCCGCCTCGAACCGGTCCCGCGCCGCCGAGTCGTCCGCGGCAGCCGGATGCAGGACGACGACCTGCGCCTCCGCACCGTTCCCGTCGGCGCCTGCGAGAACGAGTCCCGCGTCGTGCTCGGACAGCCGGGCGCGCAGCCGGAACGGTCCGAGAACCTCCGGATCCCGAGGCCGCAATGGGTCGTTCACCGACGACATCACCCTCCCTACGATCGCCCGTCCAGAAAATAGACGTCCGCGATCGGTCACCGGTTCGAGAGTGCCATTCGTCCGCGAATGCGTTTCGGTACGCTCACCCGATCCGTGCCGACCGGAAGGAACCATGAAGCGTCCGACGACGTCCCTTCTGGCCGCCCTGACGAGCGCGTTCCTCCTCGTCTCCTGCACCGCGCCCGCCGAGGACGAGGTCGGCCCGGCCGTGCGCGCCGTCCGCACCACGGCCGGATCGGGCGTCCCGCCGCTGTCCGAAACCGGCCCCGCCCCCGGTGGCCTCCAGACGGCCTGGCGGCTCGGCGGCGACCGCGGCCACAGCGTCGTGGACGGCCAGCTCGTCATCGCGAAGCCCGAAGGCATCGAGGTCCGCGACGTCAGAACGGGCAAGGTCCGCTGGCATTACGCCGAAATCCGCCGCCATCTCATCGCGTCCACGGTCACCGGCGGCGCGATCCTGGTCGCGACCGGCTCCCGGAAGGCCATCCCGGACCGGTGGGTCAGCCTGGACGCCGCCACCGGAAAGGTCAACTGGACCAAGGCGAGTCAAGGCTTCACCTTCCCGTCCGGAATGCAGACCCGAGCCGCCGCCGCGGCCGGCGTCGTGCCCGCGCTGAACGGCTTCAACGCCAGAATTCTGAAGGCGATCGACCTCCGCACCGGACACGTCCGCTGGGCGACCGGCAAGCTCGCCGCATCGGGCTGCGTCATCGACACGCTCGACACCGCCGTCAGGACGGTGCACGGCGACGACAGCCTCTTCCTCGTCCCGGTCGGCTGCGGCTCGAAGCGATGGACCATCGCCGTCGACCCCGCGACCGGCGCCGAACGCTGGCGCCACGCCGGCTCCACCGACGACGCCGCCGAGGCGACCGTCCACAACGGCGTCACCCAGCTCACGACCGACTCCAAGTCCCTGCTCCTGGACGCCAACGGCCGCGAACTGCTCCGCGACGGCAGCACCTGCCAGGGCGAATGCGCCTTCTACGCCGCCCCCGACCGCGTCTTCATCTCCAGGGACCGCCTCCTGGCCATCGACCGCCGCACCAGCAAGCAGCACAGTCTCCCCCTCGGCCCGTACTCGCTCCTCACCATGACCGGCGACCGCCTCTACGGCCTCCGCGACACCATCGCGCCCGGCCTCCTCGCCCCCGGGCTCGACACCATCGACCCCGCCACCGGCGACGCCACCACCATGCCCATGCCCCTGGCCGTGGGCCACCACCGCTTCGGCTCCACCGCCCCCGCGGCACTGCGGGTCGCCGGCGGCCGAGCCATCCTCACCCTCCGGGACACCGCGGACATGAACTGGTCCACCTCGTCGTCCGCCCCGCTCCCCCGCGCCCACGGCCCCGCCGAACTCGGCGGCGTCCCCGTCGCCGACTGGCCGGACGCCTGCAAGATCGCCCCCAGCGTCCGCCCGCCCCGGTACCTGGACGACGAGTCCGAGGACGCGCACATCGGCCCCGTCAAACTGACCAACGTCACATGCAACTTGGACGCCCCGTCCGGCACCTCACCCGTCACGCTCACCGTCGCCTGGGTAGCCCGCACTCCCGAGCTGGCCAAGGCGTACCTCCCCACCGCCCCGCTCCCCGAGAACACCGAAAGCGTCCACCTGGGCGACGACGCCTTCCGCACCAAGGACGGCATCATCATGCGCTCAGGCCGCTACATCTTCCGCCTCACCGGAACCGACACCACAGCCCTGGCCCGCAAAATCAACCAAGCCCACTCCACCCCCTGACCCGACTGCCAGTGTCATCCACCCGCACCAAGGTCCGCGCAATGCCGAACGACCCGCTCAACAACCTCGATCCCGTCGCACAACGCGTGCCGAGCCACACCGCCTCCGGGAACGCAGTATGAGATCCCCCTTTCCCCCACCCACACATTCACCGCCGCCTGCACGCAGATGACCGCCATCCCGTGCCCCAGAGAACACCGGACCTCCCCCACCCCGCGCGCCTCCAGCAGGGCATAGAGCTCCCAGGCCACCTGCCGTACAGGCCGAGACTCCGTACTCACCACTCCGGACACCGGCACAGATACGAACACCGCCTTCCCAGGTGCCGACGCCCCCAGCCTCGAACGCGTGCGGTGCATCCCCCAGGCACCGCCATGCTCGACGGCCAGCGCATCGACGACTTCGAACCCGCGCCCGCCCTCCGACTCCGTCCCGGGCCGCAACGGCCCGTACCGGATCGGCCCTCGCCACGGAGCGGTGTCGAACACCTTCACCACGAGCTCGGACCGCGCCCTCCGCACGTAGATCCACATCTCCGCCGGCCCGGCCTCCTGCGGACCCGCATGCACGAACGCGTTGGTGGCGATCTCCGAGACCGCGACCGCCAAGTCATAGGCGAGCCCGTCCGGCATCCCCAGCCCACCGGCGACCTGCCGGACCACCCTCCGCGCGAACCCCGCGCAGGTCCCGTCGCCGGGCAGAGCCCAGACGGCGCACCCTCCGGCCAGGATCAACGTCACCGGACCGCCCATGGCCTACCTCCGTCTCACGCGTCCGCCAGTGGCAGCGCGACGCCCTCTACGTCCAGCACGCCCACACCAAGCCCTACGCTGTGTGCACGCTTGACTACGGGCACAATGTAGATGCAAATCGCACGACGGTCGTGCGAGTTGCACGATTGGTGACCGGATCCGGCCACAAGACGACAGCGACCTTGAAGGGTTCGATCATGGCTTTCGTATCCAGCCCCACGACACGTGGACGACGCCTGGCCTTTGAGCTTCGCAACCTCCGTAGCCGGACCGGCCTGACCCCCACACAGGCCGCCCGGCAGCTCGGCTGGTCATTGAGCAAGCTGACCCGGATCGAAAGGGCTCAGACCCAACCCAAGATCGCGGACATTGAGGCCGCCCTCGCCCTCTACGGGGTGGACACCGCCAAGCGCGCCGCCCTGATCCAACTCGCCAAGGAATCCTGGAAGCGCGGCTGGTGGACCGCCTACGCCGACGTCTTCAGCGGGAGCATCGTCGCGCTGGAGGACGAGGCCAGCCTCATCCACGCCTGGGAGCCCCAACTCGTCCCAGGACTCCTCCAGACCGAGGAGTACGCGAGCGCGATCATCGGTCTACTCCGCCTCGATGCGGAGTCCGTGCACCGCCGTGTCGTGGCCAGGATGAATCGAGGGATGCTCCTGCGGCGACCGAACGGACCGAACCTGCACGCTCTGCTTGACGAGTCGGTGCTCCGCCGCATCATCGGCAGCCATGAAGTGATGCGCGGTCAGCTCTCGGCGCTGGTCCGGGCAGCGGAACGCCCGAACATCACCATCCAGGTCGTCCGCCTCGATGCCGGAGCGCACATCGGATTGGAAGGCGCCATGGAGCTCATCAGCTTCGCCGAGGACTCGGAACTCGACGTCGCCTACGCCGAGGGGCCCATGGGAGACATCTACCTCGAGAGCACCGAAGAAGTGAACCGTATTAGAGTTGATCTCGAGTCCATCCGCAGCACGGCAATGTCCCCCTCGGCATCGGTCGAACTCATCACCGCTCTTGCCGGGGAGTAGTCCCCACCCTCCAGGAGCACAGCACATGACTGCCCCCAGCCGCGTTCAATGGCGCAAGTCCCGTCGAAGCGGCACCGGCGACAACTGCGTTGAGGTCGCTCAGTTTCGGCACAGCATCGGTGTACGCGACTCAAAGGCCCCCAACGCCGGCACCCTAGTCTTCTCCCACCAAGCCTGGGCCGTCTTCATCACGCACATCAAACAGAACAACGAGGACGCATAGAGCACTTTCATCTCCTCTCCCCATCAGCCCAATGAGAACTCAATCAGAAGAGACGTGCGACCCTAGCTCCGCATCGACCATCCATGTCGATCGAACATCGTCGTGATCTCCATGTCCATGGGGCTCCAGCACCGAGCGCAGGCGACTCAGTCGGCGATCCGCCCCACATCAGCCGATTCCTCGGCGAGTTGGCGCAATCTCTCAGCGACGTCCCGGACTCGAAGATCCCCCCGCCGCCCTCGAACCATCGCCCCAGCCAATGCAGAGATCTGATCAGCGGGTAGTAGCGCCTGACGGCGGCCGGGATCACGTATCCACAGTTTGATCGTTGGCTGCCCCACGACCAACCGGGGCAGTGGCCCACCAACCCCCATCGGAGCCGGCGAGGCCATCTCTAGCGCAACCGAGTCCACACTGAGGTCACACTGGCGCATCCCGCTCACCCGTCTCTGCATAAGTACCGTTCCCTCAAGCCAGTACGCCTTTCGACGCATCTTGACCCCGAGACCAGCGACCGCACCACACAAAGCAAGAATCACTAGACCGAATACAATTGCCAGCAGCCAGCCAAAAAGACCGGCATATCGAACTCCAAAGACCAATCCCATAACGGCGATCAACCCGGAGGGGAGAGCAGCAGCCACGACAAGAAAGCACAACAGCCAATCCAAAGCCCCCAACCCGACCGCCAGCCGCACGCGACCTGTATCGCAGGACATCACAACCTCCTAGAGGCCTACAGGGCAAACGACCCGCCTCGCCCGGCCACAAACCAGCCCAAGCCGACTCTGATCTGCCTCTCTAAATACGACCATGAACGATCCACGACGACCTCTTCAGCATCGTTTCGCCCCCCACGAGACGACCGAGAGCAAGACCACTCATCGTGCAACCCCGCCTCGCCCACCATCCAACCTGCCGCAAATCATGACTTAGAGACCGGTAGTCGGTAAAGTCATCCGCGATCTTTGCCTTCAGGACGCCCCCACGGGAGGAAATCCGTGCAAGCCGAACCGGCCTCGTGGTCCCCCGGTGCGCATCCGCTCACCGCGGAAGACCCCCCGTCCATCGGCGCGTACCGCCTCCTCGGCAGGCTCGGCGAAGGCGGTATGGGCGCCGTCTACCTGGGCCTCAGCGACTCAGGACAAAAGGTCGCCGTCAAAGTGATCCGCCGCGAGCTCGCCGGCACCGCGTCCTTCCGTGCCCGATTCGGCAGCGAGGTCGACCACGCTCAGCGCGTCGCCTCGTTCTGCACCGCCCGCGTCCTCGAACACGGGGAGCTGAACGGCCGTCCATACCTGGTGACCGAGCACATCGACGGCCCGTCTCTCGCCGACTACGTAGAGGCCAACGGCGCTCTCTCCGCCGGCCCGCTCCGCAGTCTCGCCGTCGGCGTCGCCACCGCGCTCACCGCGATCCACGCCGTACGTCTGGTGCACCGCGATCTCAAACCGGGAAACGTCCTGCTCTCCCCGACGGGCCCCCGCGTCATCGATTTCGGCATCGCCCGCGCCCTCGATTCCGATGAGCGCCACACCCAGACCGGCGGCTTCGTCGGCAGCCCCGGCTGGGTGGCGCCCGAGCAGCTCTTCGACGGCCAGGTCAGCACCGCCGTGGACGTCTTCGCCTGGGGCACCCTCATCGCCTACGCCGCCACCGGCCGCCACCCCTACGGCACCGGCAATCTGGCGACCCTCGCCGCCCGCGCCCAGCAGGGCCAGCACGATCTGACCGGCGTCCCCGCCGAACTCCTCCCCCTGGTCCGCGCCGCTCTCGCACCCACCTCAGCCGGACGCCCCAGAGCCGACGCCCTCCTCACCGGCCTGGTCGGCACCAGCACCGACCCCCAGCACGCGGCAACCGACATCATCAGCCGCGAATGGACCCCGGGCCAGTTCTCCCCGATGCCCAACCACTTCGCTCCAGCGCAGACCGCCACCCGCGAGGACCGACTCACCCTGCCAGCCGCCCCATCACGGCCTCACGGTCGAACCTGGGTCCTCACGGCCATCGCGGCCGTCTCCACCGCCGTCCTCGTCGGAGGCGTCAGTGTCGCCGTATTGTCCCTCCGGAACGACAAGAACAGCGGAAGCCCCCCACCCGCGAGACAGGTCTCGGCGAGCGCCTCCACACAACCGCCGGCCGCCTTCACCAGAGTCTCCGACCCCTGCGGCACCGTCTCCAAGGTCACGGCAAGCGAACTCGCCCCGAACGCGACGCCGACCCCATCAGAGAACGTGGCCGACGGCGTCTTCGGCTCCTCCGGTGTGGGATCGGGCTGCACCTGGACATCCAGCAAGCAGCCCGGCTCCGAAGTGCAGAAGGCCCGAAGTCTCACCGTTGAGCTGGTCATCAGCCCCGAGACCACCGGGGGCGCCAACCGGACGGGACAGGATTTCGCGACCGGACGGTCGAAGCTCCAAGGACGCGCCAACACAACCATGGACGAAGTCGAGTACGGACCGATCACACCTCTCCTCGGCGTCGGCGACGAAGCCTTCAGCGCGACGTCACAAGGAAAACAGGGCAAATTCACCATCGGCAGCGCGGCCGTGGGCGTTCGTCTCAAGAACGTCCTCATCGAGGTCCGCTACGGGGGCGGCGACCACCCGTCCGACCCCAAGAAGAAGGCTGCGGCCAATCTCACCGCGCTCCCTCAGCAGCAGGTGCGTGAGGCCGCAGAAAGGGTCGCGCGCGAACTCGTGAAGAACCTCATCGACTGCCCCCACTGCTACAACGAATGACCAGCACCAACAGGCGGCCCCTCCGGAGGACTCCATGACCCACGGTCCAGGATCATCCCCCACTGTGTGGGACCAGCCACCGAAACCACCCCGACGCCGCCCGCCCTGGCTTATGCCTATTGTCGCCTCAGTCATTGCCGGTCTTCTCACCGCCGGGACTGTATTCCTTACCTCAGCTATGCAAGGAGAACAGACCAAGGAACATCTGCACACTACGCCAAGCACACCGGTTGGTCCCGCGCCTCTCCAATCACAGAAACGGCAGTTTACCAAGCTAAGTGAAATCTGCGACACTGTGCCGATAGGAACGCTCACCGCACTAGTACCAGACCACGATGAGCCACACTCTGAGCCACTTCGACACAGCTCAAATGGTGGGTCCAATACATACTGCGAGTGGAGCGCAAGATACGATGAAAGTAGTGCAATCCAGAGAGAACGTACTCTAAAGGTTCAACTCTCACTGTTCCCCAACACAAATGAAGCGGCCAGCACCACCAACTTTGAGCGCGGTTTGGCAAAGCGGCGTTCAAGTACTAAGGACATTACCGCCCGAGGCGAGTTCAAGACAGGCCCCTACATCGAACTCCAGGGCTTCGGCGACGAAGCCTTTGTACAGCAGACCAACCAGGAAGAACAAAGGCGCGTGACGGCGAGCCTCTCGCTTTGGGCGCGGCACGCCAATGTCGCTATCAGTATCGACTACAGCGGAGCTGATACTCCAACCGCCGGAAACAGGAGATCAACCCCGCTGAACGCACAACTATTGCGCTCCGGAGTCGAAACTGCGGTCCGCGACGTTATTAATTATCTCTCGACCTGCACAAGCTGCCACGACTGATAGCGCCATCACAATCATCCGGTTGTACGGAGCTTGTCGACAGCCCCCTTCACCAAGGTGACACAGTTCTGTGCGTTGATCATTCCAAGTGGAGACTTCGTCTCTCCCTGACTCGCGACCCCACGCGTGCAGGAGATAGCCAAGATTATATTACGGTCAATGACACGAAGCCCAACAGATGAGCCGGGCTCGATTGCGCCTATCATCAAGGAACTTCCTGTCAGGTAGGCACCGTCACCAATACCTGGAGAGTTTTGACAGGAAGGCCCGACATTATCGCACGAGGAGGGTTTGTCGCGTTCAAATGCCTTCTTAGCCGCAGAGACACCGCCATTCTTCTTGGCGTAGATTCTCCCCGCGAGATCGACAGAATTCCCACCTGACGAGGCAAGACTCCAGGAGCACGCTGATTGCTCATCCCCAGGTCGAACATCGGGTGGCGTTGATGCCTCTGGGCGGATTTGAGGGCCAGTGAACTGCTGAACAGCATTTAGATTGATCAACGAACACGCAGATCCAATATGGGTATACGCGGTAGCGCCATCACCCGCCGCCATGGAACACGCCGACAGAATCAGTGTGACCGCAAATATTCCCAGCCACGCGAGGGCCTTCACGCGGGCTTCCAGATGTTTAGATCGGCCATGGCGGGAACTGGCCCTGGAACCGGCTTTATCGCATTGATATTCTTCACAACTTCCCCCAAAGCCGAATTATATCCCGCAGTGATATCTACAGCTCCATCAATGAGATCATTAACGTGACCGGCGAAGCTCGACAGCAAATCCGTAAAATGGTTCATGATAAGCGCTAGTGACGCTCCATCAGTTGGGCCGGCGGCAGCTACGGCCAGAACAGCCTTCCAGTCACCAAGTAGACCTCCCCCGAGATTGAGGATATCTTGCGCACAATTTGTAATGAACCGAGTCGCTGTCTTATAGGCAGCAATTACCGCCAGGTACATTTGATTTGTCGCGGTAATCGCACCTTGAAACGCAGCGACGTTCGAACTCACAGCAAGTTTCGCGTCGCCAGCAAAGGTACTAAATGATGCCGAGGCACCTCCCGACCATTGAGCGAGAACTTGACTGTGAGCCCTGGAAATGTTCTCGTACGATTCATTCATGACTCGTACGGCTTCTCCCCAACTATCTACCGCGCGTTGGACATTATTGGGGTGTCCTATCATGTCGCGGACCAAATCCAACGCATCTAGTGCATCATTATGCAACGTCAGGCGAGCGGCCTTTCGAACTATTGATGCGTTTTTTTCGGGAAATGGGACAGGTGCCTCAAGGGTCATTGCATAGCCTTCTTCAGTTCGTTGATTGCACGATGGTCGGCTCGTCCATAGCTAGCCGCTACAGCCTCGAGAGCGAGCGCCATCATATTTATGTGACCAACCCCGTCACTTATTCGCTGCCAAACTTGATCGACGCCAGCATTATACTTGGCTACAATATTGGCCTTTTCTCCAATTATGCCGAGGTCATCACTGGCCAGCTTTGCATTACCGAGACCACTACCTATAACTACCCATTTCTCTCCAGCCTCAGCAATATAGCCGGCGGCAGTACGCAACGCCGATTTATGTACACTATATTGATCGCCCATTAAAATCTCCTAGCGTTTCGTATTTCACTAGAAACGGTCTACTATTTTCTGGGCATCTTTCTTTAGAGTGTCTCTCACGGAGTCTTCTGCATCATTTATACTTGACATCAAGCGATTAGCCAGATGGCCGATCGAGCAACTTCTCATCTTTTTTTCATCTAGGTGAATTTCCCGAACACTGCCGAACCTGTCAACTTTGATCTCGCCATATTCGCCTTGAATCTGGAAAGTAGAATAAGATTCTGATTCAGGAGATGTACGCGACCGAATTTCGCTCGTCTCCGCCTCCAGAGCGTCAACGAAATGCTTCAGCGAGCGCAACGAATCTTCAATTTCGTCACTTGGTGCCATTTCATCAATCCTTATTGTCCATATTCCTTGTCGACGACTACTCCTTGATATATGCGAGCCAACCACTGCTCAGTTGCTGCCGCCTTAGCCGTTGAGATCGCTGCCATGACTGCACTCTCGACGGCTCGACTCGAAGAGCGACCCATGTCGTCGTCTATATGCAGATTGATCAATCGACCATTTCCATTGACCATGGCCACGACTTTGTTATCGTCACTATATCCCGAGAAGCTTATTGCCAAATTCTCCTTCAGGATCGATTCAAGTCGCCTGCTTTGCATGTCGGCATTGATCGATATCTCGTCTTTCTCGGAACTTTCTCGGAGAAAATTTGAGTCTTGACGCCTTCCTTCGGAGATTCCCTCGAGCTCCTCTCGGCTGGAACGCTCAGACTGAACAGTCGCCGAGAAGACGGATCGTGACGATGACTGTGGCTTGTCTAGGTTCTTTAGCTTTTCTAGAATCGCAGACAGCTCTGGATCACTAGGTTCGTGGCCAGCAGAGCTAGGCGCCACTTCCTTGCCTCTGATTTTAGCTGCTTCCAAACGAGCCGATACCTCACTCTGTGTAAGCGGGGCCTTAGAGACATTGACATTCAATGCTCGTTTTATATTACTCTTCTCGTCTACCACTTGACTCTCCATAGAATACAAGATATGTCGCAACCGTCGAATCAGAATTATTCAATGACTTTTGCATCCTGTCGTAGATATCATCAAATTCCATGGCCAGCACCGTCTCTCGCCAGATTCATCCCCTAGCCTTCATTCGTCGAAGTCCATAGAAGCCGAGGCCCACCACAATGGCTGTCAGCATAATTATCCCTGACCAGATCCACGACGACGATTTCTCGAGTCCGGTTGTCCGTGATTTTTCACTCGATGTACTTGGAGACCGGCTGGGCGAGGCCAGTCCTCCAGGGGACAATCGCTCGAGGCGGTCGTATACAGGGTTTGGGGCGTCAGCGGGAACGTCGGCGGTTAGCGCCAGGTAGGGAATGAGAGCACCGTAACCCGCACGTTCATCCCAGCCCTCCGGGCCGACATCCTTAGCCGTGGCAATGAGGCGTTGGACCACTTGACGGGCCGGCATCCTGGGGAAGCGGGATCGCATCAGCGCTATCACCCCCGACGTTAGCGCCGTCGCTTGGCTAGTCCCGTTGTTCTTCCAGCTGAATGTTCCGTCTTTGCCAATGGAGCCAACCGACACACCCGGCGCGGCGAGCATGACATTATCTCCGGGAGTCGTCTTCGACCAGATCTTGAGGTTCGAGTCGACTGCTCCGGCTCCTAGAACACCCGGACAGTTCGCTGGAGCGTTGATGGAGGTCGTAAGGTTCCCGTCGTTGCCGGCAGCCGCGACGATCACCACGTCGTGTTGAAGTGCATATGTGACTGACCGTTGTATCGCAATGGGGCATCGCGCCGCAGGCGTGCTCGAAGATATGCTGATCACCTTGGCGCCGTGGTCAACGGCATAGCGAATGGTATCCGCGTAATTGAACTTGGGTTCGCTGATCGGGAGTATCCGACTATCGGGGGCGACTCCCATCATGCCAGTGCCACGGCCCTGACCTGCAATGAGAGCCGCCATCGCCGTTCCGTGACCACCGTGTTCCTTATCATGGTCTCGGCGGCCATCCCCATTTTGGGTTCCGCCGTACTCATAACCGTGGAGTACAGCACCCTCGAGATCGGGGAGAGATGCCTCAACACCCGTGTCGATCACGGCAACGACAATTCCACGTCCTCGGGTGAGCGGCCATACTTTCTCTTCAATCTCCCATGCGTCGAACCACCACTCCTCCGAGCGAGGTTGCGGGGTTGCGAGTGCAGGGTCCGAGTGGAGTACGAGAAGAGCCGAGCACGAGATCAGCGCGATCAACCTTCGCCCAAGTACCATGCGTTTCCCCGCTCCTCGCTCATCACCCTCGCCATCCGCGAACCGGGTCAGCCCATGTCCCCAAGAACCCGAGGTGCGATGTCTCGCTCATCACTCCACAGATCCTCATCATCTACTAGCCAGTCCTTGCGTTCCCGCTCTTCACTGAACCCGGCTGCTGGTTTCCTGCCTCCTGGCATACCGCCTCCCAAGGTGCGATCCTGTCTGGCAATCCGCCCACCCCTCTCCTCACTTTCGGTCGGCCTGGCCCCGCTGCCTATAACCCCCCCAGTGGACAGGCCCGGGCGTGCCGCCCGGGCACCGTACCCTGGTCCACTTCCAGAACCGCCGGGTCCAACCGCTGGCGAACCACCCAACACTCCGCCCGCTCTTAGCGAGCTGGTGCCGCCGGAGTTTTTCACCATTCCCATCCCTGGGTTTACTACGGCTGGCGGCGCCGGCCGGATCTCACCTGTGAGCGGCGGGTAGCCGCCAAGGCGTTCTAGGCCGAGGACTGGAGGTATGAGGCTAAGCCCAGGCGGGAGGCCCCCTATCCCGGGACCGCCACCACCTCCAATTCCTGGAAGAGCTGGGCCTGAAATCCCTGGAACTGGGCCGGGGAGGCCATGAGGCGCCGACTCCATTCCTTCGAGATTTGTTGGATCACTCATTCCGGCGATGCCCTGTGGGGACGAGGCAACACTGCCAGGACCACTTGCCTGGTCCGCATATGCTGTGGGCTGAATGCCGGCGAGCGCGCCGCCATTTCCATATCCGCCCCCGAGGTGGCTCGGTGTTGAAATGTGACCAATACCCCCGATGGCTGAGCCGCCTCCACCTGCACCTCCACGTCCGGCTGGGTCGCTCTCAGACGCTCCTCCACCGAACCGCTCTTCCCCACGGCCCGGTTCGGGCAACTCGATGGTGAGTGATGTGGGAATCTGATCGAAAGCGGAGGCTAGCCCGGAATTGGTCTTGGCTAGGTGCTCCTGGGCCAGCTTGTCATCAGCCGTCCTGGTGGCCTGGGCCTGGACCGGGTCCGTGGATGGAAGCACGCCAAGGGGAGTGCTCCTGGTCGGCAGATTCGCCTGCGAGATCTTCACCGTCGAATAGGCGCTGGACATGGCCTTGCCGAACTGCCCGCTCGTTTCCGCCAGGGTTCCCGACGCTTGACTCAAGCGTCGGATGTCCGCAATCCCGAGTTCCTGAGCGTCTCCCTGCCAGACGGAGTTCAGGCGTCTCACATGTTGTGCGAGACCTTGTTCGGCCCTCTGAAATGCGGCATGGGCCTGAGCGTACGCACGTTCCACCGCAGCGAGCGAAGTCGGATTTGCTCCCTGGAGGTAGGCGACGATCGTGTCGTAGCCATAGCTCGCTGGATTCCCGTGTCCCAGCGTGCCTGACCTGACGTTTGTCTGGAACTCCTGACCACCCATGGGCTAAGCCTCCTCGTAGGCGATACCGACGTTCACCTGTTCTGCCATGGCGTCACATGAGAAGGAGGCGTTGCCGCTCCAGCACCGCGAGCAGCCTCAGTGGCCAACTGCTCTGACTTTCCATAGTTCTTCGCAGCCTGCTCAACCTTCCGGATCGCGGCGGCGTACGCCTCGCAGAACTGGTTGATGCCTGCGAGCATGCCTCGGTGCGCGGTATCCACTTTTGGGCCGAGTTGCTGGGCAACGTCCCAGGCTCCGATCATTCCCGCCTCCGTTTGCAGCCCGGTCAGCGAATACTGAAGCGCGTCGAGATCCTTGCGCATCTGGCGCGCGACCTGGAGGAGCTGCTCGCGCTGGACCTCGACCTTGTTCGCCCCCCTGCTCCCCTGGCCGCCGGGGGCGCCCTTGGGGATGGGCCACGTCTTGGGGTCGGCGGGGTCGATCCCCGGCCCCTGCGGGAGCACCCCCGGGAGGAGGTCGTTGAGATCGGGTTGCTTGTCCTGGGGCGCCATCTTGTGTCCTCCCCGTGTGATGGCTGCATGTCGCCGCATCGGTGGCCGCTGTCAGCGTGTGGAGCGGGCGGAGTACGTCCGGAGACGGGTGGTGCGCGGTCAGCCGCCGAACATCTGGGTGTTCCGGTTCTCGGTGGTGCGGTAGCCGTCGTGGGACTCACCGATGGCCTGGCCCATCTTGTGCACGCTGTCGCCCAGCTTCGCGCCCGCCCTGTTCCACTCGTCCTGCTTCACCTCGTATGCACGTCGGGCGTCGCCCTCCCAGTCGGCGAGCGTGGTCTGGATCTTCCCCTTCAGGTCGTCGAGGATCGCCGTGTACGAGCTCAGGGCCTTCTGGAAGTTGGCCTGGGCCTCCTTCATCGCGGCGAAGTCAACGCGGGTGTAGTCACTGGTCACGGCTTTGATCCTCCAGTTCGATGGGGTGCGGTGCGACGGGTCGCGGTCCTAGCTGTTGATCAGACCGCTGAGCCTGTTGACCCGGGCGGTGGTCTCCGCCTCGTTGGCGTCGTACTTGACGCGGGCGTCCCCAATCTTCTGCTGGATCATGTTCAGGTCGGTCAGGACCCTGACGAACTGCTCGTCGAACTGCTGGAAGACCTTGACGAAGGCTTGCGAGCCCTCGCCCTGCCACCGAGTGGCCAGGGACTGCTGCTCGCTGTTCAACTGGGAGCGGGTGCGCCTCAGGTCGTCCTCCGCCTTCTGGAGTGCGTCGCCGGCCTTCCGCATGCTTTCGCGGCTGTGGGCTGAGGTCTGTGCCATGCGTGGTTCCTCCCCATGTGTCGTACTTATGACATATCGGCTTAATGGCCCTGAAACTGTCGGTATTGCGACACTCCCCGTGACTGTCAGCAAGGTCGAGGGTAGAGAGGGGGCGGAAGGGCTGTCCACCGGAAGAAGGGGCTTGGAACGGCCTGCTGGGGTGGTGGTTTTGGTGGCGGATCGCTGAACAGGGTGGCCCTTGTCAAGAGGGTTCTTGACAAAGGGATCACGTGGCCGGAACCGGTCGGAGGGCCGCCGCGGAGGCCAGGGCCGGGCCCTCTCGGAAGAGTTGCAGCAGGTTGGCCGGTACGGGGACCGCGGTGGACGTGGAGTATCCGAGCTTGGTGACTTCGTCCTGGGTCGGGACGGGGTAGCGCAGGCCCTGGTCGGTGATCAGGGAGAAGGTCTGCGGGCGTTGCCCCGGTCCGGAGAGGGTGCCGGCGAAGGTGCCGCCGCCGGGGAGGGACACCTCGTCCAGGCCGGCCGCGCCCCCGGTGGACGGGGGAACAGCGCCGCCGATGGTGAAGCGGGCTTCGGCCGACAGCCTGTCGGTGTCGCGATAGACGGCGCAGAGGGGGTCGGTCTGGGTGTACGGGACGATCTTGGGCGGTGTCTCAGGGAGGTCTCGGCTGTGCAGGTTGGTCTTGGACGGATTCGAGGCCGCGACGCCCGGGGTGATCTCGCGGGGCTGGCCTGGGGCGTTGGGGCCCGCGCCGGCCTCGTCCAGGAGGAGGCGGGCCTGGCTCTCGGAGATGCTGGAGAGGCCGCCGTCCGCCAGGAGGACGTAGTAGCGCTGACCGGTGCCCGCCACGGCGGCCACCCGGTAGGTCTGGCCCACGGGGGACGGTGTTCCGTCGGGGCCGGGGACGCGGGTCGACCATTTGGGGATGGGCGGTGCGGCGAAGTCGGGGCCCTGCGGGAGGCCGTTCAGCCAGCGTTCGTCGACCGGGACGGGCTGGTCGAGGCTGAGGACGCGGGCGGCCTTGGGCGAGATGCGCATGCGGGTGTTGTGCCAGATCAGCCAGGCTTGGGCGCCGCCGTGGACGACCAGTCCCTGACCCTCGCCCAGGGGGCGTCCGCCCACGTCACGGCCGCCGACCAGGGAGACGCGGGAGCCGTTCACGGCGCCGGAGTCGCGGACACAGAGGGACCAGGGGGCCTTGGCCGGTTTGTTGGGGTCCGGGAGGGATTCGGGGGCGCCCTGGATTCCGGTCATCGGGCCGCGCCCGTACTTGGCGAGGGACTTGGCGGAGACCAGTTTGCGCTCGATCGAGGTGCTCGACATCGCCAGGCGCGCGGAGGTGTAGTTGAGGAACGGGGTGAGCTTGCCGCTGTCGGCGCTGTAGGCGTAGCTGGCGCCGGTCTCCTTCTCGATGATCAGAACGCCGGGCTTCTCCAGGTTGCGGGCGCCGCCCTTGAAGAGCAGGCCGGAGATGCCGAAGCCCGCGGCGACCAGGACGGCGACCATGACGCCGCAGAGGGCGCCGACGCCGGTGCGGCGGAGGGGCGACTCGGCGGCGCCGGGGCGGCCCTGGAGGAGGGCGAGGGCGACGCGCTGCGTCATCAGGCGGTGGGCCTGGTAGAGGTCCTTGCGGGTCTGCATCAGCCGGCCAGCCCGCGGAGCCAGGAGTAGAGGTTCAGCAGGCCCATGGCCAGCGGGAACAGGGCGACGATCAGGGCCAGGTCGACGATGTCGCCGGCCCGTCCCCAGAACGGCGAGGGCTTGTGCGCGGGCAGTCGGAGCGCCATCACGATCATGACGGTGACCGCGACCAGGGTGGGCAGGACGACGGCGGCGAGGGTTGTGCCCGGGGCGGACGTGGCGGCGCCGCGGAGCGCGAGGAGGGTGAGTCCGCCGAGGCCGGAGCCCAGCATCCACAGCCGTTGCGGGCGCCTGAGGAAGACCCGGGCGCGGAGCAGGAGGACGAGCGAGATGCAGAGGCTCATCGTGAGGGCGAGCCAGCCGGTGGAGGTCACCAGGGCGAGCTGCGCGCCGACGCTGACGAGGCCGACGGCGGCGACCAGGCCGGTGGCGAAGCGGTCGGCCTCGCGGGTGCGGCGCAGGAGGGTCGGGCCGTCGAAGGTCTGGGAGCCGCGGAGCTCTTCGGCGTTCTCCGGGACGGGCGGCAGAGGCAGCCTCGCCAGCCGGAAGGCCAGCGACGGGATGAGGGCGGTCAGCGCGAGGCAGAGCGCCGAGGCGAGGGACGCCGCGCCCTGGGGGGCGAGGCCGAGGCCCTGCACGAAAGCCGTGGCGATCACGCCGAGGAGGGCGGTGAACGCGACGCCGAGGAAGGTCGGGAGCCCTTCGGCGATGGCGAAGGCGGCGACGACGGCGGCCAGCGTCGCGGCGCCGAGGGCGGCGAGCAGGTGCGGTGCGCCGAGGTCGAGGATCGCGATGGGACGGGCCGGCGCGAGGAGGCCGCCGAGGAACGCGTACGGGAGCGAGCTGTAGCCGAGCACCGCGCCGGCGCCGGAGTCTCCGAGGGCGCGTGACAGCACGGTCCCGGTGACGAGCAGGAGCATCGCGACACCGCCGGCGGCGATCGCGAGGAGGCCCCAGGGCGGTCCGGTCAGGGCGATGCCGGCGGCGCCGGCGGCCAGGACGGCGGCGCCGCCGAGCAGGCCGAACCGGCGGGTGGTCTCGGGGCGCCAGCGGTCGGCGTGCTCGTTGATGCCGGTGGCGACGACATCGGCGACGTCGTCGAAGGTCACCTCGGGGAGCTGGGCCAGTTCGGGCCGGAAGTAGAGGAGCTCGCCGTCGCGGACGCCGAGGGCCGACAGCGACCGGGACTCGTCCAGGGGGCCCTCGTCGAGGCGTTGCAGGATCCAGCCGGAATGGCCGAGTCCGGCGTTCGCCAGATTCTGCCCGGCGACCTGCAACAACGTCGGGAGCATATGGGCCAGCGGAATATCCGCGGGGAGGGAGAGGTCGAGACGGCGATGGGGGGCGACGATGACCACACGGCACAGATCGGCCCCAGTCGTCGTATTCACACGGCCTCCGGTCTTTCTGAACCAACGAGTCCTGGGCGCTCGCGATGACCGGACCTTGACTATCAGCCGTACCGGTTTTCCGCCACCTCGGGATTCGACCACGGATGGCGGTGCGGCAGCAGGGTGAATGACAATTCGGCTTCGCGGTTCGGAGCCGCGGATCACTAGGATGACGCGTCATTGACTTCCGGTCATGATGATCAGTGCCGGTACGGCGAAGGGATCGGGCCTTGGGCATCGTTCTGGTTAGGCGGCCGGAACGGCGCCCGCCGCCGCGGCTGCCCGAGGGCGAGATCATGCTGGAGCCGCCGCCGGAGCTGCCCGAGACGGTGGGCCAGGGGTTCGCCAACGCGCTGATGTACCTGCCGATGGCGGCCAGCGGCGGCGCCATGGGGCTGATGTTCATGGGCGGCGCGGGCGGCGCCGGCGGCGGCAACCCCATCATGTGGGTGGCGAGCGGGCTGTTCGTGCTGTCGATGGTCGGGATGGGCTTCGGCCAGATGGGGCAAGGCTCGGGCGAGCGCAAGCAGCGGCTGAACGGCGCCCGTCGCGACTACTACCGCTACCTCGACCAGATCAGGGCGCGGGTGCGGAAGGCGGCGGCGCAGCAGCGGGAGGCGCTGGAGTGGAGCGGGCCGGCGCCGCGGACGCTGTGGTCGCTGGCGATGAGCAACCGGCTGTGGGAGCGCCGGCCGGCCGACGCCGACTTCGGGCAGGTGCGCCTCGGCCGCGGCCGGCAGCGGCTCGCGGTCGAGCTGATCACACCGGAGACCAAGCCGATCGAGGACCTCGAGCCGATGTGCGCGGGGGCGCTGCGCCGGTTCCTGCGCGCGCACGCGACCGTCCCGGACCTGCCGGTGGCGGTGTCGCTGCCGGCGTTCGCGCGGATCGTGCCCACCGGTGACCCGGAGGCGGTGCGGGGGATGGTGCGGGCGCTGGTCGCGCAGCTCGTCACGTTCCACACGCCCGACGACGTGCGCGTCGCGGTGTGCGCGTCGCCGGAGCGGATGCGCGACTGGCAGTGGGCGAAGTGGCTGCCGCACTGCCTGCACGGCACCGCGCACGACGCGGCGGGACCGGTGCGGCTCATCGCGAACTCGCTGACCGACCTGGAACCGCTGCTGGAGGACGATCTCAAGGACCGTCCCCGCTTCTCCCCCGGCACGGGCACGCAGGACCTGCCGTTCTTCGTCGTGGTCGTCGACGACGGGATCGTCCCGCCCGATTCGCAGCTCGCCGCGGACGGCATCAAGGGCGTGTGCGTCATCGACCTGACCGGGGCGGTCGCGCCGACGTCCGACGCGACGATGCTGCGGCTCCAGGTGACGCCGGACGGCATGGAGATGCTGGAGCGCGACCACACCGGCAAGGACGTGTCCAGCCCGCTGGGACGCGCCGACCGGTTCACGCCCGTCCAGTCGGAGGGTCTCGCGTTGCGGCTGGCGCCCCTGCGCGCGGGGGCCAACGAGGAACCCGACCAGAACGCGCTGGCGGGCAACCTCACACTGACGTCGCTGCTGGGGCTGCGCGACCCGTACGGCATCGACCTGCGCGCCTCGTGGCAGCCGCGGGCGCCGCGGAACCGGCTGCGGGTGCCGATCGGGGTCGACTCCGAGGGCCGCGCGATCGAGCTGGACATCAAGGAGTCGGCGCAGGGCGGCATGGGCCCGCACGGGCTGCTCATCGGGGCGACGGGGTCGGGCAAGTCCGAGCTGCTGCGCACGCTCGTGCTGGCGATGGCGGTCACCCATTCGTCCGAGACGCTCAACTTCGTGCTGGTCGACTTCAAGGGCGGCGCGACGTTCCTCGGGCTGGAGCGGTTGCAGCACGTGTCGGCGGTCATCACCAACCTGGAGGAGGAGCTCCCCCTCGTCGACCGCATGTACGACGCGTTGCACGGCGAGATGATCCGGCGGCAGGAGCTGCTGCGCGCCTCGGGCAACCACGCGTCGCTGCGCGACTACGAGAAGGCGCGCGAGCAGGGGGCTCGGCTCGCGCCGATGCCGACGCTGTTCGTGGTGCTGGACGAGTTCTCCGAGCTGCTGTCGGCCAAGCCCGAGTTCGCCGACCTGTTCGTGATGATCGGACGGCTCGGCCGGTCGCTCGGGGTGCATCTGCTGCTGGCCTCGCAGCGGCTGGAGGAGGGCAAGCTCCGCGGGCTCGACTCGCACCTGTCGTACCGGATCGGGCTGCGGACGTTCTCGGCGATGGAGTCGCGGGTCGTCCTCGGAGTGCCCGACGCGTACGAGCTGCCGTCCCAGCCGGGCAACGGCTACCTCAAGGTGGACGTCAGCGACATGGTGCGGTTCAAGGCCGCGTACGTGTCCGGCCCGGTGAGCGAGGAGGCCCGGGCGCCGGGCCGGGCGAGCGGGACCGCGACGCGGCGGCAGATCCTCCCGTACGGGACGGCGTTCATCCCGCCGCCGGCGTCCGAGCGGCCCGCGTCCGAGACACCGGAGGAGCAGGGCGGCGGAGAGAGCCTGTTCACCGCGATGATCGACCAGGTCGCCGGGCAAGGGCCCGCCGCGCACCGGATCTGGCTGCCGCCGCTGGACGTCCCGCCGTCGGTCGACCTGCTCCTGCCGCCGCTGTCGGCCACCCCCGACCTCGGGCTGACCACCGTGGGCTGGGAGGGGCGCGGCCGGCTGGCGGCGGTCGTCGGGATCGTCGACCGGCCGTTCGACCAGCAGCGCGACCCGTTCTGGGTGGACCTGTCGGCCGCCGCCGGGCATGTGGGCATCGCGGGCGCGACGCAGACCGGCAAGTCGACCATGCTGCGCTCGCTGATCACCTCGCTGGCGCTGCTGCACACCCCCGAGGAGGTGCAGTTCTACTGCCTGGACTTCGGCGGCGGCACGCTGAGCTCGCTCGCCGGGCTGCCGCACGTCGGCGGGGTGTCCAGCCGGCTGAACGCCGACCGGGTGCGCCGCACCGTCGCCGAGGTGTCCACGCTGCTGGAGCGGCGCGAGCGGGAGTTCACCGATCGCGGCATCGACTCGATCTCCACCTACCGGCGGCTGCGCGCGTCCGGCGAGCTGCCCGGCGACGGGTTCGGCGACGTGTTCCTGGTGGTGGACGGCTGGATGACGCTGCGCCAGGAGTACGAGCGGCTGGAGGAGGTCGTCACCGACCTCGCCGCGCGCGGCCTCGGGTTCGGCGTGCACGTGGTGGCGACGGCGGGCAAGTGGTCGGAGTTCCGGATGGGCATCCGGGACGTGTTCGGCACCCGTCTCGAACTGCGGCTCGGCGACTCCTACGAGTCCGAGATCGACCGGCGGCTCGCCGGGAACGTGCCCGAGGGACGGCCCGGACGCGGCCTCACCCGCGACGGCCTGCACTTCCTGGCGGCGCTGCCGCGGCTGGACGGGCGCGGCGGGACCGAGGACCTGACCGAAGGCGTGGCCGGGCTGGTGGAGGCGGTCACCGCCGCCTGGTCCGGTCCGGTGGCGCCGCCGGTCCGGCTGCTGCCCGACCTGCTGCCCGTGGCGGCGTTCGCGGACGAGCCGGCCGAGCGGTGGCGGGTGCCGATCGGGATCGACGAGGCGGCGCTGGCCACCGTCCGGCTCGACTTCGCGGCCGACCCGCACTTCGTGGTCGTCGGCGACACCGAGTGCGGCAAGTCGAACCTGCTGCGGGTGATCGCGGAGAGCGTCGTCGCCGGGCACACCCCGGCGGAGGCCAGGCTGATCGTGATCGACTACCGGCGGGCGCTGCTCGATACCGCGGACACCGAGCACCGGATCGGGTACGCCGCCTCCCCGTCCGCCGCCGCCGACCTGGTCGCCGACCTGGTGGAGGCGCTGAACGACCGGCTGCCCCCGGCCGACCTGCCGGCCGAGCAGCTTCGCGACCGGTCGTGGTGGAAGGGCTCGGACGTCTTCCTCTTCGTCGACGACTACGACCTGGTGGCGACGGCCGGGAACCCGCTGCTCCCGCTGCTCGACCTGCTGCCCCAGGCGCGCGACCTCGGCGTCCACCTGGTGCTGTCGCGGACCATGGGCGGGATGGGCCGGGCGCTGTACGACCCGGTGATCCAGCAGCTCAAGGACATGGCGGCGCCGGCGCTGATCATGTCCGGGAGCCGCGAGGAGGGGCCGCTGTTCGGCGAGGTCCGCCCGGGACCGCTGCCGGCGGGCCGGGGCACCCTCACCGACCGGCGCACCGGCGCCCGCCTGATCCAGACCGCCGCCCTCGACGCGTGACGGCGCCGTCCCTGCGGGGACGGGCGGCTCGTTCGGGGCGCCGCGGCCTGCCGGGACGGGCGGTCAGTTCGGGGCGCCGATGGTCCCCCGGTCGGGGCCCTCGGGGACGGGGTCGTCCTCGATGGGCCGCTCGCTGAGGACCACCCGGCCGGGGCGCCAGCCGCGCCTGCGCCCCAGCGGGACCACCACCCCGGCGAGCGCCGCGACGCCGGCGGTGCCGAGCGCGCCCGCGGCGACGGTGATGGAGATGCCGCGCGTGCGGCCGTCCACGGGCACCGGGGCCGCCAGCCGGGCGGGGCTCGCGGACGGGCGCGGCGCCATGGCGGGCGCCGCGTTCTCGTCCGGGACGACGGCGGTGACGGCCTGGACGGGGTTGACCATCCCGCGTCCGGTGCCGGCCCCGACGTTGCCCTCGGCCGTCGCCAGGATCCGCTGGACGACCTGCTTCTGGTCGAGCCGCGGACGGTAGGAGCGCACGAGCGAGGCCACGCCCGAGACGAACGCGGCGGCGTAGCTGGTGCCTTCGGCGCCCGCTTTGTAGCCGCCGCCCGTCCAGGCGACGGGGACGCCCTGGCCGGGGGCCCCGAGGTCCACCCTGGACTGGAGGCTGGAGCTCTCGACCCTGCCGCCGCCCGTCCCGAGGGAGGCGACGGAGAGCACGCCCGGGTAGCTCGCCGGGTACGCGGGGCCGTCGTCGCCGTTCTTCTTCTTGGCGTTGCCGGCGGCGGCCACGATCACCGCGTCCTTGCCCTGCGCGTAGTGGACGGCCGCCAGGAGCGCGGGCGACGGGACGGTGCGGATGGACACGTTGATCACCTGGGCGCCGGCGTCGGCGGCCTTCCGGATCGCGGTGGGCAGCCGGTCGCCGCCGCCGTCGTCGCGGTCGGCGTTCTGCTGCTTGACGATCAGCAGCCGGACGGCCGGCGCGACGCCGCTCAGCGGGACCTCGCCGGCGGAGAGGTCGCGTCCGCCGATGAGGGCCGCGACGCCGGTGCCGTGCCCGACGCAGTCGCGCTTGCCGGTGCCGGTGAGGTCGAGCGCGTCCGGGACGCGGCCCGACAGCATCGGGTGGCCGGAATCGGCCCCGCTGTCGACCACGGCCGTGGTCACGCCCTGCCCCATCGTGAGGCCCCAGGCCCGCTGGAAGCCGAGCCGCTTCTGAGCCCAGGACTCCCCCACCGGCCCCGGATCGGCGCGCTCGGGACTGCACTCGGCCGCGGGCGGCGGGGCAGCCGCTGGGGACGGCGAACCGGAGGGCTTGCCGGACGGTTGGGTCGAGGGCTTGGTCGAGGGCGAGTGAGGGGTCGGCGCCGCCCCAGGCCGCGCCGGCAGCCCGGACGCGGCGGACGCAGCGGACGCTCCTGGGAGGAGTGCGGCGGAAGCCAGGGCGGCCATCGACGCTAAGAGTGCGATTCCGCGCATCGGCCATCTCCCCGGGGCGATCGGCCCGGCTCGGCTCTGTGCGGCCGGCTCGGCTCAGCGCACGAATCTAGGGGATGACGCCCGGACTCGGCGATCGCGCAGGCAGCCGCGACCGCGCAGGCAGCCGCGACCGAGCGGGTCAGCCGCGGCGGACCGCTTTGCGCCGGTGGCGGGTGATGCCGACGGCGAGAAGGGCGAGTCCCAGCAGGGAACCGACCGGGAAGCCCATGAGGAACCCCCGGACGGCGCCGTGGCCGGGGGTCTCTCCGGTGGTGAGCACGCTGAGGCCGAAGACGAGCGCTTCGACACCGGCGATGACAAGGACCAGGTAGACGGCCAGGCCACGGCTCCAGTACATGCGGCGGCGCGGGGCGTCGGGCGGGGCGTCGATTTCGGCGGCGGGCCCCACGGTCGCGGCGGCGGGACGCTTGAAGTAGAGCCAGATCGTCCACGCCGCGGCGACCTCCCAGCCGTCGTCCGCGAGCCGTTCGGCCGCCGCCCGGCGGCGCGGCGGCGGGACGATCTCGCGCCGGTACTCCCAGCGCTGCGGCCGGTCGAGGGAGCGGCGGCAGGCGAAGCCCGCCTTGGCGTCGTAGGAGAGCACCTCCCAGCCCTGCCCGCCGAACTCGTTGAGCTTCCCGACCTCGTTGAACGCGTCGGCGTGGAAGTCCCAGGTCTCGGCGTCCGGGTCGGGGGCGTCCGGCGTGCCGTCCGGCGCGGTGTCCGGCGCGGTGTCCGGCGCGGCGGCGAGTTCCGCGGCGAAGTCGGCGACCGGGCCGAACTCGTCCTCGGGGGCCGTCCCGGACTCGGCGAGGTAGGCGGCCAGGTCGTCGACGGTGCCCGCCACCTCGGCGGCGGGGACGCCGCAGTCGCGGAGGCGTGCGGCCAGCTCGTCGAAGTAGCCGGCGGCGGTCATCAGATTCCTCCCTGGGCGAGCACGGACCGGACCGAGGCGTCGAACGCCAGCCAGAGGCCGCCCTGCTCGGCGAGGGTGTCGCGGCCCTGCTGGGTGAGGTGGTAGTAGCGGCGGCCGGGGCCCCGGTCGGCGACCCGGAACTCGGCGGAGACCAGGCCGGCCTCTTCGAGCCGGTTGAGCACGGGGTAGAGGGTGCCGCCCTTGATCTGGCCGAGTCCGGATCCGGCCAGCGTCTTGGCGATCTCGTAGCCGTAGCTCTCGCCCCCGGTGAGGCTGGAGAGCACGAGCAGATCGAGGACGCCCTTGAGCCAGCTCGCACGGCGGTCAGTGGCCATGAGCTTCATCTTCACAGTCATCCAGGTAGCGCCGCAATCTAGCCGGCCTGCGGGACGGCATCGACCGGCCGGGACGGCACGGGGCGGGCGGGGGCGGGCATGACGACCAGGCCGCGGACGTCGATCAGGATGTGCGCGACGATCGGCACCAGCAGGCTGCCGGTGGCCAGGTAGGTCGCGGTGAAGAGGTAGCCGAGCGCGGCCACCGCGAGCATGCCCTTCCAGCCCTGGTAGAGGTGCCCGAGGACGAAGACCGCCAGGGCCGCCCCGGCGGCCGTCGTGAGGTCGAGGCCGGCGGCCACGCCGAGAGCGATGAGCAGGCCGCGGAACACCAGCTCCTCGCAGACGCCCGCGGTGACCGACATCGCGAGCGCGGCGCCGCGCTCGGCGCGGGTCCGCGGGAGCATCGCGGCGTAGGCGCCCTGGCCCGGGGCCGCCCGCCCCGAGCGGGCCCGCAGGTGGAACAGCACCGCGGTGATCACGACCATCAGTGCCAGACCGGTGAGCATGCCGAGTACAGCGCTCATGTCGTCCGGCGGGGCCAGTCCCACATCCGCGGCGCGGACGCCGGGCGAGACGAGCACGATGACGGCGGCCACCCCGGTGAGCGCCCAGGAGTCCGCGATCCAGCGGGTGAACATCCTGGTCAGCGCCCTGGGGTCGTGGTCGCGCGTCCGGCGGAGCCGCTCGTAGGAGCGCTTGCCGTACACCGACTCGACGATGACCAGGTAGGCCACCAGGGGGGCGGCCAGGGCCAGTCCGAGGGGCGAGAAGTCCGGGGTGATCTGCATCGTTCCGCCGCTTCCGGTCGTGCGCCGACGCGCATCGTCGCCTGAACGATCTAAACGGTAGAGCAAGCTAGTTAGAAATACAACCTATGTAGTCACGAATAGAACGATCACTCGGAATAGGGCGAAGGATCTTGCGGTTGCAACTAACGCATCCAAGATCTGGAATCCGGATCACCCACCCCCGGCACCGACCACGGAGGTACCCGTGCCCAGCAGCATCCCCAGGCCACGACCGCACACCGGACGCAAGCACGTGAAGACCACGTCGCTGCGCGCCCTCGCGGTCGCGGCACGACTCGAACAGCGCCACGCCCCGGAGGGTCCCCCGGGCCATGGGGGCGGCCGGGCGGCGCACCGTCCCTCGCGGCGTACGCCCGACCCGGCCTGACGACACCCCCCGCACAACCCCGGATGGCCATATCCGGCCGGACCGTGCGCGAAGCCCCCGCGGCGATCACGGCTCCGTGATCGCCGCGGGGGCTTTCGGTGCGCCGCCGCCGGGGCGCCGGCGGGCGGTCCCGAAGCCGCGCGAGGGCCGGGCGCCGCCCCCGACCAAGATCCCTGAGCATGGCCGCGGGGCCGTCCGGGCCTGCCGACCTGCGCGGCGTACCGCTGGCCGCGCCGTCCGGACGATGCCGCACCGCGCCCGCCGGGATGAGAGGATGTGCGGACGTCTTCGTCCGACGCTTCCTCACATTTCGGAGCAAATACCATCTTCTGGCCATAGGCTTGCGGGGCATGTGCCAGTAGCGACGGGGAGCGAGTGGTGTGACGGACAGGACGATGCCGGACGCCCATCCGCTGCGGTCGGGCGATCCGACCCAGCTGAGCGGATACGAGATCCTGGGCCGCTTGGGCGAGGGCGGCCAGGGCGCGGTGTTCCTGGCCCGCCGCACCGGGCAGGCCGCAGACGCGCGCACCGCCGACCACGTCGCGATCAAGCTGCTGCACGCCGGGCTCACCGGCGACGACTCGGCGCGGGCGCGGTTCGTCCGCGAGCTCGAGGTCGCCAAGCGGGTCGCGCGGTTCTGTACGGCGCAGGTGCTGGACGCCGACGTCGCGGGCGACCAGCCGTACATCATCAGCGAGTACGTCCCGGGCCTGTCCCTGCACCTGGTGGTGCGGCACGAGGGCCCGCGCACCGGCGGCGCGCTGGAACGGCTCGCGATCAGCACGCTGACCGCGCTCATGGCGATCCACCAGGCCGGGATCGTGCACCGCGACTTCAAGCCGCACAACGTGATGATGGGCCCGGACGGCCCCCGCGTCATCGACTTCGGGGTGGCGCGGGCGCTCGGCGCGGCCGGCGAGACGCAGAACGTCGGCACGCCCGCCTACATGGCGCCCGAGCACTTCACCGGCGGCGAGGTCGGTCCCGCCACCGACATGTTCGCCTGGGGCACCACGATGGCGTTCGCCGCGACCGGGCGTCCCGCGTTCGGGAACGACGAGATGGCCTCGGTGATGCACCGCATCATCACCGCCGACCCCGATCTCGGCGACCTGCCGAGCCCGCTGCGCGACCTGGTGCTGGCCTGCCTGCACAAGGAGCCCGCGGAACGGCCCACCGCGCGCGAGGCGCAGGAACGCCTGGTCGGCGCGGCCACCGGCGGGCCTCCGGCCGTGCAGCCGCTCGCGCCGCTCCCGGCGTTCGGCGGAGGAGGCGCTCCCGCACCCGGGGCGGCGCCGGTGATGCCGGTGCCGCTGGGCGGCTCGACCGACCCCGGCGCCATGGCCGGTGCCGTCCTGCCGCCCGACCAGATCACCGACGCGAACGGCGTCCGTGGACGGACGGCTCCGCAGCCGGCGTCGTCCCCCGACATGGCGCCGCAGCCGAACGGCCCCCACGGACCGCCTCTACCCGGTTCCGGCCACAACGGCCATGGGGCCGTTCCGCACGGCAACCCCAGCGGACCGTATGGCCAGGGCGCGCGTCAGAAGGGCCACAACAGGCTGGTGCCGGTCATCGCCGCAGTGGCCGTGCTCGCCGTGGTGGGAGCCGGTTCGGCATGGGCCGCGACCCGTTCCGGGGGCGGTGCGGAGGACGGCGGTCCCGCCGCCGCGGGCCCGGCCGCTAACGACGGTCCCGCCGAAGCCGCTCCGGGCGACCCCGCCAACAAGGACCCGAAGAAGCGCACCGGGCAGCCGCAGGGGAAGCAGACCCCTGGGAAGCCCTCCCCCTCGCAGCAGCCCGGTTCGGGACAGCCTTCCCGGCCAGGCCAGCCCCAGGCCCCCGGCACCAGCCAGCCTCCTGCAAAGGGAGGCGGCGCACCGCCCCCCAAGGAGCCGGCCAACAAGTACTCGCCGCAGAGCGTGTGCAACTCCGGCGGCCATGGAGGCGGCTACTACGTGCAGCGCTCCGTGGCCGGTTCGGGCGGAACGGCGTACTTGCTCTACAACAGCTCGGGGTACAACTGCGCCGTCACGCTCAAGACCAAGAGCGTGGGCAAGGCGTCCCCGGTGTCGGTGTGGATCCAGCGCCAGGGCTCGGGCCAGATCAAGGACGGCGGATCGTTCGCCTGGTACGCCGGGCCGGTCTACGTGTCGGCGGCCAAGAAGTGCGTCCGCTTCGGCGGCGACGGCGGCACCGCTCCCTACGGCAACTGCGGCTGAGCGCCGCACTGAGCCGCTCGCAGGCGCGGAGGGTCACTCAGACCTGGGGCGGCGGTTCCGTGGCGGGACGGCGCCGTACTGCGCGGCTCGACGCCGCGGGCTGTTGACGGGCCGGTAGGGGACGCGGCGATCGCTCGGAGCGATAGACCGCTCCATGCCGCGCACCCCGTCCGGACGGGGTGTACCACGCCCGAGAGCTGCGGCGAGTCGACGTCGGGAGCGCCGGCTCGCCGCGACCCGATGAGCCGCGCGGCGGGCCGGACGGGATTCCGGAGTCGAACCGGGGAATCCCGCGGCGGCCCGTTCAGCGGGGGGCGGACGGTCAGTTGCGGGAAGCGATGAGATGGTCGAAGTCGCCGTCCTTGGCCCCCAGGATCAGGGCCTCGATCTCAGGACGGGTGTAGATGAGGGCCGGGCCCTCCGGGTGGCGGGAATTGCGCATCGCCACTCGCCCGCCGGGCAGTTCGGCGATCTCGACGCAGTTCCCCTGGGAGTTGCTTCGCTGGGACTTCAGCCACCGCGCTCCGTGGAGCTTGGTCGCGGGCATCCCGTTGTCGTAGGTGTTCGGACCGGCCTTGAACTGGCCGTGATCGGTCTTGAGCATCATGTCTCTCTGAGAAGATCACCGAGAAGCTCGACGGTGCGCTCCGGGGTCGCACTGTCGACGCACAGGCGTTCCATCGCCTGGAGGTACGTGTCGACGTCGTCGCGCTTGTCCAGGTACATGGCGCCGGTGAGGTTCTCTACGTAAACCACGTCCGGCAGGTCCTGCTCGGGAAAGCGCAGGATCGTGAAAGCCCCACCCTCGGCGGCGTGGCCACCGAATCTGAACGGCATGATCTGGATGGTGACGTTGGGCAGCTTGGACATCTCGATGAGATGCTCGAACTGGCCCCGCATCACCTCCGGACCCCCGATGGGACGCCTGAGCGCCCCCTCGTCCAGCACCGCCCACAGGCGCGGCGCCTCCGGGCCCGTGAGCCGTTCCTGCCGCTGCATGCGCAACTCGACCCGCTGGTCGAGCTCCTGCTCGGTGGCGCCGGCGTTGCCCAGGCGGATCACCGCACGCGAATACCCCTCCGATTGCAGCAGTCCCGGGACGAACTGCAACTCGTACGTGCGGATCAGCGCCGCCGACTCCTCCAGACCGACGTAGGTCTGGAACCAGCCGGGCAGAACGTCGTTGTACCGGTGCCACCATCCGGGGGTGTTGGCCTCCCGCGCGAGCTGTAGCAGCGCCTCGCGTTCGGTCTTGTCGCCGACGCCGTACAGCGTGAGCAGGTCGTCAACGTCGCGTTCCTTGAAACTGACCCGCCCGAGCTCCAGGCGGCTGATCTTGGACTCTGACGCGCGGATGACGTAACCGGCCTCCTGACGGGTCACGCTCCGCGCCTCTCGAAGGCGACGGAGCTGTGAACCGAGCAGGATCCGACGCACCGTCGACCCGGTCCCCGGCGTCTCTGGAGCCACGCCCAACCTCCCGGCTAAATGGCGGACAGCGAACCTAGTGTGCCACTGGCCTCCGTGTCCTGCGGATACCTCCGATCTTCCACCCGCAGCGCGCTGCCCGGCATCCGCACGAGTCGGATGCACGTGCATTGGGCCTTGCATTCGCACGCTACGATGCGCAGGATAACGCACGAGACTTCCGAGCCATGGCTGCACAACGAGATCACTCTGCGGGGTCCGGGGAATGACGTCACGCCACGCGCACGAGGACACGCGGTGGGGAGCTGGCCCCGTCGTGGGACCGGCGGACCCACAGGACCACGCCGTGAACTCGACGCCCATACCCGAGTCACGTGATCTGCCCGCGCGCCTCGACACCGCGCTGACCGCGCTCACCGAGCCGTCCGGGCCGACCGTCACCTTCACCGTCCTCCCCGACCCCGAGTCGGTCACCGAGGCCCGCCACTTCACCATCTCCCGCCTCTGCGAATGGGGCGTGGGCGCCCTCGTCGACGATGTCGGCCTGGTGGTCTCCGAACTCGTCACCAACGCACTGCGGCACAGCGGCGGCGTGGCGCGGTGGCGGCGGCCCGGCTCCCCCGTCCGCCAGCGTTCGAACGGCCCCGCGCACCAGCGGCCGTCCGGGCCCGCACACCAGCCGAACCAGCCCAACCGGTTCGCCGACCCCACCGACCCGATCGGCTCCGCGCCGTCCGCGATCCGGCTGCGGCTGGTCCACGAGGCCCCCTGGGTGCTCTGCGGGATCATCGACGCCAGCCCGGCCGCGCCCCGGCGCAAGGAGCCCGACTACATCGCCGAGACCGGGCGCGGCCTGCACCTGGTCGAATCGTTCAGCGTCCGCTGGGGCTGGCGCGGCCTCGCCCACGGCAAGGTCGTCTGGGCGCTGTTCCGCACACCGTGATGGACGGCGGGACGCGGGCCGTGATGGACGGCGTACGCGCGGGCGCGTGTGGCCGAGGTCGCATCCGCCCACGCGGATAACGGCCGGGCCCGCGGGTATGGGGCCCTTCCCATGAGCAGCCGACAGGGAGTGACCGGTGGAATTCGCCGTCGAGCATCGCGTCGAGAAGGACCTCACCGTCGTGAAGATCAGCGGTGAGATCGACGTCTTCACCAGCCCCCGGCTGCGCGAGATGCTGCTCGACATCATGGACGGCGGCGGGACGCACCTGGTGGTCGACCTCGGCGAGGTCACCTTCCTCGACTCCACCGGGCTCGGCGTGCTGGTCGGCGTCTACCACCGGCTCCGCGCCCGCGCCGGCTCGATGTCGTTCATGGGGGTGAACGACCGGGTGCGCCGGGTCCTCCACGTCACCCAGCTCACGAAGATCTTCGTCCTGCACCGGTCGCTGGAGGACGCCGTCGCCGCGCACGAGGCCGGCGCCGGGTCCGGCCCGGACACCCGCGCCCAGGGGCCGCGGGCCTCTCGCTGACGGGCTTCCCGCCCCGGACGACCCGGTACGGTGAGACGGAGATCAAGCCCGCCGCCGGGCTCCCGTCCTGAACACGGTCCCGCCCACGCGCGCGGTGCTGTTCCGTCAACCGAATCATCGACCGGACGGGAGCGCTCCGTGGCAGAACAGCCGCTGCATGAGCACACGCTCGGCAATGGCCTGCGCGTGGTGGTCTGTGAAGACCATGTCGTACCGCTGGCCGCCGTGAACATCTGGTACGGCGTGGGCTCGCGGCACGAGCGGGCCGGCCGCACCGGGCTTGCGCACCTCTTCGAGCACCTGATGTTCCAGGGCTCGTCCAACGTCGCCGAGGGCGAGCACGCCGCGCTCCTGGAGAGCGCCGGCGCCGCGTTCAACGCCAGCACCTCCTTCGAGCGCACCAACTACTACGAGACGGTTCCGGTCAGCCACCTGGAGCTGGCGCTCTGGCTGGAGGCCGACCGGATGGGCACGCTGCCCGCGGCGCTCACCCAGGCCAACCTCGACAACCAGCGCGACGTGGTGAAGAACGAGCGCCGCCAGCGTTACGACAACCAGCCGTACGGCACCGCCTTCGAGCGGCTGTGCAGGCTGACCTTCCCGGCGGGCCACCCGTACGCGCACACCCCCATCGGCTCGATGGAGGACCTCGACGCGACGACGCTCGAAGACTGCACCGACTTCTTCGGCACCTGGTACGCGCCGGGCAACGCGGTGCTGTCGATCGTCGGCGACGTCGACCCCGAGCAGGCCGTCAAGGCGGTCGAGCGCTACTTCGGCGGACTCCCGACCGGACCGGCGACGCCGCCCGCGCGTCCCGGCGACCTCGGGCCCCTCGGCGGCGTCACCGCCGAGGACGTCGACGAGGACGTGCCGTCGCCCGCGTACTTCGCGATGTTCCCGCTGCCGTCCGACGGCGGCGGCGACATCGAGGCCGCCGAGCTGGCGGTCGAGATCCTCGGCGGCGGCTCGGGCTCGCGCCTCTACGACCGGATGGTGCGCCGCGACGAGATCGCCACCGAGGTCTGGGCCGGGGTGACCCGGCTGGCCTCCGGCCAGTCGCTGGCCATCGTGGACGCGGTCGGGCCGGACCCGGCCAAGATCGCCGAGGTGCTGGACGAGGAGCTGGGCCGGTTCGCCACCGAGGGCCCGGACGCCGACGAGGCCGCCCGGGCCACCGCCCAGGCCGAGCGCGGTTTCCTGGAGCAGACCGAGACCGTCACCGGCCTCGCCAACGCGCTGTCGCAGAACGCGACCCAGTTCGGCGACCCGTCCCGGGTGTTCACCGCGCCGGGCCGCGCCGCCGCGGTCACCGCGGGCGAGATCAAGGACATGGCGGAGCGGTGGATGGCACCCGGCTCCCGCACCGCGCTGATCTACGGAGGTGCCTCGTGACCCAGTCCCCAGGCGCGGGCCCGGCCTTGCAGCCCCGTCCCGTCCCCGGCCCGGTCCCCGCGTGGGCGTTCCCGGCCGGCGACGCGGGACGGATCCCGTCCGGCCCCGCGACGCTCCGCTGTGACCTGCCCGGACGGCGGCTGGCGGCCGTCCGGCTGATCCTCAAGGCCGGTGCCGGACGCGAGCCCGGCGGCGCCGAGGGCGTCGCCGCGCTCACCGCGCACGCGCTGCTGGAGGGCACCGAGCCCGGCGGCGGCACCGCGCTGACCGCCGCGTTCGAGCGGCTCGGCGCCAGCCTGTACGCGTCGGCCGACCTCACCGCGCTGCGGATCGCGCTGGACGTCCCGGTGACCCGGCTCGGTCCGGCGCTGGAGCTGTTCTCCGCGGTGGTGCGCGACCCCGCGCTCGCCGACGCCGACGTCGCGCGCCTCGGCCGCGAGCGGCTGGAGGAGATCGCGCAGGAGGACGCCGACCCGGGCAGCCGCGCCATGCGCGAGCTGCGCGCGGTGATGTTCCCGGACGAGTCGCGCGCGTCGCGGCCGACGGGCGGATCCCGTGCGTCGGTCGAGGCCCTCGGCGGCGCCGACGTGCGCGCCTTCTACGGCTCCGTGGTCCCCGCCGAGGCGACCGCGGTCGTCGCCGGAGACCTTTCCGGGACCGACGCCGACGCGGCGCTCACCGCGGCCCTGAAGGGCTGGGGAGGGGCGGGCGCCGCCGCGCTGCCGTCCGCCGACACGATCCCGCCGTCGTCGGCCGCGCGCATCGTCGTCGTCGACCGTCCGGGATCGGTGCAGACGTACCTGAGCCTGGGGCACGGCGTGCCCGACCGGTCGCACCCCGACTGGCCGTCCCTCATGGTGGCCTCGCACGTGCTGGGCGGCGGGCTCACGTCCCGCCTCAACGCGGTGCTGCGCGAGGACAAGGGCTACACCTACGGCGTCCGGGCCGGGCTGCTGAGGCTGCGGCACTGCGGCCTGTTCATCACCCAGGGCGCCGTGCACACCGAGGTCACCGCCGACGCCGTGGCCGACGCGCTCACCGAACTGCGCGGCGTCGTCTCCCGCGGCATCTCCGACGAAGAGCACGGCTCGTCGGTACGGGCACTCGCCGACCGCGCGCCCGCAGAGTACGAGACGGCCCGCGCGGTCGCCGCCGAACTCGCCGACGTCTCCGCCAACGGACTGGGCGCCGACTACCCGAGCCGCTACCTGGAGGCCGTCCGCTCGTCCACCCCGGACGGTGTCGCCCGCGCCTACCGCGAGCACATCGACCCGGAGGCGCTGACCATCATCGCCGTGGGCGACGCCGAGCAGATCCGCGAACCGCTGGAGAAGCTCGGCTACGCCACCGTGACGGTCGCCGCCGCCGAGTAGCGCCGCCCCACGCCGTTCGTGTGGCGGCCCGTTCTGCGACGAACGGGCCGCCACACGTCCGCGTCCGCGTCCGGAACGGCGTGAACTTCTGCCCGTGATGTGCCGCTGTCGGTGTGAACCGATGGCATGGTGGATTCCATCCGATGGTGGACTCCGTCGGGAGAGGGGAATGACCGGTGTCCTACGGGCAGATGGGCGGGTACGGAGCGGCTGGTCCCTCCGTCGACGCGATCCTGGCGGAGCCTAACTGCCGGCCCGGCGGGGTCGTCTCGGGCAAGGTCCACCTTCGAGGCGGCGACCGGCCGCTCGACATCCGGCACGTGACGCTGGCGCTCATGCCGCGCATGCAGACCGGCCACGGCGGCGAGAGCGCCGGGCCGGAGGTCTACCGCGGCGCGCTCACCCGGCCGTTCCGGCTCGACGCCGGGACGGACCACGCCCTCCCCTTCTCCATCCCGCTTCCGTACGAGCTGCCGTTCACCACGGTGCTCGGCCGCGAACTGCCGGGCTTCACCATCGGCCTGTGCACCGAGGTGGACGTCCAGGGGCGGCCCGACCCCGGCGACGTCGACCGGATCTCGGTGGAGCCGCTCGATTCCCAGCAGTGGGTGCTCACCGCGATCGCCCGGCTCGGCTTCAGGATCCAGAACGTCACGTTCGAGTCCCGCACGCTGCGCGGCGTCGCCCAGCGGCTGCCGTTCCACCAGGAGATCCACCTCGTCCCGCCGCCCGCGTTCCAGGGGCGGCTCGACCAGGTCGGGCTGAGCTTCGTGGCGAGCCCGAACACCATGGCCTTCGTCCTGCGCGCGGAAGACCGGTCCGCTCCGTCGGACGAGTCGTTCGGCGTCTTCCAGAGCGGCCACAAGGAGGCCGGCGAGACCGACTGGAACGCCAAGATCGGCCGGTGGCTCGAAGCCGCGGCGGCCCTCCCTCCCGCGCCCTCCCACCACGCTGCCCCGCCGCCTCACCCTGGTGGCCCGCCGCCCGGTGGCCCACCGCCGCAGGCCGGTCCGCCGCAGGCCGGTCCGCTGCCTCACCCTGGCCAGTCGTTCCACGGCGGACCGCCTCCCCCGGAGGGCCAGGGAGCCTTCCCTCCTCCGGCTCCGCCACCCGCGCCGGGTGGGCCGCCGCCGTACTCGTATGGTGCACCGCCCGCCCCTTACCCGCATGGTGCGCCTCCCGCGTATGGCGGGATCCCTCCGGCGCCTCCGGCCGCGCCACCCGCGGCCTACCCGCCCGCCGCCTACCCGCCCGCCGCCTATCCGCCCACCGCCTATCCGCCCGCGCCGATCGGGCATCCCGCGCCTCCGCCGCCCGTTCATGTGCATCACACCGGGCCTCCTGCGCACTACGGTCACCACGGCCACGGCTGGGCCGGAGGCGCCGCCGCGGCCGGAGTCGTCGGCGGGGTCGCCGCCGTGGGCATCGCCGGGGGCCTGGCCGCCGGCGCGATGGGGCACGCGGCCGGTGAGGCGGTCGGGTTCGCGGGCGACGTGGCAAGCGATGTGGCGGGCGGCATGGCCGGTGACTTCGCGGGCGACGTGGCCGGAGACATCGCAGGTGGCGCCGCGGATGTCCTGGGCGGGCTGCTGGGCGGGCTGTTCGGCTGAACCCGCCGCCGGAGGTCCCGATCGTCCCGCCGGAATATGACGGGTCATTCGGACGAGATGCGGCGGCTCCGCGCCAAGGCCGCCACGGATGGTTAGGGTCGAGAGCGCAGCCCGCCCCCCGAGGAGCTACATGACCACCGTGATCCTGGTCCTGCTCTGCCTGGCGATCGCCGGACGCGAGCTCTATCTGGCCTCCGACAAGCGACTCCCCCGCGCGCAGGCGGAGCTGCGCGAGCTACGCACCCAGGTGGCCGACCTGTCCAAACGGCAGAACGCCCTGTCCTCCGAGGTCGCCGCGTCGAACGAGCCGTCCGGGATCCCGATCCCGCAGCCGCTCCAGAGCGAGGCCGTGCCCGCCGGGACAGTGCAGATGATCGACGCGCTGAGCGGCCGGGTGGACCGGCTGGAGAAGGAGATCGGCGAGGTCTCGTCCGAGCTCGCCGGTCTCGAGCTCGACCGCGACGCGCAGCGCGCCCTGGCACGGTCCCTCGACTCGGCCGAGCAGGACATCCGCGAACTGCACCGCGAGATGCTCGACCGCCTCGACCGCGAGGAGGGCGTGGTCCCCGGGCTGCTGCTCAGCGAGGGGGGCGAGGCCGAGGCCCTGCTCGCCGAGGCGTACGAGCGCTGCGCGTCCGAGTACGGCCTCCGGGTCCGGATCCGCGACCAGCGTTCCGCGGAGGCGGCCGACGGCGGCTACTGGGGCACGTCCTACCGCCTGTCGGGACGGCGTCCGGGCGCGCTCACCGAGGAGCTGTTCTCCTACGTGCAGGGGATGTACGACCAGCAGGACCCCTCGGCGCTCGGCGCGCTGCTCATCGAGCTGGCGCACCTGCGCGGCGGCGGCATCGTCCGGTTCGGCTCCTTCACCATCGTCCGCACGCCCAACTCGCTGCTCTGCGGAGTGCTGCCGGACGACCTCGCCGCGCCCGGCGAGCCATGGGAGCTCGCCTCCCAGCTTCGCGAGCTCCCCGGCGAGGGCCGGATCGACCTCTCCTGGCTCCGCACGGAGGAGTGACCTAGGGCCGCACGAAGCGCGGCGAGCCCACCTCGGTCGCGTCGACGCCGAACGCCAGCAGGCAGCGCGGCGTCCGCGCCGAGTCGATCTGGAGGCACACGCCCAGCCCCAGCTCGGGATCGACGAGCACCACCCGCCGCAGCGCCCGCAGGGCGCGGCGGGCGCGGGCCCGCGTCTCGGGCCGCGCCGGCTCATGCAGCGTCGCCGCCACCACCCGCCCCGCGTACCGCCACAGCGCGGACGAGTCGAGCACCCGCACGCCCGCCGAGGTCAGGTTCGCGACGATCACGACGCCGCTGTCGTCCTCCTCGCCGACCGGCGCCCGGGGCGCGGTGAGGTCACCCTCGCCCGGCGCCAGCGGACCGCCGACGGCACGGTGGTAGCGGAGCGGATCGAGGGTGTCGACGACGAACGCGCCCGCGTACGGGCGTGACGCGCGCGGTGGGGCGGCCACCCTGGAGCCGCCCACGGACTCGCGCCCGTTCAGGTGGGCGCTGAGGTCGAAGACCATGCCCGCGGCGTCGAGCCATACGGGGAGGCCGAGCTTCTTCGCGCCCGCGCGGTCGAGGCCGTCCATGTTGCGCCACAGCTCATCGGTACGGCGCGACAGGGTCGCCGCCATCCCGAGCCCGGGGAAGGCCCCTTCGAGAACCGCCAGGGTGGCCCGCCAGGTGGTGCTGGCCACGAACTCCGCGACGAACGCGTCCGCCTGTGCCTTCCGCTGCACCGGCCCCTCGGGACGGGGCGGATTCGGAGGACGCACCACTGGAGGCGTCGACTTGATGAGCGGTACCTCCGCAGGAGGCCGCGCCGGAGCGGGCCGATCTGCCGACAGTCCCCGCGGGGGCATCGGTGGCCGTGCAGGCTCGGACCACTGGGGACGCAGCGGCAGGTCCGGAACCGTGTCCGAAAGAGGCGGACTGGGCGAGGCCAGATCAGGCGGAGGGGGCTCGGCCGGGGGCGAATCAGATCGAGGCGGCTCGGCCGCCAGTCCCTTCCCTGGGAGGAACGGCTCGTCCGCCCCCGTCTCACGCCCCTGCCAGCGACCCGGACCGGACTGCCCGAACGTCGAAGGCGCAGACGGCGGGGGCGCAGACGGCGGGGGCGCAGACGGCGGGGGCGCAGACGACGGGGGCGCAGACGACGGAGGCACGGGCGGCGGAGGCACCGGTGGCGGAGGCACGGGCGCCTCGGTCTCGCCGCCATGCGTCGGCTGTACGTGCACCCACTCCGTCGGCCCTGCGGGGGCCCTTGGCCCTGTGGGGCCTCCAGGTCCTCCAGGGGCCCCGGGAACTCCGGGCCCCCCGGGTGCGCCGGTGGGGCCGGCGGGCGGCGGCTCCTCGGCCGGTCTGCGGCGTCCCGCCACGTGGACGTCGCCCGGGTGGGGGGCCTGGCGGGGGTCGCTCAAGTCGCGGGCCCCCCGCGGATCGCCGGTATCGCCGGTGCCACGGGGGTCCTCTGGGTCGCGGGAGTCCTCGGGTTCAGGGCTCGGACGGTCACGCGGGCCGGTTCTCACGGGCACGATCCTGCGCCGAGAACAAGATCATCGGCAAGGTCGCAGGTCAGCGGCGCCCGTTGAGGACGCACCGAACAGCCCGGTGCACAGGGCCTCCAGCCGGTCGGGCCCGCCGTCGGCGGCCTGGACGGTCAGCGCGCCCGACGCGGCCGGATTCAGCCGCACCCGCACCTCGCGCGGAGCCCGCCCCGACGCCCGCTCCGAGCCGCGCTCCGAGCCCCGCTCCAGGCCGCGTTCCGATGCCTGCTCCGAGCCATGTTCCCCGGCGCCCTGCGCGGCGGCCACATCCCGCAGGGAGACCGAGACGATCGCGGGGAGGTCGACCACGACGCGCTGCTCACCGGCCGGAAGCTCGGCCAGCCACAGGTCGAGCACCCGGCGGGCCAGGCCGTTCATCAGCTTCCCCCAGGGTTCGAGCAGGCGCGGCGGGACGTTCTCGGTCTGCAACTCCGGCAGGCCGAACCGGGCCAGGCCCTTGGTCGTGAACCAGAAGCCGCGCGGTCCGGCGGTGTGCGGCAGGAGCATCCAGTCGGTCAGCCGGACGGCGCCGTCCGGGCCCGGCAGCGACCGGTAGACCTCGGCGCGGGTGAGCGTCTGCGGGGTGAAGACGTCGACCACGTGCTCGGCGATCGACCCGGCGATGGCCCGGGTGGCCCACTCGTGCGCGGGGGGCCAGCCGGGACGGTAAGCGGCGCGGACGGCCAGCAGGTGGGAGGCGGACTCGATGGCGGCGAGCTCGGCCGGTGCGGCACCGTAGGCGGCCAGCAGGTCGGCGGGCAGCGGCGGGAACCCGGCGGCGGGGCGCAGGTCGAGGGTGACCATGGGGCTGTCGAGCATGCCGAGGACCAGGTCGCGGAGCGGCGCCGCGACGCGCCTGGTCACCTGCTCGCGGGCGAGTTCCCGGGGGTCGGCGGGGGGCGCGGCGAAGGCGACCGCATAGGTGGCGTGAAGCGTCTCTGGAACCGGCAATGTCAGAAACTCACCCAACGCGTCCCCCGACCCCGCCCCGGGACCCGGCCCGGCCCGGGTCCCTCGATCCGACACCCTCGATCAGAGCCGAAAAGGACGTTGGACGGTATCTGTCGCAGAAGCGACAATCCCCTACCACGTTCGCGAGCGGGGTGCCGCGTCAGCCGGCCAGCGGGTGCTCGAACCACACCACCTTGCCGTGCTCGGTCCGGTTGGTGCCCCAGCGCTCGGCCAGGTGGCTGACGAGCTGGAGGCCGCGGCCGGACTCGTCGGTGGCGTCGGCGTGACACAGCCGGGGCAGCTCGTGACCGTCGTCGTAGACCTCGCAGAGCAGCGCGCTGCCCTTGATCAGCCGCATCCCGATGGCGCCCGCGCCGTGCACCAGGGCGTTGGTGACCAGCTCGCTGACCATGAGCAGGACACTGTCGGTGAGGTCGGCGAGCCGCCATTCGGCGAGCCGGTCGGCGACCTGGGCGCGGGCCCGCGGGACCATGCTCGCCTCCGCGTCCAGGTTCCAGACCGCCACGTCGCCCGCGGCGATGCCGTCGAGGCCGACCGCGACGAGCGCGACGTCGTCGGCGGGGACGGCGGTGGTGAGCGCGTCCAGCACGGCGTCGCAGGTGCTCTCCAGGGGCTGGGTGGAGCCGGCGAGATGGGCGCGCAGCTCCTCCAGGCCCTCGTCGATGTCGCGGTCGCGGCGCTCCAGCAGGCCGTCGGTGCACAGGACGAGCCGGGAGCCGTCCTCGACCTGGACCTCGACCGTCTCGAACGGCTCGCCGCCCACCCCGATCGGCACCCCGGACGGCGCGGGCAGCACCCGGCTCTCACCGGACGGCGAGACCAGCACCGGCGGGATGTGCCCGGCGTTGGCGAACCGGAAGCGCCGCTCCACCGGGTCGTACACCGCGTAGAGGCAGGTGGCCAGGTAGCCCTCGCCGAGCCGCTGCGCGAGGCCGTCGAGCTGGCGCAGCAGCCGGTCGGGCCGCAGGTCCTGGGCGGCCAGGGTGCGGACGGCGGTGCGGAACTGGCCCATGATCGCGGCGGAGGTGACGCCGTGCCCCATCACGTCGCCGACGATGATGCCGAGCCGCGACCCGGGCAGCGGGATCGCGTCGAACCAGTCGCCGCCGACCTGGGCGGTCTGCCCGGCCGGCCGGTAGCGGAAGCAGACCCGCGCCCCGGCGATCTCGGGCGGGACGGTGGGCAGCATGCTGCGCTGCAACTCCTGCGCCGTCTGCGCCTCGCGCCGGTAGAGCCGCCCGTTGTCGATGCACAGCGCGGCGTGCCGGGCGAGCTCCTCGATCAGGGCGAGGTCGGGCTCGTCGAAGCCGGGCCGGTCGGACCTGCGCAGCAGCCGGAAGGTGCCGAGCACCTGCCCGCGCGCGATCAGCGGCATGATCAGCATGGCCCGGCCGGCGAGCAGCGGGCGCAGGTCGCGGTCGCCGTGCGAGGCGGAGAGCTCCTCGGCGCGCTCCCTCCCGATCCGCGGGATGTGCACGCCGCGGCCGGTGCGCATCGCCTGGACGGGCGGCGTGCGCTCGGCCAGGTAGAGCAGCTCCCCCTCGGGGACGGTGTCGTCCCAGCGGCCGGGCTCGTCATCGTGCACGACCGCGATCCGGCGCATCAGGGTCGTCTCGCCCACCGTGCGGGACGGCTGCTCCCAGTCGGCCGAGGCCACCTGCTCCAGCAGTTCGACTTCGGCGAAGTCGCCGAGCCTTGGTACCAGGACCTCGGCCAGTGTCCGCGCGGCCTGAAGATGGTCGAGCGAACTGCCGATCTGCTGTCCGGCCTCACCCAGGAACGTGAATCGATCCGGCACGGCCTTCGCCTCCGATTCCTGTCTGGGGGGGCCCGGCGATGTACACGAGCCTTCTGGGGAACGGCGGGTGGCGTATACGCCCTTGGCCGCGCCCGCGTCCGGCTGGGGCGGCGCCGGCGCCGGGACCGGCACGCGTGTGACGCGCGGCTTGAGCCGCAGGGCGCGCGGCATGCCGCCCCAGTACGGGACGATGGGCAGCCGGACGGTGAGGCTGAGGTTGAGCGCCGGGTAGCCCAGTTCCAGGACGCGCGCGGTGACCTGCTCGGCCGCCACGGGACCGGTCAGGGGCAGCATCTCGGCGAGACGGCGGCCGAGCGGCGCGGCGTCCGGCCCGGCCATCCGCACCAGCGCGGGATCGGCCCGGAGCACCCGGGCGGCGGGGGCGGCCTCGCGCCGGTCCCGGCCCGGCGGGACCACGAGGACGTCGCCGAGGCCGAGCCCGAGGCCCTCGTCGCGCAGCCGGCGCAGATCGGCCGCCAGCGCCAGGACGCGGATGCCGGGGGCGCCCGGCGCCCCGCACTCGGTGGCGTCGCCGCCGGGCCGCTCGATCGGGTAGACCCACCAGGCGACCTCGGCGTGCTGACCGTTGTCGACCCGCGGGACGGCGCAGGTGCCGCACCACACGGCCCCGAACGCCTCGGGCTCGAACACGCCGCGGTGCTCGGGCGGCAGGCTGAGCAGCGCGGTGAGCGACCGGCCCAGCGCCTGCACCCGGCCGACACCGAACAGCTCGTCGGCGACCTGGCTCCACTGGCTGATGCGGCCGTGCCCGTTCAGCGCGATGACGGCCATGCGCGCGACGCCGAGCACCTGCTGTTCGAGTAGGCGCGGCGGGGGCGCCTCGGCACCGCGCGCCCCGGCCGGCTCTCCCCTCCCGGGGCCGACGGCCTTCTGTGCGGACGCCATCGGCTGACCTTGAGCGATGCCCACACGGACCCCTCCCTGGGCGGCTGAGAATCGAGTGCCCGACACCCGCAGTAAGGAGGACGCTACCCCGGGTGAGGGATCGTCGCTGGCCGTCTGCTGAACTGACGGCGGCCCGTCCCCGGCGGCGCGCCCGCCGCACCCCGGCCGCGTCGCCCGGCCGCGTCGCCCGGACGGCGGCATGGGTGGGCGCTCACTCAGTGACTTGCCCGTGCTAGTGTCCACCCGCGCGGGAGGCCGCGCAGGGGGAGGCGAACCAAGGTGGCACCGGTGGCGGAGACGATGCGGGACCGGATCCTGACCGCGGCGATCCAGGTGATCAGCGGGCGCGGGATCGTCGCCGCGACCACCAAGGAGATCGCGCGCACGGCGGGCGTCTCCGAGGGCAGCCTCTACAACCACTTCGCCAACAAGACCGCGCTCTTCGCCGCGGCGCTGGGCGAGGTGACCGGGACCGCGCGGACGGCGATGATGACGCTGATGGGCTCGGCCGGGCAGGGCACCGTCGAGGCCAACCTCACCCGCCTCGCCGCCGAGATGACCGCCTTCTATGGCGAGCTCCTCCCGATGACCGGGCCCGTCCTGGCCGATCCCGATCTGATCGCCTGGCTCCGCGCCGACGGCCCCGCCAAAGCGGGCGCTCCGGGCGGAGGCGCTCCGGCCACAGGCCCTGCGGGCGGAGTCCCTGCGGGCGGGGCGATGGCGCGGGCCGGGGCGGCGAGCGGGCCGATACTCGGCCACGCGGGCCTGATCGGCTACCTGGAGGCCGAGCAGCGCGCCGGACGGATGGCGGCCGACGCGCCACTGGCGTTCATGGCCGCGGCCCTGCTGGGCGGGTGCCAGCAGCACGCGTTCCTGACGCGGCTGGCCGGCGCGGAGGCGGTGGCGGAGGGTGCGCGACTGCCCGCCGATCACCAGGAGTTCGCGTCCGGGCTGGTCCGGACGGTCCTGGCCGGCCACCTCACATGACCCTGGGGTGACCTCGGTCACGGAGATCGCCCGTTACCATGACGGAACGGCGCCTATACCGTCATTCGCGGGCTTGGACGGACATTTTCCCAGGATTTGTGAGTGACGTCACGCAACCCCTTGGGGCGCATCGTGCGTCTTACTAAGCGGGAACACCACTGACGAGTGAAGGCGCCCGACCGGGCAAGGCCCGCGACGTCCCGGACCAACGGGGTCGCCCTGGCGAAGCCCACCGGCGCCACTCGCTCGGCCCACCCTCCAAGCGCGGCCGAGTCCAGACCCGGTACCACCGGCTTCCCGGAGCGTCCGCTCCGTAAGGAACGTCACGGCCCGCGACAGGTATTTCGCCTCGGCCGCGTCATGAACCGGAGCCGAACCCGTCGGGAGCGGTGGAACGACCTGAACACGGGGGGCGGCCCGTCCGCCCGGCCCGCGTGCGTCCCGGCGCACGCCAGCAACCGGCCCTGCGGGGCCATGACCAACGGGGGAGCGCAGATGAACACTGTCACCGCGCCTGCGGACACCGAGAACAGCCGGCGTTACGAGCGTGACGTGCTTCCGCTCGCGGACCCGCTTTACATCAGCGCCGTGCGGATGACCCGCAACAGCGCCGACGCCGAGGACCTGGTGCAGGAGACGCTGACCAAGGCGTACGTGAACTTCCACCAGTTCCAGGAGGGCACGAACCTCAAGGCGTGGCTGCACCGGATCCTCACCAACAACTTCATCAACATCTACCGCAAGCGGCAGCGCGAGCCGCAGCGGGCCGGCTCCGAGGAGCTGGAGGAGTGGCAGATCGCCCGTGCCGAGTCGCACGCCGAGGGCTTCCGCTCCGCCGAGTCCGAGGCGCTGGACCGGATCCCGGACACCGAGGTCGTCACGGCACTGCGCGCCCTGCCGAAGGACTTCCGGGACGCGGTCTACCTCGCCGACGTCGAGGGCTACGCCTACAAGGAGATCGCCGAGATGATGGGCACCCCGATCGGCACGGTGATGTCCCGCCTGCACCGCGGCCGCAAGCAGTTGCGCGAGGCGCTCGCCGACCACCACCGGGCGCACACGCTCGCCGCGTAGTCCCGCAGCCATATAACCGCATAGCCACGCGCGCCGTGTGACCCCTTGCACGCCGCGCGCGTGGCGTACCGAACCGCGGGCACCACGTGTAGTCATGTGGATACATTGAGCGATGATCCGTACCGATCATCGGGAGTATCGATGCCGCACCTCGTCGCCACCGCCCTCGCCGGCGCCGCACTCGCCCTGCTGCCCGCCGTCCCCGCGGGGGCCGCGACCCGGCCGGCCACCGCGCCCGCGGCCGTCGGGCGGCTACCCGCGGCGGGCACCTCGCTGCGCCTCACGCTGACCTACCCCGGCGCCGCCGCGTCCGGTACGCGGAGCGTCACGCTGTCGTGCGACCCGCCTGGAGGGAGCCATCCCGAGGCGGCGCGGGCGTGCGCGCAACTGAGCCGTTCCGGTGGGAAGTTCACCCGCGAGCCGGCCGACATCGCCTGCACGACGATCTACTCACCGGTCGTCGCCAAGGCCGACGGCCTATGGCGCGGGCGCCCGGCACGGTTCCGCGCCGAGTACGCCAACGACTGCGCGCTGCACGCGAGCACCGGTGCCATCTTCGCCTTCTGAACGGGCACTATGCGCAAACCCGCATAGGCCCGCTCACTGTGGGTAGAGCGCGCCTAGGCCACGACGAACGGTGAGGTGGGGCGCATGGCCGAGATCAGCAAGGCCCCGCCCAACAACTGAGGCGGCCATGGGGCGGCGAGAAGGACGCGATCGGATCCCGGGATGCCGGGCGCCAGGCGCGCACGCGTGCGCGGACGGTACGGCGGACCGTCCCCCAAGCGCGTACGTCGAGCGCGCCGCGCAGGATACCTTCGGTGGCGTGCCGCCCGTCGAAGCCGTCCTGACCGACCAGCTCGCCCTGGAGATCGCCCGTCTCGGGCTCGTCGGGGAATCCTCCGACGCGGGCACCCTGCACCGCGTCACCGAGCTGGCCTCCCGCACCGTTCCCGGCTGCGCGGGCGCGTCCGGGATCCGGTGGGCGCTGCCCGCCGGGGGCGACGACCGTCCCGAGCCGCTCGCCACCGCGTCCAGCCACCCCGACCTCGCCGAGCTGGTCGACCGGCAGCTCGCCCGCGGGGAGGGCCCGGTCTTCGACGTGGTCGGCAGCCGGCAGCCGGTCCACTCCGGCGACATCCTCGCCGAGACCCGCTGGCCCAAGGCGATGGCCGAGATGCTCCGCCGGGGGGTGCGCTGCTTCACCACCTCCCCGCACCTGAACCCGCCAGTCCTGGTGACGCTGACGCTGTACGGCGTGACGCCGCGGGCGCTCGACCCGAAGCAGAACGCCCTGGCGGCGCTGCTGGTGGCCCAGGGCAGCGCCGCGGTGTCGAACTCCTTGCAGTACGACACCGTGCACCGCACCGCCGTCCAGCTCCAGGAGGCGGTCGAGGCGAGGGCGCTGGTCGACCAGGCCAAGGGCATCCTGATGCACGCGCTCGGCTGCGACGCCGACGAGGCCTTCGCGGAGATGCGCAAAATCTCCCAGACCCGGCATGTGAAGCTCACCGCGCTGGCCCAGCGCATCATCGGTGACCAGGGACTGTCTTAGGTCACGAACCAGGCCGTCGGCTCCGATCAGGGCATAAGCTTCGCACGGCGGTCCTGGTGACCGCGGGACTGCTAGATCCGGGCGCCACCGGGTCTGGTCTCACCCGTGCCCCCCGGACCACAGGGAGTCTGGATGCCCGATCAGCCGGATCAGCTTGAACCCGAGACCGTCATGCGGGAGATCGCCGACCTGGAGGGCAGGATCGGCGAGCTGCGCCAGGCGGCCGGGATGCCCGATCCCGACTTGCGGGCGACCCTGGACGCGGCGCTGGTCGAGCTGGAGCTCACCCTGACGGCGCTGCGCACCATGGGCAACGACCACACCGCCTCGGCGGGCCTGTCGGCGACGGCCGAGTCCGAGCGGCGGGTGCTGCGCACCGTCTTCCAGGACGCGCCCGTCCCGCTGTTCCTGCTCGACCGCGACGCCGGCGTGCGGCGGGTCAACAAGCAGGCCGCGGCGCTGCTCGGCACCTCCCCCGGGTACGTGTCGGGCAAGCAGTTCACCGCGTTCTGCGACCTGGCGACGCGGGCGGCGCTCCGGTCCCAGCTCGCCGCGGTCGTCCGGACCGGGCGGCGGCGCCGCGCGCAGGTCCGGTTCCTCGGCCGCGACCACCCGATCGACGCGGTGGTGACGCTGGCGCGGGTGTGGATCCGCGGCGAGCCCGACCCGATGGTCGTCGCCGCGGCCGGGTCCACCGACACCCCGACCGAGGAGCCACCGGCCCGGCGCGGCGACGCGCCGTCCCCGGGTGACGACGAGGCGGTGGCGACGATCGTGCACCGGATGGACGTGCTCGCGACCGCCAGCGAGCTGCTGCTCGACGAGCCGGTGCTGAACGAGACCGTGGCGATGCGGCGCTGCGCCCGGCTGCTGGCCGCCGAGCTGGCCGACTGGGCGTTCATCGACCTGGCCCCGGGCCCGGCCCCGCTCGGGCAGCCCGTCCAGCCGGGCGGGACCGGTCCCGCCGCGCTGCGCCGGCAGGTGGTGATCGGCCCCGAGGGCGAGCACGCGCACGAGGCGGCCCGGACGCTGGAGGACCTGGTCTCGGACCGGGACACGCTGCCGTACACCGTCTACGCGAGCCGGCAGAGCGCGCTGCGCCCGCACGTCGAGGACCTCGACCTGCTCGGCCGGTTCCCGGACGGGCAGCCGGTACTGGCGCGGATCGGCGCGACGTCGGTGCTGTGCGTCCCGGTGGAGGACGGCGACCGCTGCATCGGCGCGATCACCCTGGCCGGGAGCGGCGAGCAGGGCCCGTTCGACCTGACCGACCTCGCGGTCGTCCAACGGCTGGGCCGGTACCTGGCGCTGGTCATCCGGGCGTCCCGGCTCTACCGGCGGCGCGCCGAGGTCGCCGACACGCTCCAGGCCAGCCTGCTGCCCAAGGAGCTGCCGTCGATCCCCGGGCTCGCGCTGGCCGCGCGGTACATGACCGCGACGCACGGCGCCGAGGTCGGCGGCGACTTCTACGACGTGTTCCGCACCCGGGACGGATGGGGGCTGGTGCTCGGCGACGTGTGCGGCAAGGGCGAGGACGCCGCCGCGGTCACCGCCACCGCCCGGCACTGCGTGCGGCTGGCCTCGCGCTGGAAGTCGCGTCCCCGCGAGGTGCTGGGCATGGTCAACGAGACGCTGCTGGACGAGGACCGCTTCGTCACCGCCGTGCTGGCCGGGCTGGAGCCGGACGCCGACGGGATCACGGTCTCGCTCGGCACCGCGGGGCACCCGCCGGCGATCGTGGTCCGCGCCGACGGGGTGATCCGCACCGCGTCCCGCGGCGGCGTCCCGCTCGGGCTCTTCGACGACTTCGAGGCCGGGCACGACACGCTCGCCCTCAGTGTCGGCGACACGCTGTTCCTGCACTCGGACGGGGTGCTGGACGCCTGCGACATGGCACGGCACCAGTTCGGGCAGGAGCGGCTACTGGAGTCGCTGGCGGCGCACGCCGGCGACTCGGTGGAGGACATGCTCGGCGCGGTCGAGCGGACGCTGCTGGAGTTCTGCGACGGCGACCTGCGCGACGACGTGTCGATGCTCGCGCTGCGCGTGCTGCCCAAGTCGCTCACCTGACGCCCGTTCACGCGGCCACGGCCACGGCCGCCGGCACCGGTGACGGTGGTGGCGGCCGGGGCGGAGACGTGCCCAGGTGGAGACGTGCTCCAGTCGCGGGACGTGCTCTAGTACGCCTTGCCGAAGATGACGCGCTTGCCGTAGGCGGACGGCTCGCCGCACTTCACGCAGGCGCCAGTCTCCTCGGGCGCCTCGGCCGGGATGACGCGCGGGGTGGCCGCGGTGTCGGCCTTGATCTCGTCTTCGCAGTCGGTCCGGCCGCAGTGGAACGAGCGGGCCCAGCCGGTGCCGACCTGCTCGGCGAACGCCTCCCAGGTGTCCGCCGTCGCCGTGTGCTCCTCGCGGAACGTCTCGGCGCGGGCCAGCAGGAACGACTGGAAGTCGGCGAGGATGCCGGGCAGCAGCTCGGGCACCTTCTCCAGCGGGATCTGCTCCTTGCCCTGCCCCTCGGCGGTCGGCAGCCGCCGGACCAGGGTGGCGACGCCGGCCTCGATGTCGCGCTTGCCGAGCTCGATGCGGACCGGGACGCCGCGCATCTCCCACTCGTTGAACTTGAAGCCCGGGGAGAGCTGCGGCCGGTTGTCGTCGACGTGCACCCGGATGCCCATCGACTTGATCGCCGCGCCGAGCTTGCGCGCCTCGGCGGCGGCCTGCTCGCCCTGCTCCTTGCGTCCGATCGGAACGATCACCACCTGGTGCGGGGCCATCCGCGGCGGCAGCACCAGGCCCTTGTCGTCGCCGTGCGTCATGATGACGGCGCCGATCATGCGGGTGGTCATGCCCCAGGAGGTGGTGTGGGCGAGGGTGAGCTCGCCGCCCTCGTCCTGGTACTTGATCTCGAACGCCTTGGCGAAGTTGGTGCCGAGGTAGTGCGAGGTGCCGCACTGGAGGGCGCGGCCGTCGCGCATCATGCCCTCGATCGTGTACGTGCGGACCGCGCCGGCGAACCGCTCGCCGGGGGTCTTCTCGCCCGCCACCACCGGGATCGCGGCCAGGTCGCGGGACACCGCCGCGTAGGCGTCCAGCGCCCAGCGCGTCTCGCGCATCGCGTCGTCCTCGCCGGCGTGGGCGGTGTGGCCCTCCTGCCAGAGGAACTCGGTGGTGCGCAGGAACATCCGGGGCCGCATCTCCCAGCGGACCACGTTGGTCCACTGGTTGAGCAGCAGCGGCAGGTCGCGGTGCGAGTCGATCCACTTGGCCATGTACTCGCCGATGACGGTCTCGGAGGTGGGCCGCACGACCAGCGGCTCCTCCAGCTCCTTGCCGCCCGCGATGGTCACCACGGCCAGCTCCGGGGAGAACCCCTCGACGTGCTCGGCCTCGCGCTTGAAGTAGGACTCCGGGATGAACATCGGGAAGGACACGTTGTCGTGCCCGGCATCCTTGATCCGCCGGTCCAGGTCGGCCTGGAGCAGCTCCCACACGCGGTAGCCGTACGGTCGGATGACCATCGTGCCGCGCACCGGGCCACGGTCGACGAGCTGCGCCCTGACGACCAGCTCGTTGTACCAGGCGGAGAAATCCTCGCTCTGCGGCGTCACACCTTCTCGACTCACGTTGACGAGGGTACTAACAGCGACACCCCGGTCAGCACCGGTTCATCGTTCCGGCCGGTGTAAGGTCCGCCAATGCGCTGGTCCCAGATGTTCGTGCCCACCCTGCGTGACGATCCGGCCGAGGCCGACGCCGCCAGCCACCGGCTGCTGCTGCGCGCGGGATACATCCGCCAGCTCACGGCGGGCCACTACTCGATGCTGCCGCTGGCGGTACGGGTCCGGGCGAAGGTGATCGGCATCGTCCGCGCGGAGATGGACGCGATCGGCGCGCAGGAGATGCTGCTCCCCGAGATGCACCCGGCCGAGCCGTGGCGGAAGTCGGGCCGCTGGGACCAGATGGGCCAGGAGATGTTCCGGCTGCGGGACCGGCGGGGCGCCGACATGGCGCTCGGCATGACCCACGAGGAGATCTTCGCGACGGTCGCGCAGGAGCTCGGCTCGTACAAGCGGCTGCCGCAGCAGTGGTACCAGTTCCAGACCAAGTTCCGCGACGAGCCGCGTCCCAAGGGCGGGCTCATGCGCACGCGCGAGTTCACGATGAAGGACGCCTACAGCTTCGACATCGACCAGGCGGGCCTGGACGCCTCGTTCCAGACCTACCACGGCGCCTACACGCGGATCTTCGAGCGGCTCGGGCTGCCGGCCCTGGCGGTGGACGCGTCCAGCGGCATGATGGGCGGGGCCGGGTCGACCGAGTTCATGTGCCCCGCCGAGATCGGCGAGGACCTCGTCGTGCACTCCCCCGCCTGCGGATACGCGGCCAACATCGAGCGCGCCACGTCCCGGCTGGCCGAGGCCGAGGTCGCGGGCGAGGCCGGGCCGGCCGCGCCCGAGCCGTTCGGCACGCCCGGGGTGCGGACCATCGAGGACCTCGCCACCGGGTACGCGGCGCCGGCCGACCGGCAGATCAAGACCCTGGTGTACGTCCTGGACGGCGCGCTCACCCTGATCCTGCTGCGCGGCGACCATCCGCTGAACGAGCAGAAGCTGGTCGACGCGACCGGCGCCGCGGACCTGCGGGCCGCGACGGCCGAGGAGATCCGCGACGCGCTCGGCGCGCTGCCGGGCAGCCTCGGCGCGGTCGGCGTCACCGCGCTCCCGGTGATCGCCGACGAGGCGCTGCGGGGCCGCCGGTCGATGTTCACCGGCGCCAACGTCGACGGGACGCACCTGCGCGGCGTGGACGTCGAACGCGACATCGCCGTCGGGACCTGGGCCGACCTGCGCGAGGTCGCGGCCGGGGAGCCGTGCGTGCGCTGCGGCGAGCCCCTCCAGGTCGAGCGGGCGATCGAGGTCGGGCACATCTTCAAGCTCGGCGACAAGTACGCGCGGGCGCTCGGCGCCGAGGTGCTCGACCCGGACGGCAAGCTCGTCCCGCTGGTGATGGGCAGCTACGGCATCGGGATCGAGCGGGCGATGGCGACGATCGTGGAGATCCACCACGACGAGCGCGGGATCGTGTGGCCGGTCGCGGTCGCGCCGTTCCACGTGGCGGTCGTGCTCGCCCAGTCCGACGACGGGGCGGTCACGGCCGCGGGCGAGGAGATCTACGCCGCGCTCGGCGCCGCGGGCGTCGAGGTGATCATCGACGATCGGGCCGAGCGGGCCGGGGTGAAGTTCCGCGACGTGGAGCTGACCGGCATCCCGTACCGCGTCACGGTCGGACGGCGCGGGCTGGCGGACGGCGTCGCGGAGGTCACCGCCCGGTCCACCGGGGAGACCGTCAAGATCGCGCTCGACGAGGTCGTCCCGCACGTGCGGGGCCTGCTCGGGCTGTAGCCGGGCCCAGGCGGCGCCGGGGTCACCGGATGGGGTCGACGTGCCGGCTCGCCAGGCTGTCGGAGACGAGTTCGGCGAGACGGACCTCGTAGGGCGGGAACGCGCGGGCCTCGCCGTCCTCCCCCTGGTCGCCTGCCTGGTCGCCGTGCTCGCGCCGGATCGCGGTGAGCGCGGGCCCGACCTCGGGGGCGGCGGCGAGCGCCTCGGCGGGCATCCCGGCGAGCACGTCGAGCAGGATGGTGTAGTCCCAGGCGTCCTCGTCGCCCGGGTCGGCCTCGGCACGCCGTCGGATCTCGGCGGCGATCACGTCGGCGGTCTCCGGGAGGCCGATCGCCCGGAGGGTGAGCTTCGCCTGGTGGCGGGTGTCGCGGTAGATCTCCTCGTCCTCCAGCACGTCCAGCAGGGTCGGCGTGACCGGTGCCGCGGCCGGGCCGACCCAGGCGAGGGCGCTCATCAGGTCGTACTTGGTCGACTCGTCGCGGAACCAGTGTCCTGTGTCGTCCTGCGCCGGGAAAGGGAAAGCGCGCAGGGCGTCGTGCAGGGCGGGCACCACCGCGGCGCCTCGTTCGGCCAAGGCCGCCGTGGTCAGCCGGCTGAGGAAATTGCCGAGGGCGGGGAGGCTCGCTATGAGCGCCTCCGTCGTCGGCGCGGTCTCGCCGGTGAAGTGGGCCAGCAGCCTTCCACCTCCTTCGGGACCGTGCCGGTTGAACATCTGGCTGAGTCTCATGGTGGCCGTGTCCCTCTCGACCTCCGCCAGGGCGATCGCGGCCGTCTCCCTGATGTGCCGCTCCTCGGCGACGACGACCAGTTCGCTGAGAGCGTCGACCGCCCGCGTCCGCAGCGACCGGTCGACGAGCCCTTCCACGCCGCCCGGCGTCCCCAGCACGCGTGCCGCGCGGGCGGCGGCCCGGGCGTCGGAGCGGTGGCCGCGGACGTCGTCGATGAGCGTCTCCGCGTCCAGGGCCTCGGTGGGCCCGGACGAGCTGCCGGTGCGCAGCGGGACGAGCGCGCCCTCCAGAAGGTGCACCTGGCCGCCGGCGCCGCCGATGAGCCAGTGCCGTCCGTCCGGCGTTCCGGTGGCGGCAGTGAGCGCCCACGGGTCCTCGTGGCCGTACGGCACGGCGGGACGGTACCGGGGCGCGGGGGCGAAACGGGCGACGGGTCCGCGGCCGTGCAGGCGCCACAGCGCGGCCGTCCCGTCCTCGGACGCGGAGAGCACCAGGTCGGTGCGCGGGGCGAGGGCCAGGGCCCGGATCCGTCCGGTGTGCGCGCGGGCGACGCGTCCCAGGCGATGCCCGGTGCACGCGTCCCACCAGGTCAGCGAGCCGTCCCGGTCGCCGAGGACCACCAGCGGCGCGTCCGGGTGCGCCGCGATCGCCGTCGGCCGCCCGTCCGGGACGAACGAGGCGACGGGCGCGCCGGTCTCGGCGTCGAGGACGGCCACGCGGCCGTGGCGCGGCGACACCACCAGCCGTCCCCGGTCGCAGCAGCGCATCAGCCGCTGGCCGGACGGCTCCCGCTCCCGGAACGTCCACACCTGTTCGGGGTCGGACCACCGGTCGAGCGGCGGCATCCGCCACGCCCCGACCTCGCCGTCGTCGCCGCCCGTGATGATCAGGCCCGTCCCGGAGAGCGCCAGCGCGTCGAGTCTGCCGAACCGCTGGAACCGGCCGTGCTGGGAGCCGTCCAGGCTCCACCAGCGCAGGTCGCCGTCCTGCACGACCATGACGGACCGCCCGCCGTGCCCGAGGACCGGCGACCGCGAGCCGGGCTCGTGGCTGATCCGCCGCCCTTCGAGGCCGTCGCCGCGCAGCGTCCAGCGGGCGGCGCCGCCACCGGTGGTGATCAGGCTCGTCCCGGCGAGGACGGCACCGGCGACCGGCTCGTCGCCGAAGCCGCCGACAGACGCGTGGAGCCGTCCCCCGGGCGGGTCCCAGAACCGGACCTCCCCGGACCGCGAGCCGGTCGCGCCGAGCCGTCCGTCCGGGGAGATCGCCACCGCCGTGACGGGATCGCCATGATCGTCAGAACGCATGCGCAGAGTGAAGCAGCCGTATCCTCGGTTGTCGCCTGAAAATGCGTTTGACGGGGTCGGCGGGCCTTCTGGAGACTCGAAGGCCGGACGGCGGTCGGCAAGGAGGAACCGGTGGGGCACGTTGAGGCGGGGCACGTCAGCCATACGCTCCCTGACGGGCGGGTGCTGCTCGACGACGTCTCGTTCCGCGTGGGCGAGGGGGTCACCGCCGCGCTGGTGGGCCCGAACGGCGCCGGGAAGACCACCCTCCTGCGCCTGGTCGCCGGTGATCTCACCCCGCAGGACGGCACGGTCGCGCACAGCGGCGGGCTCGGCGTGATGCGGCAGTTCGTCGGGAACGTGCGGGACGCCTCGTCCGTCCACGACCTGCTCCTGACCACCGCTGCGCCCCAGGTGCGGGAGGCCGCGGCCGTCCTGGACGCCGCCGAGCTGGCCATGATGGAGCGCGACGACGAGCCGGCCCAGATGCGGTACGCCAACGCGCTCACCGGGTGGGGCGACGCGGGCGGCTACGACGCCGAGGTGCTGTGGGACGCGTGCTGCGTGGCGGCGCTCGGCGTCCCCTACGACAAGTGCCGCTACCGCGACGCCGGGACGCTGTCGGGCGGCGAGCAGAAGCGGCTCGTCCTGGAGGCGCTGCTCCGCGGCCCCGACGAGGTCCTGCTGCTCGACGAGCCCGACAACTACCTCGACGTGCCCGGCAAGCTGTGGCTGGAGGAGCGGCTCCGCGAGACGTCCAAGACCGTCCTGCTGGTCTCGCACGACCGCGAGCTGCTCGACCGGGCCGCCGACCGCATCGTCACGGTCGAGGCGGGCCGGGCGTGGATCCACGGCGGCCGGTTCGCCACCTACGCCGAGGCCCGCCAGGACCGCAACGAGCGGCTGGAGGAGCTGCGCCGCCGCTGGGACGAGGAGCACGCCAAACTCAGGCAGCTCGTCATGATGCTCAAGAACAAGGCCACCTTCAACGACGGGCTGGCCTCCCGCTACCAGGCGGCGCAGACCCGGCTGCGCAAGTTCGAGGAGGCGGGGCCGCCGGAGGTCCCGCCGCGCGACCAGAGCATCAAGATGCGGCTGCGCGGCGGCCGGACGGGCAAGCGCGCGGTGGTCTGCGAGGGGCTGGAGCTCACCGGCCTGATGAGGCCGTTCGACACCGAGGTCTGGTACGGCGAGCGCGTCGCGGTGCTCGGCTCCAACGGCTCGGGCAAGTCGCACTTCCTGCGCCTGCTGGCCGGCGTCGCCGAGACCCTCCCGCGCGGCGCGACCCCGGTCGAGCCGGTCGCGCACACCGGCGTGGGCCGCCTGGGCGCGCGCGTCGTCCCGGGCCTGTTCGCGCAGACCCACGCCCGTCCCGACCTGGCCGGACGGACGCCGTGCGAGATCGTGATGACCGAGCACGCACGGCTCCAGAACGCCGCGATGAACGCCCTGGCCCGCTACGAGCTCCAGCTCTGCGCCGAGCAGCCCTTCGAGACCCTGTCGGGCGGCCAGCAGGCCCGGTTGCAGATCCTCCTGCTGGAGCTGGGCGGCGCCACCCTCCTCCTCCTGGACGAGCCCACCGACAACCTCGACCTGGCCAGCGCCGAGGCCCTCCAGGAGGGGCTGGAGTACTACGAGGGCACCGTCCTGGCGGTGACACACGACCGCTGGTTCGCCCGCTCCTTCGACCGCTTCCTGGTCTTCGGCGCCGACGGCTCGGTCTACGAGTCCCCCGACCCCGTCTGGGACGAGACCCGCGTCACCCGCCCCCGCTGACCGCTTCGGGTCGCGCCGTCGGTCAGGACGGGACGGAGCGGAGCCAGCGGGCTACGCCGCCGTGGTGGCTGCACGTTCCTCGGCGGTGCGCCGAATAGGAGATGTTGCCGTCACGGCAGACCGCCGTCGCGCCGGCCGGGTAAGCGGGCTTCACCTTCTTGGGCGTCCTGGGCCGCGCTCTTGGGCGGCTCGGTTTCGGGGTCGGCCGGGTACGGGTCCGCGTCGGCGCCGGCCTCACGCGGGTGGGTGCGGGGGTGGCGGTCGGCGTGGACTCCGTCGGGGTCGGCGATTCGGCCGGGGGCTCCGTGGACGGGATGGACGACTCGGCCACGGGTTCGGAGGTCGGCGCCGCCGTCGGGGTGCCGGCACCGCATCCGGCCGCGGACAGCACGGTCGCCAGTGCGGCGACGAGTAGGGCGAGACGCTTGGGCAAGGGGGCCTCCCAGAATGTCGATGCACCGGGAAGACGCCGCGTCGCCTCCGGCGGATGGCGGCGGACCCGGTTGCGGCCAGTGGGGGACGCCGCTCTCCGGAAGGCGGTAGACGCGCGGTCGCCCGATCGGGCCCGGCGGTTGCCCCGGCGTCCGGCATCGGTCAGGCACCGACCCCCTGACCTGCCCGTTTTAGGTGATTTTGGGTAAGGTGCTCTGGTGCGCGTAGTGGTGACGGGGGCGGCCGGGTTCATCGGGGGGCAGGTGACCGATGCGCTCTCGCACGCCGGGCACGAGGTCCTCGCGGTCGACGCGCCGGGACGGGCACTGTGCCCGGACGCGGCGCGGCCGGGCTGGGCCCGGCTGGCCGGACGGCCCGGCGTCACCCGGATCGAGGCCGATCTGGCGCTGGACGATCTGGCCGGGCTGGTCGAGGCCGACGCGATCGTCCACCTGGCGGGACGTCCCGGCGTCCGCAGCTCGTGGGGGGCAGGGCGGGCCCTGGCCGAGCGCGACAACGTGACGGCGACGCGGCGCCTTCTGGAAGCGTGTGCCGGACGGCCCGCGCGGCTGCGGCCACGCGTGGTGGTCGCGTCCAGTTCCTCTGTGTACGGGTCCGCGGGGCTCCGTCCCAACCGGGAGGACGACGCGCTGGACCCCGCGAGCCCCTACGCGGTCAGCAAGGTCGAGGTGGAGCGGCTCACCCGGCAGGCCGCGCGGGACGGGCTGCGCACGGTGCTGCTGCGCTACTTCTCGGTGTACGGGCCCCGGCAGCGGCCCGACATGGCCTTCCACCGGTTCGTGGAGGCGGTGCTGGACGGGCGTCCGCTGCCGGTGTTCGGCGACGGGCGGCGGTCCCGGTCGTTCACGCACGTCGGGGACGTGGCGGCGGCGACCCTCGCGGCGGTCGCGGCGGAGCTGCCGCCCGGGATCGCGATCAACGTCGGGCATCCCGAGCCGGTGCGGGTGCGGGCGGCGATCGAACTGCTGACCGGCGTGCTGGGCGTCCCGGCGGAGATCCGCAGCGAGACGCCGGTCGCCGGGGACGCGACGCGGACCTGGGCCGATCCGGGACGGGCCGCGCGGCTCCTCGGCTGGACGGCGCAGACCGCACTGGCGGGCGGCCTCGCCGACCAGATCTCCTGGCACCGGGGACTGCGCGTCCACGAGGAGGTGCGGGCCGGATGAGGCCGCCGTTCCGGCACCGCGCCGCGTACGCGGCGTTCGACCGGTTCCCGTCGAGCAAGGGGTCGGCGGTGCACATCGCGCAGATGGCCGACGAGCTGTTCGACCGGTTCGGCGGCGGGCTGCTGGGCGTGCTCGGCGGCGGGCTGCCGCGCTACCAGTGGGAGGGCGGCCGGGAGATCGCCCGGTTCGACGCGCGGATCCCCAACCTGATCGACCGGGCCGAGGCGTTCTCGGGCTGGCTCGCCGGGCACCTGGCGCCGCACCTGGACACGCTGGAGGTCTGCCACGTCCGCGACCCGTGGAGCGCCCTGCCCGTGGTCACCGCGGAGGGGCGGCGGCACCGGGTGGTGTACGAGGTGAACGGGCTGCCGTCGATCGAGATGAGCCACACCTGGCCGTGGGCCGCGCCCGCGACGCTGGCGAAGATCCGCGAGCTGGAGCGGTTCTGCCTGGAGCGCAGCGACGCCGTGGTGGTGCCGTCCGCGGTGATCGGCGACGCGGTCCGGAGGCTGGGCGTGCCGGCCGGGCGGGTCCACCTGGTGCCGAACGGCGCGGATGTCGTCCCGCGGCCGGCCCGCCCGGCGGACGCGCCGGGCCGCTACCTGATCTACGTCGGCGCCTTCCAGCCCTGGCAGGGCCTGGACGTGCTGCTGCGCGCGTTCGCGCGGCTGGCCGACCTGGACGATCTGCGCCTGGTGATCTGCGCGTCGGTGCCGGAGCGGCGGGCCAAGCCGGTGCGGCGGATGGCCGAGCGGCTCGGCGTCGCCGAGCGGGTCGACTGGCGGTTCACGCTGCCGCATCACGAGGTCGCGGCGTGGCTGGCGCACGCGGAGGCGTCGGTGGCGCCGCTCACCGGCTGCGCCCGGAACCTGGACCAGGGCTGCGCGCCACTGAAGGTGATCGAGTCGATGGCGGCGGGCGTGCCGGTCGTCGCCTCGGACCTGCCGGTGGTGCGCGAGCTGATGGCGGGCGGCGAGCACGGACGGCTCGTCCCGGCCGACCGTCCGGCCGAGCTGGCCCGCGCCGTCCGGATCCTGCTGGAGTATCCGGACGAGGCCGCGGCCATGGGCGGACGGGCCCGGCGCCGCGTCCAGGACGGGCTGACCTGGACGCACTCGCGCGCCCGGCTCGCCGAGGTCTACCGTACGGTCGCGCCATCGCGGCCGGCGCCCACGTCGGAGGGCCGTCCCGCCGAAGACCACATGCCCGACCCGACCTGACCGATTGATGGTGTTCCGTCCAATGTTCTGGCGCAAGCAACGTGCGGCCATCGAAGGATTCCACCCCCTGCACCAATCGCTGATCTGGCATCGGAGCTTCTCGGTGTCGATGCGGCCGGCGGAGTGGGACGCGCTGATCCGGGGGCTGGCCCGGCACGAGTCGGTGGTGCGGCGCCGCAGGTGGCGGCTCCCCGCGCGCACCCGCACGGCGCTGGTGCCGCTGGTGCGGGTGCTGACCGAGGACATGCGCCCCGACGGCGTGCTGTCGGTCGCGCTGGACCTGCGCGGGCCGAAATTCCCGGAGAAGACCGGGCCCAGGCACGAGATGCCCGTCCAGCGGCCGGTGACGTCGATGAAGCAGTGGTTCGTCGTCGATCCCTGGCTGCGGCTGCGGGCCGAGCTGCGCGACGGCAGCGTGCTGGAGCTGGCGGTCACCGACCGGATCAGGTACCGCCGGATCCGCAAGCGCAACCCCCGCGGCAAGATCAAGGTCAAGTACAAGACCAAGAAGGTGCTGCGCGTGGACGCCACCCGCCGGTTGGCGAAGGCCGCCGCGGTGCGGCGGCCCGCGAGCCCGCCCCCGGGCTGGATCGTGGTCCGGGTCAAGGACGGCCCCCGGCCGGTGATCCGCGCAACCGCGAAGATCCCGGCCGCCGCCGACGAGCGCGCGCTGGTCGAGCCGATCCTGACCGTGTCGACCGAGCTGTTCCGGTGGACGCCGCCCGGAACCGGCGCGCAGAGGAGGACCGCGTGACCCGCTGCACCGTGACCACGGGCTTCTTCGTGCTGGGCCGCTGCGGACGGCCGTCCGTCGCGGCGTGCCCGCAGTGCGCCCGTCCCGTCTGCGACGAGCACGCGGCCGGACCCAACGGGCTCTGCCCCGAGTGCGCCGCCGCGCAGGGGTACGGGTCGCACGACGCGCACGACCCGGGATGGGCCGGGGGCTACCGGCGCCACTTCTACCAGAGCACCTCGTCCACCTATCAGGACCGCGCCTGGTACTCCTCGTTCGACTCCTACGACCGGGGCTCGTTCGAGCGGGGCGGCGACCACTCCTTCGCCGAGGGCGACTTCGACGACGACGACACCGGTTTCGTGGACAGCTGATGGCGCGGATCCTGTGGATCACCGAGCACTACCCGCCGGGCAAGGGCGGGATGGCCGAGTCCTGCGACCGCATCGTGCGCGGGCTGCGCGCGGCCAGGGCCGAGGTCGACGTCGCCCACCTGACCCGGCGGGCCCGGCCGTGGAAGGTCGAGCGCGAACACGGCGGCCGGCTGCTGACCGCACCCCTGGAGGACGATCCCGAGCACGCGCTGCGCCGGTTGTGGACCGCGCTGACCGCCGAGAACGCCGCATACACCCACGTGGTCGCGTTCGGCGGCACGCACTCGATGCTCGCCGCGCCCGTCCTGGCGGCGCTGCTGGAGGCGCCGCTGGTCACGCTGCTGCGCGGCAACGACATCGACGTCGGCGCGTTCTCGATGCGGCGCCGGGGCGTGCTGGCCGACGCGCTGCGCGCCTCCGCCCGGGTGTGCGTGGTCGCCCGCTCGCACGCGCCGCTGGTCAAGGCGCTGGCGCCGGACGCCGCGGTGACGTTCGTGGCCAACAGCGTCGACACCGCGCAGTGGCGCGTCCTGCCGTCCGAGCGGGAGCGGGGCGAGCGGTGGCGGGCCGCGAACGTCGCGGCGGGGCGCCGCACGATCGGGATCATCGGGCAGCTCAAGAGCAAGAAGGGCGTGGGGTTCCTGCTCGGCGCGCTGCACGCGTCCGGCCACGCCGGGGCGTTCCACCTGCTGCTCGTCGGCGAGGTCGAGGAGGCCGTGACCGGCTGGCTGGACGACCGGGCCGGCGAGGTGCCGCACTCGTTCCTGCCGTTCCTCGAACGGTACGACCTGCCGGCCGTGTACGCCTCGTGCGACCTGGTCGCGCTGCCCTCGTTCTACGACGGGATGCCCAACGTGGCGCTGGAGGCGGCGGCGCTCGGCGTCCCGCTGCTGGCCTCGGACGCCGGGGGCCTCGCGGACGTGGCGGGCGACGGGATCGGGTTCGCCTTCCCCGCGGGCGACGCGCACGCCTGCCGCGCCGCGATCGACCGCGCCGCGCGGGCGGACGGCGCCGAGCTCGCTCGGCTCGGCGCGGCGGGCGCGGCACGGGTCCGCGACCGGTTCACCCCGGCCGCCGAGACCGCCGGCTACCTGGCGGTCCTCGCGGAGGCGGCCGGTCGTTGATCGCCTGCTACGCGAGCGGCGGCGGGCTCGGCCACCTCACCCGGCTCCGCGCGTATCTGCACACCACCGGCCCGCACGAAGGGGCCACCCCGGTCACCGTCCTGACCCCGTCGCCGTTCGCGGCCGACCCCCGGGTGGCGGGCGGCTGGACGGTGCGCCGCGCGCCCGCCGGGCTGGACCGCGCCGGCCTGACCCGCTGGACGGCCGCGACGCTGGCGGAGACGGCACCGCGCGAGCTGATCATCGACGCGTTCCCGGCCGGGCTGCGCGGCGAGCTCACGGCCGGCTCCGTGCCGCCTGGGACGACCGTGACGCACCTGGCCCGGCTGCTGCGCTGGGACGCGTACTCGCGCCTCCTCCCCGCCGCCCCGCCGCGCCTGGACCGCACCCTCGTCCTCGAACCGCTGGCGGCGGAGCACGCCGCGTATCTGCGCGCGGCGTCCGGCTCGGTCACCGTCCTGGACGACCTCACCGACCCGCCCCCGGACTCCCCGGACGGTGGGCCGGGCGGCTGGCTGATCGTGCACGCCGGGCCGGACGCCGAGATCCTCGAACTCGCCGCCTACGCGCAGGACATGGCGGCGCTGGAAGGCGTCCGTCCGCGGCTGACACTGGTCGCCCCGCGCCGTCCCGCCGGGCTGCCCGGCGAGATCGCGCACCTGGACCGCTACCCGGCCTGGCCGCTCGCCGCGCGCGCCGAGCGGATCGTCACCGCGGCCGGGTTCAACGCCGTCCGGCAGTTCGCGCCGTGGCGGGACCGGCACCGGATGCTCCCGTTCCCGCGCAACCTGGACGACCAGTTCCGCCGCGCCGCGCGGGCGCGGTCACTGGACGGCGCGCTCAGCGGGGCGCGGGCGGAGGCGCGGGCGTCAGGCGCAGGTGACCTCTAGCTGAGGTTCGTACTCGGTGTGGAACCGCTGCCGCCTGATCTCGCGGCCCCCCAGCACCAGCACGCGCCACACGTCGATCTGGAAGCCCTGCCCGCCCCGCATCGGGACGCAGGCGTGGCCGCGGTCGGCCTCCGACCCGTACGCGGTCAGGCCGTAGCGCCGCGACGACCGGGAGCGGACCTCGTAGCGCCGCGTCCCCCAGAGCGCGACGGTGAGCGCCGTGCCGGTGAACTCGGTCGTGACCATCACCGGCCGGCCGGTGTCGTTGCGCCAGGTGAAGTCGAGGTCGGGGAACGCCACCGCCGCCTCCCGGCCCTGCGGGTACTCGGGCATCCACAGGGTGTGCGCGCGGGCGTCGCGGATGTCGAGGCCGGCGTCGAAGACCGCGTTGAACAGCGTGGTGGAGACCTGGCAGATGCCGCCGCCCACGTCGTCCACCAGCCGCCGGCCGATGATCGTCGGGGCCGGCACGTAGCCGCGCCGCTTGGTCCGCGCCCCGATGGCGCGGTTGAACGAGAACGTGCTGCCCGGCGAGGCGACCTGCCCGTTCAGGGCCCGCGCGGCGAGCTCGATGTTGCGCACCCGCGGCTCGCCCGCGGTGTAGCGGGTGGTGTAGGCGCTGATCCGGCCGGTGATGCCGAGGGCCCGCATCTGCGGCGTGACCGCCGCGGCGGCGCCGCCCGCCCGCCGCGCGTCGAACCGCGGCTCGGTCCGCCGCTCGGCCGCCGACGCCCCGGTCTCGCGCGGCACCATCAGGTACGCCCCGAGCAGGACGGCCGTCACACCGAGGGATCCGACCACGAACGGCCACCAGCGGCGCGCGCACTCGACCAGTCCGGGCTGGCCGTCGCGGCGGTCGTACCGAGCGCACTGGGCTGGACGGCCTCGCCCCACGGACCACACCCCCAAGATCGGCCATCGCTCCCGGCGGGCGCGGTGCGGTCCCGTCTGGCTCGGGGACCCGCGCGTCCGGGACTGCGAAGCCGATCCTTACAGGGGTGGGGGGCCGGGCGCAGAGGATTGACGCCCGGCTTTACCTAATGTGAGGACTTAATTGACCTTCGCATGCCCGTCGCGGGGGTAGGGCCATGCCGGATCAGCGGGCGCGGGCGCCCTCCCTCAGCCGCGCGGGGTCGATCTCGCGGCCCGGCCGGCGGCGCAGGTACTCGGCCTCGAGCTGGTTCGTCCGCCGCGTGTGCTCGGCGTACGCCTGATCGGCGGCGTGCCGCAGGGCGTCGAGCCTGGTGTCGTACAGGCTGCCCAGCTCCCGGAGCAGGTCCTCGTCACTGAGCACGCCCGGATCGTTCCCTGCCGTCATGTCTCACACCCTCCAGCCGTGGTCGGCCCGTCTCTTACCCGCTGCCCGGCGGACGAATCGCGGGGGGACTTGCGGCCGGGCCGTCTACCTACCTAGCGTTTGTTCATGGACCCCACGCTCCCGGCGGGCTTCCCCGACGGGCACTTCGCGCACGGCCACCCGCACGCGCTGTACGAGCGGATCCGCGCGCACGGCGGCCCCGTCCGCCATCCCGCTCCGCCGCCGGGCACCGGGGGCGCGCTGTGGGTCGCCGGGACGCACGCCGCGGTGCGCGCGGCGGCCGGCGACCCGGCGGCCTTCCGGTCCGGCGCCGGCATCCTGCTCGGCGAGCTCGGCCACGCCTACGCCGCACCGCCGACGATCATGCACACCGATCCGCCGGACCACGCCCGCTACCGGGCGCTGGTCGCCCCGGCGTTCCGCCCCTCGGCGATGCGGCGGCTGGAGGGCGCGGTCCGGGACCGGACCCGGGCGCTGCTCCGGCGGGTCGAGCCGGGACGGCCGTTCGACGTGGTCGGCGGCCTGGCCGTGCCGCTCCCCCTCCAGGTGATCTGCTTGCTCCTCGGCATCCCGGAGGACGACTGGCCGCGCTTCTTCCGCTGGTCCGAGGCGATCGTCCCGGGCGCCGCGCCGGACCTGCCGGACCCGGACCGCGAGGCGCTGCGGGCCGAGTGCGGCGGCTACCTCGTCCGCACCGCGCACGAGCGCCGCGCCGCCCCGCGCGACGACGTGATCTCCCAGCTCGCGCGCACCGAACCGGACGGGGACCGGCTGACCGACCTGGAACTGGTGATGTTCCTGATCCAGCTCCTGGTCGCCGGGAACGAGACGACCCGGCACGCCCTGTCGGGCGGGCTGCTGGCGTTCGCGCGCGACCCCGCGCAGTGGGCGGCGCTGCGCTCCCGGCCCGAGCTGATGCCGGGCGCCGTCGAGGAGATCCTCCGCTGGACCTCCCCGGTGGTGTACTTCCTGCGCACCGCGACCCGTCCGGTCACGCTGGAGGGGACGGACCTGGCCGCCGGCGACCGGGTCATGCTGCTCTACGGGTCGGCCGGCCTGGACCCCGCCGCGTTCGGCCCGGACGCCGGCCGCTTCGACGTCGCGCGCCGCGCCGACGCGGCGGGCCTGGCGTTCGGCCACGGCCCGCACTTCTGCCTCGGCGCGGCGCTCGCCCGGATGGAGATCCGCGTCCTGCTGGAGGAGCTCCTCGCCCGGCACGGGCACATCGCCCCGGACGAGGGCTCCGTCCCGTCCTACAACGGCTCGCCGGTCGTCACCGGCCTGCGCGACTGCCGGCTCGTACTCGGGTGACTCGGCGGGGGCTCACCGGGGGCTCATCGGGGGACGGGCGGGCAGAAGACCGGCAGCCCGCCGGGGTGCTTGCCGAAGCGCAGCACCGACGAGAGCGTGGAGACCTCGCCGTCGCGGGCCACCGGCAGCCCGCCGTCCAGCGACACCAGCTCCAGCGAGCCGCCCGTCCAGGCGCGGTAGCCGGGCGTCAGGTGCAGGTGGCCCGCCAGGATCGCGGCGACGGCACGGACACGGGGCACCCGGTGCCCGGTGGTGACCATCCGGATGTCGAGCCGTCCGTCGTCCAGATGCTCACGCCAGGTCGGCGCGGGGCCGCGCGAGCCGTAGGCGCAGTTGCCGACGAACCCCAGCCACACCCGGCGCCGGCGCCCGTCCACCACCACCTCGACCGGCTCGGAGTGCCGCAGGGTGCGGACGGCGGCCACGGCCAGGGCGGGCCACTTCCCGAGCCGGTCCTCCAGCCGCTCGCGGCGCTCCACCAGCTCGGTGTAGGCGCCGAAGCTCGCGGTGTTGAGGAAGGGAAGCGCCTCGTCGGCGTCCGGGCCCGCGCCGGTTCCGCCGCGGGTGGGCAGGACGAAGGCCACGTCGACCCGGCCGAGCAGCGCTCCCCGGTAGGCGGCCACCGCGTCCGCCGCCGTCTCGATGCCGAGCGCGCGGGCGAAATGGTCGAACGTGCCGCCGGGGACCACCAGCAACGGCACCTCGTGCCTGAGCGCGGCCCGCGCGGCGGCGTTGACGCTGCCGTCGCCGCCCACCACCGCCAGCACGGCGGCCCGCCCGGCCGCCTCGTCGAAGACCTTCTCGATGTCGTCACCGGGCTCCAGCCGGACGATCTCGGCGGCCGGAAGCTCACGCGCCAGCAGCTCCAGGGGCGGCTCCCCCATGGACGGGACGAACGCCGTCGCCCCGGCGCTCCGCTCGTCCACCCCCGCCCCCGGACCCGGCCCGGACCCGGGGTTGGCGACCACCACGACCCCCTGCCCGTCCTCGGTGATCTGCACCGGCTCGGTGGTGGTGCGCGTTACATGCGCCACCGGCGGGCGCGCGGGCCAGAGCAGCCGGGTGCCGAACCCGGCCAGCGCGCCGATGCCCAGCCCGGCCAGGACGTCACCCGGGTAGTGCGCCCCGGTGTAGATGCGGGAGAACGCCACCGCGACGGCCGTCACGGCGACCGGCGCCGCGACCGCGGCCGGCGCCTCCAGCGCCACCCCGGTGGCGAACGCGGCGGCCGAGGCCGAGTGGCCGGACGGGAAGGCGTGCGAGGTCGGCGGCTTCCACCGGATCCGGATCGGGGGCACCAGGTCCAGGACCGGGCGCTTGCGGCGGAACGCGTGCTTGCCCGCGATGTTCACCAGAGGGCTCGCCACGGCGATCGCCAGCGACCCGCGCAGCGACGCGCGGCGCAGCCGGGCCCGGTTGCTCGCGCCCAGCACGGCGGCGCCGGAGAACCACAGCAGACCGTGATCGGCAAGCCGCGACAGCCTCGGCAGCACGTACTCCAGCCCGGGGAGCCGGGCGGAGGCCACCCGGTCGAACGCCCACCGGTCGAGCCGGCCGAGCCGGCGCAGCAGCACGGGCCCGCGTTCCGCCGCCGGGATCCGGCCCCGGCCGGTACGGGACCGGCCGATCCTGAACCGGCCGGCACGGGGCCCGAACCGGACTCGCAGCGACGCTCCGCACACGGATCGTGATCTCGGGGTTCGCTTTCGGTGATTCGCCAGCATGACCGGGGTATCCCCTGAGAGGCGGGCATGACTCCGAAAGATCTCAAATCAGGGGTCACATCCGTGCGAACGTCCCTGACATATCGCCGACTGCAATAGGCTTCCCCGCATGAGTCACCCGGAACGGCTCAGCTCCTCGGGTGGCGAACCGGTCAGCACGATCTCTGAGCCTCCTCGCATGAACGGGATGAGCAGCGAGTCGCTGGCCCAATTCGCCGCGCGCAACGGACTGAAGCAGAGCGCAGCCCGCCCCTCGCTGCGCATGTACATCACCCAGGTCTGGCAACGGCGCACCTTCATCTGGAACTTCGCGTCCGCCAAGACCTCCTCGATGTACACCAGCTCCCGCCTCGGGCAGCTCTGGCAGGTGCTGACACCGCTGCTGAACGTGGCGGTCTACTTCCTGATCTTCGGGCTGCTGCTGAGCACCAGCCGGGGGGTCAGCAACTTCATCCCGTTCCTGGTGACCGGGGTGTTCATCTTCACCTTCACCCAGCGTTCGGTGACGGCCGGTGCCAAGTCGGTCAGCAGCAACCTCTCGCTGATCAGGGCGCTGCACTTCCCGCGCGCCTCGCTGCCGTTCTCGTACGTGATCATCGAGTTGCAGCAGCTGCTGATCTCGATGGTGGTGCTGTTCGCCATCGTGCTCGGCTTCGGCGAGCCGCTCGGCTTCCAGTGGCTGCTGATCATCCCGACGCTGGCACTCCAGCTCGTCTTCAACATGGGGCTCAGCCTGGCGCTGGCCCGGGTCGGGGCCTTCACCCCCGACGTCCAGCAGCTGCTCCCGTTCGTGCTGCGGACCTGGCTCTACACCTCGGGCGTCATCTTCGCCATCCCCGAGGTGGCCAAGAAGATGCACAACCACCAGTGGCTGATCGAGATCCTCAAGGCCAATCCGGGCTCGATCTACATCGAGCTCGCCCGGACGTCGCTGATCAAGTCCTACCGCGGTGACCTGGCCGGATGGCACTGGAGCGACAATCATCTGTGGTGGTACGCGATCGCCTGGGCCGTGATCGCCTTCGTCGGGGGCTTCTGGTACTTCCACCGCGCGGAGGAGAGGTACGGCCGTGGCTAAGGCGCTGAAGGAGAAGGCCACGGTGAACGACGCCCAGCCCGAGGTGGTGCTCGACCCCACCCGCGAGCCGATCGTGGTCGTCGACGGCCTGCACATCGTCTACCGGGTGTACGGCGGCGGTGGCAACAAGGGCAGCGCGGCGACCGCGCTGATGCGCGTCGTCCGCCGCGAGGGCCGGCCGCAGATGAAGGAGGTCCACGCCGTCAAGGGCGTCTCCTTCGTCGCCTACCGCGGTGACGCGATCGGCGTCATCGGCACCAACGGCTCGGGCAAGTCGACGCTGCTGAAGGCCATCGCGGGGCTGCTCCCGCCCGCGCGCGGCGGCGTCTACACCGACGGGCAGCCGTCGCTGCTGGGCGTCAACGCCGCGCTGATGAAGGACCTGTCGGGGTCCCGCAACATCACCCTCGGCTGCCTGGCGATGGGCCTCAACATGGAGGAGACCCGGGCCCGCTACGAGGAGATCGTCAAGTTCGCCGACCTCAAGCCGGGCTTCATCGAGTATCCGATGAGCACCTACTCCTCCGGCATGGGCGCCCGGCTGCGGTTCGCGATCGCGGCGGCCCGCACCCACGACGTGATGCTCATCGACGAGGCGCTGGCCACCGGCGACGCCAAGTTCAAGCGGCGCAGCAAGGCCAAGATCGACGAGCTGCGCAAGGACGCCGGCGCGGTGTTCCTGGTCGCGCACAACCTGGACGTGATCGAGGAGACCTGCAACCGGGTCATCTGGCTCGACGAGGGCCGGATCCATATGGACGGCGACCCCGACGAGGTCATCGCCGCCTACACCGAGGCGTCCGGCAAGTAGCCGGGCGCGGCGGCCGGCCCTGGGGCCCCTGAGGGGCGGGCGACCCCTGATAGGTATGGGGAGACCAACCGCACCGAACATCGAGGAGTCGTCATGACCGGCCGGCCGCCACTTCCGCACGAGTTCCTGCCCGAGGTCCCCTCGTTCACCCTGAAGAGCGACGACATCGCCGAGGGGCGGACGCTCGGCGACCCGCAGGTGTTCGACGACTGGGGGTTCAGCGGCGGCAACCGGTCCCCGCACCTGCGCTGGTCGGGGTTCCCCGCCGGGACCAGGAGCTTCGCGGTGACCTGCTTCGACCCCGACGCGCCCACCGGCAGCGGGTTCTGGCACTGGTCGCTGTTCGACGTCCCGGCCGGGGTGACCGAGCTGCCCACCGGCGCCGGCACCGCCGACACCAAGGTCGGCGTGCACGCCCGCACCGACTACGGCACCAAGGCGTACGGCGGCGCCGCCCCGCCGCCCGGCGAGCCGCACCGGTACGTGTTCACCGTGCACGCCCTCGACGTCGACTCGCTCGGCGTCGACTCCGACACCTCGCCGGCCGTGGTGGGCTTCAACATCACCGCGCACACGCTGGCGCGCGCGTCGATCGTCCCCGTCTACGGGTCCTGACCGCCCGCTGATCCTCACGTTCCCCCTGGGGCCGTCCGTACCGCGGGCGGCCCCAGCCCTTTGCCCACGGACGTAGGGGGTGCTGTGATCGCTCTCTATGGGGGCGCCCTTGGGGTGAGGGGGCGGTCAGCGCGGGTCGCCGCGCCCGGCCCGGGCCAGGAGGTCGGCGAAGGCGGCCCGCGAGAGGGCCAGCGTCCCGTCCGCCGGGGCCTTGGAGTCGCGCATGGCGACCAGGCCGCCCAGCGCCGCCACCTCGACGCACTGGCCGCTGCCGCTGCTCCGGGAGCTCTTCCGCCACTGGACGCCGGGCAGGTCATGGGGGGTGCTCATGTCGCCACTCTTCCTGTCTAGGTCTCGCCCGAAGCCTGCCATGGTGACGGTACGAAATCAGGCGATCGCACAAGGTTCATCCCTGGCCAAGCCCTGACATGCGATCGGCGCCGGTGGCATTTGTCCTGCTCACTGGGGCACGTACTGACTTACGAGGACATTGAGCCCTCTGCACCGGACGGGAGGCGGTGGTGATGATCATGGAGGCGAGGCCGTCATGACCGTCCAGGCCATGCTCGGCTCGGTGACGCTGCCGGGCGCGCCCGAGAGCGTCGGGCACGCGCGGCGGTTCGCGCTGGACGTGCTCGACTCCGACGCACGGGCCGACACCGCCGAGCTGCTGGTATCGGAGGCGTGCACCAACAGCGTGCGGCACTCCCGGTCGCGCTTCGGCGGGACGATCACGCTGACGCTGCACGAGGCGGAGGGGGTGCTGCGGTGCGAGGTGGTCGACGACGGCGCCGCGACCCGGCCGGTCGCGCGCACCGGCGACGAGCTGCGCGAGCACGGCTACGGGGTGATGCTGATCGAGACCCTGGCCGACCGGTTCGGCCACTTCATGGGGGACGAGGGCCGGCTGCACACCTGGTTCGAGCTCGGCTGAGGATGCAGCGTGCCGCCCGCCTTCCGGGCGGCACGCCACATCCTTAACGCGAGGTGATGGCCGAGACCGGGGCGGCCGGGGTCAGGACTGCCAGGGGAAGCGGTCGGCGAAGGCGGGCTTGAGCTCGTCCAGCCAGACGGCCTGCGGGTCGTACTTGGCGTAGAAGGGCTTGCCGACCAGGTCGGCGTCACGGCACTGGATGAAGTGCAGGGCGAAGACCTTCTCGCCGAACAGGTCCAGGACGCCGTCCACGCAGACCTTGCCCGGGGTGGCCGACATGGAGGGGCCGCGGACGGTGCGGGAGAGCCCGGAGACGTTCTTGTAGGCGTCCCGGAAGACCTCGTAGGCGCGGACGAGCGGCACCGCGAAGTAGTCCTGCGGGCCCGTGTCGCGCTCGACGAACATGTAGTAGGGCACCATGCCCATCCGGGTCTGGGTGCCCCACATGCTCTGCCAGGCGGCCGGATCGTCGTTGATCGACCGGATCAGCGGGGACTGGGTCCGGATCACCGCGCCGGTGTCGCGGATGCGGCGCACCGCCTCGCCGAGCACCAGCGGCTCCAGCTCGCGCGGGTGGGTGAAGTGCGCCATGAACGCGAGGTTCTTGCCCGCCTCTGAGACCTGCTCGAACAGCCGGAGCATCCCGTCGGCGTCCGGGTCGGTGACGAACTTCTGCGGCCAGTACGCCAGCGACTTGGTACCGATCCGGATCGATTCGAGCTGCTCCAGCTCCAGCAGCGGCTCGATGTAGCGGCGGATCACTCCCTCCCCCATGATCATCGCGTCGCCGCCGGTGAACAGCACGCTGGTCACCTCGGGGTGCGCGACCAGGTAGTCGCGGAGCTGGAGCGGGTCGTCGCCGGCCATCTTGAGGTCGGCCTCGCCGACGAACTGCGCCCAGCGGAAGCAGTACGTGCAGTACGCATGGCACGTCTGGCCCTGCTTGGGGAAGTACAGGACGGTCTCGTCGTACTTGTGCTGCATCCCGGGGATCTTGCCGTCACCGAAGGTCGGGATGTTGAGCTCCATCTGCCCGGCCGGGTGCGGATTGAGCTTCATCCGCACCTCGTGGGCGACGGCCTCGACCTCGGCCTTGGGCGCCTCGCGGCGCAGCAGGTCGGACAGGCGGGCGACGTCCTCGGCCGGCAGCATGTCCTCCTGGGGGAAGGTCAGCCGGTAGATCGGATCGTCGGGGGCCGCGGACCAGTCGATGAGCTCATCGAGGACGTAGGCGTTGGTCCGGAAGGGCAGCACGGTCGCCACGGCCCGGGTCGCGAGCTGCTGCTCGGGCGACAGCCCCGCACGCGCGGTCAGCTCGTCCAGGTGCTTCGCCGTGAAGGCGCGGTACTTGCGACCAGTCGATCGCACTGCGGGAGCCGCGTCGTTCACCAGTGTCACGTGTTGGTACTCCTTGAATCAGCGGGGGACGTACCGGGGGGCACGCCATCACGGACAGTGATCACTATGGCCCAGGTCACTCTATTGAAGCGCCCGGTCGACGGCCATGTGACACAGATACCCACCTAAGCGTACAAAGATGCTGGTCAACACCGAACAAGACATTTCATTCTTATCCAGATTAAGTGGGATCCGCCCCACGTGCAGTGACTACCTGAGGTAAAGGGCGCCCCCGGTGCCGTGCCTATGCTGGGTGGGGAAATACTGAGCGGGGACAGCACCGGGGCGATCACGGGGACCACGGGGGGTGGACGCCGGTAACGCCCAGTGGAAGCGGGGGGTCGTCCCCCCGAGGATCCGGAGGGGGTCCGAGTGGGCACGCGGCCACACGAGGTGGGCACGCGGTCACCGGCCGGCCGGCCGGGCGCGGTCCCGGGGTTCGCGATCGTCCTGAACGGGGTGGCGGCGGTGGCCTACGCCACGTTCTTCCTGGAACACCTGCTGAGCCCCGACCTCGACGTCATCAACGGCTACGTCAGCGAGCTGTCGGCCGTCGACCAGCCCTACGACGCCCTCTACAGCGGCGGCGACTTCGTCACCGGCCTGCTGATCATCATCGTCGCGGCCACCTGCCTGCTGACGCTGCGGCGCAGGCCGTGGGCCACCGCCGGCTGGACGCTGCTGATGCTGTTCGGCGTCTGCGCCATCGGCGACGCGGTGTTCCCGCTCGACTGCGCGCCCAGCCTGGAGAGCCGCTGCGCGCTGCTCGAACGGTCGGAGAACGTCTCGTTCTCCCACGAGTTCCACTCGGTCACCAGCAGCGCGGTGGTGATGTTCGGGGTGGCCTCGCTGTTCACCCTGTCGATCGCCGCCCACCGGTACGGCTGGTGGCCGTTCCTGGCCCGCTGGGGCTGGGTGCTGGCCGCGCTGGAGTCGGCCGCCGGGCTCGCCACCCTGCTGGCGATGCTGCTCGGCCAGTGGCTGGGGATCATCCAGCGCATCCAGATCGGCATCCTGTGCCTGGGCCTGCTCGTCATCGGCTGGGCGCTGTACACCGACTGGCGTGCCGCGCGGAGCGACCGGCGGCGGCCGGGCGCCGAGCCCGGCACCGGCCACGAGCGAGAAGAGGCGACGCCATGAGCCCCCAGGCCGGCACGGTCGTGGACGCCGGCGGCGAACGGGTGCACGTGGTCGAGACCGGCCCCCCGGGCGGTCCCCCGCTGCTGCTGAGCTCCGGGCTCGGCGGCGCGTGGTTCGACTGGCGCCCCAGCGCGGACCTGCTGGACGGCGCCCACCGGGTGGCCGTCTTCGACCGGCCGGGGCTGGGGCTGAGCCCGGCCGGCCGCGCGGCGCCCAGTCTGCGCCGCGAGACCGCGATCCTGGCCGGGCTCGCCGAGCGGGCGGGCGGCCGGGTCGTGGTGGTCGCGCACTCGCTGGCGGGCTTTCACGCCGAGGCGTTCGCGCGGCAGTGGCCCGACCTGGTGCGGGGCCTGGTGCTGGTCGATCCCAGCTACGAGCGCGATCCGTCCGGCGGGGCCTGGCGGCCCCGGTTCAGCCGGGTCGCCACCCACCCGGCGGCCCCGCGCGTCCAGGCGCCGCCGCGGGTCTCCGCCGCGGCCGTCCCGGCCACCCGGGCGCTGGGCGCGGTGGTCGGGGCGACCCGGATCCCCTGGCTCGCCGCCCCCGCCGGGCGGCGGCTGGCCATGCGGTTCCTGACCCGTCGCAGGGTGCCCGTCCCCGATGGCGAAGTGCGCGCGGTGTACGGGCGCGGCACGGTGCTCGGCGGGATCCTCGCCGAGGAGCTGGCCTACCGTGAGATGGCCGCCGACCTCGCCGCACTGCGCGTCCGGCTGCCGTTCCCGCCGGTCCCGCTGGTGGTGCTGACGGCGCTCGGGGACGTGAAGGACCCCGCCAAGGCGCGCGAGTGGGCCGAGGGCCATCGGACGCTCGCGGAGATGAGCCCCTACGGCAGGCAGGTCGAGCTGCCCACCGAGCTGCATCTGCTGCATGTCGACCGTCCGGACGTCGTGGCCGAGGCCGTCGCCGAGGTGCTGGGACGCGGCGAGGCCGGGGAGGAGGGATGAAGCGGGTCCCCGCGGTGCTGCTGGCCGCGCTGCTCGTCCTGTCCCTGTCGGGCTGCAAGGTGATGAAGCGCATCTCCGACGGCGCCTATGAGAACGCCGTGGCCGACGGGTCCGCCACGCTGTTGGGCGACCGCGGCGTCCGGCTGAAGGCGCGGCCGATGTGCAGGATGCCCGACACCCGTTCCGACGCGCTGCTGCGGGTGCACTGCACGGCCCGGACGACCGCCGGCGTCCCGGTCGTGGTGACCGGCACCGCCACCGATGCTGACACCGAGCACCCGCAGGAGGTGTACATCGTCACCGTCGGAGGGCGCGAGGCGCTGCGCACGCACTGCCTCGGCCCCGGCTGCCGACCTTCCTGAACAGGTAACGACATGGTTCGCACCGGGTAAAACTCGCGCGCGGCGCGCTTGACCGGGCCCGGCCCGGGTGACGTTACCGCTGTGAAGATCACCCGTGTGAAGGCCCTGATCATGGGCGGTGCCACCGTGCTCGTGCTCGCGGTGGGCGCCGCCCTGGCCTATGTGACGCTCATCGACACCACCGAGCTGCGCTACAAGACGCAGACGGCCCTGCGCGGCGGGCTGCCGGACGCCGCCGCCGCCGAGCTGCGCGCCCGCGGCGTCACCCTGACGGGTCCGCTGAGCTGCCGGGACATGCCGGGCTGGACCAAGCGCAAGATGCGCGCCATGTGCACCGGCACCGCCTCCGACAAGCGGCAGGTGCAGGTCATCGGCAGCGGTGAGGACGAGACGAAGGCCAACTACTACACGATCCTCGTCGGCGGGCGCCCCATGGTCGAGAACGCGACCTGCCTGGCCGCCGACTGCCACAAGAAGAAGAACTGAGGTCCGATCCCGGCCGCGGAGTGAGCACCGTCACTCTCGGCCGCCGCCGTCCAGGGCGGTGAAAGAACGTCCTACGATGCGATGAGCTGCGTTCTTGCGGCGCACCCGCGTACTTTCACCCCACCTGGAGCGGCCATGACCGGCAATGGCGAGCCGTCGCGCTCCGCCACGGCCCGTCCCGCGGCGGCCCGTCCGCTGCCGGTCGCGGTGGACACGATGGGCGGCGACCACGCGCCCGAGGAGATCATCGCGGGGGCGGTCGCGGCGGTCCGCGAGCACGGCGTCCGCGCGGTCCTGGTGGGGCAGGCGCCGCGGATCCGGCGCGAGCTCGACCGGCACGGCATCGTCGGTGAGATCCCGATCGTGCACGCCGACGAGGCCCTCGACATGGGCGAGGGCGCCCTGGCGAGCTGGCGCAAGCCGCGCTCGTCCATCGCGATCGCCTGCCACCTGGTCAAGCAGGGCCGGGCGGCGGCGCTGGTGTCGGCGGGCAGCACCGCCGGGGTGGTGGCCACCTCGCGGCTGCGGCTGAAGGGCCAGCAGGGCGTGCTGCGGCCCGCGATCGCGGTGACGCTGCCGACCCGGCCCCGACCGACGGTGCTGCTCGACGCCGGCGCCACGGCCGACGTCAAGCCCGAGACGCTCGTGCAGTTCGCCGCGCTCGGCACCGCGTACGCGCAGATCCGGCTGGGCCTGGAGCGGCCCCGGGTCGGGCTGCTCAGCATCGGCGCCGAGCCCGCCAAGGGCGACAAGGTGACCAAGCGCGCCCACGAGCTGCTGGCCGGGGGGCACCACGGGATCGAGTTCACCGGCAACGTGGAGGGCCACGACCTGCTGGCCGGCACGGTCGACGTCGTGGTGACCGACGGGTTCACCGGCAACGTCGCGCTCAAGACGATGGAGGGCACCATCGCGATGGCCTTCACCGAGATCAGGTCGGCGATGACCGGCAGCCGGACGGCCAAGGTCGGCGCGCTGCTCCAGCGCCGCCGCCTCCAGGAGCTCAAGGACCGGCTCGACTCCGACACCTACGGCGGCGGGGTGCTGCTCGGGCTGAACGGCACCGTGGTCATCGCGCACGGCGCGTCCCGGGCCCGCGCGATCACCTCGGCCTGCCTGCTCGCCCACGAGCTGGCCGCCGGACGCATCGTCGAGCGCATCCGCGAGCAGGTGGCCGCCACCCGCACATCCCGCTTCGGCCGCTGGACGCACGGCGACCGCGACGCCGCCGACAAGCCCGCCGACAGGCCCGCTGAGAAGGCCGCCGAGAAGGTGTCCGGCAAGCCGTCCGACGGGACGGCCGAGAGGGCACCCGAGAGGCCCGCTGAGAAGACACCCGAGACGGAGCCGGCCAGAGACCCCGAGACGCCCGCCGAGGGCCGGGCGGCGATCGAGGCGGCTCAGGAGTCCCCGGAGGGTCCCGGCGCGCCGTCAGGTCCCGACCTCGCGCCCGTCGTCCCCCCTGCGGCCCCTCCCCCGGACGCTCCGCCGCCCGCGCCGGAGACCGGTCCCCGGTAGGCGGCGGGCCGGGATTGCCCTTAGCGATCATGGGGAATGACGCAGGCATCCAACGGGGGCGAAGTGACGGGTGCACAGGCACCGGGCGGCGGCCTGACCGCCGCGCAGGTGCGCGAGCGGGTCGAGGCCGGGCAGACCAACGACGTGCCCCGGCGGACCAGCCGGTCGGTCGGTGAGATCGTCCGGGCGAACGTCCTCACCCGGTTCAACGCGCTGATCGGCTCGCTGTTCGTGCTCATCATGATCTTCGGGCAGTGGCAGGACGGGCTGTTCGGCGGGATCATCGTCGCCAACTCCGCCATCGGGGTCGTCCAGGAGCTGCGCGCCAAGCGGACCCTCGACCGGCTGGCGGTGGTGGGCGAGACGCCGGTGCGGGTGCTGCGCGACAGCGCCGAGCGCGAGGTCCCCCAGCAGGAGGTCGTGCTCGGCGACCTGATCCTGCTCGGCACCGGCGACCGGATCACCGTGGACGGGACGGTCACCGGGTCCGAGGGCCTGGAGATCGACGAGTCGCTGCTGACCGGCGAGGCCGACCCGGTGCTGAAGACGCCCGGCGACCAGGTGCAGTCCGGCAGCTTCGCGGTGGCCGGCGGCGGCGCGTTCACCGCCGAGAAGGTGGGCCGCGACGCCTACGCGGCCCGGCTCGTCGAGGAGGCCAGCCGGTTCTCCCTGTCGCACTCGGAGCTGATGTCGGGCATCAACCGGTTCCTGAAGTACGTGACCTGGCTGATCGTGCCGATCGCGATCCTGCTGTTCGCCAGCCAGCTCTCCTCGGCGGACAGCGTGCCGGACGCGGTCGTGGGCGCGGTCGCCGGGGTGGTGACGATGGTCCCCGAGGGCCTGGTGCTGATGACCAGCATCGCGTTCGCCGTCGGCGTGGTGCGGCTCGGCCGCCGGCAGTGCCTGGTGCAGGAGCTGCCCGCGATCGAGGGCCTCGCCCGGGTGGACGTGCTGTGCGTCGACAAGACCGGCACGCTGACCGAGCCCGGCATGGACCTCGACCGGGTGGTGCCGCTGCGCGCGGACCTGCCCGGACGGGAGGCGCTGGCCGCGCTCGCGGCCTCCGACCCGGACCCGAACCCGACGATGCTGGCCGTCCGGGAGGGGCTCGGCACCACCGCCCCCGGCTGGGAGGCGACGGGCACGGTGCCGTTCTCGTCGGCCCGCAAGTGGAGCGGCGCCGAGTACGGCGGGCACGGCGCCTGGGTGTTCGGCGCCGCCGACGTGCTGCTCGCGGCGGACGACCCGTCCCGCACGCGGGCCGAGGAGCTGGGCTCGACCGGGCTGCGGGTGCTGACCGTCGCCCGCGTCCCGGACGGCTCCCTGGCCTCCCCCGGCACCCTGGACGTGACCGCCGGCGCCGAGCCCGCCGCACTGGTCGTGCTGCGGCAGCGGCTGCGCGCCGAGGCGCCCGCCACGCTGCGCTACTTCGCCGAGCAGGGCGTCGAGGTCAAGGTGATCTCCGGCGACAACCCGGTGTCGGTCGGCGCCATCGCCCGTTCGCTGGACCTGCCGGGCGCGGACCGTCCCGTCGACGCCCGGACGCTGCCCGGCGGCGTCGCGGAGATGGCGGACGTGCTGGCGGAGCACTCGGTGTTCGGGCGGGTCGGCCCGCAGCAGAAGCGGGCCATGGTCAAGGCGTTGCAGTCCCGCGGTCACGTGGTGGCGATGACCGGCGACGGCGTCAACGACGTGCTGGCGCTCAAGGACGCCGACCTCGGCGTGTCGATGGGGTCGGGCAGCGGCGCGACCCGCGCGGTCGCGCAGATCGTCCTGCTGGACAACAGCTTCGCCACGCTGCCACAAGTGGTCGGCGAGGGCCGCCGGGTACTCGGCAACATCGAGCGGGTCGCCAACCTGTTCCTCACCAAGACCGTCTACTCGATCATCCTGGCGTTGCTGGTGGGGGTGGTGCACGTCCGGTTCCCCTTCCTGCCCCGGCACCTGACCCTGATCAGCTCCCTGACCATCGGTATCCCGGCGTTCTGCCTGGCCCTGGCGCCCAACCCGGAACGCGCCCGGACCGGGTTCGTGCCGCGGGTGCTGCGGTTCGCCATCCCGGCCGGGGCCGCCTGCGGCATCGCCACGTTCTCCGGCTACCTGCTGGCCACCGAGCGCCCCGGCGGCGGCTTCGAGCAGGACAGCTCCACCGCCTCGCTGGCGCTGTTCGTGCTGGCGCTGTGGGTGCTGGCGCTGATCGCCCGCCCGTGGAACTGGTGGCGGCTCGGCCTGGTCGGGCTGATGGGCGCCGCGTTCGTGCTCGTGCTGGCGGTGCCGTGGCTGTCGGAGTTCTTCGCGCTCCACCCGGGCGGGCTGGACAACGACGCCACCGCCCTCGGGATCGCGCTGGGCGCGGCGGTGCTGCTGTCGCTGTTCCTGCGCCTGGCCCCCGACCTGCTCCGCCGCGTCCGCGACGCGCGCCGCCACGCGGGCGCCTCCCCCTGACAATCCGATACTGATCTGCACCTCGACGCCGATAACCTTGGGCCATGCCCGATCCGCAACTCGCACTCGCCGCCCGGGTCCAGGCCGCGCTGGGCGCCGCCTTCGGACCCTCCCACGCCGGCGCCGACCCGGTCATCCGGCCGTCGCAGTTCGCCGACCTCCAGGCCAACGTGGCACTGCCACTGGCCAAGAGGCTGGGCCGAAAGCCGCGCGACGTCGCGAACGAGATCGTGGCCAACCTCGACCGCACCGGCCTGGTGTCGAACGTGGAGGTCAGCGGCCCCGGGTTCATCAACCTGACGCTCGACGACGGGTGGATCGCCGGGCAGGCGCAGGAGGTCCTGGCCGACGAGCGGCTCGGGGTGCCGCGCGTCGAGGCGCCGCAGCGGGTCGTGGTGGAGTACTCCTCGCCCAACGTGGCCAAGGAGATGCACGTCGGGCACCTGCGCACCACGATCGTCGGCGACGCGATCGCCCGGATCCTGGAGTTCGCCGGGCACGACGTCGTCCGCGACAACCACGTCGGCGACTGGGGCACCCCGTTCGGCATGCTGATCGAGCACCTGCTCGACCTCGGCGAGGAGGCCGCCGCCCGCGACGACGCCTCGGTCTCCGACCTGACCGCGTTCTACCAGGCCGCACGGCACAAGTTCGACGGCGACCCCGAGTTCGCCGACCGGTCGCGGCGGCGCGTGGTGGCGCTCCAGGCCGGCGACCCCGAGACGCTGCGGCTGTGGCACGTGCTGGTCGAGGCGTCCACCCGGTACTTCAACACGGTGTACCGGCGGCTCGGCGTCTCGCTGACCGACGCCGACATCAAGGGCGAGAGCTTCTACAACGACCTGCTGGCCCCGACCGTCCAGGAGCTGGAGGACAAGGGCATCGCGGTGATCAGCGACGGGGCGCTGTGCGCGTTCCCGCCCGGGTTCACCGGCCGGGAGGGCGAGCCGCTGCCGGTCATCCTGCGCAAGAGCGACGGCGGCTACAACTACTCCACCTCCGACCTGGCCACCATCCGCTACCGGGTCGACACCGAGCACATCGACCGGATGATCTACGTGGTGGGCGCGCCGCAGGCGCTGCACTTCCAGATGGCCTTCGCGGTCGCCCGGATGGCCGGCTGGCTGGACGAGGGCGTGCGGGCCGAGCACGCGCAGATCGGCAACGTGCTCGGCACCGACGGCAAGATCCTGCGCACCCGGGCGGGCGGCACGGTCAAGCTGGCCGAGCTGGTCGACGAGGCAATCGAGCGGGCCGGCCGGGAGTTCGACGAGATCGAGCACCAGGAGCCGTTCGACGCCGCGACCCGCGCGGACATCGTGGAGAAGGTCGGGGTCGGCGCGGTCAAGTACGCCGACCTGTCGGTGGCGCTGGACAGCGAGTACGTCTTCGACTTCGACCGGATGATCTCCTTCCACGGCAAGACCGGCCCCTACCTCCAGTACGCGACGGTGCGGATCCGGTCGATCTTCCGCAGGGGCGGGCTGGAGCCGGAGGCCGCGACGGGCCCGATCACGCTGGGCGAGCCGGCCGAGCGGGCACTGGCGCTGAAGCTGCTCGACTTCGGGGCGGTGGTCACGCAGGCGGGCGAGCTGTCCGAACCGCACCGGCTGGCCGGGTACCTGTTCGAGCTGGCCCAGGCCTACACCGGATTCTTCGAGAACTGCCCGGTGCTCAAGGCGCCGGACGAGGCCACCAGGACGTCCCGGTTGGCGCTGTGCGCGGCGACGCTGCGCACCCTGGTCACGGGCCTCGACCTGCTCGGTGTGCCGACGCCCGAACGCATGTAGGCACGGCACGGCCCGGGGGCTCGGCAGGGTGCGCACGGCCCTGAGGACTCGGAGCGGGCGCCGGGGTCAGCCGGCGCGTTCGCGGGCGACCTGCTCGCGGACCGCCGGCGCGACCTCCATCGCGAACGCGCCGAGCTGGTCGGGGTCGCCGGCGAAGACGAAGGTGTCGACGCCGTAGGTGACGGCCAGCTCGGTGAGCTGGTCGGCCCACTGCCGCACCGGCCCGTTCAGGAAGCCCTGCGAGCCGCTCTCGTCGATCGAGCCGGCCAGGTTGTAGAGCCGCCGGATCTCGGCGGGGTCGCGGCCCGCCTCCGCGGCGGAGTCGTCGACCCGCCGCTGCCCCTCCAGCAGCTTCTGCGGCGGGACGTGCGACGACGACACGATCCAGCCGTCGGCGACGCGGCCGGCCAGCTCCAGCGAGCGCGGCCCGGTCACGCCGAGCCAGATGCCGATCTTGTGCGCGGGCGGCGGGCCGGGCTGCGCGCCCGCCAGCCGGTAGTGCGCCCCGTCGAACCGCAGCCCCCGCTGGTCGCTCCAGAGCATCCGGATGACCTGCACCGCCTCCTCCAGCGCGGCGCGGGCCGCACCGGGCGCGAGCCGGACGCCGCCGTACGCCTCGATCGCGTCCCAGAAGGCTCCGGCGCCGAGGCCGAGCTCCACCCGGCCGTCGCTGAGCCGGTCCATCGAGGCCATCGCCTTGGCCAGCGTCGCGGGCGGACGCAGCGGCAGGCAGGCCACCGCCGGGAACACCCTGACCCGCGAGGTGGCGGCCAGCAGCGCCCCCATCAGCGTCGGCATGTCGACGAACCGGCGCTGGTACGGATGGTCCTGCACGCCGATGAGGTCGAGCCCGAGCCGGTCGGCCTCCTGCGCGGTACGGATCAGCGGCGCGGACGCGTCCGGGGCCAGGAAGAGGCCGAACCGCGGCGGACGCCCATAATCGGTCATCGCTACTGGAGGTAGCCTTCGACCTCGCCGGCCGAGCGGACCCGCGCGCCGTCCGGGCTCTCCCCCGCCTCCATCCGGGCGCGGCGCTGCCGGAGCAGGTCCCAGCACTGGTCCAGCGCCACCTCGAGCTGCTCCAGGCGGCGCCGTTCCGCGCCCTGGGTTAGCTCATCGCGCCGGTACCGCTCGCGCAGGCTCTGCTCCTCCCCGACGAACTCGTTGATGCGCGCCAGGATCTCCTTGTCGTCCACGGCCCCTCCGTCGACTGGTCGGACTCCGGCAGAGCCCCGTCCCCGCACGCGGGCCGGGGCCCCACCGGCGGGCTCCGCCTCTCACTTGCGCCCGGCGGCGCCCGTCAGGCCGGTCAGGAACCCGCCGTCAGAGCTCGTCGAGTGCTGCATCGAGCGTACGCCCGTCTTCGGTTCGACCAGGCGACCGGACGACGCCGTGTTGGACGCCGCCGGTCGGCGCGCGGGGGACTTCCCGCCCCCCGCGCTCTTGCCCGTGGCGCTCTTGCCGCCCGCCGTCCTGCCGGCGGGCGTCCGGCCGGCCCGTGCGCGTGCGGTGCCCGTGGCGGGCTTGCGCGCGGACGAGGTCCCGGTCGCACGGCTGCTGACCGTGGACCGCGACCGCGCCGCCGACGTCGTCTTCCGCGCGGTGGCGGGCCGGGCCTTGGCCGGCCCCTTCCGCGCCGTCGTCGACGAGCTCTTGCGCGCCGTCGCGGTGCTCCTGCGCGCGGTCGTGGAGCCGGACGCCGGCTTCCTGGCGGCGGTCGTGGTCTTGCGCGCCGCCGACGTCCTGGGCTTGGCGACACGGGCCGTGGCCGTCGTCCTGGTCCGGCTCGTGGCGGCCGTGGTGCGCGCACGCGACGTGCCGGCCCGGGACGTACCGGACCTGGCCGTCGTGGTCTTCCGCGCGGCCGGTCTGCCGGCCGCCGACCTCGTGCCGGACGCCCTGGTCGTGGACGCCTTGCTGGTCGACGACCTGCTGGTCGACGCCTTGCTGGTGGACGGTTTGGCCGCCGACCTCGCGGCGGGTTTGGCGGCCGTCCGGGTGCGCGTGACCCGGGTGCCCGCGGGCCGCTTGGCGGCGGTGGTGCGGGCGGCCGTGGTGCGGGCGGCCGACGCCCTGGCGGCGGTCATGACCTTCGCCGCCGAGTTCATCGCCTTGGCGGCCTCGGTCATCGCCTTGGTCGCGCTGGTCATCGACCGCGTCATCGCGGTCATGGCCTTGGCCGACGAGGACGCCTTGGTCGCCACCGACTTCATCTGCGTGGCGGCGGCCTTGGCCTGCGTCGCGGCCTTGGTGACCTTGGTGACCGCCGCCGCACCGCCGCGGCTGGACGCGGCGCTGGTACGCGCCGTGCCGGACCGGGTGGTGCGGGCGGTGGTCGCGGGCTTGCGCGCCGCCGTGGTGCTCTTCTTGGCGGTGGACCTGGTCGTGCTCTTGGCCGCGGTCCTGGTCGTCGCGGGCCGCTTGGCCGTGGACGCCCGGACCGTGCCGCGCGCCGCCGTGCTCTTGCCGGCCGCGCTGGTCCGCCGGGCCGCCGTGGTCTTCTTGGCGGCGCCGGTCTTGGTGGCTGTGGTGCCCTTGCCTGTGGTGCGCGTCGTACGGGCGGCCGTCCCTCGGCCGGTGGCCGTACGCGATGCGACATTGGTAGCCACTGATCTCCCCCCCGTGATGATCAGTTACGGGGAGATCTATTCCACACTTCGTGACGCTCTACACACACACGGCAAATTCTGGGATCACACGCCCACCGGATGCCACACGGTCTTGGTCTCCAGAAACGCGGTCATACGGGCGGTTCCCGGCTCCTCGGACCAGTCGCCGGAACCCGGCCGAATCACCCGCTTGAGATTTCCCGCGGCGGCCTCCTCCAGCTCCGCGCCGCCCGAGACGATCCCGGCCAGGTCGAGCGCGTCGACGTCCATGTGCGAGGCCAGCCACGGCGCGAGCTCGGCGCGCCGTCCGGTCAGCAGGTTGACCACCCCGCCGGGCAGGTCGGAGGTGGCCAGCACCTCGGCGAGCGTGATCGCGGGCAGCGGCGCGGGCTCGGCCGCGACCACCACGCAGGTGTTGCCGGACACGATCGCCGGCGCGACCACCGAGACCAGGCCGAGCAGCGGCGAGTCGGGCGCGATGACCCCCACGACGCCGGTGGGCTCGGGCGTGGAGAAGTTGAAGAACGGGCCGGCGACCGGGTTGGCCGAGCCCACCACCGCGCCGAGCTTGTCGGCCCAGCCCGCGTACCAGACCCACCGGTCGACGGCCTGGTCGACCTCGGTGGACGCCGCGGACTTGGCCTGCCCGGCGGCGCGCAGCTCGTCCACGAACTGCGCGCGGCGCCCCTCCAGCATTTCGGCGACCCGATAGAGGATCTGACCGCGGTTGTACGGGGTACGTTCCGACCAGGCGCCGAACGCCTTGCGGGCCGCGCCGACGGCGTCGCGCACGTCCTTGCGCGACGCCTGCGACGCGTTGGCGACGAAGCGGCCCTTGGCGTCGTTCACCACGTACGACCTGCCGGACTCGGACCGGGGGAACGCGCCCCCGATGAACAGCTTGTAGGTCTTCCGGACGCCGATCCGACCGGTGCCGGGCGGGGCGGTGCTGATCGGGTCGGTGCTCGTCGGCTCAGACATCGAGGTAGGCCTCCAGTCCGTGGCGTCCGCCCTCGCGGCCGAAGCCGGACTCCTTGTAGCCGCCGAACGGCGACGCGGGATCGAACTTGTTGAAGGTGTTGGCCCAGACGACGCCCGCGCGGAGCCGCTCGGCCGTCCACAGGACGCGGGAGCCCTTCTCGGTCCAGACCCCGGCCGACAGGCCGTACGGCGTGTTGTTGGCCTTCTCGACGGCCTCGGCGGGGGTACGGAAGGTCAGCACCGACAGCACCGGGCCGAAGATCTCCTCGCGCGCGATCCGGTGCGACTGCGCGACGCCGGTGAACAGGGTCGGCGCGAACCAGAAGCCGCGCTCGGGCAGCTCGCAGGGCGGCGACCAGCGCTCGGCGCCCTCCAGCTCGCCGGCCTCCGACAGCGCGGTGATCCGGTCGAGCTGCTCGGCGGAGTTGATCGCGCCGACGTCGGTGTTCTTGTCGAGCGGGTCGCCGACGCGGAGGGTGGCCATCCGGGTCCTGAGCCGGCCGAGCAGCTCGTCCGCGATCGACTCCTGCACCAGCAGCCGGGACCCGGCGCAGCAGACGTGCCCCTGGTTGAAAAAGATCCCGTTGACGACGCCCTCGACGGCCTGGTCGAGCGCCGCGTCGTCGTAGACGATGTTGGCGGCCTTGCCGCCGAGCTCCAGGGTGAGCCGCTTGCGGGTGCCGGCCACGGTGCGGGCGATCTGCCGTCCGACATCGGTGGAACCGGTGAAGGCGACCTTGTCGACGCCGTCGTGCGCGACCAGCGCGCGGCCGGTCTCGCCCGCCCCGGTGACGATGTTGACCACGCCGGGCGGCAGCTCGGCCTGGCGGCAGATCTCGGCGAACGCCAGCGCGGTCAGCGGGGTGGTCTCGGCGGGCTTGAGCACCACGGTGTTGCCGCACGCCAGCGCCGGGGCGATCTTCCAGGCCAGCATCAGCAGCGGGAAGTTCCACGGGATCACCTGGGCGGCGACGCCGAGCGGGCGCGGGTCGGGGCCGAACCCGGCGTGCCCGAGCTTGTCGGCCCAGCCGGCGTTGTAGAAGAAGTGCGCGGCGACCAGCGGCAGGTCGACGTCGCGCGACTCGCGGATCGGCTTGCCGTTGTCGATCGACTCCAGCACCGCCAGCTCGCGGGAGCGCTCCTGGATGATCCGGGCGATCCGGTAGAGGTACTTGGCGCGCTCGCGGCCCGGCATCGGGCCCCAGACGCGGTCGTGGGCGGCCCGCGCGGCGGCCACCGCCCGGTCGACGTCGGCGGCGGTGGCCACCACGAACTCGGCGAGCGGCTCCTCGGTGGCCGGGTCGATCGTCTTGCGCCGGTCGCCGCCGGAGCCGTCGGTCCACTCGCCGCCGATGAACAGCCCGTACGAGGGGCGGATGTCGACGACGGCGCGCGACTCCGGTGCCGGGGCGTACTCGAAGTCCATCGCTAGTCCTTGGTGAAGTGGTCGGGCCCGGAGTAGACACCGGTGGCCAGCTTGCGGCGCTGCATCAGCAGGTCGTTGAGCACGCTGGACGCGCCGAGCCGGAACCACGCGGGCGACAGCCAGTCGGGGCCGGCCGTCTCGTTCACCAGCACCAGGTACTTGATCGCGTCCTTGGTGGTGCGGATGCCGCCGGCCGGCTTGACGCCGACCTGCCGCCCGGTGCGGTCGCGGAAGTCGCGGACCGCCTCCAGCATCACCAGCGTCACCGGCAGCGTCGCGGCGGGCGAGATCTTGCCGGTGGAGGTCTTGATGAAGTCGGCGCCGGCCCGCATCGCCAGCCAGGACGCGCGCCGCACGTTGTCGTAGGTGGCCAGCTCGCCGGTCTCGAAGATCACCTTGAGGTGCGCCGCACCGCACGCCGCCTTGGTGGCGGCGATCTGCTCGTACACCGTCAGGTAGTCGCCGGCCAGGAACGCGCCCCGGTCGATCACCATGTCGATCTCGGTGGCGCCGGCCTCGACCGCCGCCCGGGTGTCGGCCAGCTTGGCCTCCATCGGCGCCCGCCCGGACGGGAAGGCGGTCGCGACGCTCGCGACGCCGACGCCGGTGCCCTGGAGCGCCTCGACCGCGACGCCGACCAGGTCGGGGTAGACGCAGATCGCCGCGACCCGCGGCACGCCCGGGTCGGACGGGTCGGGCCGCGCGCCCTTGGCGCACAGCGCCCGCACCTTGCCGGGGGTGTCGGCGCCCTCCAGCGTGGTGAGGTCGACCATGGAGATCGCCATGTCGATGGCCTGGGCCTTGGCCGAGGTCTTGATCGAGCGGGTGGCCAGCCGCGCGGCCCGCTCGTCGGCGCCGACCTGGTCGACGCCCGGCAGGCCGTGCAGGAACGCGCGCAGCTCGGCCCCGCTCGGTCGCGCGCCGGTGAGAGTCTCCGTTGACACGCCCCCAGCATCACCCACCCGCGGCTCCGACACAAAACAACCGAATCCCGTTTGGGTCACGACCTGATTCGGCATACCGACGGCAGGGCCCTGGTGAGGCCGGACCGGTGCAGGACGTCCAGGCGGCGTTCGGTCCCGGCGCGGGCGGACGCCTCGATCAGTTCGGGCGCGCACGAGGCGCTCGCGCGCACGTGGGCGGTCCGCTGGAGTTCGGCGAGGATCGCGCCGGTGAGCCGGTCGAGCGCGGGCCGCACCTCCTTGCCGAGATCCGGGCGCCGGGACGGGGCCGTCGAGGGACGGGCCGTCCAGCGCCGGTGCAGACCCCGCTGGACGAGCTTGCCCGCCTCGATCTGGTCGCGGAAGACGCGGACGGCGGCGTCCGGGTCGAGGCCGAGCGCCGCCGAACGCGCCGTCACGTCGTCCAGGACCGCCCGCTCTCGGACCGGGTCCTCGATCGGCGTGGCCGTCCCCCACTTGGCCGCCGCCACCTCGTCCGCCAGCGCGAGGCGATCGGCGGAGAGCCCGACCAGCGGCGCCAGCGGCTCCGCGCGCAGCGGCGAAGCGTCGGCGGCGGGAGTTCCGGAGACGGCCAGCACCAAGGGGACGAGGAGGGACGGCAGAAGCCACGGAACGTGAAGGGGCATGCCAGGTGAGCCTTCCGCCCGCCCCGTCACGGAACAAGGGGCCACGCGGACCCAGGAGGTGCGATGGCCGCGCCGAGTCGCGAAATGACAAACAAGCGCTCGCTTGACATATCCGCCGGCGGGACGGCAGCGTGGGGCGATCACCGCGACGCGCGAGGGGGCCTCGATGGCACTGCTGGACGGGCTGCGGGTGCTGGACCTGACGATGTGGCGCCCCGGGCCGTACGCCACCCAGCTCCTCGCCCAGCTCGGCGCGGACGTGATCAAGGTGGAGCCGCCCGGCGGCGAGCCGATGCGCGCGTTCCGGAGCCACTTCGACCTGCTCAACCAGCGCAAGCGCAGCATCGAGCTGAACCTCAAGGACGACGCCGGGCGGGACCGCTGCCTGGAGCTCGCGCGCACCGCCGAGGTGTTCGTCGAGGGCTTCCGGCCGGGGGTCGCGGACCGCCTCGGCGTCGGCCACGAGGCGCTGCGCGCCGCCAACCCCGCTCTGGTCTACTGCTCCCTCTCCGGGTACGGGGCGGAAGGCCCCCTGGCGCACGTGCCCGGACACGACGTCAACTACCGCGCGTACGCCTCAGCGCTGCCCCAGGACGCGGTCTCGCCCGGCGACGAGCTCCCCGTCGCCGACATGGCGGGGGCGACCATGGCCGCGTTCGCGATCACCGCGGCCTGCCTCAAGGCCCGCGCCACCGGAACCGGCGACCGGATCGATCTCGGGATGGCCGACGTCCTGGCCAACTGGGCCGGCACCGTACCGGCCGGCACCGGACCGGCCACCACCGGGCCGCCCACCGGGGCCGCCCGCGCGGGCGGCCCCGTCCCGGGGTACGGGATCTACCCCACCCGCGACGGCCACAAGATCACGCTGGGCGTGGTGTCGGAGGAACGGCTGTGGGCGGCGACCTGCGGCGCGCTCGGCCTGCCCGAGCACGCGGGCGTCCCCTTCGCGGCCCGCCTCGGCCGGGTGGCCGAGCTGGACGCGGACGTGGCGGCGGCCGTCGCACGGCTCACCAGGGACGAGGCCGTCGAGCGCCTCACCGCCGCCGGAGCGCCGGTCGCGCCGCTGCTGACCCGCGCGGAGCTGATGGACCACGACCACTTCCGCGAACGCGGCGTGATCGGCGACGGCACCGTGGGCAGCCCGGTCCGCACCCTCACCCACCCGCCGCTACCGCCCGGCCCGGTCGCCGAGCTCGACGGGCACCGCGGCCAGGGCTGGGGCGCGGACCGTCTCACGGACTGATATTCGGAGTGGTGTACCGGCCGCGTTTGGCATGCTTATGAGGTGAATGTGAGCATGACGAGCCCCGTCCTGGTGGGCCGGTCGGCCGAGCTGGACCGGCTGCGGTCGGCGTTCGCCGCCGCGCCCGGGGCCGTCCTGGTCGGCGGCGAGGCCGGGCTGGGCAAGACCCGCCTGATCAGGGAGTTCGCGGCCACGCTGGAACCCGACGCGCGGCTGCTGGTCGGCGGCTGCCTGGAGCTGGGCTCGGACGGCCTGCCGTTCGCCCCGTTCACCACCGTGCTGCGCGACCTGGTCCGCGACATCGGCATCGCGGGCGTCGCCGAGCTGCTGCCCCGGTCGGGCACCGCGGGGCTGGCCCGGCTGCTGCCCGAGTTTGGCGAGCCCGAGACCGACCCCGCGTCCGGCGAGGAGCGGGCCCGGCTGTTCGAGCTGATGCTGACGCTGCTGGAGCGGCTGGCCGAGCGCGGCCCGGTGCTGCTGGTGATCGAGGACGCGCACTGGGCCGACCGGTCCACCCGCGACCTGCTGACCTTCCTGATCCGCAACGTCGGCGTCGCGCCGCTGCTGATCGTGGTGACGTTCCGGACCGACGAGCTGCACCGCACCCACCCGCTGCGGACGATGCTCGCCGGGCTCGACCGGGTCGACCGCGTCCACCGGATCGAGCTGACCAGGCTCTCGCACGCCGACGTCGCCGCGCTGGCCGCCCGGCGGCTCGGGCACGAGCCGGCGCCGGACCTGGTCGACCGGGTGCACGCGCGCAGCGAGGGCAACCCGCTGTTCGTCGAGGCGCTGCTCGACGAGGACGGCACGCTGGCCTGCGAGCTGCCCGAGTCGCTGCGCGACCTGCTGCTGATCGGCGTGCAGCGGCTGCCCGAGGAGACCCAGGACGTGCTCCGCGACGCCTCCGGCGGCGGCACCCGCCTCGAGCACGCGCTCCTCAGCGCCGTGTCCGGGCTGGACGACCCCGCGCTGACCCGGGTGCTCAGGCCCGCCGTCGCGGCCGGCGTGCTGGTCGTCGACGGCGACGGCTACGCGTTCCGGCACGCGCTGATCCGCGAGGCCATCCACGACGACCTGCTGCCCGGCGAGCACACCCGCCTGCACACCCGCTACGCCCAGGCGCTGGAGAACGACGCCGGGCTCGTCCCGCCCGGACGGCTCTGGGTCGAGCTGAGCCACCACTGGAACTCGGCGCACGACGCCACCTGGGCGCTGGTGAGCGCGTGGCGGGCGGCGGGCGACACCCGCAAGGCCGCCGCCTACGCCGAGTGCCTGACCATGCTGTCGCGCGTCCTGAAACTCTGGGACCGGGTGCCGGACGCCGCCGAACGCCTCGGCGCGTCCCATCTGCGGGTGCTGGAGAAGGCGGTCGCCACCGCCGACCTGGCCGGCGAGTTCGAGCTCGGCATCAAGCTGGCCACCGCGGCCCTCCGCGTGCTCGACGACGCCGACCCGCCGCACGCCCCGCAGACCCGCGTCACGCACCGCGCCAGGCTGCTGGAGCAGCGCGGCAAGATGTCCTACCAGCTGGCCAAGCACGGCTTCATCGAGGACCTGCGCGAGGCGGTCGAGCTGCTGCCGGCCGACCCGCCGAACCTCGACCGGGCCGGCGCGCTCAACACCCTGGCCCAGTACGGGCGGCTGCTGCACGGCACCGAGGAGGCGACCCGCGCCGCCCGCGAGTCGCTCGCCATCGCGCGCGAGCTCGGCGACATCACGGCCGAGGCGCACGCGCTGCTCACCCTGTCCTGCGTCAACATCGACTACGGCGAGGGCGCCGACCAGGACGCCGACGAGCACCGGCAGACCGAGAACTCGCTCCGCAAGGCGCACGAGATCGCCCATCAGGCCGGCGGCACGGCCCTGCGGATGCGCGTCGCGGTCAACCTGTCGCACTACCTGGAGGGCGCCGGACGGCACGAGGAGGCCATCAAGGTCGCCGGCGAGGGCATCGAGCACGCCCGGGAACGCGGGCTGGGACGCACCCACGGATCGTTCCTGGCCATCAACATGGCCGAGCCGATGGTGGCCCTCGGCCGCTGGGACGAGGCGCACGAGGTGCTGCGGCAGGCCCTCGACCAGAACCCGCCGCTCACCATCCGCACCTCGCTGTTCGTGCTCGCGGGCGAGATCGCGCTCGGCCGCGGCGACCTCGCCGAGGCCGCGGCCAGGCTCGCCCAGGCCCGCACCGTGATGTGGCGCAAGACCCAGGACCTGTTCGCGGGCATCCGGCTGGAGACGGCCCTCGCCCTGGCCGAGGGCCGGCCCGCCGAGGCGCTCGAGGCGCTGCGTCCGGTGCTCGCCCACCCGGGGCTGCCCGACGACGCCCGCTACTCCTGGCCAGTGCTGGTGCTCGGCGCGGCGGCCTGCGCCGAACTGGGCGAGCAGGCCCGGCTGGACGGACGGCCCGCGTTCCCGCTGCTCGAGGAGCGGGCCGCCGCCCTCCAAACGCGCGGCGCCGCGCAGCGGGCCCACCGCGCCACCTTCCACGCGCACACCACCCGCGTGCACGGCGAATCCGATCCGCGCGCCTGGGACGACGCCGCCGCGGCATGGGCGGAGCTCGGCCGCGTCTACCCGTGGGCCGAGACGCTGACCTACGCCGCCGAGGCCGCGATCGGAGTCGGCGACCGCGAGCGCGCCGCCGACCGGCTGCGCCGCGCCGCCGAGCTCGCCGACGGCCTGCGCGCCCGGCCGCTGCGCGACCGCATCACCGCGCTGTCGCGCCGCGCCCGGCTGCCCGGCGAGGCCAACGGCCACGCGCCCCGCCGCGGCGGCGGCACGCTCGGGCTGACCCCGCGCGAGCTGGAGGTGCTCAGGCTGGTCGCCGACGGGCACAGCAACCGCGACATCGCCACGGCCCTGTTCATCTCGGCGAAGACGGCCAGCGTGCACGTCTCGAACATCCTGGCCAAGCTGGAGGTGGCCAGCCGGGGCGAGGCCGCCGCGACGGCCCACCGCCTGTCCCTTTTCGCGCCCGGCACCTGAGCCGCCGCGCCCGGCCCTGAACCACCGCGCCCGGCACCTGAGCGGGCCGGGACCGGCTGGAACCGGCTGCCGGGACGGCTGGGCGCCCCGGGCACGCAGTGCCTCGGGGCGCCGGCTCTGGAGCGGCCACCGAATCCGTGCGCGGTCCGGATCCGACGGCGGGGACCACCCCTCCCGGGCCCCCGTCGCCGGATCGTCGGACCACACGGGAACTTCAGTGGCTGGCCTTCTGAGAACACGACCCGCGGAAGTACGCGGCACTTCTCCGCATGGAGAGGCGGTCCGTGGCTCGTCCGGCCGCTGCCCAGTCTTCTAGGAGCGGGCACGGGCGGGCATCGGGAGACATCCCGATGTGAGTACCTAAAAGCCGTCGGTAGGGCGTCAGGCCCTTCCCGCACGGGGCTGCCGGCGGAGTACCGACCACCCGGCGCCGGGAACCCGCGCGGGGACAGGTCCCGTGTGGAGGGACCTGTCCCCGAAAGTATGCCGGCGCGGCACCGGCCCGGACTCCGCCGTCCGAGGGCCGTGCTGCCGAAGAGACGCGGCGCCGAAGGCGAACGGCGCCGGAAGGAGAGGCGACGCCGGAGAGCCCGGCGCCTTGAGAGTGCGGCACCTGCGCATTCGACGCCGGAAGACGCGGCGTCGGCGGGGTGCAGGGCCGGCGGGATCAGCGGGTTTGGTCGGCGCGGCTCGGGTGAGCCGCTCGGATGAGCGGGCTGGTCGAGCGGATCCCGTCGAGCGGTCTGCCGAGCGGATCCCGGTCGAGCGGTGAGCGGGTTCGGTAGGGGTCAGCGCGGGACGCGCGCGACGCAGAAGACGGTCTGCCCGAACGGCGGCCGGATGGCGCGCTCCAGGGTCCGGGTGACCGGGATGACGGTCCGGTCGTAGATCTTGACCAGCCGCGGGTCGGGGTAGCCGGCGCCGCCGCGGCGCACCGCGAACCACCAGGCGAGCCCGCCCAGGAAATTGATCGGCTTGAGCACCTCGGGCACCAGCCCCGCCTCGCGGACCGACCGGCCCAGCGTCTGCGGCGTGTACCGGGTGACGTGCCCGACCTTGCGGTCGAACTCGCCGTAGAGCTGCATGTAACCGGGCACCCAGACGACGATCCGGCCGCCCGGCTCGGTCACCGCGGCGAGGTCGCGCAGCGCCTGGACGTCGTCCTTGATGTGCTCCAGGACGTTCATCATCACGACGGTGTCGACCTTCTGCCGGATGTCGATCTCGGCCGGCAGTTCCAGGTCGAGCACCTCGACGGCGTCGTTGCCGTCGTAGCGCTTGCGCAGCTCCCCGACGCAGTACGGGTCGTTGTCGCTGACGGCGAGGTAGTCGAGGCGTCCGGAGAACTGCTCGGAGAAGTGCCCGAGGCCGGACCCGATCTCCAGCAGGGACCGGCCCACGTGCGGGGCCACGGTCTCGTACTCGTACTTGCGGTAGTTGCGGGCCTCGTCGCCGCCGAGGTGGTTCTCCAGGGCACCTTCCCCGGCGGCCGGCTGGACGAGCTCGCCGTCCCCGGCGGTGCGGACGGGCGCAGGCTTCTCAGGGCCGCTGCCGAGAACCTTCAGGAGCGTGCCTGCGATGGACTTGTTCTGAACAGGTGACTGCATACATCCCACTCGCTGAGTGCGTGTGCGTTCGGCTTGTCGTTCGCCTCACCGGAGGCCGAGTCTCGCTCGGGCGTATCCGATCTCTGGCGCAAGGTCGCGCTAGTCTACCTACCCGGGTCGTCCGGCGACGCCGTGTGGTGCCTTTTTCGCTAGTGGGACCCCTCGCCGCTGTCGTCCGGCAACGCCAGACCCCTCCCGTACAGACCGCCTGACCCGGCAAGATGCCAGGCCCTCTCGCCGTAGCGGACGGTGTGCAGGTGGTCGCGGACCGCCCGCTCGACCGCGTCCGGACGGCGGGTGCAGGCGGCTCCGTACTCGTCCACCACGACGCTGAGCACCGCGGCGCGCACCGCGTCGAGCGTCACCTCGGGCTCGAAGTCGGCCAGCGTGCGGCGGCCCGGCCGCGGCCCGCCCGGGGCCGGATCCGACACGCCGGCGGGGACGATGTAGCGGCGGCCGTGGGGCGGCATCCGCCGCACGTGGACGGCGACGTGGGTGAGCGACGCCGAACGGGTGCGCAGCCGCGCCGCCTGGACGACGGTGCCGTCGCCGAGCGCGGCGGCGGGCAGACCGAACTCCTCGACCGCCCTCGCCACCAGCACGTCGAGGTCGGGCCGCGCGCCGGGCCGGGGGTAGGGGATCCGCGCGGGCCCGCGGCGGTGGTCCTGGTGGTGGACGAGTGTGAAGCAGAGCGTGCCGGAGTCGGTGTAGACCGCGCCCCCGCCGGTGGCCCGCCGGGCGACCTGGATCCCGTCGCGCGCGCAGGCGGCCAGGTCGGCGGCGACCGCCGCGTCCTGGAACCGGCCGAGCATCACGGTGGGCAGGGTCTGCCAGACGCGCAGCATCGGGGACGGGCGCGGCGCCGGCCCGGCGCGCACCAGCGCCTCGTCGAGGGCCAGGTTGCGAGGCGGATCACGGGTGTCGTCGACGATGACGTTGAGCACCGATCCGCCCCCTGACGCTCTGCCGTACCTGAAAGATATCCACATACCGCGACGAGTGCGGGCAGAGAGTTTTCAGATGGCGACACTCCGCGACACTTCCCTGGCCGGAGCGGTACGGGCGGCGGGAGGGCCACTTCCGGGAACCGCCCACCAAGCCATGACAGAAGTGATCCAATGGACCAAGTATCACCAAAGGTCTTGACCCTTGGGGGCCGGAGGGGTTCGCTGTGCGTGATGGATGAGACACGGAGACCAACTCTCATCGCCTCTGTGCAGCGGGCGCTGCACCTGATGGAGGCGGTCGCGTCGCATCCGAGCGGCGCCCCCGCCAAGCAGCTCTCGCGCGAGACCGGGCTCCCCCTGGCCACCACCTACCACCTGCTGCGCACCCTCGCCCACGAGGGCTACGCGACGCGGCTGTCCGACGGCGTGTGGGTGCTCGGCGACCGGGTGCAGTCCCTGCACGGGCAGAGCCGCACCCAGCAGCTCCTCGCCCGCATCCGCCCGACCCTAGTCTCGCTGCGGGACGAGCTCGGCGCCGCGTCCTACTTCGGCATGCACGTCGACGACGAGATCCGCATCATCGACATCGCCGACGGGCCGCGCACGCCCCGGGTCGACCTGTGGGTCGGGTTCGACGAGGCCGCGCACGCCACCGCGATCGGCAAGTGCATCCTGAGCCAGCTCGGCGAGGACCGCCGCCGCGACCACCTGGCCCGGCATCCGCTGGTCGACCTGACCCCGCACACCATCACCGAGCCGCATCGCCTGCTGAGCGCGCTGCGCACCTCCGCCGGGGTGTCCGTCGACCGCGAGGAGTACGCGCTCGGCACGAGCTGCGTGGCGGTGCCGGTGACCGACGCCACCGGCACCGCGATCGGCGCGCTGGCCGTCTCCTGCCGGGCGGGCCGGCTGCCCAAGGCCGAGGCGTCGATCCACCGGCTGCGGGCCACGGCCGCCCGCATCCAGCGCACGCTCAGCCTCAGCCTCACCTAAGGCGTGTCTGGCAAATGCATCGCGGCGCGGCCGAGAGCCTGGAGCGGTGTCGAGGTCTCGGCGGGGAGCACTGAGGTCGAGACGGTCAGCGCTCCCGGACTGCGTAGGTCAGGTGCGTCACCTTCGGGGAGGGCTCCGCGCGAACCGGCTCCAGGGCCACGCGGCCCGCGTCCACACCCTCGAACAGGCGAACTCCGGAGCCGAACAGCACGGGCGACAGCGCGATCGAGAACTCGTCGATCAGGCCGGCGTTTACGTACTCCACGATCGTCGCGCCGCCGCCCGAGATGCGGACGTCCCGGTCGCCGGCGGCCTCGCGGGCCTGGTCGAGCGCGGACTCGATGCCGTCGTTGACGAAGTGGAATGTGGTTCCACCCGGCCGCTCCCAGGGGTCACGCTTCTCGTGCGTCACGACGAAGACCGGCGTGTGGAACGGCGGCTCCTCCGGCCACATCTGCTCGCCGGCGTCGAACATGCGCTTGCCCATCACGTTCGCGCCGGTGCGCTCGAACGTCTCCCGCACGATGTCGTTGTCGCGCCCCTCCTTGCCGCCCTCGCCGAGCTTCAGGTTCTCCCGGAAGAATCGCTGCGGGAAGACCCACGCCTGCAGTTCCATCCACTGCCGCTGCATCAATTCCTCGGGGGACTCGGGCGCGATGAACCCGTCCAGGGACATCGACACGCTGAAGAACACTTTCCCGGCCATCAGTCCTCAACTCCCTTTCGAACGATCTCGGTGACGTAGGCGGCCAGGTTGCTCAGGGTCTGCCGGCCGCCCTCGATCGCGTGGTACTTCTCGGCCGCCTCGTCGCGCAGTTCCTTGGTGGGGAACACCGTGCGCATCTCGATCCGGGTCGCCGCACCGTCGGGCTCGAACGTGAGGACCGACTCGAAGGCGTTCGGGTCGCCGCGGGACTCACCGTGCAGCAGCGCGATCCGCTCCGGCAGGTTGATCTCGGTCCAGGAGATCCACTCCTGGTAGTCTGTCCCGTCCGGTCCGTGCATCACGAAGTCCCACACCCCGCCGACGCGGAACTCGAACGCCCGCGTGGTGGTGGTGAACCCCTCCGGCCCCCACCATCGCGACAGGTGCCGCACCTCGGTGAACGCCTCGAACACCAGTTCCCGCGGTGCGTCGATGGCCCGGGAGATCACGATCTCGCGGTCAGCCGTCGCGGACTGGGCCGGCGCTCCTCGTCCTCTCTCGCTCATCGGCTACTCCTCCTGCCTTTCCTGCTTCAGGTCCTGCACATATGCGTCCAGCCGGTCGAAGCTCTCGTCCCAGAACCGCTCGAACCCGCCGGTCCACTCGTGAACCGGCCGCAGCCCGCGGGCGTCAAGGCCGTACAGGCGCTGCTTGCCTGCCCTGCGGTCCCGCACCAGCCCCACCTCCCGGAGCACCCGCAGGTGCTTGGACGCCCCCGGCTGGGTCATCCCCAGTTCCTGGGCCAACTCGGTCACCGGCCGCTCACCCGCCCGCAGCAGCATCAGGATCTCCCTGCGCTGCGGCTCGGCGACCGCATTGAAGACGTCCGACGTCGTCGCTGCTCGTGCCATGGCACCATCATATGCACATATCGGCATGTGTTAGCCCGCGCCCCGCGCGATCCGCGGCCATCTGCGCGCCCGCCGGAGTCGACGCCGCCGTCTACCGCGCCGCCGTCGTCCTCAACGCCGTCATCGCCTGGACCCGGCAATTGTCAGAGACATGCCCTGGCCTGCATCTTCCAAGCCCCCGGCCCCGCGTCCTCGCCTGGCGGCTCGGACGCCAGCCGCGCTCGGGCGAGCGCGACATCGCTCCGCGCTCTGCCCGGTCCTCCTGTCCTGCGGACGTTCAGCGGCCCTGGAAGTCGGGGGCGCGGCCTTCGAGGAAAGCGGTGACGCCCTCCTGGGCGTCCTCGGTCTCGGCGAGCTCCACCAGCTCGCCGAGCAGGTGCGCGATCTGGTCCTCCAGCGGGCGGCCCTCGATGGCGAAGAACGCGTCGCGACCCCGACGCAGCCCGATCGGGCTCTTGGCGGCGATGTCGCGGGCCAGCTCGTCCACCCTGGCGTCCAGCCCGGCACGCGGGACGACCTCGGTGACCAGGCCGATGTCGCGACCCTCGGCCGCGGTGACGCGGCGTCCGGTGTAGTAGAGCTTGAACGCCTGCTTGGGCGGCACGTTCCGGTTGATCACGGCCATGATCATCATCGGCCAGAGCCCGACGTTGACCTCGGGGGTGCCGAGCGTGACGTCGTCGGCGGCCACCACCAGGTCGCAGGACGCGGCCAGCCCCAGCCCGCCGGCGACCGCGTGCCCGGCCAGCCGGGCGATGATCGGCTTGCCCAGCCCGGGGAACGCGGTGAACAGCCGGTACGGGCCGCTCTCCCTGATCGCGTCCGCCGCGGCGACGCCCCGGCCGGCGCGCTGCGCCGCGCCGAGCCCGCCGAGGTCGGCGCCGGCGCAGAAGGCCCGGTCGCCCGCCCCGGTCAGCACGATCACCCGCGCGCCGTCGTCGGCCTTGACCCGCTCGAACGCGTCGAGCAGCTCGTCGATCATCGCGTCGCTGAGCGCGTTGCGCGCCTCCGGCCGGTTCAGCGTGATCCGCGCGACCCGATCGGCCACCTCGTAGACGATCGTCTCGTACATGCCCCTCCTCGGTGAGCGCGACGGCGCGCACGGACGGCGCGCGGACGCGACGGCGGGCGGGCCCGCACCGGACCCGCCCGCCGTCGATCATGCCCGTGCCGGACGGGTCAGACGCGCTCGATGATGGTGGCGTTGGCCTGGCCGCCGCCCTCGCACATCGTCTGGAGGCCGTACCGGCCGCCGGTCCGCTCCAGCTCGTGCAGCAGCTTGGTCATCAGGATGCCGCCGGTGGCGCCCAGCGGGTGGCCGAGCGCGATCGCGCCACCGTTGGGGTTGGTCTTCTCCAGCGAGGCGCCGGTGTCCTTGGCCCACGCCATCGGCACCGGGGCGAACGCCTCGTTCACCTCGAAGGCGTCGAACTCGTCGATCTTCAGGCCGCTCTTGGCGAGCGCCTTCTCGGTCGCCGGGATCGGGCCGGTCAGCATGTAGACCGGGTCCGAGCCGCACAGCGCGAGGGTGTGGATCCGCGCCCGCGGGGTCAGGTTGTGCCGCTTGACGGCCTCCTCGGAGGCGATCAGCAGCGCCGAGGAGCCGACCGAGATCTGCGAGGCGACGGCCGCGGTGATGTCCCAGCCCTCGCGCAGCGGCTTGAGCCCGGCCATCTTCTCCATCGTGGTGTCGGGCCGCGGGCCCTCGTCCCGGCTGAGCCCGGCGATCGGGGCGATCTCCCGGTCGAAGTAGCCGGCCTCGATGGCCTTGGCCGCGCGCCGGTGGCTCTCCAGCGCGAACCCCTCCAGGTCGGTCCGACTGAAGCCCCACTTCTCGGCCATCAGCTGGGCGCCGCGGAACTGCGACACCTCCTGCATGCCGTACCGCTCGACCCAGCCGTCGCCGTACGGGAAGGGCATCCCCTTCTCCATCGCCATGGCGACCGAGGACCCCATCGGGACGATGGCCATCTGCTCGACGCCCGCCGCGACGACCAGGTCCTGGGTGCCCGACAGCACGCCCTGCGCGGCGAAGTGGATCGCCTGCTGGGACGATCCGCACTGCCGGTCGATGGTCACGCCGGGCACCGACTCGGGCAGGCCCGCCGACAGCCACGCGGTGCGCGCGATGTCCAGCGACTGCGGCCCGACCTGCATCACGCAGCCCATGATCACGTCTTCGACCGCGGCCGGGTCGACCCCGGTCCGGTCCACGAGCTCCTTGAGCACGTGCGCGCCGAGGTCGGCGGGGTGCACGTCCTTGAGAGCGCCCTTCTTGGTACCGACGGGGGTACGGACCGCGCCGACGATGTACGCCTCGGCCACTACGCCTCCAAAACCAGGGGTTGGGTTCCGTCCCGAAACCGAGTGAGATTCGGTCAGTCGGTACGAGATTACATCGCCGCGGGCGCGACGCCACGTGTGACCCTGCTCTCGGTCCCGATCAGGCCCGGCGGCGGTGGCGGTGGCGGCCGGGCGCGGCGTGCACGTCCGGGCCGTCGGCATCGTCCCCGAGGGAGTCGCGCGACAGCTGCGACAGCAGCTCGGACAGCTCGGGGTGGTCCTCGGGCGACCAGCCCTCCAGGTGCTCGGCCAGCCCGGCCCGCCGCGCCTCGATCAGCCGGTCCGCGACGCTCTGACCGGCGCCGGTGACGCTGATCCGCCCCTCACCGTGCCGCACCACATAGCCGTCGGCCACCAGCCGGTCGATGAACGGGGTGCCCGCCTCGGGCTCGACGCCCGCCCGCTCGGCCAGCTCCGGCCCCGAGACCGTGCCGTCGCGGGCGATCCGGCACAGCGCCCACATGCTCCCGGCGGGCAGGTCGACCCCGGCGTGCGCGCCGAGCCGGGAGTACATCTCCTTGGCCCGGCGATCCCGGCGCATCAGCGTGCTGAGCGACCGTTCGATCTCGTGCCTGGACGAGCGGACGGTCGGCGCCCCGCCGAGCCCCTCCCCGTAGTCGTGGGTCTGCGAGGTCTCCCGCAGCGGCACCTCGCGCAGGAACCAGGTGAGCACGAACGCGATGATCGCGGCGGGGACCGCGTACAGGAACACGGTGTCGATCGACTGGGCGTAGGCGTGCAGCACCTCGCTCTTCACCTGCGGCGGGTACCGGTCCATCAGGTTGGGGTTCCCCTGCACCGCGGCGGGGTCGAACCCGGGCGGCAGCACCCGCTTCCGCGCCAGGTCCTCGATGTTGCTCGCCAGCCGGTTGCTGAAGACCGAACCGAACACCGCGACGCCGAACGAACCGCCGATCTGCCGGAAGAAGGTCACCCCCGAGGTCGCCGACCCGAGGTCCTCGTACGCCACCGCGTTCTGCACCGCGATCACCAGGACCTGCATCACCAGCCCGAGGCCGAAGCCGAGCAGCGCGAAGCGCAGGCTCATCTGGAGGGTCGAGCTGGTCTCGTCCAGCCCGGACAGCAGGAACAGCGCCGCCGCGATGATCGGCGTGCCGACCACCGGATAGATCTTGTAATGGCCGGTGCGGCTGATCAACTGCCCGGACCCGACCGACGCGACGAGCAGGCCGAGCATCATCGGCAGCAGGTACACACCCGACATCGTCGGGCTGACCCCGTGCACCACCTGGAGGAAGATCGGCAGGAAGGTCAGCGCGCCGAACATCGCGAAGCCGACCACGAAGCTGATCGCCGAGCCCAGCGAGAACACCGAGCTGGCGAACAGCCGCGGCGGCATGACCGGCTCGGCCGCGCGCCGCTCCACCAGCACCCACACCGCGATGAGCAGCAGCGACACGGCGGTGAGCGTGATGATCTGCGGGGACGTCCAGGCGTACCGCGTCCCGCCCCAGGTCGTCATCAGCACCAGCCCGACCGACCAGCCGACGATCAGCAGGATGCCGAGGTAGTCGATCCGGTGCCGCTCCCGCTGGGACGGGGTGTGCAGCACCAGCGCGACGGCCACGAGCGCGAGCACCCCGACGGGCAGGTTGATGTAGAACACCCAGCGCCATGACAGGTTGTCGACGAACCAGCCGCCGAGCAGCGGCCCGCACACACTGGCGACGCCGAAGACCGCGCCGAACATGCCCTGGTAGCGGCCCCGCTCGCGGGGCGGCACCACGTCCCCGACGATCGCCACCACCAGCACCATGAGCCCGCCGCCGCCGAGCCCCTGGAGCGCGCGGAACACGATGAGCTGGAGCATGTCCCCGGCCTGGCCGCACGCCGCCGACCCGATCAGGAACAGCACGATCGAGGTCTGGAAGAGCCGCTTGCGCCCGTACTGGTCGCCGAGCTTGCCCCACAGCGGGGTCGAGGCCGTCGCGGCGAGCAGGTAGGCGGTGACCACCCAGGACAGGTGGTTGAGCCCGCCGAGGTCGCTGACGATCGTGGGCAGCGCGGTCGACACGATCGTCTGGTCCAGCGCCGCGAGCAGCATGGCGAGCATCAGCGCGCCGAGGATGACGAAGAGGTTCCTGCCCTTGGGCATGGGCTCGCTCGCCCTGGTCACACTGTCAGCGGTCATCCCAGCGCCCCCCGGTGCCTGAACGTACGGGGAGATCTACCCACCGTGCCCGTGGAGATCACACCGCGGGGCGCCGGGGCGGGTCAGCGGACGATGTCCCTGGCGACCTTGGCGGCACCGATCGCGGCGGTCCCGCCGGAGACGCCGACCGCGCCGGCCGCCACCCACAGCGGGAGACCCGGACGGCTGCGCAGCCCGTTCACGGGGTCGAGGGAGTCGACGACCAGACCGAGCCGCGCCCAGAGCTTGCGGCCGGAGCCCTTGCTGAGCAGGTATCCGGCACCGAGGGCGATCTCCCGGGCGGCGAACATCCGAGTGACGTAGTCACGGCCCGGGTCGGACGGACCGCAGCGAAGCGAGGACCGCCCGACCCGGAGACGGGGGCCCGGGGGTCGCCCCCCGGATGAGGACCGGTCGGACGGACCGCCGCCCATTCCCATCAGCTTCACCGTCAGCCCCGGGGCGACGAACGCGGCGGCGCCGATGGCGATCCGGCCGCGAGCCACGGTGAGCATGAGGTCGTCGAGACGGTCCCGCCGCTGTTCTTCCTTCGCATCTGCCACAGCGCGAGGCTATCCCGGCCAGAACCCGGTTCGGCCATCAGGGCAAGCCTTCCCTTACCCGTTTAGGCTGCTGGGGACAGACCCCGTCCTCCCGAACGAAGGTGGCCATGGAAGGGATCCTCAGCCTTGCCGTGATGTCGCTCCTGTGCGCGTTCTGCGTGCGCTGGGCGGCGGTCCGGCTGCGTGTGCCGGCCCCTACCCGGGTGGCGGTCGTGATCGTGTTCGTGCTGGTGGCGCTGGCGATGTGGGGGCAGAGCATGCGGTAGCGGCGGCATGGCGTATTTTCCACCGGAGAGCGGCGAACTTCCGGGCCGCCAGGAGAGTCATACCTGGCGAGACCGGCTTCAATACCGCTCGACGCCCACCGGAGACGCGCGTCCGCCACCGGTGGGCCGGGCGGGACCCCGCCAGGTGAGACCGGCCCGAGCCGAGGGAGAGCAGACGTGCCGCAACCGGCTACCGAGATCCAGGAGTCCGGTGGCGTGGTCACCCCTCATCTCCGGCGCCTCTTGGAGTTCGTCGAGCCCGCCCGCGACGACGTCTGCCTGGACGTCGCGCGCGGACCCGGCCCGCTGCCGGCCGCCCTCGGCCCGCGGGTCCGGCACGTCACCGCCGTCGAGGCGGCGCGGGCGGCGGCGAGTCCGGGCCGCGGGCGGACCTCCACCGTCATGTTCGGCACCGGGCCGGTCCGCATCTCCGGCTCCGGCGACCTCGTCGGGACGCCCGCCCACTCCGCGCGCCTCGCGCACGCCGGGACGGCGCGGCATCGCGACATCCCCCACGGCGCCCAGATCCAGGCCGACGCCCGCAGGCTGCCGTACCGGAACGGCGCGTTCTCACTGGTGACAGCCCGGTTCTCGCTCTACCGCCTGGGCGATCCCGACCGCGTGCTGCGCGAGCTGCTGCGGGTCTGCCGGCCGGGCGGACGGCTGATCATCGCCGATCTGGTGCAGGGCACCCGGGCCGGGCCCGGCCGCGACCGGATCGAGCGGATCCGCGATCCCGACCATCCCGGCACGCCGTCCATCACCCGGCTCACCGAGCTGATCTCCGGGGCGGGCGCGACGGTCCGGCGGCTGGACGCCTTCACCGTGGAACGCCCCGTCGAGCCCTGGCTGGCCGGGGCGCACGACGCCGGCGCCGCCGACCGGATCCGCGCGGCGCTCACCGCCGAGGTCGACGGCGGCCCCCGGACCGGCACCAAGCCCAGGGTGATCGGCGGCGAGCTGTGGTTCACCCAGTCGTGGGCGCACATCGCCGCCGAGCCGGTCTGACCACCGGGGCGCCTGACCACCGGGCCGATCTCACCACCGGCGCGGACGGTCCTGGCCGGTTCCGGCCAGATCAGGGCACGAGCACCGCGGCGCCGGTGAAGCGGCCCGCCGCAAGGTCGCCGAGCGCCAGATCGGCCTCGTCCAGCCCGTAGGAACGGGTCGTGACCGCCACCGAGAGCCGCGCCGCCAGCCTGAGGAACTCCTCGCCGTCCGCGCGCGTGTTCGCCGTCACCGAGCGGACCTGGCGTTCCTGGAACAGGTGCCGCTCGTAATTCAGCGGCGGGACGTCGGTCAGGTGGATCCCCGCGATGGCGAGCGTGCCGCCGCGGTCCAGCCGCTCCAGCGCGAGGGGCACCAGCGGCCCCGCCGGAGCGAAGATGATCGCCGAGTCGAGCGCGCCGGGCGGGATCCCGTCGGGGCCGCCGGCCCAGACCGCGCCGAGCGACAGGGCCAGCTCGCGCGCCTCCGCGCTGCGGGTGAAGACGTGCACGGCGGCGCCCTCGGCGACGGCGATCTGCGCGGCGAGGTGCGCCGACCCGCCGAACCCCCAGAGGCCGAGCGCGCCGCCGGGCGGCAGCTCGGCCCGGCGCAGCGCCCGGTAGCCGACGATCCCCGCGCAGAGCAGCGGCGCGGCGCGCACGTCGTCGATCTCGTCGGGCAGCGAGTACGCGAACGCGTCGACGGCCAGCGTGAACTCCGCGTAGCCGCCGTGCGCGTCCCATCCGGTGTAGACCGACCACGGGCACAGGTTCTCGGTGCCGCGGCGGCAGTAGCGGCAGGTCCCGCAGGTGCCGCGCAGCCACGCCACGCCGACCCGGTCGCCGGGCGCCCGGCGGCAGTCCGGTCCCGCGGCCACGACCTCGCCGACGATCTCGTGGCCGGGCGTCACCCCCGGCAGGTGGACGGGGAGGTCGCCCTCGGCGACGTGCAGGTCGGTGCGGCAGACACCGCAGGCCAGCACCCGGACGAGCAGCTCGCCGCGGCCCGGTTCGGGGACCTCGCGGTCGGCGCGCCGCAGCGGCCCGGTCTCGACCGGTCCCGGCTTCTCGACCACCCACGCGCGCACCCTCCCACCGTACGCCGGGTGGCCGCTTGCGGTCAGGGGCCAGGGGGCCGGGCGATCAGGAGGCGGGCAATCAGGAGGTGGGCGGTCAGGAGCCGGGGGCGAGGGGCAGCTCGAACCAGACGGCCTTGCCATCGGCGGTCGGCCGGGCGCCCCAGCGGCTCGCGAGCTGGTCGACCAGGTAGAGCCCCCGGCCGCCCTCGTCGGTCTCGCCCGCGCTGCGGATGCGCGGGAGCCGCATGTCGGAGTCGAACACCTCGACCCAGATCGCGTCGGCGCCGCGCCGCAGCCGGAGCCGGAACTCCTTGGTGGGCGGCTCGCGCCGGCCGAGGTCGGCGCCCAGGTTCCAGTCGTCCTCGTCGAAGGCGCCGCTGTCGAACGCGCCGTCGTCGAAGCCCGGCGGGTTGAACTGGACCGGCGACCCGCCGCCGCGCCCCTCGCCGCCGGGGCCCGGCCCGACCACCACCGGGAGCATCAGCTCGCGGCGCGGCGCGGGGCTCGTGGTGGCGTGCAGCACCACGTTGGTGACGACCTCGGAGACCAACAGGCAGGCCAGCTCGGCCTGCTCGTCCAGGATCCCCCAGGTGACGAAGGTGTCGGCGGCCATCCGGCGGGCCTCCGACACCATGATCGGCTCGGCCGGGAAGCTGCGCTCCTCGACCGCCAGCTCGTCCGCCGCGGTACGGATCACCACGATGGCCACGTCGTCGTCGATGTCGCCCTCGACCGCCTCGTAGGCGGCGTTGGCGATCGCCTCCACGCCGTTGCGGGCCACCTCGGACACGGCCGCGCGGACCAGCTCGCGGGACTCCTCGCGGGTGTAGTAGTCGCCGTTCTCGCGGGGACGCCGGTCGATCAGCCCATCGGTGTAGAGCACCAGCGTCGCGCCCGGCTTGAGCTCGGCGGTCTCCTCGTTGAAGAGGATCTCGCCGCCCAGTCCGGGGGCGCGGACGCCGAGCATCGCGCCCTCGCTCTCGAAGTCCAGCTCGCTGACCTGGCCGTCGACGATCAGCAGCGGCGGGTCGTGGCCGGCGTTGGCGAACTCCAGCACCCGCGACCAGGCGTCGTACACGAAGTAGGTGCACGACACCAACGGCGGGCGGACCAGGTCGTCGCTGTTCCAGCCGGACCGCATCCGCTCGGGGCGGGTCATCGTGCGGACCCACTCGTCGAGCTTGCGCAGGATGTCGGCGGGGGCGCGGTCGTCCTGGGCGAACGCGCGCAGCGCGGCGCGGAGCTGCCCCATCACCGCGGCGGCGCGGGCGCCGCGGCCCTCGACGTCGCCGATGACCAGCCCGACCCGGCCGGCCGAAAGCGGGATCACGTCGTACCAGTCGCCGCCGACCTGGGTCTGGATGCCGTGCCCGTGCGACTCCAGCGGGCGCGCCGGCTCGTACCGCCAGGCGATCTGGAGGCCGTCGAGGCGGGGCGGCCGGTCGCCGGGGAGCAGGTGCTTCTGGAACGCCAGCGCGGTCTCGCGCTCCTCTTCGAACAGCAGGGCGTTGTCGACGGCGAGCGCGACCCGGCCCGCGATGGCGCCGAGCAGGTCGCGGTCGAAGCCGTCGTAGTGCGGGTCGGTGCGCTTGGTGAGGTTGGACAGCGCCAGGCTCATCACGCCCAGCAGCTCACCGCGGACCAGCAGCGGCGCCGAGATCACCGAGGTGATGCCCATCTCGTCGCCGAGCCGCTTGGACGACTCGTTCGGCGCGGAGAACCGGTGCTGCACCATGTCCTCGACCAGCACCGCGTCGCGCCGGCTCATCGCCTTGGCGCTGAAGTGGCCGGGCGGATAGGAGATCGGCTCGCCGATCTCGGCCCAGGTGCCGGGCGGCGGGGTCCAGTCGCCCGCGTGCCGCGACACCCGCCGGAAGAGCCGGTCGCCGCTGAACAGGTCGATGAAGCAGTGGTCGGCGAGCTGCGGGACGAGGGTGTCGGCCACCCGGCGCAACGTGGTCTCCAGTTCCAGCGACCCGGCGAGCCGCTCGCCGACCCGTTCGATCAGGCCGTAGCGGTCCTGCTCGCGCTGGTTGGAGCGGAGCGCCTCGCGCGCGAAGATCACGATGCCGTCGACCGAGCCCGACGGGTGCCGCAGCGGCACGGCGTGCGCGCGCGTGTAGACGGTGGTGCCGTCGGCGCGCAGGTTGCAGAACGTGCCCTCCCACACCCCGCCCTTGAGGACGTGCCGGGCCAGCTCGGTGGCCTGCTCGTGGTCCTCCTCGGCGATGCCGAGCGACAGGATGGAGTGCCCGATGACGTCGTCGCCGCCGAACCCGAAGAGCTGCCGCGCGAACGCGTTGCCGTAGATGACGTTGCTGAAGCGGTCGCAGACGATGACCGCCATCTCCATCTGGGTGAGGACGGTCTCGGGTGGCAGATGCGCCTCGACCGGCGCTTCCCCCCAACGCTTCATGTCCCCATCCTGATCACAGGAGCGGTCCGCCGGTGACCGCTCTCGTCACGCACCGCACCGCTCTGCCCGGAGGCGCCTGTCCCCCCGAGGCGACGATCACCGGCTGCCGCCTCCCTGGTGCTCCGCGTGCTTCCTCTCTGGTATTGAACGACGAACCCGCCGCCGGGATACGCCTGAACGGCGTGCCGGTACGGAGATCTTCGGTATAGACCAGATGGGCGGAGTCGGGGGGCGGCACGCCGGGAGGTCAGCGCCTGCTGACGAACACGTGCTCGGCGATGTCGCGCGGGAGCTCGGTCGCCGGGTCGTCCGCCTCGTCGTCACATGTCACCCGCACACCGTCGTCCGTTGCCCGAAGGGTCACCTCTCGTCCCGGTTGTATCCCAATTTGCTTGAGTCTAAGCATCAGGTCGCTGTCGCCCTGAACCTGCTCGCTGATCCGCCGGATGACGGCTCCGGCGCCGCCCGGGCTGGCGACGGCGGTCATCACCGACAGCGGCGCGGCGGCCGAGTCGTCGCCGTGCCCGCCGAGCTCGTCCAGGCCGGGGATGGGATTGCCGTGCGGGCAGGTGGTCGGGTTGTCGAGCAGCGCGACCAGGCGGCGCTCGACCTCCTCCGACATGACGTGCTCCCAGCGGCACGCCTCGATGTGGACGTCCTCCCAGGGGAGTCCGATCACGTTGACCAGGAGGCATTCGGCCAGGCGGTGCTTGCGCATCACGCGGGTGGCGAGGTCTCGGCCGCTATCGGTCAGCTCGAGGTGCCGGTCCCCCTCGACCCGCAGCAACCCGTCACGCTCCATGCGCGCCACCGTTTGGCTCACCGTCGGGCCGCTCTGCGAGAGCCGCTCGGCGATGCGCGCGCGAAGGGGGATGATCCCCTCCTCTTCGAGCTCGAACACCGTACGGAGGTACATCTCCGTGGTATCGATCAGGCCGTGTGAGGTCACAGCTCCCTCCAGTCTTGTGGCGTCGAGTCTACTTGCTGAGAGTGTTCGCGGACGGCGCCGGCGGATATCGCCGGTGCGTTGGTGTGCCGGTTCACCGGCGACGGACTCGTCACAACACGCGAACCGCACCGCTTCTTCCCCTCAGAGGGACCGTATGCGCTGCCACCGACGTTCTCAGCTTTGCGCGTCCGTGATCGCGACGGGCTCGGCGGTACGGGTGTCGTACCGCAGCAGGGCCGGGACGGCCACCGCCACCAGCACCACCAGCACCGCGCAGGCCAGTCCGCCCCCCACCCACGACACCGACGCGCCCGCCACGGCCGCGGTGGCGCCCGCCCGCATGTCGCCCAGCCGGGGGCCGCCCGCCACGACGACGGTGAAGACCCCTTGCAGGCGTCCCCGCATCTCGTCGGGCGCGTACGTCTGGAGCATCGTCTGCCGGAAGACCGCCGAGACCAGGTCGGCCGCGCCTCCGACGGCCAGCAGCGCGACCGCGAGCCAGAGCTGGTGGGCCAGCCCGGCGGCGGCCACCGCCAGCCCCCAGACCACGATGGAGACGACCAGGGCGACGCCCTGCCGGTGCACCCGCCCGATCCAGCCCGACAGCAGCCCGCCGAGGACCGCGCCGATCGCGATCGCCGCGAACAGCCAGCCCACGGCGCCCTCGCCGCCGAACCTGGTGTCGGCCAGCTCGGGGAACAGCGCCCGCGGCATCGCCACGCCCATCGCGATGATGTCGACGACGAACGACATCATCAGCACCGGCTGGGTGGCCAGGTAGCGGAGCCCGTCGAACACCGCGCGCAGCCCGGGAGAGCCGGTGACCTCGCCGAGCGGCGGGATGGGCGGCAGCCGCAGCGCCGCGTACAGCCCGACCGTGAACAGCGCCGCGTCCAGCGCGTACGCGGCGGAGTAGTTCCAGCGGGCCAGGATCACCCCGGCGAACAGCGGCCCGGCCAGCATGCCGACCTGGCCGGCGGTGAAGTTGAGGGTGTTGGCCGCCGAGACGAGTTCGCGGTCCAGCAGCCGGGGGATGATCGCGCTGCGGGTCGGCGAGGACAGCGCGAACCCGGTCGCCTGCACCGCGACCACGCCCATGATCAGCCACAGGCTGCCGATCCCCAGCAGCGACTGGGCCAGCAGCAGCAGGGTGGACACCCAGGTGACGCAGGACGAGAAGAACAGCAGCCGGCGCCGGTCCACATGATCGGCGATCGCGCCGCCCCAGAGCCCGAACACGATCAGCGGCACCAGGTTCACCGCGCCGAGCACCCCGACCCAGAACGACGATCCGGTCATGTCGTAGACCTGGACCGGCACCGCGACGGCCGTGACCTGGAACCCGATGAACGAGACACCCTGCCCGAGCCACAGCCGCCGGAAGGCGGAATGCCGGAGCGGGCGGGTGTCGATCGCCATCCGCCGCAGCGTCCCGCGCCGTCCTCCCAGGGGCGGCGGAGAGGCGGACGCGGGGGCGGTATCGCTGTCGGGAACAGTGCCGCTGTCAGGAGTGTCTTGGGTAGATGGGTGCTGTTCCGGTGTCACGGAGACAGTCTGGACCTTGCCCATGACTGCTCCGTGACCGCCTCCCCTTCCCCAGAGAGGGTCCGCTGGTAGCGAATGCGGTCGTGCAGGCGGTCGAGGCGGCCCTGCCAGAACTCGATCGTCTCTGGGACGACCCGGTAGCCGCCCCAGAAGTCCGGCAGCGGGACGGCGTCGGCCCCGGCTTCGGCTCCGGCCCCGGCCTCGGTCCCCCGATCGGCCGGATCCGGCCAGCGCGCCTCCAGTTCGGCGAAGCGCCGCTCCAGCTCGTCCCGCCCGGAGATGACCGCCGACTGGCGCTCGCTCGCCCACGCGCCGAGGCGCGATCCGTACGGGCGGCTCTTGAAGTACTCGGCCGATTCCCGGCGCGGCAGCTGCGCGACGAGACCGGAGACCCGCACCTGCCTGGACATCGGATGCCAGGGGAAGACCAGCGACGCCCGCGGGTTCTCCGCCAGGTCACGGCCCTTGTGGGACGTCAGGTTGGTGAAGAACCGGAAGCCGTCCGGGCCGTATCCCTTGAGCAGGACGGTCCGCGCGCTCGGCACCGCGTCGGCCGAGGCGGTCGCGAGCACCATCGCGTTCGGTTCGGGCAGGACGGCCGCCGCCGCGGCGAACCAGGCGGCGAACAGCACCACCGGATCGGACGGAACGGACGACTCGGTCAGTTCCCCCACCTCGTAGGATCTCCGGAGCCGTGCGGGGTCGGGCGTAGTGCGATCCACAGCGTCTGAGCCTCTCACCTGGGCATTGTGCATCTGACAGGGTCCTGGGTACTGGTCAGTAAGGTGGACAGGGTTCAATGGCACGGCACCGCCTTATCACTACGGGCACGAAAGGCAGGACGACACATGTCCGACTTCAAACCCGGTCTCGAGGGGGTCGTAGCCTTCGAGACGGAGATCGCCGAGCCTGACAAGGAAGGCGGCGCGCTCCGTTACCGGGGCGTCGACATCGAGGAACTCGTCGGGCACGTCGCCTTCGGCGACACCTGGGGCCTCCTCGTCGACGACGCGTTCGCCCCCGGCCTGACCCCCGCCGAACCGCATCTGCTCCCGGTCACCTCCGGCGACGTGCGGGTCGACGTGCAGAGCGCGCTGCCCACACTGGCCCCGGCCTACGGGATGCGCCCGCTGCTCGACATCTCCGACGAGGAGGCCCGCGCCGACCTCGCCCGCACCTCGGTCACCGCGCTCTCGTTCGTCGCCCAGTCGGCCCGCGGCATCGGCAGCCCGATGGTCCCGCAGAACCGGATCGACGAGGGCCGGTCCATCACCGAGCGGTTCATGATCCGATGGCGCGGTGAGCCCGACCCCAAGCACGTCCGGGCCATCGACGCGTACTGGGTCTCGGCCGCCGAGCACGGGCTCAACGCCTCCACCTTCACCGCCCGCGTCATCGCCTCCACCGGCGCCGACGTGGCCGCCAGCATCTCCGGCGCCATCGGGGCGATGTCGGGACCCCTCCACGGCGGGGCCCCCGCCCGGGTACTCCCGATGATCGAGCGGGTCGAGCAGCTCGGCGACGCCCGCAAGGTCGTCACCGACATCCTCGACGGCGGCGAGCGGCTGATGGGCTTCGGCCACCGCGTCTACCGCGCGGAGGACCCGCGCGCCAGGGTCCTGCGCCGGACGGCGCAGGAGCTCGACGCACCACGCTACGAGGCCGCCAAGGCCCTGGAGGACGCCGCGCTGGCCGAGTTGCGCGAGCGCCGTCCGGACCGTCCGATCGAGACCAACGTCGAGTTCTGGGCCGCGGTCATCCTGGACTTCGCCGACGTCCCGACCTCGATGATGCCCGCCATGTTCACCTGTGGCCGCACCGCAGGGTGGGCCGCGCACATCCTGGAGCAGAAGCGCACCGGCCGGCTGGTCAGGCCGAGCGCCCGCTACACCGGCCCCGGCACCCGTTCCATCAAGGACGTTACCGGGGCGGCAGAGGCCCTCAAGCGCCACGGCGCCTGACGACGCAGCCGCACCCCCGCACGCGCATGAGGCCCCCGGCGACCCCGCGAATCCGCCACCGCCGGGGGCCTTGTCCGTCCCCGCGTCACCCGTCCGCCGCGTCCTTGGCCTTCGGCGGGCAGGGCGCGCCCCGCTGGCCGCTCAGGACGAGCCTGCCGCAGATGGCCACCACTTCGAGCGTCCCGTTGCCGCGCACCGTGGTCAGCAGCACCGCCTTGTCGGTCACCTCGTGGCCGGTGGACCGGGGCCCGAACCGCAGCACGCCGCTCGCCCCCTTGCGCAGGGCGTAGCGCTGCGGGTCGCTCAGCTCCGCGTAGACGCTCGCCGCGGTCGGCACCGTGCCCTGCTCCCAGTACACCTGCTGCGCCACCGTCGTAGTCAGCGTGGCGGCGTCGTAGCTGACCGCGGCCCGGGTCACCGACGGCATCCGGTCGGCCGGGGTGTTCTTGCCGACCAGCCCCGCGACGAACGGCTCGTAGTCGGTGTAGAAGGTCTGCACCGCCTGCTCGGGCCCGATCCAGCGCGGCGTCCACGCCTCCCGCGCCGCCAGCGGGGTGAAGTACAGCTTGAACGTGCCCTTCGCGCCGATCTCCCGGGCGTTGTCGGTGACGTACTTGGCGATCTCGTCGTCGGCCAGCACCACCGGCGTCTTGTCGCAGGTGTTCTCCAGCCCGGAGACGAAGCCGCGGAACTCGTCCGACCGCCCGGCGTAGTAGAAGATGTCCTTCGGGTCGCGGCACGCCCGCTCCACCGCCTCGCCGAGCTCGCCCGGGTCGCGGTAGGGCCACATCCGCACCGCGTTCTTCCCGAACCGGCGCTGGAACTCCGTCGCGAGGTCCTTGCTGTAGAGGTCGTCGGGGTCGCCGTCGTAGATCACGTCCGCGCTGCGGGCGGGCCGGCCCTCCAGCTCGCCGTTGCGGGCCCAGAACGCGGCGTGCTCGGCGAGCCGGCGGTTGGGCGGCGCCAGCCTGAAGTAGTACGGCGAGTAGCCGCCCCGGTCCAGCTCCGCCGTCCTGCCGTAGCTGTTGGCCGTCCCGATCAGCGGCAGCGCCGACGTGGCCAGCGTCTTGATCGCGTCCTGGGTCTGCGCGCGGCTCTGCTCGAACCCGACCACCGCCACGATGGAGCGGTCGTGCAGCGCCCGCTCGCTGATCTGCTCGGCGACCTGCTCGGCGTGCCGGAACTTGGCACCCGCGTTGGCCACCAGCACGCGCAGCCGCAGGTGCTGGCTGGCCTCGTTGAACCGGCGCTGCGCGATGGCGAGGCCGACCAGCTCGCCCTGCGCCCCGGCGAGCAGGTCGATCTGCCGGTTCTTGATCGCCGGATCGGCGGTCAGCGGGCCCAGGTAGACCACCGTGACGAAGGGCTTGCCGGACGAGGCCACATCGGCGTTGAGCCGCTGGATCCGCTTCAGCACCGGGGTCAGCCGGTTGTCCTTGCCCGCGCCGCGGGCGTTCTCACCGAAGTGGTAGGAGCCGTCGGTGATCCCGATGCACTCCCCGCTCGCGGTCCGCCTGATCTGGAGCGGGGAGCAGTACTGCACCGCCTGCACCGCGATCACGCTCACCGAGGCGCCCAGCACCGCGACCATCGCGATCCACGGCAGCGCCGGATGGGTGGCGCGCGGGCGGCGCCTGGCCGGCCGCACCGGGGGCAGGTCGCCGCCCGGGTCGGCGGTGACGTCCACCCGCAGCTCCCGCCGGGTGCCGAGCGCCTCGACCACGCGCTGCTCGCGCCGGTACCGGGCCCACAGGAAGCGCGACGCGACGACGTCCCGCGGCTCGCCGGAGGACATGTCGACCCGGATCACCTGCGTGATCCGGTCCACCAGCCGGGGCCCGGGCGGGGCGGACGGGTCGTCGCCCGCGGGCGCGGTCGGGTCGACGCCCGCCGTGACCACCAGCGGGTCGAAGTCGGGCAGCCCCCGGTCGTCCTGGTTGTCGGCGCGGACCCGCTCGACGAGCTCGACGAACCGGATGCCGGGATGGCCGGGCGACAGGTGCTCCAGGATGACCACCGGGTAGCGGACGCGCGCCCACGCCACCCGCCGGTAGTCGCGCCGGTAGTTGCGGCGCAGGTCCTCCAGGAACGCGGCGACCAGCAGCAGGTCGAGCTGCTCGGCGTGGTCGTCGGCCTCCACCGGGCGCGGGTCGAAGACCCCGAGCGCGAAGCCGAGGAACCCGGTCGAGTCCCGGTGCAGGTACGGCTGCCTGAGGAACCAGCCGAACCGGTGCACCCCGTACCAGCCGCGGGTGCGGGCCACGATCTGGACGGCCACGAACCCGAGCCCGAGGATCGCCGCCAGGACCGCCGCCGCCAGGTCCAGCGCGGCGGCGGCGCCGGCGCTCAGCAGCGCCACGACCGCGACCCCGATCGGGGCGATCTGCTCCAGGAACGCCAGGAAGGTCGCGGTCCGTCCGCGCGGGCCCTCCTCCAGGTCGCGCAGCACGTCCCGGCCGCGCCCCCGGATGACCCGGTTGAGCTGCCTGCGGCGGGAGTTCTCGTTGTCGCCGACGGGCGGATGGGTCAGCTCCTGGACGAGCTGGTGGTTCTCCCGTTCGGACGCGGAGGCGTGGCGCGGCGGCGTCCGGTCTCCCTGGAGCCGGATCTCGCGCAGGTCGCGCAGCCACAGCGCCATCTCCAGCAGCGGGAACCGCAAGGGCGACTCACCGCGCGGACGGCTGGACGGCTGGGACAGTTCGCGCTTGGCCTCCCGCAGGACCCCGGACACGTCAGTGGCGGCGGTATCGGCGGCGATGTGCGAGACGGGCGCCCGCTCGTCCTCGCAGCGCTTCTGGAAGAGCTCGGCGACCCGGCCGGTGTGGTTGCCCGGCCCGAGCAGTAGCAGCAGGGGACGGAACCGCTCCCGCCGCCGCCAGGTGGGACGCTCGCGCAGCCGCTCGAACAGGTCGAGCACTCCGCGCAGCCGGTCCTCGCTCAATACCCGATCAGCGCCTCCCGGCATGCTGAACGCCCCGCTTCCCCTATGTCGCCCCCCGACCACTCTTTTGGTGTTCCAGCCTCCTGTCCGTAGGACGCCGTGCGTAGCGAAAAAGATCGAATCTTCTTCAATTCGGCCCGCCGCCCTTACGAAGGATGCGCTTTGTCATGATTGCGCGGTGAGCACCGACGAGCCACTAGAAGGGGACATCGGACCTGCGGCCCATATCGGCCGTGCCACCGCCGCGTCCGATGATCCCGGTGTACCCGGCGGATCACCCACCGGTGGCCCCACCTGGGACGAGCGGCGGCGCGCGGAGGCGGAGGAGCTGCTCCGCTACGAGGCCGAACGCCAAGAGCGGCGGCGCCGCGCCAACGCCGTTTCCGGACGCATCGCCTTCGGGATCGCGGCCGTCCTGCTGGCGTTCCTCGCCTACGACTCGGTACGCACGGCCACCGAGGCGCACACGCGCGGTGACGACTGGGTCTACCCGCCCGCCGTCAATGCCGGTATCTGTGGAATCGCATTGATCGTCCTGGCCGGATGGGCGATCCGGCGGCGCTCGCGGCGACGGTGACCGACACCTCACGTCTCGGCATGTGAACCCGGCGGCGATCTCCAGTGCAGGTCAAGTAGCCTGCTGCGAGTGACCGACAGCGCGAATCCAGCCATTGTCATTCCCGCCGAGCTCAAGCCCGCCGACGGCCGCTTCGGATGCGGCCCGTCCAAGGTGCGGCCCGAGCAGCTCGCCGCCCTCGCCTCCTCCGGCTCGACCTACCTGGGCACCTCGCACCGGCAGAAGCCGGTGAAGTCCCTGGTCGGCCGGGTCCGCACCGGCCTCGCGCAGCTGTTCTCGCTGCCCGAGGGCTACGAGGTCCTGCTGAGCAACGGCGGCACCACCGCGTTCTGGGACGCCGCCGCCTTCGGGCTGGTGCGGTCCAGATCGCAGCACCTGGTGTTCGGCGAGTTCTCCAGCAAGTTCGCCAAGGTCACCAAGGGCGCGCCGTGGCTGGAGGACCCGTCGGTGATCTCCGCCGACCCGGGCTCCCACCCGGTCGCGTCCGCCGAGGCCGGCGTCGACGTCTACGCCCTCACCCACAACGAGACCTCCACCGGCGTCGCGATGCCGATCAAGCGCCCGGCCGGCACCACCGCGGACGACGCGCTGGTCATGGTCGACGCCACGTCCGGCGCGGGCGGCCTCCCCGTCGACGTCGCCGAGACCGACGTCTACTACTTCGCGCCGCAGAAGTGCTTCGCCGCCGACGGCGGGCTCTGGATCGCGCTGGCCTCCCCGGCCGCGCTCGCCCGGATCGACGAGATCGGCTCGTCCGACCGGTACGTCCCCGAGTTCTTCAACCTCAAGACCGTGGTCGACAACTCGGTCAAGGACCAGACCTACAACACTCCCGCCGTCGCCACGCTGCTGATGCTCGCCGAGCAGATCGACTGGATGAACGAGCAGGGCGGCCTGGCCTGGACGACCTCCCGCACCGCCGACTCCGCGCAGCGGCTCTACACCTGGGCCGAGAAGACCGCCTACACCGCGCCGTTCGTGGCCGACCCGGCGCAGCGGTCCCAGGTCGTCGGCACGATCGACTTCACCGACGCCGTCGACGCCGCCGCGGTCGCCAAGGCGCTGCGCGCCAACGGCATCGTCGACACCGAGCCGTACCGCAAGCTCGGCCGCAACCAGCTCCGCATCGGGATGTTCCCGGCCATCGACCCGGCCGACGTCGAGGCGCTCACCGCCTGCATCGACCACGTCGTCGAGCGCCTCTGACCCGTCCGGACGGGCGGCGGCGGTGGACCCGCCGCCGCCCGCCCGCAGGATGAGATGTAGATCATGGATGCCCGGTTCGAGGTGCGCGCCCGGCCGAATAAGCTCGGGACCGTGAACCGCGCGCCCCAATGGCTGCTTCCCACCGTGCTGACCGCGCTCGTCCTCGCCGTGGTCATCGGTGCGCTGCTGAATTGAACACAGCCGCCCGCGAGCGGGCCGTCCGCAGCCGGGCCGTCCGCGCACGCGCCGGCCGGGCGGGCGCGGCGTTCGGGGCGCTGGCCGTCGCCGGGACGCCGATGCTCCTGGCCGCGCCGCCCGCGTCGGCCGCGCCGAGCGCCGACCAAAAGATCGTCTTCACCGTCACCGATCCGCGGATCGGCGAGTCCAGCGGGCTGGCGACGAGCCGGCGGCACAAGGGCGTGGTCTACACCCACAACGACTCCGGCGGCCGGCCCGAGATCTTCGCGCTCGGCCCGGACGGCCGGACCCGCGCGGTGCTGACCCTGGCCGGTGCCGGCGCGCGCGACTGGGAGGCCATGGCGATCGGCGCCGACGAGCGCGGGCGGCCCGCGATCTACGTGGCCGACATCGGCGACAACCTCGGTGGCGCCTGGCCCTACGTCACCGTCTACCGGATCCCCGAGCCCGCCGTGATGCGCACCCAGACGCTGCGCGCCACCGCGTTCCGGATCAAGTACGAGGACGGGCCGCGCAACGCCGAGGCCATGATGATCAACCCGACGACCAACCGGCTCTACATCGCGTCCAAGCTGTTCTCCGGCAAGCTGTACGAGGGGCCCGCGCGGCTGAGCACCAAGGGCTTCAACACGATGCGCGAGGTCGGCGACGCCCCCGCCATCGCCACCGACGCCGCGTTCGCCCCCGACGGCCGCAGCTACGTGATCCGCACCTACTTCGGCGCGCGCGCCTACGCGGTCGGCGCCGACGGCCGTCCCGGCCCATCGCTGCGGTCGGTGTCGCTGCCCTCGCAGAAGCAGGGCGAGTCGGTGACCTACACCGCCGACGGACGGTCCCTGCTGGTCGGTTCCGAGGGCACGAACCAGCCGGTGTACCAGGTCTCCCTCCCTGAGAAGGCGCGGCCGGCCGCCTCGCCGTCCCCCAAGGCGGCCGGGGACGACAACGCCGACCAGGGGCACCGCGAGGGTAAGGGCCCCCGGGTGGGGCTGTTCCTCGTGCTCGCCATCGCCGCCGTCGTCGGGTACGGGGTGATGCGGAGACGCGCGTGACGGGAGTGCACGCCCGCACCTGACCGGCACGCTGGAACACGGTGACGGGCGCGGATCGGATCGCGGAAGGAGTCGACGGGCCCGCGGGGACCCGCGAGAGGATGCGGACTGTGGAGCAACAGCTGGAGGGCCTGCGCGCACCCGGCGGGCGTTGGCGTCCCATCGCCGCGGGGCCGTTCGCCCTCCTGGCGGTCGCGCTGGCGCTGGTGCCGATCCGTCCGGTCTGGCTCTGGGCGGCGCTGATCGCGGCGGTGGCCCTGGCCCCCTGGCTGCTGGGCGCGGCCCCCGAGATCCACGGCCGGCGCCCCCGGCCCTACTGGCGGCTGTCCGACCAGGGGCTCGAACGGGTCGGTTCCGGCGGGACGAGCCTCGTCCGGTACGAGCGGTCCCGGATCGAGGGGCTGGCGATCACCAGTGGCGACGGCGCGCTGACGGTGTTCCACCGGTTCGGCCGCACGTCGGCGGGCGGGCTGACGGCGATGGGCCTGGAGCCGCTGGCGCTGTTCGTGACGGCCCGGCGCCTCGGCATCCCGGTGCACGTCCTCGACGGCGACAGCGCCGACCTGCTCGATCCCGCGGTGGACGAGGCGCTGCGCGCCCCCGGCCTCGACGACACCCCCGGCGCCGGCCGCCTCCCCCGCGACCACACCGCCGAGCAGCGGCTGCTCGACCAGGAGGCCGAGCTCCTCTCCGCCGCGCACGAGCCGCCGCGCGAGCCGCGCTCCCTCCTCACCGCCGGCACCGCGGAGCGATCGCCCGCCGGCGGCGCCGGCCTCGACGCGGCGGTGCGGCTGCGGACCCCGGCGCCGCTGCCCAGCCGCCGCCGCATCGCGACGCTCGGCACCCTCACCGGCCTGCTCGGCGCCGTCATGGTCGTGCGCGTCGCGATCGAGGGCACCGTCGGCTTCGGCGCCCGGCTCGCGGCCGGCTGCTGGGCGCTGGCCGCGATCACCGGCGTGCTCGCGGCCCGCCGGCGGATGCTGCGCACCGCCCGGGTGGACTGGACGATCACCGCCCGGCGGCTGCGGGTGCGGGGCCGTGCCGGGCGGCGCGGCCTCCAGGAGCTCCCGGCGACGCGCGTCGCCGCGCTCGTGGTCGGTCCCGGGCTCGGCACCGATCCGCTGACCGGCGAGCCGCAGCGGGCCGATCCGGCGGTGCTGGCCTTCGACCACCGGCTGGCGCTGATCGCCCGGCTGCCCGCGCACGGGCTGGACGCCTTCCAGCTCACGCACGCCCTCGACGACCACGGCTACCGGGTGATCACCCCGTCGGCGCGGGTGCCGCGCCCGCCCGAGTACGGCCTGGAGGGGCTGCCCGAGATCTTCGCGCAGGTGCCGGGCGGGCGGCTGGTGGTCGCCGAGGGCGGCCTCGGCTGGGCCGACGCCGCGGGCGACGTGGTGCTGCGCATGCCCGAGGACCGGATCGGCGGGATCGAGCTGCTGACCATCGCCGGGCACGCCTGGGTCCGGCTCTACGACTCCGACGGCGACGAGTTCTTCGCCGCGCCGCTGTCGACCCTGCGGATCTCCCGCACCGACCTGCGCGAGACCGCCCTCAGGGCCGGGCTCCCGGTCACCGACGCCGAGTACGACGCCTACCTCAGCGCCGCGTTCCACGCGGCCGTCTCCACCCTGTCGGCGACCGCCGCCGAGCCCGCTGTGGAGGCCGAGCCCGCCGCCGCGGCGGCCGTGGGGGCGCAGTCCGGCCCGTCCGAGACCGGCCCGACCGAGACCGGCTCGGGCGCGGGCGCGGGTGCGGGGGCGGGCGCCGCCGGGACCGGGGAGGCCGCCGGCCCCCGTCCCGTGCCCGGCATCGCCGCGCCCCCCGGGCCGGTCACCGCGCCCGGCGTGCAGCTCGACGCGACCCGGCGGTCCCGGCTCGGGACGTACGGGATGAGCCTGCTGCTGTGCGAGGCGGTCGCGCTGGTCGGCGCGATCTGGCTCGGTCCCGACCTCGGCGGGTTCGCCGCGACGGCGGTCTGGTCGCTGCCGGCCGGGCTGCTGATCGGGCTCGGCGGCTACTGGCTGTACGACCGCAACCGCGCCCAGCTCCGGGTGTCCCCGGCCGGGCTCGCGGTGATCACCCGCCGCGGCCGGGTCGAATGGGACCTGGCCCGCGACCGGGTCGGCGGCGTCGGCATCGACGAGTCGAACGAGCGGATGCCGCGGCTGGTGGTCTGGGGACCGTCCGGCCGAGTGCTGCGGCAGGTCTCGTTCCCTCCCGACCTCGATGAGCTGCGCCGCGCCTGCGAGCGCTTCGGGCTCCCCTGGGGCCCGCCCGACGCCGATCGTCCCGCTCCCCCGCCGCCCGAGCTCTGACCCGCGCCGGGCCAGGCCCTCGAAGGGGACCAGGGGCTGGGGTCAGCGCAGTGACCAGGTCTTCATGGACTCGTACTCCACCTGGCCGTGCAGCTTGCCCGGGGGGTGGCTGCGCATCAGGTGGACGGCGTCGGCGGTCCACGCGGTGCCCGCGAACGTCGACAGCCCCTCCATCACCGGCCGCACGTCCGCGGGCTGCCGGGAGCGGGCGAGCGTGAGGTGCGGCCGGAAGGACGGGTGCTTGTCGGGGAGCGTGCCGGCGCGCCGTCCGGCGGCGGACGTCGAGGCGGCCAGCCCGGCCAGCCCGCGCCGGTCGCCGTAGAGGCCCGTCCACAGCACCCGCGCGTGCGCGCCGTTGCCGGGGAAGGCGCCCGCGCCCGCGAGGGACAGCGACAGCCGGCCGTGCCGGGCGACGGCACGTTCCAACCGGGGCAGCAGACGGTCGAGGGTGCGGTCGTCGACCGCGCCGAGGAAGCTCAGCGTGACGTGGATCAGCTCCCGCCGGATCCACGCGAGTTCGGGCCCCTCCGCCTTGAGGGGCGCGACGGCCTCCTCGACCTCGTCGAGGACGACCGGCGGCGGTACGAGCGCCACGAAGAGTCTCATGGACAGATCCGGAGAGCCACCCGATCAGCTTTTCAGCCGGTACCGCACGTTGTCACGTGCACGGAGCCGAACATTGCCGTGCACCCGGCCGCCCCGTCGCCCTCACCTGCGCGTCACGCCTTCGCCAGGCGGCGGCGCGGGTGCAGCACCCGGGCGAGCGCCGGACGGACCGTTCCACGTGGCGCCGCCACCAGACCGACCACCAGCGTGACCATGACCGCGATCGCGCCGCCGAGCACGATGCTCAGCCGCGGTCCGAACTGCTCGGCCATCCAGCCGACGGTGGGCGCGCCCAGCGGGTTGGTCCCCAGGAACACGAACATGTAGAGCCCCATCACCCGGCCGCGCATCTCGGGCGCCACGCCGAGCTGCATCGTCGCGTTCGCCGCCGTCGTGAACGTCATCAGCGCGATCCCGGTCGGGACCAGCAGCACCAGGAACGACCAGTACGTCGGCATCAGCCCGGTGCCGACCTCCAGCACGCCGAACAGCAGCGCCGCGACCAGCAGCAGCCGCAGCCGCGGCCGGGTCGCGCGGCGCGCGGCCATCAGCGCGCCGGTGAGCGCGCCCACCGCGAGCATGCTCGACGCCAGCCCGAACGAGGACGCGCCGGTGTGGAAGACCTCCCGGGCGACGAGCGCGGTGGTCATCTGGAAGTTCATCCCGAACGTGGCGACGAAGCCGACCAGGACCAGCACCAGGATCAGGTCGGGCCGCCCGCGCACGTAGTGCAGCCCCTCGCGGAGCTGCCCCTTGGCGCGCTTGACCGGCTCGGCCACGTGCAGCTCGCTCTGCCGCATCGCGTACAGGCCGAACAGCACGGCGCCGAACGACGCCGCGTTCACCAGGAACACCGGCCCGCTGCCGAGCACCGCGATCAGCACCCCGGCCACGGCCGGGCCGAGCAGCCGGGCGCCGTTGAACGTGGCGCTGTTGAGCGCGATGGCGTTCGGCAGGTCCCGCTTGCCGACCATCTCCACCACGAACGACTGCCGGGTGGGGTTGTCGACGACGGTGGCGAGCCCGAGGCCGAAGGCCAGGATGTACACGTGCCAGACCTGCGCGCTGCCGGTGATGGCCAGGACGCCGAGGATCAGCGCGAGCGCGCCCATCGCCACCTGGGTGATCATCAGGACCCGGCGCTTGGGGTAGCGGTCGGCGATGACCCCGCCCCAGAGTCCGAAGAGCAGGAGCGGCAGGAACTGGAGGCCGGTCGTGATTCCGAGCGCCGTCCCGCTGCCGTGCGCCAGTTCGAGGACGAGCCAGTCCTGGGCGACGCGCTGCATCCAGGTGCCGGTGTTGGAGACGACCTGGCCCGCCGCGAAGAGCCGGTAGTTGCGGACCCGCAGCGAGCGGAACATCCCGCCGGCGCGAGCCTCCTCGGGTTCCTCGGGTTCCGCGGGTCTCTCCGGTCCCTCGGGTCCTCCGGATCCCTCGAGCACTCCGGATTCCTCGGGCCGCCTGGGCCGTCCGGCCACCCCGTCGGTCTCCTCGGCGGCGACGATGGCCTCGGCCTCCTCGACGAGGAGGCCGGCGCTCTCGCCTGTCCCGCCCGGCGCCGCGGCTCCGGGCAGGGGGGAGCCGGAGAGGGTCAGGACCTGCTGAGCTTGTCGAGGATCGGTGCCGCCTTGCGCAGGATCTCCCGCTCGTCGGCGGTCAGCTCCCCGAGCCGCCGGGACAGCCACGCCTCCTTGCGGCGGCGCTCCTCCTTCAGCAGGGAGCGTCCCTCCTCCGTCGCGCTCAACACCACCTGGCGGCCGTCGGTCGGGTGCGGGCTGCGCACCACCAGCGCCCGTTCCTCCAGGAAGGCGATCACCCGGGTCATCGAGGGCGGCTGCACCTTCTCGTGGTCGGCCAGCTCGCGCGGCGTCATCGAGCCGTTCCGCTCGATGGCGGCGAGCGCGGCGAACTGGGTGAGGGAGAGCGGGCCCGCGGATCCGCCGTCCGCCGCGGTCCTCAGGGTGCGCAGGCGGCGCGACAGCCGGGCGATCGAGATGCGCAGCTCCTCGGCCAGCCCCGGGGCCGGTGCCGCGCGGTTTCTGGTCGGTGGCGTTGTCATTGTCGTTCGCAGAAGTCATTGCTTTTGCTAACGATACGTCGGCGGAACCTATTCCGCCAGATCGCCGGCGCGGGCAGTCCGGTCCGATCCGGGCACGGCGGCCCGGCGCGGCGTGGACGACTTCACCCTCCGATCGCTGGTTGGTCTGCCTCCATGGTCCCATGACCGCCCGCTGACATGCGAAGCCGCGATCACGGGGGCGCCGCGTAATCTGGGCGCATGACCCGAGCGCGCCGCCCCGATCCACCGCCGATGCGGACCAACGACGTGCGAATCGCCATGGCCGGGACGGCCGCGTGGGCGGCGGCGCTGATCGTCATGCTGATCATCGGGCTGCCCGAGAGCGACCGCTGGTGGCTGTGGACGTGCGCCGCGGGCATCGTGATCGGGCTGTTCGCCGTCTGGTACATCCCCAGGTTGCAGGCCGGACGGGCCCGCCAGGAGGCCGACCGCGCCGCCGCCCGGAACACCGGTGGCGAGAGCGCCTGACCCGGGCCTGACGGGGCTTGACCGGGCCTGACCCGGTCCGGGCGCTCGCGGCGGCGCCGTGGGTCATGGGGTCAGGTCGGCCTCGGCGAGCAGCACCGGCAGCGCGTCCGGGTCGCGGAGCACGGCCTCGACCAGCAGCCGCTCGGACCACCGGCCGGCCGACCACGCCAGCGCCCGCGCCAGCCCCGCGTGGCCGCTCGCGTGCACGGCGTCGGGCTCGCCCTGCTTCCCGGGCCCGCCCCACCACCAGGGCACCGGCTGCCCGTCCACGATCAGCCGCTCGTGGGCGGTGTAGGTCTCGGGTGCGTCCGGCAACACGGCCCGCACCGCGTCCGGGACGGCCCGCTCCGCCCCCGCCGACTCCACCACGCCGGGGATCTCCTCCCCCGCGGCGGGCAGGTCAAGCAGCTCGGCCAGCCGCCCGTGCCGCCCGTACCCGGCGATGATCAGCGGCTGGCCGGGCAGCAGCGGCAGGACGTCCGGCCGGTCCAGGACCAGGGCGTCCGCGGCCTCGACGACCTCGACCTCGCCGTCCACCAGCGCCCGCACCCGCTCCGGCGGGTCGATCCGCGGGCCGGGCCCGCCGGTTTCGTCGAGAATCTCGGCCAGGACGGTCCACAGCCCGCCAAGCTGCGCGCGGGTCACCGTCCGGGCGGGGTCTGCGAGCCGGTCGAGGAGCTCCTGGACGCCGCCGGGCTCGTCGAGCAGGTCGGCCAGGGACGTCCGTACGCCCAGCGCCAGCAGCAGGCGCTCGTCGAGACCGTCCGGAGCAGCGTCGTAGAGCCCGCTCAGCAGATCGGCGCCGCCCGCGCCCTCAGGGTCGTCCGGTAGACGGAACTCCCCGGGGAGACGTCCGTCCAGTACCGGACGGGCCCGCAGCCACCACGCCGTGTAGGAGGGGACCACGGCCCGCCGTCCGTCGTGCAGCGCCACGTGCGCGGGTTCGGTGATCGCGGCCCGCCACGGCGGCCGGGCCAGCAGGCGCAGGGCCGCGCCCCAGTCCTCGACGAGCTCGAGGTCGCGCACGGCCTGGAACTCCGGCAGCAGCGGCGGGAGGTCCTGCTCGCCCAGCCGGGTCAGGACCTCGTCGGCCCAGCGGTCCTCGTCGTCGAGGTCGAACGCCTCGGCCTGGTCGGCGAGCCCCATCAGGTTGACGTCCTCGCCGCGCACCAGCGCGAAGCCGTCGAGCACGCCGGCGGCGGTGAGCGGGTCCGGGCCCCAGCGTTCGAGCAGGTCGCCGTCGACCACGCCGAACGGGGCGTCCCCGGCCATCACCGCGCGCAGCGGGCTGCCCGGCAGCAGCAGCTCGCCGGCCGGATAGAGGTCGCCGTCGGCGCCCGGGAGCGCGAGCTCGGCCAGCCACGGCTCGTCGCCGGGGTCGATCCCGGCGGCGGCGACCAGGCCGAGGACGGCCTCGGCCACCTCGTCGGGGTCGTCGGCGTCGAACGAGCCCTCGGCCGCCGCCCGCACCGCCGGATCGGCGAGGACCGAGCGCGGCCCCGCCTCGACCGCGCCGAGCCGCAGCAGCAGCGGATGCGCGGCCTCGGGGTGGACGAAGCGCAGCCCGAGCACGCCGAGCGCCGACGGATCGACGCCGTCGCCCGCGATGAGCAGCCCGCGCGGCCCCCGGACGACCCGTCCGCCGCGCGCGGCGCCGGCCCCTCCGCCCGGCCACCCTCCGCCCGGCCCCCAGGAGTCGGCTGCGGCGCTCGCGAGCGGAACCGGGAGGGCGCCCAGGGAATCGGTGGACGCGCCGTTCAGCGTCTCGTACAGGCCCCGCCACCATCGCGGCTCGCGGTCGAGGGCGGCGAGCTCGTCGATGACGTCGGCCATCTCCACCCGCCGGACGCCGAGCGCGGCCAGCGCCGGATGCCGGGCGGGCCAGTCGGGCGGCAGCAGCCCCGGCATCACGGCCCCGCCGTCCAGGGGCTCGCCGTCCAGGGGCTCGCCGGAACCGCCCTCTCCACTGCCGCCGCGCCCGCCGAGCAGCTCGATGAGCGCGGACGGGCCGTCGACGGCGACCGCGTCGCGGCCCCGGACCCGGCGCGGCCCCTCGAGATCGTCCTGCGGGTCCACGCCGGCGGCGGGCAGCAGCGGGGCCTCGGGCAGGCGGTCCAGGACGGCCCGCCGCAGCCGCGCGTCCAGCTCGCCGGCCCCCACCGGGCTGGGGACCAGGTCCAGGAGCTTCGGGCTCGTCGGCTCGTCGAGCAGCAGCCGCTCGTACGCCTCGGCGGCGCGTTCGACCAGGTAGTCGGTGAGCGGGCCGGGCGCGACATGGCGGCGGTCGGGCGCGAGCGGGAACGAGGCGATCAGCAGCGCGGGCAGGTCGAGCCGCTCGTCGCTCGGGGTCGGCGCGTGCACGACGCGCGGCACGGCGGCCCCGGCGTCACGCGGGAGCGCCCAGCGCACCTGCCAGGCGGGACGGGCGCGTTCCTCCACGGGCCGGTCGGCGAGCAGCGCGGGCGGGATCGTGCCGTGCGCCTCGGCCGTCCGCCAGGGCTCGCCGTCGATGATCACCAGGCCGTCCGGGCCGCGCTCGGCGGTCAGCGCGCGCACCGTCCCGTCGATGTCGATCTCGACGGACTCCAGGGCGGGCAGCGCGAGCATCAGCGCCGGCCCGAACGCGTCGAGCTGCCGCCGGACGAGATCCGCCGCCCCGGCGTCGCGCAGCGGCAGCCGGACGGCCGTGGCGAAGCCGGACGGGATCTCGGGCAGGCCGGGACCGTCCAGCGGGAACGGGAGGCGCAGCAGCGGCACCTGCCCCTCGCGACGGTCGAGCTCGGCGGCGAGCGCGGGCAGCCCGGCGATCAGCGCGCGGGCGCCCGCCGCCGACCACTCGACCCCGGCCGCGCCGGCCCCGCCGGTCGCGCCGTCCATGGTCGTCTCCGGCGCGCCGGCACCGGCCGTGACCGACGCGATCGCGGGACGGTCGCTGACCGCCACCACGGCGGCGAACCCCACACCGAAACGCCCGACCGCGCCGGCGTCGTCGCGCTTCGCCGAGGCGCGCAGCGTGGACAGCGCCTCCACCCCGGCGGCGTCGAGCGGCGCCCCGGTGTTGGCGGCCGTCAGCACCGCACCGGTAGGCGCCGCGTCCGTGGCCACCGCGTCCGTGGCCACCGCGCCGGCCGCCGTGCGCAGGGTCAGCCGGAGCCGTCCGGGCACCCCGGCCCGGGCGGCCGCGTCGGCGGCGTTCTGTGCCAGCTCGACGACGACGCGGTCGCGATAGCCGCCGAGGGCCTGGTCCTCCTCGGCGTTGGCGTCCTCGCGGAACCGCGCGGGCGACTCGCCCCACGCCCGCAGCACCCGGTCGCGGAGGGCCCCGGTGCCGAACGGGTCGCCGCCCGGCGGCCCCGCCTGAGAGGTCATCGCCGGGCGCTCAGCTGTGCCCGAGGGCCTCTTCGGCCTCGGAATCCGCCGGCGTGTCCTCGGGCACGACGTCATAGCCCAACTCGTCGATCACCGGCGGGTTGTGCTCGGACACCGGCGGCACGACGACCGCCTCGGAGTGCGCGCCGCACCCGTGGTCGGCCGACACCACCCGGCCGTCGTCGGGCGCGTACTCGTTGGCGCACACGCCGAACACCAGCCGCATCTCGCCCGCGAGCGGCACGTAGAACCCGCACGTCGAGCACTGCGCCGGCGCGGACGCGGCGATCGGCGCGCGCGGCCCCGCGGTCCCCTCGTACCAGCGCTCGGCGGCCTCGTCGCGGCCCTCCCGGGACAGCACCCGGACCCGGCCGAGGCCGAGCTCCCACTGGTTCTCGTGGTCGGTGGCGTCGTCGACCTGGGTGTAGCCGGGGGCCAGCCGGACGTCGTCGGGGGCGGTCGGCAGCAGGTCGCCGGGGCCGAGGTCGCCCGGCCGCAGCCGCTCCAGCCACGGCACCCACGGCGGCGCGAGCAGCGCGCCGTCGTCGGGCAGGAGGACGACCTCGTCGACCGTGACGTTCTTGGCCCGCGCGGCGCGGGTCACCGTGACCGCCCACCGCCAGCCCCGGTAGGCGGGGTCGAGGCAGGCGAAGTCGTGCGTGACCACCCGGTCGCCCTCGCCCCGCAGGCCGAGGTGCTCGCCGACCCGCGTCGGCCAGGCCGTCTCCTCGGCGGCGTCCCTGGCCAGGTCGACGGCCTCCGCACAGGCGGCGTCGACGGCGGGAGTACGGGTTCGCCGCGTCGAGGCGGCGGCGGAACTCGCTGGGCTGGACTGACGGAGTGGGCTCACGGCTCAATTCTCGCCCATGGAAGGACGTGGCCGGGCACCACACCTCCCTCAACCGCCGTCAGGCCGCCGCTGACACGGGATCGGCGCAGGGGGACGGGCGTGGCGCACGGGAGGTGGGCCGGACGCGGATCAGAAAACGCACTCTCCGGTCGAGTCCCCGAAATCGGCCGTATCCGCGGCGGCCGCGCCAGGATCAGGAGTGCAGGTCGTCGGCGACCGCGCGCAGCACGATGGCGATCTTCTTGGCCTCCGCCGGGGCCGGGTGCTTGCCGCGCCGGTAGACGGTGGAGATGTCGTCGAGCAGCCGGATCAGGTCCTCGGTGATCACGACCATCTCGTCCGGCTTCTTGCGCTTCTGCTTGGCGATGGTCTTCTCGACCGACGGCAGGGTCTCCAGCGCGCGCAACGACAGCGCCTGCTGCCCGCGCCGCCCCTCGACCACGCCGAACTCCACCCGCTGACCGGGTTTCAGCGCCGTCAGCCCGCCGGGGAGGGCGGAGGAGTGCACGAACACCTCACCGCCGTCGTCGCGGGTGAGGAAGCCGAACCCCTTGTCGGCGTCGTACCACTTGACCTTGCCAGTCGGCACGGGGAGACCTCGATCAGTTCTCGTTCTGAATTGACCCCAAGATTAGTGCCTTGCCGCGTGCCGGTGAACACACCGGTGACGGCCGGGAACCACTGCGGGCCAACGGACAGAAGCTACCTGGAGCGCCCGGGAAGGGCATCCCATTATCAACCGGTACGTCCTCAGACGGCCGGCCGCCCGAATAGCGGATGATCAAGCAGGGGCCGGACCGCGCCGATCACGACGGGACGTCGAACGGTTCAGGCGCCGGAGTACTCGCCGAGCCACCCGGGAAAGGCCAGCAGATCGGGCAGGACGACGTCGGCGCCGTACGCGCTGAGCGCCGCCGAGTCGAACGAGCCGGTGGCCACCCCCACCGCGACCGCCTCGGCCGCGCGGGCCGCGTCCACGTCGCCGGTGTGGTCGCCGATGTAGGCGCCCACACCGTGCCGCCGCAGCGCCACGCCCTTGTCGGCGCCGAAGAAGCCGCCCACCACGACGTCCACCGGGAGCCCCAGGAACCGGACGGTGCGTTCGGTGTCGGCCTGGTTCTTGCCGGACACCACCACCGTCCGTCCGCCCTTGGCGCGCACCGCCTCCAGCGCCTCGGCCGCACCGGGCATCAGCACCGTCGCGGGGACGGCGACGTCGGCGTACATCGCGCGGTAGCGGGCAGCCATGGCCGGTACCTCACCGGACGGGAACCAGTAGGCCAGCTCCTCCTCCAGGGGCGGGCCGATGCGCGCCACCACCGCCGCAGTGTCGATCGCGACGCCGGTCTCGTCGGCGAGCGCGGCGTAGACGGCGCTGATCCCGGCACGGGTGTCCGCGAGGGTCAGATCGAGGTCGAACCCGAGGGCGAGGGCGTCGGGAGCGGAATCGCGGGCCGGGAATTCCGGCGAATCATGGTCCAGCACGTCCCACAGGGTAAAGGGGGGGGGTATGGCACAATCGCCGCCCGGGAGCACGTCCCGGATCCGGGCCCGGCGGGCGGCCGGCCGTGGCCGCCCCGGGCGCATCGGCCGCGCGCGTACCCGCGCTCTCCCGGTAGTGGCGATGCGACGGGATCCGAATGGGAGAGCGCGGGGTCCATTCGCGCGACGGCCGTCCGAGATAGCACCGACCGAAACTGGTTGTCCCGGTCGTCTGAAACAGCCACCTTGCGAGGGGGATATACCCGACCCTCCACCTACAAACCGCCTGACCAGGAAACCCCCGGACCGGACCCACCACCGGCCCGCCGCGTCCCCCGCCCCACCCGGAAAGAGGGCGACATGGCCGAAGACCGCGACCGTCCGACGACGCATCACCCCGGCAGCACCCCAGAGCATGGCCCCGGCAGCACCGCCGCGTCCCCTCCCGCGCAGAGCACCCCCGCACAGAGCACCCCCGCGGCACGGCGGCGGCGCCCCACCGCGGCCGGAGCCGCCGCGGCCCGCAGGCGCGCCGCCCGCGTGCTCGCCACCGCGGTCTCGGTCGTCACCACGGTCGTCGTGCTCGTCCTGGCCGTGCACATCGTGTTCGTGGCGTTCGAGGCCAACACCGCCAACGACCTGGTCCGCTGGACCGGGGACCGCGCCACCGACCTCGCCTGGCAGTTCAAGGACGTGTTCCAGCCCAGGGACCACAAGGTGGAGGTGGCGGTCAACCACGGGCTCGCGGCCGTGGTCTACCTGGTGGCGGGCCGCATCCTGGTCGGCCTGATCCGCCGCCTCGGCTGACCAGGCCCGCCGGACCGGACGGCCTCAGCCGGATCAGGCGGCCTCAGCCGGATCAGGCGGGGTCGCCGCGTCCGGGGAAGCGCACGACCTCGAACGGCCAGGCCGTCGTGGCCCACTCCCGGACGAACGTCTCCAGTTCCCGCTCCAGCCCCGTCTCCTCGGCGTCGGCGCGGACCCAGAACACCACGACCGCGTCGGCGGCGGAGTCGTCGGACGGCGCGACGTGGATCCGGCCGAGCTGGCGCTCTTCGTCCGGCGTCGTCACGACGTAGCTGAACGACCGCCGGAGCTGGCCCTCCTTCTGGAGCCAGGCGACGTCAATCAGCGCCTGCTCGAAGGTGAACTCGCCGTCGGGCCAGCCCCACTCGGGCCCGAACCTGCCCTGGAGCCGCTCCAGGCTGCCCACGACCGCGCCGTAGTCCTTGACCACGTCGCTCACGGTGATCGGCCGGATCCGGAACCGCGGCCCAGCCACCAGGGTGGGGATCACGAAGTCCTCGGGGAGGAAGGCCCCCCGGCCGTCCTTCCGCGGAGACACAAACATCCTCGACCCTTCCGACGGCGCCCTTCCGGCGACAGGGCTCGAGGGCATGAACTCTAGCCGTCCCGTGCCCGACGCGAGCCCGATCACGAATTCGGGCGCGCCGGTGCCTCGACAGGGCATGTCAGGCCCCTGATGCCTTAGTGTTCTTGCGGAGGAACACATCACCATGACGTCATCCACACGCGAGCGGATCGTGGTCGAATCGCTCCGGTTGTTCGCCGACCGGGGATACGCCGCCACCTCGGTCGCGGAGATCGAGGCCGCGGCCGGCCTGTCACCGGGAGCGGGCGGGCTCTACCGCCATTTCCGGTCCAAGCAGGAGGTGCTCGCCTCCGGCATCCGCGAGCACATCGAACGCACCCGTCACCAGATCGACGACGTGATGCAGCAGGCCACCGTCTACGAGGACCGGCCGCTCGAGCAGCGGCTGCGGATGACGTGCCAGATCGGGCTGGCCAAGATGCGCGAGGAGCAGGACCTGATCCGGGTGCTGTTCCGCGATCTCGACCAGTTCCCCGGCCTGGTCGCCGAGATGCGCGAGGGCATCGTCAACCCGCTCTACGACAGCATCGCCACCTGGCTCGCGACCCAGCCCGAGTTCGAGGGCTCCGACGAGGACTGGCCGGCGATCGCCTCGATCCTGGGCGGCGCGGTGGTCAACTACTGGCTGGCCAACGAGGCGATGTACGAGCCGCCGACCCGCATCGACGAGAAGCGGTTCGTGGCGAGCTGGGCGCGGCTCGGCCTCGGCCTGGTGCACCTGGAGCCCGCGCCGGCGCCCTGACCCGTGCCATCCGCCCGAGGCGGTGGCGCGCCGAAACCATGCCCTCCACGTTCCCGCGGTCGCGGCCGACGGCCCGGTCCCTGGCCGCAACCGGCCTTCCACAAACGACGCGTCCGCCCTCAAGGTGGACGCGTCGTTTCCCCTGGACACGTGTGCTTTACCGGGTGCGCCGCCACCACGGGTATCGTCCAGACGGCGGCGCACCCGGGAGCCCAACGCGGTGGGACCCGCGGTCACGCCCCGATCAGCGCCGATCCGCCGCATCACGCGCACCGCGCGGGTACGGCCTGCGTACCGCACCGCGCATACCACCGCCTCGCTCCGGACGTGCGCTCCGGGCTCCTACGCTGATAGGTGCCCGGCCGGACAGGGTGCACGCGACAATATGTTGGGGAGCGGCATGGAAACGTACGCGGACTGGCTGCGCGCACGCGGCGACGACGAGCTTCGTGCGCTGCTGTCCGCGCGGCCCGAGCTGATCGCGCCCGTCCCCGCCGACCTGACCGCGCTCGCCGCCCGCGCCGCGACGCCCACCGCGATCTCCCGGGCCCTCGACCGGCTCGACCGCTTCACCCTGGCCACGCTGGAGGCGCTGCTCGTCCTCCCCGCCCCAGTGAAGCCCCGCACGCTGTCCTCCGCACTGGGCGCCACCGCGTCACAGTCCGGCGCGGCCGTCGAGAAGCTCCGCCAGTACGGCCTCGTCTGGGGAAAGGCGTCCCCGACGACCGCTCCCGGTGTACGGCAGGGGCTGCCGCACCCCGCAGGGCTGGGCCCGCCCGTCCAGGAGGTCTTCGCCGGCTACAACTCCGAGCGGCTCACCCAGCTCATCATCGATCTCGACGGCGCCGAGCCGCGCGGCTTCCCCGACTCGCCGCGGCTGCTGCGCCGCCTGGCCGAGCTGCTCGCCGCCCCCGAAGCACTGATCCGCGACGCGGGCCCCGAGGCGCGGGCGGCCCTCGAGCAGCTCGCGTGGGGTCCGCCGGTCGGACGGGTCGCCGACGCGCGCCGTCCCGTCCGGATCGACACCGCGACCACCCCGATCGAGCGGCTGCTGGCCCGCGGCCTCCTCGCCGCCGAGGACGACCGCACCGTCAGCCTGCCCCGCGAGGTCGCTCTCCACCTGCGCGGCGGACGGCTCTTCCGGGACGTCAGCGCGCAGCCTCCCCCGCTCGCCGCCCCCGCACCCGCCCCCACGCGCGCGCAGGAGCAACAGGCCGGATCCCGAGGACGGAGCACCCCGCCGCACCGCGAAGACCTGGTCGTCCGCGCCGCGGCGGGCGAGGCGTTCAACGCCGTGCGGCTGGTCGAGGAGCTGCTGGAGCGGTGGGGCCTCGACCCGCCGCCCGTCCTGCGCAGCGGTGGCCTCGCAGTCCGCGACCTGCGCTCGGCGGCGCAGCTCCTGGACGTCGAGGAGTGGCAGGCGGCCGTGCTCGTCGAGATCGCCTACGCGGCGGGCCTGCTGACCCGCAGCGGCGACCTCGACGGCGAATGGCTGCCGACCCCCGCCTACGACCTGTGGCTCATGCGCGAGACCGCCGGCCGCTGGGTCGAGCTCGCGCGCGGCTGGCTCAAGTCCGACCGGGCCGCCGGCCTCGCCGGCGAACGCGACGACCGCGACCGCCTGATCAACGCGCTCAGCGAGGCGATGGTGCGGGTCAGCGCGCCCGCGACCCGGCGGGCGACGCTGCGGGTGCTGGTCCAGGCCGAACCGGGCGTCGCCGTCGACACCGAGCGGCTCCGGGCCCGGCTGACCTGGCTGTACCCCAGGCGCGGCGGCCCGCTGCGCGACCGGCTGATCGCCTGGACGCTGCGCGAGGCGGCGATGCTCGGGCTGACCGGCTTCGGCGAGCCCGCCCCGTACGCCCGCGACCTGCTGGACGGCGGCGACGCCGAACCGGGCCTGGAGAAGTTCCTCCCCGAGCCGGTCGACCAGATCCTGATCCAGGCCGACCTCACCGCGATCGCCCCCGGTCCCCTGGTCACCGAGCTGGCCCGCGAACTGGCGCTGGCCGCCGACGTCGAGTCCACCGGCGGCGCCACCGTCTACCGGTTCACCCCCGAGTCGGTCCGCCGCGCGCTGGACGCGGGCCGCACCGCCGGGGACGTGACCGGGCTGCTGGCCCGGCACTCCACCACCCCGCTCCCGCAGCCGCTCACCTACCTGATCGACGACGTCGCGCGGCGGCACGGGCATCTGCGGGTCGGGGCGATGGCCTCCTACGTCCGCACCGACTCCCCCGCCACGCTCGACGAGATCCTCGCCGACCGGCACGCCGACCCCCTGCGCCTCTACCGGCTGGCGCCCACCGTGCTGGCGTCCGGGCTGCAACGCGCCCAGCTCCTGGACGGGCTGCGGTCGCTCGGCCTGGCGCCGGTGGCCGAGTCCCCGGGCGGCGGCGTGATCATCACCCGGCCGGACGCGCAGCGCGCCGAGCCGCCCCCCACCGCCGAGATCGTCCGGCTGCGCCCGGACGAGTCGACCGACGCCTCGATGATCGCGGCGGCCGTCCGGGCGCTGCGGGCCGGCGACGAGGCCGCCCGGCACGGCGCCGAGCAGGCCCGGCTGCGCGCGGACGCCCCCGCAGGCGAGCCGCCCCGCTCCCCCGCGGCGGCCACCGTCGAGCAGTTGCGCGGCGCGGTCGAACGTGGCGGCCGGGTGTGGATCGGCTATCTCGACCAGCAGGGCCAGTCGTCCAGCCGCATCGTGGAACCGGTCCGGGTCGAGGGCGGCTTCCTGACCGGCTACGACGCGACCCGCGCGGCCGTCCACCGGTTCGCCCTGCACCGCATCACCGGGGTCGCCGAGCTCGGCGACGAGGACTGACCGGACCCCGCGTCCACTCCAGGCCATCGGCCGCGCACCCGAACCCGCAGCCCGTTTCGGTGATCCGACCAAAGGATGCCATGAAGCGGGCCCGCACCGGTCCTGCCTCAACGAAGCCCCAGTACTGAAGCAGGCAAATCGGATCACCGGCGGGTAATCTGCGCAGTCCGACAGGGTGGCTCCGGACGGGCGGCGTATCCCGGCCTGAGGCGGATCCCATCGAACCATTCTGTGAGGGAGGCCGCGATGAGCGGATACGGAGGGCAGCCGCCCCCCGGTTGGGACGACCCCTACAACCCCGGGGGCCAGGGGTCTCCCGGCTACGGAACCCCCGGGTACGGAGCCGGCGCCCCGGGGTACGGCGCCCCAGGGTACGGGGGGCCTCCCGGATACGGCCCGCCCGGCGTCCCGCATTCCCAGGGCGGGAGCAACGCCTCGGCCATCGTCGCGCTGGTCTGCAATGCCGTGGCCACCCTGATCTGCTGCAACCTCCTCACCATCCCCGGGATCGTGACGGGGGCGCTCGCGGTCGGCAAGGCCGCCACCGACCCGGCCGCGTCCCGGACGCTGACCATATGGAGCTGGGTGATCTTCGGGGTCTCCATGGCGCTCGGCGTGGTGCTCCTCATCCTGATGATCGCCACCGGCGTCTTCAGCGAGGACGAGTACCAGCCAGGCGGCACCACCGGTATCTGACACCACCTGCGTCTCACACACCGGCATCGCACACCACCGGACGGCAAAGTACCCGCACCGCCCCCTCCGGGCCCCTCTCAGGGCCCCTCGTTCTCGCTCCCCGGCCGGCCCGTCCACGCTCTGGCCGGTACTGCCGTTCCCCTCCCAGGACCGCACTGGGCCGCACTGGGCGGCGGGAAGACACCGGCCGTACGGGACGTTGGCTACATGGGTCCGTTTCAGACCGTCCGGCGCGCTGCCGGCCTCGGATAACCTGCACCCCCCGGGTGCCCGTTCTCCGAACGGACCATCGATCACCATCCACTTCTGACGGGGGCTGCATTTCGTGTCCGACGGTCCGCTCATCGTCCAGTCCGACAAGACCCTGCTGCTGGAGGTCGACCACGAGGTGGCCGACGCGTGCCGCAAGGAGATCGCCCCGTTCGCCGAGCTGGAACGGGCTCCCGAGCACATCCACACCTACCGGGTGACGCCCCTGGCGCTGTGGAACGCCCGCGCCGCGGGGCACGACGCCGAGCAGGTCGTCGACACGCTGCTGAAGTTCTCCCGCTACCCGGTCCCGCACGCGCTCCTGGTCGACATCGCCGACACCATGGCCCGCTACGGGCGGCTGCGGCTGGAGAAGCACCCCACGCACGGCCTGGTGCTGTCCTCCTCCGACCGCTCGGTCCTGGAGGAGGTGCTGCGCGCCAAGAAGATCAAGGGCATGCTCGGCGACCGGGTCGGCGCGGACGGCGTCGTCGTCCACCCGAGCGAGCGCGGCGCCCTCAAGCAGTCGCTGTTGAAGCTCGGCTGGCCCGCCGAGGACCTGGCCGGCTACGTGGACGGCGAGGCCCACCAGATCGATCTCGCCGAGGACGGCTGGGAGCTGCGCACCTACCAGCGGGACGCCACCGAGTCGTTCTGGCACGGCGGCTCGGGCGTCGTCGTCCTGCCCTGCGGCGCGGGGAAGACCATCGTGGGGGCCGCGGCGATGGCCCGCGCGGGCGCCACCACGCTGATCCTGGTCACCAACACCGTCTCCGCGCACCAGTGGAAGCAGGAGCTGATCCGCCGCACCTCGCTCACCGAGGACGAGATCGGCGAGTACACCGGCACCAAGAAGGAGATCCGGCCGGTCACCATCGCGACCTACCAGATCATGACGACGCGGCGGAAGGGCGCCTACGCGCACCTGGAGCTGTTCGACGCCCGCGACTGGGGCCTGGTGGTGTACGACGAGGTGCACCTGCTGCCGGCGCCGATCTTCCGGATGACCGCCGACCTCCAGGCCCGCCGCCGGCTCGGCCTCACCGCGACCCTGGTCCGCGAGGACGGCCGCGAGGGCGACGTGTTCTCGCTCATCGGGCCCAAGCGGTACGACGCCCCGTGGAAGGACATGGAGACGCAGGGCTGGATCGCGCCCGCCGACTGCGTCGAGGTGCGGGTCACCCTCACCGACTCCGAGCGGCTCGCGTACGCGACGTCCGAGCCCGAGGAGCGGTACCGGTTCTGCGCCACCACCGACACCAAGACCAAGCTGGTCCAGGCGCTGGTCGACCGGCACCGCGGCGAGCAGACCCTGGTCATCGGCCAGTACATCGACCAGCTCGACGAGCTGGGGGAGCTGCTGGACGCCCCGGTCATCAAGGGTGAGACGCGGGTGCGCGAACGCGAGCGGCTGTTCGACGCCTTCCGGTCCGGCGAGCTGAACGTGCTGGTGGTCTCGAAGGTCGCCAACTTCTCCATCGACCTGCCCGAGGCCAGCGTCGCGGTCCAGGTGTCGGGCGCGTACGGCTCCCGGCAGGAGGAGGCGCAGCGGCTCGGCCGGCTGCTGCGCCCCAAGGCGTCCGGCCAGGGCGCCCGCTTCTACGCGGTCGTCGCCCGCGACACGCTCGACCAGGACTACGCCGCCCACCGGCAGCGGTTCCTCGCCGAGCAGGGCTACGCCTACCGCATCGTCGACGCCGACGCCGTCTTCGCGGGCGACGACATCTGACCCGACCGTCCCTCCCCTTTCTCTGGCCCGACTGGAGGGCCTGAAAAGGGTCGGAGAAATGAGAAAGGCCCCGCCGAATGGCGGGGCCTTTCACAAAAAGAGTCCGGCGGTGTCCTACTCTCCCACACAGTCTCCCGTGCAGTACCATCGGCGCTGAAGGGCTTAACTTCCGGGTTCGGGATGGGACCGGGTGTTTCCCCTCCGCCATAACCACCGAACGACCAAACCCCAACCACCCAACCCAATCGGGTGGCGGGAAGTAATCGTCCAAGCAACCAAAGCTCAGAGCAATATTCACAAATCAAAACCCCGCATACGGGGGCGTGTTCCCGTTTGTTTTCCGGGAACTACACAGGGACGCGAACACCAAACGACAGCAGCAAAACATTCTAGAAGTGTTGTTCAAGCCGCTCGGCCTATTAGTACCGGTCAACTCCACACGTTACCGTGCTTCCATGTCCGGCCTATCAACCCAATGGTCTGTTGGGGGCCTTAACCCACCACAAGTGATGGGGGGGAGAACTCATCTCGAGGAAGGCTTCCCGCTTAGATGCTTTCAGCGGTTATCCCTACCGAACGTAGCCAACCAGCCGTGCCCCTGGCGGGACAACTGGCACACCAGAGGTTCGTCCGTCCCG
>NZ_JASNWE010000002.1 GCF_030283145.1 Actinomadura xylanilytica
ATCCCTGCCACCAACCCGAAGGACAGTGGCACGGGGTGGTCCAGCCAACTAATGACCGAACCGATTAAGGCACTGGCTTTTAACACGCTGTTGAGTTCTCAAGAAACGGACACCCACCGCGCTGGACTCGCTTTCGCGTTTCCCGCCCCGGGGCGACTCTTAAACTTTATCAGGTCCTTCCGGCTTGTCAATTCGGCCGGTCTTTCCTGATTCCGCCTTTCCGGTTCCGCTTTCGCGGCGCCTTCCGGGCGGTGGTGCTATTTCATCAGATCCGGCGCGATTGTCAAAATCGGCCCTTTCCGACCCACCACAGCACAGCAGGCACGGCAGAGCCGCGTCGGCTGTATCCTCAGTGGTTTCCCCGCAGGCCGGCCGCCTTTCGGCGTCCCGCTCCCTGTGGGGCGAAGAGAACAGTATGCCCGAGCGGGGTCGGCGTCAAACTGGTCGGTGCACCCGGGCGCGGCGCGCCGCCGGTTCCGGGTTGTTCGGGCGAACTGCGGGCCCGCTACCTCGGCTTTTACCGCGAAGTATCCGTTCTGGCGGGGTCAGGGCTTGGCCAGGTATCCGCCGAGGAACAGGATTCCCTCGGCCAGCACCAAGCCGAAGGCAGCGACCGTGAGCAGCGCGTCCAGGCGTTGCGGGCGGCTCCGCAGCCGGGGCGTCGACCACGCGGTCAGCACCGCCACCGCGGCCAGGAACGCGACGGGTGCGGAGAGCGCCACGGTGTTCTCGAAGTCGGCGGCGCACCCGGCGTCGCGCGCATCGGACTCGCCGCAGAACGCGGCCTCGCCCCAGCCCCCGTAGGCGGAGAACCCCCAGAGCGCGGCCAGTGCACCGTTCGCGATCGTGGGAACGGCCGGTGAGATCCACCAGCCGTTCGGACGTCCGGGCATGGCCTGCACGCTCGGAACGTACCTCGGGACCGTGCCGCCTTAAAGCCCCTTGCGCGTTGCGGTGGTGTCACTGGGGGGGCCGGAGCGAGACGAGGAGCGGGCCGCGCAGAGCCGGGCGGATCAGGTGATCTCTTTGGACTCGTGGAGGCTCAGGTCCATGACGATCGCCGTCATGACCGCCATCGTGCGCAGCGGTTCGGGTACGGGGTCGGCGATCTGCACGGCGTACTTGTCCGCGGTCGTCAGGAGGTGGGTGGCGACGCCGGCGAACTTCTTGCGCACGTGCGCGACGGCCTCGCCGGCCGTGTCGTTCACCGTGAAGTTGTTCCGGGCGAGGTCCACCCGCACCTCGCCGAGAGCGTTCCCCTTCGCGCCGAGGATCAGGTAGTGGCGGCCGATCCGCTCGGTGCGGAACGTGCCGACGAGCTCGTCCTCCGGGGTGCGGACCTCGGTGAGCGAGCGTCCGGTCTGCTTGTCCACGATCATCAGCGGGGTGCCCTCGGGGGTGGTCAGCAGCACCGCCCGGGCGTGCAGGTCGGACTTCCCGGGGAAGAGCGTCTGCAACCTCTCGGCACGGGTGTGGTCACCGGTCTCGGCGGCGACCGCGAGCAGCGTGCCGTCCCCGTCCATGACCTTGTACCGGGATTTGGCGAACGGCCCCCTGCGCGGCTGCTCGACTCTCAGCACCGGGGAGTTGAATGGTTCGCTCACGTGTCCTCCTGCCTGATCGGCCACGCTCACGGCCGCCTCTGATGTCCATTGGTCGCGCCGCCCCCTTCGTGGCGGTACGACGCTCAACCGGCGATCCTGCCAAGCTCTGCCGGGGAGCGGAAGGTTCCCTGCCATGCCGCGAGGCCGAAATCATCTGACGGCCGGGTGACACCCTCGCGCCGGAAGCGGAAGGTTCACGCCCCCGCGCCCTTCAGGGGCCGTGCGCGGCCGAGCGAGGCCGTGGGCACGACAAGAGGGGCGGCCCTGTACGGGACCGCCCCTCTGTGTCGTACGACGTTATGGACCTGCTCAGAAGTCCATGCCGCCGCCGTCCGGCATGCCGCCGGCCGGCGCGGGGTTCTTCTCGGGCTTCTCGGCGATGACGGCCTCGGTGGTGAGGAACAGCGCCGCGATCGACGACGCGTTCTGCAGCGCCGAGCGGGTCACCTTGGCCGGGTCGAGGATGCCCGCCTCGAACATGTTGACGTACTCGCCGGTCGCGGCGTTGAGGCCCTCACCCGGAGTCAGGTTGCGGACCTTCTCCACCACGACGCCGCCCTCGAGACCGGCGTTGACCGCGATCTGCTTGAGCGGCTCCTCCAGCGCCCGCTTGACGATGGTGGCACCGGTGGCCTCGTCGCCCGACAGCTCCAGCTTGTCGAACGCCTTGGTACCGGCCTGGAGCAGCGCCACGCCGCCGCCGGGGACGATGCCCTCTTCCACAGCCGCCTTGGCGTTGCGGACGGCGTCCTCGATGCGGTGCTTGCGCTCCTTGAGCTCCACCTCGGTCGCGGCGCCGGCCTTGATGACGGCCACGCCGCCGGCCAGCTTCGCGAGGCGCTCCTGGAGCTTCTCGCGGTCGTAGTCGGAGTCGGTGCTGTCGATCTCGGTACGGATCTGGTTGACCCGGCCCGCGATCTCGTTGGCGTCACCGGCGCCGTCGACGATCGTGGTCTCGTCCTTGGCGATGACGACCTTGCGGGCCCGGCCCAGCATGTCCAGGGTCGTGTTCTCCAGCTTCAGACCCACGTCCTCGCTGATGACCTGGCCGCCGGTCAGGGTCGCGATGTCGCCCAGCATCGCCTTGCGACGGTCGCCGAAGCCCGGCGCCTTCACCGCGACGGACTTGAAGATGCCGCGGATCTTGTTGACGACCAGGGTGGCCAGGGCCTCGCCCTCGACGTCCTCGGCGATGATCAGCAGCGGCTTGCCGGACTGCATGACCGACTCGAGGATCGGCAGCAGGTCCTTGTTCGCCGACACCTTGCCCTGGTTGATCAGGATGTAGGGGTCCTCCAGGACCGCTTCCATCCGCTCGGGGTCGGTGACGAAGTAGTGCGAGATGTAGCCCTTGTCGAAGCGCATCCCCTCGGTGAGCTCGAGCTCCAGACCGAAGGTCTGGCTCTCCTCGACCGTGATGACGCCTTCCTTGCCGACCTTGTCCATCGCTTCGGCGATCATCTCGCCGATCTGCGGGTCGCCCGCGGAGATGGAGGCCGTGGAGGCGATCTGCTCCTTGGTCTCCACGTCCTTGGCGAGCTTGGACAGCTCCTCGCTGACGCGCTCGACGGCCGACTCGATGCCGCGCTTGAGCGACATCGGGTTGGCGCCGGCCGCGACGTTGCGCAGACCCTCGCGCACGAGCGCCTGGGCCAGCACGGTCGCGGTGGTGGTGCCGTCACCCGCGACGTCGTCGGTCTTCTTCGCTACTTCCTTGACCAGCTCGGCGCCGATCTTCTCCCACGGGTCCTCGAGCTCGATCTCCTTGGCGATCGACACACCGTCGTTGGTGATCGTGGGGGCGCCCCACTTCTTCTCCAACACGACGTTGCGGCCCTTGGGCCCGAGGGTCACCTTTACGGCGTCTGCGAGCTGGTTCATGCCGCGCTCGAGACCGCGACGGGCCTCTTCGTCGAACGCGATCATCTTTGCAGCCATAGGCTCCAGTCCTCCCGGAACAAGGTGGCTAGAAGGATCGAGCCGACGCCCGCGACGGACGGCCCCTGCCGACGGCTGCCATTCCGCCGCCGAACTGAGGCCTCATCGCCTCGACCCAGACTGTGGGATTGTCACTCTCCACAGTAGAGTGCCAACCGTTTTTTAGCACTCTACATGCTCGAGTGCAAGCGCCGTACATCCTCACCCGACAGGGTGTCGTCCACCTGGCGATACTCGCTCTGACCAGGGGCGTTGTCACTCGAAGCCCGCTCAGGGGCCGCGCCCGCACTCCGCCGCGCGACGTGGCGCGACGCCGTCCTCCACTGTTCACGGAACGTTCGCGGACCGCTGAAAGGGCCGGAGGGGGCGGTTCGTGGGAGCCGGGCCCGGCCTAGGGAAGCCGGACCCGTTCACGGTCTCGGCTCAGACGGCCCGGACCGCGTCGGCCTGCGGGCCCCGGTCGCTCTGGGTGATCTCGAACTCGACCCGCTGCCCCTGGTCGAGGCTGCGGTACCCGTCCATCTGGATCGCGGAGTGGTGGACGAACACGTCCCGCCCACCGTCCACCGCGATGAAGCCGTAGCCCTTGTCCGCGTTGAACCATTTGACTGTGCCCTGCGCCATACCTGAACCTGCCGCTCGCCCGTGGCCCGTGGACCACGGTGGTGCCTTCGGGCCCCACCCCTTCTACCGCGGGGCCCGCCGACCACTTGCGCGTCTCCATGACCCTTCGGGAGAGGGCCGCGGCGGGGTCGACCCGGCGTGATCGGGGTCGACGATATTCAACTCCCGACGCGGGCGACAGTCCCTGGGAGGGAGGACCGGTCGGCCGGTAGCGGTCACCCTGAGCAGCCTGGACGCGAGGGAGGACCTCGGCCCCGAGGCGCCTCGGAACGCACTCCATGGACGACCTCGTACTCGCTCCATCCAGGACAAAGCCCCCTCCCCGCCGGCAACTCGTGCGGCGGGAAGGGGGCTGGGCCCGGATCGGTCCCGGTCAGCCGCCGGCGACCGCGGGGATGATCGAGATCTGCGCGCCCTCGGGGGTCGCGGTGTCCAGCCCCTCGGCGAACCGCACGTCCTCGTCGCCCACGTACACGTTCACGAACCGGCGGATCTTGCCGTTGTCGTCGAGGATGCGGGCGGAGATGCCGGAGTACCCGGCCTCCAGGTCGGCGACGACCGCGCGCAGCGTCGCGCCCTCGGCCTTCACCTCCGCCTGGCCGTCGGTGTAGGTCCGCAGGATCGTCGGGATCCGCACAGACACGCTCATGGGTGGCTCCTCACATGCTCTGGTCGTTCGGCGCTGGGAAAGGGGAACCGGGAATCGCGCCCTCGCGGGGCGGTCATCGCGGTCCGGCGGGACGGGTCAGACGAGACCGGCGGCGCGGAACGCCTCCAGGGTCGGCGCGATGTCGGCGGTCGGCGCGACCACCGGGGCGACCGCGTCGAGGGTCTTGAGCCCGTCCCCGGAGTTGATGATCACCGTCTCGGCGGCCGGGTCGAGCGCCCCGTTCTCGATCAGCTTGCGCAGGGACGCCACCGTGACGCCGCCCGCGGTCTCGCCGAAGATGCCCTCGGTCTCGGCCAGCAGCCGGATGCCCTCGACCACCTGCTCGTCGGTGACGTCCTCCACCGCGCCGCCCGTCCGGCGCGCGACGTCCAGGACGTACGGGCCGTCGGCCGGGTTCCCGATGGCCAGGGACTTGGCGATGGTGTCCGGCTTGACCGGCCGCACGACGTCGTGCCCCGCCTTGAACGCGGCGGCCACCGGGTCGCAGCCCGCCGCCTGCGCGCCGAAGACCTTGTAGGGACGGTCCTCGACCAGGCCAAGCTTGATCAGCTCCTGGAACGCCTTGTCGATCTTGGTGAGCTGGGAGCCGGACGCGACCGGGATCACGATCTGGTCGGGCAGCCGCCAGCCGAGCTGCTCGGCGATCTCGTACCCGAGCGTCTTGGAGCCCTCGGCGTAGTACGGCCGCACGTTGACGTTGACGAACGCCCAGTCCTCCTGCTCGCCGGCGATCTCGGAGGCGAGCCGGTTGACGTCGTCGTAGTTGCCGTCGACCGTGACGAACGTGCCGCCGTACACGGCCGTCGTGATGATCTTCTGGGACTCCAGGTTGGACGGCACGAACACCGCGCTGCGGATCCCCGCGCGCGCCGCCGCCGCCGCGACCGCGTTGGCCAGGTTGCCGGTGGACGGGCAGGCCAGCACCTTGAAGCCCAGCTCGCGCGCGGCGGCCAGCGCCACCGCGACCACCCGGTCCTTGAACGAGTGCGTCGGGTTGCCGCTGTCGTCCTTCACCCACAGCCGCTGCATGCCGAGCGACTCGGCCAGGTGGTCGGCGCGCACCAGCCGGGTCAGGCCGGGCTCGGTGTTGGGCGTGTCGGCGATGTTCTCCGGAACGGGCAGCAGCCCCCGGTAGCGCCAGATGTTGCGCGGCCCGGCCTCGATGTCGGCGCGGGTGATCCCGCCGAAGTCGTAGGCGATCTCCAGGGGCCCGAAACACTCTTCACAGGCGTAGTGCGGGCCGAGATCACGGGTGTGGCCGCATTCGCGGCAGACCAGCCCGGTCGCGGGGCCGAGGTTCGCGGCGGGCGTGCGTTGCGTGCCGGCAGGATCGAGTGCCATGAAGCGAGGCCTTTCCCCATCTTCCCTGCGCCACCTTGGTCGCAGGCCGGAGTTGGCACCATCTCCCGACAGGCCCCGCAGGATCGCGAGTGCACACATGCCGGGTGGTTGCCGGGGCTTCGCAGGGCCGGTCCCTCCACCCCTCTGGATGAGCGGTATTAAGTTAGACGGGCCCACCCGCGAACGGGTTCTTTCGGCTCGTATGGGTGACTTTACCTGACCTGACCGGATGCCAGACAGGTGGGTCCCACCGGTTGAGACGTTACCCGAGGGTGGTCTTGATCACGCGTTCCGCGGCCGGACGGGCCCGCCCGGAACGTGTGTCCAGAACGTCCCGATCCCTCGGGCCCCTTTGATGCGCCTCGGTCTCACTGAGACCCTGCCGGTATGAGCCAAGTGCTGGTGGCGTCCAACCGTGGCCCGGTGTCCTTCTCCCTATCCGACGATGGAGCGCTGACCATGCGGCGCGGCGGTGGCGGCCTGGTCTCCGGACTGGCCGCCGTGACCGGTTCTCCGGAGGGGCCCGGTACGGCCGAGGACGTGCTGTGGGTGTGCGCGGCGCTGAGCGACGGCGACCGTTCGGCCGCCCGCGCGGTCACGGACGGGCGGCTCGACCGGGCCGGGCACGACACCGGCGGCGCGGCCGTACGGATGCTCGACATCCCGGCCGCCACCTTCCAGCGCGCGTACAACGCGGTGGCCAATTCGACGCTGTGGTTCGTCCACCACCTGCTGTACGACACCCCGCGCAGCCCGCACTTCGACGCGCGCGCACGAAGGGACTGGCAGTCCTACGAGGCGTACAACGCGGCGTTCGCCGACGCGCTCGCGCGGGACGCGGCGCAGGGCGCCAAGGCCGCGGTCCAGGACTACCACCTGTCGCTCGCGCCGCGGATGCTCCGCGACCGCCGCCCCGATCTGAAGATCGTGCACTTCTCGCACACCCCCTGGGCCCCGCCGGAGTACTACCGGCTGCTGCCGGACGACATCGGCGAGCAGATCCTGGACGGGATCCTGGGGGCCGACCACGCCGGATTCCTCACCGAGCGGTGGGCGGCCGCGTTCCTCGACTGTTGCGAACACCTTCCGGGCACGAAGGTCGACCGGCTCGCCCAGACGGTCACGCGCGGGGGCCACGTCACCCGGATCGGCGTGCACGGTCTCGGCGTCGACGCGGACGCGCTACGGCGGCGTGCCGCGGAGGAGGACGTCGCCGCTCGCGTGCGGTCACTGCGCGAGCAGGTCGGCGGACGGCAGCTCATCGTCCGCGTGGACCGGACCGAGCTCTCCAAGAACATCGTGCGGGGGCTCGCCGCCTACCGCGAGATGCTCGTCAACCATCCCGAGTGGCGCGGCCGGGTGGTGCACCTGGCGTTCGCGTATCCCTCGCGCTACGACCTGCCGGAGTACCGCGCCTATACGGCGGCGGTGCAGCAGGCCGCCGAGCAGATCATCGACGAGTTCGGCACGCCGGACTGGGACCCGCTGATCCTTCAGGTGAACGACGACTATCCGCGTTCGCTCGCCGCCTACCGGATCGCCGACGTGCTGCTGGTCAACCCGATCCGGGACGGCATGAACCTGATCGCCAAGGAGGGCCCCGTGCTGTCGGACCGGGGCTGCGCCCTGGTGCTGTCGCGCGAGGCGGGCGCGGCGGCCGAGCTCGCCGAGGACGCGCTGATGGTCAACCCGTACGACGTGTCGCAGACCGCCGAGGCCCTGCACCGGGCGCTCCTCATGCCCCCCGGCACGCGAGAGGAGCGCTGCCGCCGCCTGGCGGTCGCCGCGACCGCGCTCCCCCCGCAGCAGTGGTTCGCCGACCAGCTCGCCGCACTGGACTGACCAGGCCCGCCGCCCCGCCCTCGACAATCCGGGCGGCCGTCCGGCCCGGGGCGGATTCGGTCAGCTCGATGCGGACGGGAGGGCCCGGGTAGAGGCAGGAGGGTCCAGGTGGAGGCGGCACTCGACGGGACCCGGTTCGCGGCGGCGTTGCAGGCGATCGCGGATCTCGGCCTTGCGCCGTGCCAGCCGGCGATGCGTGACGGTCGTGGTGAACCGGGTGAACTGGGCGGCGGACGGACGGGGCGCGCCGCTCGGCTCGTACCCGTAGTCGGTGAGACGGCCGCCGAACGCCGCCTCGGCCAGGCCGAGTTCCCAGGGCTCCAGACGGTCCGTCCAGGAGCCGACGCGTCCGGCGGTGACCGCGTCGTGAGTGAGCTTGTGCCACTTCTTCCGCGTCGGGACGGTGCGCTGGGCAAGGGCCTGCGGTTCGGTCATCGCCGGGTCGAACTCCTCACCGAGGAACGCGCAGAGGCCGGTCAGTTCCTTGGCGGGGTCGGCGACGAGCCGTTCGTACTGCACTTCGTAGTAGGCGCCGGGGCCCAGCCGCGCCGCGTTCCGCCTGCCCGCGTCGATCGCCTCGCGCCAGTAGGACACGGCGTGGTGCACGTCGTGCTTGAACCAGGGCATCTCCTTGAGGGACGCGACGCAGTCACGTCCGTCCCGGATGAGATGCACGAACTGCGCCTGAGGGAACAGCCGCAGCAGCGGAACGACGTGCTGGGAGTAGCTGGGCCGCTTGTCTCCCCAGCGCGGCTTGCCGGTCTTCCGCGCGTACGCCCGGAAGACGATGCCGAGCGCGGAGCCCAGGGTGGGCGGCCCGGCGACGATCTCGTCGACCACCTCGGCGGCGTCGAGGCCGAGCTCGCGGAACTTGGTCGCCTTGCGGCCGGTGATCCACTCCGCCAGCGCCCGTCTGTTGTCGGTGTCCTGGAGGTCACCGAAGTCGCACCTGGCCGTATAGGCCGGGAGCAGGAAGCGCGTCTCGGCGGGGACCGCGATCCGGCGATGCGAGTGCAGCATCAACTGGAGCAGGGTCGTGCCCGAGCGCGGGCAGCCGATGACGAAGAACGGCCGGTTGGAGTCCGCGGGCAGACCTGGCGACATGTCCGGATACTGGCCACCGCCCCCGCCGCCCAACCCCGGCCCGGCCGCACTCTTGCCCAGCCGTTACCGAGCTTTGACGGCCCCTGACCTGCGCGTTCGCCCGATGCACGGCGAGCGTCCGCAGATCGCACCCGGCACCGGGCAGCGGTGGGCGGGCGCCGGGCAGCGGGCACCGGCGGGCGGCGCCGCGGATGAGTGCCCGCAGGCGAGTGCCCGCGGGCGGGGCCGGCCACCAACGGGTGGCCGGCCGCCGTCCGGTCAGGTGTAGGACTCCCCCAGGGTCTGGCGCACCTGCTTGCGCGCCTCGTGGATCCGCGACTTGACGGTGCCGAGCGGCAGCTTGAGCTGCTCGGCGATCTCCGCGTACTCCAGCTGGGAGACGTCGCGCAGCACCAGGGCCTGGATCAGGTCGGGCTTGCGCGCCTCCAGGTCCTCCATCGCGTCCAGGATGTCGACCCGGGAACCCGCGATGACGCTCGTCCGGCGCGGGTCGGGGCGCTGCTGTGGGAGCTCGCCCGCCTGCTCGACCGACCGCCGCTTGAGCGACCGGTAGGTGGACCGCGCCGAGTTGGAGACCACGACATGCAGCCAGGTGCTGAACCTGGACCGCCCCTCGAAGCGGTGAATGTTCCGCGCGACCTGCAACAACGCGTCCTGGCACGCCTCCTCGGCATCCTGCCGGCAGGGCAGGAACCGGGAGCTGTGCCGCAACACGTCCGGCTCGATCTTGCGGAGCAGTTCGTTGAGGGCAGCCTGATCCCCCTGAGCGGCCTTGACGGCCAGCTCCTCGGTCCTTTCATCGAATGCCATCGCCGCGCCTCTTGCTCGTCCGCACACACACCCCGTTTGTTGGGCATGATACGGGAGTGTCCTTTCCACCAACTGTCGGCCGTTACCGAATCGATCGCGTCCTGGGTTCCGGGGCGTTCGCGTCTGTGTGGCTCGGGCACGACGACGCCCTCGACTCCCAAGTCGCGATCAAGGTGCTGTCCGGGAGCCTCCTCGACGACCTCGACGTGCGCAATCGCTTCCTCGAGGAGGCCCGCATCCTGCGCCGGGCCGACTCCGCGAGGCTGGTGCGGGTCCACGATATCGGCGAGCTGCCGGACGGCCGCCCGTATTTCGTGATGTCGTACGCCGACCGCGGCACGCTCGCGGACCGGATGAACGAACGGCCACTTCCGGTCAATACCGCACTGGCCCTCGCCGAGGAGATCGCGCACGGCGTCGAGGTGATCAACACCCTCGGGGTGATCCACCGCGATCTCAAGCCGTCCAACGTGCTGTTCCAGTCCGCGCCGGACGGCGGCGAGCGGCTCCTCATCGCCGACCTCGGCCTCGCCAAGGCCCTCGCGCACGCCTCCGGCGCGTTCACGCTGCCGGTCGGCACGCCCGGATACATGTCGCCCGAGCAGGCGCGCTTCGGCGGCGGGCTCGACGTCCGCGCCGACGTGTACGGGCTGGGCGCGCTGAGCTATCACATGCTCACCGGCCGCGCCCCTGGCCCGGTCCCGGTCAGGACCCCGCCCAGCGAGCTGCGCGACGATCTGCCGCCCGCGCTCGACCAGGTGATCCTCCGGGCGCTGGAGGTGGAGCGCGAGCGGCGCTGGCCGACCGCCTCGGCGTTCGCCGAGGCCCTCGCCGCCCTGCGGCCCGACACCCCGCCCGCCCCCGCTCCCGCACCTGATCCGATGTCCGCCCCCGCTCCGTACAACCCGGTGTCCGGGTCCGACCCGGACGCGACCGTGATGGACAGGCCCCAGCCGGGCCCCGCCTCGGCCCCGCCGTCGCACACGGCCCAGGGCCCGCCGTCGCACGGCCCACCGCCGCCGCTGCCGGCGCCGCCGTCCGGTCCCGGTCCCGGGTCGTCGGAGTTCCCGACCCAGCTGGACGAGCCCGTCCCGGGGAACGACCGCACTTCGGAGATGCACACCCCTCCCGCGCAGCAGCCCTCCGACAGCGGGGAATCGACGATCATCGACCAGCCCAGCCCGGCCCATTACCCGGGTGCGCACGACGCCACCGAGCCCGGCGGAGACCAGACGGTCGGGTTGCCGACGCCCCCGCCGCCGCCTCCGGGCGGAGGCCGGGAGCCGGTCGACAACAAGACGGCGGTCTTCCCACTGCCCCCGTCCCAGCAACCACAGCAGCCCCAAGCCCCGCAGCCGCAGCCGCAGCCGCCGCTCGGAGGGAACGGCCCCGGCGCGACCGGGCCCGGTGGTCCGGGTGGACCGGCAGGGCCCGGCGTTGGGCAGCCGCCGTATCCGGCGCACCAGAGTCCGCCGCCCACCGGCTTCCAGCCCCCTCCGCCCGGACCTGGCGGAGGGGCCGCGGCCCGGTCCGGAGGCCCGGGAGGGCAGGGCGGCGGGGAGAAGCCGAAGAAGTTCCTGACGCCGCTGATCATCACCGCGGTGGTGCTGGCGGTCGCCCTGGCCGGCGGGCTCGCGCTCGGCACGCTGTTCTCCAAGGACGACGGCGGTGGGGGCGGGGGGGAGAAGCTGCCCGCCGTCCCGGCCGACTTCGCACCCGTCTCCGACCAGGCGGGCAAGATCAAGGTGTCGGCGCCCAAGGCGTGGCCGGCTCAGCAGGCGCAGACCTGGAAGCCCTCCTCCGTGGGGCTGAAGGCCGACCCGACCATCCGGCCGGTGCTGCGTGCGACGCCGAGCGTCCCCGGTTTCCTCGGCGACGGGAAGAGCCCCGGCGTTTTCATCGGCATGACCACCGATCTGACCGCCGGGCAGCTCCCCCCACCCTTGGCCGCCAAGCACAGGGGCTGCACGCCGGCGACTCCGGAGAACTACACCTCCCCCGACAAGGCCCTGTCCGGCACGATCACCCGCTACACCGGCTGCACCAGGGGCACCCCCTCGGTCACCGAGGTCGGGCTGAAGGACAAGACCGGGAAGTTCGGCGCCTGGGTCCGGGTCAAGGAGACCGACGACCGGAACCTGACCAAGGCCATCCTCAACACCCTCAAGCTCACCGCTCCCTGACCCACCCCTCCCGTCCGTCCACGCAGGGGGGGTGGTGTCCCCCACGTGGACGGACGGATCAGCCGCGCCCCACCGTCTCCTTTAATTCATCGTTCGGTGAAATCCAGGTCGATGCCATCAAGAGTTGCATCGCGACCGTCTTCCGATATATCGTTAATGCATCGCAACCGATCACTAGACAAGGAGACTGCGATGCGCGACCACCCTCACCCGAGGCGCGGAGGATTCCGCGCCCCCGAGGAACGACAGCGGCGCGGCGACCCGTTCGGGCCCTGGGGATCCGGTCCCGGCTTCGGCCCGGGCCGTCCCGGAGAGCGCGGCGGGCACGGACGCGGCGGACGCGGCCGGCGCACCCGGCGCGGCAACGTGCGGGCCGCCCTGCTGGCGCTGCTCGCCGAACGTCCGATGCACGGCTACGAGATGATCCGGGAGCTCGACAACCGCACCGGCGGCGTCTGGCGGCCCAGCCCCGGCTCGGTCTACCCGACGCTCCAGATGCTGGAGGACGAGGGCCGGGTCAGCAGCGAGGAGCAGGGCGGCAAGCGGCTGTTCGCGCTCACCGACAGCGGACGCGAGGAGACCGACGCCCAGACCACCGCCCCCTGGGACGAGGTCACCGAGGCCGCCGGCGAGAACGTCCTGCGCGGACGCGAGGCGGTCGGCCAGCTCATGGGCGCGCTGCACCAGGTCATGGCCGTCGGCAGCGAGACGCAGAAGGCGCGCGCTCTGGACGTCGTCAACGACGCCCGCCGCCGCCTGTACGGGATCCTCGCCGATGACCCCGAGGCGGAGTGACCCACCCCGGCGGACGCCCGCACTCCGGGCGTCCGCCGACCCCGCCGGTACGCGGTGACCGGTATGCGGTGACCGGTATGCGGGCGATCATGACGGCGGTCGTCATCGACGGCCGGCGCGCGAAGCTCCCGTCAGCGCGGGAAGGGAGCCTCCTTGGCCAGATGGTCGGCCATGTAGAGCTGCTTCCACACGTACAGGTGCAGGTCACGTCGGGCGACCTGCTTGTCGACCGGCACCGCGACGGTGGCCCGCACCAGGTACGAGGCGCCCGGCGGCATGAACTTGTCGCCGCCGTCCCCCGAGACCAGGGCCGCACCCGCCAGCCTGCGCACCACGTCGCTCTTGATGGGCGGCGTGCACATGTCCTCGGGCACGCCCGCCTGGGGCATGCACCTCCCGCGCGCACGCGCGGACACGAGGCTTCGCTTGAGGAACACGTCCCCCGGGAAGTCGAGCAGGACCTGCCGGTCCGACGGGTTGCTCAGCACGTACTCGACATAGGCGCCCGCCGCTCCTGACGACTGCGCCGACGACTGCGGGGCCGTGACGCCGCCGCCCGTCCCGCCGGTCACCGCCTCGATCCGGTACTTGGAGCCGTCGGCCGTCCCGACGACCACGGGCTTCCCCCTGCGGGGCAGCGGTGCGCCCGCCGCCCGGCCGGCCGGGGCGCCCGTCTGCGCGCTGACCGGCGCGCCCCCGGCGTTGTCGTCCCCCGACGCGGGGAGCAGGAGCAGCCCGCCCGCGACCGCCGCGGCGAGGCCGAGGACCCCGGCGGCGATCAGCCCGTTGCGGCGCCCCGCGCGCTCGCGCTCGCGGCGTTCGCGGTTGCGCGAGCTGCGGGACCCCAGCCGCACCTCGACGCCGCTGGTCTCCCGCACGCCTATCGGCCCGGTCGTCGTGGACGGGGACGGGGCCGCGCCCGTCCCGTACGGCGCTCCGGACCGATCCGGCGGCCGGTCGAACGGCCCGGTCCCGGGTCCCCCGGTCCCGTGTCCCCCGTACTCGTCGGGCCTGCGTGGGATGTCTGGCTCTCTCTCCACCGTGAACGCTCCCCGTTCTCAGTACCCGGTCCCCCGCGAAGCACCGAGTCGCCACATTCCCCACATTTTGGCGCAATTGACTGTCAAGTCCACACATGACCCCGGAGTCTCTCCGAAACCCACAATCCCCGCGTCCCCGTTTGTCACCCGCGAGAGTGGCGCGACGCCGCGCGGAGACCCGCGGGCCGGGGCGGGGTCAGGCCGGCGGGTCGAGGAGGGTGCCGAGGAACGCCACCACCCCGGCCGGGCCGTCGACGATCACGTCGGCGCGGTCGGCGAGCGCGGTCACCTCGGCGGACCCGCTGCACACCTTCACGCCCGGTACGCCCCGCGCGCGGAACCCGTCGACGGCGTCGTAGGCCGCCAGATCGCCCAGATCGTCGCCGGCGAACAGCACCGCGCCCGGAAGACCGGCAGGGGCGCCGGGGGCGGCGCGGCGGGCGTCGACGAAGGAGCGCAGAGCCATGCCCTTGTCCATCCCGGGCGGACGCAGTTCCAGCACCAGCCGTCCGGGCTCCACGGCGAGCCCGGTGCGCTCGGCGAGCGCGGCGAGGAGCCCGCGCAGCCGTTCGAGCGCCACCTCGGGTTCGGCGCAGCGGCGGGTGTGGACCGCGAGCGCCTGCCCCTTGTCCTCGACGAAGACCTCGGGGGGCGCCCCGGCGGCCTCCAGCACACCGGGCAGCTTGGCCCGCGCCTCCGCGACGCCCGGAGGCGGCTCGGGGACGGTCAGCACGCCCGACTCCCAGCGTTCGAGCCCGTACTGCCCGAGGACGACGAGCCCGTCGATGCCGGCGAAGCCCCCGTACTCCACCGCCAAGGCGGCGGGCCGGCCGGTGACGATCACCAGCGCGCCGACCAGCGGGACCAGCCGGGCCAGCGCCGCCGCCGCCGCGGGATGGGCACGGGCCGCGGCCGGATCGTCGACGATCGGCGCCAGCGTGCCGTCGAAGTCGAAGCCGAGCACGGCCGCGGCGGGGTCGGCGCGGATCGCGTCCAGGCCGTCGGTACCGGCGGCCGTCACACTTCGGGGAGAGTTCACACCGGCAATGGTGGCCGGTTCAGGGCCGGAGGCCGAGTCGGCGCGCGGCACGCTGCCGCTGCCGCTGCGTGCGCATCCGGCGGAGGCGCTTGACCAGCATCGGGTCGTGCGCGAGCGCCTCGGGCCGGTCGATCAGGAGGGTGAGGAGCTGGTAGTACCGCGTCGCCGACATGTCGAACAGTTCGCGGATCGCCTGCTCCTTGGCCCCGGCGTACTTCCACCACTGCCGCTCGAAGGCGAGGATCTGGCGGTCACGCTCGGACAGGAGGCCGGAGGGGAAGGCGCCATCGTCTTCCAGGTCCCCGTCCGGGCCTTCCTTCGGCCCCTCGTTCAGACCCTCGCTCGGGCCCTCGCTCGGGCCTTCGTTCACCGGTTGGAGCGCTGAGCCATCGTCCATGCTTCCGTCCTGTTGGGGGCCGGCACCGGGGGCGTTCGCCTCGCGCATGAGGTCCCCTCTGTGGTTACTAGTCCCGGGTCGTCCGGGTTCGGCCGGTGCCATGCTACGCGTCCCCACCGACAAGTTCCGGTGGTTCCGGCGGAACGACAGACCCCTCGCCGGACCGGGCCGCAAACCGCGCTCCGGTGCACCACGACCGCGCCGACCTGCGGACCATCACACACTGTCACAGCACTCGACCGGAGCCCCCGGCCGCACATCCGCCGCTCGCGTCACGCTCCGGACCACCGGGGCGACGTCGTCCCGGCCGTCCCACCCAGTGCGCCTGGACGGGTTCGGAACGGCGCGTCCGGGGTGCCGGATCACCCCAGGTGGGGCACCCTGGAAGGGAGTCGGAACCAAAACACATGCATGCTACATGCGTTAAAGTGTGTACATTGCAACATACCGTCCGGTATCCGAGATGACCGGCAGCGAACGGGAGACCTGTGCATGGTGACGGAGACCTCCTCCACGGAACGGCCCCCGGGAACCGACCCCGCCCCGCGCGCGGCGTCCGACACGTCCGGACGGTCCGGCAGGTCCGTGGAGCCCGGTGACCTCTCCGACCCGTTGATCAACGACATCGCCGTCGCGCTCTTCCACGTCCGGCGGGTGTGGGGCAAGCCCGACCTGATGAAGCGGATCCGCGCGCAGACCTCCAGCGGTCCCGGCGGGCAGCCGCTCCAGGTCTCCAACCTCATGGTGGTGCACGCCGTCGCCGCGCTGACCGTCGCCTGCGCGGCGGAGGCCGCCGGCGAGGTCACCGTCGGCGCCGTCGCCGAGCGGCTGGAGATCGACCCCTCGACCGCCAGCCGCCTCGTCGGGCACGCGATCGACGCCGGGCTGATCTCACGCCGTCCCTCCCCGAACGACGCCCGCCGCGCCAACCTCGGGCTGACCGACGCCGGACGGCGGGTCAAGCGGGTCGCCGAGCGGTACCGCCGCGCCTACATCGCCGAGCTCATGTCGGGCTGGACCACCGAGGAGCGCGCCGACTTCGCCCGCCTCTTCACCCGCTTCGCGGACGCCGCCGCCCAGGCCCCCATGGAACTGGACGGCGTCGACAAGATCTTCGAAGAGGCCGAGGCCGACTGACCGGCCGCGCGGCGGCCCGCGCGGGCCGCCGCGCGGACCGGCCCGGACGGACGGGCCGTGGGCCGACGCGCGTCAGCCGCCGTGCCGCAGCCCCGACATGCGCATGTGGTACTCGTCCTCGTCGATCTCTCCACGGGCGAAGCGCTCGGCGAGGATGGTCAGCGCGCTGCTCATCGGGTCCGTCGCCGACGCGGCCCCGGCGGTCGCCGCGCCGCCCGGCCCGTTCGTCCTCCGGCGCACCAGATAGAACCCGAGCCCGATCACGGCCAGCCAGAACAGCCCGAACGTGATGGGGAAGACCGGCCAGAAGGCGGGCGCGTCCCCGCCGTCGTGCCAGCCCGGGTGAGCCTGTGCGGCCTGCACCACTGATGTCGTCATCATGGTCATCGACCTCCTGGTTGCGGATGAGTCAATGCTCGGCGACGGGTCCGGGGGCCGTCATCGTACGGCCGGAGGCTCCCGCGCTACGCCGGACGGAGTAGCGGACGCGACGCGATCACCACCAGGGCGGACGGAAGTCGTCGTCCTCAGACGGGCGCGGACGCCTGGTCACGTGCCCCAGAGCGTCGTCCTGCAACGGATCGGCCGGGGGGAGCGCGCCACGGGACGGTCTCCCACCGACACCTCCCGGAGGCGCGCCCAGCGGCGGAGACGCCGGAAGGGCGCCCGTGGGCCGCTCATCCGCAGGAGGGAGGACCGGCGGGGGCCGGCGGTCATCGGGCGGCTCCTGCGGCGGTGGCGGCGCGGTCGGGAGGCCGGACGTGTCGCCGTTCTCCTGTTGGCCCGATTCCTCCAGAGCGCTCCGCCGGAACCTCTCCCACTCTTCGTCATCGAACGCGCCGCCGTCCTCAAGCGCGTTCCCGTTGAGGCCGCCGCTCCCGTTCAGCCCGTTGAGGCCGCCGCTCCCATCGAACGCGCCGTGCCCGTTGAGGCCGCCACTGCCGTTGAGCGCGCCGTTGCCGTTGAGGCCGCCGCTCCCCTCGGGCACGCCGTTTCCATAGGACGCGTCGCCTTGGCCGAACGGGCCGCTCCCATTGAGCGCGTTGAGCGCGCCACCGCCGTTGAGCGCGCCACCGCCGTTGAGCGTGCCGCTGCTGTGCTCGGAGGCGCGGTCGGCGATCGGAGTGCCCGGGGAGTCGGTCGAGTCGCTCGTCGCGAGGAGGCCGTCCACGCCCAAGGGGTCGTTCGTGTCGAGCGGGCTGAGCGGCTGGCGCGACTCACGGCCGTTGACGCGGTCGTCACGGTTGAACCAGGTGTTGTCGGCTGGACCCGCACCGTCAGGCTCGCTGCCGTTCACCTGGTCGGCGAGGCCGGTGTCCTCCGGTGCGCGGTGTGCCCCGACACCGTCGCCGGAGGCGTCCTCGCGGCCGTAGGGGGACGGGGAGGCATAGTGCTTCCCGTTCGGGAACTCCCCGGCTCCCAGCGGACCGCCAACGCCGTTGAGCTCAGGCGCGGACGTCTCGTCCGGACTGGCGGGCGGGGCCGCGTGCCGTGCGGGAGGCGGAGGGTCTGTGGGAAAGGACCCTCCGGAGGACGCGTCGGTGCTCTGCCAGAGGGGCGCGTTCACCGGTGACATGGCCGCGATCGACTCGCGCGGCCTGGGCGGCAGGGCGCCGTACTCCGGGAGAGCGGCTTCGGGCTCGGGCTCGTCCTCCTCATCGGGCCGCCGCCGCTGGAGCCAGCCGAGGAGCAGGCCGATCGCCACCAGCACGCCGCCGCCCGCGAGGACCGCGATCAGCAGCAGGTGGGAGTCGTCCTCGGAGGCCGGGGCGGACGCGGGGGCCGGAGTCGCCTTCTTCGCGACGGCGCCGGGCCCGTGCGCCACCTTGTTGATCTTGTTCGCGGCGGTCACGGCGCGGACCGCGTCGAGCGGTCCGGTGCAGGTGTCGGAGCCGGTCGGCCGGCGGCGGGCAGGTGAGCCCTGGACGAGCGCCTGCCGGACCTCGTCGGGCGTCAGCTCGGTGTAGCGGGACCGGATCAGCGCGACGACCCCCGCGACCATCGCGGACGCGGGACTGGTGCCCGTACCGACGACGTAGCCGTTGCTGGCGTCGGCGCTGACGACCTCCACGCCGGGCGCGCACACCGCGACGTAGGGCCGCCGGTTGCTGTCCTTCCAGAGCCGCATCCGGCGGTCGAGGGCGCCGACGGCGATGACCCCGGGATAGGCGGCGGGGAAGTTCTTGCGGTTGGCGCCCGAACCGTCGTTGCCCGCCGACGCGATCAGCACCACGCCCTTGCTCAGCGCGTACTTGATCGCGGCGGCCTCGGTCGAGCTGCCGTCGTAGAACTGCTTCCCGCCGCCGAGCGACATGTTGATGACGGTCGCGCCGTGGTCGACGGCGTACCGGATGCCCTGCGCGACCGCGTCCCGGTTGCGTCCGACCTGGCCGCCGTTCTGCCGCAGCGGGTCGTCGTTCTCCCACGTCACCCGGATCGACAGGACGCGGCTTTGCGGCGCCACCCCGATGACGCCGCGCTGGAGGCCGGGGCCGTTGCCGTGGCCGGCGATGATGCTCGCCATGGAGGTGCCGTGCAGGCCCCAGTACCGTCCGCCGGGACGCCGGGTCCCGCCGGTGAGGTCCGGGCCGGTGATGACGCGCCCGGAAAGGTCGGGGTGGCGCTTGTCGACCCCGGTGTCGAGGACCGCGACCGTCACCCCGGAGCCCTTGGACCACTTCCAGGCGCGGGGGACGCGCATCGCGTCGAGATGCCACTCGCGGGCGCGGATCTGGTCGGTCGGCGCCGCCAGCAGCGCTCCGGCCGCCGCGCCCCGCACGGCGCGCTCCCTCGGCGGCGGCCCGTCCGGGACCATCGCGGCGGGCACCGCGACGGCGGCGGTCAGGGTGAGCGCGGTGAGCGCCGCGGCGACGCGCGAGGCGGAGCGGGACGGCCTGCGGACGCCGAACCGGGACGCCGGGGACGGGGACGGCACCTGGGCGCCGAAGCCGGCCGGCGTACGGGCAGGCCGCGAACGGCCTCGGCCGGCATGGGACACGCCGCCGCACCTCCTCCCGGCAGTCGGCCGTGGTCGGTCCGGGCCGCTCCCCCGCCGGCGTGCCGCCCACGGAGAACGCGAGCAGCCCGTCCGTCCCGGCGGACCCTCCGGGCCCGGCTCCTCGACCCGCCCCACCCAACCCGTGGGGCGCGGCCAACATTGTGCCACGCGATCCCGCCACGGCTCGGTCACTCGTCCCATTCGGGGACGGGATGGGACAGCGCGCCCGCCCGCGCGCGTCCGGGCGGAACCCGCGCGCGTCCGGGCGGAACACCGACGGGTCCCCTCTCCGGCCCGGAGAGGGGACCCGCACGGACACCGCTCAGTGGGAGCCGACCCCCGTCAGCGAACGGACCTTCAGGTCGTCGTACCGGCTGTCGCCGGCGTCCGCCCGTCCGACCAGGGCGCCGATGACGGCGCAGAGGAAGCCGATCGGGATCGACACGATCCCGGGGTTCTCCAGGGGGAACAGGTGGAAGTCGACGCCCCGCGGGAACAGCGACAGGCTCGCGCCGGTGACCGGGTCGACCTTGCCGGACACCACCGGCGACAGGACGACCAGCACCAGCGAGCTGATCAGCCCGCCGTAGATGCCGGAGACGATCCCCGCGCTGTTGAACCGCTTCCAGAACAGGGTCAGCACGATCGCCGGCAGGTTGGCCGCCGCCGCCATCGCGAACGCCAGCGCGACCAGGAACGCCACGTTGAGGTTCTTGGTGATCACCGCGAGCACGATCGCGAGGGTGCCGACGAGGAACGTCGAGAAGCGGGCCACTCCCATCTCCTGCGACTCCCGCGACCGGCCGAACATCAGCACCTGGCCGAAGTAGTCGTGCGCCAGCGAGGTGGAGGACGCCAGCACCAGCCCGGACACGACCGCGAGGATCGTGGCGAACGCGACGGCGGCGATGAAGGCCAGCAGGATGTCGCCGCCGAACTGCCCGCCGACGTGCTCGCCGAGGGACTGCGCGAGCTGCGGCGCCGCGGTGTTGCCCGCCGGGTCCTGGGCGACGATCGCGTCCCGTCCGACCAGGGCGGCGGCGCCGAAGCCGAGCGCGAGCGTCATCAGGTAGAACACCCCGACCAGCCCGATCGCCCAGGACACCGACTTACGGGCGGCCCGCGCGTCGGGCACGGTGTAGAACCGGGTGACGATGTGCGGCAGGCCCGCGGTGCCGAGCACCAGCGCGAGCGCCAGGCTGACGAAGTCGAGCTTGTTGACCATCGTCTGGTACGGGTCGCCGGCGACCTCCCGCCCGTAGTGCAGGCCGGGTTCGAGGAACTCCCGGCCCTTGCCGCTGGCGTCGGCCGCGGCACCGAGCATGGAGCTGACGTTGAACCCGAAGCGGGCCAGCACCAGCACGGTCAGCACCAGCGCGCCGGCCATCAGCAGCACGGCCTTGATGATCTGCACCCAGGTGGTGGCCTTCATCCCGCCGAACATCACATAGAAGATCATCAGGGTGCCCACCACGATGATCGTCACGACCTGCGCGGTACCCGCCGACATCCCAAGGAACGCCTGCCCGCGGTGGATGCCGAGCAGCAGTGAGACCAGCGCGCCCGCCCCGACCATCTGCGCCAGCAGGTAGAACACCGAGACGGTGACGGTGGAGATGACGGCGGCCGTGCGGACCGGCGCCTGCTCCCGGACCCGGTGCGCCAGCACGTCGGCCATCGTGAACCGGCCCGCGTTGCGCATCAGCTCCACCAGCAGCAGCGTGAGCAGCCACGCCACCAGGAAGCCGATGGAGTAGAGGAATCCGTCGTACCCGGACAGCGCGATGATGCCGGCGATGCCGAGGAACGACGCCGCCGACATGTAGTCGCCGGCGAGCGCGATCCCGTTCTGCGGGCCGGAGAACATCCGGCCGCCGGCGTAGAAGTCGTCGGCGCTCTTGGTGTTGGCCCGCGCCCAGACGGTGATGCCGAGCGTGATCAGGATGAACGCGATGAACAACCCGAACGTGAGGATCCGTCCGTCCGGGCTGCCGTGCCCCTTTCCCAGGGCGGTGACGACCGCGCTCATCCGAGCCCGCCCAGGTCCGGCCGGACCCCGGCGCCCGGCCAGGAGTCGCGCCGCTCGGCCGCCGCCCCCGGCCCCTGCTCCGGCGCCTGCCCGTGGACGGGCCACCGCTGCGTGTCGAGATCGCCCGCCGTCCGCGGCACCGGCGCGGCGCCGCCCGCGGCCACGGCCCGGAGCTCGGCCGCCAGCGGATCGAGGGTCTGGCGCGCGAACGCGGCGTAGGCCCAAGCCAGCAGGAACGTCGAGACGATCTGGAGCACCCCCAGCAGGATCGCCACGTTGACGTTCCCGGCCACCGGCCGGGCCATGAACCCCCGAGCAAACGCAGAAAGACCTACATATAGGAAATACCACCCCAGAAATGAGGTGGCGATCGCCAGAGCAAGCCGATGCGACTTCTTCTTGAGCAGCTGGAATCTCTCATCGCGCGCGAGAGGCGCATAATGTCCGGGAGGAACCCTTTTCCCCCGATCGGTCCCCTGACGCGGCGATGGCTTCGAGTCCCAGACCATAGGGCCCTCCCCTGACTCGCCGTAACTCTGTGTAGTGATTACACTCCACTATGAGATCAAAGAACCCTGCCCGGCCGTGGCCACTTGGCGAGAATGCATGAAATTCCGTGCCGCCGGACAGTACGAAAAGGCACTGATTTCCCGGCCATTACGACACCTCCCGATTATCGAATATCCGCGCCGATGCACCGCGTCCCGGCCGATTCCGCCGAAACATCGGCGAACGACGCCCACCGCCGCCTGATGTCCGGTTCCACGGGCCCCATCCCCGACGACCCCCAGGCCGCCTCCCCTGCCCCCCGGTCACCGTCACCACCGACCCGCCGCACGGCGGTAAAGTGATGCCCATCGGCACCCAGTGCCGCAGGCCCCTGTAGCTCAGTTGGCCAGAGCAGCCGCCTTGTAAGCGGCAGGTCGCCGGTTCGAATCCGGCCGGGGGCTCAGGACGATCGCGGCCATCTGCTTCTCGTCGAGTAGGTGGCGGCGGTATCCCAGACCTCGTCGTTCACCGCGTCGGGACGGTCGGCCGGCCGCGTGGCGGCCTCGGCCAGCGCGAGCGCCGCCCGCTCCTCGTCGGTGAAGTACGGGGCCTCCCGCCAGGCGGCGGGCTGGACCGTGGGCATCCTCGTCGAGCGGATGGCGGAGGGCGGCACCGAGTTCGACACCGCGTTCGCCATGCCCGTGGGTGAATGGTGCGAGCCGGGCGGGCCGTCCGGCGCGGTGGCCTACGGGGTGACGATGTCGAAGTTGTGGTCGACGTCGTCGAGGAGGCCCATCAGGGTGGTGAGCGCCCCGCTGTCGCCGTCGGACCGGATGCCGCCGAGGTCTCCGGTGGCGACCAGGCCGAGCAGTTGCGGCTTGGTCAGGGTCAGGACGAGGTCGGCCGAGGTGCCGTCGTGGGAGCGGGTCTGGGTGAGGACGCCGTTGGCGAGGCTGAGGCGGACCTCTTCCTTGAGGTCGGTGAAGTTCCAGTCGATGGTCAGGCGGGTGTCCCAGGCCCGCGGCGCGTCGATGCGGATGGCGATGGAGTCGAAGACCTGGTCGATTCCGAGGGCCCGCACGACGTCGGGTGAGGCGCTGTCGAGGCTGATGGAGGGCTTGTTGCCGCGGAGCTCGGCCGCGCCCTGGAGATAGAAGTTGCGCCAGGTTCCGTTCTCGCTGCCGTGCCCGAGCTTGTCGTAGACGCCGGCGAGCATCTCGCGCGCCTCGGTGCTGCCGGGATCGGCGAACACGACGTAGTTGAGGAGCTGCGTCGCCCAGCGCATCTCGCCGGCGTCCACGGCGGCCCTGGCCTTGGGCAGGATCGCGTCGGCGCCCCCCATGATCTCCACGTGCCTGGCGGCCGACTCCGCGGGCGGCAGCTCCCACAGGTGGGCCGGGTTGCCGTCGAACCAGCCCATATAGCGCTGGTAGATCGCCTTGACGTTGTGCGAGACCGACCCGTAGTAGCCGTGGGTGTGCCAGGCGCGTTCCAGCGCGGGCGGCATCTGGATCATCTCGGCGATCTCGACGCCGGTGTACCCCTGGTTGAGCATCCGCAGCGTCTGGTCGTGCAGGTAGGCGTACAGATCGCGCTGCTCGGACAGGAACCCGGTGAGCTCGGCGGTGCCCCAGGTCGGCCAGTGGTGCGAGGCGAACAGCACGTCGGCGCCGGCGGCGAACAACTCGATCGCCTCGGTGAGGTAGCGCGCCCACAGGTGCGGGTCGCGCACCAGCGCGCCGCGCAGCGTCAGCACGTTGTGCAGGTTGTGGGTGGCGTTCTCGGCCATGCAGAGGGCGCGCCGGTCGGGAAAGGCGAAGTTCATCTCCGACGGAGCCTCGGTGCCGGGGGTGAGCTGGAAGACGATCCGGACGCCGTCCACCACCTCCTCCTGCCCGGTCTCGGTGATCGGCAGGTTGGGCTCGATCAGCGAGATGGTGCCGGTGGAGGTGGTCTGGCCGAGGCCCGCGCCGATGTGACCGTCCGGCCCCTTGGGCAGCTCCGCCCCGTACATGAAGACCGCCCGGCGGTTCATGGCGGCGCCGGCATAGACGTTCTCGGCGACGGCGTTCTCCAGGAACCCCGCTGGAGCGATGATCGGGATGACCGCGCCGTCGGGCACCACGCCGCGCACCCCGCCGAAGTGGTCGGCGTGCGAGTGGCTGTAGATGACCGCCGTGACGGCGCGGTCGCCCCGGTGCTCGCGATAGAGCGCGAGCGCGGCCTCCGCGCACTCGCCGGACAGCAGCGGGTCCACGACGATGACGCCGGTGTCGCCCTCGATGAAGGAGATGTTGGACAGGTCGAACCCGCGCACCTGGTAGACACCCGCGGCCACCTGGTACAGGCCGTGTTTGGCGGTCAGCTGCGACTGCCGCCACAGACTGGGGTTCGCGGTGTCCGGGCACGCGCCGTCCAAGAACGTGTAGGCGTCGAAGTTCCAGACCGTCCGCCCCGAGGCGTCCGTGATCGTCGACTGCGACGTGGTGCCGAGGTAGCCCTTGTCGGCGTTCTCGAAATCGGTCCGGTCCTCGAACGACGGCATGGCGTCCACGGCATCTCCTCGCCTGCTCACGATCTTCGCTCCCCCTACCTGCCCACCCGCCGGCAAGGCCGGCGCTATCTGGTGATCAAGAAACCCGGAGGCGACCGCGAAATACGGGAGGCAGGCCAGCCATGGCGAAGCGGGGCCGAGGGGTGGCCTCGGCCCCGCTTCGGGGGTCATCTCAGGTGATCAGCGATCGATCAGTGGAAGCTGAAGGACGCCGAGTCGACGGTCGCGGTGCCCGGGCACAGGAAGCTGCCCGAGGTCTTGGAGGCCGTGAACGGGCCGCCGGTGTAGGTCCGGGTCGTCCCCTGGCGGGCGAGCGAGAGGTTGCTCACGGAGTAGCCGCAGTTGAGGCCGCTCACGGTGGCGGTGACCCCGACCGACGGGGAGGTGGCGGTGCCGGCGGTGTCGTTGAAGGTGACCGTCGGGGAGTTGCTGAGGCCGACGGTGACGCCGCCGCCGCAGCTCGCGCTGATCGTGGTGTGGTCGACCGTCAGGGTGTTCGGGGGGGTGTTGCTGGTGGTCGCGTTGGTCCACGTGCAGGTCGTGCCGACCGCGGTGACGGAGCCGTCGACCTTGCCGGCTGCGGCGTAGGCGGGGGCTACCATGAGGCCGGTGGTGGTGAGGGCGGCGAGTCCTACGATCAGGCTGGCGGTTCTCATGCGGGGGGGTCCTTCCTCCTCGGACACTACGGCGGTCCTTCCGCCGTCGTCCGACGCGGCGCCGGTCTTCGCGGCGGGCTGGGTGGGAGCCCGGTGCCGGGTCGAACGTGAATCTCTCTCATAGTCACCGGATCGCCCGGCGGATGCCCCGTCCGATCAGGACAGGTTTAATCGCCGACCGCACCGTCCGCAGCGGCAGACGTGCGCGCCGTCGCCCGGACCCTCCGGTTCGAGGGCGTCGCGCAGCTCCCGGCGGCCGTTCACCTCGAGCTTCCGCATGGCGTTGGTCAGGTGGTACTTGACCGTCCGGTCCGAGATGCACAGGTCCGCGGCGATGTCCCGGTTCGTGTGGCCCGAGGCCGCCAGGTCGGCGATCTCCCGTTCCCTCGGGGACAGCCGGTTGCCGTAGCCCGGCCGGCCTCGCCGGTGCGGGACGGGCAGGCCGGTCTCCCGCATCAGCTCCTTCACCCGGTCGGCGTCCCAGGTGAGGCCGAGACCGGTGAACGTGCTCCAGGTGTCGCGCAGCAGGCCCGCGTCCGGTGCCTGCCCGGCGGAGATCCGGGAGCGCGCCTCGGCCGCGCAGGCATGGGCCGCCATCCGGGGGTCGGGCAACGCGGCGTATCCGCGGCGGGCGGACTCGTAGCCCTTCCACGCCAGGGCCATGTCGCCGTCCCGCTCGTTCAGCCGCGCCTCGGCGAAGACGAGCGCGGCGCGGGCGAGCGGCACGTCCCGGTCCGCCAGGGCACCGCGGTACCAGGGCAGCGCCGCGGACAGCAGATCGAGCGGAGCGAAGGGCAGCAGCGGTGCCGCCAGGACCCAGACCTGCTTGCGCGCCACCTCCTCCAGGACCCGGCCGGCCAGTGCGTGCCCGAGGCGCCGGCGGCCCGCCGTGAGCGCCACCCGGTTGACGTCCGCGGCGGCGTGGGCCGCGATGGCGAGCTCACCGATCCCGAGCGCGTCCTCGGCCACCGCCCGCAGCGCGCGCCGCGCGTCGTCCAGCCGGCCCTGGCCGGTGCGGACCTGCGCCGGCAGCAGCCGCGAGGCCGGCGGCCCGTCCGACGGAGGCTCACCGGCCGGAGGCTCATCGGCGGGGCCGCGCGCCTGCCTTGTGAAGCCGGTGTCGCCCATCGCCCAGCGGGCCCTCGCCGCAGTGGCCCGGAGCCGCGCGTCATAGGACCGCACGCCCGCGGCCAGCCCCCGCTCGACCAGTTCCAGGCTGCGCGGGTAGTGCCCGAGGTGCAGCGCCGCCTCGGCCAGGTCCGCCAGCCCCCGGACGAGGCGGACGTCCACGTCCGGCCGTCCGCCGCGAGCGGGCAGGGCGGCGACCGCGGCCCACGCCTCGGGGCTGCCGATCGTGAGGAGCAGGTGCGCGGCGGTGGTCAGCACGACCGCCCGAGCCATCGGATCGCCGGTTCGGGAGAGCGCCGTGCGGGCCCGTTCCAGGGAGGCCATCTGCGCGGGCAGGTCCCGGCCGGGCTGCCTGTTCGGCGTCGCGAGGAGGGCGTGCGCGATCGCCTGGAGGTCGGGGCGCGGAGCGAGATCTTCGAGCGCGGCGCACAGCGCGGCGGCGGTGTCGCGGGCCTCCCCGCCGGTCCCGGCGGACTCCAGCGCGAGCCAGGCCCGGAGCAGGAGCAGCTCGCCCCGCTGTACGGGAGAGGCGCCACGTTCGAGCGCCGCCGCTAACAGCGAGGCGGTCTCCGTGTTCCGTCCGCTGTCGCCCGGCCCGGTGCGTTCGGGCCCGGTGTCGGGGAGCGCGGTGTCAGCAAGCGCGGCGTCGGGGAGCGCGGTGTCGGCGAGCGTGGCCCAGCCGAGCTCGATCGCCAGCTCCGGCCACCGCTCCGGCGCGACCGCGTCCGACTGGAGGATCTCGCGCAGGTGGGTTCGAGCGGTCCCGAAGGAACCGGTGGCGGCGGCGACCGCGGCGACGGCCTCGGCGCTGGCCGCCCACCCGCGGACGTCGCCGGCCCGCCGGTGATGGTCGACCGCCTGCTCGACCATGCCGCGGCGGATCAGCTCCCGCGCCGCGGTGCCGTGCAGTTCGCGCCGCCGGTAGCCGGGAATGGACGCGTACAGGGCGATCCGGGCCAGTTCGTGGCGCGGTCTCACGGTGCCGCCGTCCTCACGGAGGAGCCCACGGCGGACCGCGTCCGCAAGCGCGGCGGCCGTCTCCTCGCCGCCCGTCCCGGCGACCGCGGCCACCAGGTCGGGTTCGGCCGGTCCGGCCAGCACGGCCGCGGCCTCCAGCACGGCGCCGCCGGTGGCGCCGAGGCTCCCGGCCAGCGCGACGATCTCCGCGGCGACCGCCTTCGGCGCCACGGCCCCGGCCTCCCCTCCCCCGACGAGGGCCCAGGCGCCGTCCAACGGACGGAGCAGGCCGAGGTCCCGGAGCAGCAGCGCGTCCTCGTGTACCGCGCGCGGTACGCCGCCGCTGCGCTCGTGAAGCCGTTCCGCCAGTTCAGGGGGGACGGCCGCCGTCCTGCCCAGGCTGTCGGCCGCCAGCCGTCCGGCGGCGGGCACCGACAGCGGCGCGAGCTGGATCCGGTCGGCGGCCGGCCCCGGCTCCGGCGGGTCCGCCGGGAACCCGCGGGTGAGCACCACCGACAGCTCCGGCGGCGGCCGGGCACTGATCATCCGGAGCAGTTCGACCGTGGCCTCGTCGGCCCACTGGAGATCCTCCAGTACCAGCACGGTCGGGCCGAGCTTGCCGAGCAGCTCGGCGGCGGCGCGCACCAGCCGGTGCCGGAGCAGCCGCGGTTCGCCCGGCGCCACGGGCGGCGGCGGCGGCAGGATGCCGGCCAGTTCGGGAAGCACCGTGCGCAGCACCCCGGTCAGCGGGCTGAGGCCCTGTGCGGGTGGGCGGCTCACGGCGGCGAGGGCCTCGATCACCGGTCCCAGCGGGCACGGCGCCCGCGCGGGGACGGCGTACCCGAGCAGCCGCCGCCGCCCGGCGAGCGCCCGGTCGGCGAGCGCCTCGCGCACCAGCCGGGTCTTCCCGGCGCCCGGCTCGCCCTCCACCACCACGACCGCGGGCGGACGGGCGAGTGCCGCCACCAGCGATGCCAGGTCGCGCTCGCGCTCGACCAGCGGCGGTTCCTGTGGCGGCATGACGGGCGACCTCCTGCCACTCGCCGGGATTTTCACACGGCGGCATCGCGCTGCCTAGCTCCCGTTCACGCCACTGTGACTAAGTGCCATGCCGCCCACCTGGCAGGAGCGAGAGTTGACACCATCTGGTTGACCGCACCACAGAACCGGTAAAAATCTGAGGCGGATGGGATGCGGCTGTTCGGAACGCTGCTCGCGGGGCCCGGCCCTTCCCAGGAAGAGATCGACCGCAGCATGCGCACGCTGCGCGCGGGATGCCCCGGACCCAGCGCGAGCCGGTCCCGGCAGCGGTGCCGCCGTCGTTGAATCTGGCTAAATCCTTCCTTCTCCGATCGCCTGTTGATGCAGGTCAGCCCTCTACGGAATCGTTGGCGACCAATGACGGAGACGAAGGGAGGCGCTGCATGACAGCGACACGGAAGATCGTGGCCGGGCTGTTCATCTCGCTTGACGGAGTGGTGGAGGCGCCGGAGAGCTGGCACTTCCCCTATCTGAACGAGGAGATGCAGGCGGCCGTCGGCGAGATGCACGCCGCGGCCGACACCCTGCTGCTGGGACGGGTGACCTATGAGTCCTTCGCCTCGGTCTGGCCGCACCAGACCGGTGAGCTGGCCGATCAGCTGAACGGCATCCCCAAACTGGTCGCCTCGACCACCCTGGGCGAACCCGAGTGGCAGAACTCGACCCTGCTGGACGGCGACGTCACCGGCGCCCTGGCCGAACTCAAGCGGCAGCCGGGCAAGAACATCCAGCTCTCCGGCAGCATCACCCTGACCCGGACGCTGCTGCACGCGGGCCTCATCGACGAGCTCCGCCTGATGGTCCACCCGATCGTGCTGGGCTCCGGGCAGCGGCTCTTCACCGAGGGCACCGGCCGGGTGCCGCTCAAGCTCACCGGATCCACCACGTTCAGCACCGGCGTGATCGACCTGGCCTACCGGCCGGCCTGAATCCACCCACTTCACAAGAACGGAACATCCATGCACGACGTTGAGACGAAGACGCTCCAAGTTCCCGGAGCGCAACTGCACTACGAGGTCCGCGGATCGGGGCCGCTGCTGCTGATGATCCCGGGCGCGCCCGCCGACGCGGGGGCGCTGGCCGGCCTGGCCGCGCTGCTGTCCGACCGGTACACCGTCGTCAGCTATGACCAGCGCGGGCTGTCCCGCAGCAGCCTGACGGGACCGCCCGAGGACCAGAGCGTCGCGGTCTTCAGCGAGGACGCCCACCGCCTCCTGGCGGTCCTGGGCGACGAGCCCGCCTACGTGCTGGGCAACAGCGGCGGCGCTCTCACCGCCCTGGACCTGGCGGCCCGCCACCCCGAGCAGGTGCGCGCCCTGGTCGTGCACGAGCCGCCGATCCCGGAGATCCTGCCCGACCCCGCGCACTGGCGGGCGAAGTTCCAGGAGGTCCGCGACACCTACACCGGTGAGGGCGTGGGGGCCGCGATGCAGAAGTTCATCGCCACCATCGAGGGAGACGGCGCCGCTCCCCCGGCGATGCCGGACCCTTCCCAGATGCCCCCCGAGGCGCTGGAGATGATGGGCCGGATCCAGGGGAACCTCGACTACTTCCTCGCCCACATGCTGGTGCCGGTGCTGCGCTTCGAGCCCGACGTCGCCGCGCTGCGCTCCGGCTCCGCGCCGATCGTCGTCGGCGTGGGTGCCGGTTCGCCCGAAGGCGTCCCCCTCCTGTCCGCCCTGGCGCTCGCCAAGCGTCTCGGCACCAAGGCGGTCGAGTTCCCCGGCGATCACCAGGGCCTGGCCTTCGACGCCGCCACCAGCGCCGAGATCGTCCATGACGCCTTCACCCGGACCGCCTGAGCGGAGGAGCGGCGGTCCAGCCCCGGACGCGACGTGAAGCGTCCCCACCCGGCCCGGCGTCCCCGAGCGCTCTGAGCGGAGCGCCGGGACGCCGGGGCGCGGGGCGATGACGGGCCGCGTCCAGCGCCTCATACCGGGCGCACCGCCCGGGCCGGCCGGAACACACGGACTCGGCAACGCGCCGACGAGCACGAGAGGACCACCATGCCAACGATCGATGACTACACCACTGGGCTCGACGGGACGCTCCAGGCGATCGCCGAGGGGCTCCGCGGCATCCTGGACGACGTCCTGCCGCACGCCGAGGGGAAGGTCTGGCACGGGCATCCGGTCTGGCTGGCGGACCGCCGCCCGGTCGCGGGGTTCAAGGCCCATCCCCGCTACGTGACCTTCATGATCTGGAACGCGGGCCCGATCACCGACCCGTCCGGGACCCTCACGCCCGGCCCGCGCATGGCGACGGTGCAGCTCGCCGCGGTCGAGGACCTCGACGCGGCGCGGGTGCGCGACTGGCTCGTCCAGGCGGTCGGATCCGGGGCGGACGGCGCGGCGCCGGACGCGGCGACCTCCAGCACGCGGGGGCCTTCGCGGATGTGAGGCTCTTGTGGTGTTCAGGCCAGGACGGCCGGCTTGAGCACCGCCTCACACCACGGGCGGAAGCCGGTGGGGGTGCTGGAGGCGGATCATGCGGATCGGCGCCGCGTCCCCGCCGGCCAGCGTCCGGGAGAGGGTGAGCGCGGCGGTGCGGACGGCCGGCGCGACCTGGCCGGTGCGCATCCGGCCGCTCCATCCCGACACCGAGAGCGCCCCGACGGCCAGCCCCTCGGTGTCCAGCACCGGGCAGGCGACGCAGACGATGCCCGCCCCGGACTCCTCGCGGTCGTAGGCCACCCCGTCACGGCGGATCCGGGCCAGCTCGCGGGCCATCAGCGCCGGTGCGGAGACCGCCCGTCCGGTGAGCCTCGGCAGTCCGGCGGCCAGCAGTTCCTCGGCCAGCGGCGGCGGCGAGCAGGCCAGGATCGCCTTGCCGACCCCGGTGGCCAGTGCGGGCAGCCGCCCGCCGACGCTGGACGGCAGCGCCGGGCCGCCCGCCGTGGGCAGGATCTCGACGTAGACGACCTCGTGCCCCTCCAGCACCGCCAGGTGGACGGTCTGCCGGGTGGCCTCGCGCAGGTCCGACATCAGCGGGAGCGCCGCCTCGCGCAGCACCCGCTGCCTCGGCACCCGCTGGCCGATCTCGAACAGCCGCAGCCCGAGCCGCACCCGTCCGCCCGCGTCTTCGAGGAGCCCGGTGCCCACCAGTTCGTGCGCGAGCCGGTGCACGGTGGAGCGGGGCAGCCCGGTGCGGCGGGCGATCTCGGCGGGGCCGAGCGCGTCGTCCTCGACCCGGAACGCGCCGAGGACCGCCGCGATGCGGCCGGACATCGATCCGTCGCCGGCTCCTCTCGGATGCATGCGTCCAACGTATCCGCCGGTCGGAACGGGCCCGTTCGGAGAGGCCGTCCCGTCTTGCGGGACGGCGGCCTTGTCGCACGGCCGGATCCGGCCCGACAGTGGCCCCATGGACCTGACCCTGGAGGTGGCATGAGCGGACGGCTGAGCGCGGCGATCGTCGGGCCGGGCAACATCGGCACCGATCTGCTGATCAAGCTGCTGCGCAGCGAGACGATCGAGGTCCACTCGATGGTCGGGGTGGATCCGGCGTCCGAGGGGCTGGCGCGCGCCCGCGAGCTCGGCGTGCGGACCAGCGCCGACGGCGTCGGCTGGCTGCTGTCCCGGGACGACCTGCCGGACCTGGTCTTCGAGGCCACGTCCGCGCGGGCGCACCTGGCGAACGCGCCGCGCTACGAGGCGGCGGGCGTCCAGGCGCTGGACCTGACGCCGGCGGCGATCGGGCCGTTCGTCTGCCCGCCGGTCAACCTGGACACCCTGGCGGACGTGCCGAACCTCAACCTGATCACCTGCGGCGGGCAGGCGACCATCCCGATCGTGCACGCGGTCTCGTCGGTGGTCCCGGTGCGCTACGCCGAGATCGTCGCCTCGATCGCGTCCCGCTCGGCGGGGCCGGGCACCCGCGCCAACATCGACGAGTTCACCCAGACCACGGCCCGCGCGATCGAGCGGGTCGGCGGCGCCGGCCGGGGCAAGGCGATCATCATCCTGAACCCGGTGGACCCGCCGATGATCATGCGGGACACGGTGTACTGCGCCATCCCGGCGGACGCCGACACCGCCGCGATCACCGCGTCGGTGCACGCGATGGCCGCCGCGGTCGCCGCGTACGTGCCCGGCTACGCGCTGCGCGCCGAGCCGCAGTTCGACGAGCCGCGCGAGGACTGGGGCGGCAGCGCCCGGGTCGCGGTGTTCCTGGAGGTGCGCGGCAACGGCGACCATCTCCCGCCGTGGGCGGGCAACCTCGACATCATGACGGCCGCTGCCGCCCGGGTGGGCGAGCAGCTCGCGCTGCGGAAGGTGACCTCATGACCCCGGCCCCTGCCCCTGCCCTCGGCGGCGAGCGCGTGCGGATCACCGACTCCACGCTGCGCGACGGCAGCCACGCGATGGCGCACCGGTTCACCGAGGAGCAGGTGCGCGGCGTGGTGCACGCGCTCGACGGCTCCGGGGTGGAGGTCATCGAGGTCACCCACGGGGACGGCCTCGGCGGCTCCTCGTTCAACTACGGGTTCTCGCTGGAGGACGAGCTCAAGCTGATCGCCGCCGCCGTGGACGAGGCGGAGCACGCCGAGATCGCGGTGCTGCTGCTGCCCGGCCTCGGCACCGTCCAGGACCTCGCCAGGGCGCACGGCGCGGGCGCGTCCGTGGCGCGCATCGCCACGCACTGCACCGAGGCGGACGTGTCCCTCCAGCACTTCGCGGCGGCCCGCGACCTCGGCATGGAGACCGTCGGGTTCCTGATGCTGTCGCACCGGATCGGCCCCGCCGAGCTGGCCCGGCAGGCCCGGATCATGGTGGACGGCGGCGCCCAGTGCGTCTACGTGGTCGACTCGGCGGGCGCGCTGCTGCTCGGCGACGCGCAGGCCCGGGTCGGCGCGCTGGTGGCGGAGATCGGCGCCGACGCGCAGGTCGGGTTCCACGGCCACCAGAACCTGTCGCTCGGCGTGGCCAACTCGGTGCTGGCCGCCCAGAACGGCGCCCGGCAGATCGACGGGGCGCTGTGCGCGCTCGGCGCGGGCGCGGGGAACGCGCCCACCGAGGTGGTCGCGGCGACGTTCGAGCGGCTGGGCATCACCACGGGCGTGGACGTCCAGGGCGTGCTGGCCGCCGCGCAGGACGTGGTCAGGCCGTTCGTGCCGCGGCTGCCGTCCATGGACCGGGGCGCCATCACGCAGGGGTACGCCGGGGTCTACTCCAGCTTCCTGCTGCATGCCGAGCGGGCCGCCCTGCGGTACGGCGTCGCGGCCCACGACATCCTCCAGCGGGTCGGCGAGGCCGGGTACGTCGGCGGCCAGGAGGACATGATCATCGATGTCGCGCTCCAGCTCGTCCGGGAGCGGGACCGGGCGGAGGCAGTGCGGCGCCGCTGATCCGTCCTAGGATCTGCGGACATGACGGACATGCGGGACGCGGTTCCGAGCGGGCTCGATCCGCTGACGTGCGCGCCCGGCGTGCTGCGCGGGCTCGTCCGGCAGCCCGATCCGGCGGTGCGGCGGGCCGGGCTCGTCGGCCTCGCCGAGCGTCTCGGCGCCGAGCGGGACGAGGACCGGGCCGAGCTGCCCGGTTTCGCGGAGTGCCTGCCGGGCTTCGTCGACGCCTCGCCCGAGGCGGCGCTCGCCCTGGCCCGGCTGCATCTCCGGCTGCGCGCGCACGTCCGGGAGCCGCCGCGGTGGCGGGCCGCTGAGGGCCTGCCCGCCCGGGTGCGGGTCGCCTGGCTGAGCGCCGAGATCGCCGGACGGCCCGCGACCGTCCGGGACGAACCGGCGGGCGAGGCGCTCTGCCAGGCCGTCCACGGGCTCGGCGCGGCCGATGTGGACGATCCCGAGGCCCTCGCGCGCGAGCTGGCGGACCGGCCCGAACCGGCGCTCCACGCCGAGGCGCTGCGGATCACCCGCGAGGCCGTGCACGCCGCCCTGCTGGCCTCGTCCCGCGCCCGCGCGCTGGTGCTGCGGATCGCCACCGACTCCCCCGGTACGGGCGCGGGCGTGGCCGCGCTCCGCGAACTCGCCGAGCCCTGGGCGGCGCTGGACCCGCTGCCGGAGGGGCCGCTGAACCGCTTCCTGAACACGACGGGCGACGCGGCGGCGGCCGACGCGGCCGTCGAGGTCGCCGCCCGGCAGGGGCATCAGCGCCTGCTCCGCGATGTGGCCGCGGGCGCCGGTCGGGCGCCGGCGCTGCGGCGGCGCGCTCTGGAGCTGCTCGGGGACCTCGCGGGACGCGACGACATCGGCGATCTGATCGCGATCGCCGCCGGGGACCCCCTCCTGCTCGCCGGGCCCGCCGCCCGCTGCCTGCGCCGGCTGCACCGGCGCGGGCACTTCCCGGTGGACGGGGACGTCCCGGCGATCGTGCGGCTGGCCCTCGCCGACCACACGGTCCGTCCGGACGAGGTCGCCACCGTCCTGTTCACCTGCCGAAGGGCGGCGCTCGCGGAGCTGACGGCGGCGGCGGTCGGCGATCCGAGCTGGCCAAGGCGGCTCGACCTGCTGGTCGCGCTGGCCGCGCAGGGCGCCGCCGACCTCCCGGCCGGGGACGCGGTCACCGGCCTGCTGCGCACCGCCGCCGATCCGGCGCCGTTCCTGCGGGCGATCCGCGCGCTGCGCCATACGGCCGCCGAAGAGCAGGTCATCGAGGCGCTGCCGCGTTCGCCTGCGGCGGCCCTGGACGCCCTGGAGGCCGTGGGCGGGGCCCGCACGGTCGCGGCGCTGCGCGAGGGGCTGGGCCTGGACGGGCCATCCGGCGTCGTCCCCCATCTGCGGCCGTTCCGGCATCGGGCGCTGGAGCTGGTGTGGCACCTCACGGGCGACGCCGACGCGCGGCGCTCGCTCCTGGTCCGGCTCCACCCGCGCGCCCTGCCCCGCCGGATCGCCGCCGACCTCGGCGGCCCGGACGAAGCGGAGCTCTCGCTGCTCCGCGCCGCGCTCGACCCCGCCGACCCGGCCGCGGCGCTCCGCACGCTCGCGCGCCACGGCGGTCCCGGGACGGTGCCGGCGATCGCCGACCTGCTGCTGCGCGTCGTGTCCGACCTCGCGGCCGCCTCGGCGCCGAGCGCACCGAGCCGGCCCGGTGGCGAGTCCGCCGAACCCGCCGTCCCGGACGAGGTCGTGAGCGCCGTCCGCGACCTGGGCGGACGGCTGCACGAGCGCGGCAAGATCCGGCCCCGCTGCCTGCTGGACGCCGCGGGGGCGCGGGAGGCCGGTGACGCCCTCGTCGCGGACCTCGTCCTGGACCTGCTGGACCGTCCCGGCCTCACCGCGGCCGAGACGGCGATCCTGCTCGGCGTCCTGTCCCGGACCGCGTCCCGCGGGGTGCGGGCGCGGGTGCACCCGCTGCTGCGGCATCGCGACCGGCACGTCCGCAAGCACGTGATCGCGCTGCTCGCCCGTGACACGGACGGCGCGGACGCGCAGGCACTGTCGGCGAGCCTGGTCCCGCTCACCGCCGCCCCCGACGCGCAGACCGCGCGCCAGGCGCTGCTCGCGCTCGGGCACGCCCGCGCGCGCTGGGCGGCGGCGGCCGTCGCGGCGTGCCTGGACCATCCCAACATGAACGTCAAGAAGACCGCGGCGGCGGCGCTGGCGCGCGCGGGCGGGCCGGTGGCGGTGCCGAGGCTGCTGTTCTGGCTCGGCGCGCACGACAACCCGGGCCTACGCGCGGCGCTCGTCGAGGCGCTGCGGGCGATCCTCGGCGACGCGTACGCGGCCACGATCGTCGCGGCGGCCGAACGCGCCGCCGACGACCGCGCCCGCACGCTGCTGCTGCGAGGTCTGGACGGGGTGGTGTCGGCGCGCGCGGTCGGGGCCCTGGCCGATCAGGGATCACCGGCCGGGACCGCCCTGCTCGCGCTCGTCCCCGACGGGTGGGTCCGCCTCGGCTCGGGCACGGTCACCGACCTCGCCGACCGGTTCGCGGCCCACGGCATCGTCCCGCCGCCCGCCGCCGCTCCGGAGCCGGACGCCGACCTCGCACTGCTGGCCGCGCGGGGCTGGAACGCCGACGCCGCGTGGCGTCTCGCCGAACGCTTCGGCACGTCCGGCACGTCCGGCACGTCCGATGAGCTCGCCGGTCTTGATCGGCTGCGGGGGTCGCTGGCGCGCTGGCTGGAGCTGGCCGACGCGCGACCGGCCGGGCGCGACCCGCTCCTGCGCTTCACGTTGCGGCTGTGTCCGGCGCCCTGGTCGGACGGCGAGCTGGAGACGTTCGCCCGGTCCGGACGGCTGCTGGCCGCCGCGCTTCCCGGGGTCGGCGCTCCTCTCCTGCCCTTGCTGGAGAAGGTCGCCCCCCTGCTGCCCGCGTCCGAGGCGCTTGAGACCGCCGAGCGGGTCCGCGCCCTGCCGCCGGGCATCGCGGGAGGCCGGTCCTCGCTCGCGCTGCTGCGCCGCTGCCGGGCGGTGCTGACCCGCGCCGACCTCGACCGCGCCCTCGCCGCGGCCCGCGCGAGCGCGGAACCCGTACGGGACGTGCTGCACGAGGCGTTCGAGGCGACGGACTCCGCTCCCCCCGGCGAAGAGGCGCGCGCGTGGCGGACGTCCCTCGAAGCAGCCGCCCGCGGCCTCGCCGATCTCGCACGGTTCCGGGCGGCGGACGACGCGCCCTCCGCGCCCGGTTCACGCGACCGGCTCAACGCGCTGATCGACGTCTTCCCCGCCGCCGCCCAGGACGTCGGCGCCGCGCTCCTCGACTGGATGACCGACCTCCAGCCCGTCGACGCGCCGCCCTGGACCCTCACCGAGAACGCCCGCCCCGCCCCCCGCCCGCGCGCCCCGCGCCCCGGCGATCTCGACCAGCCGCGCTCGACGGCGCAGCGCGAACGCCTCCTGGCGATGCTGGACGACCCCGTCCAGGGCCGCCGCGACGCCGCCGCCCAGGCCCTGCTCGGCTGGCCCGAACCGGAGATCCGCCACGCGCTCCTCCGCGCCTACCTGCACGGCCGCGTCGATCTCTCCGTCACCGCTCCACTCGCGTCCGCCCTGACGGGCCTGGACGATGCGGCCGACCCCGAACGGTTCGCCGCCGTGACGGCCCATCTCGCCCCTCCATGCCTGACGCCCTTCATCCCCGGGCTGCTGCGCTGGTGGGAGCACGGCACACCCGGGACCCGCGCGGCGGCGCGGCAGGTACTGCGCCGCGCCGCGCCCGACCTCGTGGCGGAAGCCCTGTCCGAGCGCGTCGAAGCCGGAGCGTGGGGCCTGCTCGACCTCGTCGCCAACGTCTCGCTGCTCCGCACCCCCGCGCTGACGCGGACGCGCCGGCGCCTGCGCGCCGAGGGGCGCGGCGATCTCGCCGACAGGATCCACCTGGTGGACGGCCCGCTCCGCCACCCCGACGCCGGACGGCGCGACTCCGCCGCCCTCACCGCGCTCCGCACCCGCGTGCACGCCCCGCAGGCCCGCACGCCGTCCCGCGCCGAACTGCTCCGGCTCGCCCGCACGGGCGGAACGGAGCAGATCCGCCGGGCCCTGTCGCTGCTGGCCGAGCCGTTCACCGACGCCCCCGCGCCGGGACGGCCCCCGGCCCGCGACTTCGAGCTCGAGGAGCTGCTCGCCGAGTCGCTCGGCCACCCCGAGGCCCGGGTCCGGCTGCACGCGCACCGGCTCTCCCGCAAGGTGCTGGCGCGGCCCGCCTACCTGGAGCAGACGGCGCGGCTGCTGGACGACCGGCAGCCCGACATCGCCCGCGCGGCGATCAGGACCCTGGCGCACGCGGGATGGGCGCCCGCGATCCCCGCCCTGGTGGGGCTGCTCGCCCACCCCCGTCCCACCGTCCGCAGGACCGCGGCCGACGGGCTCGCGCGGATCGGGGCGCCGGCCGTCCCCGCCCTGACGCACGCCGCCGGACGCGCCCGCCCCGACCGGCGGCGCGTCTACACCGCCGTCCTGGAGAAGATCACCTGATGGTGGACGGGACGATCCTGGTGTTCGGGCACCGGCCGAGCGGCTCCAGCCGGGCGCTGCTGAAGGCCGCCGCGGACCGCGGGATCGGCGCCGTCCAGCTCACCGGCCCGGAGCCGCCCGCCGACCTGATCGGCTGCGGCGCGCACCTGTACTCGGGACTGCTGCTCGCCGACGCCCTGGCGTCCGCGCTCGGCATCACCCTGCTGGAGGCCGCCCCCGGCTGGCTGGCGGACCTGCCCGAGCCCCTGCGCGGGCGCGACATCGTCCTCGTCCCGATCGCGGAGGCGTACGGCCTGCACCGTCCGGTGTTCGTGAAGTCCCCCAACGACAAGCGCGTCCGGGCGGGCCTCTACGCCGACGGCGCCCACCTGCCGGGTCCGGACGCCGTCGATCCGGAGACCCTGGTCCTGGTGGCCGACCCCGTCTCGTTCGCCGCCGAGTTCCGGCTGCACGTCCTGGACGGAGCGGTGCACGCCGGCAGCCAGTACGCGTCCAACGGGAGCCTCGCCCTCGCGCCGCTCGACGGCCATCCGCACCACGGCGCGGTCCTCGGCTTCGCCCGCGAGGTGCTGGCCGCCTGCGCCGCCACGCTGCCGAGCGCGATCGTCGTCGACGTCGGCCTCACCGTGGACGCGCAGGGCACCGAACGGTGGGCCGTGGTCGAGGCGAACGGCGCGTGGGGCAGCGGCTGCTACGCGGCGGACCCCCAGCGTGCCCTGGACGTCGTGCTCCGCGCCTCCGGCACGGCCGAGACGCTCAGCCGGCACGACCTGCGGTTCGCGAGGACCTGATGGAGACGACGCTCCCCCTGGCCCTGCACGCCCACCTCCCCAGCTGGCATCACTGGCGCCGGGTGCTCACCACCACCGTCGACGCCACCGGCCGTGCACACTGGCTGCTGGGCGAACGACCGCGAACGCCCGAGCCGTACAGCGCGCTGCTGGTCACCGTGGCCGACGGCTCCGTCCACGAAACCGAGCTGCACGGCTTAGCGGCCCGTTCCCCCGTCCTGGACGCGCTGCCAGAAGGCGGGTTCGTCATCGCCGACAAGAACTTCCCGGTCGGCTGGGACGCGCGAGACGCGTCCGGGCGCGACGTCCAAGCCCAGATCTTCACCCCCCGGGGCCGTCCGACCCACCGCTTCTCCCTGGGCGGGGAACTGGGGTGCCTGCACACCGACCAGAACGGCGCCATCTGGGTCGGCTACTCCGACGACACCGCGTACGCCTACACCTCCGCGGGCGCCGCCGGCCTGGCCCGCTGGGACATCGGCGGCACCCGCCAGTGGACGCACGCCGCAAAGCCCGCCGATCCGAGCCGGGAGAACGACCGGTCCTACTGCGACGTCCTGAACGTGGATCAAGACTCCACCTGGGCTTTCTCCGCGGACCTCGGCCTGCTGGGAATCCACGCCGACGCAGTGACCGAACGCCACATCTCGGCCGGGATCCGCGCTCTGGCGGTACACGACGAAACCCTCGCCCACTGCGACGGCACCGGCCGGCTGACGTTGTGCACCCTGACCCGCGACCGCGCCGAACCCGTCGGAGCGTACGGCCTCACCCGCCCGGACGGCTCGCCCCTGGGGAGCGACCGAGCCGTCGGCCACGGCCCGAACTTGTACGTCCACGACGGTGTCGCCTGGTACGTCCTCGAGCTCTGAGCCGGCACGGGCCGCCAGAGGCACTGGATTGCGCAACCCACGAGTTGCACTCAACAGGGGTCACATGCAACTCTGTGGTTGCACATTCTGACGACGATCAATGGAGTCCACTCATGAGCAACGACCGGATCGAACGCGAAACCTTGATCGAGGCTCCCCTGGAGCGGGTCTGGACGCTGGTGGCCCAGCCCGGCTTCTGGGCGGCCGACACGGCGAACCTGCCCGGCACGGTGGCCGAGGAAGGCGCGTCGATGGTGGCGAAGAGCGCCGAGTACGGCGACTTCCCGGTACGCGTGGAGAAGGTCGAGCCGCAGACGTACCTGGCGTACCGCTGGGCCAGCGCGTTCCCCGGAGAGGAGCTCCGCGCGGACAACAGCACCCTCGTGGAGTTCACGCTGATCCCGGAGGGCGACGCGACGCGGCTCCGCGTCGTGGAGAGCGGCTTCGCGACCCTGCCCGGCTCCGAGGACCTGCGCGGCCAGGCGGTGAAGGACAACACGGGCGGCTGGGGCCTGGCGCTCGACGCGCTCAAGAACCGCGCCCTACAGCCGTCCACGTGACCGACGGCCACCACGCCGCCGCCGCCGGGACGGCCGACGGCGTTCTCGCCGCGCTGGCCGACCCGACGCGGCGCAAGGTGCTCGATCTGCTCGCCGAACAGGGCGAGGCCACCGCCACGACGCTCGCCGAACGGCTCCCCGTCTCGCGGCAGGCGGTCGTCAAGCACCTCGCGGTACTGGACGCCGCCGGCCTGGTTTCCGGCAACCGGGTCGGCCGCGAGGCGCGGTACACCGTGCGGCCCGCGGCACTGGACGCGACGGCGCGGTGGATGGCCACGGTCGCGGCCGACTGGGACCGGCGGCTGGCCGACATCAAGCGCGCCGCCGAGACGGCCGAACGGGATGCGCGTTCGCAACGACCCGACTGAAAGGAAGCACGTCATGGACACGACGGCACTTCGCAGCGTCTATGAGAAGCTGCTCGACGTGGCGGCCACCCCCGACCTCGGCGACGCCGCCGACGGAGGATGGAACGCCGATCAGGTCCTGGCCCATCTCCTCAGCGTCGACGCCGCGATCGCGGCCGTCGCTCTAGGCGTCGTCGCGGGCTCGCGCCCCACCTTCGACAACCGGATCTCCCAGAACACCTGGAATCTCGACCGGATCATCGCCGAGCACGCGGGCACGGCCGAGCTGATCGACCACGTCCGGAGCCAGGCCGCCGTCCTCTGCGACATCGCCGATCAGCTCAGCAGGGAGGCCGCCTCGGTCCTGGTGCCGACGATCCTGCTGTCCAACGACGCGCTCGTGATGGACCGGCCGGTTCCGCTGGCCGTCCTCATCGACGGCCTCGCCGAGTCCCACGTGCCGGACCACACCCAGCAGCTCCTCGACCTCCGCGCCCCCCTCCAAGGCCACACCGACTGACCGCCCCCTCATCACCCGCCGGTCCGGCCAGCGTCCCCAACCACCAGACAGCCGAGCAACCGCCGGAACCACCCGCCCCGAGACTGCCGCACATGCCTTCCAGTCGACTTCGTGGACGCTGCGTTCCGGGCCGGTCGCGGGGATGGCCTCAACCGGACGTCCGCGCCAGCAGGAACGAACCCGAGCGGGCGGGCGCCGACCTCCTCCAGGATGCGGCCGAGTGCCGCCGGAGTCGGCGCCTCCATCAGACGATCATCCCCGGACCGGTCCCGCACAACCGCCCACCACTGCCCGCTGACGTTCCCCCGCCATACCAACGCTCCTGGGAACCGCCGTCGCAATTCGGCCGCGACCCGGTCCGGCCGGATCTCGGCGGCCATGGCGGTCACCGTCCTGACTCCGCCGTGCCGGACCGCTTGCCCAGGTATCCGAGGATGAACACGGCCGCGTTGATGATCTCGTCCGCAGGCGCGATCGGCTCCCGCCACGACGTGAAGAACCACCACCGCCCATCGTCACTCGACCGAGGCGCACACATGATCACGTCCCCAGCCATCCGTCCCCTCCCGCAACACCCCGCCGCCTGAGGATCGACCACCCGAAGCCCAGCCTCGATCAACTCCACCTCGAACCGCCGCGCACCCAAATGCGCGCCCAGAGCCGCAAGCCGGGCGTCCCGAGTCCTACGATCTGCCATGGGTCCGACCTCCGTTGTCGGATCAAGGCCCGGAACCGCCGGTGTTACAGCACCGGCCCGGGGCCGCCCTATCTCTGTGCGACGAGGCGACTCCCTCACACCGAGTCGCATCACCGGAATGCCGTGACCAGCATCACAGCCTCAACTACAGTCGGCCATGAACCGGTGACACCCCCGCATCCCTCTGCTTCAGTCGACCGTCAACCGCGAGGCATGGGGCATCACCCACTCGCCATGGTTGAGATGGAAGGCCGTTCGATGCCCAGACGCAGGGACGTGAAGCCCGATTCCCTTCGGAGCCACTTCGGAGCCAAGCTCCGCCGTCGCAGGGAGGCTCTCGACTTCACCCTTGAACGCCTCGGTGACGAGATGGGCTACACGCCCCAGTGGATTCACAAGATGGAGACCACGGACAAGGCCGTCCCACAGAAGTTCGCTGAGGACGCCGCGACCTATTTCGATGACCCCGAGTTCGTCGAGATCCGTGACGTGATCCAACGCGCCGGACGCCGCGCGTACCTGCCGCCCGGCTTCCCCCAGTTCATCGAACTGGAGGACGAAGCGACGTCCGTCAGGGCCTACGTCGTGCAGGTCATACCTGGACTCCTCCAAGCGGAGAGCTACGCCCGTGCCGTGATGAGCGCCGGGCAGACGCCGGAGGCGCTGGACGAGATCGTCGCGGCACGCATGGAGCGGAAACCCATCCTCACCAGGGTTCCGCTCACCCAGTTCCAGTTCGTGATCAACGAAGCCGCACTCCGCGTCCCCGTCGGGGGTGACGAGGTGATGCGTGAGCAGATCCAACGCCTGATCGACATGGCCGGACTGCCGAACGTTCAGATCCGGGTGCTTCCCTTCTCCTCGGTCACGTACGCGGCGCTGGACGGCCTGTTCACCATCCTCGGGTTCCAGGACGGGGCAGAGTCGGTCTACATTGAAGGACCTGAGCTGGCTCAGGTGATCGAGGATCCCGAAGTGATCGCGAGGTGCGTTGTACGGTTCGGGATCATCATGGGCGAAGCACTCCCGAGGGCCGCTTCACTCGATCTACTCGGGCAGTATCTGAAGGAGCACACGTGATCAAGCCGGATCTCTCCACCGCGCACTGGCGCAAAAGCAGCCGCAGCGGTCAAGGCGGGCAGGACTGCGTAGAGGTCGCCGATCTCTCCTCCATCGTCGCGGTGCGCGACTCCAAGAACCCCGACGGTCCCAAGCTCGCGCTCGGCCGGGCGGCGTTCACGTCGCTCATCGCGACCATTCGCACCGGCGCACACGACCTCTGAACTCCCGGCACCGAAGTCCCCCGGTCCTCGCTCGGCTCGTCGGCGGGTCCGGGGGACGGGCGGTTGTGCGACTCGCGTGTATCCGACCGGATATGTTCGCTCGGTGAGCGCTGACACCCGGACCGTCTCCGTCGTTTTCGACATGGAGACCCGCGACCCCGATGACGCACTGACCTTGTGCCTGCTCGCCACCCACCCCCAGGTCCGGCTCGCGGCCGTTACCGTGAACCCCGGCACCGGCGCCCAGCTCGCCGTCGTACGCGAGGTGCTGCACCGGCTCGGCGTGAGTGTCCCGGTCGGTGCCCGCCACGTCCGCAGCCCCGCCGATGCGGTCTCGGCCTTCCATGACGAGTGGCTCGGCCGGCTCCCGCCCGCCGGTTCCGACGGCGTCGCCCACGAGATCCTCGCCGCCGCCCTCACCGCCGACCCCGACACCGTCCTTCTCACCGGTGCGCCGCTGCACAACCTGCGCCATCTCCTGCGCCACCATCCCGGCCTGACGATCTCCCGCTGGGTCGCCCAGGGCGGTTTCGCCGGTGACAACCTCGTCCCGCCCGAGGGCCGCCTGCCGAAGTTCGCCGGCCGCACCGAGTGCGAGTCCTTCAACTTCGGCGGGGACAAGAAGGCCGCCCTCGCCGCGCTGGCCTCCGAACGCGTCGCCCACCGCGATCTCGTCTCCAAGAACGTCACCCACGGCATCGTCTGGGACGCCGCCCTTCAGGCCCGCCTCCTCGCCGCCCCCGGCCTGTCCCCCGGCACCGTTCTCGCCCGCGAGGGCATGGCGCTCTACCTCTCTCACCGTCCTGAGGGCAAGCTCCTGCATGACCCCCTCGCCGCCTGCGCGGTCCTGGACCGCGACGCCTTCACCTGGGCGCCGGTCGAGGTCACCTACGGTCGCGGCCAATGGGGTGCCCGGCCCGCCGCAGGCAGTGGCACGTTCATCTCGATCGCGGTCGACTGGCCGCGCGCGGCGGACGTGCTGTTCGGCACGGGCAGTAGCTGATCGAGCCGCTTCGGCGACACCACTCCGTCCGGCCCGCTGCTGCATGTGTGTTGCAACAGCGCTAGCGTTGCGGACATGCAGGGGGATTCGGCCACCGCGCGGCGCGTCGTCGTGGAGATCTATGTGCTGCGCGCCGTGGCGGACGGGCGGCTGGCGTACCGGCGGCTGACGGGGGCGCTCGGCAGGGCCGAGGATCCCGACTCCGCGGCGCGGCGGCTGGCGGGCGTCGGGGAGACGGTTCCGCTGGTGCACTCGACGAGCTGGCGGTGCGCGGCGGACGGCGGGGTGGTGCTGACGTACGCGGTGGCGCCCGACCCTGAGCCGGCGCGGCCCGCGACGCCGCTCGGGCCGTCCGCCCAGGTCGCGCGGGGGGAGCGGGCCGACCGTCCGGCGCCGGACGCGGTCGGGCCCGACCAGGTCGCCGCGCACGCCGCCAGGCACCTGGCGTTCCTGGCCGAGCACGACGACGTGGCGCGGGCGGCGCTGACCGGCGACCCGCTCCTCGCCGAGGCGGTGGCGCGGCACGCGCCGGGGATGGCCGGACGCCTCTGAGGGGTGGCCGGACGGCGCTCCGGATGATGTCGTGGGGTATGCCGCGGCAGCTGATGGTGATCATGGGGTCCGGCGAGACGAGCCCGACCATGGTGAGCGTGCACAAGGACGTCGCCCGGCGGGCGGGTCCGGCGCGGGCCGTCCTGCTCGACACCCCGTACGGCTTCCAGGAGAACGCCGCCGACATCTCGGCGCGGGCGTGCGACTACTTCGCGCGGAGCGTGGGCCTGCGGGTCCGGGTCGCGCCGGACCTGGACGGGGACCGGGGGGCGGCGGTGCTGCGGCGGGCCGAGTGGATCTTCTCGGGGCCGGGCAGCCCCACGTACGCGCTGGACCGCTGGCGGGGAACGGCACGGACCGCGCTGCACGATCACGCGCGGGCCGGGAGCGCGGCACTGGTGTTCGCCTCGGCCGCGGCCTGCACGCTCGGCCGGTTCTGCGTGCCGGTGTACGAGATCTACAAGGTGGGCGCGGCACCGCGCTGGGCCCCCGGCCTGGACCTGATGAGCGTGTACGGGCTGGACGTGGCGGTGATCCCGCACTACGACAACGCCGAGGGCGGCACCCACGACACGCGCTACTCCTACCTGGGCGAGCGCCGCCTGGCGGCGATGGAGCGGGAGCTGCCGGACGGCGTGGCGGTGCTCGGGATCGACGAGCACACCGCGATCGTCATCGACGGTGGCCGGGTGGAGATCCGGGGACGCGGGACGGTGACCGTGCGGCGGCGGGGCGAGAGCATCGTCCTGCCCACGGGCGACACCCTGGGCCTGGACGAGTTGCGCGCGCTGGCGAAGGGCGGCGCCGCCGCGCGGCCCCGGCCGCGTCCGGCGAGCCCGGCGGCCGAGGAGGTGAGCCTCCGCGATCTCGTCCTGGACGCCCGGCACCGCTTCGACGAGGCGGCCGGGCCGGACGAGGCGGCGGCGCGGGCCGAGGCCGTCCTTCGGATCGAGGCGGCGGTGACCGAGTGGGCGGCCGACACCGAGGAGGACGAGGGCACCGAGTGGGCCCGCACGATCATGCGCGGCCTGATCGTGCGGCTCGGTACGGCCGCGGACCGGCCCGGCAGGCTGGCCGGGGCCGTCCCGGCGCTGATCGAGGTGCGGGACGAGCTGCGCCGCGCGGGCCTCTACCCGCTGGCCGACCGGCTGCGGACGGCCCTCGCCGAGGGCGGGGTGGAACTGCGGGACACCCCCGGCGGGACCGTCTGGGACACCGGCGGGTCAACGCCGGGCGGGTAGGCGTCAGCCGCGCAGGCGGGCGACCTCGTACAGCGAGATGCCGGCGGCGACGCCGGCGTTGAGGGACTCGGCGGCGCCCGGCATCGGGATGGTGACCAGCAGGTCGCAGGTGTCGGCGACCAGCCGGCCCAGGCCCTTGCCCTCGGACCCGACGACCAGCACGAACGGCCCCGCGGCGACCTCGATGTCGGCGACCGCGACGCCGCCGCCCGAGTCGAGCCCGGCCACGAAGCATCCGGCCTTCTGGTACGCCTTGAGCTGCCGGGCGAGGTTGGTGGCCTGCGCGACCGGCACGGTGGCCAGGGTTCCGGCCGAGCTCTTCCACGCGCCCGCGGTCACCCCGGCGGCGCGCCGCTCGGGCACGACCACCCCGGTGGCGCCGAACGCGGCGGCCGATCGGACGATCGCGCCGAGGTTGCGCGGGTCGGTGATCCCGTCGACCGCGACGATCAGCGGGGCCCTGCCCTTGACCAGGTCGTCGGGGTGGGCGTAGCGGTACGGCCGGACCTGGAGCGCGATGCCCTGGTGGACGCTGCCGTCGGTGAGCCGGTCGAGCTCGCTCTTGCCGGTCTCCATCAGCGGGATCCTGCGGTCGGCGGCGAGCTGGATCGACTCGCGGACCCGCTCGTCGCCGCTGGTCATCACGTACAGCGCGGTGCCGGGGACGCCGGCGCGCAGCGCCTCGACCACCGCGTTGCGGCCGGTGATCAGCTCCGGGGCCTCGCCGTTGGCGCGGCGGGCTCCGGCGGGACGGCCGGTCGCGCCGGGACGGGCGGCGCCCGCGCCCTCCGGCCGCGCGCCCGGACCGACGGTCGGGGTGCCGGTCCGGCGGGAGTTCTTCACCGCGCGGGCCTTCTGCCGCTTGCCGTGCCAGTGCCGGTCCTCGGCCTTGGGCGTCGGCCCCTTGCCCTTGTTCTTGGCCATGATCGGTATTGCCCCTCGCGACGTTTGCGGCTCGCTCGCCCGCATGGCTGCCGGGGCGGCTCGGCTCGACCCGGGCGGCACCTCGGCGAACGCCCCGGAACACTTGATTTTATGCGCCTCCCGGACCGGAACGCGCCCGCCGGCCGCCGGTCAGGGGCGCTTGAGCTCCCAGCGCGGACCGTTCGGGGTGTCCTCCACGACGATCCCGGCCTCGGTGAGCCGGTCGCGGATCGCGTCGGCGGCGTCGTAGTCCTTGCGGGCCCGGGCCGCCTGCCGCTGCTCCAGCGCCACCCCGAGCAGGGCGTCGACCACCGGGCTCAGGTCGTCGCCGCCGGAACCGGCCCACTGCGCGGCGAACGGGTCGAGCCCGAGCACGTCGGTCATCGCCCGCACCGCGGCCAGGTGCTCGCGCACGGCGGCCTCGTCGCCGGTGGCCAGCGCGCTGTTGCCCGCGCGGACGGTCTCGTGCACGATCGCGAGCGCGTGCGGCACCCCGAGATCGTCGTCGAGCGCGGACCCGAACGCGGCGGGCGGCTCGGCGGCGGGCTCGCCGGCGCCGACGAGCTCGGCCGCCCGGTGCGCGAACCCCTCGATGCGCTGGTAGGCCGACACGGCCTCGGCCAGCGCGTCATCGGTGTAGTCCATCAGCGACCGGTAGTGCGCCGAGGCCAGGTAGTAGCGGATCTCGGCGGGACGGGCCCTGCCGAGCAGGTCGGGCAGCAGCACCACGTTGCCGACGGATTTGCTCATCTTCTCGCCGTCGACCGTGAGCAGCCCGTTGTGCAGCCAGTAGCGGGCGAACCCGTCACCGGCGGCGCGCGACTGGGCGATCTCGTTCTCGTGGTGCGGGAAGATCAGGTCGACGCCGCCGCCGTGGATGTCGAACACCGGCCCGAGGTACCGGGTCGCCATCGCCGAGCACTCCAGGTGCCAGCCGGGCCGGCCGTCGCCCCACGGCGTCTCCCAGTACGGCTCGCCCGGTTTGGCGCCCTTCCACAGCGCGAAGTCGCGCGGGTCGCGCTTGCAGTCCTCGTTGGGGGTGTCCTGCTCGGAGCGCATGTTGTCGAGCTTCTGGTTGGACAGCGAGCCGTAGTGCTCGGCCCAGGACCGCACGTCGAAGTAGACGTCGCCGCCGGACGCGTAGGCGTGCCCCTTCTCGATCAGCCGCCGGATCAGCACGATCATCTCGGGCACGTGCCCGGTGGCGCGCGGCTCGATCGTGGGCGGCAGGCAGCCGAGCAGGTCGTAGCCCTGGGTGAAGACCCGCTGGTTGCTCTCGGCCACCGCGAACCACGGGACGCCCCCGGCCGCCGCCACCGCGATGATCTTGTCGTCGACGTCGGTGATGTTGCGCGCGAACGTGACCTCGTAGCCGCTGCGCCGCAGCCAGCGCAGCAGCACGTCGTAGATGACGCCCGAGCGGAGGTGCCCGATGTGCGGCGCGGCCTGCGGCGTGGCCCCGCACACGTACATCCCCACGCGGCCCTCTTCAAGGGGCTCGAACGTACGGACGGCGCGGGTGCTGGTGTCGTAAAAGCGCAGGCTCACCGGCCCAGGCTATTGGATCGCCGTGCACCCGCGCGGCTCTCCGGCCCCATCAGGACACCGATCGCGCTGCGGAGCCGGCCGACCTCGAATTCGAGCGCCCCATCCCCGCCCGGCCGCACGGTCCCGTCCGTCTGGGGCGGCCCCGCGCCGTCCCCGCCCGGCCGCACGGTGCCACGCCCCGCGCCGTCGCCGGCCTGCCGCACGGTGGCGGGCGGACGCGCGCTGAGGCCGTCGGCCAGGTCGTCGGCCTCGCGGCCCAGCCACCGCAGCGACGCGTCCGGCCGCACGGTCCCGGTGACCAGTTCGGAGAGGCGGCCGGTCGCGCTCCCGATCGTCCAGACGAGCGGCATGGACGAGGCGGCGCCGGGTTCGGCCGTCCGGTCGGCGGCGGCGTCGCGGAGCGCCATCGCCCGCACCGCGAGATCGGCGCGCCAGGCGCGCGGGTCCGGGGACCGCGCCGCCTCGGCGAGGCCGCGCAGCGACCGGACGGCCGCGCGGGTCCAGGGGTCCTCGCGCCGTCCGGGCCAGGTGAGCGCGATGATCACGGCGATCACGCAGCCGCCGAGGAGGTTGTCGACCAGCCGGTCGCCGAAGAACGTCCGGGACTCGCCCATCGCCGCGTACAGCAGCCCCACCGCGGTGGCCACGAACAGCGTCGTCCAGCCGTAGTTCACCACGCCGAGCAGCAGCGCGGGCAGCAGCAGCACCAGGCCCAGCACGCCCTGCACCCCTTGCAGGTCGGCCGTCCACGGGACCAGCACCCCGGCCAGGGCGACTCCGGCGAACGTCCCGGCCAGCCGGTGCCCGAGCCGGCCGCGGACCCGGCCGGGCGGCGTCTGGAGGATCATCACGGCGGCGAAGACGATCCAGTAGATCTGCCCGAGCCGCAGCAGCCCTCCGGCCAGCCCCGCCAGGAAGCAGGCCGCGCCCAGCACGACCGCCCGCCGCGCGACCGGATCGGCGAGGGTCAGCCCGCCGCGGAGCCGTTCCCGGCGGGACGGCAGGATCAGGCTCTGGTCCCGGGGCAGCTCCGCCCCCTGCCGATGCCGCACCACCTCGGCGGCGGCCAGCACGTCGTTGAGATCCCGCACCAGGGCGACGTGCGCCGGTCCGGCCCGCACCGGCGTCGCCAGCCGGCCGGGCAGCGGCCGGTCATCCGCGGGCCCCAGCCCGGACGCCAGGGCCGCGGCCTGCCGTGCGGCCTCGCCCAGGGCGGGCCGCTCGTCCGGACCCGCCGACCGGGCGGTCCGTCCGGCCTCCGACAGCGCCCTGGGCACCGACACCGCCAGCAGCAGCGCGGCCCGGCTCGCCTCGCCGTCGTCGTAGGGCAGCGCGGACGCCTTGACGCGCGACGCGAACGTCTGGAACTGGGCCAGTGCCGCCTCCACCTGCCCGTCGATCTCGGGCTCTCCCCGCGCCGCGTCCGCGAGCGCGCCGGCCAGGGTGCCCAGCGCCCGCGCCGCGCCGAGCGCCAGCGGCCTCCGCGGGTCCGGCGGCGCGATCGACGCGGTGGCCAGCAGGAGGACGGGAAGGGACAGCGCGATCGAGGCGCCCCGCGCCCAGGGCGACCCGCCGTCCAGCGGATGCGCCGCCGAATAGGCGTAGGCGGTCAGCAGCGGCAGTTGCAGCGTCGCGGCCTGACTTCCGAGCCGCGGGGCGAACCCCAGCACCAGCCCGCAGATCCCGAGCCCGGCGGCCAGCGGCCAGGTGGTGCCCGCCACCGCCGCGCCGGCCACGCTGAGCGCCGCCGCCAGCAGCGTCCCGGCCGTGATGATCCGCATCCGGGTGCCGAGCGGACCGGCCGGCTGGTAGAGCGCCAGGAAGATCGCCGGCAGCGCGGCGTAGCCCGCCGTGGCGCCGAGGCCGAGCAGCGCCAGCAGCGCCTGCGAGGTGATCAGCGCCACCAGCAGCCGCGCCCACGTCCGCACGATCGCCGGCGCGTACGGGCGGATCCGCTGCCGGACCGGCGTCACCGCTGCCCCCCTGAGTCACCGGGGCGGCGGAACGCGCCGACGATGATCGAGATGGCCGAGGTGACGATGACCAGGTCGAAGACGATCTGCACCATGGTGACCGCCCGCGCGATCTGCCCCCGCGCGGTGATGTCGCCGTAGCCGACCGTGCCCAGCGTGGTCACCGAGAAGTACAGGGCGTCCAGGCGCGTCCGGATCCCGTTGAACTCCTCGTCCAGCAAGTAGTACGCGGCGGCGAAGAACGCCACGACGACGGTCACCAGGGTGAGGAGCAGCGCGACCTGCTCGGCCATGGACCGGTCCCGCTCAACGGCCCGGCGAACCTGCCGGGTGACCAGCAGAAGCATGATCACGAGCCCGAGGGCGAGCAGTGCCAGCCGGAGGACCGCGCGCTCGTCCGAGATCTCGCCCGCTCGCAGCGGGACGACGAAGTAGATCCCGACGACCACCACGACCGAGCCCGCGGCGCGGAGCCACGCCAGCGCCCGCCCGTGCCCGCGAGCCGTATGTCCCCGTGCCGTATGTCCCCGTGCCGTGCGTTTCCGTGCCGTGCGTTTCCGCACTGGTGCCCGCGGCCGTCCGGCCCGGCCGCCGTCCCCCTGGTGCCCCGTGTCGTCCCCCGCCACCTCCGGATCATCCCCGGAAGCGGACGAACTCACTCTTCGCGGTCACCCGGCTCCGCGGCGGACATCTCGGCCGGGACTCAGCGGCGCGGCGGCGGAACGCGCCAAGGCCCGTCGGGCCCGGCCTCCCTCGCCGTGATCTCGCCGCACAGCTCCGCGAACGCGAACGCGTCCGGCGTGCGGACGGCCATGGCGGCGAGCCCCGGCATCCCGCCGTGCGGCTGGACGGTCACCATGCCGTTCTCGATGAGGACCTCGCGGACGGCGGGCCAGGCCACCCGCTCGCCCTCCTTCCCGACACCGTCCCGGTCGACGGAGAACGCCCCGAACCGCACGGTCTCCCCCGCCTCGACCGCCTCCAGCGCACGCGGGACCAGCCGGCGGGTCACCTCGGCGGCGACGGTCTCGCCCAGCGCCCGCACGTCCGGCAGCTCGTCGCCGAACGCGAGGACCCGGCCGTCCTCTCCGGCGACGGCCGTGACCCGCCAGCGGGTCCGGGCGCGCGCCGCGGGCCGCACTCCGGAGACGGTGACGGAGGCCAGATCGTCCCAGCCGTACGCGAGCGTTCCGCCCGGCTCGTCCACCACCAGCCCGCCGGTGAACAGGTGGACGACCACGCGCCCGGCAGGCAGCCCGCCTCTACGCAGCGACCGTCCCGCCGCGCCCGCGAAGACGGCGGCCGTCAGCACCGCCGCGACCCCGGGAGCCGAGCGCCGCTCGGCCAGGCAGACGGCGGCCACGAGCACGAACACCACGGTGGCCAGGACGAGCCCGGCCAGCCGCGCCGCCGCGCGCCGGAGGCCGGGCCGGGCGTCGAAGGCCCGGACCGGCTCGCCGAGCCCCCGCGTCCCGGCCCGCTCCAGCACCGACCCGGACACCTGCTGCGATAAAGACACGAATATCCGCCTACCCCACTACCGGACCGAAAAATCACCGATAGCGACCACTACTCGGCGGTACGCGCCCACGTCCACGCGTACCCGGGGTCCTCGCAGCGCCGCGCGGCGGCGCCGAGCCCGAGCGGCCGGAACGTGTCGATCATGACGGCCAGCTCGGTCGTCGCCGTGTGCCCCGCCCGGACCGCCTCCACCACCGCCTCGACGGCGCCCGGCTGCGGCCCGTGCGTGAAGCCGGACGGATGCAGCGAAATCGACCCCACGCCGATGCCCGACCCCTTGCGCGCCGAGTAGTCGCCGCCCACATAGAACATCATCTCGTCGGAATCCACATTGTGGTGGTTGTAGGGGATCGGCACGGCCTCCTCGTGAAAGTCGAGCGGACGTGGGCAGAACGAGCAGATCACGAACCCGGGGCCCTCGAACGTCTGGTGCACCGGCGGCGGCGCGTGCGTCCGCTTCACGACGGGCTCGAAGTCGTCGATGTTGAAGACGTACGGGTACAGGTGGCCGTCCCAGCCGATCACGTCGAACGGATGGTGCAGGTAGGTCAATCGCGACAGCCCGCCCCGGTTGCGCACCAGCACCGGCACCTCGCCGCCCTCCACCAGCAGGGGCGCGGCCGGCCCGCGCAGGTCGCGCTCGCTGTAGGGGGCCTGCTCCAGGAACTGCCCGTACTGCGACAGGTAGCGCTTCGGCGGCCGGACGTGCCCGCGCGCCTCGATCACCAAGGCCCGCAGCGTCTCCCCCGCACCGCCGGCCGACTCCGCACCACCGGCCGACTCCGCACCACCGGCCGCCCCCGGCCCTCCGCCCTGGGCGGCGACCGGCACCCAGCGGTGGGTCGTCCCCGTCGGGATGACCACGTAGTCGCCCTCGCCGACGTCCAGCGCGCCGTAGCTGGTCTCGACCCGGGCCGCGCCGGTCTGCACGTACACGACCTCGGCGCCGACCGAGTTGCGGTACAGCTCGCTCGGCCCGGACGCCGCCACGAACGACATCCGCACGTCCTCGTTGCCGAACAGGACCTGCCGTCCGAGCACCATGTCGCCACCGGGTGGGAGGTCCTGCGTGCGGTAGGCGCGGGGTCGCAGGGGATGGTTCGGCGTGAGGTCCGCCGCTCCCGCCGGATCACCGTCCACGCCCTCGCTCTTGATGATCGCGGTGGGCGCGTGCCGGTGGTACAGCAGGCTGGAGTCGGAGGAGAAGCCCTCCTCCCCCATCAGCTCCTCCGCGTAGAGCCCGCCGTCCGGACGGCGGAACTGAACATGACGCTTCCGCGGGACCTCGCCCACGACCCGGTAGTACGGCATCGCTGCCTCCCAGTGGCGACCGCCTTCGTCTCTACCACCGTACGGCCCCCCGTCCGCGCCCGGCGGGCACGGGCGATCCCCGGATGATCCTCCCGAATACAGGGTGATCAACCTGAAGATCCGGGTAACCCTCTCTTCGGCCGGCCGACCTCCCGTGGAGCTTCCCGCCCCGCACCGGCCACGACCCGCAGGCCCACTCCCCGAGACGAGTCGCCATGTCGTCCGATCGCCCCTCCCCGCCCGGAGACGCCCGCCACTCCCCCGCGCAGCGGCGGCTGCTGCACGCGCTCGCCGGGCTGGCCGTCGCCGCGCTGGCGGGCGGCGCGTTCGCGCTGACCTACGACCTGCTGCGCGACCTGGCCGTGGAGGGACGGGCGGACCGCCGCTGGGCCCCGGTCTACCCGGCGATGGCCGACGCGCTCACCGTGCTGACGCTGCTGGCCCTGGTGGTCGCCCGCCAGGCCCGCTGGTGGACCCGGTGGCTGCGCTGGACGCTGCTGCTGGCCCTGGTCGCCGGGACCGCCGCGCTCAGCGTGCAGCACACCGTGCGGGGACCGGACTCCCTCCCGGACGCGCCGCTGAGGGCGGGCGTGGCCGTGGCCCCGCACGTGATGCTGGTGATCGCGATCTGGCTGTGGCTGACGATGGTCAAGCAGCTCCGCGCCCCGCGTCCGACCCCGGCGCCGCCGCCGGAGGCGCCGTCCGGTCTCCGACGGCGCCGCGAGCGCGAGCACGTCAAGACGCTCAAGCCGCTGCCGGTCGCCTCCCTCCAGCCGGGACGCGCCCCCGAGGCCCTGGAGGCCCCCGAGACCGGCGGACGTGCGAGCGACCACCGTTCCGATCTCTTCATGCCCCTGATGCTGGACGAAGAGGGCGACGACGGGACCGAAGGGAAGAAGGACGCCGGTCTCGGGATCCTGGATGGGGACCCGCCGTCGAGGACGTTCCGAAGCTCGCCCGTCCCGCCCGCCGAATAACGCCCGCGAAATCACATCACCGGGTGACGCGCGGAGAATTACACCGGTGAAATAACACCCATGGCATCGGGCCCGTTCCCGGCCGGAAAGTAAAAGATCCAAAAAGGCCGGCGCCGCCGACACAAAGGCGGCGGCGCGGGCGCGGAGACCAACGGGAAAGGCGGTCAGCGGTGCTGCTGGAGTACCAGGGCGTTCGCGATGGCGGCCAGTCCCTCGCCGCGGCCGGTCAGGCCGAGCCCGTCGGTCGTCGTGGCGGAGACGCTGACGGGCGCGCCGCCGAGGGCCTCGCCGAGCGCCTTCTCCGCCTCGGCGCGGCGCTTGCCGATCTTGGGACGGTTGCCGATGACCTGGACGGCGACGTTGCCGATGACGAAGCCCGCCTCGTCCACCAGGCGGGCGACCTCGCGCAGCAGCTCCGCGCCGGACGCGCCGGACCAGCGCGGGTCGGCGGTGCCGAAGACGGCGCCGAGATCGCCGAGCCCGCAGGCCGACAGCAGCGCGTCGCACGCGGCGTGCGCCGCCACGTCGCCGTCGGAGTGCCCGTCCAGCCCGGTGCCCTCACCGGGCCAGTGCAGGCCGGCGACGTGCAGCGGGCGGTCGTGGGAAGCGAACGGGTGGACGTCGGTGCCGACGCCCACCCGTGGAATCCGTTCGCTCAACTCAGCTGGCCAGAACCTCGTCGAGGAGGGCCTCGGCCTTGTCCTCGTTGGTCTTCTCGGCCAGCGCGAGCTCGCTGACCAGTATCTGCCGGGCCTTGGCCAGCATCCGCTTCTCGCCGGCGGACAGCCCGCGCTCCTTGTCGCGACGCCAGAGGTCGCGAACGACCTCGGCGACCTTGTTGACATCGCCAGAGGCGAGCTTCTCAAGGTTGGCCTTGTAACGACGCGACCAGTTGGTGGGCTCCTCGGTGTAGGGTGCGCGCAGCACCTCGAACACCTTCTCCAGACCTTCCTGGCCGACCACGTCGCGGACACCCACGTCCTCAACGTTCTCGACCGGGACCTGCACTGTCAGGTCGCCCTTGTCGACCTTCAAGACCAGATAGGTCTTTTCCTCACCCTTGATGGTGCGAGTCTCGATGGCCTCGATCCGAGCAGCCCCATGGTGGGGGTAGACGACGGTGTCGCCGACCTGGAAAGTCATGTGACAAGTACCCCTTCCGCTACGCCAAGGATAGCACGGAACCGGCGGTGGCCGTACCGGCGTTAACGACATATCCGCAGGTCAACCCCCTTATTGGGGTCTTGACAAAGCCCTTTAATGGTGCATTACGGACCCGTTCGGCGCACTCCGCGCGGGTCCCGGACACCCCCGCCGCAGGCGATCACGGTTCCTCCGGTCCGCCTCTACCGGAACCGGGGAAGCGGCCCATACTGGAGGTGAACAGGCCGGGCCGCGTGGGTACGAAGCGCCCGGAAGGGTCCGAAAAGGGCGTGCCGGAGGCGGAGGACGACCGGCCGGCTCGACGGATTCGAGGATGGTGAGGTGCGGCGTGAGGCCAGACGGCGACCCCGAGCCCGACGATTACGGGCTGCCCCGCGTGGACGTCGTGGTGCCCGACGACGCCCGCGAGCTCGACCGCGACATCCTCGCCTACCACCGCGAGCGGCGCCAGCGGCGGAGGCGCGCGCGGATCCGGCGGCTGGTGCGCCCGGCGACCCGGTACGGCCTGGCCATCCCGATCATCACCGGCGCGCTGCTGATCGCCCTGGTCAGCGGCGCCATGCTCACCGCCTTCGGGCCCCGGCCCACGCCCCGTCCGACCGTCTCGCTGCTGGCCCCGCACCCGGTGGCGAGCCCCGGCCAGGTCAACGGCACGCTGCCCGCCGGCGAGGTGTTCCTGACCACCGGCACGTCCAGAAAGACCCCGCTGACCGATCTACGCCCCGCCGTGTTCGCGATCGTCCCGCCCACCTACAAGTGCGACGACCTGGTGGCCGAGCTGGCGGCCCGAACCCAGGACGCCAAGCTCAACTTCTGGCTCGTCGCCGACCCGCGCGCGGCGAGCGGGCACGCGGGCCTGAAGGTCAAGCGGCTGACCGCGTGCGCGGGCACCGCCCACGCGGGGGCGCCGCAGATCATCGAGGACCCCTCCGCACTGCTGGCCGGCGCCTACGCGCCCGCACCCGGCTCGGCCGGCCCGTCCGGCTCGGCGGGCGCGGAGCTCACGGCGGTGTTCGTCCGCCCCGACGGCGTGGTCACCGACGTGGTCCGCGCGCCGCGGGCCGGGCCCGAGCTCACCGCCAAGGTCAAGTCACTCGAAACCGGCTGATCGCGGACGGAACGGCACTCGGCGGGCGCTCGTCCCGCCGGGCCGGCCGGGCGCGGACCACCCCCGGGGACGGGGTGGCGCCCCGGCCTCGCTACGCTTCCCCTGGCGTTTCTCGCGCCGCCCCCAGAACCCTTCCAACGCCCCCTCGCGAGGAGATCGTCGCCGTGATCCGAAACAGCCGCCGAGTGGCCGTGCTCGCCATCGCGGGAGCCGTCGCCATGGTGCCGGTGCTCTCCGGCTGCGGCGCCGGCAGCGAGCCCCAGACCGCCGCGCCCACCCAGCTCACCGAAGGCGTCAACGTCACCGTCCCCAAGGACGCGGCGGCGGCGAAGATCGACGTCCGCAACATGTTCCTGCTGGGCCCGCGGCCCGACATGGCCTTCGGCCAGGGCGCCTCGGTGCCGCTCTACGCCACGGTCATCAACCAGGTCAAGGGCACGCAGGACCGGTTGGTGAACGTCAGCTCGCCCGACTTCGCCCAGGTGAAGATCACCGGCGGTGCCGTGGCGCTGCCGCCCGCCAAGCCGTCCGGTGAGGGCAGCGCGGTCCGGCTGATCGGCCAGGCCGCCCCGGCGACGCCTGCGGCCGGTGCGGGCAAGGCGACCGGCAAGCCCGGCGACAAGCCCACCGGCAAGCCGTCCAGCACGCCCTCGTCCAAGCCGTCCGGCGAGAACAGCGCCGCGCCGGGCGCGGAGGCCACCGGTGCGGCCTCCCCGGCCGCGACGCCGTCCGGCACCGCCACTCCGTCCGGTACGGCCACGCCGTCCGGTACGGCCACGCCGTCCGGTACGGCCACGCCGCCCGCCGCCGACGCGTCAGGGGCCGCTCAGCCGGCCACCCCGGCCGCCCCGCCCGCCGCGGACGGCAAGGCGCCGCTCGTGGTGCTGACCGGGCTCACCAAGCAGCTCCTCGGCGGCGAGACGCTGACCGTGCGGCTCCAGTTCGAGCGGGCCGGCAGCGTCGAGGTCACGGTCCCGGTCATCGCGCAGCAGGGCGAGTACGCGGGCTACGCCGCGGTCTCCGCCGGCAGCCCGGCTCCCGGCGCCTCCGCCGCGCCCGGCACCGAAGGCGGTACCGAGGGCGGCGAGCACGGGTCCGCCGCGCCAGCCAGCACCGGCACGGACGAGCCGACCACGTCCTCCCCGGCCCAGCCCGCGTCCCCGGCCGCGGAGGCCGGCGCCGGTCACTGACCGGCACCAGCGACGACCGAACGGCCCGTACGGCAGCACGCCGTACGGGCCGTTCGCGTTTACCCCGGTCTAGGGCTCGAACTTGTAGCCCAGGCCGCGGACGGTGACGATGTACCGCGGCGTGGACGGGGCCGACTCGATCTTGGCGCGGAGTCGCTTGACGTGGACGTCCAGGGTCTTGGTGTCGCCGACGTAGTCGGCCCCCCAGACCCGGTCGATGAGCTGCATGCGGGTCAGTACCCGGCCCGCGTTGCGCAGCAGCACCTCCAGCAGCTCGAACTCCTTGAGCGGAAGCTGGACCTGCTCGCCGGCCACGCTGACCACGTGCCGCTCGACGTCCATCCGGACCGGGCCGGCCTCCAGCGTCGCCGGGGCCAGCTCCTCGACCTCGCCCTGCCGGCGCAGCACCGCGCGCATCCGGGCGATCAGCTCGCGGGTGGAGAACGGCTTGGTGACGTAGTCGTCGGCGCCGAGCTCCAGCCCGACGACCTTGTCGACCTCGCTGTCCTTGGCGGTCAGCATGATCACCGGGACGTTGGACCTGGTCCGCAGCTCCCGGCACACCTCGGTGCCGGGCAGCCCGGGGAGCATCAGGTCGAGCAGGACCAGGTCGGCGCCGTTGCGCTCGAAGATGTCCAGCGCGTCGGGGCCGGTCGCCGCGACGGCGACCTCGAAGCCCTCCTTGCGCAGGTTGTACGACAGTGCGTCGCTGAACGACTCCTCGTCTTCCACGACGAGCACGCGGGTCACGGTGTTGCCTCCCGGGCGGTCTGGTGCGGTGCGGCCCCAGCGGCGGAGCGGCGCGGGTCCCTCATGATGCTCATGGCGCTGCCCTTCAGAGATTCGGTGGGGTCGGGCGGACGATGGGGGGCCCGCCGTCGGCGTGCACGCGGGCCTCGGTCGCCGCGTCGGACGCGGCGGAGCCCGCGGCGGACGCGCCGGCGGCCTGGGACGGGGCGTCGTGGCCGGACGGGTTGAGCAGCGGCAGCCGGATCGTGAACGTCGATCCCGCGCCCTCCTTGCTCCACACCGTCACCTCGCCCCCGTGCTTGGTGGTGACGTGCTTGACGATGGCGAGGCCGAGCCCGGTGCCGCCGGTCTGGCGGGACCGCGCCGGATCGACCCGGTAGAACCGCTCGAAGATCCGCTCCACCTCACCGGCGGGGATGCCGATGCCCTGGTCGGTGACGTTGACCTCGACGTGCCGGTCGTCGCACTGCCGGGTGGCCACCACCACCCGGGTGTGCTCGGGGCTGTAGGCGATGGCGTTGTCGACCAGGTTGCGCAGGGCCTGGACCAGCAGCTCCGCGTCGCCGCGGACCCTCAGCCCGTCCGTCCCGCCGGTGGTCAGCTCGATGTCCTTGGACGTCGCCTTGATCTGGGAGCGGTCGAGCGCCTCGGCCACCACCTCGTCGAGCTCGACCGGCCGCAGCTCGGGCAGCGGCTCGTCGCCCTGGATCCGCGACAGCGTCATCAGGTCCTGGACGAGGTGGTTCAGCCGGACCGACTCGATCTGCATCCGCCCCGCGAAGCGGCGGACCGCCTCGGGGTCGTCGGCGGCGCCCTCGACCGTCTCGGCCAGCAGCGACAGCGCGCCGACCGGGGTCTTCAGCTCGTGGCTCACGTTGGCCACGAAGTCGCGCCGGATCGCCTCGACCCGGCGCATCTCGGTCAGGTCCTCCGCCAGCACCAGCACCAGCCCGTGCGTGCCGAGCGGCGCGACCCGCACCGCGAACCAGCGGGCGCCCGCGCGGCCACGGGCGCGGGACATGCCGACCTGGATCTCGGTCTCCCGGATCTCGCCGTCGCGGCGGACCAGCCTGGCCATCGCCAGCACCTCGTCCACCACCAGCCGGTCGCCGCTCACCACGCCGAACGCGCGGGCCGCCGAGCTGGCGCGCAGCACCCGGTCCTCGGCGTCCACCACGACGGCCGAGGAGCGCAGCACGCTCAGCACCGACGCGACTCCCGGGGGCAGCCCTCCCGGGGGCGCCGCCGGTGCCGACACCCGCTGGGCCCGCTCGCTCACGCGTACCGCCAATCCAGTAGCCAGCCCGATCGCGAGCCCGGCAAGCCCGGTCAGAGCTGCGACAATCTCGACCTCCACACTCCGGATCGTAAGCGTCGCCCAGGCCCTTTCCCCACCATCGGGGTGCCCGACCTGGTCTCGTTCGTCCAAAGTTCACCTCGTTATCCGGGCCGGTTCACGCGGGCCGGGCAGGCTGTTGCGTGGACGAGTCCGTCCCCCCGGCCCGGCCGGCCCCCGCCCACGCACCAAGGGATCTCAATTGCGCGACGCCTACCACGAGGAGCTCGACTCCCTCACCGACAAGCTGGTGGAGATGACCCGGCTGGTCCGCTCCGCGATGGCCCGCGCGGTGACCGCGCTGCTGGACGCCGACCTGCGGCTCTCGGAGGAGGTGATCGGCGGCGACGAGCACGTCAACAAGATCGACGCCCAGATCGAGGAGAGCGTCTTCGACCTGATGGCCCGGCAGCAGCCCGTCGCCGGCGACCTGCGCACGCTGATCACCGCGCTCCGGATGTCCGGCGACCTGGAGCGGATGGGCGATCTGGCGGTGCACATCGCCAAGACCGCCCGCCGCCGGCACCCCGAGACGGCCGTCCCGCCCGAGCTCCAGGCAATCGTGCTGGAGATGGGCCAGATCGCCGAGCGGATGATCGCCAAGACCGGCAGCGTGATCGCGTCCCAGGACGTCGAGATGGGCCTGGAGCTCGACGCCGACGATGACCAGATGGACCGCCTGCACCGCAAGCTGTTCGATCTCCTGCTGTCGCCCAAGTGGAAGCACGGCGTCGAGCCCGCCGTCGACATCACCCTGGCGGGCCGCTACTTCGAGCGGTTCGCCGACCACGCCGTCCACGTCGCCGAGAACGTCGTGTACCTGGTCACCGGCCAGCGCCCCGAAGAGATCACCGAGCTGCCCTGACCCTGGCCGGGGTCAGCCCTCCTCGGGAGCCAGCTCCGCGAACACCACCTTCCCCCCACCGTCCAGCGGCCTCACACCCCAGCGCCGCATCGACGGCGGCGAGTGGAGCACCGGAGAGACCCTGCCTCCGATGGCGGTGCTCGCGGAACGCTATGAGGTGAGCCGGAACGTGGTGGCCCGGGCGGTCGGGAAGCTGGCAAAGGAGGGACGGCTGGGAGCCCTACGGCACCGGGCCCGGGGCGTGGATCGACGTGATCGAGGCGCTGGGACACGGGCCGCTGGAGTGGCTCGAGCGGCGCCGGGTGCGGATGCCGTCCTCGGACGAGACGAAGCTGCTGCTCATCCCCGCGGACCTTCCGGTCTGGGAGATCGTCCGGATCGCCTACAGCGCCAAGGACGAGAAGGCCGTGGACGTCACGCAGGTCATCATCCCGGGCGACCGCATGGAGGAGGTGTCGCGGCTCCAGCGTGACGACTCCGCCCGCTGGCCGCACACCTCTGACGGGCCGGACGGGCCACGGGTGGCACCGCTCGAATAGCGCGAGGCCCGCCGCATGGACGCGGCGGGCCTTTCGAGCGCGGGGCATCAGTAGTGATAGCGGGCTTGAAGGATGATCAGTTCATCGTCGCGCGGGAGGTAGACGAGCCGGTGCTCCTCAGTGATCCTGCGGGACCAGGCTCCCTGAAGAGCGTGCCTGAGCGGTTCGGGTTTGCCGATACCCGCGTAAGGATCACGCAGGGTGTCGTCAACGAGCCGGTTGATCCGCTTCAGGATCTGCCGGTCGGCGGAAAGCCAGGAGGTGTAGTCCTCCCACCCCTCCGGCGTGAAGGACAGTTTCACAGGCGTTCGTCGTCGACGAGCTCATGGGTCTCGTGACGGCCTTCCAGCGCATGCTGGTACGAGGCGATGAGGCGGCGCATGTTGGCCGGGGAACGCAGCAGGTGCGCCGTCTCCTCCAACGCCTCGTATTCGGCGGCGGGTACGAGGAAGGCGCGGTTGTGCTTGGAGACGATCTCTACGGGTGCACCGTCGTCGTTGACCTCGTCGATGAGAGGGAACAGCCGACGCCGGGCTTCGCTCGCGGTGATGGACACCGGAAACCTCCACTCAGTCTGGTACCAAATATCGTACCACTATCGCCTGTGAGTCCACCGTCACGGCCATGTCGCGCCGGGAGCCCCGGCCGCCGTCTGGCGGCCGGGGCTCCTGCGTGGGGTTACTTGCGGCGGGAGCCGCGGGGCTGCTTGGCGGACTTGCCGGACGGCGCGGCGGCGGGCTTGGCCGGGGCGGCGCCCTGGTTCTTGACGGCCTCGATGGCGGCCTTGGCCGCGGCCGGGTCGAGGTACTCGCCGCCGCGCTTGAGCGGGGCGAAGTCGTCGTCGAGCTCGTACACCAGCGGGATGCCGGTGGGGATGTTGAGGCCGGTGATCGCCGAGTCGGAGACGTCGTCGAGGTGCTTGACCATGGCGCGCAGGGAGTTGCCGTGCGCGGCGACCAGGACGGTCTTGCCGGCGGCCAGGTCGGGGACGATCGCGTCGTACCAGTAGGGCAGCAGCCGGTCGACCACGTCGGCGAGGCACTCGGTGCGCGGGATCAGCTCGGACGGCAGACCCGCGTAGCGCATGTCGTTGACCTGCGACAGCGGGTCGTCGTCCTTGATCGGCGGCGGCGGGGTGTCGTAGGAGCGGCGCCAGGTCGTGAACTGCTCTTCGCCGAACTCGTCGCGGGTCTGCGCCTTGTTCTTGCCCTGGAGCGCGCCGTAGTGGCGCTCGTTGAGCCGCCACGAGCGCTGGACCGGGATCCACAGCAGGTCGGCCACGTCCAGCGCGATGTTGGCGGTTCGGACGGCGCGCTTCAGCAGCGAGGTGTGCAGCACGTCGGGGGTGATGTCCGCGTCGAGCAGCAGGTCACCGCCCTTGGTGGCCTCGCTCTCGCCTTTCGCCGAAAGGTCGACGTCCACCCAGCCGGTGAACAGCCCTTCCGCGTTCCACACGCTTTCGCCATGCCGGAGCAATACCAGGGTCGCCATGGGAGCAGAGCCTATCGGCCGCGTATCCGGACCGGAGTGGTGGCCGGTCAGGAACGGTTGGCGGGGTCGGCGAACGAGGCGAACGCCTGGAGGTTGGCCAGGCTCTCGCCGCGCTTGACCCGCCAGTCCCACTCGCGCTGGATGGAGGACTTGAAGCCGCGTTCGAGGGCCTTGTCGAAGTTCTCGTCGGAGTAGGTCAGCACGCAACCGAGCAGCCGGTCGATCTCGTCGGGGCTGATCGAGGCGAGCGGGACCCTGCCGACCAGGTGGACGTCGCCGATCTCGTCGAGGGTGAAGGCGACCCCGTACATGCGGCCGTTGCGCTCCAGCAGGAACCGGTAGAAGTCGGCGTGGTTCTCGTCGGGGCGGCGGCAGAAGAACGCCTCGACGTGCAGGCTGTGGTCGCCGACGATCAGCCAGGTCATGGTGGCGAGCTTGTGCCGGCCGGGCAGCTTCACGAAGAAGGCGTGCTCGCGCGGGACGTCGTACTCCAGGCCGGCGTCCTTGAGGGTCTCCTCGATGATCCCGGCCAGTTCGGCCTGGGTGGCGGCGGTCACGCGGGCACCTCCGCGGTGAGGACGGGCGGCTGGCGGCGGGGTGCCCGGAGCTGGTCCATGGCTCCGGTATACACCTCCAGCAGGCGATCGACCGTCGCATCCCACCCGAGGCCCTGGGCGTGGCGGACGGCGCCGCGGGCCAGCCTGGCGCGCAGCGCGGGTTCGGCGTGGAGGCGGCGCAGGACGGCGGCGTAGTCGTCGGGGTCGTGGCCGTGGATCAGCGTCCCGGACCGGCCGTCGTCCACGGCGGTGCAGAGCCCGCCGACGGCGGCGGCGACGACGGGGGTGCCGCACGCCTGCGACTCGACGGCGACGAGGCCGAACGACTCGTTGTGCGAGGGGACGACGGTGACGTCGGCGGCCCGGTACCAGTCGGCCAGGACGGGCTGGGGGCTCGGCGGCTCGAACCGGACGACGTCGGCGATGCCGAGTTCGGCGGCCAGCGCCTGGAGCCCCTCGGGACGGCACCGGCCGCTGCCGCTCGGCCCGCCGACCACGGCGACGACCAGCTTGGCGCGCAGCGACGGGTCGTCCGCGAGCATGCGGGCGGCGGCGCGGAGCAGGACGTCGGGGGCCTTCAGCGGCTGGATCCGGCCGACGAACAGCAGCACGTACGCGTCGCTCGGCAGCCCGAGGCGGTGCCGCGCCGAGCCGACGCGGTGCGGGAGGGGGTCCGCGCCCAGGGCGAGCCGCGGCGGTTCGGGGTGGAACAGCCCGAGGTCGACGCCGGGGCTGACGGTCGCGACCCGTCCGGGGTCGGCGTCGTAGAGGTCGATCAGCTCGCGCGCCTCCTTGCCGGTGTTGGCGACGATCTGGTCGGCGGACCGGACGACCTGCTCCTCGCCGAGGACGCGTTCCCGCGGCTCGGGCTTGTCGCCGCCCGCCAGCGCGGCGTTCTTGACCTTGGCCATCGTGTGCATGGAGTGGACGAGCGGGACGCCCCAGCGCTGCTTGGCGGCCCAGCCCGCCTGCCCGGAAAGCCAGTAATGGGTGTGCAGAAGGTCGTAATGGCCAGGGTCGTAGGACGCCTCGGCACGCAGCACCCCGGAGGTGAATCCGCAGAGCTGGCGGGGCAGCTCGGACTTGTCGAGCTCCTCGAACGGCCCGGCGACGACGTTGCGCACCAGCACGCCGGGGGCGAGCTCGACCACGGGCGGGAGGGCGCGCGAGGTGGCGCGGGTGAAGATGTCGACCTCGATCCCGCGTGCCGCCAGCCGCCTGGCCACCTCGACGATGTAGACGTTCATCCCGCCCGCGTCGCCCGTTCCCGGTTGATCAAGGGGGGACGTGTGAACACTGATCGTCGCAACCCGGCTGATACGACGTGGCACGGGACACCACCTCCGGTAGTGCAACCTATCCATGACGTTCGGTGTTCCCGCCCCCCGGGCACCCCGCCGGACGCCTGGAGGACGACCCTCGGGGCATGCGGGCGGCGGGGGCGGCCTGGGCCCGCGGGCGCCCGCCTGGAAGGCTGGCCGCATGCGGAAGACGGCTGTAGTGACGGGCGCGAGCAGCGGCATCGGAGCCGCGACGGCCAGGCGGCTGGCGGCCGAGGGGTTCCATGTGGTGCTCGCGGCGCGGCGGCGGGACCGGCTGGACGAGCTCGCGGAGGAGATCGCCCGGGACGTCCCGGGGGCGGGCCGGATGGTCCCGGTCACCCTGGACGTGACCTCGCAGGAATCGGTGGACGCCCTGGCCGCGGCGGTCGACGGGTGCCATGTGCTGGTCAACAACGCGGGCGGCGCGGTGGGCCTGGAGGCCGTCGCCGACGCCGATCCGGCCGACTGGCAGGCGATGTACGACACCAACGTGCTGGGGCTGCTGCGGGTGACCAAGGCCCTGCTGCCCAAGCTGATCGCCGGCGGCGCCGGCCATGTGGTCAACATCACCTCGCTGGCCGCGCACGACCCGTACGAGGGCGGCGCCGGCTACAACGCGGCCAAGCACGCCGCGTACGCGGTGAACGAGGTCATGCGGCTGGAACTGGTGGCCGAGCCGGTGCGGATCACCGAGATCGCGCCGGGCCTGGTGAAGACCGAGGAGTTCTCCCTCGTCCGGTTCAAGGGGGACGCGGAGAAGGCCGAGCGGCCCTACCAGGGCGTCCCCGAGCCGCTCGTCGCCGACGACATCGCCGACTGCGTCGCCTGGGCGGTGACCCGGCCGCCGCACGTCAACATCGACCGGATCGACGTCCAGCCGCGCGTCCAGGCCGCACCGCACAAGCTGCACCGCGAGTGACCTTCCGGGCACACTCCGTGTCCGAAATGCCGTTGTACGGTCAGCGGCGCTCCGATCGGGTATCCCCCTGAGCAGGGAGTTCACCGAGGGGAACGGCCTCGGCGATCCGCTCGGGGGGACGGAGCAACGACATGATCGGGAGCCGCCAGCAGGCTTTCGTGCTGAATCTGGACGCACCGGAGGCCGGTCTCGCCAGGGTGGGCGGGAAGGGCGCCTCGCTGGCGCGGCTCGCGCGCGCGGGCCTGCCGGTTCCGGCGGGGTTCCACGTCACCACGGAGGCGTACCGCAACTTCGTCGAGCACGCGGGGCTGCGCGAGGAGATCCTCGCGGCCGTCGCGGGCGTCGATCCGGATCGGCCCGAGACCTCCGCGGAGGCGTCGCGGCGGATCGGCGCGCTGTTCGCCCGGCACGACCCGTCCGTGCACGTCGCGGGGCCGATCCGGTGGTCCTACGCGGGGCTCGGCGACCGCGACCAGCCCGTCGCGGTGCGGTCGTCGGCGCCGGACGAGGACCTGGCGGACGAGTCGTCGGCCGGGCAGTTCGGCACCCTCCTCGGCGTGCGGGGCGAGGCGGCGGTGCTGGACGCGGTCCGCGAGTGCTGGGCCTCGCTGTGGTCGGCGCGCGCCATCGCCTACCGCGCCGACAACGGCGTCGACCACGCGGAGGCGTCCATCGCGGTGACGGTGCAGGCGATGGTCCCGGCCGACTCCGCCGGGCTGATGTACACGGTCGCGCCGGTGAGCGGCGCCGCCGACCAGCTCGTGATCAACGCGGCCTGGGGGCTCGGCGACGCCGTGACCGGCGGCCGGGTCACCTCGGACGCGGTGGTGCTGGACAAGGCGTCCGGCAAGGTCATCGGGCAGCGGATCGCGGCCAAGTCGACGATGTCGGTGCTGACCGCGCACGGCGTCCGGGACGAGCCGGTGCCGTCCGGGTGGCGGGACCGGCGCGTCCTGACCCCGGAGGCCGCGGCGGAGCTCGCCCGGCTCGGCGTCCAGATCGAGGAGCTGTACGGGCGGCCGATGGAAGTGGAGTGGGCCCGGCACGAGCAGCGCCCCTGCGTCCTCCAGACCCGTCCGATCAGCGGCCTCGGCCCGCTCGCCCCCGACACGCGCACCGAGGTGTGGAACGACAGCATCGGCCACGACTACCTGTGGACGAACAGCGACCTCGGCGAGGCCGTCCCGGACGTGATGACGCCCTGCACCTGGTCGCTGGTCGAGATGTTCATGCACGGGGCGATGGAGTCGGCTTCCCTCCCCGGGCACCGCGCCTACGGCAACATCGGCGGCCGGTTCTACATGAACCTCAGCATGGCCACCACGCTCGCCACCGCGTTCGGCACCAGGGCGAGGCTCGACGGCCTGGAAGAGGTCTTCGGGAAGCTGCCGCCGGGGGTCCGGATCCCGCTCGTACCGATCTCGAGGGGACGGGTGATCCGCGAGCTGGTGCCCAGGATGGCCGCCGTGCAGCTCCGGGCCCGCAGGAACCAGAGGCGGCTGCCCGGATTCCTCGATGCGGCCCCGGGCCGCTGCCTCGCCCTCCACGAGCGGATCGCCGACGCGTCCGACCCCAGGGACCTGCTGCACCTGTGGCGGGAGGGGATCCTGCCCCTGTTCGTCGAGGCGTGCCACATGCTGGAGGCCGCCGGACGGCAGGGCGGCGCCGACCTCGTCGGTGTGCGCCGCCGGCTGGAGCGGCTCGTCGGCGAGCACGACGCCGCCGCCATGCTCACCGGGCTGCGGCACCCGAGCCACCGGGCGGCCGGCCTCGGCCCCGTGACCGGCCTCGCCCAGCTCGCCCGCGGCGAGATCGACGAGCGCGCCTACACGCGGGACTGGGGGCACCGCGGGCCGCACGAGTTCGAGGTGTCGATGCCCCGTCCGGCCGAGGACCCGCGCTGGGCGGCCCGGCAGCTCATGTCCGCGCGCGACGACGGCCTCGAGGCCGCTGAGCTCGTCGAACGGCAGCAGGCCGCGAGCCGCGCCGCCTGGCGCCGGTTCGAGGCGCACCACCCGCGCCAGGTGGCCGCCATGCGCCGCCGGGTCGGGCGGTACGCGCAGGCCGTCCACGACCGCGAGGCCGCCCGCTCGGAGGTCGTCCGCGTCTTCTGGGTGCTGCGCGCGTTCGTGCTGCGCGCCGGTGCGCTGACCGAGCAGGGCGACGGGCTGTTCTTCCTGACCGGCGACGAGATCCTCGGCGTGCTCGGCGAGGACGACCGCCCGCTGCGGAAGATCCCGGTACGGCGCCGGACGTACGAGCGCTACCGGACGCTGCCCCCCTACCCGGCGCTGATCCGCGGCCCGTTCGACCCGTTCGCCTGGGCCAGGGACCCCGATCGCCGCACCGACTACTACGACGCCGCCCGGCCCACCACGGGCGCGACCCCCGTCCGGGAGTGGGAGGAGGGCGACGAGGGCGCGGTCGTCACCGGCTTCCCGGGCGCGCCGGGGATCGTGGAGGGCGTCGTGCGGGTGCTGTCCTCGCCCGAGGACGGCGACCGGCTGCGTCCCGGCGAGATCCTGGTGACGGCGGTGACCAACATCGGCTGGACGCCGCTGTTCCCCCGCGCCGCCGCCCTCGTGACCGACGTCGGCGCGCCGCTCTCGCACGCCGCGATCGTCGCCCGCGAGCTGGGCGTCCCGGCGGTCGTCGGCTGCGGCGACGCCACCATGCTGCTGCGCACCGGCGACCACGTCCGGGTGGACGGCGAGCGCGGCAAGATCACGGTCGTCGCGGATCGACCGCATCCCACGCCAGCGTCACCTCGCCCAGCCGCCAGCGGGACCGCCCGCCGTACGGAGGACGGGTGAGCACCGGGTAGGTCCGGGCCAGCAGCGACACCGCCTCGATCCACCGCGCCCGCGGGCCGAACGCCGACTGCGGCGCGGCGACCGCCCAGCACCGGTCGAAGTCGGCCAGCAGCCCGTGCACCCGCTCGCCCGGCACGTTGCGGTGGATCAGCGTCTTGGGCAGCCGTTCGGCCAGGTCGGACGGCTGCCCGAGCGATCCGAGCCGGGCCGCGAACGTGATCGTCCTGGGTTCGCACCGGCCCGCCGCCGCGCGGGTGCCCGCGGAGTGGGCCGCGCGGGCGGCGCCGAGGGTGACCCACACGGCGCGGCGCCCGATCTCGTCGCAGGTGCCCTCGACCAGGACCCCGCCGGGGTCGATCCGCGAGCACAGCCCGTCCCACGCCCGCCAGGCCTCGTCCTCGCCGTACTGGCGGAGCACGTTGAACGCCCTGACCAGCACCGGCGGACGGTCCACCGGAAGCTCGAACCCGCCCCGCCGGAACGACAGCCCCTCCAGGGGCCCGGCCGCCTCGAGGTAGGCCAGCCCGGCCGCCACCCGTTCGGGCTCGATCTCGATGCCGACGACCTCCAGCCCCGGCGAGACGGGCCGCAGCCGCCGGTACAGCTCGACCGTGGTCACGGGCGACGCCCCGTACCCGAGATCGACGGCGAGCGGCCGTTCCACGGCGCGCAGCGGCCCGGTCTGGGTGGCGGCGATCCAGCGGTCGACCCTGCGCAGCCGGTTGGGTGCGGTGGTACCGCGGGTCACCGCCCCTTGGGGCTTCTGCGTCCGGGCCACCCCGCCATTGTCCCGCCCCGCGGCAGGCGCCGCGCACCGCCCGGGAGGCCGGGCGGACCCTGCGATAAGTAATTGGTTACGGTGCTCCCGAGGTCCCGTCCCCCCGAAGGAGCGCCGATGCCGCGATTCGACCTGGCGACCCTGCACGAGGCCATCGCGGCCGAGATCCCCGACCGGGAGTGCGTGGTCTGGCGGGACCGCAGGCTGACATGGCGGCAGGTCACCGAGCGCAGCAGGCGGCTCGCGCACCTCCTGCACGGCCACGGGCTCGGCCGGCGCGCCGAGACCGCCGCGCCCTGGGAGTCGCCGCACGACCACCTGGCCCTCTACCTGCACAACGGGCCCGAGTACCTGGAGGGCCTGCTCGGCGCCCACAAGGCCCGGATGGCCCCGTTCAACGTCAACTACCGCTACGTCGACGGCGAGCTCGCCCACCTCTTCGCGGACGCCCGGCCCCGCGCGATCGTCTACCACGCGCGCTTCGCCGCCACGATCGGACGGGTGGCACCGGCGCTCGACCGGCCGCTGCTGCTCCAGGTGGCCGACGAGTCCGGCGCCGCCCTGCTGCCGGGCGCGCTGGACTACGAGGCCGCGCTCGCCACGGCGTCCGCCGCCCCCCTCGACGCCGTCCGGCCGGACGCCGGCGACCTGCACATCCTCTACACCGGCGGCACCACCGGCCTGCCCAAGGGCGTGCTGTGGCGCATCGGCGACCTGGTGCTCGGCCCGCTCGGGCTGCGCCGCCGCGACGGCACCCCCTTCGGCTCCCTGCGCGAAGTGGTCGAGAAGGCCGCCGCCGGGGCCCGCCACAAGGTCCTGGTCGGGCCCCCGCTGATGCACGGCGCCGGGACGTGGTCGGCCCTCGGCGGCTGGTGCGGCGGCGCCTGCGTGGTCTTCCCGGACCGGGTCGACGGCCTCGACGCCGCAGACCTCCTGGCCACCGCCGAACGCGAACGCGTGACCCGGATCCCCCTGGTCGGCGACGCGTTCGCCCGCCCGCTCCTCGAACGGCTGGAGGCCGTCCCGCACGACCTGGGCGCCCTGCGCAGCATGGTCAACTCGGCCGCCGGCATCAGCCCGGACGTGCAGCGGCGGCTGAACGACCTCCTCCCCCACGTCCGGATCACCGATGTGCTCGGCTCCTCCGAGACCGGCTTCCAGGTCCTCCGCCAGGCGCCCGCCGCGCGCGGGCCGCTCCCCGGCTCCTACGCCCCGGCGGCGGGCGCGGCCGTGCTCAGCGCCGACCGCGCCCGCCGGCTCGCCCCGGGCGAGGACGAACTGGGCTGGCTGGCCAAGGCCGGCTCGATCCCGCTCGGCTACCTCGGCGACCCCGGCCGGACCGCCGACACCTTCCGCACCGTCGACGGCGAGCGCCTGGTCGTCGCGGGCGACCGCGCCCGGCTGCTGGCCGACGGCACCATCGAGGTGCACGGCCGGGAGGCGACCACCATCAACACCGGCGGCGAGAAGGTGTTCGCCGAAGAGGTCGAGACGGTGCTGCGGGACCTCCCTGGCATCGCCGACGCGCTCGTGGTCGGCCGCCCGAGCGAGCGCTGGGGCACCGAGATCGTCGCCGTGCTCCGCACCGCCGCCCCCGACCCGTCCACCCCCGGACCATCCGACCCCGGCCCGTCCGACGAGGAGCTGCGCGCCGGCTGCGCCGCCCGGCTGGCCCGCTACAAGATCCCCAAGACCTTCCTGCGCACCGCCGACGGCCTCCGGCTGCCCAACGGGAAACCCGACTACGCCGCCGCGCGCGCCCTGTCCCACGCCCCGTCCGAGCCGAACTAGATTCGGCTCAGGTCTGTACGCGCCCCTCGTGAACGGGAGATCCTGCCCCCATGCCCGACCTGAACAGCCTGCTCGCGGACCTGACGGCCGAGGGCGAGTCCCTGGACGCGCTCGTGGCGCCGCTCCCCGCCGTGCGCTGGGCCGCGCCGACCCCGGCCGAAGGGTGGACGATCGCCCACCAGATCGCCCACCTCGCGTGGACGGACCGGCAGTCGACCGTGGCGGCCACCGACTCCGCGGCGTTCGCCGGGATCCTGGCCGGCGCGCTCGAGCCCGGCTACGTCGATCGGGGGGCCGCGGAGGGCGCCGCCGAGGAGCCGGCGAGGCTCCTGGACCGCTGGCGCTCCGGCCGCGCCCGGATCGCCGGGGCGCTCGCCGCCGTGCCCGCGGGGACCCGGCTCCCCTGGTTCGGGCCGCCGATGAGCGCCGCGTCCATGGCCACCGCGCGGCTCATGGAGACCTGGGCGCACGGACAGGACATCGCCGACACGCTCGACGTCCACCGCGAACCCACCCACCGGCTCCGGCACGTGGCCCACATCGGCGTGCGGGCCCGCGACTTCGCGTTCCACAACCGCGGGCTGACGCCGCCCACCGCCGAGTTCCGCGTCGCACTGACCGCCCCGTCCGGCGACGCGTGGACCTGGGGCCCGCCGGACGCCGAGCAGTCGGTGACCGCGCCGGCCCTGGACTTCTGCCTGCTGGTCACCCGCCGCAGGCACCCCGGCGACCTGTCGGTGACCGCCACCGGACCGGACGCGGCCCGCTGGCTGGAGGTGGCCCAGGCGTTCGCCGGCCCGCCGGGCACGGGCCGCGCCGCCATGAGAGCTTGACCACTGTTCTCCCTGATCAGGTTCGTCTCCGGGCGAGCTGGACAGGTCACACCCATGACAGTTCTTATCGCCTACGACGGATCCGATGACGCCCGTTCCGCCATCGAGTACGCCGGACGGCACATCAAGCCCGAACCCGTCGTGGTCCTCACCGTCTGGGAGCCGCTGATCTCCCAGCTCGCCTGGGCCCCGCTGATCGCCGCGGCCCCCGTCACCGCCGAGCAGGGCGGCGACCAGTTCGCCGAGGAGCAGCAGGCGGTGGCCCTCGCCAAGCAGGGCGCCGAGCTGGCCGCCGCCGCCGGGCTGGCCGACGTCACGCCCCGCGCCGTCCGCACCAACGGCCCGGTGTGGGCCACCATCGTCGACGCCGCCGAAGAGCTGGACGTGTCCCTCCTGGTCACCGGCTCCCGCGGCCTCGCCGGCGCCCGCTCGGTCATCCTCGGCAGCGTCTCCACCCGCGTCCTCCACCATGTGCACCGCCCCACCCTGGTGGTCCCGCCCGCCAAGCCCCGCAAGGACTGACCGGGGCTCAGGCCGAGACGGCGTGCTCGAAGGCGGTGTAGGCGTCCTCGGTGAACAGGACGAAGCGCACCTCGGTGATCTTGCTGGTGGTCGAGCGGACGGTCCGGACCGCGATCCGGGCGGCGTCGTCGACGGGCCAGCCGTAGATCCCGGCCGACACCGCGGGGAACGCGATGGAGGTGATGCCGAGCTCGTCCGCGACCCGGAGTGACTCCCGGTAGCACGAGGCCAGCAGGCCGGAGCGGTCCTCGGTGGTGGAGTGGACCGGGCCGACGGTGTGGATGACCCACCGGGCGGGCAGCGCCCCTCCCGTGGTCGCGACCGCCTGGCCGACCGGCAGCCCGCCGCCGTAGTGGGACGCGCGCAGCCTGCGGCAGTCGTCGAGGATCGCCGGGCCGCCCTTGCGGTGGATGGCGCCGTCGACGCCGCCACCGCCCAGCAGCGAGGAGTTGGCGGCGTTCACCACCGCGTCCACCCGCTCCTCGGTGATGTCCCCGCGAACCAGAGTGATCTCCATGCCGTACCCTCCCGCACCGAAGAGAAGGACCGTACCGTGGGTCGGACTCATCGTGGAGGCTGCGGGGAGAGACGGGTCCGCCGGTTCATGGCCGAACACCACGACGGGGGCCGGCCGAGTTCGGCCGACCCCCTTCGCGTGGTCATCCGCGGCGCGCGGTGAGAGCGCCGGGCTCAGTCCTCGTCGACGGAGTCGGCGAGGACCTTCCCGCTGGCCGGGTCGAGCTTCAGCTCGTGCTCGGCGCCGTTCTGGACCACCTCGACCTCCCAGGAGCCGTCGTCGAACTCGACGGAGGTGACGGTGCCCGGGGTCTTCTCCAGAGCCAGGCCCGCCGCCTGCGCCGCGGTGGTCTTGGCGGCCTTGAGCGCCTCGGCCTCCGCCGCCGCCTCCTTGGCATCGCCGTCGTCGGACTTGGCGTCGCCCTTCTCGGCGCCCTTGCCGTCGCTCTTCTCGTCGCCCTTGTCCGGGCGGGGCACCTCGTTGCTGATCACCTTGCCGTCATTGGCGTCGAGGGTCACCTCGCGCCAGGTGCCGTCGGCCGTCAGGACGTCGGCCTCCCAGACGGTGCGGCCCTTCTCGTCGTCCAGTTCCAGCTCCTCGATCACGCCCGGCGCCGCCTTCTGCACGGCGTCCGCGGCCTGCACCGCGGTGACGCTGGCCTTGGCCGGGGCGTCCTTGTCCCCGTCGCCGTTCGGGCCCGCCGCGAACGCCGCGGCGCCTCCGCCCGCCACCACACCGGCGGCGACCACCGAAACCAGCAGTCCGCGCTTGGACAGCACCTTCGAGAGTCCGGGCTTCATCGCTACCTCCTGTTCGGCGGACCCTGGTGGCCCGTCCGAGAACCACACTGGGCGGAGATCCTGTAGCGATCCTGAAGCGACCTGAAGACCGCTTCAGGGTCGTCTGACAGCCTGGGGGCATGCGCCTGCTGATCGTGGAGGACGAGCGACGCCTGGCATTGTCCCTGGCCAGGGGCCTCATGGCCGAGGGATTCGCGGTGGACGTCGTCCACGACGGGGTCACCGGCCTCGACCATGCCGTGGTCCACGACTACGACCTGATCCTGCTCGACATCATGCTGCCCGGCCTGAACGGCTACCGGGTCTGCGCGGAGCTGCGGGCCCGGGGCGACGACACGCCGATCCTGATGCTCACCGCCAAGGACGGCGAGTACGACGAGGCCGAGGGCCTCGACACCGGGGCCGACGACTACCTGACGAAGCCGTTCTCCTACATGGTGCTGCTGGCCCGCGTCCGCGCCCTGCTGCGTCGCCGCACCCGTGGGGGCGCGCCGGCGATCGTGCTCGGCGACCTCACCATCGACCCCGGGGCCCGGAAGGTCCTGCGCGGCGACGTCGAGGTCGAGCTGACCGCCAAGGAGTTCGCCGTCCTGGAGCAGCTCGCCGTGAACGCGGGCCTGGTGGTCTCCAAGACGCAGATCATCGAGCACGTGTGGGACTTCGCCTACGAGGGCGATCCCAACATCGTCGAGGTGTACGTCAGCGCCCTGCGCCGGAAGCTGGACGCGCCGTTCGGCCGCAAGTCGATCGGCACGGTGCGGGGACTCGGCTACCGCCTCGCCGCGGACGGCGGCACGGACGAGCGCCCGGACCGCGGCCCGGACGGTCGCGCCGGGCCGGGTGGCCGATGAACAGGTGGTTCGGCTCCGTACGGGCCCGGACGACGGTGGGCGCCACCGTGGTCGTGGCGATCGCGCTGGTCGTGGCCGGGCTGGCGGTCGTGCTCCTGCTCCGCGCCAACCTCGGCGAGCAGGCGGACCTGCGGGCCGAGGTGGCCGCCCGCGAGGTCGCCGGGCAGCTCGCGTCCGGCACGCCGTACAGCGCGCTCGACCTGCCCGATGACGAGGACCATCCGGTGCAGGTGATCGGGTCCGGCGGGCGGCTCCGGGCGGCCAGTGAAGACCTCAAGGCGATCAGCGGAACGGGGAGCGGCGCCGTACGGTCCGCACCGTCGCCGTCGACGACCTCCGACGACGACGGCGACGACCGGGACGGCGACGCCCCCGGGCGCGGCGAGATCTCCTCCCATCCCGGCTACTCGACGGGGACGGCGACCGTGGACGGCCGCACTGGGGAGTACCGCTTCGCGGCCCTGCGGGTCACCACCCCCGCGGGCGAGACGGTGACCGTGTACGCGGGCGCCGACCTGGAGTCGGCGCACGCGGCGGTCGGCACGGTCACCAGGGCGATGCTCATCGGGCTCCCCCTCCTGCTGGCCGTGGTCGCCGGCGTGACATGGCTGGTCACCCGGCGCGCGCTGCGTCCCGTGGCGGCGATCCGGACGGAGCTGGCCGAGATCACCGCCGCCGGCGACCTGGCCCGCCGCGTGCCGGAACCGAGGACCCGGGACGAGGTCGCCCATCTGGCGGCCACCACCAACGCCACCCTGTCCGCGCTGGAACGCTCTGTGGCGCGGCAGCGCGGGTTCGTCGCGGACGCCTCGCACGAGCTGCGCAGCCCCATCGCGTCGCTGCGCACGCAGTTGGAGGTGGCCGCCGCGCACCCGGAGCTGCTGGATCTGGACGGGCTGGTCGACGACGTCGTCCGCCTCCAGCATCTGGCCGCCGACCTGCTGCTCCTGGCCCGCCTTGACGCGGGGGACCGGCCGCTGGCCGGGGAGCCGGTCTCCCTGGCCGAGCTGGTCCGCGAGGAGGCGGACCGACGCGCGGGCGCGCGAGTGCCGGTCGAGACCGACGTCGCGGCCTCCCCGCGTGTCGTGGGCAGCCGCGGGCGGCTGTCCCGCGTTCTGGGCAACCTGCTCGACAACGCGCAGCGACACGCCGCCACTGTCGTCCGGATCACGCTGGCGCAGGAGAACGGGCAGGCGGTGGTGCGGGTCACCGACGACGGGCCGGGCGTCCCGGCGGCCGACAGGGAACGGATCTTCGAGCGGTTCGTCCGTCTCGACGACGCCCGGAGCCGGGATGAGGGCGGCGCGGGACTGGGACTCGCCATTGCACGTGACCTGGTACGCGCCCACGGCGGTACGCTCGTGTCGGGCGAGACCCCGGAGGGCGGCGCGCTCTTCGAGGTCCGGCTGCCCATCGAACGAATCGGCTGAAACAGAGCAGAGCATCGTCCGCCGTCGTTTCGGCCGCCGCGAAGGGGCACCGACTCCCCTGGCCGGGCGTGACCTGGCGAGAGTCCTTGCCTATCCTGCCGTCGAGACGACCACAATGGCGTGAAAGTCGTGGAGGTACCCCCTTGAAGATTCTCGTCGCCGGCGCGACCGGCGTTGTCGGCCGCCGGCTGATCCCGTTGCTCGTCCAGGCGGGCCACGAGGTCGCCGGGACGACCCGACACGCCGACCGCGCCCGATCCGTCAGTGAACAGCACGCCACGCCGGTCGTGGTGGACGTGCTCGACGCGGACGCCGTCCGCGCGGCGGTCGGGACCGAGCGGCCGGACGTCGTGATCCACCAGCTCACCGACCTCACCGGGGAGGATTTCAACGCCAACTCGCGGCTGCGCATCGCGGGCACCCGCAACCTCGTCGACGCCGCGAAGGCGGCGGGCGTCGAGACGATGATCGCCCAGAGCATCGCGTGGGTGTACCTCCCGGGCGACACGCCCGCGGTGGAGTCCGACCCGCTCGACCCGTCGCTGCTCCCGTACGCGGGCGTGGCCGGGCTGGAGGAGGCGGTCGCCGAGATGCCGCGCGGGGTGGTGCTGCGGTACGGGGCGCTGTACGGACCCGACACCTGGTACGCGAAGGACGGCGCCATGGCCGAGCGGGTGCGCGCGGGGAGCCTGCGCCCGAGCCCTTCCTGGACGTCGTTCGTCCACGTCGACGACGCTGCCGCCGCCGCGCTCGCGGCGCTCGACTGGCCCGCGGGGGCGGTCAACATCGTCGACAACGAGCCGGCGACCACGGCCGAGTGGCTGCCGCTCTACAGCGCGGCGCTGGGTGCTCCGTCGCCGGGCCCGGCGGCACGGCACGCCGCCGCCACGAGCCGTCCGGCGTCCAACGCCAAGGCGCTGAGCCTCGGCTGGAAGCCGCGGGTCCCGTCCTGGCGCACCGGTTTCGCCGAGATCGGCTGAGCCGCCGGAGGAGCCTGAGAACCGATCTGAGCGGGGGTTGGACCCGGCGGGGGCCGGGATGGCGGGGCGGATCCGGCAGGGGCCGGGGCCGAGCTGCGAGTGGGCCTGGGCGGAGCCGAGGGCGCACGGTGGTCGGCGCACGGTGGTCGGCGGGCGGCGGGCGGCGGGCGGCCGGTCTCAGCCGAACTGGAACGAGCGCTTGGCCAAACCGAACCAGTAGCCGTCGATGACGGTGCTGCGGCCGGCGGGGGCGTCGGCGTCAGCGCCGAGCGTGACGAACAACGGGGCGAAGTGCTCTGTGCGGGGATGCGCGATGCGCGCCGCAGGGGCCTTCACACGGAAATCGAGCAGCGAGTCGACGTCGCCAGAGGCGACCGCGCGGTCCGTCCATGCGTCGAACTCGGCGGACCAGGCGGGCGGCGGGGCGTCCGGACCAGAGCCCATCTCCCGCAGGTTGTGCGTGGTGAATCCGCTGCCGACGATGAGCACGCCCTGGTCGCGCAGTGGCGCCAGGCTGCGTCCCACCTCGAAGAGCCGTGCGGGATCGAGGGTCGGCATCGACATCTATAGTACTGGAATGTCGGCGTCCGGATACATCTCCACCAGTGGCACGTACGCGCCGTGGTCGAGGCCGCGCTGCTCCTCCTGGTGGACGTCCGGCAGCAGCTTGTGCACGTCCGCGGCCAGTTCGGGCGCGCCGGGGGCCTCGTAGCGGACGTCGTAGTAGTGCTGCGGGAAGCCCCAGAAGTCGTACACCAGCGGGACCGTCCGGGTCGCGCCGATGGTCAGCGGCGCCTCTTCCCAGTGCGCCGACACCATGAGGATCGCCTTCGGCCGGGGCAGCCGGGCCGACCAGCGGGAGAGCTGGCCGGTCCACACCGGGTCGTCGGCCAGCGGCGGAGCGCCGTGGCTGAGGTAGAGCGCGGGCATCCTGGCCATGTCGTCCCCCTGGGGCGGTCATTTGAGCGTTCAAGTATCACCTTAGAGGCAAGATATTGAATCTTCAAGTCTTGAGGGTTCAAGTGTTTGGATTAGGCTGGGGGCATGACCGAGACGCGGTGGCTCGACGCCGATGAGCAGCAGACCTGGCGCGCCTTCCTGTGGACCTCGCGCCTGCTCAACGAGGCGCTGGACCGCCAGCTCTACCGCGATTCGGGCATCCCGCACGCCTACTACATGATCCTGGCGATGCTGTCGGAGGCGCCGGGCCGGTCACTGACCATGACCGAGCTGGCCGCGATCGTGCACTCCTCCGCCAGCCGCCTCTCCCACGCGGTCAACCGGCTGGAGGAGGCCGGCTGGGTCCGGCGGGCCAAGCACACGGGCGATCGCCGCACGACGGTCGCCGAGCTGACCGACGCCGGCTTCGACGTCCTGGCCGCCGCCGCACCCGGGCATGTCACCGAGGTGCGGCGCCGGCTCTTCGACCCGCTCTCCCGCGAGCAGGTGGCCGAACTCCGGGAGACCCTCCACACCCTGCTGGCCGCGCTGGACACCGAAAGCGACAGCCCTTGCGCCCGTACGGGCGACCTGTCCCAGGAGGGGTGACCGAACCCCGGTTCCGCACGCCTTTCAGTGGCCGGGCCGGTTCAAGAGGCGAAAAGGACCTCATGGGAGTCGGCGTCGGGATGGGCGGCGACCAGGAGGCGGGTGGCCTCTTCGACCAACGCGTCCCGGACGGGGCCGGACAGCGGTGAGAACGGGTCGACGCGCAGGGTGGCCGCGCGGCGCTTCTTCTCCATCTTCCACATGCCGTGGACGAAGCCGTCCACCAGGAACGTCGCGCGGATGATGCCGTTGATGGTGAAGACCCGCTTGCGGTGCTCATCGGTGATGATGCGGGACCGGTCGCTGTGCGAGAGCAGCAGGTTGTCGAAGTCGGGGACGAACCGGACGGGCGCGGGTGTTCCGGGGTCGGGGCGCGGCGCGTCCGGCAGGTCGTACAGCACCCTGCCGTTCTCGTCCGCGAACGTGCACAGCCTGGCCCCGAGGCGGTCGAAGACCTCGCCTAGGCGGGTGAGCCCGGACCACTGCTGCGCGTCCTGCACGGTCGCCGGCCCGAACGCGGCCAGGTAGCGGAGCACGAGTTCATCGGCGGACAGCCCCGGGAGGGCGGGACCGAGCCAGGTCCCCAGAGTGGTGTGGCGGGCGGCGCCGGACGAGCCCCAGATGCCACGCGGCGGTACCTGGATGAGGTGCAGCGTGCAACGGACGCCCCAGGCGAGCAGCTCGGTGTCGTGGTCCGGCCACCGTTCGGCGAGCAGTGCCCTTAGCTCCTTGTCCGTTCGCGGCTCGTCCTCTAGGAATGCGCGGGCGTCGGCGGTAACGGCGGCGAAATCCACCTCGGCGAGTGGCGCACCGGTCGAGCTTCTGAGGACGCGGTCTAGCACCGCCTGTGTCAGCGGACGCAGTGCGCGCGCGTCGCGGGCGCTGACCAGGTGCAGTGTTCCGCGCATCAGCACGATGCGCACGGCCAGTCGATCGCGCATGAGGCCGGCCAGCTCGTCGAACGCGAAGTCCTCCAGGCGGCTCCAGAGCCCGATGTACGGGGGGTTGGGCGCCTGCGACTGCATGCCGACGAGATGCTCGATCGTGTCGAGCGCGGACGCGCGGTGCCGCCGCAGCAGCCTCTGCCGTTCCAGCAGAGCGCGGTTGAGCGCCCGCCGGTCGAGGACGGTCGTGGGCCGGTCAGTCGTCATAGCGTCCTCGGAGTTCCTGCCAGGTGGGCGGTGGGCCTGGGAGCTCCCCGCCGTCCGGCATGTGCAGAGCGTCGAGGATCAGGGCCAGGTAGCGGTGCTGCAACAGGTTCATCCGCTCGTCGTCGCCGACGCGGATGGTGTGCAGGTGCTCGAGCAGGACGGAGATGTCGCCGACCTGGACGCCCGCGCGCAGGGCGCCCGCCTCCCGGGTCCGGTCGAGCAGCCGCTGGGTGGCCGCGTGGATCTCCCGGCCCTTGCGGCCCATCTCCTCGGTGACCGGGAAGCTCCCGGCGAGCCTGCTGGTCAGCGATCCGGCGCCGATGTCCAGGCAGCGGCACATGAAGCCACTGAAGGAGTCCCACGGATCGCCCTCGGCGTCGAGGGCCTCCTGGACCACGGCGAGGTAGCGGTCCATGCCCTCGTCGGCGAGCCGCTGGAGCAGATCCTCCTTGCTCTTGTAGCGGCGGTAGAGGGCGCTGATCCCGACGCCCGCGCGCTCGGCGACGGCCGAGATCGGGGCGCCCGGGTCGGCGGTGAACACCGCCCGTGCCGCGTCTCGGATCAGGTCGTCGTTGCGTGCCGCCTGAGCCTTGCGCCCGCTCATGGGCGCCTGCGCGCTGGTGACCATGCCCGCAAGTATAGGGGAACGAAGGGTTCCGTTCTACTTTATGGGAGCACCCGGCACCGGCGGCGGGCGCCGCATTGACGTGCGCGCCACCGTCCCTCATCATGAACGCACGTTCATGAACGTACGTTCACCTGGAGGCCATCCCATGGCGGAGATCGTCAACACCGCGCAGTCCGAGGCGTGGAACGGCTATGAGGGACAGCACTGGGCCGCCCACTCCGACCGGTTCGACGCCGTGAACAGCGGCTTCAACGAGCGGCTCCTGAACTCCGCCGCGATCGGCGAGCGGGACAGGGTGCTCGACGTCGGCTGCGGCAACGGGCAGCTCACCCGGCTCGCCGCGCGCCGCGCGCCGCGCGGGCGGACCCTCGGCGTGGACCTGTCCGAGCCGATGCTCACCCGGGCGCGGGACCTCGCGGTGCGCGAGAACGTCCCGAACGTGTCGTTCGAGCGGGGCGACGCGCAGATCCACCCGTTCGAGGACGGCGGGTTCGAGGTCGCCCTGAGCCGGTTCGGGATCATGTTCTTCGCCGACCCGGTCGCCGCGTTCGCCAACATCGGCCGGGCCCTGGTCCCGGGCGGCCGGCTGGCCTTCGCCTGCATGGCCGAGCTGGACGGCACCGACCTCGGCACCGTCCTCGCCGCGATGTCCCCCCACCTGACCCGCCCGCAGGGCGACGGCACCAGCCCCACCTCGTTCGCCGACCCCGGGCACGTCCGGGAGGTCCTCGGCGCCGCCGGGTTCGGCGACATCTCCTGCGAGCACGCCGAGGCCGACCAGGTGTGGGGACGCGACGTCGCGGACGCGGCGGAGTTCCTCGGCGCCTGGGGGCCGGTCAAGTACCGCCTCGGGCTGGTCGGTGCCGACGCGGCGCGGCGGGCGCGGGCGGCGCTCACCGACGCGCTGCGCGCCTTCGACGGCTCCGCCGGCGTCCGCACCCGGGGCACGGCCTGGCTGGTCACCGCCCGGGCCGCCGGGGCGACGGCGCCGTCCGCCTCCACCTCGGCGTGAGCACGGCATCGGGCGGGGCCGCGGCTCATTACGATGCCGGGTGATGTCACCAAGAAAAGCCGCGGCACTGCGCGACGGCGGAGACCTGACCCTGCGCGAGCACCTGATCGCCACCGCCGAGCGCCTGCTCGGCGAGCGCGGGAGCGCCGGCCTCACCGTGCGCGTCATCGCGCGGGAGGCCGGCGTGGCGGACGGCGTGCTCTACAACCACTTCGCCGACAAGGAGGAGCTGCTGGCGGTCGCCCTGCGCGCGCACGTCAAGGCCGTCGAGCGGACGCTGCCCGCACTGCCCGAACCAGGTGGCGGGACGGTCGAGGCCAACCTGCGCGTCCACATCGAGCACGGGTTGGCGATGCACCGCGCCATCCTGCCCGCCCTCACCGGGATGCTCGCGCAGCCGAACGTCCTTGCGCGGTTCGCGGCACTGAACGAGCCGGACGACTGGCGGGACCGGCTGGCCGCCTACCTGCGCGCCGAGGCGGAGCTGGGGCGGCTCGCCCCCGGCGCACGGGTGGACGCCGCGACCTCGATGATCGTCGGCGTCTGCCACGAGGCGGTGCTGTCGACGCTGTTCCAGGGGACGGCCGAGCCGCCCCCGTCCAAGGACGTCGACGACCTGGTCGCCGCCGTCCTGGACGGCATCGGCCCGAGCCGCACCTGACCGGCCCGTGCGCCTCAGCGCTTCGGCTGCGGCAGCAGGTCGGCGTGCCGGACGGTGTAGCCGCCCTTGGTCACCGGGGCGAACGCGGCGGGGGCCATGCAGGAGCCGACCGTGCTCTCGACCGGCTTGCCCTGCGCGTTCTCGGTGATGTTGCCGACGACCCAGGAGAGCCCGACCCGGTCGTGGTGCCGTCCGCCGTCCTGGACGCTGAACCCGAGCCGCTTGCCGACCCAGTCGGCCAGCGGCCCGTCCGCGCGGGTGACCTTCGCGGTGAACGCCGCGTTGCCCGGGCTGGTCGAGAGGCAGTCGACCTCGGCCTCGGCCCGGAGGATCTGCTTCAGCGCGACCACGTAGTGCGAGATCTTCACCGTCCCGCGCGCGTCGGTGGGCAGCCCGTGCGGCACGTTCAGCTCGGGGAGCGGCCGGCTGTAGGGCGCGGCGTGCGCGTCGAAGGTGAACGAGCGGACGTCGTGGTCGGGCGCGAAGGTGAGGCGGAACTCCGCCGACCCCGTCACGCTCGCGGTCTTCGGCTCGCCGGCGGGCGCGGCCGGCGGCGCCGCGGACGCGGCGGTGGCACCGACAGTGACGGCGCTGATGGTGGCGGCGGTCAGGGCCAGGATCGAGATCTTCGTCTTGGTGCTGGGCATCGTCGTTCTCCCCTGTCGCATGTCATCCGGACCGCGGCCCGGCCCGATGTATCGATCATGCGATCCGCGCCCCCAGGCCCGCCTCCCCCGCGAAGGCCGGACGTGTCCCCCGCGCGGCGCCACCGCCTCCTTCTCCGGGACGAGCCGTCCTCAGGTGGTCATGCCCATCGCGGAGCGGACCTCGGCGAGGGTGCGTTCGGCCACATCGCACGCCCGGTCGTTCCCGTCTGCGAGGACGCGGCGCAGGTGGGCCCGATCGGCGACGAGTGCGGCGCGCCGGGCCCGCAGGGGACGCAAGAACTCGTTGACCGCCTCGATGACCAGGCGCTTAAGCGCCGCCGACCCGCCGTCGCCGACCTCCGCGGCCACCTCGTGCGGGTCGCGGTCCTGGCAGAGCGCGGCGAGCAGCACCAGGTTGGACACCCCCGGACGGGTCTCCGGCTCGTAGGTGATGCGGCGGTCCGCATCGGTGCGGGCCCGGGTGAGCAGCCGCGCGGTCTCGTCGGCGGTGGCCGAGAGCGCGATGGCGTTGCCCCGGCTCTTGCTCATCTTCTGGCCGTCGCCGCCCAGCAGGTTCGGCGCCCGCGTCAGCAGCGCGTCGGGCACCGGGAAGACCTTCCCGTAGCGCTCGTTGAAGCGCCGCGCGATGGTCCGGGTGACCTCCTGGTGCGGGAGCTGGTCCTTGCCGACCGGCACCAGGTCGGCCTTGCAGAACAGGATGTCGGCGGCCTGGTGCACGGGGTAGGTGAACATCAGGCCGCTGACCGAGGACTGCCGCGACGCCCCGATCTCGTCCTTGACCGTGGGGTTGCGGCCCAGCTCGGCGACCGAGACCAGGGACAGGAACGGCAGCATGAGCTGGTTGAGCGCGGGGACGGCGCTGTGCCGGAAGATCGTCGCCGGGCCGGGGTCGACGCCGGCCGCCAGGTAGTCGGCGACCAGGCCCTCGACGTGCTCGTCCAGCCGGTCGGCGACGTCCCGGTCGGTGAGCACCTGGTAGTCGGCGACGAGCACGAAGAGCTCGACGCCCGCGCGCTGGAGCCGGACCCGGTTGGCGACCGTCCCGAAGTAGTGGCCGAGGTGGAGCGGGCCGGTGGGACGGTCGCCGGTCAGGATCCGGAATCCGGCCGGGTCCGCCGCTATGCGCTCTTCGAGTTCGAGGCTGCGGCGCTCGGCGGCACGCAGCGTCTCGCCCTCGGATACGGGGGTGGTGGTCGTGGTGTCCATGGGGTCTTCTCCTCGTCGTGGTCGAGGCCGTCCGGCCGGACGGGCCCCGCCACCGAAAAGAAGAAGGGCCGTCCGGATGGACGGCCCTGGCATGCGCGGTGTCGGCCGTCCTAGGACGGCCGCCAGCTCTGGCACGCGATGCGATGCATGCCGCCACGCTACCCGACCGGGCGATACGGGTGCCACTAGATAATCCAGAACGGGATCATATTGCTACCCTGAGGTATGACCTCCTTGACGCCCGCCCGCACCGAGCCGGACCTGTCCTTCCTCCTCGACCACACCGGCCATGTCCTGCGCACGCAGATGTCGGCGGCGCTCTCCGAGATCGGGCTGACCCCGCGCATGCACTGCGTCCTGGTGCACGCACTGGAGGAGGAGCGAACCCAGATCCAGCTCGCCGAGATCGGCGACATGGACAAGACCACGATGGTGGTCACGGTCGACGCACTGGAGAAGGCCGGGCTCGCCGAGCGCCGCCCGTCCGACACCGACCGGCGGGCCCGGATCATCGCGGTCACCGAGGAGGGCGCGCGGCTCGCCGAGCGCAGCCAGAAGATCGTCGACGGGGTGCACCAGCGCGCGCTCAGCGCCCTGCCCGAAGACGAGCGGAGCGTGCTCGTCCGGGCGATGCACCGGCTGGTCAGCGGCTATCTCGCCACCCCGGAAGAGGTCGCGCAGCCGGTCCGGAGGGCACGCCAGAGCGCCAAGTAGATCCACACTGGATCGTCTACAACAAAATCATCTGTTACTGTCTCTCCCGTTCGCCCATGAACAGGAGAGACAGTGTCCGTCACCCCATCCACCGCGCCTCCCGGCTCCCGGTCCCGCACGCTCGCGCTCATCGTGCTCTGCGCCGGGATGCTGATGATCATCCTGGACGGCAGCATCGTCACCGTGGCGCTGCCCGCCATCCAGCGCGACCTCGGCTTCTCCCCCTCCGGCCTGACCTGGACGGTCAACGCCTACGTCATCGCGTTCGGCGGGCTGCTGCTGCTCTCCGGACGGCTCGGCGACCTGCTCGGCCGCCGGCGGATGTTCATCGCCGGGCTGACGGTGTTCACGCTCGCCTCGCTGCTGTGCGGGGTGGCGGCGAACCCGGCGATGCTGATCGCCGCCCGCTTCGTCCAAGGCACCGGCGGCGCGATGGCCTCCGCGGTCGGCCTCGGCATGATCGTCACCCTGTTCACCGAGCCGGGCGAACGGGCCAGGGCGATCGCCGTCTACGCGTTCACCGGCTCGGCCGGCGCGTCCATCGGGCAGGTGCTCGGCGGCGTGCTGACCGACGCGCTGAGCTGGCACTGGATCTTCTTCATCAACCTGCCGCTCGGCGTCGCCGCCGTGCTGCTCGCACTGCGCGCCCTGGAGGCCGACCGCGGCGCCGGGCTCGCCAAGGGCGCCGACGCGCTCGGCGCGCTGCTGGTCACCGCCGGGGTCATGCTCGGGGTGTACGCGATCGTCCAGGCCGAAGGGCACGGCTGGACCTCGGGCCGCACGCTCGGCCTCGGCGCGCTGTCGCTCGCACTGCTCGCCGCGTTCACTGGCCGCCAGGCCACCGCCGCGAATCCGCTGATGCCGCTGCGGGTCCTGCGGTCGCGCAACGTCTGGGGCGCCAATCTGATCCAGATGCTGATGCTGGCCGCGTTGTTCAGCTTCCAGATCCTCGTCGCGCTCTACATGCAGAACGTGCTGGGCTATGGCGCCACCAAGACGGGCCTGGCGCTGCTGCCGGCGGCGCTGACCATCGGGGCGCTGTCGCTCGGGCTCGCCGCCCGGCTCGCCGCCCGGTTCGGCGAGCGCGCGATCCTGCTGACCGGCCTGATCCTGCTGCTGGCCGGGCGGCTGCTGCTCACCCGGGTCCCGGTGGACGGCACGTACGCGCTCGACCTGCTGCCGGTGATGCTGCTGACCGGCGGGGGCGGGCTGGCCATGCCCGCGCTCACCTCGCTCGGCATGTCCGGCGCCGGCCCGGCGGACGCGGGGGTCGCCTCCGGCCTGTTCAACACCGGCCAGCAGATCGGCGCGGCGCTCGGCGTCGCCGCGCTGACCACGCTGGCCGCCACCCGCACCGACCACCTGCTGGCCGGCGGGAGCGACCGTCCGGCCGCCCTGACCGATGGCTACCGGCTGGCGTTCGAGATCGGCGCCGGGCTGATGGTCGCCGCGATCGCCCTCACCATCATCGTGCTGCGCCGCCCCGCGCCCCCCACCCCCACACCCGCCTCCCCGGCAGGCGCCGCCGTCACCGATGGCACCGCCCCGGCCGAGCAGGCCGGAACATCCGCCACCAGCTGAGATCCAACAGTTCACAACACCAGGAGTACGAGATGAGCAACGACCAAGGCCCCGGCCGCGGCCCCGGCCCCAAGCCCCTCGCCGACGCCCACCTGGCCAGGATGCTGGGCGAGCATCAGTTCGGGGCCCTGACCACGAACAAGCAGAACGGCCACCCGCACGTCTCGACCGTCATCTACGCCTGGGATCCGGACGAACGAATCGTCCGGATCTCGACGACCGCCGACCGCGCCAAGGTGCGTCAGCTGAGGAACGACCCGCGCGCCGCACTGTACGTCTCCAGCGACGACCACATGGCGTTCGCGGTGGCCGAGGGCGCCGCGGAACTCTCCGAGATCAGCGAGAGGCCCGGCGACGCGGCCGGTCTGGAGATGCTCGCGATGACCCCAGGGTTCGACGACCCTGGCGACGAACGCGTCTTCCTGGAGCGGATGGTCGAAGACCGCCGGTTGGTGATCCGCATCCGGGTGGCACGCCTCTACGGAACGGCACTGACCCCAGACTGACCCGTCCGCCATCGATGCCGAGGTTCAAGTGATCCCGCCTCAGCCGTCACGCGGGCGCGCGATGAAGCGCCCGCCCAGACCCGGTTAGGTACGAACCGCTAGGCGAGTGCCGTGGGCCGGGACTGCACTAATGGGGCAGCGCGTAGAGGAGGACGGGGAGGCCGGCGATGACGGGGACGGCGACGATGGCGGCGAAGCGGGTCGAGCGCCGTACCGGCTTGGGCTCCAGCAGCCGGTTGACCCGGGCCATCACCGGGATGTCGTCGCGGGAGGCGACTCCGAGGGTGCCGGACGGGGCCGCGGCCGGGCGGGCCGCGGCGAAGCGCAGCAGCGCGGTGGCGAGCTCGCGCGGCGGCCGGTTCCGCCGGGCCCGGTCGTCGGCGGCCATCTCGATCAGCAGCTCGACCGCGTCGAGGCACCGTCCGACCAGCCGGAACTGGGGGAACACCTGGCGGAGCGAGGCGAACGGGAGCAGGACCAGGTCGTGCCGCTCGCGGGCGTGCGCGCGCTCGTGCGCGAGGACGGCGGCCAGTTCGGCGGAGTCGAGCAGTTCGAGGGTGCCGGCGCTGACCACGACCTTGGACGAGCGCACTCCCGGCACGCAGTACGCCGCGGCGGCCGGGTGGTCGAGGACCAGCGTGCCGGGCACCGCGGAGTCGTGGCGGGAGACCAGCGCGAGCAGGGCGCGGTGCCGGTGCCGGGCCCGGACGACCCGGACGACCGCGTACATCAGCATCGCCAGCAGCACGGCGGTGAGGCTGACCGCGGCGAGCAGCGCGGCCATGTGGGCGGCGTCGAGCCGTCCGGCCTGGTCGCCGAGCAGGCCGGGGAGGCCGCCCGCGATGCCCTTGCGGTAGGGCAGCAGGGCCAGCCCGAGCAGCGTGCCGATGGTGGCGATGCCCCAGCCCAGCCCGAGCGACTGCCAGAGGACGATCCCGGTTCGGGGGGTGCGCCAGGTCCACCGTGCCTTCGACAGCAGGTGCGCCCCGCCGATGGTCCCCAGCGAGATCAGTGCGAGCAGGGCGGTGCCCGTCATGCCGGTGGCTCCTTGCCGGCGAGGCCGCCGCCCATGAGGCCGGCCAGGGCCTGCCGGATGACGTCGGCCTCGTCCTGCGAGACAGAGCGGACGAAGTGGGCGAGCGCGGCGTCGCGGTCTCCGGTCTCGTTCAGGGCGCCGAGCATGAGCTCGGTCACGTAGCCCTCGCGGCTCGCGACCGGATCGTAGCGCCAGGCCCGCCCGTCACGCTCGCGTTCGAGGTAGCCCTTCTTCGCGAGCCGGTCGAGCACGGTCATCACGGTGGTGTGGGCGAGGTCGCGGTCGTGCGCGAGCGCGCGGCTCACGTCGCGGGCGGTGGCCGGCTCCAGGCCGGCGTCCTCCCGCGCCCAGAGGATCTCCATGACCGTGCGTTCAAGCTCTCCCAAACCCTTCACGTCAGCCAGGTTAGCCGACTATGAGGCATATCACCACGTCGAGTAGTACTACTGCCAGGAGTACTACAGCTCGTAGTACTACATTCGGTCGTATGAGCACCGTCGCGCTCCTCGCCGACGCGGTCACCGCCGCGTCCCCACTCGCCGACGCGGCAGGTCACGCCGCGTCCCCTCTCGCGGACGCCGCCCACGGCGCCGCCTCACCGGCCGACTTCATGGCCGCGCGCCAGCAGATGGCCTTCACCCTGGGCTTCCACATCGTGCTGGCCTCCATCGGCATCGGCCTGCCCGCGATCACCCTGCTCGCCGAATGGCGCGCGCTGCGCACCGGCGACCCGGTCTACGCCGAGCTCGCCCGGCGCTGGATGAAGGCCGCCGGGGTGCTGTTCGCCGTCGGCGCGGTGTCGGGCACCGTGCTGTCGTTCGAGATGGGCACGCTGTGGCCCGGCTTCATGGACAAGTACGGGCAGGTCTTCGGCGCCGCGTTCGCCCTGGAGGGGATCGCCTTCTTCATCGAGGCGATCTTCATGGGGATCTACCTGTACGGCTGGGACCGGCTGTCCCCCCGCGTGCACTTCCTCACCGGGATCCCGGTCGTGATCGCCGGACTGCTGTCGGCCTCGTTCGTCCTCACCGTCAACTCCTGGATGAACCAGCCCCGCGGCTTCAAGCTCGTCGACGGCGAGGTCACCGACGTGAACCCGCTCGCCGCGATGTTCAACCCGGCCACCCCCGTCCAGGCGGTGCACCTGATCCTCGCCTCCCTGATGGTCTGCGGGTTCATCGTGGCCTCGGTGTACGCGGTGGCGCTGCTGCGCGACCACCGGGCCGGACGGGTCGACCGCTACCACCGCCTCGGCTTCGCCATCCCGTTCTCGCTCGGCGCGGTCTGCGCCCCCCTCCAGGTGGTGGTCGGCGACTGGGCGATCCGGTTCGTCGCCGACAACCAGCCGGCCAAGTTCGCCGCGATGGAGGGTGTGGAGCACACCGAGGCCGGGGTGCCGTTCCGGTTCGCGGTCTTCGAGATCCCGAACGCGCTGTCGATGATGCTGAAGTTCGACGCGCACGCCACGCTGCGCGGCATGGACTCGATCCCGGCGGACGTCCGGCCGCCCGCCGAGGTGGTCAAGACCTCGTTCGAGATCATGATCGCGCTCGGGATGGCGCTGCTCGCGCTGGCCGCCTGGTGGGCGCTGTCCTGGTGGCTGCGGCGCCGCGCCGCCGGCCGGACCGGCGACCTGAACGGCCGCCGCGAGCTGCCCTGGAAGCCCTGGTTCCTGCGCGCCGCGACGCTCACCGGCGTCGCCGCCGCGATCGCCATGGAGGCGGGCTGGACCACCACCGAGGTCGGCCGCCAGCCCTGGATCGTGTACGGCGTGATGCGCACCGAGGAGGCCGTCAACCCGAGCCCCGGGCTGCGCTGGGGCCTGTACATCGTCGTCGGCGTCTACGCCGTGCTCGCCGCCGCGACGATCAGCGTTCTGCGCCGCATGCGCCGCCGCCCGGAACCGGCCCTGCCCGGCGGTGGCACCCCGGCACCGCCGGCCGCGCCGGAGCCCCCGTCCACCAGCGGCCCGGCCTCAGGCTCCGGCGGCCCGGACGCCGTTCCCGGCTCCGATTCCGACGATGCCGACTCCGACTCCGACTCCGACTCCAGGGTGGGGAGCCACCGATGAGCTACGCCGACGCCGCGCTCGGGCTGATCCTGCTGGGCCTGTCCGCCTACCTGCTGTTCGGCGGCGCCGACTTCGGCGCCGGGCTGTGGCACCTGCTGACCCGGCGGCGCGCCGACAAGGACGTCATCGAGCACGCCATGGGGCCGCTGTGGGAGGCCAACCACGTCTGGCTGGTCTTCGTGATGGTGATGTCGTGGACCGCGTTCCCCCCGGTCTTCGCCGACATCATGTCCGCGCACTGGGTGCCGCTGTCGCTGGCCGCCCTCGGCATCGTCGCGCGGGGCAGCACGTTCGTGTTCAGCAAGGCCGACCCGGACCAGCCCTGGTACCCGTGGATCTTCGGGCTCTCCTCAATCGTCACGCCGTACTGCCTCGGCTCGGTGGCCGCCGTCGTCGCCACCGGCGGCACGACCTGGCTGAGCCTGAGCGGGGTGTACGGCGGGGTGCTCACCACCGCGCTGTGCGCCTACCTGGCCGCCGTCTACCTGATCTGGGACGCGCGGCGGCTCGCCGGCTATGAGATCTCCATGCACTTCCGCGGCTACGCGCTGGTCTCCGGTGCCGCCGTCGGGCTGCTCGCGCTGCCCGGCGCCGCCGCGCTCGGGGTGCGGTCGCCGCTGATCCTGCTGTCGACCGCGGCCGGGCTGGCGTCCCTGGTGATGATCGCGCGCCGCGCCTACCTGGCGGTGCGGGTGACCGGCGCGCTCGCGGTCGTGGCCGTGCTGTGGGGCGCCGCCGGGATGGCCGGACTCGACCTCGACGCCGCCGCCGCGCAGGACACGGTGCTCCAGGTGGTGTTCGTCGCCCTCGGGGCGGGCGCGCTGGTCCTCGTCCCGTCGATGGCGTGGCTGTTCGTGCTGTTCCAGCGCGCGGACGCGGACGGCGTGGGCGGCACCGTCAGCGGCCACCGAACGGGATGACCAAGAAGACGACGGCGATGACGGAGACCGCTGACACGATCGACCGGGTCTTCGCCTTCTCGGACGCGGCCCGCGCGGCCCGGTGGGCCGCGGCTCCTCAGTCGGAGAGCTTGATCCGGAGGCGGCGGAAGCCCCGCCCCTTGTTCTCGACCTTCGCCACCGTGATGCGGCCGACCTGGCGGGTGGAGGCCACGTGGGTGCCGCCGTCGGCCTGGGTGTCGAGGCCGGCGATGTCGACGATCCGCACGTCCTCGACCTCGGGCGGCACCAGGTTGGTGGCGGTGCGGATGATGTCGGGGATCGCGAACGCCTCGGCACGGGGCAGCGTCCGGACGTCGATCCGGCGGTCGGACTCGACCTCCAGGTTGCACGCGTCCTCGACGGCCTGCTTGAAGCCGGGCGGCACCTCGGGCAGGTCGAAGTCCATCCGGGCCGACAGGGGCTCCATGTTGCCGCCGGTCACCAGGCAGCCGTAGTCGCGGAACACCACGCCGCAGAGAAGGTGCAGGCCGGAGTGGGTGCGCATCAGCGCGGTGCGGCGGTCGTCCTGCACCGCGCCGCGCACCGCGGTGCCCACCGGCGGGACGGGGTCGCCCTCGGCCGGGACCAGCACGAGATCATCGGTCTTGCGGATCCCGGCGACACGGGTCTGCACGCCCTGCCACAGCAGCACCCCGTGGTCTGGCGGTTGCCCCCCGCCACCCGGATAAAATGCGGACTTGTCGAGGATGATCCCCTCGGGTCCCGCGTCGAGCACGACGGCGTCCCATTCGCGTAGCGACTGGTCGTCGAGCTCTAGCCGGGCGGTGCGTCCATGGTGATGGGTCCCCACGCTCATGCCCCTCACCTTAGGGTCCGCACGGCCGGGTGCCCTCGATCTTGTTCGTTTGCCGTGTGCGTGTAGAGAGGGCTCCCCCCGTTGCCCCGACTGTTCTCCTCCGCTGTCGCCGTGCTGCTGGTGCTGGCCCTCTGCGTGGCGTCCGCGGCGCCCATACGCGGGGGCCACAGCACCGCCCTGGCCGAACCCGTCCGCCGCGCGCCGGTGGTGTTCGCGCTCGGTGACAGCTACACGATGGGCATCCGCGGGATCACGCCCGAACGCGCCTACGCCGCCGAGGCGGCCCGGACGCTCGGCTGGCAGATCGTGCTCGCCGGGCACGCGGGCACCGGCTTCGTGGGGACGGGCCTCACCCGCAAGACGTTCGGGACGCTCTTCAACGAGCAGCTCGCCTGGCGTCCCGCCCCCGACATGGTGCTGATCTCCGGCGGCCACAACGACGTGTGGTATCCGCCGGAACTCGTCGCGCAGCGGGCGCGCGAGCTGCTGAACACCGCCCGGCACCGCTGGCCGGGGGCGCAGCTCCTGCTGATAGGGCCGATGTGGGGCGGAGACCCCGGGCCGAAGGCGCTCAGGGTGCGCGACGTGCTGCGCGAGGCGGCGTCCGGGCTGGGGGTCCCGTTCATCGACCCGCTCGCCGAACGGTGGATCACCGGCAGCGTGCGCAGGCAGACCGGCAACGCGGCGCGCTTCATCCGGGCGGACGGCACGCACCCGAACCCGGCCGGCAACCTGTTCATCGCGGGCCGCCTCGTCTCCGACCTGCGGACGCTCGGGCTGACCCGGCCGGTGCTCGGCCGGACGAAGGTCACCTTCCGGCCGGGCCCGTCACCCGCGCCGGCCGCGACGCCGCCTCTGGACGCCGGCCGCCAGGGCGGTCACGGCACCGGCCGCCAGGGCGAGGGCATCGGCGCCGAGGGCACCGGACGCGAGCGCGGCACCGGCCGTTCAGGGGGCGGACGCCCAGGCGAAGGACGCTGAGGCGAAGGACGCTGAGGCGAAGGACGCTGAGGCGAAGGACGCTGAGGCGAAGGACTCAGGCGGCGGTCACCAGGGGCCGTAGGGGCCCATGTTGGACCGCCCGCCGCCCCCACGCTTCTTCTTGTACGGGGCGACCGCGGGCCGGACGTCGGCCAGGTACACCGCGGCGGCGATGAACGCGGCGACGGGCAGGATGCCGAGCAGCAGCGACACGGGCCGCACGCCCAGCATCGCCGGCGCGGCCGTGTAGGCGCCGCCGACGACCGCCGCCACGATCAGGATGATCGTCCAGAGCTTCTTGGTCTGCTTGCCCGCCGCGGCGTAGGCGTCGGCGGACACCGTCAGCCCGTCGACCAGCGCCCAGGCCTCCATCACGAAAGCGATGACCAGAAGAAGCCAGAAAAAGTAGTCGAGGATGCCGAAGTCGGCCACCGGTGATCAGCGCTCCTGCCTGTCTCGGACGGCGACTCCTTGTCGCGCACCAGGGATCTCCGCCCCAACCCTATGCGGGCCGTCCAGTCCGGCGCCGGAAGCACCGTCCGCCGGAGAGACGTCGGGGCCCGGCCGGGGGTTCCCGGCCGGGCCCCGGTCTGCGGGCGGGACCGTCCGCGAGGGCGGGGCGCCCCGGCGGAGCGGACGGCTCAGGCGCCGCTCTTCTTCGTGCGACCGGCGGCGGGCTTGCGCGCGGCGGGCTTGCCCGCGTCGCCGGCGGTGACCGCGGCGACGTCCTCGGCCGACCCGGCGACCTCGGCGGCACCGCGGTGCACGACGCCCTTGCCGCGCTCGGCGAGCTCGTCGATGAATCCGACGGTACGGCTGCCGAAGTGGGTCACGTACGCCACCGCGGCGCCCGGCAGGTCCTTGGCGTCGACCCGGTCCTGGAGCTTGGTGACGTTCTCGCGCGCCTCGCCGCGGTACCGGTCGACGTTCTTGCGGGCCTCGGCCCGGTACCGGTCGACGGTCCCGCGCACCTGGTCGCGGTACTTGTCGAGGTTGCCGCGGACCTCGTCCTGGTACTTGGTGGCCGTCTCGCGCGCCCTGGTCACCTGCTCGGGGACCTCGCGGAGCTTCTCGACGGCGAGGTCGCCCGCGCCCGCCACGGTGTAGACGGCCTTGTTCTCGCGGAGATTGCCTGCCAGAGTCATCCGGTTTCATCCTCTCTCATCAGTACGGGTGCGGTCGTGTCATGGGGTCCGTCCTCGCCGAGCAGGCCGGTCGCCTCGTTCTCCTTGCGGAAGGAGGCGTAGATGTCGAACATCACCTGCTTCTGCCGCTCGGTGAGGAGCAGGTCGGCCCGGAGCGCGGCCTCCACATCGGTGTCGGCCTCGCGTTCCTCGAGGATCCCGGCCTGGATGTAGAGCGCCTCCGCCGAGATCCGCAGCCCCTTGGCGATCTGCTGGAGGATCTCGGCGCTCGGCTTGCGCAGGCCGCGCTCGACCTGGCTCAGGTAGGGATTGGAGATCCCCGAGACGTCCGCGAGCTGACGCAGCGAGATCTTCGCCCGGGTGCGCTGCTCGCGGATGTACTCGCCGATCGAGCCGACCTTCGAACCAGCCATGTCTCCACCTTGCGTCACGGTGCTTGCAATTGCAAGCACGCTTGCTAGCACTCGGCGGTGATACCCCTCACACGCCGGCGAGCCGCCTCGGCGGCCGTCGCATCGCCACGCTAGCCGCCGTCCGGGACCTGTGGACGGCCTCGGCGGACGGGGTCAGCGGACGGCTTCGGCGGGGACGGTCCAGGTATTGCAGACCGCCAGTGCCCGTCCCTTGAAGCCCTTGACCACCCAGCCGGAGTAGCTGCGTCCGGACCCGTGGTCGCGCTGCTCCGGCGGCAGCCGCTCGTCGCCGCGGCCCCGGACGTCGGCGATCATCGCGGCGTACTGCGCGCGGGTCATCGGCAGCGTCGTCCGCTCGGCGCCGAGGAACGCGCCCGCGAAGCACTGCGCCTGGAGCTCGATGCGGCGGCTGCCCTCGGCGCGGGCCAGGGCGTCGGCGCGCTCCATCTCGGCGTGCGCGTACAGCAGGATCCCGGCGCGGTCCTGGACGTGGTGGCCGTACTCGTGCGCGATCACCCGCGCGAACACCGCGAAGTGCGACAGCGGCTCGCCGCCCGAGGTCTCCACGACGTGCCGCAATCCCACGTACATCGTGTTGTTGGCCGGGCAGTAGAACGCCGACGCCCCCGGGCTCGGGTACGAGCCGCAGGGGCTGCGGCCCGACCCCTCCCAGAAGACGCGCTTGGGCGGGGCGAACCTTGTCTGCGCCTTGCCGAACTGCCCCTGCCACGAGGCGTCCAGGCAGTCGCTCAGCGCGTCCATGAACCGCCGCATGGACGCCGAGCCGGGGGCGATCGCCGGAAGGTGGCACTTCACCGGGATCAGCGCCCCGGTCTTGTACAGCTTGTTGTCGGTGGCGCTCGCCTTGCTGGGGACGCCCTTGGCGGCGTCGCCGCCCCGCGACCCGATCCGGCCCTCGCCGCCGAACGCCGCGAATCCGAGCACGATGAGCACGACCAGCGCGGCCACCCCGCCGAGCACCGCCGCCACCAGTCCGCCCGCGGTGCGGCGCGGCGGGCGCCGGGGCGGGACGTAGCCGTAGCGCTGAGCGGACTCCTGACCAGGCAGGTCGTACGGCGGCGCGGGCGCCGGGGCCAGAGGGGGGTGTCGACCTGCCATAGCGAAGAATCATCGCATGCGATGCCGCTACCATTTGCGGCCATGTCTGGTCTTGCGGCGTTGTGTCGTCTGCGGCGGGCCGCCACGTCGGTGGCGATCGCCGCGGTCCTCCCCTTGGCCGCCCCCGCCGCGGCGTCCGCCGCGGCCTCCCCGGCGGCGCCCGTGGCCTCCGGGTCCGAGGAGCAGGTGCTCAAGGACGACGTCGCCATCAAGGTCGGCCCCGGCGGCGTCGCGCACGTGCGCGAGACGATCACGTACCGGTTCTCCGGGCAGGACGGCTTCAGCCGGACCTTCGTCACCAGGGAGCACCAGAGCGTCACCGAGGACCGCCTCTACAGGATCGACGGCGCCAGGGCGTCCAGCCCCGACGGCGGCCCCACCCGGGTGTCCATCTCCGAGTCGGGCACCCGCACCACGCTGAAGGTGACCGGCGCCGCCGAGCTGACCGGCAGCCGCACCGTCGTCCTGGACTACGAGCTGCGCGGCGCGATCACCCCGATGGGCGCGGCCGAGGAGCTGCGCTGGACGGCGGTCGGCGGCTGGAAGGTGCCGGTGACCGAGGCCCGCGCCGTCGTCGACGGCGGCGCGGTGATCCGCGACATCAACTGCTTCGCGGGACCGATCGACAGCACCATCGGCTGCACGCAGTACTACACCAACCACACCCGCACCCAGGGGATCTTCAGCCAGCAGCAGATGCTGCCCGGCGAGTACCTCACCGTCGTCGCCGGCCTGCCCGCCGGGACGACCAAGGGCGAGCCGATCTACGAGCGGCGGCACACCGTGGCGACCGCGTTCGCGGTGAACGCCGTCACCGGCGCGGCGCTGCTCGGCGTACTGGTGCTGCTGGCCGGCGGGCTCATCGCGCTGTACCTGCTGCGCGGGCGCGATGCCCGGGTGGTCGGCCGGAAGGCCGTCGAGGGCGACCAGGCCCCGCTCGCCGGCACCGAGTTCGAGCCGCCGAACGGCGTGCGTCCCGGCCAGATCGGCACCCTCGTCGACGAGCAGGCCGACGTGATCGACGTGACGGCGAGCATCGTCGACCTGGCCGTCCGCGGCCACCTGCTGATCGAGGAGGAGGACCGCGCGGTCACCGGCCGGCTCGACTGGACGCTGCGCGGGCTGGACCGTCCGGCGGGCGACCTGCTGCCGTACGAGCGGATCCTGTTGGACGCCCTGCTCACCGCCCCGGACGGCAGCGCGCGCGGCGCGGTCAAGCTGTCGGAGCTCGGCGGGACGTTCTCCACCCGGCTCGCGCAGGTCCGGTCGGCGATGTACGCCGACGTCGTCCAGCAGGGCTGGTTCGCCCGCCGTCCCGACACGGTGCGCTCCCGGTGGACCGTCGCGGGGCTCGCGCTGACCGTGCTCGGCGTCGCCGGGACCGTCGCGCTCGCGCTGACCACCGAGTACGCCCTGGTCGGCCTCGCGGTGATCATCGCGGGCGCGGCGCTCGCGTACGGCGGCCAGTACATGCCGGCCAAGACCGCGCGCGGCGCGACGGTGCTCGCGCACACCATCGGCTTCCGGGCCTTCCTCGGGCGCGGCGCCCTGCCCGAGGACGCCTTCGGCGGGCTCGCCTCGCGGCAGCGCATCGCGCTGTTCTCCCGGTTCCTCCCGTACGCGGTGGTGTTCGGCCTGGTCGCCGAGTGGGCCGAGACCGTCAAGGACGCGGGCGAGCGGGCCGAGGGCGCCGACAACCTCTACTGGTACGAGGGCCCGGCCGAATGGGACCTGTCGAAGTTCGCCGAGTCGATGCGGACGTTCACGCTGGCCACGTCCGGCTCCATCTCCCAGTCCCGCGGTCTCTGACCCCGCGCCGGGCCGCCCGCCGGGCGGTCCGTTCCCGCCCCTGCCCCGCCCCCTGCTAGGGCACATCTCGGCCAATTGGTAAGATGTCTGACATCTTACCGAGGAGGTCGCGTGGCTTTGAGTCCCGTCCGGGGCGGCTCGACCGTCGACGCCGTGCTCGACCAGTTGCAGGCCGAGGTCAGCGGCGGCTCGTGGCGGGTGGGCGACCGGATCCCCGCCGAGCTCGACCTGGCGGCCCGGCTCGGGGTCAGCAGGCCGGCGGTCCGCGAGGCGATCCGGGCGCTGTCCCATGTCGGCGTGCTGGAGGTGCGCCGGGGCGACGGCACGTACGTGCTCAGCAGCGCCGACCCGCGTCCGCTGCTGCGGGACGTCGGCCGCGGGACGCTGCGGGACGTCTTCGAGGTGCAGCTCGCCTACGACGTCCAGGCCGCGCGCCTCGCCGCGCGCCGCCGCACGGACGCCGACCTGGAGCGCCTCGAAGGGCTGCTCGCCGCCCGCGACGCGGCCCTGGAGGCCGACGCGTTCGGCGCGGCCGACGCCCGCTTCCACGTGGGCGTCGCCGAGGCCGGCCACAACCCGGTGCTGATCGAGGCGTGCCGCTACTTCCTGGACCACCTGCGCGACTCGATGCGCACGATCCGGCTCGACCACGAGGTCCCCGAGGCCGGTCCGGCGGCGCACCGCGCGGTGCTCGACGCGATCATCGCCCGGGACGGCGAGGCCGCGGCGCGCGCCGCGGCGGCCGTGGTCGAGCCGACGCTCGCGGCCCTCGAGGCCCTGGTCGGGCCGGGCGAGGCGGACGGGGAGGGGCGGTGAGCGCCCGCCGCACCGTGCTGGCCGGCCAGCTCGCGCTGATCGTCCTGGTCGCGCTCAACCTGCGGCCCGCGATCACCGCGGTCGGCCCGCTGCTCACCGAGATCCGCGGCGACTTCCACCTGTCCGGCACGGCGGCGGGCGCCCTCACCACGCTGCCGCTGCTGTTCTTCGGCTCGTACGGGCTGCTGGCGGCGTTCCTGCGGCGCGCGCCGCGGCCCGAGACGCTGCTGGTGATCGGGATGGCGCTGCTGGTCACCGGGCTGCTGCTGCGCCTGCTGGACGCCCCGTTCTTCCTGTTCGCCGGGTCGCTGGTCGCCGGCGTCGCGATCAGCATCGGCAACATCGCGATGCCGGCCCTCATCAAGCGGGACCATCCGGGCCACATCACGACGGTGACCGCGATCTACACGATCGCCGTCACGATCGGCGCGGCGGTCTCGTCCGGCATCGCGGTGCCGGTCGAGGACGCGCTGGACAGCTCGTGGCGGCTGCCGCTGTCGCTGCTGGTGATCCCCGCGGCGCTGGCGGGCGTGGCGGCGCTGCCCCGGGCCGTGCGGAGCTCCCGCTCGGCGAAGGCCGCTCCGGCCGGGGCGCCGGGCCGCGACTCCCGGCACGTGGCCGCGCTGGTCTGGAGGTCCGGGCTGGCGTGGCAGATCACCCTCTTCATGGGCATCCAGTCGCTGCTGGCGTACGTGGTGATCGGGTGGTTGCCGACGATCTGCCAGGACCGCGGGCTCAGCGAGGCGGCGTCGGGGTACGCGCTGGCCTCGGTCAGCCTGCTCCAGGCGCTCGGCTCGCTGGCGGTGCCGGTCTTCGGCCGCTGGATGCGCGACCAGCGCCCGCTGGTGATCGCGACGGTGCTGCTGTGCCTGGCCGGTTTCGCCGGGGTCGCCTGGGCGCCGATCGGGTCGGTGTGGGTGTGGACCGTCGTGCTCGGCATCGGGCAGGGCATCGGATTCGCCACGGCGCTGTCGTTCCTCGGACTCCGCGCGCACGACGCCCAGGTCGCGGCGCATCTCTCCGGGATGGCCCAGGGCGTCGGCTACGCGCTCGCGGCGGTCGGCCCACTCGTCCTCGGCGCACTGCGCGACGCCACCGGCGGATGGACCGTTCCGGTGACCGTGGTGCTGGTGATCGCCGTTCTGCTCGGCGTCCCCGGCCTGGCGGCGGGCCGCGACCGGACGCTCGGCGCCCCCGGTCCGGCGGCCGAACCGGCCCCCGAGACGGTCGCGAACTGACATTCCCCGCCCGCGTTCCCCCATGGCGCCGCCAACACCGCGGGGGGACGTTCATGTCGCGGTCAATCCGCCATAACGCCCGATACCCGATTCGCCATGAATGGCGACATGAGTCGCTGGTGTCGTCGTTCGCGGTGTTCCAGGGGTTCGTATATTGGACTTGTCACCAGCGGATTCCGATTCGGGAGGTGGGGACATGGCGGCGACGATCCTGGCCGACGCCTCGATGCTCGGCCACAACCTGCCCTACTGGCTCGGGCCCGCGATCATCACGATCTCCATGGTGGTCTGGCTGGGGCTGACGCTCTCGGCCGCCATCCGCAAGATCCATCCTGAGCGCCGGCACGACCAGTCGCCGCACCGCGGCCCGATCGAGGGCGGCCTGTACCAATACAGGCCCGGCATGTATTCGCACAGTTATCCGCCGCATTTCTTCGACCCGGCCAACAAGGCCATGGCCGAGAGGGCACACGCCGAGACCGCCGTCCTCAGGAGGACGGTGACCGGGAAGACGGTCGCGGGCAGACTGGCGCTCACGAAGACGCCCGCCACGGACGCGCCCACGCCCAAGGCCGGCGTCCCGCACCCGGGCTTCCCGAAGCTGGGGACCCCGAACACGGGCACCCCGAACGAGACCTCCGCGAACCGGGATGCACAAGACGCGCCCCCGTCGAGAGCGGACGCACCGGACAGCAGGCGCCGTCGCGACTGACCCGTCGCGACCGACCCGCCTGCCGCCTGCCGCCGCCCGACCCCCGCCTGCCACCTCCCGACTCCCGCCTGCCGTTCGGCGCCTCACTCCCTCAGCGGTCGAACACCCCTGGGGCCGGACGGATGGCACCGACCGTCGCGTCACCGCCGTGCAGCTCGACGGCCGACAGCTCGTCCAGGACGGCGGTGTCCACGCCGGGCGCCCCGGCCACGCCGAGGGCCCGCAGCAGCGCGACGGTGACCGGGGTGCGGGCCCGCATCGCCCCGTCGTCGATCTTGACGGCGCCCGCGCGGCCGTCGGCGAGCGCGAACGCGTCCACGCCCTCCGCGCCGCACTTGACCAGCAGCCCGGGGACCGCGTCCATCAGCCGCCGCTCCTCGCGGCGGGTGCCCGAGGTCCACTGCGGATGGGTCCGCATCGCGTCGGCGACGCGGCGCTCGGGCGTGCCGGGCGCGGCCAGCACCAGCGCCCGAAAGGCCCGCGCGACGCCCGTCGTGGAGATCGCGAACAGCGGGGCGCCGCAGCCGTCGACGCCCACCGCGACGGGCTGCTCACCGGACAGGTCCGCCACGACCGCGCGGACGGCGGCCTGGAGCGGATGGTCGGCGTCCAGGTAGGAGCCCGTCGGCCAGCCCGCCGCGACGCAGGCGGCGAGCATGGCCGCGTGCTTGCCCGAGCAGTTCATCCGCAGCCGGGACCGGCCGCCGCCGTTGCGGGCCACCTCCAGGTAGGCGTCCGGGTCCAGCGGCCACTGCGCCGGGCAGCGCAGCGCGTCCGCGCCCAGCCCGGCGCCGGCGAGGATCTTCTCGACGCCCTCCACGTGGAAGTCCTCGCCCGAGTGGCTGCCCGCGGCGAGCGCCAGCTCCGCGCCGTCCAGGTCCAGGCCGGACCTGAGCATCGCGACGGCCTGCATCGGCTTGTTGGCCGACCTCGGGAAGATCGCCTCCTCCGGCGTCCCCACCCGCACCACCGTCGAGCCGTCGGCGGCGAGCCCGGCGGCGGTGCCCCGGTGCCATGACTCCACGAAACCGGAGCGCTCCACCTCCACCAGCACCGGATTGATCTCCACCACGGCCTCCCGGTTCCCCGCTCCGATGATCACTCTCACCGGAAAGGTACCCAACCCGGGCGCATCCGCCCCCGCCCCGTTCCTTCGGGGCTCCGAGGCCGGGCGGCCGGGTCAGCGCGGGCGGACGCCGAGAAGCGCGCGGGCCTCGGCGGCGGACATCGGCGGACGCTGGGCCAGCTCCGCCGCGGCCGACGCCCGTTCGACGAGCTCGACGTTGGCGGTCACCGGCCGCCCCTTGGACAGCGTCAGCGTGTCCTCCATCCCGACCCGCAGGTGCCCGCCCGCCGACAGCGCCGCGAACATGACCGGCAGCGCCGTGCGGCCGACGCCCGTCGCCGACCACGTCGCCCCCTCCGGCAGCGCCGCGACCGCCGCGACCAGCGACCGCGCGTCGCCCGGCATCCCGCCCGGCACCCCCATCACCAGGTCGCAGTGCACGTGCCCGCCGTACGGGAGGCCGTACTTGTCGAGCAGCCGGTGCAGCGCCGTCACCTGCCCGAGGTCGAACAGCTCGAACTCCGGCACGATCTCCATCTCCTGGGTGCGCCGGTACAGCTCCACCATGAACGGCCACGGGTTCATGAACACCTCGTCGCCGAAGTTGACCGTGCCGCAGGTCAGCGAGCAGCCGTCCGGCGCCGCCTCCAGCACCCGCAGCCGGTCCTCGTACGGATCGGTGACCGCCCCTCCCGTCGACAGCTGGACGATCAGCCCGGTGCCGGACCGCAGCGCCTGCACCGTGTCGCGCAGCAGGAACAGGTCGAGCGTGGGCTTGGCGTCGTCGTCGCGGACGTGCACGTGGATGACGGCCGCCCCGGCCGCCTCGCACTCCTTGGCCGTCTGGACCAGTTCATCAAGGGTGACGGGCAGGGCCGGAACATCCGCCTTCGCGGACTCCGCACCGGTGGGCGCCACCGTGATGAGCGTCGTTGCTCCCATAGGCGGCAGAATGCATGGCATGAGGGCCGTAGTCCAGAGGGCGAGCCAGGCGAGCGTGACCGTTGACGATCTCATCGTCGGGGAGATCGAGGGTCCGGGCCTCCTGGTCCTGGTCGGGGTGACGCACGACGACACCCCGCAGCAGGCCCGGAGGCTGGCCGCCAAGCTGTGGGGGCTGCGCGTCCTGGAGGGCGAGCGGTCCTGCTCCGACCTGAACGCCCCGCTGCTGGTCGTCAGCCAGTTCACCCTGTACGGGGACGCGCGCAAGGGCCGCCGGCCCACCTGGACCGCCGCCGCGCCCGGCCCGGTCGCCGAGCCGCTGGTCAACGCGGTCGTCACCGAGCTGCGCGCGCTCGGCGCCAAGGTCGAGACGGGGGTCTTCGGCGCCGACATGAAGGTCGCCCTGGTCAACGACGGTCCGATCACCGTCATCCTGGACCTCTGACCGGCGGGGCGGCGGGGCGGCTGGGGAGCGGTGATCCTCAGCGGGCGAGGCCGTAGACCATCCCGATGATCGTGACCACGGTCCCGGCGGCGGCCAGCAGGATCATCACGCGGTCGGCCTGGGCGAGCCGTCCGCGGACCTCCGGGGAGAACACCACCACACCCGTCTCACGCTCACGGCCGCCACCGCCGGCGGCACCGCCCTCTCGGACGCCGCCGCGCGGAGGGTTCTGCGCCTCCGGCCCGGAGCGGCCGAGCCGCTTGCGGGCGACGCCCTGGAGGCCGAACAGCCGCCACAGCCCGTCGCCCTTCATCAGCTGATGCCGGGGCGTGCACGCGAACAGCCGTCCCCGGACGGGCTCGCGGCAGGAGAACCCCTGCCGCGTCGTCACCCGGCAGATCGTCGGCACCAGCAGGAACTCGTACAGGCACCAGAACAGCAGCACGATCAGCGCCAGCCGCCAGGAGTGCAGCAGCCACGCCGCCACGGCGACCGCCGCGAGCACGCCCCACCACACCAGTGCGGACTCCCTGCGCCGGCGGCGGCGCCGGCCCGTCGCGCTCTTCTTCGCGAGCGGCGGTTCCCTGTCCCCCAGGTTCGCGACCATCGGTAAGGAACCCACCTCCCCGGACGGCGGCCGACGGGAATCGTCCACGCCAGACGAGTTTGCCCGGACGGTAGGGGTTTTACGCCCGTTTTGCGGCTTGACGGCCGAGATTGATGTTGGCGTTGCGGCCCGTCTCCGGCGACACCACGACCTCCTGCGCCGCCGCGACCCCGCCGGCCAGCAGCTCGGCGTCGACCGGGACGTTCCGCTTGACCAGGGCCAGCGCGACCGGGCCGAGCTCGTGGTGCCGGGCCGCCGACCCGACGAACCCGACCGTCCGGCCGCCGGGGATCTCCACCGGGTCGCCGTGCGCGGGCAGGCGGTCGACGCTGCCGTCCAGGTGCAGGAAGACCAGGCGGCGCGGCGGGCGGCCCAGGTTGTGCACGCGGGCGACGGTCTCCTGCCCCCGGTAGCAGCCCTTGGCCAGGTGCACCGCGGTGTCGGTCCAGCCCGTCTCGTGCGGGATCGTCCGGTGGTCGGTGTCGAACCCGAGCCGGGGCCGGTGCGCGGCGATCCGCAGCGCCTCGTACGCCCAGAGCCCGGCCGGGCGGACGTCGCCGGACGCGGGCACCGCGGCCAGCGCCGACCGGTCGATGATCTGCGCGGTGCCCGCGACGTCGGGCAGGGCCAGCACGCCCGGCGCCGGCTCCAGGCCGGACGTCACCACGGCGTACCGGTCGCTCACGTCGGCGACCTCCACGCGCAGCATGAACCGCATCCGGTCGAGGAAGTCGGTCAGCGCCGGGGCGGTGCCGGGCTCGACATGCGCCCAGACCGCCTCGCCGTCGTCGATCATCTGGAGATGGTGCTCGATGTGCCCGTTCGCGCTGAGCAGCAGCGCCTCGGTCGCCTCGAACGGCTTGAGCCCGCTCAGATGCTGGCTGAGGAGGCTGTGCAGCCAGCTCAGCCGGTCGGGGCCCGAGACGCGCACGACGCCGCGGTTGCTCCGGTCGACGAACGCGGTGCCCGCTTCAAGAGCGCGCTGTTCTTGGGACGGCTCGCCGTAGTGCGCGGCGACCTCCTGGTCGGGCGCGTCGGCTGCGACGGCCCCGGGCAACTGCAACAACGGGCTCTCCATGAACCCAGACTATGTCGCCCCCGCGGGCCCCTGGAGCCGCCGGAGCGGCCGAAGATCACGGATGGCAGTTCTTGCAGAGCCCGTAGACGGTGAGGTGGTGCACGTCGGTCTGGAACCCGAAGTCGGCCGCCAGCCGCTCGGCCAGCCCGGCCGCCGCCCTGGGGTCGACGTCGTTGACCGTGCCGCAGTCGCGGCACACCAGATGGATGTGCTCGGCCTCGGCCGCCAGGTGGTAGTTGGGCGGACCGTGCCCGAGATGGGCGTGCTTGACCAGCCCGAGCTCCTCAAGGAGCTCCAGCGTGCGGTACACGGTGGAGATGTTGACGCCGCGGGCGGTGCGCTGCACCTCGGTGCAGATCTCCTCGGGGGTCCCGTGCTCGAGGTCGGTCACCGCTTCGAGCACCAACTGACGCTGCGGGGTGACCCGGTACCCCTTGGCCCGCAGTTCCTCCTGCCACGACTCGACCATGTCCAGAGTCTATGTGCCGGAGGTCACGGGATGGGTTCACCGCAAATTCGTTTGCCTCACTCAGGAGGGCTCGCATAGCGTGCTGGTACGCGCGAAAGGAGGTGGTCCAGGAAATGATTTATTCTGGGACTCGCGAGGTGGCTGTCCGCTAGTCGCCGTTTCGCCTCGGAGCCGCCGCCCCCGGGCGGTGGCCGCCGGTCGCAACGGTGACCGGCGAATACCAGGCAGTTACCCGATCCCCGGACCGATGGGCCAGTCCCGTCCGTCTCCCGCCACCCGGTGGGAAGGTCCGGGGATCGTTCCATGTCCGGACCCTCCCGAGCCGTCCGTGCCGGGGGCGGGACGGGGCGGGGTCAGCCGACGCGCTTGAGCTGCGCCGACAGGTGCGACTGGAGCTTCTGCCCCATCGCGGCCATGTCGTAGGCCCAGCCCAGGTCCTCCCCGATCAGCCCGTACAGCCGGGTGCCGCCGGTGACCTCCTTGGCGGACTCGGTCCGCGCGACCACGTCGGTCTGGAGCTCGACCCGGTTGAAGGCCGCGTTCCCCTGGTAGATCTCGGTGATCCCGGTCGGGTGCGCCAGCATCACCTCGACCTGGTGGTCGGGCCGGGGCCGCCAGTATCCGCTCTCGGTCGCCAGCGGACGGCCGAGCGAGCCGTCCTCCTCCAGCATCCAGGTGCGGCTAGCGTAGATCAGGAACGGCTTCCCGATGTGAGTGAACGACATCTCCTGGCCGAAGCGGAAGTCCTCGATGGTGGGATAGCCGCCGACGCCGGCGCCCTCCCAGGCTCCGAGGAGGAACTTCAGGGGCTCAAGGTCCGGGTGCAGCTCAGGCTCCATGGGCAACGAGCGTAGCGCCTATCTCAGCCTGCCCAGCCGCACGATCAGCAGGATCGCCGCGACCACCACCAGCCCGAGCGCCAGGACCAGGACTCCCGCGTTCACCATGCCGCTCACGACACGCGATGCTACGCCCGGCCGCCGTCCCGCCGGCGCCGACGCGCCCGCGCCGCCCCCCGCGGTGCCGCGCCGCACCCGACGGGCCCGCCGGCCGCGGCTAGAGTTCCCGGTATGGCGAGATCTCTGGTGATCAAGGCGACGGCGGGCGCGGACGGCGCGGAGCGGTGCAACCAGGCGTTCACGGTCGCGGCGGCGGGCGTGGCGAGCGGCGTGCCGGTGTCCCTCTGGCTGACCGGCGAGTCCGCCTGGTACGCGCTGCCCGGCAAGGCCGAGGAGCTGGAGCTCCCGCACGCCACCCCCCTGGACGACCTGCTCGGCGTGGTCCTCGCGGGCGGCCGGGTGACGGTCTGCACCCAGTGCGCGGCGCGCCGCGGCATCGAGCCGGACGACGTGATCCCCGGCGTGCGGATCGCGGGCGCCCCGACGTTCGTCGAGGAGGCCACCGAGGAAGGCGCCCAGGCCCTGGTCTACTGATCCGGGCGGTCGCCGGAGCCGGCCGGCCGAACCGGCACGAACCCGTTCACCCGGTCCCCGAGGATCACCCCGGGTCCCGGCGAGACGGTGGACCCGGCAGGGCCGTCCGGGGCCGGGCGGCCGGACTCGGCGGTCCTGGCGGGCTCGGTGGCGCCGTCCGGCTCGGTGGCCTCGCGGCGCCGGCGCTTGGCCAGTTCGTCGATGCGCCGGTTCAGCTCCTCGTCCTCGGCGGTCGCGGTGGCCTCGTCCACCCGGTCCAGGTCCTGGAGCTCGTTGCGGGTCCGCTGCTGCACCTTCTTCAGGCCGACGTGCTTCTTGCGCGCCTCCCGGGCCTTGAGCAGGTCGAGTTCCGCGTCGTGCAGCTCGCGGTCGACGGCCAGGCGGGACGACACCAGCCGGTCGTAGGTCGTGGTGCCGCCCATCAGCTTGGTGAGGATCGGCAGCAGCTCCAGGGCCACCAGGAGCAGCCGCACCAGCCACTGCGCGGCGCCGACCACCAGGTTCTTCCCCGAGAGCCGGTCGAGGCCGTCGATCTCCTCCAGGACGCCGATCCGGCCGGTGATGGCGGGCTTGGCGGCGACCCTCGCCCGGATCTGGCGGGTGATCTCGGCGCCGTACTCGTCGATCGCCTGCCCCGACGCCTGGCTGAGCCGGTCGACCTCCTGGTTCAAGGCGCTGAGCTGGCGCTGCTGCTCGTCGATCCGGCTGTCGGTGCGGAAGCGGTCGGCCTCCCTGCGGTTCTGGCGGCAGCTCGGCCCCACGCCGAACCGGCCGCTGAGCCCGCTGCCCCGTCCGCCGTTGCACTCCCTCCGCGCGATGTCCTCCTTCTTGACGAGCTGCGCCGAGAGGTCCTTGACGCGCGCTTGCAGGGCGTCCCGGTTCCCGACGGTCTTCTGGAGCTTCTCCCGGTCGCCCTCCGGGGAGTTGACGATCGTGAGGCGGTACTCCCGGCACTTCTTCGCGTCGACCTTCGAGCCGTCCTTCGGGTTGCACGCCTGGAGCCGGCTCTCGTACGTCAGCAGCTCCGCGGCCCGCGCGTCCCGGACCTCGCGGTGGATCTCCGACTCGAAGATCCGCAGCAGCAGCGGCTCGGCGATGACGCAGCCGACCAGGATCGCGAGCAGCGCGCGGGGCAGGTAGATCCCCAGCTTGGACGCGTGGAGCGCGCCGTGCGTGCTGGAGACCAGCCAGGCGTCGAAGCTGAAGATCACCCAGCCCCAGAAGGCGGCGACCGGGACCAGCAGGATCCACGGGGCTCCGAGCGCCTTGGTCAGGAACAGCAGCATCGACAGCGCGGCGAGGCAGCCGGTGTTCAGGACGATCGCGCCGAGCCTGCTGTAGCGGGCCCGCTCCTCGGGGACCCAGTCGAGGATCTCCTCCCGCACGCCGATCCGCCGCCTCAGCCACCGTCCCAGGTCCCGCACGGGCGGCACCGGCCGGAACGGCAGGGCCGGAGGAGGCTGCAAGACCGGCGGCGGAGGCTCCGGGGTGAGCGGGGGCTCCGGGGTGAGCGGCAGCTCCGGCGGGGGCTCGTTAGTCACCGTCTTCTTCCCTCACGTCGTCGGCGAATTCCGCGGACGCGGCCCGGGGCAGCTCGGCGACCTCCTCAGGCGCCTGGGCGGCCGTGACCGTCGTCGGGACGGGGCCGCCGGAGACGCCGTACCGCCCGTTCCCCGCCGACTCATCCACGAGGCGTCCGATGAGCCGCTCCACGTCGACGTGGATCTCGTCGAGATGCCCGTGCCGCGCGACCTCCTTCAGGACGTCGAGCCGGACGCCCAGCGCGTAGCGGCGGTCGGCCTGGTCGAGTTCCTCGGCGCGGCGGACGTCCTCGCGCGCCTCCTGCCGCAGCGTCTCCTGTTCGGCCTGCTCGCGCTCCTTGGCCGCCTCGAGCTCGCCCTGGAGCTCACGGGTCGTCAGTTCGCCCTTGGAGTGCGCGAACAGCGCGGCCTTGAGCGGGTCGGTGCCGATGGACGCGTACACCTCGGCGGTCTCCTCCTGCGCGAACGCGCGCGCCTGCCGGGCGAGGCCCTGCTCGCTGAGCTGCCGCTGCCGGTCCAGCGCCTGCTCGAGTTCCTGCCGCTGCCGCTCGTACAGCAGGCGCTGCTGCTCGAAGCGCATCTGCTGCTCCTCGGTCAGCCGCTGGTAGTCGGCCCGCATCTGGTCGAGGGCCTGGTCGTTCTCGGTGCGCACCCGGTCGCGCTCGGTCTCGTGGGCCGCCCGGGTCAGCTCCACGGTGTGGCCGTGCTGATGGCCGCGGAGCGTCCGGTGCAGCTCGACCAGCTCGCCCGGGGTGAGCACCTCGACGCTCGCCATCGCGATGGTCATGCCCGGGATGTTGGGCGGCTTGAGCTCGGTGTAGGCCTCGATCTGCGCCTTCACGTCCCGGCGGACGGTGTTGATCGCGGTCAGCGGGTGGTCGAGCCCGAGCTCGAAGATGCGGTGGTGGCTGCGCAGGTAGCCGAGCAGCGCGATGGTGGCCTCGTGCCCGTCCCGCACCACCGTCTCGGCGTCCTGGACCGTGCACAGGAACTGGACCTGGACGGTGAACTCGCCCGCCTCGGCCGACGGGATCGCCAGCTCGACCATGACGGGCGTGTTCCGCGTCATGTCGACCAGGCTGACGTGGGACGCGTTGACGACCTGCTCGTCCCTCAGCCCGCGGTAGCCGTTGTCCAGGACGAACCGTCCGTCGACGCGGAAGACGAGCACCTGGTGCGCGTCCACCCGCGGCAGGTCGCCGTCCGCCCGGCCGCGCCCGCCGAACCCGAACGGGCCCCGTTTGGGCGCCTCCGCCAGGACGCGCTGTTCGATGATCGGGTACGAGCTGCTGACTTTCACGCCGGCTCTCCTGATTCGGTCTGGTCGGTGCGGGGCTCGGCCCGGTCCAGGGCCGCGAGCAGCACCTCGGTGAGTACCTTCGAGCGCGTCCGGCGGTTCCGCGCGCTGAGCGCGATGTGGCCGAGGTCCTTGCGCAGCAGCTCCCGCTCGTGCGGCGGGAGGCGCTCGGCGAGCGCGCCGCCGAGCGCCCGGACCACCGCGATGTCCGATGCCGGGCCGGCCGATGCCGGTCTCTGGAACGTGCCGTCCGGCGCCGTTCCCCCAGGCGTTCCGTACGAGTGGCGGGCCCGGCGTTCGAGCGCGCCCAGCACCTCCCACAGGGCCAGCAGCGCGTCGTGGCGGCAGGGCCGGTGCCGCAGCGCGGCGGCCCAGACCGCGGCGGCGGCGGGCAGCCGGTCGGGACGCTCGGCGAGGAAGATCGCGATGCTGGGCACACCGGTCTGCGGCGCCCGCACCGACAGCACCTGGACGGCCGCCGCGAGGGCGAGCTTGTACCTGCGGCGGTCCGCGCCGGTCGGGGCGAGGCCGCGCACCTTGGCGTCCAGCAGCAGCAGCACCTTCCCCGCGCCCTCCCCGTGCGAGGCGAGGGTGGCGAACAGCTGCGCCATGGCGGCCGTCGCCTCCGGGCTGAGGTCGGTGTCCTGGACGATCAGCTGCCACAGGCGGCGCAGCGCCTCGTCCGGGTACCGCACGCCGAGCTGCCCGGAGAACGCGAGGGCTCCGGCCCGGCGCTGCCGAGGCGTCCCGTAGCCGACCCAACTGGTCGCCGCGCCGAGCGCGACCGGCGCGAGGGTCTCGTCCAGGCACATGAACCAGAGCGTCAGGACCGCCGTCTCCTGGTGCAGGGGCAGCCGCCCGCCGTCCGCCCAGCGCGCGAGGTAGCCCGTCTCCACCTCGTCGAAGGACTCGAAGGAGAGCAGGGCCAGCCCCTTCGCGACCACGACGTGCGTGCCGGGATCGCCGGCGACCTCGTCCAGCCACTCGCCGGCCGCGTCCCAGAAGGCGCCGTCGAACCGGTCCCACAGCTCGGCGAGGACGAACCGGTGCTGGACGGGGTTCTTGAACGCCAGGAACCGGCGCGGCGTCCCGCCGCCGCTGTGGCGCTGGAGCTTCAGCAGGCCGCCGGGGGTGATCCGCCCGCTCCGCCGCTGCGGCAGGGCGTCCGCCGCGGGCTGGAACGGCTCGGCGGCCGGTGCGGGCTCGACGGCCGTCCCCGTGGCGGCGCCCGCCTGGACGGGCGCGGACCCGGGCGCGGAGCCGGCGGGGTGGGGCGGCGGCACGGGAACGTGGCCTTCGAGGACGCGCTCGAACCCCGCGGCGTACGCCTCGAACTCCCGCTCCCCGACGCCCAGTACGAACGCCAGCACGGTGATCTCCACGACCTCCCTGCGGGTGGGCTCCCCGTCGAACCACGCGGCGACCTGGCGGCGCGCGGCGACCCTGAACGCCTCCCCGGCCATGGCCTCGACGGCGCCGTCGCCGACGCCGCCCGCGCTGCCGGCCACCGCCAGAACATCTTTGGCGAACCGGACGAGGTCGGTCATCGTCCAGACCTCGGGGACGGCCTCGACGGCCTGGACGAGGACGGCCTCGTCCACGGACGCACCGAGCCGGGCGCGCAGGACCCGCTCGGGATGGGGCGGCTCCCAGCGGACGGTCCGCACCGCGCCCGCCCCCGTCCCGGCGTCGCGCACGGCGGTGGTCGTCACCACCAGGTAGGCCCCCGCCTCGCGGACCTGCCCGGACACCCGCTGCCAGTCGAAGGCCGCGACCCGCGCCTGCCGGCCGCCGCCGCCCTGGCCGCGCGGGCCCGGCTCGAAGTGGTCGAGCACCACGTACCCGGCGCCCCGGTTGTAGGTGCGGGAGGCGAGCGTCTCCAGCGTCGCGGTCGGGGACAGCGCCCACAGCCCCTCGCCCGTCGAGTCCCGGAGGAGGGAGATCGCCGCCGCCCGCTTGCCGGTCCCCTCGGGGCCCGCGAGGACGACGACCCCCTCGGACCGGAGGGCGTGCAGAGCCTCGTCGTAGCAGGCCGGGGCCACGTAGTGGTCCAGCGCCTCGGCGATCTCGGGGACGCTCACGCTCCCGGTGACCGGACGCTGCGCGGCGGCCATCGCGAGTCCCCTGGCCGCGCCGTCGCCCTCCCCGAGGCCGGCTCCGAACGTGGAGCCGTTGGCGATGACCTCGGAGAAGAAGGCGTTGATGACGGCGATGCCGGGACGTTCCGAGGTGTCCTGACCGTTCTGCTTGTCCTGCTTGTTCTCCGGGCGCGGCTTGTCCGTGTGCGCCGGATCTTCGGCATCGGTCTCGGCTTGGGATTCGGCGTTGGGGGCTGCTTCGGCGGCGGGCTCGCGTGGCGCCTGCGCCGCCTCCTGCGGATCTGCGTCTTCGGAGTCACGCTCCTGCATGGGCACTCACCGGAAGCTGTTTCCGAAGGTGGCGCCATGCGCATGCACGGTCCCGTGGAACTGGTTCTGCACACCCGGTGCCGGAGAGGGCACCCGTCCGCTACCGGCGCCGCCCTCGCTACCAGCGCCACCCTCGCCCGCGGTGTCGCCCCCGGTATCGCGTCCGTTTTGTGCTCCGCCATCGTCCTGGACGTCCAGTCCAAGGTCGTGTGCGTGAACGTCGGCGCCCGGAACCCGGATCCACGCGGATTCCACGAACTCCTTGTTACGGACCGGCACCTTGCGGAAGTCGGCCGCCGCCAGGGACGTATGGCGCTGCACCACCGTCTCGTCGTAGACGCGGCCGGACAGCACCACCGCCAGTGGGCCGCCGGTCGCGGCGAGCGCCGCCCTTAGAGGGCGGCTATCGACCAGTCGGCTCACCGCGACGATGCCCTGCCCGGAGAACCCGTTGGACGCGGGCATGGCGACCCCGAAATGGACGGCCATCCGCAGCCGCAGCCACGCCTCGTCCGTGCGGTCGTGGTTATGCCGCGTCAGCGCCGCGTGCAGTTCGCGGACGAAGTCGTCCACGACGCGCGGCTCGCTCTCCCCTTCGGGGAGCACGGCGAGCTCGCCGTCCCCGGCGCCCTGCCTGATCCAGCCGGCTCTGGAGAGACGCGCCCCCGCGGCCGCCTCGTCCAGCACCTTGAGAAGGCCGTCCTGAATGGCGACCTGCCGCTGGTCGTCGCCGCGGCCGTAGCTCTTCGCGTCGACCGAGACGAGGAGCCGCCGGCCGAAACCCTCACCGTGCTCCAAGATGATCCGCCCTTTCGCCGGTACCGGCACGATCAGAAGAAGGATTCAGTCTCCGCCCGGCCCGCCGCCCGGATACCGCATCAATACGGCGTTCCGCCAAGCGTTCGGATCGGGGGGTGTGATCCTCGCATCGCCGCCTTCCCGCATTCGTGCGGTTTCCCGAAAGTCCGGCGGCGGTTGGATCGGAACCGGCGGCCTCCGGCGGAACCGGCGGCCCCGGGCGAAAGGGAATCCATGGACGACGGTGAACGCGACCTGACCGTGACGCTGGCCCTGCTGAACTCCTTCCAGAACCATGTCCAGCACGCCGACACCAAGGTCAGCACCCTGCTCGCCGTGCACGCCGGCACCGCGCTGGCGGTCGTGGCCGCGCAGGACGGCCCGCTCGACCAGGCGGGCCCGGCGTGGTCGGTCCTGCTGGCGGTGTTCGTGCTCGCCCTCGCGGTGTCCGGATACCACCTGCTCCAGGCGCTGCGCCCCCGGCTGCACGGGCCGCGGCGGTACAGCCGGTTCGCCATCGCCTGCCTCACCGGCGACGCGGAGCCGCCCGCGTCCGCCGACCCGGCGTCCGAGCGCGCGGAGGCGTGGGCCATGATCCGGCTGCTCGCCGACCTGGCCCGGGCCAAGCACGCGAAGGTGGCCCGGGCCGTCCCCTGGACCGCGGCGATGCTGGTCGCCGGCCTGGGCACGATCATCGTCCGCTGACCGCCCGTCCTCCCGTCCTCCCGTCCTCCCGTCCTGGCCGGGAGGACGGGTGTCAGGAATCGGCGGACGGGTGCCGCGGGGGCAGTTCGGCGAACGCGCGCAGCCGGTCGGGCGTCAGGATCGTGACGGCCCGGTACTTGGACAGCACGTACCCCTCGTCGCGAAACCTGCGCATGGCCTGGCCGACGGCGTCCTCCCCCGCGCCGATCAGCTTGCCGAGCTCGGGCTGGGACAGCCGCACCCCGAGCTCGCGCCCCTCGGCGACGTCGCGGCCGTGCCGGTCGGCGAGCTCCACGATGATCCGGGCCAGCCGGATCGGGACGTCGTACCCCACGAACTCCAGCCGCCGCCGATTGGCCCAGTCGAGCCGGTCGGCCATCATCGCGGCGATCGCCTGCCACGCCTCCGGATGGCGATTGAGGAACGCCAGGAACATCTCCCGCGGAAGCGGATGCGCGAGAATTGGCGTGCAGGTCACCACGGTGGCATTGCGCGGAGTCGCCCGGATCGCGGCGACCTCCCCGATCACGTCGCCGCCGACCCTGATTCCGAGCATGCTCTCGCTGCCGTTCTCCAGCGTCGCGATCACTTTCACGCAGGCGGACGACGCCGGGCCGGTCGAGCGCAGCAGGAACGCCTGCATGCCCGGTTCGCCCTGGCGGACGAGGGTGGTCCCGGCCGGATAGCGCACCGGCGGGACCAGCTCCAGAAGGTCCTTGCGCGGCTTGTCGCCGAGGCTGGCGAAGAAGGTTCCCGAAGACCAGTAGGACGTTCTCTCAGATGCAGGGCCGGCCACGGCTAGACCTCCGTACGACCTCATTTCGCCGGATTCAAACACTAGCGGAGGCGGCCCCTCCGGGGGTTGCCGCGTAATGTCACCGACACGTTTCCCTTGCCCGGACATGATGCTTTCGAAAAGTGCGCGGCGGCCCGTCCCCGACCCCGGTTGATCTTCTATGGAACGGACATGACCAGGACCGACGTCCCGTTCCGGAGAGGGGGCCACCCGGCATGGTCGAGATACCCGTGTGGGCCTGGCCCGCGACGGTCGGCCTGATCCTCGTGCTGTTCGCGTTCGACCTGGTGACCGCGGTGCGGCGCCCGCACGCCGTCGGGATCCGCGAGGCCGCGTTCTGGTCGGTCTTCTACATCGTGGTGGCCCTGCTGTTCGGGCTCGCGGTGCTGTGGCTGATCGGCTCGGAGCCCGGGACGGAGTACTTCGCCGGATGGGTGGTCGAGAAGAGCCTGTCGATCGACAACCTGTTCGTCTTCGTCATCATCATGTCCCGGTTCGAGGTGCCTCGGGAGTACCAGCAGAAGACGCTGCTGTTCGGGATCGCGGCGGCGCTCCTGCTGCGCACGGTCTTCATCGCGGTCGGCGCGGCGGCGATCAACGCGTTCTCCTTCACCTTCCTGTTCTTCGGGCTGGCGCTGCTGTGGACGGCGGTGCAGCTCGTGCGGCACCGCAACGAGCAGCCCGACGTCGAGGACACCTGGCTCGTCCGTCGCGCGCGCAGGATCCTCCCGATGAGCACCGGCTTCCACGGTGGGCGGATGCTCGCGCACGAGGACGGCCGGCGCGTGATGACACCGTTGCTGCTGGTGTTCATCGCCATCGGCAGCACCGACCTGCTCTTCGCGCTCGACTCCATCCCGGCGGTGTTCGGCGTGACCAGCGAGCCGTTCATCGTGTTCTCCGCTAACGCCTTCGCGCTGCTGGGGCTGCGCGCGCTGTTCTTCCTCATCGAGGGCCTGCTGGAACGCCTTGTCTACCTGTCGATCGGGCTCTCCGTCATCCTGGCGTTCATCGGGGTCAAGCTGATCCTGCTGTTCCTGCACAAGGACGTCAGCGCCTCGATCCCCGAGATACCCACGCCGCTGTCACTCCTCGTGATCCTGCTCATCCTGGCCGCCACCACCGTCGCCAGCCTGCTGCGCGTGCGGGCCCACCCGGACGAGCGCGCCCAGGCCGGTTCCCTGCGGAAGTCGCGCCGGGAACGTCCGGAACAGGAAGAGCAGAAGCGGTGAGCTACCCGCCTACGCCCGACAGGTCCCGGACGACCACACTGTTACGGTCGGCCACCCGGTTCCCCAGTGAGAGCTGCGGCCAGAGTCCCGAGAGCTCCTGCCTACTGCGTTCACTCCACTCCCGGGCCGGATCGCTGCGCGTCTTGTAGAAGTTCAGCGCGTACCCGCCCGAGTAGAGGCGCAGCAGCGTGAACCCGCCCGGATACTCCTTGACCGCGCCGACCTCCTGCTGGACGACCCGGGGCGCCGCCGGGAACACCGAACGCTGATTGCGGTGCGTGTGCCCCGCGTGGTGCAGGAACACGCCTGGTGTCCCCCGGTACGCCCCCAGAATCGACAGAGACTGGCCCGCGTCCAGCGACTGCCCACCCGTGACGGCCAGCGGCGCGTTCTCCACGAACAGCGGATGGTGGCCGAACACGACCGTCGGCCGGTCGCGGTCGGCTTTCAGCTCGGCGTCGAACCAGGCGAGCTGCTCCCGCGACAGCCCGCCCGCGTCGCCCCCGTTCCCCGGCTTGTCGTAGGTGTCGAGCCCGATCACGCGCAGTCCGTCCAGGTCGTGCGAGAAGTAGCTGGGCCTGCCGTCGAAGAACGCGTCGCCGAAGCAGTCCCGCCCCTGCCACCGTCCCGGGCTGCACGAGCCGCCCTCGTGCGCCCTGTCGTGGTTGCCGCGCGCCACCAGGTAGTCCTCGCCGTACGTCCCGAACCCGTCGAGCAGGGCCTTGGCGCGTCCCAGATCGTCCACCCCCGCCTCGGCCGCCACGTCGCCCGCCGCGAGCAGCCGGGACGCGCCGCGCCGCCTGGCGTCCGCGACCAGCGCCTCAGCCATGAGCTCCGGGTAGGGCGGATGCCCGGGAACCTGCTCGATCCCCTTGATCCATGGCAGTTGCCCTACGAGTCCCGCCACCGTCTCGCCCAAGTGCAGGTCGTTGCAGAGCGCGACCGAGAACAGGAACCGTCCGGGCGGCGGCTGCGGTGTGGTGAACGCGAACACGCCGTCCCCTAGAGGCGTTCCCGCCGACTGTCCCGCCGCCAGCGCCGTGGCACTGGCGGGCCGCCCCCGCGAGCAAGCCTGGTAGTAGTACGTGCGCCCCGGCTCGAGTCCGGTCAGCTCCGCGTAGTGGTAGGGCGTGCTGCCCCCGAACGCCCGCTGGTCGAGCCGTCCGGGACGCGTCCCGTAGCGGACCTCGCCGTCAGCCGGTACGGGCTTCATCCGTCCCAGCCCGTCATCGGTACCGGCGGCCCCGGTGTACCAGGTGAGGATCGCACTGGTCTCGGTCAGCGTGACCAGCTCCAGATTCACCGGCCGCACCGCCTCGTCCGCGTGCGCGCGATCGGGGAGGACCAGCGCCGCCCCCGCGACCACCGCGCTCCAGCGCATCAGCTCCCGACGGCTGGGCCCGCAACAGATCATGCGCGCAGCGTCCCAGCGGCCGGAGCACTCTGCCAGGCCCAAAGACGTCAGGGCCTGGCGTCGTCCCAAGCGGTGCTGCTGCGGAAGTAGGTGTCATAGAGCTCCTGGACTTCCAGCAGGCTCTCCGGCGGCACCTTCCCGTAGGCGATGCGCTCCAGGTGGCGGAAGTACTCGAACCGCTCCACACCGGGGGTGATGACGATGAGGAGATCGGCGTCCTCACCCGGGGCGGCGGCGAAGGCGTGCGCGAGGCCGGGCGGAACGATGACCAGGTCACCTTGCTCGGCGGTGACGACCTGCTCACCTGACAGCAACTGCGCCATGCCGTCCAGCACGTAGAAGAGCTCCGCCGAATTGGAGTGGTGGTGCGGCTTGGCGCCGTCGGCGCCGTTCACGAGGCTGACCCGCTGGGTGGAGAGCGCGCCCCCGGTCGAACTGCTGTCGGCCAGCAGCCGGATGGTGGTCGGCGCCCGGCCGATCACCTCGGCCTCGGCGGAACGGACGATCACGGACTCGTCGAAATCCGGTGCGATCAAAGACATCTGCGTGGCTCCTTGCTGGTTCGGATTCTCAGACGGCGAAGAGGAGGGCGGCGCTGATGAGCAGCGCCACGGCGGTGGCGAAGTGGATGCCGAAGGCAACGGCCTTGGTGCCCCCGTGGCGCAGGACGATGACGGTGTCGCCAAGCGGGAGGAGGGCGACGACCAGCATGAACCATGCCTCGGCCTGGGCGTCCGCGAAGGCCAGCAGCACCAGGCCGAGGAGGCCGAAGGTCGCGTCGCGCAGGCCCTTGATCGTCAGGTAGGCCGCGTCCCCGTCTTCCTTGGCCGGAACACCGTATCCGGCGGCGGCGGCACGCGGCACCGCAAAGAACCGCAGGCCGATGAAGACGCAGAAGAGGTTGAGCACGATGGCCAGGCCGTAGGCGATGGGGGTGAGCATGGTGTCTCCAGGTGCTAGCGGTGCTAGGAACGAGATCGACACTAACATGCCAACGACAGGAGCGCTAGCGATGCTAGATTCGATGCCATGTCGATTCAGGAGCGCCGGGAGCGCGAGCGGGCGGAACGGGAAAGATCGATCGTCACGGCCGCGATGGAGCTGGCCGAGGCCGAGGGCTGGGACGCGGTGACCACGCGGCGCCTCGCCGCGCGGATCGAGTACAGCCAGCCGGTGCTCTACAGCCACTTCAAGGGCAAGGGCGCCATCATGGCCGCGGTCGCGGTCGAGGGTTGTGCCGACCTCGCCGCCGACCTGCGCGCGGCCCGCACCGCGGCGACCGGCCCGGACCAGACCCTGGCCGGAATCGGCGCCGCCTATGCCACCTTCGCCGCACAGCGCCCCGCCCTGTACGACGCGATGTTCACCCACATCGTCGATCTGCCGTGGGCCACGCCCGAAGCGCCGGCCGCCCTGCACGAGGCGTTCGACGAGCTTCGTCAGGCCATACGCCCGCACACCGGAGACGACGACCTGGAGGTACTGACCGAGACCTTCTGGAGTGGCCTGCACGGGCTCGTCACCCTGATGCACAACGGCAGACTCCGCCAGGAGGATCACGAACGCCGCCTGGCGCTCCTGGTCAGGCGCTTCTCAAGCTGAGCACGGCTTCCCCGGAGCGGTGTCCAGACGGCACCGCCACCGGGTGGCTCTCGGCGGGCCCGGACGTCCGCATCTCCGCCGACCGGCATACGAGGACGCGGGCCCGCACCCGAGTCCTACCAGCACATCAGCGCACCGCCGGGAATCACCGGAGTGCCGCGTCCAGCTGACGGATGAGTTCCCCGACCCGCCCACCGCCAGGCGGGGCGGCCGGGTAGCGCCTCAGGACGTCCACCACGCCAGGATGCGCGAGGACCCGCGACTGCGCGATGTGGTCGGCTCCAACGGTGGGATCGTCGCCGGCGGAGAGTTCGAACGCCCGTGCGGCATGAGCGGCCGATCCGAGGATGTGCTTGACCTGCGTAGCTTTGGCCAAGGGGTGGAGGAACGCCGCGCCGCACGCGCTGGCGGCAGCACGTGCGGCGTCGCTCGCCGCAGCCTGCCCTGCATCGCGGGTCTCCTGAGCCGCCCGGTGTGCCGCCCAGGCACAGTCACGTAGCACCTTGGTCCGCTCGGCTCCGTCCGCGAACGCCTGCGCCGCGTCGATCGCGGCTCGTGGACGCCGGTCGTCGGGACGTTCACGTTCGAAAACCGCCAATGCAGGCCGCGCGCACGCCACCGCATAGCCGGTGACCTCGCGGAGTTCGGACCGGCTGAGCTCGATCGTCGTGGAGTCATCCGCCATAGCATCATCCTTGTCCATAGGGGCGAAGTCGCTTCAACGCTATCGTTGAACCTTCGGTGTAGACTTTGGCGCCGTTTCCAAGGGTTTATAAGGACGCACCTTCAACACGGCCCAACGATGGCGCGCGAGCACGGCCGGTCCGCGCAGGCGGCGCCCAAGGCGGGATCCTGCCGCCGGCCGAGCACCCGCCGCGCGGCCACCCCGTCTACAGCTCGCGATCAACGACCGGGGTTATCCACAGAACGCGATTCTGTAGTGACATCGAGTGAGGCCCCGGCATGCTGGGAACCGCAGACCTCCCCGAGAAAGGCGGCCTCCCATGCTGCGCACCAGCGCCCTCCACCTCCGCGTGAACGCCGTGGAGACCTACGTGGGCATGACCGAGGACTCCACCGGCATGACCGTCGCCGGCAGGCTGGACGCCCACCATCGCCTGCTCCAGGCCATGCAGGCCACCCAAGCCGACCAGCTCCGGCGGCTCACCGCCATCGAGGCGGTCCTCACCCGATCCGAAGACACTCTGGGCAGGCTGCTGGGCGAAGTCACCGAGAGCGGGACACCGCTGCGGCGTCCTCGCCTCTCTCAGCCCAAGGACTCCGGGCTCCCACCCGCTCCACCCGACTCGCCCCCGCGCCCGCAGCGCCGACATACCCCCGCCACCAGCGAAGCCGGTCAGCACTGAGAGGGGCGTCACATGGGTTCGGCTGAGGCGGGCGGCGCGATCGTGCGCCCACGAAGAGGATCCGACCTGCTCGGTGGGGCATGCGCCGTGTCCATCGGCGCGATGCCCCACCGCTCGGCCCGGCGGGTCGTCCGTGAGACGGCCCGTGGGCATGCCGCGAAGAATCGGCGGAGTTCGGATCAGTTCAGGACGGCGGCGAGGCGTTCCTCGCGGAGACGGCCCGCCCAGGAGTCGTCGATGGGCTGGAGCGGGTGGCCCGCGGCCCAGGTGAGGAGGAGGTCGGCCAGGCCGGGGTTCCGGACGAGGGCGGGCCCGTGCATGTAGGTGCCCAGGACATGGCCGCTGTAGGCGCCCTCGTAGCCGTTGCCGTTGCCGATACCGGCGATGACCTGGGCGAACGGGTGCACGTTCTGGCCCAGGTGGGTGACGCCCTGGTGGTTCTCGAAGCCGGTGATCCGGGGGACCCCCAGCTCGCCCGCGACGTCGCCGACGATCTCGCCGACGGCGCGCTGCGCACCGCGATTGCTGTGCATGTCGAGCAGGCCGAGTCCCGGGACGGGCTGGCCCTCCTCGCCGCCGAACTCGTGGCCGAGGATCTGGTAGCCCGCGCAGACGCCGAAGACCACGGCGCCCTGGCGGGCGGCCTGGATTAGGCCGCCGTCGTTGCGGAGGCGCTGCGCGGCGAGGATCTGCGGACGGTCCTCGCCGCCGCCGAGGAGGTAGATGTCGCCGTCGGGCGGCACCGGCTCGTCGGACCGCAGGTTGACGGTCTGGGTCGGGATGCCGCGCAGCGCCGCGCGGCGCTCCAGGACAATGGTGTTGCCCTGGTCGCCGTAGGTGCTGAGCAGGTCCGGGTAGATCCAGACGATCCGCAGCGGACGGCGGGGGGCGGCTTGCGTGGAGTCAGACGACACGGCCGTACCTCGTTCGGATGTTCTGGAAGGCGGTGTAGTTGGCGATCACGTCGAGGTGGCCCGGAGGCACCGCCATCACGGCCTGCTCGATGTCGTCGACCATGGTGAAGGCGACGTCGGCGGCCTCGAGACGGGCCGCGAGGTCGACGCGCCGCTCGCCGGCCACCCAGATCGGGCGGCCTCGCAGGATCCGGTAGTCGACGTCCCACAGCCAGGAGGTGTCGCGGCCGTCGGGGCCCTGCGCGTTGACCGAGAGAGCGACGGGGCCGGGCGCGGGCTGGAGGACGTCGAAGGCCTCCAGCCAGCCCGCGGGGTTCTTGGAGAGCAGCAGCCGGAGCCGGCGGCCCTCGTGCTCGACGGTCGTGTAGCGGCCGGCGACCGACTTGACCTCGCCGAGCAGCGGCAGCGCGTGCTCGGGCGCGACGCCGAACTGAGCGACGACGGCCAGCGCGACGGCGGCGTTCGACCGGTTGGCGCGGCCCGGCAGGGAGAGCTGCCCGAGCGGGAACGAGCGTCCGTCGGGCGCGACGACCTGGTCGCCGTGCAGGATCCAGTCGGGCCGGGGGCGGGCGAAGTGGCACTGGCGGCAGCGCCAGTCGCTGTTCTCCTCGCCGCCCTGCCGGTCGAGCGGGCCGCCGCACTCGGGGCAGCACCAGGAGTCCTCGCGCCAGTGCTGGCCCGCGGCCACCCAGGTCACGCTCTTGGCGGTCGAGGCCCCCCAGGTGACCAGCGGGTCGTCGCAGTTGGCGATGACGTGGCTCTGCGGGGCCGCCTCCAGCGCCTTGCGCCACTTGCCGGCCAGCAGCCAGATCTCACCGGCACGGTCCATCTGGTCGCGGCTCAGGTTCATCAGCGCGACCACGTTGGCGCCGGTCTCGGCCAGGACCATGGGGAGGTACTTCTCGTCACACTCCAGGACGCCGTACCGGGCGGTCCGCGCGGAGGCGAGGGCGGACACGTGCCCGGTGGGCATGTTCGCGCCGAACGCGTTGGTGGCGACCTCTCCGAGCGGGGTCATCGCCGAGGTGATCAGCCGGGTCGTCGTCGTCTTGCCGTTGGTGGCGCTGACGAGGGCGAGGTTGCGATCCCGGGCGAGCCTGGTGAGGAGCTCGGGATCGAGCCGGAGGCCGATCCGCCCTCCGATCACCGAACCGTCACCCTTGCCCGCGATGCGGGACATCCTCGCGGCCGTACGACCGAGCGCGACGGCCAGCTGCGAACGCAGCGGAAGATCGCTCATGGACTCCGTCTTCTCTGGTGTGTGCCTCTGGGCGCCTCGGAAACCGTTCCGAGCCTAGCCGTTGTCCGACCCGTCCCGTCGCGTCCCGGCGCGTTCCGCCCGATCCGCGCCCCGGGGACGGCAGAATGCGACGAGGCTCACACTGATCCAGGTAAACCACCCGGGGCAATCTTGACCGACGGTGACATGTCGTGATTCGGTGCGAGCCCCGAACGCGGTGAGACAGATTCCCATCAAGGCGCCCAAGAAGGACTCCACCCATTACTTTGTCGGGAGCCCGCGGTTACGTGGGAAGGAGCGCCCGCCGCTGGCGGGCCGATGCTCGCAACGTGGGCGAAGCGGCGATAAGGCGAGGTCTGAGCGATGCAGTGTCCGACGTGCGGTACGAACACGCCCGGGACGCTCGGCAGGTGTTCTCACTGCAACGCACCGATCGACCCGGCCCCGGCGAGCGGTGCGGTCCCGCTGGGCGCGCCGGTGACGTCCGCCGAGCCGTCACCGGCCGACAGCACGATGTTCGTGCCGCCGCCGATGCCCGCATGGGCCCCGGCCCCCGCTGACCCCGCGCCCGCGCCCTCGTCTGCGTCGCCGACGTCCGCCGACCCAGAGGCGACCGCGGCGTGGACGATCGAGGACGACCCCGACACCCCTATGGCGGGCAGCCCTGCGCAGCCGTCCGGGAACGCGCCGGCCGGTGGGTTCGGCGCTCCGCCGCCGCCCGCGTGGGCGAACGACCAGCCAGGCCCCGGCGCGCCGCCCGCCGCGTTCGGCACCGAGACGGCGAACGAGTCGATCGTCCCCGACTCGTGGTTCGCGCAACCCCGCAAGCCGGACGTGCAGCCCGACCCGGGACCCGAGATGTGGACGCCCCAGCCGCCGCCCGACCAGGCGTGGGGCGGCGGGCAGGTACCGCAGGCCGTCCCGGGAGGCTCCGGCGAGGCCGACGCGACGATGGTGGTCGGTCCGAGCGCCGACGGCGCGACACAGTTCGTCCCCGGCCCGGCCGAGCAGCCCTCCCCGCTCGACCAGACGCGATTCGACCAGAGCCCGGTGGGTCAGGGCATGCAGATGCCGCCGGTCGGACAGGGCGCCGGAGCCGGCGGGTTCGGCGGCCCGATGGGTCCCGGCCCGATGGGTCCCGGCGGTATGGGGCCTGGCGGTATGGGGCCTGGCGGTATGGGTCCCGGTGCGATGCCGATGGGGCCCGGCGGCGGTATGGGTCCCGGTGACCCGATGGGTCCCGGCGGGTTCGGCGGCCCGATGGGCCAGGGCGGGCCCGGCGGGCAGGGCGGGACGATGGACGGGTTCGGCGGGTATCCGCAGTCCCCTCCCCCGCACTCGGGCGGGCAGGCGAGCAAGCCGCTCATCATCTCGGTGTGCGCGCTGGTCGCGGTGGCGCTCGTCGCCGTGTGCCTGGTGATGTGGCCGGACGGCAAGAACAAGCCGTCGGCCACGCCGAGCGCGTCGAGCTCCAACAAGCAGCAGGTCGCGGAGAAGCAGAAGCTCCCCGGTCCGGCCCGCGCGCAGGCGGGCTCGGTCAACGAGCTGCTCAACGCCAGCTCCGACACCCGCAAGATCCTCACCCGCGCGCTCGGCGCGTCCCGCACGTGCCGGGACCTGCCCCAGGCGATCAACGGGTTCCGGAGCGTCGCGCAGCGGCGGCAGAACCAGCTCCGCCGCACCCAGAGCCTCCAGGTCGACCAGTTGCAGAACGGGGAGAAGCTGCGCGCCTACCTGCGGCAGTCGTTCCAGTCGTCGCTGGAGGTCGACCAGGTGCTGCTGAAGTGGGCCGAGTTCAACCAGCGCAAATGCAAGGGCAGGCCGCGCCCGGACGCCGGGCACGTCCCGGGCCGCGCCGTCGGCGAGAAGCGCGCCACGGCCGCCAAGCAGCACTTCGTCGCGCTGTGGAACCCGGTGGCCAAGAGCACCGGCCAGCCGCAGCGGCGGTGGACCTCGGTGTGACCGCTCGATCACGACCGCGTCTCGACCCGGCGCGGACCGCACCTGTCAGGGGATGTCGCAGTATCTTGTGACCGTTGGACCTCACGTAAGGGGTTTTTATGCGGTGCCCGGGATGCGGTAGCGACACGACCCCGGCGTTGCCCCGGTGCACCCGCTGCAACGCGCTGCTGGGCGAGGCGACCGTGCACGACGAGTCCGGGGAGTCCGACGCGACGTCCCGGGACCCGCTCGGCGGTCGGCCGGGCGGCCTCTCTCCGCAGCCGCCGCCGGTGCCGTGGTCGCAGAACCCGGAGAACCCGCCGGGCTGGGAGATCCCGCCGCAGCCCGATGCGCCGGGCGCCGGGGAGACGTTCGTCTCGCTGTCCCCGGAGCCGTGGCCTCCCGCGCCGCCGCCCGGTGAGTCGACGCTCTCGCTGTCCCCGGAGCCGTGGGCGGCGTCGCCCCTTCCGCCGCAGCCCCCGTCGCCCGGCGAGGCGACCTTCTCGCTGTCGCCGGAGCCGTGGGAGGAACCGGCGATCTGGCAGCCGCCCCCGCCCCGGAAGCGCAGGGGTCCCTACCTGCTGATCGCCGCCGGGGTCATGGTGCTCGCCGCGGTCGCCCTCGGCATCGTCTTCTGGCCCGGCGGCTCCGGCAAGACCGCCGGCGGGGCGGGGACCTCGGGTCCGCCGTCGCAGAGCCAGGGCGGCACCGAGACGGCGAGCGGCTCACCGTCCGACGCCCCGACCACCACGGCGGCCGGGGCCGACCTCACCCAGCAGGCCAGAGCGGTGGACGCGCTGCTGGCGGAGATGAAGGGCACCCGATCCGACCTCGGCTCGGTGGTCACGGGCGGCTGCGAGCGCGCCGGCCTCGAGCGGATCCGCGACGCGCGCCAGGAGCAGCTCGGCAAGGCGCGGGCGCTGGAGGTGGGCGCCCTCACCAGCGGCACCGACCTCAAGGACGCCCTGGTCCGCGCGCTGGACGCCTCGGTCGAGTCCAACCAGCGCTACCTGAACGCGGCCCCCGGCTGCCCGTCCGACGAGGAGGTGGCCGACATCAACCAGCGGGCCAGCGACGCCAAGAACGAGTTCATCGGCTATTGGGGCCCCGTCGCCGAGCAGGCCGGACTCCCCGCCCGCTCCCCCGACACCATCTGACGCCCACCCAGCACACCCGGCCTCAGCCCCCGGCCACCCGCTCGGCACACAGACAGGCGATGTGCGAGCGTCCGGGCGGGCGACACCCGGGCGGGCATCCGGGCGGGCGGACATACAGGCGGACGGGCGGGCGTCCGGACGTGGGGGGTGGGGGTCAGGGGATGGGGAGGCCCAGATGGGTGGCCAAATTGCGGACGGCTTCGGCCAGGACACCAGGAACCCGGCACGGCTCCCGTCCTGCTCGTAGCCGTCCAGCGACTGGGACCGGCCGCCGAGGTCCAGGAACCAGCCGGCGCGATCAGCGCCGCCACGTGGAAGATCACCAGGCCGGCCAGCAGCCGCCACCGCCAGACCAGCCCGTGCCACGGCACGGCGTAGAGGATCGAGGCGGTGAGGGCGAGGAAGAGGTAGGACGCGGTCATGGCGGGGAGCAGGATCCAGGAGGTGAGCCAGACCGCGGCGATGATCAGGTCGCGGTACAGCCGCAGTCGCCGGGCGCGCAGCGCGTGCAGGATGACCGGCCGGAGGTCGAACTCGAACGAGGGGACGACCCCGCGGTGCTCCTCGTCGATGTACTCCCCGCACGCGGGTGGCGGTATCAGCCGGGCGGCGGACGGTCTCCGGCGAGGAAGGGCAGGCCGGCGGACGGGTCCTCGAACGGGGCCACGAAGCGCTCGGGCCAGCTCAGCACCGGTTCGAGCCATCCGGTGACGCGCATGGTCGTGGCGATGTGCGCGATCTGCTCGTCCGGATCGAGGCCGATCGCGACCACGGCGAGGTCGCGGTAGAAGCCCTCGTGGTCGTCGTCGCCGATCAGCGCGGTGAGCGCGAGCGGACGGTTGCGGTCCAGCTCCATCGACAGCGGATGCCGGCGCAGCGCGCGGAGCCGGTGGCCGAGCTTAGGGTCCGGCGGCTGCTTCAGGCCGGGAAGCTGGTAGTCGAGCGGCGGGGCCGGCGCGTGCTTGTCGGGGGCGCCCTCGCCGTAGGGGAACAGCCGGTCGAGCTCGTGCAGCCAGCGCACCTGCGGGATGACCCAGGTGGCGGGCGGCGGCTCCACCGGGTCGGGTGAGCCGTCCAGGAGCCGCTGGGCGACGCCGGCGGCCGTGGCGGTGAGGCCGGACGGCGGGAACGCGGTGCGGAGCGCCCGGGACCTGCGGGTCACCGCCCTCTCCAGCACCGTCGCGAGCGCGCACTCGCGCAGCCGCGGGGTGAGCCGGGACCAGGTGCGGGCCAGCTCGGCCGGGACGGCGGGCAGCGGACGGCCCGCGACGTGCGCGAGCACCAGGGTGTCGGCCCACAGCCGCAGCCAGGCCCGGTCGGGATGCCCGGCGACCAGGTCGGCCTCGCGCAGCTCGTACAGCGTGCAGGCGCGGCCCGAACGGCATTCGCACCCGCACGCGGCGGACCTGCGGCCGTCCACCGGCGGGGGCGGGCCCGGCAGGACGGCCTCGCGGCCCTCACCGAGCGGCACCCGGACGCGCAGCGGGCGGTCCATCCCGTCGGCGAACACGGCGGCGACGCCGGGACGCAGCGACACCACCTCGCGGGACTGGTCCTCGTCGAGGTTCATCGCGGCGCCCACCTGGTGCCGGTCGTCGTGCGCGGGCAGCCGGTGCACGACCTTCAGCGCGGTGTTCTTGATCACGTCCGGGACCAGCTTGGTGGGGATCTGTTCGGCCACGATGATGCCCTCGCCGTAGGCGCGGATCTCGGCCAGCATCCCGGCGAACAGCTCCACCGCGTGCGAGCTGGTGCGCTCGGGGCCGCGGTTGCGCAGCAGCCGGTGCGCCTCCTCGATCACGATGACGTGCCGCAGCCCGGCGGTGCCGCCGCCGCGCCGGGACCGCATCCGCAGGTGCTCGACGATCCGGATGATCAGCGTGCCCATCAGGAACGCCTTGTCCTCGTCGTTGGCGACGTCCTCGATGGCGAGCACGATGTTGTCGCGCAGCATGCCGCCGATGTCGGCCGGGTGCCCGCCCTCGAAGAACCGTCCGGCCGAGCCGATCCGCAGCGACCGGAGCCGCACGTCCACGAAGCCCTGGACGTCGGCCATCAGCTCGCGCCCGTAGCCGACGTCGCCGATCACCTGGAGCGCGGCGTGCTGGAGCTGCTCCAGGGTCGGGACGGCGGGCTCGATGAGCGAGCCGGGGACGCCGCCGCCGGTCACCACGTCCCAGCCGTTGTTCTCGTACACCCGCTGCAACGCCTGCGCCATGATCTGCGGGAACGGCTCCTCGGCGTCGAACGCGGCCTGGAACAGCGCGCGGACCATGTCGATGTGCGCCTGCACCGGGTAGCCGGGCTCGGGCGCGAGCGGGTTGACCGACAGCGGCACCGCGCCGGGGTCGGACGGGTTGACGACGGTGACGGGCCCGCCGAGGTCCTCGATCCGGCCGGCCATCGCCGCGTACTCCGACTTGGCGGGCTCGATCGCCAGCCAGGGGATGCCCGCGCGGGTGAGCTGCTCCAGCAGGTGCCGGACGGTCTGCGACTTGCCCGACCCGGTCGCGCCGGTGACGAACACGTGCCGGTTGATCGTGGACCGCGGGATGGTGAACCGGCCCACCCGCCGGTCCTGGCCGTCCAGGATCGCGCCGAGTTCGATCCGCGGCTCCGGCGCGGCGGCCTCCGCGGCTCCGTCGGTCTCCGACGTCACGTCGAAGTAGCCGGAGTCGAGCACCCGCACCCCGGGGACCTCGCGGCGCGGCAGCCCGGCGAGCGCGGCCATGGCGCCCGCCGTGGCGGTGAACGGGTAGCGCTGCTCGGTCTCGGCCATCGGGCGCAGCGGCTCGGGCGCCGTGCCCGGCCGCAGCATCTCGCCGAACGTGCCGCCGCCCTGCCCGGACCGCAGCCGGTACGGGTGGTGCCCGAGCTCCATCGAGCCGACCAGGACCGGCGCGATCTGGCCCAGCTCGGCCTGCGACGCCGCGCCCGCCAGTACCCGCACCTGCCAGAGTCCGGCCTCGCGGAAGGCGTCCAGCTCGGCCAGCCGCCGGTCGGCGCGGGCGACCGCCAGCCGGGCCTGCTCGTCCTCGCCGCGGCGCAGCATCCGCAGCTCGTGGTGCAGCTCGCGCATCTCGCCTTCGATGAGCCGCTCGTCGCCCGGGTCGGCCACCACGAACCAGCCGAACGGCCGTTCCATCAGGGTGACGAGCGTCGCCTCGAACAGGTTCGGCGCCTCCACGGCGGCCTTCTGCGGCGCGAGCCGTCCGGGGCAGCGGGTCCACGCCATGCGTTCGGCGTGGGCCAGCCACGCGTCGCCGATCGGCACGCCCCGTCCGCCGCTCGGGAACAGCAGCCCGTGCGCCTCACCGTCCGCACCGGCATCGGACGCGCCGCCCCCGTGCGCGGACCCGTGCGCGGGTCCGGGGGCGCTGATCGGGCCGGCGTTGGTGATGAGTTCGAGGGGCGCTCCCCCGCCGCGCGACAGCCAGCCGACCACGAACGGGCGGCGGCTGCGGGCCGCGGACAGCGCGGCGGGCAGCACGCTCACGAAGTCCCACTCGGCGGACGCGGCCCGCTCCGGTGTCGGGATCGCCTGAATCCGATACCAGGGGCCCGGCAGGAGGCCGGGCGCGTCCACCTCGGCGGGACGCATGCTCGGGGGCGGCGGCCCAGGCGGTCCGGGCGGGGGCACCTGCGGGCCCTGCGCTCGTCCCCTCAGGAGGTGGCGTGGCACAGGGGGCTGCATGCCGGGCGGCGGTGTACCTGGGGGCTGGGTCACCCGTGCATCCTTTCCCGGTCGCTCTCAGCGCGCCACCACACGGTCAGGACGGCGGATCCGCGGCGTGCTTCCCGTTCGCCTTGAGCGGCAAGACGATGCGCGGGTTACGCGGGGCCGCGCCGCGCGGCAGCGCGTGCCGCGCCCGGGACCCGGGGGACGGCGCGGCGAACGGCGCGCCGCCCGTTCCCGGCTTCGGGGCGCCTGGTCCGGACGGCCCCTCCGGCGCGGTCGGCGCGGTTGGCACGGTCGGCGCGGTTGGCACGGTCGGCGCGGTTGGCACGGTCGGATCGACCGGCGGCTTGGATGCGGCGGGCTGCTCCGGATAGGCCGCCGCACCGGACGCGTCGGGCTGCTCCGGCGTGCCCGCTTCGCCGGTGGAGGACGGTCCGGGAGCGTCGCGTTCCACCGCGGCCTGCTCCAGTAGCTCCTGCTCGCGCAGATACTCCTCGAACTGCATCGAGTGCGCGGTGGGCAGGGTGATGATGCCGGGGTTGGCGTCGACCAGCAGGATCCGCCGGCCGCTCGCCCCGGAGTGCGTGAAGATCATCGCGGTGGGCGGGAGCTCCTGGAGCTGGGGCGGGCCGATGAGCAGCTCGCGGTGGCGCTGCTTGCCCGCGGCCGGTGCGCCGTCCGCGCCGCCGGCGCCGTCGCGGCGGCGGGGCGACACGGTGCGGGCCCACGCGGTCGCGGAGCTGATCCCCTCGACCAGCGCGGCGTCGTCGGCCGCCGGGGCGGGCAGCGGTGACCAGGCCGGGTCGGTGAGCCCGTCGCCGCGGACCCGGGCGTAGGCGACCGTGCTGGCGTAGCTCTCGCCCGCGACGTCGAGCAGCGTCTCGCCGGCCGAGTCGGTGATCTCGGCGACCAGCAGCGGCTGGTCGGTGCCGATGTGCTCGGCGGCGACCCGGGCGTCCTCGGGGTTGCCGAGCCGCATGAACCCGACCGCGGCGTGCCCGCGGCGGCCGAGCCGCTCGCGGACGTGCTGCGGGAGCGAGCGGTACATCAGGACCAGCCCGGTGCCGGTGGCCTCGCACGCGTCGATCAGCCGGTCGAGGACGTCGCCGCGCAGCTTCTCGGCGCCGCACAGGAACAGCGTGTGGTCCCACGGCCCGCCGGGCGGCGCCTCGCGGATCCGGTGGGTGAGCGCGGTCGCGACGTAGGTGCCGAGCACCCGGTTGGTGAGGACGCCGGCGCGCCGGTCCATCGACACCACGTGCAGCCGGGACGGCGGGAGCCGGACCTGCTCGGCGGCGAGCTTCTCCAACTTGCGGAGCTGGGCCTCCAGCGCCCACGCGCGCCGGACGACGATGCGGTCGGTGGCGTCGCGGCCGAACAGCGTGGCGACCCGTTCGAGCTGCTCGTCGGTGAGCAGCCCCTTGCGCAGGTCGTCGCGGGGGTCGCCGACCTGGGCCAGCACCCGCAGCGCGGCGGTGATCCGCGGGAGGGTCGCCGCGGGCCCGAGCACGTCGATGATCCGTTCCAGGATCGAGTTGTCGAAGGACAGGTCGCGGGTGCTGCCCTGCTCCTCGCCCGCGCTGACCACCAGCGACAGCACGTCGGCGAGCGCCTCGGGGCCGAGGCCGCGGGTGACGTCCAGGCGGGGCAGGTCGTTCGGCAGCACCCACACCAGGGGGTCGTCGCCGCGGTCGGCGGCCAGCCGCAGCAGGTCGTGCGCGACGGCGCCCTCGGACAGGTCGATGACGGTGAGGCGGGCACCGGCGGCGAGGCGGGCGGCGCCCATGGTGGTGACGGTGGCGGACCAGCCGGCGAGCGTGCCGCCGACGACGTCGACCCGGTCGACGCCGGGCGGGACGGCGACCGGGTACCACTCGCGCTGGGCCTCGTACGCGCGGCTGCGGCGCTCCCAGTCGCGGTAGGCGTCGGCGTGCTCGCGCTCGGCGGTCTCGCGTTCCCGGTCGCGGGCGGCGCGGGCCCGCTCGCCGAGGGCGCGCTCGGCGGCCAGCCGGGCCCGGACGGCGCGCTCGTCCTGCCAGAGCAGGTGGCCGGTGATCCCCAGGATGACCGCGCAGGCGAGCAGCGCCACCAGCGCGAACGCCCAGGGGAGCACGCCCGCCAGGCCGCAGGTCAGGAAGAGCACGTCGCCGACGACGCTGCCGAAGGCCGCGATCCACAGCGGCCGGGCGGCCATGTGCTCGCCGGGCCTGCGGACGGGCGGCGGCACGGGGCCGCGTTCAGGGGACGGGGGTGGGGCGGGAGGAGGCGGTCCCGGGTCGGGATGCACCTGTGCGTAGCGCCAGCCGACATAGACGCGGTCGGCCTGGGTGAACCGCGCCATCGCGGACCCGCTCGCCATGTCCGTCACGTCGAGAGACCCCTGGGAGTTGCGGAATGGTGAGGAACGCCTGGGGCTGGGGTTGGGTGGATTCCTACACCGCACAGAGTAAAGAGGTTCCTGGAGCGACGCGGCATGTTCAACCGAACACGAATCCCAATGACCGACTTGACATGCCAATTCGGTCACCAGGTTCACCTGCGGGAAAGATCGGACAGGGCCCAACGCTGAAGTTGGCCGGATCCGGCCAGCGCGTCGGCGGATTCTCGGGACTTCCGACCGATTTTCCCGGTATCGGGTCACCTCCCCGGCGGCGCCCGGAACCGGGCCCGTCCGGGGTTCGGGGCGGACCCGAACCCGGACGCCACCCGCGCCGCAAGGCGGACGAGGGCGGTAATGTCCGGTGTCCACGGATACGTCGAGCTTCCCGAGGAGTTCCGTGTGTCACTGACCGGCCGGCCGCTGCTCTGCCTGCTGATCGTGGTCGTGATCGCTCTGGTGACCGCCACCGTCTGGGGCTGGCGCCGCCTCGCCGGGTCCGGTGCCGGGTTCATCGCCGGCCGCCTCGGGCTGATCGCGGTGTGCCAGGTACTGATCACGCTGTCGGTGCTGGTGGTGATCAACCGGAACTTCGGCTTCTACGAGAGCTGGGGCGAGCTGGCCGGCGCGGGCGGCGCCGGCGACGGCGGGCGGCTCACCCAGCGGCAGGGCCAGGGCGGTGTCGGGGTGAACGCCAAGCTGATCAAGCGCAAGCCGGAGATGTCGATCGGCGGGGTCCCGCAGAAGGACGGCCGGCTCGACACCGTCGACATCCGCGGCGCCCGTTCCGGCCTGCACGCCCGCGCCTACGTCTACCTGCCCCCGCAGTACTTCCAGCCCGGCGGCGAGAAGCGCCGCTTCCCCGTCGCGGTGGCGCTCAGCGGCTACCCGGGCGCGCTACGCAACCTGGTCACGCAGGTCAAGGTGCCGCAGACCGCGCGGGACGAGATCCGGGCCGGACGGGTCCAGCCCACCGTCTACGTGCTGCTGCGCCCCTCGATGGTCCCCGGCCGCGACACCGAGTGCATGGACGTGCCCGGCGGGCCGCAGACGTCGACGTTCTTCACCCAGGACCTGCCCGAGGCGGTCCGCGCCAACTACCGGGTGCCCGACGCGCGCAAGAGCTGGGGTGTCTTCGGCCTGTCGACGGGCGGCTACTGCTCGCTCAAGCTGGCGATGCGCAATTCGGACGTGTTCTCCGCCGCCGCGTCCCTGTCGGGGTACTACGGCGCCATCAAGGACGTCACGACCGGCGACCTGTACGGCGGCAGCCAGACCGTCCGCAATGAGAACGACCTGTTCTGGCGGCTGGGCCATATGCCGCCGCCGCCCGTGTCGGTGCTGGTGACCACCAGCAAGGTCGGCGAGAAGAACAAGGAGGGGACCGAGCGGTTCCTCTCCCTCGTCAAGCCGCCGATGCGGGCGTCGTCGATCACTCTCGACAGCGGCGGCCACAACTTCCAGACCTGGAACCGCGTCCTTCCGCAGGTGCTGCGGTGGATGAGCAGGGGCCTCAGCGTCTGACGGCAGCGGGGAGGGCATGAGGGGCGGCACCGGCCTGAGCGCACGTGCGCCGTCGTCGGCGTCCTTCACCGCGCTCTGCGCCGTGCTCGCCCTCGCCCTCGCAGGCTGCACGGGCGCGCCGGAGAAGTCGGCCGCGGCCCAGAACCGCGAGGGCCCGGCGGGCGCGCCGCGTTCTTCAGGCGGGCCCGCCGCGTTCGCCGCGTTTCCGGAACGGCTCCTGGAGGACCGGACGGCGATGTACCCAAGGGTCGTCCGGCTGCGCGACGGTCGCATCGTCCTGACCGTGGCCACATCCGCGGGTGAGGGCGTCACCGATGTGGCGCGGTTCTACGAGAGCTCCGACGAGGGCCGGTCGTTCCGTCCGATGTCGGAGATCCGCGATCCCGCCGCGGCCGAGGGGCGCGGCGGCTGCTGCGGCAGCCTGCTCGAACTCCCCCGGCAGGCCGGCGCGCAGCCCGCCGGGACGCTGCTGTGGGCGGGCACCGCCGGGATGAAGAACCACGCGCCCGGCCGGCGTCCCGAGCTGCGCGTGTGGCGCAGCGTCGACGGCGGGCGCTCCTGGGCCTACCTGTCGAGCTGCGCCTCCGCGCCGGACGGGACGCCGTGGGACCGCGGCCTCTGGGAGCCGGAACTGACGCTCGACGGCCAGGGACGGCTGGTCTGCTACTTCGCGGACGAGACCCAGCCCGGCTACGACCAGGCGCTCGCGCAGGTGGCGTCCACCGACGGCGGCGCGACCTGGGGCCCCAAGACGACCGTCGTCGCCCCTGGAGAGCACGACCGGCCGGGGATGCCGGTCGTGCGGCGACTGCCCAACGGTTCGTACCTCATGACGTATGAGATGTGCGGTCCGGCGGGGTCGGACTCCTGCAAGGTCTACTACCGGCGGTCCGCAGACGGCTGGACGTGGGGCGACCCACGCGACCGCGGCACGGCGGCCCGTACGTCGGACGGCAAATTCCTCTACCACGCGCCCACGATCGCGTGGGCGCCCGGCGGCGGACCCGATGGACGGCTCCTGCTCGTCGGCGGGCTGCTCCGGGACCACGGCGGGAAGCTCTCTCGTCCGGCGAGCGGCTCGACCCTCCTCGTCAATACCGAAAACGGACACGGACGCTGGTACGAGCAGCCCGCCCCAGTGCACGTGACGTTCTCCTCCCAGCCGGACCACGACGAAGTCGTGTGCTCCAACTACAGCTCCAGCCTGCTTCCCCTGGGGAACGGCTCCGGCGTGCTGGAGGTCGCGACCAAGCGCGGTAGCGACGGACGATGCCAGGCGTACGTGAGCGCGGCCTCCCTAACGACCACGCCCGGCGAACCCAAGGACGGCCCCTACCGGGTGCGCAACGCCCACAGCGGTCTCTGCCTGGACGCCACCGGCCCCGGAGACGCCCTCACCCAGCTTCCCTGCGACGACAGCCGCCCCCGCCAGCGGTGGACGGTCGCGCCCACGGGAGACGGCGCCCAGTGGCTGCGCAACACCCGTACCGGACGGTGCCTCGGCAGTGGCGAGTGCCCTGGGGGCGGCTGGCTACTGAAACGGGTCGCGGGCAACTACTACACCCCGACCCTCAAGGCGGACGGCCGGTGCCTTGAGGTGACGGACGGCGCACAGAGTGAGGGCGCGGTCGTCCGGCAGTCGGCGTGCAACCAGCGCGCCCCGCAGCTATGGCGCTTCGAACCCCGCTGACCGCGGTTGAGCGCGGTTGAGCGCGGTTGAGCGCGGTTGGGTGACGCTGAGCGCCGTCGCGTACCGCGGAGCCGTCGCCCTTGTCCAGTGCGACGGCTAGAGATCGCGGCAGTTGGGTCCGCCGCAGGTGCGGTACGAGGTGATGACCGATTGCAGTTCGGTCTTGCGTGCGCCCGGCGCCTGTCCCCACATGTTGCCCAGCTCGTGGGGGTCGCGCGCGAGGTCGTAGTACTCGCGGTCGCCGTTCTCGTACTCCACGTACAGCTCGTTGGCCGTGCGGACCGCCTGGTACGTCGGCGGGTTCCCGCCGTACTTGCGCGGCAGGTCCGGGTCGTCGTGGCTGTAGTTCGGACCGCGGTGCTCGATGAACGCGGTGGACCGCCACCCGTCGACCCGCTGCCCGCGCAGCAGCGGCACCAGCGAACGCCCGTCCACGGTGTCGGGCGGTTTCACGCCCGCGAGCTCCTCGAACGTCGGGCAGATGTCGGTGTTCTGCGCGAACCTCGCCTCGGTGCGCCCCACCGGCACCCCCGGTCCCGCCACGACGAGCGGAACCCGGATGTCGGTGTCGTAGGCGGTGAGCTTGCCCTCACGGAGCCGGTGCTGACCCAGGTGGTAGCCGTTGTCGGAGTTGAACACGAAGTAGGTGTCGGCGCCCGCCCCGCGCGCGTTCACCGCCGCCTCCAGCTTGCCGATCATCCGGTCGACCGACTGGACCGCGCGGACCCGCTGCCGGAACGCGGCGTCGACCTCGCGGAGCTGCCGGGGCCGCAGCAGCGGGTACCGGCGCAGCCAGCCCGGCTTGTCGCCGGTGTCGGGCTCGTTGAACCCCGGCGGGCGCGGCGCCTTGACGTGCGCGAACGACGCGGCGTCCTCGGGCGCCGGGGTCGCCGGGGAGTGCGGCGTGAACGTCGACATCTGGAGCATGAACGGCTGCTTCTGGTCGGACGAGCGGTTGATGAAGTCGACCGCCTTCCCGCCGAGCACGGTGTTGAGGTAGTCGCCGGGACCGCGGCCGTAGTGCGTGAGCGTCCCGTTCCCGTTCAGGTCGTAGTTGTAGTTGGCGTAACCGAGGCCGGTGACCTGCCACTCCGACCACCCCGGCGGCACGTAGGTGCGCGCGGCCCCCTGGCGCTTGTTGGGCTCGTAGCCGTTGAGGTACTTGCCCATCAGCGCGGTGCGGTAGCCGGCCTTCTGCAAGGCGGTGGCGAACGTGGCCTGCTCGTTGCCCTTGTTGCGGAACACGTCGAATCCGCCGAACGGCGGATCGTTGCTGAGCACGCCGGTGTTGTGCGGGTACTTGCCGGTGAGGATCGTCGCCCGCGACGGGCAGCACAGGGTGTCGGCGACGAAGTAGTTGGAGAACGTCAGCCCCCGCTGCTGGAGCCGCTTGACGTTCGGCATGTAGTCGACCAGGTCCCACGACAGGTCGTCGGTGAGCACGTAGACGATGTTGGGCTTCTTGGCGGGTGCGACGTTCTTCTTGCCGCCCCCGCCCGTGCCCCCGGAGCCGGGGTCGGCGCATCCGGCGAGCAGCAGCGCCCCCGCGGTCAGTGCGGCCAGCCATCGCCGCGGCTTCGCGCCGAGCATCACATGCCTTTCGGATATCGGATATCAAGCAGCGGAAGAGCGGCCAGGGACCCCGCCAAACGGATTCAGATTAGGGCACCGGCGGGGCTCCGTCGCGGCGGATCTGCGCCAGGGCGGACTTCAGTCTCGGCCGCATCATCTTCTGCATCGGCACTTCGACCAGGCGGTACACCAGGTACGCCGACAGCAGCGCGGCGGCGGTGATCACCGGCAGGATGGTCAGCCGGTCGAGCACCGGGTGCGGGAAGAACTGCTTGACGATCGCCCGCGCCACCATCTCGTGCAGCAGGTAGAGCGGATAGGTCAGCGCCCCCAGCACGGTGAAGCCCCGCCAGCCGAGCCAGGACAGCTTCCGCAGCGCGACCAGCATCATGATCAGGTACAGCGCGGTCAGGACGATCGGCACCACGGTCTCGTGCACGCCCGGCCACGTGTTCAGCTCGTTGATGTCCTGGACGCCGTAGTGCACCGACAGCGCCCAACAGGCGGCGGCGATCAGGCCCAGCGCGAGGTTCGGCCCGAACCGGTAGATGAGGAAGAACGCCATCCCCGCGATGAACAGCGGCGCCATCTCCGGGAACAGGAGCTTCTGGAGCAGCTCGTTGTCGGCCTCCTTCGCGTACGCGCCGACGAGCAGCCAGGACACCATGAACGTGACGCAACGCCCGTAGGTGATGCCGCGCCACACCAGCAGCGCGATGAGCACGTAGAAGTGCAGCTCGATCCAGAGCGTCCAGTAGACGACCTCCAGCGGCAGGACCCCGATGCCGTCCTGGAGCATCGTCAGGTTGGGCAGGAACCGTCCGACCGGGTCGGGATTGTCCGGGCGGAACGGGACGGCCGCGCCGGTGACCAGGAAGAGGACCACGCCGAGCAGCACACTGAACCAGTAGGCAGGGAAGATCCGCACGATCCGGGAGACGGCGAAGTCGCCGGGCGCCCGGCCCCAGACGCTCATCAGGATGACGAAGCCGCTGATCAGGAAGAACAGCTCGACGCCGAGGTAGCCGAAGTGCGCGACCGGGGCGAGCTCGGGGAAGATCTTGCGGCCGTCCCGTCCGGCCCAGACTGTGCTGCGCACCCCGGCGAAGTGGTGCAGCATGACGGCGCCGGCCGCGATGAAGCGCAGCAGGTCCAGCTCGCGCAACCGCGAGCCCTGGCCGGAGCCGGGGAGGGGGCTGGGCGGACGGTGGCGGGGAGCGGCGGGAGCGGATGTGGAGGTGGGGGTGGGGGTGGAACTGGGAGCGGGAGCGTTCAACGGGCGACCTCTGCTGGACGTGCGGACGGGCCGTCGACCCGGCGGCGCTCAGGCCGCGATGTCACCGGCGGGTCTCCGGACGGCGTCGTCCGGCCGCCACGGATCTGTGCCAGTGCCCCCTTCAGCCTCGGGCGCATCCATCGCTGCGCCGGCTGCTCGACGAACCGGTATACCAGATAGGCGGAACCGAGGGCGGCGGCGCAGCTCACGCCCAGCAGCCCCCAGTTCCCGAGGTACGGGCCGAGCCACTGCTTCAGCGCCCGGCCGAGCGTCTCGTGCAGCAGGTAGAGCGGATAGGTCAGCCCGCCGAGCACGGTGAAGCCGCGCCAGCGCACCAGGTCCAGCTCGCCCGTCGCGACCATCAGCATGAGCAGGAACAGGAAGGTGATGACGCCGGTGGTCACGGCGTCCCAGACCACCGGCCAGACCAGCTCCTTGTTGACGACCGTCACCCGGTAGTGGACCGTCAGCGCCCAGCAGGCGCCGATGATCAGGCCCAGCACCAGGTTCGCCCCGAACCGGTAGATCAGGTGGAAGCCCATCCCGGCGATGAACAGCGGCGCCCACTGCGGGATGAACAGGGCCGTCAGCAGCGCCGAGTGCGTCTCCTGGGCCAGGACGCCGAGCGCCAGCCAGCCGGCCATGAACGCGACGCAGCGGCCGTAGGTGAGGCCGCGCCAGACGAGCAGCCCGATCAGCGCGTAGAAGTGCAGCTCGGCCCAGAGCGTCCAGTACACGACCTCCAGCGGCTGGACGCCGACGCCGGTGCCGAGCATCGTCAGATTGGGCAGGTACGCGCCGAGCGGGCCGACGCCGCCCGGCTTCGCGCCGAGCGAGGCGATCCCGGTGGCCAGGAACAGCAGGACGGCGAGCGAGGCGCCGAACCAGTACGCCGGGAAGATCCGCACGATCCGCGACACCGCGAAGTCGCCGAGCCCGCGGCCCCACCCGCTCATCAGGATGACGAACCCGCTGATCAGGAAGAACAGGTCGACGCTCAGCGCGCCGAAGTGCGCGATCGGCGCGAGCACCGGCATGGTGCGGTGGTGGGCCACGCCCCAGCCGGAGATGTCGCCCACGTAGTGGTGCAGCATGACCGCCGCCGCCGCGACGAAGCGCAGCAGGTCCAGCTCGCGCAGCCGCGGCCCCGGCGCGGGGCGACCGGTCATCGCCCCGTCCCCGCCTCCGCTCCGGCGGACGGCGCGGGCCCGGCACCCGGGCCCGAGGCGGACGAGCCTGAAGCGGACGAGCCTGAAGCGGGCGGCGCGGCGGTAGGCGGCGCGGCGGCGGGACGGGCCTTGCCGCGGCGCTCCTGGCGCTTCTTCACCAGCAGGTCGGCGGCGGTGTCGATGTCGCCGTCCCACACCACCCGGCCGTTCTCCAGGAAGATCCCGCGCGTGCAGATCTGCCGGAGCAGCTTGGCGTCGTGCGCGACGATCACCATGGTCCGGCCGCTGCGCCGGTACTCGCGCAGCCGTTCGATGCACTTCTCGCGGAACAGCGGGTCGCCGACCGCCAGCACCTCGTCGATGAGGAACACGTCCGGGTCGGTGTGCACGGCGATCGAGAACGCCAGCCGCATGAACATGCCGGACGAGTAGAAGCGGACCGGCTGGTCCAGGAACCGGCCGATGTCGGCGAACTCCACGATCGAGTCGAACTTGCGCAGCGTCTCGGCCCGGTCCATGCCGAGGATCGCGCCGTTCAGGAAGACGTTCTCGCGTCCGGTGAGGTCGGGGTGCAGGCCGGCGCCGACCTCGATCAGCCCGGCGATCCGGCCGCGCACCCGGACCGAGCCGGTGTCGGGCGGCATCACCCCCGAGATGATCTTCAGCAGGGTGGACTTGCCCGACCCGTTCACGCCGAGCAGCGCCACCGACTCGCCGACCGCGATGGTGGCCGAGACGGCGTCGAGCGCGACGAACCGCTCGCGGAGCTTCTCGCCGCGCAGCCTCCGCACGGTCATGTTCTTGATCGAGCGGGCGTGCCGGAGCGTGAACCGCTTGGTCACCGCGTCCACGACGACGGCCGCCCGCGCGTCGGCGGGTCCTGGCATGGTCACAGCTCCTCGGCGAAGCGGCGCTGGAGGCGGGCGAAGACGAGCTGTCCCGCCCCGAGGAGCAGCACGGCCAGCGCGAGCGAGATCAGCCCGTCCCGGGTGAGGTGCGGCGGGAACAGGAACGTCCGGTCGGTGGTGGGCCACCAGAACGCCCGCTCGAACAGCAGCACCGCGTCGGCGACGGGGTTGGCCAGGTACAGGTCCAGGGCCCAGCCGGGCGCGGTGTCGCGCACCACCGTCCACGGGTAGATCATCGGGACCGACCAGGTGACGAACAGCGTGGCGATGTCCACCACCTTGTCGGTGTCGCGGTAGAACACGTGCAGTGCCGAGCACATCAGGCCGAGGCCGATGCCGAGCACCGCGATCAGCGCGAAGCCGAGCAGCGCGGACCCGACCGCCACCACCGACGGCGTCCAGCCCCAGGTGATCGAGACGGTCAGCACGATCGCCAGCCCCGGCAGCAGGTGCACCCCCGACACCAGCAGCGAGGCCACCGGGAACAGCTCGCGCGGCAGGTAGACCTTGCGCACCAGCGGCGCGTTGCCAATCACCGAGTGGGTGGTGTTGATCAATGTCTCGTTGAAGAACGACACCAGGATCAGCCCGGAGAACATGAAGATCGGGAAGTGCTGGACGTTCTTGTTCATCCCGAGGAACACGCCGACCACGAAGAAGAACACCGAGAAGTGCGCGGCGGGGCGCACGTACGACCAGCCGAGGCCGAGCAGCGAGCCCTGGTAGCGGGCGCGCAGCTCGCGCCGGACGATGAGCCTCAGCAGGTAGCGGCGGCGGACCACTTCGGCGAGGCCGCCGCCGCGTCCCGGCTCGACCAGGCCCGGGTCGGCCAGTCCCGGCTCGACCAGGCCCGGGTCGGCGGGTCCCGGGCCGGCGAGCCCGGCGCCCGCGGTCATCGTTCCTGCCGGGCCTTGGCGAAGGTCTCCACCCATTCCTCCTGCGAGGTGAGGGACGGGAGCGCCTCCTTGTACTGGAGGCTCAGCTCCGCCCAGTCCTTGCCGAGCCTGGCGTGCAGCGCGGACGCGCGGCGGATCAGCGACCAGAACCGGTGCGGGTCGCGCTGGTACCAGGAGACCTTGGTGCCGTCCGCCGAGGAGACCAGCGCGCTGTTGAACTTGGTCAGCAGCCACCAGGTCTGGTCGACGTGCGGGACGACCGCCTCGGGGTGCGTCTTCGGGTGCGCCCCGACCGGCTTGATCTGGCGGGCCGCGCCCATCAGCGCGGTCTGGAACATCGCGCGCCGGTTCTTGGGCGGGACGACGTCACGGCCCTTGCGCGGCGGCTTGCTGCGCCGGACCGCGGGGAACTCGTCCAGGTCGGCTTTGGCCTGCGCGTCCACGAACCCGGCGCGGATCTCGCGCAGCTCGCCCATCTTGGTGATGATCGACGGGTGCAGGTCGGCGGGCCCCTTGAGCGCGTCCTCCAGCGCCATCAGCATCAGCTCGGCCGTGGAGTACTGCATGGCCAGCGCGTGCTTGATGGTGATGAACAGGCTCTCCTTGAGCATGTTGCCGCCGCGCTCGTACGGCGAGTACAGCAGCGCGGTGATGACGCGGTTGCGCTCGGTGAAGTACGCCTGCCAGTCGGTCATCACGTCCTTGGAGTGCCACGGGACGTGCCACACCGCGGCGCCCGGCAGCGACACCGTCGGCACCCCGGCGGCCTTGGCGCGCAGGCCGTACTCGATGTCGTCCCACTTGATGAAGAACGGCAGCGACAGGCCGATCTTGCGGATGACGTCCACCGGGATCAGGCACATCCACCACGCGTTGTACTCGACGTCGGCGCGGCGGTGCAGCCAGGGGGTGTGCCGCAGCGGCGCGTGCGCGAGGTCGTGCGACATCTCGGTGTGCGCGGCCGGGACCATCCACCAGCGGTAGCGGGCGATGCTCTCGCCGAACACGTGCAGCACCGACCGGTTGTACAGGTCCAGCATGTGCCCGCCGACGATGACGGGGCCGCGGGCCAGGTCGGCGAAGGTGACCGACCGCAGGATGCCCTCGGGCTCCAGGATGACGTCGTCGTCCAGCAGCAGCGCGTAGGTGCTGCGGCCCGCCTCGACGGTCTCGTGCATGACCCGCGCGAACCCGCCGGAGCCGCCGAGGTTGGCCTGGTCGATGATCCGCAGCCGGTCGCCGAGCGCCTCGGCGGCGGCGGCGAAGTCGGGATGGTCCTCGACCCGCTCGGTGCCCTGGTCGACGACCAGGATCTCGTCCACCACGTCGAGCACGTCGCCGGCGGCGGCGAGCGCGGTGAGCTGCTCGACGCAGAACTTGGGCCGGTTGAAGGTGGTGATGCCGAGCGTCGCGGTGCCGGGCTCGACGCGGCCCGTGACCGCGCACCAGTCGGCGCTGTCCAGGACGGCGGTGCGCCCGTCGGCGATGATGTCGAACCAGTACCAGCCGCCGTCGATGAACGGCGCGAGCGGCAGGTCGACGGTCTCCTCGACGGAGGTGTCGGAGTCGATGTGCAGCGACTTGATCCGCTCCAGGTGGCCCTTGCCGGTGGAGCGGTAGATCAGGATGGTCGCCTCGCCGCGCACCCGGACCCGGAGCCGGACCTGCTCCACCGTGCTCCAGCGGCGCCAGTAGCCGGCCGGGAAGGCGTTGAAGTAGCTACAGAACGAGACCCGCGCGCCGGACGGGACGATGAGGCTGCGGCGCCCGACGATCTCGGCGCTGTCGTCGGTGGAGGCGGGCCGGTAGCCGGCCGCGCGGGCGGCGCGCGCGGCGTCGCCGTCCTGCTCCGACAGCACCTGCTCGGCGGCGCTCTGGAGGTCGGCGGTGCGGCGCCCGAACACCGCGTTGCCGTCGACGTACAGCTTCAGCACGTCGAAGTCGCGCTCGGCGGGCATCACGACCCGGTGCAGGATGCGCAGCCCCTCGCCGTCACCGACCGCGCCGTCGTCCGCGGACGCCGACTCGACCGGGACGGGGTCGGGATCCGGGACGGGGTCGGCGTGCTCGGTGCCGGCGTCGGCGTGCTCGGTGCCGGACCGCTCGACCGCGGCCTGCTCCCCCGACCCGCGCTCGCCGGCCTCCCGCACGGCACCGGCCTCAGCGACCGGCTCGGCGGCCTCCGGGAACTCCGCGGCCTCCGTGGCCTCCGTGGCCTCGTCGGGCTCCGGGGCGGCTGCCTCCTCCGCGGCCGGAGCAGCGGAGGCGGCAGAGACGGCGACGGATTCCTTCGGGGCGGCCTCCGCCGGGGCGGCCTCCGTGGGGACGGCCTCCGTGGGGACGGCCTCGGTGGGGGTGGTCGCCATGGGGGCGGCCTCCGTGGGGACGGCCTCGGTGGAGGCGGTCGCCGTGGGGACGGCCTCCGCCGGAGCGGCCTCAGCAGCGGCGCCCTCGGTGGGGACGGCCTCCTGCGGGCGGGCGGCGGCCTGCTGGATGAGTGTGCGTCCCGCCGCTGCCGCGCTCCGCCGCGGTCCGGTCTGCCGTGGCTGGGTGGCCCGCTCGGTCATCGGTCCGCTCCTCCGCTGATGAGCCGCTCGCCCCGGGTCTGCTCGTTCGACGCAAAGTGGGGCCGCAGCCGGTTGTCGACCATGTTGAGCGCACTGGCGATGGCCATGTGCATGTCGAGGTACTGGTAGGTGCCGAGCCGCCCGCCGAACAGGACGCCGTCCTCGCGCGCGGCCATCTCGCGGTAGCGCAGCAGCCGGTCGCGGTCCTCGGCGGTGTTGATCGGGTAGTACGGCTCGTCGCCGCGGTCCGCGGCCCGGGAGAACTCCCGCATGATCACGGTCTTGTCCGCCGGGTAGTGCGCGCGCTCGGGGTGGAAGTGCCGGAACTCGTGGATCCGGGTGTGCGGGACGTCCTCGTCGGCGTAGTTCATCACCGGGGTGCCCTGGAAGTCGCCGGTCGGCCTGACCTCCAGCTCGAAGTCGAGGGTGCGCCAGCCGAGCTCGCCCTCGGAGTACCCGAAGTAGCGGTCGAGCGGTCCGGTGTAGACGACCGGGACCCTGCCCGCGTACTCGTCCCGGTGGTCGAAGAAGTCGGTCTCCAGCCGCACCTCGATGTTCGGGTGGTCCGCCATCTTCTCCAGCCACGCGGTGTAGCCGTCGACCGGCAGCCCCTCGTGGGTGTCGTTGAAGTACCGGTTGTCGAAGGTGTACCGCACCGGGAGCCGGCCGATGATCTCGGCGGGCAGGTCGAGCGGGTCGGTCTGCCACTGCTTGGCGGTGTAGCCGCGGATGAACGCCTCGTACAGCGGGCGCCCGATCAGCGAGATCGCCTTCTCCTCCAGGTTGCGCGGCTCCCGGCCGGCGGCGATCTCGCCGGCCTGCTCGGCGACCAGGGCGCGGGCCTCGTCCGGGGTGAACGCGCGGCCGAAGTACTCGCAGATGGTGCCCAGGTTGATGGGCATCGAGTAGACGCGGCCCTTGAACGTGGAGTAGACGCGGTGCTGGTAGCCGGTGAACGCGGTGAACCTGTTGGCGTACTCCCACACCCGCTCGTTGGAGGTGTGGAACAGGTGCGCGCCGTACCGGTGGATCTCGATCCCGGTCTCCGGCTCGGCCTCGCTGTAGGCGTTGCCGCCGATGTGGTCGCGGCGCTCCAGCACCAGGACGCGCAGGCCCAGTTCGGCGGCGCAGCGCTCGGCGACGGTGAGGCCGAAGAACCCCGAGCCGGCCACTACAAGATCAACGTTCACGGCCCATCTTCCTCGACGCCCCCGCGGCATCGTGAGAGAGAATCAACGCCTGCTTGGCCAGAAGGCGGTTCTGCGAGCTTTGGGATGATTGATGATGCTGCGCGGCTAAGATACCGGCGCAGTCGCCTCGTTCGGGCCGAAATCGGCCCGGTCGGCCGTCCCCGCCCCCTGCCAGGGATCCGTCTCGGCGATCGACGACGTCCGTACGCGATCCGACAGGAGTGACCAGGTGCCCGCGGACCCGACCGGCGCCCCGCCGACCGTCTACCTGCACATCGGCGCCCCCAAGAGCGGGACGACCTTTCTCCAGGGCCTGCTGTGGCACAACGCGGGGACGCTCCGCGAACACGGCGTGTTGATGCCGGGCGGCTCGTTCGCCGCGCAGGTGCGGGCCACCCGCGACCTGCGCGGGCTGGTCCGCGAGCCGGACGACCCGGCGCCCGACTGGACCGGCGCCTGGGACCTGATCGCGAGCCGGATCAAGGAGTCGGACGCCCGCGTCGCGGTCGTCTCCAACGAGGTCATCTCCGCCGCCGACGCCGAGCAGGCCGGACGGGCGGTGCGGTCGCTCGAACCGGCCGAGGTGCACGTCGTCTACTCGGCGCGCGACCTGGCCGGGCTGCTCCCCTCGGAGTGGCAGGAGTACGTCAAGCACCGCTTCCACTACGACTTCGGGCACTGGCTCGGCGAGGTCGTCGACGGGCCGCCGGACGACGCCGCCGCCGCGTGGTTCTGGCGGGTGCACGACATCCCCGAGGTGTTGGCCCGCTGGTCCGCGCACGTCCCGCCCGAGCGGGTGCACGTGCTCACGATGCCGCGGCCGGGCGCGCCGCGCGAGCTGCTGTGGGAGCGGTTCGCCGGGCTGATCGGCGTCGACCCGGCGATCGCCGACCTGTCGGAGGCCCGCGCCAACGCCGCGCTGAGCTGGACCGAGACCGAGCTGCTCCGCCGGATCAACGGCGCGGCCCGCGAGGACGCCCCGATGTGGCTCTACCACCGGCTGGTCACCGACGTGCTGGCACTGCGGGTGCTGCCCGGCCAGGGCGCCCCGGGGCGGGTGCCGCTGCCCGGCGACCGGCGCGACTGGGCCGCCACGCGGGCCCGCGAGCTGGTCGAGTCGATCCGCTCGGCCGGGTACGACGTCGTCGGCGACCTCGACGAGCTGCTGCCCGGCGACGCCGTCCCGGACGCCGCGCCGCCGGCCGACGGCGCGCTGGTGGACGCCGCAGCGCACACCATCCTCGCCCTGCTCGACCGGATCTCCATGCTGCGCGAGGACGTCGGGGAGCTGCGCCGCCAGCGCGCCGAGCAGGAGCGCACGGCCCTGCCCAAGCTGATGGCCCGGCATCTCAGCGAGCGCAACCAGGCGGTCTGGAAGATGCGGGTGGGCTACTGGCACATGGTCGAGCGCATCAAGGGCATCGAGCCGCCGCCGCTCCCCGAGCCCGCCGCGCCCGCGTCCGCGTCCGGCGGTGAGGCTCCCGCCGACGTCGCCACCGGCACCGACGGCCAGGACGGCGAGGGCGCGGGAGAGGCCCCGGCGGACGAGGCGGCCCGGCCCACGCTGTCCAGCCGGACCACCGTCCGATGAGCCCGCGCGTCACCGCCGTCGTCGTCACCTACGAGCGGCGCGACCTGCTGGTCGAGGCGCTCACCGCGCTGGACGCCCAGACCCGCCGCCCGGACGCGGTGATCGTGGTCGACAACGCCTCCACCGACGGGACGCCCGACCTGGTGCGCGAGCGGTTCGGCCACGCCGACCTGGTCGAGCTGGCCGGCAACACCGGTGGCGCGGGCGGGTTCGCGACCGGCATCGTCCGCGCGCTGGAGCTGGACGCCGAGCTGATCTGGCTGATGGACGACGACACCGTCCCCGAGCCGGGCGCCCTCGCCGCGCTCCTGGACGCCCGCGAGCGCGGGACCGCGCCCGGGGGCGGCGGCGCCGCGTCCGGACGGGCCCCGGCGCTGGTCGCCAGCCGGGTGGTGTGGACCGACGGCCGCGACCATCCGATGAACACGCCCCGCGTGAAACCGGGCGCCTCGCGGGACGAGCTGGCCGCGGCGGCCGTGGCCGGGTGCAAGCCGGTCCGCTCGGCCTCGTTCGTGTCGGTGCTCGTCGACGCCGCCGTCGTCCGGGAACGCGGGCTGCCCGTCGCCGACTACTTCCTGTGGAACGACGACTTCGAGTTCACCACCCGGCTGCTGCGCGGGCGCACCGGCCTGTACTGCCCGGCGAGCGTCGTGGTGCACAAGACCCGGACGTTCGGCGGCACCGACGCCGACCCCGGCGACCGGTTCTACTACGAGGTGCGCAACAAGCTGTGGCTGTTCACCCGCAGCCGCGGGCTCGGCCCGGCCGAGCGGGTCCTGTACGCCGGATCCTCGCTGCGCCGCTGGGCCCGCACCTACGCGCGCTCCGGCGATCGCGGCACGTTGCGGCGCGGTCTGCGCACCGGGATCCGCGACGGGCTGCGGCACGGGCCGAGGCCGACCGACGAGGTCATCAACGCCGCCCGGCGTCGCTATGATCCGTGACGACGCACCGATCGCACGGCCAAGGGGAGGGCGGGTGTGACTCCGACCGGAACGCCTGACGACGAGCCCAAGGGTGGCCGGTCCGAGCCGGAGCGCCCGCAGACCCCGGAGCAGGCTCCCCCGCCGCCCCCGCAGTGGCTGGATCAGGACCGGCCGCCGGGCGCGCACCTGCTGCCCGAGACCGAGCCCCTGCCGGAGTTCGGTTCGCCGCCGCCCGAGCCCGCGGACGAGGGCCTGTCCGACCGCACCGTCACCGATCTCGACATCAGCGGCACGATGCGGACGCAGATCTTCCCGCAGGGCGACCGGCAGGGGCCGCCGCAGGGGCCCCCGTCGTTCAGCGAGGCGTCCTCCCCGTCCGAGCAGGCGCCGCCGTTCCGTAGCGGCCCGTCCATGGACGAGACCATCACCGACCTGTCGGAGTTCATGCCGGCCGGCGCCGAAGCCGCCGGGGCCGCCGACGACGACCTGGACGACGACGAGGACGAGGATCTCGACCGGACCCGCGTCGAGCGCCCGAGCGGCACCGCACCCCCCAAGCGCACGCGGACCCAGGTGTCGCAGCCGTTCGCGGCACCGGAACCGGCCACCCAGCAGATCCCGGCGCCCATGCCGGAGCCCGCAACGGAACAGATCGAGGCTCCCCAGCCGCCCGCGCCGCAGCCACCGGCCCCTCCGGTGCCGCAGCCGCGACCGCAGCCACCGGCCCCCGAGCCGTTCCCTTGGGCGCAGGAGATGCCCGGCCCGCCGCAGCCTCCGGCGCCGCAGCCGCCCGCGCCGTCCGCGCCGTCCGCGCCTGAGCCGTTCCCCTGGGCGCAGGAGATCCCCGCCGCGCCGCAGCCCCCCGCGCCCCAGCCCCCGGCACCGCAGCCGCCGGCACCGTCCGCGCCTGAGCCGTTCCCCTGGGCACAAGAGATCCCCGAGACTCCGCACCAGCACCACCAGCAGCAGGCGCCGCAGCCCGCGCCATTCCCTTGGGCGCAGGAGATCCCTGGTCAGCAGGCCGGCGCGCACCAGCAGGCCGCGCCCGACCTCCGGCACCAGGCGGTCCCGCCGCCCCAGATCAACGAGCCGTGGCGCACCGACGCCCCGTCCAAGCGCGCCAAGCGCAGGCTCAACAAGAAGGTGCTGTTCGGCGCGGTCGGCGGCGTCGCCGCCGTGGCGCTGGTGGCGGCCGGAGCGGTCGTGCTGCTCGGCGGCGACGACGGGTCCGACGGCGGCGACGACGGCGCCCGGCTCGCGGGCAAGCTGTTCCCCGCCGACCCGGCGGCCCGCTCCGACGGCCGCGACCAGGAGCTCACCGGCGTCGCCGCGGTCGGCTCGACCGTGGTCGCCGCGGGCGGCGAGGCCGACCCGGGCAACTACCGCGGCGTGCTGCTGTACTCCACCGACGGCGGCAGGACGTTCAAGTCCGCCGACGTGCAGGGCGCCGACGGCGGGGAGCCCGCCAACGGCGAGGTGCCCCGGCAGGTGGCCGGCGGCCCGCGCGGCTGGGTCGCGATCGGCACCCGTCCCGGCGGCGGCGCCGTGTGGACGAGCACCGACGGCCGCACCTGGCGCCGCCTCCCGGACGCCGCCGGCGACGCGTTCGGCCCCGGCAACCGCGTCCAGCGCGTGATCGGCACCGACGGCGGCTTCCTGGCCGTCGGCGAGAACTCCCGCAAGGGCGACTTCAGTGACTCGGTCCCCGCGGCCTGGCTGTCCCCGGACGGGCAGCGCTGGGAGGCGCTGACCGGCGGGCAGGTCGGCATCCCGGTGCGCGGCAGGGTGTCGCTCATCGAGGCCGCGGCGAGCGGCGGCGCGGTGCTGGTCGAGAGCCAGCACACGCCCGCGCCCGGCAAGCCGACGTTCCGCCGGGTGTGGAAGTCGAGCGACGGCGGCCGTACCTGGGCGCCGGCGAAGGTCCCCGCGCCCAAGGGCACCCGCAACCTGATCATCGGCGGCGGCAGGCCGGGCCTGATGGCGATCCGCGAGGTCAAGTCCGGCTCCTCGGCGTACGGGCAGGTGTTCACCTCCACCGACGGCGAGCGGTGGAAGCAGGGCGGCAGGATCCGGTCGTCCGGCTACCGGCAGGTCGACCGGGTCCTGGCCTCCGACGGCGGCTACGTCGGCGTGGTGTCCCGGGGCCGCGACACCCTGGTCGTGCGTTCCGCGGACGGCGCGTCCTGGCAGGAGGCGGGCACGCTCGCCTCCAACAGCGGCCGGGCACTCCAGGGCGTCGCCGCGTCCGGCGAGCAGACCGTCCTGGTCGGACGCGACACCGGCACCGGCGACCTCAACTCCCTGCTGGCCGTCCGCGACGCGCGCGGCACCGAGGTCCCGGTCGACCCGGCCAAGATCCCCGGCGCGGTCCGTCCCGACCACGCGGTCACCGGGCTGGCCGCCAAGGACGGCCGCGCGGTCGCGGTCGGCAGCAGCGGCGGCGAGGCGACGGTCTGGACCTCGCCCGACGGCGCCGCCTGGAACCGCGCGCAGTTCCCCGGCGGGATGGCCCGCCCGCTGTCCCAGCGGCTGACGGGCGTCGCCGCCGGCGCCAACGGCTGGCTCGCGGTCGGCGACGGCGGCGGGCAGCCGCGCCGCTCGCTGGTGGTCACCTCCGCGGACGGCGCGAGCTGGCAGGCGGCCGACGGCAACCAGGCCTTCGCGCAGAACGGGCAGCAGTCGCTGGCCACGTTCGGCGCCGCGGCGGGACCGTCCGGCTATGTCATCGTCGGTGAGGACGGGCTGTCCGGCGCGACATGGTTCTCCGCCGACCTGAAGAACTGGCAGCGGGGCCGCGGCGTCGGCAGGAACGACCTCACCGCACTGCCGAAGGGCAACCGGTGGCTGCGTTCGGCGGTCGGCGGCGCGTTCGGCTACGTCGCAGCCGGCGGCGTGCAGGACCCGGCCGCGCAGGACGCCCCGGGCCAGCGTCCGGCGGTGTGGAACTCCACCGACGGCAAGCAGTGGAGGCTGCACCAGCTTCCGCTGCCGGCCGGGCTGTCCGAAGGGTCGCTGACGAACGTCACCGCCAAGGGCGACCTGCTCGTCGCGCTGGGCAGTGCGTCCGGCAGCGCCGGTTCGGTGCCGCTCGGGTACGTCTCGTCCGACGGCGGGAAGACCTGGCGGGGGGTCACCCTCCCCGCGCCCGTGCGCGAGCTGCGCGTCACGGCGCTGACCGCGACGCCCAAGGGCTTCGCCGCAGCGGGCGCGAGCACCGAGAAGGGCACCTCCGACGTGGTCTCGTGGACGTCGGCCGACGGCTCGGCCTGGCAGGCCGCGACGCCCGGGGCCGAGGGTCTCGCCGGGCAGGGTGACCAGCAGATCACCGGGCTGGTCGCGCTGGGCGGCAAGCTGCTCGGCGTGGGCCGCAGCGCCGGCGCGGCGGGCGAGGAGCCCGTCCTGTGGACCCGCCCGGTCCCGTAGCCGGAACCGCGCCGGGCACGTCCCGGCCGCCCCGATGGACGCCGCGTCCGGCCCCGGACGCGGCGTCCGCCCGTTCGGCCGCTGTTCGCGCCCGCCCGCGCGGCGCCCGGGGCGTCAGCGTTCGCTGTGGGGCGGCGTCGGCTCGGGCGGCCCGAATCCGCTCGCGGGGCCCTGAGGGGTGCGCGGGGCGGTGGGACGGGCATGGCGCGGCACGTACGCGGTGGACTCGGCGATCTGCGCGTCCGGGATCTCCAGCCGTCCGCGCGACCGGTTGCGGCGCGCCCCGTACGGGGCCACCAGCCACCGGTAGAACGGCCGGCGGATCGGCGTCGGGACCAGCCGGTAGCCGCCGCGCACCAGCACGTTGCGCCAGTACTGCGAGCGCGAGATGAACCCCTCGCGGCGCATCTCGCGCTGGAGGCGCAGCTCGGAGCGGAGCAGCTCGCGCCCGCCGCGCCGCTCGTAGGCGCCGTCGCCGACCCGGTAGTAGACCAGCGGCTCGGCGACGTTGACCACCCGCGCACCGTTGGCGATCATCCGCACGAACAGCCAGTAGTCCTCCATCAGCGGCAGGTCGCCGTACCCGCCCGCCGCGATCACGGCGCTGCGCCGGTAGACCACGGTCGGATGGTTGAAGGGGTCGTGCAGCCGGGAGTAGCGGGCGATGTCGAGCGGGTCGCTCGGCGGGATGCGGCGGCCCACGATGTCGTCGGTGTCGGCGCCGAACTCCAGCAGCCCGGCCCCGACCAGGTCCGCGCCCGACTGCACCAGCGGCACCTGGAGCCGGAAGCGGTGCGGCATCGCCACGTCGTCGGCGTCCATCCGGGCCACGATGTCGCAGCGGCTGGCGTGCAGTCCCGCGTCCAGGGCCGGGCCGAGACCGCGGTTGTGCTCCAGCGGCAGGAAGGTGACCTCGACCGGGCTGGTGGCGACCAGCTCCTTCAGGCAGACCGCGAGCTCGGCCGGCACCGGGCCGTCCTGGACGAGCACCACCTGGCTCGGCCGGAGGATCTGGTCGACGACCGCGCTCCGGAACGCCGCCCGGACATACTCCTCCCGGTCACCGCCGTAGACGGTCATCAACAGGGTGAAGGGTTCGGGCAGCATGCGGTCCATTTCGGAAGTGGGCCGTAGTCGCCCACCGGAGCCCGGGGCGGGGGGTGGCTCCTCAGGGCTGAGGGGGTTGGGGGAGTTCAGGGGGTCGAGGGGGCGGGGCGGGGAGGCGGGGCGGGGAGCAGACTTTACCGACGTCCTAGTTGTGACGCTTTATTGCCATTGATGGTTTGCGCGCCGCCAAGATACCGGTGCGCCCGGACGGACGCCGCCCGAACACCGCGATGCCGGGCGCCTTCTCGCGGCCGTCACCAGCCGGACGCCCCCGGATCACCTAGGTCTACTTACAAATGTCCTGATCTGCACGAATCTCACCGGCGACCTTGGGCAGCCGCTGGTTCAGCCCCGGCAGATTCGCCCCGTCCGTGCCGATGATCAGGTAGACGATCCCGGGCCGCCCCCCGGCCCACGCGCGCGGCGGATGGCCGGGCAGTGCGTTGGCCAGCGTCACCGCCTGCCGCTCGGCGCCCGCCCCGTAGAGGATCTGCGTGCGCCCCGCGGCGGACGCCTTGCGGGTGCCCACCTTGACGACCTTGAAGTTCTCCTCCTGGAGCTGGTCGGCCGTGCGCTGCCCCAGGTTCTGGATCTTGGTCCCGTTGTAGACGGCGACCCGCACCAGCACGTGCCTGACGGGCTGCACCTTGGGGCCGTCCGGCTGCGCGGGCACCGGCGGCGGGGGCGGCTCGGGCGGCGCGTTGTCGCCGCGGACCGACTGGAAGAGCGGTCCCGCCAGCGCCATGTTGAACTGCACGCGGTTCTTGTCCGCCGGGTACGCCTGCACCGGGACGGTCACAAAGCGGATCTTGCCGGCGCTGATCCCGCGCAGGCTCCCGGCCAGCTTCTGCATGACCGACAGCGACAGCCGGTCGTCGGCCTTGAGCGACTTGGTCGTGGCCGACAGGAAGTTGTAGGTGCGGCCCGGGTCGGTGAGCATGCCCTTGTCGGTGGCCTTCTTGACGACCGAGGCCATGAACGCCTGCTGCCGGGTGATCCGCGACAGGTCCGAGCCGTCGCCCAGCCCGCCGGTGCGGGTGCGCACGTAGCCGAGGGCCTGGTCGCCGCGGACGGTCTGCCGGCCGCGCTTGAGATGCAGTTCGGCCTTGGGGTCGTCGACGGCCTTCGGCACGCAGATCTCGACCCCGTCGAGCGCGTTCACCACCCGCTTGAAGCCGGAGAAGTCCACCTCGACGTAGTGGTCGATCCGGATGTTGGTGACGGCCTCGATGGTCTTCCAGGTGCAGGCGGGACCGCCGTAGGCGTACGCCGAGTTGATCATGTCGAGGTGGACCGGCGAGGTGCCCTTCCCCTTCCGCTTCCTGCACGAGGGGATGTTGACCATCGAGTCGCGCGGGAAGCTGATCCCGATGGCCTGCTCGCCGCCGGGAGAGATGTGCAGCAGGATCGTGGTGTCGGACCGCTGCCCCTCCTCGGTGCCGTACCGGGCGTTCTCCCCCTCGCGGGTGTCGGAGCCCATCAGCAGGATGTTCATCGCGTTGTTCAGCTTGGCCGGGCGGTTGTCGCCCAGCTTGTCGTCCACGTGCTCGCGGTCGATCTGCCCGTCGAGCCGCCGCCAGAAGCCGTACGCGGTGATGCTGCCCACCACCAGCAGGGCCGACATCGCGATCGACACCCAGCCGAGCACGCGCCAGCGCCGCCCCCGCTCCGGCGGTCCCGGAGGCGGTGGGGCGGTGTCGGCGTAGTAGACGCGCTGCGGCGGGGCTGTTCGCTGCATCCGTAACATTTCAGCACAGATTGGACACAGGCCACCCGCGTCGCGGGAAAGTCGTCCCGTTCGCGCACCGGGGTTCCGGAGCCCCGGTGCGCGACTAGACTCCGGTCAGGATGAGCACCGTAGACGCACTGACCGATCAGGCCATGGTCGTGTTACAGGACCGGCCCGTGGTCCCGCTCAGCCCGTGGCTGAGCCAGGCCATGGACGACTGCGGCGGCACCGGCCGCACCTTGCAGCTCGTCACCCCCCTCGACTCGCGGCTCTCCCTCCCCCTCCGCACCGCCGCCACCGGCGAGGACGTGCACTGGGTCGTCCGGCACGGCGACGGCTACTACGAGGGCCTCACCGGACGCCCGCTGCGCTGGAGCGGCAGCACGTTCGCGCCGATCCCCGAGGCCCGCGACTACGCGCCCGGCTTCACCACCCGGCCCACCGCCCCGATCGGCGCCCAGCTCACCCTCGTCTACCGCACCAAGCACGGCCCCGCGGGCGGCATCGGCGGCCCGGTCGAACGGCTGCTCCAGCTCCTCACCGGCAAACCGCCGGCCGGCCTCGGCGCCGCCGAGCCGCTCGAACACGTCTGGCGCGGCGACACGCTCACCGAGTACGCGCGCGGACGGTCGGTCTCGCGGCTCCTGGTTGTCGGCGACGGCCCGCGCCCGGCCCAGGCGATCTGCGAGTTCAGCGCCACCGACGGCGGCGGCGTCGCCGAGGTCAGCACCATCACCGTCGGCTACGCGCAGGACGACCCGCCGCCGCTCCAGCACCTGCCCTCGCTGGTCGGCGCGCTCGCCGCCGACCAGCCGGTCGCGTCCCTGTTCGTGCAGCTCACGCCGGGCCGCGCCGACCTCACCACCGAACCGCGCTGGACCGGCGCCGCCGCCCCCGTCGGGCTCGCGGTCAGCGGCCACCTCACCGGCCCCGCCGGCATCCCCGGCCAGCACATCGGCCCCGCGCACTCGCCGCTGACGCTCTTCCCGCTCGGCGACGGCCGCTCCCCCGACGGCTGGCAGCGGCACAGCCTGCTGATGCAGCACCTCCAGTCGATCCCGCAAAGCTGATCTCCCCCCGGGTGGGCGAAAGCCGCATCCGGTACGGTCTGTACACATGGGGGAGGCAGGTCGGTTCGACGCGCTCGAGCGAGCCGTCGAAGGCAGCCTGGCCGAGGGGTCTCTCGGCTTCGACGGCGACGCGGGCGTGCTGTCGGCAGGCGGTGTCCCCCTCGCCGCCACCGGCGCGCTGATCGCCGCCGGCGCCGGCGGCGTCGGCCTGCTGGTCAGCGGGGCACTGCTGTCCCTCACCGGGCTGGACGGCCCGGCCGGCCTCGCGCTCGCGCCCGGTGTCTCCCTGCTCCTGCTCTCCCTCGCCTTCGTCCTCCTGCTGCGCTTCACGCCGCTGCCGCGGCTGTGGCCCCGCCTGGAGCTGCGGTTCACCGAACGGGTCATCGCCCGCCGCGGCGTGCGGGTCCCGTTCGGCGAGCTGCGTCCCGAGCACCTGGTCTGGCGCGACGGACGGTTCTTCCGGCGCCTCTACGTCCGGCATCCGCGGATCCGCGGGCCGCTCGCCGAGTTCTTCGAGAACGAGGGTCGGCAGGCGGACGAGTTCCACCGCAGGCTGTGGGAGCTGATCGGCACGGCCGGGCCGTCCGGCTCGCTCACCCCGGTGCAGCGCTGGATCCTCGGCGCCGCCGCCCAGTACGGCGCGTTCAACGGTTTCCGGCTCGACCGGCTCGGCACCGCGCCCGGCACCGAGGCCGCCGCCGCCGACCGGCGGGCCGCGCACGAGCTGCTCCGCGACCCCTGGGGCGCCTACGACCTGGAGCAGCTACTCGGCGCGGCGAACTGGCTCGTCCAGGACGGGCACCGCGCGGGCTTCGCCCACGACGCCGAGCTGGCCGCCCGGCCCCCGGCCGAGCGGGAGGAGTACGCGAGCCTGCTCCGCGAGATCGACACCCAGATCGCCGGCGACCAGCTCGAACCGCCGTTCATCGAACGGCTCATCGAGCTCGTCCGGATCCGCTACGGCGCCGAGGGCCCCGAGTACGCGCGGCTCGTCCCCTCGCTGCTGCGCGACGAGCCGGGCGCCGACGTCGGCGAGGAGGGCTCGGAGCTGTCGCGGTTCCTGAACGCGCTCTTCAACGACCGCGACCACGCCGCCGAGGAGCTGCACCGGCTGGAGGCCCTCACCGACCCGGAGCTGCGCGCCAACGCCGAGCGCTTCCTGGTCTGGGACTACGGGCGGGCCCTGATGCTCTACCGCTGGGGCCGGATGGTGGGCTGGCTCACCGAGGAGTACTGCTGGGACCGGATGCTCCCGCTCGCCATCGACGTCCAGCGCCGCTACACGTCCTGGCACGACATGGCCACCTGCTACCTCCAGGGCCGGCTGCTGTGGTCGGGCGGCACGGGCGACGGCGACCGGTCCGGGCACGAGGCGCTCGTGGACGAGCTGGCCGCCGACCCGCACAGCCCGTGGAACCTGACCGCCTGGAACCTCGACCTCCGCCGCGACTGGACCTGACGCCCGCCGCCGCGGCCTTCGAGGTCCGACCGGCGGCCCGCCCGCCGCCGAAACCGACGCGCTAAGAAGCCGTCAAACGCGCTAGGAGCGCGTAAAGCCGTCTTGCCGCCCGGCTCCCGATGATCTCCAATTGCTGATCACGCATGCCCGTCCCGCAGCAGTGGAGAAACCATCGTGAACGACATATCGAGACTCCTGAACGGCCCTGCCGCCGCAGAGGGCACCGACCGGCCGCCCTGGGCGCCTCCGGCCGGCCCGCAGCAGGTCCAGGTGGAGATCGACCGCCTGCGCGAGATCCAGGCCGGGCTGCCGAAGGCCGCCGAGCCGCTGGAGCGGGCGGTCAGGGAGCTGGTCGGCCTCGGCGTCTCCGAGGCGTCCTTCACCTCGTTCACCTACTCCCTCGCGATCGCCTACAACGAGGTCGAGGCGTACACGCTCCAGGAGCTGAAGCACCGGGCCGAGGACGCCGTCCGCTACCACGAGATGGTGAAGGCGTCGGCCGACGCCTGGGAGGCCGCCGAGCAGTCGAGCACGGTCGGGCCGGGCGCCTGATGGGCGCCTGGGAGGCGGGCCCGCGGCTCTGCGACCTCACCCTGGAGACCGGCTCCGGCGCGGCGCTCACCCTGTCCGCGATGGGCGTGCCCGGCGGCTGGCCGTTCGTGTCCAAGTTCTACTGCCACCAGTACGACCCGAAGGTGTTCTGGGACGGCGCCACCGCCTGGTGGGAGGTCGCGAAGCACGCCCGCGAGGCGCGGGAGCAGGTGCACCACCTCGTCGACGGCGTCGCCGAGGATGCGTGGCGGAGCGAGGACGGCCGCGCCTTCGCGCAGCGGATGGACCGGTTCCTGGACGATCTGCACGGCATCGAGATCCGGGCCTGCGCCGTCGCCGGGATCCTGATGGCCGCCGCCGGCGTGCTGATCGCGACCATCCTGTTCATGGCGCTACTGGCCGCGGTCCTCGCGGCGCTGGCCGCGTGGGTCGTCATCGCCACCATCACGCCGGTCAGCGCGGCGATGGCACGCGCCACCGCGATCATGACGCTGGCGAACATGTTCGCGAGCGCGAGCGCGGTGGAGACGAATCTGACCGTGTTCGTGCACGCCTGCGCGGGGGCGCTCGGGCTGCTCGTCGCCGGCGACGTGTTCGTCGCGGCCACCAAGGGCGACTTCAGCGGCGTGACCGACTTCGCCAAGGCGACCGTGTCGCGCGGTCCCCTGCTGATCTGGGGAACCGCCAACCGGGTGGAACGCGACGCGACGTCCTACGGGCTCCAGGGCCACTATCCCGCCGAGGGCCTCTACGGCCGTATCGCCGGCGGACGGGCCGGGCAGCCGCTCCCCGCCGGGTTCACCCACGCGGCGGGCGCCAAGACGTTCAACGAGACGCAGTACGGCAACGACAACCAGACCATCACGGGGAACTTCACGCCGAGCCAGAACGAGGACGGCTCGTACCCCTACCCGTGGGACTAGGAAAGGGCGCGAGGACCTCATGGACGATTTCAAGAAACTGCTCGGCTTCGACCCCGAGAAGCTCTCCGCCGACGCCGGCGACTTCTTCGCCAGGATGCGGGACATGCAGGAGGGCGCCGCCAGCCTCACCGCGCGCGCAGAATCCGTCGACCACCGGATCGCGGTCGAGTACTCCAGCGACACCGGCGTCCGCGCCGTCCACATCGACCCGCGCGCCATGCGGATGGGCGCCGCCGAGCTGGGCGAGACCATCCTCGCCCTCATCCAGCAGGCGCAGCGCGACGTCGAAACGCAGGGCCGCGCCTGGCTGACCGAGATGGTGGACGCCGACAACGCGCTGCTCACCGACCGTTCGGCGCTCGGCAAGGAGATGCAGGCCGCCGCCGGGGCCATCGCCGAGAACCTGCGCGGCGCGACCGCGATGGTGAACCGGCTCCAGGCCGACCTGCGCCGCTGACCGACCGCCGCGTCAGCCGCTGTAGCCGGGCCCCGGAACGCCGCCCTGCGCACCGCCGTGCGCACCGCCCGGGACGCCCGGCCCCGCGGCGGACGCGGCGGCGGGTCCCGCCGCGGCGTCGTCGCCCTTGCTCCGGCCGTCCACCACGCGGGCGATCGCGTCGGGGCCGGGCTTCGGCCAGATGTCGCCGCCCTGCCAGTGGACGAGCGCGTCGGCGAACCTGCGCGCGACCCGCACCCCGTCGGGGACGTCGGCGACGGCCCGCACGTCGACCCACCACACCGGCGGGGTCACCCGCGCAGCGTGGTCGGCGCCGAGGAGCCGGCCGACCTCACCTGGCACCGAGACCAGCACCGGCGCCTCGATCGAGGCCAGCAGCCGCCCCTCCGGGTCGTACAGCAGTGTCGGGTCGGGGTCGCCGCCGCGCACCTCCAGGGACTCGCCGAGCGCGACGAGGCCGTCGACGACGGCGTGCACGTCCGGCCGCCGCCGCACCAGGGCGACCAGGTCGCTGCTCACCGCGCCACCCCCGCCGGTCCGAACGAGCGCGCGAACACCTCGGCCACGACCCGGGTCACCGCCGTATGGGTCGCCTCGGAGACCTTGGTGAGATCGAGCGCGCCGCCGACCGCGAGATGCCGGTCGTAGGGGACGTACACCACGGGCAGCCCGCCCGAGCTCAGCATCTGCCCGGCCCGGTCGAGGTCGGCGCCGCCGTGCGGGGCGTGCGTGACCATCGCGATGACCGTGCGGGACAGCAGCGCGGACTGGCCGTTGTTGGAGAACCACTCCAGCGCGCCGCGCGCGCTGAGCGCGCCGTCGACCGTGCCCGGGGTCACCAGTACCTGCGCGTGCGTGGTGGCGAGGATGCCGCGGTGCAGCTCGGTCAGGATGCCCGCGCCGCAGTCGACGACCGCCGCCGAGACGTACCGGCTGAGCGCGCCGACCGCGGCCTGGAAGGTGTCGATCGTGAACTCCCCGGCGATCCGCCCGCCCCGGCTGGACGACAGCACCCACAGGCCCGCGGCGTTGCGGGTCAGGAACTGCGCGGCCTCCTCGAACGAGCGCGGCTGCTGACCGGCCAGGTCGAACAGCGACCGCTCGGCCCGGACGCCGAGCCGCAGCGGCAGCGAGCCGAGCTCGGCGTCGGCGTCGATGGCGATGACCCGGTCGGTGCGGTGCCGGGCGAGCTCGGAGGCCACCAGCGCGGAGATGGTGGTCTTGCCCGCGCCGCCGCGCACGCTCACCACGGCGAGCTGCCGGTAGCTCGGCACCGGGCGGCGCAGCAGCTCGACGATCTCGGCCTGGTCCTTGAACCCCGCGCCGCCCGATCCGCCGACGGCCCGGCGCAGGCCGAGACCCACCCGGCGCATCAGCGGATCGCCGTGCTGGTTCTTCAGCAGGAACTCGTCGGCCGACGGGACGACGGAACCGGGCGGCTGCGGCGGCGCCGGAGCGGGCGGGACCTCGTGCCGGCTCGTGGTGGCGTCGGCGCCGGGCTCCTCCCCGGAACCGCCGCCGAGGTCGGGGGGCGCGCCACCGAGCTCGGGCGGCGCACCGCCGACGATCGGGGCCATCGCCATCTCGGGGCTGAACCCCTCGCGCATGATCGGCTCATTGCCGGTCAGCGCCTGCGGTTGCTGCTGGACGGGCTCCGGCGCGGCCGGCGCGGGCGGCTCGTCACGGACGGGCGGCGGCCCGAACGGATCGGGTCCGGGAGACTCGTCACGCACAGGCGGCGGACCGAACGGGTCAGGCCCGGGAGACTCATCGCGCACAGGCGGCGGCCCGAACGGATCGGGCGGCCCGGACTTCACCGGCTCAGGCGCGGCCGGCTCCGGCGCGGCGGCCTCGTCCTGCCGGACCGGGGGCGGGCCGAACGGATCGGGCCCCGGCGGGACGGGCTGTTCCTGGGCGGGGGGCTGGAGCACCGGCACCGCGGGATGCGGTTCGGCCGGCACCTCGATCGGCTTCGGCTCGGCGACCGGCTGCGGGGCCGCGTCGGCTCCCCACGTCCCGTGCGCCGGGGCGGGCGAGGCGGGTTCGAGCGAGGCGAGCCCCCGTCCGGACGCGCCCAGGTCACGCAGGACGACCTGCTGCCAGCTCGAGTCGGACACCTGCCTCCCTCTCCTCTTCGCAAAGCCTACGAGACTCCGGGTCGTTCGCACAGCGGGTCCCACCCGCAACGCCCGCCTCCGGATACCCGCGCACGGTCGTCCGGAATGCCCCACTGGGCCTGTCACCAAACGATTCGGCGCCGAATATACGGACGATCCTGGCTGACCGGTCGCTACCGACACAGGTACGCTTACCCGACCTTGATGTGAAAACGATATCTTCCCCCGCCTACCAGCATGGAGCCATGATGAACCCCCCTGAATGGCCTGGTCAGGTACCGCCCGGCCAGCCGGGATTCCCGCCACCGGCCCCGTCCGGCCCGCCGTACGGCCAGCCCGCCTACGGACCGGGCGGCCCCGTCGGACCAGGTGGACCGGGCGGCCCCATCGGACCGGGCGGGCCGATGGGCCCCGGCGGACCGATGGGGCCGGGCGGGCCCGGCTTTCCCCCGGGACCGCCCCCGCCTCCCCGCGGCGGCGGCAACGGAGCGGTGATCGGCGTCCTCATCGGCGGGGGGCTGCTGGTCCTGGTCGTGATCGCGGTGGCCGCGTTCGTGATCCTCGGTGACGACGACGGCGACGGCAAGCGGCGCCGCACCATCGCCGTGCCGACCTACTCGGCGGCCCCGAGCGAGCCCGGGTCGCCCTCCGCCGCGCCGGGCGACTCCGGTACCGGCACCGGGATCGGCGGGGTGCTCACCTCGACGATCACGACCGCGGCCGGCAAGACCTTCACCCGCGTCGGCACCCGCACCGCCTCCTGCACCTCCCGCGCCGACGCCGACCTGGCCAAGGCCCTGAGCGGGCGGTCCTGCGTGGAGGACATGCAGTCGGCCGTCTACGCCACCTCCGACCGGACCATCATCACGGTCATCTCCATCCTGAAGTTCTCCGACGCCTCCACCGCCAGCGAGGTCAGCGACGCCACCAGCGAGGGCGCCAACCCCGAGCTGCTCACCCCGTCGACCAACAGCGGCATCCCGCACCTGGACCGCAAGCCGACGTCCTGGGTCCGCAGCTGGACGCAGGGGCAGCACGTCGTCTACGCGCAGTCGTACTACGCCAGGGGCACCGAGCCCGGCAGCCGCACCGGCGTCGTCTACACCACCGCGGGCGAGCTCGGCCTCAAGGTCACCAGCTCGCTGATGAGCGTCAACTGAGCCCGCGCCGCGCCGTGACCGAGCGTCTGATTCGCCACGGATCGAGTGGTAATGCTTCCGACGCTGACGAGAACGGGACGGGGCGCGCGCCGGCGGCGTGGCTCCTCGGCTGAACGGCAGGTGACGAGCGTTGGGGATGCAGCTTCCAGGTGAACTGATCGGCCTTCTGGGGATGCTGGGCTACACCTGGCCCGAGGCCGACGAGACCAAGCTCTTCGAGATCGGCTCGACGTGGCTGGAGTTCGCCGGGACGGTCCAGGGCGTGGCGTCCGAGGCGGGCTCGGCCGCGCAGCAGGTGTGGTCGGGCAACCAGGGCCAGGACATCGACGCCTTCCAGAAGGCGTGGGGCGAAGACGACGCCCCCGCCGGCATCCTCCAGGACGCTGGCACCGGCGCGATGGCGGTCGGGGCGTGCTTCTTCGTGTGCGCCGCGATCGTGCTGGCGCTGAAGATCCAGGTGATCGTCCAGCTGGTGATGCTGGCGATCGAGATCGCCCAGGCCGTCGCCACCGCCGTGGTCACCTTCGGCGCCTCGCTCGCCGAGATCCCGATCTTCAAGGAGATCACCGGGATGATCATCGACCTGCTGATCGACCAGGCCATCGGCGCCCTGCTGGGCTGACCCGCGCCGAACGGCGACGGGATCCGGGCACCCGCACAGGGGGGACTAGCCGCCGCCGTTGGCCTGCTTGGCGCACGCCATCGAGTCCTGGTTGGCCTTGTCGGGGTTGGTCACGTTCTTGGGCGCGACACCGAAGTCGCCGGGCTTCGGGTCGTCGACGGTGTGCCCTTTCTTGCGCATGCACGCCGCCACCTTGACGAGCTTCTGATACGACTTCTTCTGCGCCGGGGTGAGCGATCCCGTTCCCTTGGCGCCGCCCGCGGCGCCATTCCCGCCCGCATTTCCCGGGTTGAGCTGGCTCGGCTGAATGGTCTTCGGAGCAGCAGCGGCGCCGCCACCCGCCGGCTTGGCGGCACCCTTCTTGTCATCCGATCCGCCGCACGCGGTCACGCTGAGCGTGAGCGCGAGAACGGCCGCGGCCAACACCGGGAGCTTCTTCACAGCACTACCTCTCTGGGGGGAAGGTATTACTTCGCGTAGAGCATGGTACTGCGCCACTCTTGTCCATGCTTGCACTCTCGACACACGATCCCACCCGAAGTGATGATCTTTATGACGAAGAAACCCCGCCGTTCTTGTGAAGAACGGCGGGGCACTCACGTCAATTCAACTCAGCGATAGCCGGGCGGCGGACCCTGCCGACCGGGAGGCCCTCCCCATCCCGGCGGCGGCCCGCCCGGCGCCTGCCCGCCCGGATACATCCCCGGCGCCGGTGCGCCCGGTCCCTGGGGCGGCCCGCCCCTGCCCTTCCCCTTCCGGGCGAAGAGCACGACGATGAGGACGATCACGACGAGCAGCGCGGCACCGGCCACCCCGATGATCAGCAGGGTGCCGGAACCGCCCTCCTCCTCCTGCGGGGACGAGGACGCCGCTCCCCCCGGCTTCCGCGCCGTGCCCTGCGCCCCCTTCGGCTGCGTCTTGGCCCACCGGTCGTAGGCGGCGAAGACCGGGTTGGGCGCGCTCGGCGGAACGTTCGCGCTCATCGCGTCGCCCGGGATGACGACGCCGGCGCCCGTCTGGTCGTCCTTCCCGGGCGGCCCCGCGTCCTTGGCCGTCGCGATGAGCCGCTGCGCGACCTCGCGGTTGGACAGCCGCGGGTTCTTCGACCAGACCAGCGCCGCCGCGCCGGAGACCAGTGCCGCCGCCTGGCTCGTCCCCGAGAACCCGGCGTCGAAGGAGCCGTTGGGGCGGACGATGCCGACGTTGGCGCCGGGGCCGGCCACCGCCACGTAGGGCTTGCGCTGCGTCTTGGGCCAGGCCCGCTTCCGGTTGTCGATGGCGCCGACCGTGAGGACGCCCGCGCACATCCCCGGCGACAGGCTGCCGTTGGTCGAGCCGCCCTCGTTCCCGGAGGCGGCCACCACGAGCGAGTCGTGCTGGATCGCGTAGCCGATCGCCTGCTGCACATCGGCCGGGCACCTGTCGAACGGCGCCGGGTCGCCCTGCGAAACGTTGATCACCTTGGCACCGTGGTCCGCCGCGTAGCGGACCGCCTCGGCGGTGGACGGCCCGGACGCGACCACCGGCAGGACCTTCGCCTCCGGTGCGACGCCGACGTACCCCGAGCCGGCGCCCTGGCTGACGATCAGCGCGGCCATCGCCGTGCCGTGGCCCTCGGGGTCGGTGTCGGAGCGGCCGTCCCCGCTACCGCCGGACCAGTCGTCGGCGAGCCGGAAGTCCTTGCCCGGCACCACCGCCGGCCGAAGGTCGGGGAGCCTGGTGTTCACGCCCGAGTCGATGACCGCGACGGTGACGCCTGCTCCCTTGCCGGCCGGCCAGACCTTCTGCTGGATCTGCCAGGCCGCGAACCACCACTGCTCGTTCCGGGGTCCCGGGGTGGCCCCGGCGGGAGCGGCCACGCTCAACGCCAGGATCGAGCTCGCCCCGGTCACCGCCAGGATCCGCGTCAACCGTCGCACTGCAACACACCCTCACAAACGAAAGCGGCGCGAGTGGCCCGGACGGATCCGGGCCACTCGCGCCGACGCGAACATCGTCACGGCATCGACCTCAGGGTCAGCCGATCACAGGCGGGGAGGTGTCGCCGTCGCTTCCGCCCCAGACGTCGTCGTCCTCGTGAAGCCAGGTGCTGCGCTCGTTCTCGTCCTGGCTGCCGCCGCCGCCACCGCCGCCGCCACGGCCGCCGCCCATACCGCCGCCCATACCGCCGGCACCGGCTCGGCCCGCGCCCATGCCGCGGCCCGCGCCCATGCCGCGGCCCGCTCCCATCCCGGCACCGGGCATGCCGCCGGCGAGACCGCCGCCGGGCATGCCACCGCCGGGGCCGCCCCCGCTGGGGGGAGTGCCGCCCAGGCCGGAACGCCCGAAGGGATCGCCCGTGCTGGGCATGGAGGGACCGTCAGAGGGCGGCATGCCGGCCAAGTCGGTGCCGCTGCCGCTGCCGGGAATCCCGCCACCACCGGGGTAGCCGCCCGCGCCGCTGGGGACGCCGCCACCGGGGATACCGCCGCCGGGGATCCCATCGCCCGCGCCACCGGGAATGCCGCCACCGGCACCGCCGCCGGGAATCCCGCCACCGGGAATGCCGCCGCCCGCGCCGCCGCCGGGGATGCCGCCGCCGCCACCGCCACCGGGAATCCCGCCACCGGGTCCGCCGCCGGATCCGCCGCCGGGGTTCTGTTCGAACTTGCCGCCGCCGGGGTTCGGCATGTCGGTGGTGATCTCTTTGGGGATGTAGATGTCGTTGGTCTGGACCGTCCGCTCCTGGAGCCCCTTCATGTGCTCCTTGGCGAGCGTCTTCTCCTCGCTGTCCCACCAGCCGGTGAGGTCGCCGACGACGTCGGAGACCTTCTTGCCGGCGACCGCCATGACCCCGCCGGCAGGGCCGGCGATCGTGGCGCCCGCGGCGAAGACCGTCGCGTCGTTGTAGCTGAAGTTGGGGATGGCGCCGCCGCCGGGGGCGTTCTGCTGGTACCACTCCAGCTTCTCGGCGTGCTGCGTGAGCGCCGTGCCGGTCTCGCCGTAGCGGGCGTTCATCTCCTTGCCGGTGGCGTTCAGGCGCTGCATCTGCTTCTGCGTGGCGTCGGCGTCCGGGCCCTTCCAGGCGTTGGCCAGCCCGATCGCGTGGGTGCGCAGAAGCCCCGCCGTCGTGTCGAACTTCGCGGCGGCGTCGGTGTAGGCCTGGCCTCCCAGACGGACATCCTGGGGCTTGGCCGCCTGGAGGATCCGCTTCATCTCATCGAGGTCGCCGTCCCACTCCGCCGGCTGGCCGGCGGCGACCCGGATCGGTGTCGTCTGGGGCCTGCTGTCAGCAGTCATCGTCCCTATCCCGTTTCGTCATCGCGATTAGTCCGGACGGAGCTCTAGGGCCTGTCTCAAAGTGCCTCGGCCGTAGCGCGAGCGCGTTACCTGGCCGGTGGGGCGAAGCCGGAGGCGAGCCCCACCGGCCAGATCGCGAAGCGATGTCGCGCTCGCCCAAGCCAGGTCGGCGTCCGAGCCCTAGGCGAGGACGCCGGGCCGGGCGTTGGAAACACAGCCGCCAGGCGAGGACGCCGGGCCGGGCGTTTGTAAGCACAGCCTAGAACGCGGTCGTGTTGCCGTTGTTGGAGCTCGAGGTGCCGGAGGTGGAGACGCCGTTGGCGGTGGCGGTGTTGTTGGTCTCCATGTCCTCGTAGTTCTCGACGGCCTTCTCCAGGGCGTCGATGACGGACTTGTAGCTGGTCAGGAACGAGTTGTACTGGGTGTTGAGGTTGCTATAGGCGGCCGAGGTGCTCGCCTGGAGGCTCTGCGCGGCGGGGTAGTCGCCCAGCTGGGCCGTGGTGATGTTCCCGTTGGACTGGATGTCGTTCAGGGTGCCGCTGCCGTCGCTGTAGGCCTCGTAGTCGTCCCGGAGGATCTTGAGGATCTTCTTGACGTCGTCCTTGTCGATATCGAGCTCTTTGCCCGAGGCCAGTCCAGGCCAGGACGGGTCAAGGGAGAAGCCCCCGTATCCGCCGCCTCCACCGCCTTCGTACGCAACCATGTCAGCCTCCTGCGGGCCGAGCCGGCCCGCTGCCTGTTCCCTCTGTCGACAACAACCGGGGGGCCGGACTCCCGGCCCCCGTCGTCTCCCCCGTCCGGCCGTCCGGATCCGCCCGGACGGCCGGTCCCGGCCTCGTCAGCCGATCAGCTGCTGGTTCGTCCGAACCGTGCTCTGCCCGGTCTCGGACGAGGAGTTGATGACCACGCCGAGCTGGTTCATGACCTTGCCGATGTCGGCCGCGGCGTTGTCCCACTCGCGCTTGGCCTGCATGTAGCCGTCCTTGGCGCCGTCACTCCACTGCCCGAGCTTCTGCTCGATCGACTTCTCGAGGTCGTTGAGCTCCGACTCCATGGCGGCGTACTTCTGCTGGAACGCGGCGTATGCCTGCTGCATAGCGCCGAAGTTCATCGAGCTGTAGCTCATAATTCCTCCGTACCTGCGTGTCTGGGCATCGGGTCAGTGGTCAGAGGAGACCGGCGATCCGGTTGACTTCCTGCTCCTGCTGGTCCTCGCTGGCCTGGTAATTGATCTTTACCTGGACGAGCGTCTCGTGGAGGCGGTTCAGCGCCTGGAGGACCTTGTCGAGGTCACCGTCGAACTCGGTGTAGACCTTGGTGAAGGCGCTGGAGGCGGCGCCCTTCCACATGCCCTGGAGCTGCTGGTGCTCATTGCCCAGGTCGCTCTTGATCTTGTTGAGCGTCTGGCCGGCCTCTTCGACGCGCTGCGCCGCCTGAGCCATTTCATGTCTGTCTTGTGAAGACGTCTGACCCATCAGTCACCCTTTCCACATACGTCTGCGATGTTGTGAGATGCGGCGAACGCCACGAAGGTTCCCGGGCAGATGGATCTTTCTCAGGAGCCACATCACACCCGGCGGATGGTCCAGCCACGGCCCGACCACACTAGGCAAAAGCCACATCTATGGTCGATCTACCCAAGGGGTCCAGCCAATCCCGGTCACCGACCCGTGATCGATCCGTGACCGCGGCGTCCACCCGTCACACCGGCCGCCCATGACACTCCGACCCCGCGAGTCACCCCTGGGATACCGAGTGGGTCAGGCCCAGATCTTGGAGTTGGCCTGCTCCGCCTTCTTGTAGTTCTCGCTCGCCGTCCGGATCGCCTCGGAGAACTCCTTGACCGCCTTGGCCTGCTCCTTCGCCGCCGCGTCCCACTTCTTCTTGGAGTCGAAGTAGGCGTCGCGGGCGTCGTCCTCCCACTTGGCCAGGGTGGTCTGGAGATCGCCTTCGAGCTCGTCCAGCAGCTCGACCATCTCGCTGTTCTTGCTCTTGAACATCTCCTCGGCCTTCTGAAGCGCCGAGTAGGTCACGCCGAACGCCTCGCCCACGCTCTCCTCCTCCGTCTCCCCTGCACCAGCCAGGAGAATATCCAGCCGATCAGGACACACCATGATTTTTTTACGCGATTAGTGACGCACGTTCCCGGCCGTGTTGGCCTGAGGCGGGTTCTTCGGATCGAGCACTTCCAGGCCGGGGCCCTGGGGCAGCAGGCGCAGCAGGTCGGCCGGCACCGGTGTCGCGTCGCTGTCCTTGCCCGGCCCGATGGTGTAGCCGAGCGCCTTGGCCGCGTCCGCGTTCTTCAGCGGGTACTTGCGGCCGTCGTCGCCGATGAAGCTGAACGAGTTGGGCGCGCCGGCCTGGCCGTTGCTCGCCAGGGCGCTGGCCACCACCCCGCTGCCGGGCGGCAGGACGACGCTGTCGACACCGATGCCGGTGCCGGCCGCCTGCGTCGTCGGCATCGGCAGGTCGGTGCCGCCGCCGGTGGTCAGACGGGGCGTGACCTTGCCCCCGCCGCTCTCCTTGTAGACCACGCAGAGGGCCTCCTTCGGGTCGTACCGCACCACCGAGACCCTGGTCTCGGGCAGCCCGTTCGCCGGGATGCTCTGCCGCTGGCCACCACCGGTCACCATGCTCGGCTGGATCGCCGACGCCGGCGGCATCGTGGCGTACGCCCGGGTCGACTGGATCAACTGCGCCTGCGCCCAGGTGATGGACGCGAAACCGTTCTGCCGCAGCACGTACCAGTCGTCGTTCTCGCCCTTCTCGACGAAGTTGACCTGCCCGATCCGGCCCTTGACGCCGTTCGGCGTCTGGACCTGCCGGCCGAAGCCGGCGATCTGCGGCGCCGAGTAGTCGGGCCCCTGCGGCAGCGCGTTGACGAAGGTCGGCGAGACCGGGGCCGGGGTCGGGGAGCCCAGCACGGTCATGCCGCCGGGGCTCACCTTCATCCGCAGGTTGTTCCAGATGAGCCAGTTCTCGTTGGCAGCGGCGACCACCACCCCGGCATCGTCGGCCAGCACCCGGCCGCCCACCTCCTTGCCGCCGACCATCGACACGACCGGACGCGGCACCCCGGACGTGCCCGTCGCGGTGCGGACGCAGACCGACCAGGGGCCCTTCACCAGCCGCTTGGCCTCGGGGATGGAGTCGGGCGCCCCGGCGATCCCGATCATCGGACCGCGCGGGAACCTGGCGATCGACTTCGAGGACACCGACTTCTGCTTGCCGCCGCCGCCGACCGCCAGCTTCGCCGAGGCGTAGTTGGCCACCGGGCAGAGCACGTTGTCCTTCTGCCCCTGCGGGATGCACCAGACGAAGCGGGTCCCGGTCTGCTTGTCGATGAGCAGGGTCTGCGGGTCGTCCAGGCCCTTGCCGCCCCCGCCGACCAGGATGCCGGCGATGCCGAAGCCCGCTGCGACCAGGACGGCGACCATGATTCCCGAAAAGGTGCCGATGTTCAGCCGCTTCAGCGGCTGCTCGGGGAAGTCCGGCTCGCCGAGGATCAGGGCCTGCGAGGCGCGCTGGGTCATCAGCCGGTGCGCCTGGAGGAGATCTCGTTTGGTCTGCATCTACCCGTGCCTCTCCCTCACCCGTCCGCGTGGTCAGCCCGTGAGCCCGCGCGCCCACTCGAAGACCCCGGCGACCCCGAGCGCGAGCGGGATCAGCGCGACGACGAAGAGGATCTCGACGATGTCGCCGGCCCGGCCCCAGAACGGTGTCAGCCGGTTCTTCGGCAGCCATATGCCGACGCCGACCGCGATGCCGGAGACGACCAGGGTCGGCAGCAGGATCCCCCCGAGCAGGAAGACCTGCGAGTCGAGGCCGAACGCGGTGCCGACCGCCAGGACGGCCAGGCCGAAGACGCCGGGCACCAGCATCCAGAGCTTCTGCGCGCGCCCGCTGAACATCCGCGCGCGCAGCAGCAGCGCCAGCGCCAGCACCACGCACATGGCCGGGGCGACCCAGCCGCTGGCGAACGCCAGCGGGATCGAGGCGCCCATCGCGGTCAGGCCGAGCCCGGAGACGCCGCCGGTGACGAACCGGTCGGCGGCGGCGGTGCGGTCGAGGACCTGCTTGCCGTCCACCATCAGCGTGTCGCGGCGCAGGTCGTCGGCGCTGTTGGGGACCGGCGGGAGCTTGACCCTGGCCAGCTTGAACGCCACGCCCGGCAGCAGCGGGGTCAGCGCGAGCGCCACCGACACGGTGATCGCGGCGATGCCCGCCGAGTCGAAGTCCAGGACCAGCGACAGCCCGGTGGTGATCGCGCCGAGCAGCGCGGCGACGGACACGCCGTAGAAGACCGGCAGCCCGTCGGCGATGGCGACGCCGCAGATCGTCGCGGCCAGCACGACCGCGCCGAACCCGGCCAGCAGGTTGAGCGAGTCGAGGTCGGTCAGCGCCTTGTCCTGGGCCGGGCCGAGGAACCCGGCGAGGAAGGCGTACGGCAGCGCCGCGTAGCCGAGCGCCGCGCCCGCCCCCGCGTCGCCGGCCGCCCGCGACAGCGCGACGGCCGCGATGAGCAGCAGCACCGCCACACCGCCGGCGGCGATCGCGGGCACCAGCCAGGACGGACCGGTCAGCAGCAGGGTGATCGCGCCGACGACCAGGCCGGTGACGCCCCAGCCGAGCGCGAAGGTGCGGGCGGACTCGGGCCGCCAGCGTCCGGGGCGGTCCTTGACCCCGGTCGCGACGACGTCGGGGACGTCGTCGAAGGCGAGGTCGGGCAGCTGCGCCATCCGCGGGCGCAGGTAGATCAGGTCACCGTCGCGCAGCCCGACCTGGGCCGGTGTGGCCGCGGGCTGGAACGGCGCCTCGTCGATCTTCTGTAAGACCCAGCCGCCGTGCGCGAGGCCCGCGTCCGCGAGATCCTGCCCGGCGTAGTGCAGCATCGTGGGGTAGAGCTCGGCGAAGGTGGCGTCGGCGGGCAGCGCGATGTCGACCCTCCGCTGCGGTCCGACGACCGTGATCCGGCAGAGGTCAGCTCCGGGGGGCGCGCTCACGACTTCCTCGCAAGTAATCCGTTGTGGGGGTAATGAAGCCGCCATGCGCGGTTGCACGCGCGCTGCCTCGTTCACCCTTGTGCTGGTCAAGACCCTAGATAATGCAAATCCCATGAACCCTGGGCAACGTTCACGTGACGGATACGACCGGTTGGGCACTGTTCCATATCGATCGGCCGATCGCACCCTGATCTTCCTGCCGCCGGACGCCGGACGGCGCACCGGCCCGCCCTTTCGGCGATCTCGCCCGGGGTGATAGACGAGCGATCGGCGACCGAAGTTCATGGAGTCCGCGCTCCGATTCGATCTACGTTCGCCGGGGCGGCGCGGATGTCGGTGCGGCCTGCGCCAGGTGCGTTCGGCGAGCACGGCGGCGTTCCGGCCCAGCACATTCCACGCATCGCGATGCGGCCCATTGGCACAGGGACATGACACCCGTGCGGGTGCGGGAGAAAAGGTCCGGCAAGACGCACCGAATGTGCGCCGCCGGCGCGGACCAACGGCCACGGGGCGGGAGCCGGCCGCGCCGGGACGACCCCGCCGGGCCCGTGCCGGTCAGCCGTTGAGGGCGGTGGAGATCGACGTGATCTCGCCGACCATCTCCTCTTCGGCGCGCTCGTGATTGTCGGCCATCTCCATCAACTTCTCGCCGAGCGCCGCCAGGTCCTCGGCCGCACCGCTGAACGACTCTCCGGCCTTGGTCTGCACCGCGGTGTAGGACTCGCCGATCAGCATCCCGATGTCGTCGCCACCCCAGGGGGCGCCCATGCCCTCGACGCCGGACACCAGGTTCCGCCACTCCGCCGCCAGCCGCTCGCCCGCCGAGGCCAGACCGCTCGCGGCGGCCCGCAGCGTCTGCGGCTGGACGGTGTACCCGTCCGCGGTCACCGGCGGCCTCCGATCTTGGAGATCGTGTCGCTGAGCGCCTGCGTGATCATCTCCATCTGCCGCATGCCCTCGTTCTGGACCTGCTCGACCTGCCGGCCGAGGGCCTCGACGTCCGGCGCCCCGGCGGCGGCAGCGGCGGCTCCGGCGGAGTTGGCGCGCAGGTCGTCGAGCGCGGCGTTCACCGCGAGCACGAGCTGCTCGCCGAGCTCGGCGGAGGCCATCCGCATCGCGCGCGGGTCGAGTTCGACGCTCTTGAGCCGGCCGCCGACGGACGCGGTCGCCTTCACCCGGCCCTCGGCCGCCTCGCCGACGCCCTGGACCGCCTCTCCCTCGGCCGCGGGATCCGCCGGGGCTGAGCCGGACCGCATGGACTCGAGCGTCCGGCGCGCCTCGGACAACATGGAGTCGAGATCGGCCGCCGAGAAATCCGCCAAGACGGTCATCCCTCCGTGTGAACAACATGGGTCTTAACGGGATCATAACGAGCCGAAAGCCTTCGGGGCCGGGGAGCTCGGGATCCGCCGGGACGCCGGGGAGACGGCTCTGACCAGCCACTTGGGACCGAAACGACCTCGGAATGCCCGAAATACGGCCCGGGGCGGCAGTAGTGGGGGGCCTCTACCATTTGGTCGATTCGGTGAAGAACACGGGAACAGATGACCCTGGTGCACCGGGGTCACCCCCGGTCAGGGTGACGGTCCGGCCGGGGTGTGAGGTGACCGGCCCAGGCTCTGGCCTGACCTGGCCAACGGGTCCGCATGGGAGGAAGCGAACGTGAGCACGGTTGTCGTCCGGCGCCGGGAGCGACGGAAACCCCCGGCCCTGCCACGGGGTGAGGTTCTGCTGGAGTCCCCGCCAGAGCTGCCCGAGGTCGTCCCGCAAGGTTTCCAGGCGGTGCTGACGTACCTGCCGATGCTCGCCGGCTCGGGTGCGATGGTCTTCATGATGGTCGGCCGCGGGGGCGGCACCATGCAGTACGTCGCGGGCGGCATGTTCGCCGTCTCCATGTTCGGCATGATGCTCGGCCAGGTCGGCCGCGGCAACGGCGAGCGCAAGGTCAAGCTCAACAACGAGCGCCGCGACTACCTGCGGTACCTCGGCCAGGTGCGGCGCCGCGTCCGCGCCGCCGCCAAGCAGCAGCGCGAGGCCCTGGAGTGGGGCAGCCCCGACCCCGAGTCGCTGTGGTCGCTGGTGATGAGCGCGCGGCTGTGGGAGCGGCGCCCGCCGGACGACGACTTCGGCCAGGTCCGCGTCGGCACCGGCGCGCAGAAGCTGGCCGTCCAGCTCGTCTCCCCCGAGACCAAGCCGGTCGAGGACCTCGAGCCGATGAGCGCCGGCGCGCTGCGCCGGTTCATGCGCACCCACGCCAACGTGCCGAACCTGCCGATCTCGGTCTCGCTGCGGTCCTTCTCCCGGATCGTCCCGCACGGCGACCCCGAGGCCGTCTACGGCATGGTCCGCGCGATGATCACGCAGATCGCCGCGTTCCACTCCCCCGACGACGTGCAGATCTCGATCTGCGCCGCGCGCCAGCGGCTGCCCTGGTGGCAGTGGGTCAAGTGGCTGCCGCACAACCTGCACCCGACCGAGCACGACGCGGCCGGCCAGGTCCGGCTGACGAGCGAGAGCATGGCCACGCTGGAGGCGATGTTCGGGCAGGCCGTCAAGGACCGGCCCCGGTTCACCCCCGGCATGTCGCAGGACGACCTGCCCTACCACATCATCATCATGGACGGCGGGCAGGCGTCCTACGACTCCCAGCTCGCCGCCGACGGCATCGAGGGCGTCTGCATCATCGACCTCACCGGGTCGACCGCGCCGACGCACGAGTCGACGATGCTGCGGCTGGAGGTGCAGAAGGAGCAGATCGCGCGGCTCACCAAGGACCGCACCGGCAAGGACGTCTACACCCGGATCGGCAAGCCCGACACGATCACTCTCCAGCAGGCCGAGGCGCTCGCCCGGCAGCTCGCGCCGCTGCGCGCCAGCGGCCTCCAGGGCCCGGAGGAGGACGCGCTGTCCTCCGCGACCACGATGACCTCGCTGCTGGGCATCGAGAACCCCTTCAGCGTCGACCCGGCCGAGGTGTGGCGGCCCCGCGCGCCACGCAACCGGCTGCGCGTCCCGATCGGCATCGACCCGGACGGGCGGCCCGTCTCCCTCGACATCAAGGAGTCGGCGCAGGGCGGCATGGGCCCGCACGGCCTGTGCATCGGCGCCACCGGCTCGGGCAAGTCCGAACTGCTGCGCACGCTGGTGCTCGGGCTCGCGACGACGCACTCGTCCGAGGTGCTCAACTTCGTGCTCGTCGACTTCAAGGGCGGCGCGACGTTCCTCGGCATGGACGAGCTGAACCACGTGTCGGCCGTCATCACCAACCTCGAGGACGAGCTCCCGCTGGTCGACCGCATGTACGCGGCGCTCGAAGGCGAGATGGTCCGGCGGCAGGAGTACCTGCGCTCGTCCGGCAACTACGCCTCGCTGCGCGACTACGAGAAGGCGCGCGAGCAGGGCGCCGCCCTCAAGCCGATGCCGACGCTGTTCCTGGTGCTGGACGAGTTCTCCGAGCTGCTGTCGGCCAAGCCCGAGTTCGCCGACCTGTTCGTCATGATCGGACGGCTCGGCCGGTCCCTCGGCGTGCACATCCTGCTGGCCTCGCAGCGGCTGGAGGAGGGCAAGCTCCGCGGCCTCGACACGCACCTGTCGTACCGGATCGGGCTGCGCACCTTCTCCGCGCAGGAGTCGCGGGTGGTGCTCGGCTCGCCCGACGCCTACGAGCTGCCGTCGGCGCCCGGCCACGGCTACATGAAGTTCGGCACCGAGTCGATGACCCGGTTCCGCGCGGCGTACGTGTCCGGCCCCGCCACCGAGGACCTCCAGCCCGCGCAGAAGAAGGGCAAGCAGCACCTCCGGCAGGTCGTGCCGTACATCCCCGACTACATCCGGCCGCAGGTCATCGACGAGCCCGGCCAGAAGGAGGAGCAGAAGGAGGAGTCGCAGGCGTCGCTGTTCGACGTGGTGGTCAAGCAGCTCGAGGGGCACGGCCCGCCCGCGCACGAGATCTGGCTCCCGCCGCTCGACGTCCCGCCCACGCTGGACGAGCTGCTGCCGACCCTCGCGGTCGTCCCCGGACTCGGGCTGACCTCGCAGAACGACGCCTGGCGCAACCGGCTGCACGCGATCACCGGCATCGTCGACCGGCCGTTCCACCAGCGCCGCGACCCGATGTACACCGACCTGTCCGGCGCGGCCGGCAACGTCGGCATCGCCGGGGCGCCGCAGAGCGGCAAGTCGACGATGCTGCGCACGCTGATCGCCTCGCTCGCCGTGCTGCACACCCCGCAGCAGGTGCAGTTCTACTGCCTCGACTTCGGCGGCGGCACGCTGGCCGCGTTCGAGGAGCTGCCACACGTCGGCGGCATCGCGACCCGCCTCGACGCCGACCGGGTCCGCCGCACCGTCGCCGAGGTCACCTCGCTGCTCGAACAGCGCGAGCGCGAGTTCGCCGAGCGCGGCATCGACGGCATGGCCACCTACCGGCGGATGCGCGCCGCCGGCGAGATCCCCGGCGACGGCTACGGCGACGTGTTCCTCGTCGTGGACGGCTGGATGACGGTCCGCCAGGACTACGAGAACATCGAGCCGGTCATCACCGACCTGACCTCGCGCGGCCTCGGCTACGGCATCCACGTCATCGCCACGGTCAACAAGTGGTCGGAGTTCCGCACCATGATCCGCGACCTGTTCGGCAGCAAGCTGGAGCTGCGGATGGGCGACCCGTACGAGTCCGAGGTCGACCGCAAGCTCGCGCAGAACGTCCCCGAGGGACGGGCCGGGCGCGGCCTCACCCGCGACAAGCTGCACTTCCTGACCGCGCTGCCGCGGCTGGACGGCGACCCGAACGCCGAGAACCTCGCCGACGGCGTCCGCAAGTTCGTCGGCGCCGTCGCCGGCAACTGGCAGGGGCCGGGAGCGCCCAAGGTCCGGATGCTGCCGGCGGTGCTCCAGGCCGCCCAGCTCCCGTCGCCGGCCGAGACCGGGACGCGGATCCCGTTCGCGATCGACGAGGACTCGCTGTCCCCGGTGTACCTGGACTTCTCCCAGGAGTCGCACTTCCTGGTGATCGGCGACACCGAGTGCGGCAAGTCCAACCTGATGAAGACCATCATCGGCGGGCTGCTCGACCGGTACACCCCCGCGCAGGCCAAGCTGGTCTTCCTCGACTACCGGCGGGCGCTGCTCGACACCGCCGACACCGAGCACCGGATCGGCTACGCGGCCTCCTCCACGGCCGCCGCGTCGCTGGTCAAGGACGTCGTCGGCGCGCTGAAGGCCCGGCTCCCACCGGCCGACCTCACCCCCGACCAGCTCCGCGACCGGTCCTGGTGGACGGGCGCCGACCTGTACCTGGTCATCGACGACTACGACCTGGTCGCCACGTCCAGCAACCCGGTGACCCAGCTCGTCGAGCTGCTCCCGCAGGCCCGCGACATCGGCCTGCACGTCATCGTGGCCCGCGCGTTCGGCGGATCGGGCCGCGCGATGTACGACCCGGTCCTCCAGCGAATCAAGGAGATGGGCTCCCCCAGCCTGCTGATGTCCGGCAACAAGGACGAGGGGGTGGTCCTGGGCAACATCAAGGCCCACGCGCTGCCCCCGGGCCGCGGATACTTCATCGACCGCCGCGGCGGCACCCGGCTCGTCCAGACCGCCCACCAGCAGACCGCACCACCCCCGGAAAGGTAGACCAATGCCAGAGTTCAGCCTCGGTCAGGGCTTCGAGCGCTTCCAGCGCGACATGGAGCAGAACGTCGGCGACTTCTCCAAGATGCAGGACCGCATCAAGGAGGCCCTAGGGAAGGGCGAGGCGGCCGACGGCCGGATCGCCGCCGAGTTCCGCAGCGAGGGCGGCCTCACCAAGCTCACCCTGGACCCCCGCGTGTTACGGATGGGGACCGAGGAGCTCAGCGCGGAGGTGTGCAAGGCCGTCAACGCGGCCAGCCAGGACTTCCAGACGCAGGTCCGCGCGGCCGGCTCCGAGATGTTCTCGATGGGCCAGGACTCGGCGAAGGGGATGGACCCCTCCGCCGCCCTCGCCTCCCTCGACAAGATCGCCAACGGCTTCGCCGGCCAGATGAAGGACCTGGCCCGCGAGCTCGGCCTCCAGCAGCAGCGCGCCAAGGAGGCCATGGAGAACTACCAGGGCAAGGGCGACCCCACCGCCCGTTGACCCTTCTGCGCGGAGGCCCCCGGAACGAGCGTTCCGGGGGCCGGCGTGGTGGTCAGACTTGCGGGGTGGAGAGTTCCAGGGCCAGGGGGGCTGCGATGACGAGGGTGCGCAGGGGCTCGGGCAACTGCGTGTAGCGCTGCTTCAGGGTGAGGCTGCGGCGCTTCTGGGAGGTGGCCGAACGGCGGATCTCGATCAGGGCGACCTCGGTGCCCTGCGCGTCGGTGACGGTGCAGTCCTGGCCCTGGGCGCCAGCGCCGCCGGTGACGGTGCAGACGACCTGGTCGTAGCCGTCGTGGACGACGCGTTCCGTGGTCGTGCGACCGCCGCTGGAGAACGCCTTGAACAGGCCCTTCGCGCCGACCGGCCTGGTGGCCATGTGGCCGATCCGGGAGCCGTCGGGGGCGAGGACGGCGGGCCGGGTGAGCTCCGTCATCGGGTTCCCGGCACGGTCGACGAAGAACAGTGGGGTCTCGTCCGGTCCCTCGACACGGACCAGGACCCGCGACTCGTCCACGGCGGCGTGCGGGTCCGCGTACGGGAGCGCGCCGCCGCCCCGCGGTTCGGGCCGCCCGGTCGGGACCCGGACGGCCCTGGCCAGCAGCTCGCCCTGCGGGCCGGTGATGACGTACGCGCGGGGGCCGGCGGGCTCGTCCATCGTCCAGATCGGGGCATCGTACAGACCGGCCATGGGTCAGCTCCGGCTCAGGTCGAAGGCGATCGGCGAGGCGATCACGAGCGTGCGCAGCGGGTCCGGTAGCCGGAAGGGCAGGTGCAGGACGTACCGGTCGCCGGACCACTGGTTCCGGGCCCGCTCCATCCGGGCGAGCTCGGTGCCGTCCGGGTCGGTGTACGCGCAGGCCCGCCCGCCGACCGCGTGGTCGATGACGCCGCCCACGTACGTCGGCTCCCAGGTGATGGAGCACAGCGGCGTGCCGCCGGCGTCGAGAAGCTGCTGCGCCTGGTTGAAGTCGCTGCGACCGCCGGGGAGGCGGCTCCGGCCCTCCAGGTGGCTCCGCGCGAACGCCGCCGCGTCCTCGGCGAAGCGGCCGATGAGCGTGCCGTCCGGCGCGACGATCGCGACCGGCGAGTCGGGGGCGCGGTCGACGAAGAACAGCGGGGCGCCGTCCAGGCCGCTGACCTGGACGACGACGCGGGCGTTCGCCGGGCCCGACCCGAACCGGCCGAGCAGGCCCTTGCGCGGACGCTCCCCGGCCGCCTGGACGCCGCGGGCGAGCGGGTTCTCCCGGGCGTCGCCGATCTCGTACTCCAGCGCGGCCGAGCGCTGCTCGATGACCAGCACCGGAGCGGCGAAGACGCTCAACGGCGGGCCGTCCGCCGCCCGGCGGTCACCGGTCCCACGGCGGCGCCTCGCTCTCGGACTTGGAGTTGCCGAGCACCGACTCGGTCTTGTCGCTCCACGTGGTCTTGCCGTCGCCGTCGACGGCGACGCCGTTGGTCGAGTTGTAGACGTTGCCGGTCTGGTAGGTGGCGCCGTGGTTCTCCTTGACCGACCAGCTGCCGTCGTCGACGCCGTACCTGCCATCGACCCCGCCGGTGGCGCCGTAGCCGTTCTTCTCGTAGCCGCCGTTGATGCCGCCGTACACCGAGTCGTTGCCCTTGGCGTCCTCTTCCCAGCCGACCTTGCCGCCGCCGGTCACGCCGGAGGCGGTGGTGTACTTGCCCTCGCCCTCCACGCCCATCCAGCCGCGGTCGCCGTACTTGGCGTGCGCGCCGACCACGGCCGTGCCGCCGCCGGGGCCCTCGACGGTCGCGCCGGCGCCGACGTTCCAGGTGCTGTCGAAGTTGCGGTCGGCGTCGAGGTCGACGGCCTTGAGCGGCGTGCCCTTGCCGCCGCCCTCGATGTTGACGCCGCCGGTCCGGTTGACGTAGTTGAGGCCGGCGTTCGCCGCGTTCTGCCCGAGGTTGGCGAGCGCGCCGGCCGCGCCGGTGGCCTGCGCCTGCATGAAGTCGCCGAGGGCCTTGTCGTTGCCCTTGACCGTCTCGGCGATCGCGGCCACCATCGACCCGCCCGCCATGGTCGCGGCCCCGAGCTGGCCGACGCCGGCGAGGATGGCCGTGGCGACGTGCGTGACGGTCAGGCAGGTCGCCGCGATCGCCAGCAGCTCCGGGTAGGCCGGGGCGCCGACCACCGAGGCGAGCGCGGCGGCGGCGGCGATGGCCAGCACGCCGAGGAAGCTCCCCATCGCCAGCGCGAAGATCGCGTACGCGAACAGCGCGTAGGCGATCACGGTGAGGGCGATCCCGACCGCCATGCAGAAGACGTAGAGGACCTGGAGCTGGGAGCAGAACTCCTGGACCTTGGCCTCATAGCCCTTGCGGTCGTCGGCCGTCCAGTCCTGCCCGCCGATGGAGGCGACGCTCTGCTGGAGATCCTCGGCGGTCTTCTGGACGAGGCCCGCCGCGTTCTGCCATTCGATTCCGGCCTTCTCCAGGTCGGTGGCCTTGCCGGTGGACGCCTTGAACTCGAAGTTGACCATGATGGCCGGCGCTAACACCAGCCCGGCCGCCATCGCCTCGGTGGTGGCGATGTTCATCATGCCGTCGGACGCCGAAAGCGCACTCATGTTCTGCCGTTCCTTCGCTGTGGTTCAGGGATGAAACAGGGTGCGCCGTCAGACCGTCCTGATCACGTTCGCGTTCTCCGCGCCGGTGTAGTTCTCGGCCGTGGTCGCGATGCCCTTGGCCAAGCCGTCGAGCATCTCCAGATGGGTCTTCAGGTCCTCGAACGCGAACTGGACGGCACCGGGGTAGGCCATCGAGGCCGTCGTGCAGGTAATGCTGAACGAGCCGCCCTCCAGGTTGTAGACATCGATGGTGTTCAGCGTGTCCCCGGCCTTCTGGAGGCTCGGCGCGATCTTGCTTTTGATCTCCTTGCCGTGCTGCTCGATCCGTCCGGGATTGATCTCGATCCGGTCGCCCATACTCGCCCCTCGTTCCGGTCCGCCACGCTCCGGCACACTTCATCCGATTCCGCGCCCCTGCCGCGCGGTCTCCGCGGCAGGATAGGACATATCGCTCTCTTCGTGACGGACTTCAGTTGCCGGATATGCGGCACGCCTGATCCTTTAGAGTCGGTGAGGACCGGAGTGCGGCGGCATGGAGGCTTTCAGATGAGATGGACGGCGGTCGCGGTGGTGACCGGCGGCCTCGCGGCCCTGGTCGCCGTTCCCATGCCGGCGCAGGCCGCGGCGGGCTGCCCGAGCGCGCCCGAGTCCGGCGGGCTGGTCAAGAACCAGATCACCGACACACCGTGGGCGCAGAAGCTGCTCCCCCTCGCCGAGGCGCAGGAGAAGGCCGACGGGCACGGTGTGAAGATCGCTGTGATCGACAGCGGGGTCGACACCACCAGCCCGCAGCTCGCCGGCCAGGCCGTGCCCACCGTCGACCTCACCGGCACCGGCCGGCGCGACTGCGTCGGGCACGGCACCGAGGTCGCCGGCATCATCGCGGCCAAGCCGAAGATGAGCCTGTTCGTGGGCGTCGCGCCCGGCGCCCGGATCATCCCGATCAAGTACGCGGCGACGGCCACCAACAACGACGACCGGCTGCTGGTCAAGGGCATCGACGAGGCGGTCAGGCGCGGCGCGCAGATCATCAACATCTCGTCCGAGACGCACACCGACACCCCCGAGCTCCGGCAGGCGGTCACCCGGGCGCAGAACGCGAACATCCTGATCGTCGCCGCGGCCGGCAACGTCAACCCGAAGAAGGGCGGGTCGCCCACGCCGTCCTACCCGGCGCAGTACAGCGGGGTCCTCTCGGTCGGCGCGATCGCGCAGGACGGCCAGGTCACCCAGTTCTCCAACACCGCCACCCGGGTCTCGGTGATCGCCCCCGGCAAGGACATCCTCACCATCGCCCCCGGCGGCGGCTACATCGTCAAGGGCGAGGGGACCAGCTTCGCGACCCCGTTCGTCGCCGGCGTGGCCGCGCTGGTCAAGCAGACCCATCCGCGGCTGACCGCCGCGCAGCTCAAGCAGCGCATCGAGGCCACCGCCGACGGGCAGAAGGGCGCGGGCAGCGGCTACGGCGTGGTCAACCCGCTCGCCGCCGTCACCGCGGTGATCGACCCCAACACCCCGCTGGCGCCCGCATCCGAGCCCGGCTCGGTCCGGCTCGCGGTGGCCGACAAGCCCGACCCCGCCGTCCGCAACACCGCCCTCGGCATCGGGCTCGGCGGGCTCGGCCTCGCGGCCCTCGTCGTCGCGGGCGGGGTGCTGATCCCCGCGGGCCGGCGGCGCGGCTGGCGTCCGGGCTGGGTCACCCAGCAGCACCGGGCCGACTGAGCGATGTAATACGTTCCGGAGGCGCGGAAACCCCGGCGGAAGGTCGCCGGAACGGCCCGCGACAGGTCCTCGCGCATCCGGCCGAGGCTCGCGACCCGTCCCTCGGGCGGACGGTCACCGAACCCCTGCCCGGCATATCCCAGTGCCGCGCCCGTCGGAGCGGTGCTCTGATAGGTGAGTTGCGCCCGAGGTTCCGCACCGAACACGAAACGGGACCCCGTTCCCACGGGATCCCGTCGCTCGGCTCCGGTTCGCGCTCTGGCTACTTGTCCCAGGGCGGGGTCTCGTCGGTCCCGTCCGGGGTCTCGTGCTTGTAGGTGGTGCTGCCGCCGCCCTGGCCGTCGTACTCGTAGCCGTAGGTCGTCTTGTCGTCGTCCTTGCCCAACTGCTGGGTGCCGCCGTAGCCCTCGATCTTCCCCTGGCCGGTCCCGAAGTCGTGCTCGCCGCTGACGCCGGCGGTGTAGCCGCTGACCGAGCCGGGCGTCGAGACCCCGGCCTTGGCGCCGTAGGTGAGCTGCCCGGCCTCGCCCTGCCCAACGCCGTCGGGATCGGTGTACCCCGCGCTGAGCTCGGCCGACGCCCCGGACGGCTCGTGCTTGCCCGAGAGCGTGACGTCCCCGCCCTGGAAGCCCTCGTCGCCGAACTGGAGGTGCCCGTTCACGGTGCCCTCGAAGTCGCCGGAGGTGAAGGTGGCCCCGCCGCCGACGGTCCACGTGTTGTCGGCGTCCCGGTCGGCGTCGAAGTCGACCTCGCTGAGGGGCGACTCGCCCTTGGCCGCGGAGAGGCTCGCGTTGACCATGTTCTGCCCGAGGTTGGCCAGGGCGGTTGCCGACCCGTTCATCTCGGCCGTCATGAAGTCGTTGAACGCCTGGTCGTTGCCCAGCCGGCTCTCCTGCATCGCGGTGACCAGCGAGCCGCCCTGGAACACCACCGCGGCGAGCCCTGCCGCCGTGACCAGGATGCCGGTGGCGACCAGCGTGATGACCAGGAAGGTAGCGGCGATCTCCTCGCAGACGACGGTCGCCTCGGCGGTGATGACCCCCGCCGCCGCGGCCGCGGCGGTCACGGCGAGGATCGCGATCGCGATCCCCATCGAGACGGCGAAGATCGCGTACACGAACAGCGCCCACGCGTAGACGATCAGCGCCATGCTCACCGCGGTGCAGAAGGTGTGCATGACGTCCAACTGGGCGAGGAACTCCCCGACCTTCGCCTCGTAGAGGCGCCGGTCGTCGGCGTCCCAGTCCTGGGCCGCGATGTTCTCGACCGAGGCCCTGAGCTCGCTCGCGGTCCGCTCGATGGCGGCCACCGCCTCGTCCCATTTCTGGCTGGCCGTCTCCAGATTCGCCGGGCTGCCCTTGGCCAGCCCGAACTGGATGGTGATCGGAATGACCGGCGGGAGAATGTACTCCGCTCCGCTGGTGCAGGTCGTGGCGATTTCCATCATGCTGTCGTACGCGTCGAACGAGGTCATGCCCCTCTTCCCGGAATCGGCGCTGCCCGTGGACCGGTCAGACCTGAGTGATCGTGCTGGCCTCTTCGGCGGCCCGGTAGGTCCTGGCGGTCGCGTCGAGCCCGGAGGCGAACTTGCTCAGCATCTCCAGATGCGTTTCCAGGTCCTCGTAAGCGAACTGGAGCGCCATCGGATAGGCCATCGAGGCCATGGTGCCGTCGACGCTGAAGTCGCCGCCCTCGATGGTGCCGCCGGTGTTCAGCGCGTCCCGGGCACCATTGAGAATGCTCGCGATGGTGGACTTGACGTCCTCACCGTGCTGGGCGATTCGCTCGGGATTGATCTGGATCTGCTGGCCCACGCCAGGGTCCTTCCTACGGTGCGTGCCTGAGACGGGCACCGTATTCGGGAGCGTTATCGGCCGCATATCGATGCGATATCACCAGTTCCCGCGCGAACGCGAGCCCGATTCCGGATCGCCGCGCGGATGTCGTCGTCCGGCTGCGCGAAAGCGTCCGGCCCGTCCCAACTTTTTGTGGCAAACGCCATTGAACCGGCGATCGGGTCACATTACGCTTCGCGGCCATGAGGACTCGCGCACGCAGAACCGCCAACCTCGCCTTCGCGGCGACGCTGGCCTTCGGAGGGATTCTCAGTGCCGCCCCCGGCTGCACCACCAACACCTGCGTCAACGGCTCGTGCACCGTCACCTTCAAGGACGGCGCCCGGGAGACGACGGTCGGGGGGCTGGGCGATCTGAAGGTGTCGCTGACGGGCGTGGACGGCGTTCGGGCGCGGGTGACGATCGGCGGCACGCGGGCGACGCTCACCCGGGGCTCGCGGCAGCCGGTGGGCGCCTACCAGGTGGAGGCGACCGAGGTCACGACGGAGAAGGTCGTCCTGAAGGTCTCGCGGTGAACGCGACGGACCCCGCCGTCGCGGGACGCGAGGCGGGGTCCGGGGCGGGCCTGCGACCGGGCCGGGCGGAGCCGGGCCGGCCGATCGAACCGTAGGTCAGATCGCGACCGCGAGGGCGGCGACCTCACCGGTCTTGGCGGTGACGGTGCTGTCGATGCTCACCCCGCCGGCGGCCAGGACGCGCACGGTCCAGTCGCCGTCGGCGGCGAAGAACCGGAACACGCCCTCGTCGCCGGTCACGACCTCGGCGGTGAACTCGCCGGTCGAGTCGAGCAGGCGGGCATAGGCACTGGACACGGGGGCACCCTCGCGGGTGACCGTGCCCTGGATGACGGCCTCATTGGACAGGTCGACGGTCGCCGGAAGGGACGCCGTCTGCGCGGGCGCTGCGCAACCCTGGGTCATAGCTCCTCCATCTCCACACGGCCCCGCCGGGCGCGGCGGGGAGAACGGCCCGCTCCCTGGGAGCGGGCCGGGGTCCTACTTGGGGTCGCCGAGCTCGATCGGCACGCCGACCAGCGAGCCGTACTCGGTCCAGGAACCGTCGTAGTTCTTGACGTCCGGCAGGCCCAGCAGCTCGCGCAGCGCGAACCACGTGTGCGAGGACCGCTCGCCGATCCGGCAGTAGGCGATGATCGGCTTGTTCAGGTCGACGCCGGCGTCACCGTAGATCTTGCGCAGCTCGTCATCGGACTTGAAGGTGCCGTCGTCGTTGGCCGCCTTGGACCACGGGATGCTGCGCGCGGTCGGCACGTGGCCGGCCCGCTGCGCCTGCTCCTGCGGGAGGTGGGCCGGCGCCAGCAGCTTGCCCGAGAACTCGTCGGGCGAGCGGACGTCGATGAGGCCCTTGCTGCCGATGGAGTCGACGACCTCGTCGCGGAAGGACCGGATCGTCAGGTCCTGGTCCTTGGCCTTGTAACCGGTGGCCGGACGGGAGGGGACGTCGGTGACCAGCTCGCGGGAGTCGAGCTCCCACTTCTTCCGGCCGCCGTCGAGCAGCTTCACGTTCTCGTGCCCGTAGAGCTTGAAGTACCAGTACGCGTAGGCGGCGAACCAGTTGTTGTTGCCGCCGTAGAGGATCACCAGGTCGTCATTGGCGATGCCCTTGGCCGACAGCAGCTCCTCGAAGCCGGTCTTGTCGACGAAGTCGCGGCGGACCGGGTCCTGGAGCTCGGTCTTCCAGTCGATCTTCACGGCGCCACGGATGTGGCCCTTGTCGTAGGCGGACACGTCCTCGTCGACCTCGACGAGAACCAGAGCGGGTGCGTCCAGGTTGGACGCCACCCATTCGGCGTCCACCAGGACGTCGGAGCGGCTCATGCGGGAACCTCCCTGTCGGAGCGAATCTTCGCTGTAATACGTCGGATCAGCACATACATCTCGCAGCCGAGGCAGAACCCGAACACCGCGTTCAGGAACGCCGCCCCCAGCGCGAAGGCGGTGGCACCGATGCCGAGCCAGGTGATCCCCGATCCGTACCCGACCGTTCCCACCAGGGTGAACGCCAGCCCGACGCCCTGCGCGAAGCGGGGCGGGCCGGCGTCCTCGAGTTCCCCCGGCGGGCCGAGACGAGGACGGACGAGCAGTCTGTAGACCAGTCCGTACGGCGCGAACCGCAGGCCGAAGAACGTCGCCATGGCGAAGACCAGGGCCTGGGCCGCGAGCAGCACCCCGTTCCCGTTCACCAGGACCGCGAGGAGGATCACCGTCGTGACGGCCGCGGCGAAACGCTGCCCACGCGGATCAACCTGCATCGGGGTGCTCCTGGCGGAGAAAGAAGAGTGCGTACGAGCGTGATGTCGAAATGCTCGGGGTCGGTCGGGCTCGATGCCTCAGGCCGTGCGACAGAGCGAGGCGGCCAGGCGGCAGAAGTCGACCGCCCGACGCTTCGTGAGCATCTGCTCTGTCCGGGTACGCACGCCCTGATGGTAAGCCGACAACCGCGGCGCTGTCACATCCGTCTCGCCTTTCGAGACAGTGACAAATCCGTTCACGCAGGTCAACCGGCTGCCGCTCACGTGATGGCGGTGCCGAGAGCCGCGATGACGTCGGCCCTGCGGGGCTGCCCGGCGGCCCGGCGGACGATCCGGCCGGCGCCGTCCAGCACCAGCACGGTGGGGGTCCGCAGCACGTTCAGCCTGCGGACCAGATCGAGATGGTCCTCGGCGTCCAGCTCGACGTGGGCGACCCCGTCGAGCATCGTCGCGACCTCGTCCAGCACCCGGCGGGTGGCGCGGCAGGGCGCGCAGAACGCACTGGAGAACTGGACCAGGGTGGCCTTCTCACCGAGCTCGGCACCCAGGTCGCCGGACCCGAGGGTCTCGCTCACGTCGCCATCCCCTCCCCGCGCGCGCAGCACCCCGTCGCGGCGCCGCCGGATCAGCCCGAACACCGTCGCCGCCACGAGCACCGCCGCCGCGACCAGTGCACCTTCCATCGCCCTACAACCCGCCTCACCGCGGACTTCTTCCGCAAGCCCGCAGGTTACGCGGGAATGGTGAGCAGGGGCGGCCCGTCCAGGGAGACGATCTCGAACGAAAAGAGCTGGTCACGCCGGAACATGGTGGACGCGGGGTACTCCCCGTAGCCCTTGTCGTAAGGCACGTACCAGCTTCCGAGCGGCTCGCGGCGGCCGTCCCGGGCGATCACGCTCCACCGGCAGTGCGAGCCCTTCTTCGCTCCCGCCAGGAAGAGCTGGAGGCTCGTCCCCCACTGCCTCTCGTGCAGGAGGACGTAGCCCCTCACCCCGGTCTTCGCGTCCTCCGCGGCCAGCCGTTCGGTCCGGCCCGCCCGGACGCCGGACGCCGAGCCGCCGGGCGCGGGCACCGCGGACGCCGGCGACGGCGGCGCAGCCCGGTGGCCCTGCGCCTTGGCCGTCACGAGGCCGCCGAGCAGCCCGCCGACCACCAGCAGCAGGCAGGCCGCCGCGACCAGCGGCCACCAGGGACGCGCGACACGCAGCCACCGCGCCGGCGCCGGCGCCGGCCGCCGGCCCGCCGCCGCCCGCGCCAGCAGCCCCTCGAGCAGCTCGGGCTCGGGGCCGGCGACCTGGGTGAGCTGCGCCTCGTCGACCCGTCCGAGCAGCGCGGGCAGCCCGGCCAGGCCGGCGAGCTCGTCGCGGCAGACCGGGCAGGTCTCCAGGTGCGCCTCCAGCCGGGACCGCTCGGCCGGGTCGATCGCCCCCAGGACGTAGACGCCGAGCGAGGTACGCGCCTCTGCGCAGTCGGTCATGGAGCCAGCCCCCGCTCCTCCAGTGCGAGTTTGAGCGCCCGCAGGGCGTAGTAGGTCCGGGACTTCACGGTGCCGGGCGGGATGCCGAGCGTCCGGGCGGCCTCGGCCACCGAGCGGCCCCGGTAGAACGTCTCCACCAGGACGGCCCGGTGCGTCGGGCTGAGATCGGCGAGGGCCTCGGCGACCGTCCAGGACTCCAGGGCGCGCTCGATGTCGTCCGACCCGGCCGCCGTCATCAGCGCCTGCTCGTCGATGCCGGTCTCCGGCGGCCTGGACCGTTTGGCCCGGTGCGCGTCCACCACCAGGTTGCGCGCGACGGTGAACAGCCACGGCCGTACGGGACGCGCCACGAGCGCTTCCGGGTGCTTCCAGGCGCGCAGCAGCGTCTCCTGCACGACGTCCTCGGCCTGCGGGCGGTCGCCGCCCGTCAGCCGGAGTACGTAACCGAGGAGGGGACCGCCATGCTCGCTGTACAGGGCGCGGAGCAACCCCTCGTCCGCGGTGGGACCCACACCACTGACACGTACACGCGTCCCGTCCGGTTCACAAGGATCGCGTCCGATCGACGCGCGCCGGCGTGCGGACACTTCTGGCGCGGACGTCCGTCAGGCGTTGGGCAGGTCGTTCAGGCGGACGTTGTCGGCGGTGGCGGCGACGCGCAGCCCCTCGGGGGTGGGCTGGATGGCGGTGATGCGCGAGCCCACCGGCAGGTTCGCCACCGGGACCGTCCAGGTGAGCCGGCGCTGGACCAGGGCCAGCGGGATCTGGCTGCTGCCGTTGGAGCCCACCGACACCGGTGTGATCGAGATGCCCTTCGCCGTCGGCTTGACCTTGACGATCGCCGTTCCGGTGACGGGGAAGCCGAGGACGGCGCCGGTCAGCTCGACCTGGAGGTCGTCGCCCTTCGGCGCGATCCCCTTGACCTCCTTGGGCGCCCGCTCCTTGATCACGCTGTACGGCAGGACGGCCGAGGCGGTGGCGGTGCGCGCGGTGACGCTCTCGGCGTTGCCGGAGGTCACCTGGGAGAGCGGCGCGTTCACCCCGCGCATCTCGATCTTGACGCCGTGCACCGTCACCCCCTGCTCGGTCCAGTCGCCGATGGCCACGTCGATCTTGTCGTAGTCACCGCCGACCGCCTGGGTGAGGAAGGGGATCCCGTGGATGGTCACGTCCGGGCGCTGCGACAGTTGGTACTGCGCGGCGACCTGCTTGCCGATCTCGTTCTGGGCCACCCGCACACCGAGGCGGTCGGCCGCCACCAGCCCGACGGCCAGCAGGATCACCAGGACCAGCAGTACCTTCCGCATCTTCTACCTCCAGGCGATGGCGCGGTCGCCAAACCTTAGTCCGCGCCGGGATCCGGTGCAGTCGCCCCCTGGAGTGAGATCATCCGGGGCCCGATCACCCGGACGAACCGGATCAATGTGACATCAGCCACCGGCGAACGGCGGCAGCACCTCGACCACTCCCCCCTCGGGAAGCGCGATCGCCCCGTGCGGCCGGCCGCCGACGGGGTCGCCGTCGACGAGGAAGGCACTGCGCTCCACGACACGCCGGAAGTGCCCGTCCCGCCCGTCCTGCCGGGCCGCCTCGGCGAGCGCGTCGGCGAGCGTCACCGCGTCGTACGGCTCCTCGCCGACGCCCGCCGCGGCCTTGGCCGCGGCCCAGTACCGGATCGTTCCCTTGGCCATTTCCCCAGGGTCTCATCCCGAGGCTCTCGTCATCCGGACGCGAACCCGCCATTGCCTCGATGGCCACCTCGGATATGCTCTTGGCTGAGGGATCCGGGCGACGAGGCCATGGAGTTCAGCTGACAGCCCTGCGTGGTCACCTCGCCGTCGAGCCGATGGCCGTTGCCGGGCTCGCAGCTGAGCCGCCGCCTGGGTCCTACGTCTTTTTAGACGAGGAGGCGGCACTTGAGCAGCTTGCTCTTGCTGACCAACGCGTTGGAGCCTTCCGACGAAGTCCTGCCCGCGCTCGGGCTCCTGCTGCACTCGGTGCGCGTCGCTCCGGCCGAGGGATCCGCGCTGATCGACGCTCCACCCGCCGACGTGGTGCTCGTCGACGCCCGCCGCGACCTGGTCCAGGCCAAGAGCCTGTCCCGGCTGCTGCGCACCACCGGCCTCGACTGCCCGCTGCTGGGCATCGTCACCGAGGGCGGCCTGGCCGCGCTCAGCCCCGAGTGGGGCCTGGACGACATGCTGCTGCAGACCGCCGGCCCCGCCGAGGTCGAGGCGCGGCTCCGGCTCGCGGTCGGCCGCGCCGCCGCGGTCGCCGAGGCCGACGAGGTGCCCGGCGAGATCCGCAGCGGCGAGCTGACCATCGACGAGGCGACCTACACCGCGCGGCTGCGCGGCCGGGTTCTCGACCTGACGTTCAAGGAGTTCGAGCTTCTGAAGTACCTGGCCCAGCACCCGGGCCGCGTCTTCACCCGCGCCCAGCTCCTCCAGGAGGTCTGGGGCTACGACTACTTCGGCGGCACCCGCACGGTCGACGTGCACGTCCGCCGCCTGCGGGCCAAGCTCGGCGCCGAGTACGAGAGCCTCATCGGCACCGTCCGCAACGTCGGCTACCGCTTCGTCCCGGACCACCGCCCCGGCGAGACCGAAGAGGCCACCGCGCCCGTGGGGTAGCCGGACCGGAGCGAAGCGAGGACCGCCTGCCCCTCGACGGGGGTCTGGGGGTCGCCCCCCAGGAAAAAAAAGGGGTAGCCGGACCGGAGCGAAGCGAGGACCGCCTGCCCCTCGACGGGGGTCTGGGGGCCGCCCCCAGGAAAATGGGGTAGCCGGAAGCGAGGCCCGCCTCCGGCCGGGCCGACCCCGGTCTGGGGGTAGAGCACTCCGCTGAACCACTGTTAGGCGTGGTGTGAGCGAGGTCGGCCCGGAGGAGTGTGAGGCGGTCAGCCCCGGCGGCGTCGGCCACGGTGTGAATCGGGCGAACATGCGATGCAGGGCGTTCCGTCGGGGTGCGGCGCCGGACAGAAGACCTGGGTGCCTACGACACCGCTGGCGGGCCGGGCAACAGTGACGCTCATCGGCCGGTGCGCGTGCCGAGCGACGGGGCGGCGGGTGGGACGCCGGCGAAGAACCAGGACAGTCCACGCGCCGACCAGGAAGCCGACCGCCCCACAACTCAGGCTCGCCGCCAGCATCGACACGAAGACCTGATCGACCAAGGCCGACATCGTCACCACGACCCGCTGATCCGCTGACGGCTGACCTGCGTCCGGGGACGGGTCTTCTCCCGGTCGTCCTGCCAGGCCATCAACTTGCGGACCTCGGCTTCGGACAACCCCGCCACGACCGAGAGAAGACCGTCCTCCCGTTCGGCGCGCGTCAGGGGACGACGTAGATGCGCCTCCCACGTTTGCGTCGTCAGGTTCTTCTCGGGTTCGTACCACCGCCCCGTCGACTCACCGGCCGCCGGTGTCGCGGTGCCCTCGTCGGGGTCGCTCGTGGTGAGTCGGGACCGGTGGGGACCTTCGGCTCTGTGCACTCCCATGATCACGTCCTAGCTGTCCAGGAGATCTCCTCTACGGACTGACAGGATGCGCTCCTCCGGGATATCTTCGCTACGTTCCCGGAACACGCGAAACATTGGGAGTCGCCATGACTGTTAGTGACGAGCTGGACCCGGGCCGTTCACTCTGGCACTACATCGCCGTTGAGGTGCGTCGGCAGCGCACAGCACGAGGGCTGTCCGGCAACAAGCTGGCGGGACTCATCGGCTGCGACCGTTCCTATGTTTCCCGGGTTGAACACGGGAGACTGCATCTCTCATCGCCGTACGCGGCCAAGATCGATGAGCTGTGGGAGACAGAGGATCAGTTCGCGACGCTCGTGCACTTGGCGGAAGCCTCGGATGACGGCGACTGGTTCACGGGCCTCACGGAGTACGAGGAAAGAGCAACGCGTCACCGGATGTGGGAAGCGATGCTTGTGCCTGGACTGCTACAGACTCCCGAGTACGCGCGGGCCGCGCTCACCTCGGGACTCATCGACGGGGTTGAGGAAGCTCTTGCGAAACGACTTGCCCGACAGGCGGCCGTCTTCGAGAAGGCCAAGACCCCGTTGATCTCCGTCGTGCTCAACTGGGTGGTGCTCGCGCAACCCGTGGGCGGCGCTGAGGTCATGCACGGCCAACTGACGCGTCTCCTTGAGATCTCAGAGAACCCGGGCGTCAGGCTTCGAGTCCTTGAGCGTGAGACCGGGGCACACAACGGCCTAGACGGTTCGTTCAAGCTCCTTACGGTGGATGATAGAGATATCGCCTTCGCGGACGCGCCGGAGAAAGGCAGGCTCATGCTCTCCGCGCCGGACGTGCAGCGCTTCGCAGTAAGGTACGACCGAATCAGCGACATTGCCGCACCGATCGGGCCAAGCCGGGACCTGGTTCGCAGAGCTTTGGAGAGTTACACATGATCGTTTGGCGCAAGGCGAGCCGGAGCAACACGACCGGCGGTGACTGCGTGGAGGTTGCGCCGCTTCCGGGAAACGTCGGCGTGAGGGACTCCAAGGACCCCGACGGCCCGCGCCTCGCGCTCTCCCCGGACGACTGGCGCGCCCTGGTCGCGCGGCTCAAGCGCGAGGACACGGTCTAAGCCACAGCACACGAACCCCCGGACGCCACCTCTGGTCGTTGCCGGGGGTTCCGTGCGTTCGTGGGGATGCCACGACAGCGGCGGAGCGGATCGACGCCCCTCTCAGGCACCGGATATATCAGGCTCGTGGTCGCTGAGGGTATGGCGGACGTACCCGCGTTGTGGCTGGCTCGTCGGCGTGAGTGGAGCAAAGATGAACGGCAACGGCTCCCCTCCGACAGAAGGACGATGACCGATGGGCAAGCACGGGAAGACGGTGGACTGCTCCGCATGCAAGGGGACGGGCAAGCAAGAGGTCGGCAACAACGGCACGACGCGTGAGATCACATGCGTGGTTTGCAGCGGTACGGGCAAGGTATGACCGATCGCCTTGAGTGCCCCGATTGCAGCGGTACCGGTGAGCAGAAGTTCGGGCCGCTGACGGTGTCGTGCCTGTTCTGTCGGGGCCTCGGCTATGTGGGCGACGACAACGAACCGGCCACGCGCGATGAGGTCGAGTCCGAAGACGTCCATCCCATGACGGCGACCCCGGCATGGGATCAGCCTGGCGGGGATCGCGTGTCCGGGTGCCCTCAGTGCCTGGGCACCGGGCGCGTGATCAGCCTGGGCGGGGACGTGCGCGGCGGCGTACCGACTCAGATGATCCAGACCGCATGTCCTTCGTGTGGCGGGGAAGCCAACTAACCCGTATTTCAAAGTCCGGCCCGGCGCCCTCGCCTGGCGGCTCGGACGCCGACTGTGCTCGGGCGAGCGCGACATCGCTTCGCGATCTGGCCGATGGGGCTCGCCTCCCGGTGAGCCTTGCGCGCGGCCGGTCCGGCGGCCTCGGCGGCCAGGGCCGCGCTCTGCTGCAGAGCGGCGCGGTGCAGTGCGAGCGTGGCGGTGACGCGGACCGAGTGGCCCTGGCCGCGGCGGATGGTCCGCCCGGCGTCGATGGCCCGGCGAACGGCCTCGTCGCCGGCGGTGCGCAGGTGATCGGCGAGCAGGCCGGGCAGGCCGGGCACTACGTGCAAAGGCGTGACTATGCGCTCGAGTGCCGCCGGTCCCGCCGCGCCCGTTCCTGGGTGTGGGCGCGGCGGGCCGGTGCCTGATGAGGGCCGCGTAGCGCCAGGACCCCCCGCGACCCTCTCCAGCCGATCGGTCAGCCGCCGGATGCGGCCGGGCAGGTGTGGCCGGAGGTGGACACCCCCGCCGGGAGACTGTCGACGACCGACGTCTTGGTCACGGCGACGTCTCCGGTCGTGGTGCCGGAGGGCGGGGTGTCGCCGGCGCCCGTCCACACGCTGCGGTGGCCGAGAAGGCGGTAGGTCTTCGCGTCGAAGATCAGGTCCTCGCGCTCTCCGGGCCGGGCGTCGAATGTCACCGCGAGTCCCGGGCGCCCGGCGGCGTCAGTTGTGCCGCCGGACAGGCGCGCTCCCTTGATCTGGCGGGCGACCGTGAACAACGCCGCTTGGACCTTGGACGGCGTCGGCGCGGAGACCAGCCCCGTGAGGTTGACCCACACGGCCTGGTCCTGGGTGAGTTCCGCCCGCTGCCCTGCGTCCACCCTGGCGGCCAAGGCGCTGCGCAGCGGCGCCGGATCGGTGGGCAGTTTCGCGTGCGCGGCGTACGGCGCGTTCGGCTCGGTGGGCTGAGAGGCACACGGCAGGAACCGCCCGCCCGTATCGATGCGCGCGAGCTGCATTGTCCGGGAGGACACCTTCCCACCCCGCAGTGGCACGACCCCGAGCAACGTGGTCCGGCGATAGACCGGTACCGCGCCATCCGCGCGCTGCCACTGTTGGTAACGCACCTTGCGGAACCAGGGGGCCGTGTCGTTGTCATTGCCCGTCGCCAGCTCCAGCGCGGTCGACTCTTGATACACGAACTGGCCGGGACGCGGCTCGATGTCCCGGCCGTCGCCCGCCGCCGCGGCGGCCCGGGTGAGCAGCTCGGCGGCGTTGGCCGGCGCTGGACCGGGACCGTCCCCGCTCGGCAACACGACGACGCCAGCGGTCGCCGCCGCGACCAGCGTGCCCGCCACCGCCGTCCGGATCGCCCACACACGCCGTGGCCTGCGCACACGGACGCCGTCCGGCTGTTCCCCGGACCGCGTCTCCTCCAGCAGCCGCTCTCGGACCGCGGCTAGCCGAGCGGCGCTGGGCTCGGCGGCCTCGCTCCACAACTCCCGCACCTCATGCAGGTCATTCATCACTTGATGTCTCCCTTCTGGTCATGGACGGAAGTCGGATTCACTCCGCCGAGTGCCCGCTTCACCCTTGTCCGGGCTCGGTGCAGCCGGGACCGGACCGTTCCCACCGGCAGCCCCAGGGCGTCGGCGACCTGCTCATAGGACAGGTCGGCCCACGCCACCAGCAGCAACACGTCCCGGTCGCGGGTCGGCAATTCCGCGATCGCCTGGGCGAGCCGGCGCCCGCTCATCTGGGCGCTCGCCCGCTCGACCGCCCGTTCGGCGACGCCGACGGCCGCGTCCAGCAGCACTCCGGTACGAACGAACGTCCGATAGCGGCTCACCTCGGCGCGTCGATGCCTGCGGATGAGGTTGGAGGCGATCCCGTACAGCCATGGCAACGCCTCAGCGCGACCGAGGTCGTAGCCGGCCCGCTGCCGGAACGCCACCAGGAACGTCTCAGCAACGATGTCGTCGGCCTCGCCGTCCCCGAGCCTGCGCGCCGCGTACCGATGCAATTGCGCGCCGTACCGGTCGAACAGCACGGCGAACCGCTCCGGCTCCCGCCAGGAACGCTCGATCTCCTCGGCGTCACTGCTCGGCAAGACCTCCCCGACAGCGGTCATTGCGTCGCTCTTCACAGACCGGCCCTCCTTGATCGCTGGCAACAACACCTCTCTTTTGCCAGCCGGCCCCAAGAAGGTTCACGCCCACGCTCTCAATCCTGAACAGCCCCTGGTCGTGGCGATCGGCCGCGCGAGAGGTCGGGCGCACGGTGGTTCGCCTTACCGCTGGGACCTTTGCGACTGAACCTCAACATCGTCCGTAACCGGGCATCACACAAAGTCCGCCAGAACCGCTTACCGATGCACGTCACAGCCCGGACCTCGCTACGCGCCCCGATCCGAAAGGTCCCCGGTCGGGGTGCCGACCGGTGTCTGGCGGCTCGCGCGGGTGGGTGCGCATGTGGGAGGGAGCCTCCACCGCCGCCCGAGCCCTCCAGGCCGCCAGCACCTTGGGCGCCACATCGGCGAACAATCCCTCCGGCAACCCGATCGACCGCACCGCTTCCAGCCTGCGGATCTCGGTCATCATCGACTCCAGACTCACGTTGCCCGGAGCCGACTTCACCAGCGCGAGCACGCTGGAGCCGGCGTCATCCGCGGCCATCGACCCTTCGGCCGTGTGCTCCTCCGCCGCGCCGGATTCATCGTCGGCGTGATCGCCGATGCCGACCAGGGCGCAGATGCGCTGCGTGGCCGCCGGACTCAGCCGCGAGGCGATCCGCGCCGACCACGTGACCTCCGCGTTGTGCAGAGCAGAGGCCACGATCCGGGAGACCCGCCCCCGGAGTCGGCGGCTCGATCCGCTCCTTACGCAGATGCTTGAGCAACTCTTCCCGAACCTGCTCCGATCGACGCTCGGCGTGAGCGACGGTCTCGGTCAGCCACACCGTGACCTTCGCCGCGTCCGCGGTCGTGCAGACACGAAAGCCCGGGTGCGTGCGGATCTGACTGCGGTGACTCGATCGTGGAACCGGACCACTCGTAGAATCCGAGCTCCGCGGCAGGCACCTGGGCCTGCTCGGCCACATGCTCGACGACCTCGTCGGCCAGCTCCGAACGTCCTCGCGGGAAGCGCCCGTGCTGCGTGGAGAACTTCAGCAAGATCAACGCCGTTTGGGGCTCACGACGCGGTTCTTACCAGCTCCCCGACTAGCCGAAGCGGCCGGTGATGTAGTCCTCGGTGCCCTTCTGCTCCGGGTTGGTGAAGATCTTGCTGGTGTCGTCGATCTCGATCAGCCGGCCGGGCTCGCCGGTGCCGCCGATGTTGAAGAAGGCGGTGCGGTCGCTGACGCGGGCGGCCTGCTGCATGTTGTGCGTGACGATCACGATCGTGTAGCGGCTCTTCAGCTTGGCGATGAGGTCCTCGATCGCCAGGGTGGAGATGGGGTCCAGCGCCGAGCACGGCTCGTCCATCAGCAGCACCTGGGGCTGGACGGCGATCGCGCGGGCGATGCACAGGCGCTGCTGCTGGCCGCCAGACAGGCCGGCGCCGGGCTTGGCGAGGCGGTCCTTGACCTCGTTCCAGAGGTTGGCGCCCTGGAGCGACTCCTCGACGATCTCGTCGAGGCTGCTCTTCTTGCGGACGCCGTTCAGCTTCAGGCCCGCGGCGACGTTGTCGTAGATCGACATGGTGGGGAACGGGTTGGGCCGCTGGAACACCATGCCGACCACGCGCCGCACCGCGACCGGGTCGACCGACGAGGCGTACAGATCCTCGTCGTCGAGCATCACCTTGCCCTCGACGCGGGCGCCGGGGATGACCTCGTGCATCCGGTTCAGGGTGCGCAGGAAGGTGGACTTGCCGCAGCCCGACGGCCCGATGAACGCCGTCACAGAGCGCGGCTCGACCGTCATCGAGATGTCCTCGATGGCGTGGACGCCGCCGTAGTAGGCGTGCAGTCCGGAGACTTCGATCCGCTTGGCCATGGGGAGGATGCTCCTGTTCGGGTCGTTCGCAGGGGTCGGGGACGGGCTCGGCGGCCCGGGTCAGCGGCCGGCCGGTTTGAAGCGCCGCGCGACGAGCCGGGCGGCGAGGTTGAGCAGCATGATGATCAGGATCAGCACCAGCGCGCCGGCCCAGGCCCGGTCGATGGAGTTCTGGTTCGGGTCGGCGGCCTGGTCCCAGATGAAGGTGGGCAGCGACGCCTGGGGGCCCGCGAACGGGTTGGTGTTGATCGCCTTGGTCACGAAGATGGTCAGCAGCAGCGGCGCGGTCTCCCCCATCACGCGGGCGACGGCCAGCATCACGCCGGTGAGGATGCCGGGCAGCGCGGTCGGGAGCACCACGAAACAGATCGTCCGCCAGCGCGGGACGCCCAGCGCGTAGGACGCCTCGCGCAGGTCGTTCGGCACCAGCTTGAGCATCTCCTCGGTCGCCCGGACCACCGTCGGGATCATCAGGATGGTCAGCGCGAGCGCGCCGGCGAAGCCGGAGAAGGAGAACTGGAGCGCCAGCAGCCACAGGGCCAGCACGAACAGCCCGGCGACGATCGACGGGATGCCGGTCATCACGTCCACGAAGAAGCTGATCACCCGGGCGAGCCGGCCGCCGGCGCCGTACTCCACCAGGTAGACGGCGGTGAGCACGGCGATCGGGACCGCGATGACGGTGCTGATCGCGACCTGTTCGAGGGTACCGACGATGGCGTGGTAGGCGCCGCCGCCGGCGTCCTTGCCCGCGACGCCGTTCATGGAGAACTGGAAGAACGTGGCGTCGAAGCGGCCCAGGCCGTTCTTCAGCACCGTCCACAGCACCGAGACGAGGGGGACGAGCGCGAGCAGGAACGCGAGGTAGACCAGCCCCTGGACGGTCCGGTCCTTGACCTTGCGGCCGAGCGACACCGAGCCGAGCGAGCCGCGCCCGCTCGCGGCGGGCTGCTTCGAAGTGGACAGGGAGGTCACACGAACTCCTTGCGGCGGGCGACGACCGCCCGAGCGGCCATGTTGACGAGCAGGGTGATCACGAAGAGCACCAGGCCGGAGGCGATCAGCGCGCCGCGGCCGGTGACGCTCGCCTCGCCGAAGCTCTTGGCGATGTTGGCGGCGAAGGTGCTGCCGCCGTCCTCCAGGATGTGGATGTTGATGCCGGGCACGAAGGTCAGCACCATCGCGACCGCGATCGTCTCGCCCATCGCGCGGCCGAGGCCGAGCATCGAGGCGCCGATCATGCCGGACCGGCCGTACGGGAGCACCGCGAGCCGGATCGTCTCCCAGCGGGTGGCGCCGATCGCCAGCGCCGCCTCCACGTTGGCCCGCGGCACCTGGACGAACACCTCGCGGGAGATCGAGGAGATGATCGGCAGGATCATGATGGCCAGCACCACCGCCGCGGTGAAGATCGAGTTGCGGCCGGGGCTGTCGCCGCCGAACAGCGGGATCCAGCCGAGCGCGGTGTTGAGGAACGAGCTGACGCCCTCCATGTGCCGCGACAGCAGAAGCAGCCCCCACAGCCCGTACACGATGCTCGGCACCGCGGCCAGCAGGTCGACCACGTAGCTGAGCGGCGCCGACAGCCGGCGCGGCGCGTAGAAGCAGGTGAACAGCGCGATCCCGATCGCGACCGGGGTGGCGATGACCAGCGCGAGCAGCGAGGAGATCACGGTGCCGAAGGCGAGCTGCGCGATGCCGAACCGCGGCGGCAGGGCGTTCGGGTCCCATTCCTCGGCGGTGAGGAAGCTCGCCTCGTTCCGCTGGAGCGCCGGGACGGCCTTCCAGATCAGGAAGATCGCGATGGCCGCCATGATGACCAGCACCAGGATGCCCGAGCCGCGGGCGGCGGAGACGAAGATCTTGTCACCGGCGCGTCCGGTGCTCATGCGCCGGCCGGTGGCGCGATGTCTGGCGCCGACGTGCGTCTCGACGCCGGTGTCGCTGCTCACGGGGGGTCCTCCTCGGGGGCCGTCGGCGGAACCCAGACCGGCCCCGCCGCCGGTTCCTCCGGCGACGGGGCTGCTGGGGTCGTGGTCAAGGGTCAGGACAGGGCCTGCACGGACGCCTGGACCTTGGTCAGCACGCTCTGCGGGAGCGGTGCGTACCCGAGGTCGTTGAGGATCTTCTGGCCGTCCGCGCTCGCGGTGTAGGTGAGGAACGACTTGACGAACTTGGACTGCTCGGCGGGCAGGCCCTTCTCGCAGGCGACCTCGTAGGTCACCAGGACGATCGGGTAGGCGCCCGCCTCCTTGGTCGTGTAGTCGATCTTCAGCGCGACGTCGTTGCCGGTGCCGACCACCTCGGCGCCCGCGACGGCCTTGGACGCGCTGTCCGGCGAGAGCTCGGTGTACTCACCGGCGCCGTTCTTGACCTGCGCGGTCTGGAGCTTGTTGGAGGTGGCGTAGGACATCTCCACGTACGAGATCGCGCCGGCGGTGCTCTTCACCTGCGACGAGACGCCGTCGGACTTGTTGGCGCCCTGGCCGGTGGCGTTCGGCCACTTCTTGGCCTTCTCCCAGGTCCAGATCTTCGGCGCGGTCGTGTGCAGGTAGTCGGTGAAGTTGTCGGTGGTGCCCGACTCGTCCGCACGGTAGACCGGCTTGATCGCGGTGGCGGGGAGCTTGGCGCCCTCGTTCTCCTTGGCGATCGCCGGATCGTTCCAGGTCTTGATCTTGCCCGCGAAGACGCTCGCGATGGTCTCGGGCGAGAGCTTGAGTCCGTCCACCCCGGCCACGTTGTAGACGACCGCGACCGGGCCGACCACCATCGGCAGGTTGAGCGCGTTGCCGCCCTGGCAGCGCTGCTTGGCGGGGGCGACCTCCTCGGGCTTGAGCGCCGAGTCCGAGCCCGCGAAGGCGACCTGCCCCGAGGTGAACGCCTGGATGCCGGCGCCCGATCCGCTCGGGTTGTAGTTGAGGTTGGCCCCCGCGCACTTCTGCGCGTAGATCTTGGTCCATTCCTCGATCGCGTTCTTCTGCGCGCTCGAGCCGGCCGCGTTGACCGTCGCCTTGGCGCAGTCGATGTCGCCGGTCGGGGCGCTGCTCGCGCTCGGGCCGGAGTTGTTGTTGTCGCTCCCGCACGCGGTAAGGGCCAGCGCCCCCGCGACGACCACACCGCCTAGGGCGGCCAGTCGAGAACCGTTCTTCACCGGAGGGTCTCCTCTAAGTTTCGTCGGGCGGCTCCCCGTCCGGTAGCCGGAGCAGTTTGTCCAGGTAATGGGGGGACCGTCGGATGCGACGCTAAGCAGGGGAGATGTCCACTCACCCTGATCCAGGTGAACGGAACATGAACCGAGCCGGGCAGAGCCGCGAAGAGTGCCCCGCCTGGCCGTGGCCACCGGGTTAACACCGCAGTTCAGGCCCTACACAACACCCGATATACCGGACATTTCAGGCGCATGGCGGGTACGCGTCCGGGGGTCTGGAGTGGCCCACTCGGTACGAGCAGATCCTGGAGGGACGGATCTGGGGAGGAGCTGGGGAGGAGCTGCCGCTGGAACTGCCGCTGGGCCGGCGCCTCGGCCCCTGAGGCCGGGTCTCAGAGGGCCGCGGGGCGTGCAGCGGCCCGGATCACCTGTCGCCGGACGGGTCCGTTCCGTACATGACGTCCACGGCGTACCTGGTGAAGCCGAGCGACTCGTACAGCCGAACGGCGGCGATGTTGGACTCGTCCACGTACAGCATGATCTGCGGGACGCCCCGGTCGCGCAGATGGTGCAGGCCCACCAGGGTCAGCGTGCGGCCGAGGCCGAGGCCCTGCGCGGACGGGTCGACGCCGACCACATAGACCTCGCCGGTCCCGTCCGGGTGCGTCTTGGTCCAGTGGAAGCCGACCGTCCGGCCGCCGCGCTCGGCGAGGAAGAAGCCGGCCGGGTCGAACCACTCCTCCCGCTCGCGCCGGTTCAGGTCGTCGAGCGTCCAGGCGCCCTGCTCGGGGTGGTCCGCGAACGCGCGGCGGTTCACCTCCAGCCACGCCTCCTCGTCCCGTCCGGGCTCGAACGCGCGGATCAGCACCCCGTCCGCGACGGTGGCCGCGGGCAGCGGGGCGGCGGCGGGACGGCGCATCTGGAACAGCGCGCGGGCGCGGCCCAGCCCCTCGGCGGCGGCGAGCTTGGCGGCGGCGGGCAGGTCGCCGTGCGCCCACACCCGCAGGGGGCCGCCCGCCTCGGCGCGCAGCGCGCGGAGCAGGGCTCGGCCGTACCCGCGGCGGCGGTGCCGAGGATGGACGACCAACTCGCCCGCGGCGCTCTCCTCCGGGGTCGCCGGATCGAGGCGGGCATAGGCGACGATCGCGCCGTCGAGGTCGATCGTGAGGCCGGGTCCGCCGGAGCGCAGCCCCAGCAGCCCGTGCTCCGACAACGGGCCGACGCCGTCGGCGGAGTCCGCCTCGTCCACCAGCGCCAGCACCTGGGCGATCTCCGGCTTCTCCAGCGCCCCGCGCTCCCGCACCCGCGACTCACTCATGATCGCCAGCCTATGCGGCGGGACGCGCGATCCGTCCGGGCGGTCCCCCCGCCGCTGACCGAACCATCACGGAACCGTCATGATGTCGCGGGGAACCGTATGCCGGAGCCCTCCTATCGTGCCGGAATGACTCGACGACGCCTCACCGCGGCCTGCGCCGCCGGGCTGACGGCCGCGGGCCTGGCCGCGCAGCCGGCCGCCGCCCGGCCCGCCCCCACCGCGTCCGTGCGGCTGCTGTCCCTCAACGACTTCCACGGCAACCTGGAGCCGCCGGCCGGCAGCTCCGGCACCGCCATCGACGAGACCGGCGCGGCGGTCCCGGCGGGCGGCGCCGCCTACATCGCCACGCACCTCAAGCGGCTGGCGGACCGGCGCACCCTCACCGTCGCGCAGGGCGACCTGATCGGCGCGTCCCCGCTGATCTCCGCCGCCTACCACGACGAGCCGTCCGTGCAGTTCATGGGCGACATGGGGGTGACCGCGTCGGCGGTCGGCAACCACGAGTTCGACGAGGGCTACCAGGAGCTCCAGCGGATCCAGAACGGCGGCTGCCACCCCAAGGACGGCTGCACGCCCGCCGGCAGGTGGAAGGGCGCGAAGTACGACTACCTCGCCGCCAACGTCCTGACGGAGAAGGGCGGCGAGCCGATCCTCAAGCCCTGGACGATCCGCCGGGTGAACGGGGTGAGGATCGGGTTCATCGGCGTCGTCACCAAGACCACGCCGTCCATCGTCACCGCCGAGGGCATCAAGGGCCTGCGGTTCGACGACGAGGTCGCCGCCGCCGACCGGTCCGCCCGCGAGCTGAAGAAGCGCGGCGTGCGCGCGATGGTGCTCCTCGTGCACGAGGGCGACCAGGTGAAGGCGGGCCAGCGGCCGGACGCGTGCGGCGTGGAGCCGGGCGCCGGGACCCGCATCGCCAAGGACGCCGACCCTGAGATCGACGTCGTGCTGTCGGGGCACACCCACCAGCAGTACGTGTGCTCGGTCACGGACCCGAAGGGACGGCCGCGACTGTACTCGTCCGGCTCCTCCTTCGGGCGCGTCATCACGCAGGTCGACTTCAAGGTGGACAGGCGGACCGGCGACATCGTCCGGTCCACCCTCAAGGGCGACAACCACGTGGTCACCCGGGACGTCCCGGCGGACCCGAAGACCGAGAGGTTCGTCCAGACCTGGAAGGAGCGGGTCGCCACCATCGCCGACAAGCCGATCGGGAAGATCACCGCCGATCTGACCCGGGCCCCGTCCGCGTCCGGCGAGACCGCCCTCGGCGACGTCGTCGCCGACGCCCAGCTCGCCTCGATGAAGGAGCAGGGCGCCCAGGTCGCGCTGATGAACCCGGGCGGCGTCCGCGCGGACCTGGTCTACAAGGCGAGCGGCTCCGAGGGGGACGGCGTGGTGACCTACGGCGAGGCGTTCGCCGTGCAGCCGTTCAGCAACGTGATGGGTATGACCTCGCTGACCGGCGCGCAGCTCGACGCGCTGCTGGAGCAGCAGTGGACGGCCGCGGGCGAGAAGATCCTCCAGCCGTCGGCGGGCCTGCGCTTCACCATCGACCGGTCCAAGGCGGTCGGCGACCGCGTCTCGACCATCACGGTGGACGGCGCGGCGGTCGACCCGGCCGCCACCTACAAGGTCGCGGCCAACAACTTCCTGCTCGGCGGCGGCGACGGCTTCAGCACCTTCACCGAGGGCAAGGACCAGGTCCTCGGCCCGATCGACCTGGACGGCTTCGTCGCCTACCTGGCCGCCAACCCGTCCATCACCCCGCCGGCCCTGGACCGCATCTCCGGCAAGTGACCCCCGCCCCGCGGATGACCCGCGCCGGCAAGTGCCCCCGCGCCGGTCCCGCGCGTCCCTGCGGCCCGCCGAGGAGGGCGGGCCGCCGGGGCGCGGGGCGGCGTCAGGCGCCGAACATATGGACCAGGTAGTAGACGACGGCGGCCACGGCCGCCGCCATCGGCATGGTCAGCACCCACGCGACGACGATGTTGCCCGCGACGCCCCAGCGCACGGCGGAGAGCCGCTTGGTGGCGCCCACCCCCATGATCGCCGAAGTGATCGTGTGGGTGGTGGAGATTGGAGCGTGCCAGACGTAGGCGGTCACGTAGAGGACCACCGAGGCGGTCGCCTCGGCGGCGAAACCCTTGGGCGGATCCACTTCGATCACCTTGCGGCCCAGCGTCCGCATGATCCGCCAGCCGCCCGCGTAGGTGCCCAGCGACAGCGCGCCGGCACACGCGACGATCACCCACGGCGGCACCGAGCCGCCGTCGGAGTGGCCGGTGGTGACCAGCGCGAGCACGATGATGCCCATGGTCTTCTGCGCGTCCTGAAGACCGTGCCCGAGCGCCAGCGAGGACGCCGACAGGGTCTGCGCGATGCGGAAGCGGCGGCCCACCCGGGCCGGCTGGGACCGCCGGAAGATCCACAGGATCGCCACCATCACCAGGTACGCCAGCACGAAGCCGACGATCGGCGACACCACCATCGGCACCGCGACCTTGTCGACGACGCTGGTCCAGTTGACCTTCGACGCCGAGGCCAGCCCGGCCCCGACGACCCCGCCGATCAGCGCGTGCGAGGACGACGAGGGCAGCCCGAAGTACCAGGTGATCAGGTTCCAGGTGATCGCGCCGAGTACTCCGGCGGCGAGCACGGTGAGCCCGTGCAGCCCGCTCGGCGGCGTGATCACCTCGCTGACCGTCTTGGCCACCTGGACGCCGAGCAGCGCGCCCAGCATGTTCATCACCGCGGCCATCAGCAGCGCCACCCGCGGCGTCAGCGCCCGGGTGGACACCGCCGTCGCGATCGCGTTGGCCGCGTCGTGGAACCCGTTGGTGTAGTCGAACACCAGCGCGATGACCACGACCAGCACCAGCACCGCCGCCTGCGCGTCGGACCGCAGCCCGACCGCGCCGGCCGCCATGACCAGCAGGATGCCGATCAGCAGGCCGAGCCACGCCTTGCCCGGCACCCGCCGGGTGGCCTGCTCGCCCAGCGTCTGGTCGGCGCCGGTCGGCCCGTCCTCGGTCACGGTGGTCACGCCCGGCTCCCCGGACGTGCTCATGATTCCTTGACCGAGATGGTCTCGACGGTGTTGGCCACATGCTCGAAGGCGTCGGCCGCGTCCTCCAGCCGGTCGATGACCTCCTTGAGCTTGAGCACCATCAGCGTGTCGTACTCGCCGCTGAACAGGTGCGCCAGCAGCTTGCGGTAGACCTGGTCGCCCTGGTTCTCCAGTCGGTTGATCTCGATCCAGTACTCGTTGAGCTCCTTCATGGAGCGCAGCCGGGGCATGGCCTCCGCCGTCAGCTCGGCGGCCCGCTCCAGGACCTCCACCATGTGGACGATGCCCTTGGGGAACTCCTCGATCTTGTACAGCACGACGAGGTCGGCGGCCTCTTCCATCTCGTCCATCACGTCGTCGATCGTCGAGGCCAGTCGGTAGATGTCCTCGCGGTCGAACGGGGTGATGAACGTTTCGTTCAGCCGGCGCATGATCGCGTGAGTGCATTCGTCGCCCGCATGTTCGCAGGCGCGCATCTTCTCCGCGATCGCTTCCCGGTCAGCGCCGTCGCTGATGAGCTCCACGAGCAACCTGGCGCCGGTGACCAGGTTGTTCGCCGAATCGGCGAACATGTCGTAGAAGCTGTCCTCACGCGGCGTGAGACGCAAGCGCACGTCGTTCTCCTGATGTGCCGGAACAGTCCGCAGAGGATCGTAGGCGCTACCGGCCGTAAAGAGAACCTTTGCCCCAGCTTCGGCCGGTGTCCCCCATCCTCTCACCTACAAGGTTGCCCTAGATCACCAGGTGCACACCCGCGGCGCGCAGCCCCGTCCAGGCCGCGTGATCGCGCTCCGGTGGACGGGGCGCCCACACGGAGAGTGACCCCTGCCACGGGTGACATTCGTTACATCATCCCGGATCCGGCCGTGCCCGCCACGGCCGCCGCGTCCGCGGTGCACCCAACGGGAGGTCGGACGGGTCGCCGGGGTCCGGGGCGGTCACCAGATCCCGCACGCGACCGGTCACCTTCCGTGACGAGACGTCCGGCGGCGGGCCGCCACCGGCTCCGATCCGCAGGTCCGGGCACGGTCTGGCGGGACGGAAGTGGCGCGGGGCGCGGCCCGGACGCGGCCCGGGAACGATCCGGGAAGAAATTGGTAGGTTTCCGGGCATGCCGACGCTGAGTCGCGTAGTGGTTCCGGACGCCCTAGAATGCGTGACCGGGGACACCCTCACTGAGGGCGCCCCCGGTCGACGGCTGGCATCTTTCGACCGGTCCAGGCGCCGGTGCCTCCCGGCGCCCGCGGACTAGTCCTGCGGCGTCAGCTCGCGACGACCGGCTTCACTGGAACGCACGCCGAGCACCACGTCGATCTCGGTCAGGGTCAGCGGCCTCTCGGCCGCCGCCACCGCACCGAGCATCTCGGCGTAGAGCTCGATCTCGTCCAGCGCAACGCGGTCGTGGACGCGCAGATCGAGATTCTGCTGGCGCACCGCGCCCACCTCCGTTCGTTCCCCGCACCCGCGGTCGAGGCTACGCGTCCCGGCCCGACGGGCACATGACCCAAGAGGGCCATTCGAGGGCCACTCTCCCTGCTGGTCTTCCCGGGTGGGGCCGGCATGATGCAAAACGCCCATGCCCGCCCGCACGGTGACCGCCCGCACGGACGCGGTCAGCCGCCCGGACGGAAGTCGCCCAGGATCTGCTCCAGCGGCGATTCGGGCAGGTCACGGGCGGTGAGACGGGCGACCGTCGCCGCGTTCACGTCGACGCCCGCCAGCCGGGCCGCCTGCCGCGCCACCGTCTGCTCGAAGAGCGTCCGCACGGCGCGGGCGTAGGCGAACGAGGGGTCGGCGCGCTGCCGCTCGAAGTGCGCCAGCAGCTCGACCCGCAGCTCCTCGTCGAGCATGTACAGGTCGCGTTCGGCGTAGTTCTGGAAGAGCCGCACGAGGTCGCGGTCGCCCATGCCCTCGAACTCCAGCACCCGTCCGAACTCGCCGCGGAACCCGGGGTTGCCGGCGAGGAAGCCCTCCATCTCGGCCGCGGGACTGGAGCACACCACCAGGAACCGGGCGCCGCGCTCGTTCATCCGCTCGCGCAGCTCGTCGACCACCGCCGGCGCGCGGTCCAGGAGGTACGCCTCCTGGATCAGCAGCACACCGCCGTGCGCCTGCTCGACCATGGTCGCGACCCGGCTCTCGGTGTCGACCCGGTCGCGGCCGGCCAGGTGCACCGGGCGACACGCCACCACGTGCCCGGACTCCAGCAGCCCGAGCGCCGCGTAGACGCCGCCGACCAGCCCGGCCACCGTGGTCTTGCCGCTGCCCGCCGGGCCGGTGAACACCAGGTGGCGGGCGCCGTCGCCGGCCACCCCGTAGCGGGCCCGGTCGGCCTCCAGCTCGGCCTCCTCGGCCAGCTCCCGGACCGTCGCCTTGACCTCGTCGAGCCCCATGAGCTGGTCGAGCCGGTGCAGGTAGCCGTCGATGTCGCCGGGCGGCCGGAGCGCCGGCTCGATGCCCTCGGCGACCCCGTGCAGATCGTCCGGCGCCAGCACCAGGCGGTCGCGGGACGCGCCGGCGCGTTCGAGGTGCCGCTGGCACGCCTGGTCGAGGTAGGTCTCCACCAGCCGCGCGTTGACCATGTCGCCGGGGCCGCGCAGCCGCTCCAGGTCGGCGCGGGCGACCTCCAGCGCGGACGCCCCCATCGTGACCCGCCGCTCGTCGGAGAGCAGGTGCAGCAGCGTCATCCGGTTGCCGAGGTCGCTGAGGTCGGGCAGCCGGTGCACCCGGAACGCCTCGATCAGCCGGGGATGGTCCTGGACGAGCCGCTTGTACGCGCGCGGCTCGCAGGTGGCGATCAGCGGGGTGGCGTTGGCCGGGTCGCGGCGGGAGCGGCGGACCGCCCCGGCCACCGCCACCGGGTCGAGCGCACCGGTGATCGCGATATCGAGCCGCTCGAACAGGATCGCCGGGCCGGGCCGCGTCAGGAGCCGCCCGATCCGCTCGGCCGGCGCGTCCCGCACGTCCTCGGCGTCGTGCGCGCGGATCGCGCCGTCACCGAGCCCGGCGTCGGCCAACATCAGCGCGATCATCCGGGCCAGCCGGCGCTGCCCGGAGTGCGGGCCCCCGACCAGCAGCACGCCCGGCAGCCCGGCGGAGGCCGACCCCGCGCCGTCCACCCGGGTCTCCTCGCCGTCCACCCGGGTCTCCTCGCCGTCCACCCGGGTCTCCTCCACGTCACCCCCGCCGGTGGCGTTCCACTCCTCGGTCTGCGCGCGCAGCTCGTCGAGCATCTCGCCCGCGTCGTGCGCGCCGGAGACGAAGCCGATGCCGAACCGCTCGAGGGTGCGCCGGTCGCTGCGGTCCTCCGGCGGCGGGATCTCGTTGACGGGGAGGTCGGGCGTCGGGGTGTCCTCCAGGAAGTCGAAGTTGCCGACCATCGTCTCGGACATGACCTGGGTGCCGGGATGGCCCTTGTCCCCTCCCCCCGGACCCCCTTCAAGGTCGCCGGGCCCCAGCACGCGCGTGCCAGGGGGACCTCCCTGGGGGACGGGCGGTGCGGGCGGCGCCTCCTGCTGGGGCACCGCAGGCTGGGGCATCGCCGCGCCGGGGCCCTCCATGCGGGTCGCGTACGGGTTGAACGGCGCCCCCGCCTGTGGCTGCGGTACCTGTGGTGGCTGCGGCTGCTCTGGCGGGCTCACCGCCGCCGGTGGGACTCCCGCCCCCGGAGGCAGCCCCTGCACAGGCGGCGCCCCGGCGGCCTGGTAGCCGAGCTGCGTGTACGGAGGAAGGTGGTTCTCCTCCTTCTCCTCCTCAGGAGGAGACATGCCACCAAGCTGCGGCAGGTCTGGCGACGCGAACTGCCTCTGCGCGGCGTCCTGCCCCGGATAGGGCGGCTGCTGGGGTGCGGCGCCCGGATCGCCGTAAGAGGGCTGACCGTGCGCCTGAGCGCCGTATGGCGGCTGTTCCGGCGGCGGGTAGGGCTGCTCTTGTGCTGAATATGCCGGTTGGGGCTGTTCCGGGGTGGCATAAGGGGGCTGCGCGGACGAGCCCGGACCGCCTGGGCCCGGACCTGGAACGCCTGGGCTCGGGGCGGGGCCGCTCGGGCCGCCGGTGAGCTGGAAGCCGAGTGCGGTGTAGGGCGGGGCGACGTTCTCCTCTTGCTCCTCTTCCGACCGGGAGGCGCTGCCGAACTGCGGGTCGGGCGGGGCGAACGCGGCCTGCTGCCCCGGCGCCTGCATCTGCCCCGGCGCCTGCATCTGGCCGGGCGCCTGCATCTGCATCTGGCCGGGCGGCGGCTGCGCCTGGCCGGGGCCGGGGGCGTCCTCCCAGCCGGGCTGTGCGGGCGGCTGGACGAAGGGCCGGTCGGGCTGGGGCGGCATGCCCAAGTGCGCGGCGGGCGTGCCCGGCGCGACCCCGGGCTGGCTCTGCGAGCTGAGCGGGGACGGCGGCTGGCTGTAGGCCGCGCTCGGCGGCGGCGTGGGCGAGGCGGTCGGCGTGGCGGCCGTGGCGCGGGCCCGGTCCCGGCCGATGATCCCGGCGACGACCGCGGTGGGCACCGGGAAGCCCCGGGGCCGCGCGGGCATGCCGCCCGCCAGCCGGCACCAGGCCAGGTCGAGCTCGTACATCGCGGCCAGGAGCGCCTCGGCGCCCTCGCCCGCACCGGCGGCGGACCCGAGCGGTTCGGGCAGCCGCAGATCGACCGGCCACAGCCGGCGCAGCGGATGGCCCACCTGGTCGGACACCGCCTGCACCGTGTAGCGGATCTCGGGGTCCAGCCAGGGGACCACGCCGCCCACCACGTCCTTGCGGACCACGTCGAGGTCGGCGGCGAGCATCGCGGCGGCCACCAGCCGGGGCTCGATGTAGGCCGGGCCGGCCGGGTCTCCGGCCAGGTCGCCGATCGCGTCGCTGAGGGTGTAGAAGGCGTGCCGGAAGTTGTCGCCGGGCGAACTCTCGTTGCGCAGCGCGGGCACCAGGTGCGGCGGGCAGCGGGTGAGCCACTGCTGGACGAGGGCCTGGTCGCCGTAGGGCAGCGCGCCGTAGTCGACGGTCGGATTGTTGAGCGTCACGCCGAGGATGGACAGCAGCGCGTCGGCCCGGATCTGGAACCGCACGTCCTCGCGCAGCGCGCTCGCGACGGCCCACATCGTCCGCAGGACGACGACGGCCGCGTCGACCCGTCCGGCGCGCAGCCGTTCGGAGTAGAGCCCGATCAGCGTCTCCAGCGGCGGCGGGGTGAGCCAGCGCGGGCCGTCGACATCGGGCAGCGGCCTGGCCCGGTACGGCTTCCAGAGGTCGAGCATCTGCGCGTCGAGACGGGCGTCGAACGCGGGCGCGGACGCGCACCAGAGCATCACGCCCCAGGAGACGGCCACGGTGGACGGCGCCTCGGGGGTGAAGTGCGGCCACCAGTGCGGGTACTCGACGGCGGGCAGCGCGGCGGCGGACTCGACGGTGGCGCGGACCTGGGAGGTCAGCTCGCTCGCGAACCCGTGGCCGACGAACGGCAGCGCGGGGGGCGGGCTGTAGGAGAAGTCGGGACCGGCGGGCACCACGTGCGGCGGTAGCGCCGGGACCCGCATGCCGCCCTGCTGGGCCGACCGGGCGGCCATCCGGACGGCGGGCGAACGGGGCGGCGGGCACAGGTACCACTGGCCGTCGGACGGGTGCAGCCGGTACCAGCGGGCCCACGCGCCGAACAGCCACCATGTGCCGTCGGGCAGGACCAGCAGCCGCCCGCCGATCGCGTGCTGGCGCTGCTGGGGGGGCGCCGACGGCCACCATGCGGCGGCCACCATCGCCCTCGTGTCGCGCTCTGCCGCCGTGAACGGATCCTGCCCCATCTGGGGGCTGGGCGGCGGAGCACTGCCATAACCCGGTCCCCACACCACGTGGTCATCGTAGTCAGCCGCCCGGCCCCCGGGCTCCCCTCCGTACCACCGGAACAGCATCGCCGCAGGTCAGAGGGGCGGCATTCGTACCTATTCGAGGGTTCCGGGGTCAGGCCCAGGTGGCGTCGCGGTGCCGGCGGGCCTTGTCGAGGTACACCTGCGGCGTGTGCTCCAGCGCCAGCCGGTCGTCGTCGGTCAGCTCGCGGACGATCCGTCCGGGGGTGCCCGCGACGAGCACGCCCGAGGGGATCTTCTTGCCCGGGGCCACCAGCGCGCCCGCCGCGATCAGGGTGCCGGCGCCGATCCTGGCCCCGTTCAGCACGATCGCGCCGATGCCGATGAGCGAGCCGGTCTCCACGTGGGCGCCGTGCACCATGGCCTTGTGCCCCAGGCTGACCCGGTCCTCCAGGACGGCCGGCAGCCCCGGGTCGGAGTGCAGGCAGCTCAGGTCCTGGATGTTGCAGCCGTCGCCGACGACGATCTCCTCGTCCTCGGCGCGCAGCACCGACCCGTACCAGACGCTCGAGTCGCGGCCCAGCGTCACCCGGCCGACGACGACGGCACCAGGCGCGATCCATGCCTCGGGGTGGATCCGCGGCGCGATCTCACCCAACGATCCCACGTAGCTCATGCGGCAGATCGTAGGAGGCGGGCCGGCCGGGCCCGGCGGCGCCCTCGGCCTCGCACGGGCTATTCACTAGGATCGGGTGGTTTGTCGATCAGGCGTGATGAAGAAACCGCAGCGAGAACCGTGTTCCGGTTGCGCGAATGGGGTGGACCGGACAAGAGTCGGTCCTGACGTTTATTCATGTGGCGCCCGCTCACCGACGGGTGAGGATCGCATCCGACCCTGACGGGGTGATCACCCCCGCCAACGACCCCCAAGGCACCATGAGCAACGATGCAGAAATCCTGCCGAACCTCCTCCAAGAAGAGTCCTTCGAGATCGTCATGCGCGGCTTCAACCGCCGCCAGGTCGAGGACTACATCACCCGGAACCAGCAGAAGCACCGCGAGCTCGAGGCCAGGCTCGCGCGGGCCCAGGACGACGCCGAGCGGATCCGCCGCGAGATGGCCGAGCTCCGGGAGGCCCGCAAGCCGACCGGCGACGACCTGAGCGACCGGCTCCGGCAGATCATCAACCTGGCCGAGGACGAGGCCCAGGACAAGCTGGCCGAGGCCGAGTCCAAGGGCACCCAGATCCGCGAGGACGCCGAGCACGACTCCAAGCGGATCGTCGACGACGCCCGCGCGCACGCCGAGAAGAACCTCGCCCAGGCCCAGGAGAAGGCCGAGCAGGTGCTCGCGGCGGCCAAGAAGGAGTCCGACAGCGTCGTGTCGGCCGCCAAGCAGGAGGCCGAGCAGACGGTGACCGGCGCCCGGCTGGAGGCCGAGCGCACCCTGACCGCCTCCGAGCGCCGGGCCAGCGTGATCAACGAGGGCGCCACCCAGCGGCTGACCCAGCTCACCAAGAACCACACCCAGGCGTTGCAGCGGCTCACCGAGATCAGCGAGACGCTGCACCGGCTGCTGACGGCCGAGAACGAGGCCGGTCCGCTGGAGAAGATGGTCGAGGACGCCGTCCGGCAGACCCCGCCCCCGCGCAAGCAGCCCGCCCAGGCCCAGCCCGGACCGGGCGCGCACGCCGCGCCGGCGAACGCGGGCCCCGGCGGCAAGCCCGCACCGGCCCAAGGGCCGCCCCAGGGGCAGGCGCAGGGTCAGGCGCCGGGTCAGGCACAGTCACCGGGGCAGGCTCCGGTGCCCGCGGCGGCGAAGCCGGCTCCGGCGCAGGGACCCGCCGCCCCGCAGGCCGCGCCGTCGATCAAGAAGCCCGAACCCGCGGACGCGGGCGAGGCGCAGGGTCCCGGCCAGGGCGCCGGTCCCGGATCCGGGCACGGCCCCGGGCACGGTCCGGTCGCGGGCCAGGGACCGGGACCGCAGATGCCGCCGCAGGCCAAGGCGCAGCGGCCCCCGTCCGACGACCTCGACGGTCCCGGCCCGACGGGCGGCCCGTCCCACGGCCCGGTCGGAGGCCCGTCCGGAGGCCCGTCCGCCAACCCGGGCGGTGTCCTTCCGCCGCACCCGGGACACGGCCCCGGCGAGGCCGGCTGAACGCACCGTCCGGAGCGGGCGGGGGGAGGTTCGGCGGGTCGCACGGCGCGTCCCGTCCCGGTCACGGCCGCGGGCGGTGCGCGCCGTGCTCGCGGTTCAGCCGTCCTCGCAGCTTTATAGGATCTCGGTGTGAGCAAGAGGACCGGCACCCCCGACGGCAGGCGCGGCAACCGGACCGGGACCGCCCGCCCGATCCGCGTTCTCGGCGACCCCGTGCTGCGCACCGGGTGCGATCCGGTCCGGACGTTCGACGCCGCACTGGAGCGCCTCGTCGACGACATGTTCATCACCATGTACGAGGAGGACGGCGCGGGCGTCGCGGCCAACCAGGTCGGCGTCTCCCTGCGGGCGTTCGTGTACGACTGCCGCGACGACCACGACCGCAGGCACGTGGGGCACGTGGTCAACCCGGTGCTCGTCGCCGCGGACGGCGGCACCCTGGTCGAGCGGGAGGGCTGCCTGTCGGTGCCCGGCCTCGGCTTCGCGACCCCGCGCCACGCGCACGCCGTGGTCGAGGGGGTCGACGTCAAGGGCCGGCCGGTCCGGGTCGAGGGCACCGGCTACTTCGCGCGCTGCCTCCAGCACGAGTGCGGCCACCTCGATGGCGGCGTCTACATCGACGTGCTGTCGGGCGAGGCCCGCCGCGAGGCCATGCGCGCCATCCGCTCCGCCCGTCTCTGACGCCCGTCTCTGACCTCAGTCCCAGCGGCGGGACGAGCGCTGGCGCTTGATGTCGGCGCGGCGCTTCTTGTTCTGAAGGCGGCGCTCGTTGAGCCCGCGCGGGATCTTCTTGGGAATCCGCTTCTTGGGCGGTGGCGCGATGGCGTCGGCGAGGAGCGCGACCAGGCGGGCGCGGGCGGCGTCGCGGTTGCGGTGCTGGGAGCGGTACTCCTCCGCGCGGATCGTCAGGACGCCGCGGACGAGGCGTCCCTCCAGGCGTTCGAGCGCACGCGCCTTGAGCGGTTCGGGGAGCGAGGGCGAGCCGGCCACATCGAAGGACAGCTCGGCGGCCGTCGCGCTGGTGTTCACGTGCTGCCCGCCCGGCCCCGAGGAACGGGAGAAACGCCAGCCGAGCTCGGTCTCCGGGATGAAGACCGAACCGCGGACGTGGATCTGCTCGGGCATGCCTCGATTATCCCCGTCCGGACGGATCATGTCGCACCGTTTTCCGGGGGCCTGGGCCCGGGATCGGCGATGGTCACATGGTCATCTCACGTCATGACGCGTAGTGTCCGACGTATCCGTCCACCGCGCCGGCTCTCTGAAGGGCATGTCATGAACAGCCTCCCGAACCGGTTGAGCCTGGGCGTCATCGCCGGTTCACGCAAGGAGAACGAGCGCCGGCTCCCGCTCCACCCGCTGCATCTGGGCCGGCTCGATCCGGCCGTGCGCTCGCGCGTCTACCTCGAGAGCGGCTACGGCGAGCGGTTCGGCCTGCCGGACGAACGACTCGCCCCCCAGGTCGCCGGGATCCTGCCGCGGGCCCGGCTCATCGCCGACTGCGACGTGATCCTGCTGCCCAAGCCCCAGCCGGCCGACCTGGCCGAACTGCGCGACGGCCAGGTCCTGTGGGGCTGGCCGCACTGCGTGCAGGACCGCGAGATCACCCAGCTCGCGATCGACAAGCGGCTGACCCTGATCGCCTTCGAGGCGATGAACCACTGGTCCAGCGACGGCGGGTTCAGCCTGCACGTCTTCCACAAGAACAACGAGCTGGCGGGCTACTCCTCGGTGCTGCACGCGCTGGCGCTGACCGGCACCACCGGCCGGTACGGGCCCCGGCGGCGCGCGGCCATCATCAGCTTCGGGGCGACCGCGCGCGGCGCGGTCACCGCCCTCAACGCGCTCGGCGTGCACGATGTCGACGTCCTCACCCAGCGCGGCCTGACCGCGGTCGCCTCCCCGATCCACTCGGCCCGGATGGTGCACTTCGACCACGAGGTCGGCGCCCCGGGCCGCACGCTCGCGCTCGTCGACGGCGGCGCGGTGCCGATGGCGTCCTTCCTCGCCGAGCACGACATCGTGGTCAACTGCGTGCTCCAGGACACCTCGGCTCCGCTGATGTTCGCCACCAACGACGACCTGGGCGCGTTCGCGCCGGGCACGCTGATCGTCGACGTGTCCTGCGACGAGGGGATGGGCTTCGGCTGGGCGCGGCCGACCTCGTTCGAGGACCCGATGTTCTCGGTGGGCGACAACGTGCACTACTACGGCGTCGACCACAGCCCCTCGTACCTGTGGGACTCGGCCACCTGGGAGATCAGCGAGGCGCTGCTCCCGCATCTGGAGACCGTCCTGTCGGGGCCCGCGGGCTGGGACGCCGATCAGACCATCCAGCGGGCGATCGAGATCCGGGACGGGGTCGTCCAGAACGCGGCCGTCCTGTCGTTCCAGGACCGTGCGCCGCGCTACCCTCATCCGCCCGCGACGTCCGCGGGCGCCCCCGCACCGGCCACGAAGGCCTTCGCGGGTGGATGAGGGGGATTTTCCGGGCGATGCCCCTTGGCGCAAAGCAAGTGCTTACTTACACTGGTCGCCATGACCGAAGGACTGTTCCAGGACGACGACCTGATCCGCGTCATCAGCCGCGAGGGCGCGCTCATCGCGGCGGGAGGGGTCGCCTCCCTGCTCCAGACCGCTCACCCCAAGGTCGCGCAGGGCGTCTACGACCACAGCTACACCGCCGACGACCCGCTGCGCCGCCTCCAGAACACCATGGGCTGGCTCTACACCGTCCAGTTCGGCACCCGCGAGGAGGCCGAGCGGTTCAGCGCCCTGGTGCGCAAGGGGCACGAGAAGGTCACCGGGCCCGGCTACGAGGCCAACGACCCCGAGCTCCAGGTCTGGGTCGCCTCCACCCTGTTCGCCGTGGCCGTGCAGTTCTACCAGCTGCTGTTCCGGCGCGAGTTCGACGCGCGGGAGCTGGCGGACTTCTACCGGCAGGCCAAGATCTACGCGACCATCCTCGGCTGCCCCGAGGACCGGATGCCGGCCACCTACCCCGAGTTCCGCGCCTACTACGCCGAGATGATCGCCACCATCCAGATCACCGACGCCTCGCGGGCCATCGCCGAGCAGGTGCTGAACCCGAGGCTCCCGTTCGGGTTCGCCGCCGCGCCCGGCCTGATGATGATCCGGCTGATCACGGTCGGGCTGATGCCCGAGCCGATCCGGGTGCAGTACGGCTGGACCTGGGACGCGCGCCGCCGGCGCCGCTTCGACCGGCTCGTCCGCACGCTGGCGGTCGTCTACCCGAGGCTGCCGGCGCCCGTGCGCACGCTGCCGCGCACCTATTACCTGCGCACCACGCGCCGGATGCTGGCCAAGGTCGCCGAGCAGCGGCGGCCGGTCATCTCGGTGAAGTCCGACGGCGCCGAGGAGGGGCCGGCGGCCTGACCTGACCCACCGCGGCCGGTGCCGTGCCCCGGGCCCGGGCCCGATGCCCCGCGCCCCGGGCCCGCGCCCCTTGCCCATGCCCGCGCGTGCCCGCGCCGAAGGGCGGCTGAACGCGACACGGCCGCGTGTCCCGGACGTCCGGGACACGCGGCCGTGCCATTTCGCCGGGTCGCCAGGGCCCGGCCCGGCCCCGGCGACCCGTTCACCGGTCGCCGCCGCCCGTCCGTCCGCTCCCCCCAGAGCCGTGTCGGGACGGCGGCCCCCGATGGGTCCCGCCGCGAGCGCCGGTCAGACCGACCCGCTCGCGATGATCTTCTGTGCGGCCTGCCGGGCGTCGTTCACCGGGATCGCGAAGCCGACCCCGATGTTGCCCGAGCTGCTGCCGGAGGTGGCGATCGCCGAGTTGATCCCGATCACCCGTCCGGCGGAGTCGACCAGCGCGCCGCCGGAGTTGCCCGGGTTGATGGCCGCGTCCGTCTGGATCGCGTTCTTGATCACCGCGGTCTCCTGCCGGGAGAGCCGCTGCTCGAGCCCAGGAGGCAGGCCGCCCTGGCCGCCGCTCCCCCCGCTGCCGCCGCCCGAGTCGCCCTCCTGGATCTCGCGGCCGAGCGCGCTGACGATGCCGGAGGTGACCGAGCCGTCCAGGCCGAGCGGGCTGCCCATCGCCAGCACCTGGTCGCCGACCGCCAGCGATCCGCTGTCGCCGAGCGTGGCGGGCTTGAGTCCGGACACCCCGGTCGCCTTGACCACCGCGATGTCGGAGCCGCTCGCGCTGCCGAGCAGCGTGGCCGGCGCGGTCCTGCCGTCGCTGAACTTCACCGCGATCCGCTGCGCGTCCGCGACCACGTGCGCGTTGGTCATGATGACGCCGTCGGACCGCAGGATCACCCCGGACCCGGTTCCGGCGCCGTCCCCCGTCTGGGTCTGCACCGACACCACGCTCGGCTGCACGGCCGCGGCGACCTGCGCGGCCGTGCCGGCCTTGGCGGACGCGCCGGACACCGAGGTGGGGCTCGAGTAGGCGGTCTCGGACCCGGTGAGCAGCGCGGTCACGGCCGCCCCGGCGCCGCCCGCCCCCACGGCCAGCGCCAGCACCGCCCCCATCGCCACGATCTTGCGCCGCACCGTCCGGCGCGGGCCCCCGTCCCCGCCGCCGCCTCCCGGGAACGGCTCCTGAGGCGGCACCCCCATCGGGCCCAGCGGCCCCACCGGGCCCATGGGGCCCATCGGCCCGAACGGCCCACCCGCCGGCGGTCCGCCGGAAGGCGGCCCGCTCATCGGCGGTCCGCCAGGCGCTCCGGCGGACGGCGGGACGGACGGCCCGGTGGGAGATCCGGCGGGCGGTCCCGCTGCGAACCGGGCCTCCGGCAGGCCGTCCGGCGCGGTCGGCCAGACGTCGTGAGGGTGCGGCTGAAGGCCCTGCTCCTGCCACGGCCCCTGGTCCCCGTGCGGAGCGAAGCTCGGCTGATCGGCGCTCATCTGGTCCCCCTGTCGTCTACTCACTCCGAGAGTGCGCGGCGGCCCTGCAACTCCCCTGGACCCGACCTGAAAGTCCGCTGAACGGCGTCCCGGCATGAGAAAGCCGCGACCAGGGGGACGTGCGGCGGCTCGTTCCCCCAGGCCACGGCGGCTGGAAAGGGCTGGGCAGGGCGCGCACCCCCGGACCGTCCGGGCCGGGGGGCGCCCCGCGATTCACAGCCAACCCGGCGGAGCTGAACGCATCCTGAACCACTCCCCAAGCTTGGCTGAGAAGCGCGTGAGGTCAGTCGGGCGCCAGCGGCAGCAGGACGCGGAACACCGCGCCCTCCCCCGGCTGTGAGTCCACCTCGACCAAGCCCTCGTGCGCCGCGACGAGCGCCGCGACGATGGACAGGCCGAGCCCGGTCCCGCCGCCCTCAGGGCTGCGGGACGGGTCGGCGCGGTAGAAGCGCTCGAAGACCCGTTCGGCCTGGTCGGGCGGGAGGCCCGGTCCCTCGTCCACGACCTCGCACACCGCCGCCGGCGCGCCGCGCAGCGTGCCGGGCGAGAGCCGCACCGCGACCGGGGTGCCCTCCGGGGTGTGCACGACCGCGTTGGTCAGCAGGTTGCCCAGCACCTGGCGGAGCCGCGGCTCGTCGCCCAGCACCTGGTAGGCGACGCCGCCCTCGACCGACAGCTCGACGGCGCGGCCGGGCGCGACCACGCGGGTCTCCTGGACGGCGTCGGCGGCGACCGCGAGTAGGTCCACCGGGCGTCGCTCGACCGGGCGCTGCCGGTCGAGCCGGGCGAGCAGGAGGAGGTCCTCGACCAGCAGGCCCATCCGGGCCGCGGTCTGCTCGATCCGGCCGACCAGCCGGTCGATCTCCTCGGGCGTGCGGGCCGCGCCCTGCCGGTAGAACTCGGCGAAGCCGCGGATCGCGGTCAGCGGGGTGCGCAGCTCGTGGCTGGCGTCGGCGACGAAGCGCCGCATCCGCTCCTCGGAGCGGAGCGCGGTCTCCTCCGACCGGCGGGCCGCCGCCTCGGACTCGGCCCGCGCGCCGAACGCCGCCTCGATCTGGGTGAGCATGGAGTTGAGCGACCCGCCGAGCCGGCCCATCTCGGTGCGCGCGTCGCCCTCGGGCACGCGCCGGGACAGGTCGCCGGCCGCGATCGCGCCGGCGGTCTCCTCGATCGCGGCGAGCGGGCGCAGGCTGACCCGGACCACCCAGACCCCCAGGATCACCAGCACGGCCAGCACCAGCAGCCCGACGATCACGTCGATGGCGACCAGCCGGCCCACGGTGCGCTCGATCTCCTCCATGCTGGTCGCGAGCATGAGGGTGAAGCCACCGGGGAGCGGCTCGGCGAGGACCCGCCAGGACGAGCTCCCCTTGCCGCTGCCCGGCACGGTGAACGGCGCGTCGAGCCGTCCGCTCAGGTCGGCGGGCAGCCGCGGGCGGCCGGGCTCGCCCCATGCGGCGCTCTCCGCCCGGATCGTCCCGCTGGGGTCGCGGAGCTGCCCGTACATCTCGCTGGGGATGCGGACGAAGAACTGGTCGCCGCCGTTGCGCAGCTCCGGGACGACCGTGCTGATCGCGCGGCCGACGGTGCTGCGGAGCTGGTCGTCGGCCCGTCCGACCAGGTAGTCGCGCAGGACGGACGCGCCCGCCCCGCTCATCACCGTCATGCCGAGGGTGACCAGCACCAGCATTCCCGCGATCAGCTTGACCCACAGCGGGGTGCGATCGCGCAGCCGCGCGGGCAGGCCCGGCCGGCGGACCGGCGTGGTCACCGGCGGGTTCATCAGCCGGTGTTCTGCGGCTCGCGCAGCACGTAGCCCACCCCGCGCAGGGTGTGGATCAGCCGCGGCTCGGTGTTGTCGACCTTGCGGCGCAGCGCCGAGACGTAGGACTCGACGATGCCGGCGTCGCCGCGGAAGTCGTAGTTCCACACGTGGTCGAGGATCTGCGCCTTGGACAGCACCCGGCCCGCGTTCGCCATGAAGTAGCGCAGGAGCTTGAACTCGGTCGGCGAGAGCTGGACGGCCCGGCCGCCGCGCCACACCTCGTGGCTGTCCTCGTCCAGCTCGACGTCGGCGAAGACCATCCGCGGCGGGGGCTCGGCCGCGCCGCCGCGGAACCGCCGCAGCACCGCGCGGATCCGCGCGATGACCTCCTCCAGGCTGAACGGCTTGGTGACGTAGTCGTCGCCGCCGATGGTCAGTCCCTTGATCCGGTCCTGCACCGCGTCGCGGGCGGTGAGGAACAGCACCGGGGTGTGGTCGCCGCCCGAGCGGAGCCGCCGCGCGACGTCGAACCCGTCGATGTCGGGCAGCATCACGTCCAGGACGATCAGGTCGGGCCGGTGCCGGCGCGCCGCCTGCACGGCGTCGGCGCCGTTGGTCGCGGTCACGACCTCGAAGCCGCTGAACCGGAGGCTGCCGGCGAGCAGCTCCAGGATGTTGGGCTCGTCCTCGACGACGAGGAGCAGCGCCTCAGGCACCCTGCCCCCGCCGTTCACCGTACGCTCAGCCAATGACACGTTCCCCCTCCGCAATCATCGCAGAGGTTGCCATCCGAACCTGAAGGCCCCCTGGACGTCAGCCCAGGATCTCCCGACCTTCGCGGCGTCCGCTACACGACCGGCTTCGTCGCCTGCGCGGCGGTCGCCGGAATCGCCGTCGCCGTCGCGGCCTTCATCCCCGCCCGAAGGCCCGGACGCGGTGCTGTCGACAACGACGAGGACGTGGGAACGGCCGCCGAGGCCCGTCCCTGAGCGAGGGCGGGGCGGTCGTCCTTGATCGGATGCCGTCCTACCCGAAGTACTCGATGAAGGGCACCTTCCCATCCCATGGATTCCGTGACCTGGGGAGATCGCTCAAAGTAGCGCCTGAGCTGCACTCTCTCCCCCGGGCACTTCCGATCAATTCCGGCGCCCTCCGACCCTCTGACGGAACAGAGACGGAACTGAGAGCGCGCGGACCTCCCCCGGTACGTCGGGGGCACGCCAGACATAAGGCGGCCCCGGACGCGGTGTCATCAGCACCGGCCGGGGCCTTGATCGGAACAGAGGTCCGACCCATGAACGAGCGTATCCAGAGCATCACCTTCGCTGCTGGCACTCTCACCGACGCGCAGAGGGACGGTCTCGCGTGCGTCGTGTGCAGCGTCTCCTACCTCACCAGCACCGCGCCGTCCGTCCCCGTGGGCACGGTCGACGGCGCCCAGGTGTTCGCCTGCGAGGCGCACACCGCGGCGGCCGGGAAGTCGTCCACGTGGCCGGACGGCGAGGCCGAGAGCGTCCGCGAGACGGCCGACGACATCGAGGCGTTGCGCGACCTCGCGGAGCGGATCGGCGAGGTGGCCGAAGACCTGTCGAGCTGCCCGGACCGGGCGGAGCTCGTGATCGCGCTCCGAGAGATTCGGACGGGCCTGAGCCGCCTGCGCGAGGCCGTCGAGGCGGGTGCCCGGGAGAAGGCGCCGGAACTCCTTGACCAGGGTCTGGCGACCGCACAGGAGACCGTAAGGGTCGCTATCGCACTGCTGGACGCGACGCAGGCGAAGCACGCCGAGTAGCCCACCGACCGCACCCCCTGGAACGAGACTGGCGCCCCGTCTCCCTCACGCGGAGGGTGGCGGGGCGCCGGTGCATCGCGTGCTCAGAGTAGCGCGAGGCCACCCTCATCCGGCGGTAGTTCGCGCCCCTCGTCGCGGAGCTGCTCGGCGAACTCTGCCACTCGCCGCTCACGCGGATACCGGTCCTCCAGCCGAGAGCGCAGCTCGTTCGCCCTCGGCAGTAGATCACCGGACCGGCGTGCCGGCCCCAGCGCGGCCTGGCCGTGCCGCACGGCGCTCTCCAGATCACCGCGGCGCCCTGCGACCAGACCGAGGTCAAGGTTCACCATCGCGTACCGCATCGGCCAGCGCACCGAGTCATCCGGGCGCCGGGACTGGACGATGACCTCGCGGGCGTGTTCCTCGGCTGCGTCGTTCTCTCCGAGCATGGTGTAGATCGTCGAGCAGTAGAACTCGTACTTGTCGTGGTCGAACACGAAGTGGTGCTCCGGATGGCCGGGCCGCGGTAGCTGATCCATGATGGCCCGGCCGACTCGGAGTGCGTCGATCGCCCGTCGATCGCCCATGCGCGCGTAGCCGCGTCCGGCCTGGAGGGTGAGTTGGACCGCTGCGTTGCTGGCGCCCGCGTGCTGGATACCGGCCTCGGAGTACTCCACCACCTCGTCGTAGCGGCGCTCGACGAGTGCGAACCAGGCGGCGATCTCCCACGACCACCCGACGATCTCGCCATGCCCAGCCTGCTCTCCCAGCCGGCGCGCGGTACTGCGGAGGATCTCCGCGCCGGTCTTGTCGCCGGCGTCGTAGAGCGTGCAGGCCAGCAGGACCGACAGCCACCCCGAACGCACCAGCAGTTCGCGATGCTCGGCGAGGGTGGTCCGGCTGTTCAGCAAGTGGAGGACGTAGGACAGGTGCGCCTTCCCTCGGCGGCTCAGCACTTCGGGTGACACGGTCGGATAGTCGCGGCACAGGCGGTCAACGACGGTGTCCAGCAGGTCAAGCGTGCCTGCGGCGAGATCGGTGGCGCCGGCGTGAGCCGCCAGGTCGAGCAACTCGACTTCCTCGGCGGCCACCGACCGGTCATCGGCTGGCATAGGCGGCTGAGCGTGGGGCGAGCCGAACAGTTCGTCCTCTGTGGTCTTCAGCACGCGGGCGTACAGCGGCCTGTACCGGGGACCTGGAAGCCAAGCGCCCGCTTCCCACTGCTTGATCATGTCGATGAGGCTCTTCACATGGGCGACGTGCTCCAGTTCGCCGGGGGCGGCGGCACGGCGCAGGAGGCGAGCGAGATCTCCCCGCGTCCAGTACGGCGGTTCCTCTCGCGCCGCCCGCAGGCGCGCACCGATGGCCTTGTTATCGGCGGACATGTTACGATGCACCTCTCGCCGGTGACGGGGGAGGGCGGTCACCCTCCTGAACCCTCCCGTTCCCTCCCCCATCCTGCCTCTGGTGCTGTGGCACCCGCCACAACTTCACTAGGTGTGACCGGATCACAACCCGCATCGCACAGGACGGTCACGATGTTCAGATCCCGCTCTTCCGATTCGCCCGAGCTGTTCACGTGGGATGTCGACCACGCGTGCGGCGTCACCGACGACCAGGGGCGTGCGCGCGAACTCGTACGGACCGCACTCGACGCGGCGCCGGCCGGGACGCGCGGTGTGGTCGAGCGGGTGCGTGTCAGCGAGTCCGGCCGGGGCTCCTACGTGCTCCTCGGCGAGATCGCACGGGCACACAGGGACGAGCGGTCCGGTTCAGTGGTCTGGACGACCCTATGAACGCGGGCACGGTGAGGCATGCGCGCGGCGGCCTCACCGTGCCCGTTACCACGTCGTGCGGTCGCCCGCCCGGCCCGCCCGGTTCGAGCCCGGGGACCCGACAGGCGGGGACCGTACGACCTGATGCCCGGCCGGCCGGACTGGGGAATCCGTCCGGCCGGGTGGGGGGATCGCGCGGCCGGTGCTCCACACCCCCACCCCCTGGGGAGTACCGGCCGCGCGGCACAAGCTCCGCGGCCCCGGGTTTGCTGGCGCGCGCCCGGGGCCGCGGTCCAGGCCCGGTGATCACCGGGCCGCTAATCCGGGCAGTCGCCTCGCGAGGGAACAGCGGGGCGCGATCACCGGGAACAGTCACGGTACGTGACGGATCGGCCACCCGCTAATCCGGCCCTCTCGGCTTCAGCGTCATCAGGCGTCGTCACTCTGAGTCACGGAGAGAGAATAGGTCGACGGTGGTTTGGGTCGCCCCAGGTCAGGGGCTCAAAACCCCGGGCATCTCCGCAGGTCAGCGACATCCGTGCAGGTCAGAGCGTTGATCCACTTCACTCACGGATCGTGACCCCTCGTGAGCACTCCCGACCCCGGTCACGTATGGTGACGAGAGCGGGGGGACGCCACGGCGCCCGACGTCCCCCCGGCTCCCGGTCTAGCTGGCACCGCCGGTGAACGCCTTGACCGCTCCGGTGGTGTCGATCAGGTCGCCGTCGGCGCGCCATAGCCCGCGGAAGGTGATCAGGTCACGGTCGAACGCGTACTCGTCGGAGCGCTCGAATCGCAGCGTCCGCACCTGCCGGACCCAGTAGCGGGACATGTCGCCGAACAGCACGGACTTGGCGCCGGTGCCGACCGCGGGGACGTTCGGGTCGACGTACACGGGCCGGCCGAGCAGCGTCCCCACGGCGCCGGAGCCCGGCGGCGGGGTGATGTCGAACAGGAATCCACCGGTCCCGGCGGACGCTCCCGAGTCGTCGCGCAGCTTGCGGACCACACCGAGGGTGCTGTTCCTCATGACCCACGCGGCGGCCCGCGACCGAGCGTACGGCTCGGCGACCGAGTGGTACAGGTCGATCAGGTCTTCGGCCGTGAACGCCCCGCCGGCCCCGGTCGCGCCGGTCTTGCCCGCGGATGCCGCGCCGACGAGCCCGTTGGGCTTGCCGGTCCCGTTGCCTGCCATGAAGTCGGCACCGGCGCCGTTCCCGATCGCCTGGCCGGCCTCTCTGGCGAGGTAGCCGAGCAGGTCGAACGTAGAGTCGTTGGCCAGCTCGTAGGACACCTGCACCATGAAGCCGTACTTGTAGGCGTCCAGGGTGGTGCTCGCGAAGGTGGGATCGCTCTCGCCGATCTGGGCCCCCTCGGCGACGATGGCCGCGGTGCTCATGGCGGTGGTCTTGGGGACCTTGAGCGCCTCGCCGGTGTCGGTGCTGATGAGCGTGGCACCGGCCGCCAGGACTGCCGAGCTGTCCACCAGGTGCTCGACGAGCTGGTGATAGAAGGTGGTGCCCTGCAACCCGCCCCCGGACGAGGTGAGCAGGTCCCGCCGCTCGATGCCGGGCTGGTATCCGGACCGCGGCGACTCCCACGTGACTTCGATCGGGGCGCGCGAGTTGCTGTTGATCCGGTGCCGGAACTCGTCGGCGAGCATGGACTCGACCACGCCCGGGACGCCCCGGACGACCGGCTGCCCCTTGATCGCGGCGAACGTCGCTTCGGACTCGCGGTCGCGTTCCTCGCGCGCCATCTCCCGCTCGAGCCGCTCGTCGAGCGCGTCCAGGTCAGCGTTCGCGCGCAGGTATGCGGCGTCTTCCTCGGTGCTCAGGTTCCGCTTCTCGCGGTCCGCCCGATCCAAGATGGCCTTGGCGATCTCCCAAGTCCGCTTGCGCTGCTCCTGGAGTCGCAGGATCTGAGGCGAGTACTGCATGGTGTCTCCCGAACGCGGGCACGGGCGCTCTGTGACGCCGTGCGATGCCGTACGGGAGTCCTCCGGCGGACCAGGTCCCTCGCCCCTGCGGCCGGTGCGTGTCGCGCTGCCGGCGGTCCGCTGCGTCTCCTCGTGCCGCGCGTCCCGGTGCGTGTCGCGCTGCCGGTCCGCGCCGCCCCGTGCGGGGCAACACCAGCGTAGCGGCTACACCGGTTCGCCCGGTAGTTCGACGAACACCGGCCGCGCGTCCATCAGCACGTCGTCAATGGCAAGTGCCAGCGCGCGACGCTCGTCCCGATGCTCGGCGAGCACGATCGCGTGTGCGGTCCATACGCGCGCGCGGCCCGGGTCACCGGCCGCCTCACAGACTGCGATCTCCCGGCCGAGCACAGCGAACCCCGCGCGGATCTCGGCGTCCGTCCATTCGTTCATCGGCCGGTTGAACACGTTGTCGTCTCTCACGGTCGGTTCTCCTGTCTGGCGAGCTTGGCCGCGGCCGGTCGCCGATCACGGGGCGCACATGGGGTGGGTGGTGTCTCCCGCCGCGGCGTGTGTGGGGTCGAGCGTGGTCCCGCACACCGTGCAGCAGGGGGTATCTGGAACCTGTGGAACCACTGGAACTTGGCTGGTCAGGGGCATGGTGCCAGGTTCCGGTTCCGTTCGGCGTCCGGAACCCGGAACCTCACCCGACCCGTTGACCTGCAAGGTTCCGTTGGTTCCGGCGGTTCCGTCCCCCTCCTGCTCGGAACGCAGGTAGCGACTCCACGCGTCGTGCAGGTGCTCTCGGCGGTAGCCCTGCAACGCCTGCCCGGACACCTTCACCTTTGTCGAGCTGATGCCGTACGGCTTGAGCATCTTGGCCAGATCCCGGGCGTTGAGCGGACGCCCGTACCAGTCTGCCCACGGCGCTTCGTCGAGCTTGTGGAGTCCGTCGAGCAGCGTGGCGCCGTGCAGCGCGTCCGCGTCTCCGAACACCGTCCGCAGGTCGGCCAAGAGCCGCACACCGACGGTGGTGTCCTCGTCGGCCGATGCCGTCAGCACGCGGCACGCGGTCCGGGCACGGGCCGGCCAGTCACCACCCGCCAGGTCTGCGAGCGCGACGAGCGGTTCCCAGTTGTCCGCGGCCCGGTCCTCGACCGGCATCTCGGGCTCGGCATCCGTCAACTTGTCGATCTGCTCGCGCACCCACGCCGTGATCCGGTCCCGAAGGTCGTGCAGCGCGGGACCATCACGCCGGGTCCGGAACGGCTGGACACGCTCACCGGGCGCCCGCCGCCGCATCCGCACCATGACGGCCCGGTCCTCGATCGTGTCGGGCATCGAGCCGATACCAGCGAGGGCGGCCATGGCGAACGTCGGGCAGTTCTCCGGCTTGCGCGCCGCGGCGTCCCACCGGATGTAGGGCCGGCCGCGCTGGTGACCGGCGTTGATCAGCCCCCGGAGATCCTCGTGGTTGTCGGCCGCCTTCTTCCCGAACACCGTGTCGGCCTCGTCGAGCAGCAGCGTCGGGGGATCCTCGCCGATCGAACGGACCAGGGCGGCCGGCGAGATGTTCACCGTGATCAGCGGGTCATGGCACGTCGTCTCCACGATGTCGAGCAAGCGGGACTTCCCGCACCGCTTCTCCGGCGCGGTGATCACGAGCCGCGTCGCGTGCTGCCAGGCCGGCTGGGCGTGCGTCGCAGCGATCCACAACGCGACCGCGTCGCCTGCCTCGCGCGTCGGGAGGATGACGTACCGGGCGAGCGTGTCGCGCAACTCGTCAAGCAGCAGCGCACCCGGCCCATACCCCGGCACGAAGTCGAACGGGTTGCTCACGCTGCCGTCCCCCGTCCCCGCACTGGGCGCCCGGTCTCCCACTCCACCGGCCCACCGAGGTAGTCACCGGGCCGCGGCCGACCGAAGTTCTCACGGCGCCCGTCCCACCGGCGCCGCTCCAGCTCGTCATGCTTCGGCGAGGACGCCAACCCGCGCACCTTCGCCGCGAGGTCGGCCCAGGCCCGGTCCATCTCGGCGTGTGCCCGGCCGTACCCGACATCCTCACCAGCGACGAAGCCCACCCCGAAGCCCGCCGTCCACATCGCGTCCGCGATGGAACGCTCACGCTCGGGCGACTCGGCCAGCATCTCCGCAGCCACGATGTAGGGGTGACGTACGCTGGCAGCGACGTCCCGCCCGCCCGGCTGTTCGTCTTCGGGGCCGCCCTCCACCCGGGGGCGGCCCTTGTCGTTGGTCGACATCAGGCGGCCGTCCCGCCCTGGTCCGCGTAGCGGGTGTTCTCCCACGCGATCACGTCCGCGAGTCGGTACCGCGCACCGCGTCCGACCTTCAGGTACCGGGGGCCGGTGCCTTTGCTGTTCCAGTCATAGACCGTCTTCAGCGGCACGTTCTCCCGCTCGGCGAGGTCCTGGGGGGTGAGGTGCTTCTCAGCCACAGAAGACTCCTTTGTGCTTCTCCAGCACAGATTGTGCGGGAGATCGACTCCGGTAGCTTCCCTTTGCCACTGGACTTTGTCAACTGAGCGACTAGGATGTGCGGCTATGGCACAACAGACACCTACCGAAGTGATCGCAGCACAGGTCCGCGAGTTCCGGGACGCGCGGAAGATGAGCGCCCAGGCGCTTGCGGATCGATGCGCCGAACTGGGGATGCCGGATCTCAAGCGGCAAGCCATCACGAATCTGGAGAACAGTCGGCGCGGCATGGTGACGGTCGATGAGCTGCTCGTTCTCGCCGAAGCGTTGGACGTCCCACCCGCACGGCTGTTTATCCCGCTCGACGGCCGGACCGACCTGGCTGTGACCCCGGAGGTCACCATGTCGTCCTACCGGGCGCTGTTCTGGGTGAGCGGCGAGAACGTCCCACCGCTCCCGGCCGAGAGGCTCGAACGCTGGCGCGAGGCGGTCGGGCCGCTCGACACCTACCGCACGTTCCGGGACACCTTCCGGGCCGCGGCCAAGGCCGAGACCCGCGGCGACGTCGAGGCGTTCCGCGGCCAACTCTCGGCGCTGGCGAAGGTCATCGAATGGGGGATGCTCAACCGCAACATCACCCCGCCAGCGCTCCCGGCCGAGTGGGTCGCCACCATGCGCGACGAAGGATGGCTCGACCGCGCCGATGAGGTGCCCGTGCAGGCCGGGGACGGCAACGATGGCCAGAGTTAAGGATCTCTGGTTCTCCGAGGTCAAGGACCCTGCCGATCCTGAGCGGAAGATCAAGGTCAAGACCAAGCGCCACCCGGACAACGGCGGCAACCGGGACGCGAAGCGCTGGCTCGCGTGCTGGTTCGGGCCGGACGGCAAGGAGAAGACCAAGGCGTTCGCGGTCAAGGAGAAGGCCAAGGCGTACGGCAGCCGGATGGAGGCCGACGTCGAGCGCGACGAGTACATCGAGCCGGACGCTGGCAGGGAACTGCTCGGTCCGTTGGCCACGAAGTGGATGCGCCTGCGGAAGATCAACGGGAGCAGCGCCGTCCGGTACGAATCGGCGAACCGCCTCCACGTCGAGCCGACCTTCGGTGCCCGTCAGGTGAAGTCGGTACGCCCGTCTGAGGTGCTCGAATGGCTGCTCGCGCTCGGGAAGACACACGGCCCGTCTACACAGGCGATCGCCTTCCACGTCGTTCAGGGCACGTTCGACCTGGCGGTGGCGGACGGGATGCGGAAGGACAACCCGGCGCGGTCTCCGATCGTCCCGCGCGTCGAGAGCGAGCCCAAGGAGCGTCAAGCCTGGCACGTTGACCGGGTGTGGGCAGTGGTCGACGAGCACCCGGCGCCCTACCGCGCGGTGCCGATCGTGGCGGCCGGGTGCGGCCTCCGACAGGGCGAGACGTTCGGGCTCGGCGTGGACGACTTCGAGGACGGGAGGTTGCACGTCCGTCGTCAGGTCGTCCGTGTCGGGAAGCAGCTCGTCTTCAAGGCGCCCAAGGGCGGCAAGGAGCGGACGGCCCCCGTGTCTCCCGGCATCGCGCGAGCCGTCGAGGCGCACACGGAGGCGCACCCGCCGGTGACGGTCACGCTGCCGTGGATGAACGAGGACGGCGAGTTGGCCAGGGACCGCGCGGGCGCCCTCGTTCGGGTGACGGTCAAGCTGCTGTTCGTGTGGCGTGGCCAGTTGCTCGCTCCCCCTCTGCCGGAGGGAGCGCGGACACGCGCGCACCGCGGCCGGCAGTCCAGGGCGGAAGGCATGAACCTTCAGGCTTCGACGTACAACGGGCTCGTGTGGAAGGTCGCTCTTGCTCGCGCGGAGGTCATCCCGCCGCCGACCAAGAACAAGCGGGGCGCGCTGATCTACAGCGCGGCACGCGAAGACGGGATGCACGCCCTACGGCACTGGTTCTCAACGACACTGCTCGACGCGGGGGTGTCCCTGGCCGGCGTCATGGAGTTCATGGGGCACAGCAAGAAGGGAGCGCCGGTGACGCTGGGCGTCTACGGCCACGTCACCGAGGAGACGTACGAGGCTGCGCGAAACGCGATCGATCGGTCTCTGTTCCGCCTCCGCCCCGTCAAAGATCAGCTCTCGGACGGAACAGAGACGGAACGGGCGGCCTCGCATTGAGTCTAGGCACGGCTCCTACGCAGGTCAGAGGCCATTTCTACCCGAAGTACTCGATGAAGGGCACCTTCTTGTCCGGGCCGGCGGCGGTGCCGGCACTGACGATGCCGGTCGTGCCGGGGCGCCAGTCGAGGTCGCCGGCCTGGACGGCGCCGGAGCGGGCGGGGCCGCTGAGGGTCGTCCACGCCGAGCCGCTGTAGTGCATGTACTGCGTCGTGGTTCCGGTGGTGACCGGCAGCATCACCACGCCGCCCTGGCCGTCGCCCGACAGGCCGATGCCCGCGGCGTTCAGCGGGGTGCCGACGGTCGTCCAGGACGAGCCGTTCCAGTGCAGCAGCGCGTTGGTGATCTGCGCGTTCTGCCGGACCCTGGAGACGTACACGTTGGTCGGGGAATTGGCCACGATCTTGGTGAGCGTGCCCTGGTAGGCGGGCACGCCCATCGCGCCGGGGACGTCGAGGCGCTTCCAGGACGTCCCGTCGTAGTGCATCACCAGGCCGGTGACGGCGGTGCCGTCGGAGGTGGTGCCGGCCAGCCACACGTCGGACTTGGACTTGACGTCCACCGCGGTGATGCTGGACGAGGCGGGCAGCGGCACGGTGGTGTCGACCCAGGCACTGCCGTTCCAGCGCATGATCGCGCTCAGGCCGCCGCCCGACGCGCCGACCCCGGCGACGGAGTAGGCGGTGCCGTCGGTGCCGGCCGACACCTGGGACGGCATGCCCACCAGCGGGTAGTCGGCCTGGGCCCACTTGGTGCCGTTCCAGTACAGGCCGACGGGCCCGCCGAGGTTGTAGCCGACGATCCAGGCGCGGTTGGCGCCGGCGGCGGCCACGTCGGTCGGGGTGAACCCGACCGGGCTGCTCTGCGCGACCCAGGCCGACCCGTTCCACCGGACGATGTCGGCCGTCGGGGTGAGGAGGGAACCGCTCGCGCCGACGGCCCAGCCGGCGTTCTTGTCGGAGAAGTCGACCCTGTCGAGGCTGCCGTTGTAGCTCAGGGCCGTGCTGCCGATGTTGCGCCAGCCCGCCGCCTGGGCCGGCGCGGCGAGCGCGACCGTCCCGAGGCCGCAGGTGAGGACCATGACCGCCGCCGGCACCGCGTTCCGTCTCAAAGCCACTCCCAAGATCAGGTCAGGTGGGCCCAAGAGTACGGGGATGCTTACTCGCGAGTAAGAGGGGCGTACCGGACGGCCAGAACAGGCCGATCCCGGACACGGGAACGCCCGGGGACCGAGGTCCCCGGGCGTCTCGCGCGGTACGGGTTACTCGCCCTTCCAGTCCGGCCTGCGCTTCTCGGCGAAGGCGGCCGGGCCCTCCTGGGCGTCCTTGGACATGAAGACGGGCAGGGTGATCTCGCCCTGCTTCTTCCATGCCTCCTCGGCGCCCCAGTCGGCGGACTCGACGATGACCTTCTTGGTCGCCGCGAGCGCCAGCGGCGCGTTCTCGGCGACCTTGAGGGCCAGCTCCTTGGCCGCCGCCAGCGCCTGCCCCGGCTCGGTGAGCCGGTTGACCAGGCCCAGCTCGGCCATCCGGCCGGCCGGGTACTTCTCGCCGGTGAGGGCGATCTCCATCGCGATGTGGAACGGGATCCGCTGCGGCAGCCGGAGCAGCCCGCCCCCGGCGGCGACCAGGCCGCGCTTGGGCTCGGGCAGCCCGAACAGGGCCTCGCTGGACGCCACGATCATGTCGCAGGCCAGCGCCACCTCGCAGCCGCCGGCCAGCGCGTAGCCCTCGATCGCGGCGATCAGCGGCTTGGCCGCCGGGCGCTCCACGATCCCGGCGAACCCGCGGCCCTCGATGATCGGGTTGTCCCCGGTCAGGAAGCCCTTGAGGTCCATGCCCGCGCAGAAGGTGCCGCCCGCGCCGGTGAGGACGCCGATGGACAGGTCCTTGCGGGAGTCCAGCTCGTCCAGCGCCGCCGCGATGCCCTGGGCCACGGCGCCGTTGACGGCGTTCCGGGCCTCGGGACGGTTGATCGTGATGACCAGGACGGCGCCGTCTTCTTCAGTGAGAACAGCCTCGGACATTCAGTGCCTCACTTCGGCTGGAAGCGGATGCCGCCGTCGAAACGGATCGTCTCGCCGTTCATGTAGTCGTTCTCGATGAGCGACGTGACCAGGTGCGCGAACTCCGAGGCCTTGCCCATCCGCTTCGGGAACGGCACCGGCGCCGCCAGCTTGGCCTTGAACGCGTCCGCGGCCTCGCCCTCGCCGTAGATCGGGGTGTCGATGATCCCCGGGCAGATGGTGTTGACCCGGACGCCGATCGCGGCGAGGTCGCGGGCGGCCGGCAGGGTCATTCCGACGATGCCGCCCTTGGACGCCGAGTAGGCGATCTGGCCGGTCTGCCCCTCCAGCGCGGCGACGGACGCGGTGTTGATCACTACGCCGCGCAGCCCGTCGGCGTCGGCCGGCTCGGTCTTGGAGATCGCGGCGGCGCCGATCCGCATCAGGTTGAAGGTGCCGATCAGGTTGATCCTGATGACCGTCTCGAACTGGCCGAGGTCGTGCGGGGTGCCGTCGCGGCCGACGGTCCGGGACGCCCAGCCGATGCCGGCGCTGTTGACCACGACGCGCAGCGGGGCGCCGGTGTCGACGGCGGCCTGCACGGCGGCCTGGACCTGCGCCTCGTCGGAGACGTCGGTCTTGACGAAGACGCCGCCGACCTCTTCGGCGAGGGCCTTGCCCTTGTCCTCGTTGAGGTCGGCGACGACCACCTTGGCGCCATCGGCGGCGAGCGCGCGGACGGTGGCCTCACCGAGACCGCTCGCACCACCGGAAACGACGGCGGAAACTCCGTTCAGATCCATAAGCAGCACCTTACGTGAGGGACCGAATGTGGTTCGGGATGATGTTACCCACAGGTCACAGTACGGGGAAGGCGCCGCCCCCCGGCCGTCAGGGGCGGGGTGCGCGGATGATCGCGGTGCCCGCGTCCAGGTCAACCCTGCTCCGCGGCGGCGCCCCGTCGTCCTCCTCGTCGCGCAGGATCAGCGAGCTGCGCTTCTCATCCAGCTCGTAGCGCTTGGTCGGTTGGAAGAGGGCGTCCAGTTCGTCGACGGCGACCGCCGACATCGGGCGGCCGGTCTCGTCGCGCCGCCACGGCAGCCGGAAGCGCCGGTTGGCCCACAGCCCGACCCGGTCGGCCGCGGCGAACACCAGTAACCCGAGCGTCAGGCCGATCACCGACAGGAAGAATGCAGCAACCATGGTCGGAGAACGGCCGGCCTGCGGCGCCGGTTCCCGCCCCTCGTCCACCTGCGCGTCCGCCGTCCGTCCCTGGACGCGCGAAAGGGCGGCACGCCGCGCGTCAGTTGCGGCGTGCCGCCCCGGGGGCGGGCGGGTCAGCAGTCGATCCGGTCCGGCGACTGGTTGAGAAGCTGGGCTCGGGGCGAGACGAAGGCGGCGTGCCGCTTGGTGGCGCCCGGCGCGAACGCCGCCACGCGGTGACAGTTCTGGAACGCGAGCCTGACGCCGAAGTGGCGCTCGAGCGCGCCGCGCATCGCGTCGGAGGCGAGCACCCGCAGGAGCTGCCCCCGCGCCTGCTCGTCCGGCGGCGGCGTCAGGTTGTCGGCGAAGCCGTCGGTGCCCGCGCGCATCCGGTCGACGACGTCGCTGACGACCGTCCAGGCGTACGGCAGCGAGCTCCGCACGCACGCGACGAACGCCTCGTCGTCCACCTCGCCCTGGCGGGCGCGCTCCAGCAGCCGGTCATCGACGGTCAAGGACATGGCCGTTCTCCCCTCGGGTTGGTCGAGGGACCAGAGTGGCATGAAAATGATTATCGTTCCAATAGAACGTTGTGGGAGCGTCCACCCGATATCCGGTCAGGGCGCCACCTTTTGATAGGGGGCGGGCGGGGTGGCGGGCGTGCCGAAACAGGTCGCGATCGGGTCCTCGATCGAGCACCAGCCCGGCTTGCGCTTGGGCACGTACCCGCCCGGCACTCCGCGGTTCGCGATGATCGACCGGTACACCGGGACGCCGTCGGTCGGACGCCGCTTCAGCTCCGGATCGGTGAGCACGTCCACCGTGTACAGGCCGAAGCGCGGCCGGTAGCTCCCCCACTCGTAGTTGTCGGTGAGGCTCCACTGGTTGTAGCCGATCACCTTCACGCCGTCGGCGATGGCGCGCTGCACCCAGTAGAGGTGGTCGCGCATGTGGTCGGCGCGGGTGTAGCCGTCGGCGCGGGGCTTGCCGTCGTCGGTCGGCGTCCCGCTCTCGACGATGTAGAGGGGCAGGTTCGGCAACCGGCGCTGGTAGTTCTTCAGGACGTAGTAGAGCCCCTCCGGCTCCGGGTCGATCTTCCAGTACTCGCCGGTCATCGCGTTGATCGCGCTGAAGTTCTGGAGGTTGGCGCCGTAGTAGTAGTCGATCCCGACGAAGTCGAGCTTGTCGGTCACCTCGTTGAAGGCCGCCGCGTCGAACACCGCGTTGAAGACCGAGCCGTACGCCACGTTGGTCGACACCGGCGCCCCGGGGTCCACCCGGTGGATCAGGTCGTACGCGGCGCGGTGCGTCCTGATCAGCGCGGTGCGCATGGTGGCGAGCTGCATCAGGTTCATCGGCCGCGACAGCAGCTCGTGGTAAAGGTTCTGGCTGATCTCGTTGAAGGTGATCCAGAGGACCCCCTGGCCCTTGTACCGGTCCACCAGGAACTGGGCGTTGCGCAGCCAGTCGTCCTGCGTCCGCGCGTTGTCCCAGGCGCCCTGGTCGGCCACCCAGCCCGGGTACACCCAGTGGTCCAGGGTGATCATCGGGCGCATCCCGGCGGCCCGGATCCGGCGGACCAGGTCGTCGTAGTACGCCAGCGCCGCCGCGCTCCGCACGCCGCGGCGCGGCTCGACCCGAGCCCACTCGATGGACGTGCGGAAGACGTTCACGCCGAGTCCCTGCGCGAGGCGGACGTCGCCGGGGTAGCGGTGCCTGAAGTCCACCGAGTTGTTGTAGGGATCCTTGACGCCGTTCGCCTTCTTGTCGACGTACCGGGTCCAGTTGCTGTCGGGGAACGAGCCCTCCGACTGGAAGCCGGACGAGGACACGCCCCAGAGGAAGTCCGGCGGGAACTTGGCGACCTCGGGCGCCGTGGCGGACGCGGCGAGCGGAGACGGATGACCGGGGGACGAGGGGACGGGGGACGCGAGGGCGGGAGAAGCGAGGGCGGTGACCGCGGCCGTCAGCCAGACGGTCGCGGAGAGGATGAGGACGGATGGTGCGCGAGCGAAGCGTGGTCTGCCGGCCCTGCCGAACACGGGGTCTCCCTCCGGGGTACCGAACATGAATCTGTCTCGGATGACAGGCGCGGACGGTACCGCTGTCAAGATCAGCCGCATGACCGGTACCGGCTACTCCGGGATGCTCACGGTTTCCCCCGTTCCGCACCGGACGACCCTCGCACCCACCACCAAAGAGCACACCGCGCCCGGAAATCGGATCTAGCCCCCCTTCCGGTCCTCCTGCCACTCCTGCCCCCAAAGTGACTCGCGCGCCAGGACTGTGAGCGGCCGGACGGCCGGGGCGGCACGCCCCAAGCACGCCTTTCCGTCGTTCACGGCGGCGCCAAATCAACCCGGACATTCACCTCCCGAAGCGCAGAAAAGGGCACGACAGTACGACACGGGAAGGTCACTGTGATCTGCATCACAGTGGGATAAGCGCATGATCGGCTTGTGTCCTGGCTATCACTCTGAGTAATTGCCTTTTCGATGCGAAAGGCATCGCCGGACGCGAACCTCATCGCGGGCCCCGTGCAATCCACGGAGCTTCCGATCAGCGTCCGGCGGCCACGGAGTCGCCAACAGAAAACGGCAATGGGCGGACCCGGTCAGGCGGCGCACGCGCCGCGTCCGACCGGTCCTGGGCGGCACGCCGATCCTCGGCGCGCACGCCGACCGCCCGCCGAGTCCATGCAGACCAGAAGCATGGAGCCGGGTGAGCGCACCCGTCCTGACGACGTCGGGCGGGATGCCGCCGCCACGCAGCCGGAACTCTTGCCAACACTGTTCTTTCGGCTGCCCGGTCAGGCATGAACGGCGAGGTTAGGAGCAATCCTGAACGCCTTCCGATTCACCTTCATGACACGTACTCCGAGACTTCTCGCAGGCGCTTGCGCAGTGGGCGCGACCGCCGTCGCGGGAGTCCTACCGGCGCCGGCACCGGCGCGAGCGGCCGTATCCGCGGCGGCCACCGAAGCCATTGCGCCCAACGGCGGAGCGTCCGCCGACACCGTGACCAGGGCGTCCACCGCCCGGCACGCGGCGCGGACCGGACAGGCCGCCAGGGCCGCCTCGCGCGCGCGATCCAGAGCGGTCCGGCAGCGGTTCAGAGCCGCGACCGCCGTGGACTACGCGCGCAGGCAGATCGGCGACCCGTACCGCTGGGGCGCCACCGGACCGAGCTCGTGGGACTGCTCGGGACTCGCCGGAGGCTCGTGGCGCAAGGCGGGCGTGACGCTGCCGCGCACCACTCAGCAGATCTATCGCAAGGTCAGGCACAAGGTCAGCTGGAAGGGCGCGGTCAAGGGAGACCTGCTGTTCTTCTACTCCGGCCGGAGCCACATGGGCGTCTACGCCGGACACGGATACATGATCCACGCGCCGGGAACCGGCCGGCGGGTGACCAAGGTGAAGCTGAACGGCTACTACAAGGGCAACTTCAACGGGGCGGTCCGCCCCGGCTACTGAACGTAGCCTGCGGGAGCGGCCATGGCCGAACGCGGTGCGCTTCGGAGACGCCTCCGAAGCGCACCGCGCGCCCCCGATCCCGACCGGACGTGACTCACCTCACAACGCTCCATAACGATCTGGATAAGTGCAGGCAGAACCTTGATCACCAGCCCCGGCCGGACACCTGTCCACCACCGGAATCACGCCGAGATTTGCCAGCAATGCCGAACTCTGGCTACGTTCCTGCCGTTCCATGCGGCGAGACCGCGGCTCAGATAACAGAACACGATCACCGACGCGCGGCAGCGGCGCCCCCGACTTCCCGCCGCCCGAGAGCCCGCCGTCGACCGCCGAGTCCGTGCGGCCAAGAAGCACGGAACCGGAGAGCGGCCCCCGCGAACCTCGCCTCCCGAGGGCACCGCGGGCCCGGCCGCCCGCATCCCGACCCCCAGGCGGAGCCCCCGCCCGCGGTGACGGCTGCCCGGTAGGCACCGCAAGCTAGGTCAGGAGTCGTTCTGCATACCACCCCCCGAACCCGTCTGAAGGCCGGAATCACCCGCACGTCGCTCGTCGGCGGCGCCACCGTGACCGCGGCGGCCCTGGGAGCGACGCTCCTGGTGGCGGCCCCGGCCCACGCGACGGCCGCCGTCCCGCAGGCGGCGCCCCAGACGGCGAACGTGGCGAGCACCGTCGCGGCGGCCCGCATCTCCAAGGCGCGGGCCACCAAGCAGAAGAAGCGCGCCAACTACGCCATCAAGTACGCCTCCAAGCAGATCGGCGACCGCTACCGCTACGGCGGCACCGGCCCCGGCTCGTGGGACTGCTCGGGACTGGCCGGAGGCTCGTGGCGCAAGGCGGGCGTGAAGCTGCCGCGTACCACCCAGCAGATCTACAAGAAGGTCAAGTACCGGGTGTCCTGGAAGGGCGCCGTCAAGGGAGACCTGCTGTTCTTCTACTCCGGCAAGACCCACATGGGCGTCTACATCGGGAAGGGCTACATGATCCACGCGCCCAGCTCGGGCAAGCGGGTCAAGAAGGTCAAGCTCAACCGCTATTACAAGCGCAACTTCGCCGGCGCCGTCCGCCCCGGCTACTGAGCGAGCGGGTTCGACGCGCCGGCTCAGCACGAGCACGGCCCGGGATCGCTCCCGGGAGCATGCGTCAGGTAAGGCGAGGCCCCGTACCGGGTGAGCGGTACGGGGCCTTCGTCGTTCCGCGCGGTCTCCTTGTACAACCTCGCGTCGCGGGGGTTCGTCGTCTCCGGGGCGTCTGCGGATGCTCAGTCCTCAAGGAACGGGTAGTCGGTGTAGCCGCGGTGGTCGCCGCCGTAGAAGCCGGCACGGTCGGCCTCGTTGTACGGGCCGCCGGCCTTGATGCGCGCGGGAAGGTCGGGGTTGGCCAGCCACAGCTCCGCGAACGCGATGGCGTCCGCCACTCCCTCGCGCAGCGCGTCCACCCCGTACTCCGGCTTGGCCGGGAACGACTCGGGCGTGGGGTGCGGGTTGAGGATCAGCGTTCCGGGCCACTGCGCCCTCAGCACGCGGGTCAGGTCCCGGTCCCCCAGTTCCATCACGTGCAGGTACGCGAGCCCGAGCGGAGCGAGTTCGCGCACCAGCGCCGGGTAGAGATCGGCGGTGTCGCTCTCGCTGATGCCGTTGATGGTGGCGCCCGGCGACACGCGGAATCCGACGCGTTCCGGTCCGATCGCCTCGCTGACCGCGCGCGCGACCTCCACCGCGAACCGGATCCGGTTCGCGATCGTGCCGCCGTACTCGTCGGTCCGCCGGTTGCTGCCGTCGGCGAGGAACTGCTGGATCAGGTAGCCGTTGGCCCCGTGCACCTCGACACCGTCGAAACCGGCCGCGACCGCCTTGCGCGCGGACTCCGTGAAGTCCTCCACAGTCTGCGCGATGTCGTCCAGGGTCAGCTCGCGGGGGACGGGGTGGTCGAGCATCCCTTCGGGCGTGTAGAGCTGCCCACCGGACGCGAGCGGCGACGGCCCCACGGGCAGTGCTCCGTCCGGGTAGAGCACGGGATGCCCGATCCGTCCCGCATGCATGATCTGCACGAAGATCCGGCCGTCGCGCTCGTGCACCGCGTCGGTCACCTTCCGCCACGCCTCGGTCTGCTCACCGGAGTGCAGCCCGGGCGTCGACACGTAGCCCTGGCCGATCACGCTCGGCTGGGTGCCCTCGGTGATGATCAGCCCGGCGCCGGCGCGCTGCGCGTAGTACTCGGCCACCAGCTCGTCCACCCGGCCGTCCGCGGTCGCCCGGCTCCGGGTCATCGGGGCCATGACCAGGCGGCTCGGCAGGTCCAGCTTGCCGACGAGTACCGGCTCGAACAGTTCCTTCATGACTTCCTCCTATGGACGTTTTCGCTGGTCATGAAGCTACGAGCAGGCGGGTACGGGGCGAATCCGTAAAGTTTCGGTAGTTCGCCCCGTAGTTTTGAACCGTGCTCTACGGGCGTGAACAGGAACAGGCTCACCTCACCGGCATGCTCAAGGACGCGCGCGACCGACGCCGCAGCAGCGTCCTTCTGCTGCGCGGGGAGGCCGGCATCGGCAAGTCCGCGCTGCTCGGCTGGTTCGCCGAGTCGGCCGAGGCGGTGGGCGACGGCGCGGCGACGCGGGTGCTGCGGCTCGCGGGCGTCGAGGCGGAGGCGTCCATGGCGTTCGCCGGGCTGAACCAGCTGCTGTGGCCGGTACGAGACCGCATCGACGCGCTCCCCGCTCCGCAGGCCGCCGCTCTGCGCGCGGCGCTCCGGCTGCCCGGTCCCGCCGAGGGCGACGCGGCGGACGTCGTGCAGGACCGGTTCACGACCGGGCTGGCGCTGCTGACCCTGCTGGCCGACCTCGCCGACGACGCGGCCGTGCTGTGCCTGGTGGACGACGCTCAGTGGCTCGACACCGCGACGGCCGAGGCGCTCCTGTTCGCCGCCCGGCGGCTCGCCGCGGAGGGCGTGGTGATGGTGTTCGCCACCCGCGACGCGGCCCTCACCGCGACCGGGCTCCCCGAGGCGCAACTGAACCGGCTGGAGGACTGCCAGGCCCGATGGGTGCTGGCCGGGCTGGACCTGCCGCAGCCGATGCGCGACCGGATCGTCCGGGAGGCGGCGGGCAACCCCCTCGCGCTGCTGGAGTTCGGGGCCGGACGCCCGGGAACGCCGGACGGCTCGACGCCGCTCCCGGTCCCCGACCGAGTGGTGGCGGGCTTCCAGAGCCGGATCGGCGCGCTGCCCGAGAGCACCCGGCTGATGCTGCTGATCCTCGCCGCGGAGGGACGCGGGCACATGCCGAGCCTGCTCGGCGCCGCGCGCGCGTTCGGGGTCGGCCTCGCGGATCTGGAGGAGGCCGAGCGGGCCCGGCTGGTCGCCGTGACCGGCACGACGGCCGCGTTCCGCCATCCGCTGATCCGGGCCGCGTCCTACCAGGGTGCGGTCGCCGCGCGGCGGATCGCGGTGCACGAGGCGCTGGCGGCGGCGGCCGAGGACCCCGACTGCCGGGCCCGGCACCGGGCGTCGTCCGCGCTGAGCGCGGACGAGGACGTCGCGGCCGAGCTCCAGCGGGCGGCCGAGCGGGCGCAGGACCGCACCGGGCACGGCGTCGCAGCGGCGCTGTTCCGCCAGGCCGCCGAGCTGACCCCGGGTCGGCACGCCCGCACCGAACGGCTGGCCGCGGCGGCCAGGGCGACGCTCCAGGCCGGCCAGCCCGCCGAGGCGGACGAGCTGGCCGTCCGGGCGGCGGAGCTCACCACGGATCCGGCCGAGCACGCGCGGCTCGGCCTGGTCCGCGCCGCCGTCGAGTTCGAGCGGGGCGATCCGCGGGCCGCGGCGCGCACGCTGGTCGAGCACGCCGCGGGGGCCGCGTCCGCCGATGCCCCCGGCCTGCTCCGCACGGCCGCGGCGTACGCGTGGACGGCCGGTGAGGCGCCCGCCGTCCTCCGGGCCGCCGAACTGCTGCGCGCGTCCGGACGGGACGATGAGACGGTCCAGGGCATGGCCCACCTGGTCGTGGGCGACTACGCGCACGGCCTCCCCCTCCTGGCCGGGCAGGTCGCCAAGGCGCGCAAGGCACTGCGCAGCTCGTCGGCGCTGTCCGGCGGTGCATGGTCGGGCGGCGAAGTGTCCAGTGGCGTCTGGCCGGCCGGCGACCGGATTCTCGCCGCGCGGGTAGGGCTCGTCCTAGGCGACGACGAGGCGGCACTGGAGCTGGCCTCCGCCGAGGCCGTGCGCTGCCGCGCACAGGGACTGGTCGCGGCACTCCCGGACGTCCTACAGGCGCAGGCTCAGGCGCAGATCGCCGTCGGGCTGCACCAGGACGCGGAGGCCGCAGCGGCCGAGGCGATCGCGCTGGCGTGCGACACCGGCTTCGCGTGGCGCCAGGGGCAGCTCGGCACCGTCCTGGCGCGTATCGCCGCGATCGAGGGCGACGAGAACCGGCTTCAGGAGCTGACGGCCGCGACGGGCACAGCATGCGCGGCCGGAGCGGCCAGCGGCGGCACGAGCACGGGCGCGCGCGTGAGCGGCGCCGAGGGGCCGTCATGGCGATGGGACGCGGCGAGCGCACGGGGACTGCTCGACCTTGGGCACGGCCGCTACGACGAGGCGTTGCGCCGGTTCGATGAGGCCGGGCAGCGGCCCCAGTGGTACACCGCGAGCGCCATGCTGTCGTCCGCCGACCATGTAGAGGCAGCCGTACGCGCGGGGCACCCTGAAGAGGCCCGTCCTGTACTGGAGCGGCTCCGGAAGTGGGCGCAGGCGGGTCGGCAGCCGTGGGCGCTCGCTGTGGTGCTGCGCTGCGAGGCGCTGCTCAGCGACGAAGAGGAACCGTACGCGGCGGCTGTACGGCAGCACGAGCAGGCGATGCGTCCGTTCGAGCGGGCCCGTACCGAACTGCTGTACGGCGAGTGGCTCCGCCGCGCCCGCCGCCGTTCGGACGCGCGCGTCCCGCTGCGTTCGGCAGTGGAGGTCTTCGAGCGGTTGCGCGCGGCGCCGTGGGCCGAACGGGCCCGTGCGGAGCTGCGCGCGACGGGCGGGACCGGCACCGCCGCCGAGGCGACCGCGTCCAGCATGCTCGACCGGCTCACGCCGCAGGAGCGCCAGGTGGTCCGGCTGGCCTCCGAGGGAAGCAGCAGCCGGGAGATCGCCGCACACCTGTTCCTCAGCCCCCGGACGGTGGAGTACCACCTCTACAAGGCGTATCCGAAGCTCGGGATCTCGTCCCGTCGTGAACTGCCGCGCCTCCGTGCGACAGTGGCGGGCGATGACCTCCTCCGAACGCGCTGAACGCGCGCACGCCTCACTGCTCGGCCTGGCGCTCGGGGACGCGCTCGGCTCCCAGTTCTTCGTCCCCGCCAACCGCTCCGCCTTCGACGCCCGGACACTGCCGCCAGGGCCGTGGCAGTGGACCGATGACACCGAGATGGCCGCCTCGGTGTTCCTCGTGCTGACCCGCTATGGGACGGTCGACCAGGAGGCCCTGGCGACGAGCTTCGCCGAGCGGCACGACTTCGATCGCGGCTACGGGCCTGGGACGGGCCGGCTGCTTCGGCTCGTCCGGGAGGGCGGCGACTGGCGGACGCTCGCGCGCGAGTCGTTCGACGGTCAAGGCTCCTGGGGGAACGGTGCCGCGATGCGCGTCGCCCCACTCGGCGCCTGGTACGCGGACGACCCTGCCGACGCCGCCCGGCAGGCCGCGCTGTCAGCCGAGGTGACGCACCCGCATCCGGAGGCGATAGCGGGCACGGTCGCCGTGGCCGTCGCCGCCGCCATCGCCGCCGCTTCGTCCACAGCTTCGTCCCCTGCCCCGGGGCCGTTCCTGGATGAGGTGCTAGGGCACGTCCCTGTGGGGAAGGTGCGCGACGGCATCGCCGAGGCACGCCGTCTACTGACGATCGGCGATCCCTCCACGGCCGCCGCGGTGCTTGGCAATGGGCGGCAGGTCGCCGCGCATGACACGGTGCCGTTCACGATGTGGGCGGCGGCGCGCAACCTCGGCGACTACGAGAGGGCCTTCTGGACGACCGCCGCCGCAGGGGGCGACATCGACACGACCTGCGCGATCGTGGGCGGCATCGTCGGCGCCACCGCCGGCCTCCCGTCCCGGTGGACGCGCGACTGCGAACCGCTGCCCGCCTGGTGCAGTCCGCTCTCGGGCCCCTAAGCCGCATCGCCGCGTGACCATGTCCGCCTTAGCGGCGTCCGCTCCAGCGGCGTCAGCGCACCGGCGGCCGGGCCTGCTGGCTGCTTCTGGTCACCGGGGTGTCGGGCACCGCTGCGGGCAGGGTGGTGAGGTCCGGTTGCAGCAGGATCAGGGTCAGGTCGTCGCCCGTCGGGTCGCCGGCATGCTGGTAGAGCAGGTCGAGGAGCTGCTCGAGCCCCTCCTCCAGGTCCGGAGCGGCCAGAGCGGCCCTGACCTGTTCGCGGCACAGGGGGAAGGACGTGCCGTCGGCGTCGCGGGCGTCGGTGAGGCCGTCGGTGTAGAGCAGCAGCCGCTGGTTGCGCCGCAGCCGCACCCGGTGCAGCCGCGGGTCGGGCGACAGCCCCAGCGGCGGGGACGGCTCGGGCGACTCCATCAGCTCCAGCACCCGTCCCACCCGCACGGGCGGAGGGTGCCCGCAGTTGACCAGGCGCACCTCGCCGGGGACGAAGTCGGCCAGCAGCAGGGTGACGAAGTCCTCCGGGCCGAGCTCGGGCTTGATGCGGCCGTCGATGGCGTGCGCGAGGCGGACCAGGTCGGGCTCGGCGGCCGCGGTCTGCCGGAACGCCGACAGCACCGCCGCAGCGAGCTGCACCGCGTCAAGCCCGTGCCCCTTAACGTCGCCGAGGACCAGCCGGGCCCCAGCGGACGTGACGACGGCGTCGTGCAGGTCGCCCCCGACCAGCGCGTGGTCGGACGCCGACCGGCTGCGCATCGCCAGGCGGGTGTCGCCGAGCCGGGACGGCAGCGGGTGGACGATGGCGCGCTGGGCGAGCTCGGCGATGTGGGTCATCCGGGCCAGGGACCCGGCGGCGCGGGAGCGGGAGCGGGCGATCAGCGCCGACCACACCCCGCCGATCGCCACGCCCAGCACCTGCGCGGCGTGATCGAGGTCGAGCAGCGGCCAGGTGCCGCGCAGCCCGGGGAGCGCGACCGCGAGCGTGATCGCCACGGTGGCGATCACGGTGGTAGCGCGTGCGGTCAGCCGCACGGCGGCCAGCAGCGGCCCGACCAGCAGCAGTCCGACCGGGGAGGCCGCGGCGGAGGCGGCGTCGGCCAGCGCGATGGCCGCCTCGACCGTGACCACCATCAGTGACCAGGCGTGGGGCCGGCCTCGGCGTGAGAGCACCCGACCGCCTCCATGACGAGGATTTCCCTGGGATGTACTTCGTGTGAGTAGTCACTTTCTCACTATTGGTGACGCGTCGCGGAGAGATCGGGCAAGCTGCGGTCACGACGGATGGCGGGGTCGAGCCGGACGGTGACGATCATGACGATCGGTGAACGGCGGTGGGGAAACCTGCCCGCGGAACTGACGAGCCTGGTCGGACAGGGGCCGGAGCTGGCCCAACTGCGCCGCTCGTGCGCGCGGTCGCGGGCCGCGGCGCCCTCGGCGAGCCCGCGTTCCAGGCCGCCTTCCACGCCGGCTACGGCACCGGCGTCACCTACGCCCTCAGCGGCCCGGACGGCGCGCCCTAACGTCCGGACGTGGGCAGCTTCTCGGCGAGGTAGGTCTCGGTCAGCGCCCAGGCCCGCTCGGCCGGTCCAGGCTGGTAGAACATCGGGGCCGTGCGGTTGTGGAAGGCGTGCCCGCCGTCCTCCTGGACGTGGATCTCGAAGCCGGGCCGTCCGTCCACCGCGCGCTCGACCTCGGCGACCTGCCCGCGCTCGATGAACGGGTCGGAGCCGCCGAAGTGGAACTGGACCGGGCCTCTGATCCGGTCGAGCAGGTCCAGTCGGCCCGGCACGCCCGAGCCGTAGAACGACACCGTCGCGTCCAGCCTCGTCCGGGCGGCGAGGAGGTAGGCCAACGTGCCGCCGAAGCAGAAGCCCAGCGCGCCGGTGCCGCCGGAGACCTCGGGCAGATCGCGCAGGCGCGCGAGGGACGCCACCAGGTCGTCGACGCCCTTCGCCTCGTCGAAGCGCGACGAGATCCGCATCGACTGCCGCACCGTCTCCTCGGTGGCCTCGACGGCCCAGCCCGGCCGGATGCGCCAGAACATGTCGGGCGCCGCCACCACGTACCCGAGCGCGGCCAGGTCGGCGGCGACCTCCCGCAGGTACTCGCCGACCCCGAAGATCTCCTGGATCAGTAGCAGGCCGGGGCCGGTTCCGGACGCGGGCGTCCGGACGTGCAGCGCGAACCCGCCGTCGTCGACGGTCACGGTCTCGGTTCGGGTCGGCATCGTCATCCCATGAGCGCGTAGACGGCGGTGGCGCGGGCGGCCGGCTCGGACCGCCCGTCGGCGGTCATCGTGACGTCCGCGAACGCCAACGTCCGGCCGAGCTTGGTGATCCGCACCGCGACCAGCACGTCCACGCCGACGACCGGACGCTGGAACGAGGTGCTGAGCTGCACCGTCGTCATCGGCACGTACCCACCCTTGGCCGCCGCCACCGCGACCACCGTCGCGGTGTCGGCCGCCGCCATCAGCGCCTGCCCGGACAGGCCGCCGCCCTCGCGGGCCAGCCGGTCCGACCACGGCAGCCGCAGGGTCGCGCCCCCGTCCCCCACCTCCTCGACCGTCAGGCCGAGCTCCAGCACCCAGGGCGCGACGTTGTCGCGCAGGATCTTCTCGCCGTCCGCGGGCTTCACCGTCACCCCGCCATGATGCACGCTGGAGCCATGCTTGAGGAGATCTTCCTGCCCGGCACCTATGCCGCCGGCGTGCCGTACGCGACGTTCCGGCGGCTGCGCGCCGAGACCCCGGTGGCGTGGGTGCCCGAGCCCGCCGTCGGGCCGTGGCCCGCCGGCACCGGCTACTGGGCGGTGTTCCGGCACGCCGACGTCCGGCACGTGCTGCGCTCGCCGGAACTGTTCTCCTCCCACCTCGGCGCGACGCAGATCCGCGACCCCGACACGCCCGAGGACCTGGAGTTCGTCCAGGCGATGATGCTCAACCAGGACCCGCCGGGCCACTCCCGGCTGCGCCGCATCGTCGCCGCCGCGTTCACCCCCCGCGCCGTCCGCGCGCTGGAGGCGGCCATCGACGACCGGGCCCGCGGCCTGGTCGCGTCCGCCCTGGACGCCGGCGAGGCCGACTTCGTCGAGGTGGCCGCCGACCTGCCGGTCTGGACGCTCGCGCACATCATGGGCGTGCCGGCCGCCGACCGGCGGCTGCTGTACGACTGGGCGTCCCGCGTCATCGGCTACCAGGACGCCGAGTACGCCGGGCTGTCCACCGCCGACACCGCCTCGATGAGCCCGATGGCGCGCGAGGCCGCGGCCCGCCGCCCCGCCACGCTGCGCCATCCGGACGGACGGCCGATGAACCCGCGCTCGTACCCGGCGCTGCTCGACATGTTCGCCTACGCGCACGCGCTCGCCGAGGCGAAGAGCCGCGAGCCGGGCGAGGACGTGATGTCGCGGATGCTCGTGGGCGGCCTCAGCCGCGACGAGTTCGAGAACATGTTCTTCCTCCTCGCCGTCGCGGGGAACGAGACGCTGCGCAACGGCATCCCGGGCGGGCTGCTGAGCCTCCTGGACCACCCCGGCCAGCTCGCCCGCCTCCGCGCCGACCCCGCGCTGCTCGCGCCGGCGGTCGAGGAGATGCTCCGGTTCTGGCCCCCGGTGATGGACTTCCGCCGCACCGCCACCCGCGACCTCGAACTCGGCGGCCAAGAGATCGGGGCCGGCGACAAGGTCGTGGTCTACCACGCGTCGGCCAACCGCGACGAGACCGTGTTCACCGACCCCGACCGCTTCGACGTCACCCGCTCCCCGAACGACCATGTGAGCTTCGGATTCGGGCCGCACGTCTGCCTCGGCGCGCACCTGGCCCGCACCCAGATGCGCGCCGTGTTCCGCGAGCTGCTGCCGCTGGAGATCGAGCTCGCCGGGCCCCCCGACCGCCTGGCGTCCAACTTCCAGAACGGCCTGAAGCACCTGCCGGTCCGGCTCCGGAGGACCGGTCAGCCGTCGCACGTCTCCCAGGAGTAGGGGGAGGCCTGGCCCCTCCTGGAGCCCTGGGGGACGACGGAGATCGTCCCGTCCGGCCGGATCCCCGCCTCCAGCCTGCTGGTGACGATCTCGCACGAGACGGTGATCCGCTTCCGGGGCCCGTCCTCCCTGGCCCCGGTGGCGCGCAGCTCGACCGTCCCGCGCCTGCGGTCGGTGATCGACAGACCGGTGGTCCCGACGGCCACGACCGGATACTCCTTCACCTTCCAGGTGATGTCCTCGATGCCGAGGATGTAGCCGCCCGGCCGCCTGATGTTCTCCCCGACGCCGAACGTGCAGTCGGGCACTTCCACCTCGTTCTTCCCGACACACCCGTCCACATAGGCGTTCACCGCCTGCGACACCGCCCTCTCGCCGCGCGAGGTCAACTCGATCTCCGACGTGTCGGCTGCCGCGATCTCTCCCGGGAGGAGGAGATCGGACTCCTGCGCGACCGTGAACAGGTCCGGCCGGCCCTGGTAGTAGCGGTAGGCCCCCGGGAACAGCAGGTACTTCCCGTCCAGGCGATCGTCCGGGACCCGCACGCCGCCGATCTCCACGTACCAGAGCGCCGTCGACCCGAACTCGACCTCGGCGAACGGTTCCTTGATGCGGAGCCCGCCGTTCTCCTTAACCACCTCGATCTCGGTGCGCCCCCGCACCTTTCCCGAACCGAGCACGGCCGTCACTGTGACGGATTCGGCGCCCTCGTAAGCGGACGTCTCCTCAAGGCCGAGGATCTCCCAGTCGCCGCTCATCGCCGCGGCCTTCAGGAACGACGCCTCCTTCCCAGAGGGCCGCTTCTTCGCGATGCGCAGCGCCTCACCGACCTTCCGCTCTTTGACGGCCGTCAGGTAGCTGCGGACCAGCTTCACCGAGTCCGGGCTCCGGTCCGTCCCCGGCACCAGGCCGCCCGCCACCAGAACCAGCGTCCCGGCCAGGAAGACCACCGCCACCGATGACCACCGGCGCCGGTAAGCGTACTCGCCACTCATACCCACCTCCGTTCAGGTCGGATGAGCGCCCGCCCCGCCAAGATCGCCCCTGACCGCTTCCGGTCACACCGCCAACTCCCGCTGCTGCTGTCACGTCCAAAGGGCGGAGGTAGATCTTGACTGAGCGGCGACTCCTGACCGGCCCCCTGGGCAACCGCGCGTCCCTCGCGGCGGCCCTGGTGTGCGCGGTGCTGATCGGCGTCCTCGCCTGGCCCAGCCAGATGGACGCGCCCCTCCCGGCCCCGCCCCCGCCCCGCGTCCGCCAGATCACCACCGCGAAGGACGACTCCGGTGACGACGGCCGCGCCAGGACCGTCGAGCACGGTTTCACCGCCCTGGAAGACGCCGCCCGCGAGCACCTCGTCTCCTGGGGCGTCATCCTGGAGAACACCAGCCACCGGATGACCGCCAGGCTCATGGTGACCGTCACGATCCTCGATCGCGCCGGAAAGCCCGTGCTCACCGAGCAGCTCGACGCCGACATCGAGCCGGGCAAGCGCTTCGGCCTGGGCGACACCGCCTACGTCAAGCGCCCCGGCGCCCGCACCATGAAGATCGAGCTGAGCCGCCCCGAGTGGTGGCCGACGACCAGCGCGGTCCCGCCCCTCGCACCCGTCACCGCCAGCCAGGTCAAGGGCCGGCTCCGCAAGTACGACGACGATCAGTTCTACCTGGTCTCCGGCCCGAAGGGCCCTCGCGCCGAGGTCCACCGGGAACGCCGCCTGGACCTCGACCTCACCTTCCGCGTCGACTCCGGCCACCGCACCACCCTCGACAACCCGTGGGCCATCGCGATCCTCCGCGACAGGTCCGGCCGCATCCTCGGCGCCACCAAGCGCATCGACAGCGACCCCCAGGCCAAGTACCCGCCCGGCTGGTCCTTCCAGAAGATCCGCGCCAGAGGCGTCCCCGCCGCCACCGCCGTGGAACGGACAGAGGTCTACCCCCAGTCCGTCCGCTAGCCGCTTACCGAGATGCGTCGGGCCGGGACCGCCCTCTAGACTCGTTCCGAGCCCCCGACGGGCTCCGCCGACGTCCTCACCCGCGGTCCCGGAGATCCACCGGCCCCAGGACCCCGAACAGGACCCGGCGAGGGTCGCTAGCTCAATTGGCAGAGCTCCGGACTTTTAATCCGTAGGTTGTGGGTTCGAGTCCCACGCGACCCACCACCTATGACCAGGACAAACGCGAAAACGTCCCACTTTGCCCACTGCCCGCAATGCCCCGCTTTGTTCCCCTGTTAGCTCCATGTTGGCTCGGCGGCTCGATCCGGGCCTCCAGCGCCCCCGACCGACCCTCGTCCCCACGCTTCCCAGCCCCCCTCAACTCCAGCCATCCCACCCACAGGACCGGCATCCGCACCCGACCGCAGCAACCACCTGCGGACTCCATCCGAAGGCATGCCTACTAACGACACATGCCGCTCGTGCGCTCCAGCCACCCCGCAACCTCACCGCAGACCGCTTGGCCCGCAAGGTGTCACGTGATGACGGTGCCCACAACCACCGGACAACCGGGCCGACGCACAAGGCCAGCAACGAACCCGGGGCCTATAGGCCGTCGGAGGATCGCCGCGGCGTCCTTGACGCGGCCGAGGTCGATGCGGTGCCAGGCCAGACCGCCGCTGTCAACGGGCTCTTGCCGTTCGAGGAGAGCGACGGCCTCCTCCGTTCAGCCGGCGTCGGCCAGCAGCTCGGCGATGGCCCAGGCCGTGTACCAGGTGCCCCCCTCGGGATGTGCCATCGACAGCTCGATCGCCTCTTCAGGACGGCCGCACGCGACCATCAACGGCAGCCGCATCCGAAAGAACTCCCATACCTCTTTGCCGCGGCGCTCTTTGAGGGTGTCGAGGTAGGCCAGACCGTCCTCGGGATGGCCTCGGTCGGCTAGCAGGTGCACAGCGTGCCGACGAGCCAGTCCTCTGCGCCGTCGGCGCGTCCGTGAGCGAGCGCGACACCTCCGTCGCCTCCTCGCCCCGCTCGTGCCGCATCGATAGCTCTGCGAGATGCACCCGCCCCCGCGGTAATCCCGGACCGGCGTATCACCTGGCTGCCGGTCCCCCCGCGATCGCCTTCTTCACATCACCGCGTTCCTCCAGCAACTCTGCGAGACATTACGCGGCGCCGCCAATGGACTCGGTCGCCGCGTACGCACGCAGTTCCTCGATCCGGTCGTGCTGGGCCAGCTGGTCCCGCTTGACCGAAGTGATGCAGTTGGCCAAGCAGGGGGCGGGCGCCATCGACGCTCCAGGCATATCGAGGACTGATCCGCTACCACCTGATCGCCCAACTCGGACACGTACGGGTGCAGGCTTTCACTGCTGACCAAGGCGGTTCGACTCGACAGCGTGGCCCTGCGGACGTCCACAGGTCGGCGGGCGGCTCGGGCATGACCAGTCCGGCCATCCATGGACGAAGCGCAAGTTCCTTACCAGCGTCCGAGACACTCCGGGTTGAAGCTCGGCCGCTTCAGACCGCGAACGTGCATCACCAGTTGATGCACTCTCTTTGCCGAGTGATGCACCGTCGCTCGACCCGTCGGACTCGATCTTGATCACTCGATGCCGCGCCCTCGTTCCGCCTCTACGGCTGCGCAGCCGCGCTGCTCGTGGTCATCTGCGCGTGCGGTATGGCCGACCGCAAGGCGGCAGTCGATCAGAGCGCGCCCCCAGCGATCCGGCCGACAACACTGAGCTTCTTCCAGCGTGACATGGTCTCGCGGAGTTGCAGAGTGTGGATGGCCTTGGCGATGCGACCGCGATAGGGGCAGGCGGCGTTCCTGGAGCAGGCGGGATGGCCAATGGTGAACCTAGTGCCACCCGAAGTCGGATGGCAGCGTTACTGTTCTTCGCTCCCGGAACGACGACGCTGATCCCGTGCCCGATGAGGCGGGCACGGAAGGAGATCACCCCATGGCCACCAGCGCGGCGCCCGTCGAGCAGTGCCTGACCGGCACCCCGTGGGCGATTCGGCTCGGCCAGGCCGCTACGGAGCGGCCCGCGCTGGAGATGTACGAGGCAGAGACACTGGTCGACGTCGTCGTGCGGTCATCGGTGGCGCCGGAGATGCTGCGGGGCGCCCGGCGCGGCGTCTCCTGCGGACGCCCGTGCGCCATCGCCTGGGGCCGGCTGCCGGCCGATTCGACCCTCCCGGTGGTGCTGTTCACCGGCGGCCGATGGGCCCGCCGGAAGCAGCGCGCCGAAGTGATCGCGGTCGGCGGCTTCTGCTGGCTGGCCATCGCGTACGGGCGGTTCACCACCGTCGGCGTCGAGCACCGCGGCACCTCGTGCGGACGCCTGCGCATCCGGCGCGGCCGCCGGTCGTGACGGTCGCCGCCGACGCGGAACGCGCGGCGGCGAGCGATCCCTTCCCTGATCCCCCGTCCGGCCGGCGACGGCCGAGTTCCATCGCGTCGAGATAGAAGGCACCAGGTCGTGAACCCCTCCTTGATCCACCCCGGCACGAGACGGCACGTCACGATCGTGTCGGCGAGCGCCGGCGCCGGGCACGACGGCGCAGCGAGCGAGCTGGCCCGCCGGCTCGGCGAAGCCGGATTCACCGTCGACCGCCACGACTTTCTCGACCTCCTCCCAGCCTCGCTCGGCCGCCTCCTGCGGCAGACGTACGCGCTGCAACTACGGGCCGCCCCGGAGAGCTGGGAGCGGTTGTTCACCGCGCTGGACCGGCGCCGGAAACTCGCGGCGGCGGTACGTGCCCTGAGCGGGCTGGCCGCCCGTCGCCTCGCCCGTACGGCGGCGGGCTCCGACATCGTCGTGTCGACCTACCCCCTCGCAAGCCAGGCGTTGGGCCAGCTGCGGCGGCGCGGCGCGCTCCGAGTCCCGGTCGTCACCTACCTCACCGACATGTCCGTGCACCCCCTGTGGATCGCCGAAAGGGCCGACGCCCACCTGGCGCTGCACCCGACGGCGGCGGCGCAGGCGCTGCGGCTCGGCGCGGCCGACGTCCGGGTGTGCGCGCCCGCCGTACGACCCGGGTTTCGGCCCGCCTCGTCCGTCCTCGAACGGCAGCTGGCACGGCTGCACTTCGGCCTGCCGGCCGACGACCGCCTGGCCCTGGTGGTCGCGGGGGCGTGGGGATCCGGGGACGTGGCGGCCACCGTACGGGACGTGGCCGCGTCCCGGCTGGTCACGCCGGTCGTCGTGTGCGGGCGCAATACCGCGCTGCGGGAGGCGCTCGCCCGCTCCGGCGTCGGCGTCACGCTCGGCTGGGTCGAGGACATGCCGGCGTTGATGCGCGCCTGTGACCTCGTGGTTCAGAACGCCGGCGGCCTCAGCTCCCTCGAGGCGCTGGCGTCCGGCCTGCCCGTCATCAGCTACCGCTGCCTTCCGGGACACGGCAGGACCAACGCCGCCGCTTTGGAGGAGGCCGGGTGGGCACCGTGGGCACGCAGACCCGACGAGCTGCCCGAGGCGTTGTTCGCGGCGCTGACGGCACCCCACGCCATGGGGTCCACCGGAGCCGCCGACCCGGCGGCGATCGTCGCCGCCCTGGCGACCGGACGAGACTCCGCGGCCACCGGCCGGCCCGCGCCCATGGAGCTTTCCGAGATGGTGGAGGCGTCCCGATGAGCGCCACGCGTCTCGCCGTGATGGCGGCAGGTGTCCTCGCCACCGCGCATGCCGCGCCGGCTATCACGTCGATCGGGCCGCTGCGCCGGCAGCTGTTCCCCGGGCTGGCCGGCATCGGCGAGCCCGGCCATGTGGCGCTCACGTTCGACGACGGTCCGGACCCGCGCTCGACGCCGGCGTTCCTGGCCGCCTTGCGGGAGTACGAGGTGAAGGCCACCTTCTTCCTGCTCGGCCGAATGCTCAAGGCCGCCCCGGACCTGGGCCGGGAACTCGCCGAGTCCGGACACGAGATCGCCGTCCACGGATGGGAGCACCGCTGCATGCTGCTGCGTGCGCCCGCCGCGACGTACGACGACCTGGCCCGGGCGATGGAGTCGATCGTCCAGGTCACCGGGACGGTGCCGCGATGGTACCGGCCCCCCTACGGTGTGCTGAGCTCCTCGGCCTTGCGGGCGGCCCGCCGCCTGGGCCTCACGCCGGTGCTCTGGACGAACTGGGGCCGGGACTGGACGCGTGCGGCGACCCCCGCCTCCATCCTCGCGACCCTCACGCGCGACCTCGGCGGTGGAGGAACCGTGCTCCTCCACGACTCCGACTGCACATCGGCACCCGGCTCATGGAGGAACACGCTCGACGCGCTGCCGCCGCTCTTGGAGGGGATACGCGACCGCGGCCTGTCGGTCGGTCCCCTACGCGACCACGGGCAGAACGCGCCGCGGCAAGGCCCTCGGCCTGCCCCCGCCCGCCGCAGGCCCAGGACGGGGTGACCGTTGAGCTTCTCACGGAGCGGCTTCCAACGCCGGCGTGAGGAGCGCCGGTCGTCAGAAGGCCTCACGATGACGCGGTCGTAGAGCCCGACATGTCATTTGCTCGGCTGGGGAACCTTGCAGTTGGCGGTGGGGTTGAGACCGATGTAGTTGAGCGGACCGGAGGCCAAGGTGATTCCGATCGTGGCGATTCTGGCGCAGCTGCCGTCAAATTGGGTGTAGTAGTGGCGCTGTCCCGCGGCGAGCCCTCCTATGATCAGCCAGCCGACGAGCATCCACCGTCCGGACCTCATCGCTACCTCCGGTGACCGCTTCGCCGACTCTGGGGTACGACAGTAACGACAAGATCGTCCATAGTTAAGCAAGTCGGGCCGGTTGTGTCATGTCACCAACGTCTCGCGCGGCCGCTGTGTTCTCGACGAGGCTCTGCCCACCAGAAAGTCTCCCGACGATCCGACCGTGCACAACCCCTCGAATCCCCCGACCAGCAGCAGCGTGCGGCCGCCGACGGGCTCGGAACCCGCGCCCGGCTACCCGGTTCTCCATGCACGACGGCACCGCCGGCGAGATCCACTCCTACGACCTCGGCGAACCGCTGCGCCCGGACCGGTGCTCCCGCAGAAACGTCGTCCAGCGCCCAGCCCATTCCGCCGGCCGACCACGCCGCCGGAGCGGTCATCGGCGCCACCCCGGCGATGAACTGGCCCGCCGCACGCACCGCAGGCCAATCCCCCAGGGCAACTACCGCTGCCTCCTCCTTCCACACCGACCGGCCTCTGGCGGCACGCCGAGCGCCGCTGACGGGCCCGGCCGATGCCCGCGCCGTCCACAGGGCATCCACCATCGACGGTGAAGGCTACGCTTGCGGAGGATCACATTCGCGCAGGTCAATCGGCATGCTCATGGTCCGTGACCAGGTCGCCGGCTTGCACCGGCCGAGAACCCATCCGTGTGGGTCAGCAAGCAAGTCCACCGACGAGGCGGACCACAAGATCGTCAACGATCCATGTCGGCTCGTTGTCGGCTCATTGTCGGCTCGGCGGTTCCGAAACGGATCGGCACGCGACGGCATTGGTCGGCCCGAAAATTGGGCTCGATGCGGACAGGCTGACACAGAATGGCACCCAGAGCACCGCGCTGATATGGCGTTGTCGGACTTTTAATCCGTAGGTTGTGGGTTCGAGTCCCACGCGACCCACCCATCTTGACCAGGGCAAACGCGAGAACACCCCGATTTACCCCCTGCCCGCAATGCCCCGCTTCGTTCCCCTGTCAGCTCGATGTCGGCTCGGCGGCCCGTTGCCCACGCCAGCACCGATACCTGGTGCCGCCAGTTCAACCGCGAACTTCGGAGGCATCATGACCGCCCCAGATCACCGCTGACCACAGCATCCGCCCGGCCATCGCAATGCGAGCGGGCAATGCGCTGTCCACCGCGGAGCGGGCGTTCGGATGGCGATCCGACGCGGCGCCCTACTCAGGCTGGTGGTGCTCCGCGCCTCCGTCGAAGGATGCGGAGCCGACGAGGAGTACCTCGCGGCCTGGGAACAGGCCTGGCGACGCATCCGCTTCGGCGACGAACGAGGCTAACACCCGAACACCGCCACGCCCACCACGTGAGTGAACCGTGCACACCAGCCCCGGCACTCCGGCCGGGAATCCGGGCCCCCTCCTCGCGTGGAGGGTCAGATCCGGTCGGTCCCGGGTGCCACTGCACAGGGTCGGCATGCCTGCTGTCCCCTTCACCCATGCTTCCGCCTCCTGCGCCGGCCACTTTCCACCGGACGGCGCCTCCCCCGCCCCCCACCGCCAACCCGCCAGCACAGCGAGCCTGCCTGCGCCCCGCCGGCCTTCAAGCACACGAACTCGCCGGCCTGGACACACTGGCAGCGATCGAGAGCGGACGCCGCATCGCCGTCCTCGGCGAGATGCTCGAACTCGGCGACGACAGCAAGGCCGAACGCCGCGCAATCGGAGAGCACGCCGCCCCCCGCGCAGACGCAGTGATCGCGGTCGGCGATGCCGCGCAGTCAATCGCCGACGGTGCGGGCGAGCGAGCCGTGTCGCTGAACGACGACAAGGCGGCCGCCGATTGGCTGCGCGGCCACCTCGCCGCCGGCGACGTGGTGCTCGTCAAAGCCTCTCGCGCGGCGCGCCTCGACGAGATCGCCGCTGCGCTCACGTAACTCGGCAACGCACGCCGTTCAACGTACCGCGCGAGCGCTGACAACCTGTTGTTGGTCCGTCCGCGCGCAGGCGCGCTTCCGACCGCCATTGCTTGGACGGCATATCGTCCGCATATCGAAAACCTCATACGTCCTGGCAACACCGCGCTGTCTTGACTTGAGGCATGGTCCACAGCGAACTGGGTTTGATCTACAGCGAACTGATCGCAGGCCGCCGCGACCGAACGATAGCCGACCTGTCCCCCTCGGCCGTTCCAACCACGGTGCTCACGGTCTTCGGGTGCGGGCAAGACGAAGCCGCCTTGTTCCAGGAGCTGGGGGCACGCCTCGGAGTGTCGCCGACCATCACCGAGGCAGCCCTCTGTGAAACCAACGCTGAACTGGCACGGGGTAACCGATGCATCAGCGTGAGCCATAAAACTCAGATCACCAACTCCACGCTGCTGACGCTCAGAAAAGCCGGTGTGGAATATATCTCCACCAGAAGCATCGGCTACAACCACATCGACCTGAAATACGCCGAACGCGTCGGCATCTCCGTGGGTAATGTCGCTTACTCACCCGACAGCGTGGCCGACTACACGCTGATGTTGATACTGATGGCGGTGCGCCAGGCGAAATCCACCATCCGTCGCGCCGACTCACATGATTACCGACTGAGTGAGACCCGTGGCAGGGAACTGCGTGATCTGACTGTCGGCGTGGTCGGAACGGGGCGCATCGGCACAGCGGTCATCGACCGGCTGCGAGGCTTCGGCTGCCGCGTGCTGTCCCACGACAGGCGGTCTCGCGCCTCCGCCGACCACGTAGCGCTGGACGAACTGATCGAGCAGAGCGACATCGTCACGCTCCACACCCCGCTCACCGCGGATACACACCATCTTCTCGATCGCCATCGCATCGAGCGGATGAAGCCCGGTGCGTACATCGTCAACACAGGTCGCGGACCGCTGCTCGATACCGAGGCCCTCCTGTCCGTACTGGAGAGCGGCAGGTTGGGCGGCGCGGCGCTGGATGTCCTCGAAGGCGAGGAAGGAATCTTCTACGCCGACTGCCGAAACAGGAATATCGAGAATGAGGCCCTGGTGCGGCTACAGCGCCTGCCGAATGTGCTGATCAGTCCGCACTCCGCCTATGACACGGACCATGCCTTGATAGACATCGTCGAGAACAGTCTCATCAACTGCCTGAGCTTCGAGAGTGGGAAATCATGAGCAGATTGAAGGTCGGAGTCATCTTCGGAGGCGCTTCCGAAGAACATCCCGTCTCCATCAAGTCGGCGCAAGAGGTCGCGAGGAACCTCGACACCGAGAAGTACGAGCCGTTCTGGATCGGCATCACGACCGGCGGCGACTGGAAGCTCTGCGACGGCCCCGACACGGATTGGGAGAATCGCAGCGCCCGGCCGGTCACGCTGTCACCCGACCGAAGCGTGCACGGCCTGCTGGTCATGGAGCAGGAGGGCTATGAAACGATGCGCCTCGACCTCGTCTTCCCGATGCTTCACGGCAAGCTCGGCGAAGACGGCGCGATCCAGGGCCTGTTGGAGCTCTCCGGCATCCCCTACGTCGGCTGCGACATCCAGAGTTCCGCCGTATGCATGGACAAGTCCCTGGCCTACACCGTCGCCAAGAGCGCGGGAATCGCCACGCCGAACTTCTGGGTTGTCACAGAGAACGAGAAAGTCGACCCCGACCGTCTTCCCTATCCCGTCTTCGTGAAGCCGGCGCGATCGGGCTCCTCGTTCGGCGTCAGCAAAGTCACCCGAGAAGACGAGTTGCCGAGCGCGCTGAGCGCGGCGCGACAGTACGACTCGAAGGTCCTGATTGAGGAGGCCGTGGCGGGCAGCGAGATCGGCTGCGCGGTCCTCGGGGAACTGTTCGGCCTGATCACGGGCGAGGTGGACCGCGTCGATCTCTCGCACGGATTCTTCAGGATCCACCAGGAGGACTCACCCGAGACCGGATCGGACAACTCGGCCTTCGTCGTTCCCGCCGACATCTCCGACGAATCGCGACGGCTCGTCCAAGAGACCGCCAAGACCATCTACCGCACCCTGGGCTGCAAGGGACTTGCCCGCGTCGACATGTTCCTCACCGCCGACGGCCGGGTGGTCCTCAACGAGGTCAACACCATGCCCGGCATGACGTCCTACAGCCGGTACCCGCGGATGATGGCCGCCGCAGGGTTGCCGCTCTCCGACGTGATCGACCGGCTCGTTGCGAGGGCACTGCACGGGAAGAAGCGATGAACGACGACTTCGTGTACGTCGACGACTGGGTGCCAGGCGTCCGCTGGGATGCCAAGTACGCCACTTGGGACAACTTCACCGGCAAACCCGTAGACGGCTACTTCGCGAATCGCATCGTCGGCACTCGGGCTTTGTGCGCGGCCCTTGAGCAGGCACGCGAGAAGGCAGCCTCCCTCGGCTTCGGGCTGCTTCTCTGGGACGGGTATCGCCCCCAACGCGCCGTCGACTGCTTCCTACGCTGGTCAGAACAACCAGAGGATGGCCGGACCAAACTGCGACACTACCCGAACATCGACCGACCCCAAATGCTCGAGAACGGGTATGTGGCTGCCCAGTCGGGCCACAGCAGGGGCAGCGCCATCGACCTGACGCTCTATCACCATGCCACCGGTGAACTTGCTCCTATGGGCGGCAGCCACGACCTGATGGACCCGATCTCACGTCATCGAGCCCGAGGAATAACGCCCATCGAGAACCAGAACCGCGAGCATCTTCGTTCCATCATGGAGGACTGCGGGTTTGATCGGTACGACTGCGAGTGGTGGCACTACACACTGAAGCACGAAACTCATCCCAATGTGTACTTCGACTTTCCCATCACATGATCGGAGTCTCCATTGCATCTCGCAGTGGGGACGTTTGGAACGCAACGACGAGGTCGTCATGCGGCGCACCGACATATCGGGACTGGAGGTCTTCTTGGGCGGCACCGATCCATCGCGACTGCACGACTGGGCCTCCGACGGATACCGCTCGGGCGAGGAGTACCTGTTCTGGTCCCGCAAGGTCTGCGGCCTGGCGTGCCTACAGTCGCTGCTCCATGGCTGGACCGACGTCCGTCTGCCGATGGGCGAACTTCTCGAGCTGGCCCTTGACTGGGGCTGCTACGTGGTGGAGCCCTCCAGTTCGGTGCGAGGACTTATTTACCGGCCGTTCATGGCCTGGGTCGGTTCACAGTTCGGATTCAGCTGCCAACTGATCGAGCACACGCCGATCCACATTTCCGCTCAAGAGGTGCGACCTGGGCAGGTCTTGATCGCTTCGGTATCGCCTGAGATTCGCGACCCCAACACCTACGAGCCGCAACGAGGAGGCCATCTCGTGCTGGTCTATGCGGTCGAGGACGGGGTGGTGCAGTTCCACAACCCGTCGGGCTATTCCCACAACTCAGACTCTGCATCGCTACCCATGCATGTATTCGAGCGGTTTCATGCGAACCGAGGAATCTTGATCAGAGGGACATCGTGATGCCAGGCGAACCGGCCGTGCGTCGTTGTCGCGGGCGGCCATTCGGCCGGGCACATCGAGCCCACGATGAACTTCGCCGACGCGCTGTGCCGGCTGGAGCCCGGGGCCGAGATCACCGCCCTCGGCACCGGCCGTGGCCTGGACACCACGCTCATCCCAGCCCGCGGCTACCGGCTCGGACTCATCCCGCCGGTGCCCGCTGCCACGCAAGCTGAACCGGGACCTGCTGCAGACGCCGGGCAGGCTGCGCAACTCGGTACGGGCGGCCGGGGCGGTGCTCGACTGCGTGCGGGCCGAGATCGTGGTGGGCTTCGGCGGCTACATGGCCATGCCCGCCTATCTCGCCGCCCGCCGGCGGGGCCACGGCCGACGACATCGGGCTCGACCGGCCTGCGCTGCGCGACGCCGCCCGGCAGCGGTTCGGCCTGCGACCCGACGGGCCGGTACTGATGGGTCACCGGCGGTTCACCGGGCGCCCGGTCGATCAACGCCGCGGTATCCGGCACGGCCGCAGCGTTACGGGCGACCGGCGTGCAGGTGCTGCACATCACCGGGACGCAGCACGTGGTCGAGGTACCGGACGGCGACCCCGCCGACCCGCCCTATGTGATCGTCCCCTATATCGACGAGATGGAGTACGCCTACGCCGCGGCCGACTTCGTTACCTGCCGCTCGGGGGCGATGACGTGCGCCGAGCCAGCCGCTGTCGGCTTGCCGGCCGTGTACGTCCCGCTGCCGCTGCGCGGCGGTGAGCAACGGCTGAACGCCGATTGCAGCGATGTCGGCACACGCGTCGGCGGCCGGCGCACCGGATGCGGATGTCGTCCTGGCCCCGGCACGTGCTCATGGCGATCGCCGAGCGGCGGGCAGTTGCACCGCGACGCGGAGCCCGCCGGCAGCCCGAGGGCTGAGGGTGAGGGTTCCGTCGTGTGCCTGGACAATGCTCTTGACGATCGCCAGGCCGAGCCCGACACCTGCGTGGTCGGTGCGTAGGCGTTCGGTACCGCGCTGGAACGGTTCGGTGAGTGTCGAGGCCAACTGCGAACTGAGCTTGTCGCCGGTGTTCTCGACCGTGAGCATGACGGACTCGGGGCCGATGGCGGTGCTCACCTGCACGGTGCCGCTCTCGGGGAGGTTGTGGACGATGCCGTTGTGCAGGAGGTTCGTGGTCATCTGCAGCAAGAGTGCGTGCGAGCCGACAGTGGGCGCGATGTCCCCGGAGGTCTCGATGGTGACACCGCGCTTCTCCGCGAAGGGCAGGAGTGTCTCGGTGGCCTCTTCCGCGATGAGGGACAAATCGACGTGCTCTCCGGTGTTGGATCGCTGGCCAGCGCGGCTGAGCAGCAGCAACGCCTCGGTGAGGTCGATCGCTCGGGCGTTAACGGCGCGAAGGCGATCGTCGAGCTCCCCGCTGTCACGGTTCGGATCGTTGCGGGCGACATCGAGAAGGGTCTGCGTGATCGCCAGTGGAGTACGCAACTCGTGGGATGCGTTGGCCGCGAACCGTTGCTGCTCGGCGACGTGCACTTCCAGCCGCGCGAGCATGGCATCGAAGCTGTCGGCAAGCTCGCGGAACTCGTCCTTCGGTCCTTCCAACTCTATCCGGTACGAGAGCGACCCCTTTGCAGCCCTGCGTGTGGCGTCGGTGATGCGGGACAGGGGGGCGAGCACGCGGCCGGCGAGAATCCACCCGCCCACGAGGCCGAACACCAGCAGGAACCCCAGCACCAGGACTGCCGCCGGGACGAAGACGACTGGGCCGAAGCTGTGTGGGTCGAAGACACGTCGGAAGTCGGACAGATCGGGAACAACTAGGGTGTTCGGCGTTCCTCGCATGAGGAACACCCACGCGGCGACGAGCAGCAAGGTGCCCGCGATCATGAGGAACCCGACATAGCTGAGGGTGAGCTTGATGCGGACGCTCAACCCTTGACGCCTATCCACGCTCCGCTCCCCGGTCGTCGGCGTCCGGTCCTGTGTCGATGCGGTAGCCGACACCGGGCACCGTAGCGATCAGCCACGGTTCGCCGAGACGCTTGCGCAGTGCCGAGACGGTGATGCGCACGGCGTTGGTGAACGGGTCGGCGTTCTCGTCCCACGCCCGCTCCAGCAGCTCCTCGGCGCTGACGACACCGCCCTCGGCAGCCACGAGGACCTCGAGCACGGCGAACTGCTTCCGGGTCAGCGCGACGTAGCGGCCGTCGCGGTAGACCTCGCGGCGGAACGGGTCCAGACGCAGGTCAGCGATCTCTCGCACGGGTGGTCTGTTGTGCGCCCGCCTGCGGTCGAGTGCCCGGAGCCTGAGTACGAGTTCTTTGAGTTCGAACGGCTTCGTGAGGTAGTCGTCGGCGCCGAGCTCGAACCCGGAGGCCTTGTCGTCGAGCCGATCTGCGGCAGTGAGCATGAGGATCGGCATGCCGTTACCGGAGGCGACGATGCGTTCGGCGATCTCGTCACCGGAGGGCCCAGGGATGTCGCGGTCGAGGACGGCGATGTCGTAGGCGTTGATGCCCAGCAGCTCCAGAGCGGTGTCGCCGTCACCGGCGATATCGGCCGCGATCGCCTCCAGGCGCAGCCCATCGCGAATGGCCTCTGCCATGTACGGCTCATCCTCGACAACCAACACACGCATGCTCTCCATGCTACGAGCCGCCGCATATCGTCGGCGTATCGGAAACCCCATACGGGCTGACAACACCGCCCTGCCTTGGCCTCGGGTGTATCGCTGAGCGGCCAGACCTCTACAACGCCGTGGGCGACCGCGCATGGCGTCCTGAAGGCCAGGTCCACGGCCTCCTCCAGGCTCGCGGCTTCGATCACTGCGAAGCCGGTCATGGAAGGGAAGAGCGCATGAACGGTCCCTCCGCGGTCTCTGTCCCTGCCGCGTCGTGGCTGCGAACTTGCACCGTCGTGCCCGCCACTCCCATCCGCGCGCCGTTGCGGCATCCGGCTGCGGTGAGCGCGTCGAGCTGCCTGCCGCCCGGTCGGCAGGACCGACACAAGCAGGTGCCCGCTGGCTTCGCTCGGGCTGTGTGCGGCGTGGGCCATCGGGCGCCTCCCGGCTGGGTGCGAAGGCGAGGTTTGGTGAAGCAGGCACACGTCGGCGTGAACCCGGGCGGCCGGAGGCATGGCGCGGGATCGGGTGTCGCGAAGTTACGCGAGGCTGCTGGGGCCGGCCTGGACGAGCAGCGTGCCGTCTTCGACCGGGACCCTGAGCGCGATGACGTGCTGGCTGTAGCGGAACCCCGTCACGCGAGCGTCCCTGCTCGGTACCCGTTCTCGCCCTACTCATGTCAGTTAAGGAACTTTATCCCCTTGTGTCTCATCTGAGCCTGACACAGAGGGCGCGACCGTACGGGCCGGCAGCTCCAGGTAGCTCCCCGGACGCCCGTGCGGTCGCGGCGATCAGGCGGCCTTGCCGCGGGCGATGTAGACGTTCATGTCGGTGAAGTCGAGGGTGATGTTGTAGGGCTTGTAGAAGGAGTGGAAGAAGCCGCCCAGCGAGTCGAACCCGTATTCGTCAGCCTGCATTTGTGGGGCCGAGTTGCAGTAGACCTCCCTGGCGACGGCGTTGCCGAGGCGGATCTCCGTCGGGTAGCAGGGGTAGACGACCGTTGGGTGGCTGTGGCCAAAAGTTTCGAGCGGGCGGTCGTAGTCGGTGCGGATCCGCAACTGCTTGGACACCTCCCCCTTCATGACCGCGACGCACTCGCTGACTCCGCCGATGTTCACGCCCATCACCCGTGGGCCGGAGCCGGCGATGCTGCCCGTGCTGTGCACATACTGCTCACGGGCCAGCCACAGCGGCAGCGGCTTTGCGCCCGCCCGGATGGCGTCGGCGCGTACCTTCCTGGCCACCTCGGGGGTCCGGCGGCGCAGGATCAGCGACCGGCCCGCGTAGTCGAAGGTGGTCAGCAAGTGGTAGAAGACCCACGTGCCGATGAGACCGTCGCTGGGCCCCACGGGCGAAGCCTGGTCCGTCTCCGTCCAGCCCACGGGGATGTTGCGCAGTTCGATGCCGCCCAGCTTGAAGGAATCCAGCACCCCGAAGTACATCCATGCGGTGCCGCCCAAGTAGTCGATCTTTTGCTGGGCCACGGGGCTCAGTCCGGCTTCCTTGGCTACTTCTGCGGACATGTCCAGCCACGGGGCGCCGGTGTAGAACGAGAAGCGCTTCGGTGGTCCGCCGTTGACCGAGGCCTCTATCAGCGGTGACGGGTCCATCTGCTTCCATGGCACCCGCGCGATGTCGCCGTGGATCTGATACGGCTTGCCGCGGACCGCCGCGAACCATTTAGCCTGGGCTTCCTTGCCGGCCGCTTGCCAGCGTGGCGCGGCGAGGGAGAGCTTGTCCTGCCGGGTATAGCAGTCGGCCAGGAACCGGTTGGTCTGCTTGTCGTCGGGCGCCAGTTTGAGGGCCGTCGTGAGGTATTTCTCAGCGTCGGGGAACTTGTTGCCCAGTAGCCCGACGTAACCGCGCTGGCGGGCCGCGTGCAGGTTCGTGGGGTCTTTTTTCAGGATCTCCTCATAGGCGCGGCCGGCCTGCTCGAACTTCCCGGCCTTGAACAGCACATCCGCGTCACTGCTGCCGGCCTGCGCCGAAGCCGCCTCGCCCAGCAGCGGCGCAGACGCGGCGGCACCGGCCACCACGGCGGCACCCCGCAGCAGCGAACGCCGGTCCCATTCTCCGTCATTAGCCACGGTCTTCTCCCTATCGTGATCACCTTCCGAAGCCGAGGCACCATGCCCTCGGCACGGACCGCTGCGGTCCCTGCCTCCACTGAAGCCCGCAGAGTGTTGCGGTGGCGTATGCGATTTTCGATACGCCTGCGATACACCCAACCCCCGACATCCCCGACATCAAGGAACCGGAGCAAGCTGGCAGCGACAAGGTCCCGCCCCCCGGTGGCGTCGAAGAACTTCGAATACCCGATCCGTGGGCTTGCCGAAAACCCCATCCCTGCAGGCCAGACGGGAACCGCCGGGCAGGAAGTCACAAGATCTCCAGCGGCCCGGGTCGGCTCGGTGGTTCCGAAACGGATCGGCGCGCGGCGACACAGGGCAGCATGGAAATCGGGCTCGATGCGGACAGGGCGGCAGAGAATGGCACCGAGAGCGCCGCACTAACACGACAGTTTCGGACTTCTAATCCGTAGGTTGTGGGTTCGAGTCCCACGCGACCCACCCTGCCTGACCAGGGCAAACGCGAGATTGCCCCGGCATGGCCCCCGCCCGCAATGCCCCGCTTCGTTCCCCTGTCTGCTCGATGTCGGCTCGGCGGCCCGATCCGGGCCTCCAATGGCCCCCCGACCGACCCTCGAACCCATGCCTCCCCACCCCCTCAATCCGGTCATCCCACCCAGAAGATCGGCTGGGCGCGGGCCCGGACCGCGAGCCCCGAGGCGTTGTTCGCGCTGGAGCTGAAGTGCTTTCAGAAGATGGCGCGGTTCTGCGGGCTGGAGGAGATCGCGGAGGTGATCGTCGACCACGTGCGGCGGTGTCTGGAGCTGGGTGGGAAGGTTGAGCCTGATCACGGGGCGGGGGCGGACGGCCAAGGCGCATCGCGAGCAGGTGCGGGCGCGGCAGGGCGTGAAGTACGACCAGCGTCGGGCGCGTGCGCTGGCGGCCGGTGCGATCCGCGAGGAGTGGGTGACGGTGATGTCGTCCATCGGGATGCCCAGGTCGGCGTAGATGCGGGTGTGCTACCTAGGTACGCATATCAGGACTCGAACGCCGGCCAACGAGGATCTTGGTGGAAGATGGATGCGTGATCGGTGACCGGTGGGGTGTGAGCGACAGCGAGATCGTGCGTTCCTACCCGTGCGACGACTTCGTCACCGCGCCCGCGCTGCAGGCATGGCGGGGCGTGCACGTCGAGGCGCCAGCCGAAGCGGTGTGGCCGTGGGTCGCACAAGTGAGGCTTGCGCCATACTCGTACGACTGGATCGACAACCTTGGCCGCCGCTCACCTCGCGAGTTGGCAGGCCTTCCCGAGCCTCAAGTCGGAGAAAGATTCACTGCCGCCGGCGGGCGTGAGCTGGGCCGGATCGTCTCGGTTGCCCCAGGGAAACAGCTGACGGGCACCATCCTGGGCGCCTTCATGTCCTACGTCCTCGTGCCCCAGGATCATGACACCACGCGCCTGCTGCTCAAGGTCGTCATGCGAACCAGCCGCTGGGCGGCCCTCGGGCTGTCCGTGGGCGATTTGATCATGGCTCGACGGCAGTTGCTGAACTGGAAGAAACTCGCCGAGCGCCACCACCATCAGGGCACAACCCCGGATTAGCGCACCTGACTCGGTCATTGCAGACAGTGAGCCTTTTTCAACGTGTGTTGAGCTCGCGGTTCTGGAGGACGTGTATGGCCTTGGCCAGGTGACCGGCTCGGTGTGGGCAGCAACGTAGCTTGGTCAGGATCTTCCAGCTTTTGAGCTGGGCGATTGCTCGTTCACCTGGTCCGCGGAGGCGGGCGTGGGAGCGGTTGGCGTCCTTGCAGGACTCGGCCTTGTTCTTGCCCTTGTAGGGCGTCTTGACGTGCGGACCGGCACCGACGTAGCCCTTGTCGCCCAGCACCGGCATCTCCGAGGCCGCCAGCGCGCGGATCAGACCCCAGATCCGGGCGGCCTTGAGGTCGTGGACGGAGCCGGGCAGCGGCCCCGACACCCACACGATGGTCCCGTTCAGGGTGGCGATGACCTGCAGGTTCATACCGTTGCTTCTTGTGTTTGCCCGAGTAGAAGGGCCGGTCGACCTTCACCCGGTCGATCGGGATGAGCGTGCCGTCCACGACCAGGTAGAGCCGGCCGTCCTTCTTGGCCTTGGTCAATGCCCGGCTGAGTTTGGGGGATCGGGTCGACAGCAGCGTCACCGTCTCGTTGACGTAGCGCCAGGCGGTGGTGGTTCCGACGCCGAACCCGGCGCCGAGCTGCGCGAACGTCTCCCCGTTCTTCAGGTACGCCAGGGTCATCAGCGCCTGCATGCCCGCCGGCAGTGCCCGGCCCTTGCTTCGGGTCTGCTTGCGGTGGCGGCCGACCACACCGGTGACGTACTGCAGGGTCTGACGCGACAACGGCAGCGAAGAACGGTAGAAAAGCATGTGAAACCTCTGGTGGGGACGGAGGGTTGTGAGAGATCACCCGCCCTACCAGGGGTTCTTCACGTTCCAGGGCCTGCCACGCCGCCCGCGACCATGCTGTGATCACCCACACAGACGCTGGTGAAAAAGGTTCAGTCGGGGGATGGCTAACGAGTGGTTATGGCGTTTGGTGGCCGTCGCGGGAGTGCGGTGTCACCCCGGTAGGTGGTGACGATGACACCGTCCGGGGAGTGGACGCCCCGCTCGTCGGGCAAGCCGTCGTAGAGCGCCGCCATCTTCTCTCGCAGCAGGTGCATTTCCTCGTCGACTCGGATGACGTCGTCAAGAGTGAGCCGACAGATCCGGGGTGGTAGCCCGCCGGGTGCGGGTCTCCCTGGCAGGGCAAGCGGCTCGGAATTATCCACGACTCGTCCTGGACAATTGAGGGCCCACGATCGGGGAGGCCGAGAAGCTCGCGGAGGTCACCGAGGGCCGATCATCTCGCCATCCGAGAGCGCATCAGCCCTGCATTATGACGGCATGACCGCCGCCAACTTCGAATAAGCTCCGACGAAGATATTTAATTCTGACACTGTGATTTTTATCACACTACTTCTTCGCATCCTTGGGAGTCCCGCATCGCGGGGGTGACATGGTAGGAATTGTAGATCTTGCAGTATCTCGATCATGCGAGGTATTGCTTGGCCAGCTGCCAGGGGGACAGTGGGATATGGAACCGCTGCAACGCTCTGACCCTCCGACGGTCGGCCGGTACCGGCTGCTCGGACGGCTCGGCGCCGGCGGAATGGGCCACGTCTACCTCGGGCGATCTCCCGGTGGGCGGCCCGTGGCAGTCAAGCTCATCAACACCTCGTTCGCCTCCGAGTCTGCCTTCCGCATCCGGTTCCGGCGAGAGGCTGAGGCGGCGCGGCGGGTCGGCGGGTTCCACACCGCGCAGGTGGTGGACGCCGACCCGGACGCGGACCCGCCGTGGATCGTCACCGCCTACATTCCGGGCCCGTCGCTGCGGGACGCGGTGCAGGAGCAAGGGCCGTTGCCGCCCGCCAGCGTGCTGGCCCTGGGCGGTGGGCTCGCCGAGGGGTTGTCGGCGGTACACGCGTGCGGACTGGTGCATCGCGACCTCAAACCAGCCAATGTCATCGTCGCCGCCGACGGGCCGCGCATCATCGACTTCGGGATCGTGCGCGCGGTCGACGCGTCCACGGTGACGACTTCGGGCGCGATGGTCGGGACGCCCGCGTACATGTCGCCTGAGCAGGCGCGTGGGGACGATGTGCTCGGTCCCGCCAGTGATGTGTTCTCCTTCGGAGCCGTCCTGGCGTTCGCGGCGACCGGGCGCAGCCCTTTCGCCGCGGGTTCGATCGCGGTGGCCGTCTACCGGATCCTGCACCAAGATCCTGATCTGACCGGGGTGCCGCACTCGCTGCGGGCCCTGGTGGCCCAATGCCTGGCCAAGGCACCGGAGGAACGTCCCAGTGTGGCGGAACTGATCGAACGCCTGGCTCCGGAGACCGGCAACGAGCACTGGCTGCCCTCGGGCATCGCCGCGATGGTCACCGAACACTCGGCGTCGATACCCGACGCTGTATCCCTGCCAGAGGCCCTCGCGACATCACCCGATCCCGCCCCGGCTCCCGACATCCGGCGGGACGTCCACCAGCCCGACAACTCGCCATCGGCCGTCCCCGCCCTACCGCCCTCGACCTTGCCGGTGGGCCCCGGCAGCGGTGGGCGCGCCAGACGCCACTGGGTGTGGCCGGTGGCGGCCTTCGCCGCAGGGGCACTGATCACGGTGGCTGGGGTGGTCGTGGTGAACAGGCTGACCGGGCCGGATTCGCAGGTGCCACAGGCCGGTCCCGCGGCCACCGCCACAAAACCGACGAGTTCCGTCCCCGCAGGGTACTCGCTACGGAAGGTGTCCGAGGTTCAACTGGCCGTGCCGTCCAACCACACGAGGCGACAGAGCACTGCACGCTGCACCGCCTTCGACAAGCCCCCCGGACCACTGGAAGAACACATCAGCGTCTGCGAGGGCGAAGGCGACATGGTGCCCAAGGAGGCCGCCGCACGCGCCGATTTCTGGAAGAGATATTTTGAGACTAAGCAACCGCTGATCCCGATCACCGTCACTGATGTGACGGTGAACAGCCGACCTGCCACGCAACTCACGGTCTTCCTCAAAGATGACCAGGACCGGGTCATCCGCCAGCAGGAGATGTACTACAGCAGCCCCGAAAAGCTATGGAAGATCGTCGCCGTTACCGAGATGGAGAAACTATCCACGAAGGCCGACAATTCCATCTTCCGAATCGCGATCGAGACATTCCGGGCCTGAGCAACACCCAGAGTTGATGCGTCTGGGCCAGCCCGGAAATTCCGGACAGCTCTGTTTGCGGTTACTCCACGCAGTGAACTGTAGTTCAGTAGTTCCCGATGCTCGGCTTACACCCGGTTCGAGGTCTTGTACCCAAGCCCGCCGGCTAGCCCCGAGTCGGCCAGTGCTGGCGCGGCCTCGATGCGGGGCGGGTCGGCGACCAGCGCGGTGTACAGCCGAGTTCCGGCGGCGCGCAGGCGGTACTGGAGCATCTCCCGCTCGTGCTGGTCGGCGCGTTCGGTGTCGCCCGGCCGGCGGATCAGAATGGTGCCGTGCTGCTTGTCGTTCGGCCCGTCCGCCCGGCCGGAGTCCGCAGCCATGCCGCTGCCTCCTGCGAAATCATCGTGGCGGCCAGCTTCTCCTGCTCAGCGGCTCGTTTGCGCGCCCGATAAGCCCGCATCCCGCACGCCGCCGAGCAGTACTTACGCCGCGGCGACGACTCCCTCGGCAGCCCCGCGCCGCACACCACGCACTTCCGGGCCGGGCCCATGCCGTGAAGCTTCCCCTGGCAGCACGCGAGCGCCAGGTCCATGCACGTGCTCAGCCCGGCGCCCGTCCACACGTCGCCGTCGCGGATGAAGACCGGGTCGGCGTCACCACGGTGTCCGGGTACTCGGCGGCGAGCTGGTCGGCGGTGGACCAGTGCGTCGTAGCCAGCCCCCGAGCGGCCGGTTCGTGGCAGAGTGGCGGAATGTCTGGCGCGCGGTACGGGATGGATGCGCCCTACGGATTCGGCTTCGTGGGCCTGGTCGTGCTGGGGTTCTGGGTGACCGGGCTGGTGATGGCGGTCACCGCCGATCTGGCCGCCGCGCTGCCCGCGCTGGTCTCCGGCACCCTGCTGGCGGGATGCCTGGCCCTGAGCCTGCACGCCACGCTGCGCGGCAAGTTCCTGGTCTGGCGGGACGTGCTGGACGAGCTGGACCTGCGTGGCGACGAACGGCTGCTCGACCTCGGCTGCGGACGCGGCGCCGTCCTGTTGGCCGCCGCCCGGCACCTCCCGCAGGGCCGGGCGGTCGGCGTGGACCTGTGGCGCGGACGGGACCAGTCCGGCAACACCCCGGCGGCGACCCTGCGCAACGCCCGCGCCGAAGGCGTCGCCGACCGCGTCCACGTGCAAGGGGGTGACCTGCGCAGACTCCCGTACGCGGAGGCAAGCTTCGACCTGGTCGTGTCCAGCCTGACGGTGCACACCATCTTCGGCGCGGACGCCCGCGCCCAAGCGATCACCGAGGCGTACCGGGTGCTGCGGCCGGGCGGCCGCCTGCTGATCGCCGACCTGGCGCGGACCCCCCGCGAGTACGCTGCGGTGCTGGCCCGGCTGAACGCCCAGGACATCCGCGTGCGCGGCCTCGGCTGGCGCGCGTGGTGGGGCAGTCCGTGGGTCCCGACCCGCCTGCTCACCGCCCGCAAACCAGCCACCCCCTGAACACCTACCAGCGCGATCCAGGCCCGATGGTCACCTGGCGTCCGACGAGCACCCTCGATTACGGTGAGTAGCCAGACGTGTGTGTTCCACGGCTTCCGGGAGGTCATCCTCCGTCTCACGGCGGTCATGTTCGCTCGTTGTTCGCTCGGCAGCCCCGATACGGGCTGGCACCGCCCGGCACGGCCCGGCACGCAAATCGGCCTCGACATGGACGGAACGGCACGGTCTATCCCCAGGCAGCACCCTCCGGCATGGCATTTCTGGACTTTTAGTCCGTAGGTTGTGGGTTCGAGTCCCACGCGACCCACCCCCCTGACCAGGACAAACAAAGAATGTGCCCGCTTCGCCCCCAGTCGGGTATGCCCACTTCGTCCCCGTGTTGGCTCGATGTTGGCTCGGCGGCTCACGGTGGGTTCAAGACCGGCCGAGCACTCGCCCTCGCAACCCATGGTCCGATCACGTCGAGGCGGCCATCGACACCCACGTCCATGCCACTCTCCCCGCCGCGGCGTCCGCCCGCCTGGAACAGCCGGACCGCTTGCCGCAGCGATTCGTGAGGGGCGGCAGTCGTCGGCCCTCACGCGGGATGGTGGTCGCCGACGAACGTCCGCAACGCGGTAACGCGGCTGCCGTCGAGGCAGGCAGCCGCTCCCACCAGGGCAAGGCGGTAAACCATCCTGTGGCCGCCCGGCCTTCCTGGAGGTGTTCGGCGACTCCACAAAGGGGCTGTGGCCCTCGGCCGCTTCGGGGCGCGGCGTGACCGCGAACGTATGTGTACTACGGTTTGTAGTAGACAGGGGTCGTGAAGGCGGGAGACGTCGTGAGGACGGGTGTCCCGCTGCGGACAAGGGATCATCGGATGCGCCATCTCGTGCTCGATGCCGGTCGGCGTCCGCGCGGGCTCGCGCGATGACGGACGCGATGACCGGCGTGGGGCGCGCGGACCCAGGAATGCGGTCACTGCGAGCGGCGGTGTTCTCGACCGTATGCGTGGCTTTGTCGGCGCTGGCGCACGGCGCCACGTCCGGAGCCGGGCTGCCGTGGTGGTCCCTGGCCGGCGGGTGGCTTCTGCTGCTCGGCATGGCCATGCCGGCGGCCGGCCGGGAGCGTTCGAGGCCGGCGATCACCGCGATGCTGCTCTGCGGGCAGATGTTCTTGCATGCGGTGTTCTCGTTCGGGCAGTGCGGGACCTCTGTCGAAGCGTCGGCCGCTCCGCCCGAGGGGACCCTGTCCGCTCATGCCTCGGCCGGGCACTCCCTTCTCGCGGGCCTGATGCCCGGTCCGGCCATGTTCTTCGCGCACCTGGCCTGTGCCTTCGTTCTCGGGTGGGTCGTGCATCGTGGCGAGCGCACGGTGTGGCGGCTGGTGCGGGTGTCGATGCGGACGGCGGGCGTGGTCACGGCGCCGCTGGCCGCGTTGCTCGCGGCCGTGTTCGCGCCGACTGGCCGCGCTGTGCCGGCCGATCCCCGCTTCCGCGTGTTCGACCGTTCGAGAACCGATCCTCCGAAGAGCGAGACCGTCCTTCTGGACCACGCGGTGATCCGGCGTGGCCCACCAGCCGTGGGCCGCGTGAGCTGACGGATCCGGTACGGCGTGGCCGTACCGGTCCTTCCCAACGCGCGCTCCAACCTGCGGCGACGTCTCGCCGCGGGTCGTCCCTGAGTGACCTCGCCCGGCCGCACCGACGTGTGCCGGCCGGATGCATCCATGCGCCGTCGTGCCTTGCCGCCGCGGCGTCACCTCTTTGGAGGCTTCATTGCGTGCCTTCTCGCGCGCCCCGGTTCGGCCGACCCGCCGACCGGCGCTTTCCACCCGCCGGCTGACCGGCACCGCCGTCCGGCTCGGCGCCGTCGCGGCGCTCTGTCTGACCGCCGCCGCTTGTGCCGGTGGGCAGCCGTCGTCCGGCGAACGCCCCGCCGCCGCCACGAGCCCCTCCTCTTCCGACGGCGCCATCCGGCTCGACCTGCCGCTGCCCAAACCCGCGCTGACGCTCACCGATGACGAGGGCCGCCCCTTCGACTTCGTGGCGCGGACCGCGGGAAGGCCGGTCCTGCTGTACTTCGGCTACACCCACTGCCCGGACGTGTGCCCGACGACGATGGCCGACATCGCCAACGCGGTGAAGACACTGCCGGAGGCCGACGCGGAACGGCTGCGGGTGGTCTTCGTAACGACCGATCCGAAGCGCGACACGTCCGACCGGCTGAACGAGTGGCTCGCCGCATTCGACGCGCGCTTCATCGGCCTGACCGGCGACTTCGACGCCGTTCAGAAGGCGGCGCGCAGCGTCGGCATCGCGGTGGAGAAGCCGGTGGAGGGCGCCGACGGCGACATCACCGCCACCCATGGCGCGCAGGTCCTGGCGTTCTCCCCTGCCGATGGCAAGGCCCACCTCATCTACACCTCGGGCACGCCGTCCCAGCGGTACACCGCGGACCTGCCGAAGATCGTCAAGGGGGAGACGGCATGAGACGGACGATCGCCGCCCTGACGGCGCTCCTGCTCGCCGCCGGGACGTCCGCCTGCGCGTCGGATGACGGGACGTCGGCCGATGATCGGCCGCGCCTCGCGGTGTCGGGCGCCTACGTGCCGGAGCCGCCACTGGCGGACATGGCCGCCGGATACCTCACGGTCGCCAACACCGGAAAGGCCGCCGACGAGCTGGTCTCGGCGACGAGCGACATCGCGACGGACGTGTCGCTGCACACCACGACGTCGGTCGGCGCGATGAAAGAGGTCAAGGGCATGGCCGTCCCCGCGGGCGGCAGGCTCGTGCTCGAGACCGGCGGCGATCACCTGATGCTGATGGGGCTGAAGCGCAAGCCGAAGTCCGGTGAGACGGTCACGTTCGTCCTGCGTTTCGCCACCTCCGCGCCCATCACCGTGCGGGCGCAGGTCGAACCGGCGGGCAATCGAAGGCACTGACCCCGTCCGATCCCGAACACGCCGCGTGCGCCGGGCACCGCGCCCGGCGCACGCGGCGCGTCCCAAAGGAGAACGACGATGAACGAATCGAACGCATGGCGGGGCATCTCCCGCCGGCGGCTGCTCGGCGCGGCGGGCGGAACCGGCGTCGCCGGACTCGCCGCCGGTGGCCTGGCCGGGTTCGCCGGGCAGCGCCTGGCGGGGGACGACGGACCGCCGCTCACCGCCGTCGGCGCCACCGCCGTCCCCTTCCACGGCCGCCACCAGGCGGGGATCACCACCCCGCTCCAGGCGTCCGGATACCTGGTCGCCTTCGACCTGTGCCCGGGAACAGGCCGCGGGGCCGTCGCCGGCCTGATGCGCCGCTGGACGGCCGCGGCCGCGGCGATGACGGCAGGGCAACCGCCCGCGAGGGACGACCACATCGCGCTGGACGCCGGACCGTCCTCCCTCACGGTGACGTTCGGCTTCGGCCGCTCCCTCTTCGCCAGGATCGGACTCGGCGACCGGACGCCCGCCGCGCTGGTGCCCGTCCCGCCTTTCCCCGCGGACGCCCTCGACCCGGCACGGAGCGACGGCGACCTGTGGGTGCAGATCGGTGCCGACGACCCCCTGGTCGCCGCGCACGCGCTGCGCGTCCTGCACCGAGGAGCGTCCGGCACGGCACGGATGCGCTGGCAGATGAGCGGCTTCAACCGGGCCCGGGGCGCCACCGGCCGTCCGATGACGGGCCGCAACCTCATGGGCCAGGTCGACGGCACCGGCAACCCGCGCCCGTCCGACCCCGGTTTCGACACCGCGGTCTTCGTCGCGGGCGGCACGGGCCCGCACGCCTGGATGAACGGCGGGTCCTACGCGGTCGTGCGACGCATCAGGATGCTGCTGGACGTCTGGGAGAAGCTGCCCCTCGACAGGCAGGAACGCGTCATCGGCCGCCGCAAGGCCGACGGCGCACCCCTGTCCGGAGGCACCGAGACGACCCCGGTCGACCTCACCGCCGTCGGGCCGGACGGAGCACTCGCGATCCCCGGCGACGCCCACGTCCGCGCCGCCGCCCCGCAATCGAACAACGGCGCGACGATGCTGCGCCGCAGCTTCTCCTACCACGACGGTCTCCGCCCCGACGGCGCCCCCGACGCCGGCCTGCTGTTCGTCGCCTGGCAGGCGGACCCGACCGCCGGATTCATCCAGGTCCAGCGCAAACTCGACGGCGCCGACGGCCTCACCCGCTTCCTCCGCCACGAGGCCAGCGCGATATTCGCCGTCCCCGGCGGCGCAGCCCCCGGCGAGTACGTCGGCCAGCGCCTGCTGGAGCCTTGAGTGGACGCACCGCGTCTGGTCCTGTCACTTCCGTCCGTTGTGGCGCTGTCCCTGCCGAGAACCTCGTCCGTTCAGGTCAAGCGGCATGCTCGTACTCGTTGAGGGTTCCGCCCAGACATTGCGTTCTTCGGATGAGGTTCCCCCCATAGCACGGCCACCTGGGGTGAGATGGGCAGCGCGTGGGAACACAAGGCCGCGATCGACCGACTACGCGAGCAGGGCCGAGGGCAGGTCGACGAGAACGCCCTGTTTGCGGTGGTGGAGCAGATGCGCCGCCTCACGAGGAAGCCGCCGCCAAGACATGCGGAGCCCGTAAGGTCCGCCGGGATCGGGAACGCCCTCGTCAGACGCCGACCCGCTCGGCCCCGGTCACCGTCCGGTTCCCCCTGCCGAGAGCGGTCCCGAACCGGGGCGATCGTGGCCGAGCCGCTCGAGGTGATCGAACAGTGGTGACGCCGGGCCCGGGCGTGGAGGCGGTGGAGATGGAGCTCGGCGAGACCCAACCTGCTGTTGCTCGGACCGACTACCCGCGTCTACCGGGTCCGCAAGCCGTACAAGGCCGCCAAGAACTCGCGGCTGGTCGAGACGGCCGTGGACGGCGAGGGGACGGTGTATCTCACCACGTACTACGACACGCCCACGGACGAGCCGGCGGCGCCCCTCCGCCCGCGTCGGCGACGTGGTCACGATCCGGGCGGACGGCACCGTAGGTAGACTCGCCCTGCCGGAGCGGACCACCGGGATCCCGAGCAGCCTCGCCTCAATGGACCTTTACACGATGACGAGTGACGGTGCCGGACGGGGTGTACATCTACACCGGCGACAAGCACGCGAGCTATATCGTCCACCTTCACGCGGGTACGGCGGAGGTCGTCGCACGACACCTCGACAGAAACAAAGGCGGATGCCAGGTGCCCTCGCGCCCGGTGGACGCCATGAACCTGTCCTGCGACCTGTCTTGGATCATGGCCGCCTACCGGCCTGGCAGCCTGGTCATGGCGGGAGCCGACTTCATTCTCCAGATCGCCACCAGAGGCCGCTCTCGTTCACGCCAGCGACGCCGGACGGCTCTGCGCCTGCGCTCCACCTGCGGGACCACGAGTTGAGCCTGCGCACCATCGCCGCCCGGCTCGTGGCCGCATGCGCCGGGCTGACCCCGTTCATCCCCGTGAAAGGCGCAGCATGACCGCTCCGAACTCGCGGCAGGAACCACGGTCCGTCAGCCCACGCCCCGAGGGGGCGGGTGACGCCGCCGGGGAGGCTTTCGGGTTCGCTCCCGCGTCCGCGCCCACCCCCGAACGGCCTCGCCGCATCGGACTGTGGGGCGCGCCGACCTGCGGGAAGACCACGTTCCTCGCGGCGCTGCGGATCGCCGCCGAGGAGGGCGAGTACGACGTCCGGCTCATCGGCTGCAACCGCGCGTCCACCGAGTTCCTCGCCGAGAACACCCACAAGCTGAAGATCGAGCGCCGGTTCGTCTCGGCGACCAAGAAGCTGCCGCCGAACCTGGCCTGGCAGCCGCACGGCACGCACATCCAGAAGGTGCCGGGCAAGAGGCTGTGTTGGAAGCGGCGCCGTCCAGTGTCGTACTCGGTGATGCTGGACATGATGGACGCCCCCGGCGGCATGTTCAGCAGCGACCCGGCGGACCGGGCCGCCGCACCAGAGTCGTCCGCATCACCATCACCAGGGTCCGTTGGTGCGGGCGGCCCTGACGGCCTCGCCCGACCGGGTCCACACGGTCCGCCCGGCCACCCCGATTTCAGCGGGCCATTCTCCACCTTTCAGCCGGACACGCCGCCATATTCCGGCAGGACCCCGCACGCCTGCTCCGCCGCCGGGGCGGCCAGGTCGGGGGCTTTACGCGCACCAAGGGGCGCGAGCTCGGCCTGACGACACGGCGCACGGCGTTCCGCCATCCCCGTCCCGGCAAGTGAGCCGGCCCGCAAGCAAGTGAATCCGATTTGTTGCAGCGGCGGACATTGAGCGGACGATCGTCGGTGACGACGTATCAAGAAAGTCTCGTCCGACCTCGCCTCAGCCTCTGCAGAGAAGACGACAAGCAACGTTTCTGGATGCCTCGTGCTCAACTCAGACACCACTCCAACACGCTCCCAGGTGCACACCTTTTCACCCGCATTGATGGATCGGCGAACGAAGGAGCAGAATTTTGTTCGGGAAGAGGCGCGACGACGGGTCGTCTGTGAACCTGATGACCGCCTCCTTTCCGGTGTTGAGGAAATGGAAGCGCCGAACCGGCCGCAGGATGCGTTTTTCCGTATGAGGGCATGATGAGACTCTCCCGACTCACCTCCGGCCGAACCGCGGTCTGGTTCTCCCGGCCGCCCTCGGTGGTCACCTCCCTGGTGGTCTTCATGGCGCCCCTGGGTTACTGCCTCGTCCAGTCCTGGCTCCTGGCGCCGGTGGGCGCCGCGGCCGTCCTGTTCGGCGAGGCCGTGCTGCTGCCCGCGAGGCGGTGGAGAATCGTGCTGGACGCGGCCACGACCCTGCTCACCCTGTTCATCACGGGTCTTGTGACGGTCCAGCCCGCCGGGTTGCCCGGACGGGCACCGAGTGCGACGCAGGTGGTCCTTCTCGTGGTGGCCGCACTGCTGATCGTCGCGATCATGGGCCGGTCCGTGCACGCTCCACTGATCGCGGAAAACCTGGTGGAAGCGGCCTGCGCCGTCGGATTCGCGCTTCTCGTCCTCATGGCCGTCCGGACCGAGGAGGTCGTGTGGGCGTTCCTGGCCCTGATTCCAGCCGCAATATTCTATTCTGAGACCCGTGTCCTGAGGACCCGAGAGACGGCAACCAGTACGGCCGAGCGGCTGCTGCAACTGCCTTACGTCATGCCCCAAGGGCATGCGGAGCCGGCGGACCTAGCCCCATTTGCAGAGGATCTGCGTAAGATCACGAGATCCGGTGTGCTCTGGCTGCACACGTCCCTTCCGGCAGGCGAGATATGGATCAAAGCCTCCGCCGAGGGCATGACCCGATACCGTCAGCGGCCGGAACAGCTGACCTTGTTCGAACAGCAGGCGCCGCACCCACATCCGTGCCTTGTGAACAAGGACGTTCTGCCTGCCGGATGGCGCGTCGGCGTGCATTTCCCGCTGGAAGCCCCGCGGGACCACGTCGCTGGCTACCTGCTGATGGGATGGACGCGGAGCACTGGCCTGTATTTGAGCTTCCGGGTCCTTTCCGGTGTCTTGGACGGAGCGATCAGGGGGGCGGCCCGGGCGCTAGGCGCCTACTGGGCCAACGCCTGGGCGGCCCACGAACTCGAAGCCGAACGGGCACGGCTCAGCGCGGCCATCGATCACTCGGATGTCGCGACCCTCGTGCTCGGCACGTCCGTCGTGGTGTGGAACTCCGCGATGGCCGCACTGACGAACATCCCCGCGGACGAGGCGATCGGCCGTCAGACCAAGGACCTCTTCACCCTGGCCTACGAGGACGGCCGCCCGATCGAACTCGCCCATGGACTGACGGGAACGCCAAGGCTGACCACCCGGGACGGGCGTCTTCTGTGGGTGGAGGTCTCGTGCTCGGCCGCTTCCGGCCCCGAGTCGGGCGAGCTGCTCACGGCCGTGTTCGTGGACAAGTCGGCGAGGCGGCAACTGGACCACATGCGGCACCTGCTACTGGTCTCCGTGCATCATGAGTTGCACGGCCCGCTCACCACGATCCGCGGGCATGCGCAGCTACTCGAGACGGCCGTCACGAACCAGGACGACGCCGAGTCGATCGGCGCGATCCTCGACTCGGTGGAGATGATGCAGCACATCATCGCCGACTTGGTGTTCGTCATCGACGGAGACCCCTCCGCATGGCCTGTCGCGGTGGAGGGGGACATCGAGATGTCGAAACTGCTGCGCCGGACCCTGCAGAGCGTGCCCTCCGTGGCGGCGCGCACGGTGATCAGTGCGCCGTCGCAGGTCGTCGTGCGCGGCGATCCCGTCCGGCTGCGGCAGTGCCTGGTACTCGTCCTCGGTAACGCGGAGAAGTACGCCCCCGAGGGCAAGATCACCGTGGAGGCGCGGGAGGAGTCGGGGCACGGCGTGCTCACGATCTGCGACGAAGGACCGGGCATCCCCGCCGCGGAACTCCGTTCCGCACTCATGCCCTACTACCGGTCGGCCGCCACGCAGGATCTTCCGGGCTCAGGGGTCGGCCTGCACATCGCCAACTTTCTCATGACCTCGATGCGCGGGCGGATCGAACTGGGCACCGCACCGTCGGGCGGGCTCAAGGTCGAACTCTGGCTTCCCCTCGCGTCGACCGGGCATGACCAGGGCGACGAGCCGCGGACCGATTCTTCAGAGTGAGGCGGGCGCCGTCGTGGAGGCGCGCGTCACCCTGATGCCAGTTCGACGAGCACCCGGCGTAGTTCCACGAGTTCGAAGGGCTTGGCGAGGACACGGGTCAGCACACCGTCATCCAGATGCAGTGAGGAGCGAGCGGCCGCGGTCAGGACGAGAACCGGGAGTTCGGCCGTGTGGGCGTGCCGGCGAAGCCGGGCCAGGACTTCGGCGCCGTCCATGTCGGGAAGCATGCGGTCGAGGATCAGCAGGTCCGGCGGGCGGGCCGGGTCCACGAGCAGGCGCCAGCCTTCATGGCCGTTCCCGGCGAGAACCGGTTCGTGACCGTCGCGTTTCAGAATAGTGCGGAGCAACTGCGCGACCCCGGAGTTCTCAATGATGAGCACCCGCACCCGTTGCCTCCGTCCGGACTTCCAAGATGGTCGCGAGTGAGGGTATCAGCGTGGTTACGGAGTGCTCGCACCGAAACGGGGCCACGGATCCACTTATGTCTCCGCACGAAGGCGCCGCGACGGTGCCGGGGGACGAGACTGTACATAAAGCAGCATTCGTTGGCTGTTTCCTCCCTATTCTGCCCCTGACTGCCCCTGACCGCCCCTTCTACCTGGATAGCATGAAGTATGGCGCGGATACTGGTTGTGGACGACGATCCCCGCCTGCTGAAGGTGGTCTCCACCCTCCTGCGTAGGCATCACCACCGGGTCGAGGCGGTCCCCACTGGAGAACTCGCCCGTCAGGCCCTCCGGCGCGGCAACGTCGACATCACACTGCTGGACGTCAACCTGCCGGACGTCAACGGCCTGTCACTGGTCCTCGAGATGCGCCAGGAGGGGAACGACACCCCGGTGATCCTGCTGACGGTGCGCACCGAAGTGCATGACCAGACGCTCGGGCTGCGGCTCGGCGGAGACGACTACATCGCCAAGCCGTTCAACCCGGAGGTGCTGCTCGCCAGGATCGAGGCCGTCCTGCGGCGCTGCTACGGGATGGGCACCGCCCAGCGCGACGACCCGGCGGACGACAACCTGCTGGAGATCCCCCCCATCGTGATCGATTTCGCGGCTCGGCAGGTTCGTAAGGACGGGGAGGTGGTGCGGCTGGCCCCCCTGGAGTACTCCATCCTGGCGTTCCTCGCCGCCAACCGCGGGCGGGCGGTCTCCAAGGAGGAGCTGATGCTGGACGTCTGGGGCACCAGCCGAGGCGTCACCCGGACGCTCGCCGAGCACATCTCCCGGCTGCGCCGCAAGCTCGGCGCCGGCCTGATCGTCACCCAGATCGGGTACGGATACCTCGTCCCGCGGCATGTCAGAGATGACGAAGCCATAAGTCGGTGACGAGGGCGTCGTCGCCCTCCAGCCGGCACCACATCTGGTGACCGCGCAGCTGCATCGCGATGCACCAGCGGGCCAGCCCGAGCTCCTCACCGACGCTCGTGCCCGCCTGGGCCGGCCAGGGCAGCCCGATCCGAGACCGTGCCTCCTCGAGATCGGACCGGGTCATGTCCGCTGAGACGGAGCGCACGCTGTGCACGGTGAACTCGGCCCCGTGCCGCACGGTGACCTGTTGGTCCGCGACCGCTCCGACAAGGGCCAGGTGGGTGCCGACGGCGTCGGCCACGATCCGGTCCGCGGTCTCTTCGGGCGTTTGCGTGTCCTCCAGATCGGCCAGCAGCCGCCCGAGCCCGTCGATGGCGGAGGCGAGCAGCTCCGCGTCCTCGGCGGCCTCCTCCGGTGCGGACACGTCCCGCCCCCCGGCACAGAAGGTGGCGATGGTGAGCTCACCCGCCAGACGGTGGGCAAGCCCGCGGATGAGTCTGTCGTGCCAGTCCTCCCGTGCCGGCTCCTCGCGCGCGACGACAACGGCGCACGTGGCCGACAGCGGTATCGCGGTGCGAGATCCGCTGGTGAACCGCGACCGCCAGGTGAGGGCCTGACCCGCCGCGACGAGGGAGTCCCGGCCGGCGACGAGGCCGTCATCGACGGTCAGATCCTGGACGCCGCGGGGAGGGACCTCCACCCGGGTGTGTACGAGTAGGGGATGCATCAGCCGACAATTCCCCGGCATCCCGTCGGGACGGGCCGATGGGCCGGGATGGCGGGGTGGCCGGCGACAGGCCGGCCCATCGCCGCACGCCGGTCGATGCCTATCAGTGCACGACGGGCCCGAGCCCCACAAAGGAAGGCGGCACGGTCATCTGGATCCTCGGCGACTTCCAACTTCCCCTCCTCGGGCTTCCGGCCCCGGCAGCTCCGTACCTGCCGGTGCGGCGGCAGGAATAGGGACCGTGCTCCCTGAACACTGAGCTGACTCATGTTAATCGTGGCCTGCACGATAGTGGTTAAGGGGCTGGGTGGACAGCGGGCCTTGGGCAAGGTACGCCACTTCCCGAGGGCGGCGCCACGCTCGAGCAGAGGGACGCACCTTGGCGTGATATCGATGGTCTGGACAAACTCGGCAATTGCACCGACTTCGATCCACTACCCGCCGGAGCGTGTACGGAATCCGCTCCTCTGTCGACTCGCTCTGATGACACTTGCCCCGCAGCGCCGACGATACTGCCAGCGGAAAAGCGGAGTCGCGGAGTCGCGGAGTCAGGGACAACACGGTCACCACACATACACGAAGTGCCGACATTCTTGATGTTCGAGATCACCGCGGCCATCCGCCCAGGTCATCGGCCAAGAGAGCAGCCTGTTCGTACACGGACGACACGCACCGCGATGGTGAAATGACATGATGTCGCGGACTTGGCGAAAGCGCCTCAATATTGCGAGAACACGGGGACCGCGCCGCCAATTTAAATGCCAGCCGAAGCGTACGACCGGTTCGGCTCTCACAGGCTGCCGCGAGCTCGGCAAGTTGCACTTTCAACTACACCTGAAGCGACAAGGAGCTGTTCGCTGCGCCGGGGGAATCGTGCTCCGTGACCTGGTTCCGTCGCCGATCGCGAGGAGCGGCCGGACCACGGCGGCCTGACGGCCGTCCGCGAGCACGGCATCACCGTCAGGTCGACACCGACGCTTCTCCTTCGACGACCGCGTGCTTCAGGGCCCCAGCGGGAGCCTTTCCGACACTTCAACGCGGATTCCAGTCGGGATCAACATGGGATCAACAGTGACGCGGCCCATCGCACACCCGTATGACGGCCGCCGGTCGCCGACAACCGTCTCCACCTGGTGGTTCTCTCTCTCAGCCGCCCCGTAGTGCCAGGGTCGCCGGTGCCGTTCCGGCGTGCCCGGCCCTCAACGAGCATGTCAACAACCCTTTTGAGGCCACCTCCTTCTCCGAGATCGTTTCGTCCGATGGCTGCGTAGATCAGGAGATGAGGGAGTGACGATGGAAACCATGCAGCCGGCCAGCGAGGGCTACCGGGCTTCTGACCGGTTCCGGACACGCAACGAGGAGCTGTTCGCCCGCCGGAGGCCACTCCAGTTGAAGATCACCGACCTGCGCGACAGGTCCGGCACCGGCGAAGCCGCCGCGGTCCGGGAAGCCGCGTTGCGCGAAGCCGAGCGCCAACTCGACGACCTCACCTACGAGATAATGACGGCGAACTTCGGTCTGGTGCGCCGTTACGTCGCCGCGTTCACCTCCCGGTCCTCCGAACACAGTGAGGACTACGAGAGCGCCGGCAAGGTGGGGCTGCTGTGGGCGATCTACTCCTATGACCCGGCGCAGGGCCTGTTCGCGAGCTGGGCGTTCAAGCCGATCCAGCGTGAGGTACTGCGGGCCGTCCGGGACGCCGAGCATCCCAATCTCAACCTTGGCGACTTCGAGAAGCGCCCGGCCATCCTCGCCGCGGAGCGATCGCTACTGGAGGAGGCCGACGAGGGCGCCCCGCCTGCCCACGCCGAGATCGCCAGGCGGGCCGGCGTCGCCGAGGCGCAGGTCCGCCGCGTCCTGGACGCCCCCCGGTTGGACAGCCTCCATGCCTCGGTCAGCGGCAAGGGCGACGAGATGATCTCCCTTGAGGAGCGGCTGGTCGATCCGGCCCAGAACCTGGAGGAAAAGGTAGAGTTGCGGTCGCAGCTCCGCGCCCTCGTCAACCAGGGGTTGCCCAGTCTCGATGCCCGCGAACTCCACGTGCTCACCCGCCGGTTCGGCCTGAACGGCGAGCCGGGGCAGTCGCTCCGCGTCATCGGCGAGCAACTCGGCCTCTCCCGCGAGGGCGTGCGGCAGATCCAGCAAAAGGCCCTGGCCAAGCTGGTCGAACCGGTAGCGGGTGCGATCTGAACACCTCTTCAATTCGAGAGCGTGTCTGACGTGGGTGGTCTGGCCGGTACGGGCACCTGCTCCCTCAACTGACGCCATTGGCAGCCAAGGGAGCAGGGAGATCCTTACAAGAGACTGCTGGCGGCAGCCTCAATGACTACTGTCCGGGGCTTGGGCCCGCACGCATCCCTCCGGGCTGAATGATCCAAGTTCCGGCCCGGCTCCTTCTCAACGAAAGGCTCTGGTCCGTACCAGCTCACGGGCTCACCTCCGGCTCCGGGTCCAGTACGCGAGCGATCACTGCGGCGGCACCGCGCACATCGTCCACCTGACCGATCTTCGCGCCCCACTCCCACCAGAAGCAGGGCACATTGCCGGACAGAGGATCCGGGTAGCACTTCACCCGCTCGCTGAACAGTCCGGTCTTCGGGTTGACCACCCGAACCCATGCGCCTTCCGTCGTGCGTTCCATTCGGGCCCGCAATAGCTGTCGAGAGTTCAACTCCGCTGCCAACCGCTCCAGGAACCCATAGGGGTCCTCCTTCGGCCCGTCGAGTTCCTTCCCCGATCGGCCGCCGGTGACCAGGCTCATTTCGGTGGATACCTCCATGTCATGAAGTCGGCCGAAGATTCAACGCCGCAATTCGATCTCGATGCGCTGGACAGAGACGGGTATCCAAACACGCTTTCTCGATCGCGGCGGCCAAGGTCCCGGAAGGCGACTCCCGTTGCCGGTCTCGGTTCATCGCCTTCCCTTTCCCAGGTTGACTCCTCGTATCAGCTACCGTCCGGGCATCGCGGCCGGCCGCAACATTCACTTTCGATCACGCGGGGAGGGATCACCGTCGGGACCGGTGTCGGTCCGCGGCCGTCACCGTCGGGGCCCGTTCGGGACTCAGGGCGGGCCATGGCGGACGGCATCACGACCAGGCTGGTCACCAGCTTCCGGCGGGGCGCCTCGTGGTCGAGTTGGTCCAGCGCTTGTTGGTGTCGTTGACGTTCCTCTCGACGGTGGTCAGCTCCACCTTGAACGGAATGCCGGGACGGCCGCCGACCTTGACCAGGAACCTGCCGCGTCCCGGAGGTTCGCTGTCCTCCTTCAGGTCGGGATTCCAGGAGGACGGCGTCGACCAGTCGATGATCATGCGCTCCTCGATGGACGACAGGCGCACCACTTCGTTCACCATGGGCATCTCGGCCCGCGGCAACCCGCCGCAGATCACCATGCCCGCGCGTTCGGCGAAGCCCTTGGCCTTGAGCCGGTCGGCCTCGTCCGTCAGCGACAGCAGGTCGGCCATGGTGTGCGTGATCATCACCTGGCCGATGCCGCGCTGCCGGTTGAGGCGGGTGAGCGCGTCGACCCGGTCCACCAGGCCGCGCCCGGACCGTAGCACCCGCCACAACTCGTCCAGGACGACGAAGAAGTGCCGCTGGGGTTCCAAGCCCTCGTCGGCCAGCGCGTGCGCGACCTCGATCGAGCCGAATCCGTCCGACCAGCACGCCAGCAGGACAGCGGCCTGGAGTTCGGCGTCGGAGTCGTCGATCCCGCTGATGTCGATGCAGACACCTCCCGGGTTGCCCAACTCGATCCCGGTGGTGGTGTGACCCGCGAACGTCTCGCCCATCGGCCCGTCCAGTACCCCGAGCAGCGAGGCGTGCAAGGGGTCGACGGCCGCCCGGTACCGCGCCTCGTCGCCGCGCGCCAGGGTCACGGCGCGGAGCCGTTCCGGCCCCTCGGCGATCACCTTGATGAGATCGGGCAGGATGGGCACGCCGGGGTGACGCTCGTCCAGCACCCGCAGGGCCGCGTTGAGGACGGTGCGCTCGGTGTCCACGATGGGTCCCCCGCGCAGAAGCGTGAGCAGCGCGGCGACCATGTTCAGCCGACGGCCGTGGGCATCGGCGATCAACTTCCGCCGCGCCTCCTCCGGGAGTCTGGCCGCCGCGGCGGACGTCGAACCGGGGTCGAGCACGTTCAACGTGCCCAACCCGCGGCCGAGCTTGATGATCTGCCCGCCCATGGCCCGGACCAGATCGACGTAGTCGGGCTTGAGATCGCCGAGCACCATGGGGAACACCCCTTGCCCGACCAGTCCCACCACCATCCGGCGGATCAGGGTCGACTTGCCCAGCCCCGGCTTGCCCAGCACCAGGGCGGACGGATTGTGGATCAGGTTGGCGCGCTGGAACCACGAGATCGGATCACAGCACAGCGCGGCGCCGGTGGTCAGCTCCCGGCCGAGTGGCACACCGACCATCGGAGTTCCCGACCCGGCTCCGAACGGCCACAGCCCGCACACCTGGACCGTGGTCCCGCGCCACTCCGGAGGCGCCTCGACGTGGGAGGCCCGGCCCCCGCCCCGGCGGCTGAATCCCCTGGATCCAGGTTTGAGCTCGGGCTTGCCGGTCTTCTTCTTGTCCTTGCCCTTCTTGCCCTTCCGGCCGTCCTCTGCGGCGGGCGGCTCTCCGGCCGTGCCGCCGAGGATCGATCCCAGAGAGTCGTTCACAGTGATTCCCTCACCAGCGAAGGGACCTGAATATGGCTGGGAAGGACGATGCCCAGTGGCAGGCCCGCCGCGAACGCCGACGCCTGCGCACCGTACATCCGCCGCAACCGCAGACGCGCGGGAGCCGAGAGCGTGTCGACGGCCGCCGCCGCGATCGGCAGGTCCGCCGCCGAAGGGACGGTGGCGGTGACGAGAATGGTGAACCGGGTCACCCCCGCCCCTCTGGCCTCTTCGAGGGCCGACTGGTCGCTCTTGATGACGTCGATCTCGTTCCGGGCGGCGCTGGCGCTACCGTCGAGACGGAAGCGCGAGTCCCTGCGGTCCCGTTCCACGATCCGGCTGGCGGAGGCCGGATCATGCGGCCGGTAGAGGAAGGTGACGCGCTTGCGCGCGATGTCGTGATGCGGCGCCACCAGCCCGCTCATCACGTTGGACAGCACCTCGCCGCGAGGCGCCTCCGACATGCCCCAGGTGATCGAATGGCCACTGTCGTGGACGTAGTGATCCCATGATTCCTGCGACGCGACCGGCCCGACGTCCTCCCAACGCATCTTCGTGTCCCCGGCGGCCTCCATGCTCGACTGCGCGTCCGGGTCGTAGGCGATCCGCACGGCGCGGGCGAGTTGATCCGCGGTCATCGGACGAGCGGATCCGGCGCCGGTCATCGCGAGCCCGGAGATCAACCCGGGGATGCGCATCCCGATCTCCCGGACCATGGCCTCCTGGTCTCGGCGCCTGCCCCCGATCTGCGGCAGGGCCGCGTAGGTGACCGCGATACGGGTGGCGACCCGGGCGCTGCCCACCGGGTAGTTCCAGACGATCTCCTCCAGGGCCGCCCGGGCCAACTCCGGAGCATGGGGATCGATGTTGCCGTGGATCTCCTCCCGGAGGCGTGTTCCGCTGTCAGGGGCGGTCTCGATGGTCACGCCCGCAGCGACCAGGCCCGGCTCGTAGCTCAGCGACGCCAGCCACTGCCCCCAGTGGGAGACCCACGTGTCGACCTGGCTCTGGTCGACCAGCGCCGCCCCCTCGGCGTTGCACTCGAACACCACGGTGTAGTGCTTCGCGGCCGGGACGATGATCAGGGCGAACGGGCGCCCGTAGGAGTCGTGGCCCTCCACCAGCCGGGACTGGGCGAGCAGCCCCGGAAGCCGGCACGAGCCGTGCGGGATGACGCTCAGCGGTCCCGAACGGTAGAGATGCCAACCCTGGGAACGGCCCGACCACCAGTTGAACCGGGCCGTGAGCGACTGGAGCGCGGTCCGCCCGTGCTGGTCCTGGATGACCAGCGGCAGCATGACCACCGCCAGGACGACGACGGCGACCAGGCTGGCCTTCACCGACGCCATCGCGACCAGGGTGATGATGATCAGCCCCACCATGAGGATCAGGGTGCCGGCCAGGCCCAGCCGGCCGATCCCCGGAGAGACCGGCTTGCGCCAGTTCCCATACGTCGGTTCGCGATAGTCGGATGCCACGCCAGATCAGCTCATTCCTTGGCTACGAAGTGCCGGACTACCTGGTGCCACTCGGGCCTCCGATACCGGAGAAATCGGGGGGAGGGGGATTGTAAGGAGGAATGTACGGCGCAGGCGGGGGGGTGTAGGGAGCAACCCGCGACGACCCCGTATCTCCGGCAGGGGGTGGATCGCCACCAGGATCACTGGAGGTAGGAGAGGCGCCGGACGGACCACCCGAGGAACCGCCCGAGCTTCCAGCACTGCGCGAACCGCCACGACCACCCGGGTTCGAACCTGCGTTGGGGGCCTGAGGAGCGGTCGGCGCAGAAGTCGATCCACCGCCGCCCGAGCCCCCGGTCGGCCCAGTAGGCGTTCCGCCTCCGCCTCCGCCGCCGCCTCCGCCGCCGCCGCCGCCGCCTCCTCCGCCTCCGCCGCCGCCTCCGCCGCCGCCGCCGCCTCCGCCGCCGTTGTTTCCGCCGCCGCTGTTTCCGTCGTCGCTTCCACTCGGACCGTTGTTTGAGTTAGGAGTCGATCCACCGCCGCCGGGCACGAACGAGCGGAGCCGCTTCCTCATGGCCTGAGAGGTGCCGCCGTACGCGAAATGACCGACCTGGCGGACGCCGAAGGAACTGTAGCCCTCCGTGGCCGCAGGCATCACGGTGCGCAGGACCGCGGGCAGGGCGAATACCGAGCCGGCGACGAGGGCCAGACCGAAAAGACGGTCGGCCTCATACTTGGACGTCATCAGGCCCAGGGCTGAGGCGTAAATCGTCGCAATGACCGGTTTGACGATGATCAACGAGATCACCATGCCGATGCAACTTCTGTAAGCAGCATCTCCGTACTTGGTGAACCTCGATGCCGCCACCGCTGGGAGGATCCCCACCAGAACTATCAGGGCTCCGCTCCGGAAGAGCATCAAGACAAACTGGATGCACGATGAGATCGCCGCACCGAGGGCGAAGAAGGCGAGGATGAACGACTGGCCATTCTTATCACCGCCGAGCAGTTGGAACCCGCTGTTCCAGTTGTCCTTCCAGGCATCGCCCTTCGGCTTCATGTGGTTGATGATCAATTGGGAGTACTGATCTCCGGCGATATTCGCCAGATTGACCAGAGTAGCCAGGGTGAGCATGATCACCGCCAGCTCAAAGAACTGCTGGAGCGCTTCCCTGAAGGGTGCACCCTTGCGCTGGATGGCGATACGGAAGGCCGCAACGAGAAGCCCGGCGAACGCAAACGCAGCAATCAGCCAGTTAGTGTACAGACGGAGATCATAAAGGACACCGCCCGGCCCTTTTTCCCCGGTCAGTTGCACATTGTAAGCGCTACCACCACCGCTGATCCACCAGGTCAGGAACAGATCGAAGGATCCCAGTGCCCATTCCCCCAGCTTCTCGACGAGCCAGGACCATGTATCATTGAGGGCTTCTTTCACCAGGCAGCACCCGGGCGGCACACAAGGATCGCGGAATTGCTTGGTTCAGGCACGTGGACTCCCAATCTCAGAACGGGTCGACCAGGAGAGAGACAAAGGCGATCGCCACCCCGGAGGCTGCGCTGACGGATGCGATCATCACCCAGCCCAGTTCGGTGAAATTCGCGCCGGCCTCGCCTCTCTTGTGCTTGATCGTCATTCTGCCGCCCACCACGACGAAGCCCGCCACACATCCGCCCAGGACGGTCCAGACCAACCAGCGCAGCATTATCGCCACCGGTCGGGTGGCCTTGCCGATGTCAGCCGGGTGGCCACGCGGGAGCGCCAGGTCGGGCCTGGCGTTGATGTCGGGGGGCCTTCCGACGGCAGGCCGGAGTTTCGTTTCCTTCATGAGCTTAGTGGCGTCTTTTTCGCACTGCGGCGGGAACATCCCGCTGATGTGCTGCCATTGGTGGCAGTACTCGTACACTCCCCCGACACAGGTGATCTTCTCCTTGTCGGACATACCGTCTTTCCAGCAGTCGCCGGTCTTTCGCTCTACCACGGGCCATTCTTTGCTATCGCTGGTGTTGCAGTACGCGTCCAGATCCTTGTCGCTGCGGGACAGACATACCTGGAACTTGTACAGCGGCTTCCCCTTCTTGGGCACCTTGTAATTGGGGATAGCAGCCTCGCGACAATGGCCTCCAGAATCGGCGACGCTCAAGAGCTTATTCATTTTTTTCGTACGCAGAATGCGCAGCGTCAGTGGACTTCCGTCGAGGAATACCCTTCCGCGCACGAGATGATCGTCCTCTTCTTTGTCACAGATTTGTATGCGACCGCTTGCGCGATCCCACTTGAGGTAGCCACCAGGATCTGCGTCGATGGTCCTGATCCACTCCGCCGCGCCCCAGTGGGGCTCTGGCAGCGCCACGAGAGCGACGGTCGCCACCTGGCCCGGCGCCTGGGCGGCCGGAAGGGCGCCGATCGAGAGCTGTACCGGGTCGGTGAGAGTCCCACCTGCCGACTGGGATCGTTCCGACGGGTCTGAGATACCCGGGACCTGGCCGAGCGCCTCCGGGGCGGAAGCAGGCAGCAGGCCGAAGATGACCAATGCGGCGCCCAGCGCAAGGAGTGCGACGAGCCAGGGGGATTCTCGCCGAAGCGGCGGCACTCGACGCCGGCGGCGCTTTCCGCTTTCCGCGGGGGCGCGCCGCGGTCTCATCAGCCCGACCCGATGACGGCCGAGACGAAGAAGTACCCACTCACGGCGGTGATGCAGCCGAATCCGACGAGGACCATGCTCTGCACGTGATTCCCCCCTTCGCCCTTCTGGTGCTTGATCGTCATTCTGGCGCCGATGATGACGAACCCTCCCACCCCGCAGAAGAGCGCACCCCATACCCCCCACTTGAGCAAAATCAAGAACGAATTGGCGAACGGTGGTGCTTCGCCCTGACCGGGGTTCGGGATGCCGGGGGCCGCTCTCGAAGCGAGGTATGCCACTTGGTAAACCAGGTTGACCATCCGCGTGGTCATCACATCAAGCATGTGCGTCCTCCGGGTTGATGCGATCGAGATCCTGACCGGACGTGCTGAGGAGAGCGGCGACCTGGCCTGTCCCGAGGGTCACCGAGGCGCGGCGGCCAGTGTCATGGTGCACGCGATGAGAGGCACTCATGCTCGTCCGGCGGGGTCGGGCGCCGGCCGGTACCGTCCGGCGTTCCCGCCGTGGACGATGTGGAGGGCCGAAAAGGCGCCGACTTCCCGTTGGCATGGCAAGAATCGGAGCGCAGTGCCAATGTGATCGGGCTACGTCCGCCACGTGCATGATTGATGACCCCCTCTCAGAAGGGGTCGCGCCGGTCAGAACCGATCCGACGAGACGAACACCTCCCGAGCACAGTTCCGCTCTATGTTCAGGACGGTCCGCGAGCCGGCGCGATCGGCAACCACCGGCAGGCACAAAAATCCGGTGCGAAAATCTGGCGCCGGGCGGGCTGGTCACGGGGCGGCCACCGCTGGGAGCGCGGGGACGGCGAAGTGCCTGCTGAGAGCCTCAACGCGGCGGTGGCGGAGCCCCCTCCCTCACCCTGCGATCATGCCGTCCACGTCGCGGATCAGACGGGAGTAGGCAGGAGGAGGCTTCGCCCTGTCCGGAGGATCACCGAGGCGGAAGGCCTCCACCCACGGGAGCTCCCATAGCCGGGGGACCCCGCCGGCGATCAGACGCACGAGGTCGGACAGCGGTTTCGGACGTTTCCCGGGAGCGTCGGCGATCACCACCAGGCCGAGCAGCTGCACGCTCGGGAGCACGCCCGCGGCCCACTGGCCCACGGCGGCCTGGGCGGCCTGCAACCCGGCCGCGTGGCTACGCGCGACCAGCAGTACCCGGGACCGTCCGGGCGGTAGGGGCGCCGGCCAGTAGCGTCCCGCGCTCGCGCTGTTGGCGACGAAAGCCGCCAGCGTGGACGTGCCGGCCCCACCATGGCAGGAGGAGAGCCAGAGGTCGGGGCCTTGGCCGCTGTAGGTGGCCAACCCGAGCGTGCTCTGCGGCGAGGGGCCCCGATCCGCGGGTATGACCGCCTGCGCGACGAAACCTCCGCTGGGCGCCTCCTCCTGCCGGTATGCCTGCGGTGTCGTGCCCGCCATGGTCGGCGGAGCCTCGTGGCCGGTCCCCTCGTACCCCCGGGCGCCGCTCGGTGGTGGCGGCATCCCCATGGCCCCCTCCAAAAGAGTCACAAGCGGCTTGCGCGTTCGAATTCGACCGTCCGTGGATCGTCGCCATCTTCAACCTCGCGACACGCTCGGATCCGCTGGATCCCGCCCGGCGTGATGGCCCGCTCACCCTCCGGCTCGGTCTGGGGCCGGTCGGGGCCGCCGTCTGGGGCGCCGCCGCCGGAGGCACCTTGCGTATCCGTCCGATGACCACACTGTCTTGATCGCAGGGTCGGTGGGTCGGCGGGAGGTGGCACATGCCCGGAGAACGGGCCGACGGCGGGGGATCCCCATGAAGAACATGCTGAAGAAACTCATCCTGAGAAAGCTCGTCCTGGCATCTCTTACAGTCTGGTCAGGCTGCTTTGGCGTGTTGCTCATGATGGTGATGTTCGTCGCCGTTGCGGCCGTGGCGATCCAGATCATCCATTCATCCTCCGACCTGACCCAATGCGGATCGGCGAACGCCTCCGGCCCGGAGCAGATGAGCGACGCGCCGAAGTCGAGCCCCATGATGACGGGCCCGAGCGTTCTACCCGCCGCCTACACCGTGGGCCTGGTTTCGGGACCGCTCGGCGCCAAGACCGCGCAGAACGTCGCCTTGGAATCCGGCAATGCCGCGAACAGCATCCCCACGAACTATGTCGCTTACTACAAGGCCGCAGGAGCGAAGTACGGCATCCCCTGGTCCGTGCTCGCCGGAGTCGGGAAGCTCGAGACCGACCACGGCCGTTCCAAGCTGCCGGGAGTCACCTCGGGGGAGAACTACGCCGGCGCGGGCGGCCCGATGCAGTTCATACCGGGCACCTGGAAAGCCTACGCAGTCGACGGCCCGGAATACGACCCCAAACTCCCCGGCGACCACATGGGAAAGCCCGACGGGAAGAAGAGCCGCTACGACCCGGCGGACGCCATTCCCGCTGCCGCCAAGTATCTGCGGGCGCTCGGCGCGGCCGCAAATGCCAAAAGAGCACTCTGGACGTACAATGGTTCCGCCGACAGCTCCTGGGGCTACGCGGACAACGTGCTGTCGTGGGCCAAAAAGTACGACCAGGGGTTGTCGCTCGGCCCCGTGAACGCCCCCGCATCCTCCTGCGCCGCCGGATTCGGCGACAGCGGCGGCTCGGCGCCCGGATCAGTCTGCCCCAGCGGCACGGACCTGGACGCGGAACACATGACCAGGCGGATGACCTGCGTCCGCGACCAGATCAAAGCCCAGTTCAGGATCCCTCGCGGGATCGGCTGCTACCGGCCTGACGGCGGCATCGCCGGCGGCGGCGAACACCCCCGCGGCCGCGCCTGCGACTTCATGATCAGCTCAGGGTCGCCCGAACCCGACGAAGTCAAACGCGGCTACAACATCGCCAACTGGGCCAAGGGCAACGCCAAACGCCTCGGCATCGACTACATCATCTACCGCCAGCACATCTGGAACCCCACCCGGGCCAGCGAGGGATGGCGGCCGATGGAAGACCGCGGCGGGCTGACGGCCAACCACTTCGACCACGTCCACATCTCCGTGCTGCCCTGACCGCCCGACCGACCCGCAGCACGACCTCGCGCACCGACTTCAGGAGGATCCCATGGCCGCCCCCGGCCGCCCGCCGCGCGTCGCCTTCCTCGCCGTACTCGGCTGCGCCGTCACCGCCTGCGGGGCGCCCCGAGCCGCACCGGAGGCCCACTCCGCCCCCACTACCGCGACCTCCTCGCCTGCACCCGCGACCGCGTCCCCGGCGGTGCCCGGCGGTCTGCCCGACCTCACCCGGCTCGACCAGCACGACGCCACCGCGGTGTCCGAGACGGCGCTCACCCTGATGTGGACCGTCGACTCCACCACCGACCACGGCCAGCTCGACGCCTACCGGCGAGCGATCCCCCTGCTGGACAGTGTCTACGCGGCGGCCATCACCGGCCAGGCCGGCGGCGGCGTTCCCGGGCGATGGAGCGGCCACCGTGCCTACGCCAGGGTTCGCCTCACCCGGCAGAGTCCCCAAGGCGACGTCGCCGCCGACACTCCCACGCTGGCGCACCGGCAATGGAAGATCGCCGTCACGCCCACCGGCCGGGACGGGTGGAAGGACACCCCCGTCCACGCGACCGCGTTCGTCACTCTCAAGCGCGCGGAGCCGAGCGCCCCGTGGCGCGTGTCGGCGGTGGGGACCACCTGAACCGGCACTTCAACGAGAGACCACCGAACGGGCCCGGCCGTGCGACCCCGTGACCGGGGAGCGGCCGGTCCGCGCCCGGCGGAAACGGCATTCGCCGCAGCCCGAGAACAGACACGTTTGGACCCAACGATTTAGGAGGCTCTGTGGCCGGTAATGACGACGACGACGTGTACATACTCTTCCTCGGCATCGCTCTGTCGGTAGCGCTGCTGGGCGGAGTGGGCAGTTTCCTGACCTGGCTGGCGGGTCAGGTGTCCGGCGTCATCGCAGGCGGTGGATGGCCGGATTCCAGCCCCACGGACTGCTTTGACATCGCCTTCAAGCTCGTCCGTCATCCCAGCGATCCGCAGGGGGCGTGGCCGCCCGCCGCCGCGGCGGCCCTGGGGTCCGGGGCCGTCTTCTTCACCCTGCTCGCCGTGTTCCTCACGGTGGCGGCGGTGGGGACCATCTTCCTGGTGCGAGTGTTCCTGAATGTGCGGCGCCACCGGCCGGTCCGGCGCCTCCGCCTCGGATACGCCTCCGGGTGGGAGGTCCGCAGGCTGCTGAGCGCCCGGGCCGTCCAGAACAAGGCAGGGCAGGTCCGTCCGTCCACGCACGGCCAGCCCGCCCGCACGGTGAAGCCGGAGGATGTCGGCTTCTACCTCGGCAGGGACATCCGGTCCCGGCGGAAGCTGTACGCATCCCTGGAGCACACGGCGGTCATCGTCGCGCCACCGCGGCAGGGAAAGGACGTCCACTTCGTCACGCCGTTCACCATCGACGCGCCGGGCCCCTGCATCGTCACCTCCTCCCGGCGGGAGACGTTCATCAACACCGCCATGATGCGGGCGCAGTACGGCGAGGTGTACGTGTTCGACCCGTACAACTGGACCGGATGGCCGAACCGGATGCGCTGGTCACCGCTCCAGGGATGCGAGGACCCGAACGTGTGCGCGGTCAGGTCCGGGACGCTCGTGCAGTCGAGCGGTTTCGACATCGCGCGGGAAGGGAGCAGCACGCTCAGCGGTGTCGTCACCCTCATCCGCTGCCTGCTGCACGCCGGTGCGATCGGCAAACTCAACTTCCGTGAGGTGATGCGCTGGGTCTACGAGGCCAGCGGGGAGCAGGCTCTCGAGATCCTGCGCCAGGGCGAGCGCGAGGGCCGGGTCGCGGCAGGATACCCGGGGCAACTGGAGTTCAACATGCGGAACGAGCGCCTGTGGTCCGGGGTGATCCAGGCCATGCACTGCTTCTCGCACCCCAACGTCTTGGAGGACTGCTGCCCGGAGCCCGGAGAGGAGTTCGACTTCGTCAACTTCCTCAAGGGCCGGAACACCCTGTACTTCGTCGCCAAGAGGCAGAGCGACTGGGGCGGCATCTACCCCATCGTCACCACGATCCTCGAACAGTACTTCCGATCGGCGCGCGGTACGGCGATGAAGAGCCCGACGGGTCGTCTCGACCCACCGCTGACCTTCGAGCTCAACCAGGTGGCCGACGTCTTCGTTTCGGGCGGCCTGCCCACCTACATGGGCGAGTCCGGCGGCTACTCCATCGCCGTGCACCTCTACCTGACGTCGCTGGCGGAGGCCCGCGCCAAGTTCGGAGCGGACGGCACCGCGGCCCTGCTGGACAACGCCGCCATCAAGATCATCTCAGGGGGCGCCGGTACGGCCAAGGACCTCTCCGACCTCTCCGATCTCGTGGGCAAGCACGATGGAAAGCAGATCCTGACCCCCGACGAGCTGCGGACCATGCCCTTCGGCCGCGCGGTCGTCGTCGCCGACACCGCCCGTCCCGTCGAGATGTGGCTGACCCCCTGGTGGAAGCGCAAGGACCGGGACGCCATCGCCAGCGGCAAGGCGGCGGTCGAAGCGATGATCAGCCAGATGAACGCCCCGTCGGCGCCCGCGGCCACCGTGCCGGTCGACGAGGACGAGGACGAGGATTCATCGATCGTGTGGTGAGGAGGACGTCCGGGGGTTGCGGTGAAGGCCGGTGGCCGGACGGTCCATCTGTGGGCCGTACGTGCAGTGGCCGATCCAGGCGGCCGGTGCCGCACCCGGAGCGCCGGCCGGGCCAGAGAACCTTGCCGCCGGGCCGATCACATGGCCGGCGGCCGGATGTGGAAGGGCACCGTGACTCCCACCTCGCGCATCAAAGAAGAGTTCTACCTGCAGAGGACGGTCGGCGACGATGCCCCGATGTTCGTGGACGCCACCCGGTACGCCCGGGAAGGGGTGCCCTATCCGCTGAGCGCCAAGAGGGCGCTGAAGGCCACCTGCGCCGTGTGGACGGACGACGAGGTGGTCGCGTTCAGCCTGCGCGACTACACCGCGGCACAGGCCGATCGGGAGGTCGAACACCTCGAGCACACCGTGGGCACGACGACGGTGACCCGGAGCAACGTGCTGCGGCCCCGGATGCCCCGCACGACCCTGTACGAGCTGACCGAGGCGGCACGCGCGCTCTCGGCGTCCCTCGGCGACGACGTGATCGTCGAACTGGACGGCGATCTGTACGTTCTGGCGCTCACGCACCGGCACGACGGGGCCGGCCTGGCCCTCGTCGGCAGGCTGGCCGGGACGGCCGGAGGAGGGCGCGCCCGGGTGGGCCTCGCCGACACCGAGGCCGAGTTCAAGATCCCGACCTCGGGGGTCCGGCTGCGCGTCTTCCTGCGCTCCCCGGTGCGGCGGCGTGTCATCGCCTACGCCTTCAGCGGCTACCTCGCCCGCGAGCCCGGCGAGCTCGAGACCCTGACCCGCGCCACCGCGCTGGCCCTCAACAGCGCCCACGAGCTGGCGGTGTTCCGGATGCTGTCCGGGCTCGACCGTTTCGCGGTACGGCCCGAGTCAGGGCACTTCGCGACCGCGCCGAGCCCATCGGCCGGATCCGCCGTGTTCTCGGTTCCGGTCCAGCTGTCCAGCGACGACGGAACCCCGGCGGCCGAGGGCGACGTCGTCGCGGAGATCGATCTGGAACGGCTCGACCCGGTGACCGGCGGGCTGCTCATCCACCTGCGCGACGAGCTGACGTGGAATCCGGCGGTCGTCGGCTCGGTCCGGTTCGAGACCTACCGGCAGGTGCTCGATGAGGCCATCGGTGGATTGGTCGACGGGTCCTTCGGTGCCGAGGCCGTGCGCGACATCGCCTACGACATCGCGCTGGGCGACATCGGGCACGCCGCCGTCGCGGGCCTGCGTGCCGCCACGGCCGGCCTCCCCGGTCTGGAGGCCACGCCCGCCCGGGCCGAGGTGCGGCCCCGGCCGCCGGAAGCCGTCCGGCCCCCCTCATGTACAGACGCCGAAACTGCGGGAGCACTGAGGAAACTGTGATGGTCACTGCGCCCAACGTCATCATGGCAGGGCATCCGAACCTCGCGCGGAAGCTGCGGGCCACCGGACGGTTTCCGGCCGTGGTCGACGTCGCCGCCGCCACCGCGCTTCGGGAGCTGTCCCAGAGCGGCAGGATCGGTTCCCCGGCCACGTTCATGTTCGGGCCGGACTTCGACGAGGACCTCCCCGACGCGGGGGTCGCCGTCCTGGCCAACGGGCTGGCGGCGAGCGGGTTCACCGTGCTCGTGCACTCCGTCTTCACCGCCCGCGGCGACGTCTTCGACCCGCGGGTGGTCGCGGACATGGGGCCGCTGACCATGGCGGAACTGCTGACGATTCTCACCCGGCCGGGCGATCAGCCGTCCCCTCGGCACGAGCCCCCGTCCGAGCCCCCGCCGCCCCCTCGGCACGACCTCCTTATCGAGCCGCCGCCGGGCCCATGGGCGGCTTCCGCGCCGATGCCCACGCAGCCCGCCCCCGCTCCGCCCGGTCCGCAGGCTGCGCCTATGGAGGCTCCGCCCGGCCCACAGGCCGCGCCTGTTGAGGAAGGTCCGCCCGGCCCACAGGCCGCGCCTGTTGAGGAAGGTCCGCCTGGTCCGCAGGTTGCTCTTGTTAAGGAACCACCGCCCGGTCCGCAGGCTGCGCCTGCTGAGGAACCGCCGCCCCATCCCGTCCCCGACCCGGACGGGCTGCCGGAGGAGGGCCACCAGGACATTTCCACACAGCCCGCCGACGCTCAGGACCCGGCGGAGAGCCCCGAGTGGGAAGGCCGGCCAGAACATCAGGACGTTCTCGTGGCCACCGCTGAGAAGCAGGACCTCGCTGAGAAGCAGGACCTCGCTGAAAAGCAGGACCTCCCTGAATGGATGTGGAAGGAGACGGCACCGGAACTCGACCACTACTCCGACTTGCTGCCGGAGCCCCACTGGCAGGGCGATCTCGTCCCGGTACAAGGTGTGGCGCCCCCGCCCCCGCCCCTGCCATCGCCCGCGCCCGCGTCCTCGCGTCGCCGCGGCGGGGTTGTGCTGGTAGCCGCCGCGGCAGGGCTCGTGCTCCTCGCAGGGCTGGCGGCCGTGGCCGTGTTGACGGTCGGGTCGGGGAAGGGCGAGCGGCGCCCTGAGGCGGCGAGCACGTCCGCCAGGCCCTCGCCTACGTCTCCGGCGCCCACCTCTCCGGTGCCCGCGTCGGCGGTCCCCACGTCCTCCCCGACAGCGGTGCGCCCGGCCGAGCAGTACAGGCCGACCGGGGTGCAGATCGTCGACAGCCGGGTCTCGATCGAGGTCAGATGGAAGGACGGCAGCAGGGGCAAGGCCGCGTACTACGTGGTCGGCGGCCCGGCGGGGCAGACACCCTCAACCCTGGCCAGCTCCTCGCCGGGAGCCACGAAGGTCGTGGTCGCCGCCCTGAACCCGAGCGTGGAGTACTGCCTGACGGTCGTCGCCGTGGTGGACGTCGACCGGGTCGCCTATGCCAAGCCCGTCTGCACTCACCGCGGCAAGCGGGAGGGCTGAGCCGCCCACAGCGGCGCGCGCGGGTCCCACCACCAGGACAGGCGGCGCAGGAGCGGCCGGGAGCGCCGCAGCCCGGCGGTCAGGGAACGGACCTCCGCGACCATGAACGCCGCGTCGTCCGGTGTGACCGCCCCGCCGAATCCGGCGGCGTTCACCAGCCCGGCCACCCTGTGCAGCCGTGCGGGCTCGACGCCCGGTAGTTCCCGGGCGAGTCGCTCCGACATCTCGGGGGCGGTGGCGGACGCGGGGACGGGCAGGCCCGCGATGCGCATCGCCACCACCAACTCGGTCCATGCCGCCAGAATCCGGTCGGACGGGGTGCCCTGGCGCAGCCGCCGGAGCCGGATCGCCCGCAACGACGGGACGCCCAGCAGCAGGGCCGACAGGACGATCAGGGCGAGCCCCGTAAGGACGAGCAGGAGCGTCCCGCCCGTGCCCGACCGCGACCGTCCGTGCCGGCCCGCGCCGTCGCCGTCGCCGACGTGGCCGTCGGTACCGGCCGTGTCCGGGTGGGCGCCGTCGCCTTTCGTCTGATCGACGGCGCGAGGCCGCGCGGCCTCCTGCGAACGCGTGCGCGGGTTCGGGTCGAACGGCACCCAGCCCAGGCCCTCGAAATAGATCTCGCCCCAGGCCACCGCGTCGCCGGTGCGGATCACACGGTCGTCACCGCCGCCGCTGCCCGGCCCGAACCCGACCACCACCCGGCTCGGGAGCCCGGCCCCCCGTGCGAGCACCGCGAACGCGCTGGCGAACTGCTCGGACGTCGCGCCGCCGCCCTTCTTGCCCGGTACCACCAGCAGCTTGGCGAGCTCTTCATAGCCGTGCCCGCTCGGGGCGCCCGCCTCGAAGGTGTAGGAGTCGCGCAGGTATTCGGCGAGGCGGGACGCGCGCTGGTATGCGGTGCCGTCCCCGGCGGCCTTGAGGGCGATGCCGGCCAGCTTCGGGGGCGCACCGGGCGGCAACCGGAGGTAGCGCTCGTACCCGGAGCCGGAGGCCGCCGCGGCGCCGGCCGCCGGCCGGCCGGCCCAGTCGGGGACGTTCCCTGTCACCGAGTAGGTCCGCCCGGCCACCGGGCCGTCCGAGGACAGCAGGGTGCCGGATTCCTCGTCGCCGGCGACACCGATCCCGTTCACACGGGTGGCGGTGCCGGGGACCGGTACCCAGTCGCCGGGCAGATCGCGGACCGAGACGCGCTCCGTGGTCGGCACCGTCTTCGGCGGCGTGCCCTTGGCGGGCGGCAGGATGGCCCCGCCGGGGCGGTACGCGCTTTCGGGCAGCCAGACGGGTCCGGTGAACTCGCTGAGGGCGACCCACCGCAGATTCGTCCGCGGGCCTGTCACCTGCATCAGGGGGACGTCGGGTTCGGCAGCCCAGGTCGATAGGTAGGACAGCGGATTGCGCAGTTCGACCGGCGTCTGCGGGGCGGCAGCCCTGCGCGGGTCTGCCGCCCGTGTCGGCCAGCCCTCCAGTGCCCCGGACGCGGCGGCCGCGTAGAGGGCACCGGGTAGCGTCACCACGCAGGCGGCCGCCATGGCCACCGCGCCGATGCGCGCCCGCCACCGGCGCGGTCCGGCCGCGGGTCCGAGGCCCGGAAGCGGCACGGCGAGCCCGGCGTGGGCGGTGTCCGGACGAGCCTGCGGAGCGGCTGCCAGCAGCACGGCCGCGGCGACGGCGATCAGAGCGGCCGACCAGTAGCCCGGCCCGGCCGCCTGCGGGTTGAGCACCGCGGCACCGCACAGGACCAGCGCACCGGGCAGCAGCGCCGGGAGGACGCGGCCGTCGCGGTTCAGCACCGTCGCGATCGCTCCGGCCAGCCAGACCGCCCCCACCGGGAACGCCAGCAGGTCCACGGTCGCCGGGGCGTGCGGCGCGGTGGTCAGGATGCGCGCGCCGGAGTGCAGCAGCGCGTCCACGGCGGCGGGCACCGGGCCCTTGACCGGCCCGGGAGCCCAGGAGGCCAGCGCGATCAGCCAGACCACGGCCACCGGCAACCCGGCCGGAATCGCGGCGGGTCCGATCCCGCGCGTCAGCCGGTGCGCCAGCGACGTCACCGCCACGGCACAGGCCGCGGTGATGACCAGCACGGCGAACACCGGAAACGGCCGGTCGTATCCCGCCGCCAGCAGCGGCGCCGAGGCGGCGGCGGCCAGCGCGACCGCGGCGGACGACACGGCGGTGCGGGCGGGGCTCACCGGGCCCACCAGCGGCTCTCGTTCCACTGCGCGGCGAAACCGGCCGCATCGGGTGCGCGCAGGAGCCGCCCCCTGGCCTGCGGCTCGGGCATCTCGTCGCCGGTGCCGCCGGGGCCGATCAGGCCGACCAGCGAGAGGGTGCGCCGCGCGGCGAGCACCCGCATCGCCGCGGCGACGTCGTCGCCCGCCGCCTTGGTGGACAGCAGCACGACCGCGGGTCCGGACGGGGCGGAACGCAGCCCGGCGCAGGCGGCCGGGAAGTCGGATCCGGGCCGGGCCCCGGCCTCGGCGAGGACGTCCAGGTGCGCGGTCGCCCCCGCGCTCGCGGGCGAACGCACGCCGCCGGCCAGTCGCAACTCGACCGGGACGCCCGGAGCGGATGCCACGATCGAGGCCGCGGCCTCCGCGAGGGCGTCCAGCTCGTCGGGGCCGTACCGGTCGTCGACCAGCACGGTCATCCCCGGGCTCGCGGAGTCCATGTGCTCGCGGACCATCAGGCGCCCGCGGCGCGCCGAGGTGCGCCAGTGGATCTGGCGGACGTCGTCGCCGGGCACGTGCTCGCGCAGCCCGGCGAAGGCCCCTTCGGAGGCGCGGACCGATGCCGACGAGGTGTCCCGGCCGCCGCCACCGGCCGCGGGTACGGCGACGAGCCGGTGGTGGCGCGGATGCACCAGCAGCCGGACCGGCACGTCGTCGGCCGCCCGGACGGCGCGCACCAGGCCCAGCGGGTCGGTGCGGACCAGACTGAGCGGACCGGCCTCGACCGCGCCGCGCCGCGGCGCGGACAACAGGTACCGGATCCGGGTGCGGGCGGGACCGAGCGGCAGGACGACCGCCGGTCCGGGGCCGGCGACGCGTTCGGCGACGGCGCTGCGGGCGTCGTCCCCCGGCACGATGTCCAGGACGACGGTGACGGCCGAGCCGGCGCGGACCCGTGTGGCCGTGGCCCGGCGGTCGACCCGGGCGGCCGGGGGCCGTCCGGCGACGGGCACGGCCAGCGCGACGGCCAGGATGGCGAGGGCGCCCAGCACGCCCGGCGCCAGGTAGCCCAGGCCGACGCCGCCGCCGCACAGCACGGCTCCGGACGCGAGCAGCCCCCAGCCGCGGGCCGTGGGGCGGGGAGTGCTGCCTGCCACGCTCCTAGTGCCCGTTCCCCTGAGGTGCCGGGACGGGGACCTCGGCCAGGATGCCGTCCAGCAGTTCCGCGGCCTCCGCCGCGGTCGTGGCGCCCGACATCGGCACCAGCCGGTGCGCCCACACCGGCCCGACCAGGGCCTTGACGTCATCGGGGGTGACGTACCCGCGGCCGTGGGCCAGCGCGAACATCCGGGCCGCCCGGCACAGCACGATGGACGCCCGCAGCGACACCCCGGCCCGCAGGTGCGGATGCCGCCGGGTGCGCTGGGCCAGCCGCAGAACGTACTCGTAGACCGGATCGGCGAACGCGACGCTTTCGGCGGTCGGGCCGAGCCATGCCATCGCCTCGGTGTCCAGCACCGGGACCAGGTCCTCGGGAACGGTCAGGGCCGAGCCGCGCAGCAGCGACATCTCCGCCTCCTCACCGGGGTATCCCAGCGACAGCCGCATCAGGAAGCGGTCGAGCTGGGCCTCGGGCAGCGGGAAGGTCCCCTCCAGGTCGATCGGGTTCTGCGTCGCCACCACCAGGAACGGGCGCGGCACCGGGTGCGCCTTCCCGTCCACCGTGACCTGCCCTTCCTGCATGACCTCCAGAAGCGCCGACTGCGTCTTGGGAGAGGTCCGGTTGATCTCGTCCACGATGACGACGTTGGCGAACACGGGACCGGGATGGAAGTCGAAGTCCCGGCTCTCCTCGTTGAAGATCGTCACGCCGGTGATGTCGGAGGGCAGCAGGTCCGGGGTGCACTGCACGCGGCCGACCGTCCCGCCGGTCACCGCCGCCAGCGCGCGGGCCAGCGTCGTCTTTCCCATGCCGGGCAGGTCTTCCAGCAGGACGTGCCCGCCCGCGGCGAACGCGGTGAGGATCAGCCGGACCGTGGCGGGATCGCAGCGTGCCGCCGTCTGGAGGTTCTCAGCCATCCGGTCGAAGGCGTCGGCCACCCGCACCGCCCCCTCCGGGGGAATCGCGGGCGTAGCGGTCATGGTGCTCACTGGGTGTCCCTCCTAGCCGCAGTTGGCCCAGCCGGCCGAAGCGCTCGCGCCGGACGTGCCGCCCGAGTAGCGGACGCACACGCCAGGCGCATGGATGAAGACCGGCCCGGCGTAGTACTTGAAGGTGCCGCTGTCGCTCGCGACCTTGCCGCCGGTCTTGCTCTGCAGGCGGACCCAGCCGCTGGTGCCCTTGCCGATGTTCGTGGTCTTCATGGTGACCGCGCAGTTGTTCTTGGTGGTGGCGCTGTAGAGCTGGTAGATCCGCCCGCCCGTGAACGACGTCGACCGCTGGATCTTGTAGTTGCCACCCGAAGCCGAGTTGCAGACCTGCTGCGGCGTGTACGGGTTGCGGGTCTGAGTGGGTGGGGGCTTCGGCTTGGACGGACGCGGTTTACTCGAGGGCGGCTTCGTGCTGGTGGACGGCTTCGTGCCCGTGGACGGCTTCGTGCCTGTGGACGGCTTCGTGCCCGTGGACGGCTTCGTCGTCGGTGACGTCGGGGGCTTCCGTGAGGGCAGTCGAAGCGACGGAGCAGGTCCGCTGGGCTCCGGCGTGGACGAAGACGGTTGCGTGGGCCTGGCCGGAGTGCGCCTTTCGGGGATGGTGGGCCATGCCGCCTTGGGCGTCTTCCGCGGAGGGCTCGGGGCGGACGGGCTCGGGAAGAGTGGATCGGCGATCGGTGCCGGTATCGGGGGCGGACTGCTCTCCCCGCCGGGCGTGTTCGGTTCGTTCCCGCCCCGACCCGGCCCACCCGGGTACTTGCCGATCGTGCGGGCCACACCGTTGTTGCCGACGACCATCGCGTCCGTGCTTCCCGGCGCGTTGACGAACAGGTTGCCCTCGCGGATCTGCACCTCCAGATCACCGCGCCCGGCCGGCATGTTCAGCACGCCGGTCTGCCGCCCCGCCGGCTCGAACACCCGGACCTGCCCGGTCGTCCGCACGGGCAGGTAGACCTTGCCGGCGAACGGCACGGCGGGATCCTGGACGGGATCGCTCAACGGGAACGACCGGACCGGGCCGCCCGTGCGCACGTCGCCCACCGTGACCACCTTGCCCGCGGCGGGTGCGGTGACCGCGGCGAGCATGCCATGGGTGCGCTCCGGCACCATCGCGCCGTCGAGCGACACGGGCGCCTTGATCCGGCGGGTGGCGTCGCTCGTCGCGACCACCAGCTCGCGGCCCCCGCGATCGACCACGAGCGCACCCCGGTCCAGCACGCTCACCGCCAGATCGTGGCCGGGCTCGGAGACCTCGGCCGTGTGGACGACGGTGGCGCCGTGGGCGGTGACCTTCAAGGCGACGACGGTGCCCTGCCCGGGCGCCGCCACCCACAGCAGGCCGGCTGCGTCGAACTCGCCGCCGACCAGCGGTCCGGGCAGCTGCAGGGCCGGGCCCACGGGACGCAGCGTGGACGGGTCCAGCGCGCGTACCGCACCGGCGGTGCGCTCGATCAGCGCGGCGGCGTCGGACCCCATCGCCAGGTGCGGATCGCCGCGGGTGCCGACGTCCAGCCGTCCCGAGAATCCCAGCCCGTTGAGGTTGAGCGACGACACGCGGCCGGTGTCCAGGTCGTGGATAAGCAGGAACCTGTCGTTCTGGGTGATCTGCACCCGGTGGCCGCGGGCGTCGGTCACCTCACGGCGCTGCTCGACCCGGCGGTTGTCGGGGTTGACCCGGTCCACCTCGCCCGCCGACCGGCTCCACAGCCACGCGCTGCCGTCGGAGGCCGCGATGGCGAGACCGGCCCGCCCCCCACCCAGCAGGGTGGCCAGCAGCGCCACGGTGACCAGTAGGGCCGCCGCCCACCAGCCGGCCCGCGCGCGCACCATGACGGCGATCTTCTTCCGCCCCTTCACAGCCATCCCCTCGTCCTGTGGGCTTCACGGAGCGGGCCCGGCCCGCTCACCTCGCGCGGGTGGTGGAGCCCGAACTGGACCAGACCGGGCGGGCGTGGGTGGCACCGGCTCCGCGGCCGTCGCTCCCACCGCCGCGGCACCGGCTCCTCGGAGCGCATGTCGACGGCCATCACGGCAGGTCTTCTCCACAGGTCAGAGGTACGTGCTGAGCCGGTCGGTGGACGGCCGACCGCGCTACATACCACTGTCCGGAGAACGGCGGTTCCGGCAACCGCCGGGGCCGTCGCAGGACGGTGAGGCCCGCCGGCGGGCCTCACCTGAGCGAACGCGCTGGTGTCCCTTAGAAGGAGCCCGCGTACTCCTGAACGGTGGCGATGACGCGCCCCTTGGCATCGAGGGCCGCGAGGTCCACCCGCTCGAAGCCCTCGTCGGGGTTCTCGGGAGGTGTGGTCCAGGTCGGGCGGGCCCCCGGCTTGTGGTCGAGGAACGCCATGAAGAACCCGTCCGGCTTCACGGGGAGGACCCGCTGCTGCCCGTCCTGCAGGGTCACCCGGATCTGCGTGGTGGAGACCGGCGCCCGGCCGAGAAGCCCCATCTCGTTCTCGGACAGTTCCCCGAACCTCGCCTGGAGCGGCGGGCCCTCTGCCTCGGAGCCCGGCTGCGCCCGCTTGGGAAGGACGCCGTCCGCGCCGCACTCCAAGCTGCCGTCCTTCTTGCCGACGGTGCGCAGGTAAGTGCACTCGGAGTCCTTACGGCCGGGCGCCATCCACAGTTGGACGACCACGCCGCGCGAACTACGGGCCTCGATCACCATCTTGGCCTTGGAGGTGTCCACCGTGGACCAGTCGCTGTTCGGGTCCTGCCCGCCCTTGAAGGCGTTGATCACCCCTGTGGGGATGATGCCGGCGGCGTCGGCTCCGGCGCCGAGCGCGCCCAAGGTGAGTGTGGTCGCGAGGACGATCGTCCAGCGACGGCGCCCCCTACCGGACGTGCGCGCCGGTGCGACCGAGTCGCTGACCATGATCCTGGCCAGGACGCGGCGCCCCTGGGCGTCGCCCGCCGCGTCGGCGAACTCGTCCTGGCCCATGGGGTTGCCCTGGCCCATCACCTGCCGGACGTGCGCGACCGTGTCCTCGACCGACGTGTTTTCGTTCTTCATCACTTCGCCTCCTCCGGGGCCATCTGACGGTGAACGCCGGAGACTCTGCCGTCCCGCTCGGCAAGTGCCCGGTCCAGCCGCCGCCGAGCTCGGTGCAGGCGCACCGCGAACGTGCTCGGCGAGCAGCCGACGACCGTGGCCGCGGACGCCGTGTCCAGTTCCTCCCAGCCCACCAGGCGCAGTGCCTCCTGGTCCTCGGGCGACAGGGATGTGAGGGCCTCATGGAGCGCGAGCGACTCCACGACCGTTCCGGCATGGTCGCTTCCGGCTGCTTTCGGTGCCGTCCTGCCGAGCTTGGCTCCCAGCCGCAGCCGGCGCCGGTCGGCGCGCTGCTGGTTGGCCAGGGTGTTGCGGGCGACCGAGTACAGCCAGGGCAGTACCTCCTCCGCCTTGCCGGGCACGTCGTCCATTCGCCGCCAGGCGATCAGGAACGTCTCGGCCGCCACGTCCCGCGCCTGATCAGGATCGATTCTCCGGGCCGCATAGCGCAGGACGTCGGGGTAGTGGTGCTGGAACAAGGCAGTGAACCTTGTCTGATCATCTTCCACACCCGCCTCCTTCGACAGTCGTGGTGGGTACTGAATGCCGTCTTATGTCCGGCAGCGCCCCGCGCATTACCGCCGAACGTCCCTCCTTGCCATCCGCCGGGTCGTCCGACAGCTTCGAGATCGCCGTAGTGCCGGCAGAGGCGGGCGAGGTGCAGGGCACCCTCCTCCGCAGTCCATGTCCATGTCCATGACGGACGGTGACGAATGGAAGAGCCGGCGGCATCCCGAATTCCCGTCTCGGAACTTTTCGGCGGTCGGCCAGAACTTTTCAGAGGACGCGGGCGTCTATCTGGTCCAGGTCAAGATCTTCTTTGTGAGGCGACCCGTGGAGGCTGGATTTGGCCGCACCGCTTCTTCCTGGTGATCCGCGCCAGCTGGGAGCCTTCTATCTTGATGGACGGCTCGGCGCGGGGGGCCAAGGGGTCGTTTACGAGGGCTACGGGCCGGGCGGCGAGCGGGTGGCCGTCAAGGCGCTGCACGGTGTGAGTGCCCGGGACCGCGATCTGCTGCGCAGGGAGGTCTCGGCGTGGCGCAAGGTGGCGCCGTTCTGTACGACCAAGGTGCTCCATGCCGACGTGGACGGTCCGGTCCCGTTCGTGGTCAGCGAGTATGTGGCGGGTCCGGACCTGCGGCAGGCCGTCGGGGGGCCGGAGGGCCGATACGGGCCGGAGCGGCTCCGCCGGTTGGCGATCGGCTTGGCCACGGCCTTGGTGGCGATCCACCGGGCGGGGGTGGTCCACCGGGATGTGAAGCCTGAGAACATCCTGCTCGGCCCCGACGGCCCCCGGGTGATCGATTTCGGCATCGCCGGGGTCGAGGAGCTGTCCACCACCGGCGCGGTGAAGGGCACCCTGCGCTACATGCCGCCCGAGCGCTATCGGGGGCTGCGCGGCGACGCCAAGGTCGATGTGTGGGGCTGGGGTGCCGTCATCCTGTTCGCCGCGACGGGGCGCGCCGTCTTCGACGGTGAGACCGTCCCCGCCATCGCGGATCAGGTCGCCACCCATGAGCCCGACACTTCGGTGCTCGATGAACCGCTACGTCCGCTGGTGGCGGCGGCGCTGTCCAAGGATCCCGCCGACCGGCCGACATCGGAGGACCTGCTGCTGGGTCTGGCCGGTGGGGTGAACCTGGCCGAGGCCGCGGGCAAGGCCGTTCCCGCGCAGGCTCCCGCGCACGCCGAGCGTTCCCGTGCCGAGCTGGCCGAGGCCGTGTTCGCGGCTCTCGCCCCGGCGGCACAGGAGGCGGTCCCGCGGGTGTTCTTGCGCCTGGTCGCCTCGGGCGAGCGCGCCGAGGACACGCTGCGCTCGGCGCGCAGGGGCGAGTTCGCCGACGACCAGACCGGCGTGTATGCCGTGGAAAGGGTCCTGAGCGACTACACCGGTGCCGGGATCCTGGTCTGGGAAGGCGAGTCGGTCACGCTCGCCGGCGCGGCGCTGATCAGAGCCTGGCCCCGGCTGCGCGCGTGGGTGGAGGCCGAACGGGCGGGTCTGGGCGTCCATCAGGACCTCGTCGGCGCCTCTCGGCTCTGGGACGGCCATGGCCGCAAGAACAGCGACCTCTATCAGGGGACGGCGCTGGCCCGGGCGCACTCCTGGGCCGCGACGGGACGCCGTCAGCTCACCCTCAACCTCGTCGAGCGCGCCTTTCTGGACTCGGCGGCGATGCTGACCCGCCGCCGTGGCCGCTTCCGGGCTCTGCTCAGCGCCGTCCTGACCGTTCTGCTGGTCATCGCGGTCGGTGCCGCCGCCATCGCGGTCGACCAGCGGCAGACGGTCGCCGCCCAGCGTGACCGCGCTGCGTCCGCACAGATCGCCGGCCTCGCGATGTCCCTGCGCCGCACCGACCCCGACCTGGCCCGGCGCCTGGCTGTGGCGGCGTGGTCGATCTCCGGCACGACCGAGGCGTGGTCGGCGCTGCTGACGGCACGTCATCAGTGGGAGAACAAGGCCGTCAAGCTCACCGGTTCCGAGGTGTACGTATCGGATCTGGACGGCACAGGGCGGACCATGGTCACCGCGTCCGGCACCCAGGTGGGCCTGTGGCATGTCGGAACGGGCCGACGGCTCGCCTCCTACACGGCCCCCTCCTCCGTCGACCGGCTGGACATCTCCGAAGACGGCCGCACGGTCGCGCTGCGCACCGCGAGGGACCAGCAGACCGTCGTCCTGGACGCGCCAGGGCTGCGGCTCCGCAACGGCCACCGCTACCCGGCCGCGGGCGACATCGACGAAGGCGAGCTGGAGCTCAGCCCGACCGGCGCCTACCTTGCGGTGAGCGGACCCGGCGGCGACGAGAAGGGAGTCGCGGTCTGGGACACCCGTACCGGCCGACGCGTGTTCGAACAGGCCACCGGCGAGTTCCTCAGGCCGTCGTTCTCGCCGCAGGAGAACCTGCTGTCGCTGTCCGGGCAGGACGAGGTCAGCTGGATCGACCTGACCACCGGTGGGAGACCAGCCGTTCCCGATCTCCACCGCGAGGGCCTCGCGCTCGCCCCGGTCCGCTTCAGCCCGGACGGGGTGTGGGCCGTCCGGCAGAACGATCACGGAGGCCGTCTGGTCTCGGTGGGCAAGGGGCCGGACCTCGACCTCAAGGGCTCGCCGGACAATCCGATGGCGGAGATGCGGTTCAGCCCTGACGGGAGGTACGTCATCTCGGGTTTCACCGTTTGGGAGGTGACCGGAATCGGCGACGGCAAGCCCATCATCCGATACCCGATCACATCGGACGAGTGCGCCGGGCGCAGCATCCGGTTCTCCGCGAACGATTCGGAGCTGCGATGCGTCAGCCCCGACGGCGTCCTGCACTCCCTGGACGTCGCACACTTCACCAGACCCGCGATCGCGGCGGACCACGGGTACAGCAGGACCGCCGCCAGCCACGACGGCTCCACCCTCGCGCTCGCCTACGGCGACAAGGTCGAGATCTGGTCCACCGCACCGCTGGCCAAACGCTTCGAACTGCCGGTGCCGGACACCTCGCTCGACGAGGTCGGGCTCAAGCTCAGTCGGGACGGCCGCCTGCTCGCCCTGGGGCACGGCGAGATAGACGATGAGATCGAGATCTGGGACCTGACCAAGAGATCGAAGCTCGGCATCATGCCCAAGTCCGTCCCTCCCACGAGCACGCAGGGGTCGGACTTCGCACAGGGCCTGGACTTCTCCCCGGACAACAGGGCGCTGGTCCTCCGCCGGGTCGAGCGGGGCACCGCGATGCTCAAGTACTGGGACCTGAGCACCATGAAAGTGATCCGCCAGATGCGTGCGGGGCCCGCCTCGGTCGAATTCCACCCGGACGGCAAGACGGTGCTGGCCACTCCGGAGCCCGGTCTGCTGGCGTTCCCCTCCGGCAAGGTCGTCAAAGCGGGACCCAAAAACCTGTGGCAGAGCCGTTTCAGCGCCGACGGAAGAACGCTGTTCCAGGACACCGAGGGCAACTCCAGCCGGATCCTCACCTTCGACGCACAGTCCATGCGGCCCAAGGGAGACGGCCTGCGGATCGGACCGCTCCCGGGCGGAGGCGGCCCCCCTCCCATCGCCCACTCTTCCGACGACCGGCTGATCGCGACCCCGCACGGGAACGGAGACGCCACCCAGATCAAACTCTGGGATCTCCAGACCCGCGCCCAAGTCGGCATCGTGCTGACCGGCCACCTCGACTTCGTCGTCGCGATGACGTTCACCCCCGACGACTCCGCGCTGATCAGTGTCGGTCAGGACGGCAGGTTCGTTCGGTACACCATCGCGCCACGCCTGCTGGCCGACGAGCTCTGCGCCAAGGCGGGCGCCCTGACCGAGGCGGAATGGAAGACGCGTATCCCCGACGTCGCCTACCGCCGGACCTGCTGACCAGACCAGAGAATGCAGGACGGTGGCACCAACTCACCCTGCCGCGGACGTGTCAGGGTCGAACTGGAAGACCTGCCCGCCCCCGGCGGGAGCGCAGGGGAGCTGGTGGACGGCGGTCCCCTCGTCGGTCGAGGCGTCCGGGATTCCCAGGCACAGGCCACTGTGCACCGGGCGCAGCCGGAAACCGCGGGCCGGGGCGGAGACCCGCTCCAGGCGGTAGTCCTCTCCCCCAGCGTTGGCTCCCTGGTCACCACAGTGGTCGTCGAAGACGAAAGCTCCAGGCGCGGTCCGGGCCTCGAGAACGCCCATGCACCCGGGACCGAAGGTCGGATGGTCAGTGGTGATCCGGTAGGTGCCGCCGGTCCGGGCGAGCAGAGTTCTGGCGGGGATGCCCAGCCCGCGCACCGCCTCGACGAACGCGCTGAACGAGGCGCCGTCGCGCATTTGGACAAGGCGGCAAGGACGAACGTGATCCCGATGAGAAACTCGCACCCGATCGAGGCGTAGCCCATCCAAGAACTCCCCAGCGTGATTTTCTGTCATTTCTTGAATCACGATAGCGAGCCCTTATATAAGGCTCATATAGAAGGCCGTACAGCCTCCCATGACAGAAATCAAATGCGATGGCCCGGCCGGTGCGGTGAACCGCATCCGCTACCCGCCACCACCGATGCCGGAGCGGGCCAGGGCGATGCCGCCGATCAGCTCGGCTCTGATGCCCAGCGGCGACGGGACCACCGGCAGGTCGCTCAGAACCGGCAATGCCGCGCGATGGATGCCGTCCCGTATTCCGGCGAGCAGAGTCGGCGGGAGCGGCGTCGTGTCGGTGCTGACGACGACGCGTTCGGGGTCGAGCATGTTGGCCAGCGCACCGAGCTGTTCGCCGAGCAGGGCGCCGATGTGGCGGAGGATGCGGCGCCCGGCCGGGTCTCCGGTGTCGGGGCGCCGGAACAGTTCGGCCAGCGGCGGCAGGCCGTGCCGCCGGCCGGTTCCCTGCCGGGCCGCGATGTGGAGCTCGATCGCCAGGCATCCGCGCGCCCCGCACGCGCAGGGGTGGCCCATGGGGTTGATCTGGACATGGCCGACCTCCCCGGCCAGCCCGGCGGCGCCGCGGTAGAGCCGGCCGCCGAGGATCAGTGCCGCGCCGACCCCCGGGGCCAGCTTGATGTAGATGAAGTCGGCCCCGCCCCGGCCCGCGCCCTGCGTGAGTTCACCAAGGGCGCCGAGGTTGGCGTCGTTCTCCATGACGATCGCGGTGCCGGGCAGCAGACGGCGCAACTGCTCGGCCGGGCGGATCCCGATCCAGTCGGGCAGGATGCCGCGGACCCGCGGGTGTTCCTCTGGGCCGCCGACCGGGCAGGGCAGACCGAGGACGACCCTGGACAGGGCATCGGCGGGGGCGCCCAGCTCGGTCAGGCACTCGCGCAGGAACCGGTGGCCGTGCTCGAACGCCCCCTGGACGTCGAGGCTGACATTGAGCCGCCGCTCCCGCTCGGCGCCGTGCCGGTCATCGCCGCCGACGACGCGCACCCGCACCGCATCGCGGGAGAACGCGACCACCCCGAACATCCCGCGCGGCGGCGGACGCCGCCATCGCTTCGCCGGGCGCCCCAGCCCCGCGGGCGCCGCCGCCGCCTCCTCCACCGCCCCGGACTCGCGCAGCCGCCCGAGGACGTCGGCCACCGTGGGCCGGCTCAGCCCGCTGCCCCGGACGAGATCGCTCATGGTCACCGAGTCGCCGTACGGGACGAGCCTCAGCACTCGCTCGTCATGTGCCGTCATGCGCTCTTCTCCCGCCCTGATCAAAGACCGCGGTGGCACTGTCGGCGGCGCTGATGAGAGCGCCCAGGACACTGGCGCGCTCCCCCAGAGCACCGGGGACCAGGCGGACGGCATCGCCCGCTGCCGGCTGAGCACGGCGGTCCAGGGACTCCCGCAGGCCCGCCAGTACGGGCCCGGCGGCTTCGGCCAGCGGTCCGCCGAGGACGATCACGGCCGGGTTGAGGGTGTTGGCCAGGTCGCCGACCACGCTGCCGATGGCCCGGCCGGCGTCGGTGAGCACCCGGCGGACGATCGGCTCCGTGCCGGCCAGGGCGACCAGCCGGGCCGCCGCGAGGAGGCCGAAGGACGGTTGGAGCGCCTCCAGGACGGCGGTGGTCGAGGCCAGCGTCTCGAGGCAGCGCAGGCCGCCGCACCGGCAGGCCCGGCCGGTTCCGACGACCCCGCCGACCGGGATGTGGCCGATCTCCCCGGCGATGCCGTGCGCGCCGCGGTGCACCCGTCCGTCGAGGATCAGCCCGGCGCCGATGCCGGAGGAGACCTTGAGATAGAGCACGTCCCGCGCACCGCGGCACGCGCCGAGCCGGACTTCGGCGAGGGCACCGAGGTTGGCGTCGTTGTCGATGGCGACGGGCAGCCCGAGCCGGTCGCGGAGTTCGGCGGCCGGGCGGCTGCCGCCCCAGCCGGGCAGGATCGAACCGCTCACCACGCTTTCGTCCGCGGCCAGGATCGGGGCCGGCAGCCCCATCCCGACGGCGACCACGGCCCGGGGTTCGGGCACCTTGGTGAGCGCGGACCGGATCTGTGCCTCGGCCGCCCGCAGCGCCGCGTCCTTGCCGCCGGCCACGTCGAGGGCGGCGGTGTGCGCGGTCAGCACGCGCAGTGACAGGTCGGCGACCGCGACGGACATGTGGCTGCGTCCGAACTCCACGGCGGCGACGAGGCCGGCGGCCTGCGTGAGCGACAGCCCGGCCACCGGACGGCCGGGGCGGCGGTCCCGGGTTCCGGACTCGACGGTGTGCTCGGCGACCAGCCCGGACGACAGCAGCTCTCCCACCGCACCGGACACCGACGACCGGGACAGGCCGGTCCGCTCGATCAGCTCGGCACGGGTGAGCCGCACCTCGCCGCGGAGCTCGTCGAGGATCAGTCGCGCAGCCGTGGGACCGGGCACGGACAAAACCCTATCCCAGACGGCCTTCATTAGGTACAGATCTTTAAGTAATTCACTTTTGCCAAGAAGTCCTCATAATCAGGCCCTCTTTTTTCTCATTGACGGGTCAACGGGCCAATTTTATGCTCCACGAACAGATCTACTTCGGTCCCGCAGGTGGAGGAGGCCGGTCAGGTGGCCGGCCGATTATGTCGCTGAATTACCGAAGGCGGCCTCCCTTCGCGGTACCGAGGACAGTCCAGGAGGTGGATGCGCGTGGTCAGGTACCGTCTGCTCGCCGCCGCCGTCGCATTGGTGCTGCCGATCCTGGCGGTCCCCGCGGCGCAGGCCGATTCCGCCGGCCCGGCCCCGGTCGTCCGGACCGACCACGGCTTCGTGCGGGGCACCACCGTCGACGGGGTCGACACATTCCTCGGCATCCCGTTCGCCGCGCCCCCGATCGGAGACCGGCGGTTCGCCGCACCCGTCCCGGCGTCCCGGTGGAACGGTGTCCGGCAGACCGCCGCGTACGGTCCGGCCTGTGCGCAGTTGCCGAGCGGCAACGGCCCCCGGTCGCAGGCCGAGGACTGTCTGTACGCCAACGTCTTCCGGCCCGCCGGGGCGCGCGGCCGGCTGCCGGTGTTGTTCTACCTTTACGGCGGCGGCCTGCAGAACGGCGGCGCCCAGCAGTACGACGGGGCCAAACTGGCCGCCGACAACAACGTCATAGTGGTCACCGCCAACTACCGGCTCAATGTCTTCGGCCTGCTCGCCCTCGCCGGATCGGGCGGGGACGGCCTCGGCGGCGACTACGCGCTGCTCGATCAGCAGGCCGCGCTGCGCTGGACCCGGGCGAACGCGGCCGGATTCGGCGGCGACCCGCGTGCGGTGACCATCGGCGGCGAGTCGGCCGGGGCCATCTCGGTGTGCGCGCATCTGGCCGCCCCCGGCTCGGCCGGGCTGTTCCGTGCCGCCATCATGGAGAGTGGGAGCTGCGTGTCGGCCCCGCTGCCCGAGGCCGAACCCGCCGGTGCCGCCTTCGCCCGGTCGGTCGGGTGCACCGACCCGGCGACCGTGGTCGCCTGCCTGCGGGCCAAGCCCGCCGGCGACCTGCTGGACGCGAGCGCGCGGACGAACTTCGGCCTTGTGAGCGGCGGGAGCCCGCTGCCGACCGCGCCCGCGGACGCCGTCGCCAAGGGCCACATCCAGCGGGTACCGATGATCTTCGGCGCCAACCACGACGAGGGCCGGACCTTCGCGCTCGGCTTCGGGGACAACACCCCGGCCTTCTACGAGGGCTTCGTCGCCGCCACGTTCGGGGCACGCGCCCCCGAGGTGTTCAAGCGCTATCCGCTCAGCGACTACAGCGGTCCCTACGCCCCCACGTACGCGCTCGCCGCGATCCTCACGGACGCGGGGCTGGTCGCCGGCATCGGCGGCTGCCCGACCCTCGCACTGGCGCGGCGGTTCTCCGCCCTCACCCGCGTCCACATGTACCAGTTCGATGACCGGGACTTCCCCGGCCTCACCCCCGGCAAGCCGCCCGGGTACGACTGGGGCGCCCCGCACGCGGGCGAGCTGCCGTACCTCTTCCCGAGCTTCGACAACGGCACCCCGATCGCGCCGCTCTTCACCGCCGCCCAGCGCAGGCTGGCCGACGACATGAGCCACTACTGGGGATCGTTCGTACGCCGGACCACTCCCGACGCGTCGCACCTCCGCCCGGCCCCCTGGCCGGCCCTGCCGTCCGGCGCGATGCTGTCGCTGCGACCGGGCGGGAAGAGCACCCCCATCTCCCTCGCCGACTACCGCGCCCAGCACCAGTGTGACTTCTGGGACGCGGGCTGACCTCCTGCCTTTGAAAGGTCGTCGCCATGCGGTTTCCTCACAGATCCCTGCGCGTCGCCGCACTCGCCGCCGCGATCGCGCTGACCACCTCGGGTACGGCCGTCGCGGACCGGCCGCCCGACTCGGGCCGGGTCCGGACGCTGATCGGCAAGATGACGCTGGACGAGAAGCTGGGCTTTGTGAGCGGCACCAGCGACCCGCGCGGTCTGGGCGAGGCCGGATACATCCCGGGCGTGCCCCGTCTGGGCATCCCCGAGCTGCGGCTGGCCGACGGTCCGGCCGGGGTCCGGGTGGCGGACCACGCCACCGCGATGCCCGCCCCGGTGGCGCTGGCCTCGACCTTCGACGACCGGATGGCCCGTGAATTCGGCCGGGTCATCGGCCGGGACGGGCGCGCACTCGGCCAGGACGTGCTGCTGGCCCCCATGGTCAACACCATCCGGGTGCCGCAGGCGGGCCGCAACTTCGAGACCTTCAGCGAAGACCCGCTGCTCTCCTCCCGTACGGTCGCCGCCGAGGTGCGCGGGATCCAGTCGCAGGGGCTCATCGCGACCGTCAAGCACTACGCGGAGAACAACCAGGAGACCGACCGCGGCACGTTCAGCGCGGGCGTGAACGTCAACGTCGACGAGCAGACGCTGCACGAGATCGAACTCCAGGGCTTCCAGGCGGCCATCGACGCGGGCGCCGGCGCGGTCATGTGCTCCTACAACCAGGTCAACGGCGCGTACGCCTGCCAGAACGAACAACTGCTGAACGCCATCCTGAAGGAGCGTTGGGGCTTCCGCGGCTGGGTGATGTCGGACTGGGGGGCCAACCGCGGCGCCGAGGCGATCACCAAGGGCCTGGACCAGGAGATGCCCGGTGACTCCTACGGTCCGCTCTTCCCGGCGTACTTCCAGGCGCCGCTGCGCGCGGCGCTGGTGAGCGGCCGGATCCCGATGGCCCGGCTGGACCGGGCGGTCGACAGGATCCTCGGCCAGATGCAGCGGTTCGGCCTGCTCAACGGGCGGCCCAGGCCGACCCGGGACGCCGCGGGCGGTGCTCGCGCGGCCCAGCGGATCGCCGAATCCGGTGCCGTCCTGCTGCGCAACGAGCACGGCGCGCTGCCCCTCACCGGCCGGGCGGGCCGCAGCATCGCGGTGATCGGCCCGACCGCCCGGGTCCCGCTGATCAACGGCGGCGGCAGCTCCCATGTGATCCCGGACTCGGCCGCCGCGCCTCTCGACGCCATCCGGGCCCGGGCCGGCGCCGGCGGCCAGGTCGGCTACGCGGTCGGCACCGACCCCGACGGGGTCGCCGTACCCGCCTCGGCGCTCACCCCCGCGACCCCCATCGACACCTCGGTGCCGGCCGGGAAGACCCTCGACTACACCGGCACCCTCACGGTGCCGGAGACCGGCGACTACCGGCTCGGCCTGGAGACCTCCGGCGGCACCGGCACGCTCACCGTCGATGGCACCCAACTGGTCACCGCGGGCGGCTTCTTCGGCTCCAGCCTCATCCCCACCGGCGACGGGCTCACCAACTGGCCGGCCACCACCCGCCTCACCGCCGGGGCGCACCGGCTGACCGTCACGGCCGCCGCGCCGGCAGGAGCGGCGCAGCGGATCCGGCTCGCCTGGTCGACCCCGCAGATCGTGCGCGACGACATCGCAGCCGCGGCGGTGGCGGCCAAGCGCGCCAGGACGGCCGTCGTGTTCGCCTATGACGAGGGCACCGAGGGCGTCGACCGATCTTCGCTGGCGCTGCCCGCACACCAGGACGCGCTCATCTCCGCGGTCACCGCGGCCAACCCGCGCACCGTGGTGGTGCTCAACACGGGTTCGTCGATCACCATGCCCTGGCTGACCCGCACCGCCGCCGTCCTGGACATGTACTACCCGGGCGAGAAGGGCGCCGAGGCGACCGCACGGCTGCTGTTCGGCGATGCGAGCCCCTCAGGGAAGCTGAGCCAGACCTTCCCCGCCGCGGAGAACCAGACCCCCGTCGCCGGAGATCCCCGCCGGTTCCCCGGCGTGAACCTGCAAGAGGACTACAGCGAGGGCATCTACGTCGGTTACCGCTGGTACGACAAGGAGAACGTCAAGCCGCTGTTCCCCTTCGGATACGGCCTCTCGTACACCACGTTCGCCTATCGGGGCCTGTCGGTACGGCGCGTCCGGGGCGGCCTGGAGGCCACCGTCACCGTGACCAACACCGGGCAGCGAACCGGTGAGGAGGTCGCCCAGGTCTATGTCGGCCCTGCCACCGGCGTCTCCGCGCCCCAGGCGGTCCGGTCGCTGGGCGGCTACCAGAAGGTCGGCCTGCGACCCGGCGAGTCGCGCCGGATCCGCATCAAGGTGGACGCCCGGCAGTTGAGCCACTGGAACACCGCCGGTCACGGCTGGACGGTGGGCACCGGGTGGCGCACCGTCTGGGCGGGCTCCTCAGCCGCCGACCTCCCGCTGCACACCAAGGTCCACGTCTAGATCAGCATGGTGTCCTGGTCCGCGTTCACGTGACCGGTCCCTCCGGCCCGCCCTGGGCAGGAGGGACCGCAGCCGGGTTCAGGCGGGGTCCGTGTGGTCGCCCGCCTTCGACCTCCAGTTCGGCGTCCGGCGCTCCCGCCATGCCGCGGCACCTTCCCGGGCGTCGTCGGTGCCGAGGAGCGCAAGGTGGGCGCGCGTCTCCTCCCGTTCGACGGCGTCGGCGTCGGCGCCTGCCCACAGCAGCCGTTTACTCAGGGCGACCGAGGCGGGGTTGGCCTCGGTCGCCACCTCGCGGGCCAGCGCCAGCGCCGCCGGCAGCACGTCGGCGGACGGCAGGGCACGGCCGGCGATGCCGCGCTCCGCGGCCTCCCGACCGGTCAGCGTCCGACCGGTCAGCAGCAGGTCGGCGGCGACGGCGAGGCCGACCGCATGGCGTAGCGTGAAATGTGACTGGCAGTCGCCGATCATGCCGCGCCGCACCTGGGGGATGGCCAGCTTGGCGTCCTCGGCGACGAACCGGACGTCGCACTGCAGCGCGATGGTGAGGCCGATACCGATCGCGTGACCGTTGACCGCGGCGATCACGAGCTTGCGCACCCGCCAGGCCGGTGGCCGCACGGGCGAGGCGGTGAAGCCGCCCGCCGGCGTGTCGAAGGCGCGCCCCTGCGCGGAGAGGTCGGCGCCGGCGCAGAAGGCCCGGCCGGCACCGGTGAGGACGACGGCGCGCACGCCGTCGTCGGCGTCACAGCGGCGGTAGGCCGCACCGAGGTCGCGAAGGACGGCGCCCGACAGCGTGTTCAGCCGCTCCGCGCCGTCCAGCGTGATCAGGGCCACCCCCGCCGTATCGACCTGGAACCGCAGCTCAGTCACGGATCGCCGCCAGGAGCTCCCCGGTGGTGCCGGGGGACGAGGCGTAGGGCTGGTAGAACGCCAGCCGGGTGGCCACCCCCCGCCAGCGCGCGTGGATCTCGGCGGCCACCTCCTTCGGCGACCCGACCGCGGCCAGGGTGTGGAGCATGGTGTCGTCGATCGCGTCGGGCAGCTCGGCCCACCGGCCGGCCCGGGTCAGCTCCCGCAGCGCGGGCTGGAGATCCCCCCAGCCGTGAACGTCCAGCACGGAGCGGTAGGCGGGGGTCGAGGCGTAGAACGCGAGCAGCCCGCGCACGCCGGTCTTCGCCACGGCCAGTTCCCGCTCGTCCCGGCCGCACCCGACGATGACCTCGGCCACGACCTCGAAGGTGTCCCCTTCGCCGCCCAGCGCGGGACGCCCGGCCGCCGCGAGGCCCCCGGCGAGCGCGGGCAGGACGCGCTCGCCCACGTGCCGGGCGCTGTTGAACGGCATGACCAGGAGCCCGTCGGCCACCTCCCCGGCCGCCGCGGTCATCTTCGGGCCGAGCGCCGCCATCAGCACCGGCGGGACGGGGTGCGGAGAGGGCGCCGGCCGGAACATCGGCGGCATGACGGAGTGGCTGGTGAAGCGGCCCTCGTAGGCCAGCGGCTCCCCGGAGGCCCAGCAGTCCAGCACGGCCTTGGTCGCGCCCACCCACTCGCGCATGCGGCCGACCGGCGGGTCGAACAGGGCCCCGTGCCGGCGGGTGACATGCGTCCTGACCTGGCTGCCGAGGCCCAGCCGGAAGCGACCTCCGGAGAGTTGCTGGAGGTCCCAGGCCGCATGTGCCAGATGCACCGGCGAGCGGGGCAGCGCCACCGCGATATTGGTCATGAGGTCGAGGCCCGCGCGTTCCCGCGCTGCGGTCACCAGCGGAAAGAACACGTCATGTCCGCCCTCGAAGGTGAACGCGCCGTCGAAGCCCTGCTCCTTGAGGCCGCGGGCGGCGGCGCCCTCCTCGCCGAGGGGCGCCACCAACTGGGTGTCGACGGGCAGCCGGGTCGTCGAGGTCTTCTCCGAGGAGGCCGCGGCCCTTGTGTCCGCCTGCTCGGCATCGACCGTCCCGGTCCGGTGAGCGTGGATCACGGCAGCAGTTCCTCGATGCGAGCGATGCAGAAGGCCGTGACGTCGATCTCGGGCGGCAGGTCCAGGTGGGCGGCCATGCGCAGGAGGGGGATGGCGAGCAGGACGGCCGCCAGCACTTCGTGGTAGCGCAGGTGCCGTACCCGCCTTCCGCTGCGTTCCTGGTAGTACTCGATGGTCTGCTCGCGGGTCGGTGTGCCGGGCAGGGGGGCACGTCCCTCGTAGGTGCTGTTGGCCCAGTCCAGGAAGAGCATCCAGGCCAGGTCGGCCTCGTGGTCGCCGAGGTGGGCCAGTTCCCAGTCAAGGACTCCGGCGACGTTCATTCCGGTGTCGTAGAGGATGTTGGACATGCGGGCGTCCCCCCAGCACAGCACGGGGTCGTCCGGGTGGTGGACGTTGGCGTCGAGCCAGTCGACGGCGCGCTTCAGCGCCGGGTGCGGACGAGGGGCCGCCCAGTGCAGCGCGTGGCCGAGATAGCCGACGATTCCGCCGGGGACGGCCAGGAAGTCCAGGCGCAGGCGGTGCCAGTCGAGGCGGTGGATATCGGCGATGGTGTCCACGCAGCCCCACCACATCCTCGACCGCTGCTCGGGCGTGGCGGTGTGGTACAGGCCCTTGGCATGGTAGGAGGGGAAGTCGCCGGGTGCGTCCCCGGCGAGGCGCTGCATGACGTAGTAGGGGCTGCCGAGCGGGCCTCCGTCCCGGTCGAGGAAGTGGACCGCGGGTACGGGGAGGCCGCTCCCGGCGAGGCGGCGCATGACCAGTACCTGGCGCAGCAGGTCGTAGTCGGGGAACAGCGCGTACTGCGGGGGACGCCGGAAGACCAGTGGGATCGTGTCATGCTCGCACCGCAGGTCGAACAGGTAGGTCTCGGTGGCGAACCCGCGAGGGCTGCCGGTCCAATCGTGGACCTGCGCCGAGGCCGCGCCGGCCAGGCGCTCGCGCAGGACGGCCTGGAGCGCGAGGGGCAGGTGTTCCACGGCGAGGCGGGTCACGTCAGTACCCCGCGTAGCCGTAGCGGGCGTTGCGGCCCATGAAGACCATCTCGACGAGGCCGTGGCCCACCTTGTCGCCGTGGCGGACCCGGCAGAAGGTCTCGCTGAGCATGCTCACCGGCCGCAGCCCCTGGACGTCGGTCAGGTCGGCGGTGAAGCCGTCGCTGTAGGAGGGCCCCTTCCAGATGCCCGAGGCGTAGCCGCGGTACAGGTCGTACCCGGCCAGGCCCGGCCAGAAGTCCGACACCGGGTCGATCTCGAACTCCAGTGTGCGGCCGTCGGCGGTGTGTGCGGCGAAGGTGCCTCCGGAGACGATCCGAAAGTCGTCCCGGAAGCGCAGGTCGTGCTCGACCGAGACGATGCGGGTGGTGGATCCGCCCTGCGCCAGGGGTGCCGCGACCGTGCCCTCGAAGTGCCAGCGGTCGCCGTCGGCGGTCTCCCGCTGGGCGAAGTGGACCAGCCGGTCGTCGAACTGGAAGATGCCCATGAAGTACAGGACGCCGTCGGGAATCTCCCCCGGTTGCAGGATGTCGCCCTCGTTCAGGTCGCCCCCGCCCCCGCCGCGGCGGGTGCCCCAGGAATGGTCGCGGCCGAACCACCAGGTGTCGGGGTCGATCTCGATCCGCCCGCCGTCGATCTCCAGCCAGCCGGAGATCCGGCCGTTCTGGTAGTACCGCCGGGCGTCCTCCTGGACCCGGCCCCGGCTGCGGAAGAACGCCGGTTCCTGCTCATACGCCGGGAACCGGCCGTCGAAGTCGAGCGCGAGCCGCACCCCGTGGTCGTTGTCGCCCAGGCCGGCGCGCACCTTGCGGAGTGGCTCGGTGATCTCGTACGAGTACGGCCCCACCCTCCAGTCGGCCACCCCGTCGGCCTGCACCGACAGCTCGCGCGACAGCCGGACGACGCGGGCCCGCTCGCCGGCCACGGTGACCATCGCGTAGGCGTCGATGAGGTTGCGGTTGGGGTAGCGGGCCATGCCGGTCATCACGCTGACCGAGCCGGTGGTGTCGAAGCCGTACAGCACCACCCGCTCGGTCCAGCGCAGGTCGCTCTGCAGCACATGATCGAAGGTGGTGGGGAGTTGGTGGCACAGCAGCTCGTCCTGAGGGGTCAGCACTGAACTTCCCTTCGGAGCCGGGGGTGGAGCTCATTTGTAATACGCGGTGTAGCGTATTTCAATAGGCGCCGGGGGCGGGCTACGCTGATGCGCGTGACTGAGCCGCGCACCGGGCCGGGGCGGCCCCGCGACCATCGACTCGATGCCCGGGTGCTGGAGGCGACCCGAGACCTGCTGGTCGCCGAGGGCTACCAGGCCACGACCATGCGGGCGGTGGCCCGCCGGGCCGGGGTGGTCGTGACCTCGATCTATCGCCGGTGGCCCGACAAGACGGCACTGGTGGAAGACGCGATCTTCAAGCTGGACCTCGGCGCGACCCCCGCCGCCACCGGCGACCTGCGGGCCGACCTGCTCGCCTGGGCCCGGGTGTTCCTGGCCTACGTCGCCCATCCCGCCGCACGCACGGCCATCCCCGGACTCCTGTCGGTGTACCGCGACCAGGAGGGCTACCGGCGCCTGCTGGAACATGGCGAACTACCCGCCCGGCAGGCTCTGCGCGCGGTCATCGACGCCGCCGCCGGCACCGGGCAGGCCCACCCGGACTGCGACCGCGAGGCCATCTTCGATCTGCTCCGCGGCGCGACCATCGTACGAGCGCTCACTCAGGGCACCGACGACGCCGACGCGTTCTGCGAACAGATCACCGACGCGCTGATGGCCGTGGCCCGCGGCCCGTGCGCGAAGTAGCACCGGCCGTACGCAGACCGGCCGCACACGCACGGCGGCGGCCTCGCTGTGGTCTGGCCTCTACCGCGAACCGGCCTCGACCGGACGTTCGTTCGTCGCGCTCAGCGACCAGATGCCCCGGTTCCTCGCCACTGGCAAGGGCCGGGGCAGCTGGAAGCGGATCAGCGGACGTCGACGTAGTCGTCGCGGGAGACCTGCCGGTCGAAATGGCTCGTCCCGGGGAAGTACGAGCGCCAGGTACCGTCCTGGCGGGCGGTGAAGTTCTTGCCGAACCGGCCGATCATGCCGGCATTCGGTGATGTCTTCTACCGTGCTCCGCTGCGCGGGAACCGCCTTATTCGGTCACCAGGGTCAGGCCGTACGGTGCGAGTACCTCGTCGACGGGGAGGAAGAAAGAGGTGCAGCCGCCCGACGTGGCGATGAGGATGCCCTGGGCCTGCCCGTCGGCGATGAGCGGAGCCCCCCGGTCGCCGGGCGCGGCGCAGATGTCGGTTTGGATCAGCCCGTTGAGGACGCCCTCGGGGAAGTTGACGGTCACGTCCCTGGCCTGGATGACGCCGCACTGCCAGCCGCTGACGGCCCCCGACATGCAGGCGGCCGACCCGACCGGCGCCGGCTGGGATCCGCTCACGGTGACGGAGGTGCCGTCCTGCCGGTCGACCAGTCCGCGCGGCTGCCAACTGCTGTTCGTTCGCACCCACGCGCCGCCGTGGCCAGGGAAGGTCGTGCCCTGCACGGTGCCCTGGACGACCCCGTTGTCACCGATGACGGTCTCCCCGGCGCCGGCGCACTCGCCCGAGGTGATGTACCCGCCGCCAACGGAGAAGCCGACCGTGCACCGGCCAGAGGACGACGCGGTGGTGAACGCGTCACCACCGCGAACGTCATAGGTCGCCGCTGCCGCCGCCGGGAGGACCGGCACCGACATCAGGGCGACGAGCGTGCACGCGAGGGCGAGGAGACTCCGGATCATCGACGCTCCCAGAGATCGAGGGTGTCCCCGTCAAAGAAAGCACGAAAGCGGGAGCTGATCCACTGCCGGATCCGGACACTGCGGACCGGCAGGGACCAGAACCCGTCACCTTCCCTATCGACGCGGACGCGCGGGCCGGCGAGGCCGGCGCCGATGTCCGTGGGATTCGCCCGGCGGCTCTCAGGAACGCATGGCCCCGTCCACTCGGCGTGGCACGTTCAGGGGGTTGGCCTCCTGCAACTCGGGCGGGAGCAGCGGGTCGGGGGTGTCCTGGAAGGCGACCGCGCGCAGGAACCGGTCGACGGCCGCGGCCCCGACCGAGGTGTGGGCCGAGTCGGTGGCCGCCGGGTAGGGGCCGGAGTGGTGCATCGCCCAGGTCACGGCCACCCCGGTCGGGTAGCCGTCGCAGACGACGCGGCCCGTCGTGCGGGCGACCGTGCTCAGGATCCGGGCGGGCAGGTCCCGCTCGCCGTCCCCCAGGTGGAGGGTCGTGGTGAGGCTGCCGGGAAGGACTGAAAGCCGCTGTAGCAACTCGTCGGCGGAGTCATAGCGCACCAGGACCGCCACGGGGCCGAAGCACTCCTCCAGCAGCGTCTCGGACAGGGACGCCGCCGGCACCGACAGCAGGGCGGGCGCGGTGCCCTCGCCCCGCGCGAGCACCTCGACGCCGGGCTGCGTCGCCAGCCGCTGCACGCCACTTGTGTAGGCGGCCTGGATCCCGGCGGTCAGCATGGTGCCGCCGGCGGCCTCGCGGGCCAGCCGGGCGGCCGTGTCCACCAGCAGGTCGCCGTCGGGACCGGACGGCACGAACGCCAGCCCCGGCTTGGTGCAGAACTGGCCGAGGCCGAGCGTGAAGGACCCCACGAACCCGGCGGCGATGGCCTCGGCGCGCTCGGCGGCGGCCTGCGGGGTCACCACGAGCGGGTTGACGCTGCCCAGCTCACCGAAGAACGGGATCGGGTCCGGGCGCGACACCGCCAGGTCGAACAGGGCTCGGCCGCCCCGCACGGAGCCGGTGAACCCGACCGCGGTGATCCGCGGATCGGTCACCAGGGCGGCACCGGCCTCCTGGCCGTGCACCAGGCCCACCGCGTCCGGGACGCCGGCGCGTGCGGCGGCCCGACGCACCGCCGCGTGGACCGCGACGGACGTGGCCGGATGCGCCGGATGCGCCTTGACCACCACCGGGCACCCGGCGGCCAGCGCGGAGGCGGTGTCGCCGCCGGCGACGCTGAAGGCCAGCGGGAAGTTGCTCGCACCGAACACCGCGGCCGGGCCGCGCGGCACCCGCATGCGCCGCAGGTCGGGCCGCGGCGGTGCCGCGGCCGGATCCGCGTGGTCGATGACCACGCCCAGGTGGTCGCCGTCGAGGACGACCTCGCCGAGGAAGCGCAGTTGCCCGCAGGTGCGCGCCACCTCGCCGCGCAGGCGCACCTCGCCGAGCGCGGTCTCCCGGTCGGCAAGGGCGACGATCTCCTCACCGTCGGCCTCGATCTCGGCGGCGATGTCGCGCAGGAGGGCGGCGCGGCCGGCGGCGCCGAGCGCCTCCAGCGCGGGGGCGGCGCCCGCCGCTGCGGCGCACGCCGCAGCGGCCTGCTCGACGCTGCTCTCCTCGGCGACGTCCTGCACGGCACGCCCGGTGCGCACGTCGATCGACTGGACGGTCCTCACATCGACTCCTTCATAGTGTCCAGCAGGGGGCGCAGACCGCGGACCACCCGCGTGGCGAGCACCCCGACCTCGTCGATGGCGATCTCCACGGTGTCGCCCGCCGCCAGTGTGAACGGCAGGTCGGGCACCAGGCAGGTGCCGGTCGCCAGCACGGCGCCGTCGGGGAAGACGTCGGCTCTGAACAGGTGGTCGACGAGGTCGTCCAGGCGGCGGTGGAGCTGGTCGGTCCCGGTCTCCCCCGACCAGGCCACCTCGCCGTCGCGCCGGATGGTCATGCGGATGCCCAGCGCGTACGGGTCGGGCACCTGCCACGCCGGACGGATCGCGGGGCCGACGGCGCAGCCGCCGAGGAAGACCTTGGCCTGCGGCAGGTACAGCGGGTTCTCGCCCTCGATGGTGCGCGAGCTGACGTCGTCGCAGACGGTGTAACCGACGATCTCACCGTGCGCGTTGACGACGACGGCGAGCTCGGGCTCGGGGACGTCGACTTCGGAGTCGTCGCGGACCGCGATGGTGCCGCCGTCGCCCACCACCCGCCAGGCCGCCGACTTGAAGAACAGCTCGGGCCGCGGCGCGTCGTACACGCGCTCGTAGACGTCGGCGGCCGTCGCGCTCTCGGTCATCCGCGCCTCGCGGGAGCGGCGGTAGGTGACGCCGGCCGCCCACACCTCCATGCGTCCTTCGACGGGGGCCAGCGTCCGGGCGTGCCCGGACGGGACCGGTGCCCCGGCCGTGGCCTCGTCGAGCGTCCGGCGGAGGTCGGCGAGCGGCAGCCGCAGCAGCTCGGCGAGAGTGCGGTCGAGCGGGTGGAGCCGGTCGTCCTCCTGCACTCCGGTCCGGACGGCGCCGTCCAGTTCGTAGCGGACGAGATGGGTCATCGGGGTCCTCCGGTGAAGGGGGTGGCGGCGGGGCCGGCCACGCCGGCGTCGACGGCGAACAGCGAGCCGGCCAGCGGCTGCTCGGCGAGCTCCGCCTGGCCGAGCCGGTAGGCGGCGGTCGTGACATAGAGGACGTCGCCGCGCTCGCCACCGAAGGCGCAGCTTGTCACCTGGGTCGCGGGGAGCCGGACGATCCGGTCGAGCTCCCCCTCGGGGGTGTAGCGGTGCACGGCTCCGCCGCCCCACAGCCCCACCCACAGGCAGCCGTCCTCGTCGACGGTCATCCCGTCGGGCATCCCTGTGGCGGCCGGGATGTCCACGACGGTGCGCCGGTCGCGGATCTCGCCGGTCGCGTCGTCGTAGACGTAGGCGTCGATCCGCTGGGTGCGGCTGTCGATGTGGTACATGGTGGCGCGGTCCGGGCTCCAGCCCATGCCGTTGGCGAGGGTCAGGCCGGTGAGCACCGTGCTGGCCCGCCGCCCGTCGTACCGGTAGAGCGCGGCGGCTCCCGGCGACTCGTCGTAGGCCATCGTGCCCGCCCACAGGCGTCCGGACGGGTCGCACTTGGCGTCGTTCATCCGGTTGCCGGGGTTGTCGGCCTCCACCCGCGCCTCCATGACGACGCGGTCGTCGCCGGTCAGCCGGGCGATGCCGTCGCGCACCGCCAGGACCAGGCCGCCGCCGTCCGCCGGGACGGCCGCTCCCACGTGCGTGCCCACGTCGACGGCCTCGTCCAGTCCGGACGAGGGGTCGAACCGGTGCACGGTCGAGGCGGTGATGTCGACCCACACCAGCCGCCGGGCGGCGGCGTCCCAGGCGGGCCCCTCGCCGACCTCCGCGCGTGTGCGCAGGACCGGCTCGGCCGTGATCGGGTCGTTCATGCGTCCTCCTGTTCGTCCGGCGGCGCCGAGGCCGCATCGGGGCGGACGGCCGTCTTGAGCACGGCCGGGTCGGGCGCGGCGAGAAGGCGTGGCACCTCCTCCAGCGCGGCCACCCGCATCGGGATGGCGGTGACGTCCACGATGCCGGACTCCAGCAGCCGGACGGCGGCGGTGATGTCCTCGTCCCACACGTGCGCGGCGGTTCCCAGCAGCCGCTTCTCACCCAGCACCAGGGCGTCGACGGGCAGCTCGGCCGGGCCGGAGCCGAAGCCGACCGCGACGACGGTGCCGCCGCGGCGGCACCGTCTCACCGCCTCGCCCAGCAGCCGCGGCACGCCGCTGCACTCGAACACCACGTCGGGGCCGCGTCCGGCGGTGAGGCCGGCCACCGTCGCGGCGGCCTCGGCGGGCTCGACGGCCAGCGCCCCGGCGCGCGCGGCGACGTCGCGGCGGCCGGCGGCCGGCTCGGCCACCACCGCGCACAGGCCCGCCGCCCGCGCCACCTGCGCCAGCAGCACACCGATGGTCCCGGCGCCGTGGATCAGCGCGGTCCCGCCGGTGACGTCGCCGGCCTTGCGCAGGGCGCGCACCGCCACCGAGACCGGTTCGGCGAACACCGCGACCTCGGGCGGCAGGGACGGCACCGGCACGCACGTCGCCGCGTCCGCGACCATCCAGGTCGCCATCCCGCCGTCGACGCCCATCCCCCGGACGAGCTGGCGTTCGCACAGTCCCTCCTGGTGCCGGGCGCACCACCAGCAGGCACCGCAGCCGAGCACGACGTCGGGGATGACGCGGGTCCCGGCCGGGGGCGCGTCATCGGCGGCGCCGGGCCCGTGCGCGGCGACCACGCCCACGACCTCGTGGCCGAGGGTCAGCGGCCCCGCGCCCGGCGCGCCGTCCCGGCTCATCTCCACGTCGGTGCCGCACAGGCCGCACAGTTCGACCTCCACCAGCACCTCGCCGGGGCCCGGTTCGGGAGCGGGGACGTCCACCACCCGCACGTCGCCCGGCCCGTGCCAGCGGGCCGCCCTCACCGGGAGGTCACCCACCGTTCGACGGCGGCGCCGTCGGCGACGCCGTCGCGGAGCCGGACCCCGTGGCCGGGCGCCCGGCCGGGCCGGATCCGGCCGTCCTCGATCACCGGCAGCCCGGTGACCAGCTCGTCGTACCAGGTCCGCAGGAACGCCCGGACGGTCTCCTGGATGAGCCCGTTGGGCTGGGCGCAGGCGAAGTGCACGCAGCTCGCCAGCGTCGCCGGGCCGGTGCAGTCGTGCGGCGCGACCGGGATCCCCCGGGCGTCGGCGAGGGCGGCGACCTTGCGGGCCTCGGTGAGCCCGCCGGTCCACTGGATGTCGAGGGTGAGCACGTCGACGCCGCCGGTGTCGAGCAGCGCCTGGAAGCCGCGCTGCCCGACGCAGGTCTCCCCGGCCGCCACCGGCACGCCGGGCACCCGCGCCAGCTCGGCGTAGGCGGCGGTGGCGTCGGCCCGCAGCGGGTCCTCCACCCAGTACGGCCGGTACGGCGCCAGCCCGTTGATGATCTTCTCCGCGGCGGGCCGGTTCCACAGGCCGTGCAGCTCCACCATCAGCCGCATGTCGAACCCGACCTCCTCGCGGATGGCCCGCACGACCGCCAGTCCGCGCTCCAGGTCGGCCGGTGAGATGTCGTTGCCACCGGTGCGTTCGGCCGCCAGGTCGAACGGCCACACCTTCATGCCGCGCACGCCCTCGTCCCACAGCTCCCGCGCCAGCCGGGCCGGCTCGTTGAGGAAGGCGTCCAGGTCCTCGTACCGGCCCCCGCCCGACAAGCCCCAGTTGCCCGACTCCTGGCGGGTCGAGGTGCTCACATAGCCGGGGCCGGCGCAGGTGTTGTAGATCTCGACGTCCTCCTGGACGGCGCCGCCCAGCAGGTCGACCAGCGGCAGGCCGGACGCCTGCCCGAGCAGGTCCCACAGGGCGATGTCGACGGCGCCGTTGCCCCGGGTCTCGGCCCCCGCGCCCTGGTACCCAAGGTAGCCGGTGAGCTGCCGGGAGATCCGGCCGGGGTTGACCTCGTCCGCCGCCAGCAGCACCGGCGCGGCGGTCTCGTGCAGGTACGCCTCGACGGCGCGGGCGCCGAAGAACGCCTCGCCCAGCCCGATCAGGCCGGTGTCGGTGTGCAGGCGGACGAACAGCAGGTTGGGTTGGACATGGGGCCGGATCGTCTCCAGCGCGGTGATCTTCATGAAGGTCTCTCTGGCGAATGGGCGGGCCGGCTCAGGAGAACCGGGCCTCCCGCTTGGCGACGGCGGCGATGTTGGAGGCGTTGACGACCTCGGCGCCGGTGTCGTAGTAGCGGGCCGGGTAGCCGGGGTCGAACTCCTCGGCCAGCAGGGCGGCGGCGATCCAGCCCTGCGCGTAGGGGTTCTGGCCGAGCGAGAAGTCGATGGCCCCGTCCTTGACGGCGTCCAGGACCGGCTGGACCAGGTCGAACCCGCCGACGCCGAACTTGCCGGTGAGGTTCTTGCCCTTGGCCCAGGTGGCGACGAACTGGTGGTCGAACGCGGCCATCGCCCAGCCGACGATCCCGCCCTTGCGCGAGGTGTACTTGGCGTCGATGGAGGAGACGGCCTTGGACTCGTCGGTGCTGGTGACCAGGACCTCGGTGGTGTAGGAGGTCCCGTTCTCCTTGTTGGAGGCCTCGATCCCCTGCTTGATGCCCTGGACGCGCTGCTCGAGGGCGCTGCTGCCGGGTGCGAAGTTGCCGCACACGATCACGCCGGACGAGCGGCCGGTGCGCTTCTTGGCGTACTCGGCGATCTGCCGCCCGCACACCTGGCCCGCCGAGACGAAGTCCTGGCCGACGAAGCCAATGCCGAACTTCTGGTAGTCGTCGCCGGCGGTGTTGGACAGGATCACCTTGGTCCCACCGGCCAGCGCGTTGCGGATGTTCCCGTCGAACGAGCTGTTGTCGATCCGGGTGAAGATGACGCCGTCCGGCTTGGCGTTGAGGGCGCTCGCCTGAAGTTCGACGGTCTTCTGCACGTCCTGCGCCGGCGGGCCGATGAACTGGGTCTTCCAGCCCATCAGCGCGCCGAAGTCCTCGAATCCGCGCTGGACGGGCGCGAAGAACGGGTTCTTGTCGTGCACGACGAAGATGACCTTCTTGCCCTTCTGCGGGCCGTCGCCCTTGCGGTAGTGCGAGCCGCCGCCACCGCTCTCCTTCTCGCTGGCGCATCCGGCCAGCAGCCCGGCGCCGGCGATCGATCCTCCGCCGATCAGCAGGCCGCGGCGGGACAGGGGGTTCGTCATGACGGTGTCCTTCGGGTGGGGTGGGAAGGGAGATCAGTGCCGGCGGTGCGGTGAGCGCCGGGCGACGAGCTGGTTGAGCATGACGGCCGCCAGGATCAGCGCCCCGGTGGCGACCTGCTGCCAGTTGCCGTCCACGCCGAACAGCACCAGTGCGTTGGTGATCACACCGGTGATCACGGCGCCGAGCAGGGTGCCCAGCAGGCTGCCGGTGCCGCCGGCCAGGCCGGCGCCGCCGACGACGACGGCGGCGATGACGCCGAGCTCGAAGCCGTTTCCGGTGAGCGGGTTGGCACTGCCGAGCCAGCCGACCAGGATGACCGAGGCCACGCCGGTCAGCGCGCCGGTGAGCGCGAAGCAGGAGATCTTCACCCGGTCGGCCGGGATGCCGGCCCCGGCGGCGGCCGACCGGTTGCCGCCGACGCTGTAGACGTCGAATCCGAACTTGGTCTTGGTCAGCACGTACGCGCCGATCGCCACGATCGCGACGAGCCACAGCACCTGCGCGGCCAGGTGCGGCAGCGGGGTGCCGGAGACCAGGCCGATGAAGGCGGAGTCGCGCGAGCCGCGGACCGGGACGCCGTTGGCCAGCAGCAGCGCCGCGCCGCGCAGCACCGACAGCGCCGCGAGCGTCACCACGAACGAGGGAATCTTGAACTTCGTGGTGATCAGGCCGTTCACCAGGCCGACGGCGGCGCCGGTGAGGATGGCCAGCGGGGCCGCCGTCCCGATGGGGACGCCGACCTTGGTCACCAGCCAGGCGAGCTCGACGGCCAGGAAGCCGTGCAGCGAGCCGACCGACAGGTCGATCTCCCCGGCGATGACCAGGAACGTCATGCCGGTCGCGACGATGCCCAGGATGGCGATCTGCTGGGCGATCGACAGCAGGTTGTCGGTGGCCAGGAAGCCGTCCGCGCCGATCGCGCAGACCACGAAGATCACGATGGTGGCTGCAAAGACGCCGAACTCGCGGGCGCCGAGCAGCCGGCGCAGCGGGGTGCCGGCGGAGTCGTCGACCCGGTAGGCCGCGGCGATCTCCTGCTGGAGGGTCATGGTGTTTCTCCCTGGGAGTCCTGGGCGCCGTCGAGCGCGAACGCGGCGGTGTCGCCGAGGATCAGGCCGACGACCTCCGCGGCGGTCGTCTCGGCGACCCGCCGCACGCCCGACACCATTCCGCCGCGCATCACCACGACGCGGTCGGCGACCGCCAGCACGTGGTCAACGTTGTGCGAGACCACGACCACGGCCTTGTCCTGCTTCTTGAGATCCTTGATCAGCGAGAGCACGTTGTCCTGCTGCTGCGGGCCGAGCGCCGCCGTGGGCTCGTCCAGCAGGACCAGGCGCCCGCCCCGGTGGACGGCTCGGGCGATGGCGATGCACTGCCGCTGGCCACCCGACAGGCCGGCGACCGGCATCCGCACCGAGGGGATGCGGATGCGCAACTGGTCCAGCACCTGCCGCGCCTCGGCGCGCATGCGCCGCCCGTCGACCACGCCGAACCGGCGCGGTTCCTGCCCGAGGAAGACGTTGGCCGCGACGGTGCGTTCGTCGACCAGGCCCAGATCCTGGTAGACGACCGCGATGCCGTGGTCGGCGGCGGCGCGGGGACCGGTGAACGCGCACGGTTCGCCGTCCATCCGCAGCTCGCCCTCGTCGGGGCGGTAGGCGCCGGCGATCACCTTCATGAGCGTCGATTTGCCGGCGCCGTTGTCGCCCATCAGCCCGACGACCTCGCCGGGCTCGATGCTGAAGTCGACGCCCCGCAGGGCGTCCACACCTCCGAAGCGCTTGCGCACTCCGACCGCTTCGAACAGAGGCATCCGCCCTCCAAACCCACTCTAGATCATTACGGCCTGACCGGTCTGACCAGTCCGGCCAGCCAAGCGTCATGGAGACGAAAGCGCACGTCAAGAGCCCTTTCATCTCGAATGCGTAACGACGTCTCCGACTCGGGGGGCGTTATATGGTTGACCGGTCTTACCGGTTAACCAAGCGAGGTGGTTCCCTTGTCCGAACTAGCCGGGCGCACCGCGGCGATCACTGGCGGAGCGGGCGACATCGGCGCCGCCATCGCCGCGGAACTGACCCGCAGGGGCGCCCGCGTGACCCTGCTGGACGTCAAGGACCCGGCGGAGGCCGCCGGCTGGATCGAGACGGCGTCGGCGCACGGCCCGGTCGACTACGTGCGGGTCGACGTCCGCGACCACGCCGAGGTCGCCGCCGCCCTCGAGGCCATCGGTACGCCCGACATCGCGATCGCGGGCGCCGGGATCGTCGAATCCAGCCCGTTCCTCGACATCACCGCCGACCAGTGGCGGCGCCACCTGGACATCAACCTCACCGGCTGCTTCAACTTCGCCCAGGCGGCCGCCCGGGGGATGGTGGCGGACGGAAAGCGCGGGCGGATCGTCCTGGTCGGCTCCTGGGTCGGCGAGGTCCCCTGGCTGGAGATCGCGGCTTACAGCGCCTCGAAGGCGGGGGTCGCGATGCTGGCCCGGTCCATGGCCAAGGAACTCGCGCCCCACGGGGTCCTGGTGAACGTCGTCGCCCCCGGGATCGTGGCGGCCGGGCTCGCCAAATGGCAACTGGAGAACGAGCCGGCCTACGCGGAACGGGCGGGCGAGGCCATTCCGCTCGGATACCCGCAGACGGCCGAGCAAGTGGCCCGGGTGACGGCCTTCCTGTGCTCGGCCGACGCCGACTACGTCACCGGCACTACCCTGCTTGCGGACGGCGGCTGCTCCCTGTTCAACCAGAGATGACAGTCCATAATCGGGCTGAATCGACCAGAGAGCGAAGGCGGTGCGACCACGTGGCCGAGGCTGCGGACCAGAGGACACCCGGAGGCCGCGGGGCATCCAAGCAGAGCGTCGCCGAGCGGCTGGAGCTCGAACTGCTGTCCGGCCACCCCGACCCGGGGTCCCAACTGGAGTCCGAGCGCGTCCTGGCCGGCCGGTTCGGGGTGAGCCGGCCGATGATCCGCGAAGTGCTCCGCGGGCTCCAGGAGCGCGGGCTCATCGAGATCCACCCGGGCCGTGGCGCGTTCGTCCGCGACGTGCGGGTGACCGACGCGGTCCGCCCCCTCGACACCCTCTACCGCCAGCACAGGCCCACTCCTCGCGACCTGATCCAGGCCAGGGTGACACTCGAGCGCGAAACCGCCTCGCTGGCGGCCCTCAACGCGACCGAGGCGGACATCGAGGCGCTCCAGGAGTGCCTCGACCGGTTCGACCGCGCCAAGGACCTGCTGGCGAAGGCCAGGGCCGACATCGCCTTCCACGCGGCCGTGGCCCGGGCCTCCCGCAACCCGGTCATCGAGCTGATGTTCGGCTCCATCACCACGCTCACCTTCGAACTCATGCTCCGCAGCCTCGGCGACCCCCTGGTCTCCCGCGAGGGTGTCCCCTACCACCAGCAGATCCTCGACGCGATCCGCGCGGCCGACCCGGAGACCTCGCGCGCAGCGATGATCGGCCACCTCAACGTCGCACTGGAGAACTACGGGGACGACCTCGACGAGAGCCTGGACCTCGTCACCCAGCGCCGCATCGAGCAACTGCTCGACCTTCCCGCCGAATGAGCCCCGCGCAGGGCCCGCGACCCGGACCATCGGCCTGACCGAGCCGCCCCGCGCCCTTGGCGGCGCGGGGCGGGCCGACGATGACCTCGACGAGTTCCGCCGACGGTTCACCCTGTAGGAAGACTCCCCCCCCGTGTCCTGACCGCACACGGCCCTGCGGTGGCCGGGGCGGGATCAGTGGTCCAGACCGGCGAGGTCGATGGCGGCCGGCCCTTCGCGGCCACCGCCTCCTGAGGACGCTCGGAAGTCTTCGCACACCGAGCCCCGTTCCGACCTGCCTGAGCACCACTCCGCCCGTCACCGCGTCACGTGTCAGATCGCGCGTACGCCTGTACGGGAGTGCACGGCGAACAGGCTGACAACAACGATCTTCTTGTGAACGCGTGCGCACATCCGTGACCGTGAACTCGTCGCGGGCTCCGCTCCCCCAGCGCCCGCACTCAGGAGACTCGATGAAAGTACCCTCATGCGCCGCCGCACTCGTCGCGGCCACCCTGCTCGCCTCCCTGACCGGATCGGCCGCGGCGCAGGCGGCGGGCGGCGACGCCAAGGCCCTGCCGAACGTGAACATGGAAGCCACCGTCAAGGCGGCCCAGATCGACCCGCGGCGGGCTGACGACACGCTGACTCCGGGCGCCAAGGCCAGCGTGCTCCTGGTCGAGCAGGCGCTGCGCGACCGGAAGCTGCTCGACGCGCAGTGGGTGGACGGCTACTTCGGCACCACGACGGTCACCGCCTTCGCCAAGTACCAGAAGTCGCTCGGCTACACCGGTCTGGACGCCAGTGGCCTGCCGGGCAAGACGTCACTCACCAAGCTCGGAGCCGACCGCTACACCGTCACCCACGTCATCCAGCCGGGTGACCGGGTGGCCAGCGGCGACGTCGTCATCAACACCCGCACACGGAGCATGCTGGCCGAGGCGAAGCGGCTGCTCGTCCGCGACCTCGTGCTGGAGCAGGGGTCGTACAACCCCGGCGGCGACCCCACGTCCGCGGGCACCCACGACGGCGGCGGCGTCGTCGACATCTCGGTCGAGGGGATGGACGCCGCCACCCGCACCGCGGTCGCCCGCGCGCTGCGCGTCGTCGGCTTCGCGGCCTGGGTGCGCAATCCCGATCAGGACGACTGGCCGTGGCACATCCACGCCGTCGCCATCAACGACACCGACCTGTCCAGCAGCGCCCAGCACCAGACCGGTGACTACTACCTCGGTCTGAACGGGCTCGCCGGCCGCGGCCCGGACGACGGCCCGAAGGTGACCATCCGCACGTGGGAGGAGTACCAGCTCCGCTGACTGATCCGGACCCAGGCTCCGCACCTCAGAAGGAGAACAGCATGAGTAGGCTCACAAGGATCCTCACCGCGACGACCGCCGCGCTCGCACTCAGCGGGGGGGCGGCCGCCCTCACCTCGCCCGCCTCGGCGGCGAGCCGTGACGGCGTGTGCGACGACGGCGAGTTCTGCTACTACTACAACAGCGGCAACGCGGGATCGATCTCGGACTTCACCGGCTCGGTCTCCGACTACGGCACCACTCAGCCGTCCTGTTACGACTTCAAGGGTGCGGGCGCCGGCAAGGGCCTGTGCATCAAGAACCAGGCCGCCTCAGTCTGGAACCGCAGCACCAAGACCGTCCGGGTCTACTTCAACAGCAACTACGGCGGCACCTACCAGGACTTCGCGGCAGGCGCCAAGGGCAACCTGAACTCCAGCCTGAAGAACCAGAACGCCTCGCACGAGTTCAACCCGTCGTCGCGCACGAACATGTCGTACGGGCTGTACGCGCTGAGCGGCGGCAGCATCACCTGCGGCTTCGACGGCTACACCACCACCCCCGGACGGCACGAGGGCATCGACATCGCCCGCGGCATCGGCTCCGACGTCCACGCGCTGGTGGCCGGCGAGGTCATCTACATCGCGCGCGGGGCCAACGGCAGCGGGGGCCTCTCCACGATCTCCGTCTACAACTCCTCGCTGAACAAGACGGTGATCTACCTGCACTCCGCTCCGCGGGCCGCCCTGGCCGTGGGCCAGCAGATCAGCCGCGGCCAGGTCATCGCCGACGAGGCGTGGCACGGGGTGTCGTCCAGCGCGTCCGCGCACACCCACGTCGAGATGCGCCTCGGGAAGCAGACGCACGCGGCCAAGAGCGTCAGCGACCCGACGCTGGACAACCCGAACCCGACCTCGTTCTGGAACTCCCAGGGCTACAACGTCCGCTAACACGCCGCGGCCTCCACGGAAGAGGAGACAACTGTGTCGAAACGGACTGCGCGCCTGATCCCGCGGCTCGCCGCGGCGACCGCCGCGCTCACGCTCGGCGGGACCGCCTTCATCCCGGCATCGCCCGCCTCGGCTGCGAGCCGTGACGGTGTCTGCGACAACGGCGAGTTCTGCTACTACTTCAACAGCGGCAACGCGGGATCGATCTCGGACTTCACCGGCTCGGTCTCCGACTACGGCACCACCCAGCCGTCCTGCTACGACTACAAGGGCACGGGCGCCGGCAAGGGCGAGTGCGTCAAGAACCAGGCCGCCTCGGTCTGGAACCGCAGCACCAAGACCGTCCGCGTCTACTTCAACAGCAACTACGGCGGCACCTACCAGGACTTCAAGGCAGGCGCCAAGGGCAACCTGAACTCCAGCCTGAAGAACCAGAACGCCTCGCACCAGTTCCTGAGTTCGACACCGCCGCCGACCGGGTGCAAGACCGACGGCACCGACAGCACGCTGCCCACCTCGATCCTGGTGTACCGGGTGTCCCTCAACCGCGTGGAGCGGGTGACGTTCGAGACCTACGTCAAGAACGTCCTGCCCAACGAGTGGGTGACGAGCTGGCCGGCGGAGTCGCTCAAGTCCGGGGCGATGGCCGTCAAGAGCTACGGCTGGTACTGGGCGCTGCACTCGACGCGCAAGACCTCGGGCGGCGCGTGCTTCGACGTCTACGACAACACCTCGAGCCAGGTCTACAAGCCCGGCTCCGCGACGGCGTCGACGAACGCCGCGGTGGACGCGACGTGGGGGACCCGGATGACCCGCAGCGGGAAGATCCTTCAGGCCCAGTACTGCGCGACGACCACGGCGTGCGGCGGATGGGTCACCGGCGACTGGATGTCGCAGTACGGCTCTCGCGACAAGGCCAACGCGGGGTCGAGCTACTCCACCATCCTCAAGTCCTACTACAGCGGGATCGCTCTCTCCTGAGCCCCGCGGATCATCGGGCTCTGGTTCCCCGCCGTGCACTCCGCGGCGGGGAATCAGGGTCCTTCGACGATGACCTGGAAGTTGACCGGCCGGTTACCGGGGAACGCGACCTTTCCGGCCGCGTCCACCATCTTGAACCGCACGTAGCACAAACCCGGCTTCCTCGGCGTGGTGATGTCGGTCCGAATGTCGACCGTCTTGCCGGGTGACGTGTCGTTGATCGGAACGTGCGGGATGGTCTGGCATTGGTCGGCCTGCTGTGGGGAGTCGAGGCGCCACAGCGAATATCCCTCCCACGGCACCGTCCCGGCGTTCTTGAGCCGCCATATCTTGGTCACGGTCCTGCCGGCGTGGACGCGGGCGCAGTCGGGCAGCGTGACGTCCGCGATGAACACGGCCGCATCGCCCTCGCGTGTCGGCGGGGCCGCCGCCGGGTTGGACGCGTGCACCGGGCAGTCGGCCGGGGTGAGCGCGGCCTCCGAGGGGCTGCCGGACGGTTCCGGACCGTTCCCTTCCTGCCCGGAGCCGCGGTAGACGGCGACCACGACCACCGTCCCCATACCGACGGCCGCCGCTGCGAGCGCGATCGCAGCCGGGCGGGTCAACCATAATCGCCCTCGACCTCCCGGCCCGGGGAGGCCCGGCTGGGTGACATCCGCGATCGCGGCGGGCGGTGCCGGCGGCATGGGCGCGGATACCGATGCCTCGCCCACGGGCCAAGGCACCGGTGACTCGATGGCGATGTGCACGGCAGGACGTTCCACGGAACCCGTGGTGGTGGCCGCGAGCCCACTCGGCGGACGGTCCACGGCGGTGCCCGGGACGGTCTCGGCCGCCCCGGCGATCGCCGACCTGACCACCCGGTTCGCCTCGTCCCAGCGTTCGCGGTACGCGGCCGGGTCCGCTCCGCACGCCTTGACGAACTCGACCGTGGTCCCCCAACTCGGGAGCCTGTGCCCCTTCGCGGCTTCATGCAACGTCGTGTGCGAGATCGCCCCGGACCTGCCGGACATCTCCCGGAAAGGTGGATTGCCTACCGACTTGCGCAGTTCGCGAAGAATCGCCGCGAAGTCCGCAATCACCGCCGTCTGTGCACGCATGTCGTCCACCGGCTGAAGCTAACAGCGCCGATGGCCTTCGCTCAAGGCTCGAATTGGTATCGGCGGGCGAAGCCTGGCGCGCCGGATACGACCGGGCAAGATCTAGATCATCTATACCCGGATCCGTCGCCTCGAGTGGCGTCCAGGATGCCGGTCGGCAAGGCGCGCTACGTGATCGACCAGTCACCCTTTCCGCCCTCGGGCGACCTCGAGCGAATGGTCGTAGGCGCCTCGTCGCCTTCGGTCGCGGATGGCGGACGAAGACGACGAGGCGCTCGGGCGGCCGTACGCCGGTCGAGGGTCAGTCGAACGGAAGGCCGGCCGGGGGCTGGGGCTTGGCGTCGGTCCATCCCGCCTTGAGGGTGGCCGCGTAGTAGGTGACGAAGCCCGGCTTCATCTCCGCGTACGGTCCACCCGGCTTGGTCAGCTCATCCTGGCTGGACAGCACCGCGCCGGTGCGCTCATCGAAGATGACCACGCTGCGGTAGCGGTAGGTGCCCAGTTCGGCCTTCGGCACGCCGTACTCGTCGGCGTTCGTCACGGCGCGGTCGTCGGAGGCCAGCGCGACGCCCGCACGGCCCAGCGGGTCGGTGGCGCGGCCGATCTCATGGATGCCCGGCTGCGCCGCCAGCGCCCGCATCAGGCCCGCCCGGACCTTCGGCTGGACCGGGGCGTTCCTCAGGAACCCCCCCACCGCTGCGAGCTTGCCATCGATGGTGACTCTCCGCTGGACCTTCTCCGCCCAGATCCTCTGCACCGGATCTTTGGACTTCAGCCTCGGGTGGGTCAGGAACATCTCGGTGAGCTTGGCCTGGTCGGTGGGCAGCCGCTGGATGTCCTCGACCGACCTGCCGTCCAGGAACCTCGTATTCTCGGGGGCTATGCCGCCCGTCTGCCAACTCGTCGCCTTGGTGGTGAAGGTGGTGTAGTGGTCGTTCGACCAGACGCGGAAGCTCGACGGCGACCCGGCCCTGCGCCACTGTGCCGCGTCCCGCTCGGTCAGCGGACGGGTCGGTAGGTCGCGGCTGGAGACCTGCCCGCCCGCCCCGGGCCGCACGTCCGACCAGCTGAACATCTCGCCGAGCGCGCCGGTGACCGCGTAGGTCCCGGTCTTCGGACGCATGATGTAGGACTGGCCCGCGACTTCGCGGGAGTACCAGTACCTGCCCATCGGCTGCTGTTCCGCCTTCGCCGCCGCCGCGAGGACCGTCCCCGTGCCGTTCAGGTTCACCGGACCTGGCACGGGCGTGTTCCCCCCGACGAGGGTGACCGCCACGGTCGCCGCCGCGCCCACCACGACCAGGCCGCCCAGCCCCCACCCCAGCCGCGGCCGGGACCGGCGCGGCGGCTCGGCCAGCAGCGCCTTCAGCCGGCCGACCTCCCCTGCGGGGGCCGCGGCGGGCTCCGGGTAGTACTCCCGGACCATCTGCACCTCATCCATGCTGTTCCTCCAAAGTGAGCATCGGATTCGTCCCGCCCAGCGCTTTGCGCAGCCTGGTCCGGGCCCGGTTCAGCCGGGAGCCGACCGTGCCGTAGGAAATCCCCAGCGCCGTCGCGACCTCCTGGTGGCTGAGGTCGGCCAGGGCCACGAGCAGCAGCACGTCGCGCTGCCCGCGCGGCAGCGCCGCGATCGCCGCGCCGAGCTCGCCGCGCAGGCCCTCGGCGCTGACCCGCGCGTCGACCCGTTCGGTGTGCTCCTCGGCGTCGCGGTCCGGGCTGAGGCGCGCGTACATCCGCAGGGCGCGCGACTCGGACCGGTGATGCCTGCCGACCACCTTGGTCGCGATGCCGTACAGCCAGGTGCGCACGGACCCGCGCTCCGGGTTGTAGCGGCGACGTTGCCGGAACGCCTCCAGGAAGGTCTGCGCCGCGACGTCCGCGGCGGCGTCCGGTCCGAGCCGCTTGGCCCCGTACCGGCGGATCTCGGCGAAATAGAGGTCGGCGACCCCCTCGAAGTCGTCGGCCGGACGGGGTGAGGGCTCCCCTGTCATGTGGTGCCTTTCCCTATCGCGGATGGCGGTCGCATAGGTATCAACCGCAGGCGGCTTCCGCTTTCCCGAAAGGGGCGGCCACGTCGTGACGCCGGCCGGGGGCGTTCAGTACGCACGGTGGATCGTCTGGTCGAGGCCGCTGCCGCCCTTGTCCTGCGCGCTGACGCGGAGCGTCACCTTCCGGCCCGCGCCCGGCTTCGGCAACGTGGCCGAGAACCGGCCGCCGCCCTGCGGTGCGACCGCGACGGGCTGGAACGTCGTGCCGTCGTCCAGCGAGGTCCACGCCTTCAGCCCGGTGACCTCCGCGGGCGCGGTCCCGCCGACGCGCGCCACCGTGAACGTGGCGGGCGCGCCCGTCGGGCGGTTCATCAGGTCCAGCCCAGGTCGTACTGCGCCTGGAGCATCGGCAGATTCGCGACACCGCGGCCCGCGTCGGCGCCGGACGAGCGGAACGTCCACGTGCTGGAGGTCCGGTTCGCGGCCGGCAGCAGCCTGGAGAGGTCGGCGTCATAGGTCAGGCGGTAGGTCGCCGGCTTCTCCCCGACCTTGAACTCGGCGAGGTTCGAGAGCTTCTCGCCGATGCCCCCGGGTGCGGGTGGCGGGCTCGTGGGGAAGGACGCTGAGGGAATCGGCCCCGGCCGCGATGAAGCCCGGGTGCTGCGGCTGCACACCCCAGCTCTTGGTGACCCGGCTGCCGGGCTTGTAGACGACGAGCGGCTCCACCTCCGCCCACGGCGTCTCGCCCTCCCCGGACTCCACCGTCGGGCCGGGGAGCACCGACTCCGCCCAGCGCCTGCCCTCGCCCGTGCTGACGTAGTCGGTGCGGGTCGAACCCGGCTTCACCTCGGAGGAGTCGTCGTTGGCCAGGAATCCTTCGGGGAAGACGCCGTAGCGCGTCGCCACCGGGGCCTTGCCCGTGTCCCCGTTGAACGCGGCGAACCGCTGGTCGATGCGGGCCAGCCGCTGCTGCACCACGGGCGTCACGGTGAAGGCCGGGTCGGCGGGCAGCCCCTGGGCGCCGAGCGGCTCCATCAGATCCCACACGGTGTCTGGCGCGCTGAGCCGGACGGTCAGGTAGGTCTGGAGCAAGCCCGTCGACACCGGTTCGCTGGGCTGGAGGTAGACCTTGCTGTCCGGGGCGTACGCCCACACCACCCGGACCCAGGAGGCGTGGTCGTCGCCCTGCGCGACCACGGCCCGCACCGATCCGGCCGTGGTCGCGCGGCCCTGCACCGACGCGACGGACTGCTTGGCCTTCGTCCCGTCGATCGTGACGGTGACGTCCCGGTCCACCTTCACGTCGGGGTCGCCGCCGAGCGCCATCCGGTTGCCGGCGGCCTCCTGATCGCCGTCCTGGACGGTGCCGAGCACGGAGTACCGGCCCTCGGGCACCCGCATCCGAAGCGGCGTGTCCGGCCCTTCGAGCCGGACCCACTCGTCCATCGGGGCGGTGTCGTCCAGGCTCGTGACGGTCGCGGCCCCGGCGAAGACCCGGGTGTCCGGCAGCGCCTTCCCGACGATCGTCAGCGTGCGGCTCGGGGGCTCGACCTCGAAGGTGACCGGCGTCCGCACCGTGGTGCCCCCGCTCGTGGCGGTGACGTGGGCGATGTAGAGGCCGGGATGCGCCGCGAGCTTGGCGGCGTCGAGCGTGAACACCGTCCTGGCCGCGCCGTTCGCCGGGACGGCCAGCCGCGCCTCGGCGAGGCTCGCGGCACCGGGGTACTCCTTGCCGGCGCGGTCGGTGACCCGAACCGACTGGTCGGCGGTCAGCGCCGGGCCGGCGGAGGCGAAGCCGACCCTGGTCGTCAGCGCCGGACGGCCCGGGTACGCCGAGGTGCCCGCGTGCGGGACGGCGTCGGTGGCGACCAGCGGGGCGGACACGGCGGCGGCCACGTCGAGCCGTCCGGCGCCCTGCCGGTAGACGTCCCCGCCGAGCGGGTGCGACGCGCCGACCAGGGCCGCCTTCAGCTGCGCCCCCGTCCAGTCCGGGTGCTTCTGGAGCAGCAGCGCGGCGGCGCCCGCGACGTGCGAGGCCGCCATCGACGTCCCCGACATGAGCGTGTAGCGGTCGTCGACCGGGCGGCCCCCGATGGTCCGGGCCGCGCGGGCGGCGACGATGTCCACGCCCGGCGCGGTGATCTCCGGCTTGGCCGCGGGCCGGCCGCGCCGGGGCCCTGCGCTGGAGAACGGCGCGACCTTGTCGGCGCCGTCCGGCACGTCGCCGGTCAGCAACATCACCGTCCAGTGCTGCCCGCGGGCAGGGCGGCAGGCCCGCCCCCGGCCGGCGCGGCCCGCGCGACCTGCACCGCCTCCCAGGGGACGGCCGCGCCGCCCGCCGCCAGGACGGCGGCGAGCAGGAGGCCGCAGTGGTTCTTCTCCTCATGACGCTCCTTGGTCGGAGGTGATCGATATGAAGTGATCACCCACAACCCCCGCGCCCTTTCCGTCCTGGGACGGATTCTCTGTGCGCGATGTCCTACGGGCCGTCCGTCGGCCGTTCCGGAACGGGCGTCACCTTCATGCTACGACCGGGCCAGACCTAGATCATCTGTACACAGGGCCATCGCCTCGAGTGGCGTCCAGGAGGCCGGTCCGCAAGGCGCGTTACGTGATCGGCGAGTCACCCTTTCCACCTCGGGGTGATTCCGTCGCGACGGAGGATTCACGGCTTTCGAGTCGGGCCTTCACGCGTCCGCCCGGTCCGTGCGGCCTGGTGCGGGAGCGGTTGACCTGCGTGTGTGACTCAGGCTGGTTCTTCCCTTACCTGGCGTGACGACAATGGGGTTTCGGTCGCCCGGAAAGGCGGCGCCGATCGGATCGGGAGGAGTGTGCGAATGGTCGTGCGTGCCTCGTCGCCTGTGGCCGACAGGGGGGCGGTGCCGTCGGTCGGGTCGCCGCCCGGGTTCGGGTTGACGCTCTATAGTGCTGGGCGTATTCCAGTGGGAGGGGAGCCGCGTCCGTGGATTCGGTGATCGTCAGGGTGGTCGGCGGGCCCTTCATGGGCGTCGAGGGGGAGATGATGCCCGGCCCAGCGGAGGGAATGGTCACCGTTCACACCACGACCAGCCCCTACACGTGGCGGAAGGCCGAGGTCCGCACCGACGCCGTGGAACCGGTGGCAGTGGAAGGTCTGTCACCACGATGCTGGATCGCCTGGGAACACCACGATGCGGGCGAGGCCGAGAAGACGATGTTCTGGGTCGAACGGGTGCACTTCCCCGAGGACGACCTCGCCGCCGAATGGGACGCCTACCTGGCGCACGTGATCGCGGTCGACGCCGCGACGGAGCGGAGCACGGCGGAGGCGCTGGCGCGCTTCGACCGGGAACTGGCCCTGCTGGAGGAGGCCGAAGTGGCCGCCCGGGCGGAGGCCGACATGGCGTACTGGTGGCCCATGTCAGCGAAACTCGAACGCATCGTGCCCTTGCAGGAGCGGGCGGTGCCGGACGACATGACCGATGAGGAGCGCCTGGAACTGGCGATCGCCGGCCTGGTCCGGCGGCACCCCTCCATCTGGGACCTCGCGGAAGAACGCCGGGACGCGGCTCGACCGTCCGGGAACTGACAGGTGGACGGGCCCGCGACGGCGCTGCTACATTTCCGCTCGTGTCCAGCCCAGAGGCGTCAAGAAGGTAGCCACCGGCACCACCGGTGGCGTCTTCGCAGCCGCGTGAGCACCCGCGTCCTGAGTGAGTCATTCCTCTGACCGGGCCCCATCCGCGGCCGATTCGCCATCGTCTGACATCTCTCGCCTGGACCTCCTTCAGGTACCGCCGCCTCCGGCCGCAGCACGCGGCCGGGGCGCGCTGAATCCGATCCCACCTCTTTCGATGAGTCGTGGAGCTTGTTCGTGCCTTTCGCCATCTATGTTCTCGGGCTCGCGGTATTCGCCCAGGGAACTTCGGAATTCATGCTGTCGGGCCTCCTGCCGGACATCGCCGCCGACCTCGGCGTGTCCATCCCCACCGCGGGCTCGCTGACCTCGGCGTTCGCCGTCGGGATGGTCATCGGCGCACCGCTGGTCGCGCTGTTGAGCCGGCGTTGGCCCAGCCGTGCGACGCTGCTGGTCTTCCTCGTCGTCTTCCTGCTGGTGCACGTGCTGGGCGCGGTCACCGGCAGCTTCCCGGTGCTGCTGGCCACCCGGGTGGTCGCCGCGCTCGCCAATGCGGGCTTCCTCGCCGTCGCCCTGACGGCGGCGACGGCGATGGTCGACGCGAACTCCAAGGGCCGCGCCACCTCGGTGCTGCTCGGCGGCGTGACCATCGCCCTCGTCGCCGGCGTGCCGCTCGGCGCGCTGATCGGCGGGCAGTGGGGCTGGCGCTCGGCGTTCTGGGCGGTGGCCGTCATCTCCGTCCCGCCGGCCCTGGCGATCCTGCGGGCCGTGCCCGCCGATGCCGCAGACCCGGGCGCACCCGGCGCGCGCCTTGAGCTGCGCGCACTGGGCAGGCCCCGGCCGGCCGTGACGCTGCTGCTCGGCACCCTGGTCAACGGTGCGACGTTCTGCACGCTCACCTACCTCGCCTCGGTGGTCACGGGCGTGACCGCGCTCGGCGAGAGCTGGGTCCCCGCCGCGCTGGTGGTGTTCGGCGTCGGCGCGTTCGCCGGCGTCGCCGTGGGCGGGCGCCTCGCCGACGGCAGGCCCCTGCATCTGCTGGGGATCGGCATGTCCGCGCTGCCGGTGGGCTGGGTGCTGTTCGCGATGACCGCGGGCAGCCCGATCGCGGCGTTCGCGCTCGTCCTCATCCAGGGCGCGCTCTCGTTCGCGGTCGGTTCCACCCTGGTCTCCCAGGTCCTCTACTCGGCGGCGGACGCACCGACGCTCGCGGGCGGGTTCTCGACCGCCGCGCTCAACATCGGCGCGATGGTCGGCCCCACCCTCGGCGGTCTCGCCATCGGCTCCGGATTCGGCTTCCGCTCGCCGATGCTGGTGAGCGCGGCCCTGGCGGCGGCGGCCCTGCTCCTCGGCGGCATGGCGCTGGCCCGCGGCGGCGCCGTCCGCCGGGCCGACCGGTCCACGGCCTGACCGCCACGCGGGTGTCCGGCCGATCGCGCCGTCCGGACCCGCCGCGACCGTTACGCTCCCCCAGTGATCACACTTCGGCGGATTCCGGACGTGTGGCGGCGGTGTGACGTCGTGGTCCGGGACCTTCCGTTCGCGCTGCTGCTCATCGTGCTGTCGTTCCTGCCGGTGCTGGACGGCCAGGAGACACAGGTCGGCGACCTGCCGGCCCGCCCCTTCGACGCGCTGGCCGCCGTGGTGCTCGCTCTGGAGACCCTCCCGCTCGCCGTCCGCAGGCGGTGGCCCGCCGTCTCTCTCGCCCTGGTGTCGCTCGGCTTCCTCCTCGCCGAGCTCGGCAGCTACCACATGGTCGCGGGCACCGCACTGGCCTTCGCGCTGGTGAGCGCGGGCGCCCATCTGGAACGTCATCGGCGCACCGCCGGGGCCGTCCTGTCCCTGGTGTACGCGGCGCTGGCGGTCGTGCTCGACGGGCTCGGCTCGACCGAGGGACCGGAGGGCTTCCTGGTGTTCTACGTGGAGGTGGTCGCCGCATGGTGCATCGGGGCCTGGTTGCGCTCCACCCGGATCGCCGAGGCCGAACGCCGCCGCCGCGTCGCCGAGTCCACCCGCACCACCGAACGCACCCGCATCGCCCGCGAACTCCACGACGTCGTGACCCACCACGTGACGGCGATGGTCGTGCAGACCGAGGCGGCCCGGTACCTGACCGCCGCACCCGATCGCCTCGAGGAGACCCTGAGCGCCGTCAGCGACACCGGCCGGCGGGCCATCGGCGATCTGCGGCATCTGCTCGACCTGCTCAACCCCGACCACGGCACCGACGCCGTCGTACCGTCGGTCGGCGAACTCCGCACGCTCGTCGAGCAGACGCGCAAGGCCGGCCAGCCGGTCGAGTTCACCCAGGAGGGCGAGCCGGCGGAGTCGGCCGGCAGCGCAGAGTTCGTGGCCTACCGGGTGGTCCAGGAGGCCCTGACGAATGCCCTCAAGTACGCCCACGGCAGTCGCACCGTGGCCCAAGTGCACTACAACGACAGGGAGATCACCGTGCAGGTCGGCACCGACGGCTCCGGCTCCGCGTCCGGGTCCCCGGGCGGCAGCGGACGGGGCCTGACCGGGCTCCGCGACCGGGTCGACGCGCTGGGCGGCGAGTTCAGCGCCGACCGGCGGCCGGGCGGCGGCTTCGTCGTCCGGGCCCGCATCCCCGCGGGGAGCCCGTCATAGGCGCCCCGATCCGGGTCCTGGTCTGCGACGACCAGGCACTGATCCGCACCGGATTCGCCACCATCATCGACGCCCAGCCCGACCTGGAGGTCGTGGGCGAATGCGGGGACGGGCGCGCCGCGGTCGACCTCGCCGCCCAGGTGAACCCCGACATGGTGGTGATGGACGTCCGGATGCCGGTGCTCGACGGCATCGAGGCGACCCGCCTGCTGGCCGGTTCCGGGGTGGCCCACCCCGTCAAGGTCCTCGTGGTCACGACGTTCAACCTGGACGAGTACGTGTACGAGGCACTGCGCGCGGGGGCGAGCGGGTTCCTGCTCAAGGACGCCCCGCCGGCGCAGCTCCTGCACGGCATCCGCACCGTCGCGACCGGCGCCGCCCTGCTGGCACCCGAGGTGACCCGGCAGCTCGTCGGCAGGTACGCGGCACGGATCCGCCCCACCGGCGGCACCCCCGGCGACACCGCGCTGACCCCGCGCGAGCTGGAGGTGCTGCGCCTCATCGCCAACGGCCTGTCCAACCGCGAGATCGCCACCACGCTGGTGATCAGCCAGGAGACCGTCAAGACGTACGTGTCGCGCATCCTCGCCAAGCTCAACCTGCGCGACCGCGTGCAGGCGGTGGTCCACGCCTACCGCAGCGGCCTGGTCACCTGACCCGGCGGGTGCTCGACCGCTCGCCGGCCGGGCCCCGGTCGAGCGCCTCGAACAGTGCCGCCGCCCGCCCGGCGGTGCCCGCGGCCCGGCGGCCGGTGCTGAGCAGCGCCAGGACCAGGATGCCTGCGCCGAGCCCGATGATCAGCCACCACACGCCGTGCTCCGCGCGGGTGAACGCCGTCCCGCCGCGGGCCAGGGCGGATCCCCCGATCGTCCCGGTGATCGCGACGCCCAGGGTGGTGCCGGTCTGCCGGCCGGCGGAGGCCAGCGAGGCGGCGACCCCGGCCATCGAGCGGGGCATTCCGGAGACCGCCGTGTTGGTGATCGGCGGATTGACGGTGCCCAGGAAGACGCCGAAGAGCAGATAGACCGCGAGCACGGCCGGCAGCGGGGTGGCCGGTCCGAGCCAGAACGACGCGCCGCCGCCCAGTGCCAGCGCGGCCCCGGCGACCACCAGCGGCAGCCTGGGACCGCGCGCGCCGACCAGCCGGCCGGTGCGCGGGGAGAGCACCACGGTCAGCATCCCGACCGGGAGCAGGCACAGCCCGGCCGCCAGCGCCGACATGCCGCGCACGTTCTGTAGGTACTGGGTGGTCACGAACAGGAACGCACTGAACCCGCACAAGGCGAACAGCGCCATCAGGATCGCCGCGCTGAACGGCACACTGCGGAAGAGGCGCAGCTCCAGCAGCGGGTCGGCACGGCGCGGTTCGTAGCCGAGGATGCCCAGCGCGCTGAGCACGGCGACGGCCAGCGAGGCGAGGATGGCCGGCGAGGTCCAGCCCAGCGCGCCGGACTCGATGACCGCGTAGACGAGGCCGCCCAGCATGAGGATCATCAGGGTCTGGCCCACCGGGTCGAACCGGCGCGTCCGGGCGGCGCGGGACTCGGGCACCAGCAGCGCGGTGCCCACGATCGCGGCGGCCACGATCGGCACGTTGATCCAGAAGACGGAGCGCCAGCCCAGGCCGTCGACCAGGGCACCGCCCACGATCGGGCCCAGCGCCAGCGCCAGGCCGGACATCGAGCCGAAGACGCCGATGGCCCGGGCCCGCTCGGCCGGTTCGGGGAAGGTGTCGACGGTGATCGCCATCGCCACCGGGTTGAGCATCGTGCCGCCGACGGCCTGGAGCGCGCGCGCCGCGATCAGCCAGCCGATGCCCGGCGCCAGGCTGCACAGCAGCGAGCCGAGCCCGAAGGCGGCGAGACCGATCTGGAAGACGCGCCGGCGGCCGATCCGGTCGGCGGTGGACCCGGCCAGCAGCAGGAAGCCGGCCAGCACCAGGGTGTAGGCGTCGACCGTCCACTGGAGTCCGGACACCGAGGCGTGCAGGTCGCGGTGGATCGCGGGCAGCGCGACGTTGACGATGGAGATGTCCATCACCACGACGATCACGCTCGCGCAGCAGATCGCGAGCACCAGGAATCGGTGGCGCCGGGTGAGCTCACCGGCCGTGGTCGTCGGCGGTATCGAAGCGGTCATGAGCACGGACGCTAGAATTTAGAGCGTGCTCGAAGTCAAGCCGCAGCCAGAGCCCGAGCCCGCCCGCCCCGATCTTCAGGCGGGTCTGAGCATCGCCGAGGCCGCCCGCCGCACCGGGGTCAGCGTGCACACCCTGCGCTACTACGAACGCGCCGGCCTGGTCGTCACCACCGTCGACCGCACCGCCGGCGGCTGGCGGCGCTACCGGAAGCTGGACCTGGACTGGATCACCGTGTGCACCAAGCTGCGGGCCACCGGCATGCCCATCAGGACCATTCGCCGCTACGCCGAACTCGTGTCCGCCGGGCCCGGCAACGAGCAGGAACGGCTCGCCGTGATGGAGGCCCACCGCGCCGAGGTGACCGCCAGGCTCGCCGAGGTGCGGGAGAACCTCAAGGTCATCGACCACAAGATCGACGTCTACCGGGACCGGCTCGCCGCCGGCGGGGCCGACCGGCTGTGGGCGCCCGGATGAGCCGGTGCCGGGCCCCGCTCACCGGCCCCCGCTCACCCGCTCCCGCTCACCGGGCCACCGCCAGGCGGTAGCCGTCGTCGGTGCCGAGGAGGTTCCGGTGCGTGTCCTCCGCGGAGATGGCGCCGTCGTCCAGGACCAGGACCCGGTCGGCGGCGTCCAGGAGGGCCGGGCTGCTGGTGATCACGATGGTGGTGCGGCCCCGGCGCAGCTCGGCGATGTTGCGCGCGATGAGCTGTTCGGTGACCGCGTCGACGGCGGTCGTCGGGTCGTGCAGGACGAGGACGGCGGTGTCGGCGGCGAGGGCGCGGGCCAGGGACAGCCGCTGGCGCTGCCCGCCGGAGAGGTTCGCGCCGCGGTCGCGGACGCCGTGGTCGAGTCCTTCGCGGTGAAGGGCGACGACGTCGGTCAGCATGGACGCCCGGACGGCCTCGGGGACCATCCGGGCGGTGCCCGACGGGTCGATGTTCGTGCGCAGGGTGCCCGCGAAGATCTCCCCGTTGGACGGGTTCACCAGCATGTGCTCGCGGATCGCCTCGATCGACAGGTCCGCCGTCGCCCGCCCGCCGATCCGCACCACCCCCTCGTAGGCGCCCGGCGGGACGTCGGCGGCCAGTACCGAGACCAGGTCGGCCGCCGCGCGCGGCTGGTAGGAGGTGATCGCCACGAACTCCCCCGCGGGCACCTCGAACCTCAGCGTGCGCAGGGTCCCGTACCGGACACGGTCGACCTCGAGGCCGCCGTCCGCGGCCGGGCGCTCCGTCCCCGGGGTCATCACCGGCGGCGCGGCCAGGACGAGCGCCATCCGCTCGGCCGACGCGCGCGCGATCATCACGTACTTCGGCATCTCTGAGAACAGCTTGAGCGGTTCCATGATGAACTGCGCCAGCCCCACGGCCATGACGAGCTCGCCGGTGGTGATCCGGCCCTGGAACGCGAGCCGGCCCGCCATCAGGGTCACGGCGGCGGCGAGGAGCGCGTTGAGGGCCAGTGCGGTGCCCGCGTACGCGCCGTTCGCCTTGGCGACCCTGACCGCCTGGTGCCTCGCCTCCGTGCTGACCTTGCGGTAGGACCGGAACGCGGCGTGGTTGCCGCCGAAGCCGTGCAGCGGGCGCAGGCCCGCGATCAGGTCGGCGACCTTCGCGCCGGCCCGCGCCACCCGGGCCTGCTGCTCGCGGGTGCCGGTGCCGATCCGCCTGGACAGCACGCTCAGGACCGACAGGATCGCGACGGTTCCCACGATCACCAGCAGGCCGAGCCCGACGTTGGCCAGGCCCAGCGCGACCGCCGCGATCAGCACCGCGACCAGCGAGCTGACCAGCAGCGGCACCACCTCGATGATGTCGGCGGTCTGGTCGGCGTCCTCGGTGGCGATGGTCAGCACCTCGCCGGACTTGAGGTCGACGTCCCCGGCCACCGGCTGGAGCCCGCAGGCCGCGACCCGCACCCGCCAGCGGTGCGCCTCGGTCGTGTTGGCCTTCTGTAGGACGCGCATCCCGAACCGCCACGAGAACGACACGGTCGTGATGATCACGGCGAGCGCGGCGATCGACAGGCCGAGCAGGCCGAGGGTCCGGTCCCGCATCGTGTGCTCGACGATCAGGCCGAGCGCGATGGGAAAGGCGGTCTCGCCGGCCTGGTAGAGGCCCATGAGGACGGTGCCGCCGGTCATGGCGCCGAGGTTGCGGCGCAGCGCGATCCGGAGGATCTCCGACCCGGTGCGGGGCCGCCGGCCGTCAGGAGTCGTCATCGGGAGCGTCCCTTCCAGCCGTACCGGCCCGACCTGGACCCGGTTCACCTAACTGCCCGCCCGCCAGGCCGCCCAGAGGCGCGCGTACCGGCCGCCCAGGGCCACCAGCTCCTCGTGGGTTCCCTGCTCCACCACGCGTCCCGCGTCCAGCACGGCGATCCGGTCGGCCGTCATCGCCTGGGTCAGCCGGTGCGCCACGAACAACGTGGTGCGGCCCTTGCACGCGGCCAGCACGGCCCGCTCCAGTTCGGCGGCGCCCTGGCTGCCCGCCTCCGCGGTCGACTCGTCCAGCACCACCACCGGCGACCGGCCCAGCACCAGCCGGGCCAGGGCGAGCTGGGCTCCCTTGGTGACGTCCAGGCGCTCGCCGCCCTCGCCGACCAGGGTGTTCAGCCCGTCGGGCAGCGCGTCGACCCATCCGTCCGCGCCGACCGTGCGCAACGCGTCCATCAGCTCGGCGCCGGTCGCCTCCGGCGCGGCCAGCCGCAGGTCGTCCGCGAGGGAGCCGGAGAACACGTGCGTCTCCTGCGTCAGGATGCTCACCAGGGCCCGCGCCCCGGCCTCGTCCAGACCGGCGAGGTCGGTCGACCCGATGCGCACCGATCCGGCCTGCGGGGTCCCGATGCCCGCGATCAGCGCGGCCAGGGTGGTCTTGCCCGCGCCCGTCGCCCCCACCAGCGCGAGCGAGGCGCCGGCCGGGATCGCCAGGTCGACGTCCCGCAGGACCGGCTCCTCCGAGTCGGGATAGCCGAACGTCAGCCCCTCGACCGTCACCGGGTACGCCGCGGCGTCCGCCGGCGCGAGCGCCGGGCCGCCCACCAGCCGGCCCTCCGCGGCCTCCCCCAGCACCCCGACCAGCCGGGTCAGGCTCGCGCCCGACTTCTGCGCCTCGTCGAAGGTGAACATGATGGAGCCCAGCGGGTTGAACAGCCGGTGGAACAGCAGCGGGGCCGCCGACACCTCGCCCAGGCTGGCGGCGTCCGCCTCCAGCAGGGCGTACCCCACCACGATGATCAGGACCAGCCCGATGAACTCGGCGCGGTTCTCCCGTCCGACGAACCGGCCGAAGAGGCGGAACACCTCGATGCCGAGATCGCGCACCCGCCACGACTCGCCGGCGACCTTCGCGCGGAAGGCGCCCTCGAGGCGGTACGCCCGGACCGTGTCGATCCCGTCCAGGCCGCTGATCAGCTCCTGCGCCCGATCGGCCTGGGCCACCCGCTGCCGCTGGTAGAGCGGCGCGGACCGGGGGAGGTACCAGCGCAGGGCCAGCGCGTACGCGGGCAGCGCGCCGGCGCCCGCCAGCCCGAGCCGCCAGTCGAGGCCGAACATGCCGACGGTGGCGATGACGACCAGCACCCCCGCCGAGAAGACCGTCGGAACGGCCGTCCGGATGCCCTTGGAGAGCACGGCGACGTCGTCGCCGACCCTGGAGAGCACGTCTCCCCGGCCGACCTGCTCGATCCGTGCGCTCGGCATTCCGAGCACCGCCCGGACGGCGCCCTCCCGCAGCCGCGCGAGCAGGTCCGCGCCCAGTCGCCCGATCAGGTACGTCGACGCCGCGGCGGCCACCGCGCCGAGCGGGGCGGCGGCCACCATCAGGGCCCCGATCGTGATCAGGATCGACGGCGGTTCGCCCTTGACCACCGCGTCGACCACCCGGCCGAGCAGGAGCACCGGCAGTACCTGGAACGCCGCCTCGGCCACCGTGGCGAGCACGGCGGCGACCGTCAGCCATGGCGTCCCGCGGCAGTGCGCCACGACCCATCGGGCGGCTTCGCGTCCGGTCGCCGTGCGCAGGGCCGCCGGGGCGACGCGCGTGTCAGTGGTGCTCACCCACCTAGCCGACCGACTTGACGATCTCGTCGATCGCGTACGGCAGGGACAGCAGGGTGCCCTGGGACATGGCCGCGCCGACCGCCGGGCCCTCGCTGTCCAGCAGGTAGGAGACCTTGCCGTTCTTGACCGCGGAGAGGTTGCCGAACAGCTCGAACTTCTTCAGCGCCTCCTGGTCGGCCCGGTCGTTGACGACGAAGATGCGGTCGACGTCGACGAGGTCGATGCGCTCGGGGGACAGCACGGTGTAGAACTTACCGCCCGCGATCTTGTCGATCTCCGGCGCGCCCTTGTAGCCGATGCCCGACACCAGCCGTCCGCGCACGTCGGTCGAGGTGAACGGGGAGACCGAGTTCTTGTACCAGGACAGCACGACGGCGGTCTGGCCCGCGAACTCCGGGTGCGCCTTGCGCGCGGCGTCGAGCTTGCCCTGGATGCCCTGCACCAGCCTGGTGCCCTCGGCCTCCTTGCCGAGCGCCTTGGCGATGTGCACCGCGTTGTCCTGCCACGGCCCGCTGAACGGCTCCTTCTCGGCCTTGGTCCGGCCCACCGTCGGAGCGATCTTGGAGAGCTTGTCGTAGCCGGCCTGGTCGATCTCGGAGTAGACCGCGATGATCAGGTCCGGCCGGAGTGCGGCGATCTTCTCGTAGTTCGGGCCGGAGTCGCCGTTGCTCATGACGACCTCGGGGCGGGTGCCGCCCCACTTGTCCTTCACCCAGGGCCACTGGGTGTTGATGTCGGGGGATGTGCCGGCCGGGTTCGGGTACTGGTCGACCATGCCGACCGGCTTGGTGCCGAGCGCCAGGATGGCCTGGTCGTCGGTGTAGCCGACCGAGACGACCCGCTGGGGGGCCTTGGTGATCTTCGTGGCGCCGAACGCGTGCTCCACGGTGACCGGGAACGCGCCGGCCGCGGCGGCCGGCGCGCCGTCGCCCGGCTCCTCAGCCGCACCGGAACCGCATCCTGCGAGGAGGCCCGCGCCGAGGGTCACGGCGGACAGGATCGCCGCCAGCCGCCGCCAGGACTTCGTCGGTGTCGTTCGGGGGAGGGGCATTCGACATCCTTGCTTTCGTGCGGTCCGCCGCGGTCCCGTCTCCGGGGGGCGAACTTTACCAGGTGGAAGTAAGGGCAGCCTAACCTAACTATTTTCTCCACTCGCCGCCGGGTCCGGTCCGCCGGGCCGGACGTGGGCGCGGCCGATCGGCACGATGAGCGGCCGGTCGCCCACCGGATCGTCGATCACCTGGGCGCGCAGCCCGAACGCCTCGTGCAGCAGCTCGGCGGTGATCACGTCGCGCGGGTGCCCCTGCGCCAGGATCGACCCCGCCCGCATCACGATGAGGTTGTCGCTGTAGCGCGTGGCCAGGTTGAGGTCGTGCAGCACCATGACCACGGTGCGTCCCGACTCGTGCAGGTCGTCCACCAGGTCGAGCACGTCGATCGCGTGCGCCAGGTCCAGGTAGGTGGTCGGCTCGTCCAGCAGCAGCAGGTCGGTGCCCTGGGCCAGGGTCATCGAGATCCAGACGCGCTGGCGCTGCCCGCCCGACAGCGCGTCGACCGGACGGCCGGCCAGGTCCGACACCCCAGTCATGGCCAGCGCGCGCTCCACGACGGAGGCGTCGTCCGACGACCACTGCCGCAGCCAGCCCTGGTGCGGATGGCGGCCCCTGGCGACCAGGTCGGCCACCGTCAGCCCGTCCGGTGCGACCGGCGCCTGCGGCAGCAGGCCGAGCTTCTTCGCCACGTCCCTGGTCTTCAGCTTGACGATGTCGTCACCGTCCAGCACGACCGTGCCCTTGGCCGGCCTGAGCAGCCGTGACAGGGTCCGCAGCAGGGTCGACTTCCCGCAGCCGTTGGGGCCGATGATCGTGGTGATCACCCCTGGCGGGATCGCCACGTCGAGGTCGTCGATGACCATCCGGCCGCCGTACCCGACCGCGACGCCCCTGGCGGCCAGCCGTGCGGCCGTCGCCCCGGTCCCGGCCCCGGCGGCGTCCCGGCCGGTGGCCTCCCGACCGGCCACGAGATCCACTTTGCTCGGCTTCCGTCTCACTTCACGCCACCCGTCTGAGGTTCGCCCGCACTAGCAGATAGACGAGGAAGGGGCCGCCGATCGCGGCGGTGACCACGCCGACCGGGAGGGTGACCGGCAGCGCCGTGCGCGCCACCAGGTCCGAGCCGATGAGCAGCGAGGCGCCCACCAGGCCGGAGGCCACCAGCGGCGGCGTCGGGCACCTCACCAGGCGCATCGCCACCTGCGGCGCCACCAGCGCGACGAACGGGACCGGGCCCGCCGCGCTCACCGCCACACCGGCCAGCAGCACCGCGCACAGCAGCATGACCGCCCGCACCGCCGAGTACCGGACGCCCAGTCCCGCGGCGACCTCGTCGCCGAAGTGCATCGGCCTGAACTGGAACGCGACGCCCGCCACGACGGCGATGAGGACCACCGTGCACCCGAGCGCCACCCCGACCTCGTCCCACGACCGGCCGTCCAGCGAGCCCACCAGCCATGCCTGGGACCGGGCCACGTCCTTGATGTCGGCCGTGACCAGCAGCCAGTTCGTGATCGCCTGCATCGCCGCGCTCACCGCGATGCCGATGAGGATGAGCCGGAAGCCGTCGATCCCGCGCCGCCACGCCAGGAAGTACACCAGCAGGCCCGTGCCGAGACCGCCCGCGAGGGCCGCCGCGGACACGCCCGCCGAACCGGCGATCGCCGCGGCGGTCCCGCCCGACACCGTCAGCAGGAACACCGCGACCGCGCCGGCGCCCTGGGTGATCCCCAGGACGTCCGGGCTGGCCAGCGGGTTGCGTGCGATGGACTGCGTGATCGCCCCGGACGCTCCCAGCGCGATCCCCACGATCAGCCCGGCCAGCGCGCGCGGCATCCGCAGGTCCATGATCACGAACTGGTCGACCCGCTCGCCCCGGCCGAGGATCGTGGCGATCACCCGGGGCAGGGCGATGGGGAAGTCCCCGACGCCGATGGACAGGCAGAACACCAGGAAGGTCGCCGCCGCCAGCAGCAGCGTGACGAGGACGGGCCAGGGGCGCCACACGAACGACACGTGGCCGAGCCGCACGCCCGGCGCCACCGATCGCTGCACGTCCGTTCCGTTCATGCGCTCTTGAACTTTCCGCGCCACACCAGGACCGCGAAGAACGGGGCGCCGAGGAGGGCGACGACGACGCCCGCGTCCAACTCGCCCGGACGTGTGACCACGCGCCCCACGACGTCGCAGACCAGGAGGACGACGGCTCCGAGCAGTCCCGCGTACGGCACCAGCCAGCGGTAGTCCGGCCCGGTCAGGTACCGGGCCACATGGGCCACCATGAGTCCGAGGAACGCGATGGGGCCGCACGCGGCCGTCGCCGCGCCGGCCAGCAGGGTGATGGCGACGATGCCGACCGTCCGGCTCAGCGCGATGTTCACCCCGAGCCCCCGCGCCACGTCGTCGCCCAGGTTGAGCAGGTTGATGGCGGGCAGCGTGGTCAGTGCCAGGACCAGCCCGACCGCGATGAACGCGGTCACCGGCCAGATGACGTCGAATCCGACACCGGCCACCGAGCCCGCGTTCCAGAACCGCAGCGCGTTCAGCGACTTCTGGTCCGACAGCGCGACCGCCGTGGTCACCGCCACCAGGAACACCGTGATCCCCTGCCCGGCCAGCGCGAGTGTCAGCGGGTTGCCGGCCCCCCGCCCGATGCTCGCCAGCCCGAACACGACGACACCGGCGACCGCCGCCCCGAGGAAGGCGAACCAGACGTACTGGAACGGGTTGGCGAACCCGAAGACGGAGACCGCCGCCACCACGGCGAACGAGGCGCCGGAGTTCACCCCCAGCAGGCCCGCGTCGGCGATCGGGTTGCGCGTGCACCCCTGGATCAGCGCCCCGCCGATCCCCAGGGCGACGCCCGCCACGATCGCGAGCACCGTCCGGGGCACCCGGACGGTCTGCACGATCAGCCTGATCTCGGTGAGCCGCTGGTCGGAGTCCGGTGCCGCGGACAGCCCGGACCAGACCTCGCCGGGGCTCAGCGCCCGCGCGCCGACGGCCAGCGACGCCGCCCCCGCGGCCACCAGGACCGCCACGAGCACGCCCAACCCCACGACCCGCCGCCGGCGGGCCACCGCGACCCCGGGTGCGAGCCGCTCCTCCATGACCGCGCTCATCCGCGGCCGTCGACTCCGCCTAGCACCACTTTTCCTCCGAAATCGGCCGCGATTAAGGGGAGCCTAACCTAAGTCGAGTTCGCCGGGCCGTCCGGTGGGGGGGTCGGCCGAGTCGTGGCCGCACACGATTCCGTCTAGCCTTCCGTAGCCGCGCCCCTTGAAGCCCTGCGAGGTCGTACTCCCCGTGCGCCGATCGAGTACCGGTCTCCGGCCCGCGCGGGCCACGCCGTCCCCGCCGCCATGGCGGCCCGCGTCACCGCCGGAGGTAGTCGCTGGCCGAGCGGAGCCAGTTGATGTAGGACCTGGTCGAGAACGCGTCGGAGACGAGACCGGTCAGCGGCCCCTGCCGGCTGGGCATCTCGGTGCCCACCATCCTGGCGACCCGGCGCACGGTCTTGGACCTGGCGCGCTCGTAGCCGCGCAGGTCGTCGGACGAGCCGCACAGTGCCCAGGCGTCCTCGAGTGCCTGGACGGTGCCCATCGCCATCGCCGGCGGCATGGTGTGGGCCGCGTCGCCCACGAGCGTGGTCGGCCCGCGGCCCCAGACCGTCGGCACGCGGTGCCGGTGGTGCGGGTAGAAGTCGGCACCCTGGGCGTGCTCGAGCAGCGTCGGGAACGGCTCCGGCCAGCGACCGAACCGCTCGCGCAGCCGGTCCATCGGGTCGGGTGCGTCGCCCCAGAACTGGCTTCCCGGCTTGGCCCGCAGGTCGAACCACCACAGTGCCTTCCCATGTCCGGCCGGGGCCACGCTGCCGAGCGACCGCCCGTTGGAGACCATCACGACCCGGCCCGATTCGGTGATCTCGGGAGGCGGCGAGGTGAGCGCCTGCCAGGTGGCCCAGCCGTTGAGCCTGCTCGCGTCGCCGTCCCACAGCGCCTGCCTGATGACCGATCTGCGGCCGTCCGCACCGACGAGCAGGTCGCCGCGCGCGGTGCTCCCGTCGGCGAAGGTGATCTCCGCACGGTCGGGGTCGACGGCGGCGACCGCGTGGCCGTAGCGGACCGGCACACCCTCGGCGAGCCGCTCGACGAGTTCGCGCCTGGTGATGTGCAGGGCGGGCAGGCCGCCGAAGTGGCGCTCGACGGCGGTGAGGTCGATCGTGCCGAGCCAGCGCCCGCGCACCGACCGGTTCGTCATCGCCTCCAGGCGGCACCCCGCGCCGTCGAGGTCGACCTTGAACTCGCGGAGGATGCCGGTGGCGGACGGCCAGATCGAGACCGCACCGCCCTCGGTGCGCGGCTCCGGCGCCGCCTCGTACACCTCGACGTCGTGACCCGCCGCGGTCAGCCCGCGCGCCGCGGCCAGTCCCGCGACGCCGGCACCGACGATGAGTACTCTCATGTCCGACCCCAATTCTGAGACCAACAGTCTCTGATACTTGGAGTATCACAATGAAGCCTCGCGGCCGCAAGCCCGATCCCGACGTCGATGCGCGCATCAAGCAGGCGGCGGTCACGTTGCTGGTGAGCAAGGGGCCCTCGTTCACCATGGACGAGGTGGCGTCGGCCGCCGGCGTGGGCCGGGCCAGCGTCTTCCGCCGCTACGCCACCAAGCGCGACATGCTGCTCGACGCGCTCACCCTGGCCATGGACGCCCAGGTCCCCGCGGTCCCCGACACCGGCTCACTGGAGGGCGACCTGCTCGTGATCGTCACCGAGACGCTCGCCGCCTGGAGCTCGCCCGAGATCGCGGAGCGGACCCGGGAGATCTTCGGAGAGGCGGGCCGCGACCCCGCCGTCGCCGAGATCATCCGCACCGCCATGCGCGACCGGATGACGCGGAGCTGGACGATCTACGAGCAGGCGATCGCCAGGGGCGAGCTGTCCGCGGGCACCGACCTGTGGCTGCTGTCGGACATGCTCGTCGGCCTGGTCGTCTACCGCGGCCTCATCAACGTGCCGCAGCCGGACCCGGCCCAGATGCTCAAGGCGCTCATGCGCGGCTTCACCCGATGACCGCCCTCGCCCTCAGACCACCCGGGCGCAGAACACGCCTTCGCGGAAGTCCTCCCATGTCCGCGAGCCGCTGGGACACCTACTCTCGTAATAGCCGGTGAACTTGAGAATGTAGTCGAAGGCCTTGGGGACGGTGGTCTTATCGCAGTCCCATGAGGTCATCAGGCCATGCCCGTTGATGGCCACCAAGCCCTTCTTGCTGCCCTTCTCGCCCAGGAAGCACTCGCCCTCCCTGAACTGCCGCCGCAGGCAGAGGTAGAGATTGTCCCCGTCGTGCGTGGGGGACCTCCACCAGGATTCTCCGTCGAGAGACTTGGAATCGCACGAGCTGCTCGAGCTCCTCACCCCGGTCACCTTCACGTAGGCGTCACTCCGGCCGCAGGAGACCGCGTTGGGCATGTCCTCGGTCCACTCGCTGGAGTCGTAGGGGTCCTTCAGCGCGTCCAGGCAGTCACCGACCGAGATGTCGTCGAACGCCTCCCAGGTCGGGTCGGGGGTCGGGCTCGGCTGCTGGGAACTCCCCCCGTCACCGGTGACATCGGTCATCCGGCTCGGAGTCGCGGTCGGGGTCTCGGTCGAGGTCGGGCTGGACCTGGCACTGCTCGGCCCGGACTCGTCGTTGTTGGCGAGGAAGATGAGCACGGCGACCAGCAGCACTCCCACGACCCCGGCCCCGACCGCGACTCCGCCTGCGTTGGGCTTGACCGGCGGCCTGGCGGGCGGTCTGGCGGGCGGATGGGGCGGCGGATTGGCGGGCGGATGGGGCGCGGAATGCCGCTCCCCTGGAGGACGCCCCTGCGCCGACTCCTGCCGCGGCTGCCAGCGGGGCGGCGGCGGGTCCTGCCGAGGGCGTTCCTCCCGTCCCCCCGTGGTGGCCTTCCCCGCGAAGACCTCGGTCTCGGCCACCCGCGTGGCGATCATCGTGGTGAACGATCTCGGCAGGGACATTCCCTCGCCCGTGGCCAGCGCGGAGCAGCGGTCCAGGAACTCCCCGACAGGGGGACGGTCGCCGGAGTCCTTCTCCAGACCGGCGGCGATCAGAGGCCGCAAAGACTCCGGTGCGCCCGTCAGGTTCGGGTCCTCGTGGCGGACGCGGTAGCCGAGGGCATCGCCCGGCCCCTCCCCGAAGGGATGGCGGCCGGTGGCCGCGAAGGCCAGCACGGCGGCCAGGCAGAACACGTCACTGGCCGGTCCGAGGTCGCCGCCCAGATACTGCTCGGGCGACATGTACCCCGGTGTGCCCACCATGGACACGGTCTGGGTGGGGGCGTCCATCGCGCGGGCGATGCCGAAGTCGATGATCCGCGGCCCGTCCCGCGCCAGCAGCACGTTCCCCGGCTTGAGGTCCCGGTGGATCATGTTCTGGTCGTGGATCGCCCGCAGCCCTTCGGCGAGCCCGGCGCCGAGCGCCGCGACCGCGGCCTCGGGCAGCGCGCCGTTCTCGTCGACGGCGTCCTGCAACGTCGGCCCGGCGATGTACTCCGTCACCAGCCACGGCGGGTCGGCGTCGGTATCGGCGTCCACCACCTGCGCCGTGTAGAAGCCCCCGATGCGCCGTGCCGCCGCGACCTCCTTGGTGAACCGGCGCCGGAACACCGCGCTGTCGGCCAAGTGCGGGTGGACGACCTTGACCGCGACCGATCGCCGCCCCTGCGAGCTGCCCAGGTAGACCTGGCCCATCCCACCGGTTCCCAGCCGTGCCAGTAGTCGGTACGGCCCGACCCGCTCCGGGTCACCGGCCCTGAGCGCCCTGAGTGCTGCGCCGGACATCTCACCTGCTTCACGTTTGTGAACATCGCCGTCTGTTTGACGCTCAGGGTAGCGAGGGTGTTCGTCACGATCTGCGTCTTGAGACGCACTCGCGGCCCCGCGGCGACGTGACGTGCGTGAACTGGGCCCTGCGACATCTTCGGCTCCGGAGTGAGGGCTGGCAGCAAGATCGTTGTCGCCGGTAGCCTCTGGACGGCCGTCCTGCGACGGCCACCCCCTGGCACAACCCGAAGGAACACCATGGGCTTCGCTCGAATCGCACGTCCCCTGCTCGCGACCGCCGTCGTCGCCGCCACCGTCACCACCTTGGCCCCGGCGGCGTCCGCGTCGACCGAACGCTGCATCTACAGCGACGACTCACGGATGAAGAAGACCTTCCCGACGCCGGGCACCGACACCAGCTTCGCCATCAACCTCTGCGTGATCAAGCGCTCCGACGGAAAGCACTACGCCTATGCGGACGTGCACTGGAACAACGGAGGCGACTCCGACACCGACGACAAGCGCAAGTTCGACCGGTTCAACGTCACCGTCCGCCTCGAACGCAACGACGTCGTGAAGACGTTCCGGTTGTGCGACATCCGCCACGCCGTGAACACTCAGAAGAGCGGCATCGAGCTCTGCGTCACCTCCGTCGACGCCTCGACGGCCAACGGCGGCTGGACCGCCGACGGCTGGGCCCAGTACGACCTCGACCGCGACGGCCAGGGCGTGAAGGCCTGGGAATGGTACGGATCACCGTCGGTCTGATCCCCGTCAGTCCACGGGACCGCCCTAGCCGGACGAGCCGATGGTGCGCGCGTGGGCGCCGAGCACGTGCGCGAGCAGCGCCGGGGCGCGCGAGCCGTCGCCGCCGTCCGGGAGCACCTCCGGGGTGAGCGTCCAGTCCATGCCCACCCACGAGTCGCCGACCGCGCCCTGGCTGGACGGAAGGTTGTTGCAGGACTGCCGGATCCGGATGGCGCGGACGGACTCGGCGGCCGGGGTATCGGTCTCCACCAGCAGCACCGGGACCCCGACCAGCGGCCCGTCCTCCACCAGGCGCAGCAGCCCGTGCGCCTCCTCGCCGTCGAGGGCGGCGCCGGCGTCCATGACCACCACCAGCCGCACCGGGGGGCCGCCGTCCGGCCCGGAGGGCGACTCGCCGTCCGGGCCGCCGATCCGGCGCAGGTCGACCAGGTCGAGCAGCCGCCGGAGCCGCTCGGCCGCCGCCGGCCCGGTCGCCACCCCGCCGCCCAGCAGCCGCCCTCCGGACGGGTCGAGCGCGTTCAGCCAGCCGGCCCCCGACAGTCCCGCCGCGTCGATCACCTCCAGCCCGACCAGCCCGGGCGGGACGGCGGCCAGGAACCGGGTCACCAGCGACCAGGCGTAGGCGGCGGCGTCGCCGGGCACCGTGCCCCGCGAGATCCACACGCCGCGCCGCCAGGGCGCCCGCAGGACCAGCGGCACCCGCAGATCGGGCAGCTCCACGGTGGACAGCCGTCCCAGCAGCATCCCCTCGGCCAGATCGGTGCGAGGCCGCCAGGTCAGCCAGGAGGGCGCGTCAAACGGCGCCGCCTCCGCGGTGACGTGCGGCTCCACCCGGGCGAGCTCGCCGCGCAGCTGCTCGGCATCGGCCCGCAGCCGCTGGTCGGCCGCCGCCATGAGCTGGTCGAACCGCCCGCGCGGCACCCGCCCGGTGACCTCGTCGTTGCGGATGTTGAGCGCGTGCTCGGTGGACGAGCGGAACCCGGCCAGCGAGCGGCTCGCGTCCTCCCAGACCAGCCAGCACCGCTCGAGGTAGCCGACCTCCGAGGACGACGGCGCCTGCGGTGCGGACGGCCCCTGCGGGGCAGCCGGGGGGACGGGCCGTCCCGGCGGCGCCCCGACGGCGGGGCCGGGCGGCGCGGCGCCCATGCCGGCCTCCGCCTCGCCCGGGTCGTCCACCTCGACGCCGTGCGCCTCGACCAGCTCGACCAGCCCGCCGGCGTAGCCCTGCCCGACCGCGCGCACCTTCCACCGGTCGGCCCGGCGGTAGAGCTCCAGTCCGATGATCGCCTTCTCCGGGCCCAGCCCCGCGACGGTGAACAGCGCCATCGGGTCGCCGCCGGCCGTGGTGAGCTGGACCTGCGGCGGCGGCACCGCCCCGAACGAGAGCCCGCCGCCGGTCAGACTGACCGCGACGAGCACCGCGTGGACGTCCGCGGGGACGGCGCCGAGGTCGAGGTCGACGCGCTGCCGGCCGCCGTCGCCCGCCCAGCGCACGCCGGGCGCCTCGGGCGCGTTGAAGAACACCAGGTCGGCGTCGGAGCGCACGCGCAGGTCGGCGCCCACCAGCAGGGCGCTGACGTCCACGGGCACGGCGCAGGACACGGTGGCGGTCATCCGCCGGGCGGGCAGCGCGGTGTTGGCGCCGTGCGAGAGTTCGAGCATCGCCGGTCAGGCCAGGCCGGTGATCGTCGGCAGCATGTCCTCGAAGGTGCGGCCGTGGCACGGCTCCCCGATCGCGTTCATCTTCCACGCCTCGCCGTGCCGGTAGAGCCGCGCCATCACCATGGCGGTATGGGCGCCCCCGCCGGTCAGCGTGTACCGGGCCAGCTCGCCGCCGTCCGTCTCGTTGACCAGCCGGCAGAAGGCGTTGTCCACCTCGTTGAAGGTCTGCCCGTTGAACGAGCTGACGGTGAACACCAGCGAGCTGACGTGCACCGGCAGCCGGGCCAGATCGACGACCACCGACTCGTCGTCGCCGTCGCCCGCGCCGGTCAGGTTGTCCCCGGTGTGCCGGACCGAGCCGTCGTCGCTGACCAGCTTGCCGAAGTAGACCACGTCGGCGAGGCGGCCGTCGGCGTAGAGCACGCAGGAGGCGTCGAGGTCGATCTCCCGCTGCCGGGAGCCGAAGAAGCCCTGTTTGCGTACCGCGTCCCAGCCCAGGCCCATCCGGACCATGCGCAGCGCTCCGCCCGGCTTCTCCAGCGAGATCCGCTGGCCCTTCACCATCGAGACGGTCACGTCCGTCGCCTCCTCGTGTCCCCTGTACCGCGTGCCCACCCCATCACCGCACAAGGCGAGCAAGGTGCAACGAAAGCCTCGCAGCCCGGCCACCCGGTTGTCAGCCCTTTCGCGACCGCTATGCGAGGCCGGGGCGGGTATCGAAGGTGCGGGTCGGCTGCTCCGCGGCGGCGCGGGGGCTGCGGGCGAGGGGCATTTTCAGGAAGTGCCGTACGGTCGCCGCATGCCTCCCGACGAATCTGCAACCGGCATGCTGTCGCTGCGCCAGCGCCGCCGGGGCGTCGCCGTCCGCGAGATCCTCACCGCCGCTGAGCGCCATATCGCCGAGCACGGGCCCGCCGCCCTTTCCCTGCGGGCGGTCGCGCGGAGTCTCGGGATGACCGTGCAGGCGCTCTACCATTACTTCTCGAGCCGGGACGACCTCGTCACGGCGCTCGTCGCCAAGGCGCACGACGACCTCGCCGACGCGGTGCAGGCCGCCGTCGACACCGCGCCGGACGACGCCGCCCTGCCGGGGCTGGTGATCGCGGCCGAGGGCTACCGCGTGTGGGCCGTCGCCCATCCCGAGCGGTTCCAGCTCATCTACGGAGCGCCGCTGCGGCATTACGCGGCACCCATGGAGGGCGCCAGCACCCAGGCGGTCCGCCGGATGAGCGCGGTCTTCCAGCGCGAGCTGTTCGGCGGGTTCACCACGGCGCAACTGGCGGCGGCCGAGACCGGCGGGCTCTCGCCTTCACTCCGAACGCATCTGGAGCACCTGCCGGCGGACGGTCTCGGAGCCCTGCCGCCTCCCGCGACGTCCCTCCTCCTGAATGCGTGGGGGCACATGCACGGCCTCGTCGCCCTGGAGGTGTTCGGGCACACCGTGTTCCTCGGCGACCATCAGGCCGAGGTCTTCCGCACGTCGATGCAGAACCTGGTGAAGGACGTCCACAACCGGATCCCGGCCGGTTAAACGAGGGGCGACGGAGGATCAGTGCTGGGGATCGACCCGGTAGAGGTCCGCGCCGTCCGAGAAGAACAGCCGGCCGCCGGGCCCGACCGCCAGGCGCCGGTTCCGGTGCTCCACCACGAGCGTGGGCGTCCGGGGTGACCGGGGATCGATCCGGAAGATCTTGTCGCCGTCGAGACCGGCGTACAGGACGCGGCCGGCGGTGACCAGGTCGCCGCCGGCCGTGCCGGTACCGAGGGCCAGCCGCCGCACGACCGTGCCCCGCCGCGGTTCCACCGCGAAGACGGTCCGCCCCGCGATGCCCCACAGGTTCCCGTCGGAGCCGATGGCGACGGAGCTGACGGTGCCCGCGCCGGGCACCGGCACGGTCTCCCAGAGCTTGCGGCTCCGGGCGGCGTCCCACGCGAAGACCGTCCCCTCCTTGCGGGTCGGCGGCGTCGTGGACAGCCCGCCGGTGATCGAGGTACCGCCGTAGACGACGCCCCGGCGCGCGGCCAGCCCGAACACGCTCTGGTCCTGGACCACGTTCCGCACGACCTCGGACTCTCCCGAGCGCGGATCGTGCAGGACCAGGGCGCCGCCGAGCCGGTCGCCCTCCGGGACGGTGCCGACCGCGATCCGGCCGTCGACCTCCGTCAGCGCCCGGGCGCGCATCTGCACGTGCGGCTTGAGGTTGATCGCGAGCCGGGGGTTGTCGGCGGCGCCGGGCGGCCCCGGTGAGTATTCGGGGCTGCTCCACGGCTGCGCGGGGTCGTGGGCGTAGAGCCGGGCCTCCGGGTAGGCGCCGATCCAGACCTTGCCGCCGGCGGTCTCCATGACCGACTCCACCTGCGAGAACCGGTTGAAGACCGCCTTGCCGGAGTCCGGGTCGACGATGGACAGCCCGCCGTTCAGGAAGCCGCCCGCGTAGACGCTCGTCCTGCCGCCCGCGAGCGAGAGGATCTCGATCGGCTCCCGCTTCACCTCCGTCGGCAGGATCGCGAACTTGCCGGTCTGCGGGTTGTAGCGGAACATCTCGCCACGCCACAGCGTCCCCACGACGCTCCGGCCCGGGTAGTCGGGCAGCCCGAGTTCGGCCCAGCCGATCGAGCGGGCGTTCTGCACCCGTCCCGTGAAGGCCAGGCCGGTGCCGGTGAGCTGCCGGGTCTTCGGGTCGTAGCGCTTCAGCTCGCTCTTCTGGATCAGGTAGACCTCGCCGTCGTCCCCGGCGGGTGAGACGTCCAGGCCGTGCGCGTCGGGGATCTCGTCCGCCCACTGGCCGGCGGCGAGGTCGTAGACGAACATCGGGCTGGGGAAGGCGCTGCCGATCCGGACGTACAGCCGCCCGCCGCGCTCGTTGATGTCGTAGACCTGCTTGTTCCCGATGTCGCCGAGGCCGGGCGGGGCGGGCAGCTCCCGCGCCGCTCCGGTGGCCGCGTCCGTCTCGGCGATGTGGGCCTCGGCGTAGGAGCCGGTGTACACCTTGCCGTTGGCGTAGGCGATGCTCTTGATGTAGCCCTGCCCTGGGACGGGCTGGCCGTAGTCGCGGATGTCGCCGGTGCGGGCGTCGAGGCGGAAGAGCCGTCCGCCCGGTGAGGTGCCGCCGTAGACGTTCCCGTCCGGGTCGGTGGTGAGCCGCCAGATGAACGACTGGTCGGCCAGCGGACGGCCGAGGTCCTCGACGGTGTCGCCCGCGCCCGGACGCCAGCGGTAGAGCCGGCCGCCGTTGTAGGTGCCGGCGTAGATCGTGCCGTCCGGCGCGGCCGTCACGGCCCAGCCGCCCTCGGCCCCCGGCAGCGGCGCGGAGACCAGGCTGGCGCCGGTGGCGGGGTCGACGGCGTTCAGGCGGGCGGGCGTGCCGGTCGAGATGTTCCAGAGCGCGGGCCGCCCGTTCGGCCCGGGGGCGACGGTCCCGCCGATCAGCAGGACGTCGCTAAGCGGGGTGCCGAGCGGGACCACGGCGGGCCGCCCGGCGGACGGAGCCGTCCCGGCCGCCGCGGGACCGGCCGCGGCCGGCGGGACGAGGACGGCGGCGCCGAGCACGGCCGCGGCGAGGATGCGGGTTGAGGGCACTGGGCCTCCCAGAGGTGACAGTTGCGGTCCCGACCGGAATTGAACGCCTCCCGGCCAGGCCCGTCAAGCCTTTGCCGCAAAATACGAATTCTCGGACACACCTCGTCCGTTTTCAGCCATTTCGGCCTTGACCGTTAGTGGGGTGATTGCTATCAAAGGGGCACCCCCTGCGGCGAGGAGCCGATCAATGAGACGAGTCCATGCCCTGCTGGCGGCGGCACTGCTGCTGCTCGCCTCCGCGCTGGCCCTGGCGCCGCCGGCGTCCGCGGCGGCCCTCGAGCCGCTGCCGGCGCTGCCGCTCAGCAGCACCACCACCCCCGGCGGCGTCGTGGTGCACCGCGACGGCGTCGCCTACCTGTACACGGTGTCGACGGTCTCGGCGGGCAGCGCGCTGTTCTCGGTCATCGACACCCGCGACGGGTCCCGCAAGTACGAGCTGCCGCTCCCGGGCGCGCTCGGCACCTGGGCCGTGACCGCCGGGCCCGACGGCACCGCCTTCATCGGCAGCTACTCGTCCGGCAAGGCGTTCCGCTGGGCCTGGGGGGCGGCGGCCGTCACCGACCTCGGCACGCCGCTGCCGGGAGAGACGTTCATCTGGGCGGTCGCCGCCGACTCCGCCGGGCGCTTCTACGGCGGTACCTCTCCCGGCGGCCGGCTCTTCCGCCACGACCCCGCCACCGGCGCGGTCCGCGACTACGGCCGGCTCGTGGAGGGCGAGCAGTTCGTCCGCTCGCTCGACATCGGCCCGGACGGCACCGTGTACGCCGGCCTCGGCGCCCACGCCCACGTCGTCGCCGTCGACCCGGAGACCGGCGCCAAGCGGGAGCTCCCCCTGCCCGCCGGCCTGGACACCGACCAGTTCGCCTACGACGTGCGCGTCGTCGGGCGGTACCTCGCCGTGCGGTTCGCCGCCTCGGCCGCGGCGGGCGAGCTGTGGCTCTACGACCTGGCCCACCGCCGGTGGACCCGGCACGTCCCCGGCGTGTCGGGCATCGGCCTGGTCGCGCAGGGCGACCGGCTCCAGGTCATCCGGGACGGCGACGTGACCGCCGTCGACGTCAGCACCGGGACCACCCGGGTGCTCGCCCACGTCGAGTCGGACGCGCTGCTCCACCTGGTCGGCCGCCTCTCCGGCAGCGAGCTGCTGGTGAAGGCCAACACCGGCGGCGGGCTGTGGCGGGTGAACGTCCGGACCGGGAAGGTCGTCGCGCTCCAGGCCGAGCTGCCCGAGCAGCCGACCGCCGTCGAGTCGCTGGGCATCGGGCCGGACGGGAAGGTCTACGGCAGCGGCTACCTGTCCGGCGGGCTGGCCAGCTACGACCCGGCCACCGGCGCCGTCGTCGGCCGCAAGGGCGTCGGCCAGATGGAGGGCATGGTGACCGTCGGGGACAAGCTCTACCTCGGCGAGTACCCGAAGGCGCTGATCTACGAGTACGACCCGGCGCTGCCCTGGGCCCCGGGCTCCAATCCCCGCAAGATCATGGACCTGTCGAAGCAACAGCAGGACCGGCCCTTCGCGATGATCGACGCCGGGGGCGTGCTCGCCGTCGGCACCGTGCCGACCTCGGGCGTCCTCGGGGGCGTGCTGGCGCTGTACGACCCGAAGACCGGCACCGGCCGGGTGCTCGACGACGTCGTCCCCACCCAGAGCATCGTCGGGCTGACCTACCGCGACGGCGTGGTGTACGGGACCACCTCGGTGTGGGGCGGCAACGGCATCGACGCCAAGGAGCCCGACGCCAAGCTCGTCGCCGTGGACGTCGCCACCGGGGCGGTGCGCTACACCGCCGTCCCGGTCCCGGGCGAGCGGGCGATCAGCGGCCTGACCACCGACGACAAGGGCCACGTGTGGGGCTTCTCCACCTGCACCGTGTTCGAGTTCGACCCGGCGACCCGGCAGACCCTGCGCAGCGCCAAGTACTGCGACTACGCGTGGGACAAGGTGCACCACGTGTGGCGGGACAGCTTCCTCTTCTTCGACGCCCGTGACGGCAACCTCTACGGCAAGGCGCAGGCCAAGGTGTTCAAGATCGACCGCGACACCCTCGCCTACACGCAGCTCGCCCGCCCGATATCCGTCCTGACCCAGGCCCCGTCGGGCGACCTCTACATGACGCGCGAGTCCAACTTCTTCCGTTGGCGGAAGTGAATCACCTCGCAATTCCGGCGGCCTGAACCGTCACGGAATTCCGGGCTCTCAACACAAGACGGCGGCGGGCTCCGATCGAACCGGTCGGAGCCCGCCGTCATGTCGTGCGCGCCTGCGCGAAGACCGGAATCCGGGCGTCCCGTCGTTCTACAGGGCGCTCGCCACCCAGGTCCGCCGCGCCGTCCCGCTCACCGACGAGGAGGCGCTGCGGCCCGTCCGCGAGGACACCCGCCGGGAGCTGCTCGCGCACATCAGCGCCTGCCCGCTCGGGCCAACGCGTCCTCGGCCTGAGCGGCCAGGGTGCCGACGAGTCCGGTGGCGGGCGGCAGGTCGTCGATGAGATCGACGGCCTCGCCGGCCCACACCGGCAGCGCGGGCAGATCGCCCCGTGCGACCTCGTCCTGGTACGCCTGCCGGGCGCGGGGGTCCGCGGCGAGTTCCGCCTCCCGGCCCCGCCAGCGGTCGAGGTAGGGGTGGCCGAGGGTGCGGGCGACGTATTTCGAGGGCCACCGGGAGCCACGGGCGATGTCGAGGACGCTGCTGCGCTCGGTGTCCTGCCCGCGTCCAGCGCCTGCCGTGCCTCTTCGAGGTCGGTGACCTGGACGATCAGCGCCGTGCCCGCCGCGCGGACGAGCCCGGCGAACGGGCGCGGATCACCGAAGGACAGCATCACCGCGCTGGGGCCGTGCGCCAGCACCCGTTCGATCGCGCCGGCGTCGACCGCCCAGGTCAGGAACCCGACACCCCACGGTCTCCCGGTTCCGTCCGCGACCATCGGCAGCTCGCGGGCCAGCCAGTCCGGGTCCCCGCCGCCGGCGCCCAGCATCCCGAGCCCGCCGCCGGCGGAGACCGCCGCCGCCAGCGCCCCACCGGCCGAACCGCCCATCGGCGCCAGCGCGATCGGGTGCTCCACACCGAACATTTCCGTAAAGGCCGTCGACAGTCCCATGGCACCATCATCGCCGCTCCCCACGACGCCATAGACGGCGACTACTCTCGGTGATGCACACGTCCACCGCCCCGACATCCCGGAAGCCCGGCCATGACCACCACGTCTCCCGCCACCGCGCGCTTCGAGCACACGCGGCCCCGCCGCCCGCTGCGGCTGGGCGGGCGCACGTCCCACCTCGCACGCGCCTACGCCCGTCAGGTCATCGGCGGACTCCAGGCGGTCGTGCCCGGCCTGGAGATCGAATACGTCGGGATCGTGACGACCGCGGACCGGCACCAGGGCGACCTGTCCGAGCTGGGCGGCAAGGGCCTGTTCATGAAGGAGATCGACACGGCCCTCACGGCCGGCCGGATCGACGCGGCGTTCCACTGCATGAAGGACGTCCCCGGCGACGTCCCGCTGCCCGAGGGACTGGTGTTCGCCGCCTACCTGGAGCGGGATGACGTCCGCGACGCCGTCGTGTTCCCCACGGGCTCCGAGTACAGCGCCATCAGCGAGTTGCCGCCCGGATCGCGGATCGGCACGTCCGCCGTCCGGCGCAAGGCCCAGCTCCTGCGGCAGCGGCCCGACCTGGACGTGCGGCGCTTCCGGGGGAACGTCGTCCCGCGCTTGACCCGCCTCGACGAGGAACGCGAGATGGACGCCTTGGTGCTGGCGCGCGGCGGTCTGGTCGCGGTCGGCATGGAGCACCGCGTCTCCCAGCTTCTCGGCATGGACGGGATGTGCCCGGCGATCGGGGCCGGTGTCGTCGGCGTCCAGTGCCGCGAGGCCGACGAGGGGACCGTCGAGCTCCTTCAGACGATCGACCACGCCGAGACCCGTACTCACATCCTGGCCGAGCGGACCATGCTCCACGCGCTCCAGGGCCACTGCAACAGCCCCATGGCCGGGCACTGCCACACCACCGAGGACGGGCGGCTCAGCCTGTCGGGCATGGTGTTCAGCCAGGACGGGGCCACGTTCGCCCACGCGCACGAGTGGGACGCCCCCACCCGCGCGTACGAGCTGGGCGCCCACGTCGCCGCCGACCTCATCCGCAAGAACGCCCGGAGCATCATCGCCGGCGCCCGTCCGGACTAAGGCGCGCGAGCCTCGTCCGGCCACCGCGTTCCTATACTCAAAAGCATGACCATTCAGCGGATGGACAACGTCGCCATCGTCGTCGACGACCTGGGCGCGGCCGTCGCGTTCTTCATCGCGCTCGGCATGGAGCTGGAGGGCAAGGCGGAGATCGAGGGCCCTTACGCGGACCGCACCGTCGGACTCGACGGCGTCCGGAGCGACATCGCGATGATGCGGACCCCGGACGGCCACAGCAAGCTGGAGCTGACCAAGTACCAGGCCCCCGCGGCGTCCGCGGCCGAGCCGGAGAACCCGCCGCCCAACACGCTGGGCCTGCATCGCGTCATGTTCGCCGTCGACGACATCGACGGCACCATTGCCCGCCTGCGCGCCCACGGCGCCGAACTCCTCGGCGAGGTGGCGCAGTACGAGAACATCTTCCGGCTCTGCTATCTCCGCGGCCCCGCGGGCATCATCGTCGCCCTGGCCGAACAGATCGGGTGACGCGCGACGGCCCCGGCAGGAACACCTGCCGGAGCCGACACGAACCGGTCAGAGGTCCAGGTCCCCCGCCTTCACCCGGGCGAGCAGCCCACCGAACGCGGCACGACCGAACGCGAGGTGACCGCCCTCAGGGTTCTTGCTGTCCCGAATCCCGACGACGTGCGGCACCCGCGCGACCTCCACGCATGCCTGCTCAGCATTGCTGCGGCTGCTCTTACGCCAGATCCCAGCAGCGAACTCAGCACTCATCGTTCCTCCATCTTCCTTGCCGTCCGCCGGAACAGCGCCGTGCTGTCATCCTTCGACAGTGCGTCGTCCCAGCTCTCCGTGAATGCCTCGGCGTAGCGGTGAATCTCGTGGGGTTTGTCTAGATAGAGGGCCCCTGTGAAGCCTTGCACATACACCGTGGGCGGCTCGTGATCCCGTCCATCTCCACTCGTGGAGAACCGCATGAGGATGAACGGCCCAGTCTCGAACCCACGATGCGCACCTGCCGAGAACGGTGCGACGCGGACGGACACATTGTGTCGCTCGTTCATCCCAGCCAGCCGATCAAGCTGAACCGCCATCACCTCCGGGCCACCCACCAGGCGGCGCACTACGGCCTCGTTCAGGACCACACCCAGCGTCGGCGGCGAGGTCACTCGGGTGACCAAGGACTGACGCTGTGCCCGCAACTGCACGCGGCGGTCTACTTCATCGGGCTGTAGATCGGGCCTGCTCTTATCGAGCAGCGCACGGTGGTAGTCCGGCGTCTGGAGCAGACCGGGGATCAGCTCGGGCGAGTACTCCTCCAGACTCTCGGCAGCCTCCTCCAGTCCGATGTAGAGATCGAAGCCGTCTGGGATGACGTTGCCGTAGGCGTGCCACCAGCCCTTCCCCTTGGTCTCCTTCGCGAGACCCATCAGGGCCTCTCTCAGCTCGTCGGGTGCACCGTACGTCCGGCACATGGCCTCTACGTCGAGCGACCGCAGCGACGTCTGGCCCGTCTCGATCCTCCACATCTTCGCTTCTGACCACTCCAACGCCTTGGCGGCGACGTTGATCGTCATGCGCGCATCGTTGCGAAGCTGACGGAGGTACCGACCGAGTTGTCTTCGGGGGACGGTCGAGCCCGTCGCGGCTTCTGGCATCCGCATCACCTCACTTTACTTCGGGGCGGTCTTTCACCCGGAATGAAAGCACCCATCCACACGATTCGCAATGGGTTCCCGACCTGCGCATATTGGCGGCCGGAAATCATTCCAACGCCTTGCAGGTCGAGTAATCATGGTGCTCTACTCAGATGCATCACGGAAGCGAATCGAAGCTTTCCGCAAGCACTGGACAGGTCGGCAGAACCACGCCCATAGCATCCATCTCACCCGGGCGAGTCCGTCCCCGCAGAGAAGGCAGAGGTCGTCATGAGGCTCGAGGAACACCCCACCAGCAACAGCCGAACCGTCGGGTTGTGAGCCATGGGAATACGCCCGCGTGGCCAGGCGGAGCATCGCACCGCACAGGCATCACCAGCAACGACCCGCAAGCGCGCACCTGAGACGGCCATCCCGCAGAGCGAGCGGATCGCGTCCCTTACTGGTCTCGCCCAGGAGTTCGACCGGACGCCCGGAATCCTCACCACGTTCACCGTGATCAACAACTACGTGGCGCTGGACGTGATCCCGACAAAAGCACCGGAATGGGCCGTAACCATCGGGATCATCTATTTCAAAGGCACGTGGTGGTTCGTCTACCTGCACAACGGCAGGACCATCGGGTCGACAAGTCACCCGAGCATCGCAGCGCATCAGATCAAGACCCAATGGGAGAGGCGGCAACGCGATGAGCCTGATCATTTCGGAATATCCCCGCAGAACACTCGGCCACATCGCGGCGGCCAACGGCATGACCTCCGCTGACGGCCCATGGATCGCCGGGCGCGAGGCGTCCGGTATCACCGGCATCCCGACCAAGGTGCTGGCGCGGTGGGAAGAGGCGGGCGTGATCTCGGCTCTCCAGAACGTCGAGAACGCTCCGCGGCTGTACCTCAGGCCGGAGATGGAGGCGCTCGCCGAACTGGGGACGGCCGGGCCACCGAACCTGCCCGCCGTGCGCCGCTACGTGAAGAAGCGCAAGGAAGCGGGAGTCAGCGCGAGATGACGAGGGAAACGACGGGCGATGCCCAGCAGAACGACGGCCCCGAGCCCGGCACCTCAGAAGGGGCGGCGTTCGTGATCACGCTGGCGGTCATGCTGCGAGGCCGGAAGCTCACATCCGAGAGGGTCGGTGAGCGGCTCGTGCGTGTGACGGCGGGGGCGGGCTCTCGCGGGGTGGAGGTCGGGTGCCGCCGCCGCGCGAGCGACGGCGACCGCTGGTGGTTCACCTGGGGCGACAGCACCGTCTGGTTGTGCGAGGCCGACAACCCGACCGAGGCCGTGCTTCAGGTGAAGAGCGCACTCCGGACGGTGGGGACGACCCCATGACGGCCCGACCCGTGCCGGGGCGGCTCGCGAAGGCGCACGGCATCGAACGGGGCACCTGGATCGGCCCCGAGCGGGCGAAGGCCGTCAGAGTGCGGCGATGCGGGGCTTGAGCAGGCAGAACTCGTTGCCTTCGGGATCGGCGAGGACGTGCCAGGGCTCCTCGCCGGTCTGGCCGACGTCGGCCGGGCGCGCCCCGATCGTCAGGAGGCGTTCGAGCTCGGCGTCCTGATCCCGGTCGGTGGCGTTGACGTCGATGTGCAGCGGGAGATTCCCGTTCTTCGGCTCGTCGGTGCGGCTGAGGATGATCGTCGGTTGCGGGCCGCCGAACCCTTCGCGCGACCCGATCTCGATGCAGTCCTCCTCGCGGTCGAGCACCACGAAGTCCAGGACCTCGCACCAGAACCGCGCCAGCACCTCGGGGTCGCGGCAGTTGAGCACGAGCTCACTGATACGGCATGCCATCGACGAAACCAACTCTCAGCGTGGGAACTGCCGGGGTGGCCGCGCGGGTCCCCGCAGTGAGAACAACTCTCGCGACCGTACCGGGCGAGGCGGGCAGGGGCGAGAAGATTTCAGGCCCTCAAGGCCGTCCCGTCATGACTCACGACAGGTACCAGCCCCGGATGATCCCCTCCCTCCTGTCACCGGCCAGGGCGACCTGGCGGCCACCGAATCGGGTGATCAGGACCTTTGCCTTGCCGCTGACGAGGACCTCGCCGGATTGGCGGCCCTCGGCCAGATCCCAGGTGCGCACGGTTCCGTCCTCGCCGGCGGTGACCGCGATGGTACGGCCATCGACCACAGCGGCGTCCAGGGTCCAGATGCCCACGTCATGGCAGTTCAGGATCGTCACGAGCGAACCGTCGGCGTCCCACACGTACAGGTCGCCGCTCTCGTCGCCGCCGACCACCACTGGACGGCGGCCGAGGGAGGTCAGGGCCAGGCCGCGCACCCCTACGCCTTCCAGGTGGGAGAAGGTGGCGAGCCGCTCGCGCGAACGCAGGTCCCACAGGGCGACCTGGGCATCGAAGCCACCCGCCGCCAGTACCGTGCGATGCCCCAGTCGTCCGCCGACCAGGGAGAGGACGGCGCCCCGGTCGGAGCTGTCCAACTCCACCAGCTCACCGCCGGAAGGCCCCCACAGGCTGACCTGCCAGTTGTAGTCGCCGCCGTAGGCGAACCAGAGTTGCCCGTCCACTTCGAAGGAGGTCACCGACCACAGCGGACGATCGTCCTCCTCAAGGGAGGACGTCAGCAGCACGGCGCCGTTGTCGAGATCCCAGGCCGCCAGGCCATGGTGTTCGCTGCCGCCGGCGAGGATCACCCGGCCCTGGTGAACCCCGGCGGCCACGTAGAACAAGTCGGGCCCGGCGTCCGCGATCTTCCTCGCCCTGGACGTCCGGACCGGCCGACCGTTACGGGGCAGCCCTCAGCCCCGCTTCTCCTTGGAGGCACGGCGCTTCAGAGTGCGCTCATAGTCTTGGAAGCGAGCTTTCGCGATCACTGACCGGGTGGTGGTCCGCACCACGATGCCCTCCGGTCGTCCACCCGCCTCGTCATCCAGCGCCACACGTGTGGTCGGAAGATGCCGCGTGAGGAACTCGCGGGTTTCGTCCAGGCGCGTGGGAAGGTCCGCTGATTCGAGGGCGCCGATCCTTGGCACCAGGGGCACCGTTTCGGTGTCCGCCAGCGCGGCGAGCTCGGCCTCTCCCAGGAAGGCTTGGCCGCCCTCCTCACGCCACGCCGAGATGCGCGGGCGCGGCCACGTGAGCGTCTCCGCGGGGATGTCCGCGGCGTCGAAGAGCCTGTGCCCGACTGTGCGGTGGCCGCTGTACTGGCGGGCGGCGCCACCGACCTTGCCTCCGTAGACCTCCAGGAACAGGACGCGGACACCGCCGGCCGGTGGCGTGAGGCGGTCGGCCAAGGGACGCAGGGCGGCGGCGATTCCCAGAGCCGGGTTGCCGAGCAGGTCACCCTTGGCGTACAGGAGTTCCTCGCGGCTGCCGATGACGTACTCGCCGCTGGGGAAGGTGATGATCCTGGAGTTGGTTCCGTCGACCTTCTCGGTCAGGACCACCTGGGCGTCCTCGTCGGCGAACGCGGTCGGCTCGTCCAGCAGGCTGCCGTTCGAGGAGTCGAGGGGGTGGAAGGTCGGGATGCTCGGATACTTGGTGGCGCTGTTGAGCGCGTCAAGGTCGACACTGCGGAGCATCGAGTTCTGTGCGGGATCGGTCTCTGACAGAGTCACGTCGCGATTGTCCCAGAAGCCCCTATCGGCTGGATAAACACCGTCCGGTCGCGCCCCTATCCGCAAGGCTGGATATGGACGGTCTGGCCGGACGGGTCGACCGTTACTCGGAGGCTCTCCAGGGCGCCGGGCGCCCGCTCGGCCTGCAACACGGCCTGCGGCTGCTTCTGGGCCCGCAGCGGCATGAAGAACGCATCGCCCACGGCCCCGCCGGCCGCGATGCCATCGGCCACGTCCAGGACGAGCAGGGCCCCCGGGCACTCGGCTCCGGTGAACGGCACGACGATCCGGCCGCCCTCGCGGGTCTGGGCGACCCACGCGTAGGGGACGGTGTGGGCCGCCGCCGTCGCGATGACCCGGTCGAAGGGCGCGTGGTCGGGCGCGCCGGCCTCGCCGTCCGCGACGAGCACCCTGACCCGGTCGGCGAACCCCGCGCGTTCCAGCGCGGCGGACGCGGCGGACGCCAGGTCCGGGTCGATCTCCACGGTGGTAACGTCGGCTCCGGCCTCGGCCATGAGCGCGGCGTTGTAGCCGGTGCCGGTGCCGATCTCCAGGACGCTCCGGCCCGCCACCGGCCCGAGCGCGTCGAGCATCTCGCGCATGAGGTAGGGGGCCGACGAGGACGAGGTGGGCCACACCATCCCGTGCGGATCGACGGAGACCTGGGTCACCACCGCCTCGTCCGAGGCGGCCACCCGTTCCCACAGGCCCGGCCGGTCGGCCCGGTCGAGGGGCGTGAGCGGCTCGCCGGGCTCGGCGTGCCAGATCCGATCCGGGATGAAGTCGCGCCGGCTGGCCGGGGTCACGCTTGGCCGGTCCCGTTGCACATCGGGCACGTGATGGACGACTTCTTCCCGTCCTGCCAGGTCTCGGTCTTCCCATTGCCGCCGCAGCCTGAACAGGGCACCGGCTTCCCGTGCTTACCCATCCTTGCCCCCTCGGTCAGACCACTTCACCGCCGACACCCTAGGCACGGCGCCTCGCGCCGAACAAGGACTTGGCCGAGGCCCGCCTCCGCCATGACCTCGTCATGACAAAAGCGCGGTGCCATCGCCGGGGTGGTGCCGCATGGTGCGGGTCGCCGACTCTTCTGCGTCCATGAAGGTAGATTTGGTGCTATGACCGCACCCCTGGCTCCGACCACCGCCGAGGAACTGCGCGGTGCCGGCCTGCGGGTGACGGCGGCCCGCGTCGCGCTGCTCGAGACCGTCCGGGACGGTGACCACCTCGGCGTCGAGGCGATCGCCACCGGGGTGCGCGACCGCGTGGGCCACATCTCGCTCCAGGCCGTGTACGAGGCCCTCCACGCGCTCACCGCGGCGGGACTCGTGCGCCGCATCGAGCCGGCCGGCAGCCCGGCCCGGTTCGAGGGACGCGTCGGCGACAACCACCACCACCTGGTGTGCCGGAACTGCGGAGCGGCCAAGGACGTCGACTGCGCCGTGGGGCATCCGCCCTGCCTGGATCCGGCGGACGACGCCGGCTACCTGGTCGACGAGGCCGACATCACGTTCTGGGGACTGTGCCCGCGGTGCCGTCCGCGCTGAGAGCGTCCGGGCCGGCCGGCGCGCGCCGGCCGGCCCGGACGTCGTGATCAGACGAGGTCGAACCGGTCGAGGTCCATCACCTTGGCCCACGCCGCGACGAAGTCGCGCACGAACTTCTCCTTCGCGTCATCGCTCGCGTAGACCTCCGCGAGCGCGCGCAGCTCGGAGTTCGACCCGAAGACGAGGTCGACCCGGCTGCCGGTCCACCTGACCTCGCCGGTGGCGGCGTCGCGCCCCTCGAAGGTGTTGGCGTCCCCAGCCGTCGCCTTCCACGTCGTGCCCTGGTCGAGCAGGTTGACGAAGAAGTCGTTGGTCAGGGCCCCGGGGGTCGCGGTGAGGACGCCCAGCGGCGACCCCTGGTGGTTGGCGCCCAGCACGCGGAGGCCGCCGACCAGGACGGTCGTCTCGGGGGCGCTCAGGGTCAGCAGGTTCGCCCGGTCGATCAGCAGGTACTCGGCGGGCAGCCGGTCGCCCTTCCCGAGGTAGTTGCGGAACCCGTCGGCGGACGGTTCGAGCGCGGCGAACGACTCCACCTCGGTGTGCTCCAGCGACGCGTCCGCGCGGCCCGGAGTGAAGGGGACCTCGACGTCGACACCGGCGTCCTTGGCGGCCCGCTCGACGGCCGCACCGCCGGCGAGCACGATCAGGTCGGCGAGCGAGACCTGCGCGCCGCCGGTCCGGGCGGCGTTGAAGGTCTCCTGGATCCCCTCCAGGACGCGCAGCACCGCCGCCAGCTCGTCGGGGTCGTTGACCTCCCAGCCGTTCTGCGGTTCGAGGCGGACGCGCGCGCCGTTGGCGCCGCCGCGCTTGTCGCCGCCGCGGAACGTCGAGGCCGACGCCCAGGCGGTGGACACGAGCTGGGACACCGACAGGCCGGAGGCGAGGATCTGCTCCTTGAGGGAGGCGATCTCCGCGGCCCCGACGAGCGCGTGCGTCACCGCGGGCAGGGGGTCCTGCCACAGCAGCGTCTCGGCCGGGACCTCGGGGCCGAGGTAGCGCACCACCGGGCCCATGTCGCGGTGGGTCAGCTTGAACCACGCGCGGGCGAAGGCGTCGGCGAACTCGTCGGGGTTCTGGTGGAAGCGCCGCGAGATCTGCTCGTAGACCGGGTCGAACCGGAGCGAGAGGTCGGTCGTCAGCATCGTCGGAGCGTGGCTCTTCGACGCGTCGTGGGCGTCGGGGACGGTGCCCGCCCCGGCGCCGTCCTTCGGCTGCCACTGCCACGCGCCGGCGGGGCTCTTGGTCCGCTCCCACTCGTAGCCGAACAGGATCTCGAAGAAGCTGTTGTCCCACGTCACCGGGGTGTTCGTCCAGATGCCCTCAAGGCCGCTGGTGATGGCGTCGCCGCCCTTGCCGGTGCCGAAGGTGTTCTTCCAGCCGAGGCCCTGGTCCTCGATCGAGGCGCCCTCGGGGTCGGGGCCGACGTGGTCGGCCGGGCCCGCGCCGTGCGTCTTGCCGAAGGTGTGGCCGCCCGCGATCAGGGCGACCGTCTCCTCGTCGTTCATCGCCATCCGGCGGAACGTCTCCCGGATGTCGCGGGCCGCGGCGACCGGGTCCGGGGTGCCGTTCGGTCCCTCGGGGTTGACGTAGATGAGACCCATCTGGACGGCGGCCAGGGGGTTCTCCAGCTCCCGGTCGCCGGTGTAGCGCTCGTCGTCCAGCCAGGTGGACTCTGGGCCCCAGTAGACGTCGCCGTCGGGCTCCCAGACGTCCTCCCGGCCGCCGGCGAACCCGAAGGTCTCCAAGCCCATCGACTCCAGGGCGACGTTGCCGGTGAGGATCAGCAGGTCGGCCCACGAGAGCTTCTGGCCGTACTTCTTCTTGACCGGCCACAGCAGCCGCCGGGCCTTGTCGAGGTTCCCGTTGTCGGGCCAGCTGTTGAGGGGGGCGAAGCGCTGCTGGCCGGCCCCGGCGCCGCCGCGGCCGTCGCTGATCCGGTAGGTGCCGGCGCTGTGCCAGGCCATCCGGATCATGAACGGGCCGTAGTTCCCGAAGTCGGCCGGCCACCAGTCCTGCGAGGTCGTCAGCACCTGCGCGATGTCCCGCTTCACGGCCGGGAGGTCGAGGCTCCCGAACGCCTCGGCATAGTCGAACTCCTCGCCGAGGGGGTTCGCCACGGCGGGGTTCTTGGCGAGGATCTTCAGGTTGAGCCGTTCCGGCCACCACTGGCGGTTCCCGTCGCCCTGGGTGGGGTGCGGAGTGCGCCCGTGCGCGACCGGGCAGCCGTCTCCGCTCTCCGTCTTCGCGTCTGTGACGATCGCGTCGTTGTTCTCAGACATGGGCATCCTTCCGGACCAGGGGGACCGTGCTCAGGAACTGCGGGCGGTGGAACAGTCGGGGCACAGGCCCCAGTAGATGACCTCGGCCTCGTCGATCGAGAAGCCGCGGTCGTCGGACGCGGTCAGGCAAGGGGCCTCGCCGACCGCGCAGTCGACGTCGGCGACGACACCGCACGCCCGGCACACCACGTGATGGTGGTTGTCCCTGACCCGCGACTCGTAGCGGGCCACCGAGCCCGACGGCTGGAGGCGCCGCACCAGGCCCGCGGCCGTCAGCGTGTGCAGCGAGTCGTACACGGCCTGGTGGGACACCTCGGGGAGGTCCCGGCGCACGGCACGGATGATCGAGTCCGTGTCGGCGTGCGGATGCGCGTACACCGCGCCCAGCACCGCCATCCGAGGACGGGTCACGCGCAAGGCGGCCCCGCGCAGCAACTGCCGCAAGTCCGACGTCGTCGACACGTCCCACAGGCTCGCCCACTTTCTGGAACCAGTCAAGACTTCAGCAGCCGGGACGCCCCGCACGAGGGTGGGCAGCGGGCACGTACCGGCTACGCTCCCTGACCCGCTCCCCCGGACCCGCGGCCCCGGGACACGGCGAGCGGCCGACGGTAGCGTGCGGCGCTATGCCGTTTCCCGACGAACACCGTCCCCGCCCGCACCTGCAACGTCCACCTCCGGGAGGACACCGGGGCCAACGCCCGATTCGCGCTGCTGTTCCGCGACTACCTGCGCGCCGACGAGCGGGCCCGCCGGTCATGGGGGGGGCGTTCAAGCGACGGCTGGCGGTGAGCGTGCCGGACTTCATGGACTACGGGCAGATCAAGGCCCCGGCCACCGACGTCCTGATAGGTGCCGCCGAACGGTGGGCCACCAGCACCGGCTGGACCGTCCCGCCGGGGTGAGCGGCCGTCCGGGCACGCTCTGCCACGTTTTCACTGTTGAAGGAACACCTTTGTCCTTATGATCCTAACGAGGTGGTGAGGGTGAGGGAGACGAGACCGGGCCAGGTGATCGGTGGCCGCTACCGGCTGGACGGGGAACTGGCGTCGGGGGGGTTCGGGCGGGTCTGGCGCGGCTGGGATCTGACCCTCCAGGTGGAGGTCGCGGTCAAGGAGGTGTGGCTGCATCCGGGGATCTCGGCCGCCGCGCGGACCGAGATGATCCAGCGGGCCGGACGCGAGGCCGGCAACGCGGCGAAGGTGCGCGACCATCCCAACATCGTCGCGGTCCACGACGTGGCCGTCGAGGACGGCGTGCCCTGGATGATCATGCAGCTGGTCTCCGGGCGGTCGCTGTACGACGAGGTCGCCGCGCACGGCCGGCTGGACGAGAAGGCCGCGGTGGCGGTGGCCAGGGCGATGCTGAAGGCGCTGAAGGCGGCGCACGGCGCGGGGATCGTGCACCGCGACGTGAAGCCGGCCAACGTCATGCTGACCTCCGACGGCGAGGTCATGCTCACCGATTTCGGGATCGCGGTCCAGCAGGACGACCTTCGACTCACCGGGCCCGGGATGTTCCTCGGCACGCCCGGCTACACCGCGCCGGAGCGCATCCTCGGCAAGCCGGACCAGGGGGCGAGTGACCTGTTCTCGCTCGGGGCGACCCTGTACTACGCGGTCGAGGGCGTCCCGCCGTTCGGCGGGGCCAGCCTGACCGAGATCAACAACGCGATCCTGTCGGACGAGAAGGCGCCCCGTCCCGAGCACGCGGGGCGGCTCGCGCCGCTCATCAAGCGGCTGATGAAGAAGGACCCCCTCAAGCGCCCGACCGTCCACCAGGCGCTGGCCCTGCTCGACGAGCCGCCGGCCAAGGTCACCGGGTCCGGGGGCGCCGGACTGCCGCCGACCAAGAAGCTCCCGGAGAAGAAGCCGCCGGAGAAGAAACCAGTACAGAAGAAACCGGTGCAGAAGAAGCCGGTGGAGCGGCCGAAGAAGCCGCCGGAGACCGTCGGGCGGGCTCCGGCGAAGGAGACCCGGCCGCCGACGCCCAAGACCGAGACGCCGGCGAAGAAGGACGAGAGCTCGGACTGGGAGACCTGGGCCACCCTGCTGGCCGGCGCCGCCATCGTCTGCGGGCTCCTGTACCACGACAACACCTCGTTCGCCGTCTCCGCCACCGAGGGCCTCAAGCTGGCGGGCGACGCATCGTCGGCGAAGTCCGGGAGCTGCCTGCATCACGACACGAAGCGGTCCATGTGGGTCAAGGTCCCCTGCTGGTCCGCCGCCGCCGAACGGATCGTGACCTCACGCAACCCGGGCCTGTTCTTGAGGACGTCGACCAGCTCCTCCCCGTGCATGCTGAAGTCCAACGAGGTCAAGGTCTACAAAGCCACCTACGGCAACAGCGTCACCCTGTGCACCAGACTCAAATGACGGCTTACCAGCCACGTCACTTCCGGTACGTCGACAGGGAGCGGTAAGGGCATCGGAAAGAAGCCGTAAGGGGGGTCGGCCATGGTGGGGACATCGAGCAAGACACCAGGTCAGCGGCCCCGGAGCCTCCGGGACCCGCCCCCGTCGAAGGAGATGTCCCCCATGACGATCACGATGCGGACCACGACGCGCACCGCCCAGCCCACCTCCACCGCGTCCCGGCGCAGGGGCACCCGGGCCGCCGCCATCGGCGGCGCGGTGGTGGCCGCCAGCGCACTGTTCCTGGCCGGCCGCGCGGCGGGGACCGACTTCACGGTCTCCGGCTCCGGTTCCGGCGAGTCCGACCCCTTCACCCTGGCGCAGATCAGCGGGTTCACCTTGCAGTGCGGGCTGCTCGGCTGGGGCGCGCTGGCCGTGCTGGAGCGCTTCACCCGGCGGGCCCGGGCGATCTGGAACACGATGGCCGCCGTGGTGCTGGCCCTGTCGCTGGTGCCGATCTGGCTCGTGCAGGCCACGACCGGCACCCGCGTGATGCTCGTGGTCATTCACGTGACGGTGGCCGTCGCGCTCCTGCCGATGTCGCGGTTCTCGGCCTCCGGCCGCCACGGGGCCGAGAGCGGCACCTGAAACGGGCCGTTCGCACGAGGAACACGGGAAGGGTGGCGGACGCCCCGGGCCGCCATTGTCAAGATCATAAATCGCCAATGGAGCGTGGAGATCATCGGGTGATCCCGCTCTGTGCAGAAGTCGGCCCCGGGGCTGAACGTTAAGGGGTTCAGCGGCCCGCTCCGAAAGGAGGTCGGCCGCGTTCCCCGACCGTATCAGCCGTCCCGCGAGGGGCGACCGGCCGGGATTCCGTTCACCGATATCGAGACTGACCGGCAACCGTGGCGGGGCGGCCACGGCGTGAAGGACCGCCGGTCGGACACCGCTCGGGCCGGGTGGCCCCGGCGGAGGATGAAGGGGACCCACCGTGCCCGAAGCGCTCTCCAGCGACCCGATCATGTCCCTCGCCCGCCCCGAAGTGATCGCCGACCCCTATCCCGCCCTCGCCGTTCTGCGCGCCGAACGGCCCGCGTTCTTCTACGAACGCCTCGGGTCGTGGATGTTCACCCGGCACGCCGACTGCGTGACCGTGCTGCGGGACAGCTCGCGCTTCGCCGCCGACTGGCGGCGCGTGGGCGAGACCCTGCCGCCGCGGACGGTCAACATGATGACGCTGGACCCGCCCGAGCACACCGTCGTCCGGCGGTTCTTCATGGACCTGCTGCGGGAGCAGGACGGCCCGGACATCGAGCGGCTGATCGCGGCGCGTGCGGCCGAGCTGCTGGCCGCGCTGGAGGACCGTCCCTCCTTCGACCTCCTCACCGAGTTCGCCGAGCCGCTGGCGCTGTCGGTCACCGCCGACTACCTGGGCGTGCCGGTGCCGGACGGGGACTGGATCAGCGGCATCGGGCGGGCGGCGGCGGCCGGCATGGACGCCGGGCTCTGGCCCGAGCGCGCGGCGCCCGTCCAGGTCGCCCAGGAGCAGTCCGCCGGGCTCATCGACGGGTGGCTCGCCGACCCGCCGACCGGCGGCATCGTCGGCGCGGTCGCGGCCCGGGCGGCCGGCAGCGGCGTGGACCCGTCGGTCCTGTCCAACACGGTCCGGGGGCTGCTGTTCAGCGGGTACAGCTCGCGCAGCAAGCTGCTGGCCCTGGCCGCAGCGGCGGCCCTGCACGAGCGGGCCGTCAGGCTGGAGGACGTCCGCGACGCCCCCGATCCGGGACGGGCGGTGGAGGAGCTGATCCGCTACACCTCGCCGATCCAGGCGGTGGCGCGGGCGTGCGTGACCGACACCGAGGTGGGCGGCGTGACCGTGCGGGCCGGGGAAGGGGTGACCCTGCTGCTGGGCGCGGCGAACCGCGATCCGGACCGGTTCCCCGACCCGGACGCGATACGGCTGGACCGCCATCCCAATCCGCACCTCGGCTTCGGCCGGGGCCCCAAATCATGCCTCGGCTCCCCGTCCACCACCGTCTTCACCCGGACGGCGCTCGGCGTGCTCGCCGACCGCCACCCGTCCGTCCACGCCGTGGCCGCGCCGGTGTACCACCCGAACCTGACGTTGCGGAGCCTCGACCGCTTCGACGTCACCCTGCGATGACGGGCGGCACCGACCCGTACGGGACGATGGCCGGGTACTACGACCTGCTCCACACCGGTACGGGCTCTCCCGCCCTGATCGCGTTCTTCGCCGGGCTCGTCCCGGAGGGCGGGCACGCGCTGGAGATCGGTCCCGGCACCGGGCGGATGACCCTGGCGGTGGCGCGCCGCGCCGCCACCGTGCACTGCCTGGAGAGCTCGCCCGCGATGCGCGCGCTCCTGCTGGCCAAGCTGGCCGGACGGCCGGAGTTCCGGGACCGGGTGACCGTGCTCGGCGCCACCGCGCCGGACTTCCGGTTCGGCCGCCGCTTCGACTACGTCTACCTGTCCGCGGTGCTGGAACACATCCCGCCGCCGTCCCGCCGGGCGTTCTTCGCCCGCCTGGCGGAGCATCTCGCGCCGGACGGGCTGCTGGCCATGGACATGGTGGACGACGAGCCCGTCCCGGACCAGCCCGAACGCGAGGTGCGGGCCGCGCGGCAGGGGGAGTGCCGCTACACGCGGTCGACGGCGGTGTGGCCCCAGGGCCCCGACCTGGCCGGGATCCGGCACGTCTACCGCACCTACATCGGCGGCATGCTCGCGCTGACCGAGACCGTGGAGGGCGAGCACCACTTCCACCGTCCGCCCGACGTGCTCGCCGACCTGCGCGCGGTGGGCCTCACCGGGACGAGCGGGGCCGAGGCGGGACCTCTCGGCGACAAGGGGACGCTGATCGCCCGGCGGGGCTGATCGGCCAGAGCCGGGGCCGCGCGGTGCGGGCGGCCCGAGGATGCCCGGCGCGAGAGGAGGTGCGCGATGCGTTACTGGTACTAGGAGATGCGGAACCCGATCGGTCGTGGCCCGGCCCGCGTGGCCGGGCCACGGCTCGGGGCGTCGACCGTGGGAGGAGGGGGCCGGATGGGACGGGCCGAGGACTGCGAGGTGCTCGTCGTCGGAGGCGGCCTGACCGGGCTGTCCTGCGCGGTGTTCCTCGCCTGGCACGGGGTGCGCTGCACGCTCGTGGAGCGCCACCCGGACCTGCTGAGCCATCCGCGGCAGCGCAGCCTGGGGCCGCGCACCCTGGAGCTCTACCGGCAGGTCGGGCTGGAGCCGCGGATCCAGGCGGCCCGCGTCGACTTCGCCGCGCCGGACGAATACGTGGCCGTCCGGGCGGAGACGCTGGCCGGCGGGCACCTGCCGGTGGACGCGCAGGGCGACGGCGAGCGGGCCGCGGAGGCCAGCCCCTGCACGGGCACGGCGATCGACCAGGACAGCGTGGAGGCGCTGCTGCGGACCCGGGCGGGCGAGCTGGGCGCCCGGATCAGGTTCGGCATGGAGCTGCGCGACCTGGCCGAACGCGACGGCGCGGTGCACGCGCGGCTGCGCGGCCTCGACGGCGCCGAGCACCGGCTGCGGGCCCGGTACGTCGTCGCGGCGGACGGCGCGGACAGCCCGGTCCGGCACCGGCTGGGCGTGCCGATGGAGGGGCCCGGCGACTTCTACCACCTGCTCACGCTGATGGTCGACGCGGATCTGCGGCCGGCGCTGGCGGGCCGCACCGTGCACATGGCCTTCCTGGAGCGTCCCCGGCCGAAGACCTTCCTGATGGCACTGGACCGGGCCGGTCTCCGCTGGGTGTTCGGGACCTCCGACGACCCGCGTTCCGGCATGCCGGGGCCGGGCCGCTGCGTCGAGCTGGTGCGCGCGGCGGCCGGGCTGCCCGCGGTGCCGGTGCGGCTCCGTCCGCAGATAGCCGGAACGGAGCAGACCGCCCTGCGGTTCCGCGTCGCCGCCGCCGTGGCGGCCTCCTACCGGGCCGGACGGGTGTTCCTGATCGGGGACGCCGCGCACCTGATGCCCCCCACCGGCGGGTTCGGCGGCGCCACCGGGGTGGAAGACGCGCGCAACCTGGCCTGGAAGCTCGCCGCCGTCCTCCGCGGCCACGCCGGTGACCTGCTCCTCGACACCTACCAGGACGAACGGCGTCCGGTCGGCGAGTTCACGATGCGGCAGGCGGTCGCGCGCTCCCAGTTCCGTTTCGGCCCCGGCTCCGGCTCCGGCCCCGGCTCCGAGGGGGGCGGCGACGCGATCGTGGACCGGGTCACGGTGATGATGGGCTACCGCTACCGCTCCGCGGCGGTGACCGGCGGCGGCCGCTCCCCCGCCGGTCCGGTGCAGCCCGGCGACCTGTGCGGAGAGCCCGGCACCCGCGCCCCGCACCTGTCGTTGGGCGAGGGCCCCGGATCGTCCACGATCGACCTGTACGGTTCGCGGTTCGTCCTGCTGACCGGCCCGTCCGGCCGGGGGTGGACGGCGGCGGCCCGCGACCTGCCGGTACCGGTCACCGTGAAGCGGTTCGGAACCGGCCCCGCCCCGGCCGACGCGGCCGTCCGGCATGGGATCGGCCCGGACGGCGCGCTCCTGGTCCGCCCGGACGGCTTCGTCGCGTGGCGCCACCCCGGACCGGCCTCCGCGCCCGCCGCCGAGCTGCGCGCCGCGCTGCACGCCGTCCTGCCCGGCCCGCCGCCCTCCGCCCGCTGATCGCGGAACGGTCGGAACGGATCACCCGGTCCTGCGCACCACGATGTCGGCCATGGCGCGCAGGGCGTCGGCCGCGGCCGGGCGGAAGGGGGCGGCGGCCAGGACGTCGAGCGCCTGGGCGTGGCGCTCGGCGATCATCTGCTCCACCAGGCCGGGCGCTCCGGTCGCGCTGAGGACGCGGCGCACCTCGGCGGCGCCCGCCTCGTCCAGCCGCGGATTCCCGAGCCGGGCGTGCAGGGTGGCGCTCTGCGCCGATCCGGCGCGCCTCAGGGCCAGGGCGATGAGCGGCGTGTGCTTGCCCTCCCGCAGATCGCTCACGACCGGCTTGCCGGTGCGCGACGGATCCCCGAAGACGCCGAGGAGGTCGTCGCGGAGCTGGAACGCCTCGCCCAGCGGGATCCCGAAGGCCGAGCACGCGGCCAGGACGTCCGGGGACGCGCCGGCGAGGGCGGCGCCCGCCTGGAGCGGGCGCTGCACCGTGTAGTGGGCGGTCTTGTAGCGGGCGATGGTCAGCGCCGCCTCAAGGTCGGCGGTGGGCCGCCCGGTCGCGACCAGGTCGAGGAACTGGCCGAGGTTGACCTCCGTGCGCATGGCCTCCAGCACCGGCAGCACGTCCTGGAGCCGGTCCGCCGGCATGCCCGCGGACCGGACGAGCTGGTCGGACCAGGCCAGGGTGAGGTCGCCGAGGATGATGGCCGCGCTCGTCCCGAACCGCAGGTCCGGACCGGCCCGCCGGTGCTCCGCCAGCACGTGGTGGACGGTGGGACGGCCGCGGCGCGTCGGCGACTCGTCGATGACATCGTCGTGCATGAGGACGGCGGCGTGGAACAGCTCCAGCGCGGCGGCCAGGCGCAGCGCCGCGGCGGGCTCGCCCGCGCCGCCGCCGGCGTGCCAGCCGATCATGCACAGCAGCGGGCGGATCCGCTTGCCGCCGGCGCCCAGGAAGGTGCGCACGGTACCGGCCAGCACCGGCAGCGGCCCGTCGTCCCCGGCGGGGCACAGGTCGTCGAGGAAGCCGTACAGGACCGCGTCCACCCCGTCCCGGATCTCGGTGAGATCCAGGGCGGCGGGCCGCAGGGGCGTGGTCGCCACCTCGGTTCCTTTCTGGCCGCCGGACGGGCCCGGCGGCGGTGCTCGCGAGGTCGGCTCGCACCCGGGCCTCGGAATGGTTCCGAGACGAGCCATCCCCACAGATCACGCCCCCTAAAGGCCGGGGGCGACGGCCGTGTGCCCAGCCGTCCGAGGTTCCTCAAAACAATCCCCGCATATCGCCACAAGGGTGTCGGAGCACAAGGTGCGGGAAAGTCCCTGGACATATGCGCCGTGCATCCGGTCCTGGTTGCAGGTCCCCGATCGGGGCCTTCCCGTCGTCGGCGGCGGAGTCCGGCCTGCGCGCCGACTGGAGGCGATGATGGGGACGAAGACGATCGTCAGCCGGACCGGACTCAGGTCGGGCCCGCTGGGCATCTATCTCAACGATCACCTGGCCGGCGCCACCGGCGGGGTCTGGTTGGCGCGCAGGACCGCCGCCTCCCACCGGCGCGGGCCGATGGGGGACGAGCTGAGGCGGCTCGCCGACGAGATCGGCAGTGACCGGGACGCGCTGCTGGAGATCATGGCGCACCTCGATGTCCCGGTCCGCCGCTACAAGATCTACATGGGACGGCTGGCGGAGCTGGCCGGACGGCTGAAGCTGAACGGGCGGATCGCCCGCTCCTCGCCCCTCAGCGGGTTCACCGAGCTGGAGATGCTGCGGCTGGGCGTGGAGGGCAAGGGCGCCGCCTGGGCCGTGCTGCGGAGGCTGGCCGACCGGGACGACCGGCTCGACCGGGCCCGGCTCGACCGGCTGATCTCGCGGGCCCGCCGCCAGTCCGAGGTCCTGGAGGACTTTCGCGTGCGCGTGGCCATGAGGGTGTTCTAGAAGCCGCGGGGTACGGAGAGCGGTCGGTGGTCCAGCCGGCCGCGGTGCTCGGCGATGCCGCCCGCGGCCGATCCGGACTGCACATCGTTGTGAAAAAATGGCGGCCGAAGCGAAGGGACCCCTATGCAGGACGCAGAGCCGGCCACCGGAGCGGGACGGCGCGCCCAGGCCAACCGGCAGCGGATCCTCGCCACCGCGACCGAGGAGCTGATCCGCGAGCCGGACGCGAGCATGGACGACATCGCCCGCGCCGCCGGGGTGGTCCGCCGCACGCTGTACGGCCACTTCCCCAGCCGGGACGCGCTGATCGCGGGCATCGCCGGGCAGGCGCTGGCGGAGATGACCGAGACGTTCGAGCGCGAGGCCGGCAGGCCCGGGTCGCCGGCCGAGACGCTCGCCCGCTTCTTCCTGGCCCTGTGGCAGGTCGGGGACCGGTACCGGCTACTGATCAGCCTCGGCGAGCGCAGCCTGCCCGGTTCGGGGATCAGCGGCCTGCTGGCGCCGGTGCGCGACCGGGTCGCGGTTCTGCTGGCGGAGGGCCAGCGGGACGGCGACTTCGCCCGGCACCTGCCCGCCCCCGTCCTGGCCCAGGCACTGGAAGGGCTGACGCTCGCCCTCCTGCGCGCGGTGAACGAGGAGGTCTGGCGGGAGGAGTCCCCCGCCGCGGGCGCCGCCCGCGCCTGCCTGATCGCCGCCGGGGTCGAGTCCGGGCCCGCCGCCGCGATCGTGGCGGGCCTCACCGGCGCCCTCGCACCGTCCGACCCTTAGGTCGGGAAGCGCCACTGGTTTGCCCTGCTTCCTGGCGGAGAGGCTGGGTTCAGGACCGAGGGGGGGCGCGTGGAGCGGACATCGCGGGTGGCGTTCGTGCTGGGCGGCGGCGGCATGCTCGGCGCGCACGAGGTCGGCATGCTGCGCGCGCTCGACGAGACCGGAGTGCGGCCCGGCCTGGTCGTCGGGACGTCCATCGGGGCGCTGAACGGCGCGCTGGTCGCCGTCGACCCGGGCGCGGCGGTCGAGCGGCTGACCGGCATGTGGTCCGACGCGCGCGCGGGCGAGGCGCTCGGCACGCCGGTCTGGGAACGGCTGTGGACGCTGGCCCGCTCCGGCACCCATCTGCACTCGGCCGAGCCGCTGCGCCGGATGCTGACCGAGCTGCTGCCGGTCGAGACGTTCGACGAGTTGGCCGTCCCGTTCCAGTGCGTCGCCGCGGGCATCGAGACGGCGATGGCGCACTGGTTCTGCACCGGCCCGATCATCCCGGCGGTGCTGGCGTCGTCGGCCGCGCCGGGGCTGCTGCCGCCGGTCCGGATCGGCGACCGGCACTACTTCGACGGCGGGCTGGTGCACAGCATCCCGGTCGGCCGCGCCGTCGAGCTGGGCGCCACCACGATCTACGTGCTGCACGTCGGCCGGATCGAGCGCGACCTGGCGCCGCCCCGGCGCCCCTGGGAGGTCGGCATGGTCGCGTTCGAGATCGCGCGCAGGCACCGCTTCTTCGAGGAGATGTCGGCCCTGCCCGACGGGATCACCGTGCACGTCCTGCCGGCCGGGGGCGAGCCGGGGAGGTCCGGGGTCGATCTGTCCCAGATGCGGTACCGGAACGCCTCGAGTATCGCGACGCACATCGATCGCGCCTACGAGGCATCCTTGGAGTACCTGAGAGAACAGGCATGAGATGCTGCCGCCCCCCTTGGTGCGCCGCGTGCTGTGCACCCCGCTGCTGTTCGCGCTGACCGCCCTGGTCGTGCTGCTGTTCCCGTTCGTGTACACGCCGGCCGCGCTGAAGCGGGCGCTCGTCCGCGGCGGGCGCGACCGGGTGACCCGGCTGCTGTGGTTCGCCCTGGCCTGGGGACTGCTGGAGTCGCGGGCGGTGCTGGCCTGCGGCCTCCTCTGGTGCCGCGCCCCGTCCCGCCGGAGCCGCGGCGCGCGGTACCAGGACCGGCACTACGAGATCATCCGCCGGTACGTCGCCGGGCTGCACCGCGTCGCCCGGCGGCGGTTCGGCCTGCGCATCGAGATCGACGGCGACCGGGGCCCGGGCGCCGCGGCGGGCGACCGGCCGCTGATCGTGCTCAGCCGGCACGCCGGGCCCGGGGACGCGCTGCTGCTCGTCCACCACCTGCTCACCGACTACGGGCGGCGGCCCCGAGTGGTGATGAAGGAGGCGCTCCGGCTCGACCCGTGCATCGACATCGCCGCGAACCGGCTGCCGAACGCGTTCGTCGGCGGCGGGGGCGCGGTCGAGCGGATCGAGGCGCTCGCCACCGGGCTCGGCCCCCGCGACGCGCTGCTCATCTTCCCCGAGGGCGGCAACTTCACCCCCGACCGCCGGCTCCGCGCGATCCGCCGCCTGATGCGGCTGCGGCGGGAGCGCGACGCGGTCCGCGCCGCCCGCATGCGCCACGTCATGCCGCCGCGCGCGGGCGGCAGCCTCGCCGCGATCGCCGCCGCGCCGGACGCCGACGTGGTGTTCGTCGCGCACAGCGGCCTGGAGGACATGGACTCGGCCGGCGACGTCTGGCGCAGCCTCCCGCTCACCGCCCCCGTCCACGCCCACTGGTGGCGGATCGCGGCCGAGAACGTCCCGCGCGATCCCGAGGCCCGCTCCGAGTGGTTCCACGAGCAGTGGGAACGGGTGGACACCTGGATCGACGCCCGGCACACCGCGGCGGACGGCGAGCGCCCGGGTTCACCCGAGGCGTGACTTCCTTGAACCAACGAGTCGGGCCCGGCCGCCGGACTACGCTGGCGCCGCCCACTTGACGATCTTGACTGGAGGCCGCGCGTGCAGGACCTGAGGAGCACCCCCTCACCCGGCATCGATCCCACGACGGCGAGCGTCGCCCGGATGTACGACTACTACCTGCACGGGAAGGACAACTTCCAGATCGACCGGGACGCCGCCGACCGCGTCGCGCAGGCCATGCCCGAGATCGGCCTGCTGGCCCTGGAGAACCGCGCGTTCCTCCGCCGCTCGGTGCGGTACATGGCGCGCCAGGGGATCCGGCAGTTCCTCGACATCGGCTCCGGGCTCCCCACCGCGGGCAACACCCATGAGATCGCCCGGGAGATCACCCCCGACGCCCGCGTCGTCTACGTCGACAGCGACCCGGTGGTGCGCGCGCACGGCAGCGCCCTGCTGGCGGCCGACGACCGCACAACGGTGGCCCTCGCCGACATGCACCGTCCCCGCGAGGTGCTCGACCACCCGGAGACGACCAGGCTGATCGACTTCGACGAGCCCGTCGGGGTACTGATGATCGCCATGATCCACTTCCTCACCCTGGAGGAGCGCGGCTCGGTCCTCGGCACCCTGCGGGACGCGCTGGCGCCGGGCAGCTACCTGTCCTCGACCCACGTCACCACGGAGGGCCACGCGCCGGAGGCCGTCGACCAGATCGAGGGCGTCTACGCGACCACGCCGACGCCGATCTACTTCCGCAGCAAGGCCGAGATCGCGCCCTTCTTCGAGGGCTTCACCCCGGTCGACCCCGGCCTGGTCACCATCGACCAGTGGAACCCCGAGTCGGACGAGGGCGACGCACCCGCCGAGAAAATCGGCACATGGCTCTACGGAGCCGTCGGCCACAAGGCCTGAACGCCCGGCATGTGCCCGCCGCCCGTGGGCGCGCCCGTCGGCGCGCCCTCGAGCTTGGGCCGATCCGACCTCAGGTCAGAGGCGGTACGCGTACGTCGGCGGGGTCAGCGCGGCCGTCACCGACTTGACCCGCTGTAGAAGCGGTGGGCGCGGGCGCCGTCGCGGGTCCAGACGCCGGCGCGCGCCGTTCTAGCGACGGCCGGACGCCGCAAGCGCGGCGAACTGGAGCTCGAGGCCGTCGAGAAGCGCCTTGAGCCCGGCCTCGAAGGCGCCCTCGTCGACCCGCCTGCCGCGTCCGGCGAGCAGGTGCGCCTCGCCCAGGTGCGGGTAGTCGCCCTTATAGAGGTCGGGGTCTGCGGGGAAGCCCCCGGCGAACGATCCCAGGGCCGAGCCGATGATGAAGAAGCGCATCAGCGCGCCGACCCAGGTCGCCTCGCGGCGCGGCCAACCGGCCTCGACCAGCCCGCCGAACACGGCGTCGGCCAGGCGCAGCGCGTTGGGACGGTACCCCGGGCTCTGCGCGAGCGCGGGCACGATCTTGGGGTGGGCCGCGAGCGCCGCGCGGTAGGACCGGGCCCACGCCTCCAGCGCGGGGCGCCAGCCGGCGCCGGAGGGTCCGGCGCCGGGGAACATCGACAGGTCCACCTCGCCGAGGACCGCGTCCACCACCGCGTCGAGCAGCTCGGTTTTGGTGGCGACGTGGTTGTACAGGGACGGCCCGCTCACCCCGAGCTCGGCCGCCAGCCGCCGGGTCGACACCGCGTCCAGGCCCTCGGCGTCGACCAGCGCCAGCGCGGTCGCCACGATGCTTTCCTGACTGAGCAGCGGTCGGCTCGGCCTGGCCACGGTCACCTCCGGGATTCGGGCCGGCCGGCCCGGACGGACGGCCATCGTCCCATCCGCCGGTCCGTCCGCCGAAAAACTTGCATCGCTAGTTTAACCATGGTTACCTGCCGAAAACTTGCACCGCTAGTTTGGAGTGGCCGGATGAACCTGGAGCTGTCCGACGAGCAGGACGCGCTGCGGCGGCTGGCCGCCGAGTTCGCCGACCGGGAGATCGCGCCGCATGCCGGCGACTGGGACCGCGCCGAGTCGGTGGACCGCGCGATCGTCGGCCGCCTCGGCGAGATCGGCTTCCTCGGCATGACGCTGCCCGAGGAGCACGGCGGCTCCGGCGGCGACCACCTGTCGTACTGCCTGGTCCTGGAGGAGCTCGGCCGCGGCGATTCGGCGGTGCGCGGCATCGTGTCGGTGTCGCTCGGCCTGGTCGCCAAGTCGATCAGCGGGTACGGCGACGACGCGCAGAAGCGGGAATGGCTGCCGCGGCTGACCGCCGGCGAGGCGCTCGGCTGCTTCGCGCTCACCGAGCCCGGCACCGGCTCCGACGCCGCCTCGCTCACCACCCGCGCCGTCCGCGACGGCGACGACTGGGTGCTCACCGGCACCAAGACGTTCATCACCAACGGGACCTGGGCCGACGTCGCGCTGGTGTTCGCCCGCACCGGCGAGCCCGGCCACCGCGGGATCACCGCCTTCCTCGTCCCGACCACCGCCGCCGGGTTCACCGCCCGGGAGATCCACGGCAAGCTCGGCCTGCGCGGCCAGGCGACCGCCGAACTCGTCCTGGACGGCGTCCGGGTGCCCGGCACCGCGCGACTCGGCCCCGAGGGCAAGGGCTTCTCCGTCGCGATGGCGGCGCTCGCCAAGGGCCGGATGTCGGTCGCGGCCGGCTGCGTCGGCATCGCGCAGGCGTGCCTGGACGAGGCCGTCCGGTACGCGGGGCAGCGGGAGCAGTTCGGCCGGCCGATCGCGTCCCGGCAGCTCGTCCAGGAGCTGCTGGCCGACATCGCGCTCGACGTCGACGCCGCCCGGCTGCTGGTGTGGCGGGTCGCCGACCTGATCGACCGCGGCCTGCCGTTCGCCACCGAGTCGTCCAAGGCCAAGCTGTTCGCGAGCGAGGCCGCGGTGCGCGCGGCCAACAACGCGCTCCAGGTGTTCGGCGGCTACGGCTACATCGACGAGTACCCGGTCGGCAAGTACCTGCGGGACGCCCGCGTGATGACCCTCTACGAGGGCACCAGCCAGATCCACAAGCTGCTGATCGGCCGCGACCTCACCGGCGTGAACGCGTTCTGACCCCACCGCACACCGAAGGAGCCCCCATGGACAGGTTCACTGGAAAGATCGCCGTCATCACCGGCGCCGCCCGCGGCATCGGCGCGGCGACCGCCGAGCGGCTCGCGGGCGAGGGCGCGCGGGTCGTGCTGCTCGACCTGCACGGCGCGGCGGACACCGCCGCCCGGATCGGCCCCGCCGCGACCTCGATCGCGTGCGACGTCACCGACCAGGCCGCGGTCGAGGCGGCCTTCGCCGGGCTGGACGCGATCGACGTCCTGGTCAACAACGCCGGGATCACCCGCGACAACCTGCTGTTCAAGCTGCCCAAGGCCGACTGGGACGCGGTCCTGGCCGTCAACCTGACCGGCGCCTTCCACTGCTGCCAGGCCGCGCAGCGGCAGATGGTCCGGCAGCGCTCCGGCAAGATCGTCTCGCTGAGCAGCCGGTCCGCCCTCGGCAACCGCGGCCAGGCCAACTACGCCGCCGCCAAGGCCGGGATCCAGGCGCTGACCGCCACCCTCGCGATCGAGCTCGGCCCGTACGGGATCAACGTCAACGCCGTCGCGCCCGGCTACATCGCCACCGAGATGACCGCCGCCACCGCCACCCGCGTCGGCGCGACCCCCGAGGAGCACCAGCGGTCGGCCGCCGGCCGCACCCCCCTCGGCCGGGTCGGACGGCCGGAGGAGGTCGCCGCCGCCATCGCGTTCCTGGCCAGCGACGACGCGTCCTACGTCAGCGGCCAGACCCTCTACATCAACGGAGGCGCCCGCTAGAGGCACGCTCGGCCGCCGTCACCCTGACGCCGGTGTCACAGGCAGGTCGACCGCATGAGGTCCAGGTAGCGGCCCGCCCAGTCGCGGAAGGTCCACGCCTCGGGCCACCAGCGCAGCCCCCGGCGCTGGAAGAACTCCCACAGCAGGGCGCGGTCGAGCAGCAGGTAGGCCGCGGCCCGCTGGGGGAAGCCCGGCCTGGGCGGCCTCCGCGCGAGGTAGGCGGTCAGGAAGGCGCGGGCCGGCTCGGGGCCCTCGTCGAGGTAGGAGCAGAGCGTCCGCGGCAGATCGGACTCGGCGTCGCCGAAGTAGGACTGGGCGAGGTCGAAGACGCCGCCGACCGTCCACCTCCCGCCATCGTGGACGACGACCAGGTTGCCCTCCTTGTAGTCCTCCATGACCAGGCGGGGCTGGAAGGGGACGGCGATCGCCGGGGCGCCGGCCGCCATGACGGACCCGGCCCAGGCCAGGTCGGCGGAGGTGGTCGCGCCCCGGTCGTGCGCGCGTGCGGTGGCGAGCCGGGCTTGGACGCGGTCCGCCGCCCACCTGCCGTACTCGGACGGCCCGGGGTACGTCCGCGCGGGATCCGGCAGCGCCCAGGCGGAGGCGTCGGCCGGCTCCAGGGGGACGACGGCCTGGGCGGCCGGGTGGTAGCGGCCGGGATGGTCCCAGGTGAGCGCGTGCATCTCGGCGAGGTTCTCGCCGAGCGCGCGGGCCACGTCCCTCCTCTGCGCGGGCTCCAGGCGGTCGCGGACCTCCGGGTCGGACAGGTGCAGGCCGGGCATCCGCGGCATGACGGCGTAGCTCCAGCCGAAGATCCCAGTGCCCGTGTCGATCCGGTACGGCCAGGGCACCGGGACCCGGGTGCCCTGGGACAGGGCGCGCGTGTAGAAGTGCTCGGCTTGGAACTGCCCGGGGTAATGGGGGTTTCCGCGCAGCACATGTTCACCGGTGCTGCTCGTCAGGAAGAGATTCTGCCCGAAGTGCCCGTGCGGAATCGGCTCGGCGTGAATCAGGTGGCCAAGCCGGAAGTGGTCGAGAGCCGCCTGGAGCTGGTGCCCGGATATCCGTCCGAGGCGTTCCGAGTAGAGGCGTGCCGACGTGTCCATGCCCTTCCTCTCGCATTCTCCGTCCGGCGCCGAACCAGCTCCGCCGGATGAAGCCGAGGAGCAGGACGCCGTAGTTCACCACCCAGAAGACCGACCCCAGGTCGATTCCGGCGAGCAGCCCACCCGGGTACTTCTGCGCGACGTGGCGGACCAATGCTCCGGCCAGGAGCAGAACCAGGACGATCTGCGGGGCGACCTCCTTCAGGTGCACGCCCGCCAGCGGCACCTTGCGCGTCACGCGGTATTCCGGTTTACGCCGCGGCCCGTAGAGGACGGCGCGCAGGCAGGCGTTGGTGTAGACGAATGCCATGCCCACCCACATCTGTTTGGCCCGCCACACCTCCCTCCAGGACGTTCCATTTCCGAGGACGAACATGTACAGGCTGAGCAGCGTGACATAGAAGAGGGAGTACCCGATGTGCGCGACGACGTCGGCCCGGAACAACCGGACGTCGAAGAGCAGGCAGAACGCCGGCGTCAGGATCAGCATCAGGGTGGGGATGCTGGACAGGTAGAAGAGGCCCATTTCCAGAAACTGGAGCCGCTGCCGGAACGACAGTCCCCGGGCCGTCATCGGCGACTTCCAGAAGAAGATCCTCAGCGTGTCGAGCGCCCACGTGCCGAGCTGTTTGTAGACGTTCGGGACGTCCTCCGGCGCGACTTGGCCGATGGCGCCGTCGATGGGCAGGTACGCCCCGTGCAGGCCGTGTTGGAGGGCCACGTAGCCGGAGTAGAGGTCCTCGACGAGATTCCAGGTGGGGAACCCGCCGATCCGCTCCAGGTGCGTCCTCCGCCACACCAGGCCACTGCCGCACGGGAACACCGAATCGGTGGCGGCGCGCGAAAGCAGGATGCCCCGGTAGAAGAACCTCCGCCGGTTCCCGAACGGGTCGCCGGGGCTCACCACCGCGTCCTTGACCGTCTGCACGAACGCGATCCGCGGCCGGTGGACGAGGTGGCCGACCGTGTACCGCAGGAATTCCGGATCGCCGACCAGGTCGTCGGCGTCGCGCGTCTCGACGAACTCGACGGCCGGATGCGCGCGCACGATGAATTCGAGCATCGAGTTGAGATTGCCGTCCTTGGCGTCGCCCCGCCGCTCGGATGTGCGTTTGAGTGGCGGCGAATGGTAATGGAGAAGGACCGACGGGAACCGTTCACCGAGGTCCTGGACCATGTCGCGCACGGCCGCGCGGTGGCCGTCATCACCGACCACCACGGCGAGCCGGTCGTGCGGCCAATCCTGGGCGAGCACGCTTTCGAGCGTGCGCCGCACCATGTCGACCGGCTCGTTGTAGGTGGGAACGATGACGGCCACCAGCGGCTCAGCGAACGGCGCGGGCGCGGAAACGGCCGGCGGCAGCCGGTGCCAGTTGTTGTGGACGGTGACGAAAAGCAGCAGAACCAGAAATGTGTTCGCCAGCAGAAAAGGAAGGGACAGCCAGAGATCGACGATCGTCATGTCGACGACGATCCACCCGATATACACCAGCGACGCCGCGACCAGGATGGCACCGATCATCCGCCGGACGAGGTCACTTCTCCAGGGATTCCTCACGAAACTTCGGGGAGCGGATTACACTGGCCGGCATGCTGCGGCGTCCCGGCATGCCGGCGGATCTCACCTGAGATGTGACGCTCAGTCGGACGAACCTGGTGGTAAATGTGCACGATCTGCCGCATCGCCCGTTCCAGCGCGCCGTAGTGACCGGCGGCGCCGGATTTCTCGGATCCCACCTCTGCGAGCGCCTCCTGCACCGGGGAATTGAGGTGCTGTGCCTCGACAACTTCATCACCGGATCGCGGTCCAACGTCGCGCACCTCATCGCGGACGAGCGATTCCGGCTCATCCACTGTGACGTCACCACCGCCGTCCAGGTTCACGGCCCGGTCGACCTGGTGCTCCATTTCGCCTCGCCCGCGTCCCCGGCCGACTACCTGCGGCTGCCGATCCACACCCTCAAGGTCGGCAGCATCGGCACCCTGCACGCGCTCGACCTCGCCCGCGAGAAGCGGGCGCGGTTCGTGCTCGCGTCCACCTCGGAGGTGTACGGGGATCCGCTCGAGCACCCGCAGCGGGAGTCGTACTGGGGAAACGTCAATCCGGTCGGCCCGCGCAGCGTCTACGACGAGGCGAAGCGCTTCGCCGAGGCGCTGACCACGGCGTACCGGGCGAGCCACGGCGTCGACACCGCGATCGTCCGGATCTTCAACACCTTCGGCCCGCGGATGCGGCCGGGCGACGGGCGCGCCATCCCCACGTTCATCCGCCAGGCGCTGTCCGGGGAGCCCATCACGGTGACCGGCGACGGCCGCCAGACCCGGTCCATCTGCTACGTCGACGACACCGTCGACGGCGTCCTCGCGCTCGCGGGCGGCCGGCACCCCGGCCCCGTCAACATCGGCGGCACCGAGGAGGTGACGATGCTCGACCTCGCCCTGCACGTCCGCGGGCTCGCCGGGTCCCGCTCACCGATCGACCTGGTCGACAGCCCGGTGGACGACCCACGGATGCGTCGGCCCGACACGGCCGTCGCCCGCGAGGCCCTCGGCTGGGCGCCGAAGGTCCCCTGCTCCGAGGGTCTCCAGCGCACCATCGCCTGGTTCGAGGAGCGGCTCGCGGCCGGGCGGCCCCGGGGAGGGGCGCCGGGCCCGGTTCCCTCGATCGGGGCCTGAGCGACCGTCCCCCAAGACCCGGTCCCCGGCCCGGCCACCGGGCCCGGCGGTCATGATCCGCACGGCAGGTCCACGCGGAGCGTCGTGCCCGCCCCGCGCGGGCTGTCGATGCGGGTGGATCCGTCGAGCGCCGCCACCCGGCGGCGGATGCCCGCCAGGCCGCTGCCCGCCTCCGCCCCCGGCTCGGCGCCGCCCCTGCCGTCGTCCTGCGCGACGATCCGCAGGCGCGCGCCCTCGCGGCGGACCGTGACGCGGGCGTGGCCCGCGCCGCTGTGCTTGGCGATGTTGGTGAGCGCCTCGGCGACGACGAAGTAGGCGGCGGCCTCGACCGCCGCGGGCGCCCGTCCGGTGTCGAACTCGGTCTCGACCGGGATCGGCTGCCCGGCCGCGAGCGCCCGGAGCGCCCCGTCCAGGCCCCGGTCGGCCAGGATGGGCGGGTAGATGCCGCGGATCACCGCCCGCAACTGGGTGAGGGCCTCCTCCACCCCCTCCCGCGCCTCCAGGAAGAGCGCGCGGGCCGCCCCGGGATCGGCCTCGAACCGCCGGTCGGCGAGCCCGAGGCGCAGCGCGACGGCGACGAGCTGGGCCTGGGTGCCGTCGTGCAGGTCCCGTTCGATGCGGCGCAGCTCGGCGCCGTGCGCCTCCAGGGCGTCGGCGCGCGTCTCGGCGAGCTGCTCGACGCGCTCGGCGAGGCTGGTGCCGCGGGTGGGACGCAGCAGCGCCTCCGACATCTGGGCCTGCCAGCGCGCGAACCGCGGCACCAGCCACACCAGCAGGAAAACGTACAGGGCCACCTGGAGGAACGGCAGCGTCAGCGCCTTCGTCCAGCTGTCGAGCGTGACGAACGCGGACTGCGATCCCGCCGGCGCCGCCCACCACCACAGCGGCAGGGAGAGCCCGTAGGGGAGCGCCGGCCACAGCGACACCGCGACGACGGTCATCATCACGCCGGTGAGCCCGTGCGCCGCCATCCAGGCCGCGTCCCGCCACACCACCGGGGACCTGACCAGGACCTTCCCCTGCTCCAGGCCGCCGCCCCGCGACCGCCGGTACGGCTCGGGGATCTCGCGGCCCAGCAGCGCCCCCGCCCGGCGCCGCTCGGCGTTCGCGAGCGCGCGCAGCGGCTTCACGGCGTCCGGCAGCCAGGGCAGCGCGATGACCAGCAGCAGCACGAACGCCGTCAGCGGCACGAGGCCGATCAGCGCGGGCACGGACGTGCGCAGGCTCACGACCAGCCGGCCGGTCGCGTCCGCGCTGCGCCTCAGGGGCTTGTTCATGTCACCTCGCGGATCGCCGGGAAAGGCACAGAGCCCTCACTTCACGTTCACGCTAAGAGCGCACGAGGCCCGGCACACCGGGGCGTGCCCCCCGACCGCTGGTGTAGCGGGCTACACCAGCGGTTCGGGAGTGTGCGCTCATGTGCCCGCCCCCCTCCGAAACCTAGATTCGACCAGGTGAGAGACGCCGCCCACCCGGAGGGAAACATGACCACCACTACAGTCCAGGCGACCGCGGAGGCGGTGCGCCTGGAGTCGGTGACCAAGACCTACGGCGCCGTCCGCGCCCTGGACGGCGTCACGTGGACGTTCCCGCGAGGCGGCTTCACCGCGGTCATGGGGCCGTCCGGGTCGGGCAAGAGCACCTTCCTGCACTGCGCGTCGGGGCTCGACCGGCCCAGCGAGGGCGGCGTCCGGATCGGCGGGGTCGACATCGGCCGGCTCAGCGAGGCCAAGCGGACGCTGCTGCGGCGCAAGCGGATCGGCTTCGTCTTCCAGGACTTCAACCTGATCCCGTCCATGGACGTCGAGCAGAACATCACGCTCCCGCTCCAGCTCGGCGGCCTGGAGGCCGACCCGGCGTGGCTGGCGGAGGTGGTGCGCCGGGTCGGGCTGGCCGACCGGCTGCGGCACCGCCCGTCCGAGCTGTCGGGCGGCCAGCAGCAGCGCGCGGCGCTGGCCCGCGCCCTGGTGACCCGCCCCGAGGTGGTCTTCGCCGACGAGCCGACGGGGGCGCTCGACCCGCGCACGGCCCGCGAGGTCCTCCGGCTCCTGCGCGAGGCGGTCGACACGACCGGCCAGACGCTCGTGCTGGTGACCCACGACCCGCTGGCGGCGGCCTGGGCCGACTCGGCCGTGTTCCTCAGCCGCGGCCGGATCGTCGACGAGATGCTCCGCCCGACCGCCGCCGCCGTGGCGTCCCGCTGGGAGTCGCTGTGACGAGGAACAAGGGCGCGTTCGCCGGGGTGTTCGCGGCGCTGCTGTTCGCCGCCGCGCTGATCGGCGCGTGCGGGGTGCTGGTGGAGTCGGCGGCGCGGGCGCACGCGCCGGTCCAGCGGTTCGGCGCCGCCGAGGCGGTCGTGACGGGGCGGCAGAGCGTCAAGGTGCGGGTGAAGCGGATCGGCGAGGGGCCGGAGGAGCAGAGCCGCCCGCTGGCCGAGCACACCCGGGTCCAGGCCGCCGTGGCGCAGCGGCTGCGGACCGTCCCCGGCGTCCGGGGCGTGGTCGCGGACGTGTCCTTCCCCGTCCTGGCGCCCTCGGGGCAGGTGCTGAACGGCCACGGCTGGGACTCGGCCGCCCTCCGCCCCTACCGGCTGAGCGCCGGGCGGGCCCCGCAGGCACCGGACGAGGTCGTCCTGAGCCGGTCGGCCGGTGTCGCGCCGGGCGGACAGGTCCGGTTGCAGATGAACGGGACGCCCCAGCGGTACCGGGTCACCGGGCTGGTGCCGTCCGGACCGGACGCGGCGTTCTTCACCACCGCGACGGCGGCGGCCCTGTACGGCCACCCCGGCCAGGTCGACGCCCTCGCCGTGCTCGCGGACGCCACGGTCTCCCCCGCCGCCCTCGAGAAGGCCGCGCCCGGCCTCACCGTCGCCACCGGCCCGGCGCGCGGCGACGCCGAGGACGTGGCGGTGTCCGCCGCCCGGCCCGACATCCTCCAACTGGGCGCGTCGATCGGCGGCGTCGCGGTGATGACGGCCCTGGTGGTCGTGGGCGGGCTGATCGCCCTGTCGGTGCGGGAGCGGTCGCGCGAGTTCGCGCTGCTCCGCGCGATCGGCGCGACGCCCTGGCAGGTGCGCCGGCGGCTCCTGCGCGAGACGCTGGCGGCCGGGCTGCCCGCGGCCCTGATCGGCGGCGTCCTCTCACTGGCGCTCGGCGCCGGGATGCACGCCGCGATGGTCCACAAGGGCGTCCTGCCGGACGGCTTCGACCTGTCCCTCAGCCCCCTGCCGGCGCTGGCCGCGTTCGGCGTCACCCTGCTCGCCGCGCTCCTGACCGCGCTGGCGGCCTCGCTGCGGACCTCGCGGATCCGTCCCGTCCAGGCGCTGGGCGAGGCCGCCGTCGACCCCGCCGGGCTGCCGCGCTGGCGCGCCGTCACCGGCGTGGTGTTCCTGATCCTCGGGCTGAGCGCGCTCGGCGCGTCCACCACGACCACCGGGCCCACCGCGAACGCCTCGATCGGCGGCCTGGTCATCTCCCTGATCATCGCGACCGCCCTGCTCGGCCCGGTGGTGGCCGGGTTCGGCAACCGGGTGCTGGGCCGCGCCGTCCGGCTGGTGGCGCCGGTGAGCGGGCGGATGGCCCAGCACGCGAGCGGCGCCGCCGCCCTGCGCGCGGGGTCGGTCATCACCCCGGTCGCGCTGGCCATCGCGTTCGCCGGCACCCAGTTGTTCGCGCAGACCACGGTCGTCCAGGCGACGACCGAGCAGGCCGCAGCGGGCAACCGCGCCGACCAGGTCCTGGTGTCGGCCGGTCCCGGGCTCCCGCAGGGCGCCGCCGACGCCGCCCGCCGGGTGCCCGGCGTCGCCGCCGCCACGCCGGTCAAGAACACCACCGTGGTGATGGCGGTCAAGGAGCTGGGCGAGAAGAACCTGCAATCCCTGACCGCCCGGGGCATCGGCGCCGGGTTCGAGGCGACGATGGACCCGAAGCCGACCGCCGGCCGGATCGGCGACCTGCGCGACGGAACCGTCGCGCTCAACCGGGACGTCGCCGGCGGCCTCCGCGTCGGCTCCACGGCCCCGCTCTGGCTCGGCGACGGAACCCTCATCAAGCCCCGCGTGGTCGCGCTGTACGAGCGCGGTCTCGGCTTCGGCGACGTGCTGCTCCCCCATGCCGTGGTCGCCGCGCACTCCTCCACAAGCCTGGACGACAACGTCCTGGTCAAGGGGAAGGCCGACCTCCGGCCGGTCGGCGCCGCCTACACCGGAGTCCACGCCATGGACCGCGCCGAGTTCGGCGCCAGGTTCTCCCAGCAGCTCCGGCTCCAGGGCTTCGTCGGCTACGTGGTCGTCCTGGCGATCGGCGGGTTCATCGTCATCGGCCTGGTCACCACGCTGGCGCTGGCGACGGCGGCGCGGCGGCGCGAGTTCGCCCTGTTGCGCCTGGTCGGCGGGACGCGTCGGCAGGTGCTGCGGATGCTGCGTCTGGAAGCGGCGATCATCCTCGGCACCGGCGCCGCCACCGGAGTCCTCATCGTCACGGTGACGCTGATGGCGCTCGCCATGGCGGTCACCGGGCTCCCGGTGCCTGCGGTCTCCCCCGTGACGGTCGCGCTGCTCCTCCTCGGCGTCGCCGGCTCCGGCGCCGCCGCGATTCTCCTCCCGGCACACGCGATGCTGCGCCGCCGCACCTCCCCCAAGATCTCCGCCTCCTGAAGCCGCGCAGCCCCGCCCCGCCGCGGAACAGCCGGGCGGGGCGGGGCGGGTTCATAGGTGAGGGGGAGTCGGGGGTCAGGGGATGAACTCGATCTCCGGGTAGCGCGGCGAGGGGCTCTTCAGCAGGTCCCCGTCGCGGTGGCGCAGGTGCAGGTCGAAGAAGGCGCCCAGGTAGGCGCGCTGGGCGGCGACGGCCCGGTCCGCGTCGACGGTCCCGATGGCCGCCTCTATCTTGGCGATCACCTGCGGCGAGAGCGGGCGCGCCTTGGCGATCTGCTGCGACAGCGGGGACAGGTCGGTATAGGTGTGGTGCGCGGAGTCGCGCAGGCGCAGGTCGAGGCGCCACCCGCGCAGGTTGGCCCAGAAATCCTCCCAGGACGAGTCGTTGTCGCGTCCGTGCGTGGCGTTGCCCATCAGCATGAACGGACGGTCGAGGCCGGTGGACTTGACGGGTCCGATGATGCTGCCGTCCAGGTCGACGCCGGCGCGGATCCGGCGGTCCTGCGCCATGACCTCCGCGGCGGTGTCACCGCCGAGCGAATGCCCGAACATGCCGGTCCTGGCCAGGTCGAGGCCGCCCCGCAGCCCCTGCGGCAGGCGGCGGTGCTCGGCGTCGGGGTTCTTCCCCGCGTTCAGCTTCGTGAGCTGGTTCAGGACGAACTTGGTGTCGGCCTCGCGGACCCTTAGGGCCTTGGCGTAGTCCTCCTCGGACGGGTCGGACGGCTGCTTGGCGAACTCGAGCCTGCCGCCGGGGAACTCCACGAACGGGGTCTCGTAGGTGTGGTCGATGGTGACGACCACGTAGCCCCGGCTGGCCAGATCCTCCACCAGCGACGTGTTGAGGGCGCGCTGCCCGCCGTAGCCCGGGGAGAAGAGCACCACCGGGTTGCCGCCGGCGCGGGCCTCGGCCGGAGCGTCCTGGAAGGCGTGCGTCGTCGGGAAGTCGACGTCGTCCATCGGTATCTGAAGGGTCTGGCCGGTCTCCTTCCGGTACAGCTCCAGCGACGCGGGCGGGAGCCAGGCCGCGCGCCGCAGGCCCTGCGTCCGTCCGGCCGGATACCAGACGCTGACCATCAGCTCGCGTGGCGACCGGGACGAGACCCACGGGTCCCGTCGCGACCGGTCGACCAGATGCAGCGAGGTGGTCCCGATCCGCCGCGGGCCGGACGGCGCGGGCAGCTTGAGTTCCACCCGGCCCTTCTGCTCCCCGGCGGCCGTCAGCGCGGCCTTCGCCGCCGACGCGGTGGCGGGGCCGTCGCCGTGGCCGTTCGCCACGGCCACTCCCGCCGTGGCGAGCACCAGCCCCGCCGTCCCGGCCGCGGCCAGTGCCCACCCGCGTGCTGGACGGCGTATCAGGCCGCGTGTCCTTGCGCTCATACAGTTCCCCTGCCGCCAGTCGGTGATTGGAGATCGTCGACTGAGAGTCGCACCGGGGTGAGGGCGGCACCAGGCCGCGAGCACGAGGCCAGGGTAGGACCGGGGACAACCCTGACCCGCCCTCCGGGACCGACCCTGGGCGGCCGGCGTCAACGGCCGGGATGCGCCGGCCCGGCCGTCGAGCCCGCTCGGCTTCGGCGGCAGAAGGTTCACCAACGCCCACAATTCGGGCCCTGTTAGAACGACCATGACCTGCCCGTGGGGTATTGATCTTCCAGTGCCGGGGACGGTGCAGGAACATGGCCGCGTCTCAATGTGCGCCACGACGGCGTGCGACGCGGCAGCGGGGGGGGCCATGAGTTGGACATTCGTACGTCGAGTGGCCGCGTCGGGGGCACTTGCCGGAATATTCGTCGTCGTCCCAGTGGCCCTGCCGCCAGTCCTTGCCGCAGATCGGACCGGGCTTACGCCGTCAGGCGACACCAAGGCCGCGAAGCCCGGCTCGCACGCGCCACGACCACCTCAGCTCCCGCGAAATTTCCGCGGGACCGGCAAATGGATCGTCCGGGATCTGGGCATAACGGTCCCGTTCACCTGGGCGGGCAGAGACGGCGACAGCCAAATGGTCGCGGGCGGCCCGCAGTATCCGATTTGGTTCACGAACCTGATCTACCGGAACTCGCTCTACACGCTGACCTATAAATGGCCCGGCCTCAACGAGCATCAGTGTTCGAGAATCCCAGGATTCAATCTGGGCCTGTTGAACCAGAAACTCAAGACAGCACGGTTCGTCGGGCGGGAGACCCTGCAACGGAATCCGCGGCGGCAGGTGAATCACTGGAGGGTCGGTGCCGTCGTGCCGCAGCTACCTCCAGGGAACCATCTCCGATTCCCGCTCGGGATCGGCGACATCTACGTCGACCAGCACAATCCAGGCACCTTCTGGCAGGTGCTGCAATTCGGTGTCCAGAATCTCTACGACCCCGAGCTGGACGAGTGGCTGGTCATGGATAGGTTCGAGCACCGCCCCGGAAGGGTCGCGCTTCCCCGCCGGTGCCTGCCGCCATCGTGAACTGGCGAGCACTCGCCGCCCCGCTCGTCCGGCTCCGCACCTGATCCAGGAATCCGGCCCTAGCCGACGCGCTGCATGGCCTTCTCGCGGCGCCTGGCCACGCTCGACCCCGACTCCCGGCGGGCCATCCTGCGCAGGACGACCGGCGCCACGGCCATGCCGAGGACGGCCCAGGCGCCCAGTACCCCGACGGTCTCCAGGTGCCGCCAGGAGTCGCCGATCTCGACGCCGGCCGCCGCGTCCGGGAGCAGCGCCGAGCGCATGCCGAGGCCGAGCCAGTAGAACGGGAAGACCTGCGCGATCCCTTGCAGCCAGCCGGGCAGCGACGCGATCGGGTAGAAGATCCCGGAGATCGCGATCATGCCCAGGGTGGGGAGCATCATCAGGCCCTGGGCGCGCGCGTTGGAGAACACCGATCCGAGCACCGCGCCGATCGGCAGGGACGCCGCCAGGCCCAGGACCAGCACCCAGGCCAGGGTCAGCCAGGAGCCCGGGTCGCCGATGGCCAGGCCGTCGATGAGGAGCATCCCGGGGACCATGAAGATCGCGAGGTCGGCGACCAGGCCGCCGGACACCGAGACCATCTTCCCGATCAGGTAGCCGGGCACCCCGTCCGGCACCGCCTTCGCGCGGAGCAGCGTGCCGTCCTCGCGCTCGGCGGTGAGCTGCTGGCTCATGGAGACCATGCCGACCGCGACGTTCATGCCGACGATGCTCGGCAGGACGAGGGTGCCGAGCAGGAACCCCGAGTGCCCGAACGACAGATCGCGCAGGAAGAACATGACGACCAGCATCGACACCGGCCAGAAGAAGTGGTTCCACAGGTCGCCGCCGTTGGTGAACGACTGGCGCAGCTCGATCAGCCCGCGGGACCAGCCCGCACGCAGCGCGACGAGGGTCATCGGGCCGCCTCCCGCGATCCGTCCGCCGCCGCGCGCGGGCCGGACTCGGCCCGGTGCACCAGCGCGAGGTAGGTGTCCTCCAGCGAGGACCGCCTGACCTCCAGTTCGCTGATCGATTCGCCGTACTCGCGGAACAGCTCGAAGACGAACCTGGTGGACTCGGCGGTGGACCGGGTGAACCGCTCCCCGCCGCGGGTCCAGCGCACCTCGTCCCGGCCCGCGATCCGCCGGCCGAGCTCGGCGGCGGTGCCGTCGGCGACGATCCGCCCACCGTTGAGGATCATGATGCGGTCGGCCAGCCGCTCGGCCTCGTCCAGGTCGTGGGTGGTGAGCAGGACCGTGGTCCGGTGCTCCGCGGCGAGGCCGCGCACGAGGTCGTGGAACTCGCGCCGGGCCTCCGGGTCGAACCCGACGGTGGGCTCGTCCAGGAACAGCAGGTCGGGCCGGCCGACGATGCCGATCGCCACGTCGAGCCGGCGCCGCTGCCCGCCGGAGAGCGTCCTGACCCTCTTGTCGGCGTGCTCGGTGAGGCCGACCGCCGCGACGAGCTCGCCCGCGTCCCAGGGGCGCCGGACCAGCTCGGTGGAATGGCCTGCGTAGTAGGAACCGAGATGCGCGAGCAGCTCGCGCACCCGCCATTTGCCGTGGTCGCGCCACGATTGCAGGACGACCCCCACCCGCGCCCGCCACCGCTCGGTGCCGTGCGCCGGATCGGTGCCGAGCACCTCGACCCGTCCGGCCGACCGCATCCGGAATCCCTCCAGGATCTCGATCGTGGTGGTCTTGCCCGCCCCGTTCGGCCCGAGCAGGGCCAGCACCTCGCCATGGCGTGCCCGGAACGTCACGTCATGCAGGACGTCGGCCGTGCCGTAGCGCATGCGCAGCCCGTCGACATCGAGCACGACCTCCTCGCTCGCCGCCGTCATCGCATCTCGCCCTCACCCCGCCCATCGACCTTCAGGAGCAAGTGAAAGCTACGTTGCATTTCAGATCTCGTCAACATATTCATCGCCATAAATCACGTGCTCACAGTGATTATTGCAATGACGTTGGACGTGAATGCAATGACCCTGCCGAGATCTCGTTGCAATGGACTGGCGGTGAACGCGCCGCCCCGGCCCAGGCCCGCGCCATGAGGTAGATCCAGGGCGCGGGTCTGCTTCCGGACGTGAGGGAGGCGGGGACGTTGAGGACGGCGCGATGGGGGGTCTTGGTCCGGAACTTCTACAGGTGCGGCACCGAGCGGGGCAGTCGGTCCAGCCGGGTGACATCAAGGGCCCAGGTGGGTCCGGATTTCGCAACTGGACGGATGCGACTTGCTGGATGAAGCGAGTTTCACGGCGTTTCGCGGATCAGGGCGATGAGGTGATCCAGGACGACTCCGTTGCTCGCACGTAGGCCGTTGTGCTGGTACTCGTTGGTAATCCAGGGCTTCAGGCCGCGGATGGTCTGAGCGGTGGCGATCGACAGGTCGCGATCGAGGTACATGTCGTCGTAGTAGATGGCGGCGGCGACGGGTACGGCGTTGTCGCGCAGGCGGTCGGTGTCATAGAGGGCGGGCCAGGTCCTACGTTCGGCGATCAGGTGTGCCGCCTGGCGGAACGGCCGTAGCGTCGGGTCGGTGTCGAACATCCAGGGGTAGATCATCTCGCCGGTGAACAGGAAGGGCGCGCCCGAGTCGAGAGCCGCGGCGGCGTCGAAGGCGGGGAACTCACTTCGGACGCGTTGAGCCGACCACTGTGTGGCGCCTTCCCCCTGGGCGTAGGTCGCCTCATGCAACAGGGAGTACAGCGGTCCTCCCGCGATCCCGGACAGTTCCCGGTCGACCTCGGACAGAAAGGCGTCTGATGGTTCGGTTCCGCCGGTGAAGGGGTCTTCGAGGAGATAGTGCAGGCACCGGCTGCCGTCGCCACCGCCGAGGATGTTGCCCAAAGACTGAAAGGTCTCCACGGTCAGCGGCCTGCCGCTCGGCAGAACGACCTGATGGTCCCGCAGGTACCGGGCGACGGTGCGGGCTTGCTCGGCGTCGCCCGGGAAGCGGTCGAAGTGTTCGGCGTTCTTGGCGAGGACCCGGGGATACAGCGCGCGGTAGACGTCGTCGGCGGAAGCGCGCACGCCGGGAAGTCCGCCGGTGATGAACGCCTCGGCCAGCCCCTGCGGAGCGAAGGAGAGGTAGGTGACTGTGCACAGGCCACCGAAACTCTGTCCCAGCACGCTCCACGGCCGGTCCCCGATCAGTGACCGGCGGATCATCTCGGCGTCCCGCACGATCGAGTCGGCGCGGAAGTGCGACAGGTAGTGCGCCTGGGCGTCCGGATCGCCGATCTGGGCCAGGAGACGGTGGTCGACGGGGGTGGACCGGCCGGTGCCACGCTGGTCCAGCATCAGCACGCGGTAGTCCTGCATGGCTCGGTGCAGCCAGCCTTCGCCGCCCATCGGGCGGGGGGCGGCCGATCCGGGGCCGCCGCCCAAGAACAACAACCAAGGAAGGTCCTTGCTCGCTTCTCCAGCGGCGCGCACTTCGCGCGCATACACCTGGATCTGCCGGCCATCGGGCCGATCATGATCAAGAGGGACGGTGAAGGTGTGGTCAGTGAGCACGGTGCCGTATCGGCGTGATGTCGACATGTTGCCGATTCTCCTGGTGAGGCCGGGCCGGCGGGAAAGAGAACGCGCGGCTCTGGGTCGAGTCGGGGGATCGGTGTGTGGTCAGGTGAAGTGAGATCACTCGGGGCCGCTGTGGCCGATGAGCTTGCCGCCGAACATCAGCCGATCGGCCGGCTCCCGCGCCGGCGTCACCCGAAAACACCGCGGAGAGGCGGTCCGATCGACCGACGTCGCTCGCACCCCAGAAACGATCGACAGCCCGACAAGGCACATCTTAAATGATCATGGACGGCCCGCGCGGCCCGATTCTGCGGCCCCCTGGGCACACGGGTGGGTGGGGCCAGGCCCACTCCCGGCCCCACCAGGGCCTCGGCGGGCTGCGCGCGGTGCAGAGTGAGAGCATCGAGCGGAGCGTGAAGGAAGAAGCATGAGACTGCTGGGTCCATGGCCGGCGCGGGCCGGTGTGGGGTTCGTACGGGCGTGCGCCGTGACCGTCGTCAGCATGCTGGTTCCGGCCGTGTGGGCCGGCGCTGTAGCGCTGGGGATCTGGTGGGGGGCGGGTAACCCGTGGTCGTGGTTGGCCCCGTTCGTGCTGGTCTGCGTTGGCGCGCTCCTCCTGCCCCGCCCGGTCTGCGGGATGGTCCGCCTCCTCGTCGCGAAGTGGACTGGCACCGTCGTCCCCGCCGGATACCGGCAGGCCGGGCCGGTGACGCAGATGTCCACTGGGTACTGGTGGAACGGCTTCGGCTACGAGCGCACCGACCGCGACGCTCTCCTGGACCAGCGGTGGCGGGTCCGGTGGAACGACCCCGCCAACTGGCGTGACCTGCGGTTCACGGTGATCGCGCCGCTCACCGCGGGCCTGGTCGCGGCCCTCCCGCCGGCCGGAGCGGCCGTGGCGGTCCTCGGCCTCGTCCAGCCGGGACCGGCCGCGCGCGGCGCCGGGGTGCTCGGCCTGGTCGCGGCCGTCGCCGGGGCCCCGTACGCCTGGCGGCCCATCGTGCCGGTGACCGCCCGCTTCCTGCGCCCCTCGCCCGCGATGGCGATGGCGGACCGGGTGGACGAGCTGACGGCCCAGCGCGCGGACACCACGGTCGCGCAGGCCGCCGAGATCCGCCGGATCGAACGGGACCTGCACGACGGGGCACAGGCCCGCCTCGTCGCCCTCGGGCTCTCCCTGGCGACCGCGGACGTGCTGCTGGAGAGCGACCCCGAGCAGGCCAGGGCACTGCTGCGGGACGCGCGGGCCGGCGCCACCGCCTCGCTGGCCGAGCTCCGCGAGCTGGTCCAGGGCATCAGCCCGGCGGTGCTGACCGAGCGCGGGCTCGTCGACGCCGTCCGCGCGCTCGCCCTGGACATCCCCCTCGACGTGGCCGTCAGCGCCGACACCCCGCTGTCCCTGGACGCGCCGATCGAGTCCGCCGTCTACTTCGGCGTCGCCGAGCTGCTGACCAACGCGGTCAGGCACGCCCAGGCGTCCCGGGCGCGCGTCTCCCTCGTCCACGACGGCGCCGGCATCGTCGTCGGGGTCGAGGACGACGGCCGGGGCGGGGCCGGCGACCGGGCGGGCGGCGGGCTCGCCGGACTGCGCCGCCGCCTCGCGGTCTTCGACGGCACCCTGGAGATCACCAGCCCGCGGGGCGGCCCGACCCGTGTGAGGATGGCGCTGCCATGCGAATCGTTGTAGCCGAAGACCTCTACCTCCTGCGCGACGGGATGGTCCGCCTGATCGAGGCGTGCGGGCACCAGGTGGTCGCGACGGCGTCCACCGGGCCCGAGACGCTCGACGCGCTGCGGACGTGGCGCCCGGACGTGTCGGTCATCGACGTCCGCATGCCGCCGACCCAGTCGGACGAGGGCCTGCGGGCGGCCCTCGCCGCCCGCGGCGAGATGCCCGGCCTGCCGGTCCTCATCCTCTCCCAGCACGTCGAGCAGCTCTACGCCCGGGAGCTCCTGGCCGACGGCTCCGGCGGCATCGGCTACCTCCTCAAGGAGAGCGTGTTCGACGCCGACCAGTTCATCGGCGCCCTGGAGCGCGTCGCGGGCGGCGGCACCGCCATGGACCCGGCCGTCATCGCGAAGCTGCTGTCCAGCCGGTCGCCGAACCGGGGTCTCGAGCGGCTCACCGAACGCGAGTACTCCGTGCTGGGCCTCATGGCCGAGGGGCTGTCCAACCAGGCGATCGGCCGCCGCCTCTTCCTCAGCGAGAGCGCCATCAGCAAGTACACGACCTCCATGTTCGGCAAGCTCGGCCTCACCGACGACGATGACGGCAACCGCCGCGTCCTCGCCGTCCTCACCTACCTGAACAGGGCCTAGCCCGGTCCGGGCACGGCACCACTCGTCCGGCACCGGTCCGGCGACCAGCGGAAGGGGGCATGGATGCCGGGAGACAGGCTGACCCGCCAGGAGCGCCGCCACATCGCCTCGGGACTGGCCGGAGGGCTCGGGTACGCCGAGATCGCCAGGCGGCTGGGCCGGCCGACGTCCACCGTCAGCCGCGAGGTGTCCAGGAACGGCGGGCGCGGCGGCTACCGGGCCGACGAGGCGCACCAGGCCACGGGAGGACGCGCCCGGCGCCACAGGCCCGCGGCGCCGCCGGAGCCGTCCGCCGCGGTCGGCGCGTACGGACGCGCCCCGGAGGCGGTGCGCGGGTTCCTGGAGCAGTTCGCGACCCTGATGACCGAGACGGGCGTCCCGCGGATGCCGGCCCGGGTGCTCACCTGCCTGTTCGCCGCCGACACCGGCAGCCTCACCGCGGGCGAGCTGGTCCGGCATCTGCGGGTCAGTCCCGCGTCGGTGTCCAAGGCCATCGGCTACCTGGAGGGGCTGGGCCTCGTCCGGCGCGAACGCGACCTCCGGGTGCGGCGCGAGCGGTACCACGTCGACGACGACGTCTGGATACGGGCGTGGACGGCGAGCGCCCAGAAGAACACCCTGTGGTCGGACGCGGCCCGGCGGGGCGTCGAGATCCTCGGCGCCGGCACGCCCGCCGGAGCCCGGCTGGCGGTCATGGGCCGGTTCTTCGCGCAGCTCGGCGACGACATGGCCGGCACCCCTTCCGCGAGCGTCGTCGACGACGCGCTGACCGTGCTCGCCGCCCTCGTGCACGCCGGCGCTCCGCCCGCCGCGCCCCGGCTGGCCGCCGCGCTGGGCTGGCCCCTGGACCGCGTGACCACCGCGCTGGACGCCACCGCCGACCGGCTCACCCCGGCCCAGCGGAAGGCCCTGGGCCGCCCCGACCGCTGATCGCAGCGGCGGAATGTCCGGGTCCGGGGTTGGGGCGGTGCCGCGCTTGTCAGATGTGGGCGGCATTCCCTAGGTTGTGGGCCCGAGCCGTTCGCGGCTCGACTCCCCCGCATGGCCCTTGACCCGCAGGACGGGCGAGGGCCGTCCTCTTACCCTCATGTGCGCGCCGCGCACGTGACCGATCGGTGGCTGGAGTGGGGAGACGCCGTGCTGAACGTCGACGAGGGCGCGCTCGAAATACCCGGCAAGTGGTCCGTGCTCCCCCGGCGCCGGGACCCGGTGCAGGGGCGGGTGAAGGGCGACTTCGAGACCGCAGCTCGGCAACTGCGGCCGCTGGCCGAAGGGGACGCGGATTGGGGCACCGCGGCGTTGGACGATCCGGGCAGCGAACCGCGGCTCGTCGAGGCGGCGCGGGCGCAGCTCGCAGGCGAGCCGACTCTGTTGGGGACCGCCGCGCTCGTCGCAATCCAAGGCTTTGGGATAGTGCCTGACGGGCTGGCCCTCGAGCACGGGCTGCCGTTCGCGGCGGAGGTCCTCGTGGAGGGGTGCGACATCGAGGTCAGATCGAAGCCCGGCCCCGACGGATGGAAGCCCGGCCCCATCGGCCTCCAAGCTTGGGCACGGCATCCGGGCGGGCGGACCGTCTTCGCCTCGGACTGGTCCTGCGCCGCCAAGCGGCTCCGGACGCTGCTGGCCTTCGCCGACGAGCCGGAGTACCGGGCGGCGGTGGCGGCCCTGGCCGGGCATCGCCGGAGCGCGGAACGGCGGATCGTGGTGTCCTACCTCGTGCCGTCCGAGACCGCCTGGGTGGACGAGTGCTGCGCCGATCTGCCGGCCCTCGAACGCGGGGGCGCCGACCTCCGGACCATGCTGCTCTGCTCGCTCGGCACTCCCGAGCAGGTCGCGGCGCTCGGCGAGCTGGCCGTGATCCCCTGTGTGTCGGGAATCGAAGAGGTCCTGGCCACCATGGCCGACGGGATCGGGCCGGCGGTCGCCCCGCTCCTGACCCGCTTGATCAAGTATCCCGGTTCGCGGTTCGGCAAGCCGGCGGTCGAGCTGCTGGGCCGGGTTCCGTCCGACGAGGCGTTCCAGATGCTGCTGGACGGTCTTGGGAAGGAAGGCGTCCGGCCCGGGGTCGCCGAGTTCATGAGGCGCTTTCCCGCGCGCGCGATGCGGGTGCTGCCGCCGGTCGCGGCGGGTGGTTCGCAGAAGGCGGCGGCTGCACGGCGGCTGTTGGACGGGCACATGCTGGCCCACCCGGATCTGGCCGCCGCCGAAGGGCTCACCGTGGAAGTCGTGGTGGAGGCCGGTTCCCTTCCAGCGGCGCTCGTCACGCCGTCCTGGCTGCGCGCTTCCAAAGAGGCCCCCGACCCGGTCGTCATCCCGGGGCTGAAGGCACCGTCCGGAGAGAACCTCGTCTGGGAGCCCGGGGAACGGGAGAAGTGGGCGGCGACGCGCGGCTACTGGACGAAGCAGACGCTCGACGACCACAAACCGCACCTCCAGAACTACCTGGCGGGCCGGCTGGCCTACCCAGGGCATCAGATCCAGTTGTTCGGCCAGGGGCCCGAGAAGGTCGTCCGGCCCCTGCTGGCCGATTGGAATCTGAAGGAGGCGGTAGACCACAGTGCGGACCTGATGCCCATCGTCGCGCGATACGAACTGGACGCGCGGCCCGCCGCATTTCGGGCGGGCAAGCGTGACGGGGCTGGAAACGGATGGGTCCTGCTCCCCTTTCTTGACGCCGAGGTCACGCGCTTGATGGCCGACCGGCTCGCCCGCGTGAAATCGGCGCGGCGCGTCTCGGACACCTACTTCCGCAGGCACGGCCTCAAGGCGGTGCCCTACCTGGTGCCGGACGCGTTCGGCAAGCGCCGGACCGCCCGCGACGGCGCACTGGAGGCACTGCGGCTCATCGCCTCGATGCACGGCCCCGAGCAGGTCGTCGACGCCGCGCGGGAGCACGGCGACGAGGTCGCCGCGGCGCTGCCGTCCCTGCTGGCCGTCCAGGAAAGCGCGCCGGACGGCGTCCCGGATGCCGAGCCGGTGGCGAAGATCGGCCGCTGGGTGGACGTGGCGCGGCTGCCGCGAGTGCGGCTGCGCGAAGGCGGGACGGTGCTGCCCCTGCCGGCGGCCAGGCACCTCGTCGGCATGCTCTCCCTGTCGGCGTTGCAGGAGCACCCCGATCTGAAGGCGGCGCGCGACGTCTGCGACCCCGCATCGCTGGCCGAGTTCGGCTGGGCCCTTCTCGAGCAGTGGCAGGCGGCGCGGCTGCCCAGCCCGCTGTGGCCGCTGGAGGCGCTCAGGTGGATCGGGGACGACGAGACCGTCCGCAGGCTCGCCCCCGTCATCGCGGCCTGGCCCGGTGAGAGCGGTCATACACGGGCCGTCCGCGGGCTCTGGGTGCTGGCCGGCATCGGCACCGAGGTCGCGCTGCTGAAGCTGGACACCATCGCGCGGCGGAGCACGTTCAAGGGGCTCAAGAAGGCGGCCCAGGAGACGGTCCGGCAGGTCGCGGACAGGCTCGGGCTGAGCGAGGAGCGCCTCGCCGACCGGCTCGTCCCGGGCCTCGGACTGGACGCCGAGGGCACCGCGGTCCTGGACTACGGGCCGCGCCGCTTCACCGTCGGCTTCGACGAGCAGCTCAGGCCGCTGGTCTGGGACGAGAAGGGCAGGCCCCGCAGATCACTGCCCGCCCCCGGCGTGCGGGACGACGCCGTGCTCGCGCCCACCGCCCGCCGGAGCTTCACCGAGCTGAAGAAGGACGTCCGGGCCGTCGCGGGCGACCAGATCCGGCGGCTGGAGTCGGCGATGGTCGCGCAGCGGCGATGGACGGCGGCGGAGTTCCGCAGGTTCCTCGTCGGTCATCCGCTGATGTGGCATCTCGCCCGGCGGCTGGTGTGGGTGAGCGGGACGGCCGGGTTCCGCCTCGCCGAGGACCGCACGTTCGCGGACGTCAACGACGAGGCCATCGCGCTCCCGGACGACGCGGAGGTCGGCATCGTCCACCCGGTGCACCTGCCGGCCGCGGCGCTCGGCGCGTGGTCGGAGCTGTTCGCCGACTACCAGATCCTCCAGCCGTTCCCGCAGCTCGGACGCGCCGTGCACGCGCTCACCGAGGACGAGTGCGCCGGGGGACGGCTGACCCGCTTCGAGGACGTCCCCGTGCCGACCGGCAAGGTCCTGGGCCTGACCCGCGGGGCCTGGGAGCGCGGCACCCCCGAGGACGGCGGCGTCGAGACGCGGATGACCCGGCCCCTGCCCGGCGGCCTGACACTGGTCGCCGACCTGGACCCCGGGATCGTGATCGGGCTGGTGGACCACTTCCCCGAGCAGCGGCTCCGGAGCATCGCCCTCGCCGGACGCGGTGAGACACCGCCGACGTTCGGGGACCTCGATCCGGTGACCGCCTCCGAACTACTCACCGAGCTGACCGGCCTGACCACCCCATGACCGCCGCCGCGACGAGCGCCGTCACACCGCCGAGCACCATGACCGTGGAAAGGGAGGCGCGGTCCACGACGGCGCCACCGGCCAGCGCCCCGGCCGAAAAGGTCGCCTGAAACGACGCGGTGAAGATGACCGACGCCGCCTCCGGCGCGTCCGGGGCCGATTTCGCGAACCAGGTCTTCGAACAGACCGGAACGGCCCCGTACGCGATTCCCCATACCGCGAGGAGCGCTATCGCGCCGATCTCCGCCGTGCCGAGAACGGGGAACAGCAGGGTCGCGGCGGCGAGCATTCCCGCCGCGACCCCGAACGTGGCGCGCGGCCGGCGCTCCGCCATCGAGCCGGCGATGAAAGTGCCCGCGATCCCGGCCGCCCCGTACAGCAGCAGGCACGCCGTGACCGATTCCGGGCCGAGGCGGGTGACCCGTTCGAGAAAGGGGGCCACGTAGGTGTAGGCGCCGAAATGGGCCAGGACGACGAGAAAGGTGACCAGCAGCCCGGACCTGATGCCGGCGGCCCGGAGCAGGCCGCCGAGCACGCCCGGGCGAGTGACCCGCTCGGCGGGCAGCGGTGGCAGCAAGGCGATCAGCGCGACCAGCACTCCGGCGGTCAGCGCGGCCATGACGGCGAACGCCGTCCGCCAGCCGGCGGCGCCGCCGATGAAGGTGCCCGCCGGGACGCCGAGGACCGACCCGAGCGGGACCGCCGAGAAGATCACCGCGGTGGCCCGGCCGGTCGACCCCGGCGGCACCAGGCGGCCCGCGAGCCCCGCGCCGATCGACCAGAACCCGCCGATGACGATCCCCACCAGCACCCGGGAGACCAGCATCATCCAGTAGGCCGGCGCGACCGCGGCGAGGACGTCGGCCACGGCCAGCAGGAGGACGAGGGCGCAGAGCATCGGCCGCCGGTCGAACCGCCCGGTCGCGACGGTGACGGCCGGGGCGGCGAACGCGGCGAGGACCCCCGGCATGGCCATCATCAGGCCGGCGGTCCCGTCGGAAATGGCGAAGCTGGACCCGATCGGGGTCAGCAGGCCGATCGGGAGTATCTCCGTGGTAACGATCGCAAAAATTCCCAGCATCACCGCGATGACCGCGGGCCAGCCTTTCATATGCGCACTTACAGGCGCCTTCGGCGCGTCTTCGGAACTGATTACCGCAGGCATGTCTTCCGTTTCTTTTGATGAGGCACCATTTCAACGGAAGCCGTCGGCGAGCGCTGGCGGATTCGCGACGCCAACGCGACCGGCGTCCGCGGGGCCAATACGCGGCGGGCCCGCGCTTCCCGGCGGGCGTGCGCATGCGGCCGCTTCGGGTACGGGACGCGTCGAACGGGTGACGCGTGACGGGCCATCACGGAGACGAACGGGCGAAGACCGCGGTTCGGCGGACATGTCCCTCGGGATGGGAAATACTCTCCCGCACGGGAGGCCGCCCCGCGCGGCCCCGGGCTTGACCAGGAAATTCACCGGCGCGGACGTATCCCCGGGCGGCGGTGTGACGTAGATCTTGGTCGGCCGGGAAATATCGGGCCCCGGGATCGTCTTGAGGCACTGCGTAGGCGGGCCGGCGCACGGCCCCCCGATCCCCGACGTCCGCACCCCCCTTGGAGTCTTCAGGCATGTCCCAACCTCAGACCGCCGCCCGAACCGCCGGCCGCGTCGCGGCCGGCGACCGTCCGTCCGCCGTGGCCGAACACGGTGGCGGCGGCGACGGCGGCGGCGGAGAGCGCGCCGCCGAGCGCGGACGCGGCGGCGCCATGGTGGCGGTCCTCGCGTTCTCCGGCATCGTCGTGGCGGTCATGCAGACGCTGCTGGTGCCGATCATCGCCGAGCTGCCCCGGCTGCTGTCCACCTCGCCCGCCAACGCGACCTGGGTGATGACCTCGACACTGCTCGCCGGGGCGGTCGCGACCCCGATCATGGGGCGGCTCGGCGACCTGTTCGGCAAGCGCCGGATGCTGCTGACCAGCCTCGCGCTGATGGTGGCCGGATCGCTGGTCGCCGCGCTCTCGTCCGAGCTGGTCCCGGTGGTGGCCGGGCGCGCGCTCCAGGGCTTCGCGATGGGCGCGATCCCGCTCGGCATCAGCATCATGCGCGACGAGCTGCCGCCGCAGCGGCTGGGCTCGGCGATGGGGCTGATGAGCTCGTCCATCGGCATCGGCGGCGCGCTCGGGCTGCCCGGCGCGGCGCTCGTCGCGCAGCACGCCGACTGGCACGCGCTGTTCTACACCTCGGCCGGGCTCGGCGTCCTGTCGATGCTGCTCACGGTGCTGGTGGTGCCCGAGTCGGGGTCGCGCCCGGGGGGACGGTTCGACATCCTCGGGGCGCTCGGCCTGACCGCCGGGCTGATCAGCCTGCTGCTCCCGGTCACCAAGGGCGACCAGTGGGGCTGGGGCAGCCCCCGCACGCTCGGGTTCTTCGCCGGCGCCGCGGTCATCTTCGTGCTGTGGGCGCTGATGGAGCTGCGCGTCGACAGCCCGCTGGTCGACCTGCGCACCACCGCGCGCCGCCAGGTGCTGCTGACCAACCTGGCCTCGGTGATGATCGGCGTGGCGTTCTACGCGATGTCGGTGGTGCTGCCGCAGGTCATGGAGCTGCCCACCGGCACCGGGTACGGCCTCGGCACGTCGCTGGTGGTCGCCGGCCTGGCGATGGCGCCGATGGGTGTGGCGATGATGCTGGTCTCGCCGCTGTCGGCGCGGCTGTCGGCCGCGCGCGGCCCCAAGACCTCGCTGATGCTCGGGCTGGTCATCATCGCCACCGGGTACGGCGCGGGGATCTTCCTGATGGGCGCGCTGTGGCAGATCCTGATCACCGTCACCGTGATCGGCATCGGCATCGGCTTCGCCTACTCCGCGCTGCCCGCGCTGATCATCGCGGCCGTCCCGGTGACGGAGACCGGCGCCGCCAACGGGCTGAACGCGCTGGCGCGCTCGGTCGGCACGTCGGTGTCCAGCGCCGTGGTCGGCATGGTGCTGGCCCGGATGACCACCTCGTTCGGCGGCACCGAGCTGCCCACCATGAACGGGTTCCGGGCGACGTTCCTCATCGCCACGGCGGCCAGCCTGGGCGGCCTGGCGATGACCTTCTTCCTGCCCGCCCGCAAGCGCGCGGCCGCGGCGTCCGCGCAGCAGCCCGCCGCGGGCCGCCCCGACGCGGACCAGCCCGCCGCGGGCCGGTCCGAGACCGTCGCCGTCCGGCCGCACAGCGGCGTCGCCGGACGGGTGCTGAGCGGTGACCGGCCGATCGAGGGCGCGGCGGTGACGCTGATCGACGCGCAGGGCCGGCAGGTCGCGCACACCGTCGGCGACGCCGACGGCCGGTACACGCTGGACGTCCCTGAGACCGGCCGGTTCCTGCTGGTCGGGTCGGCCACCGGGCACCGTCCCGAGGCGGCCCCGCTCACCGTCGGCGCCGGCCCGATCGAGCTCGACCTGGTGCTGACCTGCGCGGCCGGCCTGCACGGGACGGTGCGCGACGCCGCGGCCGGCACCCCCCTCCCGGACGCGACCGTGGTGGTCACCGACGCCGGCGGCGAGGTGGTCGCCTCGGCCGCCAGCGGCGACGGCGGCGGCTTCGAGCTGCCCGAGCTTCCCCCGGGCGGCTACACGCTGGCGGCGCGCGCGGCGCGGCACCGGCCGTCCGCCGTCCCGGTGACGGTGCCCGCCGACACCGGGACCCGCCACGACCTGGCGCTGGAGCCCGCCGGAGCGGTCACCGGCACGGTGCGCGGCAACGACGGCCGGACACTGGACGACATCCGGGTCTCGCTGATGGACCGGACCGGAAACGTGATCGCGGTGTCCTATACCGGACGCGACGGCGCCTACGCGTTCAAGGACGTGGCCGGCGCCGAGTACACACTGGTCGCCAGCGGCTACGCGCCGGTGACCGCCCCCGTGACGCTGACCGGCCACGGCCTCGACTCGGTCGACCTGAAGCTCTCCCACCAGCGAAGCTGACCGGCACGTCCGGGCCCGCGCTCCTGGGAACAGGACCGGGCCCGGACCCCGACCGGACGCCGCCGAACCCCGCCGGCCGGACGCCCGCCGGACCCGCCGGCCGGACGCCCGCCGCTTCGCCGAGCGCTTCGGTCAGGCGCCTCCGGCGTAGGGGTCCTCTCCCGCCTTGAGGCGGGTGGCGAAGTCCTTCAGCGCGGCGAGGGCCACCCGGTACGGCGTCGGGCCGAACGAGATGCGGGCCACGCCGAGCGACGCCAGCCGCGCCACGTCCGTGCCGGGGAGGCAGTTGGCGTTGACCGGGCCGGGCAGCTCCTTGGCGAGGGTGCCCACGGCGTCCGCCGGCGCCAGGATCGGGTACACGCAGTCGGCGCCCGCCTCGAGGTAGCGGCGGCCCCGCGCGATCGCCTCGTCGACGGGGTCGAAGTCCGGATCGGCGACCATGAACGTGTCGGCGCGGGCGTTGATCACCAGGTCCGGTCCGGCGGCGCGGACCGCCGCGAGGAACTCCGCCTGCGCGTCCACGTCGGCGAGGCTCCCGCCGGGGTGGACGGTGTCCTCCAGGTTGCAGCCGACGGCGCCGATGGCGGTGAGGCGCTCGACCAGCTCGCCGGGCGGCAGGCCGTACCCGGCCTCGGCGTCCACGGTGACGGGCACCCTGACGGCGCGGACCACGCGTCCGGCGGCGGCGAACATCTCCTCGGCGGGCGCCCCCTCCTGGTCGGGGTAGCCGAGCATCGCGGAGATCGCGGCGCTGGCGGTGGCGATGGCGGGGTAGCCCGCCTCCTCCACGACGCCGGCGCTCGCCGCGTCCCACACGTTGGGCAGGATCAGCGGATCGCCGGGACGGTGCAGGTCGCGGAGGCGGGCGGCGAGATCGTTCATCGTTGTTCTCCTTCGTCTCGGGCTGTGGACGTGACGGCGGCCCGTTCTGTGACACCCGGCCGCGCTCCCCCAAGATGATCCCCCGGCGGACCCGACCCGGGGCCGTTCCCGCGTGGCGGGTTACGGTCGGGATGATCGTCAACGCCGACGGAGGAGTCCGCATGCTGCCCTGGTCCGCCGAGCTCGCCGGCCGTCTCGACGAGCACGTCATCGACAGCGCGCTGCTGCGCGGCAACCCGCTCGGCGACCCGCACGAGCGGCCGGTGCTGGTGTACGTCCCGCCGGGGTACGACGACGAGCCCGAGCGCCGCTACCCGAGCGTCTACGTCATCCTCGGCTTCACCGGGCACGTCGGCGTCTGGAAGCACCAGAACGCCTTCCGGCCGACGTTCCCGCAGGCCGCCGACCGGGTGTTCGCCGGCGGCGCGGCGCCGCCCGCGATCCTGGTGTTCGTGGACGCGTGGACCGCGCTCGGCGGCAGCCAGTTCGTCGACTCCCCCGGGACCGGCCGCTACCACTCCTACCTCTGCGACGAGGTGGTGCCGTGGGTGGACGCCCGCTACCGCACCCTGGACGCGCCCGAGCACCGCGCGATCAGCGGCAAGTCCAGCGGCGGCTACGGCGCGATGATCACCCCGATGCTGCGGCCGGACCTGTTCGGGGCGCTGGCCACGCACGCGGGCGACGCGCTCTTCGAGTACTGCTACCTGCCCGAGTTCCCGCAGGCGGTCCGGCACCTGCGCGAGTACGGCGGCGACATCGCCCGCTGGCGGGACGACTTCCGGTCGCGGCCCGCGTTCACCAAGCCCGCCGACATGGTGCTCCTCGAGATGTACGCGATGGCGGCCTGCTACTCGGCGGCCGAGGACGGCACGCCCGAGCTGCCGTTCGACCCGGTGACGGGGATCCTGCGCCGCGACGTCTGGGCGCGGTGGCTGGCCTGGGACCCGGTGCGGATGGTGGACGCGGAGCCGCGGTACGCCGAGGCGATGCGGTCGCAGCGGGCGATCTGGATCGACGGCGGCACGCGCGACGAGTTCAACCTCGACGTCGGCGCTGAGGCGTTCCACCGGACGCTGCTCGGCGCCGGGGTGGCGCCGGAAAAGATCCATTTCGAGCTGTTCGACGCCGGGCACGGCGGAATCGACTACCGCTACCCGCAGGCCGTGGCGTGGCTGTGCGGGCGGATCGCGCCCTGAGGGCGGCGGGGCGCGCGCCGCGTCGTCCCAGCTCGACGCCACATTTCAGAGATTTCACTCACTGAGCTACAAATATTGAAAATCCAGTAGCAAATGGAATTCATTGACACCAAGCGACTATCAGGGTGCACTTCTCGACAACTCACCCGGATGAGTCCAGCACCCCCGCTCCCTCACTCCCGGCCCAAAGCGACTCGCGTCCCCGCCGCGAGCGCTCGCGGATGCGGTCACGCCCCCCGCTCAGACCGCATCCGCGCCCTCCCCCCGCGGGCCCCGTCCCTCCCCCCGCCAGGCGGCCCCACGGCCCACGGAACCGTCCCACAAGGACCTCCGCGGGCCCGCCCTCCGCCGGGCTCCTGGAAGGAGCACCCCCCCGTGAGACGCCAGACTGCGCTCGGGACGGCGGCCATCGCCGCCGGACTCGCCGTGGCGATGTCCTCCCCCGCCACAGGTGCGACCACCGCCTCAGGCGCGTCCGCGCCGCCGCCCCCCTCCCCCAAGGCCGCCGCCGCCTCGGCCGACCAGCTCGTCAGCTCCGGCAAGGCTCCGATCCACGCCTCGCCCAAGGACAAGGTCGTCCGGCGCGGCGTCACCGCCGGCGCCGGCGGCCTCCAGTACGTCGCGTACGAGCGCGTCCACGCGGGCCTGCCGGTCCGCGGAGGCGACTTCGTCGTCGCCACCGACGCCGCCGGGACCGTCCTCGGCACCTCGGTCGGCCAGAGCAAGGAGCTGTCGGTGTCGACCACACCGAAGCTCACCGCCGCCAAGGCCGCCGCGATCTCCCGTACCCGGATCACCAAGGCCACCAGGACCGGCGCGGCGACGCTGGCCGTCCTCACCCAGGGCGCCGGACGCCTGGTGTACGAGACGGTCGTCGAAGGCACGAACGGCACCGGACGCACGGCCCGCCCGTCCCGCCTGCACGTCTACGTGGACGCCGTCACCGGCAAGGCCGCCGGGCAGTGGGACGAGGTCCGCGACGCCAACGACGACCAGAGCTTCTACCACGGAGGCAGCAGCCAGCCCACCTCCATCTCCACCACCGCGTCCGGCGGCACCTACAGCCTCCGCGACGCGACCCGCTCCGGCATCAGCTGCGCCAACCAGAGCGGCACCGTCTACAGCGGCTCCGACGACGCCTGGGGCAACGCCAACGGCACCAACCTCGAGACCGCCTGCGTGGACGCGATGAAGGCCGCGCAGTCCGAGTTCGACATGGTGAAGACCTGGCTCGAACGCAACGGGCTCAACGGCAGCGGCAGCGGCTGGCCCATGCGGGTCGGGCTGAACCAGGCCAACGCGTTCTGGAACGGCAGCTACGCCAACTTCGGCCGCAACAGCTCCGGAAGCCGGCAGGCCACCACCACCGACGTCGTGGCGCACGAGCTCGGCCACGGCGTCTTCCAGTACACCCCCGGCGGCTCCGGCTGGAGCAACGAGTCCGGCGGGCTGAACGAGTCGACCGGCGACGTCTTCGGCGCCCTCACCGAGTGGTACCAGAACGAGCCGCGGGTCACCGAGCAGATCTCCGGCAGCAACGCCGTCCTCAACTACGACCCGCCGGACTACCAGGTCGGTGAAGAGGTCGACCTGGTCGGCAGCGGGCCGATCCGCAGCATGTCCAACCCGTCGTCGATCAGCGGCAACCCCAACTGCTACAGCTCCAGCGTCCCCAACATGGAGGTGCACGCGGCGGCCGGCGTCCAGAACCACTGGTTCTACCTGCTCGCCGAGGGCTCCGCGGCCGGCGACCCGTCCCACGGGCGGCCGAACAGCCCGACCTGCAACGGCTCCGCCGTCACCGGGGTCGGCGTCCAGAAGGCCGGACGGATCTTCATGGAGACCCTCAACCTGAAGACCTCCACCTGGACGCACATCACCGCCCGCAAGACCTCCTTGCAGGCCGTCCTCAACCTGGTGCAGGTCGGCAAGGCCACCTGCACCGACTTCACTCGCACGCGGGACGCCTGGAACGCCGTCAGCGTCCCCGCCGCGAGCGGTGAGCCCGCTTCCTGCACGGGCTGACCACCGGCGGCGGCCGTGCGGGGAGACTCTCGGCCCTCCCCGTACGGCCGCCCCTCCAGAGGAGAACGCATGAGATCACGCCTGCTCGCCCTCGCAGCGGCGGTCGCCCTCCCGCTGCTGCTCGCCTCCCCCTCCGGCGCGGCCCCGGCGGTCGCCGCGCCCGACATCCCGCTGGCCAACGTCAAGGCGCACCTCGCCCAGCTCCAGTCGATCGCCACCGCCAACGGCGGCAACCGCGCCCACGGCCGACCCGGCTACCGCGCCTCACTCGACTACATCAAGGCCAAGCTGGACGCGGCCGGCTTCCAGACCACCGTCCAGCAGTTCAGCTACGGCGGCACCGGCTACAACCTGATCGCCGACTGGCCCGGCGGCAACCCCGAGCAGGTCCTGATGACCGGCGCGCACCTCGACAGCGTCTCGGCCGGCGCCGGCATCAACGACAACGGCTCCGGCTCCGCCGCCGTCCTGGAGACCGCCCTGGCCGTCGCCGGATCGCGCTACGAGCCCGTCAAGCACCTGCGCTTCGCCTGGTGGGGCGCCGAAGAGCTCGGCCTGATCGGCTCCGACCGGTACGTCGCCGCCCTGCCCGCCGCCGACCGCTCCAAGATCGCGGGCTACCTCAACTACGACATGGTCGGATCGCCGAACGCGGGCTACTTCGTCTACGACGGCGACGACTCCGACCACTCCGGCTCCGGCCCCGGGCCGAACGGCTCCGCCGAGATCGAGAACGTCATCGAGGGGTACTTCGCCTCGATCCAGGTCCCCACTCAGGGCACCGACTTCGACGGACGCTCCGACTACGGCCCCTTCATCGACGCCGGCATCCCCGCCGGCGGCACCTTCACCGGCGCCGAAGGCCGCAAGACCAGCGCCCAGGCCCAGCTCTGGGGCGGCACCGCCGGCACCGCCTTCGACCCCTGCTACCACGCGTCCTGCGACGGCACCGGCAACATCGACGACACCGCCCTCGACCGCAACGCCGACGCCATCGCGCACTCGGTCTGGACCCTCTCCCAATAGCCCCGCCCCCCGCCCCGGGCCCCCGGCGCCCCGCTCTCGGCGCCGGGGGCCCGCCCACCCCGTCCGGACCTCTGTTCGAGTGCAGGTCAAGGGCGGCGGCGAGCATAATGAAAGTATGTGCCGCAGCATCAAGACGCTCCGCCCGCCGTTCTCCGACGACGTGACCGACGAGGACGTCCGGGCGGCAGCGCTCCAGTACGTCCGCAAGATCTCCGGGTTCCGCGCGCCCGCCGCCCACAACGCCGAGGCGTTCGACCGCGCCGTCGAGGAGATCGCCCGGTCCACCGCCGACCTCCTCGAGTCCTTGCAGGTCAGGGGCGCGCGCACCTGACCTGCGGTGCGCGTCAGCAGCTGTCGTCGACGTCGATCATGACGGTGCGGTCCGGGCCGACCAAGAGCAGGCAGGACCCGTCGCCCGCCAGGTCCGGGGGGAGCCCGGCGCCGTAGGCGAGCAGCGGCGCGGCGCCCAGGCCCTCGACCGCCGCGTGCAGGAGCTCGCGAACGAGCCAGGCGACGAGCTGGTCGCCCGGGATCTCCTCCGGGGCGTCCTGTTCGAGAGCCTGCGCGCACGCCATCTCGACCAGCGCCCGCTCCGACTCGACCAGGGTCGTCCGCGGATCGTCGAGCGGCCGGAGACCGTCCTCATGGACCTCCCAGTCGCCGGCGCCCGCCCAGCCCGCCTCGAACGCGGCGGCGGGGTCGGCGCCGCTCAGGTCGAGGCCGTGGTCGTCGAAGGTCACCGCGAAGCCGAGCGGGTTGTTGTTGTTCACCCAGAGGGTGTCGCCGAGCAGCGTCGTGACCGCCTCGGCCCGGGCGAGCGGATCGCCGTCCGGCGGCGCCGTGGCGGGGGCCAGCGCCAGCCGCAGGGTCCGGCCCCGTCCACCGCGGGCGAGAAGGTGCAGCTCGCCGTCCACGGCGGGGCCGCCCGGCTCGGTCGCGACCTCGATGACCAGGAGGTCGTCGGCATCGCCGGCGAACTCACCGGCGGTGTAGCCCGCGATGGTGCGGGCCCGCCGGCCGAGCGGGCCGGTCCCGGCCTCCAGCGCGCCGAGCACGAGGCCGACCACCTGCTCGGCCCCTTCGTCCGGGGAACCGGACGCCGCCCGGTAGCTTGCGAAGGACTCGTCCGCGGGCTCGCTCTCGAACCACTCGGCCCCCACGGGGTGGCGGTCTCCGCCGGGCCCGCCGAACGTCGCCGGGAACGCCCCGTACTCCGCCACGTCGGCCGGGGCGGGCGCGGACTCCCATGCGCGGACGTGGGCGGGCGGCGCCTGGCCCGTGACGAACTCCAGCCGCCATCCCGGCAGCCACCGTTCGAACACGTAGGCGGCGGCGTCCAGCGGGTCGTCGAGGCACCGTTCCATCATTCGCCCATCGTCGTCTCCGGAAATGATCTCCGGGAGTCTAAGAGCGGGCGACGACAGAACGCCCATGCCGGCGCCGTCAGTTGTGGCAGTCCTGCGTCTGGAGATCGAGGGTGAGGCTCTTCACCCGCCCGCCGGCCATCAGGAACCCGTACGACGCCGCGGGCTTGCCGGGGAGCGGCGCGTAGGACGCGTTGGGGCCCTGCTTGAGCTGCGGGTACGCCTTCTTGACCTTCGCCGCGGACGACCCCACCCTGACGCCCTCCGGGGTGGCGATCCCCCCGGCCGCGAAGATCGACGCGAGGCCGTGCTCGGCGGAGATGTAGCCGCCGACCTCGTCCGCCGGATGCGGGTGCGCCTTCAGGTCGAACGTGCCGCAGCCGGCGCCCGGCTTCGACTTGACCGTGATCAACCCGGTGGCCCTGGCCTGCGCGAGGGTCATGCCCAGCTTGAGCGCGCCGTAGCCGGACGGCCCGAGCGGCTCCGGCTTCGCCGTGGGGGGCGCCGACGGGTGCGGCGGCGGCTCGCCCACGGCTATGGGTGCGGGCGGCGCCGTCCCCGCCTCCCCGGACGAGGCGCCCGCCTTCCCGCCACCGCCGCCGCCACCGCCACTGCCGCCGCCGCCGCATCCCGCGAGCAGCACGGCGCCCGCGGCCAAAGTGATCACTATTCGACGGTTCATCCCGGCCTCCACAACGACGATCGCGTGCCGTCCACTATGACGGGACGGCACGCGATCGCTCCACCGGACGGCCGCGGAGATCAGCTCGCGGCGACGACCTCGGCGATCTGCACCGCGTTGAGCGCGGCGCCCTTGCGGAGGTTGTCACCCGAGCAGAAGAGCGCGAGGCCGTGCTCGACGGTCTCGTCGCGCCGGATCCGCCCGACCAGCGTGGGGTCCTGCCCGGCTGCCTCCAGCGGGGTCGGGACGTCGGTGAGCAGCACGCCGGGAGCGCCGGCCAGCAGCTCGGCCGCGCGCTCCGGCGAGATCGGCCGCTCGAACCGGGCGTTGATCTGGAGCGAGTGGCCGGTGAAGACCGGGACGCGCACGCAGGTGCCCGACACCTTGAGGTCCGGGATCTCCAGGATCTTGCGGCTCTCGTTGCGGAGCTTGTGCTCCTCGTCGGTCTCGGCGAGGCCGTCGTCCACGATCGAACCGGCCATCGGCAGCACGTTGAACGCGATCGGCCGCACGTACACCTGCGGCTCGGGGAACTCGACGGCCGAACCGTCGTGGGTGAGCCGGTCGGCGCCCTCCACCACCTTGCGGGCCTGCTCGTGCAGCTCGGCGACCCCGGCCAGCCCGCTGCCCGACACCGCCTGGTAGGTGGACACGACCAGGCCGTCCAGCCCGGCCTCGGCGTGCAGCGGGCGCAGCACGGGCATCGCGGCCATGGTGGTGCAGTTCGGGTTGGCGATGATCCCCTTGGGCCGGACCGCCGCCGCGTGCGGGTTGACCTCGGCCACCACCAGCGGGACCTCGGGGTCCATCCGCCAGGCCGACGAGTTGTCGATCACGACCGCGCCGGCCGCGGCGACCTTCGGCGCCAGCGCCAGGGAGCTGGTCTTGCCCGCGGAGAACAGCACGATGTCCAGGCCGGAGTAGTCGGCGGTGGCGGCGTCCTCGACGGTCACCTCGCCGCCGCCCCACGGCAGCCTCCGCCCCGCCGAACGCGCGGAGGAGAACAGTCTCAGCTCGTCCACCGGGAATCCGCGCTCAGCCAGGATCCGCAGCATCACGCTCCCGACCTGACCGGTGGCCCCGACGATCCCGATTCTCATGCCGCTCCCTTGCTCGCTACCTTGACCTGGGACGCCAAGTCTGCCCAGGTCATTCATGCCCGTCCAGGAAATTACCCTGCACCCCGACTCTAAGCATCGCTTCACGGTCGCCGGACGGCGGTGGGGCCCGGCCGCCGCCTCGTCCCCGGGTCCAGGGGCCGCCTCAGGGGCGAATCAGGGCGATTCCCGATGCCGCGACGGCCCCGGAGTGGGCATTATCAAGGCATGGACATGGAGAAGAACCCCAACAAGCAGCTCCGCCGCACCCAGGACGGCCGCATGATCGCCGGAGTCTGCTCCGGCGCCGCCCGCTACCTGGGCATCGACGCCAACATCATCCGGCTGGCGCTGGCGGTCTTCACCCTCTTCGGCGGCGCCGGCATCGCGGCCTACGTCATCGCCTGGGTGCTGATCCCCGAGGACGGCGCATCGAAGTCGATCGGCGAGGACCTGTTCCAGAAGGGCAGCGAGTCACCGTTCGTGCAGGACACCGTCCAGAAGACCAAGGACGCCGTCAACAAGAACCGCACCCGCGCCTGACCGCTCAGGGAGCGGGGGCGGACCGCCTGAACCCGCCGGGCGGTGTGCTGCCATCGGACGGCGCGTCAGCACCGGGCATCGCGCCGTCACCGGCCGCCGTCCCATCGCCCGCCGACGCCTCACCCACCCCGTCCATCACCCCCGCCTCGGACGCGAAGGCCACCTCGGACGCGACGGCCGCCTCGGACGGCACGCCCGGCTCAGGCCGGCCGTGCAGCTCAGGCGGCTCGAGCAGCCCGTGCGGCTCAAGCGGCTCGGGCAACCCGTGCGGCTCAGCCGGCTCAAGCGGCTCGGGCAACCCGTGCGGCTCGGGCAGTCCGTGCGGCTCGGGCGGCTCAGGCCGCTCGTGCGGCACGGTCAGCAGGGAGCGTGCGCGCATGTCGGCGATGACGCCGCCGCGGACATGGTTCCAGCTCAGCGTGAGCGTCGCGGCCACCATGAGGCCCAGCACCCCGGCGGACGCGACCACCGTCTCGGGTCCCACGGCCTGCGCGATCGCGCCGCCGATCAGGATGCCCAGCCCCTGGCCGGCCAGGATGCCCGACTGGGCGAGGCCGAACGCCTGCGCGCGGCCCCCCGCCGGCACCGCCGCGACGAACGCCGCGTTGGCCGCGAGCTGGTAGGCGCTGCCGACCCCCGACAGCGCCCACAGCGCCATCACGCCCCACAGCGGCGGATGCGCCGCGGCGCCGATCAGCGGGACGCAGGCGAGCATCGACATCCAGCCCATGGCGCGCAGCCGGTCGGTCGGCCGGACGCAGCGGCTGAACAGGAACGCGCCGACCACCATGCCCGTCGGCATCGCCGACATCAGCAGTCCCACGGTCACCGCGCTGTCGTCGAAGGTCGCCGCGTACGGCGCCGCCAGCCCCTCCGGGATGATGTAGAACGCGCACAGCCAGGCGAACGAGATCAGCGAGCGCAGCGCCGGATCGCCGAAGACCAGCCGGGCACCGTCCCGGGTGGCCCGCCACAGGCCCCCCGGGTCGCGTCGGCCCCGCTTGGGCGCCGGCCGGGCGCGCAGCCCCACCACCAGGATCGCCGCGGACGCCCCGAACGTGAGCGAGTCGAGCGCGAGCGCCTGGCAGGTGCCGACCACCGCCACGATCGCGCCACCGGCCAGGAACCCCAGCATCTGCGTGCCCTGATGGGTGATGTTGTTGATCGCCGAGCCCGCCACGTAGCGGTCGCCGTCCAGCACGTCGGGCAGCACCGCCGCCCGCGCCGCGGTGAACGGCGCACCGAGCAGCACGGTCAGGAACACCAGCGCGCACAGCGTCCAGAACGGCATGGTGTGCAGGGCCATCACCGCCATCAGCGCCACCAGCCCGGCCCGCAGCACGTCGCAGACCACCATCACGGTACGGCGCGGGAACATGTCGGCCAGCCCCGACAGCACCGGCCCGCCGACGATCGGCGGGATGTAGGTCAGCGCGTAGGTGAGCGCGGTCAGCAGGGCCGAGTGGGTGCGCTCGAAGACCAGCACGGCCAGCGCCACCTGGGCGAGCTGGTCGCCGATGAACGACAGGGCCTGGGCGAGCCAGAGCGCACGGAACTCACCTACCGCGAAGACCTCGCGGTAGGTCGCCTGCACCTCTGGCGGCCGACGATGCCGGCCGCCCTGCCTTCCCGCCACGCGCGCTCCAGTTCGGCTGCGCCCGGTCCGGGGCGCACCCTCCTATTAACTCACGCTGCGTGGCAGTTATGTGACCTACCGTGCCCATTTGGTGAAACCGTTCGTCCCCTGAGGGGTGGCATGACCCCTGGGACGGGATGCGCGGATGGGCTCAGTATCCGAGTTCGTGCAGGCGGGCGTCGTCGATGCCGAAATGGTGGGCGATCTCGTGCACCACGGTGATCCGCACCTCCTCCACCACCTCGTGGGGCGTGTCACAGATCCGCAGGATCTCATTGCGGTAGATCGAGATGTGATCGGGCAGTACGCCCGCATACCAGTCACCGCGCTCGGTGAGGGGTACGCCCTGATAGAGACCGAGCAGGCCGCGTTCGGGAGCGTCGTCCTCAACGACGATGACGACGTTGCGCATGTGCGCGACCAGTGCGGGCGGGACGGTGTCGAGGGCCTCGCCCACCAGGTCCTCGAACGCCTCGCGCGATATCTCGATCACACGTTCATTCTGCTCGACCGAAGGAGGAACCGTTGCCCCGGATCGCGAAGGCCGCGCTCGCCAGGGTTCGGCCGCCCGGCGGCCCGCGCACCCGCCGTGCGGGCCGGATCCTCGCGGTGGCCGCCACCGGGCTGGCCGGCGGCTACCTCGGGCTGCTCCTCGGCGGCCACGTCGAGACCGCCGTCGGCCCGACCGACGTCTCGCTGGCCCTGCGCCCGTCCTGGACGGGCGGCACCACGGTCGACATCCCGCCCCTCGGCGCCCTCCACCTCGACACCCACGACGGCCCGCTGGCGCTCCAGGCCGGCGTCACCGAGCTGCGCCCCGGGGAGGCCGGCAAGCTGATCGAGAGCGACGCCCAGCTCGCCCGGGTGACCGACCAGATCACCGACCAGCTCCGGCACGGCGTCACGATCATGCTGCTCCGCGCCGCCGGCCTCGGCCTGCTCCTGGCCTTCCTGGCCGCCCTGGTCGCGTTCCGCTCCTGGCGCCGCGCCCTGCTCGGCACCGGCTCGGCCCTCGCCGGCCTCGTCGTGGTCGCCCTGATCACCTGGCTGACGTTCAACCCGCAGTCGGTCGGCGAACCCCGCTACACCGGCCTGCTCGCCAACGCCCCCCAGGTCGTCGGCGACGCCCGCGGCCTCGTCGCGCGCTTCTCCGCCTACCGCGCCCAGCTCGCCCGCCTCGTCGGCAACGTCTCCAAGCTGTACGCCGCCACCTCGTCCCTCCCCACCTACGAGCCCGACCCGTCCACCCTGCGCGTCCTGAACGTCTCCGACATCCACCTCAACCCCACCGCCTGGAACGTGATCCGCTCGGTCAGCGCCCAGTTCCAGATCAACCTGATCATCGACGCCGGCGACCTGATGGACCACGGCAGCAAGCCCGAGGACAAGTTCGCCGACGAGATCGGGAAGCTGAAGGTCCCCTACGTCTACGTCCGCGGCAACCACGACTCCAAGGGCACCCAGAAGGCCGTCGCCCGGCAGAAGAACGCCGTCGTCCTCGACGACGACACCCGCAAGGTCGAGGGCCTGACCGTCTACGGCGTCGGCGACCCCCGCTACACCCCCGACAAGAGCACCCGCGACGACTCCGTCGGGACCGGGCAACTGCACGCCGCCGGCGCCCAGCTCGCCCACAAGCTCCGCGCCTCCGGCACGACCCCCGACATCGTCGTCGCCCACGACCCGAGCGAAGGCGACGCCTTCTCCGGCGCGACCCCCCTCGTCCTGTCGGGCCACGCCCACCAGCGCTCCACCCGCCTCCTCCCGACCGGCACCCGCCTGTTCGTCCAGGGCTCGACCGGCGGCGCCGGCCTCCGCGGCCTCGAACACGAGCAGCCCACCCCGATCGAGCTCTCCGTCCTCTACCTCTCCCGCTCCACCCACCGCCTCCAGGGCTGGGACGATCTCCGCCTCGGCGGCCTCGGCCTCACCTCCGCCCAGATCGAACGCCACCTCGAACCCGCGCCCGACCGCCCCATCACCCCGCCCACCGCCCCCGTGCCCCCGTCCCCGTCCTCGCCGTTCCCCTCCCTCCCCCAGTCCCAATGGCCCACCACCAGCGCCTCACCGTCCCGTTCACCCGAACGCCCGTAACCATTTATGCGTCCGGCGAGGTTGTCCCCTATGCTGGGCATGCTGTGGCGGCTGCGACCGTCCTGGCAGGGCCCCCTTCGTCTAGCGGCCTAGGACGCCGCCCTTTCAAGGCGGTAGCGCCGGTTCGAATCCGGTAGGGGGTACCACCCGCACGACTGCATGATCCGCGTGGTCGAGATGAACGAGCAGGTCCTGGACAACCTGGACCGGATCATCACCAGCCTGGAGACCGGTCAGGACCCCACCGGCGACACAGGGACGTCCAGTGCGCGCTGGCAACTCCCAGCACCTGATCACAGCAGCCCGACGGCGCAGCCAGCTGACCAGGGAGAAAGCCGTTCGGGCTTCGGCATCCGGACGCGACAGGGCAGCCGATCAGCATCGAATCCGTCGCCCGGCAAGCGGGCGTCTCCCGATCCTGGCTATACGGCCAGCCAGACCTGCGCACCGAGATCGACAAGCTCCGCACCTCAGCCGGCACCACCACCTACCTCGGTGCCCGCCCGACAGCGCGCCTCGGACGCCTCGCTGCGAAGCAGACTCCAAGCGGCCAACGAACGCGTCCGCATCCTCTCCGCAGAGAACAATGAGCTGCGTGAACAACTCGCCCCGGTACTCGGCGAACTGCGCTCACTCAGGTAGTCAGGCCACCTCCGACCAGCAGCCGGGCCCAGCGAACGCCTACTTTTGGCCCAGATCAACCGCGATACGGTTCGAACGTGATCAGCGACGGAGGAGCTCAGCTCGGACGACAAGCCGCGCAGCGCCTGGTCCAACTTGACTGCTGCGTGATCGAGGCAGGCCTGACCGAAGCAGAGTTCACTCGCATCGAGCACGACTACGGATTTGAGTTCGCCGACGACCACCGCGTATTCCTCGCCGCCGGACTGCCAGTCCACGAACCGCGGGAAGAGAAGCCGGGCACTAGCTATGCATGGGAAGGACCATGGCCGGACTGGCGCAACGGCGATCCCGACGAACTCCGCCGGCACCTCGACTGGCCGATCGACTTCCTGCTCCAGGACGTCCAGCGCTGCCGCTCACTCCGGTGAAGGCGACGAGCCGCCCCTTGGGGATGCTCACGGACACGTCCCGCAGATTGTTGGTACGAGCCCCCACCACATCGATGGTCTCGCGCCCCATACTCGCGACGTCCCATGCGAATGCAGTCAACCTTCGTCCACCTTCCGCGACGCAGCAGGGCAGGGGCGGTCAGGCCCCCACCCATGCCCGAACGAACATGGCGCTGAGCGGCCGCTTCACCAGATCTCCCGTCGCATGGCCGGTCCCGATGCGGCCATGCTGCGGATCAGGGCTGGGACGCCGCGGTGAGCTTCGCGATGTCGGCGGCGTAGACGGTCATCCAATGCGGATGCAGCCGGTAGAAGACAACATCGTTGTCCCAGTCGAAGCAGTCGTCGCCGTAGAAGTCCTTGAAGTACGCGAGCAGGTCCGGCCAGTCCGCGGCCGGCTCGCCGTCCTGGGGGTTGAGGATCTCCACCGTGCCATGCGTGAACACGCCCAGGTCCTCACCGCGCATGTGCGCGGCGCTGACGGCGGGCCGGGCGGCGAGGTGGCGGGCCTTGACAGCGTCGCGCGCCGTGCCGAAGTACCACTTTCCGTGGAGGAAGTGCCCGTCCACACCGCTGATCCGCGGTTCGCCCTTGGCCGTCACGGTGGACAGGGCGAGGGTGCACATGCCGGTGAGAACCCGGGCGAGTTGCTCCGCGGTCAGTGTCCTCTCAGTGTTGATGATCGAGCGGAGGTGCGAGGAGGAGCGGGAGAGGGATGCCTCAAGGAGGGCCTGAAGCTCTTTGAGATCTTCCGGAGTTTCGCGCATGGAGGTCCCTGTCTATCCGTATCTATCCGTGGTGCCCGGTCCACGCCCACCATCGACGCCGTCCGGTGAAACCATGCTCACTCCAAAACCTGACACCTTGCGTCATACTTCTTCATCCATCTGCGGACGCCACTCGACACCTTCCTCGTCCGGCCCGTTCTTGTCCCGGCCCTGACCCTGGACACCGGCCGGGCCTTCCGGTGGCCCGGTCACATGGCCGCCCTCGTGTCCGTCCGGCCCTGGCGCCCAGGCGGGCCAGGATGCCGGTAACGAAGCGAGTGCCTTCGCCGAACTCGTCCAGTGCTGATCCTCGGACCGCTGTGCCTCGCACGCGCATAGGTTCACTGACGCTTGACGATCAGCACGATCACCATGGTGAACACCACCCATGCGCCGCATACGGCCCAGATCTCGGTCACTCACCCCACGCTGTCCGTTAGGGCACTTGGACCGCATCAACCTGCTGTTCACCTTTCCAGGCGCCGCCGGTAGACCCTGGTATTAGCCCCACGGGCTGTCGGCACGGCCGCCCGAGGCCGGACCGTGCCGACATCGGGCGTGCGGACCGATCGCCGCTTCAGCCCTGGTGGGAGACACGCCTGCCCACTGTCACAGATGGCCGCCGACCTCACGCGCGATCCTGATCACTGTCCACGCGATGAACAAGGTTGCCCATGCCCCGAACTTCGCCACTTCGAAGGCGGTGCGCAGCCGCCAGTACCTGGCCGCGCGCCGGTCTCGGCCGCCGTTGCCCGCCTCGCTCGTCCGGGCGGTCTCGCCGGTGGTGCCGTGTCGTGCCATCAGTCGTCCTCCTCGCTCCGACCTGAGGCGGCCGGGTGGCCGGCGCCGGGTCTTCTCGACGCAAGACAAGAAGAACTCGCAAGTCAGGGTGTCCGGTAGGGGGCTGGACATTAGGGGACGATCTTCGATCGCATCTGTCCGGAAACGGACGAGCCGCGATCGTCTGCGGACATCCGGCCGCGGCCGTCCCGGAGTCAGCCGTACGCTCGGAAATGCCGTCGGACGATCTGGGACAGGGGGCTTGGGTGCAGATACCACCGGAGACAGGGGATCTAGACCTGGCCGCGGTCACCACAGTGCCGCAGCTTAAAAAACTACTGGGAGTGCTGAGGCTCCGAGCCGGGCTCTCCTTGCGCGCTCTGGAACAGGCCAGTGCTGGGAGGCTGACCAAGACCCGGGCCGCGGAGGCCGTCAATGGTGCCCGGCCGCCCTCCCGTGAAACCGTGGAGGATTTCGTGCGGACGTGCGGCGTCCCCGAAGACCAGATCACACCGTGGGTGCGCGCCTGGGAACGCGCGAACGTCCCCAGGAACGTCGCTCCGCCCGACCGCGACGATTTCCGCGCCGAGGCCGAGCAGATCTTGGATCTCGCCCGTGCCGAGGCCGTGCAGATCGTGGATCAGGCCCGTGCCGAGGCCGAGCACATCGTGGGCCAAGCCCGTACCGAGGCCAGAGCAGATCTCACCCACATCGACGCAGTTATGCCGGTCCCGGACGGCACCGACACCCCACGGGAATACTGGCTGTTCTCCGGTGAACGCTACCTGCGGGTGAGCCTCTCCTCCTTGGGCGACCTGCTGCAAAGGCGCCTGACCGACCATTCTCCCCTCCACGAATGGGCCGGAACTTTCAAGAGGCTTCCGGAATTTCGAACCAAGATAGACATGGTGCTCGGCGTTCCGGACAATCGCCACGAGTATTGGGTCTTCTCTGGAGATCAGTATATTCGGATACACGTCGCCGACACCGAGAACGGGATCCGCGATGAGCTACAGGAGGGGCCAAAGCCGCTCAGTGATTGGGGTAGGACGTTCGGGGCGTTCTCAGACCTCGACCGCATTGACACCGCGATGCCGGTGCCGGAGGCCGGTGGGCAGAATCAATACTGGGTGTTCACAGGCAGCCGGTACCTCCGGACCTGGGTGAAACATGGACTCGATGGCCAGATCAACATTCATCCGACAGGGTTCGACGGATGGTCCGACGATGAAGGACACTCTTTTCTCAAGGGGTGGCCCGGCACCTTCAACAGAGTCAGCCCCTTCAGTGAAGGGATTGACGCGGTGATACCATTGCCACCTGTGAAAAATGGAGAAGAAGAGTACAGAGACTACTGGGTGTTCTCTGACGACCAGTACATGAAGATCCGGGTGATAGCTCACCTGTACAGTGACACGATCATTCAATTCCCAGCAGCGCTGGGTGGCTGATGATGCCCGTCTCCTCGATAAGGGCGGTGGCGGACTGCCATCTCAGTGCGATCACCTGGCCATCCCTCCTTGACCTCCTCCTTGGAACCACTGCGGCGGCACGTGACAACCGGCTCTGACCTCTTCGACGCGGTCGGGTGGTGTCGTCGATGTAGCCCTCGGCCGGGGCCGTGATGGGCGCACCTGGTGCTCAGCCGTCTTTGCGGGCGTGCTCGGCGAAGTCCCAGAGGCGGTGCTCGCGGTCGGGGTCGTAGGACTCCTTGGACGAGGGCACGGCCCGGGAGCGGTCGATGTAGGAGCCGGTGGGTGCGGCGGTTCGGCCGAGGATGGCATCGGCAAGCTTGCGTCCGGCGGCGGGGACCGTGTCGACGATGGGTGTGATGGACAGCGCCGGCAGGACCCGCCGGCTGAGGAAGCGGTCGATGGGGCCGGCGGAACGGACCAGTCCGGTGCCGGGCACGAGGCCGGGGTTGTAAGACACGATGTCGACCCCGTCGGGCAGCCGCCTGGCCCACTCGTGCACGAGGTGAATGGCGGCGAGCTTGCTGGTCGAGTAGGCGGTGCGGCCGGCGGTGACGGTCGCGGGCTTCGGGAAGGCGCCCGGCCGCGCGAGGGTCTCCGGGTCGGACCAGCGCGGCGCCGGGACGAGTCCGCCGGTGTGCCTGAAGTCGCCGAAGTGCGTGTCGCTGACGGTGATCACGATGCGCGCGGGGGCGCTGAACCGCGGCTCGAAGGCGCGCAGCAGCAGATGGTTGGCCAGCACGTTCACCGCGAAGGTGGTCTCGTACCCGTCCGGGGTGGCGTGCAGGGCGTCGACGAACTGTACGCCGGCGTTGCCGGCGAAGGCGCGGAGGGGCGGAAGGTCCCCCTGGTCGAGCATCCGGTTCACGGTCTCGGCGGAGGAGCGGATGCCGTCGATGCTCGCCAGGTCGGTGTCCACCAGGGTGACGTTGTCGCTGATGGCCCGCAGTTCGTCCAGGGTGTTCCGGCCGGATTCTCCTCGCCCGAGCAGCACCAGGTGCGTCTCCTGGTCTTTGCGCAGGACCTCCGTGGCTGCGACCCGGCCGATTCCGCGCGTTGCCCCGGTCATGATCAGCGTGTGCATGGCTCGTTCCGTTCTCTCGTCCGGGACAGGCGTCCGGAGGTTTCAGTTGACGACGTCAACACTGTGGCATTTTTCAGTGGACACCGTCAACTGTAGGGTGGGGCCATGAATGTGCGTGCGGAGACGGCGGCGGCGACACGGCAGGCACTCCTGGACGCCGCGTCGGCGCTCCTGGACGGCGGCGGGGTCGACGCGGTGACGCTGCGAGACGTTGGGAGCGGCGCCGGCGTGTCGCGCTCGGCGGCCTACCGTCATTTCGTCGACAAGGAAGATCTGCTGATGGCGGTGTCCGCGGCGGCGTGGGATTCGCTCGCCACCCGCCTGAGGGGGATCGCGGCCGACGCGACCCTGAGTCCGGATGAGGCGCTGCGCGGAGCGCTGGGGGCACTGGTGCAGGTGGCGCGAACGCGTCCGCACCTGTACCGGCTGATGTTCGCTCGGACGGTGGGCGACGCGACTGCGGCGGTCCAGGCGGCGACCCGCGCGCAGGACGTCTTCCTGGCCATCGTCGGTCGCATCGTCGAAGGAGACGGTATGCCTCAGATGGCGGGCCTGCTGATGGCGGCCACGCACGGCATCGTGGATCTCGACCTCAGCGGGCACCTGACACCGGAGAAGTGGGGCACTGGCATCGACGGGATGGTCGACCTGCTCGTCCGTATCATCCGGCCCCTGTGATGTCACGGCACTGCGACATGGCGCCCGACACCTCCCCGACGAACCCTCGTCACGTCGGCCCTCTCCTCCGAGAAGACGCCCCCGCCTCCGCGATCACGGAGGCGGGGGCGTCCCCCAGCACCGACCGCACGGACCGGTGACGTAGCCCCCCGGGTACGCGTCGAAGCGGAGGCCGTGGTGGGATTTACGCCCGTTTATGGCGAGAAAGGCCGGAACTCGACACTCGACCGGTTTATGATCTTGGCGGGTGCCCTCCGGCGCCCACCAGTCCGAGGAGAGTCATGCGCACACCATCCGCCCGGTCCTTCACCTTCCTCGCCGCCGCCTCGGCCGTCGCCGCCTCGGTGCTCGCCCTCGCCGGACCCGCGTCCGCGGACGTCTCGGTGCAGGGCGTGGACACCTACGCCTCGACGCTGGACGGTGAGGCCGAGGCCCGCTGGTGGCACGACGGTGACAAGCTCGTGGTCCACGACGTGCTGGCCGACGGCTGGGGATCCAGGGCGCAGCTCCAGACCTGGAACTCCGCGCTCAACCAGTGGATGACCGCGTTCACCTGCACCGACTCCAACTCCTCGGACGGCACGAAGACCTGCTCGCAGAACCTGGTGGAGGGGACGCCGGTGCGGATCCACCTGTGGCAGTACAAGGGCACCTCGACCCGCCTGCACACCTACAGCCCGCAGGGGCAGGCGTAGCCCGGCCCTCTCCCCCCGGATCCGGTGCCGGTCACGGGTGCGGGCGGCGGATCTCCAGGCGCTGGCCGGTCATGGCGGCGAAGACCTCTCCGTAGATCAGGCCGAGTTGGTCGGCGTCCCTGAAGCGCCACACCGTCGCGCGGTCGGCCCAGTCGTGCCCCTTCAGCGGGAGGCGCCGGCGGGTCGACCTCGGCACCACCAGGTGGACGGCCCCGTGACCGGCCCGGCGGAGCAGTGCGGACAGGGTGGACGGGGCGTCGAACAGGCTCGCGTCAGTGATCACCATCAGGCTGCACGCGCCGGGCTCGGCCGGACGCTGGGCGCGCAGCTCCAGGAGCAGTTCGAGGGCGGGCGCGAGCAGCGTCCCCTGCCCCACGTCGCCGAGCGCCTTGTCGGTGACCTGGGGCAGCCCGCGCACGTCGGCGGGCGGCACCATAACGGCGGCCCGTCCGGCGAAAGCCACCGAGGTGAGCAGGTCGCCGTCCGCCATCTCCCGGCGCGCGAAGTCGGCCAGCGCGCGGAGCGCCGCCTTGCGCGGCCGGGCGTGGGCGCGCATGGACACCGACAGGTCCACCGCCACCTCCAGGCTGACCGGGCCCCGCGCGCGGCGCTCACCCGCGATGCGGGCGGAGGCGAGGTTCGCCGGGGGCAGCGCCCGCCCCGTCCCGGACGAGGCCGGACGCGTCCCGTCGGCGGACGCGGAGGCGGACGCGGCGCCACCGGTCCCGGCGGAGGCGGCCGTGGCGGCGGCGACTGCGGCGGCGGCTTCGCGGATGCGGTGGTACTCGGCCGCGCCGGCGCCCAGCGTCCGGACGATCGCGGCCGCGTCGGGCAGGCCGTGGCCGATCTCGCGGAACCACCAGCCCGTCCCGCGCCGGTAGCACTCACCAAGCAGGTGCACCGGCTCGGGCGTGGTCTCCCCCGCCGCGGCCCCGGACAGGACGGCCAGGTCGGCCGACGCTCCGTCGCGGAGCGTGCAGCGCAGCCCGCCAAACCGGGACAGCGGCCCGGACGCCGTCTCGGCGGCGAGGACGATCCGGTCGGTCCCGGCGGGCGGCGCGGCCAGGTCGACCATGACCCCGTGGTCGTCGGCGACCGTGGCCAGGCACCCGCCGGAGGCGTCCTGGAACACCGCGATGAGGGAGACGGCCGCGCCGTCCGGGCGGCTCAGCTCGAACGCGGCGATCGCGACCTCCGCGAGCGGGACGTTCAGGGCCTTGCGCAGCGGCCCGGTCCGCGCGCCCGGCATCACAGGCCCGCGGACAGGATCGCGGGCAGGATCGCATAGGCGAGCACGGCAAAGCACACGACGGCGACGCCCAGCACCACCGCGTAGATCACCAGCCGCCACCGACGGTAGGGATCGGGTCCCATCAGGCTCCCTTCGGCTCGGGCGTCACGCCGGGTGGCGGACGCGGAGGCCCTCTCCGGCCAGGATCCAGCCGGCGAGGTCGAGGACGCCGGCGTCGACCTCGCCGCCGTCCAGCCAGGCGGACGTCCGGAAGAAGCGGACCTCGGCGAACGACCGGCGCATGAGGCGGACCATCCCGTCGAACCCGGCCGGGCCCTCCAGCCAGTCACGGATCTCGTCGCTGCCGCCGCCGAGGCCCGCGAGCGCCTCCGAGCCGCGCACCAGGTCGTCCTTGGTCAGCGCCACCGCGAGCCGGGCCCGCCCCGTCTGCGCGCCGAGCCCCTGGATGTTCTCCACAAGCTGGCCGAACACGAAGTCGGGCGGGGCGTCCGAGCGCAGCCGCCCGGACCTGGCCCGCTCGCCGGGGTCCAGCGAGTCCCAGACGGCGTCGATCGACAGCGGGTCCAGGGTGAGCAGGAACGTGCGGGCGGTCTTGATGTACCGCAGCTCGCGCAGCAGCTCCGAGCGTCCGACGAACTCGCCGGGCGCGTCGAAGACGTGCAGCAGCCGGGGCCTCCCCGAGGACGGCCGGACGTGCAGCGAGTAAGCGCGCAGCGGCGCGTCCTTCACCTTGATCGTCTTCCAGGTGTGCACGCCCGCGCGCAGCTTGTCGGCCAGCCCCCGGTACGCCTCGGCCGACTGGTCGTCGGCGAACTCGGCGACGGGGTCGCGCGCGCCGTCCGCGCCGCCGGCGTCCCGGCCGGCTCCGTCCACCAGGCCCATGACCAGCGCGGTCATCAGCCGGGTCTTGCCGGTGGTGGCGGCGCCCAGCACCGGGATCACGATCTCCGGCACCGTGCCCGCGCCCCGCGACATCGGCTCGTCGCAGTGCGGGCAGTGCGCCGTCATCCGGCCGTCGCCGGTGCCGGTGAGCAGCAGGGTCCGCAGCATCGTCCCGCACGCGCAGCGGCGCCGCAGCACGCCGTACCGTCCCGGCCGGACGTCGCGGTGCCGCCTGCCGCACGTCTTGCCGGGACACTCGTAGGACGGGTACGGGACCCGCTGGTGGCAGGAGGGGCAGCTCGTCCGGATGCCCTTGATCCGCCGGACGCCCGAGTCGACGGCGCGCAGTGCCTGCCCCGCCGAGATCACCGCCAGCGCCAGCACCGCCACCACCGCGAACTGCACGACGCACAGCACGCCGATGGCGGCGAGGCCGGTCCCGACGCCCGCCGCCATGCCGAGCCACACCACGATCCCGAACGGCCACAGCAGGAGGCCGCCGTTCCCGAACACCCGCCGGATCTGCGCGTCGTAGGTCACGAAGAGCTTCGCCGGGGCCGGCACCGCCACCCGCGCCGCGTGCCGCAGGTCGATCAGCGCGGGCCCGAACAGATAGTGCGTGTAGGCGGGCTCGGCGCGCCCATCGGCCCGGCCCGGCGGCGGCGGGACGGGCTTCGGGTCGGCCCCGGGCCCGACCCCCATGACCGAGGCGAGCCGCCGCAGGTAGGCGTACAGGCTGTAGGCGACGAAGAACGCGCCGATCAGCATGATCGCGGGCAGCGCGAGCACCGCCACCACCCACAGGACGATCAGGCCGAGGACGCAGCCGCAGCCCATCGGCATCCCGTCGCCGCTGCGGGCGGGAGCGGGCGGCGTCCCGAACCTCGTCGACATCCTCTGCCTTTCCGGTGCGCCCGCTGCGGGGCGGGGGGTCGTGATCGGACGATGCGCCCGGGGAACGGCGCGCGTCAGTCGTGCGGCGCCCGGCCGGGCAGCCAGCGCGGGCGGCGCCGGCAGTGCCGGTGCCGCCAGTGCTTGAACTCCTCGGCCACCGCGCCCGCCCTGCGGCGCACCTCCCGCTCCACCCCGTTGAGGTCGCGTTTGCGCCAGTCCGGCAGGTGGTGCAGCAGCACGCCCTCGATGCCCTCGGCGACGGCCCGCTGCCCACCGGCCGCCGCGCTGCACAGGGTGGCGAACCCGGCGGCGGCGGCGACCACGGCGACCGCCCTGTCGCCTTCGAGGCGTGCGCCGAGCCGGTCCAGGTGCAGCGTGCGGATCTCTGCGGGGGCGCGGCCGAGCAGCGCGGCCAGCGCGTCGTGCGGCAGCGCCGGAAGCAGCACCGCCAGGCGCAGGCGCAGGTAGTCCTTGGCCGCGGCCGTGGCCGGCGTGCCGTACGCGTTCAGCAGCGCCTCACCGGCCGTGCGGCGGGCGGGGTCGTGCCGCGGCTCGCCCGCCGTGACGATGTTCCGCTCGATCCGCCGGATCCGGTCCATCGCCTTGAGCCGGTTCTGAAGGTCGGACGGCATCAGCCCGGCGAGCGGCAGCGCGTTGAGGACGTCGCAGAACGCGCCGTAGGCGTCCAGCTTGGGACGGTCGTCCGGCGCCAGCGGCGCGCGCAGCAGCGGCACCACCCAGGGGACGAGCGCCGGATCGCGGGACGCCCCGTCGGGCAGGCGCGGCAGCAGCGCCGACGCGTCGCCCGTCGACCAGCCGTCCGGCCACAGCGCGGTCAGCAGGTCGCCGTCGAGCCGTCCGGCCGGGCCGCGTCCGGCCAGCACCGTCACGGCCGCGTCCACGCGCCGCGCCGGATCCCTGCGGGCGGCGGCCACGAGGCCGGCGGCGCGCAGCGCGGGCACCGCCTTCAGCTCGGCGGCGGGGACGGCGTCGCCGAACCCGGCGTCGAACACGGCGACGAGCCGGCGGAGGTCGGCCGCCGCCGCCTGGTCGAGGTGGGCGAGCGTGCCCGACCGCAGCGCGGGCCACCGCCGCACGACCGCGTGCAGCTCCGCGTCGGACGGGGCGCGCAGCAACTGCGGCCCGATGACCCGCGCGCCGCAGTTCTGGAGCACCCGCTCGTCGGGCTGGACGTCGTGCGCCTGCGCCAGCCGCAGCAGCCGCGCCACCGTGCCGGAGTCGGCGTCCGCCAGCAACTGCGTGTAGCGGCGCGCGGCGAACTCCCGCGCCTTCGGCGACCGCAGCGCCGCGGCCTCCCCCACCCCGCCGCCCGCCGGTCCGTCCGCGCGACCGCCCGCCGGACCGTCCGCGCGCCCGTCCGCGCGCCCGTCCGCCGGTCGGCCCGCCTGGCCGCTCTCGGCCGCGAGTTGGGCGGTGACCAGGCGTTCCTCCGCCAGCTCCAGCAGCTCGCCGAGCCCGCCGGCCGCCGCCGCGTCGGCCAGCCCGGTCAGGTGCGCGGCGGACGCGGCCTCGTGGCCCAGCGCGGCGGCGCCGATCCGGCCCACGAGATCGCGGCCGAGGCGGGGCGTCTGCCCGGCCAGCCAGGCGCAGACCACGTCGAGATCGTCGGGGCCGACGCCGACGCCGCCGTCCAGCAGCGCCGCCGCGACGACCGGCGCGTGCCAGTCGGCGAGCCGGACCTCGCCGCCCGCCGCGAGCGGCGCCGCGCGCCGCCACAGCGCCCCGGCCGCGACCGTCCCGGCCCCGGCGAGCAGGTGCGCCATCGGCCCGGCGTCGACCTCGGACGCGGCACCGGCGGCGCCCGCGGTGAAGTCGAACAGGAAGAAGCCCTCGAAGGCCCGCTCGTCCGCGACGATCTCGGCGCCCGGGACGGTGCCGATCACGTGGTGCCGGCTGTAGGACGGCCGGAACTGGTAGGTGGCGAACGACATCCGCGCGACCAGCGGCGGCGGGAGCAGGTACGACAGCGCGGCGATCCAGCGCGCGGTCTCGTCGGCGCCCGCGGCGAGGATCACCACCGACCGCTCCTCGTCGAGGACGGCGCGTTCGGCGGCGGCGAGCAGGGCGGGGAGCCGCGCGCGTCCCGCCGCGCCGTCCAGGAAGGCGTCGACCGTCTCGCGTCGCAGCGGACCCGGCGCCAGCGCGCCGCGCACCGGGGGCAGGTCGGGGCCCGCCACCGTCTCGCGCGTCCACAGCCCGGCCCGCCACAGCTCGATGGGCGGCGGCCCCTGCCAGCCCGCGCCGCCGGCGCCGACGAGCGCGTGCGCGAAGTAGTTGCCGAACCGGCCCGAGTAGTCGGTCCCGGTGAACGCGACGTTCGCCACGATCGGCACCGGCCCCGGCGCGAAGCACAGGTTCACCGGGCAGTCGGCGATCTGCGCGGGGGTCGGCGAGTGGCCGAGGGTGCCGGGCGGCTCGTACGAGCTGAGCGCCTCGACGTCGTTCATCACCTCCGGCGTGACCCCCGGCGTCACCGCGTTGAACTGGTAGCCGGCGAATCCGGACAGGCCCGTCCGGCAGGAGGTGTAGTAGAGCTGCTGGAAATCCATGTCACCCCTTCGTCGCGGGCAGGGCGTTGAACCGGCTCAGCAACCACAGGAACGGATCGGCCACCCGGTACGGATGCACTCCCCGGGGATCCACCCGGTTGTCGGCCGTCGGGTCGCCGCCGAGCGCCGACAGCCCGAAGTAGCGGAAGGTCGAGAAGTTCTTGCGCATGATCTGGTCGATCTGCGCGCCGTCCCACTCGTGCAGCAGCGCCCGCACGTGGTCGTGCACCGCCAGGCTGTCGGCCTGGTCGAAGACCGGCTCGGCGTCCGGCGGCTCGCGCAGCAGCGGGCTGCCCGGCGGGAACGCGTGCCGGAGCGCGTCGATCTTGGAGAAGGCGACCGCGACCGGCACGTCGATCCGCCGGTTCGGGCCGCGCCCGGTCGCCTCGTACAGCACCTCGGTCACCCGGGTCAGCACGTTGACGGGGCTGTCGGTCTTGTCGTCCCGGTCTGGCAGCCGGGTGCCGGGCGCCGCGCCCGCCCGCGCGCCGCGCATCTGGAGCGGGTCGAGCAGCAGGATGATCCCATCGGCGCCGCGCAGGTACCGGACGTTGAGGTCGACGCTCTCCTTGGAGATCAGGTCCTCGCCCGCGGTGTCGAAGAACGAGGTGATGGTGTGCCGGTCGCGGGTGCCGAACAGCCCGCTCCGGTCGAGGGTGACCTTGAAGACCAGCGGGCGCCGGACCTCCGCCTGGCCCGGCCTGGTCGTCCCCGGCAGCACGCTCTGCCGGTAGAGCATCTCCTCGTACCGCTTGGAGAACTCGCTGCGGGTGTGGTCGTCGGAGCCGATGACCGCGGCGTCGAACCGCCGTCCGACCGAGTGCATCAGCTCGTGCAGCAGGACGGTCATGTACACCGTCTTGCCGCTGCCCTTGGCCCCGATCAGCGCGATCAGGCGGCTGTCGACCCGGCCGAAGTGCACCGGGAGCTGGCTGTGGCAGTTCGGGCAGAGCCGCTGCGTCGTCTCGCCCTGGCAGCTCGGGCAGCGGGCCCCCGTCCGGCGGCCGTTGACGGCGGTCAGCCGGCCACCGGGGAACACCGGGGGCAGCGCCTCGTTCATCCCGAACCGCCGCGACAGCGCCTGGTCGCGTTCGGGCTTGCACCGCTCGCCGCCCGGCCCGAGCAGCCCGGCGCAGCGGAAGAGCGTCTTGCGTGGGGGGAACGGCTGGTAGCAGTACGGGCACAGCAGGGACGGCATGAGGGGCATCGGCGTTCACCAGGTTCCGGGGAGCGGGATCAGGGTCACCGCGCCCGCGTCCGCGTCAGCGGCGCCGGTCACGGGAAAGCAGGCCAGCCGCGACCCGCCGGACGCGGCCGGGACCGCGATCCGGAGCGTGCGGGGGTGCTCCGGGTCGAGCTCGCCGGCCGGTATCTCATGGATCACCACGCCCTGCTCGGGCCGCAGCGGCAGAACGCCGCCCGCGCGGTGCACGACGACCAGCGGCGGCAGCCGGCAGCGGCGCTCGGTGGTCAGCACCAGGACGGCCGACGACGGACGGCGCCGCAGCGGCAGCCGCGGCCGGCGGAACTCGTACCGGACCTCCGTCGCCGTGGCCGGTACGGCCGCCATCACCGGACGCGACCGCAGCTCTCCGGCGCCGGATCCGGCCCCGCCTCCAGCCCTGCCTCCGGCCCTCCCTTCGGCCCCGGACTTTGTGCCGGTCGCGCCCTCGCCGTCGCGCATCACGGTCCGCACGCCCAGCCGGACGGCGCCGGGCCCGACCTCCACGTGGCAGCCGTCGTCCTCGTACGCGCGGCGGCTGCACTCGACGACGGCCGCCCCCGCCCACGCGGCAGGGTCACCGCCGCCATCGCCGCCGGGGCCCGCCGGAGCGGCGAAGCCGGCGCGGCCGGCCGAAGCCGCCGAAGCCGCCGGGGCCCAGATCACCTCGGCGAGCTCCGCGCCGGACGGCCAGATCCAGCTCAGCTCCACCGTGCCGCCCATCCGGCGGACGGTCAGGTCGCGCACCGGGTCCACCACCATGAGCACGGCCGCGGGTCCCACCACCGCCCTCCCCGTGCCCACGGTCACCGCGACGTAGTAGCGGCGCGAGGCGCCGCCGAACGGCGTGCTCAGCGTCCGCCGCCCACCGGGACCGGGCACGGCCGCACCCGGGACCGCCCGCCCGTACCGGTCGGCCTCGTCCGGCGAGATCCCCGTGCCGGACGGCCACGGCGGCGGCTCGGCGGACGTCCGGATCACCACCCGCCCGCTGGACGGCGGCGTCCAGGTGATCCGCGCGACCGGCGGCCCGCCGTCCCCCGCCAGCTCGGCCGACAGGGCCGGCACCGCCTGCGGCGCCTCCTCCGGCAGGCCGGTGACGACCACGCCGCGGGAGAGGCCGCGGGTGCCGTCCGGACGCTCGTAGACCGCCTGGACCCGGTACCGGCAGGTCCGCCCGGGCGTCACGCCGGTGTCGGCGAAGCCGCCCCGGTCGACGGCCGGGGGCGGTCCGCCCTGCGGATCGAGCCTGGTGACCACGGCCTCGGCCGCGTCCGGCGGGAGCCGCCAGGTCACCACGATCTCCCGCGTCCCCGGCAGCACCGCCAGGTCGTGGACCTCGGGCAGCACCGTCACCGGCGGGCCCGCCGCGGGCGCGGACCAGATCCCCTCGACGCGTCCGGCGAGCACCGTGTAATGCAGGTCCGCGCCGGCCGGTGGGGCCGGGTCGCTCAGCTCGTTGGCGCCGGTCTCGCCGACCACCGTCCCGGCGCCGGCCCCGGCCGCCGCCGCCCCGGCCGTCCGCACCACGCGGTACACCACCGGCCCCACCCGCGCCGGGCTGGGCTCCCACGCGACCGTCACCCGTCCCGCGCCCGCGTCCTCCTGCACCCCGACCCGGACGGCGCCGGGCGGGGGCGGCGGGAGGGCGCGCAGCCGATCGCCGATCGCGTCGTCGTCGACGGCCGTCCGCGCCGCCCGGTGGAGCAGCTCGGCCGCCGACTCGGTGCGTCCGGCCGCCAGCTCGCGCGCGGCCTCCTCGGCCCAGCCCGCCACCTGCCGCAGCCGCTCCTCGACCTGGGCGCGCAGCTCCGGCGGCGCGTCCGCCGGCAGCCCCGGAAGGAGCCGCTCGGCCGCCCGCAGCCGGTCGTCATGGAGGGCCTCCTCCAGCCGCGCCACCGCACCGGCCGGACGGGCACCGGCGGTCAGCATCGCCAGCGCGAGCTCCTCCGCCTCGTCCACGACCAGCCCGAGGGCCACCGCGCGCCCGGCGATCAGCCCCATCGGCATCCCCGCGTCCACCTGGGGCCGCAGCACCTGCATCAGCTCCCACAGCAGCAGCTCGTCGAGCCGCCCCGGCTCGCGCGCCGCCTCGGCCAGCGTCGCCAGCACGGTGTCGCCCGCGGTCTTGCCCTCGTCGTGGGCCCGTCCCGCCGAGCGCCGGACCGCGGCGGCGACCATGTCCTGCGTCAGCGGCCCCGCCGGACCCGCGTCCGACCCGGTGACCAGGCGGAACCCGTCGCGCAGCCGGAACCCCGCGCGGACGGTCGCGGTGCCGACGACCGCCTCGGCCGACAGGCCCAGGCCGAGCAGCCCGAGACCGGCGCGCAGCGTCCGGTACGCGGGCGGCGCCGCGGCGGGCAGCTCCCAGGGCCGGTCGACGACGCCCACCCCGTGGCCCGCCAGCGCCCGGCGCACCTCGTCCTCGGAGCAGGCGCCGCCGGTGTCGGCCACCAGGTGGTCGAACGCGGCCCGGCTGACGCGCGTGGTCGTGCGGGACAGCGCGGTGACCGCCTCGGTCAGCCGGCCGGTCGCCTCGTCCGCCCGCCGCCGCGTCTCGGCGTCGAGGACGTCCCAGGTCAGCCCGCCCCTGCCCGCGCCCGCCCGGGCCAGCTCGCCGTGCCCGATCAGCAGCGCGTCGACGAGCTTGCCGTACGACCTCTTCTGCTGCTTGAGCGTCCGCCAGTACGCGACGACCGACGTGACGTGCCGATCGAACGCCTCGCCCTGCAAGGGCGGCGACCCGTCGAGCCCGTACCGGACGAACAGATCGGCGGGCGGGGTGTTCCCACGGGCACGGGCCGGATCGAGCACGCCGCGGCGGTAGGCGTCCCTGTCGAGCAATGGCGCTCCTCGGCCGGAGGGGGGTCGGTCACTCGGACAGCGTGTACCGCTTGACGGCGGTCTTCGCCTCGGCCACCTGGGCCTCCGACAGCCCCTGGATGCGCACCTCGATCCGCAGCTCCCGCTGAGTCTGCAACTCGACCGCGCGCACGGTGAGCAGGCCGAGCTCGTCCATCGCGAAGCCGATGTCGATCGGCGACCCCTTGCGCAGCCGCGGCAGGTCCTCGATGACCCCCTCGCCGATCTTGGCGTTGTCGGCCGGGTCGGCCGACTCGGCCGCGCCGGCCTGCTCCCAGATCTCCACCTTGATGCCGGTCTGGTCGTCGAAGGCGGTGACGAACCGCTCCGCGTCCGGCGCGGCGGGCAGCGCGGTGTTGGCGCGCAGCACGTGGCTCACCGCGTAGACCTCCGCCCCGTCCGGCGCGAAGTCGATGGTCATCACCCCGAAGGCCCGCGGCACCACCGTGGTCACCCGCTGCCCGGCCAGCTTGCGCACCTTCGCCGTGTCGAGCCCGAGCTGGTCGGCCGCCTGCTCGACCGCCCGGTCGGCCTCGGCGCCGGTCACCGGGACCGAGCCGTCCGCGCCCTCGCCCGGAAGCCGCACCTTGACCGCCTCGATCAGCGCGAACCGCGCCGCGCCCTTGGCCACCGCCAGGTCGGGGTCGTGCAGCTTGGGCGCGAACCCGAAGCGTTCGCGCAGCCCCTCGGCCACCGCGGGCATCCGCACCGAGCCGCCCACCAGCAGCACGTCGTCGAAGGCCGCCACCCCCTGCTCGGCGGCGGCGTCGAGGGTGCGCCGGGTGATCTCGAAGGTGCGGCCGAGCAGGTCCTCGGTGAGGGTCTCGAACGTCTCGCGGGTCAGCTCCACCTTCGCGGTGCCGCCGTCGAACCGCATGTTGTAGCGCCGCGACTGCGCCGAGCTGAGCCCCTTCTTCAGGTCCTCGGCGGCGAGCGCCAGCTCCTGGAGGAAGTCCTCGCTCTCGGCCGCGGACGACCCGGGGTTCTCCGCCAGGAAGCCCTCCAGCAAGTGGTCGGCGATCCGCTCGTCCCAGTCGGCGCCGCCCAGCCGGTGGTCGCCGTCGGTGCACACCACCCGGACGTCGTCGCCCTCCAGCCGGATGACGGTCGTGTCGAAGGTGCCGCCGCCGAGGTCGTACACCAGGATCGTGGACGACTCCTCGCTCGACAGCGCCTCGTAGTGCAGCGCCGCGGCCACCGGCTCGGGGATCAGGTTGAGCACGTTGAGGCCCGCGATCTCGCCCGCGTTGCGGGTGGCCTCGCGCTCGGCGACGCCGAAGTAGGCGGGCACCGTGATCACCACGTCGCGCACCTCCTCGTGGGTGTGCTCGCCGGCGGCGCGGGCCAGCTCCTTCAGCACCAGCGCCGAGATCGACTCGGGGGTGTGCGCGGTGCCGTGGAAGTCGAGCTCGAAGCTCTGCCCCATCTGCCGCTTGATCAGCGACACGACCTGGTCGGGGAACAGCTTGGCCGACCCCTTGGCGTCCTGCCCGACCACCACGTTGTCGGGCGTCTCGAAATACACCACCGACGGCGTGGTCTCCTGGCCGACGGCGTTCTTGGCAATGGCGGGCCGGCCGGTGTCGTCGACATAGGCGACGCACGAGTAAGTGGTACCCAGATCGATACCATAGGTTGCCATTTCGCGGATATCTCCTCGCTCGGAAGCCGGCTCGTCATCGGGGGTCACGCGGTCGGGCACTCGGGCGGTCAGCGGTCAGGCGGTCATGACGTCTCCGGGGCACCAAGCGGCTCGGCCGTCCGAGGTCCGGGCACGGCGCCGGTCTCGACCTCGGTCCCGGTCTCGGTCCCGGTCCCTGCCTCGGTCCCGGTCTCGGCCTCCGCGTGGTCGAAGCGGTGGAAGCGGGCCCGGACGGGACGGCGCACCCGCCCGGTCTCGCGCTCCACGAACCCGACCGCCGTCACCTCGGCCACCGTGTTGTCCAGGGCCGCGTCGGCGGCCGGCACGACCGCCACCGCCGCGTGCCGAGCCGGGTCGAACGGCTCGCCGGGACGCGCGGTGAACTCGTCCAGGCCGGCCCGCTCCAGCGTCAGCAGCACGTCGTCGGCGAAGCTGTCCAGCAGCCGGCCCGGCGCCGGGTCCGCGCCGTCCCCGGACATCCGGGCGGCCTCCTGCGCCAGTGAGTCGTACAGCCGGATCAGGTCGGCGACGATCGGCTCGATCAGCGACCGGTGCAGGCCGCTGCGCAGCCGCTGGTTCTCCTCGTGCAGCCGGTCGATCACCGCCTCGCGGTGCGCCGATCTCCGGTTGAACTCGGCGACCGCGCCCTCGATGGCCGCCAGCCGCCCGTCCACCTCGAACCCGTCGACCCCATCGACCATCGACCCTCCTCCGCCCCGGCGCCCGCGCGGTTACCGGGGCCGATTCCACATACAACAACAAGAATCCCGCCGATGGGAGGCACTCACCCCCCACCAATCCAAGATCGCCTGAATCGCCCCGATTTTCTACCCCGGTCATTCCCTCAGGCCGGCCCGCGCCCCCCGGTCGGCACATTTCGGACGGCAGATATTCGGGGCGCTCCCGCGGCGCCCCGGCGCCTCACCGGGCCCGCCCCCGGAACAAGCCGGTCACGGCACCGTCACCGCGTCGTCACGGACCGGCGCGGTCAGCTCCGTGAGATCGGCCAGGATCTCCGAAACGGCCACCGGGTCGACCTCACCGAAGTGGTGGTGCCCGCCGGACTCGGACGGCGACCCGGCGCGCCCCCAGCCGAGGAACACCTCGACCACCCGGTGCTCGGCGGCCGGACGGCCGCGCCCGCCCCCGGGCCCCGGGCCGAGGACCACCGTGACGCGCCGTCCGCCTGGGACATCCCGCGCGGCCCAGCTCTGGCTCGCCTCGCCCAGCTCCCCGCCGCCGAGCTCCCAGCCGCGCGCCGGCAGCGCCAGCACCCGGTCCAGCGGGACGCCGATCCCCTCGAACCGCTTCAGCCGCGAGCTCGCCCGCTCCTCTTGGAGGAGAAGGTGGTCGACCCGCACGACCTGGGCGAACGGTTGCAGCACCTCGTAGTCGGCGAGCACCTCGGCCCAGTCGTTCAGCCGGTCGCCGAGGTCGACCGGGTGCGCCACGCGGATCCGCGCGGACTCGGGCGGCGTCAGCAGGTCGTCGTCCACGTCGGCGAACGTGCGGTCCTCGGCGAGCCGGAACGCGGTGGTGACGCCGCCGTCATCGCACAGCCACACCAGCCGCCGCACGATGTGCCACAGCAGCGGATGGCCGATCAGGTGCTCCCGGAAGTCGGCGGGCGCCCACCGCCGTCCCGAGGCCATCGCCTCCTTCAGCCGCCCGATCTCGCGGGAGGCGGTGGCGCGCACGTCCTTCTTCAGCAGGGCGTACCGGGCCGCCGCGGCGGGCGCCAGCCGCGCGTCGTCGCGCGCGTTCGGCCTCGGCAGCGCCCGGCGGCGCGTCCCGTCCTCGTCGGCCACGTACGGCCTGAGCTGCTCGTCGAACCCGACCCTGAACCGGCGCGGCCCGTAGTCGAGGGTCATGCTGCCGTCGGCGGCGAGCCCGAAGCCCGGCACCACCCGGTCGGCGAGCTGGTCGGAGGTCAGCCCGAGCGCCGCGGCGACCTCCTCGGCCTTCGCCCGCGCCCGCGCCTTGAGGCCCTTGTACCGCATCCGCTCGGCGATCTTGTGCAGGTGCGTGAGCGCCACGTCCGAGCCTATCTCGGCGAGCACCTCCAGGCCCGCGACGGCCTTGGCGTGCCCGCCGTCGCCCGGCCAGGCCCTGATCAGCGAGGTCAGGCGGCGGACGGTGCCGTCGTCGCCGGTCCGGCCGAGCTGGGCCAGCGCCCAGCCCGACTTGGCGTCGGCCCCGGCGATCCGCCACCGCTGGAACAGCGCCCACCCGAACGCGGCCAGCGACCCCGGCTCGCACAGCTCCCGGACCACCTCGACGCCCGCGTACGCCTCGCCGGGCCTGGTCATCGCCAGCATCGTGACCACGTGCCGGACCGCCTCGTCCGGCAGCGCCAGCCCGGTGTCGCGCAGCAGCACCTGCGGGAGCAGCTCGGGAGCGGCCCAGCCGCGGGCCTTCGGCGGACGGACCGGATAGACCTCCAGCGGGTCGACGGCCAGGAACGCCGCGACCGCGTCGGCGGCCTCGGCGCCGTGCACCCGCGCGGCCTGGACGACCGCGTCCGCGCCGACCCCGGCCGCCACGAACCGCAGCGCGGTCTCGGCGTCGCCGCGCTCCCGGCCCGGCTCGCCGAGCGCGTCCGGGACCAGCAGCGGGACGGCCGCCGCGCCGTGCCGGGAGAACCAGGCCACCGCCGTCGGCCGCGCCGCCTTCGGCGCGGTCAGCCAGCGCGCCATCAGCGCGGCGACCTCGGCGTCAAGGAACGGGAGCAGCCGCCCGCCGTACGCCGCCGGGCTCCCCTCCGCCCGCTTCAGCAGCATCGGCCGCACCTCGCCCTCGAACCGGGCCATGACCGGCCTCAGCCAGTGGTCGATGTCCCAGGAATAGGGGTTCCAGTCCTTCACGAACGGCCGGACCACGTCCTCGGGCCCCTCGCCGAACATCTGCCCGCAGAGCTCCTCGGGGTCGCGGCCCGCCCGGAACGCGGCGATGGTCTTCCGCCAGTCGTGGTCGTCGGAGTGCATCGCGCGGCGGACCGGCGAGGCCCATCTCTCCCGCTCGCCGGGCGCCCAGGCCACCACCTGTTCGGACGGCGGGACGAGGCCCGCGATCACGACCGGCCGCGCCGCCGCCCGCACCGTCCCCGTCCCCTTCCCCTTCCCCTTGCCCTTCCGCGTCCACGGCGGCTCGGTGAGCAGGGCGGGCAGGGAGGACGCGGGCGCCTCGGCGACCCGCTCCAGCGACGTGGCGAGGATCCGCGCCGCCACACGCTCATCGTCGGAGAAGCCGCTCAGCACGCCGGACGAATCAGACGACGCGGCGGCCTCCGCCAGCTCGGGACGCGTGCGCAGGTGGCCGGCGACCAGCTCGGCGATCGGCGACCCCGACGCCGCGTCCAGGCTCACGGCCCGCGGGGCCAGTATCCGGAGCGTCCGCACCGGGAAGTGCTCGGCCGCAGTGGCCATCGCGGGCAGTACGCTCCTCTGGTCGGCCCTGTGCACCAGCATCTCGAACGCCCTGTCATCGGGCAGCGCGCTGAGCGCGTCGAGAATCCCCCTGCGGGCGTCGGGGCCGTTCACGTCGATGTCGAGGTCCCACGCGAGGGTGTAAGTGACGATGTCCCCGAGCCCGTCGACCGCCGTGGCGATGGCCGAGATGTCTCCCTCGAACACGCACGGGTCGAGGTTGGCGACCTGATCGGTCGTGCTCACGACGGACCACCACAGCCAGGTGTTGGTGCGCCGTGAGTTCGGCAGGGCGGCGCAGCACTCGTCCACCCAGTCGACGCGGGTCGGCACGAGGAACGACACCACCAAGCGCCCGACCCGCGTGCCGCGGTGAGCGGCCAGCCCGTCGACCGCCTCCTGGTAGACGCGCTCGTCGGCGACCGCCAGGAGGGAGCGGACCCGCACCGCCCCGTCACGCCACCAAGGGTCCTCGAAATCGTCCAGCTCCACGATCGTGCCGGGCGGACGGAACTCGTGACGGCAGAACTCGACGAACGCGCAGGCGGCGAACGGCAGCCCGTGCTCGGCGGCCCACGCGTCGAGGACCAGCCGCAGCCAGGCGTCGAACTTCAACTCCGAAGGGCTCAGCGCGATCCGCGCGATGGCGGCGGCGCCCACGGGGTCGGGCGCACCGTCCAGATGCCGGCCGATCCGCCCGGCGACCCCGAGCGGGTCGCCGGGCCCGCCGCCCTCCGCCACGACCAGGTCGATGGACGGCCGCACCCGCCGTTCGACCTCGCGCACGGCGGCCACGGCGGAGCCGTCGACCTCGGCGACCGGTACGGCGGCACCGCCCCGGCGCGGATACAGCACGCCCCGCAGGGACTCCGGCAGGATCACCTGATCCTCGTTCGGTGACTGATCGCTCACGGCGCCACTTTAGGAGCCGCCTACGACGAATCGCCTCGAGATCATCCAAAAGAGCGGCTTGCGGGAACGCCGCCCCGGATGTCACCATCGGCCCATGATCGAGAGAAAGGCGGCTCCCGCCTACCAGCGGTGAGCGGGCCCGGCGCCACGCGCGCCTCCGCAAAGCACCGCTCCGCGGAGCGGTGGCAGATCGACCAGCCCCCGGGCGAAGTCCTCGACCGGGCGATCGCACTACGCGACGACTGGCTCGGCCGGGCACTGTGCACCCTGCCCGCCGACCGTCCGGCCGCCGAAGCGGCCATCACCGAGCTGTACCGCCTCGTGGGGCAGCGCGCCCCGCGCTTTGTCTGGGTCGACTCCCCAGGCGCCGCCGCGGACGCCGGGCTGATCCCGAAGATGTCCCTACCGCAGGACTGGACGGCCCCAGGACAATCGACCGTCTGGCCCCTGGCCGCACGGCTGGCCACTCTGGCCTCGACACTCCGCCACACCCTGGACGAGTGCTTCCGGCGTCGCCTGCCCAGATGGCCGCTGGGGTCCTTCCTGGGCTGGCAGGCCGTCCTGACGCTTCCTCCTCGGGAGAGCCTGCGGGAGGGCGCCTCGCTCAGCGAGATCCTCCAGGTCACCGTCCGGGACACCCTGAGAGGAACCGTGCACGAATCGCTGGGCCGGCCCCAGCGCGTCCTGCTGAACCGGCCGGCCATGGCCTGGTACGGGCTGCATGAGGCCCACTGGGTCGCCGAGCACGACATCCTCCGCACCTTGAGCAGGTCCCGCATCGGCGCCGCCACCGGCGCGCAGCTCGACCTGTGGATCGCGCTCGCCCGGTCGTGCGGCTGGTGGTGGCCGGACGAGGACGTGTGCGTGGTGTCCGAACGTCCGGCGGCCGTGCACGCCGAACCCGTCCCCGGCTCCGCGCACGGCGAGCTGCGACTGCACTCCGGCAAGGGCCGGGCGATCCGGTACGCCGACGGCTGGGGCCCGTGCTCCTGGCACGGCACCCTCGTCCCGTCCTGGGTGATCGAGGAGCCCACCGTCGAGCGGATCCTCGCGGAGCCCAACGCCGAGGTGCGCCGCTGCGCCATCGAGCGGATCGGCTGGGACGTCTACATCGACCGGGCCGGCCTGCGCCTGGTCTCGACCGCGCCCGACCCCGGCAACCCCGGCTGCCTGCTCCGCCTCTACGACCTGCCCTTCCAGAGCCTGGGCTCGCGCGCACGCGTGCTGCTCGCCGTCAACGGGTCGGTCGAGCGGGACGGGACCCGCCGCCGGTACGGGCTCAGCGTCCCCGCCGACCTCGACGATCCGGTCGCCGCGGCGGGCTGGTCGTACGGCCTCACCAGAGACCAGTACGCACGCCTGCTCCGCCGCACGTGACCCCGACCGCCCCCTCCCCGCTCCACACGAGACCCCCAAAGGTGATGCGCATGACCACGACCACCGTGACCCTCGCCGACCTGACCCGCCGCACCGGACTCGACGTCCTGGACCACCTCGAGCAGGAGATGGCGATCCCGGTCATCGACGGCCTCCAGGCCCAGGGCGACCTGATCGTCGTCCCGCTGGACCTGGCCCGGGACATGTCGGCCGCCCGCACCGCGCGCTGGCGCCCCGTCCCCGCCGCGGGCGTGGAACTGCTGCGCGGCGCGGCGGGCGGCAACCCGCACACGCTCGTCGCCGACCCGGGAACGTGCCGCTGGACCACCGACGTGATCGACCCGGAGGCGCTCGCCATCGGCGTACTGGAGACCCGCGCCGTCGCCTACCTCATCCACCCCGAGCACGGCGGCACCGGTATCGCGCCGGGCGCCTACGCCGTCCGCAGGCAGCGTGAGCGCGCCACTCAGCGCCCCGGACGGTCCCGCCTGTCCGGTGGTGACCGGCTCGTCGCCGACTGAACCGTCCCCCGGGACGGCTCAGTGATGGAAGCCCGGCTGCGCTGGGGCGCCGGTGGAGCGGTGCCCCAGCCGGTCGAGGCAGCGGCGGATGTCGTCGGCCAGCAGCGAGACCTCATCGCGGCTGACGCCGTGCCTGACCAGGATCCGCTGCACGACGGTGTCGTCCCGGTGCGCGGGCAGCGGATAGGACGGCACCTGCCAGCCCCGCGTGCTGAGCTGCTCGCTCAGGTCGTAGAGGGTGAAGCCGGGATCGGGATCGTCCTTGAGCCGGTACGACACGGCCGGCAGCGCCCCCCGCCCGTCGTACAGGAGCTCGAACGGCCCCATCGCCGCGATCTCCCCGGCGAGGTGGCGGGCGCTGTCGACGCACGCCTGCTGGACGCGCCGGTAGCCCTCGCGGCCCAGCCGCAGCAGCATGTAGTACTGCGCGATGACCTCCCCGCCGGGACGGGAGAAGTTCAGTGCGAACGTCGGCATGTCGCCGCCCAGGTAGTTCACCCGGAAGATCAGTTCCTCCGGCAGCAGCTCGGCCGACCGCCACACCGCCCAGCCCACGCCGAGCGGCGCCAGTCCGTACTTGTGCCCCGAGGCGTTGATGGAGACGACCCGCTCGACCCGGAAGTCCCAGGCCAGCTCCGGCTGGACGAACGGCGCCACGAACCCGCCGCTGGCCGCGTCGACGTGGATCGGGACGTCCACCCCGGTCTCGTCCTGGATCCGGTCGAGCTCGGCGGCGAGCTCGGCGACCGGCTCGTAGTCGCAGGTGTAGGTGACGCCCACGATCGCCACCACGCCGATGGTGTTCCGGTCGACGTGGCCCGCGAGCTGGTGCGGGCGCAGGCCCGTCGCGCCCGGTTCGAGCGGCACCTGGCGCAGCTCGACGTCGAAGTAGCGGGCGAACTTCTCCCAGCAGACCTGCACCGGTCCGCACACCAGATTGGGCCGCTCGGCCGGCGCGCCCGTCCCGGTGCCCGGGGCCGAGCCCGCGCCGACGCCCACGCCGGCCTCGGCCGCGACCCCGGCCTCGGCCCTGGCCTCCGCCTCGGCCTCCGCCGCACGGCGCCGCCGCCACCGCCACTTCATCGCCAGGCCGCCGAGCATCGCCGCCTCGCTGGACCCGGTGGTGGAGCAGCCCATCGTGTCGTGCCCGGCCGGCGCGTTCCACAGATCGGCCAGGATGCGCACGCACCGCGACTCGATCTCGGCGGTCTGCGGGTACTCGTCCTTGTCGATCATGTTCTTGCCGAGGCACTCGTCCATCAGGCGGTGCACCTCGTCGTCGCTCCAGGTGGTGCAGAACGTCGCGAGGTTCTGCGCCGAGTCGCCGTCGAGCTGGAGCTCGGCGTGGAGCATCGCGTACACGGCCCGCGGGTCGGACGGGTGCTCGGGGATCCGGTGCTTGGGCAGCACCCGCTCGCTCAGCGGCCCGGCGAACAGGTCCTGGTCGCCGTCATCGGGCTCGGCCTCCTTCACGACGTGCAACGCCACGGTGAGCCTCCCGCCGTCAGAGAAGTAGCGCTACCCGGCTACCTCTCCGACCCGCACCCCCAAAAACCCACCAAAGCACCCCATATCAACAGCAGCGGGCAAAGCCCGGCGGACCGATCAGTACGTGTCGAGGGTGCGCCGCAGGATCGGCACCGTCTGCTCGGGTGGAGCGGCCTCGGTGACCAGGGTGTTGAAGGTGTGCCAGTGGTGCTCGATCTCGGCCCGCCGGAACGGGTAGACCGCGCTGTTGTGCCGTTCGAGGTACACCATGTCGGGCAGCCCCTGCTGCGGGAAGCGGACCAGGGTGACGGGACCGTCGCCAGCCACCCGCCCGCAGATCCCGTACGGCGCGATCTGCACGGTGACGTTCGGCCGTCCGCAGAGGTCGATGATGTGCTGGAGCTGCGCCCGCATCGTCCGCGGGCCGCCGATGGGCCGCCACAGCGCCGACTCGTCGAGCACCGCCCACAGGTTCAGCGGCCTCGGCCGGCGCCGCAGCACCCGCTGGCGGCCCATCCGCAGGTCGACCCGTCGGTCGACCTCGTGCTCGGGGACGACGCGGCGAATGACCTCGCGGGCGTAGTCCTCGGTCTGCAACAGGCCGGGGACGAACTGCGACTCGAAGCAGCGGACCAGCCGCGCCGTCTGCTCGGCGCTCAGGTAGGGCCGCACCCACTCGGGCACGATGTCGCGATCGGCGTGCCACCACGCCCGCCCGTTGGCCTGGTCGGCGAGCGCCAGCAGCGTGGCGCGCGGGGCCTCGTCGCTCACGCCGTACAGGCTGAGCAGGTCGGCGATGTCGCGCCGCTTGCACCCGATGCGGCCCAGCTCGAGGCGGCTGATCTTCGAGCTCGAACCGCGGATCGCCGCTCCGGCGTCCTCGCGCGAGAGGCCGGCCGCCTCCCGCAGCTCGCGCAGCCGCAGGCCGAGCAGCATCCGCGGGACCAGCGGGTCGCCCTGGACGGACGTGGCATGCCTGCTGCCGGGGATCGTGACGGAGGCCATGGGGGGACTCCTCGTCGGAGACGGCGGTGCAGAACCGGTCTCACTATAGCTTCACGCACCGCGTCGGCCACGGAACCGTGCGCCACACCGGCGGACGGCGCCCCGCCCGCGGCTCCGGCCAGGGCGCCCGTCCCGTCAGGGCTTGCGCGCCACCCCGCACAGGGTGGGCAGGTCCTCGGTGTCGATCCCCTCCACCTCGGGACGCCACCGCGGACTCTGCACGAGTCCCGGCTCGACCGGCTCGAGCCCGTCGAAGTAGCCCGCGATGAACTCCGGGCTGCGCAGCCTGAACGGGATCGCGCCGGTGTCGTCGTACACCTTCTGCGCCGCGTTGAACCCCGCATGGGTGTCGGTGCAGTCGTCCAGGATGAGGAAGCTGCCGGAGGCGAGCGGGCGCAGCAGCCCCCGCGCGACCGCCAGGGCCTCGTCCGGATCGACGATGTGCCCCATCACGTTGACCAGCAGCAGCGCCACCGGCTTGGACAGGTCCAGCACCGCCGCGGCCCGCTCCATGATCGCGTCGGGATCGTGCAGGCTGGCGTCGATGTAGGTGGTGGTGCCCTCGGGCGTGCTGGTCAGCAGTGCACGCGCGTGCGCGAGCACGAGCGGGTCGTTGTCGACGTACACGATGTGCGAGTCGGGGGCCGCGCGCTGGGCCATCTCATGGGTGTTGTCGAGCGTGGGCAGCCCGGTCCCGCAGTCCATGAACTGGCGGATGCCGTGCTCCCCGGCCAGGTACCGGATGGCGCGATCCATGAAGTACCGCCCGGACCGGGCTATCTCCACGATCCCGGGATACAGCGCCACATACTGGTCACCTGCGGCCCGGTCGACCTCATAGTTGTCGGTCCCGCCGAGCCAGTAGTTCCAGATCCGGGCCGATTGCGGAACGTCAGTATTGATCTTCGCTTGCGAACCCTGCGCCGGGTCGGGGGGGCCATCGGTCATGGTCCGGCGTTCCTTCCAGCAGTCCTGCCTCCTGATTCCCCCAACCTAGACCTCGCCCCGAGCACCCCGCCGGGAACGCGGAATTCGGACACTCCCCACTCCCATTCACCGCTTTTACGGATGCACATAATCAAAATCCCCCAAGCCCCAGCCAAGTAGGCAAAACCCCAGACAACCACCCCTCTCTCCCACTCACCACCAGGAACACCAGCACACTCGGACCGCCCACTTCACCACACTGGCCCCATATCTTTACAATCCAGACAGGCCCTGGAGTGCACACCCTCCCTTCGATTCGGGCACCGCAATATCACCATTCAGGAAGACCACCTCCACGCCCAGAGGCCGCCCGAAAAGATCATCAATTCCCCCGGCCCGGATCACCCGCACACCGGCCACCGGGGGCGCGAAGGGGCGCCGGCGCTTGTACGGTCGGGCGCATGCCCTCGCAACGTACGGCGCCGAAAAAGCTCAAGGAGCCCACCGCGCCCAAGCTCCCCACCACCCTCGCCACCACCACCGGCGACCTCGCCGACGACGGCGTCTACCTGTCGACGGCGTTCGGTGCGGTGGACCTGGTGGGAAGCGAGGCGGAGGACACCGAGTTCGAGCGCTGCTCATTCAGCGGGACGCGCCTGTCGGCGACCGCACTACAACGCGCCACCCTCAACGACGTCGTGTTCAGAAGCTGCGACCTGGCCAACGTCCGGCTCGCCAACTGCCGGATCTTCACGACGGCGATCGACGGATCGCGGCTCACCGGCGCCGCCTTCAGCGACTGCGGGTTGCAGGACGTCCTGTTCGAGTCATGCCGGGCCGACCTCGCGGGCTTCCGCTTCAGCACGCTCCGGCGGGTGGTGTTCCGGGACTGCAACCTCGAGGCCGCCACCTTCCAGAACGCCGACCTGCGCGGCGCCCGGTTCGAGGGCTGCCGGCTGAGCGGCGCCCAGTTCAGCGGCGCCGACATGACCGGAACCCGCATCACCGACTGCGACCTGCGCGGCATCGGCGGAGTGCAGAGCCTCCGCGGCGTCACCGTCACCGCCGCCGACGCCCCCGGCCTCCTGTCAAGCCTCACCGCCGAACTAGGCATCACCATCGAGGACTGACGGTGAGGTGAAGCCGCCGGAGCCGAACCAGGCGCGGAGGAGGCGGACGCTTCTGCGACCACCGGCGGCCTTCGAACACACGTTCGCCCAGGGGGTAGCCTGGACGCCATGACAGGCGCATTCCAAGGCTCGCTGCTGGACGATCCGGGCGAGGCCGGCCCGCGGCCCCTGGACGTCCGGCGGACGCACCTCGCCCACGGAGCCTGGATCGACGTCCACCCGGGCTGGATCGCGGGCGCCGACGCCCTCTTCGAGCGGCTGCTCCACACCGTCCCGTGGCACGCCGAGAGCCGCCGGATGTACGACCGGACGGTCGACGTTCCCCGCCTCCTCGCCTTCTACGACGAGGGCGACGCCCTGCCCGACCCCGTCCTGGACGAAGCCAAGCGGGCCCTCGACGCACGCTACGCCCCCGAGCTCGGCGAACCGTTCCGCACCGCCGGCCTCTGCCTCTACCGCGACGGCCGCGACAGCGTCGCCTGGCACGGCGACACCATCGGCCGCGGCAAGACCCACGACACCATGATCGCGATCGTCTCGGTCGGCGCCCCCCGCTCGCTCCTGCTCCGCCCCCGCACCGGTGGCCCCACCCACCGCAACGACCTGGGCCACGGCGACCTCATCGTCATGGGCGGCAGCTGCCAACGCACCTGGGAACACGCCATCCCCAAAAGCGCCCGCGCCCTGGGCCCCCGCATCAGTATCCAGTTCCGCCCCCGCGGCGTGCGCTGAAGAATCGTCCACCCGACTCGATTCCCGCCCGACTACCAGCTCTTCCTCCTGCGAACGATCTCAGAACCGCCGGAAGCAGCGGGGATCTTCTCGGCCTGCTCCCCGCGGGGTTCGCCTTGATGCTCGACCCCGGAACACCGCACGCTTGGGAGTTGCCCGGCCGCAGCACCTGACGGGACTCCTGCTGGAGCGGGCTGCACCACCGAAAACGCGCACATTTGGCGACGGTGCGGCGGTCTGCATGTGCGGTCGGCCGCGAAGGACGAGGATGGACGGATGGACGATGCTCCCTTCGACCCCGCGCCGGTGCTCGGGCAGATCGCCTCGGCGACCGATGACCTGCTCGCCGGCGCCGCCCGGCTGGACGACGCCGACATGCGCGCGCCGTCCCTGCTGCCCGGCTGGACGCGCGGGCACGTGCTGACCCACCTCGCCCGCAACGCCGACGGCGGCACCCGGCTGCTGACCTGGGCGCGTACGGGCGAGGAGTCGCATGAGTACCCCAGCATGGAGGCCAGGGCGGCGGAGATCGAGGCGGGGTCGGGACGCGGCGCCGGCGAGCTGGTCGCCGACGTCCGCGCGGCGGCCGACCGGTTCGCCGCCGCGTACGCGCTCATGCCCGCGGAGGCGTGGGAGCACGTCGTGCAGTGGACGTCCGGGGTCCGCCGTCCCGCCGTGCGCGCCGCCGACGCGCGGCTGACCGAGGTGCTCGTCCACCATGTCGACCTCGGCGGCGGTTTCACCCCGGCGCACTGGCCGCCGGAGTTCACCGCCCGGCTGCTCGGACGGGTCGTCACGTCGTTCGCCCAGCGCGAGGACGCGGAGGCCCTGCGGATACGGCTGCACGCCATCGACACCGGCATCCAGTACGGGGACGGCTCCACCATCGTGCGGGGCCCACAGGCGGCGCTACTGGCGTGGCTGATGGGCCGCTCGAACGGCGACGGTCTCAAGACGGACGACGGGACGCCACTGCCGAGCCCGCCCTTCCTCTTCTAGAGAGGAAGGCTCTTCTAGAGAGGACGGGCGGACTCGGCGGACGGTCCGATTTACGAGCTGACGGCCGGGCAGCGGGCGCCGTTGGCAGGAAGGGTGAGCGACACCAGGTACGCGTCGGTCGCGCTTTCCATGCACGGGCCGCTGCGGGCGCTGCCGTGTCCGGCGCCCTCGTAGGTGAGCAGCCTGCCCGAACGGCCCATCTGCTTGGCGGCGTTCGTCGCCCACGCGTAGCCGCTGGCCGGGTCGTGCAGCCCATTGACCAGCAGGATCGGCGCACTGCCCCGCACCTTCAGCCGGTGCTGCGGGTTGCTGACCGGCTGCGGCGCGCCGAGGCACCCGGCCGCGGCGAGGAGCGGGCGCGTGTACGGCAGGTCCGGCGCGGTCCTGGCCATTACGCGCGCGTTCGCGGCGTACTCCCGGTAGTTCCGCGCCGGCAGGCTCCAGTCCGAGCAGAAGACCGACAGGAACGGGTCCGCCGTGGTGGCCTCCGCCGCCTTCACCGGCTGCTCGGCGGGCGCGCTCGCGGTCCGCCCGGCCGGACGCTCCGCCGGACGGGCGGCGTCGAAGCCCGCCAGGTAGGTCGCGATGGCCTGGTAGTCCGGACCGTAGAGCTTGCGGAACACCTTCTCGACGAGCTGGACCGGCTGCACCTTCTTCGCAGGGTTGGACGGATCGGTCAGCTCGCCCCGTTCCGCCTTGGCGCGCAGGTCCGCCATGAGGGCGCGCACGTCGCGTCCGTGCAGCGCGCACCCGGTGTCGGACGCGCACCACTTCACGAACTCGTCGAACGAGTCCTGCGCCGTGGCCGCCTGGGTCTTCAGGAACTGCCGGGCGTTCGGGAGGCTGTGGTCGACCACGCTCTCCAGCAGCATCGCGCGGATCCGGCCCGGGTACTTCTCGGCGTACTGCTCCCCGAGCAGCGTCCCGTACGAGCTGCCGTGGAAGTTCAGCCTCCCCTCGCCGAGCGCCTTCCGGAGCGCCTCGAGGTCCTGGACCATGCTGAGCGTGTCGACGTGGTCGGCCAGTGGGCCGGTGCGGGCCCGGCAGTCCTTCCGCAGCTCGTTGTTGTAGGCGACGGTGGCCTCGAAGTCGGCCTGCCCGGTCATCAGCGGCGAGGGCCGGGCGGCCAGCAGCGTGGTCGAGCACACGACCGGGTTGCTCTTGCCGACTCCGCGCGGGTCGAGGCCCACGATGTCGAACCGGCGCTGGATCTCTTTGCTGAACCGGTCGGGATTCTCCACGACCCGGCCGGCGCCGACGTCACCCGGACCGCCGGGCCCGAACACGAGCGTGCCGACTCGGGCCTTCGGGTCGGTGGCCTTGCGGCGCGCGAGCGCGAGGCCGAACTTCTGCCCGTCCGGGTGCGCCCAGTCGACCGGCACGGGCAACGTCGCGCACTCGGCGCCGTTCTCGCACGGCTCCCACTTGATCGACGACGCCGACGTGCCGCCGCCGGACGGCGCCGCCGCTCCGCCGGACGACGCGGCCAGGCTGCCGGTCACCGCGGACGGTCCGGTGAGCACCAGGCCGCCGACGGCCGCCATCGTGCCCGCCGCGGCGACGGCGAGGCCCCCGACGGCCAAGCGCCGCAGCCTCCGCCCCCTCGGCGCGCCGGCCACGCGCGGCTCCCCGCCGTGCGGCCCTCCGTCGTCCGGCCGGCCACTGGCCGGGGTGCCTTCACGCATCATGCGAGATCTGTCCCTTCCCTGGAGGAGCGTTCCTGTGAGGTGTCGTCCGCGGCCTGAGGCCGCTCGGCCCTGATGCCGGACCGCCGAGTGGCAGCTCGACGGCCCTGGGACGTGACGATCACCGATCACGTTAGGCCCGTCGAACCCCCAGGAAGGGGACGACCAGGGTCATCTCAGGGTGGGGCCAGGGTCAGCTCAGGGTCGGTGAATCCCGGGCCGGACGCCGTCCGGCCGACCGGAGGCCGGCGCGCTAGAAGAGCAGGCCCATGTGGTACTGGTCGACGGGGCGGCCATCGATCTCCAGCCCCGACCGCCGGAGCCCCTCGACCACGAATCCGCAGGTCAGATAGAGATTCAGGGCGGCATGGTTGTGCGTCATCACGACCAGCTCCAGCCGTCGCAGGCCCCGCCGCCGGGCCGCCTCGGCCGCCGCGCCGAGCAGCGCGCGGCCGATCCCGCGGCGTGCGTGCGACGCCCGGACTCCCATCACGACGTAGCCCGTCCGCCGCGAACGCGCGAGCGGGCTCACGGTCACGCCGACGTACCCGGCGAGCGCCTCGTCCGTTCCCTCCGCGTCCGCGTCCGCGTCCGCGACGACCGTGTAGGACGGGTCGGTGCCGCCCGCCTGGGCTTCGAGCCGGTGCCGGAGGCGGGCCGGGTCATGGTCGCGTTCGTCCGGTTCGAACAGCATGAAGCGCGACTCGTCGTCCAGCGCGTGCTGGAGGCCGAGCAGCGCCGCCGCGTCGCCGGGCACGGCAAACCGCACGGGCCGGGGCACAGCGCGGCGCCCCGTCCCCTGGCCCGAGGCCGACCCCGGCCCGCGGCTCGGCGCCGCCCCCGGGCCCGACCTCGGCCCCGACCTCGGCCCCGGGATCGGACCCGGGATCGGACCCGGGATCGGACCCGGGATCGGACCCGGGGTCGGGGTGGGCTCAGGCATGCGCCCGTGCGCGTTCGGTCATCGTGGCTTCTTTCCTCCCGGTAGGGCTCGGCGCAGGACCTCGGCGAGGTGGACGCCCCGGTTGTCGGTGCCCTGGGCGATCTGCGTGCGGCAGGAGAATCCGTCGGCGAGGACCAGCTCGTCGTCGTCCGCCGCGCGCACCTTCGGGTACAGCTCGCGTTCGGCGCAGCCCTGCGAGACCTCCCAGTGGCCGGTCTCGAAGCCGAAGTTGCCCGCCAGGCCGCAGCATCCGGCGCCAATGACGTCGGGGTCGACGCCGAGCCGCTCCAGCACGGCGAGATCTGGGTCGTAGGACCCCTTGGCCTCCTGGTGGCAGTGCACCTGGGCGATGGCGGGAAGGTCGAGCTTCTCGAACGGCCAGTCGCCCTCGTGCGCGGCGACCAGTTCGGCCAGCGTCACGGTGCTGCCGGCGAGCCGTTCGGCGTACGGTTCGTCCGGCAGCAGCTCGGGCGCCTCGTCCCGCAGCATCACCGTGCAGGACGGCTCCAGCCCGACGATCGGCAGGCCCGCGTCGAGTGCGGGCCGCAGGATGTCGAGGGTCCGCCGCAGCACCTGCCGGGTGACGGTGAGCTGGCCGGTGGAGTGCCAGGTCAGCCCGCAGCAGACGCGGCCCGGCGGGATCAGCACCCGGTAGCCGAGCGCCTCCAGCACCTCGACGGCGGCCTGCCCGGTCTCGGGCGCGTGGTAGTTGGTGAACGTGTCGGGCCAGAGCACGACGGTTCCCGCGCGTCCCGGCTTCGGTCCCTGGTGCGTCTTACGGAACCAGTCGCGCAGCGTCGGCGAGGCGAACCGGATCATCTCCCGGCGCGGCTCGATGCCGCCGGCGCGCTTGACGAGCGAGGCGACCCGGTCCACCGACAGCACCGCGTTCGCCGTCCGGGCCGCACCGGGGACGCTCGCCACCAGCCGGGACCACAGCGGCAGCCAGCCCATCGAGTAGTGCGCCATCGGCCGGAAGCGGCCCGCGTAGTGGCGGTGCAGGAACTCGGCCTTGTAGGTCGCCATGTCGACGTTCACCGGGCAGTCGTTCGCGCACGCCTTGCAGGACAGGCACAGGTCGAGCGCCTCCAGCGCCTCCTCCGACCGGAAGCCGTCCTTGATCGTCTCGCCGCGCAGCATCTCGGCGAGCACCCGGGCCCGGCCGCGGGTCGAGTGCACCTCGTCCCGGGTGACCTTGAACGAGGGGCACATCGAGCCGGTGTCCAGGTTGCGGCAGGCGCCGACGCCGACGCAGCGGTGCACCGCCGCGGCGAACGAGCCGCCGTCGCGGGCGAGCGCGTGCACGGGGGTGATCTTCAGAGCGTCGCGGCCGGGGCCGGGGCGCAGGTCCGCGTCCAGCGGCGCCGGGTCGACGATCACACCGGGGTTGAGCACGCCGTCCGGGTCGAAGGTGTTCTTGAACGCGCGGAAGGCCCCGAGCAGCTCGGGCGAGTACATCTCCTTCAGGAGCTCGGACCGGGCGCGGCCGTCGCCGTGCTCTCCGGCGACCGATCCCCCATGGGACATCACCAGGCGCGCGGCGTCGGTCATGAAGCTCCGGTAGACCGCGAGGCCCTTGGGTTCTTGCAGGTCGAAGTCGAGCCGCAGGTGCAGGCAGCCCTCTCCGAAGTGCCCGTACGGGACGCCGCGCAGCCCGTGCTCGCCCATCAGCCCGTACAGGTCGCGCAGGTATCCGGCGAGCCGGCCGGCGGGGACGGCGGAGTCCTCCCAGCCCGGCCACGCTTCGCTTCCGTCCGGCAGGCGGGTCACGATCCCGGAGCCAGCCTCCCGGATCCACCACAGCGCCCGCATCTCCTTGGGGTCGTCGACGACGACGGAGGTCATGCCGGGCGCCCGTTCGCGGACGACCTCGGCCAGGGCGTGCGCGGCGTCGCGGGCCTCGGCCGCCGTGTCGCCGCCGACCTCGCAGTACAGCCAGCCGCCGCCGGGCGGCAGGTTCGACCCCGCGTCCGCGCGGCCCGGCTGGAGGCGCAGCGCGGTGAGCAGGTCGGAGGCCATCCCCTCCACGGTCAGCGCCCCGGCGGCGGCGGCGAACGGGGCCAGCTCGGCGGCGGTGTACACGTCCTCGAAGCCGAGGACGGCGAGAGCCCGGGCGCCGGGCACCGGGACCAGCCGGACGGTGGCCTCGGTGACCAGCCCGACCGTCCCCTCCGCGCCGACCAGGGCCTTGGCCACGTCGAAGCCGTTCTCCGGCAGCAGGTGGTGCAGCCCGTAGCCGGCCACCTGCCGGCTGAAGCGGCCGAGCTCGGTGCGCAGCGGCCCGAGGTGCGCGTCGCGGAGCGCGGTCAGCTCGGCGTCGACCGCCGCGTCGCCGGACGTCCCCGGGCCGGCCGCCAGCTCCCGGCCGCCGGGCAGCAGCATGCGGACCGCCTCGACGTTCGCGGAGGTGATCCCCCAGGCCACGCTGTGCGACCCGCAGGCGTTGTTGCCGATCATCCCGCCCATCGTGCAGCGCGAATGGCTGGACGGGTCGGGACCGAAGGTCAGCCCGTGCCGCCCGGCGGCGGCGCGCAGGTCGTCGAGCACCACGCCGGGCTCGACGACCGCGGTACGGGAGTCGGGATCGATCGATTTGATGCGGGTCAGATGCCGGGAGGTATCGACGAGGACGCCGGTCCCGACCGCGTTGCCCGCGATCGAGGTGCCACCGCCGCGCATGGTCAGCGGCAGTCCCTCCGCGGCGGTCAGTTCCAGGATCCGGGTCAGATCCTCGGTCGAGCGAGGTTCGGCGACGGCCACCGGCACCTGCCGGAAGATCGAGGCGTCGGACGAGTAGGCGGTACGCGTGGTCAGGTCGGTGCGAAACACCCCAGGGAGCGCAGCGGCCAGCCGGTGAGCATGATCAGACACGCCCCCAGCGTAGGTGCCCGTCCCCCACTCGGTAAGCGCGTAGCCGCAGGAAGAAGCGGTGTTTTACACGGGAAGCCCGAAGCCGGCGCACACCACCAGGAAGCCGGGTTCGTCCGGCCCGAGTGCGTTCAGGACGTTCTGCAGGACGGGACCATCGTTGAACATCCCGACATGCCCGACGAAGTCCTGCGGGCACTGGTCCTGGATCAGGATGTTGCCGGGCGCGAGCGCGACGAACCGGCGGACCTTGGCGGCGCCGGTCGAGGCCAGCACCTGGTCGACGAACGCGCTCATCACCTGCGCCGAGGCGGGGATGTCGGCCATCCCGCCGATCCGGTCGGCCGAAAACGGGGCCATGCCGTAGTTGAAGGCGAAGACGCGGTAGCCCGCGTTGGCGAGCATCGGGGACAGCACCGCCCAGTCGGCGCCCATGTTGACGAAGGTGGCGCGGGCTCGCACGACCAGTCGTTGGCCCCGGCGACCGCGTCCGGATGGGAGAAGAAGTTCTCCAAGGCCACACCCACATCGCCGACCGGATACTTATCGGTATCCGCACCCGCCGGGGCTGGTCCCGCGATCGACGCGGCGCCGAGCCCGAGCGCCAGAGCCGCCGAACCGAACCCGCGCCGCACCGCCCGCACCGCCCGTGCCGGGTCCGCAGCGCTCCGCCTCGCCCGCACCGCAGGTACCGCCGGTGCCGCAGGTACCGCCCGCGTCCAATAGACGGCAGAGGGGCCGACGAGCGCGCCGATCCGTCACCCTACGCGTTCACCGGAACGCATCGAGTGCCGGACGCGGCGTCGTCAACCCCCAACGAGCACCCGCCCCAGCGAGGACGAGCGGTGGATCCCGGTCACTCCCGGACGGCGGCGGCCTGCCCTTCCCGCCCGGCGCGCCGGATCAGAGTCGCCCGGCTCAACCGTCGCCCCGGGCTCCGTCCCGGATGCCGCCCACAAACGCGCGCCACTGCGCCGGATCGAGAACGAGCGTGCCCGCAGAGTGATCATGCGAGTCGCGAATCAGCACCGACGGTCCGAGCGCCGCCACTTCCACGCACTCGTCAGCCGGCGCGCTCGCACTGCTCTTGCGCCAGTTGAGTTCCGGCCCCCGAATTGACTGATAGACCATCCAGCAACCTCCATCCATTGCTGGTGGGCGCGGTCTCGCCAACCGATCGGACAAGAGCACCCGCCCACCCGAAGTCAAGCAGGGCATAACAAACCACGACCTTGTGGAAATTTTCCCGATCACGAGTGTAAACGGTTCTAGTTATCCCGCCTACACCGGGAACACAAGATCACTCTCCGTGCTATGTGGCCCGCTCGCCTTATGGATGTCCGATACGGCGGTCACCTCCGGATGGGTCGGACGGGAAAATGAAGATCGGGTCGTCGAGGACCGGGCCGGCGCCGGACGGCCCGGCACAAGCGCCCGCGGAGCCGAGACCGGCGGGGCCGGCGACACCCGCGGCCCTGGCGGGGGTGCCGGGTTCGCCGCGGGCGCCGGGGTCGTGGGCCGCCCCGGTCAGGCCATCAGCTCCTCGGCCGAATTGCGGATCAGCTCGATCGACTGGTCCGCGGGGAGCGCCTCGTCGAAGAGCGACTCGAAGCTGTCCCGGTACTCGGAGATCCGCGGGTCGTCGCCGGTGATCAGGGAGCTGCTGCCGGGCCTGCCCTCCAGGTAGAGGAGGTCCCCGAGGCCGCCCTCGAACTCCAGGACGGTGAACGGCCCGTGCACCCCCAGGTGCGCGCCGACGCTGAACGGCAGGACCCGGACGGTCAGCTCGTCGAGCCGCTCCGCGGAGTCGGCGATGTGCTTGAGCTGGTTCGGCATGATGACCGGGTCGATCCCGATGCCCACATGCCGGCGGATCACGGCCTCGTCGAGGATGTAGTACTGCCGCGGCGGGCTCTCGCGGGCGGCGAGCTCGCGCTGGCGCTGCATCCGCAGCCTCGCCCCGAACGCCTGCGCCGTCGAGCTGACCATGCCGGTGGCCAGGACCTCGGCGTACTCCTGCGTCTGGAGCAGCCCGGGGACCACCGCCCCGTGGAAGTGCCGGATGAACGAGGCGCCCGCCGAGTAGCCCACGAAGCTCAGGAAGGTGTCCTCGAACTCGCCGCGGTAGGCGTTCCACCACGCGGGCTCGCGCGCCCCGCGGGCCAGGGACTGGAGCCGCTCCTGCCGGCTCTCCGAGGTCACCCCGTAGGTCGTCAGCAGTGCCTGGAGGTCGGTCCTGGTGATGGCGTTCTTGCCGCCCTCGACCCGGATCAGCTTGGACGGCGACCACTCGAGCGACCGCGCGACCTGCTCCTGCGTCATCCCCTTCTCTTTGCGGAGCCGGACGAGCTCGGTTCGCAGCAACGCGCTCTGCACGATGGGTCCCTGGTCACTGGCCATAGATATCGCTCGCTCTGAGTTGTCGGTGCTATGGACTCGCCTGCCACATGGCGTTCGGGGAGCTGGCGAAGTAGAGGGCGCCACACCGGCACGTACCTCCGCCCCACGGGGCCGAGAAGTCCCGGGAACTGCCTGCTCAGGTGCGCCATATCAACATCGCCAGCTTCTACGGTGCTGCATGTCGACGGACTATGTTGTACCGTGCTAGGTAGCAGATTAGCAGGGTTCGCATAGACATAGTGCACCCTGCCTGCTGGAGGCACAGAGATATGACGCTGGGTCAGGGGCCGGCCGGCGCACGGCGGCCCGCGCATCCGGCGAGACGCAGGAGACGCACGACTCAGGAGGTCGAAACGGACGCCGATCATTCGTCATTTCGACACAAATAAATAGAGCCGCCCCCCGCCACCCGCCGATCACAGGTTGCGAGCCGAGAGGATCGGCGGAGCGCGGGGAGCGGCTCCTCGGGACCCTTGGGAGCGCTTTCCCCGGCCCGTCGAACTGCGCCGCGACCATGCCGCTGCACCGTTCTGACCAGGTAAAACAATCCCAACGGCCTCCCCCAGTCTAACCGCGATCACGCGGTTCAGGCCATAGGTGGCACGACTTCCTCCCCCGGACGGTCCCCCTCCGGACACCGCACGACAATGGATCATTTCGGCGGGAGACGTGTTCCGCGACTTGGGGTTCTCGACATGTCAACTGACCGCTTTCGTCCCCTGACCATCAACGGCCACCCCGCAGACCACACGTCAGCAGCAAGGCATGACGCGGCGGTCCCCGCCGTCCGGCCCTCCGCCACCGCGGAGCGGGCCGCGGCGGGCGAGGACGACGCCGCCGAAGGGAGGGCGCGATGATGGCCGGCCCGGTCCATCGGCACGACCCCGACCTGATCACCCGTGCGCCCCGGCACGCTCCGGACGCCGTCCACCCGCCCCAGCTCCTCCGCGACCGCGCACACGCCCAGCAGTGGCCGGCCCAGCCCACCGCACAGTCCGGCACCCAGCCCGCCGCCCGGCACCCCGTCCAGTCCGTCCAGCCCGGACGGCCCGGTCAGCCCGCCGGCCAACCCGCTGAGCCCACCGTCGCCGGCCAGGCCAGTGAACCCGGGCAGGTCGGCCTGCCCGCCGTCCACCCCGGCCAGCACGTCCAGCCCTCGCCGGCCGCCCCGCCCGTCCAGCCCGCTCACTGGGAGCCGCACACCGGGCAGCCCCGTCCCATCCGCTTCTGGTCCGCCCTGACCTCCGTCGAGCAGGCGGCGGTGGCCGCGTCGGCGGCGCTGGAGGCGTTTCCCGCCGGGGACGTGCTGTGGCACGAAGGGCAGTTCGCCGACCATGTCCTGGTGATCCGCGCGGGCTGGGTCAAGATCTGCGTGCGGCGCGCGGACCACGACCAGATCATCGCGATGCGCGGCCCCGGCGACCTGATCGGGGAGCACGCCGCGCTGTCGCTGCCACGGCGCTCCGCCACCGTCATGGCGCTCGACGACGTCCACGCTCTCCGCCTGCCGGCGGCGGAGTTCACCGCGATCCTCCAGGCCCACCTGGGCGTCCTCGCCGTGCTGAAGCGGCAGACGTGCGACCGCCTGATCGAGGACCTCGGCCGTCAGGCGCCGTTCGGCGAACCGCACACGCTCTACGACGGCGCGCAGGCGCTGTACGGGGAGCGCCCCGGCGCCCCCTACGCGCTGCCCTCGTGGGGGCGGGCGAGGGCGCACGTCGCCCTGACCCCAGGGTCCTCGCGCACCGCCGAGGCGCGTCCGGCACCGTCGCCGCCGTGCTCCTACCGCGCCTCGCCGATGCCGTACGTCGACACGGCCTGGCCCGCGCGCGCATCGGCCGCCCCGGTCGCCGCGCGTCCCGAGTGGGACGGGCAGATGTGCTCCGTCCTGTACACCGACATCGCGGGATTCGGAGGCCCGCACCGCAACGACGGCGACCGCCGGACCGTGCGGCGGGTGATGTACGACCAACTGCGCCAGGCGTTCGAGCGCTCCGGGCTGTCCTGGGACGCCTGCCACCGCGAGGACCGCGGCGACGGCGCGCTCATCGTCATCCCACCCAGCATGCCGACCCGGTCGATCGTCGCCCCCATGCTCGCGCTGCTCACCGCGGGACTGCGGCTGCACAACCACCAGGCCGGCGCCGCGGTCCGCATCCAGTTGCGCGCCGCGCTGCACGTCGGCCCGGTCGAGCGCGACGACGAGGGCGTGTCGGGCTCGGCCATCATCCACACCGCGCGGCTGCTGGAGGCGCAGATCTTCAAGGACTGGCTGGCCCTCTCCCAGTCCGACCTCGGATTCATCGCCTCGGCCTTCGTCTACGAGACGGTCGTCGCACAGGCCCCCGGCCAGGTGGATCCGGCCGAGTACCACCCCGTCCGCTGCAAGGTGAAGGAGTCGGACCTGACCGGCTGGATGTACCTCTCCCAGGCCGTCGTCCCGCCTCCGCCACCTGAGATCACCACAACGGTCTGAGCCGTCCGGACGGAGCACGCCCGACGAGAACCACGACGGGGACGGGGACGGGGAGAGAGTCGGGACGGGGTCAGTGGTCGGCGCCGTTGTTCCGAGGGATGCTCAGGACGAAACGGGCGCCGCGGGGGCTGTCCTCGATGGTGAGGCCGCCCCCGTGCGCCTCGGCGATCTGCCGTGCGATCGGGAGGCCGAGGCCGGTGCCGTTCGCGTCCCGTTCGCGTCCCTCCCTGAGCCGGGCGAACCGCTGGAAGACCATCTCGCGGTCGCCCGGCGAGACGCCGACACCGTCGTCGGCCACCTCCAGGACGGCGGTGTCCCCCTCGGCGCGGACGGTGATGTCGATGCGCGAATCGGCGTGCCGTTCGGCGTTGTCGAGCAGGTTGGTGAACAGCCGCACCAGCTTCAGCCGGTCGCCGCGCACGGTCACGTTCTCCTGGACGTGCGTGACGATCCGCTTGCTCCGGTCCGCCCTGGCCAGCTCGATGGAGGCCAGGGCGGCCAGGTCGACCGACTCCTCGCCGGTCCACGCCTCGGCGTCCAGCCGGGCCAGTTCGAGCAGGTCGGTGACGATCGCCTGGAGCCGGTCCAGGCTTTGCAGCACCGACCGTCCGGTCTGCGGCCAGTCCACGTCGTCGGGGTACAGCAGCGCCTCCTCCAGTTGCGCCCGCGCGGCGGTGATCGGACTGCGCAGGTCGTGGGAGGCGTCGGAGGTGAAGCGCCGCTGCCGTTCCAGGGCGGCGTCGAGGCGGTCCAGGGTGGCGTTGGCGGCCTCGGCCAGCAGCCGGATCTCGTCCCGGGTCTCGGGCACCGGCACCCGCCGGCCGGACTTGGTCGCGGTGATCTCGGTCAGCTCGGCCCTGATCGCGTCCACCGGGGCGAGCGTCTGGTCCACGGTCCGCCAGGTCCGCAGCGACACCAGCAGGGTCACCAGCAGCCCGATGCTGATCAGGAACACGCACAAGGGACCGCTGACGTACCAGGGGATCGCCCGGTCGGCGACGTAGACGGTCCAGTCGCCGTCCGGCTCGTACACCCTGAACGCGATCACGTTCATGCAGCCGTCCAGGCCGGTGGGCGGGCAGAGCAGCCGCTGGTCGTACACCCGGTCGGGAGGCGGCTGGAACGAGGCGACCGGCCGGTCGCCCAGCCCGCCGCTGTCGGCGAGCACCCGGCCCTGGGGATCGATCACCTGGAGGGCGGAGACGCCCCTCGGACGCAGGGTCCGCGGCAGCCGTTCGCGCTTGAGCAGGGCGACGACCTCCAGCGCGGCCTCGGTGGCCCGCTCCCGCTTGTAGTCGGCCGCTCGGCCGCGCACCCCGGTGGTGATCAGCACGCTCACGACGACACAGATCACTGCCGTGATCGCGGCGGCCATCAGGGTCATCCGCACCCGTATGGACCATGTGCGCCGTCCGTTCACCCGACCTCCCGAAGGTGAGGTAACCACCCGGGCGGCATCTGTCCGGCCTTTGTGAGGGATCAAGGGGCCCAAGACAGGTCAAAGATATGGTTCGGACGGTCACGGTCCCGGTCGTTCCCTCCCCACCGACCAGCCCGGCCGCCTTCGCGAACCCCGGGCACCACTCCCGGCACGACCTCCGTCAGGCCGCCTCGGCCCGGTGGACCGGCCGACGTCCCGCCTGCCGCGCCGGCTGGAGTCCCGCCTGCCGCGCGGTCGCCCGGGACCCCTCGTCCAGCACGGTGCGGAGGACGTCCGGCTTGTTGCTGATGACGCCGTCCACGCCGAGCCGCAGGACGCCGCGCATGCCGGACGGATCGTCCACGGTCCAGGTGAGGACCTCCATGCCGAGCGCGTGCACGCTCTCCACCAGCGACCCGGTGAGATCGGCGGACGTCGGGTTGATCTGGTCGGCGAACTCCGCCAGGCCGGGCAGCTCGGCCTCCGTGGGCGTGCCGATCAACCCGATCGGGACGGCGGGCAGCAGCGCGTGGAAGCGGCGCATCGAATCCCAGTCGAACGACTGCACCACCAGGCGCCGCCCGAGCGGGTCGGGATCCAGCCAACGGGGATTCCGGCGCAGCTCGGCCGCGATACGCCCTTCGATCCCGGGATAGAGCGCCGGACTCTTGATCTCCAGCAGCAGCCCCGGCCCGGCCTCGGGCATGCCGCGCAGCGTCTCGCCCAGCGTGGGGATCCGCTCGCCCTTGAAGCGCGCGTCGAACCACGACCCCGCGTCCAGTCTCCGGATCTGCGCGAGCGTGAACGAGGACACCGTCCACGGCGCCGCGCCCGGGAAGACCTTCTCCACATCGGTCGTCCGGGCCAGGCCGGTGTCGTGCACGACGACCAGCTCGTGGTCCTTCGTCTCCTGCACGTCGAGCTCGAACATGTCCACGCGCTGGGCAGCGGCCAGCCGGAACGCCGCGATCGTGTTCTCCGGCGCATACGCGGACGCCCCACGGTGCGCGACCCCCGCCACTCCGGCCCACCCCGGCGCGGGCGGCACCGGCACCGGGGTGGGCGCGGGAACGATCGGTCCGGGGCGCGCGACGGCGGCCGTGGCGGTGCCGCTCATGGCGGTGATCGCCGTGGCCGCCACGACAGCGGCGATGGAAGGACCGGCCCATCGGAACATGGTCACCTCTCAAAGCTGGGAGAAAGCCGTCTCTCACCTTTGAGGTGCCCAATGTCCCCAGAGTGACGAACCAGTGGCGGACAGTAAAAATGCGCGATCAGCCGGGCGCCGTCCCGCGGACTCGTCCGGTGACGCTCAACCAGGCGAACCCGAACCGGCGGCCTTCGGGTCTGTGAGGTCGTGATCGGCATCGCCCGAGTCGGCGACGGCGTCGGCCGGGCGGGTGCCCTTGGCCGCGCGGGAGAGCATCAGGGCGCCGACCAGGAGCCTGCGGGCACCGCGGCGCCGGCGGCGGGTGAGCGGCCGGGGAAGGCGGATCCGCCGGGTGGACGGGTCGTCGCCGAGGACCGGCACCGGCTCGGCGTCGGTCGGCGGGCGCGGGACGGCAAGGCGGGTCTGGCGCTTGCGTCCCCGAAGTGTCACCGACTTGCCCAAGTCCCACTCCTCGGCCTCGGCCAGGTGCGCGAGGTCCAGCACGGTGGACGAGGCGAGCACCCGGCCCGGCGCCCCCTTCGCCAGATCGCTGAGCCGGGCCGCCTCGTTCACCGGATCACCGATCACGGTGTACTCGAACCGCTGCTCGGCGCCGATGTACCCGGCGACGACCGGGCCCGCGGACACGCCGATCCCGGCATCCAGCATCGGGACCTCCGCGCGCAGCCGCAGGGCGAGCTCGCGGGCGGCACCGAGCACCGCTCCGGCGGGGTCCTCCAGTTCGGTGGGGGCGCCGAAGATGGCCAGCGCGGCGTCGCCCTCGAACTTGTTGATCCATCCGCCGTGCCGTCCCACCACGTTCACCACCACGCCGAAGAACGCGTTGAGCAGGCCGACCACCTCGTCCGGGCTGCGCGTCTCCGCGAGCGTGGTGGACCCGGTGAGGTCGACGAACAGGACGGCCACCTCGCGGGTCTCGCCGCCCAGCGTGATGTCGCCGTGCTCGAGGGCGAGGCCCGCGACCGGCTCGCCGACGTGCCGGCCGAACAGGTCGCGGAGCCGCGCGTGGTCGCGGAGCCCGGCGACCATGTGGTTGAACCCGGCCTGGAGCTGGCCGACCTCGCTGGCGTCGTAGACCGCGACCTCGGCGCCGAGATCGCCCCGCTCCACCCGCGCCATGCCCGTGCGCACCGACTTGATCGGGTCCGCGATCGCCCGGGTGGCCATGTAGGTGACCTGCACTCCGACCACCAGCGCGGCGCCGCCCAGCCCGAGGACGGTGATCGCGAGCTGGGTGGTCTGGATGTCCGGTGCGGCCAGCGCCGCGATGGCCACGCAGATCAGGCCGAACACCGGGATCGCGGTGCCGAGCGCCCACGCGAGCATCACCCGGGTGGTGACGCCGGGCAGCCGGATCCGGCGCGGCTGGTCGCTGGCCAGCACCAGCGCCGCCGCCGGGCGCAGCAGCCGTTCGGACAGCAGGTACACGATCGTGGACGTCGTCATCGCGCCGAGCAGGCAGGTCAGCCCGGTCTTCACCGCGAGCCGAGCGGTGAACAGGGTCAGGTCGAGCGCCGCCCAGCCGACGGCGCCGACCGCCCACAGCGCACCGACGAGCAGGGTGAGGCGCAGCGGGCCGAGCAGCACGGCACGCCCTTGACCGCGGTCGGGGATGCCGCCCTCCCGGACGAGCCGGACGACCGGCCGCCACAGGCGCAGCCCGAGAGCCAGCGCGACCGGCCCCGCGGCGATCGGGTAGCTGAAGAACGCGATCGCGTTCACCAGATGGACGTGGCCGCGGTCGTCGAGCGGCGGGTCGGGCACCACGAACGTCGCGAACAGCAGCACGACCAGGGATCCGGTGAGGTTGGCGACCACCACCACGACGAGCAGCACCCACCGCACCCGGACCTCGAGCATGGTGCGCGGCACCCCGGGCAGCTGGTCCAGTCGTGCGCCGAGGTTGCGCGCCACCGCCCTGCCGCTCACATGTGCCTCCCGTTCAGGAGGTCCGCGGCCCGCTTCGGCTGCCGGACGACGTCAAGGACATCTCACGATAGATCGCATCAAGGCGCACCGCCCGGATGACGGGTCATTATGTCGACCCCCACAGCACACCACCGCGTCCGCCCCGCCGCCACCGCGGACCGTCCGCCCCGTCCGCCCCGCCCCTCGACGAACCACGTTCTCGGGTAGGATTCCCGTCATGGGATCACCTGGCTGCTACTACCCCATCGAGCTGAGGTACTACATCTAGCCTCCCGCGCTGACGCACGACGTTCCTGACGTCGCCGTCCCGCGGTAGAGGCGTCTCGCGCCGCCGTCGTTCCGAACGGCGCTCAGCGAGTTCCTCTCCTGGCCCGACCCGCTGCCGGGTTGTTCCCCTTCTGTTTCCGTCGTACTGACGCCCACTCCCTTGTCCGCATTCGCGAATGCGTTTCGCGACGCAGGGACGCTGGGCAACGCGTCCGCGCCGTCAGCACGACCCCTGGGCGACTCCCGGTGAGCGGTTCCGTTTCCTCACCGCCCACCCGGTCCCGCGCGGGCCGGGCCTGAACACCTGGAGGTCGCATGACCCGCCATCGGCAGACATCACAGCTCACGCTCAAGGACGTCGCCAAGGGATACGAGGGGCACATCGTGCTCGACCGCGTGTCCCTCACCATCCGGACCGGGGAGAAGGTCGGCGTCATCGGCGAGAACGGCTCAGGGAAGTCGACCCTCCTCCGGCTGATCTCGGGCGCGGAGGAACCCGACGCGGGCGAGGTCACCGTCGCCGCACCGGGCGGGGTCGGGCATCTCGGGCAGACGCTCGGCCTGGCCCCGGACCTCACCGTGTCCGACGCCGTCGACCACGCGCTCGGCGATCTACGCGACCTGGAGCGCCGGATGCGTGAGGCCGAGGCATCGCTGGCGGACGCGTCCCCGGACGAACTCGCCGCCTACGGCGACCTGCTCGCCGCCTACGAGGCGCGCGGCGGCTACGAGGCCGACGCGCGCGTCGAGGCCGCGCTGCACGGCCTCGGCCTCGGGCACATCGCGCTCGACCGTCCGCTCGGGGGACTCTCCGGCGGGGAGCAGTCCCGGCTGGGACTGGCCTGCGTCCTCGCCGCCGCACCCGAGCTCCTGCTGCTCGACGAGCCCACCAACCACCTGGACGAACGGGCCGTGACCTGGCTGGAGGAACGGCTCCGGGCGCACCGCGGCACCGTCGTCACCGTCACCCACGACCGGGCGTTCCTCGACGGGTTCGCGACCGCGATCCTCGAAGTGGACCGCGACCGGCACTCGGTCGTCCGCTACGGCGACGGCTGGGACGGCTACCTGGCGGGCAAGGCCGTCGCCCGGCGCCGCTGGGAGCAGGAGTACGCCGACTGGCTCGCCGAGATCGAGCGGCAGACCGAGCTGGCCGAGTCCAACGCCGCACGGCTCAGCGCGATCGGGCCCGTCGCCCGGGAGCAGCGCGTCACTGGCCACCGCCGTTCGCACGAGGGCGGGGTGTCCGCGCTGATCCGGAACGCGCGGGAGCGGTTGCAGCGGCTGCGCGACGCCCCCGTCCCCCGTCCGCCCGACCCGCTGCGCTTCGCCGCGCGGATCGAGGGCGGCAAGGGGGACGGCCTCACCGCCGAACTCGCCGCGGTACGGGTCGCCGGCCGTCTCGACATCGAGACGTTCACCCTCGCGCCCGGCGAGCGGACGCTCCTGACCGGCCCGAACGGCGCCGGGAAGACGACGTTCCTGCGCGTCCTCGCCGGCGATCTCGCGCAGGACCACGGCAAGGTCAAACGTCCCAAACGGATCGGGTACCTCCGCCAGGAACTCCCGGCCGAACGCTCGCGGGGCAGCGTGCTCGCCGCGTTCGCCGAGGGGCTCCCGGGCCCGCCCGACGACCACGCCGACGCCCTGCTGGCCCTCGGCCTCTTCCGGGAGCGGGACCTCCGGCGGCCCGTCACGGTCCTGTCCGTCGGGCAGCGCAGGCGGCTGGAGCTGGCCCGCCTGGTGACCCGTCCGGCCGACCTGCTGATCCTGGACGAGCCCACCAACCACCTCTCACTGTCCCTCATCGAAGAACTGGAGGCCGCACTGGACTCGTACCGCGGTTCCCTGCTCGTGGTCTCACACGACCGCCGCTTCCGCAGCGGCTTCACCGGCACCCGCGCCGAACTCCGCGACGGACGCCTGGTCGGCGCCGCCTAGCAGCGCGTCGGGGCGCCCCGGTCAGGCCGGGGCGCCCCACTCCGCCTCCGCCTCAGTCGGCGAGGCTCTCGCCGACCGGCTCGGTCGCCGTCGGCACCTCGGCCCGGCCGGGCCTGGTCCCCATCAGGACGGCCCATCCGACCAGGATCACCGCCAGCCAGCCGGCCATCACGTACAGCGCGACCCGGGTGTCGTGCTCCCACGCGATCGTCACGGTGACGAACACGAAGAAGGCCAGCACCATCCAGTTCGTGTACGGCGCGCCCGGCATCCGGTACGACGACTTGGGCAGGAGCCCGGCCGACGACCTGCGCCGATAGACCATGTGAGCGACCAGGATGACCGTCCACACCAGGATCGCGCCGCCGGTGGACACCGAGGTGATGTACTCGAACGCCTTCTCCGGCACCACCGCGTTGACCACGACGCCGATGCCCATCACCAGCGCCGAGATGACCACGGTCAGCACCGGGACCCCGCGGCCGTTCAGCCGCGCGAGCGCCTTCGGCCCGTCCCCGTTCACCCCGGCGGTGCGCAGCATCCGCGACGTCGAGTAGAGCCCGCCGGCGTTGCAGGACGACAGCGCCGCGGTGAGGACCACGAAGTTGACGATGTCCCCGCCGCCCGGGATGCCGATCTTGTCGAAGGCCAGCACGAACGGGCTCGCGCCGCCCTTGAACTCGGTCCAGCTGACCACCGAGAGGATCACCAGCAGCGACCCCAGGTAGAACAGCGCGAACCGGATCGGCAGCGCGTTGATCGCCCGCGGGATGTTCTTCTCCGGGTCCTTGGCCTCGCTCGCGGTCACCCCGACCAGCTCGACGCCCAGGTAGGCGAACATCACCATCTGGAGCGTCATCAGCATCGGGCTGAGGCCCTCGGGGAAGAACCCGCCGTGCGACCACAGGTTGTCCACCGAGGCGGTGTCCCCCGCGTCGCTGAACCCGAAGACCAGCACGCCGATCCCCACCAGGATCATCATCACGATCGCCGCGACCTTGATCATCGCGAACCAGAACTCGAGCTCGCCGAAGAGCTTCACCGAGATCATGTTGACCACGAACAGCACCACCAGCGCGACCAGCGCCGTCTGCCACTGCTCGACACCCGGCCACCACTTCTGGATGTACTTGCCGGCCGCGGTCAGCTCCGCCATGCCCGTCGTCACCCAGATGATCCAGTACGTCCAGGTGGTCGCGTATCCCCAGAACGGCCCGAGGAACTCCCGCGCGTACCCCGCGAACCCCCCCTCCGCCCGCCGGTAGGTGAGCAGTTCACCGAGCGCCCGCATCACGAAGAACAGCATCACCCCGGCGACGGCGTACGTCAGGATCAGGCTCGGCCCCGCCTTGGCGATGTTCTCCCCGGCCCCGAGGAACAGCCCGGTGCCGATCGTCCCGCCGATCGCCAGCATCTGGACCTGCCGGGTCCCGAGCCCCCGCTGATAGCCCTCCGTGGAGGTCGGTTCATCCATATGTCAGGCCTTTCTCACGTCCTCGCCAGCACCGCAGCGCCGTGACGCCGGTCAGGGGGTAGAAACCCGACCACAGAAGCGAAGAAGGTGACGACCGCGCCATAAGACAACGAACTCACCACCGATCCGGTATCGGCCCGGTACCTCTCCGTTATGGCCGGCGCCCCACCCAGGAGCGGACGATCCCCACATTCCCCCATACCCCCTCCCACCAGGACGTTCACCCCCACCGATATCGAGTTGGCGCTCCCCCCGGCCATCGCGTATGCTCTCGGACGTCGCCAAAGACCGGGCCAGCCCGGTCGGGGGACACCTCCAGAGCCGCTAAGCTCGGAGCAGCAAGGTCCTGTGGAGCAGTTAGGAGTGCTCGCCACCCTGTCAAGGTGGAGGCCGCGGGTTCAAATCCCGTCAGGACCGCCAGACGTGCGGATGCGCGTCGTTGGGCAGGTAGCTCAGTCGGTACGAGCGTCCGCCTGAAAAGCGGAAGGTCGGCGGTTCGACCCCGCCCCTGCCCACCTCTCCAAACAGCGAAGAACGGCCCCTGACCAGCGTTTACGCGGTCAGGGGCCGTTCTCGCATGTCCGGCTGTGTCCGGCTGTGATCTACGGTTTGCGGCTGGCCGTGCGGAATACGTGCGGAACTCAGTCGCCGCGTAGCGCCTGCTCAATGCGCCGCTTGGCGGTCTCGTCCTGCCCCTCGATGCACTTGGCGTAGACGCGGAGCAGGACTTCCACACTGTGGCCGGCCCACTCGGCGATGCGGGTCGGTGGCACACCTCCGTTGAGCCACGTGGACACGCACGCGTGCCGAAGGTCGTAGACCCTCTTCACGAGCGGCGAAGCATACTCGGCATCGCTCAGCACCGCCCGACGGGCGGCATCCCACGCGCGCCGGTAGGTGATGCCAGCCAGTTCCCCTCCCCGGACCCCCCAGAACAACCGACCACCGGGCCCGGGACCGATGTCGCGCAGGTGGGCACGCAAGATGCGCGTGAGCGGCGGGGGCGTGGGCACGCGGCGCCATTCGCCCTCGGCGCGACCCTTGAGGCGCCGTTGTTCGCGGTTCGCGCCGTCGTCAGTCCAGTCGGTTCCTACCTCGGGGCTGGCAGTGCTGAAGTGAAGCTCTTCTCCACGTCTTCAAGGGCGCCCGCTCCGCGGCCGCCGGCGGCCGCCCGCCCCGGCGCGCCGGGCATGCGGCCTGTCCCGTCCGGTCCCGCCGCGCCGCGTCGCCCGTCCGCTACACCAATGAAGCGTCCTATCGAGGAAGAGCGGCTCACTCAAGAGCGCTGGCGGGGTACACGGCGGGCGTAGGGTGGCGTACGTTCGAGATGGGCGAGCCGACCCGACAGGATGCCGGGCCGGCTCGGTGGTGGTGGTGGTGGTGCCTGCGCTATCGAGCCAAGCTCACGATGGCTTCGGCCAGCTGTGCAAGAGCTGCCAGAGCCGTCAGAGCCGCAGGCGCTACCACCCACCAAACTCGGCTGATCCGAGTGCGGCGATCCCGCGTCACCTGATCCCACCTCCTCTCGTTAGGTGCCGTGGCCACACGCACCTATGCCGAGGGGGAGATCCGTCGAGCAGGACTCAACGAACCTATCGGCTAAACAGGCCCGAGCCCCACAAGTCCATAAGCCGCTGACCTGCGAAAATCATGAACCTCTGGCGCAACAGAATCGGCGGCGTCAACATATGTTGATGTGGAGATCAATGAGAGGTTCGAGACCTTCCTAGGGCGCGTCGGCCGGAAGCTCGTGACGAGGTTGATCAAGGTCGAGGGGGGCGACCCAGATGACCTAATTGAGCGGATCAAGATGACGTCGCGCATGATTGAGCAGCTAGAGGGGCAGTTAACCTTCCTCATCACCGCAGGGAAGGACGACACTAGCCAAGGAATGGCTCTCCTCAGAGAGATCCTCAGCAGCCCGCCAGCGGACAATCTTCCGACCTGGAAGGAAGTCGGCGAGGCTCTGGGAGTCAGCCCCCAGGCAGCCCACCGAAAGTACGGGGCGATGCGGAGGAGGCTGTCCGGCAAGACTCGCGAGTACGAGTGAACCTGCGACCACAGACGGGCGGGGTACCACGAGCGGGCCAGCGCCAGTCGGTCCTAAAGATCCGAGTGGGACTTGAACGGGGCTGAACCAGGGGGCTCCGCCGCCCCCTGGACCCCCGCGGGCCGGGGCACTCATTCGCGCGAGACTGTCTGTCACACCTTGCGGGCCGTTCGCGCGAACGAGCACCCCGGAGCGTTGCGCGCCCGTACGGCATGTGTCTTCGAGGAGACCAACGGCCCGGTCAAGCACGAGGCGTCGTGCCATTAGCGTGCCATTAGGGGCGGTCAGTGAGGGGTACTCACGGTCACTTGCGGCGTCGATTTCCGTCACCCGCTCCACCGCGCCTAGGTTCCGATGCCACCGCACAGATCAGCATGAGCGGTCTTCCGGTGGCTGTAAGCCCAAGGGCAGGGCACGAGTGTGTGACGCCCCGTCTGTGCTTGCTCCGCGGCAAGTCATTCGCTTATTGGGTTCACCCGAAGACGTCTGCCCTCTACAATCTTCGTACTTTATCGGCGAGTTTGAGGAGTTTTCGTGTCGGCCAACGCCAAGCTCCGGGGTCATTTGAGCCCCCATATGCAGGATGAGGAGACGATCGACGTGGCGGTCGTCGCCCAACTCAAACGCGGGATGAAGCAGCACCTGGCAAAGAATCTGGCAACTGGGCTGGCAACCGGGCTGGCGACGACGGCAGCCACAGGCGGTGTCGGGCTGATCGCGTTCGCCTCTCTGCCGGCGGTGTGGGTCGTAGTGACATCTCAGCGGGTCCTGATGTACGCCAAGACCAGCAGCGCCTCCAAGCCGGGCAAGCTGGTGTTTGAGGCGCCCCGGCAGGCCGTCACCGCCAGTATGAAGTCCCGGCTGTTCACTCAGGTAATCATCGCCGACCGCAGCGATGGCCAATCGCTGGCTCGGCTGAACCTCGGACTCAGGAGAAAGCGCGCCAACAGCATCGTCGTCTCCGTCGAACGCTGAGCCGAATACGGGCCGAGATTCGGAGGCATAGGGAAGAAACGACAGGTCAGGCGCGTATGGCGGTGGGACTGTAAATCCGTCGGCTTAGCCTTCCCAGGTTCGAACCCTGGACCCGCCACACCAGCAGCAACAATCCCTGACCAGGCAGAACCCGGTCAGGGGCTGTTCTCGTCATGTCCGGCTGTCGGTGATCGTTTACGGCTCTCTACGGGTGGCTGGGTGGAATACGGGTTGAAGTCTGGCGCCTCGTTAGACCTCGTCGACCGCGCTCCGCAGGAGATCCTCCGGCGTCCGGTGGACCTGGGTTGCTTGGGAGATCCGGCGCTTGGCTTCCTCTGCCTGCCCGACAACGCACTTGGCGTAGACGCGTAGGAGTACGGCCACGCTGCGGCCGGCCCACTCGGCCACTTGTGCGGGCGGCACTCCCGCGCTGAGCCACGTGGAGACGGCGGCATGCCGGTCGAGAGCCAGCGTTTCAGAAGTGGGGCGCCACCTGGTGACGACGGACGACTGACCACGTGGGGGGCCGGCAGATGCTGGCCCCCACGTGGCTCCTGGTGCTCCCGTGCCTTGCAAGGCGTGTGCTGAATACGTGCCGAAGTTGCATGCCACGGGGGCAAAGCAGCAGGTCACACGGACAATGCTAGTTGGACTGTAAAGCGGAGGGTCGGCGATTCGACCCGCCCCTGCCCACCTTCACACCTCTGACCAGCAGGAACACGGTCAGAGGTGCTCTCATTTCCGGCCTCGAAGCGGCCTCAAGCGGATGCACACCGCTCGAACACCTTCCGCCTATCGCACACACGAAGCCTCCCGCCCCAACTCAGCGAACCGAACTCCACGACCGCCACACCCGTACCCGCAGCCGGCAACGGCACAGCGAACGCCGCTCCGGGGCCCTCAGCGGCAGAAGAGTGCGTCTGGGACGTTGGCGACACCAAATATTCGGTGGCCCTACCCGGCCCACGGTGGTGAAGTGACGGAGTGAAGCAGCAGCGCAAGCGGCGGTCCATGGGGCGCACGACGCCCCTTCCCGTACGCCACCACGCACGCATCGCCGCAGCTCAGAGCGGCGATGCACGAGTGAACGCCTCGATCGGCCCCAGCGGCGAGGTCATCGCACTGTGGACGGCCGCCGCCGACGTGCCGTGAGGTCGACTACGACGCAACCAGGCCGGGCCGTCTTCCCAGACCCTCGGGCTCCTCGCCCGGTGACCACTCGGGTGACGCTGCACTCGCCGACGCTGGCCAACGTAACCACGATCCGCGACTTCCCGCTCGCGCACCCGACCGTCCAGCCGCTGCCGAACGGCCGGGTTCTCGCCGTGGGCGCCAGGGCTCGATGGCGCCGGGACGGTCCAGACCGCAATGCGATCATCTACTCCGCCGACGGAACCACTCTTGCCGCCGAAACGCTCGGGGACGGCATCCAACACGTCTTCACCACCGGCACCGGTCACGTCTGGGTGGGCTACTTCGACGAAGGCGTCTACGGCAACCGCGGCTGGGGCGAGCCCGGCTCCCAGGAACCGATCGGCTCCTGCGGGCTCACACGATTCTCCCCGGATCTGAAGGCCGACTGGCGGTTCCCCTCCCACGTGGACAACCCGTGGGGCGCGATCAGCGACTGCTATGCGCTCAACGTCGACGCGGACACCGCCTGGACGTGCTACTACACGGGCTTCCCCATCATCCGCATTCACGATGGGACTCTCACCAGCTGGCACGGCGACGGCACCGCCGCAAAGGCGCTCATCACCGACGGCTCACGCATCGCCCTGTACGGCGGATACAACACCGACCGCGACCGCCTGTTCGCCGGACAACTCGCCGATGGCCGAATGCGGGGCACCGGGGAATACCGAGTCGTACTCCCGGACGGGCAGAAACTCCCCAGCGACGCGCTTGTCATCGGACGCGGCCCCGACCTACACATCCTCACAGACGCGGACTGTTACCGGCTCGACCTCAGCGACATCCCAGCCGAACCATGACGCCGCCCGCAGGCTACGGCGGTGATTGTTGAGGACGTTGGCGGCGACTCCATAGAGCCAGGGCAGCAGCAAGTCCGTGCTCAGCCGTACCTTGGCCCGCCGCCGCCAGGTCTCCATGAAGATCACGGAGGTGAGGTCCTCGGCCGCCGACCAGTCCGCCGTTCGCCGGAAGCAGTAGTTGTAGATCGTGCGCGAATGCCGATCGAAGAGCTCACCGAAGGCTCGCTCGTCGCCGTCCCGCGCACGGATCCACAACTCCCTGTCCGGAGGGGGTTCGAGGGTCATGGCCTTCTAGTGTCCGCTCCGCCCCTTCGGTTCCCTCCCGGTTCGATCGGCCGCCGAGACCGCAACGGGCGGCAGGCCGGGTTGAGAGGACGCGTCCAAGTGCGTGCGTGGGTCCGGGGGGCGCGGAAGATCTTCTAGCCTGGCCGGATGGCGGAAAACACCGAGGACCTCGCGCTTCCCACCGCGCTCGCCGAAGTCGCCGCGATCGGCTTCACCTGGGAGTGGGACGAGGAGACGGACGAAGGGCGCGGCGTCGACTTCGAGATCTACGAGCGGATCGAGGATCCCGCCCGGACCGCATGGTGGTTCCGGCTGTGGACCGGCAACCCCGAGGTCGATGGCGGTCAGTTCCGGTTCTTCGGCACGACCGGCGCCGGTGACTACGCCGGCTTCTGGCTCGTGCGACCCGGGGCGCCGCTCATCGACCAGCCAGTCGTCTACGTCGGCTCCGAAGGCGAGCACGAGGTGCTCGCCGGCGACCTCGGCGACCTGCTCTGGGTGTTCGCCGCCGGCCTCGGGCCCGCCGAAGCCTCCACCGAATCCGATCCCGCCGCCGAACCCCACGCCGGCTTCCGCGCCATCGCCGAGCGTCACGCGTCCGGCCGGCGGCGTCCGCCCGAGGAGATCGTCGCCGCGGCGCAGGCCGAATTCCCGGACTTCCACGAGCACATCGCCGCTCTGATCCGCTGAGCGGACGGTCGGTCCATGTCATCGGCGGGCGGGCGATCGCTGCCGCGAGGCTTCCGGTGCTCGGGCCCTGGTCGTCCCTGCGCTCCGGTCCGCTTGCCTCCGGAGTCCACGGGTGCTGTCGTCGTTCTGACCAGGCCGAGGATGCGCAGGTCAGCGGCTACAGCGGCGGGCCATTAGCCAGGGTGATCAAGGGGCAGTCACGGTCACTTGCGGTACGGCGCTGCGTCAGGTCAGCGGTGCCAGCAGGCCCGACCGGAACTCTTCCCAAGCTGAAGTCTCATGGGAACGTGGTCTCGGTCGAGCAGGCGCTCGATGTGGCTTAGCAACCATCTCCGCATGCCGAGCGTCTCAGTCAGTGGTCCGTCCGTTGGGCTATGGGGCAGGAAGCCGGTTCGACGCCGGCCGAGGGTGTCTCACTCGGATCTCTAGCCTTGATCTCACTCACGGTCCTGGGTAACTGGCTCCTGGACATGGTCAAGCGCAGGCAGAGTGACGAGCCATGGAGGAACGTTCTGATCTTCTCCAAGTGGTCGTGAGCAGCCTCGCGGGAAGCGTCCTCCTGCCCACAGCCGAGCGGACGGGCGACGGCAACGTTGACGGCAAAGACAGCGACCGAAGCGCACCACGGGCGTCCGTCAGGCACCGCCTGACCTCCGTTGGTGTGTGGGCGCAGGGTGGTTGCTACATCTGAAAAGCGGAAGGTCGGCGGTTCGACCCCGCCCCTGCCCACCTCACCTGAGCAGCAAAAACGCCCCGGAGCCTACATGGCCCGGGGCATTTTTGACGGCAACCTTGACGGCAACGTCCTCAGCCGAGCACATCTCCCAGCTTCCGCAGCGCGGCCCGCTTGTCCTCCAGCGAGGTGTGAGCGTAGATCGTCATCGTCACTTCGATATCGCTGTGCCCGACGATCTCCTTGACGACGTTGGGCGCGACACCGAGGGCGAGCAGCAGCGAGACGCAGGTGTACCGGATGTCGTGGAAACGGACCGAGCCCAGCCCGGCGGCCCCACGGACACGCCCCCAGCTACGACGGAGATTGTCCGTACCGGCCGTGGTCGGCACGAAGACCGCACCCTCGTATCGCCCGTCCTTGCGTTGGTAGATCGTTCCTTCTCCGTTCGCGCGCTTGCGCGAGCGTACGGCCATCAGCGAGCTGGCGGGAATCGCCACCCTCACCCGGAACGAAGTCTCCCGCTGGGAGCGCGGCGAACGCGTCCCGACGACTGGTTGCCCTACATCGCCCGCGCCCACAACATCCGGCTTTCGGTGCTGGAACGCATGGCCGCCCACGCCCGAGGCGACCAGCCCGCCACCGAGGACGCCCCGTCGACCTGTCGGCCCTGTTCCCCGGGGGTCAGCCGCTCAAAACGCGCATCGCCAACGCCTGGCACAGCCGCACGGTCGCCAACGCCGGCGCCGGCCCCGCCCTGGTCCTGGTCCTGGTCGGCGGCTACGCCGGATCAGACCTGTCCGGCTGGGCCGTCCTAGACGAGGACACCCTCACCCGCCGCATGACCGAACGTCTGCTCACCTCACTCGGCGCAGATCCCCACGACCGCCACACCCCGTTCACCGAACCAGACTCTCCAGGCTAATAGACCCCACCGCTAGGACCATACCGATAGGACTGTTAAGTTAGACCCATGAGTCTAGTTAGGGAGACGTCATTGAAGACCATCGTGATCACCGGGGGCACCGACGGCATCGGCAGGGGACTGGGCCTGCACTACCTGGGCCGCGGCGACCGGGTGATCGTCGTCGGCAGCAACCCGGACAAGGGCCGCCGGTTCCTGGAGGAGGCCCAGGCCATCGGCTCGGGCGAGCGCGCCGCATACATTCAGGCCGATCTGAGTCTGGTGGCCGAGAACCGGCGGGTCGTCGCCGAAATTGCGCAGAGCCACCCGGTCGTGGACGCCCTGGTGCTGGCCGCGCGCTACTACCGCTCGACCCGCCGCGAGACCGCCGAGGGCATCGAGCACAACTTCGCGCTGTTCTACCTCAGCCGGTATCTGTTCAGCCACGGCCTGGCCGACCGGCTGGAGGCAGGGGAACAGCCAGTGATCCTCAACCTGGCCGGACCGGGCGGTGACCTGTCGGCAATGAACTGGGACGACCTCCAGTTCACCCGCGACTACCGGCCGGACCGGATCATGGCGCAATGCGGCAAACTCAGCGACCTGGCCGGCGTCGAATTCACCACCGCACACCCCGGCACCAGGATCCGTTACGTCCTGACGCATCCCGGCCTGACCGCCACCGGATTCACCGGTGACTACAACGAGGCCGACGCTGCGCTGGTCGCCGGAATGCACGACCGCGGCCAGCCGGTCGACGCGGCCGTGGACATGCTGCGACGCCACCTCGACAACCCCGACCCAGAACCCTTGAGCGCCTACATGCAGCACACCAAGATCGACGTGGGCGGCGCGCCCTTCGACCCCGCCGCCGCGCGACGGTTGGCGAACATCACCCAGACCGTGCTCTCCGGGAGCGGCCAACCGGCCTAGAAGGCCGTCCTGCGATCCACAACGAGCGCTGTCCCCGATCGCCGTGATCGGCCCCAACGACATCGACGGGCAGGGCATGAATGCGTGGACTCCCGTGCGGGCCTGCCGGTCCCACTGGAGGCGCCCGCCGAACTGCTGACGCGGGCCAGGTAACTCGTTCGGGGAACATGTTCGGGCGGCTTCCGGTGCTCGGGCCGTGGCCAGCCCTGCGCTCCGGGTCCACTTGCCCTCGAACCATGCGGGTGCTGCCGCAGGTCAAAGCAACTGCTGTACAGCACAGAAGTACAGCAATAGCCCCTCACAACGCTTATACGATCTTCCAGCGGCACACGTCGCGAGCCGGGTCAGACCATGTCGGTCCAGGAGCGCCGGTGGTTCGCCAGGTGGTCACGGGCGCGGGGCCTGGCAGGATGCGCGGCGCGCCTAGCGATTGACTTCCCCGGTCAGCGCCGACAAGCGTGACGGAAACCCTGACGGCAACGTCGACCACCAACCCCACCCATCGGCACACGTCCAGCACCGTCCGACCTCGGCAGATGGTGCGGCGGCAGGGGGATCGCTACTTCTGAATAGCGGACGGTCACCCGACCGACCTTGGCTCAGTTGAGCGAGCCTGAAGCGGGGGTCTCGCGACCCCCAGCCCCCCGCGGGCCGGAGGGCCCGCCCGCGCGAAGCTGTCTGTCACACCGTCTCGTCGTTCGCGCGGGCGCACCCTCCGGGACGGGCGTGCGTGCTAACAACGGCGCTACAGCGAGGTTGAATGATCTTGGACGGGTGTGGACGTCCGGGCGGGCGCGGTGCTGGTCAGGGACTCGTGGGGACTGCGCTGGACGACGCTGATCTTGCTACGGATCAGAAGGTTGGGGGTTCGAATCCCTCCGGCTGCACCAGGTCAATGGCCCCTTCCAGACCTGGAAGGGGCCATTGCTGTGCCGTGGGAGCCACGGTGGGAGCCACGCGCCCAGTGCAACCTGAGCACCTCACCGCGCCGCAACCCGTACGCGAGCGCGATCATGACCGCTATCTAGATAGCGATGCCCGGTCACCTCATCAAGGGCGGCGGCGCTCAGGCCGCTGTGCGGCCCCGCGCCAGGCCGCCCGGAGCGTGCGGCGTGGGCGCCAGTCACCGGACGGCCGCGCATCGTGCCACGTCCGTCGGCCTCGCCCCGTCCGCCCGCCGCGGGCCGCACCGCCGCCAAGTCCTAAGCGGCGCCGTTGCGCCGAGGCCCGTTCGTCAATGGGCATCAGGCCGTGACCGTAGTCGAGCGTTGTTGCAACTCATCAGGGTCAGCACGGGGCGTTTCTGGTTGAGCGAATTCGATCAACGGGGCCTTCGCAGCCCCCTTGACCCCCGCGACCCGGAGGGCACTCCCGCGCGAAACGGTCTGTCTGAGACTGGGCGCCGTTCGCGCGGGAGCACCCTCCGGGTTGGCGTGGGCGCTAACGGTGGTGCTGACAACGACCGAGCCCTGGATCTCGCTCATCGACCGCTCCCAACGACGCCGGACCAGGCAACATGAGCGACACGTTCGACGGCTGAAAGCGCGAGGTCAGTATCGCCGAGACCGTCAGCAACAGTGACAGCAACAGCGGCAACCGGCCCCAATCACGGGCGCATACTGGCAGCCGGTCAGCCTCGATCGATGCTCGCGCGGCAGGGGTGTTGCTTAGCTGAAAAGCGGAAGGTCGGCGGTTCGCCCCAGCCCCTGCCCACCTCACACGAGCAGCAAAAACGCCCCGGAGCCAACAGGCCCGGGGCATTTTTGCGTCGACCGCCTCACCTTCGGCGGCACCATCATCGAAACCGGCACCGACTCCCACTGCCTCTCCCGGACCCGCGCAGGACGCCAGCCCTGACTGCTAATGGACACCGAAAGCTGAATCTGATGCCGATTTCGTGATGGATTTACCACCGTGATCACGGGGCTGCCGGTCAGGCGAGCCAGGGGGGTGTGATCTTGTTGTCGGCGTCGCCGGGGGTCCAGGCGTGAGCGTCGGCGGGAGCCGTGACGATGGCCGTGTAGCCCTGGGGGCCGGCGGTGAGCTGGCGGGTGGCGTGGGCGGGCAGGACGGCCGTGTCGCCGGGGCCCGCCGTGGAGGTTTCGCCATCGAGTTCGATGGTTGCCTCCCCTTCGAGGATGGTCCAGATCTGTTCTGCGTCGAAGGTGTGGACGGGGCCCTTCACGTCGGGCGTGACCTCGGTGCGCCAGATAGAGGATCGCGCACCGCCCAGGGTCGGCGAGGCGAGGGTGGTCATGACGGCGTTCGGGGTCTCAGATCGACGGCTTTCGGCATGACGGACGAGGGTCACGGTTCACATCCCTAGTATAGACAATGTCGCTGTCTATATGGTTAACGAGGTTGTCCATCATGTCAAGTGATCTGCGGGGCTTCGAACTGCCGCTGCGGCTGCTGCTGGGGTTCCGGGTGCTCATCGACGAGCTACACGAGGAGCTCGCCCGGCAGGGCCATCCGCAGATGCGGCCCATGCACGGGTTCGTCTTCCAGGCCGTCATGCGAGCCGGCGGCCGGTACGGGACCACGGCCGCTGACCTGGGCCGGGCGCTGGGCGTCTCCAAGCAAGCGGCGGGCAAGACCATCGACATGCTGGAGGGTCTCGGCTATCTGCGGCCCGGGCACGATCCTGGCGATGCGCGCCGTAAGACCTACACGCTGACCCCGCACGCCTACGATGCGCTCGAACGGTCGGAGCAGATCTTCGAGGACCTGCGCGACCAATGGGCCCAGACCATCGGCGAGGACCGGCTGCGGGCCATGGTGGAGGACCTGCGCAAGGTCACGCCACCCGACGCGTTCCGCCTCGACACCCCGCAGTGGTTCAACTCACCGTAACGAGCCCTTTGATCAGCCTAAGTCCGGTCCCCGACCGGGGCTTTCCCTCACCACGACCGACATGGCCAGATCATCCGACCGCGCCCGCCGCCACAGCCCCACGCCCCAGCCTCCGCCTGTCTCACCGCCTACAGGCCACGGGCTCCACCACGACAGACGCAGTGCGGTCACTTCTCACACATTGACCAGAGCTCCGGCCACCCCGTGCGGTCAGAACCCGCGAACAAGCGTGGCCACTCCCGCAAACAGAACCAGGCACAGGTATCCACTCGGGGATGGCTGATGCTCCACCGTCCGGGCCGTGCTGGCCGGGTGGCGGATCCGCACTGCTTCACCGCCCACCCATGACGGCCAACGGTGGTCCAGTGCGCGTACTCTCACAGCACTCCCGCAACAGCTATTCCTATCGCCGTCCCGCAGGCTGGTACGGGGCCTACAGGCTCAAGCCGGACTCCAGATGCGCCAGCGCCCTGTCGATCTCGGCGGGCCCATCCATGTCGGGGTCCTGTGCCCACTGCAGCCAGACCATGGCCACGACCCCGAAGACCGCGCCGACGGCATTGCGTATCCGCGGATCGTCCACGGCACATCGGGCCCTGTCCGCCACGATCCCGTAGACGTCCTGAATCAGATCCGGGCTTCTACGCAGGTTGGCCACCAGTAGCTCCGGCACGGTGGCCGCGAACACCTCTCGCGCATGTCCCGCGGCGATCTCTTCGGCGGACAGGGAGGCGAACGCCGCGTGGAACGCGCCGCGCAGCACGGTGACCGGTGCACCTGGCGGCTGAGCGGCCAAGGCGTCAGCGAGGGGCGGGAAGCGATCGAGCGTGACCAGATGCTCCTTCGTCGGGAAGTAGCGGAAGAAGGTGGCGGGAGAGACTTCGGCGGCCTGGGAGATCTGCTCGATGGCGGTGGCGTTGTAGCCGCGCTCCCGGAAGAGCCTGAACGCCTCGCGCAGGATCGTCTCCCGGGTCCTGGCCTTCTTGCGCTCGCGCAGCCCCCCGTCACCCATGCCCCAAACTCTATCGCACCCACAATTGATAGCAGACTCTCATAAGAGAGTAGGCTCTCAGAAGATCGAGAGAAGCCTTGCCGGTTGCCCACGTTGGGGAGTGGTGTGCCCTGGAGGCTGCGGACCTCACGGGTCTTGCGGCGAATGCCCCCGCAGAAACCGCGTCCACAACATCCGAGCAATTGGCCCATGACACCGGAGGGGGCCCCGTAATGGGCGACGACATCAACGGCCTGCACCATGTGGGACACATCGTGCGAGACATGGACCAGGCAATGGGGCGGTACCGGCAACTCGGCTTCACCGTGCAGGCACCTGCCTATCCCGTTCTTCCCCGTGTTGCGGGAGGCCCCGCCGAGCCGTTCGGGGTGGCCAACACCCACATCTATCTCTCCCGCAACTTCATCGAACTGGTGGCCGTCATCGACGACACCGGCCGCATGCCCGGCGAAGCCCGCCCAATCCCGCTGCAGGTGCCCGACGACAAACTGCCGGGGCTGACGGCCGCCATCCGAGCCACGGCCGCCAACATCACCTCCTTTCTCCAGCGCTTCGAGGGCCTCCACATCGTGATCGCCGATACCCCGCACATCGACAGCGTCGCCGCACGGCTGACCGCGGCCGGCGTCGGCCACGGCGGCGTGCACGCCATCCAGCGGCCCGTCGAGACCCGCACCGGAACCACGATGGAACCCGCCCGCTACCTGGAGATCTCCGATCCCGGTCTGCCCGTCGGGCGCGTGCCGGAAGGCAGGATCGGATTCGCCCAGAACACTCCAGCCGAGGCGCTCGCAGATCAGCAGCACAACGACCATCCCAATGGCGCCACCGAACTGATCGGAGCCGTGCTGTGCGTCGCCGACCCGGCGCTGCCCGAACTGGAGCGCCGCTACAGCACCTACTTCGGCCAAGCCCGAGAGGGCCAGATAGGGCGATTCGAGCGGGCGAACGTCACCGTTGTGGCCGCATCGGCACTTGCCGACCTGCTGCCCGGTGAACGTCCGACGGCCCTGCCTGCGTTCGTCGCCTACGCGGTGTCCGTACGCGACCTCGCCGCCACCGAGCGGACCTTGCGCGACAACGGCGTCCCCATCATCGGCACCAGGCCCGGAGAGATGTTCGTCCCGGCCGACGCCGCGCTGGGTGCCGCGATCATCTTCCGCCAGGATGACCGACGGTCACTGACGCTTTCTTCGTGGTGATCACTTCCGGTTTGTGTTCAGTACAAGGGCTGCGCGGGTGATAGCGCCGGATGGGTGGCCGAGCAGGCCTCCGGGGGTCCCGCGCGCCCGCGCACGACCGTGTCAGGCAGTAGCCTTCCGGTGTGCGGAAAGAGCGCGATGAGGGTTCCGAGGACCAGACCGGCCGGACCAGACCGGCCTATCCCATCTCGTCGGTCGACAACGCGCTCCGGCTCCTCGCGATGTTCGGCGAGCATGAGCGGGTCAGGCTGTCGGACGCCAAGGACTACCTGGGCGTCGCCCACTCCACCGCGCACCGGCTGCTGGCCATGCTCGCCTTCCATGGCTTCGTCAGCCAGGAGCCGGACTCGCGCGGCTATGTGGCCGGACCGGCGCTGGTGGAGATCGGCCTGGCCGCGATCGCGAACATGGATGTCCGCGGGTCGGCCCGGCCGCTTCTGGAGGAGCTGACCGCCACGTTCGGGGAGACGGCGCATCTGGTCACCCTGGAGGGATCCATGGTCCGCTACCTGGACGCGGTGGAGAGCCCGCGCGCGCTCCGCGTCGCGTCCCGGACCGGGACGACCTTCGCCGCGCACTGCACGGCGTCGGGCAAGGCGCTGCTCGCCCAGCTCAGTGACCAGCGGCTCGCCGCGCTGTTCCCCGCCGGAGAGCTGCCGCCCGCGCAGACACCGGAGTCCATCAACGGCCTGGCCGACCTCAGGGACGAGCTGGCTCTGGTCCGCTCACGCGGGTACGCCGTCAACCGGGGCGAGAGCGAGGACGGCGTGGCCTCCGTCGCCGTCGCGGTGCCGGCGTCCCACCGCGCCCCGCGGACGGCCGTCTCCGTCTCCGTCCCGCTCTCCCGGCTCTCCGACGAGCTGATCCACGCTATCGCCGCCCGCATCCAGCAGGCGGTCAAGAGGCTCGGCACCTAGGGTGTCTCAGGCGATGCCGATGCCGCCGTCGGAGTGGACGATGGTGCCGGTGACGCCGCGAGCCCGGTCGGAGGCCAAGAAGACATATCCGCCCGCGTGGTCGGCTCCGGTGAGCGCGACCGCGAGCGGAGTCCGGCCTCGCAGCTCCGCTTCGCGCTCGGGCGTGGCCACGAGTTCACGATCGGCCTGCCCGAGCCCCTCGGCACCGCGCAACCGGGTGCCCAGCGTGCCGCCGGGCGCGACGCCGTTCACCCGGACCTCGGGGGCGAGCTCGTGGGCCAGGGCGGTCACGCAGCCGCGTACGGCGAACTTCGATCCGACGTACAGGATGCCGCCGCGCCCTGGATAGAACCCGGACGTGGACACCGTCAGGACGATCGAGCCGCCGGACGCGCGCAGGTGCGGCAGCGCCGCCTTCACCGACACCAGCTGGCTCTTCACGTTCACCCGGTAGATCTCGTCGAAGCCCTCGTCCAGCTCGGTGTCGCTCAGTTCCGACAGGCCGCGGTAGAAGTCGAAGATCCCCACGCAGTTCACCAGGATGTCCAACCCGCCGAACGCGTCGACGGCGGCCCGGACCGCCTCGCGGGCGTCATCGGCCCGCGTCGAGTCGCCCTGTGTCACGACCTGGCACGGCAGCGCGCCGCATCGGGCCGGATCGAGCTCCAGGGCGCCGACCTGGGCGCCTTCGTCGGTGAAGGCGTCCACCACCGCCCGGCCGATGCCCGATCCCGCGCCGACCACGAGGGCGCGCCGTCCCGCGAGCCAGCCCGCCATCAGTGTTCCGGCCCGTGCGGAGTGGCGAGGAGAGCGGAGAACGCCTCGTGCTCCTGCCAGGTGAGCGCCTCCAGTTCCAGCGGGCAGAGCAGGATCTCCCGGCCGGTGCGGGGCGCGGCGATGCGCAGCCGCATCCCGTTGCGGGTCCGCACCAGGTCCACCTCGACCTCGGCGTATTCGTTGGCAAGTATCATCCCCACCCCTTACAGGAAGATCGCCAGGTTCTGGGTGCGCAGGACGGTCTCGTCGACGAGCACCCTCCTGCGGGCGAGCCGGAGCGCGCCGTCGACGCGCCGCAGCACGTCTTCGCGGCCGGCCGAAAGCAGGTCGGCCTCGCGGTTGTCGCCCCTGCTGCGGAAGAGCAGCAGCGACGACTCGGCGCGCAGTTCGCCCCCGGCCGCGCGGAACGTGCGCACGTTCGTCACGAAGTGCCGGGTCCGGGACGGCGGATCCTCGGTCCAGGCGTGGTCGGTGGCGAAGCGGTCGACGCGTTTGCGCAGCGAATAGAGGTCCTCGTCGAAGTGCCCCATGTCCGGGAGGGTGTCGAAGCCGGCGCCGCGCGCGGTCGCGACCCGGACCGGCATCAGATAGCGGATGTCGTCAGTGAGCAGGTCCAGCCAGCCCGCATGGTCCTGACGGTCCAGGAGGGCCGCCTCCTCCACCAGGAACTGGTGGACGTCCAGGTGGTCCGGGTCGCTGTAGCGCACGAGCGTCATGTCCGGGCCCCCAGGTCGAGTCGTTCGGTGGCCGGCGGCGCGGTCTCCAGGTGGTCGAGCCACATCGACAGCCAGTGCCGCTGGTTGAACTCCCCGAACCCCTGCCTGGCCGTGCCGGGGCCGGAGAACGCGGTCATCGGGGGTGTGATCGGCTCACCGGCCGAGGTCAGGCCCATCCGGCTGTTGAGGTTGAAGCGGTGCGCCATGGAGCCGCCGGCCATCTCGGTGATCGACACCCAGTTCTCCACGTCGTCCTGCTCGAACATGCCCGAGCTGCCGAAGCACATGAGGTAGGCCTTGTAGGAGTCGCGTTTGAACGACTCGGGAGCGGCGCCGTCCACGGCGAACCACGACAGCACCTCGGTCTCGTTCTGCGACACCGGCTGCCACTGGCGGACGGAGATGAACGGCGCCACCGTCCCGGCCTCGTCGATCTGGGGCCAGTTGTGCACGAAGCTGAGGTTGGGGAAGAGTGTGGCGGCCGACACCATGAACCCGTCGTCCTCGACCAGCATCCGCTGCTGGGGCGACCACAGCGCCCCCATCCGCTCGATCATCTCCCCGGGGTAGCCGACGTAGCGGAGCTTCTCGGCGAAGTCGCCGGGTGGGAGCTTGTAGGTGGTCCCGGCTCCGGGTCCGGCGAAGTAGAGGGCGCCTTCCTTGCGCTTGTTCGCCTTGGGCTCCCGGAAGAGCCCGATGTCGACGACGCTCGCGTGCGTGTGGGGCGTGTGGTAGCTGTCGCCCGCGAAGTTCTCCGCGCCGATCTTCCAGTTGGCCTTCACCCGCCAGCGCTGCGGCCCGCGGAACTCCAGCCCGGCGGGGCTCTGGCGGGCGTAGAGGTCCAGGTAGAACGCGAAGTCTCCGAGATACTCCGGCAGGGGCGGCGCGTTCGGGTCGAGGCTGATGAAGACGAAGCCCCGGTAGGTGTCCATGGACGGTGCCGGGAGGAGTCGCTCTCCCCGCTTGGCGAACCCGTCCTCGCCGCCGTAGGCGTCCACGTGGAAGGGCAGCCCGGCCAGCCGGCCGTCGTTGCGGTAGGTCCAGGCGTGGTAGGGGCAGCGGAAGTGGGAGGCGTTGCCCAGCTCGGCCCGGCACACCTGCATGCCGCGGTGCAGGCACATGTTGAACATGACCCGGACGGTGCCCTGCTCGTCCCGGGCGACGATGAAGGAGTCGTCCAGCACCCGCCGCACCACGTAGTCGCCGGGCTCGGGCAGCTCCGACTCGTGCGCCACGAACACCCAGGCGCGTGAGAACAGGCGCTCGCGCTCCAGCCGGAAGACCTCCTCGTCGTTGTAGATGTATGCGGGGATCATGCCTCGCCGCACATCGGCGAGTGCCGTGACCGGATCGAACGTCATCGTGTCTCCTCCAACCGGCCGTACCCGGACCGACCGGTGCCGGACGGCCCCGGGGTGGACGCCCCGGAGCCGGGCAGGCCGAGGCCGGAGGCCTCGAGCCGGGCGAGCCGGTAGCGCCAGATCGACTCCTCGTTCAGCTCGGCGCCCAGGTCGGGCAGCTCCGCCACGTCCTCGTCCGGAAGACTCCGCGGTGCGCCGCCGGGGCGGCTCGCCTGGAGCGTCATCCGGGCCAGTGCCTCCACGTTGAGGGTCCGGACCACCGCCTGCGCGACGGTGGCGCCGGTGACGGTGACGCCGTGGCCGCGAAGCGCGCACACCGGCCGGTCGCCCATCGCCGCGAGCATGTCCCCGGCCAGGTCGGTGGTGCGGATGAGAACGCCCCGCTCGTACACCGGGATCCCCTCCAGCGCGAGCCGCATGGCCGGGATGTTGTACGCGCCGAAGATCGGCCGCAGCGGCAGCCGGGCCAGGTCGGCGGCCACGAGCGCGGGCGGATGCGCATGCACCACCACGGTCGCCTCCGGCCGCCGCCGCAGGGTCTCGGTGTGGATCGGCAGTTCGGCCGGGACGGCGTAGCCGTCGGGAAGCCGGTCGTATGGCCCGTCCAGCGGGACGGGCCGCACGTCCTCCGGCGTGGTGAACAGCAGTCCGCTCTCCTGTGGCCCGCGGCATCTGACCAGCATCCGGTCCGCGCCGATCCGCAGGCTCACATGGCCGAGGACGTCCTCGGCCAACCCGGCGTGCGCGAGCACCCGGCACGCGAGCGCGACCAGCCGCCGTTCCTCCCCGAACTCCATCCACACCCCTCAGAATCTGTACTCAGGAAAATTTTGCTGCCGCAAGTCTGCCCTGGAGAAAGTAGTTCTGCAATGATCCCCCTCACGAGCCGTTCGAGAAGGGGCCACCCGATGCAGAGCTGGATCCATGTACTGGAGTGGCGGGCGAACACCCGGCCCGACGTGCCCGCCCTCGTCGACGACCGCGGCCGCCGGCTCTCCTATTCCGAACTGCTGACCGCGGTCGAACGCGCGGCCGGCGGCTGGGCCGCCCAGGGCGTCGCCGCCGGCGACGTGGTGGCGGTGCTGGCCAAGAACAGCGCGGACTTCCTCGTGCACACCTTCGCCCTGATGCGCGTCGGAGCACTGCCGGCCCTGATCAACTGGCGCCTGTCCCCCGCCGAGCTGGCCGAACTGTTCACCCTGCTGGAGCCGGTGGCGCTGGCCGCCGACGCCGAGTTCGCCGAACGCCCGCTGCCCGGCCCCGCCGTCCGCGTCCGCATCGGCGGGGGCGGCCTCCCGGACGGCTGGACCGACGGCGCCGCACTCGACGCACCGCCCCCGCCCCGTCCGGAACTGTCGGGTGACACACCGATGGTGCTGGTGCACACCAGCGGCACGACCGGCCGCGCCAAGGCCATCCCGCTACGGCACGGCGCGCTGATCCAGAGCGTCGCCGCCTTCGCCCTGGAGATCGGTGACCAGGTCGCCGGCTCGCGGCACCTCCAGATCATGCCGCTGTTCCATCTCGGCGGATTCGGGCAGGCGATGCAGGTCGTGCTGACCGCCGGCACCCTGCACGTGCACACCGTGTTCCGGCCGCCGAGCACGGTCACCGCGATCGAGCGGGACCGGATCGAGTTCTTCACCGCGGGTCCCTCGCTCATCGACATGCTGCTCGCCGAGGTCCGCGCCCGCGACACCGCACCCGACCTGTCCAGTCTCGTGGAGATCGCCTACGGCACCGCGCCGATCACACCGGTCCTGCTCGCGGACGCGCTGGCGACCTTCGACTGCCGGTTCCGGCAGATCTACGGCAACACCGAGAGCCAGAGCATGATCAGTCTGCTCGCCCCCGAGGACCACCGGCTCGACCACCCGCATCTGGCCAGCGCCGGCCGGGTCTCCTTCGGGTGGGAGACCCGGATCGTCGGCCCGGACGGACGGCCCGGCGCGCCCGGCGAAGCCGGTGAGCTGCTGATTCGCGGAGAGTGCCTGTTCCGGGGCTACTGGCGCGCCCCGGAGGCCACGGCGGAGGCGTTCACCACCGACGGCTGGTACCGCACCGGCGATGTGGCACGCCTCGTCGACGGCTACCTCTACATCCTCGACCGCGCCAAGGACATGGTCATCAGCGGCGGCGAGAACATCTATCCGGCCGAGGTCGAGGCCGTGCTCGCCCGCCACCCGGCGGTGGGTGAGGTGGCCGTCATCGGGCGGCCGGACGCGCGCTGGGGCGAAGCGGTCCACGCCGTCGTGGTGCCCGTCGCCGACCTCACCGAGCCGGATCTGATCGCATGGTGCCGCGACCGGCTGGCGCACTTCAAGTGCCCGGTGTCGGTGGAGTTCGCCTCCGAACTCCCACGCACCACGACCGGCAAGGTGCTCAAGCGCGAACTGCGCGCACGCTACGAGATCCCGGCATGAGCGGCGCGGACCTGGGGCTTTCCTTCGCGCCCCACAGCGGCCTCGCCCCCGCGGAGATCGGACGGCTCGCCGCGGAGGCCGAGCGAGCCGGCTTCAACGACATCTTCGTCGCGGAGGGGCACGGCGATGCGCTGGCATCGTGTCACCCGGTCATCACCGCCACCGAGCGGGCGAGGGTCGGCACCGCGGTCGCCAACGCGGCCCTTCGCCCTCCTGTGCTGGCCGCCAAGACCGCCGCGCTGCTCGACGACGTGTCGGGCGGCCGGTTCCAGCTGGGGCTCGGCACCGCCAACGCGTTCATGAACAGCCGGTTCGGGGTCGGCCCCTCGCCTTCGCTCCAGATGATGAGCGAATACGTGCAGGTGGTCCGTGCGGTGCTGGCCGGCAGCCCGGACGGGTTCACCGGCCGCCTCTTCCAGACCGGCCACGTGCCGCTGGACCGCCCGCCCGTCCGCGCGGACCTGCCCATCCTGCTGGCCGCCATCGGTCCCAGGATGCTGGCGCTGGCCGGACGGATCGCCGACGGGGTGATCCTCAACCTCGTCTCGCCCCGCCAGGCCGGCCGCGCCGTGCAGGCCGTCCGGACCGCCGCCGCGAGCGCCGGACGCGACCCCGCCGCGGTCCAGATCGTCTGCGTCGTCCACTGCTGCCCGTCCGACGACGCCGAAGCCGCCGCGGCGGCCGCCCGCGCCGTCGTGCCGCGCTACGTGATGCACCCGGCGCTGGCCACGCCGCACGGCGCCGACCTGTCCAAGGCCCGCGCCCTCACCGCGTCCGGCGACCGCGCCGGCGCCGCGGAACACGTCCCGCAGCAGGTCGCCGACGCGTTCGTCGCGCACGGCGACGCCGGCACCTGCCGGGCACGCATCGCGCAGTACCGGGACGCGGGCGTCGACCTGCCCGTCCTGTTCCCCATGCCCGTCGCCGGCGACTGGACCTACGAACGCGTCATCGCCGATCTCGCCCCGCTCTCCCACCGCTGACCCCGGAGGTCCCCATGCAGCACGAACAGATCGTCGACCGGTTCTTCGCCGCCATCGAGGCCGGCGCGATCGACACCGTCCAGGACATCTACGCGCCGGACGCCGTCATCTGGCACAACGACGACCTCGTCGAGCAGACGGTCGAGGACAACCTCAAGGTCCTGGCCGGCCTGCACCGCGCGGTGTCGGGCATCAGCTACGAGATCGTTCGCCGCGCCGCGCTCGCGGACGGAGTCCTGCAACAGCACGTGCTCCGCGGCCGGCTCCCCGACGGCACCGCCGTCGCCCTGCACTGCGCGATGTACCTGCAGATCCGGGACGGCCACATCACCCGTGTCGACGAGTACCTCGACTCCGCCGCCCGCGGCCCCATCCGCAGGGCCCGCGAGAGCGTCTAAACCGTGGTTCAACGCCCGGCCCGGCGTCCTCGCCTGGCGGCTGTGTTTCCAACGCCCGGCCCGGCGTCCTCGCCTAGGGCTCGGACACCGACCGTGCTTGGGCGAGCGCTGCATCGCTCCGCGATCTGGCCGATGGGGCTCGCCTCCGGCTTCGCCCCACCGGCCAGGCAACGCGCTCGCGCGACGACCGAGGCAATTTGAGACAGACCCTAGGACTCCGGTGCCTCCGGCTGGAGGGCCCCGCCGGGAATCTGCGCCGCGCCTAACTCGACCTGCGGCCTCTACGGTGGTCAAGCCAGACGAAGAGAGCGTTAGAGGCCCTGACCGCGAAGGAAGGGTCGCCGCCACCGCTCAGCGACTGCGTGCTGATGAATTCCGCGTTGGGATTCCGGCGTCGTTCGTACTCGGCGTTGCTCTGCCCAGGAAGGCGCTTCTCGGTTGCGGTCATCGCCCCTCCACGGTGCGCAGACCACATGAGGGCCGCCGTCCCCTGCTGGTCACTGAGATCTGGCCGGGCGAACTCCATTCGGAAGCGGGCGGTGTCTACCCAGATCTTCCCAGTCGGACCAGTCGCCGTCCCGCGCGACCTGCCACACATGCCATAGATGACCGTTCACGCCGCGAACGAAGACCTCGATCCGTCCATCGGCTGAACTGTGCGCAGCGGGGTCGCCAGCCACCAGCAGCAGGTCACCATTCGGAAGCGGACGGTCCCTGCTGAGGTTCTGCCAGCCAGACCAATTACCATTCCGCGCAACCTGCCACACATGCCACAGATGACCATCCGCACCCCGAACGAACACCTCGATCCGCCCATCCGCCGAACCGTGCGCAGCCGGATCGCCAGCCACCACCAGCGGGCCATCATTCGGAAGCGGGCGATATCCGCTCACATCTTCCCAGTTAGACCAGCCGCCGTCCCGCGCGACCTGCCACACATGCCATAGGTGATCGTCCGCGCCGCGAACAAACACCTCGGTCCGCCCATCCGCCGAACTGTGCGCAGCGGGGTCACCGGCCACCTCCAGCACGTCACCATTCGGAAGCGGCCGGTGTCTAACCAGATCTTCCCAATCAGACCAGTCACCGTCCCGCGCGACCTGCCACACATGCCATAGGTGATCGTCCGCGCCGCGAACAAACACCTCGATCCGCCCATCCGCCGAACTGTGCGCAGCGGGGTCACCGGCCACCTCCAGCACGTCACCATTCGGAAGCGGCCGGTGTCTAACCAGATCTTCCCAATCAGACCAGTCACCGTCCCGCGCAACCTGCCACACATGCCACAGACGACCGTCCACACCCCGAACGAACACCTCGATCCGCCCATCCGCCGAACCGTGCGCAGCCGGGTCGCCAGCCACCGCCAGCAGGCCGCTCGGCATGAGCACGGTCGCTTTGGAGGAATCCGCGAAATGGTCCAGAATCTCGGTGAGACCGGGCCGTAGCCTCGGGTCTTTGGCCAGGCAGTCGCCGACCAGACCGGTGAGGTGGGAAGGGAGCCGGGTCAGGTCGGGGGTTTCGTGGACAATCCGGTAGACGATCGTTCCCGCCGGCCCTGTGCCGAAGGGGCCGTGTTCGGTTGCGGCGAATGTGAGTACCGCTCCCAGCGCGAACACGTCGCTGGGCGGCCCGACCTCTCGTCCGTCCGCCTGTTCGGGCGACATGTACCCGGGAGTCCCGAGCATGGTGGTCGAGGTATGGGCGTCATCCAGCGCACGGGCGATACCGAAGTCGATGACGCGGGGACCGTCGGCGGCGAGGATGATATTGCCGGGCTTGAGGTCGCGGTGCACAAGACCCTCATGGTGGATCGCGGCCAGTCCCTCCGCCAGTCCCGCTCCCAACGCGCTGAGCGCATCGTCGGCCAACGGCCCGTGTTCACGGACGGCTTGTTCAAGCGACAGGCCAGGGATGAACGCCGTGGCCAACCACGGGGAGTGCGCTGTGGTATCGGCGTCGACCACTTGGGCAGTGTAGAAACCGCCAACTCGCCGGGCCGCTTCCACCTCCTTGGTGAACCGGCGCCGAAACCCGGTGTCCTCGGCCAGTTCCGGGCGCACCACCTTGACCGCGACCGGCCGCCCACCTTGAGATCGGCCCAGGAACACCAGTCCCATCCCGCCTCCGCCCAGCCTCCCCTCCAGCCGGTATGGGCCCACCATGCCCGGATCACCCGGCCGCAACGGCTCCATCCAGAGACACCTCCCCGAGAAACACCCATCTCTCAAGCAAGTTGAGATCATCTCAAACCGCTCATCTTCGGGAGAAGCATCTCGACGTACCTTGTCGAGATGCGGTGTCATCGCCGTCGTCCAGCGTCCAGTCGGCTCGACAAGCCCTCGTGGATCGGCTCCGAGAGCTGAGGCTGGACGCTGGACCGACGAGACGCGAGCCGTCCCGCGCGTGTGGCCGGCACGAGTCCAGGAGCTCTGCATCGGATGCGTCCGCCGACGAAGCAGAGGGCGCCGCCTACCCCTGCATACGGCGACGGCACGTCTTGCGCGAAGGAGGCCGCCGCTTCGAGTTACGTCCAGGCGTTCGGGGGGCTGTCAGCGATGGCGGTCCGCGGTGTAATGGCGCGGAGTCTCCTGGCCTCGGCGATTGAAGCGCTGAGATTCCGGCTTTAGCGGGCCGAGCCGCGGTCAGGGGAGGGCGGGGACCTTCGGGCCAGCGTCGGTCCATCCGACCTGGAGGTAGACCTGCCCGGCAGGTACGCCGGGAATGCCCGGGACGGTGCGCGACGTCACCAGCACGAGCGAGGACCTCGTGTCGATGATCATCTTGTCGGCGGTGCCGCCCCGGCCCTTGGTGCGCACCTCGACCCCCTTGCGGCCGCGCTCGTCGGTGACCTTGCCGCCGACGGTGACTCCGGGCATGGCGGCGAGCACCCGGTAGGCGGCGGCGCGCACCTTCGGTTGTGCGGGGAGATGGGAGAGCAGGTCGGTCAGGCAGCCCTGCACGAGCTGGTCCCTGGAAAGGGACCCCGGAACGGGCTTCTCGGGCGGAAGCATCCGGCTGAGGGTGTTCTTCAGCGCAGCGGGGTCGGTCGGCAGTGCCTGAACCTGCTTGAGCGACATCCCCTTGTCGCAGAGCAGGAAGGCATCGGTGCCGGAGTCCTTCTCCAGCCGGGCGGGGAGACGCTCCCCGTTCGGCTTGCCGTCCTTCCGCCAGGCGACCCCGTCCTTGGCGGACATGGGCACGCTGTCGAGCCCGCGGGATCCCATCCAGGTCTGGCCGTCCGGCCTGGCCCACTGCTCGTTGACCTGCTGGCTGACCAGCCAGTAGTCCTGCCCGTTCCGCAGCATGTGGATGGCGCGCTTCTGCAGCTTGCGGACGTGCCAGTACTTCCCGGTGGCCGTCGCGGCCTCAGCCTGCTCGGCGGCGGTGAGCAGCACGGTCTGGGCCGACATCGGCTCCACGGTGGTGGGATCGGGCGCGGGGGACACGGTGCGGAGCCCAGCGTCACAACGCCCGCGACGGCGGCAGCCGTGGCGGCCAGGCCGAAGCCGCTCCACAGGACGGGACGCCGCCAGGCGGGGCGGGCGGGGCGTTCCGGCTCCCGCATCCCGTTGACGAGCTCGCGGGCAGGGCCAGCGCGCGAGCGAGCCGCGGCTGCATGTCATCGGAGGCCACCACGTTGAGGACGCGGTCCTCGTGGCCGTCCGTCGGGGGTTCGGCGCCGAGCCGGGCCAGGGCCCGGTAGCGGCGCGTCTCGGTCCGGCGGTGCTGGGCGATGAGGTTGGTCGCGATGCCGAACAGCCAGGGGCGGACCGTCCCGCGGGCCGGATCGAAGGCTGCGCGGCGGCGGAACGCGGTGAGGAACGTCTCGGCGACGACGTCGTCGGCCGCCTGCGTACCGAGGCGTCCCGCGACATAGCGGTGGACATCGGCGAAGTACCGGTCGTAGACGGCGGTGAAGCTGTCACTGTCGCGGACGGACGCGGCGAGCAGCGCCGCGTCGTCCGCCCGGTCGGTCTCGGGCGGGGCGGTCACTCAGCCGCCCCTTGCGTGGGGTCGGGCATCAGGCACCTCCAGGGGGGATCGTCATCCCCTACTCCGCCGGACCCTGGTTTCGCTTTCGCACCCGCCTCGACAAACTTTCGCGGACGCGGCGTCCGGACGCGGCGTCCGGGCGGTGGACGTCCGTTTGACCTCGGGGTGCGTGGGTGCTGAGAGATACCGCTCTTACCGGTACAGAGGCAGACCGGTTCGGTACAGGTCAGCGAAGGCGAGCTCGGCGGGATCCGCGAACCGGGGTGTGATCAGGGCCGCCGGGACGGGAGCACGCAGAACTCGTTGCCCTCCGGGTCGGCGAGGACGACCCAGGGGGCATCGGCGGGCTGGCCGACGTCGGTGCGGGTGGCGCCGAGGTCGATGAGGCGTTCGACCTCGGCTCCCTGGTCGTCGGGGGGGCGGAGTCCACGGTCTTGCTCACGCCAACGTTTACAACGGCCTCGGACGAGGCCGGACCGTGTTGGATGCGCCGTGGACCTACCCAAATGCAGATTCGGCCCTCACATGTCGTACCGACCTTGTAGACGCGCGGCGAGGCGATTCCGGAGCGGCTCGTAGTCGTGCTCGGGGAACAGGGCCGGCAACACTTCGAGCATGTCCTCCAGTCGCCTCCGCACGGACGCGAACTCCTCTTCACCCAGTGGCGCCTGGGTGAAGAGGAGCTGCCACATGAAGGCGCCCTTGGTCGTCTGCAAGGTGTTCAGGTACTCGCGATAGCCGATGTCCAGCTTCCAGTCGCCGTATTGCCGGTCGGTCCACCAGATCTCGGGCTCGCCCCCGCCCGGAAGCAGCCGCAGCCCGACGATCTGGCCCGTTCCCGTGTACGGGTGAACGTCGATGACGCGCAACTGCGAGGCCGGGAATTCCCCGTCATCGTCGCCCCAGGGTTCGATCTCATCGATCGCCGGGGGCCCTGCCCGTCCGATGTGACCCACGAAGAACTCCCCGGCGACCCTGGCTTTCGCGGCCACGGTCTGCCACTGGCGGCCGAGCCCATGGAATCGCAGCTGGCACTGGCCCAGTCCGGCGGGCGCGGTCACCTTCTGGGGGTGCACGAGGGTCTCCCACGCGGCGGCGGCATCGGCGAGCCCGGTGTCGAACTCACCTTCGTGACGCTGAAGGACCTCGATCCCCGGATGGTCGTCCAGGTCTTCGCAGACCTTGCGCCATCCGGCCTCGTACGCCGTCAGTTCCGCCATCACGTACCGCCCGCCATCCCTTGATCAACTGGCTGGGCGGAACGATACAGGGAGACCGCGAGTCCTTCCGGAGCCCAGGTCAGGGGTTCAGGTCGCCGACGTGATGCTCGGCGGCGGCGCCGAACCGGAGTACCCAGGCGTGCGCCTCGTGCGGTGAGGGGTCGCCGCCTAGGGCGATAGCCGCGAATGAGGGCTCCTTGGCGCCTTGCCACAGATCCTGCCACTGCTCGTACCGGAGACAGAGGTAGAGCACCCCGTTCAGCTCGGCGAGCGTCTCGATGCCGCGGACGTCGGCACGGGAGAGGTCGAGCCCTTGGAGCCGGGGAAGGGTGCGCAGGACGTCCAGGTCGACGGGGTGGTCCGAAACGAGCCGGAGGGCCTCGACAGAGGTGTCGCACAGGGCCGCGAGGTCGTGGGCATCGCCGGTCAGCGTCACGTGCCGCATCGCGTCCCTCCCGGGTGCGCCGCCCTCACGCGGCAGCCCGATGTCGATGTGCAGGTAGAGGTCGAGATCCTCGCGTTCGAGGTCTTCTTCGTCCAGGTACCGGTTCAGGACGTCGAGGTCGATGTCCTCCGGGTCGAGATCTTCGAGGGCTTCGAGGTCGGGATCGTGGGTGCGGAGGGTGTAGTCGCCGCGCTCAAGCGCCTCGACGTGGCGTCGCAGCAGCGTGGTGACGGAGTCGGCGACGTACACAGCCCCGTAGCCCTTGCTGATGTGGACGACCTGACCGGGACGTCCGGACGGGCCAGGGTCCAGGTCCACGGCAAGGAAGTCTCCGCCGGTGTTGGTGGCGAACCGGACCCACCCGTCGCGGTGCACCGACTGCCGCACCGCTCCCCGCGGAACAGAGTCGGCGACGCGCCACCAGGGATCGCCCGTCCACGTCAGTGTGGGAGACCAGACGCGGGACCGGTCGAGCGTGTGCTCCAGCGCGAACCAGGTCTGGTTCCCCAAGAGCATGCCTTCGTCGCTCTCGCCGTCGGCCTCGCCGTAGAGGGCCATCAGATCGGACGGCAGCGCGGCGCCGTTCTCCCGCGGGAGCCGTGCCCGGACGGCCGCGTCGAGCGGTGGATGAAGGTCGTGCTCTCGCCCGAGGATCCCGGCGCGAAGGCGGAGGTACTCGCGGAACAGCCGGACGGCCTCGTCCGGATCACCCGCGAACGTCGGGTCGGCGGGCCCTTCCTGCTCATCGCCCGGTTCGGCCGGGAGATTGCCGGGCTCGAGCACCAGCAGCAGCCGATCGGGGCCCGAGACGGGGCGCTCGGCCGCCGGGCTGGTGAAGGCCTCGAACCGGCCGGACGGCTCGACGACCAGGTCGAGGTCGAGCCGGCCCGGCGCCACTTCGCCGAAGTAGAACGTCCAGTTCGGGTCACCGACGATGTCCACGTCCATCCCGGTGGTGCTGCCGTTGGGCCGGTCGTACCAGGCGGCGTGAACGGCCGAGCCGGTTCCGCTCCCCGATGCCCGCACCCGTCCGCGCCGCCATCCCTCCGGTGCGGCCTCGGCGACCTTACGAGCCAGGTGCTCGAGAAGCTGGGCATGGGTGATATCTCGTCGACGCGTCATCCAGGGGTCTTAACAGCCGCCACCGACATCTGGGGCACGGATTCACCACATTCGTCCGTCCGTCTCAGTCGACGGCGTTACCGGCGGCCGCCGAACTCCCACGTGTGGACCTCGATGTCGGCGTACCGGTGCGGGGCCAGGACGGCGCGCGCCGTGTCCGCATCCGGTGCCTTGACCAGCACCGCCGTGCCCAGCCACGTGGTGCCGTCGTCGGACAGCAGCGGCCCGAAGGCGATCAGCTCGTCCTGGTCGGACGGGACGGCGAGATCGGCCCCCTGCTCCGGGCCGAGGCCGAGGACCAGGAACCTGTTGCCGCCCGTCCGGCCACCGGGGAAGTCCCACATGGTGCGCCCCAGCATGTTGCGCCACCGGCGCAGCAGCACGTCCCGGTACGTGCCGGCCTGGTAGCCGGGCTCGTCGAAGGCGAACGCGCGGGCGGCGGCGGGATCGGACAGGTCAACGATGTGCACGCTGCCGGTGGGCGTGTCGCCATCGCCGGCGAGCGTCGGGCCGCGGGCGATCAGCTCCTTCTCGAAGCCGTCCATGTAGGACCAGTGCTCTTCCACCAGCTCCTCGCGTAGCGTCACAGAACCTGGCCGGTCACGGTGGTAGCAGAAGAACTCCATGACCACAGTATGGTCGAGCCGATGAACCCGCCCCAGCCGCAAGCTCTGGCGGAGGGCGCGCTCGGTGTGGCGCTGCTGCACATCGGCGCGGCGACCTCGCCGCTGCGCGGCCCCTACTGACCGAGGCGGTTGCCGGCGGGGTCAGCACCGGCGCGAACGCGTCCCTGTTCCACGGCGCTCCCGCGCTGGAGTTCGTACTCGGCTGCGCTGGCCGCACAGATCGCAATGTCCAGGCCGCCGTCAGCTGCGGGAACGTCCGATACTCACCCAGCAGGTCGACCTCGGCGAAGGTGACGCATCGGTCTTTGCGGGAGCGGCGGAGCGCGACGTCCAGGAGGACGCAGCGGCCGGACTCCCAGCGCAGTGTCTCATCGGCCAGGAGGGGGCGGGCGGCGTCGAGGGACGTCGCGGCGAAGGTGGCCGAGAGCCGTCCGGGGTCGGCCTCGAACAGGGCGGGGCCGAGTAGGGGGCGGCGGTGGAGCGGGCCCGGCCGCCGAGCGTCCGGTGGGCTTCGTACAGAACCACATCGGCGCCCTGTTCGGCGCTGGTGATGGCGGCGGTCAGACCGGCCAGGCCGCCGCCGATCACAGTGACGGTGGGGTTCATACCGTCAAGGACGCAGCACAGGCCCGCCCTGTGACACCACGCCGGCCGGCCTCTCCGGGTTCACGACGAGATGGCAGGTGCTGATCGCGGCCGGTGATCTGTGGGCGATGGGACGGTCGCCGGCGTGATCAGAGAGTCCACCAGCAGTAGAGCCGCTCGCCTTTTTCGACGGCACCATGAGCAAAATCGGAGAACATCTTCAGGAAGTCGCCCAATACTTCTGGAGTGACCACCCCCGACAATTCATCGGTGTCGGCCCACACCTTGGCCACGTCCTGGAGGCGTGGGACGTTCGCCGAGGCCAGCGCGTCGCGGAGCGTGTCGGTGACGGTGACGGCGGACGCCTCCACAACGCCCATCTCTTCCGAGTCGTCCAGGGAGCCGCATTGGCGCGGATCGGCGAGGATCTCGTCGAATGAACGGCCGGTGAGAATGGACTCCAGAGTTCCGAGCGCCACGCACGGATCGATGGACTTGGCGGACAGGGTGTCGAAGCCCTGGCGTTCCGGCCCGCCCATGCCAGGCTCCACACAGGCCGCTTCGGCGTCGTCCTTGGCAATATAGTACTCGATGATCATGAGCGGGATTATTCACGATCCCCGCCGAGCATTCCACGCATTCCGGTTCCCGTCATCGCGGCTTGGCCCGGAACGCCCGGCGGTAGGCGCCCGGCGTGGTTCCCAGGGCGCCGAGGAAGCGCCTGCGGAGATTGGTGGCCGAGGACAGGCCGACGCGGCGGGCGATGGCGTCCAAGGGCAGGTCGGACGACTCCAGCAGGTCCCGGGCCGTGGCGATCCGCCGGGCGAGCAGCCACTTCCCCGGGCTGGTGCCGAGCTGATCGGCGAACCGCCGGGCGAGGGTGCGCGTCGAGACGCCCTCGTGCGCGGCCATGCTCTCGATGGTCACGGGTTCGCCGAGTCGCCCGGTGATCCACTCCAGCAGCGGCGCGAGCGTGCCGTCGATCTGCGCGGGGTGCGGCGGCGCCGAGTACTGCAACTGCCCGCCCTCGCGGTAGGGCGGCATGACCATGGTCCGGGCGATATGTGCGGCGTGCCGGGCGCCCTGGTCGCTGCGGACCAGGTGCATGCACAGGTCGATGCCGGCCCCGGCACCGGCACTGGTGGCCACGTCACCGTGGTCGGCGTACAGCACATCCGGGTCGACCCGGATCTGCGGGAAGCGCACGGCGAACTCGTCCACCAGCGCCCAGTGGGTGGTCGCGTGCCGTCCGTCCAGCAGACCGGCGTGCGCCAGCGCGAAGGCGCCGGAGCAGATGCTGACCACCCGCGCTCCGCGGGAGTGCGCGCGGCGCAGTGCCCGGACGACCGCGGATGAAGGGGGCTCCTTGGTGGGCAGCCAGCCCGGAACGATCACCGTGTCCGCCCGGTCGAGTGCGTCCAGCCCGTCGGTCACGAGCATGTCGTACCCGGCGTGCGTCGCGACCGGGCCAGGGCGCTCCGCGCACACGCTGAAGGCGTACCGCGTCGGAAGTCCCGGCCGCTCGATCCCGAACACCTGGGCGGCGCAGGCGAGTTCGAAGGTCGACTGCGGTGGGCGGACGAGCGCCATCACTCGATGCATGGCAGGAAAGTACCGTGGACTGTCATTCCTGACACTCGGCGGGACGGCGGTGGGCCGCCAGGCTGGTCCCATGACGACAGAACAGAGGACGCCTGCCTGTACGTGGTCCGCCGTCCAGGATGCCCCGATCCGCGAACTCTTCCCAGGCATCCGGCTGCGCCCGCTGTGGAACGGGGACCATGGCGCGAAGGCATCTGTGCTGGAGATGGACGCGAACACCTGCTGGCAGGGGGTCGACGTCCACGAACCGGGTCCCGAGGAGGTCTTCGTGGTCTCCGGCGTCTTCAACGACGGCGACCGGGACTACCCGGCCGGCTCTTTCATCCACGCCCCCGCGGGTTCCTCGCACGTCCCGCAGACGACGACGGGCTGCACGCTGTTCCTCTTCTATCCGGAAGGCTAGATCCCACGGCAGCGCGGATTTCTTCATGGACACGCACCGTCCTGGGCGAGCGCGTCCGACCTGCGAGTGGCGGCGATAACACATCGATAAGGCGACTTGCTAGATTCCTTTCAGGAACCGGGAGGGAATAATCTAATGTCGCGATTCAAGTTTTCGTCTCCGCAGATGGTCGGGGCTCTGGCGGCTGCGGCCGTATTCGTCGGCACGGGAGTCATCGCGCCGACCGCATCTGCCGACAGCAACCCGTCCGGCTGCCCTCAGGGATACTTCTGCGCCTACTCCAAGAGCGACCAGAAGGGGAGTCTCCTACTGAAGGTGGACGGTAAGTGGAGTGGGTCCATCAAGCAGGTCGGGTCCGTCTTCAACAATGGCGTGCAGTATCCGGGTGCCGACCATGCATACGTGACCTACGCGCCGGGGTCCGGCAGCAACATGACGCGGTGCCTCCACTTCAACCCGGGGCCCGGACACAAGGCGAACATCAGTGGGAGCACCCTCAAGAGCGTGACGTGGGGCGGGGAGTGCCCCTGAGCGACGAGCGGCGGGCGCCGCCTCGGGGCGCGCCGCCCGGGTGGAGCGGGGGCACTCAGGCCGGCTTGAGTACGTTCGCTGATGTGGTCTTGGCCTGCGGCCGGTCATCCTGTTCACATGGAGACCTCGCGCTGGCGCCCCTTCGCGCTCTTCCTCAAGGCGGCTCTGGCCGCTCTTCTGGCGCTCGCCCTGATCTTTCCGCATTGGGACCGTTTCGCCGACAAGGCGATGGGCGTCCGTGCGGTCGCCTATCCGGTGGCCGTCATGCTGGTCGTGTCGATCTGGGCGCTGCGGGGGCGTCGGGGTGCTTTTCCTTGGGACATCGACCTGCTGTTGACCGCTCCCTTCTTCGTCGACGTCGCGGGGAACGCCGCCGACCTGTACGACGGCGTCGGTTGGTTCGACGACGCCTGCCATTTCGGGAACTGGGCGCTGCTCAGTGCTGCCGCCGGGCTCGCTCTTCAGCGCTGGAGCCCGCTGCCGCCTTGGGCGCTGGCCCTGTCCTGCGCGGGGATCGGCGCCATCACCGCGATCCTGTGGGAGTTCTCCGAATACTGCATCTTCATCCTCAACACCCCTGAGTCGGTCACGATCTACCGCGACACCATCGGCGATCTCATGCTCGGCCTGCTCGGCGCCACCGCAGCGGGACTCGCTACCGCGGTGCTCGCCCGGCGGCGGATCCGGGCGAGCGACGAAGGGGTGTTGAGCGCGGCTGCGAATGCCCGCTGACCCCCGCCGGGGCTACGGGGATCCGGTCAGGCTGCCGAGGTCGGCGATCACCTCCGAGGCGGTGACCGGGTCGAGGTCGTCGAAGCGCAGGGGCTCGTGCGGGTCGGGCTCGCGGGTGGGGTGGGACGCGATCCAGACCGCCTCGATGGTCTGCTCTTCGCTGATGCCTTCGTAGTAGGAGTAGCGGATTCCGGGACTGAGCCTCGCCACGACGTGCCGCCCGGCGGGGTCGGCGCGCGCGATCCACGCTCCGTCCTGGTCCGAATGCCAGCGGGACTGCGAGATGCCCTTCGCCTTGCCGTACGGGATGGTGAGCCCGTCGAACCGTTCCAGGCGCGCGCTCGCGCCTTCCTTCTCGGTGAGCGCGTGCACGGTGCGGCCGAGCTGCGGGAACGGCTGGAGGATCTCGTAATCGGAGAACAGTTCGGACCACGCGCCGAGCGCCTCGCCCAGATGCACCGGATGCGCGACGCCGATCCGGGCCCCCTCGGGGAGGGAGAACGCGTCGTCGTCCGCGTCGGCGAACGTCCGGTCTTCGGCGATGCGGAACGCGGTGGCGCGGCCGTCGTGCTCGGCCAGCCACACCAGCCGGCGGACGATGTGCCACAGCAGCGGGTGGGCGACGAACAGGCCGGTGAACTCGTCGGCCGTCCAGCGCCGCCCGGCCGTCATGGCCGCCTCCAGCCGCCGGATCTGCTCCACCGCGACGGTCTTGACGTCCTTCTTCAGCCCGGCGAACGCCGCGTGGGCGGTGGGCGCCAGCGCGGGGTCGTCGGTGGCGGCGGGCTTGGGCAGGCTCTTGCGGCGCTTGCCGTCCTCGGTGACCACGTGCGGTACGAGCTGCTCGTCGAAACCGACCTGGAAGCGGCGCGGGCCGTAGTCAAAGGCCATGCCGCCCTCGGCGTCGAGTCCGAAATCGGGCACGGCCCGGTCGGCGAGCTGCTCCTCGCTCAGGCCGCGCGCGGCGGCGAGGGCGGAGATCTTCTCTTGCGCCTTGGTCTTGAGGCCCTTGTACTTGAGCTTCTGCGCGATGCCGTACAGGTGCGTCAGCGCGACGTCGGTGCCGATGGCGGCGAGCACGTCCAGCCCCCGCACGGCCTTGACGTGCCCGCCCTCGCCGGGCAGGGCGCGGATCACCGGGGAAAGGCGCCGCACCGTCCCGTCGTCGCCGAGGACGCCGAGCTGGGAGAACGCCCAGCCGTCCTTGGACGGTGCGCCCCGCCCCTCCCACCTCAGGTACAGCGCCCAGGAGAACTCGGCGAGGGACGCCGGATCGCACAGGTCGCGGACCACGTCGAGCCCCGCGTACTCCTCCCCCGGTTTCGACATCGCCAGCATGGTCAGCAGGTGCCCGACCGCGGACGCGGGCAGGGCGCTCTCGCGTCCGCGCAGCAGGATCTGCGGGAGAGCGTCCAGGTCGGCCCACTCGGGGGGTTTCGGGATGCGGGCGGGGACGATCTCCAGCGGATCCATCGCCAGCATCGTCCGCACGGCCTGTGCCGCCTCGTCACCGTAGACGCCCGCCGCCGCGCAGACCGCCTCGTCGCCCTGATCGGCGGCGAGCAGCCGCAGTGCGCCCTCGGCGTTGCGGCGTTCCCCGCCCGCCTTGCCGAGCGCCGCCGGGACCAGCAGCGGCACCGCGTCCAGGCCGTGCCGCTGGAACCAGCGCCGCGCGCTTTCCCGCGCGCCGCTGAGCCGGGCGAACCAGTCGGCCATGAGCGCGGCGACCGCGGCGTCGCGGTACGGCAGCAGCAGGTCGGCACGGTGCGCCGGGGCGGACATGGCGGCGCGCAGCGCGAACGGCAGCGCGTCGACCTCGAACCGGGCAGTGACGGCCGGCATCACCATCGCGGCATACGTCGTCTCCCTGGGGTGCCAGTCGGCGACCAGCGGGCGGGCCGCGTCCTCGGGCCCGGAGACGAAGATGTGCTTCTCCAGGTAGGGGTTGCCGCATCCGTCCGCATAGTCGGCGATCAGCTTGGCCCACTCCTCCGGGGTTTTCCCCGAGACGGTCCACACGAGCCCTTGGGCCAAACGCAGCCTCCCCTCGCGTTCGCCCGGCGCCCAGGCGATCAGCTGTTCGGCGGGCGGGCGGAGACCGTCGATGACGACCGGTGCGCGCTTCGCCCGCGCGCGCGTCCACGGCGGCTCGGTCAGCAGCCGGGGCAGCTCGTGCGCGGGCGCCTCCGCGTACCGCGCTGACGTGACCGCCAGCGGCTCGACGATCTTGCGGGTCTCTGCCGGGAGAGCGGACAGCACAGCCGCGCCGAGCCCGGGCTCGGACCGCAGCCGTCCGCGGATCAGCTCGGCGACGCCGAGCGAGGTCGTGGACGTACCGGCCGCGATCGGAGCCAGCAGCCGCGCCGCCCGCACGGGGAAGCGCGCCATAGCGGCGAGCAGCGCGGGCCGGGCGGCCTTGTCGCCGATCTGGTCGACCAGGGTCTGGAACGCCTCGTCGGTGGGCAGTTGGGCGATCGCGTCGAGCGACGCCCGGTGTTCCGGTTCATCGGGCCAGATGAAGGATCGGACGAGGATCCCCAGCGCGTCCGGTCCGACTCCGGCGACCAACGTGGCGGCGGTGTCCTGGGCGCCGTCCTCGGGAACGTGCGCCGAGCGGCCGACCAGGCGGGCCTGGCCTGGGGAGCCGAGGGACCGGAGCAGCATCCGTTGCAGGACCTCGACCCGCCAGTACGTGGTGTCGGCGCAGCACTCGTCGACCCAGTCGAGCCGCGTCGGCACCAGGTATCCGGCCAGCAGCCGGCGCAGCGGGGTGCCCCGGTGCGCGGCCAGGCCGTCGACGGCCTCCTGATGGTCGCGGTCGGACGCGGCGGCCATGAAGGTGCGGAACCGGCGGGTGACCGTCTCATCGGACCACCAGTAGGAGCCGATGACGTACGAGCCGTCGGCCCCGCCGTCCCAGCGGAGCCCGCCCTCGCTGAAGTACATCCCGCCGAGTTCGGCGAACGCGCGCGCCGCGAAGGCCAGCCCGTGCGCCGAGATCCAGTGATCGGCGAACCCCGCGCTGACGGCGCCGCGGACCCGGCCCCGGTCGACGATGATGTAAGCGACCGCCGCCGCGCCCACCGGGTCGTCCGCGCCGTCCAGATGGGCCCGCACCCGCGCGCCCAGTTCCGGAGCGGTATCGGACGACGCGAGCACCTCCTCGATCGCGGGAAGCGCCCCCTCGACCAGCCCCCGGACCGCCCGGACGGCGGCGTCGTCGACCTCGATCGCGGGCACCGGCACCCGCCCGTCGCCCCGCCGCGGATGGATCCGCCCGAACCACGCGTCCGGGATCACCAGGGTGTCCTCGTCCGGCAGGAGGGGACTCGGCTCGGGTCGTGACTGCACGCTCATGCCACCCGAACCTAGACACCCCCACCGACAGAATCCCGTGCCCCCCATCAGCGCGCGGGGAGACCGGCGTGACCTCAGAGATCGTGTCGGTTTACCCCATGGCCGCGTCTGGTCAACGGCGCACAGCGGCGGCGCCGATCTGTGTACATGAGAGATGGCGTCACTCGCCGCGCGTCAACACTTCCGATCTTCGGTCGGCATGCACATCTGGAGAGCGCCCTGTGCGAGAAATGATCAAAGGTGCCAATGTCGACCTGGCAGGGCTGACCGATGCCTCGGGGCCGGTCGTCGTCAGCCTCGGCTACACCGATCCGTCGGGCACGGGCGAAGCCGATGTCTCGGTACTGCTGCTCAACGCCTCCGGCAAGGTGCGCAGCGACGCCGACCTCGTCTTCTACAACCAGCCGGCCACCGTGGACGAGTCGGTGCGGCTCCTCGGCAAGACGCCGACCGGCAGCGGGACCGAGGACCGGATCCTGATGGACCTCGGGACGCTCGCATCCGACGTCCACCGCGTCGTCGTGGCGGCCAGCCGTCACGGCGGTGCGACGTTCGGCGCGCTCAACGACCTCCGGCTGGCCCTGTCCGATAGTGCCGGCGAGGCTCTGCTCGCGTTCGACATCACCGACGCGAGCGTGGAGACCGCGTTCATCTTCGGCGAGCTGTACCGGCGGGACGACGGCTGGAGGTTCCGGGCGGTCGGTCAGGGATACGAATCGGGCTTGGCCGGGCTCGCGACCGATTTCGGGATCATCGTCGATGAGAGCGACGACGTTCCCGCGGAGGATGAGGCCCTGGCGGACGGGGCCCTGGGGCAGAACGACCCGCCGACCGGCCCGAAGGAGGCCTCGGGCGAGAGCGACGGTGAGGTCAAGGCCAAGGTCGGCGCCAAGGCCGAGGGCGGAACCGGAGGTACCGGGGACGAGGAACCTGCCGGCCGGTCCGAAGGCCGCCGTCGGCCCGAGCGGGTCCGCACCGCGAAGAAGAAGATCACGCTGCCGCGCACTGCGAGCGTCGACCTCGCCGACGATCCCTCGTGGCAGGCCGCCCGGTTGTTCTCGGTCACCGGGCTCCGCAACGACCAGGAACGCGAGGCCCGCGCGACGTCCACGCTCCTGGCGGTCATGGTGGAGGTACCCGAGTTCGGCAGGCGGGTCACCGGACGGTTCAACGCCCCCGCGGGCACCGTCCAGACCTTCGCGGAGACCACCTTCAAGCACGGCGACGCCAAGGTTCGCCCGGACGGCGTCATCAGGGTGGCCCGCGCGGGCCGCATCTGGACCGCGCTCGTCGAGACCAAGACCGGCGGCAACCCGCTCAAGAAGGAGCAGGTCGAGTCGTACCTGGAGGTCGCGGCCAAACACGGCTACGAGACCGTCATCACCCTGTCCAACGAGCTGGGCATCGACGGCGAGCATCCGCTGAGCGTCGACCGGCGACGCCTGCGCAAGGTCGGCCTCCGCCACCTCTCGTGGGCCGAGGTCGCTCATGAGGCCCACATGCTCTGCCACCACCACGGCGTCGCTAACCCGGCCCACGCATGGCTACTGAAGGAGTTGCTCGACTACCTCGGCCAGGCCAACGCCGGCTGCCACGGATTCCAGGACATGGGCCCCGGATGGGTGCCGGTGCGCAACGCCATCACCGCCGGCACCCTCCGGCTGGGCGACAAACGCGCGATGCAGGTGGCCGAGAGCTGGGAGAAGCTCGTCCGGCAGCTCTGCCTGCACCTCAGCGGGCAGACCGGGTCCACTGTCGCCCCAGTCCTGCGCAGGAAGCGGGACGGTGACTCGGCGGTCCGCCGGTTGCAGACCGTCAGCACACTCGTGGAGTCCGGCCGGATGAGCGCCGAGATCCGGCTCCCGAGCGCCCCCGGTCCCGTGCTCATCGAGGCCGATCTGCGCACGGGGCAGATCGAAACGTCTGTCGAGGTGCCCTCCGCCGTGCGAGCGCGGGCCCTCACCCGCGTGCAGTGGCTGCTCAGGCAGTTGGCTGAGGCTCCGCCAGAGCTGCGCGTCGAGGCTCTCTCGCCAGGAAGCGACACCGGCCCCTGCGATCTCCTCAAGAACCTCAAGGCCGAACCCGGACTCCTCGTCCCCGACGGCAAGGCGGAGATCATTTCGTTCCGGCTGACCCTGCCGACCGGCATGGGAACCAAGCGAGGCACCGAAGAGACCGGTTTCGTCCGCAGCGTGGACGCGGCCATGAGTCGCTTCCACGAGGTCCTCCAGATGCTCAAGCCTGAGGCGGCGTCCGCACCGGAGCGCTCGTCCGGCAGTTGAGCGTTGCCGCGCGGGGTGGGTCAGATGGGTTCTCGGACGGTGATCTCGGTCAGGGGGACGGTGCGGCGGAGCTGGTCGTGGAGTTCGGCGAGGCGCCGGTAGGCGAGGGCGTCGCGGCGGGCGAGGCGGGTGCGGGTCGGTTCGGGGAGCATGAACCAGCAGACGCGGCAGAGGTAGTGGCCCTCCTTCTTGCGTCCCCCGCACGACTGGCAGGTGACGGCCGCCGCGGACTTGCCCGCCGGGCGTGGTGGACGCGTCGCGCCCGCGGGCGGGCGCATCCCGGGGGCGGGCAGGCGTGGGGCGGCCACGGACGGGCGTGGGGCGGCCACGGACGGGCTTGCGGTCGTGGGCCTGCTGGGAGTCGCGGGCGGGCTCGCCGGCGCGGATGGGCTGGGCGATGGGGCGGGGAGGGCCTTGGGGGTGGGGGCCGGGACTTCCTGGGGTCGCTGGGCGTCGAGGCGGGTGATGAGCATCCGGACCGCGTCCGGGGTCCTCATGGTGTCGGGGACGGGACGGCCGGTCCGGTCGGCGACGAGGGCGCGGACGGCGGCGTCGGAATGCCTGAGCTCCCCGGCCTCGTCGCGGACGGCCGTCTCGGCGTCGCCGAGCTGCTCCCACATGCCGGTGATCGCGTTGCACTCGTGCTGGATCCGCGCGACGAAGTCGCGGAACGCCTCGCTGGGCGGGGCGTGGGCGGGACGGTGGACGGAGTCGTAGGCGACGGCGAGGGTGGCGTGGACCTGGGCGGCGGCCAGGCCGTCCCCGCTCGCGGGGTGGTTGAGGAGGGCCTCGGCCACCCGGTAGTGCTCCGGTCCGGTCAGGCCGTCCGACCCGGCCTTGGCGAGCAGACGGTCGAGCTCTGACGGGGTGTCTCCGATGGCGCTCACCACGACCTCCGTTCATTACGCAGCGTTTCACTGGAAACGCTAGACGTAGTCGGGCGCCGCCGCCATGCGCGAGGAGGCGGGTCTCATCCCCAACACCGGCGTGCGGTCTGATTTGCGCAAAACGCCGATGGCGGGGCCGGTGCTGGGAAGGAAACGTGGAGCGGCGTTCTGTCCGTGGTGTCGCTGTTGCACGTCATGGGAAGGTTCATCTGTGTCCGTCGATCTCCCCGCGCTGCTGGCCGATCTGGAAGAGCTCGTGACCTGCGAGTCGTTCTCGGCCGATCACGCCGGGGTGGCGCGCAGCGCCGGGGTCCTCGCGCGCCAGGGCACCCGGCTGCTGGGCGCGGCCCCCGAGACGATCCTGCTGGACGGCGTGACCCATCTGCGGTGGACGTTCGGGACACCGCGGGTCCTGCTGGTGGGGCATCACGACACGGTGTGGCCGCCGGGGTCGCTGAAGACGCATCCGTGGTCGTTGGTGGACGGGATCGCGCGCGGTCCCGGGGTGTTCGACATGAAGGCCGGGCTGGTGCAGCTCTTCCATGGGCTGGCGTCCCTGCCGGGGCTGGACGGGGTGTGCGTCCTCGTCACCGGTGACGAGGAGGTCGGGTCGGTGACCTCGCAGAAGCTGGTCGAGGAGTCGGCGCGCGGCCTGTCCGCCGCGTTCGTGCTGGAGGGGGCCGGGGACGGCGGGGCGCTCAAGACCGGCCGCAAGGGCGTGTCCTGGTACGAGGTGCGGGTGCATGGGAAGGCCGCGCATTCCGGTCTGGAACCGGAGAAGGGGGTCAACGCGGCGGTCGAGGCGGCCGAGCAGATCCTCGCGCTCCGCGACCTGACGACCGCGGCGTCCGGGGCGGCGCCGGCGGGCCTGGACGGGACGACCGTGACGCCGACGCTGCTCACGGCCGGCACCACGAGCAACACCGTGCCGGCGATGGCGACGATGTACGTGGACGTGCGGGCGCCGAGCCGCGCGGCGCAGGAGCGGGTGGACGGGCTGATGCACGGGCTCGTCCCCCGGACGCCGGGGGCGCGGCTGGAGGTCCTCGGCGGGGTCAACCGGCCGCCGCTGGAGACCGCGTCGTCCGCCGGGCTGTACGGGCTGGCGCGGCGCGTCGCGTCCGGCCTCGGGATGGAGCCGCCGCGCGGCGTCGCCGTGGGCGGGGCGTCGGACGGGAACTTCACCGCCGGCGTCGGCTGCCCCACGCTGGACGGGCTCGGCGCGGTGGGCGGCGGCGCGCACGCCGACGACGAGCATGTGGTCACCGCCGAGATGCCCGGACGCGCCCGGCTGCTCGCCGGGCTGGTGGAGGGGGTGCTGCGATGACCGAGGTCCGTGAGCTGCGTGAACTGGACGAGCTGGAGGCGCTCCACCGGCTGATCGGCGACATCTGGCGTCCCGAGCCCGGGGCGGAGCCGATCCAGGTCGAGATGCTGCGCGCCCTGGCGCACGCCGGCAACTACGTCGCCGGGGCGTTCAGCGGGGACGGCCGCATGGTCGGCCTCTCGGTGGCGTTCCTGGCCGATCCGCCGGGCGTCGCGCTGCATTCGCACATCACCGGGGCGGTCGGCGGGCGCGGCGTCGGGCTGGCGCTCAAGCTGCATCAGCGGGAGTGGGCGCTGGCGCGGGGGCTGAGCCGGATCACCTGGACCTACGATCCGCTGGTCCGGCGGAACGCCTACTTCAACCTGGTGAAGCTGGGCGCCCGTCCCGGCGAGTACCTGCCCTCGTTCTACGGGACGATCGAGGACTCGATCAACGCGGGCGACGAGACCGACCGGGTGCTGGCGGTCTGGCCGCTGCCGGACCCGCGGGTGGTGGCCGCCACGCGGGGCGAGCACGTCCCGGTGCCGGTGCCGGACGACGCCGTGACCGCGCTGGGCGAGAAGGACGGGTGGCCGGTGCGCGGCGGGACGGACGCGTCCACCCTGCTGGTCGCCGTGCCGGAGGACATCGAGGGGCTGCGCCGGTCCGCCCCGGAGGCCGCGCGGGCGTGGCGGACGGCCGTCCGGGACGTGCTGGGCGGCCTGCTGGACGACGGCGCGCGGGTCACCGGGTTCCACCGCAGGACCAGCTACGTCGTCGAACGCGCCGAGGGGACCACGTGAGGATCACCGGGATCGAGCTGCGCCGGATCACGCTGCCGCTGGTGGCGCCGTTCCGCACCTCGTTCGGCACCGAGACCGCCCGCGACGTGCTGCTGATCCGGGTGGTGACGCCGGACGCCGAGGGCTGGGGCGAGTGCGTCGCGATGGACGAGCCGCTCTACTCCGCGGAGTACGCCGACGGCGCGGCGGACGTGCTGCACCGGTTCCTGATCCCGGCGCTACCGAGGGACGCGGACGCGCACGCGGTGGAGCGGGCGCTCGAACCGTTCAAGGGGCACCGGATGGCCAAGGCCGCGCTCAGCACCGCCGCCTTGGACGCGCAGCTCCGCGCGGCCGGCGAGCCGCTCGCCCGGTTCCTCGGCGCGTCCCGCGACCGGGTGCCGTGCGGGGTGTCGGTCGGGATCATGGACTCGATCCCCGAGCTGCTGGACGCGGTCGCGGGCTATCTCGGCGAGGGCTACGTCCGGATCAAGCTGAAGATCGAGCCGGGCTGGGAGGTGGAGCCGGTCCGCGCCGTCCGCGAGCGGTTCGGCGACGGGGTGCTGCTCCAGGTCGACGCGAACGCCGCGTTCACGCTGTCCGACGCGCGGCTGCTGGCCCGGCTGGACGACTTCGACCTGCTGCTGATCGAGCAGCCGCTGGCGGAGGACGACCTGGTGCAGCACGCGCGGCTCGCCCGGCTGCTCCGCACGCCGGTCTGCCTGGACGAGTCGATCGAGTCCGCCGCGCACGCCGCCGCCGCGATCTCGCTGGGCGCCGCGTCGATCGTCAACATCAAGCCGGGCCGGGTCGGCGGCTACCTGGAGGCGCGCCGGATCCACGACCTGTGCCGGGCGCACGGCGTGCCGGTGTGGTGCGGCGGGATGCTGGAGACCGGGATCGGCCGCGCGCCCAACGTGGCGCTCGCGGCGCTGCCCGGGTTCACCCTGCCGGGCGACACCTCCGCGTCGCGGCGCTACTACGCCGAGGACGTCACCGAGCCGTTCGTCCTGGACGACGGCCATCTCGACGTGCCGTCCGGTCCGGGCATCGGGGTGGAGCCGGTCGCGGCGCGGCTGGACGAGTTCACCACGTCCACCGAATGGATCCCGCTGTAGGTCCCTGCCGCCCCGGCCCGGTTCTGACCTGGGCTTCGGCGCGCGGCAAAAATTCATTCAACTTCGTACCTCTCAACCGCGAACCTTTCAGGGCCCCCAGACGTCACATGGATCGGACGCCGGGTTCTGCCTGGGCCGCTGCCGGGCGTGTGGGGAATATCCGCCGGAGCGGCCGGGAACAAGATCGCCCCGTTTGCGTTCTTTTAAGCCGACGCGTGTGGCGCTCGGCGGACAGGTGAGGGAGAACGGTGCGACGTACGGCCTTGGTCATGGCACTGGTCCTGGGATTGACGGCGGCTTGCAGCGACGACGGCGGCGGGGGCGCGACCACCAAAGGCGGCGATGACGGCTCCCCCAAGCTGACCATCAGCCCGGCGGACGGCAGCGGCGACGCGCGCCCCGACGCGGGCGTGACGGTGACGGCGGCGGGGGGCACGCTCGGCCAGGTGTCGGTGAAGATGAAGGGCGCCGAGGTGCCCGGACGGCTCTCCCCCGACAAGAGCAGGTGGCAGTCCACCTGGACGCTCGTCCCGGGTGCGAAGTACCAGGTGTCGGCGACGGCGGCGTCCCCCAAGGGCAAGAGCACGACGGCCACCAGCGCGTTCCAGACCGTCCGGAAGACCGCCGCCACGAAGATCACCAACGTGGTGCCGAGCGAGGGTGAGACGGTCGGCACCGGGATGCCGGTCTTCGTGCAGTTCAGCAAGGAGGTCCCGGCCAAGGCGCGGCCGGGCGTCGAGCGCGCCATCGAGATCTCCTCCACCACCCCCACCGAGGGCGCCTGGCGCTGGCTCAGCGCGGGCGAGTCGTTCAACGGGCTCCCGTCGGCGGTGTTCCGGCCGCGGAATCCGTGGAAAGCCCGCCAGCAGGTCTCGCTGACCGTGCACTACGCCGGCCTGAAGATCGGCGACAGCGTGTTCGGCGCCAAGGACGTCACCCGCAAGTTCCGCATCGGCGACTCGCACACCATCACCGTCAACGCCAAGACCGACCGGCTGGTCGTCAAGAAGAACGGCCGGACCGTCCGCAACTGGGGCGTCAGCCTCGGCCAGGGCGGCGACCGGCAGGCCGACGGCGTCGACCACCTGCTCACCACCAGCGGCGTGCACCTGACCATGGACCGCAGCAGGATGGAGCGGATGCGCCCGCCCGGCAAGAAGAAGGGCGACGCCGGCTGGTACGACGAGCAGGTCCCCTGGGCCACCCGCATCTCCAACAGCGGCGAGTACATCCACCAGAACATGGACGACCCGACCTGCCTCGGCGACCGCAACTGCAGCCACGGCTGCGTCCGCTCCCCCGCCGGCGACGCCCAGTGGTTCTTCGGCTGGGCCTACCGCGGCGACATGGTGACCATCACCGGCACCAAGCGCAGCCTCGAATGGACCAACGGCTGGGGCTACTGGCAGATGCCGTTCGAGAAGTGGACCAAGGGCGGCGTCCTCGGCAAGCCCGTCACCACCGCCTCGCTGAACGCCTGACGCACCCCCGCGCGCACCCCGCCGCCCGTGCCGTCCGCCCGCGCCGTCCGACCCGGTCTTCCGGGCGGACGGCGCGGTTGAGAGGATCGGGGCCAGAATCGGATTCGGGAGGACGCGCATGACCGGGACCGCAGCGGACGTGGCGGCGCTGCTCGATCTGACCGCGCTGGACGACGACGTCTTCATCGTCCCCGTTGCACCGGCCCGTCCCGGCGACACGGTCCAGATGCGCGCGTTCGGCGGACAGGTCGCCGGGCAGGCCCTCCGAGCCGCGTGCCGCACGGTCGATCCGGGACGGCCGCCGCACTCGATGCACGCCTACTTCATCCGGCCGGGACGTCCGGAGGAGCCGGTCCGGCTGGACGTGGCCCGGTCCCGGGACGGCCGCACGTTCTCCACCCGGCACGTCACCGCCGCCCAGGGCGGCAAGCCGATCTTCGAGCTGATCGCCTCGTTCCACGACCCCGAGCCCGGCCACGCCTGGCAGTCGGGGACGCGGCCGGACGTGCCGCCGCCGGACCGGCTGGAGCGGTCGGCGCTGCCGTCCTTCTTCCGGTATCCCGGCGGCTTCGACATCCGGCTGGTGAACCCGTCCGAGCCCACCGCGTTCCCGGTGCGGCACCCGTTCTGGATCCGGCTGTCCGAGCCGGTCGGCGACGACCCGGCGCTGCACGCCTCGCTCATCGCCTATCTCACCGACATGGCCGTGGTGAGCAGCGCGATCGCGCCCGATTCGCGGATCACGCTGGGCACCGCGGTCAGCCTCGACCACACCGTGTGGTTCCACCGGCCCGCCCGGGTCGACGCGTGGCTGCTGTACTCCGTCGACCCGGTCATCAACCACGGCGCCCGCGGCCTGGCCCGCGGCCACCTGCACACACTCGACGGCGCGCTCGTCGCCTCGGTGGCGCAGGAGGTCCTGCTGCGCCCGGCGGATGCCTGACGGGCCACACCCCCGGCGCGGAGCCCGGCGAGTGACGCCCGGCCGCCCGCTCCGTTACGGCACCTGCGCAGGGGTGGTCCAGCGCGCCGGAACGTGGCCCAGCCGGACGCGCTGCGGGTGGTCGCCGACCGCCACCGACGCGACCTTCTTCCCCGTCGCGAAGTCGATCGCGGTGACCTGGTCGGCACCGCTCTCGGAGATGACGCACGACTTGCCGTCACCGCTGACGGTCGCCCAGTACGGCTTGACGGCGGGCACCAGCGGCGCCTCCTTGAGGGACGCGCGGTCGACGACGGTCGCGTAGTCGTCCATCGTCCCGGCGATGCACAGCTTGTCGCCCTTCGGGCTCATCGACAGGCCGTGGTGCCGGGAGTCGTTTACCCAGGTGGTGCGGTCGTCGCTGGTCTTGGGGTTCTTCGGCAGCGTCTTCATCCGGGTGATCTTGTCGGTGCCGACGTCGTACTCCAGGAACCCGTTGAAGAACGAGACCTGGAAGTACAGCGTGGACTCGTCCGGCGTGAACGCGACCGGCCGGACGGAGTCCGAGAGGCCCCGCTGCCCGAACGCGTCCAGCCGCTGGCGCATATCGATGACCTTGACCTGCTTGAACGTGGCCGTGTCGACGACGGTGATGCGGCGGTCGCCCTTCCCGAAGTCCATCCACGGGGCGTCGAACTGGTTGTTGACCTCGCCGATCGACATGTTCCAGAGGTACTTGCCGCCGCCGGTGAACACGTTCTCGTGCGGCTTGTCGCCGGTCTTGAACGACCCGGCCTGCGCGCCGGTCGCGATGTCGAGGACGTGGACGGTGTTGGACGTCGAGGCCGACACCGCGACCCGGGCGCCGTCCGGCGAGACTGCCATGTGGTCGGCGCGGAAGCCCGAGACGGGGAACCGCCAGTTGATCTTCCCGGTGGTCACGTCGATCGAGACCACGTCGGCGAAACTCGGCCGGGAGGCGACCACGGCCGACCCGTCGGGTGTGGAGTACATGTCGTCGACGTACTGGTCGTGCCCCTCGCCGGCGGTCTCCCGGACGCCGAGGTAGTAGACGAGCTTGACCGGGTTCGCGTAGATCTCCTTGAGGCGCTCGTCCTTGTCCGGGATGACGTTGAGACGGCCGATCCTGGCGAGGTCGCCGCGGGACTCGATGACGTCGGCGGTGCCCTCCCAGTTGTTGCCGACGAACATGACCTCGCGCAGGGCGGGATCCGCACCCGCCGCTCCGGCGCCGGCGACGGCCATCGCGCACGCCGCGGCGCCGCCGCCGAGGGCCCGCAACCCGAACGTCCGTCGCGTCCGCCTGGTCCTGGACGATGCCATCGCCGCGCTGCCTTCCGTCGAGCCGTGCCGATAACCCGAAAGTTCTTCGGGTTTAGCTACTGGAGAGTAATGAGGACGGCCCGTCCCCACAAGGCCCAATCGCCTTCACGACCCGACCCGCGCCCACACCCACTTGCCTTGCGGAGGCGTCGGCCGCACCCCGCACTCGGACGAGAGCGCCTGGACGATCGGAAGCCCCCACCCGCCCGTGCCGTCGTCGTGCCCGGGATCGAGCGCCTCGGGGTCGGGTGCGATGTCGTCCAGGCACAGCTCGACGACGGGCCCGGCCACCGGCATGGCGTCAGAGGAGTCCCAGACGCAGAGCAGCACCGACGCGGACTCCCGCGCGAGCCTGACCCGGATCTCCCCGTCCGGCGCACACTGGACGGCATTGGCGACCAATTCCCCGGCGACCAGCCGGAGATCGTCCAAGAGCCCCGAGAGACCCCATTCCGCCAGCCGATATTCGATCAGGCTCCGAACCCGCCCGGACGCCGTACGAGCGGCAAGACAGGTCATTTCCATTTCGCCAGAATTGGCGGATTTGACTCCCATTCCCTCCACCCTTCATCCTCTTATTCTCGAGACAAGGGTGCGAATCTCGGGCTACCTTGGCCATGCTTTCGATATCACTGAAAACAAAGGATCTTGGACAGGTGGCCGATGGAAAGCCATGACTCGCTCGATCCGCGCTCGTCGCTGTGGGACCTCGTAGCCGTTCAACTGCGCAATCTCCGACTGAAGCACGGCTGGACCTGTCAGCAGGTCGGCGACGTGGCGAAGGCATCTCGATCACATGTTTCAAACTGGGAGGCGGGTCGCCGCCGTCCGGCCCAAGCAAACCTCGCCCCGCTCGACGAGGCGTGGGACACCGCCGACCTACTGACGAACCTGGCCGAACACGCGAAGGACGGCCTGGACCGTCCGCGCGTCGGCGCCTTCTTGAAGTACGAACACTCAGCTCTGTCGATCAAGAACTACAGCTCTGATGTCGTGTTCGGCCTGTTCCAGACCGAGGACTACGCCCGCGCGTTGTTCAAAAGAGGCGGGGTCGTGGACGACATTGACGATGCGGTCAGAGAGCGCATGGACCGACAGCAGCGGCTGTATGCCCCCGACCCACCCCGCCTATGGGTGGTGCTCGCGCAGCCCGTGCTGTGGTGGCAGGTCGGTGGCATCGAGGTAATGCGCGGCCAACTCGACCACCTGCTGCGGGTATCAGAACTTGATCACGTAAGCCTGCGAGTGCTGCCCGTCTCGGCTGGCTGGCCCGGCGTGAGTGGATCACTGTTCTTCATCACAACACGCAACAGAGAGGTCGCATACCTGGAATCGGGACGCATGGGCAGACTGGTCGAGCGACTGCCCGATATACGTGAGTTGAGCGTAAGCTACGAGCGGATTGGGGCCTCAGCGCTCCCGGAGGACCAGTCACGGAAACTGCTCGAGCACATGCAAGGACTGATGAGATGACCACTTGGCGAAAGTCCAGCCGCAGCGACGAGACCGGAGGGGCCTGCGTGGAACTGGCCGGCCTACCGAATGCCATCGCCCTCCGCGACAGCAAGGCCCCCGACGCCGGGCACCTCACTCTTACCCCCGACACGTTCAGCGAGCTCCTGGCCCGCATGAAGCGCGGCGAGCTCGACCGCTGAAACACCGATGAGCCCCGGCCGTGCGCCGAGGCTCACGCACGCCGGCGGGAGCCCGGTTCGGAGACACCGGCCCGGGGTCTGACGGTTATCCGCGTCCTTCGGGTGGTTCGCCGGTGGCCCAGTTCCAGCCGGTGATCGTGGTGCGCATCAGCCGGGCGGCGATCGACAGGTGGCTGTCGGCGGCCCAGAACAGGGTGAGGGTGCGGCGGCAGCCGGGGTCGTCGACGGCGATCCAGGCCCCAGGGGCGCGGGTGGCGGTGCGCCGCGCGATGGCGGGGACGAGTCCGATGCCGAGGCCCGCGCTGATCAGGTCGGCGATGGCGCTGGGCTCGTCGCCCTCACAGACGATCTTCGGGGTGAGGCCCCTGGCGGCGAAGAGCCGGTCGAGGAGGCGGCGTTGCCAGTGCCCCTTGCCCGCGGTGACGAAGGGCTGATCGGCGATCTCGTCGATGGTCACCGAGGTACGGCCGGCCAGCGGATGATCGAGCGGCGTGACCACCCACACCGCCTCGTCGAACAACTCGACCGACTCCAGGCCCTCGGCGTGGACCGGCTGCGAGGCGACGCACAGGTCCACGTCCTGGGCCCGCAGGCGGCGGGCCATGTCCTCGGCCGGCGTCCAGTGGAGTTCGACCTCGATGGTGGAGTGGGCCCGCTTGTAGGCCGCCAGCGGCCCGGTGAGCGTGAGGAACGTCTCCGACGCCAGTCTCACGGTGCCCACGCCCTCGCTGGTGACCTCGGCGACGGCTCGCCGTCCCGCGTCGAGTTCGCCGAGGGAGCGTTCGACGTAGCCGCGGAAGAGCTTGCCCGTGTCGTTCAGCCGGAGCCGGCCGGACCGGTCGAACAGCGGGGTGCCGAGTTCGTTCTCCAACCGGCCGATGGTGCGGCTCAATGACGGCTGGGCGACGTGAAGCTCGTCCGCCGCGCGGCTGAGGTGTTCCAGCCGCGCCACCACCAGGAACTGCCTGAGCGTGTTCAGATCCATGGCCCTCTTCTCGTTGGGGCGGGACCGGAGTCATGTCCTTAGGTGCATAACCGCATAGCGATATTGATCTTAGACAAGATAACTCAGTGATCATAGTGTCGTGGGCGATCCCGAATCGAGAAGAGTGAGGAGGACGCCCATGGCCACCACAGTCGACAGGTTCCGCCCGGCCGCACCGGTCTCCTCGCATCGGACGAGGCTCGCCGGGCGGGTACTGCGGGCGGTCGTCAGCGCGCACCTGGTCGCGATCTTCGGCCAGCCGGTGTTCGCCGGCGTGTTCCTGAGCGGCGACTACGACGGCCTGCGCTGGCACCTGGCCGGCGCCAACATCACCACCTCCGTCGGCTACCTGCAGCTGATCGCGGCGATCGTGGTCTGGGTCCGGCTGCGTCAGGTCTGGCCGTTCCTCGCCACGTCGGCCGTGGTCGCAGCCGAGACGGTGCAGTACTTCGCCGGGATGGAAGGCGCGCTGTGGCTGCACCTGCCGCTCGGCGTGATCACCATCGTCGCGCTCGTCGTGGTGTTCATCGCCGTGTGGCGCCGTCCACTCCGGTCGCGCCCCCCGCGCGAGCGCGCGCAGACCGTGACGGAGCAGCAGGGGGATGACGATGAGTGAGCGGGACGACGACCGACCCGGTCGCGCTCGGGGAGCGACCAGGCGCAAGGTGCTGGGCATCGGCGGGGCGCTCGGGCTGACGGCGGCCACCGGGCTGTCGACCGCGGCGGCGCTGGCCCGCCACCCGCCGTTCACCGGTGACGAACTGCGCAGCGCAGCGCCGCTGCCACCGGCGTTCCAGGTGCCGCTGCCGCTTCCCTCCGTGCTGGCGCCGATCAGCACCTCGGGCGGTATCGACCGCTACGAGATCACCCAGCGCGAGGCGGCCGTGGAGATCCTGCCCGGTGTCAGGACGCCGATGTGGACGTACGGTGGCACCTTCCCGGGGCCCACGATCGAGTCGCGCCGGGGCAGACCGGTCACCGTGAGGCACCACAACGAGCTGCCCGTGCCGACCGTCGTGCACCTGCACGGCGGACACACCCCGGCAAGCGCCGACGGGTACCCGACCGACCTCGTCCTGCCCGAGGGGTGGCCGGACCCCGCCCGCACCGGCCGGGCCGGGCACGGCATGAGCGGGCACGGCATGAGCGGGCACGGCGCGAGCGGTATGCAGGGCATGCGCGATCCGCGGGCGGTGGTGACCAGGCTGACGCGGGACTACACGTTCCCGCTGGACCAGCGGCCGGCGCTGCTCTGGTACCACGACCACCGGATGGACTTCACCGCCCCCGCGATCTGGCGGGGGCTCGCCGGGATGCACATCGTGCGCGACGAGGCCGAGGACTCGCTCGGCCTGCCCGCGGGACGGCGCGAACTGCCCCTCATGATCGCGGACCGTGTGTTCACCGCCGCCGGAGCCCTGGACTATCCCGCCCTCGACCCCACCCTGCGAGGGCGTCCGGGCGTCCGCGACACCTATCTCGCCGGAGTCCTCGGTGACGTGATCCTGGTCAACGGCGCCCCGTGGCCCGTGCACGAGGTGGACGCGGCCCGGTACCGGCTGCGCGTCCTGAACGCCTCGAACGCCCGGCACTACGAACTCGAAGCGGTCACCGACAACGGGCGCCGGCTCGACCTCGTCCAGGTCGGCGCCGACCAGGGACTGCTCGCCGCGCCGGTCGCCCACCGGCTCCTGCCGATCGCGCCCGCCGAACGCTACGACGTGGTCATCGACTTCGCAGGCGTCCCGGTCGGCGGCCGCGTCAGGGTCGTCAACCGGCTGGGCTCAGGGCGCACCCGCGACGTGATGGCCTTCCGCGTCGCACGCGAGGCCACCGACGAGAGCCGCGTCCCGCGCGTCCTCTCCAGGGACCTGCCGGCCTGGCGGCGGTCGGACGCCGCCAGGGTGCGGGAGCTCTCCTTCCGCGCCGGGCGGATGCACGGCGGTCACGGATGGCTGATCGACGGGAGGCCGTTCGACCCCGCCCGCACCGACGTCACCGTCCCTCTCGGCGATGTCGAGGTGTGGCGGCTGGTGGCCGACGTGCACCATCCCGTCCACCTGCATCTGGTCGGCTTCCGGGTGCTCTCGCGCGGCGGCCGGCCACCGCTGCCCCACGACGCGGGCCTCAAAGACACCGTCTCACTGCGGCCCGGCGAATCGGCGGAGATCATCACCCGTTTCGACGGCTACCGCGGTCGCTACCTCTTCCACTGCCACAACGCCGAACACGAGGACATGGGAATGATGGCCAACCTTGAGGTCGTCTGACGCTCCCGTCCGGGAACAACCCTCCCGGCATCCACGTGGCGTCGAGGATCTGATCGCCGCCGGAGACAAGATCAACGAGAGCTTCATCGCCCGCTTCGCCGACGGCCGGATCACCGACTTCTGGGGGGCGTCGACGAGATCATCCAGGTTCCCGACGTCCAACCCCCCGCCGTCGGCCTCCCGGGCGGCCCGGGGGGCGGACCGAGCGGCAACAAGGGCCTGTTCCGGGCCCTTCAGATCATCGGCGTGATGGTGTGCCTCGTCGGAGTGGTCCTCGGCTGCACGCCGATCGACCACAACAACGGTTCGGGCATCCAGCATGACTGCGGCAGCGGATGGGCCCCGGATGACTACTACCAGTGCCCGACAGAGCAGGCGGCGGCCCGGCAGAAGTCCCTCATATTCTTGCTGCCCGGTGCGGGGATGGTCATCGCCGGTTTCGCGCTCTCCCGCACCAGGCGCTGACGGGGTGACCGCGTTCGACGAAGCCCGTCCGGCGGTGCGCGCGGCCACCGCGCGATCCTCTGCTGTTCTCACGAACACCGGTGATCACGCGATGGCCGTCACGCCTTGCTAGAGGGCTTCGGCGAAGCGGGTGATCTGGTCGGGGTCGTTGCCGTGGCAGTAGAGGACGACCTCGTCAGAGCCCATGTCCTCGAACCGGGCGATGGCGTCGCGGATCTGGGCGGGGGTGGTGAGCATCCCGGCGACCATGTGCCGGGCCTGGTCGGTGAAGCCGTAGTACGCGGCCATCGCGGTGCGGGCCTCGTCGATGACGTGCTGCGGGCCGAGGGCCGCGTTGACCTGGGCGACGATGCGGGGGGCGCCGGTGCGGCCGTGGTCCTTCCAGGTGCGGTGGACGTGGTCGATCAGGCCGCCCGCCCAGCTCGGCGGGGCCGCGCACAGGAAGCCGTCGCCCCAGCGGGCCACGCGCTCGAGCGCGGCGGGCTGGAAAGCGCCGAAGAGGATCTCGGGGCCGCCGGGACGGGCCGGAGCGGGACCGATGGGCCCGGCCTCCTCGCTGAACGGCTCGCCCGCCCAGACGCGGCGCAGGACGGGCATCTGCGCGTCCAGGTAGCGTCCCCGGGTGCGGAGATCGGTGCCGGCCGCGGCGTGGTCGTCCGCCCGTCCGCCGACGCCGAGCCCGAGGACCAGGCGCCCGCCGGAGAGCCGGTCGAGGGTGGCGACCTGCTTGGCGAGCAGGGCGGTCGTGCGCAGCGGGGCGAGGAGCACCTCGGTCTGGATCCGGATCCGGGTGGTGGCTCCGGCGATGGCGGCGAGCGCGACGAGCGGTTCGGGGTTGCCGTAGACGAGCCGGTCGAGCAGGCCGAGGGTGCTGAACGGGCCGGCGTCGGCGCGGCGGGCCCAGTCGAGCAGGGTGTCGGGGTCGGTGACGGGCAGGCCGAGACCGATGTTCATGGGTGCCTCCGAAAAGGGCAGCGGCGTGTAAGGACGTGCCGCCCGCTCCATCACCCGTGCGGGTGGGGGCTCCCGTTCTGCGGCGTACTTCTGGGGAGCACCGGTTCAGAGTGGTCCCAGCGTAACGAACAGTGTTCGTCCCGACAACTCGGAGACGAGGCTATTTGCCCTTTTCACCGGCGAGCCTGCGGGCGGCCTTGAGTTCCTTCTCGTCCAGGCCCCAGTGGCCCGGACGCTGCTCGCCCTGGCCGTCGATCCAGCGGTTGTGGGTCTCCCAGGCGGCCTGCTTGCTGGTGCCGAGGGCCGCGCCGATCTCCGACCACGAGGCCCCGGCCCTGCGGGCCGACCGCACGGTGAGCTGGCGGCCGTAGCCGGCCTTGCGGGCGATCACCTCGCCCAGGCCGAGCAGTTCCAGGGCCTCGTTCCGGGTCAGCCCGGCATCGGGCTCCGACTCGTCACCGCCGTCCGCGGACGCGAGCGCGTCGCGCAGGCGCAGCGTGTCGTAGCGGGCGGCGGCGGTCAGCAGGGTGAATCGTCGTTCCAGCTCGTCAGGAGTCATGGCGCCAGCATCCCGTCAAGGGAGCCTGACGTCAAGACATCCTGACGGACCGGCGGGTCGTCAGCGCGGCGGCGCCTGGATCTTCCCGATGCCGAGGGTGTTGCTGCCCGGCAACAGGCCCGTCTTCAGGACGGCCACCAGCAGCGGCATCGTGAGCTCCGACAGGCGGGCGGCCTTCCCGGCGCCGAGCGCGCGCCACGGCGAGTAGGCGAGGTCGTCGGTGATCCGCTCGATCGAGTCGCGCAGCTCGCGCCCGCCCTCGGTCACGGTCCCGTCGGCGGCGAGCAGGCCGCGGGCGACGAGGCGGTCGCGGCCGGCGTTCCACTCCTCGTCGGTCCAGCCCCGGCTGGCGAACGTCTCGACCGGTGCGGCCCCGGCCGCCGCGAACGACACCAGCGACTCGACCGGATCGAGGCCGGCGGTGAGCAGGGCGGCGATGTGGCCGTCGCCGCGGTGCTCGCGCAGGATCGTGCTGGCCTGCCACAGGACCAGGTGCGGCTCGTCCGGCCAGGGCAGGCCCGCGTTGGCCGCGGCCAACGGGCGACCGGCGAAGTCGGCGGCGTCGACCGCCGCGCGGAGGAGGTCCGCGGCCTCGGCGAGCCCCGGGTCGGCGAGCCCGTCCTCGCCGAGGAGGGCGCGGTACATCCGGTCGACGATCCGGGTCCTGGCCTCCAGGACGCGTTCCGGCGAGGCCACCGCCCAGGCGGCGGGGAAGTGCGCGGCGACCGTCCGGGGGCTGAAGCTGTGGAAGGCGGAGGCGACCTGCGTCGCGCCCACCGGGCCGAGCGGCGCCGCCCGCCAGGCGAAATAGCTCGACCAGCGGTCGTCCGGGGCATATCCGAGCGCCCCGGCCTCGTCGAACATCTCCTTCGAATACCAGAACAGCGCGTTGATCGGTTCGAGCTGGTGCCACATCTGCCGGGCCAGGCCGGGGTCCTCGGTCATGTCCATTCCGTTCGTCGTTCCGGCGGAGTCACAGACTTGGACATTACGCCGACACGAGAAGGGATCGCGGTCCGGCGGGCCGCGTGCGCGGGGCGCCGACCGCCGAGCGTCTACGCTGGGGGTTCGAGAGATCACCGATCGTGACGGACGGGACTGTGGCGACCACGAGGGCGGGCAGGGCGGGGCGGTGGTTCCGGCACTGGCGGTCGAGGCTGCTCTACTCGATCCGCGGCCGGGCGACCGTGGTGACCGTGGTGGTGTCGGCGCTGATCCTGGACGTGTGCCTGGCGTTGGCGGGGATGCTGGCGCAGGACGCGGCGGAGAACGTGGTCGCGGACCGGGTGGAGAAGACCGTCGAGCGGATCGGCTACGACATCGCGCGGACGGACGCGACGGTCCCGATCGTCCCGAGGGAGGACGAGGCGAACCTGGTCCAGATCGTCCGGAACGACCAGACGGTGCTGGCCGCCAGTGCCGACGCGCAGGGGCTGCCGGCGCTGGCGGCGCCGTCCCTCAACCGGAACCAGCTTCTCATCGACCGGAAGACGTGCCCCGCGTTCCTGGACGGCTGTGCGTGGGTGTTCGGCCTGCGGATGCCGGATTCACCGTACGGCCCTCAGGTGATGCTGTACGCGGCGGAGCCGCTGCCGACGCTGGCGGGCACATGGCCGGTGACGCTGTGGGCGCTGCTGATCCTCGCGTTGCTGCTGGGGCTGATCGGGTGGTGGACGTGGCGGACGGTCGGGCGGACGCTCGCGCCGGTGGAGGCGATCCGGGCGGAGATGGCCGGGATCAGCGCCGCCGGGCTCGGCCGCCGGGTGCCGGTGCCGGACACCGGTGGTGAGATCCAGCATCTGGCGGAGACGGTGAACGACACGCTGGAGCGGCTGGAGGAGGCGACGGGGCGGGAGCGCCGGTTCGTGTCCGACGCCTCGCACGACCTGCGCAACCCGATCGCCGGGCTGCACACCCGCCTGGAGGTCGCGCTCGACGAGCCCGAGGGGTACGACTGGCGCGCGATGACCCGCGAGGCGCTGCGCGACACCGAGCGGCTGAACGACATCGTGGCCGACCTGCTCGAACTCTCCCGGCTCGACTCCCGGGCCCCGGCGCCGATGGAGCGGGTCGACCTGGCCGCGCTGGCCCGGCGCGAGATCGACCGGCGGCCGGCCGCGGTGCCGATCACGCCGCGGCTGGGCGAGGGGGCGGTCGTCGAGGCCAACCCCGTCCGGCTGGCGCGGGTGCTCGGCAACCTGCTGGGGAACGCCGAACGCCACGCCGAGTCGGGCATCGGCGTGGCGGTCGGCGTCGAGGAGGGCGAGGCGGTCCTGGAGGTCGTCGACGACGGCGCGGGCGTCCCGGAGGAGGCCCGGGAGCGGGTCTTCGAGCGGTTCGCGCGGCTGCCCGAGTCGCGGCGCCGGGATCCGGCCGGGACGGGGCTGGGCCTGCCGATCGCCCGGGAGATCGCGGAGATCTACGGCGGGACGCTGCGGATCGCCGACAGCCCGGTGGGCGCGCGGTTCGTGCTGCGCCTGCCGCTGGCGCCGCCGGGGGCCACGCTCGTCCGGTGAGGCGGAGTACGCGCGCGGGCGCGAGCTGAGCTCTGCTGACGCCACTGGGGAATGACCAGGGCGAGGGCGTTGTCATCCCTGGTGACGGACGAGGTCCCCCTTGGAGGAAGCATGGCGAACGATCCCGCGCTCGGCTGGCAGGGAGACCTACTGAACCTGGACGCCTACCTGACGCGGATCGGTTTCGCCGGTGATCCCGCCCCCACCGCCCGCACACTCCGCGCCGTGCAACGGGGACACGTCACATCGATCCCGTTCGAGAATCTCGAAATCATGCTCGACCGGCCCATCGTCTTCGGGATCGACAACCTGCAACGGAAGCTGGTGCTGGACCGCCGCGGCGGCTACTGCTTCGAGCAGACCGCGCTGTTCGCCGCCGCCCTGGAACGGCTCGGGTTCGCGTTCACCGCACTGGTCGGACGCGTCACGATGGGCTCCGACAAGCTCCGTCCCACGACGCACGCACTGCTGCTCGTCGAGGCGGACGGAGACCAGTGGATCTGCGACGTCGGGTTCGGGCGCGGCCCGCTGGAGCCGATCCTGTTCGCCGACGGGAACGAGGTCGTGCAGGACGGATGGGGCTTCCGTCTGGAGAAGCGCACCGACGCCAAGAGCGGGATGCCGGGCGTCCAGGAATGGGCACTCGTCCAGCACGGGCCTGACGGCTGGACGGAGCGGCACACCTTCCAGCTCGCCCCCGTGTACCGGCTCGACTTCGAAGTGCTCAGCCACTACGTCTCGACGCACCCGCGGTCGCCGTTCACGACGCGGCCGTTCGCGCAGCGGTTCACGGTCGAGGCGCACTACCAACTCGACGGGACGTCGCTGACGACCACCCGCCCGAACGGCAAGTCCGATATGCGCGTCGTCGGGCCGGCCGAGGTCCCGCCCCTATTGGACGAGACGTTCGGCATCACGCTGGCCCCCGCCGACGCGGCCCGCCTCACAGACGACCTGTCCGACGACCGCTGACCCCACGCCGCCGGAGGGTCCGCCAGGGGCGCGGGGCATCGTTCGGTATCGGTCCTGTCGTCGTTCAACCCGGCGTGGAATGCTGGTCATAGGGGTGTGCTCCCGCGCCGTCGACGATTGAGGAGCCCGATCGTGGCCGAGAAGCATCTGGAGATCGAGCGCAAGTACGACGCCGCCGCCGACTTCGAACTGCCCGATCTGTCCGGTCTCTCCGGGGTCGCCGCGCTCTCCGCCCCCGAGGCCCACCGTCTGCACGCGACCTATTTCGACACCGGGGACCTCCGGCTGGCGGCGCACGGCATCACGCTGCGGCGCCGGCGCGGCGGCGCCGACGCCGGATGGCACCTGAAGACGCCCGTCGGCCCGGACAGCAAGCAGGAGCTGCGGGCGCCGCTCGGCCGGGCGCGGATCGTCCCGTCCCAGCTCGCGTCGGTGGTCGCCGCCTACACGCGCGGCGCGGCGCTGGCCCCGGTGGCGACACTGGAGACCGGGCGGACGGTGATCCGGCTGCTGGACGAGGCGGGCGAGACGCTCGCCGAGATCGCCGACGACACGGTCACGGGCCGGGACCTGCGCGGCACCGTCCGGCCGGGCCCCGAGCCGGGCCCGGCACCGCCTGCCGACCCCCTCGGCACGCCTCCCCGGGCGCCCGCCGAGATGTGGCGTGAGATCGAGGTCGAGCTGGTCGCCGGTCCCCCGGCGCTGCTGAAGGCGGCCGGCAAACGGCTGGCCAAGGCCGGGGCCGGGCGCGCCGGATCGTCCTCGAAGCTGGGCCGGCTGCTCGGCGGGTCGATCGAGCCCAGCGCCGCGGCGCGGGCCCGCGCGGTGGCCCGCGCCCGGGTCCAGGAGGCCGTGCCGAGCGCGGGCGACGCGGTGAACGCCTACCTGGCGGCGCAGGTGGAGGCGGTGCTGAAGCACGATCCGGGGGCGCGGCTGGCCGAGGACGACGCGGTGCACCGGATGCGGGTCGCGGTCCGCCGCATCCGCAGCGCGTTGCAGACCTACCGGCCCGTCCTGGACCGCGGCGTCACCGATCCGCTGCGGCCCGAGCTGAAGTGGCTGGCCGGGGTGCTCGGCGAGGTCCGCGACCTGGAGGTGCTGCGGATGCGGTTCACCCGGCGCCTCGAAGCCCTCCGGAAAGCGGACGGGCCGGACGGGCCGGACGGGCCGGACGGCCCCGGCGAGCCCGACGGACCGGGCGGGGCCGGTGCGGCGGCCCCCCTCGCCTGGATGGAGGACATCGCCCGCCAAGAGCGGAGCGCGTATCGCCGCCTGAACTCCGCGCTGAAGGAACCGCGCTACTTCGCCCTGCTGGACGCCGTGGAATCGCTCGTCACCGACCCGCCGCTCACAAAACGGTCCGGCCGCACCGCCGCCAAGGAGCTGCCAGGACTGGTCACCCGGTCGTGGACGCGGCTGGAGAAGGCGTACTCGACCATCGAGGACGCAGAGGACGCCGCTACGGCACGGCACGAAACCCGCAAGGCGGCCAAGCGCGCCCGCTACGCGGCGGAACTGGCGGCCCCCGTCCTGGGCAAGCCCGCGGAGGAAACGGTCAAGAACGCCAAGCGGATTCAGGAAGTACTCGGCGGCTACCAGGACGGTGTCATCGCGATGGAACGGCTCAGCGCCTCGGTCGGCCGAGCCCGCGGGGCCGCCGAGGCGTTCACCCTCGGTGTCCTGTACGGGCTGGAGCACGGCGAAGCCGAATCCGCGCGCGACCGCTTGGCGAGCACCTGGGCACAGGTCTCCGCCCCGTCCTTCTAGAGCCGCCGGTCTCAGAGGGCGGCAGGCGGCGCGTGGCGTTCGAGGGCGGCGACCCTGCCGTCCTCGAACGCCAGGTGCGCGACCCAGAACTCGCCCTTGCGCAGACCCGGGTCCTCGGGGACCTCCTCGCCCGACTGGCCGCACAGCGCGGTGACGAGCTCGGCGACGATCTCACCGTGGGTGCAGACGAGCGCCGGGGCGCCGTCCGCGACCAGGTCGAGCAGCCGCGCGCGGGCGCGGTCCGGGGCGGTCTCGCCGATGGTGAACGCGCGGTCGGCGACGACGCCGGCGCGGATCAGCCGCGCGTACGGCAGGACGGTGCCGAGGCAGCGCACGGTCGCCGAGCTGATCACCCGCGCCGGGCCGAACGCGGCGAGCACCGCGGCCAGCCCGGACGCCTCGGTGCGGCCCCGCTCGTCGAGCGGGCGGAGCTCGTCGGCGTCCCCCCACCAGGCCTTCTCGCCCGCCGAGCCATGCCGGACGATCACCAGCGGGCGGGTGCGGAGCGGGCCCGCGGCGAACGCGCGCAGCAGGCCGGCGTCGTGCGGGTAGGTGAGCCGTCCGGCGGCGTCCGGGACGGGGAGCCAGGCGAGCTCGTCCACCTCGCTGTTCGGCGTGAACGCGGGCCCTGCGGTGACGGCGCCGCGCGCCGACCAGTAGTCGACCCGCTTGAGCCGGTCGTCCTTCGGATAGGTGCTGGTGGGCAGGCGGCGGCCGAGCCGGGTCGGCACCCCGGTCTCCTCCTCCACCTCGCGCACCGCGGCCAGCACGACGTGCTCGTCCTGCACGAGCTTGCCCTTGGGGAAGGACCAGTCGTCGTACCTGGGACGGTGGACGAGCGCGACCTCGGGCCCCCTGGCGCCGTCCCGCCACAGCACCGCGCCCGCCGCCCGGACGATCGTGTCCGGGGCGCGCGGCGGCGGCGGGTCAGCCATCGACGGTCCGCCAGCGCCGCGTCTTCACCAGGTGGCTCTGGATGTCGCGCGCCGCCCCGTCACCGCCCGCCCGGGGACGGCGCGTCCAGGCTCCGTCGGCGGCCAGGCACCACGCCTGGGTGCCCTCGTCCATGGCCAGGTCGATCAGGTCGATCAGGTCGGCGCGCTGCGCCCGGTCGGTCACGGTGACCAGGGCCTCCACCCGGCGGTCCAGGTTGCGGTGCATCAGGTCGGCGCTGCCGAGCCACACCTCGGGATCGCCGCCGTTCTCGAACGTGAACACCCGGGAGTGCTCCAGGAAGCGGCCGAGGACGCTGCGCACCCGAATCGTCTCCGACAGGCCCGGGACGCCCGGCCGCAGCGCGCAGATCCCGCGGACCCACACGTCCACCGGCACGCCCGCGCGCGACGCGCGGTAGAGCGCGTCGACGACGACCTCGTCGACCAGCGAGTTGCACTTCACCCGGATCCGGGCCGGACGGCCCGCGCGGCGGCCGTCGATCTCGCGCTCGATCCGCTGCACCAGGCCGGAGCGCAGGCTGTTGGGCGCCACCAGCAGCCGCTGGTAGGAGTTCTGCCGGGAGTAGCCGGTCAGGTGGTTGAACAGGGCGCTGACGTCCTCGCCGACCTGGGTGTCGGCGGTGAGCAGGCCGAAGTCCTCGTACTGCCGGGCCGTCTTGGGGTGGTAGTTGCCGGTGCCGATGTGGCAGTAGCGGCGCAGCACGCCGTCGGCGTCCTGCCGGACGACCATGGCGAGCTTGCAGTGCGTCTTGAGCCCCACGAACCCGTACACGACGTGGCAGCCGGCGTGCTCCAGCTTGCGCGCCCACGCGATGTTGGCGCGCTCGTCGAACCGGGCCTTGAGCTCGACCACCACCACGACCTGCTTGCCGGCCTCGGCGGCGTCGATCAGCGCGTCGACGATCGGCGAGTCGCCGCTGGTGCGGTAGAGCGTCTGCTTGATCGCCAGCACCCGCGGGTCGGCGGCGGCGTCCTCGACCAGCCGCTGCACGGTGGTGGTGAAGGAGTCGTAGGGGTGGTGGACGAGCACGTCGCGCTCACGGATCGCCGCGAAGATGCTCGCATCCGCCGGGATCGACTCCTTGGACGGGACGAAAGGGGGGTACTTCAGCTCCGGGCGGTCCAGGTCGGCGATGGCGGTCAGCCCGGCCAGGTCGAGCGGTCCGACCACCCGGTAGATCTGCCGTCCGTCGATGGCGAGCTCGGTGGTGAGCAGCTCCAGGACGCCCGGGGAGATGGAGTCCTCGACCTCCAACCGGACTACCGGGCCGAACCGGCGGCGCAGCAGCTCGCGTTCGAGCGCCTGGAGCAGGCCCTCGCTGATGTCGTCGTCGATCTCCAGGTCCTGGTTGCGGGTGACCCGGAACGCGTGGTGCTCGACCACCTCCATCCCGACGAAGAGCTGGCCGAGGTGCGCCGCGATCACGTCCTCCAGCGGGGTGAACCGGTCGGAGGAGGCCTCGATGAAGCGGGGCAGCAGCGGCGGCACCTTGACCCGGGCGAACATCGTCGCCTCGGTCTCCGGATCGCGGACGATCACCGCGAGGTTGAGCGACAGCCCGGAGATGTAGGGGAAGGGATGCGCGGAGTCGACCACCAGCGGGGTCAGCACCGGGTAGATCCGGTCGCGGAACAGCCGGCGCAGCCGCTCCTGCTCGGTCTCGGCGAGGTCGTCCCAGCGCAGGATGCCGATGCCCTCCTCGGCGAGGGCGGGCAGGACGTCGCCGCGGAAGCAGGCGGCGTGCCCCTGCATCAGCTCGTGCGCGACCTCGGCGGTGCGCTCCAGCACCTCGCGGGGCTGCCGCCCGCTGGCGGACTGGACGGCCAGGCCGGTCGCCATCCGGCGGGCGAGGCCGGCGACGCGCACCATGAAGAACTCGTCGAGGTTGCTCGCGAAGATCGACAGGAACCGGACCCGCTCCAGCAGCGGCAGGCCGGGATCCTCGGCGAGCTCCAGGACGCGCTGGTTGAACCGGAGCCAGCTCTCCTCCCGGTCCAGGAACCGGTCGTCGGGCAGTGCCTCCGCATTGCGAGGGATATGTCCCGGATTGACGGTCATAGTCGCGATATTCCCCGACCGAGATGAACGGACGACCAACGGGCGTGTTCTACCCAAGAGTCAGATACGTCCGATCATGCCCGGGGTTCCTGTTGATCACACGCGGGCCGGGTCGTCCGGTCAGACCGGCCGGGTCGGCTGGAGGAGCAGGCTCAGCACGGCCTCGTGGTCGTCGTCGGCGGCGCCGTCCTGCGCGTCCACCAGGTAGCCGCCCACCCAGACGCGGAGCATGAGGTGCCCGCGCAGCACCGCGTCGGCGGGGCCGAACCCGAGGCCGCCCAGGCACTCCCCGACGTGCCGCAGCAGGCTCCGGTCGGCCCGCCGCACCGCGTCCGCCACCTGCTCGTCGTGCTGGGCCCACAGCCGCATGGCCCGGTCGATCGGCGCGACCTCGCGCGCGAGCGCCTGGATGCGGCGGAGCCGTTCGCGCGGGTCGGCGGTGCTACCGAGCCGCAGCCCCAGCATCTCGTCGGTCCGCTCGTTCCCCCAGCGGTCGAGGATCGCCTGGACGAGGTCGGCCCGATCGTCGAAATGCCAGTAGAAGCTGCCCTTGGTCACGCCGAGCCGGGCGGCCAGCCCGTTGATCGCGATACCGCGCTCGCCGCTCCGCACCAGCTCGTCGTAGGCCGCCTCGACCCAGTCGCGGCGGGTGGTCCGCTTCGTGCTCATCAGACCAATGTTGTCGGATCCGGGTCCACACCGAGGTCGACCTTCCCGAACAGCCCGTAGGTGGCGTCCAGATCGAACACGACGTGGCCCGAGATGGTGTTGATGTCGCGCTGGGCCCGCTGGAGCGGCGAGTCCAGGAACTGGATGCTCGCCCCGCCCGCCGCGCACAGCTCGTTGACGGCCGTCCGGGCGGTGCCGACGACGTGCCCCCCGGTGAGCCGCACCCACGCGCGGTCGGGAAGCCCGAACCGGCCGCCCGACGCGTACGTTCCGTCCAGTCGGGCGACGGCGTCGTCCAGCAGCAGGCGCGCGGCGGCCAGGTCGGCGGTGCTCTTGGCCAGGCGCATCTGGCCGCTCATCAGGTCACGCTGCCGCGCTCCCGTATAGGCGATGACGCGCTCCTGTAGGCGGTCGCGAAACCGGGCGAGCGTCCCTTCGGCCGCCCCCAGCACGGGTGCCGCACCGGCCAGGACCAGGACGGGCACCATCGGCCAGCGCGCCGCCGGCTCGGCGTGGTCGTCCGCCCCAGGGGTCGTCCCCTTGACGAAGTCGCGCAGCGGGACGGACCGGTGCGCGGGGACGAAGCGGTTGGTCACCTCCAGGTCGTTACTGCCGGTGCCGCGCATCCCGCTGGTGTGCCAGACGTCGTGCACCGTGACGTCCTCGCGCGGGATCAGGAAGATCCGCGGCTCGACGGTCTCGCCCGCCGCGACGATGGCGTCGACCATGACCCACTCGGCGTGCGGGGCGCCGCTGCCCCAGGACCAGCGGCCGGTAACCCGGTGGCCGCCGTCCACCGGCTCGGCGGTGCCGGTGGGCGCGAGCGTGCACGGCGCGAACGTGTAGGGACGGTCCGCGAACACCTCGCGGCGCGCCTGCTCGGGGAACAGCGCGAGCATCCAGTTGTGCAGCGCGTAGACGGCCGTGACCCAGCCGGTGGAGGTGCAGCCCCGGCCGATCTCCCGGCAGGCGCCGACGAGGGCGTCCAGGCCGAGCCCGGCACCGCCCAGGGAACGCGGCACCAGGACGTCGAGCAGCCCGGCCCCGGCCAGGTCGGCGACGGTCTCGTCCGGCAGGCGGCGGGCGTCCTCGGCGTTCCTGGCGCGGTCGGCGAGCACCGGCGCGAGGTCCCGGGCGCGGCCCAGCAGGGCCTCTCCATACTCCATGGTACGGAGACAATACCCCTAGGTATGGTCCGTGCCCAGGGGTCCACGGCGGGAAGGGTTCGGAGGGGGAGGCTAGAGGGAGCCGGACCGGCCCGCGACCAGCCGGTGCCCGAGGCAGCCGGCCAGATCCCGCACGAACGCCTCCGACAGCGGCGGCCAGTTCCAGAACCGCAGGCCCAGCTCGGCGAACGCACACGGCACCGGCCAGCGCCACTCGTTGAACCCCGCCCGCCGCGCGCAGCGGGCGCACGCCAGCGCCCCCGGGCCGCCCTCGTCCGCCCAGTCGCCGACCACCGGCGCCACCGCCTCGAACGGCAGCCAGGCGGCACAGTGGGGGCAGGCCACCCGGTCGCCCTCGCCGATCGGCCCGTAGAACGCGGTGCGGCCGACGTCGATCTCCAGCCCGTTCGGCCAGACGTCCGGGAATCCGCCGGGGCCGCCGCAGACGACCGACAGGTGGGCCGGGCCGGGCGCGTACCCGCCGGACACGTCGCCGAGGACGCACTCGGTCGGATCTCCCATCACGATCCCCGCGGCGGTGAGCCGGCCGAGGACCCGCCGGGCGAGGCCCCGGGCCTCCCCCGGATGCGCGTCGACGTCCGCGAGCCACCGGCTGCCGTCCACCATGCGCACACCCTAGGCGAACGCCAGGGAAAGGCCGGGAACGGCCATATACGGCCCGAAACTCCCTGGAATGGCCGCAGGGAGTAACGAACTGACCTCTATGGGGGATTCACGCCGGTACGAGCGGTGGGTACAACGAGACCGTGACCCCACACGAGCGTGCCCCGTCCTCCTCGCCCGCGGTGCTCTGGCCGCGCTGCTCCGTCGTGTACGGCTGCACGGGCCGGACCGCCGGGCCGTACGACGCCTGCCCGGCCCATCTGCGGCCCGAGGAGCTCGAACGGTTCCTCGGCGGGCTGCGGCCGGGGGCCGAGCTGGACCTGCGCGGCGCCACCGTGCCCCCCGGGCTGCTGGCGGCGCTACTGGACGCGGTCACCGGCCCTGACAAGCGCCCCCATCTGGGACGCGCCCGCTTCGACGGCGCCGTCGTGCACGCCGACGCCCCGCTGCGCGCCGCGTGCTTCGAGGGCGACAGCTCGTTCGACGGGGCGTGCTTCATCGGCGGCGCCTCGTTCTTCGACGTGCGCTTCTTCGGCAACGTGTCCTTCCGGGGCGCGCGGTTCGCGGGCAACGCGACGTTCCACGGCGCCCGCTTCCACCAGCACGCCTCGTTCGAGGAGACCGTCTTCGCGGGGGACGCGCTGTTCGGCGAGGCCGCCTGGCACGCCGACGCCTCGTTCGCGCACGCGGTCTTCATGGGCGCGGCCTGCTTCGACAGGGCCCGGTTCGGACGGGACGCGGGGATGCAGGCCGTCTGCTTCGGCGGAGCGGTGTCGTTCCGCCGGGTCCAGGTCACCAGGCACCTGCGGTTCGAACGCACCCGGTTCCGCCACGACCTGTGGCTCGGCCCGCTCGTCGCCCGGCGCATCGACCTGGCGCACGTCCACGCGCACGGCGGCCTCCGCGTCGACGCCGCCGCACTGGAGGTCACCGCGCAGGCCATGACGGTACGGGCCGCTGCGGAGTTCAAGTTGCGCCACACCGAACTCGACCTGGAGAACTCGTCGTTCAAGGGCGCCGTACGAGTCCGTCCGCACACGCACCCCTTCCAGGGGCTCCCCGAACCGGCATCCTGGGACGGCGACGACACCGTACGGGTCAACTCCCTGCGCGGGGTGACGGCGGAACGACTCGACCTCGCAGACGTCGACCTGAGCCGATGCCAATTCATCGGGTTGCAGCGCCCCGACCATCTCCGCATCGTCGAGGGCTGCTCGTTCGCCACCACCCCGCGCACGCGCCGGTGGCTCCCGTGGCGGGCCCCTAAGAGCCGCGCCGTACTGGCGGAGGACCCCGGCACCCGCGTCCCGCTGCACGGCCCTCTGGAAGACCCCGTGGGCGCCGCGCGACTGGAGACCCTCTACCGGCAGCTCGCCCAGGCGACCGCCGATTCCGACGGCGGACTGGCACGCGACTTCCGCTACTGCGCCCTGGAGATGCACCGGCGCGCGGAGCCCGTCCAGTGGCGCCGCTGGGGCCTGCACCTGCTCTGGATCACCTGCGGGTACGGGCTCCGGACGGGACGGCTGTTCGTCTGGCTCGCGGTCGTCGCGGTCCTCGTCTGCGGCACGGTCACCATCGCGCGGAGCGGGCGGAATCCGGTCGCCGCCCACCCCGGGACTCATATGCACACCCATGATCTCGTCCGCGCACATGTCCGCGGCCATGTCCGGGCCCACGCACCCGCACAGGACGGCACCACGCCTTAGAGCCGCTCCGGCGCCACGCCTTAGAGCCGCTCCGGCGCCACGCCTTAGGACGCCCCCGAACCGGCCGGCGAAAAGGCGAGGGTCATTTTGTCAGACCCGCGGGTAATGATCCTTGTTATGAGCAGAGACATCCATCGAGGGTTGCAGTGCCCACACTGCCGCACCCATCTCGCGCTCGTCCCCCTCCCCTCCGCCGCTGCCAATAACGCCGCCGCCACAAACCCACCCGAAGCCCCCACCACGGCCCCCCGCCCAATCCCCGGAACAGACCCGATGCCCCCCGCAAAGGCGACCCCTACTCCGGCCCCCGCCCAATCCCCCGGCCCTGCCCCGACTCCGGCTCCCGCCACGGGCCGCGCCGCGAACCCCGTCGCCACTCCCGCACCGACCATGATCCTCCGCGAGGAATGGACTCCTCCCCCCGTCGCCGAAGTGCTCGCCGTTTACGCGGGCCGTTCCAAGGACACCGCGACCGCCATGCGCGGCGCCGCGCGCGTCCGCGACAGCCTCGACCGTGCCCGCCTTGCCGCGAACCAACGACGTACGGCACAAAACGCCGCCAAGCGCTCCACCCAGCGGAGCGCCTGACTCCATCCATCCGGCCCGCACAAAGGCGGGACGGTCCCCGATCATGCGCGGGGACCGTCCCTTTCCCTCCGCGGCCCCTATTCCGGCCGCCGGCCGCTCATCCGGGCATCGAGTCGGTCCAGTCGTTGGCGATGGTCGCCGCCGAACCCAACAGCGCCCCCGCGGGCAGGTGCGCGTAGACCCCGGCCGGCTTGACCACGATCGTCTCGTGGGCCAGCGCGTTCCCGGTCGCCGGATCGATGATCAGTCGCTGCTCCAGCACCCCGTTGGGCGTGCGCTCGGTGGTGGCGATGGCCGTCCCGGACCGGCCCTGCGCGTCGCGCACCTTGCCGATCGCCCGCACCGAGCCGAGCCCGGCCAGCATCCTGAAGGCCCCTGCCCGCACCCCAGGCGTGACCGGCAGGGATCCGTTGACCAGGCTCCCCGCGACCACGACCAGCCAGGCGTCGGACTTCATCGGCACGCTCGACGACTCGGTGTCGTGCCCGCTGTACCAGCGCAGCAGCTCGGCCTTGAGCCGCGCCGGATCGGTGGGAAGCGCGCGCAACTGCTTCATGCTGACGTTGCGTCCGAGCCAGTACAGCTTGCCGTCGGCGGGCACCGTCGCATTTCTGAGCGACGGCGATCCCTGCGCGACCTTGAACTCCGCCGTTTTCACCGCCTTCAGCTTGGGAGAAACGGGGACGCGCACTTTGAAGGTGCCGGGTGATCCGGCGCGCTTCCACGCGGCCACGTCAGCGGGGCGGGCCGGCTTCGCGCCGAGGTCCTGCTGCCTGACCCGCTGCTTCCCCCCGGGCTTGCCCGGCACCCATTCCTCCTCGCTGCTCAACGCGATGACCGTGTACGGGCCGGAGGGTGCGTCCACCAGGAACGATTGGCGGATGACGGTCTTGTGGTGCCAGAAGGCGCGGGCCTGTTCCGGCTGCCCTTCCGCCTTGTCCGCGGCTGCGAGCAGCACGGTGTTCGCGTTCAGCGTCACGCCGGCCTGGTCGCCGCCCGCCGCCGTCCCGGAGCCGGGGTGCGCGCCTTCCGACCCGCCGCCCGGCGCGACGACGACCGCCGCCGCCACCGCAGCCGCGGTCGCCGCGCCCGCCAAGCTCAGCCCCCATACGGGCCGGAACCGCCGCCGCTCTTGCACGGCGCCCCGGCCACGCTCCCGCTCCGGACCGGAGCCGGCGGCCATCGCCCGCGCCAGTTCGGCCTCACGGATCGCCCCGTCCACCTGCGCGTCGGGGTGCAGTTCCGCCGGACGAGCCTCCGCCAGGATGCGCAGCACGTCACCACTCATGACATCTCCTTACTCGTGATCCCCACCTGGGGGCGGACGGGAGGCGGCGCCACCGCACCGACCGCCACGGGGCCGACCGCGTTCGTCGGGTCCCCCTCCGCGGCCCGCACGAGCCGGCGCCGCGCCCGGTGCAGCCGCACCCGCAGCGCGGCGGGCGAGCATCCGACGACGCGGGCGGCCTGGCGCGGCGTCAGCCCCTGCCAGGCGACGAGGATCAGGATCTCCCTGTCGCCCTCAGGCAGCGCCGCCATGGCGCGCAGCACCGCGAGCCGCTCGGCCACCTCTTCGGCGACGTCGCCCGGGGGCGGCGGCGCCCAGCGGGCCAGCTCCGCCGTGAAGGCCGCCCGTCTCGTCTCGGCCTTGTGGTCGTCGCGCAGCACATTGCGGGCCACGCCGAGCAGCCACGGCAGCGCCGGGTCCGGCACATCGCGCCGCCTCCGCCACGCGACCGCGAAGGTCTCGCTCACCACCTCGTCCGCGACCTGCCGTCCGGCGCGGCTGACGGCATACGCCCACACGCGCTGCCGACAGTCGTCGTAGATCGCGGTGAAGCGCTTCTCATCGGGGGCTTGATCTGCCACCGGCTGCTCCTCCGTCCGTCCCGGTCCATCCATCACCAGGAAGTGGCACGAACAGCCCCATCGTTACCGACGGATCTCACGTACCGGACGGCCGGCCGGCGGCCGGGGGCGATCAGCTACCGGGAACGGCGCCCGGATCGGGGCCGGGACCGGCGGCGGACCCGTCGCCGGGATCCGGGGCCAGCGTCAGCAGGCGTTGCAGCCCGCAGCGCTCGATGAGCGCGCGGACCTGGCTGGACGCGCCGGCCAGCAGCAGCACGCCGCCGCGGCTCCGGACCCGCTTCGCCGCGTAGACCAGGACGGACAGCCCGTACGAGTCGCAGAACGACACGCCGCTGAGATCGAGGGCGATCCGCGGGCGTCCGGGACCGTCCGGCCGGGGCCGTCCCAGCGTCTCGTCGACCATGGCGCGGACCGTCTCGGCCTGGGCGCAGTCGAGCTCGCCGTTCAGGTACAGGATCCGCCACGGCTCCGGGGCGGCGGAGCCGTCGTGGACGGAATCGATCTTCGGGTACAAGGCTTCCCGCAGCATTCAGAGACACTCCCCCCGCGTCGCCCCCACCCCTTCCCTCGATCACTCTGCGTAACCATCGTCGGACCGGCGTCCACCTCCATCCAATACCCGACTAATTCACCACACTTCCCCAGTGATAGCCATTTTCTCGGGTCAATGACAAATAACTCCCCATCGCCCGGGACCAGGCTTCGCCTTTCCCTGCTTTCGCCACATGGCCGACTCCGATCCCGCTAATATCCCGCGAGTTGGAGACCTCAAATGTCCTCACCCGATGTCCCTATCGGGATGACATGACGCCTCTTGGAGGCATTCATGATTCACCCGGTGCGCATCCGCACCGCCGGCGCGCTGCTTCCGGTGGCCGCCGTGCTGCTGCTCGGCGGATGCGGTTCCTCGTCCCCCGACCAGGCCGCCGCCAAGGGGGCCGAGTCCGGCGGCGCGGGCCCGAGCCCGACGTCCGGCACGTCCCGGGCGCCCGAGGCCACCACGTTCGCCAACATCACCGGGGTGCCCAGGGACGACGCTCCGACCGCCGGCACCGACGGCCTGGTCGTGCACCCGGCCAAGGCCGAGCCGGTGCTCGACCGGCCCGACGGCCGCGCCGTCGCCACGCTCCCCGTCCAGCAGCTGCGCGGCCCGACCTGGGTCCCGGTCGTCGACCGCTCCGGCGACTGGCTGCGCGTCCTGCTGCCCAGCAAGCCCAACCAGGCCAGCGGCTGGATCTCCGGCAAGAGCGCGGGGCTGCGCACCGCGCACTCGCCCTACGTGGTCAAGGTCGAGGTGGGCCGGCGCCGGCTGACCCTGCTCAAGTCCGGGCACCAGGTGGGCCGCTGGTCCGTCGCGGTCGGCGGCGGACGCACCCCGACCCCGGCCGGACGGACGTTCCTGCTGGCCAACCTGGCACCGGAGAAGCGGACTCCCAGTCCGCTGGTCCTCCCGCTCGGCACCCATTCAGCGACCCTCGACTCGTTCGGCGGGGGGCCCGGCACCGTGGCCCTGCACGGCTGGCCCGACTCGTCGGTCTTCGGAAGGGCCGTCACGCACGGCTGCGTGCGGGTGCCCCCGGAGGCGCTGCGGGAATTGTCCCGGGTGCCACTCGGAAGCCTCGTATACATCAAGGGCTGAGCGGCACCACGCCGCTCGAATCCCCCATTCTCATCGGGTACACCGATTTCACCAATGGAGTAAACGCATGCGCTCGACGAATGTCTCCAGGCGCGCGGTCAAGGCGGGTCTCATCGCCACCGCCGCCGGCCTGATCGCCACCGGCCTGGCCGCCGCCGTACCGACCGCCGCGGGCGCCGCGCCGCGCCCGCAGGGATCTGCGTGGGGGCTGGCCGCCAGCGGGCTGCTCGACCTGGCGCCGATGCCGGTCGTCTCGTCCGCCGACAAGGAGACCAGCAAGAACCTGCTGCACCTCGGCGACGCCAAGCTGGTCAAGGCCGACGCGGTCGACGTCAAGGCGGCCCCGACCAACGCTCGGTCGACCGTCGCCGGGCTCGGCGTCGCGCCGGCCAAGCTGACCGCCGACGCCGTCGACGCCAAGTGCGAGAACGGCAAGGGCTCGACCCGCCTGGCGCGCGCCGTCCTCGGCGGCCGGACCCTTCAGGCCGCCCCGCCGCCCAACACCACCATCCCGGTCGACATCGACGGCGTCGGCCGTACCTCGCTGACCCTCAACAAGCAGGAGCGGCTGGCCAACGGCAAGCTCGCCGTCACGGGCATGGAGCTCAAGCTGCCGGTCGCCAAGGGCTCGACCGTCCGGGTCTCCTCCGCCACCTGCGGTCAGGCCGCCCGCCACGCGGAGAAGCCGAACAAGCCGGCCGGGCCGTCCGCGCCGAAGCCCGCCGGCGAGGCGCCCGCGCCGACCCCGGTGCGCAACGACCTGCCGGTCACCGGCTGAGCCGGGCACCACGACGACGGCCCGGCCCCGGGGAGACCTTCTCTCCCCGGGGCCGGGCCGTTCCGTCCTCCCGCCGGCTATCCGGCCAGCGACTTCTCGAAATGCACGACCGCGCCGTCCTCGTGCGCGCGGTCGCTGATGTGCAGGCCCTCGGTGTACTCGCGGATCAGCCGCAGGCCCCTGCCGTTCTCGTCGCTCAGCAGCGCCTCGGCGCCGAGCCAGCCGCCCGGATCGCCGTCGACCCGGCCGCCCTGGCCGCCGTCGATGACCTCCACGACACAGCGCACGCCGTCCATGCGCGCCCGCACCTCGTACTGCCGGCTGGCGACCGCGTGCTGGATGACGTTCGCGCACGCCTCGCCCAGCGCGAGAGCGATATCGGCGCGGATCTCGGAGGTCACACCGAGACCACGGAGGGACGCGTCGAGCGTGTGCCGCACCAGCGGCGCGCTCTCGGCGTTCCTGGGCAACGTCATTTCTATGACGACCTCCATGTGACCGCCCCCGTTCCCTCGTTACGGGCAGACTTCCCGGCGCCGCGCGGCGGAAACACTTCAGGCCGGCAATGTGACGAAGTCCCCATACCCGTGTGCCCGGGAACGCGGACGAAACCGGCAGCGTGCGGGCCATTTCACGATGGTGCCGATGTGCGGGACGGCTTCCCCGGAGAACGCCCGCGGGGAGCGAATGGAATGCGATTCCCCGGTGACGGTCCGTGATTCTTCGGCAGTTCCGGGAGCTGGATGGGCGGTGCCCCGGGTCGCGTCCCGCTCGCGCGGCGGCGCGCCGAGCAGGGTGACCGCTATGACCGGTCCCCTCACGGTTGTACCCGCCGCGCGGCGGACTGACGCGGTCCGGGCGGCGAGGCGGGTCAGCGGTAGATCTTGGCGGCGCGGACGGCGAGAGCGGCGAGGGCGGCGAGGGCGGCGGCGTGATGGCCGGCGCTCGCCGGGGCGCCGCGGTCCGCGCTCAGCGGGACTCCTCGGCGCGGCATTCCAGCTGGTCGTCCACGGCGCGCAGCAGCGCGTAGTCCGGGCAGGTCCCGGCCATGAGAGCGCAGCGCAGGGACGCGAGTTCGATCAGGTCCAGCTCCGCCAGCCGCTTCGCCATCCAGACGTGCTGCACACCGGACGGCGCCGCGGCTTGGGTCGGCAGGTCGTAGGTCATGACGCCTTCGGAGCGGATGCGATGCCGGATGTGCGGTCAGCGCCCGGAGCCGCGGCCCGCGGGCGGCTTCAAGGTCGCGAAGACCGCGATGCGGTGCGCGCTCGACCCCTTCGGGTAGCAGCTGATCAGCGTGGCCACGGCCCGTTTCGGGCGGACGCCGCGCTCGAAGGGCACCGGGGCGAGGACGCTGAAGTCCCCCGGCGCGATGATCCGCGAGGCGTACACCCGATAGACGTAGGACCGCGATCCGGACCGGAAGACCACCCGGTCCCCCTTCCGGAGCCGGTCGATGGCGTCGAAGGGCGCGGGGGCGGAGGTGCGGTGCCCGAGGAACACCGCGTTGCCCGTCCGTCCCGGCAGTGCCGTTCCCGGGTAGTGGCCGACGCCGCGGGTGAGCACGCGTGCCGCCACGCCCTCCCGGACAGTCGACGTCAAGCCCATCCTGGCGATGGTCAGCCGGCCGAGCCCGGCACCGGGCGCCACGGCGGCGGTCTCGGCCCTGGCGGGGACGGCGTCCGCCCCGCCGGGCACGGCCAGCGACCAGGCCGTCGTGGCGGCGACACCGGCCGCCATCGCGCGCAGCGCGGTCGAAGACAACGAGATCGGCTTCATCGGTTCCTCTCGGTGAACGAAACGGGGGGCGGCGCACCAAGGCGGTGCGCCGCCCCCTGGGTCACGTGCTGGGACGTGGGGCCGGCCGGAAGTCGGCCCCTGCGGCCCGGCCCGGCCGCTCATCTCCCCCTGCCGCCGACCGGTCGCGTGCAGGACGGCAGGGTGGATCGGGAACGGTCATCTCGGGCCGGTGCCGCGCCCGTTCAGCGGTTGTTCGGGGTCCCCGGCACGTTCACCGGCACGCCCTTGATCAGCGGCGCCTGCGCGCGCGGGCCGGCCGACTTCTGGCCGTCGGCGCCCGGCAGCCCGGCGGACTTGACCAGGTCCGTCATCGTCCTGGTCGGGTTCGTCGCCTGGCCCTTGTCAGCCGGAGCGTTCTGGCCCGCCGGGGCGCTCTGCTTCGCCGGGGCGTTCTGGGTCTCCGGCAGTTCGACGCCCAGCGAACGGAGCAGGTCCGCCACCGCCTTCGAGCTGTCGGACGCGGGAAGGTCACGGCTCTTGGCGGGCGCGCCGGCGGTGGACTTCCGCAGGGTGGACGGCAGGTGGTGGTGGCGGTGACGGGGCTTGCCCTTCTCGCCGGTCACGTTCTTGACGGTCGCGTTGCCCTCGCACTCGCCCTTCGCGGCGCCGAGCACCGCGACGCCGTTGCCGCACAGGTTGATCGGCACGCTGATCGGCAGGTAGATCTGGTTGCCGCCCAGGATGCTGCCGTCACCGGACGTCTCCCAGCCGCCGGACTGCCTGCCGCCGGAGTGGTGCCCGCGCGGCTTGTGGGCGCCGGGCTTGTGCCCGCCCTTGTGCCCGCCGGAGTGGTGCCCGCCGCCCTTCTTGATGTTGGTGACGGTCGCCGACCCCTTGCACTTGCCCTTGGCGGTTCCGGCGACGGCGACGCCGTTCCCGCAGGCGTTGACCGGCACGGAGATCGGGGCCTCGATCTGGTTGCCGCCGAGGATGGAGCCCCGGCCGGACGTCTTCTTCTTGCCGCCGCCCTTCTTGATGTTGGTGACGGTCGCCGATCCCTTGCCCTTCCCCTCGCCCGCGCCGAGTACCCCGACGCCGTTGCCGGTGGCGTTGACCGGCACGGAGATCGGGGCCTCGATCTGGTTGCCGCCGAGGATGGAGCCGTCGCCGTTGGTGGTGTCGGCGGTGGCGATGCCGGAGCCGAAGCCGGCGCCGATCGCGACAAAGCCCGCCGCCAGCAGCGCGGCACGGCCCGTGTTCTTTGCCCAGGTACGCATCTGTATTTCTCCTGTTTTCTCGGAATTCGGTGTGACTTGGATGATCGAAGGCCGCCCGGCGGTTCGCCCGTGCGTGCGGCCCGCAATGGCGTGGATGCCATTGCTGCGAGAAAGGTCATTGGGGTCCGGAGAGATCCGGAGGAGCCGGAAGGCGCGGCTGAAGCCGGGCGGCCTGGACGGCTCGGACGCCGGGGCGGGCCGACGGAGCGGCGCAGGCCCGGCTGAGGGTGCTAGTCGGGGACGATGACCGGCGACGCGGCCGTGGACCTGTCGCGCAGCGCCGTCCGGTAGAAGGCCCGCACGTCCGAGGCGGGAGCGGCGCGGTCCTCTTCGCCGGAGATCACTCCGACAGCGCAGCCGCCGCAGTGGGCGCCCGACAGGAAGGCCGGGTCGGAGTTCGCAGGCCCGTCGGGCAGGCGCGGTTCGCGCGGCCCGGCGGGCAGCCGCTCGGCCTTGGTCTTGGACGGGGGACGGACCGCGGCGTGCGAGCCCTTCCCGTGTGAGGGCCCGGCGACCGGCCCGGCGGCCCGCCGCGCGGAACCCGCCTGGGCGGACGGCACGGTGGGCCCGTCCGCCTGGACGGTGGCGGAGAGATCCCCGCCGTCCGGGACGGCGGTGGAGGCGGCGCCGGCGTCCGGCGCGGGCAGCAAGTGCGGGGAATGCGGGACGAGCGGGGAGACCGTGTCCGCGGTGCGCTCGGGAAGGCCGCCGAGCAGTTCGACCGCCGGACGCGCCGTCCGCGCCACGGCGGGAACGGTCTCGCCGAGCCGCGGCAGGCGGACCCGGTCGCCGGTGAGCCCGCGCGTGACGGACCTGGTCAGGCGGTCGGCGTCGCCGGAGCGGCGGGCAGCCTCGGCCCCCACGCCCTCGGGCACCCGGCCGAGTCCGGCCGAGGCGGCCTTCGCCGGACGGGCGACGCCGTCGGGAACCACGCCCACGTGCGAGAGAAGGCCCCCGGCCGAGCCGCCGGCGCCCGAGCCCTTGCTACCCGCCCCCGGTGCCTCCGGGGACGGCGCGGACGCGGACGCGGTGGACGCGGACTGGGTCAGGGCCGTGGTGATCAGCCACCCGGCCAGCGCCAGGCCGGCGACGGCGGCGACGCGCAGCAGCGCGGCGGCGAGTTCAGGGCAGAAGCGATCCCGTGGACGACATGTCGTCCCCCGCTGGATCGGCTTGGCCCGCATGGGTGGGAACTCCCTGACGATTCGGAAGATCGGAACATCGGAAGATCGGATTCGCCCGCCGGTGGACCGCCGGACCACCCGCTTGCAGGGACATTAGCATCGGCCGCGCCAATTTGCGGGTCCATCATTCACCCTCCGGCGTGTCACCGAAAAAGCTGGGCCGACGCCGCTGGTTCGACACTCCCTATTGGTGCTGTATTCAAAAGAATGGTCCGGTTCCGGGCATTGTCCGGGGACAGTGCATTCGCCCCCGGCGCTCGCCTCGACGCGGCGCCGGACCTCACCTCGACGCGGCGCCGGACCTCTCCTGGCCGGACCGCTCCACGGCGGCCGGGAGCGGCGGCGGGCCCGACCTCCGGTTCCGCGCGATGTGCCGCGCGATGTGCCGGGCGACGCGGCGGCCCGCGAAGCCCGAGCCGTGCACGAACCGCATGACCGGGCCGAACGTCGCCGCCGCGGTGAACCCGGCGAAGTACAGGCCGGGCAGCGAGCTCTGGAAGGCGGTGTCGAGCGCGGGCGAGGCGTGCCGGCGGCGCAGGCCGTGGCGGATCTCCGGCGACAGGATGGCGATCCGGTCCAGGTCGCAGACGAAGCCGGTGGCCGCGATGACATGGTCGGCCTCGAACCGGTGCGTGCTGCCCACCTGGTCGAGCGTGCTGACCACGGCCCGGCCGTCCTGCGCGGACGCGGCGGCGAGGCGGCGGCCGAGGGTGAGGCCGACGCGGTCGTCCAGCCGGTCCCGGAGCCACCAGGAGCCCGCGGGCGGGAGCGTGCCGGCGACGACGCGCTGCCGCGCGCCGTCCGGCAGGAGCCGCGCCGCCCAGGGCCGTTCGGCCCAGACCCAGGTGCGCCAGCCGCGGCCGAGGCCGGACCGGGGGCCGCGCATGAGCAGACCGGTGCGGGACAGGTCGGGCTGGGGCACCGCGTTCCAGGCCAGCTCGCCGGTCCGGGCGAGCAGGTGGGGGCGGGCGCCCGCGTCGGCCAGCAGCACCGCGGTCTCCAGCGCCGACTGGCCCGCGCCGACGACGGCGACGGTCTGGCCGGCGAACCGGTCGAGGTCCCGGTGCGCGACGCTGTGGCTGGCCAGCTCGGCGGGCAGCCCGGCCAGCTCGTCCGGGACGTGCGCGAACCCGCCCACGCCGACGGCGATCACGACGGCGCGCGCGGCGACGGTCTCGCCGGTGGACAGGGTGACGGTGTACCCGGCCCCGCCCGCGTGCTCGACGTCGACCACCTCGGCCGCCTCGGTGTGCGGGACGCGCCGTTCGGCGAACCAGCGGCCGTACGCGACGAACATCCCGTTCGGGATCGGCCGCCCGGAGCGCCAGCCGGGGGCGTAGTCGGTGAACGCCGCGCCGGGCGCCGGGGAGCCGACGTTCGAGGCGAACGGCTCGGACTTCAGGAACATCCCGGCGGGCATGTTGGCGTCCCAGAACCGCATCGGCGTGCCGATGACACGGGTCGGGACGTCCAGTTCCCGCAGGTGGGCCGCCACGGACAGCCCGTACGGCCCCGCGCCGACGATGAGCACGTCGATCATCGAGTCAGTCATGATCCCCTCGCCTGTCTCCGAAAGCGTCGCCCGGTCGCGAGTCGCGCGTCCCGATGTGGTGTGTCCCGATGTGGTGCGTCCCGGTGTGGCCGCATCGGCCCGCGCCGGAGTGTCCCGGCCACCCGCAGGAGGAGTTGCCGGCCGATCGCCAGGCACGGCGCGAGATCGTCCGCGGCGTACCAGGTGAGCTCCGCCGCCCTGGGAGACCATCGGCGCCGCCGTCCGGCACGCTGGGCCGGGCCGTCGGGCGGCGGGCCGGCCGGCCCGCCCGCCGGGCGCGGCTCCGGGCGGGTGGTCGGACGGGGGGCCCTGCGAAGGGCCGGGCGGCGCAGGGCGCGCTGGACGTAGTGGTTCTCGACCAGGAGCGAGCGCCCGTATCCGGGCTGGATCGGCGGCACCGGACGGCCGCTCTGCTCCAGGTGCGCCACGCGGACGAGGTCGAGGCCCTGCCCGTCGGTGAACAGCCGGAACTGCGCGCCGAGCCGCGGGTTGAAGTCGAGAAGGTGGAAGGTCCCGGTGTCGGCGTCGAACCCGAAGTCGAGGTCGACCACGCCCCGGACGCCCAGCATCCGCACGACCTTGCGGGCGAGCTGCTCCAGCTCCGGGGTGAACGTCCACTCGCCGAGGACGGTGTGCCCGGCCTGCGCCGGATAGGACAGGTACTTGCGGCCCGTCCCGCCGTACAGGCAGGTCAGCTCCTGGTCGAAGTAGCCCTGGAAGAACCAGTCGCAGCGCTCGGACTCGATCCGGCGCTGGAGGATCAGCGGCCCGGCCGCGCCGCCGGACTCGGCGAAGAGGCGGTGGACCTCCGCCGCGTCGCCGATCACCATGGTGCTGCGCCGGCCGGGCGGCAGCCGCCAGGGCCGGGCCCACTTGGCGATCAGCGGCAGCCCGAGCCCGGACACCGCCGCGTCGACCTCGGCCGCCGAGCCGGGGATGCGGCTCTCGGGGCAGGCGATGCCCTGGCGGCGGCACTCGGCGAGCAGCATCGACTTGTCGGCGGCCCGCCGGGGCAGCGCGGGCTCCTGCCACGGGAAGACGAACCAGTCGGCCAGCGTGTCGGCGCTCTCGGCGACGAAGATCGCGCCCGCGTCGTCCATCGGGACGAGCAGCGCGGGGCGCCCGATCCGCGCGGCGACGCCGCGCAGGTGCTCCTGGAGTTCGGCCCGCTCGTGCGGCGGCGGGCCCCACGGGTGCCGGTGCAGCAGGTACCGGGAGGACGCGGCAGGAGTGGTGCGCCCCTCCAGCATCGCGTGGACGGGCACGCCGGCCCGCCCGAGCGACCTGATCGCCGCGAGCGTCCCGTGGTGGAGCGGGTTGTGGTCGGTGCGCAGGAGCAGGACGGGCAGGTGCGGGTCCAGCTCCGGCGTCAGCGTCCCGGGTGCGGCGCGCTCGTCGCGCGTGTCATGCGGCATGACGACCCACCGCCGATATTGCCGGACTCACGGACATGGGAGGCTCCTATAGAAAAGGCAAAGAAAGCGTCCACTGAGCGTACGATTATCTCGTTCTCGCACGTCAGAGGGCACACGATACGCATGAGAGCCGGCGATATCCATCGCCGCGAACGGTCGTCACCGCTGAATTCGACGAGCCTTTAATGGGATCGCCGCGCAATTCCGACAAGCGTCACCAGTGATCGTCCGCGCGGCGGTGGGCGGACTCCGCCAGGGAGCGCCGGCCGGCGCGGCGGCCGGTCCTCGGGACGGCGGGACCGGAGGTGAGGCCGGACGTGAGCCCGGCCAGCAGCCCGAAGGTGTCGCCGGCGTCGAAGCACGCCGCCTCGGCCGCCCCGGCCCGTCCCTCGGCCTCGGCGAGTTCGGGGAAGAGCAGCCGGTCGGAGATCGCGCCGGCCAGCGCGGCCGGGTCCTCCACCGGGACCAGCGCCCCGGTGTCGGGGCCCACCACCTCGCCGAGGCCCGGGATCGCGGACGCGACCAGCGAACGGCCGGTGGCCAGCGCCTCCAGCGCCGTCAGCGGCAGCCCCTCCCAGCGCGAGGGCAGCACGACCACGTTGGACGCCGCCAGCCAGCGGCGCGGGTTCGCGACCTCCGGGACGAACCGGACGCCGGGCCCCGACCGCTCGCGCAGCCGCGCGGCGTCCTCGCCGTCGCCGACGATGACCAGGAGCGCGTCCGGGCAGCGCCTGCGGACCCGCGGCCAGGCCGCCACGAGCACGTCCTGGCCCTTCTGCCGCGTCACCCGGCCGACGCAGACCGCGACCGGCGCGTCCGCGGGCACGTTCAGCGCGTCGCGGGCGGCGCGCCGCGCCGGCTCGCCCGCGGGCGTGAACGCGGTGCGGTCCACCCCGTTGCGGACGACCCGGAACCGCGCGGGCACCCCGGCGCTCCGGCCCAGCTCCAGTTCGCCGGCGCCGACGCAGATCAGCAGGTCGGCGCGGGCGGCGGCGGCCCGTTCCCACAACACGCTCATGGACGCCTGCCAGCCGGTCGCGGCCAGCCAGGACCACCCGTGCGGCTGGAAGATCACCCGGGTGCGGCGGGGCGGCCCGAGGAGGCGGCCCGCCAGCCCCGCCTTCGCGGAGTGCAGGTGCACGACCTGCGGGCCGAAACTCCGCACGACGCGGCGCAGCCGGTACGCCTCCGGCAGGACGCTCCGGCCCGGGGAGCGGTCCGCCTCCCAGGCGAAGTGGCGCACGCCGAGGCCGTCCAGCCGCCCGGCCAGGCCGCCGCCCGGCGGGCACGCGACCGCCACGTCCCAGCCCCGGTCGCGCTGGTCGGCGGCGGCCTGCTCGACGTAGCGGGCGACGCCGCCGAGGGTGGGCTGGCACACGTGCAGCACCTTGAGGCCGGTCATCGCTCCTCCAGGTCCAGCCGGACGCGGCGGGCGGCGGCCAGGCGGGCGCGGTTCCGCGCGACGCCCGCGTACAGCCCGGCCGCCGCGGACCGGCCGAGGATGAGCCGGTCGCTGGTCACCGGGATCGGGCGCCACTTCATCTTGTACGCCTCGTCCCCGCGGAGCAGGCTGACCTCGGGCAGGCCCCGGCGGCTGCTGGTGTCGAGGATGTCGCGCAGGAGCAGCAGCGACACGTCCACGCTCTCGCGCAGCGCGGGCGTGGAGCCGTAGAGGTAGGCGCCGACGAACCCGTGGCCGATGAGCACCAGGTCGCTGGCGACCAGCCGGTCCCCCAGCCGGTACTCGACGATCTCCGCCTGGCCGTCCTCGATCATCGCGGTGACCGCGCCGGTCAGGTGCCGGCGGAACCGGCGCCGGATGTGCTCGGGGTTGATCGGCCGGCCCCGCCACTGCTCGGCGTGCAGGTCCAGCAGGGCGGTGATCGCCCGCGCGGCGCGCTCGGGCGGGACGGGCGCGATGGCGAGCTCGCGGGCGTCGATCCTGCGGAGCTTGGCGCGCACCTTGCCGGCGCTGCGCCCCGGGAGCCGTCCGAGGAAGCCGTCGAGGTCCCCGGCGGGCAGGTCGAGGCAGGTCGAGGCGGGCAGCCGCCACCTCTGCCGCGGCCACTGCGCGAGCAGCGCGTGCGCGGCGGAGCCCGGCCTGACCTCGGGGAAGTCCAGGGCGGTCCAGCCGCGTTCGGCGAGCAGCGCCCGGACGAGCTGAGGGAGCGCTCCCTCGGCCATCGGCCCGGCGTCCAGGCCGGTGACCGCGCCCGGGTCGGCGCCGGTGGTGTCGCCGCCGTCCGCGTCGTCCGCATCGCCTGTGCCGTCCCTGCCGTCCGTGGTGTCGCCGCCGTCCGCGGTGTCGCCGCCGTCCGCGGTGTCCGCGCCGTCCGCGGGCGTGTCGTCCCGCGAGACCGGGTCCAGCAGGATGTCGGTGAAGTCGCTCTGCGGCGCCGCGAGCGGCATCAGGACGCGACGGCCCCAGTGTCGCGTCAGCATCAGCGGCGCCGCCGCGACCAGCCGTCCCCGGTCGCGGACCAGGAACAGCCGGAGCCGTCCGGGCGTCCCGTAAGCCGCCCACCACGAGCTCACCCAGGCGTGCGTCTGGAACGGGGTGGCGACGGGGCTGCGCGCGTAGAGGTCCTGCCACTCGTCCTCAAGGTCGATCAGCGCCTGCTCGTCGCGCCGGACGTCGACCGTCCAGCCGGGGGCGAGCCCGGTGCGACGGGTCGTTCCGGCGCGCAGGGTCACTTGCCCACCACCAAGGGCGCGGACTGGCCCAGCTTCCCGCCACCGGTACCCGGGTCCGCACCCGCATCCGGGCCCGCGCCCGGCACGGCGCCCACGCCCGCCGCCCCGGCCACGAAGACCGTGCCGCAGGCCGGGCAGCCGCGGCTCCACAGGCCGGGGCCCGAGGACGTCGGGGCGCCCCTGCGCCTCCCGGTGCGGGCCGCCGCGACGAGCACGGCCAGCAGCACCCCGCAGGCGGTCCCGACCGCGGTGTTCAGCGGGAGGTCGGGCGAGCTCGCCACCCGCGGCGGGTCGGCCTGGTTCATCAGCATCACGCGGACCCCGGTCTCGGACCGGTGCGCGCGGCCGTACTGCACCAGCGCCCCGGCCGCCGCGTTGGCGAACCCCGCCGCGTCCGCCGCGTCGGCCGCGGACCCGGTCAGCCTGATCAGCGGGGTGTCCGGGGACGTGGCGACCTGGATGTGCGGCTGCGCGTGGGCCGCCACCGACACCGGCAGCGAGGACGCCAGGGCGAGCGTCTCGGGCAGCAGGGCGAGCCGTCCGTACGCCTGGGCGTAGTTCCCCGCCCGGGTCCCGTCGTCACCGTCGGCCATCACGATCACGTGCGCGACCGCCGTGTAGCCAGGGGTCTGGACGAGGTACGCCCCGGCCCCCGCCGCCGTCCCCGCCAGCACGATCGACGCGGGCGGCAAGGACCGCCTGGCGAGCTTCCTCAATGAATGCCAATTCTGGGGCATCTGGTTCCCTTTCGTCCCGCTGCCGGGGTCGCCCGGACGGCACCGTGCCCCGCCGGTACAGATCGGCCAGGCGAGCCGCGCCGGTCGCGATGGAGTAGTGCCCGACCACGGGCGGCGGCTCCGCCCGCTCGGAGGGAGACCGCAGGGCCCGGTCGCGGAGCGCGACCTCCCAGACCGGGAGTTGCGCGGGGAGCCGGCACGCGCCGGGGGCCATCTCGGCGGGGACGTCGTCCAGCGCCGGGCAGGTCGAGTACAGCACCGGGAGCCCGGAGGCCAGCGCCTCCAGCACGCCCAGGCCGAACGTCTCCTGCGTGGACGGCGCCGCGAACACGTCCATGGCGGACAGCGCGTCCGCCACGTCGCCCGTCCCGCCCATGAAGACGACCCGCGCGGCGGCGCCCGTGCTGCGGGCGAGGGCCTCCAGCCGCTCCCGCTCCGGGCCCGCCCCGGCGATCAGCAGCCGTCCGGCCGGGAGCCGCGCGAACGCCTCGATCAGCAGGTCGAACCGCTTGGACGGGACCAGTCGCCCGACGGCGCCGGCCACGTGCTCGTCCGGCCCGATGCCGAGCCGCGCGCGGACGCGCGCCCGGCCCGCGGCGTCGAAGGCGAACGCCGCCGCGTCGATGCCGTTGGGGACGACCACGACGCGCGAGCGGGGCACGCCCCAGTCCTCGAGCCTGCGCGCCACGGTCGGCGAGACGGCGACGGTCGCGGTCCCGAGCCGTTCGGTGGCGCGGTACAGCGCCCGCACGCCCGCCGTCGTCGGGCGCCCCTCGATCTGCCCGTCGCCGAGGGAGTGCTCCGTGGCGATGATCCTCGGCACCCCGGCGAGGCGGGCCGCGATCCGCCCGTACACGCAGGACCGGTAGAGGTGGGTGTGGACGACGTCGTACCGGCCCCGGCGGATCAGCCGGACCAGCCTCGGCAGCGCCGACAGGTCGCGGTTGCCGCGCATGCCGACCTCGTGCACCGGGACGCCCGCGGCGCGGACGGCGCCCGCGAGCTCCCCCGCGGGCGTCAGCGTCGCGACCTCGCACGGCACCGGGAGGTGCCGCAGCAGCGCCAGAAGCTGCCGCTCGGCGCCGCCATGGTCGAGGCCGGTGATGATGTGCAGCACCCGGGGCCCGCCCGGCGCGGTTCCGCCCGTCATACCCGGCTTCTCCATTGCAGCTCGTGCCGGACGACCTTCGCCCGCAGGCGGAGCCGGTGGTCGCGCTCGCCGATGTAGGTGCGGGCGAGGGCGTGCCGGGACGCCTCGGGGGGACGGATGGCGCACGCGTAGTCGTATCCGGCGGCCCGCACCGCCTCCACCTCGCGGGCGCCCGCGTCGCCGTACGGGTAGGCGAACCCCGTCACCGGACGGCCGAGGATCGCCTCCAGGTCGGCGCGGCTGCGGCGCAGCTCGTCGTGCAGGACGTCGTCGCCGACGCCCGGCAGCGACACGTGCGCGTGGCCGTGCGAGGCGACCTCCATGCCCGCGTCCGCGACGGCGCGGAGCTGGTCCGCCGTCATCAGCGGCTTGCGCGGGCCCTCGTCCCAGACGTTGGCCGACCCGGCGTGCCCGCTGACCATGAAGACGGTGGCGCCGAAGCCGTGCCGGACCAGCAGCGGGACGGCCCTGGTCACGAAGTCGGCGTAGCCGTCGTCGAAGGTCAGGCCGACCAGCCCGCGGCTGTGGCCGGCGGCGTGCGCCTCCAGGAGCTCCCGCATGCTCACCCCGCGCAGCCCCACCGACCTGAGCCACTCCAGTTGCCGGGCGAAGCGGGCCGGGGACACCGTCACCAGGTGCGGGTCCTCCTCGTACCGGTCCACCGAGTGGTACATCAGGACCAGCGGCATCGGCACCACCGGCTCGATCACGGACACGGGCGTCACGGGTGTCACGGGCGTCCCCCCTGGGGCTCTCGGTCGGAATGGGCAAGCCGGCCGCGGCCGAACGCGGCGAGGGCGGCGGCGAAGACCGAGGCGACCGCACCGCCGCCCGCCGCCAGCAGGACGAGCGGCGCGACCCGTCCGCCGAGGGCGTCCGCGACGAGCAGGCCCACCCCGCACGCCCCGGCCGCCGCCGCCAGGACCTTCGCGATGTCCGCGGCGACGGGGCCGAGCGCGAGCGGCGCGACGCGGGCGCGCACAGCGGCCAGCATGAGCACGGCGGAGACGGTGATCCCGGCGGCGTTGGCCGCGGCGAGCGCGAGCGTGCCCGCGAACCCGACGCCGGCCGCGCCCACCAGGACCGTGACGGCCAGGCCCACGGCGAGCGCGCGCGCCGGCTCCCACATCGGGCGGCCCCGCGCAAAGAACGCCCGCGCCGCGACGCCGACCATCGCCTGGCCCCACAGTCCGAGCGTGTACACGCGCAGGATCAGCGCGGTGCGGTGCGCGTCGTCGGGGGTGAACCGGCCGTGCTCGAACAGCAGCGCGACGATGGCGGGCGCGAACGCGATCAGGTACGCGGCGGCGACCAGCACCACGCCGCTGACGATCACCAGGTCGGCCTCGACCCGGCGGCGGACCCGGTCGGTGTCGCCGCTCGCCGAGCTGCGCGCGAGCCGCGGGAACGTCACCGTCACCACGAGCAGGGACAGCACCATCGGCACCTGCGCGACCTTCTGCGCGTAGTTCAGGCAGGAGATCGAGCCCTCGGCGAGTCCCGCGCCGAGGAACCGCTCGACGAAGACCTGCGCCTGGCGGACGACCGTGTAGACGACGATCGGGGCGATGGCGGCCAGTTCGAGCGCGGGCACCGCCGCCGCCTTGGCCGCCGCGGTGGCCGCGCCCAGCGGCAGGTTCGGCAGCGCCTTCGGCACCGACCGCACGCAGGTGATGAACGCGGGCGTCTGCACGGCCACCATGAACAGGCCGCCGCAGGCCACGCCCAGCGCCGCGGCGGTGACGCCGAGCGTGCTCGCGCAGAGCGTCAGCATGGCCAGGATCCCGGCGTTGTAGGCGAGGTAGATGGCCGCCGGAGGCCCGAACCGGTGGTGCGCCCGGAGCGTCGCGCTCATGAACCCGGCCACCCCGAACGTCAGCACGGTCAGCGCCGTCAGCCGGACGCAGCGGACCGCCGGGCCGGGCTCGGCGAGGCCGGGTGCCAGCGCCCGCACCAGCCACGGCGCGGTCAGTACGGTGAGCACGGTGACCGCGGCCAGCCAGGCGGCGAGGCGCGGCAGCGCCGAGGACACCAGCGGCCTGATCCCGCCGCGGTCCCCCAGCAGCCGGGTGACGGCGGGCACCATCACCAACGCCATCGCGTCCTCGATGAGCAGTGGCGAGACCGTCTCGGGGATCGTCCAGGCGACCAGGAACGCGTCGGTGTCGCCGCTGGCCCCGAACAGGTGCGCCATCACCAGGTCGCGGACGAACCCGAGCCCGGTGCCGCCCGCGATCAGCACGCCGGACAGCAGCGCCGCGCGGCGGATGGACCGTCCCGGCGCCCGCTCCGGGGCCGCCTCAACGCTGGTCATCGGCGCCCCGTCCAGCGTCTCCCGCGGCGCGGCGGGGCTTCGGCAGGACGTACACCGGGCGGCGGGGCTTCGGCAGGACGTACACCGGGCGGCGCGGGACGGGCCGGACGCCCGTCCCGCGGCCGGGCCCCGGCAGGGCACGCGAGGAGGCCAGCCCGAGCATCACCGAGGCGAGGACGCTGCTCGGCCCGCCCAGGTCGGAGTACAGGAAGTCGACGACCATCCAGGTCATGAACCCGACGCCGAGCAGCCACAGCGGGTCGCGGACGGCCCGGCGCCGCCACAGGCCGTACAGGACGGCGGCCGGAAGCACGCAGAAGGCGGCCAGTCCCAGGATCCCCTGCTCGGAGAGGATCAGCAGGTACTGGTTGTGCGGGGAGAGCAGCGGCTGGCGGACGTAGCCGTTCACGTTGTCGGCGGTCTCGCTGCCGGAGGAGAGCTGGAGGGGGGCGTAGCCGTCGCGGAAGCCGGCGAAGTTCTTCACCCCGACCCCGGTCAGCGGATGGTCCCGCCACATCGCGATCGCGGTCTCCCAGAGGCTGTAGCGGTCGCCGACCGACTGGTCCGGGGCGTGCACCGAGGCCGCGATGGACCGCGTCCTGTCGGCGACGGTGTGCGACCCCCAGCCGAGCCCGCCGACCAGCGCCACCGTGAGGGCCGCGGCGCACGCGGCGGTCCGGAGGGCCGTCATCCGGTCGAACAGCAGCGCCATGACCAGCAGCGCGATGCCGACCGCGACCCAGCTCCCGCGGCTCAGCCCGGCCGCGAGGCCCGCGGCCGGCACCGCCGCCGCCGCCACCGCGGCCAGGCGGGCGCGTCCACGCGCGACCAGCGCGAACGCGACCGCGATGACCATCGCATAGCCGGCCACGGTCGACATGGCCATGACGTCGATGGCCCCGAAGGTGCCGACCGCCCGCACCGGGCGGCCCTCGAACGACGCGCCGGTCCCGGTCAGCGCCTGCCACAGCCCGTACCCGGACTCGATCAGCCCGGCGGCGAGCACCGCCCCGCAGACCACCTGGACGTCGCGGCGGTCCCGGACCACGGCCACGACGGCCACCGGCACCAGCACGAAGATCTGCGCGTTCCGCACGAACCCCGGCAGGCTGGCGGCGATGTCCTGCGAGCACAGGGTGGTCAGCCCGAGCGCGACGGTCAGCGGCCCGAACAGCAGCGCCGTCCCGCGCGGCAGCGTGCACCGGCCGGTGACCACGAGCAGGCCGGCGAGCGCCACCAGCAGGGTGCCGGCCACGTCCCCCGCGGTGATGTGGAAGTCCGCGCCGAAGTCCGCGGGGCCCGGCGGCACGCACACCGCCAGCACGGTGGCGGCGGCCGTCCAGCTCGGGCGGAACCCGCGCACGCAGCGGTCGCGGAGGAACCGGGCCGCCCGGAGTCCGGGCCCGGCCGGGCCGTCACCGGCGGGCCCGGCTTCGGGGGCGGGGACGGCACCGTTGGCCGGCACGGCCCCGGGGGCGGGCGCGGGCTCGCGGATGGGGAACGGCGGGCCGCTCACCCGCTCTTCCTCATGAGCACGACTCGGAGGGTCATGAGCAGGACCTTCAGGTCGCCGGTGAAGGTCCAGGTGTCGATGTAGTGGTTGTCGAACCGGGCGCGCAGGTCGATGGAGGTGTCGCCGCGCAGGCCGTGCACCTGCGACCAGCCGGTCATGCCGCCGCGCACCCGGTGCCGCAGGGTGTAGCCGGGGCAGCTCTCGGAGAACGACTGGACGAAGTGGGGCCGTTCGGGACGGGGACCCACCAGGCTCATGTCGCCGCGGACCACGTTCCAGAGCTGCGGCAGCTCGTCCAGGCAGGTGTCGCGCAGGAACTTGCCGATGGCGCCCATCCGCTCGTCGCCGTCCACGTTCCACCGGGTCTCGGCCTCGTGCTCGTCGGCGGGCCGGAGCGTCCGGAACTTCAGGAGCACGAACTCCTTCCCCTTCAGGCCGATGCGGCGCTGCCGGAACAGCACGCCCGGCCCGGTGTCGACCCGGACCGCGACCGCGCAGCCGATCAGGACGGGCAGCAGCAGGACGAGCGCGGCGAGGGCGACGGCCACGTCGAAGACCCGCTTGAGCGGGCGGCCGAGCCCGCCGTGGCCGGGCGCCGGCAGCCAGACGAAGGGGGTGCCGGCGAGGTGGTCTACGCGGGCGCCGGTGACGGCGAGCGAATCCGCCGGGGAGAGGACGAGCAGGGTTTCACAGCACAATCCGGAGCAAATTCGTACGATGGCGTCGACCCAGCGCCGTTCCACCTCTTCGGCGGCGATGACGACCGTCCGGACCCGATGGTCCTGCATGATCCGGTAAATCTCGTCGCACCCGCCGAGCACCGGCATTTCCGCGGGAACGTCCGCGGCCGGGAATCCGGTGTCGATGCACCCCACGGGCTGAAGTCCGAATTCGCCGCGCTGGCGCAGAATTGCGGCCACGTGGGCGGAGACGGGACCATTTCCGATAACGAGGGCGCGGCGGCGCTTCGCCCGTCCCGACCGGACCGCCCCGAGCACCGCATAGGAGAGCGCACGGCCGGAGAGGGCGATCGCGCAGCCGGCGGCGGCGCCCACCAGCCAGAGCAGGGCGGCTCCTGCGGCGCCCGCGTGGCCGGCGATGCGCGGCGCCGTGTCAAGGGCGGCCACGACCAGGGCGAGGACGGCCATCTGAGGCGCCAGCGACCGCAGCTCCTTGAACAGCGACGGGCTCCGCGGCGGCCGGTAGCCGCCGTCCCGGAGGTTGAGGCCGACCACGCCGAGGGCGCCGAGCACCGGACCTGCCGGGCTCTGCACGTCGCTCACCACGACGTACACCGTCGCGGCGGCCACCCCGTCCAGCCCGGCCAGGCCCGCCGGATACCCCCAGCCGTAGGCCAGCCGCACGAGGGCGCGGCGCCGGTGCGGCGGCCGGCGCGGGGAACGGGGGCGGCGAGCGCGCTGCGGGCGGCGGGGGCCGCGCGGGCTCGTGGCCTCGGCCGCCGCCCGGGTCCCGGCGGCTCCGCCCGGCCGCCCGGCCGCGACGGCGGGCTCGCTCAGCCCCTGGGCTCCCACTCGCTGGTCCTTTCGAGGACGGAACCGCCGGCCGATGAGCCCCGCCGGCAAGAGCGGAACTAAAGACCGTCAGGTCAATTCGATATCGACATTTCCGGCCCGGCCGAAGAATCCGCGCACACCGATCAAGTCAGCGCGGAGCGGCCGTGGTCCTCTTACCGCATCTCCAGCATGGCAGAGCACAACCGACGCTCCGTGCGACTTTGACCATCGCCTTGACAAGCTTGATCAAGCGCGGTGAATTAATTAGGACGGAATTGCCGCTGCTACAGGGACAGCCAGCAGTACAGGCGCATTCCGTTCTGATGGGCCCGGCGGGCCAGGCCGCGGAGCTCGCGCAGGAGGAGTTCCAGCTCGACCGGGTCGGCGGCGCCCCAGAACTCGTCGGTGCGCGCCCAGGGCCCGGCCACGGCCGCGAGCCGGTCGTCTCCGGCCGTGGCCAGCGCGGTGGAGAACTCGTCGGTCACGGTCATCACGCCGCGGTCGGGGTGGAGCGCCACCTCACCGGCGTGCAGCGGGCGCCGGGTGATCTCGTCGTAGGACCGCCCGGTCAGCAGCGACTCCAGCCTGCCGAGCTGCGCGCAGACGTCGATCTTGGTCACCACGAAGTCCTTGGCCGGGCACCCGGGCGGCGGGCAGCCCGGACCGCCGGGCCACCCGGCGACCTGCGCGGCCTCGTCGTCGGACACCGCGCTGAAGTAGTCGAACAGGACCCCCATGCGGGGAGACTGCCAGACCCGCGGCCTCGGTTCGTCCTGAACTTGGGATCGGTCGCGCAAACCTTGGCGCGTCCGGGACGGATCATTCGATGCGCTGGTGCCGGCCGGTGAGTTCGAGCAGCCGGTCCACCACGCGCGCGGCGGCGCCGCCGTCGTCGTGGGGGCAGAACGTCTCGGCGAACTCGGTCAGTAGGCCGGACGACTCGGCGCCCGCCCCGTCCAGGTCGGCCAGCGCCTCGACCAGCTCGCCGGACGTCCGCAGGATCGGCCCGGGCGGGGTCGCGGTGAGGTCGAGCTCCAGGCCACGGATCTCGTCGCGGTAGGCGTCCAGGTCGTGGGCGAACAGCAGGATCGGCTTGCCCAGCCCGGCGAAGTCGCACATCGCCGAGGAGTAGTCGGTGACGAGCGCGTCGGCGGCCAGATACAGCTCGGTGACGTCGGGGTAGCGGGTGACGTCCAGGACGAACGACTCGTGCCCGGCGGGGATCGGCGCGTTCAACAGGTGGTGGCTGCGCAGCAGCAGCACCGTGTCCTTACCGAGCGCCGCCGCGGCCTCATCAAGATCGAGGCCGAGGCGGTGCCGGTCCAGCCCGCCGCTCGTGGTCTGCAAGTGGTCGCGCCACGTGGGCGCGTACAGGACGGCGCGTTTGCCGTCGGGCAGGCCGAGCCGCGCGCGGACGCGGGCCCGGATCCGGTCCCGGTCCGGGCCGTGCGCCAGGTCGTTGCGCGGGTAGCCGGTCTCCAGGATCTCGCCCCCGTAGCGGAAGGCGCGGCGCATGGTCTCGGTGCTGAACGGGTTCTGCGTGAGGAGCAGGTCCCAGCGGGCCACGTCGTCGGTCAGCTCGCGGAGCCGCTGGTCGCGGCGCTCCATCCGGGACCAGTTCATGTCGAACCCGACGCTCTTGACCGGCGTCCCGTGCCAGGTCTGCACGTAGAGCTGGCCGATCCGCTTCCGGTAGGTGGTCGGCTGCGCGACGTTGTTGACCACGATCTCGGCCGCGGCGGTCGCCTCGTAGTACTCGCGGCCGTGCCGCTGCACCGTGCGCGCCCCGGAGGGAGGGCGGAAGTGCTGGTCGCCCATCACCCACACCAGCTCGTGGCCGGTGTCACGCCGCCGGAACTCCTCGTACAGCGCCTTGGGATTGCAGGAGTACTGCCAGCCGAAGTAGCTCTCGAAGACGATGAGGTCACGGCGCGGACGCCGCAGGAACACGGGGTACTCGCGCTCGCACAGCAGCCGCTGCGCGTAGGGGCCGCGCTCGTCGTCGGGCCGGGCTACGCGCGCGCTGAGCTGGAGCCCCTCGCCGCCGCGCGCGGGCCACAGCCGGTAGTTGTGCGCGGCGACGTCGCGTCCCGGCGGCAGGCCCGCCAGGCAGCCGCGGCGGACGGTCACGCCGACCTCGGCCCCGGACGCGTCGGCGGCCTGCACGTCCCAGGTGCCGGAGGCCAGCGGCAGCGTCCCGGCGAGCGTGGTGATCGCCGCGAGGTCGAGCCGGGCCTCGAAGCGGGCGTCCCCGGCCCAGCGGAGCGGGAACGCGTGCCGCACCCCGGTGCGGCGCCGCCGCAGCACGAGCCGGTCCGGCACGGCGGACGCCCCCGCAACGGGAGGCGGGGCGATGGGGACCGTCGGGGCGTCTGGAAGGCTCGCGGCGCGTCCCCCCGTGTCGGGCACACCGGCGCCGTGTTCGCCCGTCTCGGGCCCAGCCGGGCCGGGCGTCGCCGTCGGGACGGGGTACTCGCCGGAGATCACCAGGTGGTCGCCGTCCCAGGCCAGGTCACGGACCATGAGCTGCGGGACGCCCTCCAGCAGGGTCAGGTTGCCGTAGCGGGTGCGGGTCAGCATGACCTCCCGGCCCGCCACGGCGTGCGCCGACTCGGCGAGGTCCTCGGAGGCCGCCAGCCGGAGCTTCCGGCCGCGCGCGTGCAGCCACAGGTCCCAGTGCATGCGGTCGTGCGCGTCGTCCATCGGCTCGTCCGGTACCAGTTCCGCCAGAGGCAGCCGGAACCGGAACGTCGTCGCGCCGCCGTCGCCCACGTCGTGGCGCACCGGGATGGTGGTCTTGGTGCCCCGTTCCCTGGACGCGAGCGTGACGGTGTCGTCGCCGGACGTCGCGCCCGTCACCGAACCGGTCAGCTCCAGCACGTCGCCGTCCAGGCGGTGCCCGGTCACCAGGGCCTTCACCTGCCGGAAGCGGAGCACGACCCCATGGTCGTCCGTCTGCACCACCTGCACGCGGACCCGTCCGGACAGCGAGCGGAGGCGCGGCCACTGCGCGGCGGCACCGCACCGCTCGACGGGCGCGGACAGGCGCAGCCGGTCGCGACCCCTGCCGACCCGGACGGCGGCGTGCAGCCGCCAGTCGGCGTTCTTCCAGCCGGGCACCGACTTCAGCGCGGCGGGATCGATGTCGACGGCGAAGCCCGACCCGTCGTAGCAGGCGGCGGGCTGCCCTGAATTGGCGGTCACCTCGGGCCGGACGGCACGGCGCACCCGCAGCCTGTGGCGGCGCCGCGTCCGGGCGTGCTGGAGCCAGACCTCGATGCCGTCGTCCGGGGTCATGTCGAGCCCGCGGATGTAGGCGTGGCCGGTCAGGCACAGCACGCCGTCCGGCCGCCAGGCGATCTCGTCGACCTGGGCGTGCAGCCGCAGTTCGCCGGTGAGGTCGTAGACCGAGTCCGGGATCGCCCGGACGGGGTCGTCGCGGAACGGGTGGCCCGCGTACCGGCGGCGGCGCAGCAGGCCGCCCGTCCGGACGGGCGTCACCGGCAGCCCGGTGCGCTCGTACTCCAGGACGGCCACCAGGTCGGCGGGGCGGTTCTCGCGGGCCAGGTGGTACTTCAGCCGCTTGATCGCCGGCAGCCGGGCCAGGAGCGCCGGCTCCACGTCCTGGAGGTAGCGGCCGACCATGGCGCACAGCCGGTTCCGGTAGTCGGCGTCGCCCTGCTCGGCGACGTCGATGAAGATCGACAGGTCGTCGTCCAGGGTGGTGAGGTCGTAGGCGTCCTTGAGCGCGGGCGCCGCCTCCCGCAGGAAGCCCGACACGCTGCGGATCGAGGCGACCCGGTCCTCAAGGTTGGACGCCTCGGTGCGCCTCTGCGTGATGGACCGTTCACCTGCCTGCCGCTGCCGGTAGTGGTAGACGACCTCGCGCAGCACGTCCACGCTCTCGGCCAGGACGTGGGCGGGCAGGGTGACGGGCGCGTCCTCGTACGCGCCCGCGGGGAACGTGAAGCCGTGCGCGTCCCAGAAGGTCCGGCGGAAGACCTTGTTCCAGGCCGTCCGGTCGTGCAGCAGCTCGCGGTCGCGGGTGACATGCGTGCGCAGCCGGGTAGCGCCGAACGCCTCGCCGTAGAACTTCGCCCGCTTGGAGCGCTCGGCGTTGAACACGCGCACGTCCCCGCTGACCAGATCGGACCCTGTCTCCTTCAGCGAACCGACCATCCGTTCATAGGCGTAGCGCGGGACGACGTCGTCGCTGTCTGCGAACGCCAGGTACTCGCCGGTCGCGTGCAGCGCCCCGGTGTTACGGGCCGGTCCGAGCCCCTGGTTCTCCTGCTGGACGAGGACGAAGCGCGCATCCCGCGCCGCCTGCTCCTCAGCGATCAGCACGCTGCCGTCCGGCGACCCGTCATCGACCATGACGACCTCGATGTCGGTCAGGGTCTGCCCGGCCAGCGACGCCAGGCACTCCTCCAGGTAGTCCTCCACGTTGTAGAACGGGACGACGATGCTGAGCTCGGGTGACATGGGCGCTGCCTCCAGTCGAAGGTGGTTGGGGTCGCGTGCCGACGGCCCCGGGCCGGATGCCGACGGCCCGGGTCGCGGGCCGTCAGCTGAGGAAGGCGAACAGCTCCTCCCAGCGGCCGGCGACGGCGTCCGGGGCGAAGCGCTGCACCGAGGCGCGGGCGGCGCGGCCCATCTTCCGGCGCAGCTCCGCGTCGTCCATGAGCCGGAGCAGGCAGGCGGCGAACTCGGTGGTGTTGCCGGCCGGGACGACCAGCCCGTCCACCCCGTGGGTGATCAGCTCGCCGATGCCCGGGGCGCAGTCGAAGGCCACGCACGGCAGCCCGTACGCCATCGCCTCCAGGATCGCCATCGGGAACCCCTCCTCGCGGGAGGTGAGCGCGAAGACCGACCCGGCGCACAGCGCGGTCTCGATGTCGCGGGTCGGGCCCGGCCACTGCACGCTGCCGGTGAGGCCGAGCTCCTCGGTCATCCTGGCCAGCCGCCGCTCCTCCTTCCCGTCGCACTTGTCGGAGCCGTGCACCCGCAGCGTCCAGCCGGGACGCCGCGGCGCGACCTTCGACCAGGCGTCCAGCAGCAGGTCCTGGCCCTTGTCGTAGTCGAGGCGGCCGAGCCGCACGACGACCGGCGCGTCCAGTTCCGCGTGCCGCGCGGGCACGACGTGCAGCGCGTTGGGGATGAAGTCGGCGTTGGCCATGCCGTCGCGCGCGAACGCGTCGGCGTCGGCGAGGGTGAGGGTCAGGAAGCGGTCGGCGTCCGCGAAGTGCCGCAGGACGCGGTCGTGCCGGCCGGCGAGGCGGCACGCGGCGTGCGACTCGTGCACCATCCCGATCACCTTGAGGTGGCCGGGCGCCGCCCGCCGGACCCATTCCATCGCCCAGACCTCGGCGACGATCACCATGCCGCCCGGCCGCGCCGTCCGCAGCAGCGCCGCGAGGCCCGCCGCCCCGCGCAGCCGTTCGGAGCGGAGCCGGCGGGCGCGCGGGCTCGTCAGGTCGCGGAGCCCTTTCGGCTTCCAGCCTCCGCCGGGGAAGTGCGGGTGCAGGACGGTCGTCGCGTAGGGGAAGTCCGCGCCGTGGTCGTGGGTGCGCTTCGGATGCATGATCCCGACGACGTGGACGCAGTGGCCGCGGCCGGTGAACAGGCGGGCCATGAAGTGCGCCCAGGTCTGCACGCCGCCCAGCACCTCGACGTTGTTGCAGACGAGGAAGAGGTCGCGCCCGCCGTCCATATCGCCCCCTCCTGCCGCACGCCCATCACAGTGGACATGGACTTTTCGAGGGTGAAACTAACCGGGAATAGGCATAACGGAAAAACATTTTAGGCCGCCTTGGAGTGACATACCTCGCACCTTCCGATAAAACCGGAATCACACGGCCACCGGGCGCACAGGTAAAGAAATGGTAAGGAGCGGTGGCGAACACGGTATTCCGGCCCAGCGGTGCCTACGCTCCGGCGGAAGTGATCGGAGTGCTCATGCTGCGTCGCGTTCTCACCCGGGAGTCGCGCCTGGCCGCCAGGGCCGCCACGGCGGCGGCGCGCGAGGCGCGGCGGTTGCGCGCGAGGTGCGCGCGTTCGGCACTGCGCGTCCTGCCGGTGGCGACGATCGAGGAGCTGGTCGTCCAGGACGGTGTGTCGCTGAACGTGCGGGTGCGCCTGCCGCGCTCGGCCGGACCGCGGCCGATCACCGTCCACCTCGTCCTGACCAGGGACGGGCACGAGCACTCCGTCCGGCTGCACCGGGACGGGCCGCGCTCGGCCGCGACCGCCCTGAACCTCGCGACGCTCGCCGGCCCCGGGCCCGGCAGGTGGCTGCTGCACCTGCGGCTGCGGCACGTCGACGGCGGGGCGAGCCGCCATCCGGTCTACGGGCCGCCGCCGCGCCGCCCGTCCGGCGGCCCGACCCGCGCCGCCGCCCGCTGCCCCGACACCGGGACCGGGTACGTCCTCGGCGCCACGACGCGCGGGCGGACGTCGCTGACCCTCACCCCGGCCACGCCGCGCGCCCAGGTCACCAGGGTCGTGACCGGCTGGGACGGGGTGACCGTCTCCGGCCGGCTGATCGCCGCGGGCCGGCCCGGCCCCGCCGTCGTGGAGATGGTCCACCGGGACGGGCGGACCCGGCTGCCCGTCGTGCTGGGCGAGGGCCGCTTCACCTTCACCGTCCCCGGCGAGGCGATCGCGGCGGCGCCCGAATGGCGGTTCACCCTCGCGGTCGACGGCGCGCCCGCGCTGCCGGTCGGCCGCTACCTCGACGGCCTGCGGCGCCCGGACCGGTCGATCCGCTACCCCGCCCGGCTGATCCACACCGCGGCGGGCCGGCCGCCGCTGCGCGTCCGGCCGCGCTACTCCGCCCGTGGCCGGCTGCTGCTCACCCGCTCCGTTCCCGAGGAGACCGCGTGAAGATCACCTACCTCGTCACCTCGGCCGACGCCGCCGGCGAGGCCGAACAGGCCGCGCTGGAGCAGGCCCGGCGGCTCCGCGCCGGCCACGACGTCCGGATCCTCGGCATCGTCGAGGCGCGGGCCGGCGGCGCGGCGGCCGTCGACCCCGGCGTCCTGGTCACGGCCGCCCCCGCCACGCTGGCGCTGGCCGTGCGGATCGCGCCCCCGGCCACCGCGCTGGTGCACCAGACCGGTCTGGCCCCCGAGACGTGGACGGCGCGGGACGAGCCGCTGCTGGCGTCCGCGCCCCGGCTCGACCTGCTGATCACCGCCACCGAGCACGCGGCGCGCTGGTTCACCGCCTCGCTGGGCGCCGCCGCGCCGCTGGTCGAGGCCGTCCCCTGGGCGCTGCCGCCGGGGCCCCGGCTGCGCTCCTCGCTGGCCGCCCGGACGGTCGTGCTCGCCGACCGGCTCACCAAGGACGGGCGCGCGGGCGACGCGATCCGCGCGTTCGCGTCCATCGCGGACCGGTTCCCGGACTGGTCCCTGCGGATCTTCGGGGACGGGCCGGCCCGGCGGAGCCTGGCCCGGCTGGTCGAGTCACTGGATCTCCAGGACCAGGTGCACCTGCTCGGCCCGGCGCCGTGCCTGGCCGACGAGATCGCCAAGTGCAGCGTGCGCGTGGTGACCGGGGCGTCCGCCGGTTCCGGACGGGCCCGGGCCGAGGCGTTCGCCGCCGGGGTGCCGGTGATCGCCTACGCGCACCCGGGCGCCGGGGAGCTGGTCTCCCACGGCGTCAACGGCCACCTGGTCCAGCCCGGCGTCGCCGCGCTGGCCGCCGGGCTGGCCGGGCTGATGGGCGACGAGACGACCCGGTTGCGGCTCGGCATGGACGCGCTCATCACGGCGCGGTCCCTGACCGCCGAGCGCGACACCGCCCGCCGGGCCGAGCTCTTCGCGCGCGCGCTCGCGGCGCACGAGGGGGCCGCGGACCGCCTGGCGGCGCACACCGCCCGGACGGTCGGCGGCTTCGTCCCCGCAGTACATGCCCGCCAGGGCGAACGACTCGTCCAGCTAAGGAACGACCTCGGCCCCCATGACGTCGCCCGCCTCAACCTGGAGACCGTCACGGAAGCTCTGCGCGACGGGAGTGTTCCCTTCCTGGTGCTGCGGGACCGCGGGCTCAGACATCGCGTCGCGGTGACGGAGGACCACAGGGCCGAGGCACTGGCCGTACTGGCCCGCCACTACGGCGAGGAGCCGGTGTACGCGCAGCCGCTCAAGGCGGCGCCGGGCACGCCGCCGTCCGGTCCGGTCGGCGACGTCGAGAGCTGGCCGGTCCCGGGCGGGCTGCGGATCTTCCACGTCATCGCGCCGACCACCCGGACGCTGGAGTTCGGCGAGGACCACGGCTGCGACCTGGAGTTCTGGGCGGTCACGGCCGACGGGGGCCGCGTCCCGCTCCGGCCCACCCTGATCGGGAACACCGTGCCCGCCGAGGCGCTGCGGCCCGCCGACCTCACCGTGGGCGAGCGCGCCTATCCCTCGCTGGAGGCGTTCACCCGGCCGCTCGCCGACGACGTGACCTTCCCCATCGACGCCGTCTACACCTGGGTGGACGGCGCCGACCCCGCCTGGCTGGAGCGCAGGCGGGCCGCGCTCGGCAACGGACCGGAACCCGCCAAGGCCGACGGCGGCGAGAGCCGCTACAGCAGCCGCGACGAGCTGCTGTACTCGCTGCGGTCACTGGCGATGCACGCGCCCTGGATCCGGCGCGTCTGGATCGTCACCGACCGGCAGACACCGCCGTGGCTCGACACGGCCCACCAGGACGTGACCGTCGTCGACCACCGCGACGTCTTCGCCGACCCGGACGCGCTGCCCACCTACAACTCGCACGCGATCGAGACCCGGCTGCACCACATCGAGGGGCTCGCCGAGCATTTCCTCTACCTCAACGACGACTTCTTCCTAGGCCGGCCGCTCACGCCCGCGCACTTCTTCCACTCCAACGGGCTGACCAAGTTCTTCCCGTCCTCGACCACCATTCCCATGAGCCCCCGCACGGGGAAGGACGCGACCTGGCTGGCCGCCGCGAAGAACAACCGCGCCCTGATCGAACGCGAATTCGGCCGTACTCCCGTCCAGGCGCTCAAGCACGCCCCCTACGCCCTGCGGCGCAGCGTGCTGAACGAGATCGAGCGGCGGTTCCCCGAAGAGGTCGCCGCGACGGCGCGCAGCAGGATCCGGTCCACCGAGGACATCTCCCTGGTGTCGTCGCTCTACCACTACTACGCGCTGTGCACCGGGAAGGCGGTGCCCGGATCGCTCTCGGTGGACACCGTCCCGCTCAGCCACAGCACCAGCATGCCCACGCTCACCAGGCTGCTGACGCTGCGCGACCGCGACGCGTTCTGCCTCAACGACATGGCGTCGGGCGACCTGACCGAGACGCAGAAGTGGCGGGCCACGGTCGGCTTCCTGGGGAGCTACTTCCCGATCCCGTGCGGCTTCGAGAAGTCGGCGGACGTGTCGCCGGACGTGTCGGTGGAGTCGGGGCGGACGTAGAGGGTCAGCCGCATCCGCTTGGCGGTCCAGCGTCCGACGCGATGCCTCAGTCCCGCCTTCCGCACCATCGCGACACGCTTGCGCATGAGCGCGACCACGCGACGGTTCCCGTTGATGCGGCGCACCACCCACACGCGGTCGGCGTTCCTCAGGCGGCGGGCCAGTTCCTTTCCGCCCACCTCACGGCCGTGAAGCGTTCCGTCATGGGCACCGGTACTGCGCTGGGCGATGTCCAACAACCCGGCGAACACCTGCGGGTACGCGCTGGAGAGCGACCTCATCCCGGACGGCGCCACCAGAAACGCGTCCCCGGGCCGCGCCTCGTCCTTGAGCACGCGCACGATCGGGGTGACGTCGTGCCACTTGCTGTCGGGCCTGCGAAGGGTCGGCTGGACGACCGCGGTCACCACCAGCAGGGCGAGCCCCACCGGGACCATGACCAGACGGGGCCGGACGGTCAGCCCCGCGCCCACCAGCAGGGCCACCGCCGGGACGCAGAACAGCAGGTATCGCGCCACGAACACGGGCTCGGCCAATGACGCGGCCAGCAACGCTGCCGGAGGGACGACCGCCCACGGCACGGTGACCCTGACCAACTCCCCGGCACGCGCGCGCACGAGCGCCACCGCACACAGCGCCCCCATCAGGACCACGGCCGCGACGCTTCCGGTGACTCCCCACACCGACGCCCATAGATGCGCCACGTCCGGATCGGGAATCCACTCGACCGCCGACCGCTGCCCCGACGCCACCCATGCCAGCGGCACCAGCAGCAGGCCCGCCACGACGACGCTCACCAGCCAGGCGAGCCGCACCCGCCACGTACGGCGGACGGCCACCACCGTGACCAGATGCGCCGCCACCAGGAGGAAGCCGAAAATCTGTAGGGCCCCGACCGCCACGAGCAGCACGCCGTAGACCGCGAACCAGACGATCCCGCCTGAACGGAGCGCGCGCACGAACGCATACGTGGCGAGGACGGCGGCGCATGTCACCAGCGCATAGGAACGGGCCTCCAGGGCGTACTGGCTGACGACCGGCGTGCAGGCGAAGACCAGCCCCGCGAGCAGCCCGGCGGGCGGCCCCGCCAGGGACCGTCCCAGCGCGGCCAGCACCCCGGCCGCGACCACGGTCGCCGCCACCGACGGCAGCCGCACCGCCGTGGACGAGAAGCCGGCCACGTCCACGAACCAGTGCATCAGCAGGTAGTAGGCGCCGTGCACGGCGTCGACGTGCCGGAGCAGATGCAGGATCTGCGGTACCGAACGGCGCGCGACGTCCACCGTGGCGAGCTCGTCCGCCCACAGGGACGGCCGCCCGGTCCCCCACAGCCCCAGGAGCAGTGCGACCAGCGCGGGCACGCCCACCACCGCCCACCGCCGGCCACGCCCGTCCGGCGCCCGCGCATCGTCGCCGGCGACGGCGGCGGCGTCGCCCGGTTCGCGGCCGGTGCGGGAGTGCGGCTCGTCTCGCGGCTCCGGGCCGCTCTGCGTGTTCATCCGCGCTGCGGGGCGAAGAAGCGCTCGACGATCTCCTTGGCCGCGTTGCCCCGCTCGTATCCGCCGAAGCGCTCCGCGAACGCCCTGCGCGCGGGGCCGTACAGCTCGTCGAACGTGCGGTAGTCGCGCACGGCCGCGGCCAAGGCGTCCTGATCCTGGGCCACCGGGCCGGGCGCCTCGTGCGCGAGGTCGAAGTACGTGCCGCGCTGCCGCACGCGCTCCTCTAGTCCCGGCGTGTAGAAGAACATCGGCCGGTTCAGCAGCGCGTAGTCGAACATCACCGGCGCATGGTCGGTGACGAGCACGTCGGCCAGCAGCATCAGCAGGCACAGGTCCTGCACCTCGGAGACGTCGACGACCCGGCTGCCGGGGCCGTGTTTCCGCGCGTCGCGCGTCAGGAGCACGAATCCGTCTCCGAGCTGTTCGGCGAACCGCTCCGGATCGAGCGCCATCGCGTGCCGTCCGTCGACCGGGATGTAGAGGACGAGCGTGTCGGTGCCGTCCACGCCCAGCTCGTCCAGGACGGCGTCCAGGCGCTCCGAGTCGCCGCCCGTGACGAGCGCGTCGTTGCGCGGCTGCCCGACCGGCAGCGGCTCGGCCTTCGTCCGCAGCCCCGGAAGCAGCGTGCGCAGGTCGTGGTCGGAGCCGACGACGACGAAGTCGAACCGGTCGATCGACCGTTGCAGGCGGCGGCGCGCCGCCCGTGAGGCGAGCTTGGTCTCCGGCCGGTCGAACCCGACGAACTCGAACGCCGCGCCGTGCCAGGTCTGGATGTAGGTCGTCTCCGAGCGCTTCGCCAGATGCCCGGGGAGCCCGTGGTCGTCGATCCAGTACTGCGCGCGGGCCAGCGCCCAGTAGTACCCCCATGATGTGCGGCGGACCAGCCTGGCGTCCGTGGGGAAGCCGTCCCGCGAGCCCGCGTACGACCAGATCGCGTGAACGGGATGACCGTCCGCGCGGAGCCGCTCGTAGATGGCGCGCGGGCTGCCGCCGAACACCTGCCCCCGTCCGCTCTCGAAGACGACGCTGCCCTTACGGACCGGAAGCCGCGTGAGCACCTTCCTGTAGGCGAGGCGCTTGGCCCGGGTGCTCGTCCCCGCGCGCGCCAGCCGTCCGGCCTTGGCGCGCAACGCTCCGGACACCGCCAACGGCGGCGCCCGGAGCACACCGTGCGGAACGACCGTGACCTTCTCCGCCGCCGTGCACGCGCGCGCGGCCTCCGCCTCGGTGTCGGGCCACAGGCCGTGCTCCTCCAGGAAGTCGCGCCGGTAGAGCCGTCCGGTCGACGCGCCGTGCTGCGCGACCTTGCTGGTCTCCAGGGGGCCGATGTAGTCGCGGGTCGTGTGGTGGACGTCCAGCGCGCAGCGGCCGAGGGTGCGCTCACCGCATCCGGACACCACCTGCGCACCCGACCGTTCCGCCGTCATGCAGAGCGTCAGGCACGCGTGCCGGTCCAGGGTCTCCCCTGCGGCGAGGAACATGACGTAGGTCCCGGACGCCTCCCGACCGTCCCGCACGACCCGGACACGCTCCGTCCCCGCCAGCCGGTTCAGCACGGGCTCGCCGACCGTCCCGGCCACGACCGCCTCTATGGCGCCCAGGGTCTGGCCCAGCACGGACGCGACCGTGCGCAGCAGCTCCGCCCTCGCCCCGCCCGCTATGACGACCGAAACCGCGGGCGCCCGTCCATCTTGGTCATCCACTCCGCCAGCATCGGGTGCCCGTCATCGGCGGCCCGCCCGCGGCTGGCGGCCATGACCCCGATTTGACCGCCACCTGGCCCGATCGGCGCCCTGAACCGCCGTAGGGGATCGGCCGGTGCGGTGACGTGGTGATGTCCCTCGAGCGCCGGGCGCCGGGCGGGCGGGCGGCCGTCAGATGAGTTCGGGCCGGTAGGCCGCCAGCCAGTCGCTCATCCCCAGGGCCTGTTCGAGGGGCAGGCGATCGCGCTGCATGCTCGCGTGCCCCAGTGGCCGGGCGAGCTGCGTGCGGACGGCGTCCAGGTCGAGGTAGGGGCGGGCGGGCGCGGCGGGATCGGCGGCGACCTCGGCGAGCCGGTCGCGGACGGCCTGCTCGTACCCGGGGTTCTGCGTGGCCGGGTAGGGGCTCTTGCGGCGCCGCACCACCGACTCGGGCAGCACGTCCGCGACGGCGCCGCGCAGCAGGCTCTTCTCCCGGCCGTCGTAGGTCTTGTGCGACCACGGGGTGTTGAAGACGTACTCGACGAGCCGGTGGTCGCAGAACGGGACCCGCACCTCCAGGCCGACCGCCATGCTCATCCGGTCCTTGCGGTCGAGCAGCAGGCGCACCATGCGGGTGAGGTGCAGGTAGCAGATCTCGCGCATGCGGCGCTCGTGCGGATCGGCGTCCGGCAGGTGCGGGACCTCCGTCAGCGCCTCGTGGTAGCGGTCGCGCTGGTACGTCACGGCCAGTTCGCGGAGCCGCGGGGAGAACAGCTCGAACGACTGCCCCAGCCCTGCCTGCGCCCACGGGAACTGGTCGGCCGCCACCGCCTTCGGGTCGTGGAACCAGCGGTATCCGCCGAACACCTCGTCGGCAGACTCCCCCGAGAGGGCGACCGTCGAGTGCCTGCGGATCTCGGCGAACAGCAGGTACAGCGAGGTGTCCATGTCGCCCATCGCCGGCGCGTCCCTCGCGCGCAGCACCGTGGCCATCGCCTCCGGCGAGGCGAGCTGGTCGTTGCCGAGCACGACGTCCGAGTGCTCGCATCCGACGTGCTTGGCCACGTCGTGCACGTACGGCCCGTCGGCGGTGTCGCGCATGTCGTCGGGGACGAAGCCGCCGGTCTCGTCGACGAAGTCGACGGCGAACGACCGCACCCGCTCATGGCCCAGCGCCTGGTCGGCCAGGGCGGTCAGCGCACTGGAGTCCAGCCCGCCGGAGAGCAGCGTGCACAGCGGCACGTCCGAGATGAGCTGGCGCTGGACGATGTCGTCCAGCAGTTCGCGGACGTGCCGGACGGTGGTCGGGATGTCGTCGGTGTGCTCGCGCGCGGTCAGCTCCCAGTAGCGGCGGTCCACCACGCCGCGGCGCGAGACGGTGACGGTGTGCCCCGGCACGACCTCGTGCATCCCGGCGAAGATGCCATGCCCGGGGGTCTTGGTGTTGGTGAGCAGCTCGACCAGGCCCTCCTCGTCGATCCGGGCGGTGAACAGCGGGTTCGCCAGGATCGCCTTGGGCTCCGAGCCGAACAGCACACCGTGCGGGGTCGGCGCGTAGTAGAGCGGCTTGATGCCCATGCGGTCGCGGCCGAGAAGGAGCTCCTCGCGGCGGGTGTCCCAGATGGCGAACGCGAACATGCCGTTGAGCCGCTCGACGAACTCGGCGCCCCATTCCAGGTAGGCGTACAGCACCACCTCGGTGTCGCTGCGCGTCCGGAAGCGGTGCCCCCGCCCTTCGAGGTCGCGGCGCAGCTCGTGGAAGTTGTAGGTCTCGCCGCTGTAGACGATCGTCGCGGGCCCGCGCGTCATCGGCTGGACGCCGCCGGCGATGTCGATGACGGCGAGCCGGCGGTGGCCGAGCGCGACGTGCCGGTCGATCCACAGCCCCTGGTCATCGGGGCCGCGCAGTGTCATGGTCCGTGTCATGTCCAGCGCGGTCGCGCGCTCGGCGGTGAGATCCCGGTCGTAGTCCACCCATCCGGTGATGCCGCACATGGACCCGTCCTCTCAACATATGCGTTCTACAGCTAACTCTCTTCCTTTACCTCGCCCAGCCCCGAAACAAACCTGAAACAAACCTCACCTCCCGGACCGGAGGGTCAGAAGGTGATGACCTGGCGGACGGCCTCGCCGGTGGCGAGGCGGTCGAAACCGGTGTTGACCTCGTCCAGGGTGAGGCGGTGCGACAGGAGGGCGTCGACGGGGAGGGTGCCCGCGCGGTACATGCCGATGAAGCGGGGGATGTCGCGGCGGGGCACCGAGGAGCCCAGGTAGCTGCCGCGCAGCGTGCGCTCCTCGGCGACCAGGCTGAGCGCGGGCAGGGTCAGCGGCTCGCCGGGGGCGGGCAGGCCCACGGTGACGGTGGTGCCGCCCGCGCGGGTCGCGGCGTAGGACTGCTCCAGGACGGGGACGACGCCGGTGGTGTCGAGCACCTTCTCCGCGCCGCCGCCGGTGATCTCGCGGATCGCCTCGACCGCGCCGGGGCCGCCCGCGACGGTGTGGGTGGCGCCGAGCCGTCCGGCCAGCTCGCGCTTGTGCGGGACGACGTCGACCGCGATGAGGGTGGACGCGCCGGCGGCCTTGGCGGCCAGCAGCGCGGCGAGGCCGACCCCGCCGAGGCCGAACACCGCGACGCTGTCGCCCGGGACGACTCGCGCGCTGTAGAACGCGGCGCCGGCGCCGGTGAGGACGGCGCAGCCGAACAGGGCGGCGATCTCGTACGGCAGGTCGGCGTCGACCCGCACGGCCGAACGCGCCGACACCACCGTGTACTCCGAGAAAGCCGAGACGCCCAGGTGGTGGTTGGGCCGGGTGCCGTCGGCGGCGGCGAAGCGCTTGGCGCCCGAGAGCAGGGTGCCCGCGCCGTTCGCCTTCGCGCCGGGGCCGCAGAGGGCCGGACGGCCGCCGACGCAGCGCGCGCAGTGGCCGCAGGCCGGGACGAACGCCATCACGACGCGGTCGCCGGGTGCGAACTCGGTTCCCTCGCCCGTCTCGATCACCTCGCCCGCGGCCTCGTGACCGAGGGCCATGGGGAGCGGGCGGGGGCGGGAGCCGTTGAGCACCGACAGGTCGGAGTGGCAGAGCCCGGCGGCGCCGACCCGGACCAGCATCTCGCCGGGGCCGGGCGGGTCGAGCGACAGTTCGGCGACCTCGACCGGGCGGGAGTCCGCGTAGGGGGCGGGGCGGCCGGATTCGACGAGCACCGCGGACCGGGTCCTGGTCATGGGGTCTCCAGCTTCTCCATCGCGGTCCGGACCGGGCCCGCGATCTGCACCGGGCGGCGGGTGTCGCGGCCGACGAACACGTGCACGAAGTGGCCCTCGGCGATCAGGACGCCGTCCGAGCCGCGGACCAGGCCGATCTCCCAGCGGACGCTGGAGCGGCCCAGCCTGCCGATCCGCAGCCCGACCCGGATCGCGTCCGGGAAGGAGACCTCGGCCTTGTACTCGCAGTGCGACTCCACGCACAGCGCGATCGAGTCGCTGGTGAGCGGGTCGAAACCGGCCGTCCGGATCATCCACTCGTTGATCACGGTGTCCATCAGGGAGTAGTGGACAACGTTGTTGACGTGCCCGTACACGTCGTTGTCCTTCCACCGCGTGGGCACCGTCTCCCAGTGCGCGTAGTCGCTCGTCACGCGGGCCAGTCTAAGTACCGGCCGGTAGCCGGCGGCGGCGCGGGACGAAGGCGCGGCGCCCACCGGGCCGCAAGGGAAAGGTTCTGAGCACGATCCCGGCCTGGTGGACGCCGCGGTCTGTGAGGCGGCACGGTCCTGCCGCCGGATCCGTCAGACGGCGCGGGCGGCGCGGGCGGCGTCGAAACGGGCCGTGACGTCGGTCCAGTCGACCAGCGACCACAGCTTCTGGACGTAGTCCGGGCGGACGTTGCGGTACTGGAGGTAGTACGCGTGCTCCCAGGCGTCGAACACCAGCAGCGGGGTGCTGTTCATCCCGACGTTGCCGTGGTGGTCGTAGATCTGCTCGACGACCAGGCGCTCGCCGAGCGGCTCCCAGGCCAGCACGCCCCAGCCGGATCCCTGGACGAGCGAGGTGGCGCTCGAAAGCTGCTTCTGGAACGCCTCGAACGAGCCGAAGTGCTCGCCGATCGCCGCGGCCAGCTCGCCCTCGGGGCGGTCGCCGCCGTCCGGCGACAGGTTGTCCCAGAAGATCGAGTGCAGCACGTGCCCGGACAGGTTGAACGCGAAGGTCTTCTCCAGGCCGACCAGCCCGCCGAACTGCTCCTTGTCGCGCGCCTCGGCGAGCTTCTCGAGCGTGTCGTTGGCGCCCTTGACGTAGGCCGCGTGGTGCTTGGCGTGGTGCAGCTCCAGGATCTCCCCGGTGATCGCGGGCTCCAGGGCGGCATAGTCATAAGGCAGGTCGGGCAGCGTGTAGTTGGCCATGATCCCCACTATTGCAAACAAGTCGCAGCTACGTCCAACATGCAACAGGGGCCGTGAACCCGGCGGGCCCGCCACACCGCCGGTACGGCGGCGGGACGGGCCCGGTCGGGACGCGGGATCGGACGGCGTGTCGGATCAGTGGCGCCGTCCCCCGCGGAGGCGCGCCAGCAGGCCGCGCGCCTTCGCCCTGGTCCTCGGGTCGCGGGCGACCCGCTCGGCCCGCGCGCGGGCCTGCCGGGCCTGCGGGCTGTTCACGTAGCCCTTGATCCGGTCGATGAGAGAAGCCATCTCGTTCTCCTCGGCCTCACGGTGCGGCGGGGGGTCGCCGCCTCATCAGGTCAACGAGCGCCCCTACCGGAAAGTTTGCGTCCGCGCAGAGGAACCGAGGAACAGAGAACGAAGGAACGGGCGAGAACGGAGAACCGGCGGACCGGACGCCTCAGAACGCCTCGTCGAACGCGACGCTGCCCTCGACGCCGATCTGGTACGCCGACACGCGCCGCTCGAAGAAGTTGGACAGCTCCTGCACGTCCTGCAACTCCATGAACGCGAACGGGTTCGCGGTGCCGTACCGGATCGGCAGGCCGAGCCGCGCCAGCCGCTGGTCGGCGACGTACTCCAGATAGCCGCGCATGTCGTCCGCCGACATCCCCGGCAGGCCGTCGCCGCACAGGTCGCGGGCGAACGCCAGCTCGGCCTCGACGGCCTCCTCCATCATGCGGGTGACCTGCTCGGTCATCGCCGCGTCGAACAGCTCGGGCTCCTCGGCCCGGACGGTGTCGACCACCGAGAACGCGAACTCCATGTGCATGCTCTCGTCGCGGAACACCCAGTTGGTGCCGGACGCCAGGCCGTTCAGCAGGCCCCGGGACCGCAGCCAGTAGACATAGGCGAACGCGCCGTAGAAGAACAGCCCCTCGATGCACGCCGCGAAGCAGATCAGGTTGAGCAGGAACGCGCGCCGGTCGGCGCCCGTGGCCAGCTCGTCCAGCTTGTCGATGGTGCCGATCCAGCGGAAGCAGAACTCGGCCTTGGCCCGGATCGAGGGGATGTGCTCGATCGCCGCGAACGCCTTGGCCCGCTCCTGGTGATCGGGCAGGTAGGTGTCCAGGAGGGTCAGGTAGAACTGGACGTGCACGGCCTCCTCGAAGAGCTGCCGCGACAGGTAGAGCCGCGCCTCGGGCGCGTTCAGGTGCTTGTAGAGGTTGAGCACCAGGTTGTTGGCCACGATCGAGTCGCCGGTGGCGAAGAACGCGACCAGCCGGTTGACCAGGTGCAGCTCGGCGGGCGTCAGCCGGGCCAGGTCGGCGAGGTCGGACCCGAGGTCGACCTCCTCCACCGTCCAGGTGTTGCGGATCGCGGCGCGGTACCGCTCGTAGAAGTCGGGGTAGCGCATGGGCCGCAGCGTCAGGTCCATGCCGGGGTCGAGCAGCATGCCGCGCCCTCCGGTCGACTCGCTCACTGGCACGCCTCACAGGTCTCGGGGTTCTCCAGCGAGCACACGACGGCGTCGGTGTCGGACGCGGCGGCGTCCGACACGGCGGCGCCGGACGCGGCGGCGCCGGCGACGGTGGTCTGCGCGATCCGCGTCGCCGGGCGGGACCGCAGGTAGTAGGTCGTCTTCAGGCCGCTGCGCCACGCGTAGGCGTACATCGAGGACAGCTTGCCGATGGTCGGCGTCTCCATGAACAGGTTGAGCGAGTGGCTCTGGTCGATGTACGGGGTGCGCCCGGCGGCCATGTCGATCAGCGCCTTCTGCGGCAGCTCCCACGCGGTCCGGTAGCGCGACCGCAGATCGTCCGGCAGGTCGGCCAGGCCCTGCACCGAGCCGTTCGCGCGCTTGATCGCCTCGCGCACCGCCGTCGTCCACAGGCCGCGGGCCTTGAGCTCGGCCACCAGGTACCCGTTGATCTGGAGGAACTCCCCCGACAGCGTCTCGCGCTTGAACAGGTTGGACACCTGCGGCTCGACGCACTCGTAGCAGCCCGCGATGGACGCGATCGTCGCGGTCGGCGCGATCGCGACGAGCAGCGAGTTGCGCAGCCCGACCTCGGCGATGCGGGCGCGCAGCGCGTCCCACTCGGCGGCGCGCGCGGGCGTCGCCTCCGGGAAGTGGTCGTGGTGCAGCCGGCCGCGCGCCGTCCGGGTCTGCGCGTAGGCGGGCAGCGGGCCCAGCTCGGCGGCGAGGTCGGCGGACGCGCCGTAGGCGGCGAGCGCGATCTCCTCGGCGATGCGGGTGGACAGCTCGCGGGCCTCGGCGGAGTCGAACGCCAGCCGCAGCGTGAAGAACACGTCGGCCAGGCCCATCGCGCCGAGCCCGACCGGCCGCCACTTGCCGTTGGCGCCCTCGGCCTCGCCGGTCGGGTAGAAGCCGCGGTCGATCGTCCGGTCCAGGAAGCGGACGGCCGTGCGGACCGTCCGGCGCAGGCGCGGCCAGTCCATGCCGTCCGGGCCGACGTGCGCGGCGAGGTTGACCGAGCCGAGGTTGCACACGGCGGTCTCGCCGTCGCTGGTCACCTCGATGATCTCGGTGCACAGGTTGGACAGGTGCACCGTGTTGCCCGGTTCGGCGGTCTGGTTGCAGGACCGGTTGGAGGCGTCCTTGAACGTCATCCAGCCGTTGCCGGTCTCGGCGAGCGTCCGCATCATCCGCGCGTACAGCCGCCGCGCCTGGACCTGCCGGACGTACCGGCCGTCCGCCTCGGCCCGCCGGTACGCGGCGTCGAACTCCTCGCCCCACAGGTCGGCGAGCTCGGGGACCTCCTTGGGGTCGAACAGCGACCACGCCGCGTCGGCCTCGACCCGCCGCATGAACTCGTCCGGGATCCAGTTGGCCAGGTTGAGGTTGTGGGTGCGGCGCGCCTCCTCGCCGGTGTTGTCGCGCAGCTCCAGGAACTCCTCGACGTCGGCGTGCCACGGCTCCAGGTAGACGCACGCCGCGCCCTTGCGGCGGCCCCCCTGGTTGACGGCGGCGACGGACGAGTCGAGCGTGCGCAGCCACGGCACGATGCCGTTGGAGTGCCCGTTGGTGCCCCGGATCAGCGATCCCCGCGAGCGCACCTTCGTCCACGAGATGCCGATGCCGCCCGCGTACTTGCTGAGCCGCGCCACCTGCGCGTACCGCTCGTAGATCGACTCCAGCTCGTCGCGCGGCGAGTCGAGCAGGAAGCAGGACGAGAGCTGCGGGCGGCGCGCGGCGGAGTTGAACAGCGTCGGGGAGCTCGGCAGGTACGACAGCGTGCTGAGCAGCCCGTACAGCTCGGCGGCGTCGTCCACGGTGTCGGACAGCCCGGTCGCCACGCGCAGCAGGAAGTACTGCGGGCGTTCGAGCACCCGCCGGGTCTCGGGGTGCCGCAGCAGGTAGCGGTCGTAGAGCGTGCGCATCCCGAAGTACTCGAAGCGGTCGTCGGCCGTCTCGTCGATCAGGGCGTCCAGCGCGGCGGCGTTGGCGGCGACGAACGCGGCGGGCGCGTCGGCGAGCAGCCCGGCGGCGTGCGAGGCGGCGATCGATCCGGCGAACGTCGCGACCCCCTCGGCGGCGGCCTCGTCGGCGATGTGCGCGCCGAGCAGCCGGGCGGCGACCTTGGAGTAGGCGGGCTCGGCGGCGACCAGCGCGGCGGCCTCGCCGATCGCCAGCTCGCGCAGCCCCGCCGCGCCGACGCCGTTCCCGGACCGGACGGCGGCCAGGACGCGGCGCGGGTCGGCGCCCGGCAGCCCGGCGCAGGCGCCCTCGACCTGCGCGGCCAGCGCCTCGCCCGCCGTCCCGTCCGCGGGTGCGGTCGCGGGCGTGCCCGCCGGTGCGGCGCCGGCGTGGCGCGCCCCAGGCGTCGCGATCATTTCCTGTGTCACGTGCTCAATCCCCTCGCGAGCTCGCTCCACCGGGGCACGCGAACGAGGCGCGGCGGTACGCCGCGCACCCGCCCAGCGGCCCTCCCGCGGAGCCTGGACGTTCAACGTGCGGGCAGGTCTTCGGACTCGCGGGCGACGCGCCTCTGGACGAGACGCGGGCTACTGACCGTCGCTTCCCGGTCCGCCGGGCGGACCAGTGCTCGATGACGGCGGTCGTTCCCGCTCACCGCTGCGGGGCAGTCCCGGATTCACACCGGGTTCCCTCTTGCGACGCCCCCGCCGAACCGCGGCAGGGGCGAACCAGCACGAGGCCCGACCCTACATCTAGTCGGCCACCACTGCGCCACCCCAAGATGTAGGGCGTGTCACACGATCCGCTGGGGGGTGGATGACGACCCGCGGACCAGGGTGGGACGATGGGCACGCCATGTCCCCGCCTCCCCCGCATCCGCTGTTCCGCACCTCCCGGGCGGTCGTCTTCGCCACCGTGTGCGTCACTCTGGCGACCGCCGGGCACGCCCTGGCGTCCCCGGCGGCGGTCCCCGGCTGGGCCGTCGCGTCCGGTTTCGGCGCGGTGCTGGCGGTCACACTGGCGCTGGCCGGGCACGAACGCTCGCTGCCCACGCTCGCGGGCGGGCTGCTCGGCGGACAGTTCGCGCTGCACACGCTCTTCGCGAGCGCCTGCGCGCCCGGGATGGCCGAGCACCATCCCGCGCCCGTGTCCGGCGGCGGCCATGGCTCGGGCGCCGCGATGACGCTGGCGCACGTCGCGGCGGCACTGCTGTCGGCGTGGTGGCTGCGGCGCGGCGAGCGGGCCGCATGGTCGCTGGCCAGGCGGGTCTCGGCGATGGCCGACCGACCTATCCGGCTGCTGCTCGCCCTCCTCGCGGTCGAACCCGCCACCCCTCCGGCGCGTACACCGGTCGCACCCGCGGCGGACGCCCCGCGTCCCACCGTCCGGGTGCTCCGGCATCTCGTCGTCCGGCGGGGGCCGCCCGCCCGTTCGAGAGCGCTCGCCCTCATCTGACCCGCGAGCGCCGTACGTCACCGGACGCCGGTCCCCGGCGCATCCGGCCCTTCCCGTACGTCTCGAACGGAGTTCCGTCATGAGCGCCATCCAGCGCGCCCGCGTCCAGGCCCGCACCCGCACCCGCGTCCACGTCCACGCCCGCCGCCTCGCCGCGGCAGGCGTCCTCACCGCGATCTCGGTCGCCGGCCTCGCGACCGCCGCGTCCGCCCACGTCACCGTCAACCCCGGGACCGCCGAGCAGGGCGGCTACACCAAGGTGTCCTTCCGGGTCCCGAACGAGCGGGACGACGCGGGCACCACCAAGGTGCGGGTGGACCTGCCCGCCGACCACCCGCTCGCCTCGGTGTCGGTCCGGCCGGTGCCCGGCTGGACGGTCAAGGTCGACAAGAGCAGGCTGCCGACGCCGGTGCAGACCGAGGGCGGCGAGCTGACCGAGGCCGTCACCCGGATCACCTGGACCGGCGGCCGGATCGAGGCCGGCCAGTTCCAGGAGTTCGACGTCTCGATGGGGCCGATCCCGACCGGCATCGACCGGCTGGTGTTCAAGACCGAGCAGACCTACTCCGGCGGCGAGGTCGTCAAGTGGGACCAGAACCAGGTCGACGGGCAGGACGAGCCCGAGCACCCGGCCCCGGTGCTCAGGCTGACCCCCAAGGGCGCGACCGCCGTCGCCGAGGCCGGACCGGCCGACAAGGCGAAGGCCGGCGCGCCGTCCGGCGGCGGCGAGGACGACGGGACGGCCCGCCTGCTGGGCGGGCTCGGCCTCGCCGCCGGGGTGATCGGCATCGCGGCCGGCGGCCTCGGCCTCGCGCGGAACCGACGGAGCCGGTCGTGAGGCGGCCCGCCGCCGCACCCCTCCCGGCCGTCACTGCACTGGTCTTCACCGCACTGGCCTCCACGGTGCTGGCCTCCACGGTGCTGACACTCGTCGCCGCGCCTCCGGCGTCGGCGCACACCACGCTCAGGTCGTCCACCCCGGCGCCGGGGTCCACGGCCCGCGCACCGTCCTCCATCGAGCTCACCTATGCCGATCCGGTGATGGTTCCGAAGGTGGTGCTGTCGGACACGAACGGCGGGCAGCACGCAGCGGGGCCCGCGCGTGCGGTCGACAACAAGGTCACGCAGGCGGTGGACGGGACGCTGCCGAACGGCGTCTACACCGTCGGCTGGCGCGTGGTCTCCGTTGACGGCCACCCGGTGACGGGCAGCTACACCTTCACGGTGCGGGGCTCGACATCGGCGACGTCCGCGAAGACCGACGCCCCAACCTCGGCACCGGCCTCCGCTTCCGCCTCTGCCGGTCCCGCCGCGGGCGCTCCGGAGGGGTCCGGCGGCTCGTCGGGGTGGCTGTGGATCGGGCTGGTCGCAGCGGTCGTCGTGCTCGCGGCCGGCGGGGTCGCCCTCGTGCGGAGGCGCTGACCCGGAGGCGCCGACCCGGCCTCGTCCCAGAGCCCTCCGCCCGCACGGCCTCACCGTGCGGGCGGAGGGCTCTGTCATGCCTTTCCGGGTCATGCCGTTCCGGGGACCGCCGCGAGGGGCCCCGCGAAATCGGAAATCAAAGGGCAAAGCGTTTTGCGCGCGCGCGATTTTATCACGGCAAAAGCGAGACCTTGCCGGCGCTGTACATCACATATGAATAACTATTTGTGGCACGGAGAAGTTGCAGATTCCGTGCGCGAATCCAGGTCGGGCCGGACCCGCCGGCGCGAGCCGGGCGGATCCGCCCGCCCGTATGAAACACGACAATAGGAGAGAGAACGTGAATTACGGAGACGAGCTACGACGCGAGATCCTGTCGGACGGAGTCACCCCGCTCATCGGAGTGTTCGACATGTTCTCCGCCTCCGTCGCCGCAAAGCACTATAACGGCCTGTTCGTGTCCGGATTCGGATTCGCGGCGTCCCACTACGGCCTGCCCGACATCGGGTTCATCGCCTGGCCCGACATGGTGGCGTTCGTCCAGCGGCTCCGGCTCGCCTTCCCGGCCCAGCACCTGCTCGTCGACATCGACGACGGCTACGTCGACCCGGAGGTCGCCTGCCACGTCGTCGACCAGCTCGAGCTGACCGGCGCCTCCGGCGTCATCCTGGAGGACCAGCAGCGCCCGCGCCGCTGCGGGCACGTGGACGGCAAGCGGCTCCTCCCGCTGGAGGAGTACCTCGACAAGCTCGACATGGTGCTGCGCACCCGCCGGGACCTGGTGGTGGTGGCCCGCACCGACGCGAGCGACGAGGACGAGATCCTGCGCCGCGCGGCGGCGCTGGCCGAGACCGACGCCGACGTCGTCCTGGTCGACGGCGTCCGCAGCATCGACTGGATCCACAAGGTGCGGGCCGTGATCGGCGACAAGCCGCTGCTGTTCAACCAGATCGCGGGCGGCAGGTCGCCGCGCATCTCGCTGCCGGAGTTGACCGCCCTGGGGGTCGATGTGGCCATTTACAGCACGCCCTGCCTGTTCGCCGCGCAGACCGCGATGGAGGAGGCGATGCGGGGACTCAAGGCCGCCGAGGGCCGGCTTCCCGAAATGACCGGGCGCAGCGTCGGCGTCAAGGAGTCGATCGCACTGCTGGAGCAGAACATCAGCAGAAACCACCCCAAGCCCGAACGGGAACCCGTGCGGGTACTGGCCGATTCCCTGGCGTAGTTCCCTTTCTTCCGGATCGATGGCGGCAGGACGAGGTTGGGAGCAAGAAGAGAAATGCGTGTCGTCTCCGCGGCATTGGCGCGGCTGCACATCGATCCCTACATCGCGGCGATTCTCTGCACCGTGGGAATCGCCGCGATGTGGCCCGCCCGCGGTGGCGTGACCGGGGTCCTGGACCTCGCGGGCACCATCGCGATCACCCTGTTGTTCTTCTTCTACGGCGCGCGGCTGTCGACAACCGAGGCGCTGAGCGGGCTGCGGCACTGGCGGCTGCACGCGGCCATCTCGTTCGTCACCTTCGCGGTGTTCCCGGTGCTGGCCCTCACCTGCGCGGTGCTGGTGCCGGAGGTGCTGGACGAGCCGCTGTACGCGGGCGTGGTGTTCCTGTGCGTGCTGCCGTCCACCGTGCAGTCGTCGATCACGCTCACCTCCATCGCGAAGGGGAACGAGGCGGGCGCGATCTGTAGCGCCTCGCTCTCCAACCTCGTCGGGGTGGTGCTCACGCCGGTGCTGGTCGCGGTGCTGATCTCGGCGGGCGACGGCGGGTTCTCGCTCGCCTCGGTCGGCGACATCATGGTCCGCCTGCTGCTGCCGTTCCTGGCCGGGCAGGCCGCCCAGCGCTGGATCGGCGACCGAGTCCGGGCCCGGCGCGGGCTCCTGGGCCTCTACGACCGGGGCGTCATCCTGCTGGTGGTGTACACGGCCTTCAGCCAGGGCGTCGTCAGCGGGGTGTGGAGCGGGCTGGCGGTCCGGCAGCTCGTGCTGCTCGCCCTGGTCATCGCCGGCCTGCTGGCCCTGGCGCTCGGCATCGCCGCGCTGCTCGCGCGGGCCTTCGGCTTCTCGCGGGCGGACCGCGTCGCGATCCTGTTCTGCGGCTCGCAGAAGAGCCTGGCCAGCGGGCTACCGATGGCGACCGTGCTGTTCGCGGGCGCGGCCGTCAGCACCACCGTCCTGCCCCTAATGCTCTACCACCAGTTCCAGCTACTGGTGTGCTCGTGGCTCGCGCAGCGCTTCGCCAAGCGGCAGGAGCCGCGGCCGGTTCCCGAGCCCGCGCACGCCACCGCCTGACCCATCACCCACGACCGACCGAGAGGACGAGAACAACCATGCGCCTTTTCGCCAAGGCCCTCGTGTACGCCATCGTCACCTGCCTCTGCACGCTCACCTGCGCGGGCACGGCATCGGCGGCATCGGCTCCCGCACCGCTCATCGGCTCCGTCAACGTCGACTTCGGCAACAGCGGCGAGGACTCCGGCAACGACAGCGCCCTGGAGATCGACCGGTCGCTCAACCTCGCCGAGGGGAACGGCAGCCCCGGCAGCGACATCATCAACGAGGTCACCGGCGCCGGGAACGGCAACGGCACCGGCACCGTGACCGGGAAGGGCGTCGGCTCCGGCGACACCGTCGCCACCGCTCCCAACGAGGTGGACGACGAGTGACCGGGTCCTCGGAGAGCTAGCCGGCGGACGCCGGCCGGTCACCGCACCGGCCGGCGTCCCCTTTCCCCGCCGGCGTCCCCCGTCCCGGCCGGCGGCATGCAGAAGAAGCCTCACGCCGCATGCATTTATCGCGACCTGGGACGATGGCGACATGCCCAAGTCGATCGGTGAGCCGCGCAACGCGCGGAGCCGCCGCTCCCGCGCTGCGCTGCTGCGGGCCGTACGCGAGCTGGTCGAGGACGAGGGCGCCGGCGCGGTCACCATGGCCGCCGTCGCACAGCGGGCCGGGGTCAGCCGCCGCGCCGTCTACCTGCACTTCACCTCCCGCAGCGACCTGTTCACCGCGCTGTACGACTACGTCAACGAGGTCGAGGACGTGGAGGGCCGGTTCGCGCCGATCAGCTCCGCGCCCGACGCCGTCACGGCGCTGGAGGAGTTCGCCCGCCTGCACGCCGCGTTCATGCCGCGCGTCCTCGCGGTGTCCCGCGCCGTCGAGCGGGTGGCGCACGCCGACCCCGACGCGGCGCGGCACTGGGAGGCCGCCATGTACTGGCGACTGGAGTCCAACCGGGCGCTGATCCGGCGGCTCGACGACGAGGGGATGCTGGCGCCGCACTGGACGGTCGACAGCGCCACCGACATGCTGCTGGCGCTGATCTCCAACGGGGTCTGCGAGACCCTGCTGGTCGACCGCGACTGGTCGCCCGAGCGGATCGGCGCGCACATGGCGCACGTGCTGCGGGCCGCCTTCGTCGCCGGGTGACACGCGGCCACCCCCGTTCGGGGGTGGTGGACCTCACCCGACTGCCGAACGATCCTGTTTATCCGGGTGGCAGTGCGGCAACAGGAGGAACCATGCCGGCAGTGGAGTTCCGGGCGGCGCGGGATTTCCTGCTCGCCCATCGCGAGGACCTCGCGACGGCGTACGAGAAGTTCCGCTGGCCGGTCCTGACCGGGTTCAACTGGGCCCTGGACTGGTTCGACCGCATCGCGGACGGCAACGACGGCCCGGCCCTGTGGATCGTCGAGGAGGACGGCTCGGAGGCCAGGTACTCGTTCGCCGACCTGTCCCGCCGCTCCAACCAGGTCGCCAACCACCTGCGCGCCGCCGGGGTGCGGCGCGGCGACCGGATCGTCCTGATGCTCGGCAACCAGGTCGAGCTGTGGGAGACGGTGCTCGCCGCGATCAAGCTCGGCGCGGTGCTGATCCCGTGCACGCCGCTGCTCGGCCCGGCCGACCTCCGCGACCGGCTCACGAGGGGACGGGCCCGCCATGTGGTGGCGGGCTCGGCCGACGTCGCGAAGTTCGACGGGCTGGACGGCGACTACACCCGGATCGCCGTCGGCGCTCCGGTCGAGGGATGGCTCCGCTACGACGCGGCGTACGAGGCGGACGAGGCGTTCACCCCGTACGGCGCGACCCGGGCGTCCGACACGCTGCTGCTGTACTTCACCTCGGGGACCACCGCGCGGGCCAAGCTGGTCGAGCACACGCACGCGTCCTACCCGGCGGGACACCTGTCGACGATGTACTGGCTCGGGCTGCGGCCCGGCGACGTGCACCTCAACATCTCCTCGCCCGGCTGGGCCAAGCACGCGTGGAGCAACGTGTTCGCGCCGTGGAACGCCGAGGCGTGCGTGTTCATCTTCAACTACACCCGCTTCGACCCCGACCGGCTCCTCGACACCCTGGACCGCTGCGGCGTGACCAGTTTCTGCGCGCCGCCGACGGTGTGGCGGATGCTGATCCAGGCCGACCTGACCCGGCTGGCGGCGCCGCCGCGCGAGGTGGTCGCGGCGGGCGAGCCGCTCAACCCCGAGGTGATCGAGCGGGTCCGGACGGCCTGGGACCGGACGATCCGCGACGGCTTCGGGCAGACCGAGACGACCGTGCAGATCGCCAACACGCCGGGCCGGCCGGTCAAGCCGGGCTCGATGGGACGGCCCGTCCCCGGCTACCGGGTCGAGCTGATCGACCCGGTGACCGGCGAGCGCGGCGACGAGGGCGAGATCTGCCTCGACCTGGACGACCGCCCGCTCGGGCTGATGACCGGCTACCACGGCGACCCGGACCGCACCGCCGAGGCGATGGCGGGCGGTTTCTACCACACCGGCGACATCGGCTCCCGGGACGCCGACGGCTACATCACCTACGTCGGCCGCTCCGACGACGTGTTCAAGGCGTCCGATTACAAGATCTCCCCGTTCGAACTGGAGAGCGTGCTGATCGAGCACGAGGCGGTGGCCGAGGCCGCGGTGGTGCCCTCGCCCGACCCGCTGCGGCTCGCGGTGCCCAAGGCGTACGTGACGCTCGCCGCGGGCTGGGAGCCGACCGCGGCGACCGCGAAGGCGATCTTCGCGCACAGCCGGGCCGGGCTGTCGGCCTACAAGCGGGTGCGGCTGCTGGAGTTCGGCGAGCTGCCCAAGACCATCTCCGGCAAGATCCGCCGAGTCGAGCTGCGCGCGGGTGAGGTGGACCGGCACCCCGACGCGGACGCCCGGCCCGCCGGCGAGTTCCGTGAGGAGGACCTGCGATGACGGGCCGGACCGCGCCCTCGTACGCCTCCGGCACGTCGGCGGTGCCGCTGCTCGGCGACACGATCGGCGCCAACCTCGACCGCACCGTCGCCGCGTTCGCCGACCGGGACGCGCTGGTCGACCGCCCGTCCGGACGGCGCTGGACCTACGACCGGCTCGCCGCCGACGTGGACGCGGTCGCGCTCGGCCTGCTGGACCTCGGCGTCGGGACCGGCGACCGGGTCGGCGTCTGGGCGCCCAACTGCCCCGAGTGGACGCTGGTGCAGTACGCCACCGCCAAGATCGGCGCGATCCTGGTCACCATCAACCCGTCCTACCGGGTGCACGAGCTGGAGTACGTGCTCAACCAGGCCGGGGTCCGCACGCTGGTGGCCGTGCCGGCGTTCAAGAACTCCGACTACGCCGGGATGATCGAGGAGGTGCGGCCGTCCTGCCCGGCGCTGCGCGAGGTGCTGCTGATCGGGCTGGACGGCTGGGACGCGCTGCTGGCGGCCGGCCGGGCCGGCGACCGTACCCGGCTCGCCGCGATCGGCGCCGGGCTGAGCACCGACGACCCGATCAACATTCAGTACACCAGCGGCACCACGGGGTTCCCGAAGGGCGCGACGCTCTCGCACCACAACATCCTCAACAACGGCTACTTCGTCGGCGAGCTGTGCGGCTACGACGAGGAGGACCGGATCTGCCTGCCGGTGCCGTTCTACCACTGCTTCGGCATGGTGATGGGCAACCTGGCGGCGACCACCCACGGCGCCTGCGTGGTGATCCCGGCGCCCGGCTTCGACCCGGCCGCGACGCTGGAGGCGTGCGCCGCCGAGCGCTGCACCTCGCTGTACGGCGTCCCGACGATGTTCATCGCGATGCTGGCCGAGCCGTCCGCCACCACCCTGGACCTGTCCTGCCTGCGCACCGGGATCATGGCCGGGTCGCCGTGCCCGGTCGAGGTGATGAAGCAGGTCGTCGAGCGGTTCGGGATGGGCGAGGTGGCGATCTGCTACGGCATGACCGAGACCTCCCCGGTGTCCGTCCAGACCCGCGCGGGCGATTCGGCCGAGCTGCGGGTCTCCACGGTCGGAACCGTCCACCCGCACCTGGAGGTCAAGGTCGTCGACCCCGCCACCGGGGTCACCGTGCCGCGCGGCGCGCCGGGCGAGCTGTGCACCCGCGGCTACTCGGTGATGCTCGGCTACTGGGACGAGCCCGACAAGACCGCCGAGGTGATCGACGCGGCCCGCTGGATGCACACCGGCGACCTGGCCGTGATGGACGGCGCGGGCTACCTGAGCATCACCGGCCGGATCAAGGACATGGTGATCCGCGGCGGCGAGAACGTCTACCCGCGGGAGGTCGAGGAGTTCCTCCACACCCACCCCGACATCGTGGACGCGCAGGTCATCGGGGTCCCCGACGCCAAGTACGGGGAGGAGCTGATGGCGTGGGTGCGGCTGCGTCCGGGCGTCTCGGCGCTCACCGCCGCGGACCTGCGCGCGTTCTGCGCCGAGCGGCTGGCGCACTTCAAGATCCCCCGGTACGTGCACGTGGTGGACGAGTTCCCGATGACGATCACCGGGAAGGTCCGCAAGGTGCAGATGCGCGCCGAGGCGGCCGGCATCCTCGGCCTGCCCGCCGCCGACGCGGCGCGAGGCTGAGCCGCGCCATGGCGCACACGGCCGCGCCGGGCCCGAGGCCCTTTTCCCTCCCGGCCTGACCGGGCATGCTTCTGGACATGGGTGACGATGCCGGCGCGGTCCGCTCCGCGGTGCTCTCCCTGCACCGCGCCACCGGGCTGCCCATGGTGTTCGGCGGCGCGCTGAACGGCCGCGACCGGCTGCGCATCACCGAACTGGTGGGGCACACCACCGACTCCCTCGACGGGCTGGTGGTGCGGCAGGGCAACGGCCTCGGGGGCAAGGCGATGGCGATGGGCCGCCCGGTCTGGGTCAGCGACTACCCGCGGGCGACCGCGATCAGCCACGACTACGACCGGCCGGTGGGGCGCGAGGGGCTGCTGTCGATCGTCGCGGTGCCGATCGTGGTGCGGCGGCACGTCCGCGGTGTGCTGTACGGGGCGCTGCGCGAGCCGCTGTCGCTGGCCGACCGGGTGGTCACCGCGGCCATGCAGGCGGCCCGCGACCTGGAGCAGGACCTCGCCGTCCAGGACCGGGCCGACCAGGCGCTGGCCGCCGCGTGGCGCGAGGCCGTCCCGCCCTGCGGGGGCGGGCCCCCGGCCGGGGACGGCCGGGCGGGTTCGCCCGCCGCGCGCTGGGAGGAGGTCCGCGCCGTCCACGCCGACCTGCGCGGGCTGGCCGAGCAGGTGCGCGACCCGCACACGCGGGAACGGCTGCGCGAGGCGTCGGTGCGGCTGGCGGCGGCCGGACGGCTCACCGCCGCCCCGCCGGACCGCGCCGCCGGCCGGCCCGGCCCCGCGGACCCCGGCAGCCCGCCCCGGCCGGTGCTGTCGCCGCGCGAGCTGGACGTGCTGTCGCACGTGGCGGTCGGCTGCACCAACGCCGAGGCCGCGCGGCGGCTCGGGCTGCTGCCCGAGACGGTGAAGAGCTACCTGCGCTCGGCCATGCGCAAGCTCGACAGCCATACCCGGCTGGAGGCCGTCACCACGGCCCGCCGCGCCGGCCTGCTGCCCTGACGCCACCCCGCCATGCCTCGGCCCGCCCCGCGCCGAGGCGGCGGGGCGGGCCGGGACCAGGGGTGGGCCGGGACGGCGCTCAGACGACGGTGCTGAGCAGACCCGCGACGGCGAAGCCGACCAGCGACAGGATGGTCTCCAGCACGGTCCAGGTCTTCAGCGTGTCGCGAACCGACATGTTGAAGTAGCGGGACACGATCCAGAAGCCGCCGTCGTTGACGTGCGAGGCGAAGATCGACCCGGCCGAGATGGCGATCGCGATCAGCGCCAGGTGCGGCTGGGAGTGGTCGCCGCCGGCGACCAGCGGCGCGACGATCCCGCCGGTGGTGACGATCGCGACGGTCGCCGAGCCCTGCGCGAGCCGCAGTCCGCAGCTGATCAGGTAGGCCAGCACGATGGTCGGCAGGCCCGCGTCCGACAGCGTGCCGGCCAGCGCCTTGCCGACGCCGGTGGCGGAGATGACCGCGCCGAAGAACGCGCCCGCGCCGATCACCAGCATGATCATGCCGATCGGGCGGAGCGACCGGGCGGCCAGCTCGGACAGCTCGGTGACCGAGATGCCGCGGCGCACGCCGAGCAGCCACATCGCCAGCAGCACCGCGAGGCTGAGCGCCACCGTGGGGTTGCCGAGCAGGGTCAGCGGCGGCAGCGCGGCGCTGCCCTTCCACCAGACCGTGCCGAAGGTGGCGAGCAGGATCAGCAGCATCGGCACCGCGATGATCAGCAGGACGAGGGACAGCGGCGGCTCGGGACGCGCCGGGGCGGCGGTGCCCTCGCCGCCCGTGCCCGCGCCGCCCGCGGCCTCGCGCTCCTGCTCGGCGATCACGTAGTCGGCGGGGACGCCGACGATGACGCGCTTGCCGATCCAGGCGCCCCAGGCGACGCCGGCGGCGAGGAACGCGGGGATGCCGCAGATCAGGCCCATCACGATGAGCCAGCCGAGGGAGACGCCGAGCAGCCCGGCGGCGGCGACCGGCCCGGGGTGCGGGGGCAGGAACGCGTGCGTCATCGACAGGCCGGCCAGGAGCGGCAGCGCGTACAGCACCAGCGACCGGCCGCCGCGCTTGGCGGTGACGTAGACCAGCGGCGCCAGCACGAAGATGCCGACGTCGAAGAAGACCGGGATGCCCAGGACCAGCCCGGACAGGCCCATCGCGAGGGGCGCGCCGCGCTCGCCGAAGATGCCGAGCAGCCGCCGGGTCAGCACGTCGGCGCCGCCGGAGGCCTCCAGGATCGCGCCGAGGATGGTGCCGAGCCCGACGATCGGCGCGATATGGCCGAGGATGCCGCCGAATCCGGTCTCCAGCAGGGACGTCTTGGAGTTCAGCGCGCTGCCGACGATCTGGTCGACGCTGAGCCCGGCGGCGAGCGCCAGCAGCAGCGAGGCGACCAGCAGCGAGACGAACGGCTCCAGCTTGATCTTGATGATCAGGAAGAGCAGGACCGCGATGGACGCCGCGGACAGCAAGAGCAGCCCGCCCGTCTCGTGTTGCAGCCAATGGATCATCGGGGTGGCCTTCCGGTCGTGAAGGGGGGTGGTGAATCGGACGGGGGCATCGAGATCGGGGGATTCATCGGGTTCGTGGGTGGACGGGGTCGAGGGGGCAGCCGGGCGGGGTCATCGGGTGGAGCCGTCCGGGGCGCGGCGCAGCGACCGGCCGGGCAGGGCCCCGGTCGGACGGCCGTCCTCGATGACGGCGGTGCCGCCGACCAGGACGTGCGGGATGCCCTCGGGCTGTCGCCGGGGGTCGTCGAAGGTGCCGGCGTCGCGGACGGTGGCGGGGTCGAACAGCACCAGGTCGGCGTGGTGGCCGAGCCGGACCAGGCCGCGGCCGGTGAGTCTGAGCCGCCGCGCGGCCCGTCCGGTGAGGTGCGCGACGCACTCCTCCAGGGACAGGACGCCGAGCTCGCGGACGTAGCGGGCGAGGTAGCGCGGGAAGGTCCCCCACGCGCGCGGGTGCGGCTTCGCGGCGGCGAGGAGGCCGTCGCTGCCGCCGGTGTGCGCGGGGTGCCGCATGATCGCCTGGACGTTCTCCTCGTGCCCGACGTGCTGGAGGATCGTGGTGGCGAGGTCGTCGGCGATCAGCCGCTCGCAGTAGACCTCGAACGCGGGCCGCCCGGAGTCGGCGGCGAGCCCGGCGACGGTCCGGCCGACCACGGTGGCGTTCGGGGAGCCGGAGATCTCGATGGTGTCCCACTCGGCCGGGACGCCGTGGCAGCCGTCGGACCCCTCGACCTCCATCGCGTGCCGGATCCGGTCGCGTTCGCGCGGGTCGGCGAGCCGGGCGAGGGTCGCGGCGGGGCCGCCCTCGCTCGCCCAGCTCGGCAGCAGCGCGGCGAGCGTCGTGGAGCCGGGCAGGTAGGGGTAGGTGTCGAGGGTGATGTCGCAGCCGTCCGCGATCGCCTCGTCCAGGAGGCGGAGCAGGTCGGGGGCGCGGCCCTTGTTGACGCCGAAGTTCATCGTCGCGTGGGCCAGGTGCAGGGGGCAGCCGGTGCGCCGCGACAGCTCGACCATCTCGGCGTACGCCTCGAGCGCGCCCGCGCCGTACGAGCGGTGGTGCGGCGCGTAGAAGCCGCCGAGCGCGCCGACGACCCGGCACAGTTCGGCCAGCTCGTCGCCGCCCGCGTACATGCCGGGCACGTAGGTGAGGCCGCTGGACATGCCGACGGCGCCCTCGCGCATCCCGGTGGCGACCAGCTCGCGCATCCGGTCCAGCTCGGCGGGCGTCGGCGGGCGGGCGTCCCAGCCCATCGCGAGCATCCGCACCGTGCCCTGCGGCACCAGGTAGCAGGCGTTGACGGCGATGCCCCGGTCGAGCCGGTCCAGGTACTCGCCGACACCGCGCCACGACCAGTCGAAGCCGGCCGGGTCGCCGTTCCAGCCCGCGATGGTGCGGCGGATCTCGGGGAGGGTCCGGTCGTCGACCGGCGCGTACGACAGCCCGTCCTGCCCGATGACCTCGCAGGTGACGCCCTGCCCGATCTTGGCGAGGTGATCGGGCTCGGCGAGCAGCGCGAGGTCGGAGTGGGCGTGCATGTCGATGAACCCGGGGGCGAGGACGAGGCCGTCGCCGTCGAGCACCCGCCCGCCGGTGAGGCGGCGGCCGATCCCGGTGATCCGGCCGCCGGCCACGGTCACGTCGGCGACCCGGCCGGGGGCGCCGGTGCCGTCCACGACGGTGGCGCCGCGGATCAGCAGGCCGGGCATCAGAACCACGTCCTGACCAGGTCGACCAGCACGGGGCGGTCGGCGTGGGCGTCGTCGACGACCGGGACGAGTGTCCACTTGTCGAGTGCGGTGCACGGGTGCGACAGGCCGAACCGGACGACGTCGCCGACCTCCACGCGGGCGCCCACCAGGAACGTGTGCTGGTCGTTGAGCGCGGTGACGCGGGCGCCCGCGAGCGCCGCGTCCGCGCCGTCCGCGCCCTTCGCGCCGTCCGTGCCTTTCGCGGCGCGGACGAGCTGCGGCTCGGGCAGGCCCTCGTCGAACGGCAGGTCGCGCTTGCCCGCGTCGAGCAGGGCGAGGCCGGGCTCGGGACGGGACAGCACGCGCGCCCAGCCGTGCATCGCCGACCGGAGCCGCGCGCCGTCGCCCGCCCCCCGGCCGAACGGGGAGATCTGCCGGTAGAAGCCGTCGTCGTGCACGATGTAGGCGCCGGGCCGCAGCACCACCTGGCCGGGCAGCCCGCCGAGGACGTCCGCGACCTGGTCGAAGTAGACGCTGCCGCCGGCGGTGACGACCGGGGCGTCGACCTCGTGGTCGAGGCTCCGGTGCAGGCCCGCCAGCCTGCGCAGGTAGTGGTCGACGGCGGCGCGGCCGTCCGCGGAGGCGTCGTGGGCGAGCGCGCCCTCGTACCCGGCGGTCCCGGCGAGCCGGAGGGTCGGCGCCCTGCGGACGGCCTCCGCGACGGCCCGCGCCCCGTCGTCGTCGCGGACCCCGGTGCGGCCGTGCGGGGCGCCGAGCTCGACACAGACGTCGACGGGACGCTGCGCCCGCGCCGCGCGCAGGGCCCGGTCCATCAGCTCGGCCGAGCGCACCGAGTCGACCCAGGACACGAACGCGAACCCGGGGTCGCCGTCCTGCTCGGCGGCCAGCCACGCCAGCCCGGCCGGGTCGAGCAGCGCGCTGGCGAGCATCACGCGGGTGACGCCGAAGGCGCGGGCGACGCGGAGCTGCGGGAGGTTGGCGACCGTGATGCCCCAGGCGCCGGCGTCGAGCTGCCGCCGCCACAGCGCCGGGGCCATCGTGGTCTTGCCGTGCGGCGCGAGCTCGACGCCGGCCGCGGCCGTCCATGCGGCCATCACGCGTACGTTGTGGTCCAGGGCGCCCGCGTCGAGGGTCAGCAGCGGGGTGCCGAAGTCGTCCAGCGGCGGCCGGGACCGCCGGAACTCGGCGACCGTCGCGCCGTGCGCCGCGGCCGGGACCGCCTTGAACCGCCAGTCGAGCCGCTCGTCGCCGAGCGCGTCGACGGCCGCGCCGTCGAGCGTAGCCACCATCAGGACCTCCTTGATTGCACGTACCGCAACGGCCATTGCATTCTGTGCTGCTGCGGTTGTAGCATCGCCGTCGCATGCAGGTCAACGGGCCGGCATCGAATCGTGACCGCGATACCGAGAGGGGCCGATGAAAAGCGTGCCGCTGGCCGTTTGCGTGGGCGAATCATTGGCCGCGCTGCTCCCCGACCGACCCGGCCCCCTGGAGGACGTGGCCGCGTTCCGGCACTCCATCGGCGGCGCCGAGGCCAACGTGGCGCGCGGACTGGTGGCGTTCGGCGTGCCGACCGCGTGGGTCGGGCGGGTCGGCGACGACGGTTTCGGCCGCCGCATCGTCCGCGACCTCGCCGCCGCGGGCATCGACACCCGCGCCGTGACCGTCGACCCCGTCCGGGCCACCGGCCTGTACGTGAAGGAGACCGGTCCGGACGGCAGCGTCCTGCACTACTACCGCGACGGTTCGGCGGGCGCCGCGCTCACCGCCGGGCTCCTGGACGAGCCGCCGCTCAGCGCCGCGCGCCTCGTCCACCTGTCGGGCATCACCGCCGCGCTGTCGGACGGCGCGCTCGACCTGGTCGCCGCCCTCCTGCGGCGGCCCCGGCCCGGCCGGCTGGTGAGCTTCGACCTCAACTGGCGGCCCGCGCTGTGGCGCGACCGCGACACCTCCGTGCTCCGACCGCTGCTGGACGCCGCCGACATCGTCCTGCTCGGCGCCGACGAGGCCGCCGAGGCGCTCGGCACCGGCGACCCCGCCGAGCTGCGCGCGCTGCTCCCCGGGCCCGAGACCATCGTGGTCAAGGACGACGCGCACCGCGCGACCGCGCTGACCCGCTCGGCGCCGCCGGTGGAGGAGCCCGCGCTGTCCGTCGAGGTGGTCGAGCGGGTCGGGGCGGGGGACGCGTTCGCCGCCGGCTACCTGACCGGTACGCTCCGCGGATACGACCAGCGCCGTCGCCTGCGCCTCGGTCACCTCGCCGCCGCGTCCACCCTCGTGGTGCACGGCGATCACGGCCCTCCACCGCCGCCCGCGCTCGTCGACGACCTGCTCGCCGCGACCCCCGGCGAATGGGCCGCGACGACCGTGCGCGCGACCGGCGTCGCGCGCGGGGACCGGGCCCGCGGCGAGGGCGCACCGAACGAGGGGGCGCGATGAGCCAGAGCCTGGCGCGCGGACTGCTGATCCTGAACGATCTGGGCGAGGGGCCGCGGACCCTGGACGAGCTGGCCGCCACGGTCGGCGTGCACAAGACCACCGTGCTGCGGCTGCTGCGCACGATGGAGGAGCAGCGGTTCGTCCACCGCGACGACGCGCACCGCTTCCACCTCGGCTCGGGCCTGTTCGCGCTGTCGGGCGCCGCGCTCGACCAGCGCGGCGTGCGCGGCATCGCCGCCCCGCACCTGGCCCGGCTGAACGAGGCGACCGGGCACACCGTCCACCTCGGCGTCTACGAGGGCGGCGAGGTCGTCTACCTCGACAAGTACGACTCCCGGCACTCGATCCGGATGTACTCCCGGGTCGGGCTGCGGATGCCGCTGCACGCCACCGCGATCGCCAAGGTGCTGCTCGCCGACCTGCCCGAGGCGCGCCGCCGCGAGGTCGCCGCCACGATCGAGTACACCCCCTTCACCGAACACACCATCACCGGTCCCCGCGACCTGCTCGCCGAGCTGGTCCGGGTGGCCGAGCGGGGCTTCGCGATGGACGACGCCGAGCACGAGACGTTCATCCGCTGCCTCGCCGCGCCGGTCCGCGCGGCCGGCGGACGGGTCGTCGCAGCGGCGTCGATCTCCGTCCCGGACATCGTGCTCGACCGCGACCGGACGCTGGAGCTGCTGCCCGAGCTGCTCGCCACCGCCCGCGCCATCTCCGCCGAGTGCGGCCACACCCGATGAGGAACCCGATGACCGACAAGACCCAGATCAGCACCACCGCCGCCCCGGCCGCCGCCTGGGCGTTCTCCCAGGGCGTCCGCAAGGGTCCGATGCTCCAGGTCTCGGGGCAGGGCCCGCAGGACCCGGCGGACGGCGCGTACCTGTACCCCGGCGACGTGAAGGCGCAGACGCGCCGCGTCCTGGAGAACATCAAGGCGATCCTGGACGCGGGCGGCGCGAGCGTCGAGGACGTGCTGATGTTCCGCGTCTACCTGACCACCCGCGACGACTTCGCCGCGATGAACGAGGCGTACACCGAGTTCGTGAAGGAGAACTGCCCGAGCGGCGTCCTCCCCAGCCGCACGACCGTCGCCGTCGGCCTCCCGCATCCCGCGATGCTCGTCGAGATCGACGCCCTGGCCTGCGTCGCCTGACCGGTCCCGTCCGCCGCGCGCGCAGGGCGGTCACCGCGCGGCACCTGCCTTGTGCGGCGCCCGCCGGAAGGCGCCGGCGCGCGGGTCAGCGGTGCGCGACGCCGCCGAGACGGCCGGTCGCGGCGAGTTCGAGGGTGATCAGGACGGCGGCCGACTCGATCGCCAGCAGCCCGATGAGCACCAGGAGCTGGGTCGCGCCGGCCTGGACCGGGTCGGCGCCGCCCAGCAGCACGCCGACGAACGCGCCGGGCAGCGTGACCAGCCCGACGGTGCGGGTCTGGTCGAGCACGGGGACGAGCGCGAGCGCGACGGCGGGTCGGCACACCTCCAGCGCAGCGTCCCGGGGCATCAGGCCGAGCGCGAGACCGCCCTCGTACTCGCCGCGCCGCGTCCGCAGCTCGTCCAGCGCACGGCGCCCGGCCAGCGCGGTCGCGGTCATCGCGCCGCCGATCAGGATGCCCGCGATCGGCAGCACCGCGACCGGGCGCAGCGGGACGAGCGTCGAGCCGAGCAGCAGCGCCAGTACCGGCACGACCCCCGCGACGATCGGCAGCGCCGTCCACCAGGGCGGGGCCGACACGCGGCGGCCCGCGGTGAGGGCGGCGACCCCCACCATCCCGGCGATGAACGCGGCCGTCCAGCCGGCGCTGCCGAGCACCGCCGTGATGAGCAGCGAGACCACCGTGAGCTGCGCGGTCGCGCGCGCCGCGGCGACCACGACCTCGCGGGCCAGGCCGAGCCCGCCGAGCCGCGCCAGCAGCGCCGCGACCGCGGTGAGGGCGAGCAGGACCAGCCCGAGCAGCGGTCCGACCGCAGGTGCCGCGCTCATCGCCCGCCCCCGTTTCTCATCCGCCGTCCCGGTTGAGCCGATTGTGATCCGAATGCTGGCCCATACCTCCCGGAAACCCCGATAGCGTAGGGGTTGTGGCGGAAAGTGAGTCGAAGGAAGCGTCCCGTCGCAAGGCCCTCTGGCTGATGGGCGCGGCGGCCGTCGGGCTGGCGGCCCTGGGTGCGGACGGAGTGCGGCCGGGGTCGCGCCACCGGGCCGCGGCGTCCCCCGCGACGACCGCCAGACCGCGCGCGATCCTCCATCCGTCGCCGAGCCCGACGCCGACCCCCACGCCGACGCCGCGTCCCGCAGCGTGGACGCCGGCCAAGCTGACGGCCACCAAGACCCCGGTGCGCAACCTCTCCGAGCTCACCCCGCCGCCCCCGCCGCAGACGATCGCGCTGACGATCGACGACGGGCCGCAGCCGACCTGGACGCCGCGAGTGCTCGACCTGCTGGCCGAGCACGAAGTGCACGCGACGTTCTTCATCATCGGCGAGCAGGTCAAGGAGCTCCCCAAGCTGACCCGGCGGATCGCCGACGCCGGTCACCAGGTGTGCAACCACACCATGACCCATCCCATCACCATCGCCGGGATGTCGCGCAAGCGGGTGCGCAAGGAGATCGTCGAGTCGCACGACCTCATCGCCGACATCACCGGCGTGGTGCCGCAGTTCTTCCGCTCACCGGGCGGTGCGTGGTCCAAGACCGTGCTGGAGCTGACCGCCGAGCACGGCATGCTGCCGATCGACTGGGCGGTCGACCCGCGCGACTGGTCCCGGCCGGGCGTCGGCCACATCCGGCGGACGCTGCTCGGCAGCGAGGCGGGCAACATCATGCTCTGCCACGACGGCGGCGGCGACCGGTCGCAGACGCTCAAGGCGCTGGGCACCGTCATCCCGAAGCTGAAGAAGCGCGGGCTGTCCTTCGTCGCCCTTTAGCCGCCGTCCGCTTACAGAGGGCCTGGGGTGGACTCAGGTACACCCCATGTCCGGGTTCCGGGCACACTGTGGTCACGGGGGACTCGCCGGAGACTGGTACTCGATACAGCGGCGAGGTACGGAGGACGACGTGAGCACAGAACTGGCAGAGGAGACCCGGCTCGACAGCCATGTCCGGGCTCCCTGGCGCGGGGCCCGGCTGTGGCTGCTCTCGTGGCCGGCGATGCTCCTGTCCTGTGCGCTGATCTCCGCCCTTTCCATGATCGGCCTGGGCGTCGGCATCCTGCTGGTGCCGCCGATCCTGATCGCGATGCGCGGGCTGCTGGACGTCTACCGCGACTGGATCGGCCAGTGGACCGGCCAGCGGATCGAGCGCCCGTACCTGCCCGGGCCCGAGTTCGAGCCGGGCCTGAACGGGCACGTCAAGCGGTGTATGGCGCTGCTCTCGGACCCCGCGTCCTGGCGCGACCTGATGTGGGTGTTCGCCGACCCGGTCGTGTCGGTGTTCACCGCGCTGCTGCCCGCCTTCCTCGTCCTGTACGGGGTGTGGGGACTGCTCCTCGGCGGCTTCGCCGGCGACCTGATCACCTCGTACGGCGGCAACGTCTGGTACGGCTGGATCCACGTGACCAAGGGGTACGGCGCCGACACCGGCACCCGGGTGGAGACGGTGCTCCTCGGCGTGGCCTTTATCGCGCTGGGCCACCTGACCGGGCCGAAGCTGCTGGCCGTCTACGGCCGGTGGGGACGGCTGCTGCTCGGCCCGACCGAGCGGTCCCGCCTCGCGCTGCGCGTCCAGCACCTCACCGAGACCCGCACCGACGCGGTCGACACCTCCGCCGCCGAGCTGCGCCGGATCGAGCGCGACCTGCACGACGGCGCGCAGGCCCGGCTGGTCGCGATGGGGATGAGCCTCGGCGCGATCGAGCACCTGCTGGACCGCGACCCCGAGAAGGCCCGGCTGCTGCTCGCCCAGACCCGCGAGTCGTCCGCCAAGGCCCTGCACGAGCTGCGCGACCTGGTCCGCGGGATCCACCCGCCGGTGCTGGCCGACCGGGGCCTCGGCGACGCGGTGCGGGCCCTCGCGCTCGACCACCCGCTGCGGCCCGAGGTCCAGGTCGACCTGTCCGGACGTCCCGACGCGCCGGTGGAGTCGGCCGCCTACTTCGCGGTCTCGGAGATCCTCACCAACGCGGCCAAGCACTCCGGTGCGGACCGGGTCTGGATCGACATGCGGCACGACGCCGGGATGCTGCGGATCACCGTCACCGACGACGGCCGGGGCGGCGCCACGCTCGGCGGCGGGACGGGGCTGCGCGGGATCGAGCGGCGGATCGGTACATTCGACGGCGTCCTCGCCCTGACCTCGCCTCCGGGCGGCCAGACCATCGTGACGCTGGAGCTGCCGTGCGCGTTGTCCTCGCCGAAGATCTCGCACTCCTGAGGGAGGGCCTGGTCAGCCTCCTGGAGTCGCACGGGTTCGAGATCGCCGCCGCGGTCGACAACGGCCCCTCGCTGCTCAAGGCGCTGCTCGACCACCGCCCGGACGTGGCGGTGGTCGACGTGCGGCTGCCGCCCTCCTTCACCGACGAGGGCCTCCAGGCGGCGCTGGAGGCCCGCCGCCAGGTCCCCGGCCTGCCGGTGCTGGTGCTGTCGCAGTACGTGGAGCAGCTCTACGCCCGCGAGCTGCTCGCCGACGGCAGCGGCGGCATCGGCTACCTGCTGAAGGACCGGGTCTTCGACGCAACGCAGTTCGTCGACGCGATCCGCCGGGTCGCGGCGGGCGGCACCGCGATGGACCCCGAGGTGATCTCCCGGCTGCTGGCCAGCAACACCCGCGACGAGCCGTTCGGGCGGCTCACCCCGCGCGAGCTGGAGGTGCTGGAGCTGATGGCGCAGGGCCGGTCGAACGCGGCGATCGCGCAGGCGCTGGTGGTCACCGAGCGGGCCGTCACCAAGCACACGGCCAACATCTTCCTCAAGCTCGGCCTGGCCGTGGCAGGCGACGACAACCGCCGGGTACTGGCGGTTCTGGCCTACCTGAACCACTGAGCGGTCCCTCCACGCTCTACCGGCCGCGCTCCGGGTGAATTATCTTGCTCGGGCGAGACGGCCCCGGGAGGGCGCGATGACCGTGATCCTGATCCTGCTCTGCCTGGCGATCGCCGGCCGGGAACTGTACCTGGCGTTCGAGCGCAAGAAGCCGGCGAGCGCGCCCGAGATCGCCGACCTCCGGACTCAGCTCGCCGCGCTGCGCGGCACCCGCGACGAGCTGGAGCGGTTCCGCGTCGCGCAGGCCAAGCGCCTCGACCGCCTGGCAGCCGACCAGGAGGAGCGGTTCGAGCTGCTGACCGGCGACCGGTCCCGCGACGACGGGGCGCTGCGCGAGACCGACGCGCGCGTCCGCTCGCTGGTCGCGCAGATCAACGAGCGGATGCTCCCCGACGTCAACGCCCGGCTGTCCAGGCAGCGGGAGATCGCCGACCGGCTCACCGCCGACGTCGGGGCGCTCCGCGCGCATCTGGTCGGACGGCTCGACCAGGCCGTCGCGGCGTCGCTCGGCGCCGACCCGCCCGATCTGGTCACCGGCGCGCTCACCGGAGGGTCGTCCCCGGCGGAGGAGGCCGACGGGCTCACCCTCATCGGCCTGTACGAGGCGTTCGCCGAACGGTACGAGCTGCGCGTGGAGCTGACCCACCCGGTGGAGCAGGACGGGTTCTGGCTGGTCCGCTACTACCTGTCGGGTCGTAGCCCGCGCGGCCTGGAGCGCGACTTCATCGACTTGCTGGGCGGGCTGCGCACCGGACGCACCGGCGGCGGCCCCCCAGCGGACGACGCCGTACGCGACCTGCTCCAGGAGCTGCACGGCATCGACAAGGGCTGTGTCCAGCTCGGCCCCCTGCTCATCGTCCGGACGGCGGAGGCACTGCTGTGCGGAGTGCTGCCACTCGCCGAACTACTCCGGCCGGACGCCGCCGCCCTGGTCGCCGACCCCGCTTTAGCGGCGGACCGCCTGAGGTGCCTTCCGGAGGGGCGCTTCTGCGACGTGTCGGGATGGTCCGCCCTCAGGGAGTAGGCAAGGGAACGGCGGGAGTCAGGGGGTCGTCAGCCCGTCGTGGGGGCCGTCCAGGTGAAGTGCGGCTTGCGGCCCTCCAGGAAGGCGGCGATGCCCTCAGCGCCGTCGCTACTGGCGTTGAACTCGTCCAGCCATCCGCGCGCCTTCTCCTCGACCGGCCCGCCGCTGGAGACGGCGTCCACGATGTCCTTGGTGGCGCGCTGGGTGAGAAGCGACCGTGACGCCATCGTGGCGGTGAACTCCGCGACCCGCGTCCGCAGCGCGTCCGCGGGGACGACCTCGTCCAGCAGTCCGATCCGCAGGGCGTGCTCGGCGCCGATGAGGTCCGCCGAGTAGAGCAGGTACTTGGCGGCGGCCGGTCCGACCAGCCGCACCAGGCGGGCCGTGGCCGCGGCCGGGTACACGATGCCCAGTTTGGCGGGGGTGATCCCGAACCGCGCGCCCTCGGTCGCGAACCGGAGGTCGCACGCGGCGGCGAGCTGGCAGCCGCCGCCCACGCAGAACCCCTCGATCGCGGCCAGGGTCGGCTTGGGGAAGGCGGCGAGGGCCGTCTCCGCGACGGTCGACAGCGCCGTCCCGTTGCCGGTGTGGATATCGGCGAGCTCGGCGATGTCGGCGCCCGCGCAGAAGTTCCCGCCCGCCCCCGTCAGCACCACCGCGCGGACGGCGGGATCGGCGGCGAGCCCGTCCAGCAGGACGGGCAGGTCCCGCCACATGGCCGCGCTCATCGCGTTCCGCTTGGCGGGCCGGTCGATCGTGATCGTCCCGACGCCCTCCGCGACCTCGCAGCGCATCTCCGGCACCTCGGCCATCGGCGTCCCCTCCGGTTCGTCTTCTCCACCGGTCCGGGCCGTTCCCAGGCGTCCGGCACCGTCGCGCCGTAATCGTACGGAGCGTTCTGCCGGGCGCCCCTGCCGGGGGGATGTGTCAAGGAGCCCGGCAGGGGAATTCACCAGGCCCAAAGCTGATTCTTACTAGTGGCGGCCACGGGGAACGGAGGTCGCGGTGGCACAAAGCACAGGCGTCTTCTGGACCATTCATCTGGACGCCCCTCTGGCGACCAAATCGGACCGGGTGGGTGTCAAGGCGGCCTACCTCGCGCGCGCGGGTCAGCACGACCTGCCGGTGCTCCCCGGGTTCGTGGTCCCCGTGCAGTGCGCCGCCGACAGCGCCGTCTACCGGAACACCGGTGAACTGCGAGCCGCCTGGGCCAGGCTCTCCCACAACGGGCAGCGGCCGGTGGTCGTACGGTCCTCGCCCATCCAGAAGGACGGCGCGAGGCCGCCGGGAGCCGGACGGTTCGGGCCGGTGCCGGGCGTCCGCGAGTGGCCGGGATTCCTCGGCGCCGTGAAGAGCGTGGAAGCGTCCGCGGACGGGCCCGGGACGATGGCGGTCCTCGTCCAGCCGCGGCTGGACGCCGTCACGAGCGGCGTGATGCTCGGCGCCGGGCCCCTGGACGGCCGCACCGATCGGGTCATCGTGTCGGCCGTGGAGGGCGGCCCCCAGGCCCTGGCCGGCGGGGAGGTGGGCGGCACCCGCTACGTGCTGACCCACTGGGGCCGGGCCGTCGACGCCGCCGGAGACCGGATCCACGACGAGCACAGCCTGCTGAGCCGGCACCAGCTCCGCTCGCTCGCCCGGCTCGCCTCCCGGGCCTCGCACGTGTTCGGCGGCCCTCAGGACATCGAGTTCGCCTTCGACCGGGACGAGCGGCTCTGGGTGCTCCAGATCCTCCCGTGACCGCTCCCGCGCCGGATTGATCGGAACCTGGGGCCTTCCAGGAGAGTCATAAGGGGCCAAAGGATCGTTCGGGGCACCGGGGGACGCGTGCCCTGAACGCACCATCGGGCTTCCAGGGGACACAGATGAACGACCCACGCTGGGCGACGCGCGTCGTGATCGGGGCCGGTGCGCTCGGGCTCGCCATAATGATGACCGGGTGCGAGGGCACCGCTCACGGCAAGAAACGGCCGCGCTCGCGAGCCACCTCGTCCGCGAGATCCACGACCGAGCAGCCGCTGGTCTGCACCGACCCGCCGGGGGACGTGCTCAGCGCGGGCCAGACCGGCGGAAACGGTGCCGGGGGCGGGGGCGGTGCCTCGGGGCGCGCGCCCGCCTGGAGCGACCTGACGTCGGTCAGGACCCGTACGCCCGCGTCCACCGGCCCGACCAGATCCACCGGCACCCGGACCACCAGGCCGGCGAAGCCGACGAAGACGCGGTGAGTTCCGGGAATGCGAATCGGCCCCCGATTGCTGTACTGTCAAGGAAAGCGCCATGGGATTTCCGTCAATGCCAAGTACGCGGTGACGGCGCCCTTTCCCCGTCCGGGCCATCTGAGTGCCCGGTGATTCCACCTCGAACACGGGCAGGCCCGAGTTCAGTGGCCATCGCACCTAGGGAGCAGACGTCAGCCCGGTGAACCGAGCTGCTTTCCCCTCACACCGCTCGCGTACACGCCGCGGGTTCCCCCGTCGTACGCGGGAACCGACGCCAGGCGACGCGGCGAGTTCCGTACCAGCCTGAGAAGGGACCTTCATGTCCACCAGCACCATCACCACCGAAGCCGAGCCCCCAGCAGCGGGGCGCGCCGCGATGCCGGCGCAGGCCACCCGCCGTACCGCGCAGGGACGCCGCCCGGTCCAGCACCAGCAGCACCAGCAGGCCGCCGACGAGCCGGTCGTCGGCTTCCAGGGCATCCTCGCCGTGCAGGACAAGCACGCGTTCGTCCGGACCGAGGGCTACCTGCCCGGTCCCGCCGACGTGTACGTCTCGCTCGCCCAGGTCAAGACGTTCAACCTGCGTCCCGGCGACGCCGTCGTCGGCACCGCCCGCACCCCGCGCTCGGGCCGGGAGAAGTTCAACGCGCTCGTGCACGTGGAGAGCGTCAACGGCGTCCTCCCGGCCGAGGCCGCCGGGCGCCCCGAGTTCGCCGCGCTGACCCCGCTGTTCCCCGAGGAGCGGCTGCGGCTCGACACCGGCCCGCTCGCGACCCGCGCCATCGACCTGGTAGCGCCGATCGGCAAGGGCCAGCGCGGTCTGATCGTGTCGCCGCCCAAGGTCGGCAAGACCATGGTCCTCCAGGCGCTGGCGAGCGCGATCAGCCAGAACAACCCCGACTGCCACCTGATGGTCGTCCTCATCGACGAGCGCCCCGAAGAGGTCACCGACATGCAGCGCACGGTGCGCGGCGAAGTGATCCACTCGACCTTCGACAAGCCCGCCGAGGAGCACACCGCGCTCGCCGAGCTGGCCGTGGAGCGGGCCAAGCGGCTGGTCGAGCAGGGCCACGACGTGGTCATGCTGCTCGACTCGATCACCCGGCTCGGCCGCGCCTACAACCTGGCCGCCCCGTCCAACAGCCGCATCCTGGCGGGCGGCGTGGCGACCACCGCGATCTACCCGCCCAAGAAGTTCTTCGGCGCCGCGCGCAACATCGAGAACGGCGGCTCGCTGACCATCCTCGCCACCGCGCTGGTCGAGACCGGCTCCCGGATGGACGACGTGTTCTTCGAGGAGTTCAAGGGCACCGGCAACATGGAGCTCAAGCTCGACCGCAGCCTCGCCGACCGCCGGGTGTTCCCCGCCGTCGACATCGACCAGTCCGGCACCCGCCGCGACGAGCTGCTGATGTCCCCCGAGGAGCTGGCGCTGAGCATGCGGCTCCGCCGGGTGCTCCAGGGCCTCGACAAGCAGCAGGCCGTCGAGACGCTCGTGGAGAAGATGAAGGGCACCGGGTCCAACGCCGAGTTCCTGCTGAGAATCCAGCAGACGACCTGATCCGTCAGGACGGCCGCTCCGGCCGGAACGACTTGAGGATCTTGTCGAAGAGCCGCTGGCCCGGCGTCCACGAGGATTCGGGCGCGAAGAAGAAGAACTCGTACCCGGCCGCGCGGCTGCGCAGCCCGTGCCTGCCCTCCGTGCCGCCCGCGCCGTTCGCGCCGCCCGCGCCCTGGACGCCCCGGCCGGTCACGCCGCCCGCGCCGGTCCCGGCGTCGACGGAGAAGCTCCCGCCGGAGCCCGAGGCTCCTTCGGTGCCGCGGGCGACCCCGTCGCCGCGGCCCCCGTCACCGCGGGTCCTCCCATCACCGGCCCCGCCGCCGGCGCCCTCCGCGCCGCGGATGCGGTCCGTGCCGTACGAGGCGTCGATGCCTCCCCGCGAGCGGCCGGTGCCGTCCCACGCGAACTCCCACTCGGCGGCGCCGTCGGCCAGCTCCGGCGCCGGTTCGAGCCGCAGCCGCCGGTATCCCGGGTAGAGGTCGCGCGCCGCGGCGTCGGTCTCGGCGGCGCGCAGCCCGTCCAGTGGATCACCGGGGGCCGGGCCGATGCGCAGCCCCTGCCCGCCGCCCGGCGACCGCCACTCGACCGCCGCGCCGCGCTGCTCGCGCTGCCAGCCCGCCGGGATCTCCACGGTGTAGGCGCCCGCCTCGCGGTAGGGGACGGTGCCGGTGCGCGCCTCGGGGGCCGGGAACAGCGTCACGGCCTCGCTGGTGCCGATCGAGGTCCACCGCGCCGTCCACGTCCCGAAGCCGATCACCAGCACCGCCAGCGTCGCCACGCTGATCACCGCCCCGAACCGGGGCCGGCCGCGGCGCGCGACCCGTGCCGCCGAGCGGGCCCGCAGCGGACCCCGGCGCGCCGCCCGCCGGGCCGCCCGCAGCATCTCCACCGGCAGCGTGGCCGCCGACCTGGACCGGGACCGCGCGGCGGTGCGCAGCAACCGTCCCGCCGCGTCGGCGGACGGCCGTCCGGCCGGGTCGTCGCTCAGCAGCCCGCAGATCAGCGGCGCCAGCGCCCCGGCCCGCACGGGCGCCGCGTACTCCCCCAGCAGCACCGCGAGCATCGAGGCCAGCGCATGGCAGCGCAGGAACGGCGGCTCGCCCTCGACCGCCGCGTAGAGCGTGGCGCCGAGCGCCCACAGGTCGGACGCCTCCAGGCTCGGCCCGCCGCGCACCCGTTCGGGCGGCAGGTAGGCGGGCGAGCCCTCGATCCCGGCGACGAGCGTCTCGGCGATCTCGTCCCCGCCCCGCCCCGTGTGCACGGCGAGGCCGAAGTCGGTGAGCAGGATCCGGCCGTCGTCGCACAGCAGCACGTTGCTCGGCTTGACGTCGCGGTGCAGGATGCCGGCGTCGTGCGCGGCCCGCAGCACCGACAGGACGGCCCGTCCCACCGCGGCGGTGCGCGCCACGCTGAGCGGCCCGTCCTCGGCGACGACCTGGTGCAGCGAGCGGGCCCGCAGCAGCTCCATGACGATCCAGGGGCGGCCGTCCTCGACGACGACGTCGTACACGTCGACCACGCCGGGGTGCCGGAGCGCGGCGGTGGCGCGGGCCTCGCCGATGAGACGTCTGCACAGGGCCCCGCGCTCGCCCTGGGTGATGCCCTCCGGAAGGTGCACCTCTTTGACCGCCACGTCCCGGTCCAGCATCTCGTCGTGGGCACGCCAGACCGTGCCCATTCCGCCGCTGCCGACCACCGATATCAGGCGATACCGGCACGCAAGCGGTATCAGCCGTTCTCCCCCCATGAGGTTGTTATGTGCGCGAACCGCACCAAGCCACGCTCCTCGCCGGTCCATCATTTCTTGGCGAGTGGCGGAAGGGGGGAGAGCCGGGCCCGCGCGGGCCCGTCAGGAGGCGGCGAAGACGCCCTTGGCCCACGTGTAGTCGGACTTGCCCACGGCGGTGCGCCGCACCTCGTCGACGAGGTGGATCTGGCGCGGCAGCTTGAAGCCGGCCAGCCGGTCCCGGCAGTGCTCGGCGAGCTCCTCCAGCGTCGGCGCGGTGCCGGGCCGCGGCGCGATCACCGCGGCGACGCGCTGGCCGAACCGGTCGTCCGGCAGCCCGACGACCACCACGTCGTACACGTCGGGGTGGTCCTTCAGCGCGACCTCGACCTCCTCGGGGTAGACCTTCTCGCCGCCGGTGTTGATCACCAGGGAGCCGCGGCCGAGCAGCACGATCGCGCCGTCCTCCTCCAGCCTCGCGAAGTCGCCCGGGACCGACCAGCGGGTGCCGTCCGCACCGGTGAAGAACGTCGAGGCGGTCTTGGCCGGGTCGTTGTAGTAGCCGAGCGGGATATGCCCGCTGCGCGCCAGCCTGCCGATCCCGCCGGGCCCGACGGTCTCGAGGTCGTCGTCCAGGACGGTGACGCCCGGCTTCATCATGAACCGGGCGGTGCCCTCCTTGCCCCCGACCGACGGCCCGCACGCGCCGGTCTCGGACGCGCCGTAGTTGTCGAGGAACATCACGTTCGGCAGCTGCGCCCTCAGCTCGTCCTTGGCGCCCTCGGTCAGCGGGGCGCCGCCGGACGCGATCGCGAACAGCGAGGAGGCGTCGTGCGTCCCGTCCGCCAGCTCACGGGCGACCGGCCGGGCCATCACGTCCCCGACCAGCATCAGCACGTTGGCCTTCTCCTCGGCCAGCAGGCGCAGGGCGCGGGCCGGGTCGAACCCGTGCCCGGTGTACAGGACGACCTTGGCGCCGCTGAACAGCCCCATGAACGCCACCCACTGCCCCGCGCCGTGCATGACCGGCGCGCAGTCGAGCACGGCCATCGCGGGCTGGCCGGCGTTGCCGGCGATCGCCTCGGGGCTGGTGATCGGGTCGCCGAGCACGTTGCCGCCGCCGAGCGCGGCGAAGAAGATGTCCTCGCAGCGCCACTCGACGCCCTTGGGGTAGCCGGTGGTGCCGCCGGTGTACATGATGTACCGGTCGTCGCCGGACCTCTCGGGGAAGTCGTTGGCGGGCGAGGCGGCGCCCAGCGCCTTCTCGTACTCCACCGCGCCCGGCACGTCGTCCGCGGCGCCGTCCTCCAGCACCACCACGTGCCGCAGCCCCGGCAGCTCGCCGCGGACCTCCTCGACCCGGGCGAGCAGCGACCGCTCGCCGATCAGCGCGACCGCGTCGGAGTCGGCGAGCACGTGCCGCAGCTCGCCCGCGACATAGCGGTAGTTGACCGGGATCGGCACGGCGCGGATCTTGAAGACGCCGAGCATCGACTCGATCCACTCGGCCCGGTTGTAGGCCAGGATCGCCACGTGCTCGCCGGGCGCGACGCCCGCACCGGCCAGATGGTGCCCCACCCGGCTCGCGCGTTCGTCCAGCTCACGGTAGGTTCGCCGCTCGTCCCCCGCCACCAGGGCGGGTCGCTCCGGGCCGGCCTCGGCCAGGATTTCCAGCAGATCGGCCAGGTTGTAGCTGCGCACCATGCCGCGTCCTCGCGTTCCGGGTGGGGGATCGAGAAGTCCTCCGATCATCCTCACGCCGCGGTGGGGACTCAATCCTCCATGTCACCGGGTCCCATGACATGGATCACATCTTCCCCGCCGCATCCGGCCAGCGCGCCGGTTCTTACACGGCTCTTATCCGGGTAGCGGCATGCTAGGCCGTAACGATTACGTATCAGACGGGGGTAGCGGTGAGCGCAGGCGCAATGGCGTGGACGCCTCCGACCTGGGAGGAGATCGTCAGCGAGCACTCCACCCGGGTGTTCCGGCTGGCGTACCGACTGACCGGCAACCGGCACGACGCCGAAGACCTGACCCAGGACGTCTTCATCCGGGTCTTCCGATCCCTGTCCTCCTACAGCCCCGGCACGTTCGAGGGCTGGCTGCACCGCATCACCACCAACCTGTTCCTCGACCGCGCCCGCCGCAAGCAGCGCATCCGGTTCGACGCGCTCGCCGACGACGCGGCCGAGCGGCTCCAGGGCCGCGAGCCGAGCCCGGCGCAGGCCTACGACGAACGCCTCCTCGACGCCGACATCCAGAAGGCGCTCGACGGCCTCGCCCCCGAATACCGCGCCGCCGTCGTGCTGTGCGACATCGAGGGCCTCACCTACGAGGAGATCTCCGCCTCGCTCGGTGTCAAGCTCGGGACCGTCCGGTCCCGCATCCACCGCGGCCGGGCCCAGCTCCGCACCGCCCTCGAGCACCGCCGTCCCGCCGAGGTCCCGACCAGCTGACCCCGCACGCGCCGCGGGCCGCGGGCGGGGCTTCCCCGCGCGGTTCGCGGGGTCTACGCGTCCCAGCGGCGGCCGGTGAGGCGCTCGTAGACCTCGACGTACCGGGCGCGGGTGGCGTCCACGATCTCGGGCGGGATCTCGGGGCCGGGAGGGGTGCGGTCCCAGTCGAGCGTGCTGCTCCAGTCGCGGACGAACTGCTTGTCGAGGGCGTGCTGGGCGCGCCCCGGGGTCCAGTCGTCCGCGGGCCAGAACCGCGAGGAGTCGGAGGTCAGGACCTCGTCGCCGAGGACCAGGGTGCCGTCCGCCGCGCGGCCGAACTCCAGCTTGGTGTCGGCGATGATGATGCCCCGCTCGGCGGCCAGCTCGGCGCCCCGCCGGTAGACGTCCAGCGTGACCTCCTTGAGGCGGGCCGCGGTATCGGCGCCGATCTCGTCCACCACGTCGTCGTAGGTGATGAACTCGTCGTGCCCCTCGGTGGCCTTCGTCGTCGGGGTGAAGATCGGTTCGGGCAGCCTGGACGCCTCCACCAGGCCGTCCGGCAGGGCGACCCCCGAGACCGTGCCCGACTTCTCGTACTCCTTGAGCCCGAGGCCAGCGAGGTAGCCGCGGGCGATCCACTCCACCGGCAGCATGGTGAGCCGCTTGCAGCGGACGGCCCGGCCCTCCCACTCGGCCGGGACGTCGGTCCCGCTGATCACGTGGTTGGGCGTCACGTCCGCGAGCTGCTCGAACCACCACAGCGAGAGCTGCGTGAGGATCTTCCCCTTGTCGGGGACCATCGTGGGCAGCACGACGTCATAGACGCTCACCCGGTCGGACGCCACCAGGATCAGATCGTCCCCGTCGGCGTACACGTCCCGGACCTTGCCGGAGTGCAGCAGTTCCATGTCGTCTCCCCTTCTCACGCCGGGACGAGGTTACTAGCACCCGGCCCACCTGCCGGACCTGCACCCCGCCGCAGAAGTTGCGCGGTTCTCGCCGCCCCCGGACGGGCCCGTCGAGCCCGCGCCCCCGGGTGGACGGACCCCGACCGCGCCGAACTGCACGCCGCCGCGTCTCGCTGGCCGGCCCTTTGAGCCGCGCGGCCCGGGTCACGCGGCTCAGGGGCGGAGCGCCTTGAGCACGTGGTCGACCAGGGCGTCGGCGTACGCGGGGGTGAGCGGTCCGGAGCGGAGCAGCCACCGCTGGTAGAGCGGGGCGTAGAGCAGCTCGAGCGCCAGGTCCAGGTCGGCGTCCGGGCTGATCTGCCCGGCCCGCTGGGCGCTGCGCAGCCGTTCCTTCTTGGCCTCGGTGACGGGACCGTCCACCTTCTCCTGGAACTGGGCGGCGAGGGCGGGATCGTTGATGATCTCGCTGTTGAGCGCCCGGATCGGCGCCTCGAAGCGGGGGTCGGCGAACTCGGCGGCGGTCGCCCGCATGACCGTCCTGAGATCGGCCTTGATGTCGCCCGTGTCGGGCAGCGCGATCCCCTCCCCCGCGGCGCCCTCGCTGAGCGCGAGGAAGGACTCGAAGACCACCGCCCCCTTGGACGGCCACCACCGGTAGATCGTCTGCTTGCCCACGCCGGCCCGCGCGGCGATCGCCTCGATCGAGATCTTCCCGTACTCCGTCTCGGCGACCAGCTCCCGCGCGGCGTCGAGGATCGCCCGCCGCGAGCGCTCGCTGCGGCGGGCCGGGTTCGGCCTCTTCTCGGTGGACACGCGGGCGAGGATAGCAGCTCTGCAAGACGAGACGATCCGTCTTGACTAAGGGGACGGGCGCGGGCAGACTGACGGCACACGAGACGAATCGTCTCGTCTTGCTTACGACCAACGGAGGTGCAGCGCTATGACGACCGCGCGAGCATGGTTCATCACCGGGGCGTCCAGGGGTCTCGGCAGGGCCTTCACCGAGGCCGCCCTGGCCGCCGGGGACCGCGTCGTGGCCGCCGCCCGCGACCTCGGCCCACTCGCCGATCTCGCGGCCGACCACCCCGACGGCCTCGTCCTGCTGCCGCTGGACGTCTCCGACCGCGCGGCCGTGCTGCGCGCGGTCGACCAGGCGGTGGCCGCCCTCGGCAGGCTCGACATCGTGGTCAACAACGCCGGCGGGCTGCTGCTCGGCATGGTGGAGGAGGCCACCGAAGAGCAGATCCGCGCCCATATCGACGTCAACCTCTTCGGCGCAATCTGGGTCTCCCAGGCCGTCGTCCCGATCATGCGGGCGCAGGGCTCCGGGCGCATCCTGAACATCACCTCGATGGCCAGCGGCGGCGGCTTCGCCTCCGTGGGGTTCTACGGGGCCGGCAAGTCCGCCCTCGACTCGGTCACCCAGGCGCTGGCGATGGAGGTCGCGCCCCTCGGCATCAAGGTCACCAGTGTCCGGATGGGCGGGTACGACACCGGCCTGTTCACCACGGGCACCACGGTGACCGAGCCGATGTCGGCCTACGAGCCCCTGCGGACCGAGCTGGCCGAGATGTGGGGCGAGGAGGCCGGCCCCGCGCCGAGCACGGCCGCTCCGGTCATCATGGAGCTGGTCGACCTGCCCGACCCGCCCACGGCGCTGATCGTCGGATCCACCTCCTACGACCTCGTCCAGGAGCTGGAGCAGGCCAACACCGAGCGGTACCGCGCCTGGGAGCACCTCAGTCGCAAGGCCCCGGGCTGACCGGGAGCCGGACGGCGGGCGCGAATCGACTCGTCCCGCCGGATCCTGATCGGTACCGTGTCGCCATCATGATCTTGATATGGGGGGTATGAGGGCGATGGGTGCTGTTCTGACAAGGGTGGGCACGGCGGCGGGACCACTCCCGAGGCCGCTGTCCACCCTGGTGCTGCCCCGCCAGGAGCTGCACAGCGCCGTCGTGCTGCCCGATGGGGACACCTGCGTCGTCAGCGCCGAGAACGACGGCACGCTGTACGTCGCGTCCCTGGGCGAAGAGCGCGTGGTCGACCACCTCTCGGGCCACGAGGGCCCGGTCAACTCCCTCGCCCTCGGAGGTGGCGGGCGGCTGCTGCTGTCGGCCTCCGACGACGCGACGATCCGCGTGTGGGACACCCGGTCATGGCAGGTCACCGCGGTGCTGGAGGGCCACACCGGCTACATCCGGGAGGTCGCGGCCCAGGGGATGACCGCGGTCTCCGGCGGGGAGGACGGAACGTTCCGCGTCTGGGACCTGGACGGGGCGACCTGCCGGGGCGTGTTCGACGACCACGGCGGCTCGGTCGACCGCGTGGCGATCAGCCCGGACGGCCGCCGGGCGGCGAGCGCGTCACGCGCCAACCAGGTGTTCCTGTGGGACCTGGACGAACCGCGCCTGGAACGCGAGCTCTACAGCACCGGGCAGGTCGTCCACCAGATGCCCAATGTGGAATGGCTGGGAGACACCTTCCTCCTCACCGGGGGCAACCAGACCGGTGTGGGGCACGACGACTCCCCCTCCGCGCTGCTGTTCGACCCCACGCGGGACCGGCTCTACACGGCCGCCGACGAGGTCATCTGCTGGGACCTGGCCGACGGCCGTGAACGGACGCGCTTCCCGCGGCAGAAGATGATCAGATCGCTGGCCGTCCATCCCGACCTTCCGCTGCTGGCGGTCGGCTCGCTGCACGGCATCCAGATCACCGACCTGGACGGCGAACACGTGGCCTCCCTCGGGGCGGACAGCTCGTTCAGCGACTCCATCTCCCTGCTCGCGGACGGCCGGATCGCGTCCGTCCACAACCGGGACGGCGGCACGGTGCGGCTGTGGCCGGCCCCTGCGGGCGAGGAACGCCAGGGCGTCCGGCACAACTCAGGGGTCGACGAACTCGTCATCGGCCCCGGGGCCCGCTGGGCCGCGACCGCCGACCAGAACGACGAAGTGTTCCTCTGGGACCTGTCCAGCGGTGCCCGCATCGCCACCGTGACCGGCACGAGGGAGATCGCGTGCAGGCCGTTCTCCATGCCCGGCGGAGACCGTCTCGTGATCCCCGAGGCCGACAGGCTGCACGTCCTGCCCACCACTGGAGGGGACCCCGTCCAGATCCCCGCTGCCGAACCGGAGGACTGGGCCCATATCTGCGCCGCCGCACCGATCGACGACGACTCCGTCCTCGTCGCGCCGTACGACACCCCGCCGGAGGTCTGGAGTCTCGGCGACGGTGAGCGGTGCCCGTTGCGCGGCGACTCCGGTCTCAAGTCCAGGGGCACCCTGGCGGTGACGGGCCACTATGCCCTGGTGCCCGCGGCCCTCAACAAGGAGCATCCGCTCATCGCGCCGATGGCCGACAAGGTCACACCGTTCGGCATCCCCGCGTTGCAGTGCTGGGACCTGTCCAGCGGCGAACTCGCCTGGACTCGGCACGGTCCGATCACCGACGGCCGGACATGGCCGTGCCACAACTGGGTTCTGCCGCTGCGCGACGGTACCGCGGCCACGCTCACCGGATACGGCGAGGAGGCGTCGCTCCTCGTCCTCGACGTTCCTACCGGCGAAGTGCTGCGCCAGGCCCCGGTGGCCGGAGACCAGGGCGAGCCGCCGACCGAGCTGCCCGACGGCACGCTGGTCTTCGTCGCGCGCGAGAAGGAGGCGGTCCAGCTCCGGGAGCTGGCGCCGGGCGCGGACCGGCTCGAACACCGGCTGACCCTGCCACCGGCCGTCTCAGTGCGGCTCGCACCAGGCGCTGACCTGCTCTTCCGTATGCACGAGCACGCGCTGCACCTGCACCGCCTGAGCACGGGCGAACAGCTGGCCACGGAGGAACTCTCGGCCACCGGCGACCATCTGACGATCAGCGGCGACGGCGGCGTGGCCGTGATCGGAGACCGCGAGGGCGGCGTCCACATCTTCCACGTCGGCCCTCAGCCGACGGGCATGGCGTAGGCGAGTTCGAAGCGGTCGACCGGGACGATGATGTCGGCGGTCTCCAACGGGCGTGCGCCCATGTGGGTCCGCCGGATCACCATGACGATCGACCCGAGCGCGTCGCCGAGCTGCTCGCCCTCCGACGCGAGGATGGCGCGGGCCGTGACGATCTCGGTGGCGGACGCGACGTCGTGCCCGATCGCGCGCATCCGGCGACACGGTCGGCGCAGCCCGGGCTGCTCATCGCGGAGATGTGCGCCGACAAGATCGGGCACGACGTCTCCGCGGCCGGGCAGATCACCTGGGCGGAGTTCTGCTGGTGAGGTCGGTGAGGCCCCAGACCTCGGCGACGCGGCCGTCGCGGGTGTGGACGATCTCCAGGATGGTGGGGGGCTCGGGGGTGCCGGTGCCGTGGACAGAGGTGCGGACGGCGGCCCGGTCGTCGTCGACGAGCAGGTCCTCGACGAGGACGCGGGCCCCGGGGTGGACGGTGTGGAGGGCGGTCCAGGCGCGGGTGACGGCCTCGGGACCGGTCGTTCCCAGGGGGTGGCTGTGGAAGTCGGGGGTGAAGACGCCCTCGGCGGCGTGGTCGTGGGCGTTGAAGGCGTCGTGCAGGAGATCGCCGAGACGTTCGGCGTCGGCCGCGTCACCGTCTACCGCCACCTGGACCCCGCCAAGACCACCAAGTCCAACGAGAAGGGAGAGAGCTGATGAACACCCGCACGCTGCCCGGCCTGCTCGCGGTCGCCGCCGGCCACAGTCTGCCCTACCCGAGTGAGGGAACCGAAGCATGAGCGTGAAGCCTGCTCAGATGGTGGAGTTGATCCGACAGGTGACAGACCCGGATCCCCGCCGGCGAGAGCTCAGTGCAGACTCGTCGGTGGACTGGCTACGTTATTACTCGCGATCCGATGTCATGCTGCTGGCGGGAGCGCTGTCGATCGCGGCGGCCTTTGAACAGGATCCGGCCGCCCTCGAATCCCAACTGAACGCTCTGCTGCAGCTGGGTTCCGGCGGAATGCTGGAGGCTGCCTCCCTGGAGCGCCTCCGTGACATCAACAAAGGCTCACTTCCGGGAAACCTGGTCGAATATCTGGACGATCTGCTGGAACTCTAGTCTCGATCACGCGTGCGTGAGAACGCGCGCTTCGTTGTCAGTGATTTGCGCACGAAGTTGTCAGTAGCTCGCTGGGTGCCGAGGCATAAACGGTTCGTTCATGTCGGAGTGACCTTGAATTCTCGGTAGAGAGCGGCGAAGAACTCCCGAAGCAGCTCCTCGGCGGCGTCGGCCTGCTCCAGCTCAGCGGCGCCGGTCTGGCAGGAGTACGCCCGCGCCCGCCAGGCCATGGACTCGCTGTACGAGGAGTTCGCCGACCTGGACGACCAGCGGTGGCGCGCGACGTACCTGCGGCTCACCGACGCCCACGGCGACGCCGCCGTTGACGGTGAGGGTGCACCGGAGGATCTGGAGGGTGAGGATGCCGAAACGGCCGATGACGCAAGCGCCGCCGATCACGTTCTCCATCCGGAGCAGCCTGACTACATCGAAGGGCGACACTTCATGCCCGGGGCGGAGGATTTCCCCGACAAGACCTATTTCACAATTCCTCGCGAGGGCTTGGACGAGGTCACGGCGTTGACTATGGAGCAGGCCCCCCAAGGAATCCCCAATACGTTGGATAGAACGGATACAATCCATCGTGCCGAAATGCCGGAATCCGTTGGGACGAAGGATATATAGGCCGCGCTGGTGCAGCTCACGGAAACTATCCACTCGATCACGTGGAGGTCATTATGAATGACCCGAATGACGTGACTGGTGAACATGGTGTTCGAGACGCATACCCCTGGAATCCGATTTATGGAGCGGAGCAGTCATGAGTGGATCCGTTGTAATTTCTTACGTGCTCGGTGAAGGGCTGGGCGATGTTCCTCCCTCACTTCCGAGTGACCAGTTGGCGATCCTGAACACCGAAGAGTGGGTCGTCCGCGAGCGGTGGTTCCTCGGGTCGGTCGATGTTCAGGTCGGGGGCTCCGTATGGGGTTACAGGAACACTCCGCTGCTCGACTTCGCATTGGCTCTCCGCTATGCGGTCAATATCCTGGCTGCCGACGGCGCCATTGAGTTCGATGCGGAGGGGGGCCCGAACCTTCGCCTAGAGCAGATCGGTGACGCGGTGCGGGTGGTCGATATTCGCAGCGGAACGGAGGGGGAGTGCTCGTTCATCGATCTGGTGGGATCTGCCGGTCGTTTCCTGCGCAGCCTTGTTGACGAGGTCACGAAGGCTCGCCCTGATGTTCTCCTCAATGATGTGGTTCGGACGGCTTTCCGGGAGTCGGGGGCGAGGCAGTTGAATCAGGAGGCGTTCGGGCGCTATTCGCACGCGGGGCAAATTCGCGGGAAACACCTCAAGAGGCAGGCCTCTCAGGGGTGAATTTCTTATTCCGGTCTTCGTCGTCCCGGGTGGTCAGACAGTCGGATGCCTTGATTCTTGGTCTGGTGGACGGGGTGTTCGGGGGCGGGGAGCGGTGGGGGTGGGAGTTCGTGTGCCGGGTGGGGTGGTGGCGCATCCTGATGCGGGGAATCCGCCCGTGTGGGTCGAGCCGTACTTTCCCGAGCTGGCCCGCCTGGAGGAGCGGAGCTCCCTGCGGTTGAGCGCCGGCCAGATCGTGGGGGTGGTGTTTCGCCATCGCCGTGCTCGGGATGATCACCGTCGGCTGGATCTCCCTCATCCTGGCTGGGGGGTTCATCGTCGTCGTGTCCGTCACCCGTCCCGACCGCGCGCGGGACGCCGCGCAGCGGCGGGCCGCCGAGGAGCGGGGGCGCCGGTGGGAGGCGCCCCAGCAGCGGGTCGCCACCTGGCAGCGGATGCTGTACGAGGGGCATGACCCACCGCCCGCAAAAACGGCAAGGCCATCGGTGGCGTCAAGGTCTCCGACGACAACATGCTCGCCACTGCCCTCCGACTGCGCGACCAGGAACACCTGTCCCTGCGCGAGATCGCCCCCCGCCTCGTTATCCGCACCGGCAAGAAGCGCGGCCAGCACCCAGCCCCGGCCACCGTGATGCGCATGCTGCCCCGGTCTTCTCCGTGTCGTATCGCACCCGCAAAGGAACAGCTTGATGACCTTGATCGCCCGGCACGGTCCCGCGTGGACCTACATCGACTACCACCAGTTCTTCCTCATAGAGCCGGACCAGCAGGACTACGTGCCCGAGGAAGCCGGACCGCTCATCTCCACCACCGGCGAGGCGGTCATCGTGCACACCGGAATCGCCAACGGCAACGTCGCGGTGCACATCGAGATCCACGACCACGAGCCGCCCCTGGACGATGCGGACTGGGAAGAGGTCGCCGAGGCCAGCATGCAGGTGGAAGAAGGCCCACTCATGGTGCGCTGTCTGATGGAAGATCCGCCGGACCTGCCGGTGCTCACCCCGGCCGGGCCAGGCCCCTACCGGGTCCGCGCACACGCTCGTGGCCGCGACATCGCATACGACGGATGCGTGTCGCGATCACAAGAGGTCTATCTCTTCCAGATCTGGTCAACTCCCTACCTGCCGCTGCACGTGCTCAAACAGACCGACCTATGCGGCAAGGGCCTGCGCCGCCCCGCGCACCCCGCCGAGGAGTAGCTACGTCATCAAGAGTCTCAGACGTCAAGGGATTTCCCCCTGGGCGGACGAGGCGATCGAGATCAGCGCGACCGTCTGATCACGCCCCGTCCCCGTCCGGGGCGTAGAGGCCGCGGGCCCAGCGGTAGTCGGCCTTGCCGGCCGGCGACCGCTGCACCTCGGCCACGACGCGGATCTCGCGGGGCACCTTGAACCCGGCCAGCACCGCGCGGCAGTGCGCGATCAGCTCGTCCGCGCCGACCCCTCCGGCCGTCGCCCCCGCGGCGGCCTCGCCGGACGGGTCGGACGCGGGCCCGGCCAGCGAGACAGCGGCGGCGACGCGCGCGCCGAGGCGCTCGTCCGGGACGCCGACGACCAGCGCGTCGTACACGGCCGGATGCGTCTTGAGGGTCGCCTCGACCTCCTCCACGAAGACCTTCTCGCCACCGGTGTTGATCACCAGCGAGCCGCGGCCGAGCAGGATGATCGAGCCGTCCGCGTCCACCCTGCCCATGTCGCCCTGGAGCGCCCACCGCTCACCGTCCGCGCCGATGACGAAGGTGCGGGCGGTCTTGGCCTCGTCCTTCCAGTAGCCGAGCGGGATCCGGCCGGTGCGGGCGAGCTGGCCGACGGCTCCGGAGCCGGGCTCGATCCGGCGCAGCGACTCGTCCAGCACCGCCACGTCCGCCCCGCGCGGCATGAAGCGCGGCGAGCCGTCGGCGGCGGGCTCGACCGCCTGGCCGGACGCGCCGGTCTCCGAGCCGCCGAACGCGTCCAGGACCGCCAGCAGCGAGGGGATCAGCTCGTGCAGCCGCCGCTTCACGTCCGGGGACGTCGCGGCGCCGCCGGTGCCGATCACTAGGAGCTGCGACAGGTCGTGCGCGCCGGGCCGGGCGGCGAGCTCGTCGGCGATCGGCCGGGCCATCGCGTCGCCGACCAGCAGCATGCTCTGCGCCTTCTCGGCGACGGCGGCCGACAGCACCGCCCCGGTGTCGAAGGTGCGGCCCGTCCACAGGACCAGCGTCGAACCGGAGGTCAGCGCGATCCAGGCGACCCACATCCCGGCGCCGTGCATCATCGGCGCGCAGACCATCGTGGTCACGCCGCCCTCCAGGGCCTTGCCCGCCATCTCCTCGGGCGCGGCGACCGGGTCGCCCATCAGGTTCCCGCCGAACATCGCCGACATGAAGATGTCCTCGGACCGCCACATGACGCCCTTGGGCATGCCGGTCGTCCCGCCGGTGTAGAGCAGGTAGAGGTCGTCGCCGGACCGCTCGCCGTAGTCGCGCCCGGTGGACGCGGCGGCGAGCGCGTCCTCGTAGCGGACCGCGTCCGGGACGTCCTCGTCCGACCCGTCCTCGACGACCACGACGTGCCGCAGGTGGCCGAGCCCCGCGCGCGCCCCGCCGAGCCGCGCGATCAGCGACCGCTCGCCGATCAGCGCGACCGACTCGGAGTCGGCGATCACATAGGCCAGCTCGTCGGCGGTGTACCGGTAGTTGACGTTGACCGGCACCGCGCGCAGCTTGTACGCGCCGATCTGCGCTTCGATCCACTCGGCCCGGTTGTAGGCCAGGATCGAGACGTGGTCGCCCGGCCCCACCCCGGCCGCGGCGAGATGGTGCGCGACGCGGTCGGCCCGCTCGTCCAGCTCCCGGAAGGTCAGCCGGGTGGCCCCCGCCACCAGGGCGAGGTGCCTGGGCACCGCGTCCACCACGATCTCGAACAGGTCGGCCAGGTTGAACGCGCGAGTCATCCGTCCTCCGGAGGTCTGCGGGTGCGCCGTCAAATTGGAAACATACAAGCTTGACTGTTTCTTAGACAGGGCCTATGTCCCGCGGAAAGGGCGGCGCGCATCACCCCGTGCGCTGCTCGGCCCATCGCCGGGTGAGGCCGGCGTGGAGGTGGACCCAGTCCTGTGCGCCGTCCCGGGTGGCGTGCTGACGCCATCGGGCGGCGAGGGCGCTCGCGAAATCGTCTTCGCGAGGATCTCCAGGTCCGGTGATCCCGGCGTGTAGTCGCCATGCCGCCTTCACGAACACCCGCCCCTGCGGGGTATGGAGGGTGGCCGCGAAGTCGGCGTGGTCGCCGGGTCGACCGCGGTGATCGACCCGGTGCGGGCCTGGACGGCTTCGGCGAGTTCCTCGGGAAGCCGGGTCCGGTCGGCGCGCATGGTCATGGGGTTGGACGCCAGGCGTCTTTGAGGGCTTGGGCGAAGCGCCGGAAGTCGTCTCGGGGGACGAGCAACTTGGGACCGCCGGGATCCTTGCTGTCGCGGAGTGCGATGACCGGCCCCTGCAAGGACGCGACCTCTACACAGTCACCTACAGATGTCGGTGAATACATTTTTCAACATGGAAATATCGTCACGCGCGGGCGAGGTCGACTGCGCCCTCGCGCTCGACTCCGAGAAGATGCAGAAGGGCTCACTCGGCTCCACCTACGAGGACCGCGAGCAGCCGATGCTCAACCACTAGAACATACCCCGATGCAACCTCGCGATCGAGCCCCCTGAACTGCACGAAGAGAGCCCCCGAAGCCTGGGCGGATTCCAGGGGTCGTCGCAACACAGGCGGTTAGCCGGCTCCGGCCAGGAGCTTGGCCAGACGCTCGGCCGAGGTGTCCCAGCCGAGCGTTTTGCGTGGGCGGCCGTTGAGTTCGGCTGCGGCGATGGCCGCGCAGCCCGCGCGCCGTGGGCAACCGAGAAGAGCCGACCTATGACCCAATCCAAGTAATCAATTTCGGACGCCCAAAACTGACGACCGTTATGCAATCGTTGCCGCGAGTGGAATCTATGCCCATGGCACGGTTTCTGGGATTATGGTAGATCTACCATGGGCAAAGCTGGGGCCTCTGCCCGCCTAAAGGGGGTGCCATGGCGACCGGGTCGACCGGGTCGAATCAGAATCCGGACCCTGAGCGGAATCAACGACCGCGCCGTGAATCGATGAAGATCGAGCACAAAATTGCTCTAGTTGGACTCATACTCACGATACTGACGGGGGTCATATTTCCTATTGTCAAATATCTCATGAAGGATGCGAGCACCCAGCCGCCGAAACCCTCTGGCTCCCCTGAACTCAGCGCTTCCCCATCCCCGTCCAGACCTTCTGAGTCTGGAGAGCCGTGGGGGCCGTCGGCTGACCGACGGTGGGAGGTGTACTATTTTTCGGATGTATCCAAGAATGTCAATAAGGGTATTGACGTCGATAACTCGGTCACCCTAAAAGGGGCCACACTGAGGGACTTTGTTGTACTGACAACTTCGAGCGGAAACGTACTCTTCCGCTTGAAGAATGGTTCAGTCATGTCCCAAGCGAATGATTCCTATACTCCTGGACAGTGTCGCAAAACCATGTCCACCACCCCCGCCACCCCCAACCAAGGTGGCAATACTGACATATATTTGAAGATAGACGCCCGCTACTGTCTCCGATCAAATGAAAAGAATATATACCGACTGACAGTGCGCGACTTCAGGCGTGCAATGGAAGGTGGTGAAGGTTGGGCTAATGTCTTCGTGGAGGCGGAATAGCGTAAGTTCGCACAGCACGCAGAGCTTCCCGGACGTACGCGCGCTTCTGGGACATGTCCAAGCGGTCTTCGTCGGTCTTGGAGTACCAAACGGCGCCGGATGTCGGTGATGTCGGTCCGCGCTTCCGCAAGTACGTATGCTCCCGGTGGTCGAGTCGAAGCGTGCCGATCACCTCACCGGTACACGAGTCGCCGTTGATCGTCCTCCAGCCGCACAGACGCGCGTTCCGAAGCGTCACTCTCAAGGTCTGGTTCTTCCACAGGTTGCCGCGCGGAGTAAGGACACCCGCCCGCTGCCAGTCTCGGACGATGGAGTTCACGGAGGCTCCCGCCAGCAGGCGCCGGACGGCCTTGCGAAGTAGCTCGCTCTCGACCGGATCGAGGGTCACCCTGTCGTCCCGCCAGCCGAACGGACGATGTCCCTTCTTCGGGGTTCCCTCCATGGCGCGGGCCTTGTTCCACTGGCGCGCACGGCGGCGCATCTTCTTGATCTCCACTCGGGCGTCATCCCAGGTAGAAGCCACTGCCCGGCCCCGTTTACGAGATGCCTCACCAGGGTTGGACCCTCGCCCGCGCGGTGCGGTACGGGCGGGCCGTCCACGGTCCCGGCCTGCGGTGGACGGGTCCGACCACGCGCAGACCCCCGCGCCGTAGGCGCGGGGGCCCTTGCCCCTGTGATGAACCGCCGTAGCCGGAGCCCGTGAAGGGCGAGGAGTTCAGCCGGGGTGAAGCACATCCAGATCATCCGGCGGGCGTGCTCGGAGATCCGCATCTGTTGATCTGGGTGGCGTAGCGAACGGGCGCGCCATAACTCGGGGCGTGGGCGTTCCACAGAACGGCGGGCATGTAGTCGTAGCAGTCGAGGCAGGTCGAGAACGCGACCGGCGCCGTCCGGCACAACATCGGGCTCGGCGGCGCGGCCGTCGTCACCGTCTACAAGCCGGCCTGCTGACCCTCAGCGCTCGGCCAGCAGGCGGAGCCGGGCCTTCGAGCGCTCCCAGCGCTCCTGGGTCCGCTCCGCCGTCGCCGGGTGGACGAACTGGAGCATCCGCAGCCCCCGGATCGTCTCCAGCACCAGGTAGACGTCGCCGCGGAAGCGCGGATCGTCGACCCGGTCGCCGAACAGCGCGGTGGCGAGCTCGATGATGCTGCCGGTCACCACGCGCTCGAACTCGGCCACGTGCTCGCGCAGCTCGGGATCGGTGCGGGAGGCCACCCACAGCTCCATGGACGCCTCGAACAGCGACCCCTGATGGATCTCCCACACCAGGTCGAGCGTGTCGCCGAACCAGTCGTCGGACCTCTGGAGGGTGCCGAGGCTCCGCTCCATGAACTCGTCGGCCCGCCGCACCGCCAGGTGCTGGACGGCCGCGACGACCAGGTCGTTCTTGGTCGGGAAGTGGTGCACCTGCGCGCCCCGCGACACCCCGGCCCGCTCGACCACCCGCGTCGTGGTGGTGCCGTGGTAGCCGTGCTCGATGAGGCACTCGATGGTCGCGTCGAGCAGCGCCAGCCGGGTCGTGGCGGTGCGCTCCTCCTGCGTGCGGCGGGAACGGGCGGGCGTGGGCATGCGCACAGCGTAGCCAACCAACAAACAGTACGCCCTGTATGTACTCCGGATCCGCCCCCGGGAATACCTGAGGTTTGACACGTGCTTGAACCCTCAACTAACCTCGCCAGAGTCGTTGAAACTTCAAGCAACTCCTTGGGAGACCCCGTGAGCATTGCCACCGTCGCGCCCGGCCTGACCGCCGGCACCTGGAACATCGACCCGACCCACTCCGAGGTCGCGTTCACCATCCGGCACCTGATGACCAAGGTACGGGGCAGCTTCACCGAGTTCACCGGCGCGATCCAGATCGCCGAGGAGACGGCCGCCAGCACCGCCGTCGCCGAGATCAAGATGGCCTCCATCGACACCCGCAACGCCGACCGCGACGCGCACGTCCGCTCGGCCGACGTGCTGGACATCGAGAACCACCCGACGATGACCTTCAAGACCAGCGGCGTCCGCAGCGAGGGCGGCGACCACTTCCTCGACGGCGAGCTCACCGTGCGCGGCGTCACCCGCCCGATCTCGCTCAAGGTCGAGTTCAACGGTGTCGGCGAGGACCCGTGGGGCGGCACCCGCGTCGGCTTCTCCGCCGGCACCACGATCAACCGCCGTGACTGGGGCGTGGAGTTCAACGTCCCCCTCAAGGGCGACAAGGCGATGCTCGGCGACAAGGTCGACATCCAGCTCGAGGTCCAGGCCGTCCGCGCCTGACCCTCACCGCACTTTCGAAGGGCCGTCCACCCAACGTGGACGGCCCTTCGCGTTTCCACCCCAGCCCGCCGCCAGTCCCCCAAGCGAACCGCAGCGGCGCCCGTGCCGCCTGGACTGAGGAGCGAGGAACGAGCGACGAGGGAAGGCGGCACGTAAAGGGCGCCGCGGAGGTGAGCGGCAAACAGAGCACGAGCGACGAGGGAAGGCGGCACGCAAAGGGCGCCGCGGAGGTGAGCGGCAAACAGAGCACGAGCGACGAGGGAAGGCGGCACGTCAGGGCGCCGCGGAGGTGAGCGGCTAACAGGTGAGCGGCAAGCACAGCACGAAGCGGGCGCCGTTGGGGCGGTCTTCGATGCGGAGGGTGCCGCCGTGGGCGTGCGCGATCTCGCGGGCGATGGCGAGGCCGAGGCCGGTGCCGCCGGTGCCGCGGCTGCGGGCGGTGTCGAGGCGGGTGAAGCGTTCGAAGACGCGCTCGTGGTCCTCGGCGGGGATGCCGGCGCCGTCGTCGGTGACGGCGAGGACGGCGCGGTCGCCGTCGCGGGCCACCTCGACGGTGATGTGGCCGCCCGCGTACCGCTCGGCGTTGTCGAGGAGGTTGCCGAGCAGCCGGGCGAGCTGCATGCGGACGCCGCGGACGGTGACGCCGCCGGCCAGGTCGGTGCGGACGCCGACGTCGGAAGAGCGGCGGCCGATCTCGGCGGCGGCGAGGTCGGCGAGGTCGATGGGTTCGTGCGCGGCGGTGCCGCCGGTGCCGATGCGGGCGAGCAGCAGCAGGTCGGTGACGATCGATTCGAGCCGGTCGGTGTCGCGGAGCGCGGAGTCGACGACGGCGGGCAGGTCGGTGTCGCCCGGGTACATCGAGGCGTCCTCGAGGTTGGCGCGCAGCCCGGCGATGGGGGTGCGCAGCTCGTGGGAGGCGTCGGAGGCGAACTGGCGCTGGCGGGCGACCGCGTTCTCCAGCCGGTCGAGGGTGCGGTTGGCGGTGCGGGCGAGCTGGGCGATCTCGTCCTCGCCGGGCGGTTCGGGGACGCGGCGGCTGAGGTCGGTGGCGCTGATCTCGGCGAGCTGGGCGCGGATCGCCTCGACCGGGCCGAGGGTGCGGCCGACGATCCGCCAGGTGACCCAGGCGACGAGCGCGGCCAGGGCCAGCACCACGGCGCCGAACAGCGCCTCCAGGAGGCCGTTGACCAGGTAGGACGGCATCGGTTTGGACGCGTACACCACGACCGAGTCGGGCGCGGTGGTGACCCTGATCACCTCGACCAGGGAGCAGGATCCGCCGGGGCCGCGTCCGCGGCATTCGACGAAGTCGTGGATCCGGACGGCGCTGGAGGGCCAGAGCCGGGCCAGGGGGCCGCGCCCGGCGGCGGCCGGGGTGGCGTCCAGGACGTGCCCGCCGGGGCCGACGACCTGGACCAGGACCCGTCCGCCGGTGTCGTCGGGGATCGGGGTGGCCAGGGTGCCGTCGCGGACGCCGCCGCTGGCCTTGCGGGCGGCGATCTGCGTCTCGCGGAGCAGGTCGCCGTTGACGGTGTCGCGGACGGAGAGGTCGACCGCGGCGGCGATCGCGCCGAACACCAGGGCGGCGAGCACGGCGGCGACGAGCGTGTCGCGAGCCCGGATCGAGCGGGGCCGCATCCGCATCGGGTTCTCCTGCGGTTCGTCGGGGGTTCCGGCGCTTCTTGCGGCGCCGCCGGGCGGGAGGGGCCGCCCATCGCAGAGTGTCACGGCCGGTGGGGCCGCCGCTTCGGATCCGACCTACGCTACCGGCCGGTCACATATCGGCTCGCCCGATAAACGGCTCCGGGTTTCCACCGGCCTCGGACTGGACATCCGTTTTGTGACGGTTCCCTCTAAGTACTGGGATGGACGCATGGGCAGGGACGTGTCCCCGGTGACCATCAGTGGCGAGGACCGGCGCCGCTACCGCGACAAGGTGCGGCGCTGCCTGGACGTGCTGGCCCGCATGCTGGGCGAGTCACAGTTCGAGTTCGACCGCCCGCACATCGGACTGGAGGTCGAGCTCAACCTGATCGACGCGCTGGGCGACCCGCTCATGCGCAACGCCGACGTGCTCAAGGCGATCGCCGATCCGGCCTGGGCCACCGAGCTGGGCCAGTTCAACCTGGAGATCAATATCCCGCCGCGCGAGCTGGGCGGCGAGGGCGCCGGCGAACTGGAGACCGAGGTCGCCGCGCAGCTCGCGCACGCCGACGACCGGGCCCGCGAGGTCGGCGGGCGGCTGGTGATGATCGGCGTGCTGCCGACGCTGCGCCGCACCGACCTCGGTGAGGAGACCCTGTCGTCCAACGCGCGGTACCGGATGCTCAACGACCAGATCGTCGCGGCGCGCGGCGAGGAGCTGCACATCGCGATCGACGGACCCGAACCGCTGCGCCTGCACACCGACTGCATCATGCCCGAGGCGGCGTGCACCAGCGTCCAGTTCCATTTGCAGGTCAGCCCGGAGGAGTTCGCCCCCTACTGGAACGCGGCGCAGGCGATCGCCGGTGCGCAGGTCGCGATGGCGGCCAACTCGCCGTTCCTGTTCGGCCACCGGCTGTGGCACGAGAGCCGGATCACGCTGTTCGAGCAGGCCACCGACACCCGGCCGGACGAGCTGAAGGCGCAGGGCGTGCGGCCCCGGGTGTGGTTCGGGGAACGGTGGATCACCTCGGTGTTCGACCTGTTCGAGGAGAACGCCCGCTACTTCCCGTCGCTGCTGCCGCTGTGCGATGACGAGGATCCGCTGGAGGTTCTGGAGGAGGGCGGCATCCCTGAGCTCGGCGAGCTGTCGCTGCACAACGGCACGGTCTACCGCTGGAACCGTCCGATCTACGCGGTGGTGAACGGGCGTCCCCATCTGCGTGTGGAGAACCGCGTGCTCCCGGCCGGTCCGACCATCGCCGACGTCATCGCCAACGGCGCGTTCTACTACGGCGTCGTCCGGATGCTCGTGGAGGAGGAGCGTCCCGTCTGGAGCCGCCTGTCGTTCGCCACCGCCGAGGAGAACCTGCACCGCGCCGCCCGGAACGGCATGGAGTCCACGCTCTACTGGCCAGGGATGGGCGACGTGCCCGCCGCCGAGCTCATCCTGCGCAGGCTGCTGCCGCTGGCCTACGAGGGGCTCGACCGCTGGGGCGTCGACCCGGCCCGCCGTGACCGGCTGCTCGGCATCATCGAACGGCGCTGCGTGACCGGACGGACCGGCGCGGCCTGGCAGATCGGGACCGTCGACGCGATCGAGAAGTCGTCCGGCGCCGATCGGCACGAGGCGCTGCGGCTGATGACGCGCGGCTACGTCGAGCACATGGACACCAACGAGCCCGTCCACACCTGGCCGATCGGGCCCTGACGCGCGGCCCGCCCGGGGCCCGCGGTCTTCACACAAACCACACAAACCACGCTCGGACCATCCGCACGGCGCTCCTAGAGTCGGGCTCGTGACAGCGAACGAGCAGCGCATCCTGGTCGTCGAGGACGAGCCGACGATCGCGCAGGAGGTCGCGGCCCGGCTCACCGCCGAGGGCTTCGCGGTGCGGGTCGCCGCGGACGGCCCCGCGGCAGTCGAGCTGGCCCGCGAGTACGAGCCGGGCCTCATCGTGCTCGACGTCATGCTGCCGGGCTTCGACGGGCTGGAGGTGTGCCGCCGCGTCCAGGCCGAGCGGCAGGTGCCGGTGCTGATGCTCACCGCCCGGGACGACGAGACCGACATGCTCGTCGGCCTCGGCGTGGGCGCCGACGACTACGTCACCAAGCCGTTCAGCATGCGCGAGCTGGTCGCCCGCATCCGCGCGGTGCTGCGCCGCGTCGACCGTCCGGCCGCGAGCCCCGCCCCCGGCCCGCTGCGCGTCGGCCCGCTGGAGATCGACGCGCGGGCGCGGCGGGTCCGCCGCGACGGCCGGGAGGTGCACCTCACCCCGACCGAGTTCGACCTGCTGGGCTGCCTGGCCCGCAACCGGGGCGCGGTGCTGACCCGGGCGGTGCTGCTCGAACAGGTGTGGGACTGGGCGGACGCGTCCGGCACGCGGGTGGTCGACAGCCATGTCAAGGCGCTGCGCCGCAAGCTCGGCTCCGGCCTGATCCGCACCGTGCACGGCGTCGGCTACTGCCTGGAGACGGCGCCGTGAGGGTCTTCCACGACCTGTGGGCGAAGCTGCCCCGGCCGCTCGACCCGCTGCGCTCGATCAAGGTCAAGTTCGGCGTGGTCGCGGCGGTGACCGCGTGCACCGCGACCCTCATCGTGCTGTGGGGCTACCTGCTCGGCTTCCGGGCGCGGCAGACGCTGCCCGTCGGGATGTTCATCTCGCTCGGCGTGATGCAGCTCATCGCGCACGGCATGACCGCGCCGCTGCGCGAGATGACCGCGGCGGCCAGGGCGATGGCCCGCGGCGACTACAGCCGCCGGGTGCGCGCGACCTCCCGGGACGAGGTGGGCGAGCTGGCCCACGCGTTCAACCGGATGGCCACCGACCTCGCCGAGGTCGACCGGCAGCGGCGCGAGTTCGTCGCCAACGTCTCGCACGAGCTGCGCACCCCGATCAGCGCGCTGCGGGCCGTCCTGGAGAACGTCGCCGACGGCGTCACCCCGGCGACGCCCGAGGTGCTCGAATCGGCCGTCGAGCAGACCGACCGGCTCGGCCGCCTGGTCACCCAGCTCCTGGACCTGTCCCGGGTGGACGCCGGTGCGGTCGCGCTCCAGACCGGCCGGATCGACATCACGGCGTTCGTCGCCGACGTCACCGCCGAGGCCGCCGCCGGGCACCCCGGGGCGCGCTTCGACGTCGACGTGCCCGCCGGGCTGCACGCGCTCGGCGACCGCGACCGGCTGCACCAGGTCCTGGCCAACCTGCTCGACAACGCCGCCCGGCACAGCCCGCCGGACCGTCCCGTCACCGTCACCGCCCGCCCTCTGCCCGACCGGCTCCGCGGAGGCGACGCGCCCGGGGGCGAGCCGCCCGGCGGACTCCGCGGGCTCGTCCTGGAGGTGTCCGACGAAGGGCCGGGCATCCCGCCGAGCGAACGGGACCGCGTCTTCGAACGCTTCTCGCGCGGCGCCGCCGCGCACGCCACCCCGGACGGCGGCACCGGACTGGGCCTCGCCATCGCCCGCTGGGCGGTCGACCTGCACGGCGGCGACATCCACGTCGTCGACACGCCCCGCGGCTGCCGCATCCGGGTCGCCATCCCCCCGACCCCTGGAGAATCGACGTGATCAACACCCCGCACCCCGGCCGTCCCGGCCCGGCGGCGAGCGCGACGCCGCCGCTGCGCCCGAACGGGCTGCCCGAGCCCATCAGGCTCACCCCGGTCCTGGTGGACCGCCTCTTCGAGAAGTGGCACGACCCCGCACGGCCGTTCTCCCCCGCCCTGCTCGGAGGCGTGCTCGCCGCCGGGGCCGTCGGAGTCGTCGCCCTCGGCGGCGGCTGGAGGGACGGCGCCCTCCACAACGGCCTCAACCTCGTCCTCGCCGCCGTGGCGATCGCCTGCGTGGCGCTGCCCGCCGCGTGGTCGGCCGGACGGATCGTGGCCGCCCCCGGCCGCCGCACCGCCCGCGACCCGCGCGGCCGATCCAGGATCAACCGCACCGGGCTGGCCTTCTGCCTGCTGGCGCTGGCACTCGCCGCGCTCGCCGCGTTCCGCGACTCGCCCTGGGTGGTCGGGCTCGGCGTGCTGCTCGCCCTGCCGGTCGCCGCCTACGGGGTCACGGGCGGACGGACCTGGACCGAGGTGATCGGCGGCGGGCTGGTCCTGCCGTTCGTGCTCCCCCACGCGGCGCCGTGGGTCGCGCGGGGCGTCCGCGGCACCGTCACGTCCGGGCGCTTCCGGCTCGGGCCGATCGTCCGCACCGGGCTGATCGCGGGCGCGCTGCTGCTGGTGTTCGGCGGGCTGTTCGCCAACGCCGACGCCGCGTTCGGCGACCTGGCCAAGGGCCTGGTCCCCGACGTCTCCCCCGCCGCGCAAACGTGGCGGATCGTCACGGGCGCGGGCACGGCCTTCCTCGCGCTCGCCCTCACGTCGCTCGCGATGGCCCCGCCGCCGCTGCGCGTCCTCGCTCCGTCCCGGCCGGCCCCGGCGGGCCGCTGGACCTGGGCGGTGCCGATCGCCGCGCTCGACCTGCTCTTCTTCGCGTTCTGCGCGATCCAGGCGAACGTGCTGCTGGCGTCCGACCGGGACGAGGTGCTGCGCTCGACCGGCCTCACCTACGCCGAGTACGCGCGGCAGGGCTTCTTTCAGCTCGTCATCGTGACCGTCCTGGTCCTCGCGGTCGTCGCGTTCGCGGTCCGCTACGCGCCCCTCGGCACCCGCCGCGACCGGGCCCTCGTCCGCACCCTGCTCGGCCTGCTGTGCGCGCTGACGCTGGTCGTCGTCGCGGTCGCGCTCCGCCGCCTCTACCTGTACGAGGAGAACTCCGGCTGGACCCGGCTGCGGCTCTGGGTGCACGCCTTCGAGCTCTGGCTCGGCCTGGTCGTGGTGATGGTCGCGGCGGCCGGCGCCACGTTCAAGGCGTCCTGGCTGCCGCGCGCGGTCGCGGCGAGCGGCGCGGCGGCGTTCATCGGCCTCGCCGTCCTGAACCCCGACGCGTTCATCGCCGAACGCGACGTCTCCCGCTTCGAGCACACCGGCCGGATCGACCTCGGCTACCTGAGCGGGCTGTCGGCCGACGCCGTCCCGGCGCTCGACCGGCTCCCGGAGCCGCAGCGCTCCTGCGCCCTGCGGGAGATCGCCTACCGGCTCACCCGCGACGAGCCCGGCCTGGCCGCCAACCTGGCGCGGCACGACGCCCGCGCCGTGCTGCACCGACGCCCCGTGGCGTCCGCACCGTGCCGGGCGCCCGGCTGAAGGACCTGAGCACCGGCGCCCCGCCGGACGCGCCGGTGCTCAGGAGCGGCGGAAGGAGACGATCTCCGCGGAGTCGCCGACGGCCTCGCGCGCCGGCGGGATCAGGTGCTCGCCCGGGTTGTCGGCCAGCAGCGCGCGGGCGCGGAGCACGATCTCCAGGTCGAAGCGCAGGTCGGGGTCCAGGAGCTGGTCGCCGAACAGCTCCTCGAGCTGGCGGAGGCGGTAGCGGACCGTCTGCGGGTGGACGTGCAGCCGCATCGCGACCTCGTTGGCGTTGCGGCCGGACTGGAGCCAGGCCAGCAGGGTCTCGGCCAGCCGGTCCTGCTGGCTGGCCCGCAGGTGGGCCAGCGGCTCCAGCCGCAGCGCGGCCAGCGAGGTGATCAGATCCTCGTCCTGGAACAGGATCAGCGTGGACATGTGCTCGACGCTGCGGATCACGCCGGTGTCGGCCTCGATCACGCCGCGCCGGACCAGGCCGAGCGTCTTGCGGGCCCACGCGCTGGACCGGCCCGCCTCGGCGAGCGGGACGGTCGGGCCGACGACGGCGAGGGTGCCGCTCAGCGCCCGGTCGACCAGCTTGGCGCGGCCGGGCCCGTCCGGGTCGGGGACGATCAGGCTCGGGGTGCGGCGGGTGAGGTCGGCGAGGATGTCGGGCGGGAACGCCGACTGCCGGGCGTCCTGGCGGCCGAGGGCGACGGCCGCGATGGTCCGCGGGACCGGCCAGTGCGCGGCGGCGGCCAGGTCGGCGATGGCCTCGGGCGCGGCCGGCGGGTCCGACAGCAGCAGTTCGAGCAGCCGCTGGCGGCGGCGCTGCATCTCCCCCGCGACGGCGGCCTTGGCCTGTGCGAACCCCTCGGCCGCGGCGGCGGCCAGCTCGTCCTGGAACATCAGCAGGGCCTCCCCGACCGCGCCGAGCATCCGCGACGACACGTCCTCGTTGGCCGCGCCCTCCGCGATCCGCCGCCAGGCGATCATGCCGCCGACCCGCATCGCGGTCTGCATCGCGTCCAGGCTGCGGCCCTCGCCGGCCTCGCCGCGGCCGATCGCGCGGAAGAAGTCGTTCACCGAGGTCAGCTCGTGGCCGGGGTCGGCCACCCGGTCGACGAAGTAGTGCAGCACGCGCTCGACCGCCAGCCGGAGCGTGCCGGAGTAGGAACCGTCGCCGGGCCGGTCGTACTCGCGCACCCGCGCCTGGATCTCCTGGATCATGTCGTCGGCCACCGCGTCGAGATGGGGCCGCATGTGATCGGCGAGCTCCCGGGGCAGCTCCGCCCAGGGCCGGCCTTGTGAGATGGGTCCCTCGTCCGCCACGTGGCCCTTCCCTTCCCCCTGTGTTGCGCGCCGGACACGAGGGGTAATTACTTACTTATGTTGGGCATGTGGGAAAAATGATGACCCTCACTGGCGTCCGGGCGCAAAGTCCAGGTCGATAGAAGACCAGATTCGGCCGGGGGAATGACGAGATGTTACAGCGCGACCACGCTCCCCCACCTTTTCGGAGCGCTACGGCCGACAGGGGCCTGCCGATCGTTCGGGCAATCTCATACGAGATGCGGCGTCATCCGGCCCCACCCCACACCCCCGCCTACCCGGCCCCTCGAATCGGGGAGGGCGGGGACTCTCGGGGTGGGGGGCGCGTCCCGCACGAGACGGCGGACGTTATGTGGCGGGAGCGTGGGCCCCGTTGGGCGCGACGCCCCCGTACGCCTGTTTGATCTCGGGCTGACCGCGCATCGGCACGATGGAGCCGGTCTTCGATCCAGAAGATCAGGCGCAGCACCGCGGCGAGGAGGGCGAAGGCCGCCACCGTCTGCAGCGCCCCCATCAGCATCTCCATCGCGGGGCTCAGTCGGTGTCGTTGGGCTGGATGGTGCGGCGGCGTCCCACGTGATGCGCCAGAGTGATCGCTCCCGTCACCAGGCCGAGTGCGATGAGACCGGCCCCGGAGAGGACGGCCGCAGTAAACGACCCGGGGCGGGCCCCCGTGCCGAGGGCGAACACCACCCAGGGGAGTCCCACCACGGCGACCGTGAGGGGGAGCCTGCGGTTCAGCCGTAGGCTCAGGACGGAGGCCACAAGCGCGACGACCAGGGAGCACTCGACCATGACTCCCATGGGCCCGGTGGACCCATCGCGATACCAGAGAGGGCGAGCCGCGCCCGAGAACGCCTCTCCGTAGCCGAGGACGAAGATCGTCAGGATCAGGAAGATGGCCGCGGTGCCCGTCGCCAGCGTCTGCCGGTCCCGCGTCGGCCGCCTCAGCGGATCCACCGGCGCCGCCAGCACGATCAACCCGAACAGCGTCAAGGCGCTCAGCAGATACAGCGGCGGCCGATCCACGCCGGTGAACGACGCAAGGGGAACGATCACGAGCGTGGCGACGACCGCCACCGTGGCCAGGAGACGGACCGCGCCTTCGCGGCCACGAAGCGCCGCCAAGGACACGAGCAGCCACATGAAGTAGGCGATGGGACCCAGCGTGTCGAACGGGCCGAGATGGTCGACGGACGGATTGCGTCCGTACGGGTTGGGTTTCCAATCCCATTCCGCGAAAAGAAGGAACAGGCTGGACAGGGCCACGGCCGATGCCGTGGCCAGGGGAGCCACCGAAGCCAGCAGGGCACCCGCAGGGGACGCGGCCGTCAGGCCCGTGCGCTGCCGGAGGCCGTGAGCGGCGAGGTCGGCCAGCTCGCGTGCGGCCGAGGCGCGCCCTTGCTCGGCGAGCGTGTCCTGCAACGTGCTGGTGATCTCGGCGCGATCGACCTTGGGGTGCAGGCGGACGACGAACCGGATGAGCCTTGTCATGCCGTCGCCCCTCCCAGCCGCAACCGCAGGCGGCGGTCCGCCTCCTGGGCCGTGGCCCGCAGCCGTTCCGCCTCCGTGGCCAACGCGTCGGCACCCGCGCCGGTCAGCGCGTAGTAGCGGCGGTGCCGCCCGTCGACGACCTCCTCGCCGGAGACCTGGACCCAGCCTTGCTGCTGGAGGCGGGACAACGCGGCATACAGCGTTCCCGTCCGGAGCTTGACCCGCCCCGAGGAGATCGCGTCGACCTCTTTGATGAGCGCGTATCCATGACGTGGCGCGTCGGCCAGTGCGGTGAGCAGGAGCAACGTGGGCTCCTGCATCGTTGTCGATGCCATGCGCCCACCATAGGTCAATCATCGACATATGGCGACTAAAAACCTATTTCTCGGCGCGCTCCTGGAGGGCCCGTGGAACCCGACCGGGAAGTCCGGGGCATGGCCGGAGTCGACCACGGCGGGCCGGTGCCCTCACCGGCCCGCCGCGGCTCAGGAGCGGTAGAGGTTGAGCTTGTCCTCGCCGATGCGCTCGCGCATCGCCGGGTCGTCGACGCCCTGTCCCTCGGCCGTGGCGCCGCAGAGCACGGCGACCTTGCCGGTGTGCTGGTTGGTCTGCACCGCGCGGGTCGCCTCGGCGGCCCCGTCCAGCGGGAACACCGCCGACAGCGTCGGGTGGATCATGCCGAGGCCGATCAGCCGGTTGACCTCGACGGCCTCGTGGTAGTTGAAGCCGTGCGAGCCGATGATGCTCTTAAGCCGCATCCACAGGAACCGGTTGTCGTACTCGTGCTTGTAGCCGGTGGACGAACCGCAGGTGACGATCTTGCCGCCGCGCTTGGCGACGTACACCGAGGCGCCGAAGGTCTCGCGGCCGAGGTACTCGAAGACGATCCCGGGGTCCTCGCCGACCAGCCGCCGGATCGCCTCGCCGAGCATCCGGCCCGCCTTCGGATGCCGCAGCCCCTGCTCGCCGAGGTCCAGCTCGCTGCGGTTGATGACGTGCTCGCAGCCCTGGGCCCGGACCAGTTCGGCCTTCTCCGCGGAGGAGACCACGCCGACCGGGATGCCGCCGCCGTTCTTGACGAGCTGCGTCGCGTACGAGCCGAGGCCGCCGCTGGCGCCCCAGACCAGCACCACGTCGCCCTGCTTCATCCGGGCGCCGTGCGAGCCGACCAGCATCCGGTACGCGGTGGCGGCGCACAGCGTGTTGGAGCCGGCCTCCTCCCAGGACAGGTGCGCGGGCTTGTGCACGAGCTGGTTGGCCTTGACGATGCAGTACTCGCCGAGCGCGCCGAAGTTGGTCTCGAAACCCCAGGCGAGCTGCGTCTCGCTCATCATCCCGTCGTCGTAGGACCCGTGGTCCTCCTCGTCCACGTAGGACGGGGAGACGACGACCTTGTCGCCGGCCTTCCAGCGCTTCACTCCCGAGCCCGTGCGGACGACGACGCCCGCGGCGTCCGAGCCGAGGACGTGGTAGGGCAGGTCGTGCCGGGCGCCGTGCCAGCCCTGCCGGCCGAACTTCTCCAGGAACGCGAACGTCGGGATCGGCTCGAAGATCGCCGACCAGACGGTGTTGAAGTTGATCGCCGCCGCCATCACCGCGACCACGCACTCGTCCGGGGCGAGCTCGGGCATGTCGACCTCGCCGACGTGCAGGGAGCGGCGCACGTCCTTGTCGGCCTGCCCGTCGAAGATGCCCACCTCGTTCTTCAGCGTGTAGGCGGCGCGGAAGCTGCCGGGCAGATCGATGTCCTGGAGTTCCGGTCCGGTGGCGCCGGACCTGACGGCGTCGAGCAGCTCGTGGGACTGGACGGACGGGGACATGGGACTCCTCCTGCGACGCGGGGACGAGGTCGGGCCCTCAGCGGGCCGGTAGGGGGCGGGAGGCGGGACGGGCCTCGGAGATCGGGACGGAGGAGAGGCCGTTCCTCCTGTGCGCGCCGCCGGCCTCCGACGACCGTCCGCCGGCGGCGAGACTGCCCTCCAGGTGCGCGGCAAGGGCCTCCACGCCCGGCGGGTCGAGCAGGTTGAGGTGGTGCGCCCCGGGGATCGTGACGATCTCCAGGTCGGAGCAGAGCCCGCCGAAGCCGTTGGTCCCGTCGAGCACGTAACGGGCGTCCTTCACCGACCACGGCGTCTCCTCCGGCGCGTGGTAGAGGATGACGCGCCCGGCGTACGGGCCGGGCCGGTACGCCTCCAGGGAGCGGGTGTCCTGGTGCGAGGTGAGCTGGTGGGTGAGCGCGGCCGGCGGGATGTGGTCGGCCAGCGGCGCGGCGCGCTCCATCACCAGCGCGAACTGCGCCTCCTCGTCCAGCCCGGACAGCTCCTCGAAGGTGAGGGTCACGTCCAGGCCGTACGTCTGGTTGACGTAGTCGGCGAACGCGGAGAAGCGGCGGGCGAGGGTGTCGGACTCGTCGTCGACGTCGAGCGGCAGGCCCGCGTCGAACAGCGCGACGAACTCGACCTCGCGTCCGGCGGCGGTGAGCTGCCGGGCCGTCTCGTAGGCGAGCACCCCGCCGAACGACCAGCCGCCGAGCCGGAACGCGCCCTCGGGCTGCGCCCGGAGGAGGTGCTCGACGTAGCGGGCGGCGCGCTCCTCGACCGGCGGCGCGTCCTCGAACCGCTCGAGGCCGTACACCGGCTGGTCGGCGCCGAGCAGGTCGACGAGCTGCCGGTAGCAGGCGGTGGTGCCGCCGGCCGGATGCGCGATGAAGATCGGGCGCCGGCCGCCGGTGTCCTTGAGCGGACGGACGGTCTGCCGCGCGGCCTCCTCGTCGGCCGTGCGCAGGAACTCGGCGACGTGCTCGGCGGTGGCCGTCGCGAACAGCTCGTCGCGGGTGATCCCGACCGGGACGGTGGTCCCGCCGAGTTCGGCGGCGACCGCCGCGAGCACGGCGTCGGCCTGGTGGTCCTGGCCGCCCAGCTCGGCGAAGAAGTCGGCGGTGACGCCGACCCGGTCGAGGCCGAGCACGTCCTCGAAGACGCGGACCGCGAGCCGCTCGGCGTCGTCGCGCGGCATCACGTAGCCGGCCTCGGCGTTGGACACGGCGGCGGCCTCGGGCGCGCGCGCCCCGGCGAGGCCCAGCTCGCCCGCCGCCCACTCCTCGAACACGTTGACGCTGGCGCCCTGGAGCAGCACCGACGCCGGGACGGTCAGCCCGAGGTCGTGCTCGACGCCGCTCTTGATCCGCACCGCGATCAGCGAGTCCAGGCCGAGCTCGGTGAGCGGGACGGCCGGGTCGAGCCGGTCCGGCTCGAAGCCGAGCACGGCGGCGATCCGGTGCCGGACCTGCGCCGCGATCAGTCGCCGCGCGGTGGCGGGGTCGTACTCGCCGAGCGCCTCGGCACCCGGCCAGTCGCCCGCGGTGCCGCCTTCGTCGGGCGCGGCGGCGGCCTCGGTCAGGGCCGCGAAGTAGGGCATCCGGCGGATCTCGGGGAACAGCCCCACCGCGGCGGCGGGGTCGAAGCGCAGCACGCCGGTGGCGGGCCGGTCGTGGGCGAGCAGCGCCTCCAGTGCCTCGGCGCCCTCGGCCGGGCTGATCGGGTCGAGCACCGCGACGCGGAGCTCGGCGGCGCCGCCGACCCGCGACCAGGTGCCCCAGTTGACGGTGCTGCCGGCCCGTCCGCCCGCCCGCCGGTGGGCGGCCAGCCCGTCGAGCGCGGCGTTGGCGGCGGCGTAGGCGGCCTGGCCGGGCGAGCCGAGCAGCGCGGCGGCCGAGGAGTGCAGGACGAACCAGTCGAGATCGAGGTCCCAGGTGGCGGTGCTGAGCCGCCGCGCGCCCTCGACCTTGGCCCGCCACACCCGGTGCAGGTCGTCCGCGCCGAGGTCGCCGATGAGCCGGTCGTCGATCGCGCCCGCGCCGTGCAGCACGCCGCGCAGCCGGAGCCCGCCCTCGCCCGCCGCCCGGACCAGCCGTTCGGCCACGCCCGGGTCGGCGATGTCGCCGAGGACGACGCCGACGTCGACGCCGTCCTCGCGGAGCCGGGCGATGGCCTTCTCGGCGCCCGCGTCCGGGCCGGACCGGCCCGACAGCACGATGCGGCCCGCGCCGCGCTCGGCGAGCAGCCGGGCGGTGACCAGGCCGATCCCGCCGTACCCGCCGGTGATCACGTACGCGGCGCCGCGGCGCACGATCCGGCGCGGCCTCGCGGGGGTGGACGTGGCGGGTCCGCCGCTCGCGGCGGCAGAAGCGGCGGACCCGCCACGGGTCTCGGGCGCGGACGGCGCGAAGGCCGCGGACGGCGCCGCGGTGAGGGACGCCTGGGCGAGGCGCGCGACGTGGCGGACGCCGCCGCGCCAGGCGACCTCGCGGGCGTCGCCGTCGCCGAGCAGCTCGGCGACCAGGTCGGCCGGGCCCTCGACGTCGACCAGGGTGGCGCGCTGCACGGTGCGCTCGAACGCCAGCACGCGGGTGATCGCGCGGACGCAGCCCTGGCCGGGCTCGCCCGCCTCGCCGGCCCGCACCGGCAGCGCGCGGCGGGTCGCCACCCACAGCCGGGGCCCGTCGGGCAGCGACCGGCTGACGCCCGCGACGGCGAGGACCAGCGCCTCGTCGACGAGGTCGGCGGACGGCACCAGCACAACGCCGGCGATCGGTCCGTCCATCTCGGGGTGCCCGTCCGGCGGACGGCCGGTGAGCCGGTGCCGGACGGCGCGGTGCCCGCGCTCCGCCAGGCCCGCCGCGGTGGCGCGGGCGAGGGCGTCGTCGTCGTCGGAGAGCAGCAGCCAGGTGCCGGCCGCGACGGCGGACCCGGGCTCGGCGGTCTCGTCCCAGACCAGCTCGACGAGCTTGTCGGCCAGCGGCACCGGGACGTCGGCGCGCTCGGTGCGGCACAGCACGATGCCGGTGGCCTCGGCGAGGACCTCGCCGTCGCCGTCCAGCAGCCGGATCGAGCCGATCATCTCGCCGTCGTCCTGGACGATCTCGGCGCGGACGTGCCCGCCGCGGTGGGTCGGCCCGTACACGCGCAGGCTGCCGATCGACTCGGCCAGCCACACCGCCGCGCCGCCGCTCCCGGACGCGGCGGGCCCGGCGGGCCCGGCGACCGCCTCGGCCTCGGTCGACAGCAGGGCCAGGCAGCGGCCGATGACCTCGGGGTGCAGCCGGTAGTGCCGGCTGCCGCGCTCGGCGCCCGCGACCTCGGTGGCCGGGCCCTGGAGCGGGACGGCCGGGCCGCGGTGGTCGGCGCCCACATCGGCGCTGGCCAGCCGGGTCCAGGTTCCGGCCGGGGTGCGCGCGTGGATCTCCACCCGCTGCTCGGCCTCGGTGAACGTGGTGGTCACGGTGGTGTGCTCGGCGAGCGCGAGCGGGCGCTCGATCCACAGGCTGTTGACGCGGACGGCCTCGGTGCCGAGCGCCGCGGCCCCGGCGGCGAGCGCCATCTCGGCGAACGCCGCGACGGGCAGCACGGCCAGCCCGTGCACCCTCGCGTCGGCGGGCCACGGCCGCGCGGCGGTGCCGACGTCGGCGCGCCAGGCGTGCCGGTCCTCGCCGGGCAGCTCGACGTGCGCGCCCAGCAGCGGGTGCTCGTCGCGCCCGGCGCCGGACGAGCGCCGGGAGGTGTCGATCCAGTGCCGCTCGTGCCGCCACGGCGACTGCGGCACGTCGGTCACCGCGCCGCCGGCCGGGGCCCGGGCGGCGTGCCCGTGCGCGGCCAGCGCGCCGAGCTGCGCGTGGAAGGTGAGGGTGTCGTCGGTCTCCTGCCCCTTGGGCGCCCGCTTGAGCGTGTGCGTGACCAGCGCGCCGGACCCGTCCAGCGTCTCGCCGACCCCGTGCGCGAGGATCGGGTGCGCGTTGATCTCGACGAACGTCCGGAAGCCGTCCTCGGACGCCGCCGCCACCGCGCCGGTGAGCCGCACCGGGTTGCGCAGGTTCGCGGCCCAGTACGCGGCGCCCAGCGGCGCCCCGCCGGAGCCCGTGCGGCGGAGGAACGCACGGGGGTCGTCGAGGGCGGTGGTGTAGTACTCGATCCCGTCGGCCAGCGGCGTGCCGGGCTCGGCGCCCACGTCGGCGAGCAGCTCGCGCAGGCTCGGCAGCAGCGGATCGACCTGCGGCGAATGGCCCGCGCCCTCGGCCTGCACCATGCGGGCGAGCCGGCCCTCGGCCTCGGCCCGTTCCACGATCCGGGCGATCTGGCCGGCGTCGCCGGTGACGACCGTCTGCTTCGGCGAGGAGTGCACCGCCGCGTACACCTCGGGCAGGTCGCGGGCGAGCCGCTCGACCTCGGCGGCGGACGCGCCGAGTACCGCCATCGAGCCGCCGCCGACGAGCCGGGTCAGCAGCCGGGACCGGCGGCAGATGACCTTGACGCCGTCCTCCAGGCTGAGCGCGCCCGCGACGACCGCGGCGGCGACCTCGCCCATCGAATGGCCGATCACCGCGCCGGGCGTGACGCCGTAGGCTCGCCACATCCGGGCCAGGCCGAGCTGCACGGCGAACAGCACCGGCATCACCTCGGCCGGGCCGCCCTCCAGCTTCTCGCCGGACTCCAGCAGCGCCCACAGCGCGGGGCCGCCCTCCTCGGCGAACAGCGTGTCGATGTCGTCGATGGCCTCGGCGAACGCGGGCTCCTCCTCCAGGAGCCGCCGCGCCATGCCGGGCCGCTGCGCCCCGTACCCGGAGAACACCCAGGCCGGACGGCCGGGGACGCCGAGCGCGGTGCCCGACACCACGCCCTGGTGCGGACGGCCCTCGGCGAGCGCGGTGAGTCCCTCGACCAGCCCGTCGCGGTCGCGCGCGGACACCGAGGCGCGGGCCCGGCCGCGTCCGGCGCGGCGGTGCAGGGTCAGGGCGAGGTCGGCGAGCGCCACGCCGTCGCGCTCGGGAAGCCAGCCGGCCAGCAGCGCGGCATGGTCGCGGATCCGCTCGGCGCTGGTGTCGGCCAGCGGGTAGGTGCGGACGGCGGCCGGTTCAGCGGCGCGCACCAGCGGCGCCGGCGCCTCCTCCAGCAGGACGTGCGCGTTCGTCCCGCCGAATCCGAAACCGGACACGCCCGCCCGCGCCGGGTGGCCCCGGTCGGGCCACGGCGTCTCCTCGCCGACCACGCTCAGCCGCAGCTCGTCGAACGGGATGTGCGGGTTGGGTTCCTTGTAGTGCGCGGTCGGCGGGATCGTCCGGTGGTGCAGGGCCAGCACGGTCTTGATCAGCCCGGCGACACCCGACGCCGACTCCATGTGCCCGAGGTTGGACTTGGCCGAGCCGATCAGCAGCGGCTCGTCGCCGGTGCGGCCCGAGCCTGCGCCCAGCACCTCGCCGACCGCCTTCGCCTCGATCGGGTCGCCGAGGAACGTGCCGGTGCCGTGCGCCTCGATGTAGTCGACCTCGCCCGTGCCGACGCCCGCGGCGGCGTAGACGTCGCGCAGCAGCGCGCGCTGCGCTTCGGAGTTGGGCGCGACCAGGCCGTTGGACCGGCCGTCGGAGTTGACGCCCGACCCCCGCACCACGGCCAGCACCCGGTCGCCGTCGCGCATCGCGTCCGACAGCCGCTTGAGGACCACCGCGCCGCAGCCCTCGGCGCGGACCATGCCGTCTGCGGACGCGTCGAAGGGCTTGCAGCGGCCGTCGGCGGCGGTGCCGCCCGCCAGGTCGAACGTCATCGTCACGGTCGGCGACAGCAGCACGTTCACGCCGCCCGCGAGCGCCACGTCGGCCTCGCCCCGGCGCAGCGCCTGCACCGCCAGGTGCGTGGAGACCAGCGACGACGAGCAGGCGGTGTCGACGATCATGCTCGGGCCGCGCAGGTCGAGCAGGTACGACAGCCGGTTGGCGATGATGCTGAGCGCGGCGCCGGTCGCGGTGAACGGCTCCAGCGCGGCCAGGTCGGACGCGGTGAAGGCCGCGTACTCGGGCGCCGACACCCCGACGAACACGCCGGTGCGGCTGCCGCGCAGCGACACCGGGCCGATGCCCGCGTGCTCAAACGCCTCCCAGGCCACCTCCAGCACCAGCCGCTGCTGCGGGTCCATGACCGCGGCCTCGCGCGGGGTGATGCCGAAGAACCCGGCGTCGAACTCGGCGACGTCGCGCAGGAAGCCGCCGAGCCGCGTCGTCCGGGCGAGCAGGTCGCCGACCTCGGGGGAGCCGTCGTCGAAGGGGTCCCAGCGGCCGTCCGGGACCTCGCGGACCGCGTCGCCGCGACCGGTCAGGAAGCGCCAGTAGTCGTCCGGGCCGGTGAGGTCGCGGTCACCGCCGGGGAAGCGGCAGCCGACGCCGATGACGGCGATGGGCTCGTCAGGAGTGCCCGCCCGCGCGGCGGCGGGGGCCGGCGCCTCGGCCTCGGGGGTGCCGCCCGACAGCGCGACGGAGAGCTTGTTGATCGTCGGGTGCTCCCACACCAGGGTGGCGGGCAGCGCGCGGTTCAGCATCTGCTCGAGGTCGCCGGCGATGGCGACGGCGTCGCGCGAGGCGAGCCCGAACTCTTCGAGGGGCCGGTCGGGGTCGATGGCGGCGACGGCGGTGCGGGAGCGGAGCGCGATCTGCTCGATCAGGTGCCGGCGGATCGCGTCCTCACTGATCCGCGTCCGGTCCTGCGCGTCCTGCGCGGCTCCGGAACGATCGTTGCTCTGCATGCGGTCGGCTCCCCCAGTGAGACCAGGATCGTTCGGCGGAGGGACCACCTTGTCCTACTTTGACCGGCTCACGATGCGCATCCAGACCACTATTCTCGCCGGGCACTTGTCACGGTGATGACAAGACTCGGGAGTGGCCAATGTGGGCTGATGGGATAGTGAGGTACCTCGGCCCTGAGTCGGGAACGTGTAACGGGATACCAACGAATCGTAACAATACCCACTACTTCTTTTAGGGGGAAGCGGTGGATTTCCCTGCGGGGACTTCACCCCGCGCAGTCACGTGACCCGGGGCCGATACCGATGGGCACTGGCGGTCGTGGCCGTCAGCGCGTTCATGATCACCATGGACAACACGGTGGTCGCCAACGCGCTGCCCACCATCATGCGCGACCTCGACATGTCCAACTCGGCCAAGGACTGGGTCGCCACCGGCTACATCCTGATGTTCTCCTGCCTGATGATCGCGGGCGGCCGGCTCACCGACGTCTACGGCTGCCGCGTCACCTTCACCTCGGGCATGGCCGTCTTCACCGCCGCGTCCGCGGTCTGCGGCCTGGCCCCCGACGACTCCGTGCTGATCCTCGCCCGCGTCACCCAGGGCGCGGGCGCCGCGCTGGCGCTGCCCGCCACCCTGGTCATGGTGACCGTCGGCCGCACCGACAAGCAGCGGTCCCTCGGCACCATCGTCTGGGTCGGCGCGGGCTCGGCCGCCACCGCCCTCGGCCCCACCATCGGCGGCCTCATCGTCCAGCAGTGGCACTGGGGCTGGATCTTCCTGATCAACATCGTGCCGGGGATCCTGGTCATCCTGCTCGGCCTGGTCGTGCTGACCGCCAAGGGCGAGAACAGGAACTCCCGGGTCGACCTCCCCGGCGTGCTGATCTCCGCCACCCTGGTCTTCGCCCTGGCCTACGGCCTGGAGGCCGGCCGCAAGTACGGCTGGACCGAGCCGTCGGTGCTCGCCGTCTTCGCCCTGGCCGTGATCGCCCTGGCCTGCTTCCTGGTGGTCGAGACCTGGGCCCCGGACCCGATGATCAACCTGGGCTTCTTCCGCAACCGGGTGTTCGTCGGCGGCCTGCTCTCCCAGATGCTCTACGGCATCGGCTTCAACGGGATGATCTTCTACTCGGCCACCTTCCTGCAACGCTTCCTCGGCTTCTCCCCGCCCGAGGCCGGCCTGGTCATGCTTCCCCCCTCCCTCGCCATCATGGTGATGACCCCGGTCGCGTTCTGGCTGGCCGGCAAGATCGGCCCCCGTCCCGCCATCGGCGGCGGGATGGCGCTGATGGCCCTCGGCATGTTCCTGTTCTCCACCCTCCAGCGCGGCGACGGCTTCGCCGACCTGATGCCCGGCGTCATGATCGTCGGGGTCGGCGCGGCGATGGGCATGCCGCTGGCCATGTACGTCCTCAAGGCCGTCCCCGAGGACCAGGCGGGCGTCGCCAGCGGCATCCTCAACGTCATCCGCGAGGTGTCGGGCGCGTTCGGCATCGCCATCGTCGGGCTGCTGATCCACGACGTCCCCCAGGAGGGCGCCGACGCCAAGGCCCTGGAGGCGTTCCGCCACGGCACCGCGTCCGGCCTGGTGCTCGGCGCCGCCCTGGTCCTGATCGGCGGCCTGATCAGCGGGTTCACCCTGCCCAGCCGGCTCGGCTGGATGGGGCCCAAGCACGGCAGGCAGGCCCGCCGGACCGCCGATCCGCTCCTCACCGCCTCCAGCGTGGGATCCACCCCCTACGACGGCACGCCCATCCTGACCGGCGCGCCGGCCGGCGAACACGGCGGCGAGACCCTCGTCGCGAGGCCGGCCGAGGTGCCCGTCGCCGGGCGCCGCGCGGCCGATCCGCTGGAGGATCTCGAACCGTCCCCGGCCGGGTACGAGGAGGGCTGGCGGCCTCCGCCGCCGCCCGAGGGCTGGTACACGCCGTACGTCCCCGGGGAGGGCCAGGGCGCCGACCTCGGGCGAGAGGCCCCCGGGCGTCCGGGACCGCGGGGCGAGGTCTGGTGAATCGAGCCGCGCACCTGGAGGAGCCCCCGTGAGAATTGTGATCTTCGCCGCGGGGTCGCGCGGCGACGTGCAGCCGTGCGCGGCACTCGGCCGGGGGCTGCGGGCCAGGGGACACGAGGTGCGGCTCGTCGCCAGCGGCCGGTACACCGCCCTGACGCGCGCGGCCGGGCTGGAACTCGCGCCGCTGACCGCCGACCCCACGGAGATCCTCGACTCCGACGCCGGTCAGGAGCTGCTCGCGGGCGGCCGTAACCCGGTGAAGTTCCTTGGCGGGTTCCGGCGCATCCTCGGGCCCATGGCCGAACAGCTACTGGCGGAATGCCTGGACGCCTGCAAGGGCGCCGACCTGATCCTCGGCCCCAGCCTCGGGCTGCTCCAGCGGCACATCGGCGAGCATCTCGGCGTCCCCTGGGGGCTGGTCCATTTCCAGCCGAGCCAGCCGACCGGGGCGTTCCCCCATCCGTTCGTGCCGCAGGCGCGGCTACTGGGACCGCTGGCCAACCGGGCCAGCTTCCTCGCCGTCGACCAGATCGCCTGGCAGCTCGCCCGCCCGTTCATCAACCCGTGGCGCGGCGGCCCGCTCGGCCTACCGCCCGAGCCGGTGCGCGGACCGATGCACGCGGCACGGCGGGACGCCCGGCCGGTGCTGGCGTGTTTCAGCCCCTCGGTGGTGCCGCGCCCGGCCGACTGGCCAGCATATGTGCGGCTGACCGGCTACTGGTTCCTCGACGAACCCGCCTGGGAGCCGCCCGCGCGGCTGGCCGCCTTCCTGGCCGCGGGACCGCCGCCCGTCTACGTGGGATTCGGCAGCATGGTCCCCAAGGACGCGGCGATGACCGACCGGGTCGTCCGTACGGCCCTGCGGCTGGCGGGCGTCCGCGGCATCGTGCAGGGCGACCCGGCCACGTCGGACGACGACGTCCTGGCGGTGCGCGACGTCCCGCACTCGTGGCTGTTCCCCCGGACGGCGGCGGTGATCCACCACGGCGGCGCCGGCACGACCGCGGCGGGCCTGCGCGCGGGCGTCCCGACGATCGTCACCCCGTTCTTCGGCGACCAGCCGTACTGGGGCGAGCGGGTGGCCGCACTGGGCGCCGGGCCCGCCCCGCTGCCGTTCGGCGCCGTGACCGTCCGCCGGCTGGCCGCCAAGGTCCGGCGGACGGTCGCGTCCGGAGAGTTCGCGGAACGCGCCGCCGGGCTCGGCCACCGGCTCCGCGAGGAGGACGGCGTCGCGCGCGCCTGCGACCTGATCGACGCGATGCGCCGCTGATCGTCCGCACGGCCGCGTTCTCCGGTTTTGCAATAGGGTTGTATTGCAAAAAAGGGGGAGCGAATGAGCCGAGGGAAGATCGGGCGCTTCAGGTCGGCCGCGGGACGGAAGGTCTTCGAGGCGGCCTACGACGACGCGATGCGGGTGCTGCCCGTCCCCGAGGTCCACGACGTGCCCACGCCGTACGGGCAGGTCCGGGCCTACCGGTTCGGCGACGGCACGGGCCCCCCGGTCGTGCTGCTGCACGGCCGGGGCGGGACGAGCCTGTCGTGGTACCCCAACGTCGCGCCCCTCGCCGAGCGGCGGACGGTGTACGCACTCGACCTGCTCGGGGAGCCCGGGCACAGCGAGCAGACCGCGCCGATCCACGGCGGGGCCGACCAGGCGGCCTGGCTGGACGCGGCGCTGAAAGGGCTGGGCCTCGGCACAGCGCACCTGGTGGGCTGGTCGTTCGGCGGCTGGACGGCCTGCAACCAGGCGATCCGCAAGCCGGGACGGGTGGCGTCGATCAGCCTGATCGACCCCATCGCCACCTTCGCGCCCTTCCCGCCCGGCGTGCTGCTGCGGAGCATCCCGATCGCCCTGCCGTTCACCGCCAGGCGGGCCCTGCCGCGCTTCCTGCGCTACATCGACGGCCGGGGCGAGATACCGGCCGGCGATCCGGTGGCACGGGTCATCGCCACCGCCCTGGAGCAGTACCGGCCCGCACTGCCGAGCCCCCGGCTCTTCACCGATGACCAGTTGCGCTCCATCGGCGTGCCGGTTCTGGCGCTCATCGCCGGACGGAGCGTCATGCACGATCCCGTCCGCGCCGCGCGGCGGGCCGAGGACCTCCTCAGCGACGCCGAGGTCGAACTGTGGCCGGAGGCCACCCATTCCATCGCGGGACAGTTCGCCAAGGAGGTCAACGCCCGGATTCTGCGCTTCGTCGACCGCTGACCCGCGCGGATCCGCACCACGCCGATCCGCACCACGCCGATCCGCACCACGCCGATCCGCACCGTGCCGATCCGCACTGATCGGACGCGTCCGCTCCGGCCCCGGACGCCGGGGGCGGGGCCGGAGCGGACGTCTGGGGTCACTTGACCGGTTTGGCGCCGATGGTCTTCATCATCTGCGGCCAGGCGGCGTGCATCTCGCGCTGCCAGTACGGCCAGGAGTGCCGGCCGTTGCCGTAGATGTGCGCGGTGATCGGCACGCCCTGCCTCCTCGCCTCGGCGGCGAACGCCTTGACGGTGGGACCGATCGCCTTCTCGCTCAGGTACCCGATGTCCCACGGGGCGGTGCTGGGCGAGTCGAGCGGACCGGCCTTACCGGTGGTGCCGGCCGACACGTAGAAACGGGTCGAGCGCATCTTGGGCAGCAGCTTCACGGGGTCGTGCGCGTCCCAGTTGTTCCGGTCGATCCACGGGATGCCCCAGATGGAGTAGGGATCGGCGCCGTTCCCCATGTTGGTGTACATGAGCAGCGACGGGACGCCCGGCGAGCTCATCGAGAGCGTCCCGCTGAAGCACGCCGCGTACCGGAACATGCCCGGGGCGCGTCCTGGATAGGAGCACGCGCCCTGGGCTCCCGAGGAGACGCCCATCGCGGCCCTGGAACCGCCGGCATGGAAATTGCGTTCGACGAGCTGCCGGACCTCTTTAAGGTGAAAGTCCTCCCATTTCGGATTTCCGCCCCGGCCGCCGTTGTACCAATTGGTGTACGACCCGTTCGCACCTTCCGGCATCACCACCATGACGCCCCACTTACGGGAGAGCGCCTCGATATCAGTGCTTTTCTTTCGGGTCCACGAGGTCCAGTTGTCGCGACCGCCGTGATAGGCGTAGACGACCGGCCAGCTCTGCCGCGAATTGCTCTTCCAGCCCTTGGGCAGCAGCACCCGGACATGTTCGGTGGAGCCGATCGACGGCGACCGCACCTGGAAGTCGAACGCGGTCTTCCCCTTGTTCAGCCATGTGTAGCCGGTGACGCGGGCGCCGGTGTCGGCCTTCGCGAACCCCGCGGCCTCGGCCGGGGCCGGGCTCGCGGGGAGCACGGTCGCGCCCACGACGGCGGCGGCGAGCGGTCCGCCCGCCCATCGGATGACGCGGCGACGTGTCTCAGTTGACATCGTTCTCCTCTACGGTCCTCCAGCGCCATCCCGAACCGTCCGGAGCGCGGACGATCTCACGCCTGGTCCGGACGGGAGGTCTGGGTCTCGGCTGCGGCGGCCCGTTCGCCCAAGGGGCCCAGGGTGCCGCCGGACTATGGGCGGGGGGTGAGGGGACCGGGCGGTCCACCGGAATGGCCGATGCCGGTGACGCCGGAGTCGGCGACGCCGGGGCTGGATTCGGGGACTCCGCGGCCGGAGCCGGGGCCGGGGCCGGGGACTCCGGGGGCGTGGCCGGGGAGGGTTCCCAGTGCAGGGCGTACGGGAACGGCTGGTCCTCGGGCAGCGGGGGCGGCGCCGCCGGTGCGGGAGGCGCCTCCAGGCCGGTGGTCTCGCGCAGGTCCATGCGGGCGTGCAGGCTGGCGAGGGGGCCGGGGAGCCACCAGTTCGCGGCGCCCATGAACCGCATCGTCGCCGGGACGAGCAGCGAGCGCACCAGCGCCGCGTCCACGACGACGGCGACGAACATGCCGACGCCGATCAGCTTGACGACGGTGATGCCGGCCAGGCTGAACGCGGCGATGACCACTAGGAACAGCAGCGCCGCGCTAGTGATGATGCCGCCGGTGTGCTGCATCCCGGTGGCGACGGCAGTGCGGTTGTCGTGGGTGCGGTCCCACTCCTCCCGGATCCGGCTGAGGAGGAAGACCTCGTAGTCCATCGACAGCCCGAACACCACGGCGAGGATGAGGATCATGCTGGTGGCCTCGACGCCGCCGGTGGGGGTGAAGTCGAGCAGCCCGGCCAGGTGCCCGTACTGGAAGCCCCACACGATCGCGCCGAACGAGGCGCCGATCGACAGCACGTTCATCACGATCGCCTTGAGCGGCAGCACGATCGAGCCGAAGAACATGAACAGCAGGACGAAGGTGGCGACGCCGACCGCGAGGGCCATCTTCGGCAGCGTGCGCATCAGGCTGGACATCAGGTCCATCTGCGCGGCGGTGCTGCCGCCGACGTCCACGTGCATGGGGAAGCCGCCCTTGGACAGGCCCATGCCGCGGATCCGGTCGACGAGGGCCTGCGCCTTGGCGTCCATCGGCTCGTACTTGTGGGTGACCGAGATGCGGACGCCGCCGTACGAGCCGGAGTAGCCGGTGAACTTCGCGTCGGTCACGCCCGGCAGCGCGGCCAGGTTCTTGCGGTAGCCCTCCAGGTAGGGCGGGATGTTGTCGCCCTTGCGGACCGGCTTCCAGGCGCGCGGGATCAGGTCGCCGGAGACCACCACGTCGATCGGTTCGGCCGAGCCGTTGGGGAAGTCGGCCTTCACGGTCTCCACCACCGAGCGGGTCGGGCTACTCTTCGGCAGGACGCGCGCGTCGACGCTGCCGAACTGCACGTTCAGGAACGGCACGAACAGCACGCCGAGGATGACCAGCACCATCGCGAAGTACGGCAGCGGGTGCTTCATCACGCTATGCCCGAGCCGGTACCAGAAGCCGCTGTCGGGCTCGCGGGCCGCGCGCTTGGCGCTCGGCCGCCGCCACGGCATCCGGCCGAATTCGACCTTGGGGCCGAGCAGCGCCAGCAGCGTGGGCAGCAGCACGGTCGCGCCGAAGACGGCGACCAGGACGGTGGCGATGCCGGCCAGCCCGATGGTGCGCAGGAACATCTGCGGGAACAGCAGCAGGCCGCCGAGCGCCGCCGACACGGTCACCCCGGAGACCATGATCGTCCGTCCGGCGGTGCACATGGTGGCGGCCAGCGCGGCCTGCCGCAGCGGCGCCAGGTCGCGCGCGTACTCCCGCTTCGCGGCCCGCCGCGCGCTCCGGTCCCCCGCCCGTTTCCACGGCTTCCCCGGCGGTATCCCCTTGCCGTCCATGCCGCGGGCCAGTTCCTCCCGGAACCGGCTGATGATGAACAGCGAGTAGTCGATCGCGAGGCCGACGCCCATCATCGTGACGACCTCGAGGGCGAACGAGGTCACGTCGGCGAGGTAGGTGACCAGGTGCAGCACCGCCAGCCCGCCGACGATGGAGAAGATCGCCACGATCATCGGCAGCACCGAGGCGGTGACCGCGCCGAACAGGATGACCAGCAGCAGGAACAGCGGCACCGCGGTGATCGTCTCGGCCCGCACGATGTCGGCGACGACCTGCTCGCCGAACTCCTGCCCGAGCGGGACGTTGCCGCCGAGCCGCACCTTCAGCCCGGGCGCGGCCAGCCGATCCTTGATCGCCTGGTAGTTCGCCAGCTTGGCCGCGTCGTCGGTGCCCTGCAACTTGATCGCCACGAACGTCTGGCGCTTGTCGCGCGAGGCGAACGACTCGGCGTCCTTCCCGTCGATCGCCCAGTACGAGATCATCTCGGCGACCCGGTCCTTGGGCAGCCGCGCCACCGTGGTGACCACGCTCGCCTGGTACTTCGGGTCGTCCACCGTCAGGCCGTCGCTGCGGTAGAGCGCGATCACGTCGGGGTTGGTGCTGCCGAAGTAGGTCGCGCCGAGCTTGGCGACCAGGGTGGAGGACGACTTGGGGTCGTCGAACCCGCCGGCCTTGAACTTGGCGAACACGCCGAGGCCCCAGGCGCCCGCCACCCCGGTGACCAGCAGGATCAGCACGAGACCGGTCCAGCGCCGCCGGTGGATGAGCCGCCCCAGCCCCGCAAGCATGTTCCTCCTGAATCGTCACGGCCGCCGGGGCGGGAGTGCCCCGGCGGCCCGCCCGTTGCCTACTTCCGGGCGGCGAGCCGTGCCCGTGTGGTCGGCAGCCCGCCGTCCAGGTACCGCTGCCGGGTGGCCGCGCGGGCGACCTTGCCGCTGGAGGTGCGGGACACCCCGCCCGGTTCGATGAGCACGAAGTCGTGCACGCTCATCTCGTGCTCGACGCTGACCGCCGCGCGCACCGCGCCGTGCACCTCGTCGAGGTCGAGCCGGGCGAGCGGCACCCGCCGGTTGCGCTCGGCGACCACGACCAGCCGCTCGGCGCCGCCGTCCTCGACGGCGAACGCCGCGACGAACTCGGGCCGGACCGCCGCGTGCGACTCCTGCGTGGTGACCTCCAGGTCCTGCGGGTAGTGGTTGCGGCCGTCGACGATGATGAGGTCCTTGATGCGTCCGGTGACGTACAGCTCGCCCTCGTGGACCACGCCGTAGTCGCCGGTGCGCATCCACGGGCCTTCGGGGAGCGCGCCCGCCGCGGCCAGCTCGGCGCCGAACGTCGCGCGGGTGCGCTCGGGGTTGCGCCAGTAGCCCGGGGAGTTGTTGGGACCGTGCACCCAGATCTCACCGACCCGCCCGTCGGGCTGCTCGACGCGCGTCTCGGGATCGACGATCGCGACGAACTGCCCGACGGGCCGTCCGCACGAGACGAGCAGGCTCTCCCGTCCGGTCCCGGCCTCGCACTGCTCCAGCCCGCCGAGGGCGAGCGCGTCGCGGTCGACCGTGATGACCTTGGGCGGGACGTCCTCGGCCGCCGCGGTCACGAAGACCGTGGCCTCGGCCAGCCCGAACGCCGGCGCCTGCGCGCCCGCCCGCAGCCCGGCCGGCGCGAACGTCTCGGCGAACGCGGCCATCGTCGAGGCGCGGACCGGCTCGGCCCCGTTCAGGCAGGTGATCAGGCCGCTCAGGTCGAGCTCGGCGACCTTCTCCGGGGTGGCCTGGGACGCCACGTACTCGTAGGCGAAGTTCGGCGCGGCGGTGTAGACGTTCTCGCACTCGGAGATGAGCTGGAGCCAGCGCATCGGCCGCATCAGGAACGACAGCGGGGCGGTGTAGATCACGTGGTCGCCGTACACCAGCGGCAGCCCCATCGCCGACATGAGCCCCATGTCGTGGAACAGCGGCAGCCACGTCACCAGCTCGGGGTTCGGCGTGTCGGGCGCCCACCCGGCCCAGAGCTGGAGCGCGTTCGCGGCGAGCGAGGCGTGGGTGATCTCGACCCCGGCGGGACGGCGGGTGGAGCCCGAGGTGTACTGGAGATAGGCCAGGTCGTCGGGGTCGATCGGCTCGTCGCGCCACTCCGCGGCCAGGGCCGGGTCGATGTCGTCGGCGAACACCACCTCCCGCGGGCGCGGCACGTCGTTGTCGGCGAGGAACTTCTCCACGTGCGGTTCCGCGCTCCGGGTGGTGACGATCACCGTCGGGTCGGCGTCGTTGTACACCCCCACCAGCCGCTCGCCGTGGCCCGGCTGGTCGGGCGAGAACAGCGGCACCGCCACGACGCGCGCGTACATGGCGCCGAGCATCGTCATCATGTACTCGTGGTTCTGCGGCAGCAGCAGCGCGGCCCGCTCGCCCGGCCCGGCCGCCCGCCGCAGCCCGGCCGCCGTCGCCCGGGCGCGCCGGTCCGTCTCCGCCCAGCTCAGGGTGAACTTCACGCCGGACGGGTCGAGGGAGTAGTCGACGAAGGTGAAGGCCGGAGCGTCCGGCTTCTCCCGCGCCCACCGGCCGACCCGCTCGATCAGCGGGGTACGGCCGGAACCGCCGGGCTGGAGTTCGGGAAGCAGCGAGCCCAGTGCCATTGATCAGTCTCCCGGGGGGAAGGGGCGGACGGCGTCAGCGGGGGTGGGGGCCGTCGGCGGGCCGAGCAGCGATGGCCGGACGGCTCTGTGGCGCCCCCCGGCAACCGGCGATGATCGTGCAGCGTGAAGCTACCGGATGGTAGGCGATCGGGGGTATTGGCCCCGGGCCACATTAGTCACAGAGCGCTTTGTCATCGGAGTGACAAGCGCCCGGAAACCGTACCCCCATGCGGACCGGCCCCGTCACGGGCCGTGGCCCACCCCCTCGGCGTCGACGACGCGATCCCCGTTCGGCACGATGCAGGCGGTCGTCATCCATCGATTCGGGTGTCCGCTACCCGCGGCGCGACCTGCCCGGTTCCCCGGACCGCGACCCGATCAGCGCACCCGTGTTCGCGTTCCGCGCCAGGGCCACCCGGCGCCGCCACAGCGCCAGGCACGCCGCCAGCCATACCAGCCCGATCTCGGCCACCAGCGCGATCCCGAGCACCGTCGCCCAGTCCGCGCCGTCGCCCTGGTTCGACCCGCTCGGCGAGACCAGCGTCATCCGGCTCTCTCCCGCCGCCGCCCGCGCCAGCGCGGGAGGCGGCGCGTTCACCGGCGGCAGCACCGGCGGCACGGCCTGCGCCGGAGGCACCACCGGCAGCAACGGAAGCTGCGGCTGCAACCCCCCGGCCCGCGGAAGGCCCGGCCCGGGCAAGGACGGCGGCGGCATCGGGGGCAGCGGCACGTCCGGATCCGAAGGGGGCAGATGCAGCGGCGGCGAAGCGGCCACCGCCCCCGACTCCTGCCCGTCCAGAACGTCCGCTCCACCGGACGAACCCCTAGGCGGCCGGCCCACGCCACCAGGCGACCGCCCCGGCTTCACTCCCGGCCGTCCACCCCCGTGCCCGGCGACGTGGGCCTTCTTCGGCCTACCGTGACCGCCCGCTTTCGGACCGCCCGAGCCTCCCTGGCCGCTCGGGGCCGACACCCACGGCCCTCCATACCCCTCCGCTTCAAGCTCCCCCGGTTCCCCGTGCCCGTGCCCGTGTGCCTTGGGCACGTGCGCCTTGGGCACGTGCGCCTTGGGCACGTGCGCCTTGGGCACGTGCGCCTTGGGCACGTGCGCCTTGGGCACGTGCGCCTTGGGCACGTGCGCCTTGGGCACGTGCGCCTTGGACGCCCGCGGCTTCCCCTGTCCATCCGCCTTGTGCGCCTTCGGTTTGCTGTGCCCATCCGCCTGGGGCAAGCGCGGCTTGCCGTGACCGTACGCCTTAGGCACACGGGGCTTGCCATGGCCGCTCGGCGGCAGCGCCGATGGTTTCCCATGGGTGTCCGGCTTGTGTGCCTGCGGCTTGCCGTGGCCGTCCGCCTTCGGTCGCCCTGGCTTAACGTGACCGGACGGCTCGGAGGGCTCGGACGGCTCGGACGGCTCGGACGGCTCGGGCATCTGATCGTCCGGCTGTGCCGGGCGGTCCTTCGTCATGCTCGGGTCCGGGCTCGGGCTCAGATCGGACGACTCCTCGCTCAAGCAGGTGCAGCGGGGCGGCGGCGGGGTCGCGGTGGCCGACGCGCGCTTGGCGTTGGCGGCGGACACGATGGCGATGATGCTGGGCGGTGTCGCCGTGGACACGCGCGGGATGTCCACGGTGGCGACCCGGCGTTCGGGCGTGGCCAGGTCCCCCAGGTAGCAGCGGATCCTGTGATCGGAGTCCAGCATCGTGCAGCCGGGCTGGTCGTCGATCCACCGCAGCGGAGCTTCGGCGACGAGGAGCAGGTAGGCGTCGTGCGCGACGCCGCCTGCGGCCCGCACCTCGGCGGTGTAGGAGGCCGTCCGTCCAGTGCCCGCGATGCGGCTGAGGTCGGCGGACAGGCGGACCGACTGGGCGTGCGCCGCAGGGTTCGTGAACGCCATGGTCAGTACGCCGCCGAGCAGCACCGTGCCCCAGCGGATCCGTGCCCCCGTGCCCACCGTCCCCCCTCACCGCGCGGTCTCGCGCTGCCGGGGGGACGGCGCCGTCGGACGACGCCGGGCTTAGGGAGTTATAGCCCGGCCGTCACCTCCAGTAACGTCCGTCACTCCGCTTTCCGCATCCCGACCCATTTCGCGTAGTGAAATCGATTCTCCGTAGAATCGGATGACCACGAGGAGAGGGGGCGTCGGTGGCGGAAGCCGTACGGTCGCTGGAGCGCACGTTCGAGCTGCTGGAGCATCTGGCCGACGCGGGCGGGGAGATGGCGCTGTCGGAGCTGACGGAGGTGTCCGGGCTGCCGATGCCGACGATCTACCGGCTGATGCGCACGCTGGTGAACCAGGGGTACGTGCGCCAGGAGCCGTCCAAGCGCTACGCGCTCGGGCCCCGGCTGATCAGGCTGGGCGAGAGCGCGAGCCGGCTGCTCGGCTCGCTGGCGCGCCCGGCGCTCACCCGGCTGGTGGACGAGGTGGGCGAGACGGCCAACATGGCCATCCTGGAGGGCGACGAGGCGATGTACGTGGCGCAGGTGCCGTCACGGCACTCGATGCGAATGTTCACCGAGGTCGGACGGCGCGTGCTGCCGCACTGCACCGGGGTGGGCAAGGCGCTGCTCGCGCAGCTCCCCGAGCAGCGGGTGCGCGCCCTGCTTGACCGTACCGGGATGCCCGCGCGCACCTCGCGCACCTTCACCGCCCCGGGCGCGCTGATGGCCGAGCTGGCCCGGATCCGTGAGCAGGGGTACGCGCTGGACGACGAGGAGCAGGAGATCGGCGTCCGCTGCGTGGCGGTGCCGCTGCCGGGGGCTCCCGCGCTGGCCGCGCTGTCGGTGTCGGGGCCGTCCGCGCGGTTGAGGGCGCAGACCGTCGCGGAGGTCGTCCCGATCCTGCTGAACGTGGCGGAGGGGTTCTCCCGAGAGTTCGGCCCCCAGCCCGGCTGACCCTCCACCGGACCTCGCCCGCGTGGAGGCCGTGTCAGTCGACGATGTCGCCGACGACCGCGGTCGGACGGCCGCCGCGTTCCCAGGTGACGAAGTCGCCCGCGGCCCTGACCAGCATGGTCGCCAGCCACACCGCCACGCCGGCGTCGTCGACGACGCCGAACGGCAGCAGCGGATCGGGGATCACATCGAGCGGGGAGACGATGTAGATCGTGGCGAGCGCCAGCAGGCCGAGCGTCCCGAACGACATGCCCTTGTACCGGCCCCGCAGGACCGACTTGAGCATGCGCGGGACGGCGCGGACCCGCTCCCCCATCCTCGGTGCCTCGGGCTGAAGTGTCTCGCTGTAGATCTGCCAGGCGTGCCCGGCGGCGGCCGTGCTGCGCTTCCTGTCCACAGTCACTCCTCAAGGCGGCGAACCAGGGCGTGCCCCCGCGACGCCCACGACTTACTACGACGCATCGAACATCCGACTTGTTCCCGTCCGGACTCCCTGAAACCAGGAGGACCGACGCGGAAGCCCACAGCATGATCGCTTGCTTCACGTTACCCGGGGTGAGTTCTCCGTCACTCTGCTGTACGGGCTGAGGTGATTCGGCCGCATTCTCCGGCGGGCACTGGAAATATGAGGCTGGGACCTCGGGCCCACATTGAGGGGCGCCGTGTCCCAGGGGGCCTGCCGTCGAGCACCGCAGGAGCTGACGTACGACATGAGCGGCGATCGTCCGACCGAGCGCGACCTCACCCTGCCCGTGCACGGCACGGCCGCGGGGAGCGCCTACCTGGCCCTGCCGCCGACCGCCGTCGACGCCCGGCCCGCCGGTCCGACCGGGCTGATCGTGGCCTGGCCGGGCTTTGACCCGCCGCGCGCCGCGGCGGCGCTGGCCACGGCGATGCCGATGACCGGCGTGCCGGTCTGGCGGGTCTACCTCGAACTGCCCGGCGACGCCGAGGGCGCGGCGGGCGGGCTCGGCTCGGGCGCGATCCTGGAGTCGCGCTTCATCGAGGCCTACGGCGCGGCGGTCGAGGAGGCGTCCGAACGGCTGCCCGACGCGCTCGCCGACATCCGGCGCGACCTCGGGCTGGACGAGGGGCCGGTCGGCCTGGCCGGGTTCTCCGCGGGCGGCTCGGCGGCGCTGCTCGCGGTCGCGCGGGGGGCGGTCCCGATCAGTACCGCGGCGGTCGTGGCACCGGTCATCGCGCCGTCGCGGTCGGCCGGGGCGGTCGAGAAGCGCGCCGCCCGCGACCGCGCCTGGACCGAGGAGGCCCGCGAGCTCGCCGACCGCCTCGACCTCGGCATGCGGGCGGCCGACATCGCCGCGCGCGACACCGCGCTGCTGCTGATCGGCGGCGCCAAGGACCGGGTCGTCCCGCCCGCCGAGATCACCGCGCTGCGCGACCTGCTGCGGCGGTGCGGGGCCGGGGCGGTCGAGTCCGCCACGTTCCGGATGGCGCACGCTCTGGCGGCCGAGCCCGGCACGGCGGCCCGCCCGCCGATCACCGAGGCGGTGCGGGTCGACGGGGTGCTCACCGACTGGTTCCGCGAACGCATCGCCGAGACGGTCCCCGGCGCCGAACCCGCGGCGGGCGGCGAAGCGATCGGCGCCGACCCGCCGGACGACGCGGCCGACGAGACGGCGGCGCCGAACCCGCCCGCACATGCCTGGCCCGCGCCACCGGCCGCGAACGGGACGGCCGCGTCCGAGCCGGCTTCCCCGGACGTCACGGGAACGTGGCTGGAGCCCGCGAGCGGTGGCAGGGGACGCCACTCCTGACCTGCCGTCCGCACCGGACCCCATGGGCGCGCCGGACCTGACGGGCGCGCGCCGGACGGGCCGGCGCGCGCCGTGCGGGTCAGGTGCGGGCGAGCACCTGGTAGCGCACCGGGATCACACCCGATCCGGTGCCGCCCACCTTCGTCATCGCGGCCTTCGACAGGTCCAGGCAGCGACCGCCCGCGTACGGTCCCCGGTCGTTGATGCGCACGGTGACCGACCGGCCGTTGTTCTTGTTGGTCACCCTGACCTTGGAGCCCATCGGCAGCGTCTTGTGCGCCGCCGTCAGCTCGTCCGGGTCGAAGCGCTCGCCGCTGGCGGTCATCTGCCCCTCCCAGTAGAAGGACGCCTCACACGAGCCCGTCCGCAGCACGCGCGGCTTCGGGGCCTGCTTCCTCTTGGGCTTGACCGCCTTCTCGGTCTTGGGCTTGGCCACGGTCTCGGCCTGCGATGGAACCTCGGGCCGCGCGTCGGACGGTGGCTCCGGGGCCCGGGGCCGGCCGCGGTCCGCCCGTTCGGGCACGGTCCGCGGCGGGTCCGCGAGTGGAGTGGTGGACCGCGGTGCGGTCTGGGCCGCCCTCGCGGAGCCGGCCGAGCCGTCTCCGCCGAGGAGGACGATGGCGCCCGCCGCGACGAACGCGACGGCGACGCCGGAGGCGATCAGGATGGTCCGAAGACGGTTCTTGGGGCGATGCTTGCCAGCGCTACCCACAGAGAGTCCTTTGATCGGGGACAGGGCCCCGGACACCGGCGTGCGTCGTCACCGCCGTCAAGGCGCGGCCCGCCCGCGCGGCCGGTCGGCCGCCGGACGGATCACCGCGCGGCCAGCCCGCCGGGTGCAGAACCCCGTGGGCGCCCACCACACGCCTGGATCAGGCGTGTCCGCTCGTCGCGGAACCGGCGTCCGGTCTAGTGCGACGGCGGGTCCGTTCAGCGAGGTCCCTCATGGCGCCGCACACAAATCCTTGACCGTACGTTGCGTGCCCGATGAAACGCGCCGGGGACCCTTGTTTGTGGGCTTTGTCACTCGGAGTTTATCGGAATGAGACCGTCCGGACGCACTGGGTCATCGGCAAAGAAGATCGTCTTTACTGTTCTGTGAAGTTCGATCTCGGCGCTATAACGAGCGTCCGATCCGGGACGGGTGCGAAATGCGGACGGGGCGCCCGAGAGATGCCGGTTCATCCCTGGGGCGCCCCGTCCGGGGTCGGCGTGCCGAGCCGCTCGGCACGCCCGGGGCCGCGGCCCGCGCGGCCCCCGAGGTCTCGTCAGCGCACTCCCGGCCCCCCGCCGGCCACCGGGCGCCCGCCCGCGGACGGGCGGCAGCGGGCCGCGGCGGCCTCCCTGGCCCGGTGTCCCGGCGCGGACGCCACCCGCCCGCCACCTGCGATCATCGGCGGGACGGCCCGGCCGGCGGCCTTCCGGACGATTCCGGTGACGCCGCCCGCGAGGCCGTCGGGACCGCATTCGGTGACGCCGGGGGCGATCCCGTCGCCCCCGCCCTGGATCTGGCCCGACCCGTTCCCGCCCGGCCCGCCGGACGCGCTCGACCCGCTCGCGGGCAGGACCGCGACGATCAGCGCGGCGGCGGCGGGCGCGAGCGCGACGGCCCGTATGACGTTCCCGAAGGATAGGTTCATGTGCTCCCCCTGAGGGTTTCGGTCGGCCTGCTCGGGTCCGTGCCGCGGACTCATGACACCTCTGACCTCCCGTACATCCGCCGCACCATCGTGCGGGGACATTAGTACAGGCGAGGGAAAGGCACGGCGATTTCTCCGGCCGGATGGGGCACGTGACACAGGTCTACCGAAGGGGGTTCTCTACCATTTCCCTCTCATGCCAGAAATGCCAATAGAACCGAAAAACGGGGGCGTTCCGGACGTGATGCGAGTCCGGAACACCCCCGCCGATCGGAACGCGGGGCCTACGGCCTGTTTCAAAACCGCCTCAGCCGTCGCGCGAGCGCGCTACCTGGCCGGCGGGGCGAAGCCGGAGGCGAGCCCCACCGGCCAGATCGCGAAGCGATGTCGCGCTCGCCCCAAGCCAGGTCGGCGTCCGAGCCCTAGGCGAGGACGCCGGGCCGGGCTCTAAGACACAGAGCTATTCGACGGTGCCGCCGCCGAGGGCGATGGCCTCGTCGACCTCGTTCTGGCGCGCGGCAAGCTCGCGCGCGTAGCGCTCCTCGTCGACCTTCTCGGCGATGTCCTCGTCCTGCCGCATCAGCACCTCGAGGTCGGCCTTGGCGTTGTCGAGCACGCCCATGTCGGCGTAGGCGGCCTGCACCTTGTCGCCCCACAGGCCGACGTCGCGCACGCACGGGACGATCCGGCTGAACAGCAGTGACTGGTAGAGCGTGTACATGTCGGAGTTGTCGACGTACTCCATGCACTTGTCGACGGGCATGTCGAGCTGCTCGAAGACCTCGCGCGCCTTGAACCGGTCGCGCATCAGGTAGCAGCCCTCGACCACGAACTCCTCGCGCTCGGCCCGTTCCCTGTCGGTCAGCTCGGCGTAGTAGTCCTTGAGCGCGAGCCGGCCGAACGCGACGTGCCGCGCCTCGTCCTGCATGACGTAGGCGAGGAGCTGCTTGACCAGCGGCGTGGTGGACAGGTCGCGGTAGAGGCCGAACGCGGCGAGCGCGAGCCCCTCGATGAGCACCTGCATGCCGAGGTAGGGCAGGTCCCAGCGGCTGTCCTCCAGCGACTCGGCGAGCAGCTTGGCCAGGTCCTGGTTGACCGGGTAGTACATCCCGACCTTTTCCTTCAGGAACCGGTTGTACAGCTCGACGTGCCGCGCCTCGTCCATCGTCTGGGTGGCGGCGTAGAACTTGGAGTCGAGGTCGGGCACCGACTGCACGATGCGGGCCGAGACGTTCAGCGCGCCCTGCTCGCCGTGCAGGAACTGGCTGAACAGCCACGAGCCCTGGTGGCGGCCGAACTCGTCCCGCTCCTTCTGCGTCATCCGGTCCCAGATCTCCGACCCGAACAGGGGGTTGAAGTTCTCGGGGAGGCCCGCGACGTTGAGCGGGTCGACCTCAAGGTCCCAGTCGATCCGCTTCTGGGCGTCCCACTGCTTGTCCTTGCCCTTCTGGTAGAGGTTCAGCAGCCGATCGCGGCCGTTGTCGTATTCCCAGGTGAAGCGGGCATCGCCCGCCATCGGCACATTCCAGGTGTCGTGGGACACCGGGCTTGTGTAGAGGTCGTAGGAACTCACGGGGAAGCCTCCTCCGGGCGGTGACGCCTGTGCGGACAGGGGGTGGTCCGGGGACGGGGTGCGACCTGCCCCACCGCTTTACATGTCTTCGTAACATGTAAAGCGCACGCTGGCCAGCCCCGGGGCGAGCCAGGACAAAAGTCGTGCCGGACGAAGGCCGCGGGCTCGTCGATCACGCCGGGCGGCGGCCCCGAGCCGGCGACGCCGACGCGGGCCCGGCCGCCGTCGTACGATGCAGTCCTCATGAGCGCGTTCTTCGGCGGCGGGGACCTCGACGGGACGGGCCCCGGCCGGTCCCGTCCGCGGCGCGCCTTCTGGGCCGGGTTCGGCCTCCTCTACCTGGTCCCCCTGGCCCGGACGGTCGCGGGCTACTCCGGCCCGCGCCTGGTCTGGGGGGCGCTCGCCCTGGTGGTGTTCATCGGCCTCTACATGGCCACGCCGCTCTCCATGGAGAGCTGGATCAAGCCGGTCGGCAACCGCACCTGGGTGCTGCTCGGGACGTTCGCCGTGGTCAGCACGGCTCTGCCGTTCGTGTTCGGCGCCGAATGGATCGGGTCGCCGATCTACCTGGCGACGACCTGCGCGATGACGCTGCCGATGCGGTGGGTGCCGTGGGGCGTCGCCGCCGCGGCGCTCATCTCGCTCGCGCAGTGCGCGCTGGTCGACGGCGCCCGGGACGCGCTGCCGGTCCTCGCGGTCACCGCGCTGTCGCTCGGCATGTTCATGTTCGCCTTCCGGCACGCGCGCACGCTCGTCCAGCAGCTCCGCGAGGCGCGCGGCGAGGTGGCCCGGCTCGCGGCGGCCGACGAGCGGCTGCGCATCGCCCGCGACCTGCACGACCTGCTCGGCAACAGCCTGTCGCTCATCGTGCTGAAGAGCGAGCTGGCCCGCCGGGTCGCCGAGCGCGACCCGGCCCGCACCATCACCGAGATCAACGACATCGAGTCGGTGGCCCGGGAGTCGCTGGCCGACGTGCGCGCGGCGATCTCCGGCTACCGGCGGCGCGACCTGACCGGGGAGCTCGACGGGGCCCGCGCCGTCCTCGCCGCCGCCGAGATCGGCACCACCGTGCGGACGTCCGGCACCCCGCTGCCCGGCGCGGTCGACGGGCTGTTCGGCTGGGCGGTGCGCGAGGGCGTCACCAACGTCGTCCGGCACTCCCGCGCCGCGCACGTGCACATCACGGTGACCTGCGCGGACGGCGCCGCGCTGCTGGAGGTCGCCGACGACGGCTGCGCGGGGACCGACGCGGTCGGCCCGTTCGACCCCGGCAACGGCCTCACCGGCCTGACCGAGCGCGTCGCGGCCGCGAACGGCACCCTCGAGGCGGGGCCGGTCCCGGGCGGCGGGTTCCGGTTGGCGGTCCGGGTGCCGCTCGCCCCCGGCGCCGGCCGCGCGCCGGTAGGGTCGCCCTCGTGATCCGGGTGATGCTGGCCGAGGACCAGGGCATGGTCCGCGGCGCCCTCGCGTCGCTGCTCGGGCTGGAGGACGACCTGGAGGTCGTCGGCGAGGCCGGCGACGGCGACGAGGCGGTGCGCGTCGCCGCCCGGGTCCGGCCCGACGTCGCGCTGCTCGACATCGAGATGCCCGGCCGGGACGGGCTGAGCGCCGCACCCGGGATCCGCGCGGCGGCGCCCGGCTGCGAGATCATGATCCTCACCACCTTCGGCCGCCCCGGCCACCTGCGCCGCGCCATGGCGGCCGGGGCGTCGGCGTTCCTGGTCAAGGACGGCCCGGCGCGGGAGCTGGCCGCCGCGATCCGCCGCGTGGTCGCGGGCGAGCGGGTGATCGACCCGGCGCTCGCCGCCGCCGCGCTCGGCGCCGACCCGAACCCGCTGTCGCCGCGCGAGTGCGCGGTGCTCACCGCCGGGGCGGGCGGCGCCACCGTCGCCGACATCTCCGCCGCCCTGCACCTGCCGGAGGGCACCGTCCGCGACCACCTGTCCGCGGCGATCGGCAAGGTCGGCGCGCGCGACCGGAGCGAGGCCGTGCACGCCGCCCGCGACCAGGGCTGGCTGTGAACCCGGCCGCGCCGGCCGTCCTCGCTCTCACCCTGCTGGCCGGCGGTGCGCTGGCCGGCTGCGCGGGCTCCGGAGCACCCGCCCGGCCGTCCCGGGGCGCGGCCGGACCGGCCCCGGCGGGCGGCGCGCCCACGGGACGGACCGGTGGGCAGGCCGCCGCGCAGGCCGGGAAGGCCGCGCCGAGCGCGGGCTGCGGGCGGCAGGCGGCGGCGTCCACCGGACGGCATTCGTTCGGCGGACGGTCCTACCTGCTCACCCTGCCGCAGGGCGGTGACCGCACCCCCGCACCGTTGATCGTCGATCTGCACGGGCTGCGTTCCAACGGATTCCAGCAGGCGCTCTACGGCCGGCTGGCCAACGCCGGGCCCGCCCGCGGGTTCGTCGTGGCCGAGCCGGAGGGCGGACCCGGCCGGCGGGGCTGGAAGCTGCCCGGCATGGCCGACGGCGCCGCCGACATCGCCTACGTCGCGGCGCTGCTCGACCACCTCGAACGGACGCTGTGCGTCGACCGGCGGGGCGAGTTCGCGGCGGGATTCTCCAACGGCGCCGGGCTCTCGGCCGCGCTGGTGTGCGGGCTGCCCGGACGGCTCGCCGGGATCGCGCCGGTGGCCGGCCTCAATCTCGCCCGGCCGTGCGCGGGCGCCCGTCCGGCGACGATCGTCGCCTTCCACGGCACCACCGACCCGATCGTCCCGTACGGCGGCGGCGAGCCGTTCGGCGGCGACCGGCGGCAGGTCCCGGACTGGATGCGCCCGCTGAGCGGGTCGTTCGCCCTGCCGCCGGTGGCCGCGCTCGCAGGCCGGTGGGCGCGGACGTTCGGCTGCCGCGCCACGGCGCGCGACGCCCCGGGTCCGAGCGTCGCGCACCTCGCGCGCACCGGCTGCCGGGGCGGGGCGCGCGTCGAGCTCTACTCGGTGACGGGCGGTGGCCACACCTGGCCGGGCTCGATGCCCATCGGCCTCGGCACAACCACCGGTCAGATCGACGCGACCCGGCTCATCCTGGACGCGTTCTCCCGCACCCGCGCCGTCGGCCGCTGAGCCGTCCGCCGGGGCCGTCCGCCGGGCGTCAGCGGGACTGGAGGGCGTCCAGGCCGATCGCCTGCGCGATGACCAGCCGCCGGTCCAGCCGGGGGTCCTTGACGTCGACGACGTAGCGGTCGCGGAAGCCGAACTTCTTCTCCACCGAGAAGGCGTCCTGGCCACCGACGCGGAAGTCGAAGTGGTACGGCCATGCGAACGGCAGGTTCTCGGCGTACGGGATGACGTTCCACACCCGCCGCAGGATCGCCACGAACTTGTTGCGCTCGCTGCCCGTCGTGACCTCCATGCCCGGCTGCTCAAGATGCCAGGTCGAGGCGAGCAGCGACTTCTTGAAGTCCTTACGGAAGACGCCGATCGGCTGCCCGTCCGCGCCGGTGACGTCGTACGCCGAGGCCAGGTCGATGCGCTTGCGCGCCTTGAAGCCGAGCAGCGGATGCGCCTTGGTGTCGTCGGAGTAGAGGGTGACCTGTTCCTTGAAGGCCATCCGCTTCTGCTGCGCGAACGCGACGAGCGGGCCCTCCGAGCCGTCCGGCGCCTCGACGTGCACCTCGTACTGGTTGACCATCAGCCGCAGCCGCTGCCGTACGAGAAAGCGGGTCTGTGTCTGGAGCTTCGCGATTTCCACCGAGCTCACCTGTTCCGCCATGTTCCGGGGGGATGAATGTGCGGAGTCTGTCACACCCCGATCGCGGTGGCGGCGGGTCAGCTCTCCTGGATGTGCGCGGCCAGATAGCCGTGGATCAGCCGCTCGGCCTCGGCGATGATCTCGGGATCGCCGTCCGGAGAGCGCCGGAAGGCCATCTTGAGCACCGCGTCGCCGGCCTCGACCGAGATCGCCAGCGCGCGGGCCAGCCCGGGGGTGTCCTGGATCGCGAACGTCTCGACGATCATCGTGCGGAGCCGGTCGGCGACCACCGCGTTGTTGTCGGCGTCGTTGTCGAGCAGGTTGACGTCGGCGACGTCGCCGAAGCGCAGCACCCGGAAGCCCGGCACGGCCCGGTGCATGTCGACGAAGATGCCGATGATCGCGCCGACGGTGTCGGACCAGTCGCGGAACGAGCCCTCGGCCAGCCGCAGCGAGATGCGCCGGCCGAACACCTCCAGGTTGCGCAGCGCGAGCGCCTGCGCGACCGCCCGTTTGTCGGGGAAGAACTGGTAGACCGAGCCGATCGCGACCTCGGCGCGCTGCGCGATGCGCGTGGTGGTGAGGCCGTCGTAGCCGTCCTCGTCGAGGATCTCCGCGCACGCGTCGAGCATGCGCTGGACGCGTTCGGCACTGCGGCGCTGGGCGGGACGGCGGCGAAGGGGGGTCCGGATCTCGGTCACGCCGTCCATTGTCCCTCGGATGCGGCGCAACCGCGCAGCCACCACGGGCGGGAGTCTTCCGTCCCATCGGACGAGACCCTAAAATCCGAGGGATATTCGCGTTTTCACGAGAGGGACGGCATGGGTCTTCCAGAGGGTTTCCAGTGGGGCGTCGCGACCGCCGCCTACCAGATCGAGGGCGCCGTCGACGAGGACGGCCGCGGGCCGTCCACCTGGGACACCTTCGCGCACACGCCCGGCCGGATCCGGGACGGCCACACCGGCGACGTCGCCTGCGACCACTACCACCGCTGGGCCGAGGACGCCGACCTGATGGCCGGCCTCGGCGTCGACTCCTACCGGTTCTCGATCGCGTGGCCGCGGGTCCAGCCCGCCGGGTCCGGCGCCGTCAACGCCAAGGGCCTGGACTTCTACGAGCGCCTCGTCGACGGCCTCCTCGAACGCGGCATCGCGCCCGCCGCCACCCTCTACCACTGGGACCTGCCGCAGCCCCTCGAGGACGCCGGCGGCTGGATGCACCGCGACACCGCCTACCGGTTCGCCGAGTTCGCCTACATCGCCGCCGAGCGCCTCGCCGACCGCGTCGACCGGTGGATCACACTGAACGAGCCCGTCGTCGTCACCGCCTACGGCTACGCCTTCGGCGTCTACGCGCCCGGCCAGGCCCTCATGCTGGACGCGCTGCCGACCGCCCACCACCAGCTCCTCGGGCACGGCCTCGCCGTCAACGCGCTGCGCGGACGCGGCGTCCAGGACATCGGCCTGACCAACCACTACTCGCCCGCGTGGCCCGCCGCCGACACCGACCGCGAGGCCGCCGGCGCCTTCGACACGTTCATGAACCGGCTGTACACCGAGCCCGTCCTCACCGGGGCCTACCCCGACCTCGACGCGCTCGGCGGCCCGCCCCTCGCCGGCTTCGTCAAGGACGAGGACCTCAAGGTCATCTCGGCGCCGATCGACTTCCTCGGCGTGAACTACTACCAGCCCACCCGCCTCACGACCCCCGCCGAGCCCGGTCCGCTGCCGTTCGACATGGTCGACGTCACCGAGTACCCCGCCACCGGCATGGGCTGGCCGATCGTCCCGGACGCCCTGCGCTCCCTGCTGCACACCCTCAAGGACCGCTACGGCCCGCTGCTGCCGCCCGTCCACATCACCGAGAACGGCTGCTCGTTCCCCGACGAGGTCGTGGACGGCGCCGTGGACGACACCGCCCGCATCGAGTTCCTGGACGCGCACATCAAGGCCGTCCGCGCCGCCGTCGACGAGGGCGTCGACGTCCGCGGCTACTACACGTGGTCGCTGCTGGACAACTTCGAGTGGTCGGAGGGCTACCACCCCAGGTTCGGGCTCGTCCACGTCGACTACGAGACCCAGAAGCGCACGCCCAAGAAGTCGTACGCCTGGTACCGCGACCTGATCGCCGCGTCCCGTCCCGCCCGATGACCCGCGCCGTACTCAACCCGCGTGAGTAGAAGGCCCTGAGCCCGGACGGGTCAGGAGACCGCGGTCGAGAGCGACGACCACCGCGTGCGTGCGGTCGTTGACGTCGAGCTTGGCGAAGACGCGCAGCAGGTGGGTCTTCACCGTCGCCTCGGCGATGACGAGCCGCCTGCCGATGTCGGCGTTGGAGAGGCCGTCGGCGACCGCGTTCAGCACGTCGACCTCGCGCGCCGTCAGCGCCGCCTGGACGGGCCGCCGCATCCGGGCGACGAGGCGCTCGGCGACCCGCGGGGCGAGGACGGTCTCGCCGCGCGCCGCGGCCCGAATGGCGGCGGCGAGCTGCTCGCGGGTGGTGTCCTTCAGGAGGTAGCCGACGGCGCCGGCCTCGACCGCGCGCTCGATCTCGGCGTCGGTGTCGTAGGTGGTGAGGATCAGCACCCGGGTCCGGACCGGCCCGGCGACGATCTCGGCGGTGGCGGCGACGCCGTCCAGGACGGGCATCCGCAGGTCGACGAGCGCCACGTCGGGGGCGAGGCGCTCGACCAGCTCGACGGCCTCCCGGCCGTCGCCCGCCTCGCCGACGATGTCGATGGACGGCTCGGCGGCCAGGAGGGCGACGACGCCGGCGCGCATCACCGTGTGATCGTCCACCACGATGACGCGCAGCACGGGTTCGGTCATGTCACGCCCGGTCGATCACGGCGAGGACGCGGGGGCGGCCGTTCGCTCATGCCGGTCAGCCTACTTCGAGCGGCCGCCGGTCGGCGGGGGCGGTCTCCCGGGCCCGGCGCACGCCGCGCGACGGCCACCAGTTGGCGTCGCCGAGCAGCAGCATCAGCGATGGCAGGATCACCACGCGGATGACGAACGCGTCCAGCAGCACGGCCGCCGCCAGGCTGAAGCCCATCTGCTTCATCTCCATGATGTGCAGCGGGATGAAGCTGGCGAACACCGTCACCATGACGAACGCGGCGCTGGTCACCACGCCCGCCGAGCTGCCGATGCCGTCCAGGACGGCCTGCCGGGTCGGCACGCCGCGCAGCACCGCCTCCCTGATCCGGCTGATCACGAACACCTGGTAGTCCATGGACAGGCCGAACAGGATCACCAGCAGGAGCAGCGGGATGCGGGAGCCGATCGAGCCGGTGGAGTCGAAGCCGAGCGGCCCCTCGGCCCATTCGCCCTGGAAGACCAGCACCAGCAGGCCGAGCGAGGCGCCGACCGACAGCATGTTGAGCAGCATGCCGATCAGGCCGAGGACCACCGAGCGGAACGCCCAGACCGTCATCGCGAAGGTCGCCAGCAGCAGCGCCCCAATAATGAGGGGCAGCTTCTGCTTCTGGTGCTCGGGATAGTCGGCGTAGCGGGCCACGTCCCCGGTCACCGCGGTCTCGACGCCGGTCAGCCGGCCGACGGTGGCCGGCACGTAGTTCTCGCGGACGTCCTTGAGGGACTGCTGGGCCGCCCTGTCGCTCACGTAGTGCGGCACCGCCAGCTCCAGCATGCTGACCCGGCCGTCCGCCGACGTGCGCAGCTTCGCCGTGCCGGCCATGTTCGCGTCGGATTTCGCGCGCCGGGCGAGGTCGCGGAGCGCGGCGTTCACCTCGCCCGCGCGACCGGCGCCCGCGCGGACGACGACCTGGTTCATGGACTTCAGCTCGGGGAACGCCTTGTTGAGCCGGTCGAAGGTCTGCATGGCGGGCAGCACGCGCGGATGCGTCTCGGTGCCCATGTCGGTCAGATTGAGGTTGAGGAGAGGCGCGGCCAGGGCGAGCATGGCGACGACGCCGGCCGCCAGCGTGGCGGCGGGACGCCTGCTCGTGATGCGCAGCAGGGCGGACGTCACCGGTCCGGCACCGGACCTCGGCCGCCGCGTCCGCAGGGTCGTGCCGCGCCGGGCCGCGCGGGCCTCCTTGCGCTCCTTGCGGCGCTCGGCCCGTGCGCCGAGCTTGGCCAGCAGCGCGGGCAGGACGGTCATCGAGCTGATCACGGCGACCAGCGTGACGATGATCGCGGCGGTGGCGATGGAGGAGAAGATGACGTCGTCGGCCAGGTACATCGTCGCGCTGGAGACGATGACCGCGGCCCCCGAGACCACCACGGCCCGTCCCGAGGTGGCCGCCGCCAGCTCCACCACCGCCTGCGAGCTCAGCCGCCCGCCCGACCTGGCCCGTTCCTCGCGCTCCCGCTTGAGGTAGAAGAGCGTGTAGTCGACGCCGACCGCCATGCCGATCAGCAGGATGATGTTGGTGCTGATGCCGTTGTCGGGGAAGGCGTGCGAGGCCAGCATCGCCAGGCCGATCGACGCGACGATCGAGGAGATCGCCAGCAGCAGCGGCACCAGGGCCATCGCGAGCGAGGCGAAGACCACCAGCATCGTGATCAGGGTGATCGGCAGCGCGATCATCTCGGATCTCGAGAGGTCCTTGCCGCGCAGCTCGTCGACGGCCGTGCCGATGGACGGGCTGCCGGTCTGCTCGATCCAGAGACCGGGATGGGCGGCCTGCGCCCGGCCCGTCTGCGCACGAAGCGGGCCGAGGTGCTTCTCACCGTCGAGCTCGGGGCCCTTCAGGGTCACGTCGACCCGGACCGCCGTGCCGTCCGCCGAGCGCACCGGCGCGCTCACCGATTCCACCTCGGGCAGCGCCTTCATGCGTCCCGCCACGTCGCGGGCGGCGGCATCGGCCGAGGCGGCGTCCAGGCCGCCGCCCGCGCCGGGTTTCGCCGTGATCAGCACCTGCTCCAGGGCCCTCTGCTCCAGGCCGCCGTCGGTCGCCATCGCCTCCCCCCGGCCGGCCTCGCCGATCCAGAAGTCCTCGGTCGTGGCGGCCTTCCCGCCCACCGCCAGCCCGGCGCCCAGGCACAGTGCGACGAGAAGGAACCAGCCGGCGATCGCCCGCCAGGGGTGCCCGGCGCTCCAGCGCGCCATCCGTACAGGGAGATTCGTCATACCGTGAATGCTGGTCGTGGGGCCGCCGCCCCCGACAGCATCGGCCGGTCGAACCTCGCGTCCACCGATCGGTGGACGGCACGCTGCGCACCGGGATGTGTGCCCGGCGTACAAACCCGTCCGGCGGCTTTGTCGGCGCGGATAATTGGACCGTCCGTCCAGTCACCTTAGGGTCGGGTGGCCGTCACCCGGACGGCGCGGGGGACGACGAAGGGCCACCGCTCCATGTCCACCAGTGTCCGCCGGTGCGTGCGCGCCATGCTCGCCTGCTGCACCGGCCTCGCCCTCACCGCGACCGCGCTCCAGGGGAACGCCCTCGCCGCGCCGCAGGAGTCCCAACCGCCCGCCGAGGATCCGTTCTACAAGCCGCCCTCGCCACTACCGGACGGGAAGCCCGGCGACATCATCCGGTCGCGCCCGTCGGTGTTCACCATGGACCCCATCGGGAAGGCGCCGTACGGCGGCGTGAAGTCATGGCAGGTGCTGTACCGGTCGGAGTCGGTGCAGGGCGTCCCCATCGCGGTGTCGGGCTCGGTGCTCGTCCCGGACAAGCCCTGGACCGGCGGCGGCCAACGGCCCCTCGTCTCCTACACCGTCGGCACCCGCGGCCTCGGCGACTCGTGCGCCCCGTCCTACACGCTCACCCAGGGCATCGACTACGAGGAGCTGTTCATCGCCGACGCCCTCGGCAAGGGCTGGGCCGTCACGGTCACCGACATGGAGGGCCTCGGCACCCCCGGGCAGCACACCTACGAGGTCGGCGGATCCCAGGGCAAGGCCGTGCTGAACATGGCCCGCGCCGCGCAGCGCCTGCCCGACGCGGGTCTCGGCGCCGGCCCGGTCGCCGTGTGGGGCTACTCGCAGGGCGGCACGTCCGCCGGGTGGGCCGCCGAACTGGCCGCCTCGTACGCACCTGAGCTCCAGCTCAAGGGCGTCGTCGCCGGAGGCGTCCCCGCCGACCTGCTCGCGGTCGGCAAGAAGCTCGACGGGAGCGCCTTCGTCGCGCTCATGTTCATGGCCGCGGTCGGCTACGACGCCGCCTACCCCGAGCTGAAGCTCGGCGGCTACCTCAACGACCGGGGACGCGAGCTGCTGAAGAAGGCGGAGAACATCTGCCTGCTCAGCCTGGACGGCGCGTCCACACTGATCGACACCTCGTTCAAGAAGATCAGCGACTACACCGCCTCGGACCCGCTGGCGACCCCGGAATGGCAGCGCAGGCTGAACGCCAACAAGCTCGGCTCCACCGCCCCCGGCGTCCCGGTCTTCCAGGGCCAGGCCGCCCTCGACGAGATCATCCCGGCCGAGCAGGCCGAGACCCTGCGGCGGGCCTGGTGCGCCAAGGGCGCCAACGTGACCTGGAAGTCCTACCCGCTCGCCGAGCACGTCCTCGGCATCCTCCAGAGCGAGCCGGACGCCATCGCGTTCCTCACCGACCGCTTCGCCGGCAAGCCCGCCCAGGGCAACTGCGCGGCCTGACCACCACGCGGGCCCGGCGCCCCTCCCGGCCGCCGGGCCCGTCCGCTCCCCTGACGCCGCCCGACTTCGCGCCGTAGCCTGAGGTCGTCGAGACCGGGAGGTGCGAGGCCGATGAACGCTGGGATCACCATCGGGGCCCGCCTGCGGACCCTGCGTCGCTGGCGTGGTCTGACGCTTGAGGAACTGGCGGGACTCGCCGGGTTGTCCAAGTCGTTTCTGTCGCGCGCCGAGCACGGCTACCGGGCGCTGGACCGGCGGTCGCACATCGCCGCGCTCGCCTCCGCCCTGCGGGTGTCCGAAACCGACCTGGTCGGCGGTCCGCACCTGACGGCCGATCCGGTGCAGGCGGAACCGCACGCCACCATTCCCGCGCTCCGGGCGGCGCTGATGGCCAACACCCTGACGGCGCCGGCCGTCGACCGCGCCCGACCCCTGCCGGAGTTGGTCGAGGAGATGGGGCGAATCGAGCGCAGCAAGTACAAGCACGTCACGGTCGGTGAGAAGCTGCCCGCGCTCGTCGGCGAGCTTCACGTCCACGCCTGCGCGCCCACTGACGATGCCGCGTACCGGATCGCATTGGAGACCCTCGTCGACGCATTGCAGACCGCAACCTTCACGGCGAAGGACCTGGGGTACGGCGACCTGGCGAGCATCGCCGCGATGCGCGCAGCCGAGGCGGCGGGCATCCTGGACGATCCCGTCAACACCGGCAAGGCCGCGTCCCTGCGGATCCACACGATGCCCACGAACACCCGCCACCTCACCCTCGCCGCGGCCGAGGAGGCCGCGAACGCCCTACAACCGCACGCCGACAGCGACCTCGGGATCCAGGTGCTGGGGATGCTCGCGCTGGCGGCGTCCCTGACGGCGACCGTCGTGCACGAGTACGGCCGGGCCGAGCATTGGATCGACGAGGCCGCCGAGCTGGCCCGGCACGTTCCCGACACTCCGGGGCGGAACTGGGGCGCGTTCTCGTCCAGCAACGTCGGCGTCTGGCGGGTCGCCTTGGCGACAGAGCGCGGAGAGAGCGGCCAGGCACTGCTGGAGCTGGCCAAGGACGTCAGCGAGGACCGGCTCGAGCCCAGACGGGGGCGGCATTCGGCGTTCCTCGCCGACGTCGGACGGGGCCTGGCACGCGATCCCCGCATGCGGGACGAGGCCGTACGGTGGCTGCGCCGCGCTGAGGACGTGGCCCCGCACAAGATCCGCAACAGCGGCCCCATCCGGGAGACCGTCGCGACGATGCTGACCCGGGCCACCGGCACCACGAGCGGCCGTGAGCTCCGGGGAATGGCCGCCCGCATGGGCGTCCCCCACTGAGGGAGGCGAGTTGCCACCCGGCAACACCAGGTGTCGCCACATCGATACTTTCCGTGGCCATGGATGCGACAACGCAGATCGCGGCCCACCTTGAGCGGTTGAGGTCGGAGTTCACCGAGCGCGGGTGGACGGCGGAGATTCAGCGACGGCCTGGCAAGCGTCCCCGCCTGTACGTGCGGAATCCGCACTCCTCGCGGATGAGCGACGACATCGTCTGTGACGACCGCGTGTTCCGGTGGAGCTGGGGCCAGCCGATCGGTCCGCTCACCGAGGCTCCAGGAGTGGCCGAGCAGATCATGTACGTGCTGCGCGAGGTCGGCTCATGACCACGGGATGCGAGCCGCCCGAGCTGTACTCGTGGGACGTGGATCCAGGCCGCGAGTGCGGTGTGACCGACGACCGGGAGCGTGCGGTCGGGCACGTGCGCCGAGCGTTGGCCGACGCACCGCCCGGGGCGTCCGGTGTGGTTCAGCGCGTCCAGTTGGGTGGGGTTCGCGGCATGAGATACGTGACACTGGGCGTCGTCGGACTGGCCCGCCGCGACGCGGCGTCCGGCGATGTGGTCTGGACGGACCGATGAACGCGAAGGTGCCGACCCGCGCCCCTCCTCACCATCGTCTCGGGGGGGGGGGAGGGTTGGTCGTTCGGCTGCTGGCGCCGGGTCAGCTCCAGGTGGTGGCATTCGGGCGGCGGGTGACGGCGAAGTAGGCCGCCACGGAGCAGGCGGCCAGTGCTGCGGCGGCGGTCCAGAGTGGGGCGTAGGGCTCGACGGTGCGCAGGAGGAAGCCGCCGATCAGGGCGCCCACCAGCATGGACGCGACGGAGGCCAGGCGCCGGAGGCGCTCGGGGGTCTCGGAGTCGTCGGCGATCAGGCCCGTCACGGTCTGGGTGAGCACGGTCGTCTTGAGGTCGGGCACGGCGAGGCGGCGCACCACGGCGTTCTGCGCGCCCATGGCGATACCGAGCAGGACGATCAGGGACGAGCGGGTCCAGGCGTCGGAGACCTCGGCCAGGTTCGCGAACGTCGCCGCGGCGGCGACCAGCACGGCCTGCACCCCGGTCACGCCCGCGAGCAGGAGGCCGCGGTGGGGCGGGTTGCGGGTGGCGGCCCGGCCGCCGAAGGCGGCGCCGACGGCGAACGCGATGATCGCCAGCAGGGAGGTCGTCGCCCGGATGTGGCCCGCGCCGGCCAGCCCGAAGCCGAGGAAGATGATGTTGCCCGTCATGTTCGCGACGAACACCTGGCCGAGCGCGAGGTAGCTGACCGAGTCGACCAGCCCGGTGACCACGGTGAGGACGATCAGCAGGGGCGGCAGCGGGCCGTGCTCACGAGGTTCCATCCGACCATTCTCTGATCCGGACAGTGATCGACCCACCACTCTAGGTGCGCCGGATGCCCATCTTTTCCTGCTAGAGGCGGTCGAGGCCGGGGCGGCCGTCCTCGGAGACGGCCGCGATCCGGCCCCGGACCAGGACGTAGCCGCGGTCGATGTGGGCGCGCATGGCGGCGATGGACGGCTCGGCGACCAGGACCGGGGTGCCCCCCTGCGATAGGTTTGCCCGCCATGACTGAGCTTGGACCCGTCGCCTGGCCGCCTGCCCCGATCAGAACCGAGCGGCTCGTGCTCCGCGAGTCCGAGGCCCGGGACCGTGCGGCGTTCATCGAGCTGTTCGCATCGCCAGAGGTGGGCACCTACATCGGTGGCCCTCGGCCGCGTGATGAGCTCGAACGGGCGGTGCCCGGGGTGCCGGGGCGGCGCCCCGGCCTCTTCGTGATCGATCTCGATGGGGCGATGATCGGCATGATCACGCTCGATCGGCGCGATGCGGAGCATCCGGGTCACGTCCGGCCGGATGCCGGGGAGGCCGCGCTCGGATACCTGTTCCTGCCGGAGGCGTGGGGATACGGGTACGCCGCCGAGGCGTGCGCAGCGGCACTCGACTGGTTCGCCGACGCGCTTCCCGGCGAGCCGGTCGTGCTCTGCACCCAGAGCGCCAACGACCGCGCGATGCGCGTCGCGGCGAAGCTGGGGTTCACCGAGGTGGAGCGGTTCGAGGAGTACGGCGCCGAGCAGTGGTTCGGAGTGTGGTCCTCGGGCGTTCCGTCCGGTTGAGCTCGCACTCGAAAGGGGGCCAAGGCAGAGAAACGGGCGTCGCCAGAACGGGACGAGACGGGATCAGGCAGCTGCGCGCCGTATGTGCAGATGACCATTGAGCGGGAAGGAAGGCGGAGCCGGCGGCAGGATCCTGTCGAACTGGTAGCCGCTCTTCTCAGCGACACGGCAGGATGCCGGGTTGTCGACCTGATGGAGAAGTTCGAGGCATTTCAGACCATCTGCTCGGAAGGCATCGAAGGACCAGGCGGTGAGAGTTTCCAGGACTCGTGAGGCCACGCCCCGCCCACGAGCCTGTGCTGCCGTCCAATAGCCGACTTCGGCGGAAGGCTTGCCGGATGCGACTCCCTTGAGCACAACGTTGCCCACCAACCGCGGCGGCGCCGCATCAAGGACCGTTTCGAGGACGGCGAAGCCGAACCGGTCGCCTGCTGCCCAGCCCCGCTCCTGAGCCCGCACCCACCTCAGCCCATCATCTTCACTCTCCACACGCATGCTCGTCCCACGCCGCAGATCGGGGTCCCGATACACCCCGACCAGCGCGGCAACGTCTTCCGCGCACCAGGGGCGAAGGACGAGAGCGGGAGCGGTCGGCGTCGCGGCGACCTTGAGTGTGACGGGGCCGTTCATCTGCCTGATCATATGCAGCAGCGCCCGACCTGACCCCTGTCGCGGGCGGGACGAGGCGGCAGGGGTCAGGGTCAGGGGTCAGGAGTCAGGTAGCGGCCGGACGGACGGGGCGGCGCAGGATCGTGCGCGCCTTCTCCGGGGCGACCTCGCGCGGGTCGGACAGGTAGATCTCGTGGTGCAGCCCGTTCGGCACCAGCCCCTCAGCCTCCATCAGCGCGTCCATCCGGGCGAGGCTGCGCGGCTCCTCGGAGAACGGGCCGCGGTGCAGCATCTGCACGCACCGTCCCTCGGTGAACGTGACGAACTGGACCCGCGCGGCGGCCGGGATCTGCGGCAACACCGCCTCCCGCGCACGGTCGGCCGCGCTCGGCTCCATACCGTCCGCGGCGTGGAGGAACAGGTGCCACCACCACTCCCCGCGCGGGACGTCGAGCGGTGGGCGCCCGTCCTCCACCCACCAGCGCCCCTCCAGCGGCGGTGGGACGATCCCGGCCGCGCCCGCGACCGCGTACAGCGCGCCGACCGCGGCCGTGAAGGCGGGCCCGCCGGGCTCGCCCCGCCCGGTCACGCCCAGGCCGCCGACCGGCCCGAACTCCGCGAACTCTGGCTCTTCGGCCGCCTCGTACCGGTTCATCCCACGTCCTCCAGCTTGATCATGAGCGGGGTCTCCAGCTCGTCCGGTGCGACCCCGGCGGGGTCGGTGAGGTAGATCTCCCGCAGCGGCCCGCGGGGCGTGTGCCCGTGGTCGGCGCACCACGCCAGCAGCGCGTGCCCGGTGAACGCGATCTGGTCGAACGGGCCGACGTGCACGGCCACGGCGAACGTCCCGCCCGGCAGCACCTCGCCGCCGGACGGGTCCGGGGCGGTGACGCCGACCACGATCTCGTCGGCCAGGTCCAGCGGGAACAGCCCGACCAGCGGGCCCTGCGGCCCGGCGGGACCGAGCCCGTCCAGCAGCCGCGCCACGCACGCCGAGGTCACCGCGCCGAACGTCGTCGGAGTCGCCATGTCCCGAACGGCCCGGACCTGGACGGCCGGCTCGCGGACCACCGTCACCTCGGCGCGCGGCAGCCCGTCCGCCAGCACCCGGTCGAGCGTGGCCAGCGCCCGGCGGCGGCGATCGAGGTCGGCCTCCATCCGGTCGCGGGCCTCGCGCAGCGTCCCGGCGGCGGCACCGCCGTCCGCGAGCACCCGCCCGATCAGCGACAGCGGCAGGTCGAGCGAGCGCAGCAGCCCGATCGACAGCGCGTCCCGCGCCTGGTCACGACGGTAGTAGCGGTAGCCCGAGGCGGGGTCGACGTGCGCCGGGGCCAGCAGGCCCAGCTCGTCGTAGTTCCGCAGTTGCTTGACGCTCAGCCGGCAGAGCCGGGCGAACTGGCCGATCGGCAGGAGTTCTTCGCTCACACCCCGAGCTTGGCCCCTCCCCCGGTGGGAGAGTCCAGTCAGGGACGGGCGGAGAGCCCGGTGCAGCCGCGCAGGCCGTTCCACCGCTCGACCTCGGCCGCCGCCGCGGCGCCCTTGAGCGGGATCGGGAGGCCGCCGCTGATCCGCGCGGGCTTCCACTTGGCGGCGGTGACCTTGCCCTTGTCGACGCGCAGCACCAGCACCCCGGAGTTGGCGGTCTGCCCCGACGCGGACGAGAACACGAAGTTGCCCATGCCGTAGTGGACGTACTTGCCGTCGAGGTAGCCGCCGCCGAGCGGGACGTGCGCGTGCCCGCCGACGACCACGTCGGCGCCGGCCGCGACGAGCTGCTTGGCGAGGTCCTGCTGCCGGGGCAGCGGGCACGCCTTGAGCTCCTGCCCCCAGTGCAGGTGCACGATGACCAGGTCGGAGTCCTTGCGGGCCGCGCGGACCGCCGCCACCATCCGCGGGACGTCCTTGGCGGACGCGAGCCCGCCCTTGCCGCCGGTCGCCGTCCACTGCTGGATCAGGTGGTCGTCGAGCACCTGCGTGGCGCCAACGATCGCCACCCGGTTGCCCTTCACCGTGACGCGGTGGGCACCGTACGCCTCGTCGGCGTTCTTGCCGATGCCGACCGTGGGGAAGCCGCTGGCGCGGATCGCCTTGAGCGAGTCGCGCAGCCCTTCCTCCATGAAGTCCATGCCGTGGTTGTTGGCCATGGACGTGACGTCCACCCCGGCGCCCTTCAGCGCGGCGAACGCCGACGGCGGGGCGCGGAACGCGAACTCCTTGCCGGGCGCGTGGGTGCCGCCCGTGGTGATCGCGGTCTCCAGGTTGACCATCGCGAGGTCGGCCGCGCGGAGCGTCCGCGCGACGGGGCCGAGCGCGGTCGCCGGGTTCGCCAGCCGCCCGCGCAGCATGCCCTCGAAGTGGGTGTCGCCACCGAACGCGATCGTGATCGGCTGCCGGGCCGGCCTCGGCGCGGGCCCGGCCCCCTTGCCCGCGGTGGCCGCGGGCGGCCTGGCCGGGGCCGTCCCGCCCTTGGCCTCGGAGCTCCCCGGGCCGCTGCCGCATGCGGCCGCGACCAGCGCCGTCATCCCGGCCAGGGCCGTCACCACGACCGTACTACCGCGCATGAGACCGCTCCTCCTCAATCGGATCGGCCCAGCATGTCACGCGCCTCCGACGGCCCGGCCCGGCCCGGCGATGATCCACGTGAAACATCCCCTACGGACGGTGATCGGTTCCGGCCCGCTCGAACGTGACCTCACGGGCACTAAAGACGGACGATTCATTGTCTTGAATCATTCGTGTTTAGGGGGGTAGGTTGACGGCATGACCGCGTTCGAGACCCCGGCACCCGCGACCGAGCTGCGCGGCGCCGGCCTGCGGGTCACGGCGGCACGGGTCGCGCTCCTGGAGACGGTGCGGGCCGGCGACCACCTCGGAGTCGAGGCGATCGCCGCGGGCGTGCGCGAGCGCGTCGGCCACATCTCCCTCCAGGCCGTGTACGAGGCCCTGCACGCGATGACCGCCGCGGGCCTGGTCCGCCGGATCGAGCCGGCCGGCGGTCCCGCCCGGTTCGAGGGCCGGGTCGGCGACAACCACCACCACCTGGTCTGCCGGGGCTGCGGAACGGTCGAGGACGTCGACTGCGTCGTGGGGCACCGCCCCTGCCTGGTCCCGGCGAGCGACGCCGGCTTCCTGGTCGACGAGGCCGACGTCACCTTCTGGGGACTGTGCCCGGACTGCCGTCCCGCCGGCGATCCGGCCCCCGCCTGACCCCGGCGGATCCCGAACACCAACGCAGGCAAAGGAGAACCGCGCCCATGTCCGAGAGGCCCACCACCACCACCGACGCCGGAATCGCCGCACCGAGCGACGAGCACTCGCAGTCCATCGGCCCGAACGGCCCGCTGCTGCTTCAGGACCACTACCTCATCCAGAAGATGGCGCACTTCAACCGCGAGCGCGTGCCCGAACGGGTCGTGCACGCCAAGGGCGGCGGCGCGTTCGGCACGCTGGAGATCACCGAGGACGTCAGCCAGTTCACCAAGGCCGGCCTGTTCCAGAAGGGCGCCCGCACCGAGTCGCTGGTCCGCTTCTCCACCGTCGCCGGCGAACTCGGCGCCGCCGACACCAGCCGCGACCCGCGCGGCTTCGCGGTGAAGTTCTACACCGACGAGGGCAACTACGACCTCGTCGGCAACAACACCCCGGTGTTCTTCATCCGCGACCCGCAGAAGTTCTCCGACTTCATCCACTCGCAGAAGCGCCGCGCCGACAACCACCTGCACGACCACAACATGCAGTGGGACTTCTGGACGCAGTCGCCCGAGTCGGCGCACCAGGTCTCGCTGCTGATGTCCGACCGCGGCACCCCGTTCTCGTGGCGGCACATGAACGGATACGGCTCGCACACCTTCCTCTGGTACAACGCGGCCGGCGAGAAGTTCTGGGTCAAGTACCACTTCAAGACCGACCAGGGCGTCAAGAACCTCACCGACGCCGAAGCCGCCGCATGGCAGGCCAAGGACGCCGACCTGCACATCCGCGACCTGTACACCTCCATCAAGAACGGCGACTTCCCGACCTGGACCGTCCAGGTGCAGGTCATGCCGTTCGAGGAGGCCGCCGACTACCGGTTCAACCCGTTCGACCTGACCAAGGTCTGGCCGCACGCCGACTACGAGCCGATCACCATCGGCAGGTGGACGCTGAACCGCAACCCCGACGACTACTTCGCCCAGATCGAGCAGGCCGCGTTCGAGCCCGCCAACCTCGTCCCGGGCATCGGCGCCTCGCCCGACAAGATGCTCCAGGGCCGACTGTTCTCCTACCCCGACACCCACCGGCACCGCATCGGCGCCAACTACCTCCAGCTCCCGGTCAACCGCCCCAGGAACGAGGTGCACACCTACAACAAGGACGGCGCCATGGCGTACACCAACCCGGCGGACCCGGTGTACACCCCGAACACCGTGGGCGGCCCCGTCGCCGACCCCGAACTGTGGAAGGGCGACTCCTACGACGTCGCCGGCGAGATCGTCCGCAGCGCCTACACCCTGCACCGCGACGACGACGACTTCGGCCAGCCCCGCGCCCTGTGGGAGAAGGTCCTGTCCGACACCGACCGCGACAACATGGTGGGCAACATCCTCGGTCACGCCTCCGCCCCCGAGGTGACCCCCGAAATGAAGGTCCGCGTCGCGGAGTACTGGCGCAACATCCAGAAGGACCTCGGCGACCGCGTCGCCAAGGGCCTGGGCGTCAACGGACGCTGACACCAGTAAGGGACCCCGGCCCCCAGGCCGGGGCCCCTTCCACGCGTCAGATCCGGCTGAGCACGTGCTCGGCGTCCACCTCGGCCAGGAAGGCCGCCATACGTTCCGCGGAAGCCGGAAGGTAGGGGCGGTATTCGGCTATGGAGAGGACGAACGTCCACGCCGCGAGCCGCCCTGCGTCGAGCTGCGCGTGCCCGTCCAGTTCGGAGAGCCGCTGCGGAATCGTCGCGGGGCCGTCCTGGATCGCCACCCACAGGGCGGCCTCGGCGTTGAGGTCGCCGACCGCGCCCAGCGGATCGATCGCGAACCACCGCCCGCCCTCGCCCCGCAGCACGTTCTTGGCTTGCAGGTCCGCATGCAGGACGTGCCGTTCCCGGGTGGACCGCAGCAATGCGTCGAGCACGACCTCGGCCTGCTCGATCGACGCGACGTCGTTGGCGTGGCGAGGATCGGCGAACCGCTCCCGTGCCCAGTCGAGCCGCATCTCGGCGACCTCACCGACATCCTTCAGCTCGACCGGCGCGACGGCCGAGTTCAGCTTGGTCAGCAGCTCACCGAACCGGGCGGAGTCGGACGCGCCGCCCGTCGCCCACGCCGTCGTGCCCGGACGGACCCGCGTCATCAGGAACACACCCGAAGCGGCGTCGTCGCGCAGCACGGCCGGGGTGGCGCCCGTACCGGCCCAGCGGTTCAGCATCAGTACCTCGAGCCGCCCGGAGTCCGCGTCCACCGGGACCTTGAGCACGGCCTCGACACCGTCCGCGGTGGCGCACAGCAGGCAGCAAGACATCGCCCCGCCCTCGGCGATCGCCCCGGCCCGCAGCCCCCACCGTTCGGCGTACTCGGCGATCCGGCCGGGCAGCTCCGCCAGCCACGCCCTCCCGTCCTCCTCCCCCCGCAAGAAGATGATCGCGTCCACCAGCCGCCGGGGGATCTCGGGTACCTCAACCTCGGTCATGCGCCGTCCCTCTCATCCCTCGATGATCTCCCGCAACCGCGCGACCAGGACCTCGATGTCGGCGGGTTCGTTGTAGACATGGGTCGAGACGCGGACCAGGCACTCACCGGCGGGCCCGCGCCCGGCCCACGCCCGGATGCCGGACTCCAGCAACGCGGGCTTCACCAGCGCCGCGCTCGTCCCGGGAAGGATGAACGCGCGCAGCCGGGGCGGGCTGAACTCCGGCGCACCGGTGGGGATCCCGCCGATGCCGGTGAGCAGGTCGCCCGCCAGGTCAGCGAGCGCCCGGCAGTCGTCCAGGCACCCGGACGACTCCCATCCTCGCCACTGGTCCAGCGCGGTTCCGGCACCCAGGCGCGGCACGGGATCAAAGGTCCCCGGCCAGGAGAAGCGCTCGACAAGATCGGCCGAGTCCCAGGTCAGCGACACCTCGGCGGGACGCACCTGGTCCGCCGGCATACCTCCCAGCCACAGCAGGCCGACCGGCCGCAGCGTCGGGTACCACTTGTGGACGGTGCCGAACATGGCCGCCGCCCCCCACGCGTCCGGTGCGAGGGGGACGTGGCCGGGGCCGTGGGCCGCGTCGAGGATCACGTGCCCCCCGCGCTCGCGCGCCCAGGCTGCGGCCTCGCCAACGGGCAGCCACAGCGCGGCGGACGAGGAGACCACGCTCATCTGCAAGTAGGCCACATCACCGGGAACGGCGGACTCGAGAGCCGCGATGAGCGACGTGGTGTCCCGCAGCGGCACCGGCACGGGAACCCGGATGAACGCGGCACCGGAACGGGCGCATTTCAGTTCCCACGCCCGCGCGATCGACGAGTACTCCGTGTCGAGGACGACGACGCTCGCATTCTCCGGAACCTCGACCGAGTCGATGACGGCGGCGGCGCCGGAGGTCGCGTTGGCGCAGAACGTGACGACCGCCGGATCGAGCCCGAGGGCCACGGCGAAGGCGTCCGACCGCGCGCGCAGATGAGGAGTGAGTTCGGCACCCAGCCGGCGGATCGGGTCGGCCTCTATCTCGCGGCGGATCGCCTCGGCCGCCGTGGTGACGCGGCGGGTCGTCACCCCGTAGGACGCGTGATTCAGCATGACGATGCCGGGATCCAGAAGGAACTCATCATGCGAGACGTCACGAGTCGAGGTCACGGTGCTCCTAGGGGGCCGGCCGGGAGCGGAGAACGGCGAGATCGCCGACATCGAAGCGGAAGATCGCGTCTGCCGCCGCCGCCTCGTCCGGCCGCGCGCCGAGCGTCTGGACGGCGAAGCCGACGGGGGTCCACCCGTCGTCGCGGCCGGTCAGCAGGCCGGTCCTCTCCTGGAGCAGGACGCACCGGTCCGGGTCGACGATCTCCCGTTCCGCGGCGCGCAGCAGCTCCCGGAGCATCTCGTCCGCCGCCTCCGCACCGAAGAGGACCTCCAGCTCGTGGACCTGGCAGGCCAGCGTCGTGAACGCCCGGTCGAGGGCATGCCGGATGCAGGCGTCGACATATCTGGCGAAGGCGGTGGCCGACCGGTCGAACGATCCCCGCAGGCCGAGGACCCGACTCGAATCGCGCAGGTGGAAGGGGCTCTCGCTGGCCACCCCGGAGACATCGGACGTGCGGGCCAGCTCTTTGAGGAGCTCCCAGGATCGATCCAGTTCGAGACAGGCGATGGTCTTCTTGCTCAGCCAGTGCACGGCCTCGTACTCGGCGTACGGATGCTCCTTGTGCCGCGCCACCTCGATCGCCCGGTTCAGCCACAGATCCGCCGACTGCGCGTCGTACCCGGCCAGGTAGGCGAGACCTCGATGCCCGAGCGCCCGCGCCTGGAGCGCCGGATCGGAGGTCATGTCATAAACCAGCAAGCACAGCCGCACGCACTCCGCGGGATCTTGGACCGGGCCGCAGAGCGCCACCTCGGCCTCCAGCATCCGGACCTCGGCCAGCACCTCGGTCACGTCCGCCGCGCGGCTCTCGGCCTCCAGCCGCGCCAGCCGCTCCAGGCACTCCCGCCAGCGATTGGTCATCCGCAGGCTCCGCGCCCACAGCAGCCCCACCGCGAACCGATCGTCCGCACCCGGCCGCGACCTGCGCTCGGCCTCCTCGCAGGCGGCGACGGTGCCGACGTGATCGCCCTCTGCGGACAGGCATTCGGCGAGCAGGTGGTGCGCCGGCCCGGCGGACGGGCTGTCCGCGCCGTGGTCGATCGCCACCCGCGCGAGCTGCCTCCCCTTCGTCACGGCGCCGAGTTCGAACTGCCGCCACCCGGCCACCAGCGCGAGGTCGCGCGCCTTCGCGTCGTCTCCGGCGCCCACCGCGATGGCGACGGCCCGGACCCTGAGCTCGTCGTCCCAGGCGGCCTCGCCTTCGAGGATCTCCAGCAGCTTGCGGTGCAGCCGGCGCCAGCGCGGCCCGTTCGCCGCCCCGCGCTCGCGCAGCACTTCGGCGAGCAGCGGATGGTGGATCGTGTACTGGTCGTACTCGCCGCGCGGATCGGCGGGACGGACGAGCCCGTGCTCGTTCAGCAGCACGTCGAGCCGTTCGTACACGTCATCGACGTCCATCCTTGCCAGCCCGGCCAGGTAGTCCACCTCGAACGAGTAGCCGATCAGCGCGGCCGACTCCAGCAGCCGCTGGTCGGCAGGGGTGAGGAAGGACAGCCGCTCCTCCAGGATCGCCTTGATCTGGCGTGGCATGTTCGCCGTCGGCCGTCCGGCCGCCGCGCCGTTCCCCACGTGCATCAGCGACTCGGCGAACAGCGGGTTCCCATCACTCTGCGCCACGATCCGGTGGAGCAACCGCGCCGGAACCGGCGAGCGTCCGGCGTTCTGCCTGATAAGCAGCTCGGTGTCGGGCCCGGAGAGCCGTTCGAGGTCGAGTTCGGCGCACTGCCCGCTGTAGCGGCGCAGTCGATACGCGGCGCGGCTGAGCGGATGGTCCTCGGTGGCCTCGGGCGTCTGGAGGTCGTCGGGACGGTAGGCGAGCACGAGCATCAACGGACCCCGCACGCGGAGCGCCAGCGTCACGATGAGGTCGATCGTGGCGGTGTCGGCCCAGTGTAGATCGTCCAGGACGAGCAGGAGCGGGCCGCGGGCGAGCAGCTCCTCCACCAGCCGGACGAGCTGGTCGAGCCTGCTGTCCATGTCGTACGCCGGCCGGCCGGACTCGATCGCGCTCCGCCCCGTCAGCATCCCGGCCGCCAGCAGCTTGCCGACGACCGGCACAGACTCGACCCAGTCGGGTGCGTGCAGCCGGAACGAGTCGGCGACCCGGTTGAGCAGCTCACGGGACCCCGAGCGCTGCGCGCGGAGCGTGAGCGCACGCAGGCAGTCCCGCACGGCCTGGAACGCGTCGGACGCCAGGGAGTTCATCATCGCCTGGCCGTAGCCGGCCAGCAGTCCGATGTCGGCGTGCCGCTCGGCGGCCTGGTCCGCGAAATGCGTCAGCAGGCGCGTCTTGCCGATGCCCGCCTCACCGCGCAGCAGCACGATATTGCTCTCGCCGTCCCGGACGGTCCGGTCAAGGGCGTCGGCCAGGAAGGCCTGCTCACGGCGCCGGTCCACGAGCGTGGCGGTCATCGCCCGCATCCCTCGGCGCACCGGCCACGCAGTCGACTCATCGGGGCAGCCTCCGGATGTGACGGGTGTGACCTGATCAGCCCGGACCCGCAAGCTTCGCGCACCCGTGCACAGCGCGTCAACGAAGTTCGCACACCCGGTGTCAGCCTGGATCCAGGGGGTTGGGCGGGTGATGGGAGTGGAGCGGACGGGGCCGGGTGTGACTACTCGGTGGGCTCACGGTCGCCGGGCGCGAGTTCGTACGGCGGTGACGGCGCGGGGACGTCTCCGGCGCCGAGCTCGCCATGCGGGGCGGCGCCTTGGACGAGCCCGGGGAGTCCCGCGGGCCCGGCGGGGCTCTTGGTCCCCTCGGGGCCGCCACCGAACGCCTCCGACACCGCCTGCAACGCGGAGGTGACCTCGCTCGGGATCACCCAGAACGTGCTGCCCTGGCCCTCGGCGAGCTTCGGCAGCGTCTGGAGGTACTGGTAGGCGAGCAGCTTGGGGTCGGGGTCGGCGGCGTGGACCGCCGAGAAGACCTGCTCGATCGCCACCGCCTGCCCCTCGGCCTCCAGCACCGCGGCCCGCTTGTCGCCTTCGGCGCGCAGGATGGTGGACTGCTTGTCGCCCTCCGCGGTGAGGATCTTGGACTGCCGGCCGCCCTCGGCGGTGAGGATCGCGGCGCGCTTCTCCCGCTCGGCCCGCATCTGCTTCTCCATCGCGTCCTTGATGGACGGCGGCGGCTCGATCGCCTTGATCTCCACCCGGGTGACCCGGATGCCCCACTTGCCGGACGCGTCGTCGATCACGCCGCGCAGCGCGGTGTTGATCCGGTCCCGGGAGGTGAGGCTGGCCTCCAGGTCCAGGGTGCCGATCACGTTCCGCAGCGTGGTGGCGGTGAGCTGCTCGATCGCCTTGATGTAGTCGACGATCTCGTAGTCGGCCGCGCGCGGGTCGGTGACCTGGAAGAACAGCACGGTGTCGATGTGCACCACCACGTTGTCCTCGGTGATCACCGGCTGCGCCTTGAACGCGATCACCTGCTCGCGCAGGTCGATCAGGGTCTTGACCCGGTCCACGAACGGCACCACGAAGCTGATGCCCGGCTGGAGCGTCCGGCTGTAGCGGCCGAGCCGCTCCACGTTGCGCGCCCGCGCCTGCGGGACGATCCACACCGCGCGCAGCATGGCCGTGGCCAGCACGACCACGCCGGCGACCAGGAGGACGAGAACGGTGATGGCGATGTCGGTCATGTTGGCTCCTCAGTCCGGCGCGGCCGGGCCGGCGACGGGATAGAGCAGGGCCGTCGCCCCGTCGATGGCGAGGACGTCGGTGGTGCTGCCCGCCGGGATCACCAGGTCGGGGTCGTACGGCCGGGCGGTCCACTCCTCGCCGCCGATGCGGGCCCGGCCGCCGGCGCGGGTGACCTCGGTGAGCGTGTACGCCTCGCGTCCGACCAGGGCGGCGGTGCCGGACCGCAGGAGCGGCGGCTGCCTGATGTGCCGCCGCGCGATCGGGCGGACGATCACGATGCCGGCCACCGAGCCGAGCGCGAACACCGCCGCCTGCGCGACGGGCGGGAGCCCCAGCGCGCCGGTGGCGCCCGCGGCGAGCGCGGCGACGGCGAGCAGCCCGAGCGCGAGCGTGAGGGTGAGCAGCTCGGCGAGGCCGAGCAACGCGGCGACGAGCAGCCAGGCGACCCACGCCTCCATCTCACATCTCCCTGCGAGGCGGGCGGATGTCCTTTCATTTAAGGTAACTCCGTTTCAGGTGGAAGTTGCGGAACTTTCACGCCGAACCCGGTCCGTGCATGGCGCGTCGCTGTGGATGACGCGATGATTAAGGCGTCCCGGTCACAAGGAGTGAAACCCGATGGGCAGCCGCACGGCCTACCGCACGTGTCCCCTATGCGAAGCCCTCTGCGGGCTCGAACTGACCCTCGACGACGCGGGCGGGGTGACCCACGTGCGCGGCGACCGGCAGGACCCGCTGAGCAAGGGCTTCATCTGCCCGAAGGGCGCCACCCTCGGCCGCCTCGACGGCGACGTCGACCGCCTCGCCGGCCCCGTCCTGCGCGCCGGCACGGCCCACACCCCCTCCACCTGGGAGGACGCCTTCCAGACTGTACGGCGCGGGCTCGACACCGTGGTCCAGCGCTACGGCCGCGACGCGGTGGCCGTCTACATCGGCAACCCGACCGCGCACTCGATCGCCGGGCCGCTCTACACCGGCGCGATCGTCAAGGCCCTCGGCACCCGCAACCTCTACACCGCGAGCACCGCCGACCAGATGCCCAAGCACGTGAGCAGCGGCCACCTGTTCGGGAACCCGCTGGCGATCCCGGTGCCCGACCTCGACCGCACCGACCACCTGCTGATGCTCGGCGCCAACCCGCTGGAGTCCAACGGAAGCCTGTGCTCGGCACCGGACTTCCCCGGCCGGCTCAAGGCCATCTCGGCCCGCGGCGGCAAGATCACCGTGGTCGACCCGCGCCGCACCCGCACCGCGCGGCTCGCCGACGAGCACCTGTTCATCCGGCCCGGCACCGACGCCTACCTGCTGATCGCGCTCGTCCACACCCTGTTCGCCGAGGAGCTGGTGACCGGTCCCACCGCGGCGCACTTGGCCGGGCGGATCAACGGGCTGGACGATCTGCGCGCGCTCGCCGTCGACTTCCCGCCCGAGCGGGTGCAGGGCGTCACCGGCGTCCCCGCGCCCGTCATCCGCCGCACCGCGCGCGAGCTCGCCGCCGCCGAGCGCGCCGCCGTCTACGGCCGCGTCGGCACCTGCACCCAGACGTTCGGGACGCTGAACAACTGGCTGGTGGACGTCCTCAACGTGCTGACCGGCAACCTCGACCGGCCGGGCGGCGCGATGTTCCCCCGTCCCGCGCACACCCCCGTGTACCGGCGGCGCAACCGGCCCTTCCACACCGGACGGTGGCGCAGCCGCGTCCGCGACCTGCCCGAGGTCAACGGGGAACTGCCGGTCGCCACCCTCGCCGACGAGATCCAGACCCCGGGCGAGGGGCAGATCAAGGCGCTGATCACCATCGGCGGGAACCCGGCGCTGTCGGCCCCGAACGCCGCCCGCCTCGACACCGCGCTCGCCGGCCTGGAGTTCATGGTCAGCGTCGACCCGTACCTCAACGAGACCACCCGGCACGCCCACGTGGTGCTGCCGCCGCCCCGTCCGGCGCAGACCCCGCACTACGACCTGGCGCTGCTCGGCCTCGCGGTCCGCGACTACGTGCGCTACTCGCCCGCCGCGGTGCCGCTGCCGGACGGCCGCCCGAGCGAGGCCGAGATCCTCGCCCGGCTCGCCGTGATCGCCGCCGGCCGGGACGGCTCGGGCCACTCGGGCGAGACATCCGAGTGCCGCTCGGAGCACTCCGCGCTGCGCTGCGGCTGCCGCGAACGCGCCCTCGACGAGATGATCATTACCGGCACGCTCGGCAAGGCCGCCGCCCTGCCCGGCTCGCCGGTGCACGGCCGCGAGCCCGGCGAGCTGCGCAAGATGCTCGACCCGGGCAGTCCGGCCGAGCAGCGCCTCGACATGATGCTGCGGCTCGGCCCGTACGGCGACGGATTCGGCGCCGACCCGGACGGGCTGACCCTGACCCGGCTGCGCACCGAGCACCCCCACGGCCTCGATCTCGGCGCCCTCAAGCCGCGGCTGGACGAGGTGCTGAGCACCGCGTCCGGACGGGTCGAGCTGTGCCCGCCGTCGTTCGCCGCCGACGCCGACCGGCTGCGCACCGCGCTCGCCGCCCGCCGTCCCGCCCCGGGCGGCCTGCTGCTGATCGGGCGCCGCCATCTGCGGTCCAACAACAGCTGGCTGCACAACGTCCCCGAGCTCGTCCGCGGCTCCAACACGTGCACCCTGCAACTGAACCCCGCCGACGCCGGGCGCCTCGGCATCGACCCCGGCGACACCGTCCGGATCGTCTCGCGCACCGGCGCGATCGAGGCCGTCGCCGAACCCACCGACACGGTCATGGAGGGCGTGGTCAGCCTCCCGCACGGCTGGGGCCACGACCGTCCGGGGACCCGCACCGGCGTCGCCCACCGCCACCCGGGCGTCAACGCCAACGCCGTCACCGACGAACAGGAGATCGACCCCCTGTCGGGCAACGCCGTCTTCAACGGCGTCCCGGTCACCGTCCACCCCGTCCCCTGACCGAGGCCCGCACCGGACGGCCGTCCGGCGATCAACGTCGGGCGGTCGCCGGCCGGACGCCCGGAACCTCCCGCGAACGGCGGACGGTGGACGGCGACCGGTGTCAGGCGATGGCGCGCTGGGGGGCGTCGGGCTGGTGGGGGGCCTCGGCGTCGTGGACGGATCGGCGGGCGGCGTCGGCGCGGGCGTTCTCGGCGCGGACCGCGGCGCACAGCTCGGCGTGGCTGCCGGCCCGCACGATGAGGCTGCATCCGGCCCGGAGCTGATCGATCGTCAGTGCCGCCGCCGCGGTGCGGAACGCCCACCAGCGGAAGGTGTCGCTGAGCCAGGCCCCCCAGCCGGGGAACCGCGCCTCGATGTCGTCGATCAGGGAGCGCTCGGAAGGAGGAGCCGGCCGCGGCCGTTGCGGCGCGGCGCTCTGCTGCTGGGGGAGTTCGTCCATCGGGCTCGACTCGTCCGGTCACGTAGCGGTCGCGTGCGATCGTCCTCACTGTAAGCGATGGATCCGCTGCGGAGAAGGCACTCCCGCGCTACATCCGGCACCCGCCGGAGCGGGGTTTAGGTCGTCCTACCCACTGGTAGATATTCCTCACCGTGGGTCATCACCGCCACCTCGCCGATCCCCGGGATCTCTTCCCCCGGGTGGCCGCCGGTGAACACGAAGACTAACCTCGCAACAGGCGCCCCATTACGGCCGTCTTTATATCGGCACCGGAGGCACGCACCCGAGGAGGGACATGAACCGACGGGCGAGCAAGATCTTCCGACGCGGTCCGCGCCCAGTGGCCCGGCCCCGGCTGGTGGAGGTGGCCGAGAGCCTCGAACAGGCCCGCGGGCTCGACCGCGCGGTCGGCGCCATCTCGATGGCCGTGCGGCGCACCCTGCACCCCGGACGGGTCAAGGACGTGCTGCACGGCGTCCCCGCGGGGCACCCGGCCCACCCTCCGCTGACCGACGTGCCGGTGGGCTGCTGGGCCTCGGTGGCCGTGCTCGATCTGCTGCCCGGCACCCGCCGGGCCGCCCAGGCGCTGGTGGCCGCGGGCATCGCCGGCGCCATCCCCACGGCGCTCACCGGCTGGGCCGACTGGTCCGCCCTGCACCGCGAGCAGCAGCGTGTCGGACTGGTCCACGCGATGGGCACCTCCACCGCGACCCTGCTCTACACCGCGTCACTGGTGGCCCGCTGGCGCGGCCGTCAGGGCACCGGGCGCGTCCTCGGCTACGCGGGCCTCACCGCGCTGACGGCGGGCGGCTACCTGGGCGGGCACCTGGCGTTCCGCCAGGCCGCGGGCGCCAGCCACGCCGACCCGGTCGCCCATCTGGTCCCGCTCGGCTGGCACGACCTGTGCCCGGCGTCCGAGCTGCCGGACGGGTGGCCGGTGCACCGCCGGCTCGGGTACATCGGCCTGTTCGTCCTGCGCACCGGCGACGACATCCACGTCCTCACCGACCGGTGCAGCCACCTCGCCGGCCCCCTCCACCAGGGCCGCGTCATCACCGACGACAACGCCGACATCTGCGTGGTCTGCCCCTGGCACGGCAGCACGTTCCGGGTCGCCGACGGCTCGGTGGTCCACGGCCCCGCCACCGGCCGCCAGCCCGCGTTCGAGTCGCGCGTCCTGGACAACGGCATCGTCCAGGTCCGTCCGCTCGGCTGAGCGCGGACGGATCCGGCCGGGGGCACGGCGCGGACGGACTCAGCCGGGGGCGAGCACGGGGGCGTGCTCGCCCGGTCCCTCGCCGTCGGCGATGGGGTACTCGACCAGGGCCAGCACCCGGCTGGCCATGAACCGGGCCGTCCGGACGGGCGAGCCCGTCCGGGTGACCTCGCTGACCTCGATCACGCCGCGCCGGGTGGCGATCTCCACCCGGCGGCCGGCCCGGGTGGCGGCGACCTCGTACGTCCGGGTGCCCTCTCCGCCGGCGTCGATCATGATTTCGACCCTGTCGCCCTTCATGCGCGCGAACCTCCGGTTATCGAACGTATATTCGACTTATACCCAGGAGGGGTCACCTCGAACCGTCCCAATACGGTAGGAACCGCTGGTCAGACCAGCAGATTCACGATCGCGACCAGGCCCACGACCACGATCACGCCGCGCAGCACCGGCGGCGGGATCCGCCGGCCGACCTTGGCGCCGAACAGCCCGCCGACCGTCGACCCGGTCGCGATGAGCAGCACCGCCCACCAGTTGATCCGGACGTCGGAGAAGGCCCACAGCAGGATGAAGACCAGGGCCGCCGTGCCGTTCACGATCGCCGACAGCACGTTCTTGGCCGCGTTGACGCGCTGGAGGTCGTCACTGAGCGCGATGCCGAGCATCGCGATCAGCACGATGCCCTGCGCGGCACCGAAGTAGCCGCCGTACACGCCCGCGGCGAGCACGCCCAGCCAGAGCCACGGACCGCCGTGCGCGGGACGGTCCTGCTCGCTCCGGTCCGGCAGCCACGCCTGCAACCGGGGCTGCACGATCACCAGCACCAGCGCGATCATGATCAGCGCCGGGACGATGACCTTGAACGCCCCGGCGGGCAGGCCCAGCAGGAGCAGGGCCCCCGACACCGCGCCGAGCAGCGACGCGCTGCCCAGCCGCAGCAGCCGCGCGCGCTGCCCCTTGAGCTCGTGCCGGTAGCCGTACGCGCCGGTCACGTTGCCCGGAACCAGGCCGATGTTGTTGGAGACGTTGGCGACCACGGGCGGGAAGCCGAGCGCCACCAGCGTCGGGAACGTGATCAGGGACCCGGAGCCCACGACGGCGTTGATCCCCCCGGCGGCGACCCCGGCGGCGAACACCGCCGCCGCGTCGAGCACGTTCAAGTCCGGCCCACCCAAGCTCTACGAGTTCCTACGGCCCAACGATGCTAGAGACCCGCCGGCACCCGCGTCCGGCCAGGGTACGCGGACAGGGCAGCCCGGAGGATTTGGGCCGGGGGGATGCGGGGGATGTCAGCGGGGGCGGGGATGTCAGCGGGGGCGGTGCGATGCGGTGGGGAGTGTCAGCGGGAAGCGGCGCGGGCGTACCAGCGGCCGTTCTGGCGGTCGATGGCGAGGGGAAGGCCGAAGCAATCGGTCAGGTGCTCTTCGGTGAAGACCTCGTCGACCTTGCCCTGGGCGACGACCTCGCCCTTGCGGAGCAGCAGGGCGTGGGTGAAACCGTCCGGGACCTCCTCCACATGGTGCGTGACCATGACCATCGTGGGGGCGGCCGGGTCGTCGGCCAGGCGGGCGAGCCGGGCGACCAGGTCCTCGCGTCCGCCGAGGTCGAGCCCGGCCGCGGGCTCGTCCAGCAGCAGCAGCTCGGGGTCGGGCATCAGCGCGCGGGCGATCTGCACGCGCTTGCGCTCACCCTCGGACAGCGTGGCGAACCGCCGCCGCATCAGGTCGGCGCAGCCGAGCGCGTCGAGCAGCTCGATGGCGCGGGTCACGTCGGTGGAGTCGTACTCCTCCTGCCAGCGGCCGAGGATGGCGTACGAGGCGGTCAGCACGAGATCGATGACGGTCTCGCCGGCCGGGACCTTCTCGGCCAGCGCCGTGCTGGCCAGGCCGATCCGCGGCCTCAGCTCGAACACGTCGGTGCGGCCGAGCTCCTCCTCGAGGATCTCCACCGTCCCGTCGGTGGGGTGCAGCATCGCCGCGGCCACCTGGAGCAGGGTGGTCTTGCCCGCCCCGTTCGGCCCGACGATCACCCACCGCTCGTCCTCGTTCACGGTCCATGTGACATCGCGCAGCAGGTTCGCACCCTCGCGCTTGACCCCGACTCCGCGGAGATGCAGTACCTCGCCGGCCATCGCGCGCCCCAAACCCCAATCCCGCATGCCAGGTGATCCGTCGTCAGGAAAGAACCTATGTGATGCCGGGGCCTGGTGACTCATCCCTCCCCGATGAAGCGAGGCCGCCGGGCGGAGCGCTTATGGTGGTTCGCATGCCCATTCGGGATTCTTGGGGACGGGATGAGTAACGACGTGGCGACCGCGCTGGTCGCGTGGGGCAACGCGTGGCTGACCGGTCACGTGGGGCTCGACGAGTCGGTGGACGCGATGGAGCGGATCGCCGGGCCGCAGATCCTCGGCGGCGTCCCGGCCGCCGCGGCGTTCGGCGGCGCGCCCCCGGGCGGGTCCGAGGTGCCGCTCCGGCGGGGGCTCGGCGATCTGCGGGTGGCCGGGATGGCCGCGCTGCGGCTGGCGCTGCCCGCGCCCGGCGATCCGCTCGGGCTGACCGGGCCGCCGGGGTTCACCATGGCCGCGATCGACGCCGGGGCCGCCGTCGTCGTCGCGATGCCCGACCGGGCGATCGGGCTGGTTCCGGTCGAGGACCGGCGCGGCTCGTCCTACGTCGGGGTGCGCTGGGACGTCCACGACGCCGCGCCCGCGCCGCCTGACGTGCCGTCGCTCGCCGACGCCGACCGCCAGCTCACGCTGGCGATGCGGGACGCGACCGAGGTGCTGCTGACCGTCGACGACGTGTCCGCGGTCCCGCCCGGGATCGCCGAAGCGCTGGTCGACCTGCGCGACCCCGACCGGGCCGACCACCCGCTGGCGCCCGGCTATCCGTCCCGCGCGCACCGCGTCGCCGCGCTCGCCGGCCGGCTCGCGCTGGTGGTCGACCTGGCGCGGAGGTTGGAAGACCGTGGCCTCACCGCCGATCAGGTCCAGCGGCGGAGTGAGGCCTTCCGGCTGCTCGACCGGGCGGTGCGGCGGGCCCTGGTCGCCGCCTGCAACAGCGCGTTCGACCCGGTGCCCTGACCCGGGAACGCCGAACGGGGCACCCCCTGGAAGGGACGCCCCGCTCTCGCTGTCGCCGCGTCAGCCGCGGACGACGAGGGTGTTGCAGATCTTGTCGGCGAAGGTCTGCTTGCGCTCGTCCCACAGCGGCCACAGGTAGCCGATGTAGCACGCGAAACCGTCGGCCATGTGCGCGATCCTGCGCACGAACGCCATGCCGAACCCGATCGGCTGGCCGGTTTGCGCACCGACCAGCTTGATGCCCATCTGGCGCTTGCCGATGGTCTGGCCGGTGGCGCCCTCCTGGTAGATCATCCAGATGCCGACGCCGAGCGCCGCGCCGAACCCCAGCAAGATGATCAGAGCGCCGAACAGCGCGGCGCCGCCGCTGCCGGAACTGGCCAGCAGGAATCCGAGGAAGTAGAGCACGCCGAGGGGGACGCCGAGGAGCAGTCCGTCGATGAAGGTGGCACCGACGCGGGAGCCCCATTCGGCGAGCTGGCCCGTCGAGCCGTAGTGGTGGTGGTGGACGTCCTGGCCGTAGCCGGGCGGGCCCGCCGGGGGCTGCTGACCGTAGCCCGGCTGGGCGACCGGAGGCTGCTGACCGTAGCCGGGCTGGGCGACCGGGGGCTGCTGACCGTAGCCGGGCTGGGCGACCGGGGGCTGCTGACCGTAGCCGGGCTGCGGCGCGGGCGGCTGCTGACCGTATCCGGGCTGGGCCGGCGGCTGACCGTACCCGGGCTGAGCCGGGGGCTGCTGGCCGTAGCCGGGCTGCTGCTGCCCATAGCCCGGCTGCTGCTGCCCGTACGGGTCGTAGGGGTTACCCACACTTGCTCCTTATTGATTGACCCTTGTTATGTGACGCCCGCCGGACCCGGAGGGCTCCGCAAGTCTGGCCGACGATTGCCGACGGCCTCAAACCCATGGGAGACCGAGCCTGGCGAGCTGCCACAGCTCCGACCCGACGAGGGCGGTACCGAGCACCCATGCGCGGGTCCTCGGCTGGAGTGCCCACCACCGTCCTGCGACACCCAGCGGTGCGACGGCGACGCCGATCGCACCGGTGAGGGCCACCGGGTTCGCCAGCACGGCCTGGGCCGGGCGGCCCGAGCCGAGCTCGATGAACACGGTGGTCCCCCCGCACAGGGGACACGGGATCTGGGTGATCGCCCGGAGGGGACAGAGCACGCCGGGGTCGTTGGCACGGTGGATCCACGCCGCGCCGACGGCCGCGATGGCCATCGCCGCGACACGCAGCAGCGTCCCCGTGGGGCCGTGCCGTGCGGCGGTGAGAGTCCGGCTGGTCAGCCCGCCGAGCGCACCCTTCGGTGCACCGGTGACCGCCGCCCCGGGCGCTCCCCCCACGAATCCTCCGCCTCGATGACATTCATCCAGGTGACCCGTATACCGGGTGCACCCCGAGGTAGGTCAAGTCCGGACGACCATCCGCGACCGGACCGTTACCCAGAGCGTGAAAAGAATCCACCTCATGGCAAAGGGTAGGACAAATCACCAGCCGTGTGGGCGGTCTTTCGCATGATGAGCGGTATGAACCCTCCCATTCACCCCGCGAGCGGCGCAAGTGGCGGGAGGCGCCAAAAGCCGCGCGCGTGAGCTGCGCAGGTACGAGGGCCGGGGCGCGACACCGTGTCGAAGGCGCGCTGGAGGGCCTGGGCGCAAGGGCCTGGGCGCAAGGGCCGGAGCGCAAGGGTCGTGGCGCAAGGGCCGGGGCGGGCACGGCTGCGGAACCGGGCGCGGCGGGCGGAGAGTCAGGGCTCGCGCGGTCGGGCGGTGTACGGGATCAGAACTGGGCGGCGGCGCCGACCGTGATGGGGGCGGCCCCGTCCTCGTTCACATGCTCGGCCTCGACCACGTCGGCGATCACCGCGGTGATGTTGTCGGGGCCGCCGTTCTCACGGGCGATCTCGACGAGCCGGCGGACGGCCCGGGCCGGGTCGGCCTCGGCGGTCAGCACCTCGTAGATCCGCTGGGCGTCCACCGGGCCGCTGAGCCCGTCGGAGCACAGCATGTAGCGGTCGCCGAGCCTGGCCTCGCGGAGCTTGAGGACCGGCTCGCGGTCGTCCCGCCCGTCGAGCACCCGGTAGAGGACGTGCGACAGCCGCGAGGTCTCGGCCGGGTCGGCGGTGCCGCCGGCCTGCTCGGCCTCCGCCTTGAGCAGCTCGTCCATGGTGTGGTCCTGGGTCATCTGGAAGAGCTCGCCGTCGCGCAGCAGATAGCCGCGCGAGTCGCCGATGTGGGCCAGCGCCACCGATTGTCCCGACCACAGCATGGCGGTGAGCGTGGTGCCCATCCGGCTAAGGTCGGGCCGCTCCTCGCGGACGATCCGCAACTTCTCGTTGGCCTCGGCGACCGCACGGCCCAGGCGCTCGACCAGATCGTCGACGTGATGGTCGGCGCCGTCCAGCGAGCGCAGTGACCCGATCACGGTCGAGCTGGCCACCTCGCCGCCCGCGTAGCCGCCCATGCCGTCCGCTACCGCGATCAACCGAGCGCCGGCGTAGCCCGAGTCCTCGTTGTTCTCGCGGCTGCATCCGATGTCGCTATCTGCTGCGTACCTGATTGCTACGTTCATACCAACTTCGATGACGATCCGGTCAGAGGAGTTGTTTCAGTCACCGGCGAGCCCGTTCCGAACGGCGAACAGCGCCGCCTGCGTCCGATCCTGCACTCCGAGTTTCATGAGCAGATTACTGACGTGCGTCTTGACCGTCTTCTCGGAGACCAGGAGGGCGCGGGCTATCTCCCGGTTCGATCTGCCCCGCGCGATCTGCACGAGCACCTCCCGTTCCCGTTCGGTCAGCGCGGCCATGCCGCGGTCGTCGTCGGCCTCCGAACCCGCGTGGAGCATCGCCTCGGCGGCGTCGGGCGCGAACAGGACGTGCCCGTCGTTGACGGCCCTGATCGCCTGGACGAGCGCCTGGGGGTCGACATCCTTGTACAGGTACCCAGCCGCACCCGCCTGTACCGCCGGCAGCACATGCCCCCGTTCCGTGACGCTGGTAAGGACGAGCACCCGTGAGGCCACACCGCGAGCCCGCAGTTCGGTCAGCGCGGCCAGGCCGTCGGCGCCCGGCATCTTGAGGTCCATCAGCACGATATCGGGCTTCAGCGATTCGGCCAGTGTCACGGCCGACGTCCCGTCCGCCGCCTCGCCGACCACCTCGATGTCCTCCTGGATGCCGAGGAAGGTCCGCAGCCCCTGGCGGACGACGGGATGGTCGTCGGCGATCAGCACCGTGATCGGCGTGTTCGGCGGCCTCCGCGGGCCCCCGTTCACCGCGGCACCTCGAGCCGGACCGCCGTGCCCGCTCCGGGCGCGGCGTCGATGGTGAGCCTGCCACCGATCGAGCACGCGCGCTCGCGCATCGAGACCAGTCCGAGGCCGGCGGACTGCTGTTCCCCGTTCGCTCCGGCCGCGCCGCCCGCGGTGCCGGCGGCGGTGCCGACCACCGCGCCACCTGCCGTATCGCCGCGCGCAGTGCCGGCAGCCGCGCCGTTCGCGACCCTCTGGGCCGGGCTCAGCGCGAAGCCGGTGCCGTCGTCGGCCACCTCGAGAACGACGTGCCGGCCCTTCGCGAAGAGCGTGACCTCCACGTTGCGCGCGTCGGCGTGTCGCAGCGCGTTGTGCAGGGCCTCCTGCGCGATCCGGAAGACGACCGTCTCGCGCGCCTCGGGGAGCGCGACGACGGTCTCGGAGGTGATCCGCACGGAGGTCTCGTAGGCGCGGTCGAGCACCTCCACGTGCTTGCGCAGCGAGGCGACCAGGCCGTCGGCGAGGTCGGCCGGGCGCAGCTCGAAGATCACGGCGCGGAGCTCGGCGAGGGCCTCGGCGGCGAGCCGCTCGACCTGTTCGAGCTCCTGGACGGTTCGGCGCGGGTCGCGTTCGGCCAGCGCCGCCGCCGCGCGCGCCGTCAGCCGCAGCGAGAACAGCTTCTGCGCCACCGAGTCGTGCAGTTCCCGGGCGAGCCGGTTGCGTTCCGCCACGACGGTCAGCTCGCGGTTGTGCTCGTACAGGCGGGCGTTGGTCATGGCGATGGCGGCGTGCGCGGCGAAGAGTTCGAGGAGTTCCTCGTCCTCCTGGGTGAAACCGCCGGGGGACCGCTTGTTGGCGAGGAAGACGATGCCGAGCATGTTCGCGCCGTCCCGTATGGGGACGCCGAGAAAGTCCTTGAGGATCGGATGCGCCACCGGCCAGCCCTCGAACTCGGGCTCCTTGCGGATGTCGGCCAGCCGCTTGGGCGTGTCGCCGCGCAGCATCGCGGCGAGCATGCCGTGCTGGCGGGGCAGCGGGCCGATCGCGTCGCCCTCCTCGTCCGAGACGCCCTCGACGACGAACTCCGCGAACGAGCCGTCGTCGTCGGGCACGCCCAGCGCCGCGAACCGGGCGTCCAGCAGCTGCGCCGCCGCCCGGACGATCACTTGCAGCACCTCGTGCACCGACAGATGGCTGGTCACGGCGAGCACCGCACTGCTCACGGCGCGCAGGGTCGTCCCTGGGTCGCCGCCGTTCCCGCGCTCAACGTTCATCCCGGTGCATCCGGCCTTTCAGCTCACTTGTGATGACCGTACTCTCTGGCGGGACCCGCTCGAATCAGCCGCCGGGCTGACCCGGGGCGCTCCGGACGCCGCCCTCCGTCGTATCCGGGACCAGTCCTCGTACGCGAGTCCTAGGCCCATTGGAGGACCGGGCGAGGGGCCGTCGGCCGATGCGCCGCGCCGCCTCCGTTTCTAGCGTCGGACCATGACGCAGAAGACCGCACTCATCACCGGAGCCTCACGTGGTCTGGGCCGGGCGCTCGCCCACGAACTCGGCCGCGCCGGCTGGAATCTCATCATCGGCGCCCGCGACGCCCGCGTCCTGGACGACGCCGCGCTGCGCGACCTCGTCACCGGACGGTTGCCGAGCGGCCGGTACCGCGTCGCCGACCTGAGCCGGTCCGCTGCGGCAGGGGCCTGATGGCCGCACTGGCCGCGCCCGGCGACCACACCGACCAGGGCGAGCCCGGCGGACGGGGCGGGACTGGGGATGGAGCCGCGCCGGAGGACGGGCGCATGCGGTTGCTGAGCGGCCCGTACCGGACGGCGACGCTCGGCATCGTCCTGGTCGTCACGCTGGAGGCGTTCGAGTCTTTGGCCGTCGGGACCGTCATGCCGGCGACGGCCCGCGACCTGGACGGATTCTCGCTGTACGCGTGGGGGTTCAGCGCGACGCTGATCGCCGGCCTGCTGTCCACCGTCCTCGCGGGCGGCTGGGTGGACCGCGCCGGTCCGGTCCGGCCGCTGGTGGCCGGGCTGGGCGCGTTCGTGGCCGGGCTCGCCGTGGCCGGCGCCGCGCCGAGCATGGGGATCTTCGTGCTCGGACGGGCGGTGCAGGGCCTCGGCACGGGCATGACGATGGTCGCGATCTACGTGGTGATCGCCCGGGCCTACCCCGAGGCGCTGCGGCCCCGGGTGTTCGCCGCGCTGTCGGCCGCCTGGGTGCTGCCGTCGCTGATCGGCCCGGCGCTGGCCGGCGCGGTCGCCGAGCACCTGGGCTGGCGCTGGGTGTTCCTCGGGCTGGTCCCCCTGGTGATCCCGGCGGGGATCATCCTGATCCCGACGCTGCGCGGTATCACTGCGGTCCCGCGCGATCCGGACGCGCAGGCCGTGTCGGGGGCCCGCCGGTACGTGGCCGCGGTGGCGACGGCGGCGGGCGCCGTGGTCCTGCTGTACGGGCTCGGCGACCCCGGCTGGACGATGGTCCCAGTGGCCGCCGCGGGACTGGCCGCGCTGGCGTTTGGCCTGCCCAGGCTGCTGCCCGCAGGGACACTGCGGATGCGCCGCGGCCTGCCCAGCGTGGTCCTGGTCCGGGGCCTGCTGTCCGGGGCGTTCTTCGCCACAGAGGTGTTCATCCCCCTGGCCCTGACCTCGCTGCACGGATTCAGCGCGACCGAGGCCGGTCTCGCCCTCACGACCGGCGCGCTCGGCTGGTCGGCGGCCTCCCAGTACCAGGGACGGTCGAGCCGCTCGCGCGCGTTCTTCGTCCTGCTGGGCGCCGGGTTCGTCACCGCCGGCATCGTCGCCACGACCCTCGTGTTGCAGCTCTCCGGCTGGGGAGCGGCGCCCGCCTGGGTCCTCGGCGGCACCGGCATGGGCTTCGCGGTCGGCAGCCTCAGCGTGCTGCTGCTGCACCACTCGCCGGAGGCCGAGCAGGGCGTCAACAGTTCCGCCCTCCAGATCAGCGACACCCTCGGCTCGTCCCTCGTGGTCGGTGTCGCGGGCGCGCTGGTCGCCGGCTTCGGCCCCGGCCGGCTCGGAGCGGGCCTGGCCGTCGCCGGGGGGCTCTTCGCCGCGATCGCCCTCCTCGGCGTGATCGCCGCATTCCGCCTGGAATCCCGACCCGGTCCGGAGGCCCGTCGTGGCTGACCGCGCAGACGTCCTCGACTTCGTTCTGCCCCCGGCCCTGAAGGCCCACGAACCCCCCGAGGCCCGCGGCCGGGCCCGCGACGGCGTCCGGCTCCTGGCCGGCCGGCGCGGCACCGGGGAGGTGACCCATCACGCGTTCACCGACCTGCCCGGCCTGCTGCGCCCCGGCGACCTGCTCGTGGTGAACACCTCGGCCACGCTGCCCGCCGCGGTGCGGCTCGACAAGATCAGCGTGCACTTCTCCACCCCGCTGCCCCATGAGGACGGCTCGGACGGGCGGCTCTGGCTGGTCGAGCTGCGCCGCTGGGCGGCGAAGGCGAGCGTCCCGTACGACGGCGGCTTCCCCGGCGAGTGGATCCCGATGCCCGGGAACGCCACCCTCTCCCTCCTCGGACGGCAGACCGGCCGGCTCTGGCGGGCGCGGCTCAGCACCGAGGTCGTCCCGTACCTGCGCCGCCACGGCACGCCGATCCGGTACGGCTACGTGCGGCGCGACTGGCCCGCCTCCGCGTACCAGACCGCGTTCGCCCACGACCCGGACACCGGCGGCGCCGAGATGCCCAGCGCCGCCCGGCCCTTCACGCCCGAGCTGGTGACCCGGCTGGTCTCGGGCGGGGTGCTCATCGCCCCGATCACCCTGCACACCGGCGTGGCCTCTCCCGAGGCGCACGAGCCCCCGGTCGCCGAGCGGTACGAGGTGCCCGCGGCGACCGCCGCGCTCGTCGGCCATGTGCGGGCCGGGGGCGGACGGGTCATCGCGGTCGGCACCACCGCCGTCCGCGCCCTGGAGACCGCCGCCGCACCGGACGGAACCGTCCGGGCGTCCGGCGGCTGGACCGAGCACGTCGTCACGCCCGGACGGGGCGTCCTGGCGGTGGACGGCCTGCTCACCGGCCTGCATGAGCCGAAGTCCTCGCACCTGGTGATGCTCACCGCCATCGCGGGCCGCGACCTGCTCACCGCCGCCTACGAGGCCGCCCTCGCCGGGGGCTACCTGTGGCACGAGTTCGGCGACGCGAACCTTCTGCTGCCCTGACCGGGCACCCCCGGAACGCTCCAAAATCCACCAATGTGCACCAGAATGACCGGCGGTGAACGCTCCTGGCGCCGCAGCGCCCCAGGTCGACGGTCCAGGCGTCCGCATGGTGGACATCACATCCGTCCACTGGTCGCGGCCCGGTAACGTGGTCACCAGAATGGACGGCTCAGATCAGCGCACGCTGCTCATCACCCTCACCGGCCGCGACCGCCCCGGCGTGACATCGCGGCTGTTCGGCACACTCGCCGACTTCCCGATCACCGTCGCCGACGTCGAGCAGGTCGTGATCCGCGGCCGGCTCGTGCTCGGCGTGCTGGTCTCCTACGCGGGCGGCGCCGACATCGGCCGCGTGTGGAACGCCGCCGAACGGGTCGCCACCGATCTCGACATGGAGATCGAGCTGTCGACCGGGCGCAGCAGGTCGATGCCGCGCCGGCGCGGCCGGCTGCACGTCACCGTGCTCGGCGCGCCCCTAAAGCCCGCCGCCATGGCCGGCATCGCGGGCCGGATCGCCGCCAACGGCGCCAACATCGACCGCATCGAGCGGCTCGCCCAGTACCCCGTCACCTGCATCGAGATGCACGTGTCCGGCGCCGACCCCGAGGGGCTGCGCGCCGCCCTCGCGGTCGAGGCCGCCGAGCAGCAGGTCGACGTCGCCGTCCAGCACGGCGGGCTGCACCGCCGCGCCAAGCGGCTCATCGTGATGGACGTCGACTCCACCCTGATCCAGGGCGAGGTGATCGAGCTGCTCGCCGAGCACGCCGGCTGCCTCGACGAGGTCGCCAAGGTCACCGAGTCGGCGATGCGCGGCGAGCTCGACTTCGAGGGCTCCCTGCGCGAGCGGGTCGCGCTGCTGGCCGGGCTCGACGCCGGCGCGATCGACGACGTGCGGCGCGCGGTGCAGCTCGCCGCGGGCGCCCGCACGATGGTGCGCACGCTCAAGCGACTCGACTACGAGTTCGCGATCGTCAGCGGCGGGTTCACCCAGGTCACCGACGCACTGGTGGACGATCTCGGGATCGACTACTCGGCCGCCAACACCCTGGAGATCGAGCACGGCAAGCTCACCGGGCGGCTCATCGGGCCGGTGATCGACCGGGCCGGCAAGGCCACCGCGCTGGAGCGGTTCGCCCGCGAGGCCGGGGTCCCGATCAGCCAGACGGTCGCGATCGGCGACGGCGCCAACGACCTCGACATGCTCCAGGCCGCCGGACTCGGCATCGCCTACAACGCCAAGCCGGTCGTCCGGCAGGCCGCCGACACCGCGGTCAACGTGCCCTACCTCGACACGATCCTGTTCCTGCTCGGCATCTCCCGCGACGAGGTCGAGGCGGCCGACGCCGCCGACGAGCACTCCGGGTCCTGACCCTCCCGTCCGGCCGCGTCCGCGCGTGAGCGGTCGCTCACGCGGTGGCGTCCGGCAGCGATCATGTCGCCCGATCTCGGGTACATGGTGAGCCGAGGGGGCCGAACGGTGTTCCGCGGCGCGGGCGGCGGAGCGGTGCCGGCCCAGCGGAACGGAAGGCACGGGAGCGGTGCTTCAGCGTGCGCGCGAGGCGTACGCCCAGATCAACGGGCGGGCGGCGCCCTTCTATGGGCTGACCGCCGCGCTCGCCATGGCCGTCCCGCTGCTGGCCGGGGCGCTGACCGGATACGCGCCCGAAGGGTCGATGGTCGCGCTCGGCGCGTACCTGGTGGCGTTGCGCGCGCCCGAAGGGCCGTACGGCGCGCGGGCGCGCGACCTGGCGGGCGCCGTCCTGATGGTCGCCCTGGGCGCGACCGTCGGCAGCGTGCTCAGCGGCCACGCGTGGTTGGCGGTGGCGGTCGTCCCGCCGCTGATCGCGCTCGGCGTCGCGCTCCCCGACATCGGGTCGACGGCGGGCATGTCCGTCCTGATGACCGCGATCCGTCCCCCGACGGCCGACGTCGTCTACACCGGCGTGCTGGAGCTGGTCGGCGGCCTGCTCACCACCGCGCTGCTGCTGGCGCCGTGGCCCGCGCGGCGGCTCCGGCCGCTGCGCTCCGCGCTGAGCGAGACCGCCGACGCCGTCGCGGAGGCCCTCGACGCCGTGGCGGAGGACGTGGGCGCCCCGGACGGCGACCCCCTGGACGCCGTTGAGCTGGACGATCCCGGCCTGGCGGAGGTGACCCGCAAGCCGGACTGGGACGAGCGGCGCCGCGCCGCCTCCGAGGCGCTCACCGCCGCCCGCACCACGTACGGCCTCTACCGGTCGGGGCGGCGGGACGACCCGACCCGTCCGGAGCGGTTCATCGAGGCGCTGGCCCGCATCCTGCACGAGACCGTGACGCTCCGGGCGCTGCTGGAGGCGGCGCGCAGCCGGCCGCCGGAGCGCGAATGGGAGCTGGAGGCGCACATCGCGATCTCCGCGCTCGCCGCCCGGCTGCGGCTGCTGTCGGGCGCGGTCGCCACGCAGGGCCCGGCGCCGGTGGCCGCCGACGAGTCCGCCGCCGTCCGCCGGATGGCCCGGCAGACCGAGCAGATCCGGCGCGCCGGGCTGGCCGGCGACGAGGACCTGGTCGCGGCGACGCTGATGGGCCAGATCCGCCGCTCGATCGACCGGATCGCCGGCGAGGCGGGCTCCGCACGCCGGATCATCGCGGGCGGGCTGCGCATCGGGATCGGCCCGCCGCGGCTGCCCGGCACCCCGCACCCGGTCTCGGTGTGGGAGCGGGTGGGCCGCGCGATCCGCACCAGGTCGCCGGCGTTCCGGCAGGTCTCGCGGGTGTTCCTCACCGCCCTGGTGTCGATGGCGCTCGCCGCCGCGCTCAAGCTGCCGCACGGCCACTGGATGACGATCACCGCGATGCTGAGCCTGCGCGGCACCTACGGCGAGACCGTCGAGCGGCTCGTCCAGCGGGCCGGCGGGACGGCGGCCGGATCGGCGGTCGCCGCGGTGGTGCTGACGGTGGCGGCGAGCCCGGCGACCACCTCGCTGATCGTGTTCTGCTTCGCCCTCGGCGGCTTCACGATGCGCTCGGTGAACTTCAGCTACTGGGCGCTGTTCGGGACGCCGCTCGCGATGATGCTGCTGGACTTCTCCACCCCCGCCGACTGGACGACCGCCGGCGAGCGCATCGTGCTCACCCTCGCCGGGACGTTCCTGGCGTTCCTCGCGGTGAGGCTGCTGTGGCCCGCCGGCCACATCGAGCGGCTCCCCGCCGAGCTCGCCCGGCTCGCCAGCGTGCACGCCGACCTGGTCCGGTCGACGGCCACCGTGGTCGGCGGCGACCTGGACGTGCTGCCGCACGACAAGGTGGTGGCGGCCGAGCGGAGCGCGGAGACCGTCGCCGAGACCCGGACCAGGCTCGCCCTCGACCGGGTGCCCGACATCGAGCTGAGTGCCCGCCTCGACGCCGCCGTGGGCGCCGCGCACCGGATCCGGGACCACCTCATCGCGGTCGCCCGGATGGCCCGGGAGGAGGCGGTGGACGCCGGCCCCATCCCCGAGATCCTGGACCGGCTCGCCGACCAGCTCGAGGAGGCCGCCACCGCGCTGGAGGAGGCCGAGGACGGGCCGCCCGGCGACGCTCCGACCCCGGTCGAGGAACTGGAGGAGGAGCTCGCCGCCCTCGACTCGCACCTGTCCACGCTGACCAAGCGGCGCCGCGCCGAGATCACCTCGGGCGTGAACCGGGACGAGGTCACCCCGCTGCGGCAGGCCCTGCGCCAGGTCTCCGGTGCCCGCTACGCCGTCCGGTCGCTGCGCAGCGACGTGGCCGGCGTCATCGACTCCTGCTTCAGCGCGGCGGGCCGCCGCGCCTGAAGGTCAGGGCAGGCAGGGCAGGCAGGGCAGCGTCGCGGACGCTAGTCCTTGGGGGTGCGGAACGTGACGAGTTCGCCGGTGCCCCGCCGGACGCCGGCCCAGTCGCCGGGAAGCTCGACCACGGCGAGCGCGCAGGTGGGGAAGGAGTCCGGGGCGTTCCCGGTCAGATCGTGGACGAGCTGGTGGACCGAGGGATTGTGCCCGATGAGCAGCAGCATCCGCGGTTCGGGCTCGCGGGCGGCGGTCTCGCGGATCAGGGCGAGCAGGTCGTCGGCGTCGTTGCCGTAGATGCGCGGCTCATGGCTCACCTCGGCGTCCAGCGCCAAGAGGCCGAGCGTCTCGCGGGTCCGGACGGCGGTGGAGCACAGCACCAGGCCGGGCACCGTCCGGCCGTCCGCACGCAGCCACTCGCCCGCCGCCGCGGCGTCGCGGCGCCCGCGTTCGGTGAGCGGACGCTCGATGTCCGCGAGCCCGGGCCCGGCGGCGGCTTTGGCGTGGCGGAGCACGATGAGCGTCGGCATCCCGCCAGCCTAGAGGAATGATCAGGGGGCCACGAGGGAGGCCAGGAACCAGAGCACCGCCATGATCCCGAGCATGCCGCCGAGCATCAGGGCGAACCCCTTGGCCCCGGCCACTCCTGTCTTCTCGCTGCTCACAGCCGCGCCTCCTCGCCGTCACCGCACCGGCCGAGTCGGACGGGCTCGTCCCCAGCGTACGACCGGTGCCGCGCGACCCCGACACCACCCGCCCCCAGCGGACGCGCGGAGGGGCCGGCGGCACTCGGCCACCGGCCCCTCCGGGCGGATCGTCGCGGGTCAGGGCGTGGCCGACGACTCCCGTCCGGGCTCCGGCCCCACCTCGGCCGGCTCCGCCTCGCCCTTGGCCGGCTCGGGCACCGCGGCCCCGCCGACCCCGGCCGCGGCCCGGGCCTCGGCCCTGGCCGGGCCGGACGCGCCCGCCCGGCCGGACGCGTCCGAGCCGCCGGACGTGCCGGACCCGACGACGCCGGAGTCGCCGGCGCCGCCCACCGCGGGCTCGGACGGACCCGCGTCGGAGCCGATCGGGTCGGCGCGGCGCTTGGAGATCACGATGGCCACCACCACGACGCCGACCGCGACGACCGTGACGCCCACCCGCAGCGCGACGTTGCCCGCGTAGGTCACCACGGCGTCGGCGATCAGCAGCGCGACCAGGTTCATCACCTTGATCAGCGGGTTGATCGCCGGGCCCGCGGTGTCCTTGAACGGGTCGCCGACCGTGTCGCCGATCACCGTGGCCTCGTGCGCCGGACTGCCCTTGCCGCCGAGATGGCCCTCCTCGACGAGCTTCTTGGCGTTGTCCCAGGCCCCGCCGGAGTTGGACAGGAACACCGCCATCAGCACGCCGCACGCGATCGCGCCGCCGAGGAACGCGCCGAGCGGGGCGTATCCGAAGGCGAAGCCGACCGCGATCGGCGTCATGATCGCCAGCAGGCCGGGGGTGGCCAGCTCGCGCTGCGCGTCCCGGGTGCAGATGTCGACCACCCGGTCGTAGTCGGGCTTCTCGGTGTAGTCCATGATCCCGGGCTTGGTCCGGAACTGCTCGCGGACCTCCACCACCACGCGCCCGGCGGCCCGTCCGACCGCCGCGATCGCCAGCCCGGAGAACAGGAACACCACGGCCGCGCCCACGATCAGCCCGATCAGCACGTTCGGGCTGTCGATCGACAGGCTGAACGTCGAGAACGAGCCGAGCGCGTCCTTGGCGCTCGCGGACGCGTCGGCGAGCGCGCCGACCACCGTGGTGCGGAACGAGCCGAACAGCGCGGTCGCCGCGAGCACCGCCGTCGCGATGGCGATGCCCTTGGTGATCGCCTTGGTGGTGTTGCCGACCGCGTCGAGCCGCTCCAGCACCGCGGCGCCCTCACCCTCGACGTCGCCCGACATCTCCGCGATGCCCTGGGCGTTGTCGGAGACCGGCCCGAAGGTGTCCATCGAGACGATCACGCCGACCGTGGTGAGCAGCCCGGTGCCGGCCATCGCCACCGCGAACAGCGCGACGGTGGTGTTGCCGAAGCCGAGCAGGAACGCCCCGTACACCGCCGCGGCGATGACCAGCGCGGTGTAGACGGCCGACTCCAGGCCGAGCGAGATGCCCGAGAGGATCACCGTCGCCGGCCCGGTGCGGGAGCTGTTGGTGACCTCCTTGACCGGCTTGCGGTTGGTCTCGGTGAAGTAGCCGGTGAGGAGCTGGATCGCGCTGGCGAGCACGATGCCGATCACCACCGCGCCGAGCGCGACCCACCGCGGGTCGGCGTCCAGCCTCTGGATCGCCGGGTCGGTCACGCCGGACAGCTCGGCGAACGAGGCGGGCAGGTAGGCGAACGCGGCGATCGCCACCAGCACCGCCGAGATGATCGCCGAGATGAAGAAGCCCCGGTTGATCGCCGACATCCCGGAACGGTCGCCGTCGCGGGGCGCCACGGCGAAGATCCCGATCACCGCGGTGATCACGCCGATCATCGGCACGATCAGCGGGAACACCAGGCCCTCGGTGCCGAACGCCGCGGTGCCGAGGATCAGCGCCGCGACCAGCATCACCGCGTACGACTCGAAGAGGTCGGCGGCCATGCCCGCGCAGTCGCCGACGTTGTCGCCCACGTTGTCGGCGATGGTCGCGGCGTTGCGCGGGTCGTCCTCGGGGATGCCCTGCTCGACCTTGCCGACCAGGTCGGCGCCCACATCGGCGGCCTTGGTGAAGATGCCGCCGCCGACTCGCATGAACATGGCCAGCAGGGCCGCGCCGAATCCGAAGCCCTCCAGCACCTTGGGCGCGTCGCCCTTGTAGGCGAGGACGACGACGGCCGCGCCGAACAGGCCGAGCCCGACGGTGAACATCCCGGCGACGCCGCCGGTGCGGAAGGCGATGCGCATCGCCTTCTTCTCACCGCCGTCCTCGCGGGCCGCCGCCGCGACCCGGACGTTGCCGCGCACCGCCAGCCACATCCCGGCGAACCCGGTGGTGGCCGAGAACAGGGCGCCGATGACGAAGAAGACCGACCGCCCGATCCGTTCACTCGTGGAGTCGGCGGGGAGCAGCAGCAGTACGAGCGGGATCAGCACCACGAAGACCGCGACCGTGCGGAACTGCCGTTTGAGGTAGGCGCTCGCGCCTTCCTGAACGGCGCGCGCGATCTCTTGCATCTTGTCGGTGCCCTGGCCCGCGGCCAGCACTTCGCGAACCAGTCCCGCGGCGACGGCCAGGGCCAGCAGTGCGATCACTCCGACGACGACGACCAGGGTGAGGTCGCCGCCGCCGAGATCCACTTCCGGGCTGGCCGGGCTTGACAGGGAAAGCCCAGACATCCGTCCTCCTCGACAGGGCGTTGCGATCTTCATCGCCATAAAAGACGATCTTTACCGCGTACCCCGCGAGTGACGATTTGGAACGCCTCGCACGGCGGCGCGGGTGCCGGGAGTCTACGCAGAGCGACCGGCGAAAGAGAAGAGCGTGAAGCCCTTGATCGGGACGTCATGGAAAAGCAATGCGGTTTACTCCGAAATTTGATCTCGAAGTGCTGTTCGTTCGCATTTATGCAGGTCATAGCGAGAGGAAGAGAAATATAACCCGCGACCCTCTTGACGACGCAGCGTGCCGCCCCAGCCGCGATCATCCGGCCGACTTCCTCAAATTAAGCTAAGCATTAATTGAGAATTTGTCCAGGCCCAAATCCGGGCGTTCTTCACTTGATCAGAAAACGATCTCATGGCGGGAATCTCCGCCCTTACTCGGGTCCCTCTCGTCACATCCGTCACTCCGGCACCCCTCCCCCGGCCATGGCAGAGTGACGCCATGCGCGTGAGCGTCCTCGGACCGTTGCAAGTGGAGGCGGGCGGACGGAAGGTCGACATCGGAGGCGCCCGGCTGCGCCCTCCTGATCCGGCTGGCCCTGGACGCCGGACGGCCCGTCGCGATCGCCTCGCTCACCCAGGCGCTGTGGCCGGACGGCGGCCCCTCCCATCCCGCGCACGCGCTCCAGTCGCTGGTGTCGCGCCTACGGCGCGTCCTGCCCGCCCCATCGGCACTGCGTTCGACGGACGGGGGCTACTGCCTCGACGTCCCGCCCGCACGAGCCCCACTCCCACCGTCTCGGCCGGTGACGCATCTACCGGTAACACACGGCTACAACGGCGCGTCCGCGCGGGAACGGGAACCTGAGGGCGCCACTCACCAGCTTCGTCGACCGCACGGAGGAACGGTCGCGCATCGGCGCGCGCTCGCGGTCAGGTCCAGCCGGCGCCGCATCCCGCCCGAGTAGGTGGACACGCGGCGGCTCGCCGCGTCCGCCGGCTCGAACCGGTCGAGCAGCTCGTCCGCGCGGGTGAAATGACGAAGGCCCCGCACTGCGGGGCCTTTGTCGATCTGGTCGGGGGACGGGTCAGACTGACGCCTCCGCCTCCGCGGGCCAGCTCATCCGGATCTGGACCCCCTTGGGCGTGGTCTCGATGTCCACGTGATCGGCCAGGCCGGCGATGACGGCCAGGCCGAGATCGGCGGTGCCGTCGCCCAGGGCGAACTCGAAATCCTCCGCCGCGTGCACCGGGGGGATGCCACCGGCCGGGTCGTCGCCCGGGACGGTGTCACTCACGATCACCTCGAAGCGGCGGTCGGCGGCGTTCAGCTCCAGCCGCACCGGCTCGTCCGGGCAGTGCAGGCGGTGCGCCTCCACAGCCCGTGAGCAGGCTTCGCCGACCGCCAGCCGCACCTCGTCCAGCAGCGCCTCGGCCACACCGCTGCGGCGGGCCACGGCGGTGACGATCAGCCGGGCGGTACGGACATGGACGGGCAGGGCACTGAAGGACAGCTCAACGGTCGCCATCTCAGCCGGGGCGCCTACTTGGCGCCCTTGCGCTTTTCCTCGGCCTCGGCGATCGAGTCGTGGATGCCGAAGACCTTGGTCAGCCCGGTGATCCGGAAGATCTTCAGGATCCGCTCCTGGGTGCACACCAGCTCCAGCGAACCGTCGTGCGCCCGCACCCGCTTCAGCCCGCCCACCAGGACGCCGAGACCGGTCGAGTCGAGGAACTCCACCTTCTCCATGTCCACGAGCAGGTGGAACTTCCCCTTGTTGACCAGATCGATGAGCTTCTCGCGAAGCTTCGGCGCCGTGTAGACGTCGATCTCACCCTCCACGTTGATGACCGTCAGGCCCTCGTCGGTGGTGTAGTCGTTCACCTTCAGGTCCACAGATCCTCCAGCGCCGTGCAGCACACTCTGACTCGCGTCTCCGGGCCCCCGGAACGGTGGGCCGGACAGGCGAGAACTTCGCCGTGATTCAACCACGCTCCGGCGTCGTGTACGCACGTTATCGCCCACTCGGGCGAAAGTTCGCGCCATCCCGTCTGACCTGGTGATCCATCGGTCAGGGCAGGGGGGACGGGCCCACCGGCGCCGGGGCGTTCCCGTTGTTTTGCCCAGGCTGGCACACTGAAAACCTGATGGCCGCCCAAAGATCTTCTTCCCCCCTCGACCGGCTGCTCGCGGGCCCCGCCCGCCGCGACCGCATCACCCATGTGGAGAGCGTCCCGGCGCGGGCCGGCCGCCGCGGGCGGTGGCCGGCGTGGTCTCCCGGGCTCCTGGTCGACCGGCTCGCCGCGGCGGGCGTCCCGGCCCCGTGGGAACACCAGGTCAGCGCGGCCGAGCACGCCCACGCCGGACGATCTGTGATCATCGCCACCGGCACCGCGTCCGGGAAGTCGCTGGCCTACCTGCTGCCGGCCGTCTCGACGATCTACGACGAGAGCGCCGCCCGCGAGGGCACCGTGCTCTACCTCGCGCCGACCAAGGCCCTCGCCGCCGACCAGCTCCGCGCGCTCCGCGCCCTGCGCCTCACCCGGGTGCGCGCCGCCACCTACGACGGCGACACCCCGCGCGACGAGCGCACCTGGGTCCGGCAGCACGCCAACTACGTGCTCACCAACCCCGACATGCTGCACCGCTCGCTGCTGCCCGGCCACGCCCGCTGGTCCGCGTTCCTGCGCCGGCTCCGCTACGTCGTGATCGACGAGGCGCACGGCTACCGGGGCGTCTTCGGTTCGCACGTCGCGCAGATCCTGCGCCGCCTCCGCCGGATCTGCGCGCGGTACGGCGCCGACCCGACGTTCGTCCTCGCGTCCGCCACCACCTCCGAACCGGCCGCCGCCGCCACCCGCCTCACCGGGCTGGACGTCATCGCCGTCGACGACGACGCCTCCCCGCGCGGGGAGGCCACCTTCGCCCTCTGGGAACCGCCCCTCACCGACCTGCGCGGCGAGCACGGCGCCCCGGTCCGGCGCACCGCCACCGCCGAGGCCGGCGACCTGCTCGCCGACCTGGTGGTGGAGGGCGTGCAGACCCTGGCGTTCGTCCGGTCCAGGCGCGGCGCCGAGTCCGTCGCGCTCAGCGCCAAGCGCGCCCTGCACGAGGTCACGCCCGAACTCGCCGGGCAGGTCGCCGCCTACCGCGCGGGCTACCTCCCCGAGGAACGCCGCGCCCTCGAGAGCGCCCTCCGCTCCCGCTCGCTCGTCGGCCTCGCCAGCACCAACGCCCTCGAGCTCGGCGTCGACGTCTCCGGGCTCGACGCGGTCCTCGTCTGCGGCTGGCCCGGCACCCGCGCGTCCCTCTGGCAGCAGGCGGGCCGCGCCGGACGGTCCGGACAGTCCGCCCTCACCGTCCTGATCGCCCGCGACGACCCGCTCGACACCTTCCTCGTCCACCATCCCGAGGCGATCTTCGGGACACCGGTCGAGGCCACCGTGCTCGACCCCGACAACCCCTACGTACTCGGACCGCACCTGTGCGCCGCCGCGTCCGAGCTCCCGCTCACCGAACGCGACGCCGAGCTCTTCGGACCGGCGACGGCCGAACTGCTCCCCGACCTCGTCCGCCGCGGCCTCCTCCGGCGCCGTCCCGCCGGCTGGTACTGGACGCGTCGCGACCGGGCCACCGACCTCGCCGACATCCGCGGCGCGGGCGGCGACCCCGTCCAGGTCGTCGAGGCCGGCACCGGCCGGCTGCTCGGCACCGTGGACGAGTCGTCCGCCCACGGCACCGTGCACGAGGGCGCCGTCTACCTGCACCAGGGCGAGTCGTTCATCGTCCAGACCCTCGACCTCGACGACCCGGTCGCCCTGGTCGAGCCCGCCGACCCCGACTACTCGACCACCGCCCGCGACGTCACCGACATCAGCATCGTCGAACCGCTCCGCTCGGCCACCTGGGGCGAGGCCACCCTCTGCTTCGGCACCGTCGAGGTCACCCAGCAGGTCGTCGCGTACCAGATGCGCCGTCTGCAGACGGGCGAGATGATCGGCGAGAAGCCCCTCGATCTCCCCCCGCGCACCCTCCGAACCCGCGCCGTCTGGTGGACGCTCTCCGCCGACCGCCTGGAGGCCCTGGGCGACATGGACGTCGCGGGTGCGGCGCACGCCGCCGAGCACGCCTCGATCGGGCTGCTCCCCCTCTTCGCGACCTGCGACCGCGGCGACATCGGCGGCGTCTCCACCGCCCTGCACCCCGACACCGGCCTGCTCACCGTCTTCGTGTACGACGGCCACGAGGGCGGCGCCGGCTTCGCCGAACGCGGCTACGCGGACGCCGCCGCATGGCTCCGCGCCACCCGCGACGCCATCGCCTCCTGCGAATGCGCCTCCGGCTGCCCGTCCTGCATCCAGTCGCCCAAATGCGGCAACGGCAACGACCCCCTGGACAAGTCCGGAGCCCTGGCCCTCCTGGCCGCGCTCCTCCACGAAGCCCCAGGGCCGGCGACCGCCCCCTAGCTAGTGCGGCGCCATCCGCTGTGCGGGCACGGTCGGCTGCTGCTCGCCGGCCCCGCGCCGCGCCTGGGCGAGCGCCTGCTGCAACCGCCGCCGCTCCAGCTCCAGCGTCTGGATGGACTCCTCGCGCTCGTCCCGTAGATCGCGCAGCTCACGCCGGACGCCGACCGACCGCTTGAACCCGAGGGCCGCGACCGTCACCCCCGCCATGAAGACGATGGCGACGACGGCGCCGGCCATGAACACCTGCCACTGCGCGTCGACGCCGGGAACCGTGTCGCCGAACGCACTCAGCCCGGCCGCACCGCCGTTGTCCATGACGACGGCCGCCCCGACCACGATGGCGGCGGCTGCGACCACCAGCCCAAGGAAGATCATGCGGAGGGTCTCCTCTCCATTGCTGCCGGGAGAACTCGCTGGAAGGGGAGCCTAGACCTTGGACAATTCGGTCGCCAGTACTTGACGCAGGCGTGGCCGTGAGCGCAGCCGCAGCCGGCGTGGGCATGGGCGCGCCCTGGCCGCAGGCGCGGACGGGGTCGCGGACGGGGTCGCGGACGCGAACGGGGCCGCCAACGGAGGCGCGCAACCGAGGGCGGGCGGAGACTTGCCGGGTCCACGCTCGCGCCATCAGGGTGCTCGGTCTCCACCGCCGTCGGCGCCCCGGCCAGCGTGCCGTGAGCGGCGTGACGGGGCGCCACCGCACATGGCTTGCCGGCGCGGCCTTACTTGCTGCGGCGGCGGCCTCGGCCGCGGGCGTGGGTCGAACGGCCGCTCTTCTTTGTCTCGGGCTGCGTGGCGCTGGACTTCGGTGCGGGCTTGGCGATCCGGACGTTCACGCCGTTGGATCGCTTGCCGAGGGTGGCCGGGCGACGTCCTGGCCGCGTGGTCGATGTGGGGGGCGTGAGCACCGCGGTGTCCCCGGCGCGCGCCGGGGCGGAGTCGGTGGTCTTCTTCAGTTCCACCGGGACGGAACTGGTCTTCGCAATGGCCTCGGCTCGCGCGATCTGCTCGCGTGCCTTGCGGACCCGGCTCCGGCCGGTGCCGCCGTGCGCCAGCCGTGCCGCCATTCCCTGACGGCTCACTCCGGCCTGCGAGACCCGCAGGCTGCGGGTCCACGTTCCCAGGTGCGCCGCCACGACCAGAAGGATCAGGGCGATGCCGACGCTCTTGCCCCATTGCAGGCGGTCGGTCGCCGCGATGTTCTCCGCCTTGGGCGTCATCTGGTTCGCGACCTGCGGCGCGGGATAGGCGAAGCCGGGAGTGGCGCCGTTGGGCTGAACGGAGGGAAGGGTGTACGGGGCCTCGTTGTTGAACGGCGTCAGCGGCGTCGAGGTGCTCGGCGGGACGCTGCCCGAGGGGTAGGCCGGCGGTGGGCTGCCGGGGAGCGGGGCGGTGGTGGAGCCGCCCGCGACCGTGACGTTCGAGGTGACGATGCTCGAGTAGACCGAGCCGCCGCTGCCGTTGGACCGCTTGGCCCGTACCCGGACGGGGATCCTGCCACTGGTGCTGGACGGCAGGCTGAACGTGGTCGAGCAGTTCGTCCCGGCGCACAGGCTGTCGGCGCTGCCGTTCTTCGAGCGGCCGGAACCCCCGGTCACCGTGTAGCCGGTGAGGTCGTTCTCCAACCCCCGGTTCCAGCGCACGGTCAGCTTGCCGCCCGACGCCTTCGCGGTCACCCCGCCGGGCGAGGCCGGAGGAACCCGGGCGTCGAACGTGCGGGTGCTCTTGGTCGCCCAGGTGAACACCTTGTTCTGAAGCCGCACCTCATAGCGGCCGTTGTTGCCGATGGCCGCGTTGCCGCTCAGAGCGTCGTTGTTGACCCCGCTCTTGCCTGCGACGATCTCTTCGCTGCCGCCGGGCGACACGACCACCAGCCGCCAGGAGTTCCACTGGGTCGTCGCCGTGACCCGCACCGGGCCGGCCGAAGTGATCACCGCGCCGTCGGCGGGACTGGTGATCTCGGCGCTGGCCGCGCTCGCGGGCAGGGCACCGCCGAGGATCGGAACGCTCATCGCAAGAGGTGCCGCGAGCATGACCGCACCGATCCTGCGAATCACCGTCACGGTCTCAATCCCTTCATCGGACGACCTGCCGACAGCGTTCCGGCCGGGCCTGCCGGGGCCTCGGGGGGTCGTTGCGGCCGCCGTGCCGAGAGATAACTGAGGGCTTACGGCAGCGTAACGTACCACCTGGTAGTAAAAATCACAGATAGGTGACAAAGAGGTGGCGAGCCATGAGCCGACCCTCTCCGCACACTCTATTGACGTTGAGTACAACGATCATGTGGATGCCAGCGTACGCTCTCCGGCCCGGCCGGACCAGCCCTGGCCCGTGAGACGACCCTCAGACCTCCGATCCCGAACGGCGCTTCCAGCAGCACTGTCACCGAGACCTCGGCGACCATGCCGCACACCCCGCACGCCGAGACGCGCCCTCCCGACCCGGTGGCGATGACGGACGCCTTCCTGCATGCCGCCGCTCCACCGTCGGCGGCATACCGTGCGGCGGCGAGTGCGGCGAGATCCGCCGCGGCATCCGCGCGGTGCCGGGCCGCTCGCACGCCTCCCACCGCCATCGCGGCGGTGGCCGCCGACCAGACGACCGCCCCGAACGCCAGCACCCATATCGACCCCGCTCCTCGGTCGCTCCCCTCACGTCCAGCACGCCCCCTTCTCCACCGCACTCCCCTGAGCCGGCGCGCTCTCACCCTCGTCACCTTCCTGCCCTCTGCCGCGGCCTCTTCATTTCCGCTCCCTTCTCCAGACCTCCGTCGTCGCTCACCTCCCATCGCCCGCCGCCCCCGGTTCTGTCGCGGCGACGGCTCGCGCATGGACCGTCAAAGGAGACAGGCCGGCGGGCGCGGGTGCCTTGACCGGCACGGAGACCTCAACGCGCGCGGTCTCCGCATCTCGCCGGACCTCGACCGTCGCGCCATCCGGCAGCGCCTTGGCGACCAACTCCCGCACGGCCGTGAGGGCTTCGCCGCGAGCCGCCGCACGCGCCCCGGTGCGCGCGGCGTCCGTGCAGGTGAGCTGGACGGACGCGACCGTGACGCCCCACAGCGCGATCGCCGTGATCAGCACCAGGCTGGGCAGTGCCACGGCGATCTCCACCGTGGCCATGCCACCGTCACGGCGCACCCGTGCGCTCACCCCGCCAGGCTCAGCGCCTTTTTGATGATCCCTAAGAGGAGGCCCTTCACCTCCGGACTGCTCACGATCTTGAACAGAACTCCCGCGAACGCCGCCGCGGCGATCGTGCCGACCGCGTACTCCGCGGTCGACATGCCCAGTTCCTTGGCCGATCCGCGCCATCTCCGCACCACCGTCGCCATCACCCGCATCCGGGCCTCCCTTCCGTCCGGGCGCTTGACCGCGCCCGCTCTTCAAGCCTGCGGCGCGTCGAACCCGGACAACAGGCGAACGTCGTTCTGTGGATAACTCCGAGTGGCGGATTCACCAGGGGAGGAGAAGCGAGGAGGCGATCCCTGCGATGGCCGGCACCAGCCCAAGGAGAACGAAGGCGGGCAGGAAGCACAGGCCCAGCGGCACGAGCGCCCGGACGCCCGCGGCACGGGCCCGCGCCGCGGCGTCCGTACGAGCGGTGCGCCGCTGATCTCGAGCGAGCCGGACCAGGGACGGCGCCAGCCCGGAGCCGCTGGAAGCGGCGCGTACCGCAGTCCGTGCCAGCGGCGCCAGCAGGGGCTCGTCGCCGAGAGCCAGCCATGCCGCGGCCGGGTCGGCGCCAAGCTTGATCTGGACGGCCACACCCCTGAACTCGTCGCCAAGGGGGCCGTCGACCGCCTCCGCGACGGCTTCGACCGCCTCACTCCAGGGAGTGCCGCCGCGAAGGCAGGCCGCCAGGAGATCCACGGCGATCGGCAGATCGGCCGCGAGCCGTGCCCGGCGCCGCCGCTGTTCGGCGCGAGCCTGATGCCCGAACGAGCGCCACACCAGCAGCGCGACCGCGACACCGAGCGACCCACCGAGCAGACCGCCCAGCAGGACTGCGCACACGGCCCCGGCCACGATCGGAGCAGCGCGGCGCACCACCATTTCGCGCCGTTCGGACAGCCCAGCCGCCGCACTGCCGCGATCCAACGGGCACCCTCCAGGTTGCGCGCAGTTCCGTCCTGCACGCCCCCGTCGGGCCCAGCGGCTGCCTTCACGCGCCCCAGGCCACCCCAGGCGGCGCGACCAAGCGCCACGGCCGCTCAGCTTCGATGGACGGCGACCGATGTCGACCGCCCTGCCGCCTGTTCTCCGGGGGCCAGGCCGTCCAAGCCGCCCTGACCCGCTGCTCTTGCTCGGCTCGCTCCGACTTCGATGCGCACGGCGTCCAACGCCGGCACGCGGTGGATGCCTCTGTTGATACTCGACGGCGCCCAAGCCACCACGCCACGTTCGACTTCTCCGGAGGGCGGCGCAGCCACCGTCGCCACACATCCGCAGCGTGGCTTGGGCCGGCGCCGAACCGCTGTCCGAAGGGGACGGCAACTGATCCGTCACCACCTGGCCACCACGACGCCAGAATCCCGGTCTTCGGCCGGCCACAGACTCTGGTGACCCTCGGTGCGGAAACCGTCCCGCCAACCTCCGCACAGCGGGCTTGGTCCCGTTCGGCAGGAGAAACCCGCAGGCCGCCATGCACAGGGCGGCTGCCAGCAGCATCATCACGCCTCCTTCGGGCGTCGGTGTTCGGCCGTCCGGCACGTGTTGTGCGGACGGCAGGGCTGGATCGGCCACCCCCGGAACTTGGTCGCGCCGAGCCCTTCGCGGCCGTCCTCGGGGGTGCCGGTTCGGACTGCCGGTCTCGGAACACCGGACTCGGATGTGCGCCCCTGGCCAGGGCTATTCCGATCGCGACAGTCGGGAAGTAGCGCGCGCGTGGTGCTTCTGACTGGCGACGTCTGGGGCAGTGCGGTGACCAGCCGTGACGAGCGTGGTCGAACAACTCGTTCGACCGCCGCCTCCGGAGCGGCTGCGCTAGTTCGGCGTGCTCCAGCAGGTCGAGGTGGGGGTCACCTGGGGGTAGCGGCGGCCTGAGCTAGGCGGCGGGTCCACCAGAGGCCGGTCAGGTCGAGCCCGATGCCCGCTGTCAGGCAGGCAGCACCAGGGAGCGTGCCGAAGAGGAACGTGATGGGGTTCGCGCCCAGTGCCGCGGCCATGGCGAGGCCGAGGGCGGGCAGTATCGCGAGGAAGCGGGCGGTCGAGCGTGGGCCGGCGAGTTGGACGGCTACTTCCTGGCGCTGCGTCTCCTGATCGCGGAGGGCGGCGGCCAGGCTGTCGAGGACCGTGGCGAGAGTGCCGCCTCGTTCGGCTCCGATGCGCCAGCAGGCCGCGAGCAGCCGCAGCCCTTCGGCGCCCGGCCGGCCGGCGAGTCCCGCGAGGCGGTCGGGGATCTCGGGGACGCGGTCCGGGGACGGCGATCGGTCGGTGGCGGTGAGGAACTCGTTCAGCGGCGACACGATGCGCGGGTCGAGCACCGCGGCGGCCGCTGCGAACGCCTCATCGGGGGTTCGGCCGGCGGCGAGTTCGGCGGCCATACCGTCGCAGATCTCGATGACCGCGGTCCGCCACAGGCCCGGCAGCTTCCGCCGGTCACGAACGACGCGCACCCGGGCCGCGAGGAGATCGACGGCTCGTAGCCCCAGTCGGCGGTGCCGGGGCGGTGCGAACATCCGGTCGAGCCGTCGCACGGCGGGGGACGGGGTGAGCAGCAGCCACACCGCGCCTGAGCAGCACAGTGCCGCGAGCCCGATGGCATCGATCACGGTGGCTCCTCTCGCGTTCCCGGATCCCAGCGGTTCTCAAGGCGTTCGACGAGCGCGGCGGCGCCGACGGCCGTCACCATCGCGCCGGCCGCGGTGAACGACACCGCGGGTACGACGCCGACCAGGCCGTCCGCCGCGCGGCGGAGCAGGCACACCTCGGCCACCCGGCGCCGCCCGCCGCCCGGCTCGCGGACCAGGTGAACGACGACGTCGAGGGCGGCGGCGAGCTGGCTGTGCACGGCCTCCCGGCTCAGTCCCGCCGCGCAGCCCAGCGCCTCAAGGCGGGCGGGGACGTCGGCGGCGGCGTTGGCGTGCAGGGTGCCGCATCCCCCCTCATGACCGGTGTTGAGCGAGTTGAGCAGAACAACGACCTCGGAACCCCGGACCTCACCGACGACGAGGCGGTCGGGGCGCATGCGCAGCGCTTGGCGGACGAGTTCGTTGAGGGTGACGCCGCCCGCGCCCTCCACATTGGGCGGACGCGCCTCCAGCCGCACGACGTGACCGTGTTCGGGGCGCAGCTCGGCGGAATCCTCGACGAGGACAAGCCGTTCGGACGGGTCCGCCAGCGACAGCATGCAGCTCAGCAGCGTGGTCTTGCCGGAACCGGTGCCGCCGGAGATCAGGAAGGCCGTGCGGGTCTCGATCAGCGCGGCCAGCAGCGACGCTCCCTCAATCGGTACGGTGCCGGCCGCGACGAGTTCGTCGAGCGTGAACGCGCGCCGGCGGGGCAGGCGCAATGACAGGCAGGTGCCACCGGCGGACACCGGGGGGAGCACGGCGTGCAGCCGCACCCCGCCCGGCAGTCGCGCGTCGGCGTACGGTGCGGCGTCGTCCAGCCGTCGTCCGGCCGCGGCGGTGAGCCGCTGGGCGAGACGCCGCAGGGTGGCTTCGTCTTGGAACCGCAGAGCGGTGCGGAGCAAGCCCTCACCTGTGTCCACCCAGACTTCGTCCGGTCCGTTGACGAGGACGTCGGTGACCTCTGGCGCACGCAGCAGCGGTTCCAGGGGGCCCGCGCCGACGAACTCGGCCTGTAACTCGTCGGCCAGAGCCAGTACCTCTCGATCGCCGAGGAGGCGCTCCTCAGCGCGCAGCGCCGCCGCCACCCGCCCGGCGGTCGGTTCGCCGCCCGTATCGGCGAGCCGGCCACGAACCGCATCGGACAGCCTGGTCATCGTGAACCTCCCTGGAAACCGGCGGGTGTGGCCATCAGGCGGCCTCGTCCAGCTCGTACTCCTGGGGCACCAGGTCGGCGACGAGGCGATGGCAGAGGTCGGTCAGAGGGCCGCGGTGGGTGGCCCGAGCGAGGTTGCCCTCCTCCACCGCCGCCGGGATCTTGCGATCGCTCTCGAAGACGCCCGCGAGGGGCAGGCCGAGCGCCTGGGTGATCATGTCCGGGGCGAGGCCGCCGGGTGACGGGCAGCGCACGACCAGGCGCAGGTCGGTGGTCTCGCGTCGCAGCGCGGCGGACAGGCCGTCGGCGGCCACCGTGGCGCGGACCTCGGCCGGAACGACGAGGAAGGTGAGGTCGGCCGCGCGCAGGGCCGATCGGCCCGTCTCCTCCAGATGGCGCGGCACGTCCACGACCACCAGGTCGAAGCCCCGGACCGCGGCGTCCAGCAGGGAGAGGACCGCTTCCTGGGAGAGCGGGACGGGTTCGCCTCGGCGCCAGGAGAGCATGGAGAGGTCGCCCAGGCGTGGCAGCGACTCGCGCAGGGTCGAAGTGCTCAGCCTGCCGCGCCGCTCGGCGAGGTCGGGCCAGCGCACACCCTCGTGCTCCTCAAGGCCGAGCATGAGGTCGAGACCGCCGCCGAACGGGTCGGCGTCGATCAGCAGCGTGCGGGCGCCCGCACGCGACGCGGCCAGGGCGAGCGCGGCGGAGAGCACGCTCGCCCCGGCTCCGCCCCTCGCCCCGACGACGCAGAGCATGGTGCCCCAGCCGTCGGCGGGCTCGGTGGACGCCGCGAACCCGTCGATCAGCCACGCCTCGTCGGTCGGCAGGACCGCCAGGTCCTGCGCGCCGATCTCCATGGCCAGGCGGTAGACGTCGGTGGTGTCGCCGCCCCGGCTGACGAGGACGACGCCGGGCCGGCGCTGGAGGCCGGTGGCCGCGAGGTCCCGAGCCAGATCGATGCCGACCAGGATCAGGCCCGGCCCCTGCCAGCCGGCCCTGGCCTCGTCGGCGCTCCGTGCCACCTCCGCTTCGGCGTCGGCCGCCGCCGCCAGCCGCAACAGGCCGTCGGCGATGGCCGGGTCGTCGGTCACGATCATTGCTGTACTGGTCATCGCAGTCCTCCTCAGGTCTGGAGGAATCCACGATGCGCCCTGTGGTCACCGCACGGAAGACCTTCCTCGAACTGTGGATAACTCTGCTCGAGCGCCACCACAAACCCCCCTGAGCTGCCCATATGCCTCGAGTCAGCCAGATGCGGGCAGGGGCGTGGCGGAGGTGGTGGTGTCGTGCGTTCCGGTGCCCTGGCTGGGGATGAGTTGGCTGGCGGGTGCGTGGGCGCAGGGCGGAAGGGCGCAGGGCGGAAGGGCGCAGGGCGGAAGGCGAGCCTGTGCAGGCGGCTGAAGGAGTCGACGGCTGCCTCAAGAGCCGGCTGGGCCGTTCGGCCGGGGGTCTTGGGGTGCGCGGTCTCAGCTATCGGGTGGGGGCCTCAGCTCGAGAGCGAGGCCACCCACCCGACCGCTTCACGACTGGGCGACCCCCGCCGGGGGGGGAGAGCGGGGGTCGCCGAACGGTCCGGCTCCGGGGGGGTAGAGCCGGGCCCGTTTCCCAAGAAAGCTCGGGGGGAGATCACGCTGAGCCGTACGCGAGTTCGATCTGTGGGAGCGGCGAACTCGCTGTCTCCAGTCTAGGCAGCCACAACATATGCTGCCCGATCGGCGAGACTTCCGTCGAGTCGCAATCTCCCTCGACGTTGACATTTTTTCTCACCTGGTTGGGATGATCCCACTCACGGGCGCGAAGCGGAGCCACTGCGGAGCCGTTCGCACCCCGCCGGCGTCCCTGCCGGTGAACGACCGGACGAGAGACGGAGCGTACCGGAGAAGCGGCACGCGTCTCCCGAATCAAGGAGATCGACACCCAAAAGAACTCATCACACTGCGTGATCGATTCTTGGTATGCCGACCGGCATCCGGCACTCATGGAATGGTGACCGGCGGGCTCTCCGGAAGGCGGCGGGAACACTCCCGGCAGGGCGGCATCGCGTCCGCGGCTTACCTTCATGAGGTGTCCATTTTATGAACAGGGGCTTGTCATCTGGGCATACGAGGCGTAGACAGGATCTACGGACCAAGTGTCCGAGCACGGCAGCCGAGCACCCACGCGCGACCAGCCGCGGGAGGCGCGTCGAGACGGGCTTGACCCGATCCGACGAATATGAGGTGCACGCTTGGTAACCCGGTGTGACGTGACTGGCGGCGGCGCCCCATAGCGAAGGGGCGCCGTTCGCTGTGGCGGGAACATTTCGCGATCGGATGTCCCATCATCGCCCCGCTCCGAAGAGCGGCTCCGCGCAGAGCGGCACGCCCCCTGCATGCCGGCGAAACCATGCGGGTGATGGACATCGCGTCTCCGGCTGATGACATCGTCACTACTGCACCGCTCTAGACAGTGACCCTCGGGTGACAACGGACGCACCACGCACGAACCCGGCAAATTTGCGGACGAATAACCATCTTTCGGGCAATTCACCCCTACTGTCGCCAATCGCGAGAGACCCCGAACAGGGCGGAGTTCTCACCGCGGCGATCCACCACCGCCGCGGACCGTGCGGATCGCCTGTGGCGCGGCACTCTGTAATGGCCAGTGATACACACACTCACGTCTATTGTCGGCGCATCTGCGGCAAATCGGTATAAGTGAGGCTGACGGGTATGGGCTGATGGCCGTTCGCTTGTGAGTCCAAGCGCGAAGTTCAGCGGCAGCCGGGCCCGCGCCCAGCGCGGGTGGCGGACCGGGCCCGCGCCCAGCGCGGGTGGCGCTCCATCTCCGCTGTGGGGCGGGAGGGCTACTCGGAGCGCACGTCGAGGCCCAGGGACGTGGCGACCACGACGGCCTGATAGGGGTCGATCACGGCGTTCTTCAACTCGACGCTGTGCGGGTCGATGGAGGAGATCTCACTGCCGCGCAGGTCGCAGCCGGTGAAGTCGGCCTTCTGCGTCCAGGCGCCGGAGAGGTCGACCTTACGGAGGGTGCCACCCGCACACCGTGCGCCTGTGAAGTCTGCCTCGCGCATGCGCACGTCGGTGAAGGACGCGCGCCGCAGGTCGGCTCCCGGCAGGCCGGTGAACGACCAGTCGCCACCGCTGACCTTCATCAGGTCGTACGAGCAGTTGTCGAACATGCTGCCCACGAACTTGCATCCGGTGAACGTGGCGTCGAAGAAACGGCACCGGACGAACGTGCAGTTGAGGAACGCGCCATCGGTGTGGGTGGACGCGTTGAACCGGGCCCCACGGAAGGTGCACTCCGTGAACACCGCGCCGACACCGTGGGCCTCGGTCATGTCGATGTCGGTGAACAGAACCCGGACGTGGTTCTCACCGGACAGGTCGCGGGAGTCCCAGTCCTCTGCGACGACGGTGCTGTCAGTAGCGGGCGCGGGTACGCCGTGCTTGCGGTCAGCCACGGACGACCCAGAACGGGCGCGTGTGTCGAGGTTCGTTCCGCAGTATGCGTCAGCCCCTAAGGAGGGCTTCGCAGATCGCCAGGGAGTCCCGGGCGGCTGCGGCGGTAGCGGCGGAACAGTGCCGGAGCCAGGTGGCGACCCCCTCAGGAGTACCTGACGCGTAAGCGCGGAGCGAGGTCGCGTAGTCATCGGCGAGTTCGGCGTGCCCGACCTCGGGGGCGGTCAGCGACTTGGGGTCGAGACCGCGCGAGACGAGGGTGAGGCGCTGCGCCGCGCGCGCGACGATGCCGTCCCCCCAGCCGAAGGGCTGGAGCGTCAGCAGCTCGCCGTGCACGATCGCCGCCACCACCAGTGCGGGGGCCTTGGTCGGCCGGGTGAGCAGTCCGCTGAGCGCGTCCAGGCGTCCCGCGACCTCGGACGGTGATGGGGTGGTGCCGACCTTGAACACGTCCGTCACGGGCTGGTCACCGGTGCGCGGGCGCCCCAGGTCGGCGCTGTCCACGGCGTCCGCGGCGGCCAGCACGTGGAGCCGTGCCAGGGCCTGCCGGGGGGCCTGGCGCCAGGTTTCGGAAAGCGTTCCGAGTTCGGCGGAGACCCGCAGCGCACCCTGCACGATCGGATCGCCAGGGTTCTCCGTGGTCCGCAGTTCGTCCAAGGTGACCGACGCGCCCTCCAGGGCGGCGGAGGCGCGGGCCCCGCGCAACGCGGACTCCGTAGAGACTTCGGCGCTGCGCCGGCGCAGGATGCGATGGCCGAGCAACCGGTCCACCGCTGCGCGTGCCTCAGCGACAGCGTCGGCCACGCCAGGCAGGTTCGCTACATCGGCAAAGGCATCGGCTTCGGTCACGGCCCGACTTTATGCTGTCGCCCCCAGCGTTCGTGCATCACCCCGCCCCCACGCGAGTCGCCGCCTCTATGCGATGCGTTGCCGCCGTAGGCCGCACAGACCGCACAGGCCGCACAGGCAGGCCCCTCTTTGCCTGTGCGCACCGACTAGTGCAGGACGCGCGGTCACTACCGTCCCGCGCTGTACAGAGTCTGTGCGCTGTACAGAGTCTGTGCGGGCCGTACGAGGTCCCGCCCAAGGTTTGTCCCGCGCGAGTGCGGGCTGAGCAGGTGCGGACCACTGGACGGGTGCCGTCCGTGGGGTGTGCGAGATGCGTCTCCTCGCGAGCGGAGCGGACAGGTCGGACGACACTACCTCTGCTGGTCAAAGGCCTATTGCGGCGTGACACCGGACGCAGTGGCGAAGCACTGATTCCCTGCTATCCAGACTGGGCAGGCAGTGCTCTGTGGGGCATCACTAACATCCACCCGGAATAACTAGCGCCAGGTGACCCCCATGCCCGGCTCCCTGGGACGGCTTGTGAAGCAATGCCGTCCCTGGTGGAGTGGGCGAACGGGCGACCCACGCTTTAGCTAGCAAGGAGTACGCGTTGAGCCAGAGCCAAGAGACACTGTCGAACCTGCTTCAGGAGACGCGGCGCTTCCCCCCGCCGGCGGAGCTCGCCGAGTCGGCGAACGTGACCGCCGAAGCTTACGACGAGGCTGCCGCAGACCGACTGGGCTTCTGGGCCCGGCAGGCCGACCGATTGAGCTGGTCGAAGCGCTGGGACGAGGTCCTGGACTGGAGCAATCCGCCGTTCGCCAAGTGGTTCAAGGGCGGCGAGCTGAACGTCGCGTACAACTGCGTGGACCGGCACGTGGAGGCGGGGCGGGGCGCCAAGGTCGCCTTCCACTGGGAGGGCGAGCCGGGGGACAGCCGGACCATCACCTACGCCGACCTCCAGCGTGAGGTGAACAAGGCCGCCAACGCCCTGCTGGAGCTGGGCGTCCGCAAGGGCGACCGGGTGGCGGTCTACCTGCCGATGATCCCGGAGCTGCCGATCTCGATGCTGGCGTGCGCGCGGATCGGCGCCACGCACTCGGTGGTGTTCGGCGGGTTCTCCGCCGACGCGCTGCGGACGCGCATCGACGACGCGCAGGCCAAGGTCGTCATCACCGCCGACGGCGGGTACCGGCGCGGCAAGCCGTCGGCGCTCAAGCCGACCGTGGACGAGGCGGTGGAGTCCACCCCGAGCGTCGAGCACGTGCTGGTGGTGCGCCGCACCGGCGCGGAGGTCGCCGAGAACGATCGCGACGTGTGGTGGCAGGACGTCGTCGAGCGGCAGAGTGAGGAGCACGCCGCCGAGCCGCACGACGCCGAGCACCCCTTGTTCATCCTCTACACCTCGGGGACGACCGGTAACCCCAAGGGCATCCTGCACACCACCGGCGGATACCTGACGCAGATCGCCTACACCCATCACGCGGTGTTCGACCTCAAGCCGGAGACCGACGTCTACTGGTGCTCGGCGGACATCGGCTGGGTGACCGGGCACTCGTACATCGTGTACGGCCCGCTCGCGAACGGCGCGACCAGCGTCCTGTACGAGGGGACGCCGGACACCCCGCACAAGGGCCGCTGGTGGGAGGTCATCCAGAAGTACAAGGTGTCGATCTTCTACACCGCGCCGACCGCGATCCGCACCTGCATGAAGTGGGGCGACGACATCCCGGCGGAGTACGACCTGTCGTCGCTGCGCGTGCTCGGCAGCGTGGGCGAGCCGATCAACCCCGAGGCCTATGTCTGGTACCGCGAGCACATCGGCGCCGGCAAGACCCCGGTGGTCGACACGTGGTGGCAGACCGAGACCGGCGGCATCATGATCAGCCCGCTGCCGGGCGTGACGGCCGGCAAGCCGGGCGCGGCGATGCGGCCGCTGCCGGGGATCGTCGCGGACGTGGTGGACGACCAGGGGCAGCCGGTGCCGAACGGCGGCGGCGGGTTCCTGGTGGTCAAGGAGCCGTGGCCGGCGATGCTGCGCACCATCTGGGGCGACGACGAGCGGTACGTCAAGACGTACTGGTCGCGGTTCGAGGGCCTCTACTTCGCCGGCGACGGCGCCAAGAAGGACGAGGACGGCGACCTCTGGCTGCTCGGCCGGGTCGACGACGTGATGCTGGTGTCGGGCCACAACATCTCCACCACCGAGGTGGAGTCGGCGCTGGTCTCGCACCCGAAGGTCGCCGAGGCGGCCGTGGTCGGCGCGACCGACCCGGTGACCGGGCAGGCGATCGTCTCGTTCGTCATCCCGCTCAGCAGCGCCGGCGCGGAGGTGGAGGGCGAGGACTTCCTCAAGGAGCTGCGCGACCACGTGGCCAGGACGCTGGGGCCGATCGCCAAGCCCCGCCAGATCATGATCGTTCCGGAGCTGCCCAAGACCCGCTCCGGCAAGATCATGCGGCGGCTGCTCCGGGACGTGGCCGAGAACCGCAGCGTCGGTGACGTCACGACGCTGGCCGACAGCACGGTGATGGACCTGATCTCCGAGAAGCAGTCCGACGTCAAGTCCGACGACTGACCGAGACGATGTAGGCGCGCGCCGGCCCGTGACCCGTACGGCCGGCGGACCCCGTCCTCCCCTGACGGCCCGTACCGGGCTGGGAGCCTCACGCTCCCGTCCGGCACGGGCCGTCGCCGTCCCCGACGGCGTGCGCGCCACCGTCGGAGTGTCCAGGCTGGTCAGGCCGGTGGCCTGGGGTGCATAGGTGACGATCATCCGGGTAGTCTCGTCACCAGGTGTGCCGGGAAGTCTGGTCGGCGGGGGCATGACCCATCCCGGTTTACGGCGGGGACGGGACGTGTCCCGTCCAGCTCGCACGCCTGCTTCCCGGGGGACCCATGCCGCGTCGTGTCGCCGCCATCTGGCCGTTCCGTCCCACCGTCCGCTACAGCCGCAACGTCACCGAGGCGCTCCGCGCGGAGACCGTCGGCGGGATGGTCATGCTCGCGGCCACCGTCGCGGCGCTCGTCTGGGCCAACACCCCGTGGGCGGCCACGTACTTCGGCCTCCAGCATCACGAGTTCAGCCCCGCGTGGCTCGGCCTCGGCCACATGGACGTGCAGCACTGGGCGTCCGGTGGGCTGCTGGCGGTGTTCTTCTTCATGGCGGGGCTCGAACTGCGGGAGGAGCTCACCCACGGCGAGCTGCGCAATCCCCGGGACGCGGCGCTACCGGTGATCGCGGCGGGCGCGGGCGTGGTGGTGCCCGCGCTGATCTTCCTCGCGGTGAGCGCGGGGGCACCGGGCGCGGGGCACGGATGGGCGGTGCCGACCGCCACCGACATCGCGTTCGCGCTCGCGGTGCTCGCGGTGACGTTCACCTCGTGCCCGGCGCCGCTGCGCGCGTTCCTGCTGACCCTGGCCGTGGTCGACGACCTGATCGCGATCACGATCATCGCGTTGTTCTACACCGAGAGGCTGAGCTGGGGCCCGCTGCTGGCCGGCGCCGCGCTGATCGCGGTGTACGGGGCGTTGCAGTCCCGGGGCGTCCGGTCCCCCTGGCTGTACGTCCCGCTGGCCGTCCTGGCCTGGTACTTCGTGCAGAGGAGCGGCATCCACGCGACCGTCGCCGGGGTGGCCCTCGGCATGCTGACCAGCCCGCGGGTGAGCGGGGACGACCGTCCGACCAACGCCGAGCGGGCCGACCACGTGCTGCGGCCGTTCTCCGCCGGGTTCTGCGTGCCGGTCTTCGCGTTCCTGTCGGCCGGGGTGGGGCTGAGCGGGTCGCAGCTCGGAGCGGTGTTCGGCGACCGGGTGGCGCTGGGGGTGATCACCGGACTGGTGATCGGTAAGTTCATCGGCGTCTTCGGCGGGGCCTGGACCGCGGTCCGGCTCGGCCTGGCCACGCTCGGCGACGAGCTGTACTGGCGGGAGATCGCCGGAGTGGCGTTGCTCGCCGGGGTCGGTTTCACCGTTTCTCTGCTGATCGGCGGTTTGGCCTATCCCGATCCCGCACAATTCGAGAGAGTGACGACAGCGGTCCTGATCGCGAGCGTGCTCGCCTCGGTGGCCGCCACCATCGTCTTCAGGCGGCGGGTGCGCCGGCGCGCGCTCTTGGACGGCGCCGGGTGACCGTCACCGTGGCCGACCCCCGCCGGTCCTCCCGGGCCGGTGGCGGACGGCGGCCCGGCGGCCCGGGGGCGTCGAGGACGACGCCGGGTGGCCGGGCGGTCCGCCCGGCTGCCAGGCTGGGGCGAGCCCTGGAGGCCGGGGCCCTGGAAGGAGAACTGCGATATGTCCGAGGCATTGCCGGGCGAGCGGACCGAGGACAAGACCCTCGGCGAACTGGTCGCGCTGGCGTCGAGCAACGTGTCGAGCCTGGTCAGGGCGGAGATGGACCTGGCCAAGCTGGAGCTCAAGGACGACGCCAAGAAGGCGGCGCTGGGCTCGGTGATGTTCGCGATCGCGGGGCTGATCGCCGGGCTGATCGTCATCCTGCTGTCGATCGCCGCCGCCTACGGGCTGGTCGCGGCGGGGATCTGGCACTGGGCCGCGTTCCTGATCGTCGCGGGCGTGTACCTGCTGCTGGCGCTGGCGCTGATCGCGATCGGCTACTGGCGGATCAAGAAGATCGACGGGGCCAAGCGGACCCGTTCCACCCTCAAGGCCGACCTGACGATGCTGCGCCACCGCGGCGACTCGGACAAGCCCGCCCTGACGGACTGACCCGCATGGCCGGGCACGACGCGTCGGTGGTCGAGGTCGAGGGCCCGTGGACCCACCGCGCGATCAGCGCGGGCGGCACCCGGTTCCATGTCGCCGAGGCCGGGGAGGGGCCGCTGGTCCTGCTGCTGCACGGCTTCCCGGAGTTCTGGTGGTCCTGGCACAACCAGCTGGTGTCCCTGGCCGCCGCGGGGTTCCGCGCTGCCGCGGTCGACCTGCGCGGGTACGGCGGCAGCGACAAGCCGCCGCGCGGCTACGACCTGGTGACACTCGCCGGGGACGCCGCCGGGCTGGTCCGCGCGCTCGGCGAGGCCAACGCCATCGTCGTCGGGCACGACTGGGGCGGCCTGCTGGGCTGGACGATGGCGGTCTACCACCCCAAGGTCGTCCAGCGGCTCGCCGTGGTCGGCGTCCCGCATCCGCTGCGGCTGCGGCAGGCGATGCGCGGCGACCTGCGCGGCCAGGCGTGGGCGGCCCGGCACACCTTCGGCTTCCAGATGCCGATGTGGCCCGAGCGCCGACTGCTCCGCGACGACGCCGCCCTGGTCGGCCGGCTGCTGCACGAGTGGTCCGGACCCGGATGGCCGGACGAACGCACCGAACACCTCGTCCGGCAGGCCGTGCAGATCCCGGGCGCCGCGCACTCCGCCCTGGAGTACCACCGGTGGCTGATCCGCTCCCAGCCGCGCCCGGACGGCATCCGCTACGCGCACCGCATGCGCGCCCCCATCCACGCGCCCACGCTGCAACTGCACGGGGCTCTGGACCCTTGCATCCTCCCCGGCAGCGCCCAGGGCTCCGGCCGGTACGTCGCCGCGCCCTACCGCTGGAAGCTCATCGAAGGAGCCGGCCACTTCCCACATGAGGAACGCCCCCGCGCGTTCGACTCACAGCTCATCGGCTGGCTCGCCGACCCCGAACCCGAACACTGACCCTGCCCCGCCCCATCTTCCCTCCCCTTTCCCGCCCCTTCCCTCGTCCGCGCGCACGAGTCGGAGGTCACGACACGGGCGAACGGACGCTCCGCCGGAGTGCGCGTACGGTGGGGACATGCGTGATCGCGACGAGGCAGGACGGCCGCGTAACGCACGGCCCAGAGACGCCTACGGGAGACCCCTCCCGCACGGCGCGCCAGGTGTGCCGACCATGCCGGACGACCTGACCCCAGCCCCCGCGGACGGTCTGGCAGAGGCGCAGCGCCTGCTGGACGCGGACCGTCCGTTCCACGCGCACGAGGTACTCGAGGCCGTCTGGAAGGACGCGCCGGATCCCGAACGGGAGTTGTGGCGCGGCCTGGCGCAGGTCGCCGTCGGCATCACCCATCTGCGCCGCGGAAACCGGCGTGGCGCGCGCGCCCTGCTCGAACGGTCGGCCGACCGCCTTGAACCGTACGCCGCCGCCCCGCCGCACGGCATCGACGTCACTGGGATCATCCGCGACACCCGCGTCCTGGCAGCAGAGGCCGACAGCACGCCCCCGGACCGCCTCATAGAACTCCGCCTAACCGCACGCCCTTGACCGCACGCCTAGAAGACTCAGTCGGAGCATCGCTGGGTCTCGACGGGGGCGGTGGCGGTCAGTCCCGCGCGCGCGTCCGGCGCGACCTCTTGGGCGGTGAGGGCATAGCCCGTGGCCGCGGTGTCCAGCGCCGCGGCGAAGATCACACCGTAGACCCTGCCGTCGGACGCGAGCAGCGGGCCGCCGGAGTTGCCGGGCTCGACCGTGCCGCGGATGGCGTAGATCTCACGGGTGACCTGGCCCGAGTGGTAGATGTCGGGGCCCTTGGCGGTCTGCCGGGCGCGGATCCGGGCGGCGCCCGCGGTGAACGGGTGGTTCTTGGGGAACCCGGCGATGATCGCGTCGTCCCGGACCCGGGCGGGCCCGGCGAACTTGAGCGGCGCGGCGCGCAGCCCCGGCACGTGCAGGATGGCGATGTCGCGCTTGGGGTCGTACAGCACGACCCGGCCCCGGTCGGTGGCACCGCTCAGCGACTCGATCTGGGACGTGCCGGTGGCGCCCGCCACGACGTGCGCGTTGGTCATGACGCGCTCGGGCGCGAACACGAACCCGGTCCCCTCGATCTTGCGCTGGCACTGCGGGGCCGTGCTGACCACCTTGACGATGCTGCGTCTGGCCGCGCGGAGCGCCTCGGTGTTGAGGATCCGGTCGTCGGGCGGCGGCACCTGGGTCACCGACTCACCGCCGAGACCGTTGAAGACCTGCGGGAACTCGCTGCTGGAGACGAAGCTCTTGAACGAGGCGAACCAGGTCTGCGCCTGGCCCGGCATCACGTCGTTGACGCCGTTGATGATCGAGGAGCTGCTGACCTGGGTGCGCACCGGTTTGAACTCCGAGTGCGCGACCAGGGTGCCGAAGAACCAGGCGACGATCAGCAGCGATAGCGCGCTCACCACGGCCCCGCCCGCCGCGTCCACCGCCCGCGCGCTGTTGCCGGTGACGTGGTTGCGCAGCACGGCGCCGACCGACGAGGCGATGAGCTGCCCGAGCGTGGCGGCGAGGAAGGCGATCACGATCGCCAGCAGCGCCTGCTGCGCGGCACCGTTGACCGCGGCCTCGGCGATGTGCGGAGCGATGATCACGCCCAGCACGCCGCCGCCGACGAAGCCCACGAAGCTCAGCAGGCTCACGATGAAGCCTTGCCGGTAGCCCGAGACGCCGAACAGCACGATGAGCCCGAGGAGGATCAGGTCGAGATAGTGGTCGGCCAACACCGCTTCACCGTATAGCCCGGAGGGCGCTGTTCACGTCCCCTCGCCGGACCAGATTGGGCGCCGCACGATCGCCGTGTGGGGCGATGCGGACCCGCCACCGTACGTGTCCGGGCATGAGATCATCCGCCGACCACGCCGTACGGGCCGCCGCACCACGCGGACACGGACGCGAACGGGAACGCGGGCGCCGATGCGAAACGCAGACGCGGGGCTCGGACCGGGAGGCTCAGCCGCGGGCGGCGGGTTTCACGGCTTCGGGCGGGAGGCTCTCGACGCGCTCGGTGTCCCAAGGCCGGTTCCAGCCGCCCGCGTCCAGCACCTGGGCGAGCAGACCGGCGGTGAATCCCCACACGAGCATCCCGCGGACCCGAAACGCGGGGCCGAAGCGCACGCCGGACGGGTGCCGGACGGTCAGCCGGTTGGCCGGATCGACCAGTTCGGCGATCGGCACGCGGGCCACGGTCGCGACCTCGCCCGGATGGCCCGGGGCGATGTCGGACGGCTCGCGCCACCAGCCGGCGACCGGGGTGACGCGGTGCTCGCTGTGGGACAGGTACAGCTCCGGGAGCGTGGCCAGGACCTCGACGCCGGACGGTTCGACACCCGCCTCCTCGGACGCCTCGCGCAGCGCGGCGGCCACGGGTCCGGTGTCGCCGGGGTCGATGCGTCCGCCCGGGAACGCGGGCTGGCCCGCATGGTTGCTGAGCGTCGCCGCCCGTTCGGTCAGCAGGACGTCGGGGCCGTTCGCGCCCTCGCCGAAGAGGATCAGCACCGCCGCCGCACGTCCCCCCGACGTCGGCCGCAGCATGGGCGGGACCTGCATCCGCGGCGCCTCGGCGCGGAATCGGTCGAGCCACGAAGGGCAGGACGTTGAAGTGTCGGTCACGCTTCTCCCAACCCTTCGCATGCCCGGAACCTTCCCCGGCGCCTTCCCCGGACCCCCGCCCGAGCCGCCCCCGGAGTCGTTCCCGGACGGTTCCGGGCCTGCTCGGGCCCGTTCAGGAGAACGGTCCTTCCTTCACCAGCGCGCGGGCGGTCGCCTCGTCGGTCGGGCCCTCGCCGAACGCCGGGCACAGCCGGGCGAGCGCGCAGGCGCCGCAGGCGGGGCGGCGGGCGTGGCAGACGCGGCGGCCGTGCCAGATCAGCCGATGCGACAGCATCGTCCAGTCCTTGCGCGGGATCAGCTCAGCGACCTGCTTCTCGACCTTGACCGGGTCGGTGTCGACCGTCCAGCCGAAGCGGCGCACCAGCCGCCCGAAATGGGTGTCGACGGTGATCCCGGGCACATCGAAGGCGTTCCCGAGCACCACGTTGGCGGTCTTGCGGCCCACCCCGGGCAGGGTGACCAGGTCCTTCAGCCGAGGCGGCACGGCACCGCCGTGATGCTCGCTCAGCTCGTGTCCCAGCTTCATGATGCTGTTGGCCTTGTTGCGGAAGAAGCCGGTCGACTGGATCAGCTTCTCGAGTTCTTCCCGGTCGGCGGCGGCGTAGTCCTCGGCCGTCCGATAACGGGCGAAGAGAGCCGGTGTGACGGCATTCACCCGACGGTCCGTACACTGGGCGGACAGGATCGTGGCGACCAGCAGTTCGAGTGGATTCGTGAAGTCCAGCTCGCAGTGGGCGTCGGGGTAGAGCGCGGCGAGCTCGCGATCGATCCGCCGGGCCCGGCGGACGAGGGCGAGCCGCGTCTCGACCCGGGGCTTGCGGGGCGCCGCCGCGGGGGCGGGACTACCGTTGCGAGGCACGAGGGCAAGGGTACGTGCTCGGTCCCCCGTTTCGGCGCGCCGTGACCCTACCTTCACGTACGCGGTGGGACGTACGTCACACTATGCATGTAGGTGTTCGAGGAGGAGAAGCGTGACCGACCGCGACGTGGATGTTCTGAGCAGAGCCCCGCTGTTCGAGGCACTCGACGAGCAGGGCGCCAAGGCGCTGCGCGCCAACGTGACCGAGGTGCGGCTCGCCCGCGGTCAGACGCTCTTCAACGAGGGGGAGACGGGCGACCGGCTGTACGTCGTCCTCGAAGGCAAGATCAAGCTGACCCGGACCGCGCCGGACGGCAGGGAGAACCTGCTGAGCGTGCTCGGCCCGAGCGAGATGTTCGGCGAGCTGTCGCTGTTCGACCCGCGGCCCCGCACCGCCAGCGCGATCGCGGTGACCGAGTGCCGGCTCGCCGGCCTCGGCCACGACGACCTGCGGCCCTGGCTGACCGGGCATCCGGAGGTCGCGGTGCAGCTGCTGCGCGCGCTGGCCCAGCGGCTGCGCAAGACCAACGACGTGATGGCCGACCTGGTCTTCACCGACGTGCCCGGACGGGTCGCCAAGGCCCTGCTCGACCTGGCCGAACGGTTCGGCCAGCCGTCCGAGGCCGGGCTGCACGTCCACCACGACCTCACCCAGGAGGAGCTGGCGCAGCTCGTCGGCGCCTCCCGGGAGACGGTCAACAAGGCCCTGGCCGACTTCGCGCAGCGCAACTGGCTGCGGATCGAGGCGCGGGCCGTGGTCATCCTGGACATCGACCGGCTCCGCAAGCGCTCCAAGTGACGACCGGCCGCACGGTCACGCTCCACCTACCGTGACCGCGCGGCGGGCCGCCGCCGAGGGGCAGTAGCGTCCGTACATCAGCGGCGTCCGCACATCAGCGGCGTTCGTTGAGGTAGTCCAGCTGTGACTGCACGGACCACTCGGCGGCCGGCCACAGGGTCTTGTCGACGTCGGCGTAGACGCTCTCGACCACCTGGCGGGCCGTGCGGGCGCCCGCGGCCACGGCGGCCTCCACCTGGGCCAGGCGCTCGCGGCGGTGGTCGATGTAGTGGTCGAGCGCGGCGAGCGGATCGTCCAGCTTGGGGCCGTGGCCCGGCAGGATCGTGGCCGCGCCGACCTCCGCCGAGAAGGTCCGCAGCCGGTCCAGGGAGCTCATGTAGTCGCCGAGCCTGCCCTCCAGCACGGTGGTGCCGTATCCGAGGACGGTGTCGCCGGTGATTACCGCGCCGTCGGCCGGGAGCCAGAAGGTCAGCGAGTCGTCGGAGTGCCCCGGGGTCTCCATGACCCGCAGTTCGAGGCCCCCGGTGGTGATCACGTCGCCCTCGGCGAGGCCCTCGTCGCCGAGGCGGTACCGGGGGTCCAGCGCGCGCACCCGCACCGGGCCGCCGGCCAGCTCGGCGAACCGCTCCGCGCCCGCCGAATGGTCGGGGTGGCCGTGCGTGAGCAGGACGAGCCCGACCCTCCGGCCCTGGGCCGCGACGAGGTCCGCGACCCGCTTGAGGTGCTTGCCGTCCTTGGGTCCCGGGTCGACGACCACGGCCTCGTCCGAGCCCGGCTCGGCGATGATCCAGGTGTTGGTGCCGTCCAGCGTCATCATGGACGGGTTGGGCGCCAGCACACAGGTCGCCCTTTCCGTCCCCATCCCGTCGATCTCGCTCATTTCACCCATCCTGCCCGAGGCCCGATCGGGGTGCCGGACCGGGTTCCAGCCGAGGCGGTCCAGATGCCGCAGCGCGGACGTTCCCGCCAGCCGACGCACCAGGACCCGGGACAGCGGGTCCGCGTGCCGGGCCAGGCGGCGCAAGGGCATCCGCGGGTCACCCGAGCCGGTAGTGCCGCGCGGCGCTCTCGGGCAGGACGAGGTAGGGCTCGCCGTCGACGATCTCGGTGGTGGGCTCGTGCATCACGATCTCGCGGGGCGCGGCCAGGACCTCGGCCACCGTCTCGTACTCGGCCAGTTCGGCGAGCGTCGCCAGGGTCGGGGGCAGCATGATCCACTCGCCGTCCCGTCCGCGCCGCGCGGCCTCGGCGGGACTGACCCAGGCCACCCGGTCGGCCTCGGTGCTCACGTCGCGGGCGCGCTGCCCCTGCGGCATCGCCGCGACGAAGAACCGGGTGTCGTACCGCTTGGGCTCGACCGCCGGGGTGATCCAGTGCGCCCAAGGGCGCAGCAGGTCGGAACGGAGCACCAGCCCGCGCTGGTCGAGGAACTCGCCGAACGACCGGGACCGGTCCAGCAGCGCCTGCCGGTCGACCTCCCAGTCGTCCCCGCGGGTGTCGCCCACCACCGAGTCGCCGGACGGGCCCGCGAGTAGCACGAGGGTCTCCTCGAACGTCTCACGCACCGCCGCGCACACCAGCTCGCGCGCGAGCGTCTCGTCGGCGTTGAACGCCTTGCCCCAGTCGGACGGCGACGGCCCGGACCAGCCGAGCGCCGCCTCGCCGTCGCGCGGATCGACCGATCCGCCGGGAAAGACGTACGCGCCAGGGGCGAACGCCATCGACGCGACCCGCCGGAGCATGAACGCCTGGAGTCCGTGCTCGGCGTGGTCGCGCAGCACCACGACCGTCGCCGCGTGCCGTGCCGGGGCGGGGGGCAGGGTGCCGGCGTTGATGCCCTCGATCCGCTCCCGCAGCTCGGCGGGGAGCCGCAGCCCGTTCACCATCGCCGGTCCCAGCATGTGATCCTCATGGCTGCCCATTCGGACATACCGAATGCCGTTCCGTCAAGGTACGGCCTCCGCGGACGAACCCGACAACGGCCCCGCGACGGCCCCCGGCCAGGCTCGGGAGACCACGCTCGCGGGCGTGCTCAGGAGACCTCGGCGATGAGCTCCACCTCGACGGACGCGTCAAGCGGCAGCGCCGCGACGCCCACCGCGCTGCGCGCGTGCCGGCCCGCCTCGCCGAAGATGTCGCCGAGCAGGTCGCTGGCCCCGTTGATCACCTGCGGCTGCCCGTGGAAGTCGGGCGCGCTGGCCACGAACCCGACGACCTTGACGATCCGCACCACCCGGGACAGCTCCCCGACCTCGGCCTTGAGCGCGGCGACGGCGTTCAGCGCGCAGATCCGCGCCTGGTCCTTGGCCACCTCGGCGGTGACCTCGGCGCCCACCTTGCCGCTGACGGCCAGCTCGCCCTTGACCATCGGGACCTGCCCGGACGTGTAGACCAGCGACCCTGTACGCGCCGTCGGCACGTACGAGGCCACCGGCGGGACGACGTCCGGCAGTTCCAGGCCGAGCTCAGTGATGCGTTCCTCGGGCGTGCTCATGTCCGTTTTCTCCTTCGACGACCCGCCGGGACGCGCCGCATGAAGAGCGCGTCCAAATACTCGGTTCAGCTTGTCACAGGGGCGCTCACGCCCCGACCACCGTCCGCGCCCACGCCCACGCCCGCGCCTGCGTCGCGGCGCCCGCGTCCGCCCCGAGGACGCGGGGCGGACGCCGCGCATCGCCTACTGGCCGTCGAGCTCGCGCTTGAAGTACGCGACGAGGTTCTCGGGGTTCGGACCGGGCATCACGGTGACGAGCTCCCACCCGTCCTGGCCCCAGTTATCGAGGATCTGCTTGGTCGCGTGCACCAGCAGCGGAACGGTCGCGTATTCGAACTTCTTCATGCGGGTCAGCCTATGACGCCCGCTCCCGCACCATGTTCGGGCTGGCACCGTCCCGACTTCTGGCAGTGGACCTCACGATCCCCTGGACGGACGGACCTCGGGCCCGTGCTAGCTCGCGGCCAGGTCCGGGACGGGCTCGTCGACGCCCTCGTCCGCGTCGTACCGCTCGCGGGCCGCGTGGATCTCGCCGATGTTGTGCTCGGCCCAGTCCTTCACGGCGTTGAGCAGCGGGATGAGCCGTTCGCCGAGCAGCGTGAGCGTGTACTCGGACTGCACCGGCACGGTCGCTGCCACGCCGCGTCCGATGAAGCCGTCCCGCTCCAGGGCGCGCAGCGCTTGGGCGAGCGTCGTCGCGGCGAGGTCGGGCAGCACCCGGCCGAGTTCGGCGTGGCGGAGCGTCCCGCCGGCCAGTGCGAACAGGACCAGCGAGGTCGGCGTGGCCGCGACGCCGGCCAGCAGCCGATGCGCCAGACACGTCCCCGTGAAGGTGTCGTACGCCTCCGCATCGCCCTCGCGGCGCTGTGCCGCGGTCATCATCGTCATGGCTGGCTCACCTCCGGATCTCGTACGCACCCGGAACAACCCCCTCCGGGCCCCTGCTGTTCCGGAACGGGCGGGCGGCACCGGGGAATTCTCCCTGACAACCCACCCCCGTGACCAGGGAGTTCCCCTCATCCGCACGCCGTGTCGGAACGCGGCACGGGAGTTCGTGGTGATGTGGGGTGAGATGCCCGCCGACAACGGGCGGAGATCCGCAACCGCCGCCGGAGGTCCACGGTCACTCGGCGGCGGGCGGCGGACCCTCCGCGCGGAGCAGGACCCGGCGCAGGAGCCCGGCGAGCTGCCTGCGCTCCTCGGCGGTCAGCGCGCCGAGCAGCCGGTTCTCCTCGACCCCGACGACGTCCATCGCCCCGAGCCAGGCGGTCCAGCCTTCGTCGGTGAGCTCGACGTCGACGCGCCGCCGGTCGGTGCCCGAGGGCCGCCGCCGGACGAACCCGCGCCGCTCCAGCGCGTCCAGCCGTCCGGTGACCGAGTTCGCCGCCATGCCGAGATCGGCGGCGATCTCGGACGGGACGGCGCGCCTGCCGCGGCCCGCGAGCACGTGCAGCGTTTCGAACTCGTGCCGTTGCAGGCCGAGGTCAGCGAGCGTCCGCACCTTGACGCGGCGCAGGTGGCCGGCCAGGTACCCGACCCGGGTGACCACGGCCTCGACTTCGGGATCGAGGCCCGGCAGCAGGGGCAGCCAGCGGTCGATGTGCTCGTCCGTCCGGTCGCGCGGCGGCCCCTCGCGGTGCTCCATACACGGATCGTACGGCTCCGGGCAACGTCCATCACCCAAAATAATTCGTTGACGAATAGTTCCTTGGCGAAGTATTTTCTCGACATGGCCCATCCCCTGCGCAGGCGCCGCTTCCGGCTGCTCTTCGCCGCCCGCGTCCTGTCCATGACCGGCGACGCCGCCGTCCCGGCGGCGCTCGCGCTGGCGGTGGTGCGCGCGACCGGCTCCGCCTCGGCCCTCGCCCTGGTCCTCGGCTGCGCAATGGTGCCGAGGCTGGTCCTGCTGCCGATCGGCGGCGTCGTGGCCGACCGGTTCAACGCCCGGACGGTCGCGCTCGGCACCGACCTCATCGGTTGCGGGGCCCAGCTCTTCGCCGGCCTCGAACTGCTCGGCGGGGAACCGCGGCTGTGGCACCTCGCGGTGGCGCAGGTGATCGGCGGCACCGCGTCGGCCTTCCAGACTCCGACCATCTCCCCGCTGGTCAACGGGTCGGTCGCGGCCAGGGACCGGCAGCGGGCCAACGCGCTGCTGAGCATGGCCAACGGCGCCACCCGGCTCGCCGGCCCCGCGCTCGCCGGGACGTTCGTGCTGACCGTCGGACCCGGCTGGACGTTCGTGCTCGACTCGGCCTCGTTCGCCCTGAGCGCCGCCCTGCTGGCGCTGCTCCACGTCCCGCACGTGCCGCTCCCGCGCCGCTCGGTGCGCGCCGACCTCGCCGAGGGATGGGCGGAGGTGCGCGCACGCGACTGGTACTGGTCGAGCCTGATCGCGCACTCGGTGTGGAACGGGGCGGCCGGGGTGCTGCTCACGCTCGGTCCCCTGATCGCGGTCGACCGGCTCGGCGGCGAGGGGGCCTGGATCGCGACCCTCCAGGCCGGCGCGGCGGGCCTGCTGGTCGGCTCGCTGATCGCCGCCCGGATCCGGCCGCGGCACCCCGTGCTGGTCGCGAACCTCGGCCTGGCCACCTACGCGCTGCCGCTCGCCCTGCTGGCCGTCGCCGCGCCCGCCCCGCTGGTCATCGGCGCGTACGGCCTGGCGCTGGCGGGACTCGGCGTCCTCAGCCCGATCTGGGAGACCGTCGTCCAGGCCAGCATCCCCGAGCACGCGCTCGCCCGCGTCACCTCCTACGACTGGCTGCTGTCGCTGGCCGCGGCGCCCCTCGGCTACACCCTGGCCCCCTGGGCCGCCGCCCACTGGGGGCCCGGCGTGCCGCTGACGGTCTCGGCGGTCCTGGTCGGCGGTGCCTGCCTCGGCACCGCCGCGTTCCCCGGCGTGCGCCGGCTCACCCTGCCGGCGCACCCGGGTTGACGCCGCCGCGGGACGGCGCTCAAGCAGCCGGAGGCCGGTCGACGGACGACGGTCTAGCGGACGGAGGCCGGTCAGGCGGACGGAGGCCGGTCAGGCGGACGGAGGCCGGTCAGGCGGACGGAGGCCGGTCAGGCGGACGGAGGCCGGTCAGGCGGACGGAGGCCGGTCAGGCGGACGGAGGCCGATCGTCGGGCTCGTCGGGACGGGTCGTGCCCTCGGTGATGCCGCGCCGCTCGTCTCCCTCCCCGGTCTCCACGCCCGGCGCCTCGGCGGCCTCGTCGAGCCGCCCCCGCGCGGGCTGGTCGAGGCCGATCACCGGCGGGACGTCCTTCGCCGGGTCCAAGGGGCCCTGCTCGCCGGCCGACCTGGCCAGGTCCTCCTCTGCCTTGGCGAGCCGCTCGCCGAGGTCGCTCTTCTTCTCCTTCTTCTGCGTCTGCTCGGCCTCGTTGCCCCCGGCCGCGCGGTCGAAGAACCGCAGGATCTCGACCGGCAGCGGCATGACCAGCGTGCTGTTCTTCTCTCCCGCGACTTCGACCACGGTCTGGAGCAGCCGGAGCTGGAGGGCGGCCGGGTCCTCCGACATGATCTCCGCGGCGGCGGCGAGCCGCTTGGACGCCTGGAACTCGCCGTCCGCGGTGATGATGCGGGCGCGGCGCTCCCGCTCGGCCTCGGCCTGCCGGGCCATCGAGCGCTTCATCCCCTCCGGCAGCGAGACGTCCTTGATCTCCACCCGCTCGATCCGGATGCCCCACGGGCTGTCGGTGATCTCGTCCATGATCCCGCGCAGCCGCGTGTTGATCTTCTCGCGCTCGCCGAGCAGCTCCTGCATGTCGGTCTGGCCGATCACCGACCGCAGCGAGGTCTGCCCGATCTGCGAGACCGCGTACCCGTAGTTCTGCACGTTGACGATCGCCTTCACCGGATCGATGACCCGGAAGTACACGACGGCGTCGACGCGGACGCTCACGTTGTCCTGGGTGATGCCCTCCTGGCCCGGGACGTTCATCGTGACCGTCTGCTGGTTGACTTTTTGCATCCGCTCGGCGATCGGGATGATCCCGGTCAGGCCCGGGGACCGGACCGCGCCCGGCCGGAGCTGCCCGCCCCGCTGCACCTGGCCGAAGCGGAAGACGATGCCGTGCTCGAACTGCTGCACGACCCGGATGGACGCCGCGAGGCCGGTCAGGCCGACCACCACGAGGACCACCACGATGATGAGGATTGCCGCAAGCATCACGGCCACCTTTCGGGTGAGCTGAGCTCGGACCAGCCGGTCCGGGCGATCCGGCCCGTGGACCGGTTCACGTTTCTCACTTAACCTCGCGGGCAGGCCCGAAACAACGGCCCGGCGAGTTGTTTCCCCAGCATGGACGGCACCGTGTCAGGAATCACTTGCATGAGCGCGGGCGCCCTCTGAAGTCCTTGCCGAGTGAACGATATGGTCGATCGGGTGAGCGCGAGAGACACCGACTGGGACGGCGTACGCCTCCATGTCGTCACGGGTAAGGGCGGGACCGGCAAGACCACCGTCGCGGCCGCCCTCGCCCTGGCGCTCGCCGCCGGTGGGCGCAAGGTGCTGCTGGTCGAGGTCGAGGGACGGCAGGGCATCGCGCAGCTCTTCGACTGCCCGCCGCTCCCCTACGAGGAGCGCAGGGTCGCGGTCGCCCCGGACGGCGGCGAGGTCTACGCGCTCGCGATCGACACCGAAGAGGCGCTCATCGAGTACCTCGAGATGTTCTACAACCTCAAACGGGCCGGCAAGGCGATGTCCAAGCTCGGCGTCGTCGACTTCGTGACCACCATCGCGCCGGGCCTGCGCGACGTGATCCTCACCGGCAAGACCAGCGAGTCGGTGCGGCGCAAGGAGAAGGACGGCTCGTTCATCTACGACGCGGTCGTGATGGACGCCCCGCCGACCGGCCGCATCACCAAGTTCCTGAACGTCAACGACGAGGTCTCCGGCCTCGCCAAGGTCGGCCCGGTCCGCAACCACGCCGACACCGTGATGAAGGTCGTGCGCAGCCCCGAGACCGCCGTGCACTTCGTCACGCTGCTGGAGGAGATGCCGGTCCAGGAGACGATGGACGGCGTGCACGACCTCACCGAGGTCGGCCTCCCGGTCGGCGGCGTGATCGTCAACATGGAGCACCGGCCGGTGCTGGACGAGGACGGCCTCGCCGCCGCGGCCGGCGGCACCCTGGACGTCGAGGAGATCGTCCGCGGGGTGAAGGCCGCCGGGCTCGAGCACGGCGCCGACGCGATCGCCGCCCACCTCGCCGTCGAGGCCGCCGAGCACGCCCGCCGCACCGCGCTCCAGCGCCGCGAGAAGGAGCGCCTGGCCGCGGTCGACCGGCCGCGCTACACGCTGCCGATGCTGGCCGACGGCATGGACCTGGCCGGCCTGTACGACCTGGCGGCGGCGCTCCGCGACCAGGGCGCCGCATGACCCCGCGACCCGTCGCCGCCCGGCCCCGCCGGAGCCCGCCCCGGCCCCCGAACGGGAGACTGAGATGAGCCCGACCGGCAAGACCCCGCCCGCCCTGGACGTCGACGCCCTGATCGACGACCCGCGCACCAAGATCATCGTGTGCTGCGGGTCCGGCGGCGTCGGCAAGACCACCACCGCCGCCGCGCTCGGCGTCCGCGCCGCCGAGCGGGGCCGGGACGTGGTGGTGCTGACCGTCGACCCGGCCCGCCGGCTCGCGCAGTCGATGGGGCTGTCGGAGCTCGACAACAATCCGCGCCGGATCGAGGTCGACGGCGACGGCGAGCTGCACGCCATGATGCTCGACATGAAGCGGACCTTCGACGAGATCGTCGAGGCGCACGCCGACCCGGACCGGGCCAAGCAGATCCTGGCCAACCCCTTCTACCAGTCGCTGTCCTCCAGCCTGTCGGGCACGCAGGAGTACATGGCGATGGAGAAGCTCGGGCAGCTGCACCGCTCCGGCGCCTGGGACCTGATCATCGTCGACACCCCGCCGTCCCGGAACGCGCTGGACTTCCTGGACGCGCCCGAGCGGATGGGCCGCTTCCTCGACGGCCGCTTCATGAAGATCCTCGCCGCACCGGCCAAGACCGGCGGCCGGTTCGGGGTGAAGGTGATCAGCGCCGGGTTCGGCATGTTCACCGGCGTCATCAACAAGGTCCTCGGCGTCCAGCTCCTGCGCGACGTGCAGACGTTCGTGGCGGCGTTCGACACGATGTTCGGCGGCTTCCGGGAACGCGCCGACAAGACCTTCCAGCTCCTCCAGACGCCCGGCACCGCGTTCCTGGTGGTGGCCGCCCCCGAGCCCGACGCCCTGCGCGAGGCGTCCTATTTCGTCGAGCGCCTCGCCGACGAGCGGATGCCGCTCGCGGGCCTGGTCGTCAACCGGGTGCACGAATCGGCCGCCGACGGCCTGTCCGCCGCGCGCAGCCAGGCCGCCGCCGAGAACCTGGAGGAGCACGGCGAGCACCCGCTGACCGCTGCCCTGCTGCGCCTGCACACCGGCCGCATGCAGCTCGCCGCGCGCGAGGAACGGCTGCGCGACCACTTCGCGTCCACGCATCCCACGGTCCCGGTGACCGCCGTCCCGGCCCAGGCCGAGGACGTCCACGACCTCGACGGGCTGCGCCGGGTCGGTGCGGACCTCGCCGCCGCCGACCACACCACCGTCGCCGCCTGACCCTGCGTCCCGCACCATCCGAGCGTCGAACCACCCGGGCCCCGGCCGACCGCGCCGAGGGCCCCGTCAGGCGACCGCGTCGTCCGGAGAAATGTCGGACAAGAGATGACTTGCAGCTAAACGGGGGACGCGTGGCCGGATCCGGCCACACCCTATTTCGGACGACGTAAATGACCGTAATGATTCGCCCGAAATAGGCCCCATCCGGCCCCCGGCACGACAGCGGGCCCGCACCCCGGAAGGGGTACGGGCCCACAGTCGCTGTTGCGCTCTTCGAACCTATGCCGGACGGGTCCACCTACGGACCCATGTCCGCCCGGAGCGCCGGTCAGCTGGCGACGAGTTCACTCTCGTCGACGTCGACCGACTTCTCATACTCCTCCTTGGCGGTCTCCAGCAGTTCGCGCCACGATTGCACGTCCGGCCGCCGCCGCAGCAGGGCTCGACGCTCCCGCTCGGTCATCCCGCCCCACACTCCGAACTCGATCCTGTTGTCGAGAGCGTCGGCGAGACACTCGGTCCGCACCGGGCAGCCACGACAGATGAGCTTGGCTCGGTTCTGTGCCGCCCCCTGCACGAACAGGGCATCTGGATCCGCGTTACGGCAGGCGGCGCGGGCGGTCCAATCCGTGATCCACATCTTGGCCCCACTCCCCTAGGGTCTGTGTCGATTTGCGCTCCTTGGCCATGACGGGCGCGGACGTCAGGCCGCCAAACGAAAGCCGTGGGGAAGAACTTACGGAAGCGAGGCACGATTCAACAGCCCCCGTTGGGCCCATTCTCGATATAGCCCACCGGGGCCATACCGCCGGAACGGACTAGTTACCTGTAGTTGACGGCCCAGACACCATGACGGTTGTCGTGAAGGGTACGGATCGGATGAATGTCCGTTCCAAGCACCCGCGGGCGCCGCCCGACCGGGTCCCGGCCGCGCCCCCGCCGTCACCCGATCGTGCCCTGACCTCGGCCGGAGCCGTGCGGACGACGTCCAGGCGACGGCCAGGCGGCATGCGGGCCGCGGTCAGACGGCAGGCCGATCACGGCAACAAGCGGAGGAACTACGACGAACCTGTCCCGAACGCACTGGTCGTCCCGCGTACCCTAGACCCCGTGCGCGATGCGAATGATGATCGGGGTAGGGCCTTCTCCACGCTGTTCCGGCTGCTGGGGGCAGGTGTCGTCGCGGGTGTGCTGGTCGCGTTCATCGCCTTGCCCGGCGTCGGGAGCGCGGGACTGACCGCGCGCGACGCCGCCAACAACTTCGAGAACATGGACAGCCGGATGAGCACCGCGTCGCCGTCCGAGCGGACGGTGGTGTACGACGCGAACGGCAAGCAGGTCGCCTCGTTCTTCGACAAGTACCGCGAGTCGGTGCGCCTCGACCAGATCGCGCCCATCATGCGGCAGGCGATCGTCGACATCGAGGACTCGCGGTTCTACCAGCACGGCGCGCTCGACATGAAGGGCACGGTCCGCGCGCTCGCCTCGAACGTGGAGTCCGAGCAGACGCAGGGCGGCTCGACCCTGACCCAGCAGTACGTGAAGAACATGCTGGTCGACAGCGCCACGACCGAGGCCGAGTACGCCGAGGTCACCGCCCCCACGGTCGGCCGCAAGCTCCGCGAGCTGCGCTACGCGCTCGACGTCGAGCAGCGGATGACCAAGGACGAGATCCTCCAGGGCTACCTCAACGTCGCCTACTTCAGCGCCGGCGCGTACGGCGTGCAGGCCGCCGCCAAGCGCTACTTCAGCAAGCCCGCCAACAAGCTCAACCTGGAGCAGGCCGCGCTGCTGGCCGGCATCACGCAGAACCCGACCGCGTTCGACCCGATCCGCAATCCCAAGGACGCGCGCCACCGCCGCGACGTCGTCATTTACCGGATGCTCCAGCTCGGGCACATCACCAAGAAGCAGGCCGACGACGCCGCCGCCAAGCCCATCGCGCTGAACCGCACCGACCCGGTCGGCGGCTGCGAGACCAGCGACGCGCCGTACTTCTGCGAGTACGTGAAGTACGACCTGCTCAACATCCTGTCCGACGGCAAGTACTGGTCGCTCAAGCCCAAGGAGCGCGAGAACGTCGTCAACAAGCTCAACCGGGGCGGCTACATCGTCCGCACCACGCTCGACATGAAGACCCAGAAGGCCGTCGACAGGTCGCTGCGCGGGCACGTCCCGCCGTCCGGCAACCGCGTCGGCGCCGAGGCGATGGTCGAGCCGGGCACCGGCAAGGTCCGCGCCCTCGGGGTGAGCAAGCGGTTCGGCCCGGGCAAGCGGCAGACCACCATCAACCTCGCCGCCGACTCCGCCCACGGCGGCGGCACGGGCGTGTCCGCGGGCTCGACGTTCAAGGTGTTCACCCTCGCCGCCGCCCTCAACCAGGGCGTCCCGGTCAGCACCTCGATCAACTCGCCGCAGACCATGGGCGTCTCCGGCTACCAGCCGTGCAAGTACACCGGCTTCTTCGACGGCAAGAAGTACGACAACGAGATGGCCGGCGGCGGCTCGTGGCCCTCGGTGTCCAACGCGGGCGACAGCGAGGCCGGCAACTTCAACCTGAAGACCGGCACCTGGCATTCGGTCAACACCTTCTACGCCCAGCTCGAGAAGCGGGTCGGCGTGTGCAACGCGGTGAAGATGGCCGAGAAGTTCGGCATGAAGCGCGCCGACGGCAATGCGCTGGCCCCCATCCCGTCCCAGGTCCTCGGCACCAACGACATCGACATGGTGCACCTGGCCGCCGCCTACGCCGGCTTCGCCGCCCGCGGCAAGTACTGCGCGCCCGTGTCGGTCACCGAGGTCACCGACCCCGACGGCAAGAAGCTCAAGCTGCCCAAGCAGGACTGCCACCAGGCCGTCGACGAGCCGGTCGCCGACAAGGTCAACTCGATCCTCCAGGGCGTGCTCACCCAGGGCACCGCCAAGGGCCGCGGCATCGGCCGCCCCGCCGCCGCCAAGACCGGCACCTGCGAGGAGCACACCTGCGCGGTCTTCGCCGGGCACACCCCCACCATGGCCGCGGCCACCGCCTACTGGGACTTCCGCGGCCCCTGGAAGTACAAGGTCTACGGCGTCTTCGGCGCCGACACCCCCGGCGCCATGTGGCAGCAGAGCATGCAGAGCGCGCTGGCCGGCACGCCCGCGTCCGGCTTCACCCGTCCCACCCAGGACTTCGGCGACACCACCAAGGTCCCCGACGTCAAGGGCAACTCCCTCGGCGCCGCCATGGCCAAGCTCAAGGGCGCCGACCTCCAGGTCAAGGTCTCCCCGCGCCAGGTCCCGTCCGACAAGCCCAAGGGCACGGTCGCGGGCACCTCGCCGGACGCGGGCACCGAGACCGGCCCCGGCACCACCGTGATCATCTTCCTGAGCAACGGGAAGAAGAACGGCGACTGATCCCGGCACCGCCCCTGGGGCGGCCGTCCCGCGGAAAGGGCCCGGCACCGGTTCGTACGAACCGGTGCCGGGCCCTTCTGCGGCCCGACTCGCTCCGGCGTCCGGAGCGGCAGTGCTCAGGCGCCGAGCTGGCGCTTGACCTCGGCGGCGACGCGACCCCCCTCGGCGCGGCCCGCGACCTTCGGGTTGACGGCCTTCATCACCTGGCCCATCGCGCGCGGCCCGGCCGCGCCCGTCTCGGCGATCGCGTCCGTCACCAACGCGGTCAGCTCCGCCTCGCCGAGCTGCGCGGGAAGGTACTCGTCGAGCACCACGCCCTCGTCCTTCTCGGCCTGGGCCTGCTCGGTCCGGCCGGCGTCGGCGAACGCGGTGGCCGCCTCACGGCGCTTCTTGGCCTCGCGCGCGAGCACCTTGACCACGTCGTCGTCGGACAGCTCGCGGGACCGCTTCCCCGAGACCTCCTCGGTCTTCACCGCGGTCAGGACCATGCGCAGCGTGCGGGTCCTCAGCTCGTCCCGGGCCTTCATCGCGGTCGAGAGGTCGGTCTCCAGTCTCTCCTTCAGGGCACTCATGGTCACATCATGCCCCTACGGGCCCTGCGGCCTCACCGGGATTACCCGCGATTCGGCCAGCGGCGCGCTTGTCTGGGAGCATGGGAGGCGTCCGAACAGTGTCCTGAAGGGAGAACCGTGCGGAAGATCTACTCCGTACCACTGGGCCTCGCGGGCGTCGGCGCCGCGACCTTCGGATACGCCTCGGTCATCGAGCGGAACTGGTTCCGGCTGCGCCGCTTCGAGGTGCCCGTGCTGCCCCCGGGGCGGCCGTCGGTGAAGATCCTTCACATCTCCGACGCGCACCTCACCCCGGGCCGGTCGCGCCTGATCCGCTGGGTCCGCTCGCTCGACGCGCTCGAACCCGACCTGGTCGTCAACACCGGCGACTCGCTCTCGCACCGCGACGCGATCGGCCCGTTCCTGGACGCCCTCGGCCCGCTGCTCGACCGTCCCGGCGCGTTCGTCTTCGGGTCCAACGACCTCTACTCGCCGCGCTTCAGGAATCCGCTCCGCTACGTCTGGCGCACCAGCAAGTCCGACTACACCAAGCGGCGCCGCGAGCCCGACCTGCCGTACCGCGAGCTCTCCTCGTCCCTCCAGGCCGCGGGCTGGCTCGACCTCAACAACCGGATCGGCCGCCTCAAGGTCGGCGACCTCGACGTCGAGTTCGGCGGCATCGACGACTCGCACATCAACCGCGACCGCTACGACAAGGTCGCGGGCCCGGTCGACCCGCAGGCCGACGTGCACCTCGGCGTGATGCACTCCCCCGAGCCGCGCAACCTCGACCGCTTCGCCGCCGACGGCTACGACCTCCTCCTCGCCGGCCACACCCACGGCGGCCAGGTCTGCGTGCCGTTCTACGGCGCCCTCGCCACCAACTGCGGCATCGACCGTCCCCGCGTGAAGGGCCTGCACCGCCACCAGGGCTCCTGGCTGCACGTCTCCGCCGGCCTCGGCACGTCCCCCACGGCCCCCATACGCTTCTGCTGCCCGCCCGAGGCGTCCCTGCTCACCCTCGTCCCCCGATGACCTCCCTCCGCGATCGCTGGAAGACCGAGCGGCTGCACGCCGTCTTCTACGATCGCGGAGTCCAGAACCGCCGCATCGCCAAGGCCGCCGGCCGCCTCATGTGGGGTTACGACACCGGCGGCCTGTGGCGGAGCATCGACCTGCTCGCCACCGCCCCCGCCGGCTGCACCGTCCTCGACGTGCCCTGCGGCGGCGGCATAGCCGTCCCCGCCGCCCGCCGCCTGCGGTACGTGGGCGCCGACCTCTCCCCCGTCATGCTGGACCGGGCCCGCCGCCACGGCCCCGTCACGCTCGTCCAGGCCGACGTCAACGCCCTCCCCTTCCCGGACGCGACCTTCGACCTCTGCGTCACCTACAACGGCCTGCACTGCCTCCCCGACCCGCCCGCGGCCGTGGCCGAGATGGCCAGGGTTCTCCGCCCGGGCGGCACCCTGCGAGGCAGCACCGTCACGCGAGGCTCGTCCCGCCGCCACGACGCCCTCATCGCCGTCATGCGCCGCCTCAACATGTTCGGCCCCTCGGGAACCCCCGCCGACCTGGCCGCCTGGCTGACCGGCGCCGGCCTCACCGACGTCCGGGTCACCCTCTCCGGCGCCATCGCCGACTTCACCGCCCGGCGCCCACCGGATATTAGGGACGCACCACTCCCCGGCATCCGCTAAAGTGGTCAAGGCGCCGGGAGCACGTACGACTCCCGGGCAGCCACCACCGGGGTGTAGCGCAGCTTGGTAGCGCGCTTCGTTCGGGACGAAGAGGTCGTGGGTTCGAATCCCGCCACCCCGACACCAGGTCAAAGGGCCCTTTCCTTCGCGGGAAGGGCCCTTTGCCTTGTCCGTACAGCAGCGAAGTACAGCAACGCCTACGAACCGAACTGCTCCCCGAGCTGCTTGAGCGCCCGCCGGGCCGTCTCATCCGAGACTTCGGTGTGGATCTCCATGGTCACACCGATCTCCGCGTGCCGCAGGATGCGCATGGCCACCCGAGGGCGACGTCGAGGGCGACGAGCAGGGTGGCGCAGGTCCGCGGGGTGTCATGGATCTTGACCCGCCGCACACCCGCCCTCTGGCACCGCACCTCGAAGCTCCGGTTGAAGTTGCGCGGGTCGACCGGGCCGCCGTTGTGGGTCGTGATGACGAGCCCCCTGTTGATCCACTTGCCTCCCGCAGCCTCCCTTGCGGCCTTCTGGCGCTCCTGTTGGAGCTGGAGATCGTTGGGGCGGATCCCCGGAAGAGGCAAGGTCGCGTCCGACGCCTCAGTCTTGGTCTGACGGTGCAGGAGTTCGCGCCGAACCCGCTGGAGTTGCCACTCCACATCGAGCGTCTGGCAGTCGAGATCGACCACCGACCGAGGTAGGCCGAGCGCCTTCCCCTTACGCAGCGGGCGGGCCGGCCATTGGAACGAACCTCCAAATGGGCATTGACAAACAATCACGGCCGACAGATGATCGGCTCATCCAGGATCCCCCGAAGGGAGCTCGAAATGCGAATGATGGGCAATCGAGTCCCGTCCATAGCGGCCGCCGCGATTACCGTGGTCGTGGCGCCCGTTGTGGTTGCCATTCCGAGCGCAGCGGCGAATGAGAAGGGCGCCGAAATCATGGCCGGATGCACGAACTGGACGCCGCATATCAGGGGAGTCATCTCCGGCACGGCCAAGGTGCACAGCAGCTATTCGGGGTCATCCCAGGTGATAGCCACGTGGAAGTACGGTCAGCTTTTCCGTGTCGACAAGCGTTGCGTGAACAGTTCCGGAAACCTGTGGTGGCACTCGGACTGCTGCACTGGCGTTAAAGGCTACATCTGGAACGACTATACAAAGGTCGCCGGAACCTGATGAATCAACAGGGCTCGCCTAGCGATCTGTGGCTGTAGGTCGCAGCCGCATTTCGGCTGGTGAGCCCTGGACTGGAGCGCCCGCTCACCGAGACCCGCGCCAACGGCGATAGACCGCGCTCGGCCACCGCTTGGACTGGGGCCTCGTCCACCGGCGGTCCAGTACGAGGTCGTAACGAAATCAGGTGACCGCCTTATGGTGTTCCAGTGTCACCGCGATGCTCACTTCGATGTCACTCACCCCAACTCCGCCAGCTCCATCCGAGCCGAGATGGTCATGCAGGAGGCCAACGCCGCCTCAAGCAGCTCGTGAGGCCGCAGGCCAACCGAGCCGCCCACCTCGTCCTTGACGGTGTCAGCCAACCCCGCGTTCTGCCCCGCGCGGAACTGGACCTGATACGGCGTCGTCAAATGCCTGTGCCTCCACTATGCCGAGCTCCTCTCGATCGTTCGGCAGGGGACGGGGATGGCGACGGCAGAACCCATCAAGGGCGCTTCGCGTTCCTTCGGAATCGGGCAAGCCCGCCCCTTGACGGACCCCGCTTCGCGGTCGGCGGGCGGCTGCGCCCGTCTCTAGACTTGCCGCATGCCCGACGCGAATGATCTCCCCAGGTACCGAGTTCTCACCGGCCCCGACGATGAGACTTTCTGCCGGAGGGTCAGCGAGACGCTGGACCTCGGTTACGAGCTGCACGGCTCGCCTTCGGTGACGTTCAACGGGGATCGCGTGATCGTGGCTCAGGCACTTGTTCGGCCGCAGCCCTGACGGACTCTGGTGTGCGTGCTCGAAGCGGGTGCTTCGTCGGGTGGGCGGTCGGAGCCGGCATGGAGGACGTCCACCGTGCCCCTCGGCGAGTACGGGTCGGCGTGGTGGGTCGCGTGTTCAGTCGGTGGTGGTGTGGTCCTGCACGTTCTCCATTCGGCCGTGCAGGACCTGCTCATTGATCTCCAGGTGGTTGATCAGGCGCAGGGCGGCGGCGACGGCGTTGCCGACGAGCTCGCTGGCGACCTCGCCGTATTCGACCTGGAGGACGCGTTCGTCGTCGGTCGCGTACTGCTGGTCCCGGCCGGCGGTGGCGTGGGCCAGGAAGGCGATGACGTGCAGTTTGGAGCACGGGACGGTGAGGGTCAGCAGTTCGCGTTCGGTGCGGTCGAGGCGCACGCCCTCGTCTTCGCCGCCGAACAGAAGTCCGTAGAGGACGTCCTTGGCCTCGCGGAGCAGGTCCTCGCCGCGCGGGGAGCGGTGGCAGGGGACGATGAGGTCGCCGCCCGGTTGGGGCGGGTCCAGCAGGTGGCCTTCCGCTTGGAGGACGCGACGGTCGTAGGCCCGGTACCGGCGGATGAAGGCCGGCAGGGTCTTCTCGGTGAGGCCGAGGCCGTGCAGACGGGCCGTGCGGGCGGCGCGTTCGCTGCCGGGCCCGGAGGGGCGCGGGACCTGGCAGGGAATCAGCGGTGCGGGATCGTGCTCCGGGAGCAGCGCGGTGAGGAGTTCCTCGACCAGCCAGTCGACGGACTGCTCGCGCAGTCGGCGCCGGACGCGTTCGCGCAGCTCGGCCGCCACCTCCCGCCGGATCTCAGCGACCATCCGTACGGCGTCGCCCATGTGCGCCCCCTCGCCCCCGTCCCCCGCCCGCGATCAAGACGAAGGAAACTCTTCGCAATGAGATGGTAACTCACCGTCAGGGACGGTCGGTTTTGGGCCTGGAGTACGTGATCAGGTCTCGTCGGATCGCACTTCGATCGGGCCATGGGGTTCGGCGCTGTCGGGTTGGTGAATCCGGGGCTTTGCAGGTGCCCTGGTGGACGGGAGGGATCGCCGGCCAGGGCACCCGCGTTCGCTCACGGCCAGCCCAGCCGTGAGCGAGTTCGGTCAGGTCGTGTGCACCGTCACGCCTGTCGATCGAGCTGCCTGAACGATGTTCTGGCCGGGCCGGGAGGGAAGAGGCCCGGCCAGGACATCGCGTTCGTCCACCGTCCTGGGTGCGGACCGCGAACGAGGTGTCCGGGGCGCTCGCCCGGGCCGCCGGCGACAGGGGGGCGAGGCGGCGCGGGCTTGTGGGGGTTCCCCGAACTCCTGAGACGCTATGAGCGGCGGTTATCAGGCGCCTATCGGCTGGATATCGCGTGGCGATGGGCGGCGGGTAGGGCTGGGCATACCCGCAGGATGGGGGGCCGCCGTGATGTCCGGGAGGCGCGGAACGGCTGGGATGGAGGTATGACTTCCACACTCTCTGGCGCCGACGACCGGCGGCCGGCCTTGACGTCCGCCGACCCTCACGGTGGGCCTGTGCCGCTCGTCCCGCGGGCGCGGCCGGAGCCGGTGGCGAACGCGGTGGACCTCGTCGAGGCGACCCGGCGGCACGGGGCGCCGGAGACGGCGGTGCGGGCGCTGGACGGCGTGACGATCAGCTTCCCCGCGGGCTCCTGGACGGCGGTGATGGGGCCGTCCGGCTCGGGCAAGTCGACGCTGCTGCATTGCGCGGCGGGCCTGGACCGGCTGACCTCGGGCCGGGTCCTGCTCGCCGGGCAGGAGATCACCGGGGCGCCCGACGCGGTGCTCACCGCACTCCGCCGCCGGACCATCGGCTTCGTCTTCCAGAGCTTCAACCTGATCGGCTCGCTGACCGCCGAGCAGAACGTCGCGCTGCCGCTCCGGCTGGCGGGACGGCGGCCGTCCCCCGAGGCCGTCCGGGAGGTGCTGACCAGCGTCGGCCTCGGAGAGCGGATGCGGCACCGTCCGCGCGAGATGTCCGGCGGGCAGCAGCAGCGGGTGGCGATCGCCCGCGCGATGGTGACCCGTCCGGCGGTGCTGTTCGCCGACGAGCCGACCGGGGCGCTGGACTCGGCGTCGGCCCGCATGGTCCTCACGCTGCTGCGGGGCATGGTGGACGCGGCGGGGCAGAGCATCGTGATGGTGACGCACGACCCGGCCGTGGCCGCCGGCGCCGACGCGGTGGTCTTCCTGTCCGACGGCCGCGTGGTCGACCGGCTGCTGCGCCCCTCGGCGCGCGAGGTCGCCGACCGGCTCGCCCGGCTGGAGGGCTGACCGTGCTGCTGATGTCGGCGCGGATGCTCCGCGAACGGTGGCGGCTGTTCGCCGGGGCGGTGCTGAGTGTGGCACTGGGCGTCGCGCTGGTGCAGTCGTCGCTGATGACGATGGCGTCCACCGCGGACTCGAAGGTCCCACCGGGCGTGTCCGGCCGCGCCGCGGAGGAGATCCGGGAGGGGTACGCCGGGGCCGCGACGCTGCTCGGGATGACGGTGATGCTGGCGGGGTTCCTCGCGGTCTTCATCGTCGGCTCCACGTTCACGTTCACCGTGGCGCAGCGGCGCCGCGACCTGGCGCTGTTCCGGATGCTCGGCGGGAGCCGGCCGCAGCTCGTCCGGCTGCTGCTGGGCGAGGCGCTGCTCCTCGGGCTGATCGGGACGGGACTCGGCATCGCGCTCGGGGTGCCCGGGACGTGGGCGCAGTCGTGGATGCTGGTCGCCCTCGGGATGCTCCCGGACGGCTTCTCGCCCTCCTGGACGAACGGGATCCTGCCCGTGTCGGCGGGACTCGGCCTCGGGGTGACGCTGGCCGGGGTGCTGGTGGCGTCGCTGCGCGCGGCGCGGGTGCGCCCGCTGGAGGCGCTGCGCGAGACGGGCGGAGCCGCGCGCGCCATGACCGTCACCCGCTGGCTGGTCGGGCTGTGCTTCCTGGTCCCGGCGGTGGTGCTGATCCCGGTGGGCCGGACCTCGGACGTGCTCGGCGCGATGCTGGTCGCGATGGCGGTGTCGATCTGGGGTTCGGTCGCGTTGAGCCAGCTCAGCCCGTTGATCGTCCCGCTGGTGGGGCGGCTGCTCGGGGTGGCGCTGCGGGCGGGCACGCTGGGCGGGCTCGCCGAGGCCAACCTCCGCGACGGGGTCCGGCGCAGCGCGTCCACCGCGGCGCCGCTGATCGTCCTGGTCTCGCTGGTGATCGGCCTGACCGGCACGCTGAGCTCGCTGGCCCGCGCCACCGGGATGGACGTCGAGCGGGTCACCGCGGGCGACCTCGTCGTCGCCTCCACCGGCGCGAACGCCGCGCGGATCGCCGCCGTCCCGGGCGTCGCGACCGCGTCGCCGCAGGTCTCGGTGGACATCTCGGTCACGGTCACGCACCACGCGGAGGGGCGCCAGGGGCGCCGCACGCACCACCTGGGAATCGTCACCGTGGACGGCCCGGCGTACGAGCGGACCCACCGTCCGGCCCCGCGCGCCGGGTCGTTCGACCGGCTGCACGGCCGTACGCTCGCCGTCGGCTCCGGCCTCGCCGCGGAGGGGATCCGGGTCGGTTCCAGGGCGACGGCGAAGATCGGCGGGACACGGCGGACGCTGCGGATCGTCGCGTCCGTCGCCCCGACGCTGGAGAACGGCAGCGAGAGCTTCCTGATCCCGCGCGAGCTGGTGCCGGCGTCGCTGACGGCGGGCGCGCCGGCCGAGACCGTGGTCCAGGTGGCGCCCGGCACGTCCGCCGGGGCGGTCGCGGACCGGATCCGCGCCGCCGGGATCGGCACGGTGCGCACCGTGCCGCAGTGGGCCGGCGACCGGGTCGCCGAGCAGCAGCGCGGCAACGACGGGATCATGATGGTGCTGATGGGGCTGGGCGGCCTCTACGCCGCCGTCGCCGTGATCAACGCGGTGGTGATCGCCGGTGCGGAGCGCCGAGCCGAGTTCGCCACCGCGCGGGTGTCCGGGCTGAGCCGCGCCCAGGTCGTGCGGACGGCGCTGGCCGAGGCGTGGGCGGTGACGACGATCGGGCTGCTGCTCGGCGGGCTGGTCGCGGCGGCGGCGCTGGCCGGGTTCGCCACCGGGCCTGGGCCGAACATCCTCGTCGTCCCGTGGGGCCTGCTCGCGCTCCTGGTCACGGGGTCCTACCTGGTGACCGGGCTGGCCAGTATGTGGACGACCGCGTCCGCGACCCGGACCGCGCCCGTCCTGCTGATCGCCGCCCGCGAATGACCCGCGAGGCCCGAGGACCTCGGCAGCCGGCGGAGACCCGCCTGGTGTAGCTGGCTACACCAGGAGTTCGGGAGAGTACGCCCATCCGCCCGGAGTCCGCCGATGGCACGGTTGAACACAGGTCAGAACGGACCGAGATTCCACCGAAAGGACCCCCTGATGAAGTCCCTCCTCGTCCTCGTCCTCATCGCCGCCATCGCCGTCAACGTCTCCACCAGCTTCGCCTTCGACGGCGCGTTGCAGATCATCGTCAGCGTCGGGACCGGCGTCATCGCGATCGGCTCGGCCGCCGGTCTCTTCCTGCTGCGCAACAAGGCGAGCTGACCGGGGCCGCACCTCAGGGTGCCCTCCTCCGACCCCTCACCTGAGCAAGTGCGCACGGCCATCGGCGAACGGCTCTGCGCGTGCGACGGCGATCACACGGTCTGCGCCGGTTCCGTGGCCCAGGAGGCGGGCGACCACCCCGACGCGTACGCCGCCCGGATGGGGTCAGTGCGACGAGTGGCGCTTGTGCTTCTTGTGCTTCTTCTGCTTCTTGTGCGTACCGGTCTCCCACTCGTAGCCCGGGGTCTTGTTCTTGCAGTACCTGTCGCTCACGACGGTGTCGCTCGCGTCGTGCTCGCACCAGCGTTGCTGCGAACACGCACTCGTTCCGAGCCCTGCGACCAGAACGGCGGACAACGCCAGGCCGACCGAACGCGCCTTGATCATGGGTGCCTCTTTCACGGCCGGGGGGAACCTGTGACCGGCCGAGGGTAGTCCACCGGGCGGCCGGAGCGGCACTTGGCCGGCAGCGATCCCGCCGCGCCGCCGGCGCAAACTATGCTGTCGGCCGTGAGCGATGACCCGGCCGACGAAACGCGGGAGCGCATGGGCGCACCCGGCCGCGAATACCGCATCGGCGAGCTCGCCCGCGCCGCCGACGTCCCGATCCGGACGCTCCGCTACTACCAGGAGCGCAAGCTGCTGCCCCCGCCGCGTCGCACCGGGCGGATCGGGCTGTACTCCGAGGACCATCTCGCCCGGCTGCGCATGATCGGGAACCTGCTGGAGCGCGGCCACACCCTGGAGGGCATCCGCGAGCTGCTGTCGGCGTGGGAGCAGGGCCGCGACATCGAGACGGTGCTCGGGGTGGAGAAGGCCGTCACCACTCCGTGGTCGAACGAGACGCCGGTGACGATGACGCTGGCCGAGCTGGCCGCGCTGTTCCCCGGCGAGGTCGGGCCCGAGTCCGTCGAGCAGGCCGTCGCCATGGGGCACATCGAGGTGGACGGCGACCGCGTGACGCACTGGAGCCGCCGCCAGCTGGAGGCGACGGTGACGCTGGTCCGTGTCGGCGTGCCGCTGACCGAGGTGCTGGCCGCCAGCGTCGAGCTCCAGCGCAGCATGGACGACCTGGCCGCCATGTTCGTCCAGCTCATCACCACGCATGTGGTGGAACGGATCGCCGGTCAGGACCTCGCCGAGCTCACCGACACGCTCGCCCGGCTCCGGCCGGGGGCCGAGGTGTCGGTCGAGGCGGGCTTCGCCCGCGCGATGGACCGCCAGGTCCACGCGGCGATCGACGAGGTGCTCGGCCGCCTCGGCTCCCCGTAGTCCTGCTCCTCCGGGCACTGTGCTCGCACGGGTCGCACGGGCCCCTTTGGGCGATACTGGGGGCATGGTCGACGATGAACGCTGGAAGGCCCGTTTCCGGGCCGCGCGGGTGAGCCTGCCCCGCTGGGCGCGCGACGCCCCGCACCGCAGCACCTACCGGTCGAACGCCACGGGGACGTGGGAGATCTATGCCTGGGACCGGGAGACCGGCGACCGGCGGCAGGTGACCGAGCGTCCGAACGGCACCTGGACGGGGGGCGTCGACCCCGCCGGCGAATGGATCTGGTGGTTCGCCGACACCGACGGCGACGAGTTCGGCGTCTGGAAGCGGACCCCGTTCCAGCCCGCACCGGACGCGGGCGGTGGCGTGGGCGAGAGCGTGCCGGCCGTGCCGGGGCTGGAGCCGTCCTACCCGTCCGGCCTGGTCCTCGGCGCGAGCGGGCTCGCCGTCGTCGGCCGGTCGACCGACAACGGCAACTCCGTGCATCTGTGCGGTCCCGGCGCGGCGCCGGAGCTGCTCTACCGGCATGCCGAGGACGCGCACGTCGCCGCGCTGTCCAGGGACGAGGGCCTGATCGCGATCGGGCACAGCGAGCACGGCGACAGCAGGCACATGGCGCTGCGCGTGCTGCGCCCCGACGGGACGACCGTCGCCGACCTGTGGGACGGGCCGGGCAAGGGCGTGTACGGGACGGCGTTCGCGCCGGTCGCCGGGGACGGCCGGCTGCTGGTCGGGCACGAGCGGCGGGGCCGCGACGAGCTGCTGATCTGGGATCCGGTCGCGGGCACCGAGCGCGAGATCGTCCTCGACCTGCCCGGCGAGATCGGCGCCGAGTGGTACCCGGACGGGTCCGCGCTGCTGATCTCCCACTCCCACCAGGCACGGGACGAGCTCTACCGCTACGACCTGGACGGCGACGGCTCCCTCACCCGGATCGACACCCCGCGCGGCGTGATCGGCGGCGCCGCCGTCCGGCCGGACGGGACGGTCGAGTTCTCGTGGTCGTCGGCCGCCGAGCCGCCGGTGATCCGTTCGACGTCCGGCGCGGTGGTGCTCGCCCCGCCCGGGCCGCCCCCGCCGCCGTCCGTCCCGGTCGAGGACGTGTGGGTGGACGGACCGGGCGGCGCGATCCACGCGCTGGTCAGCAGGCCCGAGGGCGGCGGCGACGGGCCGCTGCCGGCGGTGTTCGAGGTGCACGGCGGCCCGACGGCGCAGGACGACGACTCGTTCGTGGCGACGGCGGCGGCGTGGGTCGACCGCGGTTTCGCGGTCGTCCGGGTCAACTACCGGGGCTCGACCGGGTACGGCTCGCGGTGGCGGGACGCGATCGAGGGCCGGGTGGGCCTGACCGAGCTGGAGGACATCAAGGCGGTCCGCGACTGGGCGGTGTCGTCGGGCCTCGCCGATCCGGAGCGGCTGGTGCTGACCGGCGGCTCGTGGGGCGGCTTCCTCACCCTGCTCGGCATCGGCACCCAGCCAGGCGACTGGACCGTGGCGGTCGCCGCGGTGCCGGTCGCCGACTACGTCGCCGCGTTCGAGGACGAGATGGAGGGCCTCCAGGCGTTCGACCGGTCGTTGTTCGGCGGCTCGCCGGACGAGGTGCCGGAGCGCTACCGGGAGTCCTCACCGATCACCTACGTCGACCGGGTCCGGGCGCCGGTGCTGGTCCTGGCCGGGGAGAACGACCCGCGCTGCCCGATCAGGCAGATCGACAACTACCTGGCCAGGCTGGACGGGCTGGGCCTGCCGCACGAGGTCTACCGCTACGACGCGGGGCACGGCTCCCTGGTCGTCGAGGAGCGGATCATCCAGATGGCCGCGGAGATGGCCTTCGCCGCGAAACATCTGGGTATGTCCTGATATATACCCCGCCGGGCCGGGGTGATCCGGCCCGGCGGGGTTTACCGGTTCGACGCGGAGGGGATTCCTCCGTTCGGCCGCTTATGAGCAAATCCGGTCCGGATGACCGGTGGCCCCCCGGCGCCGCAGCCGACGTTGCGGCGCGACGCTCAGCCGACGCTCTCCACCAGAGGGCCAGCTATCCGGGGGGACACATGAACCAGCACCATGCAGCCGAACCGATCGGCCGTGCCAACCGCGCCGGCCCTACCGGCCAGGCCTGCCACCACCGTCCGACCGGCCGAAAACAGCGGGCGGTGCTCAGGACCGTCCTGCTGACGGGCTTCGCGGTCACGGCCGCGGGCTTCACCGCCAACGGTCCGGCATCCGCCGACACGACGTCCCCAGGGGGGCGCACTTCCGCCGCCGACGCCGCCGGATCCTCCGCCCGCCTGTACAAGGCCCCGCTGCGGGCGGGCTCGCGGCGCATGTCCAGATCGCTGCTCATGGAGCAGCGGTTCGCCGAATGGTCGCTGCGCTCCAACGGCATCCGCTGGCAGTCGAGCGGCGGATGCTCCGACCGCGAGCGGGAGAGCTGCACGTCCTTCGACAAGATCCGCTGGGGATCGGTGGACGGGCTGATCGACTTCAAGAAGGACAGCGGCTGCCCGCTGGTGATCACCGGCGGGACCGAGCGCGGGCACGCTCCGGGCCGCTACAGCCACGGCACCGGCTACAAGATCGACATCGTGCCGACCGCGTGCACCGACGCCCGGATCCACCGCTTCCGTCACCTGGGCACCCGCGGCGACGGCGCCGAGCTCCACCGCTCACCCGCCGACGCGGTCTTCGCCCGGGAGAGCGACCACTGGGACATCACCTTCCGCTGACCGGCTCAGGCGCGGACCTCGCGGATGATGCCCACCAGTTCCCGGGTCACCGACTTGAACCCCGGGATCCGGGACATCGACACCATCCGGTTCACCAGCGGGACGGTCCGCTCCACCAGCAGGTAGGTCTTGCGGCAGCCGGGCGAGTCGTCGTGCACCCAGTAGAGGACGATGCCCATCGAATACAGCCACAGCAGCTCGGGCAGCTCCGCCCGGAACTCCTTGTCGATCTTGAGGCTGGACCCGTCCACGACCTCGCGGTAGATCGCCACCGCCGAGTCCCGGGCGGGGCCCGACTCCGCGCTGAACGGGTTGAGCGGACTGGTCGGCTCGGCGGCGAACTTGAAGAACTTCCCGGCGAACTCGTGGTAGGGCACCATCGTGTCGACCCGCGCCTTCAGCACCCCGAGCAGCCTCGGCGCGAAGTCGCGCTCGGCGCCCAGCACCGCCCGGCAGGCCGCGACGTGCTCGTCCTGCAACTCGTCGTAGTACGCCTGGATCAGCTCCTCCTTGGAGCCGAAGTAGTAGTAGGCGTTGCCGACCGAGACGCCGGCCTCCTTGGCGATGGCCCGCATCGTGGTCGCCTCGAACCCGCGCTCGCGGAACAGCCGCAGCGCGGTCTCGACGATCAGCGCCCGCGTCTGCTCGGACTTCACGGCCTTCGTCTCGGTCACGTACGCCAGCCTAAAGCCCGCCGCCGCTCACCGAACCCGCCTCCGCGGTCACGGTCCGCGCACCGCAACCGAAAGCACGCCGGCGGTGTTGACCGGACATGTCTACCTCTCTAGCAGTTCTCAAACGCTTCTACGCGGCGGAAGCGGAGTACCTGACCTCCGGCGGACCGGGGAAGGCCGACTTCGGCGGCATGGCGAAATGCCTCGACCCCGAGGTGACCCTGCACCAGGCCGCGTCCCTCCCCTACGGCGGGACGTGGCGCGGCCACGCGGGCATGGAGCGGTTCATGGCCACGATGAGCGAACTGTGGGCGTCGCTAGAGTTCGTCGACCAGCGGTTCGCCACCGAGGGCGACACCGTCGTGGCCTACAACCGCGCCATCATGTGCTCGCGCGCGACCGGCCGCTCGCTGGACGCCTCGATCGTCCAATGGATCACGATCAAGGACGGCCTCGTGGCGGAGTTCCGCCCGTACTACCTGGACACCGCCGAGGTCATCGCCACCCTCACGCCCTGACCCGGACGCGAGCCGGGCGGACGAACCGAAAGGCCCGTCCGCCCGATCCGTCCGCCCGATCCGTCCGCCCCGGCCCTTCGGTCCCGCGTTCGGGCCGAGGGACGGTGAAGCGCCGGGCTCAGCGGCCGGTGCCGCCGTAGACGACGGCCTCGACCTGCTCCGACTCCAGGTCGAAGGAGCGGTGCGCGGCGGCGACCGCGGTGTCGATGTCGTCCTGGGCCACCACGACCGAGATCCGGATCTCCGAGGTGGAGATCATCTCGATGTTGACGCCGGCCTCGGCGATGGCCGCGAAGAACGTGGCCGTCACCCCCGGGTGCGAGCGCATGCCCGCGCCGATCAGCGAGACCTTGCCGATCCGGTCGTCGTAGCGCAGCGACTCGAACCCGATCCGCTCCTTGAGCTTGTTGAGCGCGGTCAGCGCGCTCTGCCCGTCGGTGGCCGGCAGGGTGAAGGAGATATCGGTGCGGCCGGTGGAGGCCGCCGACACGTTCTGCACGATCATGTCGATGTTGATCTCGGCGTCGGCCAGCACGGTGAAGATCGTGGCGGCCTCACCGACCTTGTCGGGCACCCCCACCACGGTGATCTTGGCTTCGCTCCGGTCGTGCGCGACGCCGGAGATGATCGCCTGCTCCATGTCGTGCCCCTCGATCTCGCTGCTGTCGACGACCCACGTGCCTTCCTTCTGGCTGAACGAGGACCGTACGTGGATCGGAATGTTGTACCGGCGCGCGTACTCGACGCAGCGCAGATGAAGGATCTTGGCACCGTTGGCGGCCATCTCCAGCATCTCCTCGTAGGAGATGCGCGGGATGTGCCGCGCCGCCGGCACGATGCGCGGGTCCGCGGTGAAGATCCCGTCGACGTCGGTGTAGATCTCGCAGACGTCGCCGTCCAGCGCGGCGGCGAGCGCCACGGCCGTGGTGTCGGAACCGCCGCGGCCGAGCGTGGTGATGTCCTTGGTGCCCTGCGAGACGCCCTGGAAGCCGGCGACGATGCAGATGGACCCCTCGTCCAGCGCGGTCCGGATCCGGCCGGGCGTCACGTCGATGATCTTGGCTTTACCGTGCGTGCCGTCTGTGATCACCCCGGCCTGGGAGCCGGTGAACGAGCGGGCCTCGTGGCCCAGGTTGGCGATGGCCATGGCCAGCAGCGCCATCGAGATGCGCTCTCCGGCGGTGAGCAGCATGTCCAGCTCGCGTGCCGGAGGCAGCGGGCTGACCTGCTTTGCCTTATCGATCAGGTCATCCGTCGTGTCGCCCATGGCGGAGACCACGACGACCACGTCGTTGCCCGCCTTCTTCGTTGCGACGATGCGCTGGGCGACCCGCTTGACGCACTCGGCGTCGGCGACGGAGGAGCCACCGTACTTCTGCACGACAAGAGCCACGGGTGGGCGCTCCTCGGATCGGGGTCGGGCGTACCGGCAAAAGTCTACCGATGCCCACCCGACGCGGTTACGGGGAGGTAACTCCAATCAGCAGTAGTACCGCGGATCGTCGCTGAAGCCGTAGTGGACGGCGTCCGCGCCGAGCGAGAGCCACGCCAGCGCCGGACGCCCCGGCGGCAGCGGCGGGCTCGCCGGCCGCGGCGGGTCGAACGCCGCCCAGTCGACCACCGGCGCCGCGTCCGGCGCGGTCCGCAGATACGGGACGAGGTCGACGTCGGCGACGTGGCGGCCCGCGTCGTAGACCGACAGTGTGAGGCACTCGGGCGGCTGGCCGTCGTCCTGATCGATCTGCCGGAACGGGCTGCCCCGCAGGTGGCCGAGCAGTTTTCCACAGGCCCAGCGCAGTTCCCCCAGGTCGGCGGTGACGACCCGGTCGAACGAGTTCGTGCCGTAGTTGTCGGCCATCTGCCCAAACTCCAGGACGTACCAGCCGTACCGCCCCTCGGACGGGACGCCCTCCCGCGCCGGCGGCGGCTCCGAGTCCGCGTCCATCCATTCCGGGCACAGCACCGCGAAGCGCTGCTCCCACTCCGCGGCGTCCGGTGCTCCGCTCCAGCGCAGTGCGGCGGCGAGCGCGCTGACGGCGAACGCGTCCGACGGGTCCAGGTCGGTCGCGCGCCGGGCGGCCTCGACGAGCGAGGCGAGGAGGGCACGGCCCGCCTCGTCGGACTCGGGCAGCGGGGGGCCGTCCCGTCCGGACTCCTCGACATGGTGGTCCCAGGCCGCCGCGTGCAGCGAGACCAGCCCGACGGCCGCCGCGGCGTCGCCGGGGTCCGCGGCGAGCAGCCCGTCCAGCAGGGCGAACACCTCGTCGTGGCGGCGGGCGATCTCCGCCTCCCACGCCTCCTCGGGGTCGGGCTCCTCGTCCGGGTCGGACTCCGCGTCGTCGGGGTCGATGTCCTGGTCCCAGGGCTCCTGCGGGCGCATCTCCAGCAGCTCGCGGTCAAGGAGCGAGGCGAGCAGCAGGGCCGCCTGCCGATCACCCCGGTCGAGTTCGAGCGCACGGCGCAGCCACAGCTCGGGGTCGCCAGGCGCGTCGCGAGGGAGCCACGGCCGCGGGTTCAGGCACAGCAGGCGTCCCAGCATGGACGCGGCCTTCGCGTGCCCGCCCTCGGCGGCCTCCAGCAGCGGCTCACCCGCCGCGTCGAACTCGCCCGCGTCGAGAAGCGCGGTGGCGCGGTCGAACCGCCGTTGAGGATCCATTCGGCCGGACACTCCGGGAGCTGATGTGTGGAACCGGGGCCTACTGGACCGCGGCGGCCTGTTCGTTGACGACGTCCAGGCGGGCGTTGGCGATGACGGCGTGCAGGGCGCGGAGGGCGGCGCCCGCGTGGTTGCCCCAGTGGTTGAAGTAGGAGTACTGCCACCACCACAGCGCCTCCAGCGGACGGTCCTGCTGGAAGTGCCGCAGGCCGTGCACGAGATCGCTGGCGACGTCGACCAGGTCGTCCGACAGCCGGTAGGACGTGGGCTCGGTGTCCTTGTAGGGGTCGAAGACCTCCACGTACTCGTCCACGGAGGTGAGGCGCTCGGCCAGGCCCTGCCGGACGGCGTCGAGGTCGGGGTCGTCGCCGACCTCCGGCTCCCAGTTGTCCGGGAGGATCACGTCGGCGCTCGCGCCGAGCTGGGCGCCGGCCAGGATGACCTGCGAGACCTCCAGGAGCAGCAGGGGCACGGTGTGCACGCCGCCGTCGCCGCGCGCGACGGCCTCGAGGCCGTTCAGATAGTTGTCCACATGGCGCGCCACGCGTTCGGCGAGGGCGTTCCAGTCCTGCGGGCTGTTGGAGTCAGACATCGAGCAGCCTCCGTCCTTCGAATGCGCGGCCCAGCGTTACCTCGTCGGCGTACTCGAGGTCGCCGCCCACCGGCAGGCCGCTGGCCAGGCGGGTGACGGTGAGTCCCATGGGTTTCACCAGCCGGGCGAGGTAGGTCGCGGTCGCCTCGCCCTCCAGGTTGGGATCGGTGGCGAGGATCAGCTCGGTGACCGTGCCGTCCGCCAGGCGCTGCATCAGCTCACGGATCCGCAGTTCCTCGGGCCCGACGCCCTCGATCGGGCTGATCGCGCCGCCGAGCACGTGGTACCGGCCGCGGAACTCGCGGGTCTTCTCGATCGCGACAACGTCCTTGGACTCCTCGACCACACAGATGGTCTGCGGGTCGCGGCGGACGTCCCGGCAGATGCGGCACTCCTCTTCCTCGGCCACGTTCCCGCACGTCTTGCAGAAGCGGACCTTGTCCTTGACCTCCTTGAGCGCCGTGGACAAGCGCTCGACGTCGACGGGATCGGCGGCGAGGAGGTGGAAGGCGATCCGCTGCGCGCTCTTGGGGCCGACGCCGGGCAGCCTGCCCAGCTCGTCGATGAGGTTCTGGACCACCCCTTCGTACAACGGTCCCTTCCTTTCACGTTCGGTCGGCGTTCCCGACGGACCGGATGCCGTGCCCTTCCGGTACCGGACGCCGGTCTCGGCGGCCGGCCGGTCGGCGGCCTTCGTCAGGTTGTGGCCTGCGGACTTCGACAGCGGCCCCGCGCCGGAGGTTTTGGCCTTTCAGCACGGGCTTTTCGTTCTGACTTTTCGTTCCTGCGCACGTCCCGGCCCGGATGGGCGGCCGTGGACGGGGCCATGGGGCGGATCCGTACGGTGACGGCTCCGCTCCCCATTGAAGACAAGGCTCACATAGACGGTGCGGGTGAGGCCAGGGCTTGATGTGCCAAGGTCCCCGGGGTGCCGGGGCGGTTCAGGCGCCGGGCAGCCCGCCGGGGCCGCCGAGACCGGGGAACCCGCCCGGCAGTCCGCCGGGGCCGCCGAGTCCGGGCACACCGCCTCCGCCGAGTCCCTCGGCGAGCGGGCCCATCTTCTCCTGCTGGAGCTCCTGCGCGACCCGGCCCGCGTCGCGGATCGCCGCGAGCACCAGGTCGGCGATGGTCTCGGCAGTGTCGGCCGGATCATCGATATCGACGGCCTTCGGGTCGATGGTCAGGCCGGTGACCTCGCCCTGTCCGTTGACCGTCGCGGTGACCAGCCCGCCTCCGGCGGTGCCCTTCACCTCGGTCTCCGCGAGCTCGCGCTGCGCGGTGAAAAGCTGCTCCTGCATGCGCTGGGCCTGCTGGAGCAGCTCCTGCATGTTCAACTGACCACCGGGTTCCACGGTGCACTCCGTTCTTCCGGCCCTGGTGAGGGCCCTGTTCTCGGCGACCCGCCGACCACCGGACGTCTGTTCCCCCGAGACTACGGGTTTCGCACGAGATCCGGTAAGCACCGGTGGTGCGTCCCGTTCCGGCGGCCGGTTCAGGAGTTGTCGATCTCCCGGATGACCTGACCGCCGAGTTCGCGCTGGATGAGCGCCATCCCGTTCATCTCCGCCTCGTTGCCGTCCGCGTCGGCGTCGCCCTCGGGGTCGACCTCTTCCCTCTCGTCCACCGGCGAGGGCTCCGAGGGCGGCGGGGGCTCGTCCGGGGGAGGCGGCAGCGGCCCGGGGTCGTCCGCGCCCCGCCGTCCGCCGGAGGACACCGAGCCGGACGGCCCGGGAGGCGTCGCCGACCACGGCCCCTGGCTGGAGGGCGCTTGCGCGGTCGCGACCGCGGCCCCGCCGGCGGACCCCGCGGAAGGAGCGGCGCTCTGGCCGTATCCCTGCCCCGTCCCGCCGGCCCCTGCTCCCTGCCCTTGGCCGCCGCCCTGGCCCTGGCTGTGGCCGTACCCCTGGCCGGCCACGGGCCCGGACCGTCCACCGGGCCCGGCCGAGCGCGTCCCGGTGGACACCGCTCCGGCGAGAACGGTGTCGACCCGCCAGTCGACGCCCATGCGCTCCTTGAGCACCTCGCGGAGAACCACGTCACGGCCGCCGTTGGCGAAGTTGGTGCGGGCTCCCTCGGCCTCGAAGGAAAGGGTGAGCAGGTTCCGGTCGAGCGAGACCGGCCGCACCCCCGACATGATCACCATCCAGGCGACGCGACTCTTCTGCTTGACGGCCTCGACGATGTCCGGCCACAACTGCTGCACGGTCGCGACGTCCCCCTGCGAGGGCGGGGGGCGTTGCCCGGACGGCGCCTGCTGAGCGGGCACCTGCTGAGCGGGCTGCTGCTGACGGGACGGCGGTTGAGCGGGGGGCTGCTGCGGGGACGGTCGCTGTGAGCCGCCTTCCTGCGCCGGGCCTGACCGAGCACCTGCCTGCCCGCCACCAGCCTCCTGCCCCTGCCGTTGGCCCTGGCCCTGCCGTTGGCTCTGGCCTTGCCCCTGCTCCGGCCCTTGCGCTTGCCCTTGCTCCTGTCCCTGCTGGACGGACGGGGGAACGGCCGCGAAGGCGGGCGCGGGAACCGAAGGAGCAGTCCCCCCTGCGCCCGAAGCCCCCTGGGAGCCGCCCGCCGAACCGTTCCCGAGACCGCCGCCTTGCGCCGCCTGGCGTTCGAGCCGATCCAGCCGGGCCAGCATCGACGACTCGTCCTCGTACGCGGCGGGCAGCAGGATGCGCGCGCAGATCAGTTCCAGCAGCAGCCGCGGCGACGTCGCGCCGCGCATCTCGGTGAGTCCGGTGTGCAGCAGGTCCGCCGCGCGCGTCAGTTCCGCCGCCCCCATGGACGCGGCCTGCCGCCGCATCTGCTCCATCTCGTCCGGCGGGACGTTCAGCAGCCCGGAGCCCCCGGCCTCCGGGACGTTCGTGAGGATCACCAGGTCCCGGACGCGCTCCAGCAGGTCGGCGGTGAACCGGCGCGGATCCTGGCCGCTCTCGACCACGCGGTCGATGGCCGCGAACACCGCGGCGCCGTCGCGGGCGGAGAAGGCGGCGACGACGCCGTCCAGGAGCGTCGAGTCGGTGAAGCCGAGCAGCGACACGGCGCGCGCGTACGTGATGCCGTTCTCGTCCGAGCCGGCGAGGAGCTGGTCCAGGATCGACAGCGTGTCGCGCGCCGACCCCGCTCCGGCCCGGACGGCCAGCGGCAGCGCGGACGCCTCGAACGGGACGTCCTCGGCCCGCAGGATCTCCTCGACGAGGTCCTGGAGCACGCCGGGCGGGATCAGCCGGAAGGCGTAGTGGTGGGTCCGGGACCGGATCGTCCCGATGACCTTCTCGGGCTCGGTGGTCGCGAACACGAACTTCAGATGCGGCGGCGGTTCCTCGACGAGCTTCAGCAGCGCGTTGAAGCCCTCCCGGGTGACCATGTGCGCCTCGTCGATGATGTACACCTTGAAGCGCGCCGACACCGGCGCGAAGAACGCGCGTTCGCGCAGGTCACGGGCGTCGTCGACGCCTCCGTGCGAGGCGGCGTCGATCTCGATGACGTCGATGTGGCCGGTCCCGGTCGGCCCGAGCGCGACGCACGAGTCGCACTTCCCGCACGGTTCCGGGGTCGGCCCCTGCTCGCAGTTCAGCGAACGGGCCAGGATGCGGGCACTGGACGTCTTACCGCAGCCGCGGGGGCCGCTGAACAGGTACGCGTGGTTGATCCGCCCGTTGCGCAGCGCCTGTTGCAGCGGATCGGCGACGTGCTCCTGCCCCTTGAGCTCGGCGAACGTCGCTGGCCGGTACTTGCGGTACAGAGCCAGACTCATGGGGTCCGCCCTCCCTCGAGAAGCAGAGCGCCGGGAACGAAAAGGACCCCCCGCACACCCGCCAGAGCCCGCTTATCCTTGCTGCCTTCCGGCCCTGGGGAGGTTCACAGGGTGACGCCGTGCGAGGGGTCTGCCCGAAGTCTATGACATCCCCGGGCCCCGGTTGCACGCTTCCGGCGTAGGCTCGCGCCCATGTCCGCCCCCGACACCGCAACGCCGCAGGAGACACTCCTGCACATCGCCGAACTCCGGCACTGGGAATCCGCGCGCGACGCGGGTGTGTCGTACGCGATGTCCACCCTCGGACGGTCCCTCGCCGACGAGGGCTTCGTCCACTGCTCGACCGACCTCGCGCAGGTGGAGGGCGTGCTCGGCCGCTTCTACTCCCGCGTACCCCGCAGTGGCCTCGTCCTGCTGGTCATCGACCCTGCGCGGCTCGACGCGCCGGTCCGGTACGAGGCCGCCGGCGAGGAGGTCTTCCCGCACGTCTACGGGGAGATTCCGCTCAGGGCGATTATTGATGCCCGCCCACTGCCCGAGACCCGGTAAGCTCGGCGGCGGAGGATTCGCCTAGTGGCCTAGGGCGCACGCTTGGAAAGCGTGTTGCGTGCAAGCGCTCGCGAGTTCGAATCTCGCATCCTCCGCTTGCTGAGAGGCATGACGTCGAGGCCGGTACCCATGGGGTGCCGGCCTCTCGCGTTGGTCAGGGGTGGTGGAGGCCGGGTGAATCCGGACAAATTCCCCCATGGGACGTCCCAGCAGCGGCGCACATGGTTGACGACCGGCCCTCGCTCGGGTGAGCCGGCCGGTTGCGCTACCTTCTCCGACCCCATCCGACCCCGTAGACTCGAAGCGTGATCTTCAAGGCGGTAGGTGACGGAAGGCCCTATCCCGCGCATGGGCTCTCGTCCGGCGACTGGGCCAAGATCCCGCCGCGCCAGGTCCGCCTCGACCAGCTCGTCAGCACCAAACGGGAACTCGACCTCCAGTCCTTGCTGGCCAAGGACTCCACGTTCTACGGCGACCTGTTCCCGCACGTGGTGCAGTGGCGGGGCGAGCTCTACCTGGAGGACGGCCTGCACCGGGCGCTCCGGGCCGCCCTGCATCAGCGGCTCGTTCTGCACGCCCGCGTGCTCGACCTCGACGCCGTCGACGTCAACGCGGTCGACTCCGGCACGTCCTGAGCGTCAGCGGGACCCGACCCGTTCGGCCATCGCGGCGGAGCCGATCTTGGGCTCGATGAGCTGCTCGACGCGGCCCTCCGGGCGGGCGCTCGGCCACAGGAGGCCGGGACGCGCGGCCAGCAGGCCGAACACGGTCTCGGGGACCACCAGCGCGAGCAGCAGGGTCAGCGACACGTCCCAGCCGCCGGTGGCCGAGTGCAGGACTCCGACGGCCAGCGGGCCGAACCCGGCGAGGAGGTAGCCGCCGGTCTGGGCCATGCCCGACAGCCGGGCGGCGACGGACGGGCCGGGCGAGCGCAGGCTGAGCAGCGTGTAGGCGAGCGGGAACGCCGAGCCGGTGCCGAGGCCGAGGACGGCGACCCACACCCAGCCGGCGCCCGGGGCGAGCAGCAGCCCGAGGATGCCGATCACCATCGTGGCGGCGACGCCGGCGACCATCGACCGCTGGTCGCGCATCCGGGCGGCCAGCACCGGCACCAGGAAGCCCAGCGGGATACCGATGATCATCATGACCGAGACCATCATCCCGCCGGTCGCGGCGGAGTACCCGGCGTCCCGCATGATCTCCGGCAGCCACGACATGAGCACGTAGAACATCAGCGAGGCCAGCCCCATGAAGGCCGCCACGTACCAGGCCAGCGGGGCGCGCAGCAGCGACCCCTCGCCGGCCGCGGCCCGCCCGCCCGGGGCGGGCCGGACGTCGGGTCCGGACGCGGCGGACAGGGCGTCCTGGCGCCGGCCGCGCAGTGCGAGCGGCCCCCACGCCAGGGCGGCGATCAGCGACGGGACGGCCCAGACGGCCAGGGCGAGGCGCCATCCGCCCGCGTCGTCCAGCGGGACGGCGAGCCCGGCCGCGATCGCGCCGCTGCTCGCCATGAGCATCATCGCCAGGCCGGTCAGCGATCCGACCCGGTCGGGGAAGACGCGCTTGATGACCGCGGGCATGAGCACGTTGCCCATCGCGATGCCCGCTCCGGCCAGCACGGTCCCGGCGTACAGCGCGGGCTGCACCGGGACGACCCGCAGCACGATCCCCAGCGTGATCATCACCAGCGCGCCGGCGATCGCCGTCTCGGCGCCAACCCGCCGGGCCAGCACCGGGGCGACCGAGGCGAACCCGCCCAGGCACAGCACCGGCAGCGTGGTGAGGACGCTCACCCCCACACCGGACAGCCCGAAGGCGTCCTGGAGCTCGCCGAGCATCGGGGAGATGCCGGCGATCGCGGCCCGCAGGTTGACGGTCAGGAGGACCAGGCCGGTGACGGTCCAGATCGCGGTGGCGCGTGAGACGCGGGGGGCAGGGGTCGTGCTCGTGGTGGTCATGTCGCCTTCGTCATGCGCCGTGGCGCGTCGAACGTGGGGATGATCGGATCGCGGCGGACGGCCTCGGGCCCTTGAGAAGGACCACCGTCCGCGAAATGGGACCGGGCCCGTGGTGCGTTCAGGCCCGGCGAAAGTCGGAAGGTCTGGGGGCGGAAGGGTCAGACGGGCGCCGGCGACTCCGGGCCGTCCGCGGCGGGCGCCTGGCCCCGTGGAACGCCGGCGGCGCCGCCGGACGGCTCGGTCCCCGTGGACGGCGCGGTGCCGCCGGACGGAGCGGTCGAGCGGAGGATCTGGTCGAGACACGAGTGCGTCGCCTCCGCGGCGGCGGTCGCGTCGCCCGCCTCGATGGCGTTGGCGATGGTGTCGTGCGGGATGCCGGAGTACTCCAGCAGGGCGCCGGCCGCTCCGATGCTGGCGCGCAGCACCATGCCGAAGTCGCGGTAGAGCTCGGTCAGCACCTGGTTGTGCGTGGCCTCGACGACCGTCAGGTGGAACTCGAGGTCGGCCTCGACGAACGCGCCGTGGTCACCGGCCGCCCAGGCGGCGTCGCGGCGGGCGAGGGCCGCGCCGATGGCCTCGATGTCGGCGGGGGTGCGGCGGGTGGCGGCGAGGCGCGCGGCCTCCACCTCCAGGCCCCGCCGCACCTCCAGGATCTCGATCAGCTCGGCGGTCTGGAGCCGGCGCCGGACGGCTCCGGAGAGCTCGCTCGTGGCGCGGACGTAGGTTCCGTCGCCCTGCCTGCCCTCCAGGAGTCCCGCGTGCGTCAGCGCGCGGACCGCCTCCCGGACGGTGTTGCGGCCGACCCCGAGGGACTCCGACAGCACCGGCTCCGGCGGGATCTTCGCACCGACGGCCCAGCCGCCCGAGGAGATCTCCTCCCGGAGCTGGTCGATCACCTGCTCGACCAGCGACGCACGGCGGGCGGTGCGGAGTGTCACGGTCCCTCCCGATCGCGGCCCGAACCGGAACCTCCGGTGAGCCAGTCATCCCATGTCTCCATGTTAGGACTACGAGGGCCGTGCTTTTATTCCCGCCCACCGCCGGTCTCCTCGCCGGGCGGCGGGCCCGGCCAGGAGGTCAGACGCGGCCGAGGTCGCGGTCGGCCGCCTGGGAGCGGGCGGAGCAGAGACCGACGGCCTCCAGGCCCCGCCGGTACGCGGCGGCGGCCGAATCGGGGTCGCCGACGAGCTCGAAGAGCTCGCCCTGCTCCCGGAAGAGCCCGGCGGCGGTGCGGCCGGGCGCGAGGCCGGCCAGCTGCTCGGCGGCGATGCCCAGGACGACCTGGGCGGCCGTGCGGTCCCCCTGCGCGATGCGGGCGCGCGCGAGGACGAGGCGCGCGAGGACGGTCTTGTGCGTGCGCGCGGGCAGCCCGGCGTCCGGACGAGGGGTCACCACGGGCTCCGGGACGGCGGTGGGCGACCCGTCGGCGGTGGGCGCCGCGAGCGCCATGCCCGTCTCCAGGAACTCCTCCAGGCCCGCGATGGCCTGCGCGGGGTCGCCCATCAGCACGAGCGCGCGGGCCTTGGCGATGGTGGCCTCGGTGCCCTCCACGCCGTCCAGCGACGTGGTCTGCCGGAGGAGTTCGAACGCTTCCGCCGCGGCTTCGGGAGTCCCCTCCGCGCGCGGGCGCGCGAGCTCGGCGGAACCGGCGACGGCGAACGTGCCACCCATCCCGGTGTCGGCGATGGAGGGCGGGACAGAGAACGGCGGCACGCCCCGGAGCAGGGCCTTGGCCGCCGCGAGGTCGAGGCGGGCGCGGGACTGCGGGGGCGTGCCTTCGGTACGGGCGGCCAGGGCCTTGTCGGCCAGGTGCAGCGAGTCGCCGATCGCGCCGCCTTCGAGCGCCCGGATGCTGGCGCGCTGGTACGCGTCGGCCGGGGACTCGTCGGGGGCGGAGACCAGCAGCCGGCGGCCGAGGGCGTGCGCGCGTTCGGGATCGGAGCGGTCCACGTAGGCCAGGAGGAGGATCCGCCCGACCTCGGCGTGCTCGACGCCGACGTCGAGGCCGAGACCGCGCAGCCGGTCCAGCGCGCGCTCGCCGAGGGCGATGGCCTGGCCGAGGTCGCCGACCGCGTGGTAGCAGCGGGCCAGCGCGATCACCGGCGGCAGCCAGCTCGCCCGGCCGGGGTCGCGCTCGGCCTGCTCGCGCAGCTCCTCGAACAGGGTGATGGCCTGGCCGGTGCGGCCGAGCTCCTCCAGCGCGCGGGCGCGTCCCCAGCGGGCCCGGGAGGTGAGGTCCGGGTCGTCGCTGCGGTCGATCACGTCGTCGAATCCGGCCTCGGCCGTGGCCGGATCGCCGGCCAGCAGCGCCAGATGGGCGTGCCGTTCGCGGACCTCGAGATGGGCGCGCTGCTCCGGCTCGACGCCTTCGGCGAGGTATTCGGGGGTGCAGCCGAGCCGTTCGGCCAGCATGCGCAGAACGGTCGGCGTCGGCGTGCGCTTACCCGACTCGATCAACGAGATGTAGCTGTCGGAAAGGTCGTGACCGGCGAGCTGTGCCTGCGACAAGCGTCTGGTCAGCCGCAGGTTGCGGACACGTTCGCCGACGTTGCCTGGACCCGGCATGTGAACTCACTTAGCGGAAGTAATCAGGCGGCTAGGGTGCCGACATGATTGCACATTGCGGGTTATCGCACATCGCGAGTAACGAAGCGACAAAAGCTGGGATGACCCGGTCGGCCCCGTGCGCCCCTTTGTGGTCGGTGGTACGCGCCCCGCGGGCGGGCCGGTCCGAACCGCCGGGCCGCGTGGAGGCCACCGCCGTCCGCGCCGCCTGAGGGCCGTCCGGTTCGACCGCGGAGCCTGTCGTCTCCGACGGTAGCCGACGGACCAGCCAAGATCACCGCTACCTCGGATATTGATCACTCCACCGCGCCATCGGGCCAGTGGCCCGGACCGGCCGCCGTCCCGGGCGGCGAACGGCGCGCGCCGAGCCCCGTCCGGACGGGGCTCGGCGCGGACGATCACGCGGGCGGTCAGTCGTCGGGGGTGGGGTTCTTGTTCGGAAAGATCATTTCGCAGACCTCGAGGTAGAGCTGCTCGGGATAGGGGAGGAAGGGCACATTGGTCAGCGCCTGGTCCTGGCCCGCGGACTCCAGCACGAACTCGCCGTAGCCGAGCATCCGGCCGGCGATCGTCCGTTTGAAGCTCATGTCGGTGACCTTGGCCAGCGGCATCATCGCGACCTTGCGGGTGATCAGGCCGGTGGTCAGCAGCATCCGCTGGTTGGTGATGACGAAGTAGTCGACCGACCACTCGGCGACCCGCCACACGAACCAGGCGAGCAGGATCAGCCAGCCCCACCAGATCCAGGTGATGACGTTGGTGACGGTATTGCTGAGCACGCCGGCGATGATCAGGCCGCCGAGCACCAGCCCGACCGGCATCATCAGCACGGCCGGGTGCCTGCGCACCGTGATGACCTGCGTCTCGTGCGGGAGAAGGTACTTGTTCACCGATGCCGGGGCGGAGTCACCCGGCGTCACCAGCCTCATGCCGGCCTCAAGCGATCGCGTTGACGAAGGTGGCCAGGGAACCGGCGGCCGATGCCAAGCCGTCCGCAGCGGTGTACACCGACTTTGCCGCCCCCTCGGGTTGGCTGAAGACGTAGAAGGCCACGAAGGCCACCGCGGCCCACGTGAAGTACTTCTTGGCGGGCACGACTGCCTCCCAGAGCACGATGACCCACTGACCCCAAGTCAGTTTTGCACAGCACGCAGCCCCGGCATAGCAAGGGTTACTGCTAGGGCGCGTTGCCGAGGGTCGTGCGCCGCGCCTGGCGCAGCTTTTCGGCCGCCACCGTGGCGAGCACCTCCAGGTGCTTGCGGGCGATCCGCTCGACCAGGACCGGCTGCGCCGACCCCGTGACCTCCAGTGCCCCGTGCCGAGCCGCCGCGACGCACCGGGCGACGGTCTCGGCGGCGTGCACGCCCTCGAACTCCGCGGTGAGACGCTCGCCGATCTCCGTATAGCGCGGCTGGTCGCTGTCCCCTTGGTGAGCCATCACGCTTCCTCGAGCTCGCTCACACCACCCCGGGCCGGTCCCCTGTGCCGGGGCGGCGGAGGGAACGATCATCGACGTTCCGTAGCCCTTTACTACCCACGGTCACACACGATCGAACATGGCGGATATCGCGCTCCGAATGGGGCGTGACGGGCCAGACCGGCGGGACGGGCAGACCGCCTGGACGGGTCAGACCACGCCGTACAGGCGATCCCCGGCGTCGCCGAGACCGGGGAGGATGAATCCCTGGTCGTTGAGGTGCGAGTCGATGGCCGCGGTGACGACGCGGACGGGCGCACCGGTGCCCTCGAACTCCTGCTCCATGTACTTCAGGCCCTCCGGGGCGGCGAGCAGGCACAGTGCCGTGACGTCGTCGGCGCCGCGCTCGAACAGCAGCTTGATGGCCGCGGCGAGCGTGCCGCCGGTGGCGAGCATGGGGTCGAGCACGTAGCACTGCCGGCCGGACAGGTCGTCGGGGAGCCGGGTGGCGTACGTCTGCGCCTGGAGCGTCCCCTCGTCGCGGATCATGCCGAGGAAGCCAACCTCGGAGGTGGGGAGCATCCGGGTCATCCCGTCGAGCATGCCGAGGCCGGCCCGGAGAATCGGCACGACCAGCGGCTTGGGGCTGGCGAGCCGCACGCCCTGAGCGGGGGCCAGCGGCGTCTGCACCGTGGCCTCGGCCACTCGGACATCCCGGGTAGCCTCGTAGGCAAGTAGGGTGACCAGTTCGTCGGCGAGCCGGCGGAACGTGGGCGAATCGGTGCGCACGTCCCGCAGCGTGGTGAGCTTGTGCGCGACGAGGGGGTGGTCGACGGCGAGGGTCTCCATGGCCTCACCGTAGCCCACTTGCCACCCTTGGCCAGACCCTCCTATCGCGTGGATAGGAGCCCCTGAGCTGGGCAGTATGCCGTTATGAGCACAGAGCGCGAGCAGCAGCCGAGACATCTGGGACGGGCCGGCGAGTCCGCGCCGGATCCTCCCGGGCCCGCGCTCGTCCATACCTCTGACCAGGCCCTCGAACGCGAAGGCGGTGCCTCCATCGAGAACCCGCACGAGATGACCACCGAGGCCGCCGGGACGTCCGCGGCGTCCGCCGCGTCCACCGCGGACGGGGACGGGGTCGCGACCGGTCCCGGGGAGCTCTCCTCCGAGGAGGTCCGCGAGCATCTCCGCCGCCGGGCGGCGTTCCTGCGGGAGCTCGCCGAGGCGCGCGAGCTGCGCCGCCGGGTGACCCCGCACCGCTCCCGCCGGGCCCGGATCCATGCGGCGCTGCGCCGCCGCACCTTCCGGATCAACTGACCCGGTCCGGTCCCCCTCCAGCGGGCGGAGGTGCGGCTTCCGCCGTGGTGGACGGGGTACGTCCGATACATTCGTTCCGCGGCGCTGGTGCCAGCGCCGACTTCCCACCGCACAGGCAGGGTGCACCGCCCCGTTCGGTGGTGGGGGACGCGAGGGCGCGCTGCATCTGCGACCATGCCCTGGCGGAAACCGTGCCGGTGGGGTGGAAATGACGGATGTGGACGCGACGGATTTCGCCGTCGTGGTGTACCGGGAAGACGAGCGCTGGGAGGCGGAGATCCTCCCGGTGGCGCTGACCGGCGACCTGACCGGGCTGATCCACGCCCTGCGCCAGCAGCCGAGCCTGGGCGGCACGGTGGGGCTGGTCGCGGTCGGCGACGACTTCTTCGTGGCGATCCGGCTGCTCGGCGACGAGGTGATGGTCTTCCTGTCCGACGTCACCGCCTCGGTCGACTGGCCGCTGGCCGGGCAGGTGCTCGACTACCTCGACATCCCGATCCCCGAGGACGAGGAGCTCGACCAGGTGCTCCCGGTCGGCGACATGTCCATCTTCTCCGACCTGGGGCTGGACGAGATGGAGCTCGGCGCGATCTCCGGCGACCTGGAGCTGTACCCGGACGAGATGCTGCTGAGCGTCGCCGGGCGGCTCGGCTTCGCCGCCGCGTTCGAGCGGGCGCTCGACGGCATCGGCTGACCGTTCGCCGTACGAGGGGTGTGACCTGCGCATCCTTGTGGGTCACAATGGACCGGTGTCCTACTTCGCCGCCGTCTTCGCGCGGACCCCTGAGGGCTGGATCGGTGCCGAGGCCGTGCTGGCCGAGGCCGAGGGAGTCGACGACGTCGCCGACCTGATGCGGGAGGCGGCCGTCGAATCGTACGGCGACCCGGTGGTGCTGCTCATCGAGCAGGACGACGACTGGTTCGCGGTCGTCCGGCTCGACGGCGAGCAGGAGCCGCGGGCGTTCGTGTCCACCGTCCGCGAGGACGGGCTGGGCGGACTGTTCCACCAGCTCGTCGGCGAGGCGCCGACCGGCGATCCGGCCGGCGACCCGGCGCTGCTGGAAGACCTCGGCGTCAACGGCGGTCACCTCGGCGACCTCGGCGAGCGGGCCCTCCCCGGCGACGCGCTGCTGACGGTCGCCGAGCAGGCGGGCTTCGGCGAGGAGTTCGACCGGATCCGTGGCTGAGATCACTCCCGGGCCGGATGGCGGAGCCGGTGACGAGGCGGCCTGGCACGAGACGACCCGGCACAAGGCGACCGGGCACGGCACCACCGGGCACGACACCACCGGGTACGAGGCCGCTATGCGCCGTGCCCTCGGTGAGGCGCGGCTGGCGGGCGCCGCGGGCGACATCCCGGTCGGCGCCGTCGTGCTGGACGAGTCCGGTGAGACCATCGGCACCGGCCGCAACGACCGGGAGCTGACCGCCGACCCCACCGGCCACGCCGAGATCGTCGCGATCCGCGCCGCCGCCGCGTCACGCGGCGCCTGGCGGCTGTCCGGCTGCACGCTGGTGGTCACCCTGGAGCCGTGCACGATGTGCGCCGGGGCGGCCGTTCAGGCCCGTCTGGGCCGTGTCGTCTACGGCGCCGTCGATCTCAAGGCGGGCGCGGCGGGGTCGCTGTGGGACGTCGTCCGGGACCGGCGGCTCAACCACCGGCCCGAGGTCGTCGCCGAGGTCCTCGCCGACGAGTGCGGCGCCTTGCTCACCGAGTTCTTCACCCGCCGCAGAGTCGGGTAGGCTTCCCCGCGGTGGTGTCGCCTAGTGGACGAGGGCGCACGCCTCGAAAGCGTGTGAAGTGCAAGCTTCCGTGGGTTCGAATCCCACCACCACCGCCGTCCAAAAGGGCCGCCGATCTGCGTTCGCAGACGAGCGGCCCTTTTCCGTTCCACCGTTCCCCGAGGACGTTCGGGGCGCCGGGTCAGCCGACCGTCACCAGGGCGACTCCGGCCACCGCCACGGCCATGCCCAGCCGCTGGACCGCGCGGAGCCGCTCGCTGTAGGCGGCCCGGGCCAGCAGGACCGTGATCGCGGGGTAGAGCGAGGTGAGGACGGCGGCGAGGCTGAGCAGCCCGGCCTGCGCGGCGAGGAAGTAGAGGGCGTTCGCGCCGGCGTCGAGGGCGCCGGAGATCAGGGCGAGGCCGATCAGGGTGCGGCCGGAGACCGGCGGGCCGGTGTCCGGGCCGTGCAGTCGGACGGCGATGATCAGGGCGGTGGCGATCACGCAGACGTTCCCGGCCCTGGCCGCGACCAGGGGCCACAGGCCGCTGTCGCCGTCGCCCGAGGTCTTCAGCAGGATGAAGAAGATCCCGAAGCAGGCGCCGGAGATCCCCGCCACGACCGGGCCGTTGTCGAGCAGGCGGCGCACGCCGGACGGGCGGGCGGTGTCCTCGCGGGTGCCGCCGTCCTCCATGCTGACCAGGCCGATCGCGACCAGGCACAGCAGCATTCCGGCCAGCACGCCGGCGCCCAGCCGCTCGCCCCGGGCCACTCCGGCGATCACCGGCAGCACCGCGGCGGCCAGCGCCGACACCGGGGCGACCACGCTCATCGGGCCGCGCGCCAGCGCCCGGTAGAAGGCGATCAGCCCGACGCCGCCGGCCAACCCGGCGGCGAAGCCCCAGCCGAGGCCGGCCCAGGTGGCGTGGCCGCCGGTGAGGAACGCGGCGGCGAGCACGACGACCAGGCCCATCGGGACGCACCACATCAGCGCCTTGAGAGCGGTCGACCGCCGGGACACGGCGCCGCCGAGGAAGTCGGCGACGCCGTAGGCGAGGGCCGCACTCAGGGCGAGCGCGGTCACCATCATTCGCCGCCTATCAGGCGGGTCTCGATCCTGACGTCCGGAGTGATGAGGCGGAGGCGGCCGGCGAGGTCGGTCCCCGCCTCGTGGAGGCGGTCCAGGGAGTAGGGCGCGAGGCGTTCGAGGAGGAACAGGGCGTTCGTGGTGGTCTCGGTGAGGCGGGTGCGGGCGCACTGCCGCCAGTTCCACCGGCGGCAGGTGACGCCGTCGTCGTCGCGCCACACCACTTCGCCCTCAGCGGGATGCTCGGTGATGGTCTCGCCGCCCGAGACGGTGTCGAACGGCTCGTCGCCGCGCGCCCGGACCAGCCGGGCGGGGCCGCGGTAGGCGTCCAGGTCCTCGCCGCCGATGGGGAGCGCGTACTCGAGGCTGACGGCGTTGTAGGCGTCCACGACCTTGTTGACGGCGGGGAGGGCGTCGGCGCGGCGGAGCAGGGCCTCGACGGACGGGCGGGTGCGCTTCGGCTTGGCGCCGAACGCCCGGTACGCCTCGCGCCACGCCTCCACGTGGGGGTCGCCCAGGGACTCGGGCGCGGCTTTGGCGGCCAGGTCCAGCCAGGTCGCCGAGGTCGCGTCGCCCGGTCCGTTGGACAGGCCCGTCGCGGTCATGACGAGCACCGCGAAATCGGGGCGCAGTTCGCGTACGGCCTCGTCGACGACGATCCTGTCGAGCATCCCAGTCTCCTTCCGGGGCCGGTCGGCGCCACGGTTGCGGTCATTTTAATGAACTCTATATATCATCATAACGACCGTGAGGCGCGGCGGTGGTTTGTGGGATCGTTCGTGCCCGGGGTGGGATCCGGCCGCGGGGCGGGCACGGCCGGGACGCCCCGTCCGGCCCAGTGGGAGGAGACCTCGTGAGCGAGCAGGAGGCGATCGGCGGGGCCGTCGCCAGAACCGTCCGGGCCCTGCGGGCGGGGCACGGCTGGAGCCTGGACGAGCTGGCCGGGCGGGCCGGGGTCAGCAAGGGCGTGCTCGTCGGCCTGGAGCAGGGGCGCGGCAACCCCAACCTCGGCACGCTGATCCGGATCTCCGACGCGCTCGGCGTGCCGCTCACCCGGCTCGTCCAGGTCGAGGAGGAGCCGCCGGTGCGGATCTTCCCGCCCGACCGGCACGTGGTGCTCTGGCACGGCGGCTCGGGCGGCACCGGGACGTTGCTCGCCGGGAGCGATCCGCGCCCCTCCCTGGAACTGTGGCACTGGGAGCTGCGGCCCGGCGAGGTCCGCGAGAGCGACGCGCACGTGCCCGGCACCAAGGAGATCGTCTACGTGCAGGACGGCACGCTCACGCTGACCGTGGACGGCGGCACCGACCTCATCACGACGGGAACGGCGGCGGTGTTCGTCGGCGACCGCCCGCACGCCTTCGGCAACGGCGGCGACCGCGACCTGCGCTTCGTGCTGGCGGTCCTGGACCTGTGATCCCCCGGCCACCACCCCGCCCACGGACAGGCGGCGGGCGGATGAGCCCGGCCTCCCAGGCGCCCCGGCCGATCCGAGGATCAGTCGAACCGGATCTCAGCCGCTGAGGCGGACGGGCATCACCAGGTAGCGGTAGCCGGTACCGGCCGTGTCCTCGGTGTCCTCATCGTCGGAGACGGCGCTGAGGAGGGCCGCGCGGATGGGGCCGGCGCATTCCAGGCGGGCGTGCTCGGTGCCGATGCCCGCCAGGCCGTCGAGCAGGTACTGGGGGCTGAACGCGATGTCGACGTCGTCGCCGGTGAGGGTGGTGGCGAGGCTCTCGTTGGCGCGGGCGGCGTCGCCGGACGCGGCGCGGACGCGCACCTCGCCCTCGCTGAACGCCAGCCGGATCGGGGTGCCCCGGTCGGTGACCAGCGCCGCCCGCTTGACGGCCTCGACGAACGCGGCCGTGCGGACGTGCGCGGTGGAGGTCCAGGTGCCCTTGAGCCGCGCGCGGTAGTCGATGTACTGGTCGTCCAGCAGGCGGGTGGTCATACTGCGCCCGCCGCCCGAGACACCGATCAGCGAGCCCGCCCCGCCGTCGAGGCGGAGGGTGACGTCGGCGCCCGGACTGATCGCCTTGGCGGTGTCGGCGAGGGTGCGGGCGGGCACCACGACGCCCGCGGCGAACCCGGGGCCGGACGGGTTCCAGGCGAGCTCGCGGACGGCGATGCGGTAGCGGTCGGTGCAGGCGAGCCACATCGTGTCGCCCTCGAAATCGATCCGCGCGCCCGTCAGCATGGGCAGGGTGTCGTCGCGGCCGGACGCGGGCGTCACCTGGGCGACGGCGGCGGCGAAGACGTCGCCGGGGACGGTGCCGGCGACGGCCGGCGGTTCGGGCAGGGCGGGGTAGTCCTCCACCGGCATGGTCAGCAGCCCGAACTCGGCGCTGCCGCAGCGGAGCACCATCTCGGCGCCTTCCACGGAGATATCCACAGGCTGTGGAGGAAGGCTGCGGACGATCTCGGCGAGCAGCCGTCCGGGGACCAGTACCCGTCCCGGCGCCGCCACGGCGGCCTCGATGCGCGACTGCGCGGACACCTCGTAGTCGAACCCGGCCAGCGACAACGCGCCGTCGGCGGACGTCTCGACGAGCATGCCCGCGAGCACCGGAAGTGCCGGCCGGGCCGGCAGGGACCGCGCCGCCCACGCCACGGCCTCGGCGAGCGTCTGACGGTCGACCCGGAACTCCACTGTGACCTGCCTTTCGCCGGGGGATCCCCCTCCATCGCCCGCACGCTAACCGCCGCCTCGGACAGAATCGCGCGCTCCCCAGTGCGGGGATCCGGACCGACACTCCAGGCGGCTCCATACGGCGCTGTCCTATGAGCCAGTGCGCGTCCTGCTCAGAAGAGCGTCTCCGCCGCACCGGCCGCGCCAGTGCGGTTCCCCCGTTCGAAGTCGAGCAGGAGCCGCTTGCGCTCCAGCCCGCCTCCGTAGCCGGTGAGGCTGCCGGTGGAACCCACGACGCGATGGCACGGGACGATGATGCTGACCGGGTTGCGACCGTTGGCGAGGCCGACCGCGCGAGACGCGCTGGGGTTGCCGATCTCCACTGCGAGTTCTCCGTACGAGATGGTCTCCCCATAGGGGATGTCTTGCAGGGCCGCCCAGACCCGCTGCTGGAACGGCGTGCCGCGCAGGTTGAGCGGCAGGTCGAAGTCGGTGAGCTCGCCCGCGAAGTAGGCGGCCAGTTGCTCGGTGACGGAACGGAACGGTTCCGCGGTCGGGTCGGGGGCGGGGACGCCGAACGTCTCGTCCGGTGGGCGATGCCGTTGCAGGTCCATGTAGAGCCCGGACAGGGCGCCGTCGGTCGCCACCAGGGTGAGGCGGCTGAAGGGGTTGTCCAGCACGGTGTACATGCGGCTCCCGTTGGCGGTGATGGTGCTCATGGGGTGTCCTTTCGTTCAGCCGGTCGGGAGGAGGTTGATGGGGTGGTCACCAGTCGCCCACAGATACTGCACGGCGTAGGCGCGCCATGGGCGCCAGTGCGCGGCGCGGCGGGTGAGGGCGGCGGGCGTCTCGGGAAGGCCGAGGTCACGGGCGGCGGCGCGGACGCCGAGATCGCCGGGAATGAACGCGTCGGGGTCGCCGAGGGCGCGCATCGCGATCGACTCGATCGTCCACGGGCCGAACCCGGGCAGGGCGGTGAGGGCGGCGCGGGCCTCGTCCCAGTCGCTGCCCACGCCGAGGTCGACGTCCCCCTTCACGAGCGCCTCGACCAGCGTGGTCAGGGTGGAGCGGCGGCTCTGCGGGAACGCGAGCGTGCCCGGATCGAGACCGGCGAGCGCCTCCGGGGACGGGAACAGGTGGGTCAGGCCGCCGCCCGGATCGGCGACCGGGTCGCCGTGCGCGAGGACGAGCCGGGACGCGTGGGTGCGTGCGGCGGCGGTCGAGACCTGCTGGCCGAGCACGGCCCGCACGGCGAACTCCGGGCCGTCCACCGTGCGCGGGACGCGGCGCCCGGGGGCCTTGCGGACGAGCGGCGCCAGCACCGGGTCGGTGCCGAGCTGGTCGTCGACCGCGACGGGGTCGGCGTCGAGGTCGAGCATCCAGCGGCAGCGACTGATCGCGATGGTGAGGTCGCGCAGGTCGGTCAGCGTCAGCGCGCAGGCCACGTGGTCGGGCCGGGGACGCAGGGTGACGATTCCATGACCGTTCGGTAGCCGCAGGGTGCGGCGATACGCGCCGTCCCGCCACTCCTCCACTCCGGGCACGGCGGTCGCGGCCAGGTGCCCGAAGAGGTTGTCCGGGCAGAGCGGCGCGCGGAACGGCAGCCGCAGCGACAGCGAGCCGGACACGGCGGCCGGGTGCCCCCGCGCGACGCGGTCGCGCAGTTCGGTGGGCGTGAGCGCGAAGACCTCGCGGACCGTCTCGTTGAACGCGCGGATGCTCGCGAAGCCCGCCGCGAACGCCACGTCCCCCATCGGGATCGCGGTGGTCTCGATCAGCAGCCGCGCGGTCTGGGCGCGCTGCGCCCGCGCGAGGGCGAGCGGGCCCGCGCCGAGCTCGGCGCGGAGCTGCCGCTCGATCTGGCGGGTGCTGTAGCCGAGGCGGCCGGCCAGTCCGGGCACGCCCTCCCGGTCGACCACCCCGTCGGCGATCAGCCGCATCGCGCGGGCCACGGCGTCGGCCCGCTGGTTCCATTCGGGCGAGCCGGGGCTGGAGTCGGGACGGCACCGCTTGCAGGCCCGGAATCCGGCCTGCTGAGCGGCGGCGGCGCTAGGGTAGAAGCGCATGTTCTGCGGCTTGGGCGGCGCCACGGGGCAGCTCGGCCGGCAGTAGATGCCGGTGGTCAGCACCGCGCCGAAGAACCATCCGTCGAAGCGGGCGTCCTTCGACTGGACCGCGCGCAGGCACCGCTCCACGTCTTCATGCATATCTCCAGCATCGCCGATGGTCAGCGGATTCCACTAGCGAGAATCCGACATCATCGTCGAGCCGGATCCCGCTCCCGGGAAGCGTCCGGAGAAGCCTCCCGGGAGGCGTCCGGGGCGCCGCCGCCGCGGCCCGCGAAGGCGTACAGCACCACGCCCGCGCAGATCGCGAGGATGCCCGTCCAGGCCCACGCCCCGGGCGGCGCCGACGAGGCGATCACCGGCTCGGCCAGCGCGACGAAGGCCACCTCGGCCGCCTGCGTCGCCTCCACCGCCGCCAGCCGCAGCGGATGCCGCCGCACCCGGTGCGTCGCGGCGAAGAACAGCGATGTGGCGATCACGCCTGAGCAGACCGCGACCAGAGCCGTCGTGGCGAGCTGCCCGCCGGACGGCGGCCCGGCCCGCAGCCCGCCCGCCAGGGCGACGAGCAGCCAGAACGGCAGGCTCGCGAGCGACATGGCCAGCAGCCGCTGGAAGGTGTCCAGGCCGGCGCCCGCCGGCCCCGTGCCCTCCGGCTCGCCGCCCTCCGGCTCGCCGCCCTCCGCCGCGGTGCCCGCCGGCTCCGCGACCGCGAGCTCCATCGTCCGCCGGTTGCCCACGGGATAGGCGATGGCGGCGACGAGCACAACCACGATCCCGCCGGCCATCTCCCACGACAGGCCGCCGTGGCCGAACTGGGTGAGGAAGACCCCCGCCAGGATCAGCCCGGACAGCACCAGGCCCTGGACCGGGATCCGGCCCCGGTCGTCGTCGTACAGCAGCGGCGCGAGCAGCACCCCGCAGACGATGGTCACCTGCCAGGTCGCCGCGACCGTCCAGCCCGGCGCGAGGTCGGCGGCCAGGCAGATCGGCGCGTAGAAGAGACCGAACCCGACCGTGCTCCACAGGATCCAGGGGCCCGGGTTCGCGCGCAGCGCCCGCAGGACGGGCCGGACACCGCGGCGCGCGGCGACGATGGCCAGGAAGATCGGGAGCGAGTAGAGGAAGCGGAGCGACGCGCTCCACTCCCAGGCCCCGCCGTCCACGGCCATGATCCGGTTGGCGATGAACGAGACCGAGAAGAACAGCGCGCCGAGCACGGCGAGGCCGATCGCCACCGTCGCGCCTCCGGCCCCTCCAGAGCCGTCGCCGCCCGCGGCCCGAGTCCCGCTCGCGCGGCCCGTCCGGGCGTCCGCCGTCGCCGAGTCCGACACTGAAACGCTCCTCCGCGCCGCCGTCTTCCGTCCGCCTCCGGAGCCGATGCCGGAAGCAAGCCGACACTATCCACCTGATCAACGGACGAATCGGGCCGTCCCTCCGGGCATGACCTCCCAGGTAATCGATCTTCCTCGCGGACCCCGGCAAAGTACAGGACACCGGGACGGACCCGGAGGATCAAGACAGGAGCATCGCGATGAACGACGCGCAGCAGTTCGTGGAGCGCTACCTGGCCACCTGGAACGAGACCGACCCCGCCGCCCTGCGCGCCGCCGTCGAGACCCTGTGGACCGAGGACGGCGCGTACACCGACCCGCTGGCCGACGTGGCGGGGCACGACGCCATCGCCGCCACCATCGGCGCGGTGCAGGAGCAGTTCCCCGGCCTGGTCTTCCGGGCCGGCGGCCCCGTGGACGCCCACCACGACCAGGCCCGCTTCACCTGGGAGCTCGGCCCGGAAGGCGGCGAGGCGCTGGTGGTCGGGTTCGACGTGGCGGTGTTCGCGGCGGACGGGCGGCTCGGCAAGGTGTACGGGTTCCTCGACAAGGTCCCGACGGCCTGACGCCGGGTTCCGGGTGCAGCCGAAGCGGGCCCGGCGTACCGGGTGCCGCCAAGGCGTCTCCCGCCGGCCGGACCGGCGGGAGACGGGAGGCGAGGGGGACGGGGTCGCGGCCGGCGCGGGGCGCCGCCGACGGGCTCACAGCTGGCGCAGGGCGCCGCCGTCGACGGCCCACTCGGCGCCGGTGACCTGCCCGGCCGGCGGCGACAGCAGGTACGCGATCACCCGGGCGACGTCGTCCGGGGTGCCGAGCCGGGCGGTGGGCAGCCGCCGCTCCTCCCGGACGAACCGGTCGATCGCCTCGTCCACCGGCAGCCCGTACTGCTCGGCGAGCTGGTCGGCGAACCCGCCGGGCTCGTCCCACAGGCGGGTGCGGGTGGGGCCGGGGGTGACGACGTTCGACCGGATCCCGCAGCGGCCGAACTCGACGGCGAGGGTCTTCGACACCGCCAGCAGCGCGGTCTTGGACGCGGCGTAGTCGACCAGCGGCGTGTCGGGGAACCGGGCCGCCTCGCTGGAGACGTGCACCAGCGCCCCCGCCCCCTGGTCGATCAAGGCGGGCAGCGCGGCGCGGGCCATCCGCACCGCCGAGTGGAAGTTCAGCTCGAACGTGGCGTGCCACTGCGCGTCGGTCACGTCCAGGAAGCCGATGCGGGACTCCAGTCCCCCCGCGTTGTTGACCAGCCCGTCGAGCCGCCCGTGCCGGGCCAGCGCGGTGTCCACGACGCGCTGCGCGGCATCGGGGTCGGTCACGTCGGCGGCGACGGCGCTCACTCGTCCGTCCGCGCCCGCCGCGCCGCCCGGCCGGTCGGCGGGCCTGCGGGAGACGCCGATCACGGACGCGCCCTCGCCCGCCAGGAGCCGCGCGGTCGCCTCCCCGATCCCGGCGGAGGCGCCGGTGACGATGAAGACCTTGCCGGAGAGTTCGAGATCCATGGTTTCGTTCCCTTTCGAAAGCGGTCAGGAGCGGCCGGAACGGGGCGCGCGGAGGAACACCGCGATGAGGGCGGCGCCCGCGAGGGCGAGTCCGGCGTTGACGAGCGTCGCGGTGTGGATGCCGTCCAGCACGCCGGCGCGGGCCGTCGCGACGGCGCTCATCACCGGGATGCCCACGGTGATCGCGACCTGCTGGGTCATCGTGGCGAGCCCGGTGGCCAGGCCCTGCTCCCCGTCCGGAAGACCGGAGGTGGCGGTGCCCATGAAGGCGACGATCGCGACCAGGTTGCCGAACCCGCCGATGGCCGTGGCGGCCAGCATCAGGCCGAGCCCGCCGCGGGACTCGCCGAGGCCGAGCAGCGCGGCGGTCGCGACGGCCTGGAGCACCAGCCCGCCGGCGAGCGTCCACCGGCCGCCGGCCCGCGCCATGATCCGCGGCGCGGCGACGCCGCCCGCGAACGTCCCGGCGCCGAGGACGCCGAGGGCCAGGCCGGTGGTGAGCGGCGAGAAGCCGAGCACCTGCTGGAGGTAGAGCGTCATCAGGAAGACCAGCGAGGTCTCGGTCGCGAATGCGACCAGGCCCCCGATGTTGCCCCAGGTGACGGTCCGCTTGGTCAGCACCCGCAGCGGCGCGAGCGGGGCGGGCGCGCGCCGCTCGACGAGCACGAACGCCACCAGCAGCGCCACCGCGGCGGCCAGCGTGCCAAGCGCGAGGGGACTGCCCCAGCCGCGCTCGCCGGCCGCGGTGATCCCGTACACCAGCGCCAGCAGGCCACCGGTGACGGTCACCGCGCCGGGCACGTCCAGCCGTCCCCTGCGGGCGGCGCGGCTCTCGCCGACCAGGACCGGCGTGACCACCAGGATCAGCACCGCGACCGGCACGTTCACCAGGAACGCCCAGCGCCAGCTCAGCAGGTCGGTGAGCACTCCGCCGAGCACCGCGCCGACGGTGAATCCGGCCGACATCAGCGCGCCGCTGAGGCCGAGCGCCCGGGTCCGCAGCCGGCCCTCGGGAAACGAGGTGGTCAGCAGCGACAGCGCCGCGGGCGTCGCCATCGCGGTGGCCAGGCCCTGCATGACCCGTCCGGCCAGCAGGACCGCCGGGCTGGTCGCCAGCCCGCCGAGCAGCGAGCCGAGGGCCAGCAGCGCCATGCCCGCCAGCAGCATCCGGCGGCGCCCGAACAGGTCGGCGACGCGTCCGAACAGCAGCGTGAAGCCGGCGGCGGGCAGCGCGAACGCGGTGGCGATCCACTGGAGCCCGCCGAGGCCGAAGCCGAGGCCCTCGCCGACGACCGGCATGGCGACGTTGAGGATGGAGAAGTCGATGGCGAGCATGAACTGCGCGCCGAGGAGGAGGGTCAGGATCAGCTTGTGCCGCGAGGTCATCCGCGTCCCGGCGGACGCCGGGACGGCGGGCGCGGGGCCGGGTGCGGTCTCGATGAGGGTCATGGGAGAACGATCACGCGGGCGCGGCGCCGGACCCAGCCCTCCGTTGTTGGTACCACCGGCGGTATCAGGCTCGGCCGGCGGCCGGACCGCCCGGCGCTGCCGCTACCCTCACCCGCATGACCTCCCAGAACGGCGAGTTCGGCGCGTTCCTCAAGTCGCGGCGCGCACGGCTGCGGCCCGAGGACGTCGGTGTCCCCTCGTACGGGACGCGACGCCGCGTTCCGGGGCTGCGCCGTGAGGAGCTCGCACAGCTCGCCGGGGTGAGCGTGGCCTACTACATCCGGCTTGAGCAGGGGCACGGCGACAACGTCTCCGGCGAGGTCCTCGACGCGATCTCCCGCGCGCTGCGGCTGGACACCGACGAGCACGCCCACCTGCACCGCCTCGCGCACCCGCCGCGCCGGGAGCGCCGGGAGGCGCCGCCGCGGCTGCGCGCGCCGCTCCAGCACCTGCTCGACTCGATCACGCACGCCCCCGCGTACGTGGTCGGCCACCACACCGACGTGGTCGCCTGGAACCGGCTCACCGCCGCGGTCTTCGTCGACCTCGCCGAGGTCCCGCCGCAGGAGCGGACCTGGTCGCACCAGATCCACCTGAACGGCGACTACCGGACGCGGCTCGGCGGCAACTGGGGCACCGTGGCCCGCCGCAATGTGGCCTACCTGCGGTTCCGGTCCGCGCAGGAGCCCGGCGACGGACGGCTCCGCGCGGTGATCGACGGGCTGCTGGCGCGAAGCGCCGAGTTCGCGCGGATGTGGTCCGAGCACCACGTGACCGACCTGACGCACGGCGTGGCCCGCATCGTCCACCCGGACGTGGGCCCGCTGGAGCTGCCGTTCGAGACCCTGCACCTGCCCGGCGACCCCGACCTGAGCCGGCTGATGCTGTACGCGGCCGAGCCGGGCTCGCCGTCCGAACGGGCGCTGCGGGAGCTCGCCGCACGCGAGCTGGACGGCCCGTCCGGGCACGCCTCCAGCGCCGACCTCGCCCGCGGGGCGTAGCCCGCCGCGCCGCCGCGGCACGTCCCGCCGCACCGTACGATCAGGGGCGGTGGACCTGCGGCAGCGATGACGAGATCGAGCGGACGGCCGATGGACGAGAGCGACGAACGGCGGGTCCTCACCTGGACCGAGGACGGCGCGGAGCGGTCCGCCCCCTGGCGGTCCGAGAGCGGCGCGGCGCCACCCCGGAGGGTGGTGGTCGCCGACGACGAGACCCGCGCTGACGACGCGTACCGGCTGGCCTGCGAGGGCACCGCGCTGCTGTGGCGCGGCGACTTCCAGAACGCGCGGCAGCTCCTCCAGGCGATGACGCGCCGCGCCGACCGCCCGCCGCGGCGGCGGCGCGCGAAGGCCGAGCCGTCCCAGGTGCAGGCGTTCCACCTGTACCGGCAGGCCAGAGCCCAGCGGGCCCGGACCCTCGGCATGCTGCTGATCGCGTTCGAGCCGGGCCACGTGATCCCGCTGCGCCGGGCGCCGGACGTCCGGCAGTCCTGCACCGAGGCGTACGGCCCCGACGACGAGCCGTACGTCGCGTCGCTGCGGGAGCTGCTCGGCGTGATCGGCGCGCACGAGTGGCGGGAGAAGGGCGTGCGGGTCGAGGCGCTCGGCGGCGACCGGATCCACCCGCACTACGGCGTGTTCTCCCCGGTCAGGGGCGAGTACGTCGACCTGGTCGCCGAAGCGCCGCTGCCCACCGGGGCGGTCGCCTACGACGTCGGCACCGGCACCGGCGTGCTGGCCGCCGTCCTGGCCCGGCGCGGCGTCGGACGCGTCGTCGCCACCGACCAGGACCCGCGCGCGCTCGCCTGCGCCCGCGAGAACCTCGCCCGGCTGGACCTCGCCGACCGGGTGGAGGTCGTCGAGGCCGACCTGTTCCCGCCCGGCCGGGCGGCGTTGATCGTGTGCAATCCGCCATGGGTGCCGGCGCGGCCGAGCTCCCCGCTGGAGCACGCGGTGTTCGATCCGGACGGGCGGATGCTGCTCGGCTTCCTCGGCGGGCTGGCCGAGCACCTGGCGCCCGGAGGCGAGGGCTGGCTGATCCTGTCCGACCTCGCCGAGCATCTCGGGCTGCGCACCAGGGCCGACCTGCTCGCCGCGTTCGCCGCGGCGGGCCTGGACGTCGTCGATCGCCTGGACATCAAGCCGCGGCACCCGCGCGCCTCCGACGCCACCGATCCGCTCCACGCCGCCCGCGCCGCCGAGGTCACCTCCCTGTGGCGCCTCACCCCGGCCCACGCGGACTGATCGGCCGGCGGCCCCGAACAGTCACCCGCCCCCGCCCCTCGCCCCGCCCGCGATCACCCGGACGCGATCACCCAGGCACGGGGATCCCGCGCAGCCGGACGAGGCCGATCCGGGTCCGGAGGTCGGGCTCGGCGTACCCCGCGCGCACCGCGTACCGTCCGGCATCCAGCGGAACACGCACATGGTCTTCGTGGCTCACCGCGATGCCCGGCAACGCCGCGTCGAACAGGACCACAGGGCCGGGCACGTCCCAGTACAGCTCGGGCTCCCAGTCGGCTTCCCGCATCGCGTCCCCCACGCTCCCGAGCAGCCCGTCCTCGGAATCGGCGGCGCACCACCGCACGAACGCGCCGTGCTCGGGAACGAACGACGTGCCGGTAGGGTCGTCGCCGAGGACCAGGCCGGTCGCCTGCCCGACAGGGATCAGGCCGACCCGGCCGCCGACCGCGCAGGCCCTGTCGTAGTCGGTCTCCGTCGCGGGCTCCTCGATCCCGAGCCAGGACGGCAGCTCCGCCTCAGGGAGGACGACCAGTGGCCCGGTGGACTCCACCCACTCGACCACGCCGGGCTCCCCGTACCTGACCAACTCGACCTCCAGAGTTCTCGCCGCTCGCGGCATTCTCCCGCATCCCGCCCGCGGCGCCGCCGTGTGCCGTCGCGGTCGTCGTACGCCCTGGAGGATCTCGCGGCTCGTGTCATCGAGCATCGCGCTGACCTGTGGTTCTGTCGGCCGTCTCACGTCCCGGGCACATCCACGAGTGTGAGCGCGTCCAGGGCCGGTGATCCAGCCGGTCTCACAGCCGATGTCGAATCCGACATCATCCGACAGGAGAAGACCGGTAGGTCCCGCCGCGGCGAACTTTGCTCGGCTCTGTGGCGTCCCAGTGGCTGATGATCAATTGCTGTGGTGACGACGCGGTGGCCAAGCGTTGGGACACCACCACCCAGACCCAGCTCGGCGCGGACCTCACCGGTCACACCGGCTCGGTGGGGGCCCTCGCCTTCGACCACGCCATGAGGTCCCTGATCACCATCGCCGGACGCCCCCTCACCCGCACCGAATGGACCCGGTACGTACCGTCCGGTATCGGCTACCGCGCCATCTGTCCGTGACCATCGCCGTCACTCAGGGGCCACCCGGACTCATCGCGGCAGGCCCGCGGCCTCGATGGCACGGCGGCGGGTCGCGCGCCAGGTCGAGGCCGACGCGGTGGCGACGGCGATGAGGGCGCACAGGGCGATGGCGCCGCCGATCTCGGGCCACGCGACCACGGTCGGCGGACTGGTCGCGAGCTTGGCCAACGACACGTGCTGGGTGATCGCGGCGAGGGCGGTCGCCGCGGCGGCGAGGGCGGTTCCAATGACCACTGCTATGGCCGACTCGGCTGCGCAGACGCGGACGATCTGACCGCGTGCCGAGCCGGCGAGTCCGAGGAGGGCGAACTCGCGGCGGCGGCCGGCCATGGCCATGACCAGGGTGTTGGCAATCGCGATCAAGGCATAGGCGAGAGTGATCCCCAGGATCACCACCGCGGCGTTGTTCGCCTGCCGCTCGGCGCTCGACCGTTCGGCGTCGAGGAAGGCGTCGTAGCGCATGACGCGGGCTCCGGTGCCCGCCAGCGCCCGGTCCACCGCGGCGGTGTCGAGGGGACCGGAGGAATCGAGGTAGACCTGGTTCGCCGTCGTCGTGCCGGTCAGCGCGGACGAGGCGTAGGTGTCGTCCCCGTGCAGGCCGCGCGCGACGACGGCGGGGATGACCATCGGGAGCCGCCGTCCGGACGGCAGCAGCGCGACCACGTGGCCGCCCACCGACAGGTCGTCCGAGTCGGCCGCGTGCTGGTCGATGACCAGGAAATTGTCCGGCAGGGCGGTGAGGGACCCGGAGCGGACGGGCGGCCGGATGGAGCGGCCCAGCGCCTTCGGGGGCACCACGGTCGTGGTCAGCGAATCGATCTGCTCGCCGTGGACGGTGCCGATCCGCACGTTCATCGTGGTGACCGGCGTGATGTCGATCCCGGGCACGGCCCTGAGCCGGGCGAGCGTCCGGGCGTCGATCTCGCCACCGCCGCCGGGCTGGACCACCGCCGTCGCGCGGATCTCCTGCCGCTGCCGGACGAGCGTCGTGGCGTCAGCGGACCTCTGGAGGGTCAGCAGCGTGCCGACCAGTCCGACGGCCAGCACGACGGGTGTCACGATCGCGACCGTCCGGCGCCGGGAGGCGAGGATGTTCTCGCGCACCAGCAGGGGACCGGCCTTGGCGGATCCGCGCAGCGGCCGGATCAGCAGCCGGGTGACGGGAGGCAGGAGGACCGGCGCCAGCAGCGCGACCGCGCCCACGTAGAGCACCGGGACCGCTTCGTACTTGCGGACGGTGGCCGCGAGATAGGGCGTGGTCCGGGAGATCTGGATCCCCGCGATGACCGCGCCGGCCAGCATCCCCGTCCCCAGCAGCAGGCGGACCGGCGTCAGCGCGCGGCGCTCCACCGCGCTGTCCCGCATCACCTCCACCGGGCGGATCAGCGAGACGCGCAGCAGGGTCGCGGCGGCACCGGCCAGCGCGGCGGCCACGCCGACGACGAAGGCGATCAGCAGCGGCACGACGGTGACCGGGATGGCGAACCAGGTAGGGGCCACGTCGTGACCGACCATCCAGGAGCGCAGCGGGACGGTCCCGAACGGCGCGAGCACGCATCCGGTGAAGGCCGCGGCCAGGCCGACGAGCAGCGCCTCGCCGAGCACCATGCGCCGCACCTGCCCAGGAGCGGCGCCCACCAGCCTCAACAGCGCGAGTTCGCGGCGGCGCTGCTCGGCGGCGAAGGCGAACGTCGCGACGACGACGAACACCGCGACGAACACCGCGAGCCCCGTCGTGCTGCCCGCCATGCCCTGTGCGTTGGCCAACTCGGCAGATCCGCCGGTGTCGTCGGGATCGATCTGAGTCCGGGCGTGGCCCGTGAGGACGGTCGCCCGGGCGCCCACGAGCGCGGCGAGCCGGTGCGGATCCTGGTCGGTGGCCAGCGCGTTGACGCCCGGGGACAGGCGCGCCGCCTCCGCGTCGCTGAAGAAGACCGCGTGCTCGAACCACGCCGCGCCGGTGACGCCCACGACGCGGTAGTCGCGGACGCCGTCGGGCGTGGCGACCTCGGCCCGCCGTCCGACGGACGCCGCGGAGCCGCCGCCGACAACGATCTCGTCCGCGGCGCCCGGGCCACGACCGACCACCAGGCGATAGCCCGCGGAGGCGGCCGACGACCAGGGGTGACCGGAGGTCTGCGCCGGGCCGGAGGCGAGCCGGACGGGGAAGGTGCGGTCGGGAGTGGCGCGTCCCGCCGCGGTGACCTTCGCGACCACGTCGGCCGGGAGAACGGCGGGCGCCTTCATCGGCTCACCCTCGAAGCCCAGCGGCACGACCACGGCCGGAGTCGCCGCGAAGCGCTGCGGGCCCGGGTGCGGCGTGCCGAGGGTGGCGGCGAGGGTCAGCGCCATCATGCCGATCATCGTCGTCCCGAGCGCGAGGGCGGCGAAGGCGCCGGCGAAGCCGATCAGGCGGTGGCGCAGGGTGGCAGCAGCGAGCTTCAGCACGGGACCGTCTCGTTCCCGTCGGGCTCCAGCGCCGCCATCCGCAGAGCGACGGACTCGGCCGTCGGGTCGGCCAGTTCGCCGGTGACCCGCCCGTCGGCGAGGAAGACCACGCGCCGCGCGTACGAGGCGGCCACCGGATCGTGCGTCACCATGACGACCGTGTGCCCGTGCTCCTCCACGACGCCGCGCAGCAGCGTCAGGACGTCGCGCGCCGTCCGGGAGTCCAGCGCGCCGGTCGGCTCGTCCGCGAAGAGCACCTGGGGCCCGGTCACCAGCGCCCGGGCGATGGCGACCCGCTGCTGCTGTCCGCCGGAGAGCTCGGCCGGGCGGTGCCTGCCGCGGTCGGCGAGCCCCACCTGCGCCAGCCCCCGGTCGACGGCCACCGGATCGATCCCGCGACCGGCGAGCCGCAGCGGCAGTTCCACGTTCTGCCGGGCCGTCAGCGCCGGGATCAGGTTGAAGGACTGGAACACGAACCCCATCCGCTCGCGCCGCAGCCTGGTCAGCGCCCGCTCGGGGAGCCGGTGCAGCGGCTCCCCGGCCAGCAGGATCCGGCCGGCGTCGACCCGGTCGAGCCCCGCCGCGCACTGCAGCAGCGTCGACTTCCCCGATCCGGAAGGGCCCATGATCGCGGTGAAGGTCCCGGCGCGGAACGACAGGCTGACCCCGTCCAGGGCGGCGATCCGGGCGGCGCCGTCCTTCCCGTAGGACTTGCGGACGTCGGTCAGGCTGACGACCTCGTCGTCGCTCGCCGCCCTGGCGAGGCCGCGTCCGGGCGAGGACGACGTGGGGGGAGTCTTCTTCTTGAGCACGCTTCCGCCTTCAGGGGCTGGGGGGCGGGGCATCCGGCCCCGACGTCAGAAGCTAGGGCCGTCCGCGGCTCCGACGCCTCCGGGCTGACCCCTGATATCGCCCCTAGAAGTCCCTGAGAGATCCCTGACCGGAAGGCGGCGGCGCGCCCGAGCGCCCGCAAGGGCCGTCGCCGGGCGGACGCATCCGGCCACACCGCAGATGACCCGCTACTGGGGTCGAGCACACCGCGGAGTCGAAGCCATCTCGCACGATGGTGATCGATCGGACTCGGGCCCGGGTGATCGCGCGGTTCGGTCCGGGCGAATAGCAGCGCGTCACGCATGCCGGGAAGACAGCGAGGCAGCCGTCCCAGTCTCAGATTCGTGTCAGATATGGCATCGCTTGGCCATCGCTCGTGAGATTTGGCCACGAAATCTGAGACCCTACAACCCGCCCGCGGCCTCTACTGGGCCATGTCGACGAAGCGGCTGTAGTGGCCCTGGAAGGCGACCGTGACCGTGGCCGTCGGGCCGTTGCGGTGCTTGGCCACGATCAGGTCGGCCTCGCCCGCCCGGGGCGACTCCTTCTCGTAGGCGTCCTCGCGGTGCAGCAGGATGACCATGTCGGCGTCCTGCTCAATGCTGTTGTGGGCGAGGACCCCGTCCGCGACGAAGTTGTGCGTCTCTTCCACTGTGGCGTCGAAGACCGGCTGGGGTCCGAGCGGTTCGATGGCCACGATCGTGTCCCAGAAGACGTCGTCATTCCCCGCGTGACGGAGCGCATCGGAGTCGAACGCTTCGGCGCACCGCGGATAGCGGGCCCGGGAAATCCCCACCCGGTGCTGCGTCGATCCGCAGTATCGGGTTCCGGTGGCCGCCTGGAACCGGCGTTCGGACGTGCCGAGCCGGACACGCTCCACTTTCACCGCCCCCCACGATTCGCGGAGGAGCGACCCACTATTCGGGTTGTCGAGATGACCGCTGACCTTGGCGAACAGCACCGGGATGGATTCGCCTCGGCGGCCGTGGACTCCGATTTCCCGGCAGAAGATTCGCAGGTCGGGACCGTCCGCGACGGTGACGTGATAGCTGGGGCGATTTCCCTTCTTGGGTACTTCTCGGATACGGGCGATGATTCCGAACCGGGACAGGAGGTGCGTCACGCCGTCCGCGAGGGTCCTGCTCGTGGTGGCGTAGGACACCTTCGGCGCCGATCCCGCCGACACCGCCCCGCACCCGTCGGTCGCCCACAGGTGTCGCAGGAAGACCGCTAGTTCTGCGCGGTCGGCCCCGTAGAGCACGTCCGGGATCCGCTTCTCGTGCGAACGCAGGTTCTCGATGCCGAGTTCCCCGAACCAGGCATGCAGCGGGTTGCGGCTGCGCGCGCACCGGGAGGGAGCGGGAAGGTAGGAGTGCCACCAGGCGTTCTGCCGGACGCGACGGGGGTGGATGCCGAACTCCGCCGCCGCCCGCTCGACGAAGTCAAGGTTGGCGGGCTCGTTGGAGGTGTAGCGCACCGGCTGCTCGCGGAGAACGCACCCGTCGCCGATGAGATGGGCGAGCAGCCCCAGCCGGTGCTCGGACCAGCCGATCTCCGCCGCCAGCGGTTCGGGGGTCCGGCGGGGAATCGCGATGCGGTCCCCCGGGGTCAGATCGTCCAGGGGCGCCCATCCGTCGAACTTCAGGAAGGGATGGTTCCCCGAAGCCTTGACCTCCCGGCCGGAGGCGAGCCGCAACCGGTAGGTCTCCTTCACTCCGGAAGGGAACACATTGGTCACGGGCCTGGGCACCAGGCGCCGGTTCCGGTCCAGCGACCACACCTGGACGTCCCTGGCCTCACCGTCGAGAAGACTCCCGAGTGTCACGGGGGCGCCGGTGTCGGCCCGCAACAGCGTCGTATCCCTCGTCAAGCACCCGGACTCGCGCAGGTCCGACACCATGGGCTTCTTGTCGGTGCGCTGCTCGGGACCACGGTTGAGCTGCGACAGCGCGATGACGGGCACGCGGAGTTCCTTGGCGAGGAGCTTCAGCGAGCGGGAGAACTCCGACACCTCGACCTGGCGGCTCTCGACCCGCTTCCCCGACGACATCAGCTGCAAGTAGTCGATGATGACCAGCCGCAGGTCGTGCTGCTGCTTGAGCCGCCGGCACTTCGCCCGGATCTCCATCATCGACATGTTGGGCGAGTCGTCGATGAACAGCGGCGCCTCGGCCACCTCGCTCATCCGGCGGGCCAGCCGGGTCCAGTCCTCGTCCTGCATGGTGCCCGACCGCATCGCGTGCAGCGCCACCCGCGCCTCGGCCGACAGCAGCCGCATGGTGATCTCGTTGCGGCCCATCTCCAGGCTGAAGAACGCCGAGGTCAGCCCGTGCTTGATCGACGCGGCGCGGGCGAAGTCGAGCGCGAGCGTCGAGTTGTGCGTCGGGACGCACGACCGCCCGGCCAGGTACATGTGGTCGTCGTTGTCGACCTGGACGCACCGGACCGGCACGCTCTCGACCGGCCGCACGTCGACGATGTGCCGCACCCCGGCCCCGGCCCGGACGACCCGGGTGGTCCCGGCGGCGGCGCGCTGCCGTGCCGCCTTGCCCGGCGTCCGGAACACCGTCTCGGCGGGCGCGAAGCCGACCTGGTGGCGTGCGGCCGTCCCAGCGCCCTCGGGCCGCTCGGCCGTCATCGTGGCCCGGTACCCGAGGGTGAGGATCAGCTCGTGGACCCCTTCGGCCAGCCGCCTGGTGGACGGGGCGAACCGCACCCGGCCCGTCCCGTCGACGAGGCCGCCGGTGTCGAGGAGCCCGGCCAGCAGCGCCCGGCGCTGCGCCCCGGACGCCCGCAGGTAGGCCGCGGGGATGTGCGCGCCGCGTCCGTCGCCGCCGCCCAGCCGGGCGCCGAGCACGTAGGGGTCGACGGGCAGGTCGGCGGACGGCAGATCGAAGGGCTCGGCGACCTCGACCGCGTGGTTGGGGCGGCCGTCGCCCTCGCAACGCAGGGACGCCGCGATCCGCTCGGTGGTCCTGACCGCCGGGCGGGACTCGGCCCCGGCGGGACGCCCGTGCCGCGCGGCGTGGCGCGCCGGGAGCTCGAGCGTCGCGTGACCATGAGGGGAGGACAGGCCGCTCTTGAGGCCGAGGCCGAAGGTGCCGAGCCCGCCGGGCCGTGTGCGGAGCGGGTGGAACGACTCGATTCGGCCCGGCAGCGCGGTCTCCCGGTGCGTGACGCGGTGGCGAGCGCCGGTGCGCCACCCGTTCGCGCGCCGGTCGGCGTGCTCGCGTTCGCCGGCCGGCGCACCACCGCCCGCGCGGGCGGTGGTGCGCCATTCGTGCTGCGCATCGACGACGATCACCTCGCCGTCGGAGAACTCCACCTCGTAGCAGGGACGGCCGCGCATGACCTCGGTCGCGGCGACCACGCGGGTCGGCCTGCCGTCGGCGCCGATCAGGTGGTCGCCGACCCCGACCTCGCCCATCGTGGTCCAGCCCGCAGGGGTCGGGAGGGGCGTGTCCAGGGCGGTGGCCTTGCCCATCGCGGGACGGGCGGCGACGACGATCATCTGCCCCGGGTGCAGGCCGTTGGTCAGCGCGTCCATGTCGGCGAAGCCGGTGGGCACGCCGACCATCGAGCCGCCGCGGCTGCCGATGGCCTCGATCTCGTCGAGGGCGCCCGGCATGATCTCGCTCAGCGGCACGTAGTCCTCGCCGGCGCGCTTCTCGGCGATGGCGAAGACCTCGGCCTGGGCCCGGTCGAGGACGTCGTCGGCGTCGGCGCCGTCAGCGGCGTACCCCATCTGGACGATGCGGGTGCCGGTCTCGACCAGCCGGCGCAGCACCGAGCGCTCGTGCACGATCTTGGCGTAGTAGCCCGCGTTGGCCGCGGTCGGCACCGAGGAGATCAGCGTGTGCAGGTAGGGGGCGCCGCCGATCCGGCTGATCTCGCCGTTCTTGGTGAGCTCGCCGGAGACGGTGACGGCGTCGGCCGGGTCGCCGCGGCCGTACAGATCGAGGATGACGTCGTAGATGATCTGGTGCGCCGGCCGGTAGAAGTCGGCGCTGCCCAGCCCCTCGATGACCTCGGCGATGGCGTCCGGGGAGAGCAGCATGCCGCCGAGCACGCCCTGTTCGGCGGCGATGTCGTGCGGTGGCGTGCGTTCGAACTCCTGCTCATGCGGTCCGAGCTCGGTCACACTCACCCTCGCACCCCCTTCATCCCGGCCGCCGGCGGCCCCGCCCGCCTCGTTGCCGATCGTCCCTCACACGTCTATCTCCGGCCTCGGACATTCTGCGAGTCCGCGTGCCCCTTGGGCAAAGAAGCCTGTGGACGACGATGTGGAGCCCCTGTGCAGACACGCCGCCCAGGTTGTGCACGACCTGTGGACAACCCTGGGGAAAACTTGGAGCAAGATCCCCTAGCAACTCTCTGACCTGCGAAAACTTTATCCACCGGCTGTGCAGAAAAAGAAAGTCGCGAATCGGTCCCAGATCCGGGCTGGTAAGCGACAAATTTCCTAAGAAGATTACAGCTTGGTAGCCTGGTGCACAGACATGATCGGCTCATCCCTGCGGCGGCGCCTGAACGCCCACGACCGCGAGATCCTGCGCCTCGCCGTCCCGGCGTTCGGCGCGCTGATCGCCGAACCGCTCTTCCTGCTGTCGGACTCCGCGATCGTAGGGCACCTCGGCACCGCGCAGCTCGGCGGCCTCGGGGTGGCCGGGCAGGCCCTGTCGACGCTGGTCAACCTGTGCGTCTTCCTCGCCTACGGGACGACCGCCGGAGTGGCCAGGCAGGTCGGCGCCGGCGACCTGCCGTCCGCCGTCCGGCAGGGCATCGACGGCATGTGGCTCGCGGTCGTGATCGGCGCGGTGCTCATCCTCGCGGGCTGGCCGCTGACACCGTGGCTCGTGGACGCGTTCGGCGCCTCGGCGTCCGTCGCCCCGTACGCCGAGACGTATCTGAGGGTCAGCCTGTTCGGCATCCCCGGGATGCTCGTCATCCTCGCCGGCACCGGCGTTCTGCGCGGCCTCCAGGACACCCGCACCCCACTGCTGGTCTCCATCGGCAGCTTCGCGCTGAACCTGGTGCTCAACCTGCTCTTCGTGCTCGGTTTCGGCTGGGGCATCGCCGGATCGGCCTGGGGCACCGTCCTCGCGCAGACGGGCGGCGCCGCCGTCTACGTCGCGGTCGTGCTCCGCGCGGCGCGGCGGCACGGGGCTCCGGTACGGCCCGACGCGGCGGGGCTGCGCACCTCCGCCACGGCGGGCGTGAACCTGCTGCTGCGCACGGCCGCGCTGCGCGTGGTGCTGATCGTGGGCACCTCGCTCGCGGCGCGGATGGGCGACGGCGAGATCGCCGCGTACCAGGTGGGCTTCCAGGTGTGGACGCTGCTGGCGTTCGCGCTGGACGCGCTCGCCATCGCCGGCCAGGCGATCACCGGCCGCCACCTCGGTGCCGCCGACGCCGCCGGGGCGCGGGCGGTGACCCGCCGGATGGTCGGCTGGGGCGTCGGCTGCGGCGTCCTCTTCGCGGTGGCGGTCTTCGCGATGCGGCCCTGGCTGCCCGGCCTGTTCACCTCCGACGGCCAGGTCCGCGACCTGCTGCTCGCCTCGCTGATCATCGTGGCGGTGCTCCAGCCGGTGGCGGGGGTGGTGTTCGTGCTGGACGGCATCCTGATCGGCGCGGGCGACGGGGCGTACCTGGCCGTGACGACGCTGGTCGCGACGCTGGTCTACCTCCCGGTCGCGCTGCTGGTGTACGCGGGGGGCGGCGGGCTGGCCGGGCTGTGGCTGGCGATCGGGCTGTGGATGCTCACCAGGATGGTCACGCTGGGCCTCCGGGCCCGCGGCGACGCCTGGCTGGTCACCGGCGCCGTACGCCGCTGACGGCGCCGTCCCTCACGCTCTCCGGGCGGCGAGCCGGGCCCGCATGCCGTCGATGAGCAGCGCGAGCCCGTACTCGAAGCTCCCCCCGGCGACGACCTCCAGTCCCTGGAGGAGGCCGCGGAACGCTGGTTCGGACCGGCCCGCTGACGGTCAGGGCGAGGCCGGGTGCGTCCAGGTGAGCAGCGCGTGGGTGCGCCCCTTGTCCTCGACCTCGACGGGCTCGGCGCCGCTGAGCGTGTACCCGGCGGCGCGAGCCACCGCCGCGCTGGCGTCGTTGGCGGGCTCGATCTCCAGGGACACCACGGCGAGGCCCGCCCCCTCGTGCGCGTACGCCGTCATCAGCCGGAGCGCCCGCGCCGCCAGCCCCTGCCCCCGGTGCGCGGCGCCGACGGCGTAACCGAGCGTGCCGCGCGTCCGGTCGAGCAGCACCTCGCCCAGGGGGACGCGGCCGTCGGTGGTGATCGCCAGGTGCAGGCGCTCGGCGGACGCCCTCAGCCGGGCCAGGTACGCGCCGGCCGCGGCCAGGTCGAACGGCGCGGCGAGGGGCGTCCAGTAGGCCACCGCGGGGTCGTCGAACAGCTCGGCCATCGCGGCCAGGTCGGCGTCGTCCCACTCGCGGAGCACCAGGCCCTGCCCGCTGAGCCGGATCTGCTGGGTTCGGTCGATGAGCGTCTCCGATCTCGAGGTGGCACGGGTGGGGCCGGTGCGCACCATGGGGGTCGATTCGCGGAACCCTACCCGGACCGGGTGCCCCGCTCGCTACCATTCGAACATGTGTTCCACACACGGCGAGCGGATGGCCCGGCTGACCCAGGCGATCGAGGACCTGGCGGCCGAGGGCCTGGCCGGGCTGCCCACCGAGACCCTGGTGGAACGGGTCGCGGGCATCTGGTCGCTGGTCGAGGGCCTCGACCCCGAGATCGCCCGCAGCCGGACCCGCTACACCACCCCCGACCCCTGACGGCGCGCCGCGCCCCTCATCCGCGCCTCATCGTCCATGGCGCTCGGAGTCAGGGCCGCCGCGTCGGCTCGGAGAATTCCTGACCGGACGGGTGCCCATGGTCGAGGTGGCTCGCCCTGGGCGCCGGACCGTCCCCCGCCCCCGTACCAGGCTCCGTATCCGGATGATGCCCCGGGCTCGGGCTGTGCTCCGCACCCTGATCGTGCTCCGGGACCGGCCCGCCGTCCTCCGGAGGCCCGCCGTCGGCTTGCGCGGGCGGCGGGGAGCCGTTCAGGCGAGCGGCCACAGCGTCGCGCAGCTCCGGCAGGCGTGCGTAGAGGACGTCACCAGGGCAGTCGGTATCGTTGTAGTCGCGGTGGCCGACGATGGCACGCGCCGGGTCGAGCCCGTACGCCTCGCACAGCCAGGCGCAGACCTCCACCAGCGAGGACCAGAGGCGGCCCGGCACCGCGGCCTTCATGTACGTGCCCTCGTTCTCGATCCCGATGGTGTGCCCGTTGTGGTGCAGCACCTGAGCGCCCACCGCGAGCCGGCCGTCGTGGACGGCGCGCAGGCTGCGGTTGCGCCCCTCCATCACGAACCCACCGCGGCTGATGGTGAACTGCTGGCCGATGTCGTCCCAGCCGTTGGAGTCCATGTGCAGCTCCTGGATCTCGCGGGAGATCCGGAAGGCGTGCGCGAGCGTCTCGTCGGCGGAGTTGGGCCACTCGGTGTGGTGGACGATGATGCGGGTCGGCGCGCGGTCGAGCACGGTGGCGGGGTGCCTCGGCGGCGTGGCCTTCCATTCGCGCCGGGTGTAGATCCGTGGCCGCGGCGCCGCCGTGCCGGGCGGGAGGATCGCCGCCGTGCCGGCCGGAAGGGTCGCCGCCATGGCCTCGCGATCGGCCGATGCTCCGGATGCGAGCACCTCCAGCAGGCCCGCGCCGACCACGCCCCCCAGCATCGAACGGCGGGTCAGACCCCGCGGCCCCTCCGAATCGGCGAACATCGCCGCCCCTTCCGTCCAATGATCGATTACTCACGGAACGTAGCGGCCGGGATGTCGATCACCAAGGACAGGGCGGTTCAGGGGCGTTTCACGTGAAACGAAAACGGAACGGCCGGAACCCCCGAAGGGATCCCGGCCGTTCCGGTGCCGGATGCGGATCAGACCTCGACGACGTCCACGTCGATCGTGGCGCTGACCTCGCTGTGCAGCCGGACGCTGACCCGGTGCGAGCCGACGGTCTTGATCGGGTTGCCGATCTCGATCCGCCGCTTGTCCAGGTCGGGTCCGTTGGCGGCCTTGACCGCGTCGGCGATGTCGGCGGCGGTGACCGCGCCGAACAGGCGCCCGTTGCTGCCCGTGCGGGTGCGCAGGGTCACGGTGAGCGCCTGAAGCCGGCCGGCGACCTCCTTGGCGTGCTCGACCGTGGCGATCTCGCGGGCCGAACGGGCCTTCTTGATCGACTCGATCTGCTTCTCCGCGCCCCGGGTCCACTTGATCGCGAACCCGCGCGGCACGAGGTAGTTGCGGCCGTAGCCGTCACGGACCTCGATGACGTCACCGGGCTCGCCGAGCCCGGAGACCTGCTGAGTCAGGATGAGCTTCATGTTTCCCATCCCTCCTAACGCGCGGTGCTGGTGTACGGCAGCAGCGCCATCTCACGAGCGTTCTTGATCGCCGTGGCGACGTCCCGCTGGTGCTGGGTGCAGTTGCCGGTCACCCGACGGGCCCGGATCTTGCCGCGGTCGGAAATGAACTTCCGCAGCAGGCCGGTGTCCTTATAGTCGACGTAGGAGATCTTCTCCTGGCAGAACACGCAAACCTTCTTCTTCGGTTTGCGCGGAGGTGGCTTCGCCATCGTGGTGCTCCTTTTCCAGAGCCCCGCTCACACGGGAATGGACGGGATTATCGGATGAATCGTGTCGTTAGAACGGCGGGTCGTCGGAGAAGCCTCCGCCGCCACCGCCGCCACCGCCGGTCGCCCAGGGGTCGTCGGCCGGGGCGCCGCCCCCACCGGGACCGCCCTGGCCGCCTTGGCCGCCTTGGCCGCCGCCCTGACCGCCGCCGAAGCCGCCGCCCCCACCGGAGCCGCCGCCAAAGCCGCCGCCCTGACCGCCGCCGCCGAACCCGCCGCCTCCGCCGCCCTGCCGCTGGGTCTTGTTGACCTTGGCGGTGGCGTTGCGCAGCGACGGGCCGACCTCGTCGACCTCGATCTCGTAGACGGTGCGCTTCTCACCCTCGCGGGTTTCGTAGGAGCGCTGCTTGAGGCGTCCCTGCACGATCACCCGCATGCCGCGCTGGAGGCTCTCGGCGCAGTTCTCCGCCGCCTGCCGCCAGACGTTGCAGGTCAGGAACAGGGCCTCGCCGTCCTTCCAGTCGTTCGACTGGCGGTCGAAGAACCGCGGCGTCGAGGCCAGGCGGAACGACGCGACCGCCTGGCCGCTGGAGGTGAAGCGCAGATTCGGGTCCTCGACGAGGTTCCCGACGATCGTGATTACGGTGTCGCCTGCCATGGGGCTCGCTCCGGCTGACGTGAGGGCTGAGCCGGGGCTCAGTGCACCTCGGGGCGGATGACCTTGGTACGGAGGATCGACTCGCTCAGGTTGAGCTGACGGTCGAGCTCCTTGACCGTGGCAGGCTCAGCCGACAGGTCGACCACCGCGTAGATGCCTTCGGACTTCTTCTGAATCTCGTACGCCAGGCGCCTGCGGCCCCAGACGTCGACCTTCTCAACGCTGCCGCCGTCGTCCTTGACGACCTTCAGGAACGGGTCGAGGGCCGCGCTGGCGGTGCGCTCGTCGATGGCGGGGTCGAGAATCGTCATGAGTTCGTAACGACGCATGCTGTCCCTACCTCCTCTGGACTGATGCGGTCACGGTCTCTCCGTGACAGGAGGGCTGTTGCGTCTCCCGCGGCGGTGTTGATCCGGATCGCCGGGACTCCGGCCGCGAGACCGATACAGGCTACCAAGAGTTGGCAGCGTGCGAGCCGTATCCACGTGCCGCCGGACCGGCCGGACCAGGCCCGGCCCCGGGCGCGCGGGGGCATTGTCAGCGCCGGGCGCCGGCCGGTGCGGCCTTCGCGCAGCGCCGGCGTTCCAGCTCGGCCATGATGTCGGCCATGCGGGCCCGCATCCTGGCCGCCTGGGTCGTCAGCAACGACAGCTCCTCGACGAGCTCCGCGTCACCGATGACCGCCAGCTCACTCTCCCTCACCGTGTGCACCTCCTGCCTCTCCCCGCTTCCCCTCGGGGCGGACCGAGATCGCTGTTCTCGAATCCGTGTTCGACGGTACCGGCTGCGGCCGACATTATCCGCCCGACCCGAGCCGATTGGCCGCCCGTTCCGCCGGGAATCCCTCTGTGGGCGCGGTTCGCCCGTCCGGCGATCCGCCCCTGGCCCGGAACGCGCACCACGCACCGGAGGGAGCACCCCGATGTCACACCAGGCAGCCGAGGGGGATCGACCGGCCATCGACATCGACGGCGGGGTCCGGCGACATCCGCTGGAGAGCGCGCTGTCGGTCGTCGCGATCACGGTGGGGCTGCTCGCGCTGATCCTCGGCGCCATCCCGCCGACCCACTTCTTCGGCGCGGTCGCCGGCGTGATCGGCCTCCCGATCGCGCTCTACTCGCAGATGGTGTCGGCGACGACCAACGAGCGCTGGCTGAACGTGATCGGCATGGTCGCCTCGTTCGTGGGCACCGGCTTCGCCCTCCGACACGGCGGCTTCGGCATCTGACCGGGCGGGGCACGGCCGGGCGGAGCTAGTCTCGTTGGCATGCGCATCGGAGCCCACGTCGATCAGACCAATCCGCTCGACAGTGCCCGCGCCATCGGGGCCGACGTCGTCCAGTTCTTCCTGGGCGACCCGCAGGGCTGGAAGAAGCCCGTCCTGCCCGAGGGCGTCGAGGCGGTCCGCGACTCCGACGTGGACGTCTTCGTGCACGCCCCGTACACGATCAACGTGGCGACCTCCAACAACCGGATCCGCATCCCCAGCCGCAAGAACCTGACCCAGCAACTGGAGGCGGCGGCCTCGATCGGCGCCAAGGGGCTGATCGTGCACGGCGGCCACGTGCTCAAGGACGACGACCCCGAGACGGGGTTCGAGAACTGGCGCAAGGTGTTCGAGCGGATCGACCTCCCGATCCCGGTCCTGATCGAGAACACCGCCGGCGGCGGCAACGCGATGGCGCGCCGGTTCGACCGGATCGCCCGGCTGTGGGAGGTGCTGTCGGGGGTGCCGGGCCTGGACGGCAAGCTCGGCTTCTGCCTCGACACCTGCCACGCGCACGCGGCGGGCGAGGAGCTGATCGACGCGGTCGACCGGATCAAGGCCATCACCGGCCGCATCGACCTGGTGCACTGCAACGACAGCCGCGACGCGTTCGGCTCGGGCGCCGACCGGCACGCCAACCTCGGCAGCGGCAGCATCGATCCGGAGCTGATCCTCACCGTCGTCCGCGCTGCCGGGGCACCGGTCCTGGTGGAGACGCCGTCCGAGGGACAGGCCGACGACATCGCCTGGCTGCGCGGCAACCTGGCCTGAACCGCCGGCTCGGCGGGAACTCGCGGCGGCTTCGCGGGAACCGGGCGACCTGGGGCTGCATCTAACCGGGAGGAACCAGCCCTCAGTCACATCAGCCCAGCGCGTGCGCCGCTCTTCCCCTGCGGTGGACGCACACCCGGACGGGACGTTCATGCCTCAGCCTGCCCAAGCCCCGCACGGCCGACCAGACAGCCCGTCCACAGCGCCCGTCCGCTGTCGCCCGCTTGGGGACGGTACGGCCGGGAGCGGCCGAGCCGCACCGGGCAAGACGGCGACAAACTCATGGCTGCCCATCAGACTGGCATAATCCGCACTCCAGCCCTCAGCGCACGCGCGAAACTCTCGGCGGCGGGCGCGCGACCCGAATGGGAAGTCCATGGCACAGCCCCCCTACGACCCCTACGGCTACGGGGCCCAGGACCCATACGCACAGCAGCAGCAGTCCTATCCCCAGCAGTCGTCTCAGCCGGTCCAGCATCACTACTACGGTGCCGGACCGGTGATGCCGGCGACCAACGGCATGGCGACCGCGTCGATGGTGCTCGGCCTCGTCGGCTTCTTCTCCTGCGGGTTCACCTCGATCCTGGCGATCATCTTCGGGCACGTCTCGCACAGCCAGATCAAGCGGACCGGTGAGGGCGGCGCGGGGATGGCGACCGCCGGCCTGATCCTCGGCTACATCATGACGGTGGGCTGGATCATCGGCTGGATCTTCTACCTCGGGCTCTGGGCCGTACTCGTCGGCAGCGCGGCCAGCACCGGGTCCACCTACTAGCCCGGTCAGCCGAGACGGGGGACGCCGGCCACCTCCACGCCGACGCTCGACAGGAGCACCGTCATGGGGGTGGGGGTGTCCCGCCAGGTCTCCACCGCCTCGGCGAAGACGTCGAGCGCCGTGCGGAACGCCCCCTGGTCGAGGTCGGCCAGGTCGGCCCACGACTCGTACAGCACCAGGTAGCCCTCCTGGGAGGGCGCCCACGACAGGTCGGCGAGGCAGTCCTCCAGCGCGTCCCAGTTGCCGCCGAACCAGTCCGGGAAGCCGAAGACCTCGGCGCACAGCGCCAGGAACGCGTCCTTGTCCCGCGCGCGGCGGCCGTCCAGATGGAACCCGCGCCAGCCGGCCTCCCCGGCCCGCGCCGTCCAGCCGGTGTCGCCCATCGGGCCCGCGCCGGCGGGCGTCCGCCACTGGTAGACGCCCGGCTTCACCTCTCCCGCGAGCAGCTCGGTCAGTGCTTGGTTCGCGTCCACGTCATCTCCCGGCAGTTCTTCTCTTCGCCTCAGCGGGGCCCGCGATCGCGATGGTGATCCGCCCCTGTGGTGACGTTCCCCGTTCTTCCCGGCGCGGACGCGCCGCACGCCGCGATCCGGCGGGCCCGGACCCGGAATCGTCGCACAGTGCCCGCGCGCGTCCCCCGGACGGCGCGCTGACCTGCGCATTTTGGCCGGACGACCGGCACCGCCCCGGCCACCTCCGCACGATCCCTTGACGGACCGCCACTCGCCCTTTAACCCGAGATGGACTCCACGCGCACCGCCGACACCCGTCGCCGCCCGCGGCTGACCCGCGCGGTGCTGCCTGCTGCTCGGGAGGATCAACGGCCGGCCCGAGCCGCCGCCTCAGGCGCTCGGCTCAGGCGCTCGGCTCAGCCGCGTGCCGCGCCCTGCCACGCCATCTGCGCAGGCTGACCACGTCGGCCGCGCCGTCGAGGAACCCGCCCGCCGGATCGTCGGCGCCGTCCGTCCGGACGAGGTCGCCGGACGGCCGCAGGACGTCCAGCACCACCAGCACGGCCAGCAGCAGGACGGTCAGGAACCGCGCGAGCAGCGCCACGCCGTAGGTCGTGCTGGAGATGCCCTCCGCCGGGACGTCGAAGCCCAGCAGCGTCGAGAGTGTCGCCGACGGACCGGCGCCGGTCGCCTGGTTGGTGACCGACAGCAGGTACCACCAGACGCCGAAGAAGTAGACGATCTCGCCGACCTGCCACAGCACGAACGCCGGCAGCTTCGGCCGCGCCAGCGCGGCCAGGGGCAGCAGCCACAGCACGTACTGCGGCGACCAGACCTTGTTGGGCAGCATGAACGCCACCAGGACCAGAAACATCAGCTGCGGCAGCCGCGGCCGGCGCGGCGCCGCGAGCGCCAGCACCGCGATGCCGAGCGCGAGCACCAGGAACGTTCCCGTGCCGAGCAGGTTGAGCCGGTCCTTGTCGTCCAGCCCGGACATCCCCTGGTCCTGGAGGAAGAAGAAGATCGACCCCCAGTCGACGCCGCGGTGCTGGCTGAAGGTGTAGAACTCCAGCCATCCGTCCCACGCGAAGAGCATCACCGGCAGGTTGACCACCAGCCACGCCGCCGCCGTGCCGGCCAGCATCCGCCCCATCGCGCGCCACTGCCCGGCCCGGACGCACAGCAGGACCAGCGGCCCGAGGAACAGCAGCGGATAGAACTTGGCCGCGATGGCCAGCCCGAGCAGCACTCCCGCCAGCGCGGGACGCCGCCGGGACCACGCGGCCAGCGCCAGCGCCGACAGCGCGACCGCGAGCAGGTCCCAGTTGATGTAGGCGGTGAGGAGCAGCGCCGGGGACAGCGCGACCATCAGCCCGACGCGCAGCGACCGCCGGCCCGCCACGTACGCCGTCGCCAGCACCGCGACGATCGCCAGCAGCGCGAGCAGGAGCGCCGTCACGTTGTAGAACGCCATCCCCCGCGCGTCGACGCCGAACGGCCGCACCAGCAGCGCCACCGCCTGCATGAACGCGCCGCTGAGCACCGGGTACTCGACGTAGTGGAGGTCGGAGCCGGTGAAGGTGTCGAAGTAGGGCAGCTTGCCTTCGCTCAGCCCGCGCCCGAAGTACAGCGGATAGATGTCGGTGTAGCAGCCGCGGGTCGTCGTCTTGACGAAATCGAATCCCGCCGAGGCACAGGGATATTTCTGGAGCCAGCCCAGCAGGCAGACCAGGGCCGTGACGCCCGTGAGCACCGGCGTGAGGCGGGCGAGGCGCCCCCTCGGGGGCCGGTCGCGCCCGCTCTCCTGGTCCACCGCGTCACCGTCGGTCTGGGAGCCGGGCATCCTGAGCCTTTCGGGGGACGACGACATGCCAGCAGACTATTGGGCTCCCGGCCGCCCTCGGACACGCCCGATCGAGCCACGCCCGCATCGCCGGACGGCACCTCCGGGACGTGGTTCCGATCGGCCCCGGACGGCGAACGGCCCGGAGCCGCCGTGGCGGGCTCCGGGCCGTTCGATCTTCGTGCGGTGGTTCAGGTCCGCGTCACGGCTGCGGCCCGGGCCCTGGCCCCGGGGTCTCCGTCTCCTTCCGGCAGGCCGGGTGCTCGCTGTGCGAGATGCACCACCAGCCCGGAGCCGGGACGGTCGGCGGGAGGTCCCGGTTGCAGCCCTCGGGCATCCCGACCTGGTTGCACGGCTGGGTGCCCGGGGGCGGTGTCTCCGGCGCCGAGCTCGTCGGGGGCGGCGTGGTCGCGCAGTTCGGGGCCTCGGGCCGGCCCGGAATCCTCGGCTGGCCGGGCCGGCAGGTGGGCGTCTCGGTCGGCTCCGGCGTCTTGGTCGGCGTCGGCTCCGGCTTCGGCACGCCCCAGGTCGCGATCTCTCCGCCGTTCGCCGGCGGGTCGAACTGCTTGATCTCCTTGCCGTCCAGCGCCATGGTCATGTAGCGCCTGAAGACCTCGGCCGGGACCGTGCCACCGTAGATCCCTTGGGAGTAGCCGCCGACCCCGACCAGCGACTGCTGCACCTTGCCCTTCTGCCGCCACATCGCCACCGACGTCGCGTACTCGGGCGTGTAACCGACGAACCAGGCGGCCTTGTTCGCGGTCGTCGTACCGGTCTTGCCCGCCACGGGCCGGTTCCCGAGACTCGCCTGCTTACCGGTACCAGTCTGGACGACCGCGCGCATCGCGGCGGTGGCGTCGTCGGCGACCGCCTTCGGGAACACCTCGGTGGCGGTCTGCCAGGGCAGCTTCTTGATCACTTTGCCCGCGCTGTTGACGGCGGGCGTGCCGTCGGCCTTGCTGATCTTCTCGATCACGTGCGCCGGGCGGTGCTTGCCCCCGGCCGGGAAGGTCGAGTACGCCTCGGCCATCCTCATCGGGCTGACCTGGATGACGCCGAGCGGGAGGCTGGTGTAGGTGGCGTTGAGGCCCTCGGTCTTCGGCGGGATGCCCATCCTCCCGGCGGTCTCCACCACCTTGTCCAGCCCGACCTTCTGCCCCAGGTCGATGTACGCGGTGTTGATCGACATCTCGGTCATCTGCTTGAGGTTGTAGACGCCGTTCTCACTGGTGCTGTCGTTGGTGAAGCTCGAACCGTTGATGACCCGCTTGTAGCTGCCGTCCATCGTGGTCTGAAGGCTGACGCCCTGGTTCAGCGCGGTGGCGAGCACGATCGGCTTGAACGACGAGCCCGGCTGCACCCTGGCGTCGAAGGAGTCGTCGTACTGCTGCTTCTTGTAGCTCGAACCACCGTAGGCGGCGACCACGCCCCCGGTGTTCGGGTCGATGGTGGTGAGCCCGAAGCGGATCTCGTTGGAGAGGTTCCGCTCCTTCTTGACGGCTCTCACCACCTGGGCGGTGTAGTTCTGCAACCGCTCGTCGAACGTGGTGGTGATCTTCAGGCCGCCACTCTCGATCAGGGTGTTGTCGAAGCCGAGAGCATTCAGCTCCTTGTACACCCGGTCGCGGAGGTAACCGGTCTGGTTGCCCTCCTTGACATCGCTCCACTGGTTCTGGGCCGTGGGGAACTTCTGCTCGGCCTGCTTGTCGGCAGCGAGCCAGCCCTCGCTCACCATCCCGTCGAGCACGTAGTTCCAGCGGTGGATGAGCGCCTTCTTGGCCGGCTGGTTCGGGTCGCCGGTGACCACGAAGTAGCCCGGGCGCTGGATCAGCGCGGCCAGCATCGCCGCCTCGGAGACGTTGATCTCCTTGACGTCCTTGTGGAAGTAGGCGCGCGCCGCGGCCTGGATCCCGTACGCCGACCGGCCGAACGCGACCGTGTTGAGGTAGGTCTCAAGGATGTAGTCCTTGGTCCGCTCGTTCCCCAGCCGGATGGAGATCAGGATCTCCTTGAGCTTGCGGTTGATGCTGCGTTCTTGGCTCAGGCCCTCGAAGTAGTTGCGGGCGAGCTGCTGGGTGATCGTGGAGCCGCCCTCCACGCTGCCACCGGAGGCCGCCTTGAGCAGGGCGCGGCCGACGCCGCTCGGGGACACGCCGGGCTCGTGCTCGAAGCCGCGGTCCTCGGCGGCGAGCACGGCGCGCTGCACATGCTCGGGGACGTCCTTGAGGGCGACGTCCTCGCGGTGCATGCCGACGCGCGCGATCGGCTTCGTCCCGCCCTTGAAGTAGAACACCGACTCCTGACGCAACGCGTCGTGCTTCCCGTTGGGAATCGGGGTGTTGGCGTACGCGATCGCGACGAGCGCGATGCTGCCCAGCATCAGCAACGCGACAACGGCGGCGACGATCTTCCAGGACGGGACGTAGCGCCGCCATCCCGTCTTGCGCGGCTTGCCGGACCGCTTGCCGCGCCGTCCCCTGCCCTCACCGTCGCCGGGGCCGCCGGGACCGCCTGGGCCACCGGGGCCGCCGCGTCCGGGACGGGGCCCGCCGGGTCCGCCTGGGCCGCCAGGACCGCCCCGTCCGGAACCGGGGCCGCCCGGTCCGCCGGGACCACCGCGGCCGGGGGCGCCCATCGGGTTGCCGGCCGGGGCCGGGGGCGCGCCCTGCTGGCCATCGCGTCTGCCGGGAGGCGCGGCACGGCGGCGACCGCCACCGCCGCCGCCGCCGCCCCGAGAAGGGGTAGCACCGCGGTCGGCGGCCCTCCCACCGGCCCGCGAGGGCCGGCCGGACGCCGACGCGCCGCCGGGCGCACCGCGGCCATTGGGCGCGCCTGACCCCCCGGGGCGGGGCGAGCCCCTACCCGGGCTCTCTCCGTATTCCGGTCCGTATTGGCTTGGGTTACTCACGCGACCTCATCAACTGGGTACGGCTGTGCGTCGTCCGAGGGTACTGCGCACATCGGGGCAGGAGGGGCGGGAGAGCCCGCATCCGGACCGTACGGAAACGTTTGCATTATTCGTCATGCGCCGGTCACGACTCATCCCACCTTGGATCCCGGTTCCGGCTTCCGATCGGTTCTCGTGCGGCCTCCGGCTTCCGTTCGACGGACGGACGCCGGAGGCTAGTCCACCGGCCTGCTGGAGAGCTTCCGGGGCTGCTGCTCCTGAGGGTTCGGCCATTCATTGTTGCCGCCGCCGCCACCGTTTCCGCCACCGCGGCGGCACAGCGGGTTGTCCCGGTGCATCTGGCACCACCAGCGGGGCGGGTCGGCGCTCGGCGGCTTGTTCGGGTCGCAGTTGCCGTCGGGCATCGGCGACTGGCAGGGCGGCTTGCCGCCCCCGTCGCCGTCGTCGCCGTCCTGGCAGCGCGGGTCGTACTTACCGATCGGGGTCTTGCACCACGCCGGCTTGCCGTCGTCGTCCTTCGGCTTCTTGGGCTTGTACGGCTCGGCCCACTTCTGCGGGGAGCCGGTCCACGCCGGCTGCGGGAACTGGTCGACCGGGGTGCCCTTGGTGGCCTCGGCCATGTAGGCGTGCCAGATCTTGGCCGGGATGGTGCCGCCCTGGACCTCACCGCCCGCGATGTTCAGCCGCTTCCGCTTCTCGTTGTACATCGTCACCGCGGTCGAGATCTTGGGGGTGTAGCCCACGAACCAGGTCGCGACGTTCTTGTCGGTGGTACCGGTCTTGCCCGCCACCGGACGGTCCGGCAGCGCCGCCGCCTGCGCGGTGCCGCCCGGCTTGACCACCTGCTGGAGCGCGTAGGTGACGTCCGCGGTGACGCCGGCGCTGAAGGTGCCGGCCTTGTGGTCCCAGCTCAGCACCTTGACGGGCTGCTTGTCGGCGTTGTTGACCGCCTTGACCACGTGCGGCTGGTGGTAGGTGCCGCCGTTGGCGAACACCGCGTACCCGGCGGCCTGCTCGATCGGCCGGATGTCGTTGATGCCGAGCGCCAGCCCGGCCTGCTCCTTGAACGGCTCCACCATCGAGGGGTTCACCCCCGCCTTCTCGGCGGTCTTGACCACGTCGCCGATGCCGACCTTCATCGCGAGCTGGAGGTAGGCGGTGTTGGTGGACTCCTTGGTGGCCTGCACCAGGTTGATCGCGCCCTTGCCCGCGTGGCTGTTCGGGATCGGGCCGAGCGCGCCCGGCGTACCGTTCGGCACGACCTTGCCGGTGCCGTCGAAGGACACCCCCGAACGGCCCTCGACCAGGCTCTTGAGCCCGTACCCCTTCTCCAGCGCGGTGGCCAGCACGTACGGCTTCATCGCCGATCCGGCCTGCGCCGACCCCCACCAGACGTTGTCGAACGACTGCTTGAGGTAGCTCGGCCCGCCGTAGATCGCCTCGACCTCGCCGTTGGTGGCGTTGACCGACACCAGCCCGAGCCGCACGTGCTTCTTCAGCAGCTTGGCGGGGTCGATGCCCGGGACGGTGTTCTCCACCGCCTGCTTCGCGGCCTTCATCTTGCGCGGGTCGAAGGTCGTGGTGATCTTCAGACCCTTCTCGATGATCTGCTGCTCGGTGATGCCCTTGCGCTCGAGCTCCTTGATCGCCCGCTTGATCATGTAGCCGCGCTGGCCGCCGAAGGTCACCGGGCCGCCGATCGGCGCGGTCTCGGGGAGCTGCTTGGAGTACTTGTCGAAGTCGGCCTGGCTCAGCGCACCGATCTTGCGCATCCCGTCCAGCACGTACCGGTAGCGCACCAGCGTCTGGGCCTGCGCCTGCTTGTCGTCGCTGCGCGGGTCGAGCCGGCCGGGCTGCTGGATGACCGCGGCGAGCAGCGCGCCCTGGTCCGGGCGCAGCTTGTCGACGGTCACCTTCGGGCCGTAGTAGGCGCGGGACGCCGCCTGGATGCCGTAGGCGTTGCGGCCGAAGAAGATCGTGTTGAGGTAGAGCTCGAGGATCTTGTCCTTGGTGCCGAGCTTGTCCTCCAACTTCAGCGAGATGAACATCTCCTTGAACTTCCGGGACATCGTCCGGTCGTCGCTGAGGTAGTACTTCTTCGCGAGCTGCTGGGTGATCGTGGACCCGCCCTGGGTGTCGCCGCCCGACACGTTGTTCCACACCGCGCGGGTGATGCCGGACGGGGAGAAGCCGTTGTCGCTGCGGAAGCTGCGGTTCTCCGCCGCGATCACCGCCTCCTGCACCGGCTTCGGCACGTCCTGGATGCTGATGGGCTCGCGGTTCTTGCCGATCCGCCCGATCTCGGTGCCGTCGCGGTAGTAGAAGATGGCCGCCGTCTTGACGGCGTCGGAGTTGCCGATGTCCGGCACCGGCGTCTGGGCGTACGCGACACCGACGAGCGTGGCGAGGCCGGTGAAGCCGAGCACGGAGACGCCGGTCACGACCTTCCATGACGGGATGAACCGGCGCCAGCCCGTGCTGCGCGACCTCAGATGCTCGACGATGCCGCGCTTACCGCCACCACCGCCCGTCCCGCCTGGTCCCCCGGGGCCGCCAGGACCACCGGGACCACCAGGACCGCTCGGGCCGCCAGGCACACCGGGCCCTCCGGGGCCGCCTGGTCCGCTGCCGAAGCCTGCGGGAACGCCCGCCCCCCCGAATCCGCCGCCGAATCCGCCGCCGGACCCGCCGGGTCCACCGGGCGCGCCGGGCGCGCCGGGCGCGCCGGGACCGCTGGATCCACCCGGGCCGCTCGGGCCGCTCGGGATGCCCTGGCCGCCGGGGCCACCTGGGCCGCTGGGGCCGCTGGGGCCAGGGGGCGGAGGGCCGGCGGCGTGGCGCGCGTGCGCCCCGCCGGGCGGTGCTCCGGTCGGTGGGAACGGCGGGTTGCCCGGGCCGTTCGGTGGTCCCCCCGCGGGACCTGCGGAGTGGGCGCCGAACGACGCACCGGGACTCGCGGGGCGGGGGACCTGCTGCCCGCCCGGCCACTGCGACCCGGGTCCTGGTCGGGGCTGGCTTGGATTACTCACGCGACCTCATCAACAGGGGGACTACGGCTGTGCGTCGTCCGAAGAGTACTGTGCGGGCTGGTGAGCGGGGGGACCGCTGCGCATGACGGAGCCCGGTCCCGGCGCGGGCACGTCTCCGCAGGCCATCGGGCCGGCGAGCCGTCCTCACTGGTCGTGGGGCTGATTCCCGTGGCCGAGGACGTGCGACATCGCCAGGTGGTTCCAACCGCCAACTTTCGCATACTTCGACCACATAGACCCCGAATTCTCCCTATTCACGGTCCAAGTCGGCGAGCCCGGCGGCGGCCCCGTCGCACCCCGCGTGGCGACCCGGTTCCTCCCGCCCGCCTCGCCCCTCCACGCAGCTCCGGTGCCCTGTTCCGCATCGCCGGGGTACGGCGTCCGGCCGGGTGACTTGCCAGGATGCGCGGCGGTACGTATCTTTGCGATGTATCGAACCGATACATTCGCTCGATACATCGAGTGGAGGCATCCGGGCGATACATCGAGTGGAGACATCGGCGCTGCGGGGAAGGGACCTCGGATGGCGGGCAAGAAGGGCGCGGGCGTGCTGGAGCTCGCCGTGCTCGGTCTGCTGCACGAGTCCCCGATGCACGGCTACGAGCTGCGCAAGCGGCTCAACACCCTGCTGGGCATGTTCCGCGCGTTCTCGTACGGTTCGCTCTACCCGTGCCTCAAGCAGCTCCTCGCCAAGGGGCTCATCGTGGAGGACCGGCCCGAGGAGCCCACCGTCCCGCTGGCGTTGCAGAGCCGCCGCTCGAAGATCGTCTACAAGCTCACCGCCGAGGGCAAGGAGCGTCTCCAGGAGCTCCTCACCGAGGCGGGCCCGGCGTCGTGGGAGGACGAGGGGTTCGGCGTGCACTTCGCCTTCTTCTCGCACACCCGCGCCGACGTCCGGCTGCGGATCCTCGAGGGCCGGCGCAGCCGGCTGGAGGAGCGGCTGGAGAGCGTGCGCGGCGCGCTGGCACGGACCCGGGAGCGGGTCGACAGCTACACCCTCGAGCTCCAGAACCACGGGCTCGAGTCCGTCGAACGCGAGGTCCGGTGGCTCAACGAGCTCATCGGGCGCGAGCGGGCGGAGCAGGAGCAGGCCAGATCTTCGATTTCCAATATGACTCAGGACCAGCCCCGCGAGGACGACCGCTGATCAGCGGCACGCCTTCGGGGCCGGTGAACCAAGGAGAAGGAGCAACCGGATGGGTTCGGTGCGCGTAGCCATCGTCGGTGTGGGGAACTGCGCCGCTTCGCTCGTCCAGGGCGTCGAGTTCTACAAGGACGCCTCCCCCGAGACGCGGGTCCCGGGTCTGATGCACGTCCAGTTCGGCGAGTACCACGTCGGCGACGTCGAGTTCGTCGCCGCGTTCGACGTGGACGCCAAGAAGGTCGGCAACGACCTGTCCGACGCCATCGGCGCGAGCGAGAACAACACGATCAAGTTCGCCGACGTCCCGCCGACCGGTGTCACCGTGCAGCGCGGCCACACCTTCGACGGCCTCGGCGAGTACTACCGCGAGATGGTCGAGGAGTCCGACGCCGAGCCGGTCGACGTGGTCAAGGCGCTCAAGGACGCCGAGGTCGACGTGCTGGTGTCGTACCTGCCGGTGGGCTCCGAGGACGCCGACCGCTTCTACGCGCAGTGCGCGATCGACGCCGGCGTGGCGTTCGTCAACGCGCTCCCGGTGTTCATCGCCTCCGACCCGACCTGGGCCGAGAAGTTCACCAAGGCCGGTGTCCCGATCGTCGGCGACGACATCAAGTCGCAGGTCGGCGCGACCATCACGCACCGCGTGATGGCCAAGCTGTTCGAGGACCGCGGGGTCGAGCTGCTGCGCACGTACCAGCTCAACTTCGGCGGCAACATGGACTTCATGAACATGCTGGAGCGCAAGCGGCTCCAGTCCAAGAAGATCTCCAAGACGCAGTCGGTCACCTCGCAGATCCCGCACGAGATGGCCAAGGCCGACGTGCACATCGGCCCGTCCGACCACGTGCCGTGGCTCGACGACCGCAAGTGGGCCTACGTCCGCCTGGAGGGCAAGTCCTTCGGCGACACCCCGCTCAACCTGGAGTACAAGCTGGAGGTCTGGGACTCCCCCAACTCCGCCGGCGTCATCATCGACGCGGTCCGGGCCGCCAAGATCGCGCTCGACCGCGGCATCGGCGGACCGATCCTGTCGGCCAGCTCCTACTTCATGAAGTCGCCGCCCGAGCAGTACAACGACGACGAGGCGCGCGAGGCCGTGGAGGCCTTCATCCGCGGAGACGTCGAACGCTGAACGCGCCAAGAGGCTGATCACACGGCCTGGTCAAGGACGCCCTGACGGTGGACACCCACCGTCAGGGCGTCCTTACTTTCCATAGGGAAAAGGGTGATGTAGCGACCGTTGTCACGCTCTGGCTCTACTGTGACACCCCCGGTGAGGTGCGCATCGCTTCCAGGAGCCGAGTGGAGGTCACGGATGGCACGAGAGGTACTCAGGGTCACGGCGGGACTGACGGGACTCGCGGTGGGGCTGACCGCCTGCGGCGGCGGAGGCTCGACCAGGCCCACCACGGGCCCACCCAGGGACGGCGGCGTCCTCAGGATCGTCGGCTCGTCCGACGTCGAGCACCTCGACCCGGCCGGCGCGTCCAGCGTCGGCGCCTACGGACTGGTCCGCACCTACGCCCGCACGCTGTTCGGGACACGTGCGTCCAACGACTTCAACGAGACCGTGCCGGTCCGGGCCGACGTCGCCGCGCGGATCCCCACCCGTGAGAACGGCGGCGTCAGTGAGAACGGCACGACCTACACGGTGCGGCTACGGCAGGGCGTCTACTGGAGCACCAGCCCGCCGCGCCCGGTGACCGCGCACGACTTCGTCCGCGGCGTCAAGCGGATGTGCAACCCCGCCTCGCCCTCGGCGGGCCAGCGCTACTACACCCCGACGATCAAGGGGATGGACGGCTTCTGCCACGGCTTCGGCGCGGTCGACGCCAAGGACCCCGAGGCGATCGCCGCCTACCAGAACGCACATGAGATCGGCGGGCTGCGGGCCGAGGACGACCACACCCTGGTCTTCGCCCTGACCCGTCCGGCCAGCGACTTCCTCAACCTGCTCAGCCTCCCCGCCACCGCCGCCGCCCCCGCCGAGTACGACCGGTACCTGCCGGACGGTCCCGAGTTCCGCCAGCACACGGTCTCGGACGGTCCATACCGGATCACCCAGTACAAGCCGGGCGTCTCCTACCTGCTGTCCCGCAACCCGGCGTGGCGGCAGGACACCGACCCGCTGCGCGAGCGGCACGTGGAGAAGATCCGGATCACCCTCGGCCAGGACTCGGCCGACACCGTCCAGCAGCAGATCGAACAGGGCTCCGCCGATCTCGCCTGGGACCAGCCGGTGCCGACCGCCGCGCTGCCCCGGGTGCGCCGCGACCCGCGGTTCGCGATCAGGGACACCCCGTCCAACAGCCCGTACCTGGTGTTCAACACGCTCAGCCCCGGCAACGGCGGCGCCCTCGGCAGGCGCGAGGTCCGGCAGGCGCTGGAGTACGCGATCGACCGGTCCGCGCTCGTCAAGATCGTGGGCGGGCCGGACGTGGCGTCGCCGCTGCACACGGTGATCCCGCCGGGCAACGCCGGCCACGCGCCCACCGACCGCTACCCGACCGCGGGCGAGGCCGGCGACCCGGGGCGCTGCCGGCGGCTCCTCGCCGAGGCCGGGTACACCGGGCTGAAGCTGGAGTTCCCGTACCGCACCAACAGCGTGCACCGGCTGATCGCCCAGTCCATCAAGGACAACCTGGCCGGGTGCGGCGTCACCGCCGAGCTCAGGGCCGACACCGGCGGCGACTTCTACGCCGAGACGATCTCCTCGCCCGCGCGGGCGCGTGAAGGCAAGTGGGACATCGCCGCGCCCGGCTGGACCCCCGACTGGTACGGCAACAACGGCCGCACGCTCGTCCAGCCGCTGTTCGACGGGCGCGGATACGGAAAGAACTCCATCAACTACGGCGGCTACGACAGCGCCGAGGTGAACGGGCTGATCGACGCGGCCCTCACCGCCCCCGACGCGGGGCGCGCGGCGGGCCACTGGCAGCGGGCCGACCAGAAGATCATGGAGGACGCGGCGATCGTGCCGCTGCTGGACCGAGCGCACACGATCTTCCGGTCGAGCCGGGTCGGCGGCGCCGTCTTCCTGCCCACCGCGGCCGGGTACGACTACACCCGGCTGTGGCTGGCCGACTGACTTGTCCCCGTTCGAGGCCGCATAGGGTGATCTGGTGAGGGCGAACGAGCTGCGGAGCATCCTGGCCGGCAGGGACTTCCGGCGGCTGTACGCGACCCGGATCGCCTCTCAGCTGACCGACGGCGTCTTCCAGGTCGCGCTGGCCGGTTACGTGTTCTTCTCCCCCGAACGGCAGACGACGGCCGGCAAGGCCGCCGCCGCATTTGCGGTGACGCTGCTGCCCTACTCCGCGCTCGGCCCGTTCGCCGGGGTGCTCATCGACCGGTGGCGGCGGCGTCAGATCCTGGTGTGGACGCCGATCCTGCGCGCCGTCCTGGTGCTGGCGGTCGCGGGCCTGGTCGCGGCCGGGCAGGACGGCGTGGTGTTCTTCCTCGGCGTGCTGGTCGTCCTCGGCGTCAACCGGTTCTTCCTCGCCGCGCTGTCGGCCGCGCTCCCGCACGTCGTCAGCCGCGAGCAGCTCGTGACGGCGAACGCGTTCGCCGTCACGTCCGGGACGGTCATCGCGTTCACCGGCGCGGGCTTCGGCTACCTGCTGCGGCGCGTCTTCGGCGCCGGCACGGGCGGCACGGCGCTGATCCTGGTGAGCGGAGCCGTGCTGTTCCTGCTCGCCGGGCTCATCGCGACCTCGCTACCGCGACGCCTGCTCGGCCCGCATCTGGAGGACGTGCCGAAGCAGACCAGCGAGGCGCTCGGCAGCGTGCTGCACGGCCTGGTGGACGGCGCCCGGCACATCGCGCGACGGCGGCCGGCCGCGCTCGCGCTGGCCGCGATCTCGTTCCACCGGTGCCTGTACGGCGTCATCCTGATCATGACGCTGCTGCTGTGCCGCAACCACTTCACCAGCGACGCCGATCGGGGGCTGGCGGCGTTCGCGATGATGCTCGGGGTGTCCGGCGCCGGGTACTTCGCCGCCGCGCTGATCACCCCGCCGGTGGTGCGGCGGATCAGCAAGGAGACCTGGGTCGCCTGGCTGCTCGCCGGGGCCGCGGTGTCGCTGCTGGTCCTCGGCCTGCCGTTCGCCGAGCCGGCCTGGGCCGCGGGCGCGTTCGCCCTCGGGGTGGTGTCGCAGGGCGTCAAGCTCTGCGTCGACACCACGCTCCAGGAGTCGATCGAGGACGCCTACCGGGGACGGGTCTTCGCGGTCTACGACATGCTCTTCAACGCGATGTTCGCCGCCGCGGCAGCGGCAGCGGCGGCCTGGCTGCCCACCGACGGCCGCTCCCACCTCACCCTGGCCATCGTGATCGTCACCTACGCGGCCGGCGCGATCGCCTACCGCGCCACCGCCGCCCGCAGCGTGCAGGCCCCGGTCCCCGCCCCGCACTGACCGCCGCACCCGTCTCCACCGCACCCGTCTCCACCGGGTCCGCCGCCTCTGGGCGGGGCGCTCGGCGGGTCAGAGGGCGGACTCGGCGATGGCGTACATGGCGTCGGCGATGTGGCCCGTCTCGTCCTCGGTGCAGACGTACGGGGGCATGGCGTAGATCAGCTTGCCGAACGGCCGCAGCCACACGCCGTAGTCCATCGCGACCTCCTGCACGGCCTCGACGTCGACCGGCTCGCGCGCCTCGATCACCCCGATCGCGCCGAGCACCCGTACCCCGGCGACGCCGGGCAGCTCCGCCGCGCCCTCCAGGCCGGCGGTGAGGACGGCCTCGATCGTGTCGACCTCCTCGCGCCAGTCGCGCGACAGCAGCAGGTCGATGGAGGCGGACGCCACCGCCGCCGCGAGCGGGTTGGCCATGAACGTGGGGCCGTGCATCAGCGCGCCGCCCTCGCCCGAGGAGATCACCTCGGCCACCCGGTCGGTGCACAGGGTCGCCGCCATCGTCAGGTAGCCGCCGGTCAGCGCCTTGCCGAGGCACATGATGTCGGGCGCGACCTCGGCGTGGTCGCAGCCCCACAGCTCGCCGGTGCGGCCGAACCCGGTGGCGATCTCGTCGAGGATCAGCAGCAGCCCGTGCTCGTCGGCGATCTCGCGCAGCGCCCGCAGGTACTCGGGGGCGTAGAAGCGCATGCCCCCCGCGCCCTGGACGATCGGCTCGACGATGATCCCGGCGAGCTCGCCGGCGTGCTCGGCGGCCAGCCCGGCCAGCCCGGCGAGGTACTCCTCATCGGGATCGGCGAGGTAGCCGAGCGGCGGCGGCGGCGCGAACACGTGCCGCGCCAGCACGTCGCCGAACATGTGGTGCATGCCGTTGACCGGGTCGCAGACCGCCATGTCGCCGAACGTGTCGCCGTGGTAGCCGCCGCGCACCGTGAGCAGCCGGTGCCGTTCGGGCCGGCCCCGCGCCCGCCAGAACTGGAGCGCCATCTTGATCGCGACCTCGACCGCGACCGAGCCGGAGTCGGCGAAGAACACCTTGGTCAGCGGCGCCGGGGTGAGGCCGACGAGCCGCTCGGCCAGCCCGATCGCCGCCGGGTGGGTGAGCCCGCCGAACATCACGTGCGCCATCTTGCCGAGCTGCCCGGTGACGGCCGCGTTCAGCTTCGGGTGGTCGTAGCCGTGGATCGCCGCCCACCAGGACGACATGCCGTCGATCAGCTCGGTGCCGTCGGCGAGCGTCAGCCGCACCCCGGACGCCGACACGACGGGATGCGCGGGCGAGGACGCCGGCATCGGCGCGTACGGATGCCAGACGTGCTCGCGGTCGAACTCCATCAGCCGCTCGGCCTCGCGCGGGCTCATCCGTCCGAGCTTGAGGTCGATCACGCCGTGCCCCCTTGCCCTGCCGCACCGGGCTCGTCCCCGGGCGCGTCCTGCTCCATGGCGGACCCGCTCGCCCCGGCAGCCTCGTCGGTCGCCGCCGCTCCGCCCGCCCCGTCCGGCACGTCGAGGCCACCGGCTCCATCGGGCTCGGTCGACCCGGTGGGGACGCCACGGGCGGCGGCCCAGGCGCGCAGCTCGGCGGCGGCGGCGTCCGGGCCGATGATCCCGCGGTCGAGCCGCAGGTCGAGCAGGAACTTGTAGGCCTGGCCGACCAGCGGGCCGGGCTTGATGCCGAGGAGGTCCTGGATCCCGTTCCCGTCGATCTCCGGGCGGATCGCCGCGAGCTCCTCCTCCTCGGCCAGCCGGTCGATGCGGACCTCGAGGTCGTCGTAGGTGCGGCGCAGCCGGTCGGCCTTGCGCTTGTTGCGGGTCGTGCAGTCGGCCCGGGTCAGCTTGTGCAGCCGCGACAGCAGCGGCCCGGCGTCGCGCACGTACCGGCGGACGGCCGAGTCGGTCCACTCGCCGGTGCCGTACCCGTGGAAGCGCAGGTGCAGCTCCACCAGCCGGGACACGTCCTTGACGACGTCCTTGGGGTAGCGCAGCGCGGTCAGCCGCTTGCGGGTCAGCTTCGCGCCGACGACCTCGTGGTGGTGGAACGAGACCCGCCCGGCGGACTCGAACCGCCGGGTCTTCGGCTTGCCGACGTCGTGCAGCAGCGCGGCCAGCCGCAGCACCAGGTCGGGCCCGTCCTCCTCCTGCGCGATCGCCTGTTCGAGGACGATCAGCGAATGCTCGTAGACGTCCTTGTGCCGGTGGTGCTCGTCGATCTCCAGCCGGAGCATCGGCAGCTCGGGCAGGACGTGCGCGGCGAGCCCGGTGTCGACCAGCAGCGCCAGCCCCTCCCGCGGATGCGCCCCGCAGACCAGCTTGGACAGCTCGTCGCGGACCCGCTCGGCCGACACGATCCCGATCCGGTCGGCCATCCGGGTCATCGCCTCGACCACGTCGGGCGCGACGGTGAAGCCGAGCTGGGACGCGAACCGGGCCGCGCGCATCATCCGCAGTGGGTCGTCGCCGAAGGAGTCCTCGGGCAGCCCCGGCGTCCGCATCACCTCGCGCCGCAGGTCGGCGAGGCCGCCGAACGGGTCGACGAACTCGTACCCGGGCAGCCGGGCGGCCATCGCGTTCACGGCGAAGTCGCGCCGCCGCAGGTCCTCGACCAGCGAGGTGCCGTAGGACACCTCGGGCTTGCGGGACCTGGGGTCGTAGGACTCGCTGCGGTAGGTGGTGATCTCCAGCTCGTGGCCGTTCTTGCGGAGGCCGACGGTGCCGAACTCGATGCCGATCGTCCAGACCGCGTCGGCCCAGCCGTCGATGATCTCCAGGACGCGCTGCGGCGGCGCGTCGGTGGTCAGGTCGACGTCCTTGCCGGGGCGGCGCAGCAGCGCGTCGCGGACGGGCCCGCCGACCAGCGCCAGCTCGTACCCGGCGGCCGAGAAGCGGGCGCCGAGCTCGTCGGCGACCGGCGCGGCGCCGCGGAGCAGCTCGGCGATCGCCGTCCGCTGGGTCCGCGACGGCTCCGGGGGCTCGTTCCGGTTGGGCTGGCTGGGGTGGTGGGGCACGGCCATCGAGCGTATTTCCTTGGTATGCGGCTGACAAAGGACTTCGGACGGCCCGGGGTCCTGAACGCGGAACCGTTCCGACCGTCCGAAAGGGAAGGTGACTCTTCACATGACGCGAGCCCCGGGTTACGTTCTGGACACCCCCGACGACGCCCGCGCGACCCCGGTGAGCCTCCCGCACCACCCACGGTAGCGGGATCCGGTGGGAGCGCGGTCCGCCGCGCGCGGCCGAGACCCGGCACGCACACGGCAGGTGGGCGCCGCGGGGCCGGTCCGGAGGTTGAGCGGGGCACACCCCGCAGGGACGGAGCCGAAGATGAAGGACGCTCTCGCCATCCACCGCACGCTTCTGGAGCACGAGACCGTGCATGAGATCGTGCGGCTGCCCATCGCGATCGCGCACGCCGACGAGCTGCCGAGGGCGCTCGGGCTCCCCGCCGAACGGTGCCTGGTGACACGCGTCTACGCCTGCAACGACGTGCACCGGGGGCTGCGCTTCCTCGCCGGAGTGATCGTCGCGGCCGGGGTGCGCCCGCCCGCCGACGCGGTCCGGCACGCGCTCGGCGCCCGGCTGATCCGCCCGGCCCGGCCCGATCTGGTCAACTCCGTGACCGAGTACGCGGCCGGGCTGGTGTGCCCGCTGCTGCTCCCCGAGACGATGCCGCTGCTGATCGACCAGCGGCTGGTGGACGGGCTCCGCGCCGACGAGGTCGCCTACACCGCGACCGGCGAGGCCTCCACGGCCCTCGGCATCCGGGCGCTGGACCTGTCCGCGCTGAGCGGCGCCAAACCCGTGGACCTTCGCTGAATCGGGCGCTCCCGGGGGGCCGGACGGTCTGACCGGCCCGGGGGCGGGGCTACCATCGGGGCCGTGGTGCGGGAATCGGACGCCCGCCGTTCTCAGGCGGCCCTTAGGTCAACAGCCGGCCCTCAGGCGGACATGGCGTGAGAAAGGTCAAACGCGCGGCTGCGCTGGCCGCTGTGCTGTCCTGCATCACGGCGGTCGCGCTCCCAGGCGCCGCGGCGGCACGGACCCGCCCGGCGGCGCCGGCGGCGGTGAGCCCGGCCACGCTACCGGGCGCCGAACGCGGGCAGAGCCGCCCGCAGGTGAACCTCGCGCTGACCACGGTCACCCCGAATCCGGTGACGGCGCAGGCCAAGGTCAGGATCGCCGGGACGGCGGAGAACCGGTCGGGGCACCAGCTCGCCGGTCTCACCGTCCGGCTGCGGTACGGCACCCAGCCGATGACCAGCCGCGGCCAGCTCGACCAGTACGCCACGTGGCAGCCCTCGCAGCTCCCCAACGTCAGCGCCCCGAAGCCGCTGGCCCGGGCGGCTGCGGCCGGCGGCCGGGAGAACTGGGGATTCGGCTTCAGCGCCACCGCGCTCCGGCTGCGCGGCTTCGGCGTCTACCCGATCGGCGTCGAGGTGCTGAACTCCGCCGGGCAGGCCGTCGGCGGCGTGACCACGTTCATCACGTTCATGCCGAAGCAGCGGGTCAAGCCGGTCGCGGTGAGCTGGGTCTGGCCGCTCATCGACCGGCAGCACCGGTCCAACGACCGGACCTTCATCGACGACCGGCTCAGCAAGGACCTGGCCGAGGGCGGGCGGCTGCACGACCTGGTCTCCGCGGCGAAGCAGACCACCACCCCGATCACCTGGTCGATCGACCCCGCCCTGGTGGACGACGTCCAGCAGATGACCCGCTCGTACACGGTCAAGGCACCGCGGGCGAAGCAGGGCGTCGAGAAGAAGCAGAGCCCCGCCGCCGCCTCCTGGCTCGCCGCGCTGAAGGAGGCCGCCAAGACCGACCCCTACGCGGTCGTCCCGTACGGCGACCCCGACGCCATCGCGCTGGTCCGCAACGAGATGACGACCCACCTCGCGATCGCCTCCGACCCGCGCAACACCGGCATCGTGAGCAGCGCCCTCAGCCGGCAGCCGACCACGCAGATGGCCTGGCCGACGTCCGGGGCCGCCGGCCAGCTCACCCTCAACGCGCTCGCCAAGCTCAACCTCAAAGGCGGCGGCTCCTTCCTGATGAGCAGCTCGCAGTTCCAGGAACCGGCGCAGGGCGCACTGGCCAACGCCATGACCACGCTGCCGACCTCCCAGGGCGCCAAGAAGGCCATCGTCTACGACGAGAAGATCAACGAAATCGTCAGCGGCGACACCCGCACGCCCGGCACCGCCGTGCTGACCGAGCAGCGCTTCCTCGCCGAGACCGCGATGATCGCCGCTGAGGCGCCGAACGCGCAGCGCACGCTGGTCGTCGCGCCCAACCGGCACTGGAACCCGACCCCGGGCCTGGCCAAGCGGCTCCTGGACTACACCGCCCGCGCGCCCTGGATGAACGCCACCGCGCTCGACAAGATCGCCCGCACGCAGCCCCAGGCCCGCCAGTTCAACGGCTACCCCGAGGCCTACCAGCAGTACGAGCTCGGGATCAGCTACCTCGACATGGTGCAGGAGATCGCCCGGCGGGCCTCCAGCTTCGCGGCCGTGCTGGTCGACGCCGACAACCTGAACTACCAGCGGTCGGTCCTGCGGCTGGAGTCGGCGGCCTGGCGCGGACGCCCCGGCCGCGCCAAACAGGCCCGGCAGGCGGTGTCGGACGAGCTCAACGCCGACATGGGCCGGGTGCGCGTCATCACCCCGCCGCAGAACCGGGTGGCCTTCGCCGGCAGCTCGGGCAAGTTCCCGGTCACGATCGTCAACGACCTGCCCAACCAGCGGATCAAGGTCCAGCTCGACGCCGTCTCGGAGAACAGCGCCAAGCTCCGGATCGGCACCCTCGACGCCAAGGACCGGGAGATCATCCTCGATCCCGGGCAGAAGGTGGCGAAGTGGATCCCCGCTCAGGCGTCGGGCAACGGGAACTTCCGCGTTCACCTCCAGCTGATGACGTCGGGCCCCAAGAGCAGGAAGTTCGGCGACGGCGAGACCCTCACGGTCCGCACCACGGGCTACGGCCGCCTCGCCCTGCTCATCACCGGCGGCGGACTTGCCGTACTCTTCGTGGGCGTCGGAGTGCGGGCCGTCAGAGCAAGGCGCCGCCGGAACACGGAGGCAGCCGATGAAGGGTCGACGGGAGCGGAACCAGCGGCCACCGGACCCCAGGGAGGCCCCTTCCCCGGCTCCGGAATGGCAGGACCGGGGCTATCCCCCGGCACAGAGCCAGGACTACCCCTCCCAGGGGCCCCCGACGCCCCAGGAGCCACCAGGGCCGCCCCAGACGCCGCGAGCACCTCAGGGGTACCCGGGGCAGCACCCGCAGGCTCCTCAGAGTCATCCGAGTCCCCAGGGCCCTCCGGCACAGCACCCGACGGCCTACCCTCAGACTCCGCCGAATCCGGGGCTGCTAACGGCTCCGCCACAGGTCCCAGGGCAAGGCCCGAATTCTCCCCAGGGCCCGAACTTCCCACGAACGACGCCCCCACCAGGGGCGAGTGGCGCGCCGGTCCCGGCGGGCCCGGCGGGCGTCGCGGCGGAAACGGCGGTTGACCTACCGCTCCCCGGCGGACCGACCCCGCCCCTCCCGGACGGCCCGGACCCCGGCTCCGGCTCCGGCTCCGAGGAGAAGGGCGGACGAGGCGGTGCCGCGGGGATCCTCCACTCCGGCGCGATCATGGCGGTCGGCACGCTGGCGTCCAGGGTCACCGGGTTCCTGCGCACCGCGATGCTCGTCGCCGCGCTCGGCACCGGCGCGCTCGCCAACGCCTACAACACCGCCAACACCATCCCGTTCATCGTCTACGACCTGCTGCTCGGCGGCGTCCTCACCGCCGTCGTCGTCCCGCTGATCGTCCGCGCGCGGGAGCGCGACGAGGCGTACGGCGCGCGGTACGAGCAGCGGCTGTTCACCCTGGCCGTGCTCGGCCTGGCACTGATCACCGCCGTCGCGGTGGCGCTCGGCCCGGTCTTCATCTCCCTCTACGGCGGCGGCATGGAGGGCGCGCAGCGCGACCTCGCGGTGATGTTCGCCCGGCTGTTCGCCGTGCAGATCTTCTTCCTGGGCGTCAGCGCGTTCTCCGGCGCGATCCTCAACACCCGCAAGCGGTTCGCCGCGCCGACGTGGGCGCCGGTGCTCAACAACGTCGTCATCTGCTGCACCGCGGGCGCGTTCCTGCTGTTCGCCAGCGGCGCGGTGACGCCCGGCTCGATCTCCAGCGGGCAGGTCGCGCTGCTGGCGGGCGGCACGATCGGCGGCATGGTGCTCCAGACCCTCGCGCTGTGGCCCTCGCTGCGCGGCACGGGCTTCCGCTGGCGGCCCCGGCTCGACTTCCGCAAGGGCGAGCTCGGCCAGATGGGCCGGATGGCGGTCTGGACGCTCAGCTACGTGGTGATCACCCAGATCGGGTTCGCGGTCACCACCCGGCTGTCCAACCGCGCCGGCGTGCTCGGCCTCAAGGAACACCTCGGCGACGTCGGGTACACCCCGTACTTCAACGCCTACCAGCTCTTCCAGCTCCCGTACGCGATCATCGGCGTCTCGGTGATCACCGCGCTGCTGCCGCGGATGAGCGAGCACGCCGCGGCCGGACGGATGGGCGAGGTCCGCGACGACTTCTCCAGCGGCCTGCGGCTCTGCTCGGTGATCATCCTGCCCGCGGCGGCACTGATGGGCGTGCTGTCGTCCGACATCGCCACCGTGCTGTTCGCGCACGGCCAGACCACCATCGCCAACGCGCAGGTCATCGCGAGCGTGCTCCAGGCGTTCGCGGTCGCGCTGGTGCCGTTCGCCGCCTACCAGCTGATGCTGCGGGTGTTCTACTCCATGCAGGACACCCGCACCCCGGCCTTCGTCAGCGTGGCCGTGGTCATCGCCAACATCACGATGGCGCTGGCCGCCTACAACCTGCTGCCCACCGACAAGATCATCGTGGGCATCGCGGGCGGCTTCGCGCTCGCCCAGACGGTCGGCGCGCTGGTCGGCTGGGCGATCCTGCGCCGCCGGCTCGGCGGGATGGACGGGCGCCGGATCCTGGTCACCTACCTCAAGCTGGCCGTCGCGCTCTGGCCGCTGATCGGCTTCGCCTACGCCGCGCACGCGATCCTGGAGGCCGCGATGGGCAGCGGGCTGGTGCCCGGAATGCTCGCCCTCGTCGTCGGCAGCGCGGGAGGCGGCGGGCTGTACCTGTTCTTCGCCCGCCTGATGCGGGTGAACGAGGTCCAGGCGATGCTCTCGACCATCACCCGGCGGCTGCCCGGCGTCGGCTGATCGCGTCCGGCCGGCCCCGGTCCGGCGCCGCCCGGGTCGCCCCCCGGCACAGTCCGCGCGGGTACAACGTGGCAAAGTACACAGGACGCGCGGCGATAAGGCAGCCACTCAACCAAGTAGCCACTACCATGTGGGGGACCACGGCTTGCGGGGCGACACCCTGGGGAACGCAAAGAGGAGGGTCGGAGGCGTAAGCAGCCACGCCACGAACATGGGATCTGACCACCTGCGCAGGACGGCGCCGTGAGCACCTCAGTCATCGAGCCGGGCACGAAACTGGCCGGCCGCTACCGACTCGAAGAGCGCATCAGCGACTCCGGCGGATCCTCGCTGTGGAAGGCCATCGACGAGATCCTGGCCCGTGCCGTCGCCGTGCGCACCTTCGAGCCCGGCTTTCCCCGCGTCGCCGAGGTGGTCACCTCCGCCCGTGCCGCCAGCCGGCTGACCGACCCCCGCCTCACCCAGGTGTTCGACGCCGACGACAGCGGCGAGAGCGCCTACGTGGTGAGCGAATGGGTGGTCGGCGAGACGCTCGAGCAGATGCTCGCCAAGGCCCCGCTGGAGCCCGGCCGCGCCGCGACGCTGCTGTACGAGGCGTCCGAGGCGATGACCGCCGCGCACGCCGCCGGCCTGGCCCACCTGTGCCTCACCCCCCGTGACCTGGTCTGGACGACCGGCGGCACCGTCAAGCTGCTCGGCATCGCGACCGACGCCGTCCTCGGCGACCGCTACTCCGACGACCCCGCCGGCGAGGACGTCCGCGGCCTGGGCCGGATGCTGTACGCGGCGCTCACCGCGCACTGGCCCGGCGCCCCCGACGAGCCCGAGAGCCGCCGCTCCGACCTGCCCGCCGCCCCCGAGACCGGCGGTGTGTTCCACGCTCCGCGGCAGGTCCAGGCGGGCATCTCCCACGCGATCGACGCGATCGTGTGCCGCTGCCTCGGCATCGGCGACCAGGAGCCGCTCACCACGCCCGCCGACCTGGCCAAGGCCCTGCGCGGCGTGCCGCGCACCCCGCTGCCGCTGTTCGCCGGCCTCGGCAGCGCTCCGCCGCCGGCGCCGCGTCCCGCCCCGCCCACCCGTCCCGCGGCCCGCCCGGCGGCCGACTCGCAGGCGACGCAGCAGCAGCCGCCCGCGTCGCAGCGCCCCCACCGCCGCGAGCGCGCCCCCCAGCCCGCGCGGCAGCCCCACCCCGAGCAGCAGTACCAGCACGGGAACATCCAGCAGGCGCACACGTCCCCGCCCTCCTCGGCCGGCCTGGCCACGCACGCGGCGCCCCGCCGCGGCCCCGGCGGCAACCGCGGCCTCCTGCTCGGCGTCGCCGCCGCCGCGGTCACCGTCATCGTCGGGCTGAGCGCCTGGGCCCTCACCGGCGACGACGATCCCGGCGACAACGACCCCCCGGGGCCCGGCGCGAGCCAGTCGCCTCCACCCGCGCAGCCGTCGGCGACCCAGCTCAAGCCGGTGGGCGCGGTCGCCATGGAAGAAATCACCCAGGGCAGCCACGACAGCCAGATCAACAAGAACCCGCAGGCTGTGATGGACGGCAAGCCCAAGCCCTACTGGGAGACGCAGACCTACACCTCGGGCGAGTTCGGCCGCTACTCCAAGGGCTTCGGCGTCACCCTCGACATGGGCAAGTCGGTCACGGTCAGCAGCGTCAAGATCAACACTCCGGTGAGCGACGTGCCCATCCAGCTCAGGGTCGGCGCCAGCCGCACCCTCGACGCGCTCAAGACCGTCGGCGAGGAGCGCGCGCGGCCGGGCGGCTTCACCATCTCCCCGCCCAAGGGCACTACGGGGCAGTACGTGCTGATCTGGTTCCCCAGCAAGGGGGTGCCCCCGGGCTTCAAGGCGAAGCTCGGCGAGGTCACCGTCTACGGTTCGCCCGGCTGAGCCGCCCCTCCCCGTCCCGCGGGCGAGGTCGCGTCCGCGCACCGGAACAGGTGGTCGCTCATGGGCTGTGACGTGGGGCGGCGCTTGTCGGTATCGTGCCTGTGAGCAGACTGTCCCCTCCCCCCAGGAATCTGTGGTGTCTACACCAGCAGGCGCGAACGGTCGCGGACGCGCGGCGCCCACCGGCCCCGTCACGGGCGAGAGCGGGCGCTCATGGCGTCGGTGAGCACGCGGCGCGTGGACGAGGTTCCCGACAAGGAGCTCCTCGCCCGGCACGCCCAGGGGGATCCGCACGCGTTCGCCGAGCTGGTGCACCGCCACCGCGACCGGATGTGGGCCGTCGCGGTCCGCACGCTGGGAGATCCCGAGGAGGCGTCCGACGCGCTCCAGGACGCCTGCCTGTCGGCGTTCCGGGCGGCCGGCCGGTTCCGCGGCGACGCCGCCGTGACCACCTGGCTGCACCGGATCGTGGTGAACGCCTGCCTCGACCGGATCCGCCGCAAGTCCGTGCGGCCCGCCACGCCCATGGGCGATGACGCCACCTTCGACGCCGTCGCGCCGAAGATGCCCGACCCGACCGACGCGCACGGGGTGTCGCTGGACGTGCGGTCGGCGCTGGAGCGGCTGCCGTTCGAGCAGCGCGCGGCGCTGATCCTGGTCGACATGATGGGCTACTCCGTCGACGACGCCGCGCAGGTCCTGGAGGTGCCGGCCGGGACGATCAAGAGCCGGTGCGCCCGCGGCCGGGCCCGGCTCGCCCCGCTTCTGGTGCACCATCGGAACCGACGGGACTCCAAGAACGTCGGAGGTGTGGAAGGAGGTGGCAAGCCCAGATGAACCCCGCACATCTTGACTACGACATCCTCGCCGATCTGGCCGAGGGGCTGCTCGAAGACGATCAGGCCGCCTCCGTCAACGCGCACCTCGACACCTGCGCCGAATGCCGGGACCGTTCCGCCGACCTCGCGGACGTCTCCCGGATTCTGGCGGAGGCGCCCGTCCCGCCGCTGCCCGCCGAGCTGGCCTCGCGCATCGACACCGCCATCGCGGCCGAGTCGCTGCACAACGCCACCGTGGCGAGCCTGGAGCAGCGGCGCGGAAGGCGGCACTGGCGGGCCCTGTCGGCCGCCGCCGCGGCGGTGGTCGTGCTCGGTGGCGGAGCGATGGTCGGAAAGATCGCCCTGGACGACTCGCACGCGGGCTCCGGCCAGAGCAGCGCCCGGACGCCCGTCCAGGACGCGAGCAGGGGCCGGGACGCCGAGCCCAGGGGAGCGGCCCCGTCCCGCCAGTCCGCGCTCAGCGCGCCCGGTTTCACCGTGGCCCACAGCGGCACCGACTACCGCGCCGGCACGCTCGGTCCGCAGGTCGACCGGCTGATGGGCAAGGGGGGCGAGCTCAAGCTCCAGGGCGCCGCGCCCGACCGGCGGCTCACCGGGTGCGTCTCCGGCGTCACCGGGGGCAGACCGCCCGCTCTGGTCGACGCCGCAAGGTTCGAGGGCCGGGAGGCCACCCTGATCGCGGTGCGCGACGACGCGTCCGGCGGCTGGGAGGTCTGGGCCGTGGGCCCCGACTGCACCGAGCAGAACCCGCACATCCTCAAGCAGGAGCACACCGGCTCCTGAGCGTCCCCGCCCGTCCGGGGCGCGATGGGACCTCACCCGCGCCGGCCTCCGGCGGGCCCGCCGGACACAACGAAGGATCATGGACGTGGCCCGGTCCGTCCATGATCCTTCGTGTCGGCGGGGGTCAGAGCCCGGCGACGAAGTCCAGCGCGATCGCCCAGGCCCGGCCGGCCGACTCGGCGTCGTGATCGGGCAGCTCGGGATCGGTGAACAGGTGCCCGGCGCCCGCGTAGCGGTAGACCTCGACGTCGGCGCCCGCCTTGCGCATCCGCAGGTACCAGGCGTTCAGCCAGTCGACCGGCTCGTAGGTGTCGGGGTCGGCGACGTGGAGCTGCACCGGGATCTCGGTGGACGCGTCGTCGGCCAGATCGGACGTTCCGTGCATCAGCAGCAGCCCGCGGGCCCGCCCGTCGGCGAGCGCCAGGGTCTGCGCCAGGGCGCCGCCGAGCGAGAACCCCGCGTACACCAGCCCGCCGTCCATCAGCGGGGCGGCGGCGGCCACCGCGCGCCTCAGCAGCTCGTCCCGCCCGATCTCCTCCTTGATCTCGATCCCGGCCTCCGGGGTGTCGACCACGCGGCCGTCGTACAGGTCCGGGACGTGCACCTCGTGGCCGGCCGCGCGGAGCCGTTCGGCGGCCTGGTGCACCGCGGGCCGCAGCCCGTACATCGAGTGGAGAAGCAGAATGGGGGCCATGCGGCCAGCCTAGGGCCAGGTGGGCGGACGGCCGGGGCCGCCCGGGAATCTCCGGGCCCTAGGATCGGTTGACGCGACTGGTAGGGCCGGATCGTGCCGGTGGGCGCGGAGCGGACACCGGCACGGAGGCCGAGGGCGCCGTGGCGCCCGTACCGCGGCGGCCACGACGAACCCGTCTGGCACCGAAGGCGAACGAGGAGAGGCGCAGAACTGTGAGCGACGTCCGCAACGTCATCATCATCGGCTCCGGCCCGGCGGGCTACACGGCCGCCATCTACGCGGCGCGCGGCGACCTGAAGCCCCTGCTGTTCGAGGGTTCGGTGACCGCGGGCGGCGCGCTGATGAACACCACAGACGTGGAGAACTTCCCCGGCTTCCCGAACGGGATCATGGGCCCGGACCTGATGGACGACCTGCGCAAGCAGGCCGAGCGCTTCGGTGCCGAGCTGATCACCGACGACGTCACCGAGGTCGACCTGAAGACCGACCCCAAGGTGGTCAAGGTGGGCGACGAGGTCTACCTGGCCAAGTCGGTGATCGTCGCGACCGGCTCGGGCTACCGCGAGCTCGGCCTCGACGACGAGAAGCGGCTCTCCGGCCGGGGCGTCTCGTGGTGCGCGACCTGTGACGGCTTCTTCTTCCGCGACCAGGACATCGTGGTGGTCGGCGGCGGCGACACCGCGATGGAGGAGGCGACCTTCCTCACCAAGTTCGCCAGCACCGTCACCGTGGTGCACCGCCGCGGCGAGCTCCGCGCCAGCAAGATCATGCAGGACCGGGCGTTCGCGAACGAGAAGATCAAGTTCCGCTGGAACTCCGAGGTGGCGCAGATCCACGGCGAGGACAGGGTCAATGGCGTGCAGCTCCGCGACACCGTGACCGGCGAGGAGAGCCGGCTGGACGTCACCGGGCTGTTCATCGCGATCGGCCACGACCCGCGCAGCGAGCTGTTCGACGGCCAGCTCGAGACCGACCCCGACGGCTACCTGCTGGTCGACGCGCCCACCACCAAGACCGCGCTCCCCGGCGTGTTCGCCTGCGGCGACGTGGTCGACCACATCTACCGTCAGGCCATCACCGCGGCCGGCAGCGGCTGCGCCGCCGCGATCGACGCCGAGCGGTGGCTTCAGGACCAGGACGCGGCGGAGACCGTTCCGGCCCCCGCCGCCGAACTGACCCACCAGGGCTGACCGGCGCCCGGCCGGGGCGCAGGGCCGGGCGACCAGGCTCGGCGGCGGAACCACCGCCGCCGGCGCGAACAGAAGGAGACACCATGAAAGCCGTGACCGACGCCGACTTCGAGACCGAGGTCCTCAAAAGCGACAAGCCCGTGCTCGTCGACTTCTGGGCGGAGTGGTGCGGCCCGTGCCGGATGGTGGCGCCGATCCTGGAGGAGATCTCCGCGAAGCACGGCGACAAGATCGAGATCGTCAAGATGAACATCGACGAGAACCCGAAGGTCCCGGCGAAGTACGGGATCCTGCAGATCCCGATGATGAACGTCTACAAGGACGGCGAGGTCGTCCACCAGATCCTGGGCGCCAAGCCCAAGGCCGCCCTGATGCGCGAGCTCGGCGACTTCATCTGACCGTCCCGCACCCCGCCCCTCCCGCGGCGAGCGCGAGAAACGTACGGCCCGTCCCCTGCCAGGGGCGGGCCGTACGGCTTCGACGGTCCCACGCGGGAGCGGCACTGCGGCCCGCCGCCCGTCCTGAGCTCATCTCAGACGGGACGGAGGGCACCCTCGGGGGACATGGACCCGAGGAGGCGTTCCAGAGCCACCTCGACGTCCTCACGCCACGACAGGGCCGACTTGAGCTCCAGCCGGAGCCGCGGATACCGGTGATGCGGCCGGACGGTCTTGAACCCGACCGAGAGCAGGTAGTCGGCGGGCACCATGCACCCGCCCTCCTCGCCCTTCAGGTCGCCGAACGCCTCGATCGCCTTCACCGACCGCCGGGTCAGGTCCTTGGCGACGCCCTGCACCAGCATCCGGCCGAGGCCGCCGCCGGAGAACTCCGACAGGATGTGCCCGGTCATCAGCAGCACGGCGTCGGCGCTGACCGGGCTGGTCGGGAACGCCGCCGACTGCGGCACGTAGAGGGGCGGCGCGAAGAGCACGAACCCGGCCGGCACGTCGTCCACGTAGGCGATCTTGCCGCAGCTTCCCCACTCCAGGAGCGTGGAGGAGATCCACGTCTCCTTCTCCAGCCGGGGCTCGCCCGACTCGACCGCGCGGTCGCGGTGCACCGGGTCCAGTTCCCAGAAGACGCAGCGGCGGCAGCGATGCGGCAGATCATCGAGATTGTCCAGCGTGATGTTGACGAGTCGTCGCGACACCGGGTCGGCACCCCCTGAGGCCTCGTCCGCCCGGCCCGGCAAGGGGCGGCGCGTGAGCGTGGACCGGCGAACGACCGTGCTGATATGGGGATCTCTCGTGCGGAGCGCGCCACTTCGCGGAGATTCCCGGACAACGGTCCGGGACCCTCGGGCATCGTATAGGACGGGGAACGGCCTCCTGTGCGGCTCTGCCGACCTCATTCCGACGGGGTCGCGCTTCCCTCTCGGCGTCCGCGTCGAGGTGGCGCGCGCGTGAAGCATGGGGTTCGTCGTTCCCTCCTCCTGGGCATGCCGTAGTTTGCTGGGAGGCCGGATCGCCCATGGAGGTGCCTCGTGAAACAGCACTCGCGTACAGACGCCTATACCGACCGTTACGCCGCCCGCGCGGCCGGCATGGTGCCCTCGGAGATCCGGGCCCTGTTCTCGGTGGTGTCCCGTCCCGAGATCGTCTCCCTCGCGGGCGGCGCCCCGTACGTGTCGGCGCTGCCCCTCGACGTCATCGGCGACATGATCGGCGAGCTGGTGGCCGGCAAGGGCGCCGAGGTGCTCCAGTACGGGCCCGCGCAGGGTGACGTGCACCTGCGCGAACGCATCTGCGAGGTGATGGCGCTCGAGGGCGTCCAGGCGTCCGCCGACGACGTCGTGGTCACCGTCGGCGCCCAGCAGGCCCTGGACCTCGTCACCAAGATCTTCGTGGACCCGGGCGACGTGGTGCTCGCCGAGGCGCCGTCCTACGTGGGCGCGCTCGGCACGTTCGCCGCCTACCAGGCCGACGTCGTGCACGTGCCGCTGGACGAGGCCGGCCTCGTCCCGGCCGCGCTCCGCGAGACGCTGGAGCGGCTCGGCAAGGAGGGACGCCGGGTCAAGTTCCTCTACACGGTGCCCACCTTCCAGAACCCCGCCGGCGTCACCCTCACCACGGCGCGGCGCGCCCAGATCCTGGAGATCTGCGCCGCGCACGACGTGCTCGTCATCGAGGACAACCCGTACGGGCTGCTCGGTTTCGACCACGAGCCGATGAGGGCGCTGCGCGCCGACGACGCCGACCGGGTGATCTACCTCGGCTCGTTCTCCAAGACCATCGCCTCGGGCCTGCGCGTCGGCTGGGTGCTCGCCCCGCACGCGGTCCGCGCCAAGCTCGTCCTGGCGGCCGAGTCGGCGATCCTGTGCCCCTCGAACTTCTCCCAGCTCGCCGTCCGCGAGTACCTGGCCACGCAGCCGTGGCAGGAGCAGATCAAGGACTTCCGGGAGCTGTACCGCGAACGCCGCGACACCATGCTCGAGGCGCTCGACCAGCTGATGCCCGACGGCTGCACCTGGACCCGTCCCGCGGGCGGCTTCTTCGTCTGGCTGACCCTCCCCGAGGGCCTCGACTCCAAGGCGATGGCGCCCCGCGCGATCGCCGAACGGGTCGCGTACGTCCCCGGCACCGGCTTCTACGCCGACGGCGGCGGACACCGGCAGATGCGGCTGTCCTACTGCTTCCCCGAACCGCACCGCATCCGCGAGGGCGTCCGGCGGCTCGCGGGCGTGATCGAGCAGGAACTCCGCCTGCGCGACACGTTCGGCGGAGTCCGGCCCAGCGACACCGACGGCGTCCACACCCCCGGACCCGACGTCGTCTGAACGACTCCGGTCACCAGGAACACGCCGGCTCCCTCATTCTTGGAGCCGGCGTGTTCCTTTCTTGAAGGGCAGCACATCATGGAACTCGGGCACATCGTCGTTCTCGCCGGGGGACTGTCGTACGAGCGGGAGGTCTCGCTGCGCTCCGGCCGGCGGGTCACCGAGGCGCTGCGCGCCCTCGACATCCCGGTGGAGCTCCGCGACGCCGACTCCACCCTCCTGGACTCGCTGACGAACGACCCCCCGGACGCCGTCTTCCCCGTCCTGCACGGCGCCGCGGGAGAGGACGGCTCCATCCGCGACGTGCTCGAACTCATCGGCGTCCCCTACGTCGGCGCCCGCCCCGACGCCTGCCGGGTCGCCTGGGACAAACCCACCGCCAAGTCCGTCGTCCGCCGCGCCGGCCTCAACACCCCCGCCTCCGTCGCGCTGCCCAAGGAGGTCTTCCACGACCTCGGCGCCGCCTCCGTCCTCGACCAGATCGTGAGCAGCCTCGGTCTGCCGCTCTTCGTGAAGCCGACCCGCGGCGGCTCCGCTCTCGGCGCCTCGCCCGTGCGGGACGCCCGCGAGCTCTCCTCCGCCATGGTCGGCTGCTTCGCCTACGGCGACGCCGCCCTCGTGGAGCAGTACGTGGAGGGCACCGAGGTCTCCGTCAGCGTCATCGAACGCGACGGCGAGCCGTACGCCCTCCCCGCCGTCGAGATCGTCGCCGCCGGGGGACTGTACGACTACACCGCCCGCTACGACGCGGGCGACACCGAGTTCATCACCCCCGCGCGCCTCTCCCCCGAGGCCGCCGAACGCGCGACCGACGCCGCGGTCACCGCCCACCGCGCCCTCGGCCTCCGCGATCTCTCCCGCACCGACCTCATCGTGGACGCCGCCGGCGAGGTCCATTTCCTTGAGGTGAACGTCGCCCCCGGCATGACCGAGACCAGCCTCCTCCCGAGAGCCGTCAGCGTCGCCGGTCTCGACCTCGGTCCCCTGTGCCGCGACCTCATCCTCCGCCGTTTCACGTGAAACCTCCGCGCCCGTTCCACTGGACACTCACCGGCTCGCTCACCATCCGCACGGCCCTTCCTGAGCGACCAAGCGAGAACGGGCTACTCCGGCCTTGGCCCATCGCCACCGTCGCCACCGTCGCCACAGGGACAGCGCCCTGCATTCGTCCGTCCCCAAAGACAAAGACACGCCCAAGGCGATGGGCATGGACGCACCTGAATCCCCTGCCCGCCCCCTACTCTTCCCAAGATCACACTCAGCTCCCACCAACCGTCGACCACTGGCGCTTCTACACGTGCGCCGCCAGCGGCGGGGTGGTCGCCCGTCCCCGGCTACGTCGCCCCGTGTTCACCCTCGCGCGGTTGGGATACATGGCCCGTAAGAACCCCCGGTCGGCGTCGTCACTCCCCCTTCTGAGCGGCTGGATCCCCGACAGGCCCCGAAGGTTTCTCGTGAAACATGGCGACCAACGCCCCGCGCCCGTGGCGTCCGAGGAGCGAAGCACACAGGCCCGGCGCCAACACCGCGGCGCCGGGCACGGGTAGGCAGCGTCCTGGGCCAGGCGGGCGAGCGGGCCAGCGTGGGCCATCTGTGGGCACCGCGACCACAGCGGTCGCTGCGATCGTCACCCCGTCCAGCCGAATGGGAAGGCAACGAACCCAGACTTGTCGGGATCGATGCGGCCGGAGGGCCCGAAGGCGCGGCCCCAGTGACCGCGTCCCGTGGGCGCGTCCCGCGGGCCAGGCCGTGGGCCACGCTTGGGCACGGCGGTACGAGGTCTGCGCCGCGTCCAGGCCGACCGTAGGCCAGCCGGCCAAAAGCGATACGGCAGCGCGGTCCAGCACATGTTTCACGAGAAACCTCGTGCCCGCGCCAACCCACTCATGCTGGGAACAGACGACCGAGCCGACGGCATCGTCCGTCCGCTGTACGCCAGCGTGATGCCTGACGACCCAGTCGGCAGTCCAACGCGGGATCCCAATCTGCCCTAGCTCGTCTCCCCGTGCCCGCCCCCGGGAGGGAAGCAAGGCGCCGTTGGAACTGGTTCTCGTGAGCCACTTGTTCGCCAGCGGTGCCGACTCGGCAACAAGAGAGCGACCAGCGAAACCTATGGGGATGCCCCACCTTGCCGGACGTCAGCCTCTCCGTTGTGCATGTTTCACGAGAAACCTCAGGTCTCAAGGCCGCATCCTGCCTAGCCGCCGGTGGGTCAGCCTCACCAGGGCACCCGGATCGCCTGGGCTGCATCTGACCGCGGTCAGTGCATGCTCGACAGGCTCGTGCGAGCGTCCTCGCCATGTTTCACGAGAAACCTCCCAACGGCCGGCGCGAGCACACGTTAGGACGACTAGGGCCTGTCTCAAAGTGCCTCGGCCGTCGCGCGAGCGCGATATCTGGCCGGTGGGGCGAAGCCGGAGGCGAGCCCCACCGGCCAGATCGCGGAGCGATGTCGCGCTCGCCCAAGCCAGGTCGGTGTCCGAGCCGCCAGGCGAGGACGCCGGGCCGGGCGTTTGGAAACACAGCCGCCAGGCGAGACGCCGGGCCGGTCTTTGAAGCACGGCTAGCTGTACTGGTCGGGGACGTTGATCAATCGTGAGAACGGGGGCTTGTTGCCGCAAGCGGTGTGCGGACGGTGCTGGTTGTACTGGTGCAGCCACGGCAGCAGAGCGTCTCGGCGTTGTTGCTCGCTGGTGTAGCAGCGGGCGTAGGCCCAGCCGTCGGCCAAGGTGCGGTGGAAGCGCTCGACCTTGCCGTTGGTCTGTGGACGGTAAGGGCGCGTGAACTTCGGCGTGATCGAGAGGGCTTCGCACGTGTCGCGCCAGAAGTAGGACCGGTAGGCGCCTCCATTGTCCGAGAGCACCCTCTCGATGGTGACGCATCGCGCGGCGAACCACTCCACCGCGCGATGCAGCACGCTGACTGCGGTCACGGCCGTCTCATCATCATGGACCTCGGTGTAGGCGACGCGGGAGTAGTCATCGATGACGGTGTGCACGAACGCGTACCCGAGCTTCGGGCCGCCGTAGGCGTTGCGTGACTTGCCCGGTGTCGCGACGCGATGCTTCACGCCTTGGCGGCGACCGACGTAGCGCCAGCCGCCGCCGTCAGGGATGTTCCCGAGCTTCTTCACATCCACGTGCACGAGCGATCCCGGGTGGTCGTGCTCGTACCGGCGGACGGGTTCACCGGTCGCGCGATCGACGTAGGCAAGTCGGTTCAGTCGGGCCGATCGCAGGATTCGGTGCACGGTCGACGGGGCGATGCCGAGTCTCGCGGCGAGCTGGACCGGCCCTTCTCTCAAACGCAGTCGCAGGCTGACGCACCGCTTCGTCACGGTCTTGGATGTCTTGGTCGGAGACCTCCGGGGTCGTGAGGATCGGTCCTGCATGGACTCGCCTCCAAGATAGCGGTCGACCCAGCGCTTTACGGTCGGCCAGGACACCTGGAATCGGGCCGCGACTTCGCTGATTGGCCAGCCGTCGTCAACGACGAGTCGAGCGACGGTGGCGCGGGGTGAGGACGGCGTTCGGATGTGACAAGTTTGAACTCCTGGACAGGCTGAAGGGCCGACCATCGTGTGTGGCCGGCCCTTCGACAACTAGAAGTGCGGGTAGGGGGCGTGCAGATCAGTCCACCGGGGAGACCCGGATGAGGTTGCCGTCGGGGTCCGTGATCACGAACGTGCGGCCGAAGACCGCGTCGTGCGGCTCCTCCACGACATGGACTCCCTTCGAGACCCAGCTTGTGAAGATCTCGTCAATCGCAGTCGCTGCTCCTGGGACCATCAGCCCGACTTCGCTCGTTCGAGGGGTGCTCGGGACCGCATGCTCGCTGTAGCCCGTCCACAGCGCGAACAGGACACCGGGGGCAACCTCGAAAGCTACGTAGTGGGGACTGATGAAGGTCGGTTCGATCTCGAACAGGTCGCTGTAGAAGGCGGTAGCGGTCTCGGCGTCGCGGACGCCGATCAGGAACAGGTTGGGTGCGGGCATAGGGCGCTCCTCAGATCGTTGAATTCTCGGTACTGCTCCAGTTGATCGCCTCATCGCGACAGAACCTGTCACCTTTTCTGCGAAGATTGGTCAGCATGAAGGCTTCGAGGCTGTTGCACCTCTTGCTGCTCCTGCAGACCCGTCAGCGCATCACCACCACCGAGCTTGCCGAGCGTCTGGAAGTGTCTCGGCGGACTGTGCTGCGGGATGTCGAGGCGCTCTCGACAGCAGGTGTGCCTCTCTATGCCGAACGCGGGCGGAACGGCGGGATTGTCCTGCTCCCTGGTGCACGGCTCAACGCATCCCATCTGGAACCACCAGAGCTGGAGGCCCTCTCCATAGCCGGTTTGGACAGCGAGCAACTTGAGCGTATGGGCCTGTCTGCGGTGTGGGAGTCGGCCGCGCGCAAGATCGCCGCCCGGCAGGCTGCAGCACCTGGGTCGCCGAGCCTGCTGCAACTGGCGGACCTGGTGCTGGTGGACAGCACCGCGTGGTTTGCTGACTCAGAGGCAGCGGTCGACGTATCGGATCTGGCCTCGGCCCTGCGGCACCGCCGCCGGCTGCGAATCCAGTACCGGCGCAGCGCCGAGAATCAGGCCACAACGCTGGTGGTCGACCCGTACGGGATCGTGGCGAAATCAGGCCGCTGGTATCTCATCGCCGATGACCAGGGGGACGGTCGGCTGTTCGCTCTGGAACGACTCTCGTCCTACGAACAACTCGACGCCCCAGCTGCGCTCCGACCAGGCGAAACCCTCCACACCAGATGGGCCTCGTTGAAGGAACGCACCGAGGGGCAAGGTCGCGTGAGCGTGACCGTCCGCCTGCCAGAAAATGGCCTCGACCTGGCGCGGCGCATCCTCGGCAACCGTATCCACGATGTCTCCGACGCGGAAAACGGCTGGTGCACCGTCGTCGTCCGCTACCCCGACATCGAGTCAGTGCGTCAACTCCTCCAGTTCGGCGACCACATCGCGATACTCACCCCAGACACAGCCCGCGAACGCATCAGTCAGCTCGCCAGAGACCTGGTTGAACGACACTCGACCCCAGCCTCGTGACTGCCGATCGGAACGCCCTGCTCTCAATCAACGTCTCCGGTCAGTACAGCTAGCCGTTGGGGAGCTGTCGCCATCCACCTCCTTGACTCCCGTCCCTGGGGAGCTCTGGGCTTCAGGTGAGCAGCACATGCGCACGACTGCTGGGGCACTTGACCGCGAGGGAGCCTGTTCGGCGCTTCGCCGGCTGGCAGGCGACCGGCCATCACCACACAAGGTCTGGGGGATGTATGCCGCCATACCGTTCCCTGACGCCCCCAACCCAAGAAGGCCGGATGCCGAGGTGAATGTCCCCCATGAGACGGAGAGCAGTCACCACGGAGCGGGCCGCGGGAGCTCACACGGTCAAACGAAGAGGACAGCCGACCGGTGCCGTCGGTGATCTTGGTGATGGTTCGTGGCGCCGCTGCGCGCGTCCGCCGCTCGCCGAGGTTCGCCTGTACGCCAACCCTCTACAGCGCCGGATTCAGGGGACGGTGTCGGGTGCCGTCAGTACGGCCGAAGTCCCGCCGGTCGCCGAAGTCCTGCCGGTCGCTGGTCGCTGGGCTTGGGACGGTGCCCCCAGGAAGCGCGGCGAGGCTTCCAAGGTGGGGGAAGGCTCCGCGGGTACGGGGGAGAGGTTTCCTGTGAAACATGGATGGGCGCACGAACGCCCCGGACCGTCCGGGCTCCGGGGCGTTGGTGGTGGTTGGAGAAGGTGATCAGAGCTCGTCGATGTCGGAGACGCCCTCTTCGTCCGGCGCCATCGACTTGATGATGCGGTCCAGATCCTCCAGGGTGGCGAACTCCACCACGATCTTGCCCTTGTTGCGGCCCAGGTCGACGCGGACCTTGGTGTCGTAGCGGTCGGAGAGCCGGTCCGCGAGCTGGCTGAGGGCGGGCGCGACGCTCTTCTTCGCGCGGCCCTGGCGGGGCGCGGCTGGCCCCTCCTCGACCTCGCGCATCGCGATGATCTCTTCGACCGCGTGGACGGAGAGGCCCTCGGCGACGATGCGCTTGGCGAGGTGCTCCTGCGCCTCGACGCTGTCGAGCGACAGCAGGGCGCGGGCGTGGCCGGCGGACAGCACACCGGCGGCCACCCGGGTCTGAACGGCGGACGGCAGCTTCAGCAGGCGCAGGGTGTTGGTGATGTGCGGCCGGGACCGGCCGATGCGCGTGGCGAGCTGCTCGTGGGTGGCGCCGAAGTCCTCCAGGAGCTGCTGGTAGGCCGCCGCCTCCTCCAGCGGGTTGAGCTGCTGGCGGTGCAGGTTCTCCATGAGCGCGTCACGGAGCATGTCGTTGTCGTCGGTGTCCCGCACGATCGCGGGGATCGTGGACAGCTCGGCGAGCTGGGAGGCGCGCCAGCGGCGCTCGCCCATGATGATCTCGTACTCGAACTCGTCCGACACGATCGCGCGGACGACGATCGGCTGGAGCAGGCCAACGATCCGGATCGAATCGGCCAGCTCTTCGAGCGGACCGTCCTCGAAGTAGTCGCGCGGCTGCCGGGGATTGGCCCGGATGGCCTTCACCGGGACCTCGGCGAAGTGGGCTCCGGTGACCGGTTGCAACTCCGGGCCCGCGGCGGCGGACGGGGCGGCCGAACCATCGGAGCCGGCGCCGTTGGGGCCGCTCGGATATCCCGGTTCGCCGACAATGCCGGGTTCCGGCGCGGGCGGCGCGGGCGGCGCGGGCGGAATGAGCGCGCCGAGTCCCTTGCCCAGGCCGCGTCGCTGCTGGCTCACTTGGCCGCCTCGGTGTTGCGGTGGGCCATCTCGGACGCGGCTTCGCTGTAGGCGAGGGCGCCGCTCGAACCGGGGTCGTACGTCATGACGGACTGTCCATAGCTGGGCGCCTCGGAGACCCGGACACTGCGCGGAATCACGGTGTTCAGCACCACATCGCCGAAGTGGGAGCGGACGTCCTCGGCCACCTGGGCGGCGAGCCTGGTGCGGGCGTCGTACATCGTGAGCAGGATGGTGGACACGTTCAGCCTGGGGTTGAGGTGGGCCTTGACCAGGTCGACGGTGCGGACGAGCTGTCCGAGCCCCTCCAGCGCGTAGTACTCGCACTGGATCGGGATCAGCAGCTCGTCGCCGCCGACCAGGGCGTTCACGGTGAGCAGGCCGAGCGACGGCGGGCAGTCGATCAGCACGTAGTCGAAGTTGTCGGTCTCGTACGCCTCGAGTGCGCGGCGCAGCCGCGACTCCCGCGCCACCTTGGAGACCAGTTCGATCTCTGCGCCGGCCAGGTTGAGGGTCGCCGGAGCGCAGAACAGGTTGGGAATGTCGGTGGCCGCGACGACGGTCTCGGCGAGCGGCATGTCCTCGATCAGCACGTCGTAGATGGACGGGATCTCCGCGTGGTGCTCGACGCCGAGGGCGGTCGAGGCGTTCCCCTGCGGGTCGAGGTCGACCACGAGCACCTGGGCGCCGTGCATCGCGAGCGAGGCGGCGAGGTTCACCGAGCTGGTGGTCTTGCCCACGCCGCCCTTCTGGTTGGCGATCGTGACGATCCGGCAACTGGCGGGCCGGGGCCATTCCTGTTCCCGGCGGCCCGACATCACCTTGAGTGCGGCCCCCGATGTTTCTTGTGAAACCTTGGCGTCCTTGAGCGCCTCGCGCACGAGTTCTGACTCCCCCTGAGATGGTCCCTTACGCGGACCCGGCGGCTGCTGTCTGCCCCCGTTCGTCGGAACGTAGCCGACGTTCTCCGCGGTGCCGGACGTCGTGTTCCCCCACATCGCGTGCCCGGAGGGGGCGGCCCCCGTCCCCGATCCGGTCTCGCCCCGGACGGCCTCGGGTTCGGCCCCGGCGGCCTCGCCCTCGCCCTCGTCTTCCCCCTCGCCTCCGGGCCAGCCCAGGCCGGTCAGCTGGTCGTCGGGGGATTCGTTGGCGCGGTCAGGCCAGCCCAGTCCTGGTCCCGTGCTCATGAAGACCTCTTCCTCGAGCCCTTTGTGCGGCGGGGCGCGCGTTCGGCTACCACACGGACAAGCGTTGTCGGCGGGTCGACCTTACCGCGCCCGACTTGCAGCAGTTCGGCCGTCCGGACCCCGAAACGCTGGAGAACCGGCTGTGCCTCGTCCAGCTCGGCCGCGGCGCGCTCGCCCTTGAGGGCGAGGAGTTCGCCGCCCGGCCGCAGCAGCGGGAGCGCCCATTTGGCAAGGCGTTCCAGTGGCGCCACCGCACGCGCCGTGGCGACGTCCACCGAGAGGTCTTTGGCCGCCTCCTCGGCTCGGGCGCGGCGGACCTCGACGTTCGGCAGCTCCAGCATGCCGACGCATTCGTTGAGGAACGTGGTGCGGCGTAGCAGCGGCTCCAGGAGCGTGATCGACAGATCGGGCCGGACGATCGCCAGCACGATGCCGGGCAGGCCGGCACCCGAACCGATGTCGACGACCGTGGCCCCCTCCGGGATGGCCTCGGCCACCACCGCGCAATTGATCAGATGGCGTTCCCAGAGGCGATCGGCCTCCCGCGGTCCGATCAGCCCACGCTCGACCCCGGCATCGGCGAGAAACGCCGCGTAACGCTCCGCGACAGGCAGCGCGTCACCGAAAACCTCTAGTGCGATCCCCACCGAACGAATCGTTCCACAAAAAACCCACGGCGGCGTACACGCGGCCGTCCGGCCCGCCGCCGAGTGCGGCCCACCGCCGAGGTGCGGCCCGTCACGAGGTCCGGCCCGTCACCGAGGTGTGGCTCGGGCTACAGGCGGGCCCACGCATAATCGCCGTCGCCCGGGTAGAGGAGGACGAGTCTGCCCTCCCTTTGGAAGGAGGCTTCGGAGCCATGGGAATCGGAGTCAGTCTCGCCTTCATCGCCATCGGAGCGATCCTCGCCTTCGCCCTCCGCGTCGACCTCAGCGGCGTCGACATCGAGGTGGTCGGCTGGATCCTCATCCTCGTCGGCGTCGTCAGCCTGGGGTTCACCCTGCTGTACACGCGACCGCGGCGCCGCCGGGCGGGTCAGATCGTCGATGAGGCGCCCGTCCTCGGGGACGAGCCCGAGGGGGTCGTCCCCGAGCGACCCCATGAACGGCAGCCGGTGGTCGAACGTGTGGTCGAGCGCCAGGCGCCCCCGAGGCGCACCACCCGGAACGCCTCCGCACAGGACCCCGCGGTCGCGCAGGATCCGGCGATCGCGCAAGACCCGGCCCACGTCAACCCTCCGCCCATCCAGCCCGACGAACGCCGCGTCCCCCGCCAGCGCTGACGCCGATCCCTCGAACGCTGGCACCGGCACGCCGACGCCGCACATGAACCTCCGGCGTCCACCCGAGCACCGGGCAACGGTGATCTGAGGTCGATCCGGGAAGTCCGGTCACGAGTGGAATGCCGACGGCCCCCGCACCCATCGGGTGCGGGGGCCGTCGGCGTCGTTCGTCAGGCGGGGTAGACGACCACGTAGCGGTCGGGCTCCTCGCCCTCGGACTCGCTGCGCAGGCCGGCCGCGGCGACCGCGTCGTGCACGATCTTGCGTTCGAACGGGGTCATCGGGGCCAGCGGCTTGGGCTCGGAGCCCTGCTTGACCTCGTCGGAGACGTCCTCGCCGAGCTTGGTCAGCTCGGCGCGGCGGCGCTCGCGGTAGCCGCCGACGTCGAGCATCAGCCGGGTCCGGTTGCCGGTCTGCCGGTGCACGGCCAACCGGGTCAGCTCCTGCAAAGCCTCCAGGACCTCACCGCGCTTGCCGACCAGCTCGTCCAGGGCCGCGCCGACGACCGCGACCATCGCACGCTCGCCCTCGACGTCCATGTCGATGTCGCCGTCGTAGTCACCGATGTCGAGCAGACCCTCGATGTAGTCGGCGGCGATCTCGCCTTCGGCCTCGAGCGCCTGGACGTCGACCTCGGTGGTGTCGGTCTGGCTCAACGGGATCTCCTTCTTCGACAAGGGCCGGGGTTCAAACTAGCGCTTCTGGCTGCCGCTGCGCTTGCTGCGCGGCTTACGGGCCGGCTGGTTGCGGACGACCTTGGCCTTCGGCTCGGGCTCGGGCTCCGGCTCCGGCTCCTTCTTCAGCTTCGCCTTCAACCCCGTGGACGGCGTGCCGTCCTTGGCGTTCTTGCCCTTGGCGGCGTCCCCGGCCGGGGCGGCGGCGTTGAGCGGCGGGTACTTGGAGTAGATGTAGTGCTGCTGCGCGAGCGTCCAGCTGTTGGACGTCACCCAGTACATGAGCACGCCCAGCGGGAAGCCCAGCCCGAAGAGGCCGAACAGCGGCGCCAGGAAGACCATCATCTTCTGCGCCTGCATCATCGGGTTGGCATCGTCGCTGACCGGCTGGCGCTTCATGCTCGACCGGACGGTGAAGAACGTCGTGCAGGAGCTGATGACCACCGCGATGCCGGTGATGACGATCGCGCTCCACGTCTTAGGGTCGCTGCCCCAGGCGTTGAGGAAGGTGTCCGGGATGTGCGCGCCGAAGATGTTGGCTTCCTGGGCGCTCTTGACCAGCTCCGGGGTGACGGCGAAGACGCCGTGACCGGGCTTGGCGTCCGAGATCCGCTTGAGGACCTGGAAGAGACCGATGAACACCGGCATCTGCACCAGGATCGGCAGGCAGCCCGAGAGCGGGTTGGCGCCGTTCTCCTGGTAGAGCTTCATGACCTCCTGGTTGAGCCGCTGCTTGTCGTTCTTGTACTTCTTGCGCAGGGCCTGGACCTTGGGGTTCAGCTCCTGCATCTTGCGCGAGGCGTGGATCTGTTTGACGAACAGCGGAACGAGCGCCAGCCGGAGCAGGACGGTGAGCAGAATGATCGAGCCGCCCCAGGCCCATCCGCTGTTCTTGGGGACGACGGTGCTCAGGCCAGTGTGCATCCACACAATGAGCTGAGCGACGATCTGGTACAGCCAATCAAGCACCGGGCAGCTCCTTGGACTCTGCTGGGGCGGGGCCGCTCTCCTCGCGGCCGGAGGTCATCGTGGGCGCTGGCGCGTCCTTCCGCGGCGGCACCGGGTCGTACCCGCCTCGGTTGAAGGGATGGCACCGGCCGATTCGACGGGCCGTCAGCCACGTGCCCCGCAACGCGCCGTGCACCTGGAGGGACTCCAGGCCGTACGCGCTACAGCTGGGCTGGAAGCGGCACTGCTGCCCGAGCAGGGGACTCAAGAAGCGGCGGTAGGCGCGGACGAGGAGAATCAGCGCACCGGCCGCGGGACTGATGCCCCGGGCCGCTTGCTCCAAGGGCATGGCACCCCCTGGCCGACTCGTCATTTCCGCCCCTTGGACGCCGGCCGCAGCAGCCGGTCGAGCGCCGACTCCAGATCCGCGGCCAGTTCGTCGTGGCGCGCCGTTCCCGCGGCGGGGTTGGCGCGCACTACGAGCAGGCTACCCCCCGGGAGTCGGTCGAGGTGCCCGCGCATGAGGTGCCGGAGCCTGCGCCGGACCGAATTGCGGATCACGGCGTTGCCCACGGCGCGGGCCACGATGAAGCCTACGAGCGGCGGGGCCGGTTCCGGTGACCCGGTGGCCTCGGCCCGTTCGCGGGCGTCGTCCCGGCGAAGCAGGTGCACCACGACAGTTGGCCGTCCGGCGCGGCGACCGCGCCGGACGGCCAGCGTGAACTCGTCCCGCCGCCGCATCCGATGTACGGACGGCAGCATGTGAGGGGTCGGTCAGACCGCGATGCGGGCGCGGCCCTTGCCGCGGCGCCCGGAGAGAACGGCGCGCCCTGCACGGGTGCGCATCCGCAGCCGGAAGCCGTGCTTCTTGTGGCGGCGACGGTTGTTCGGCTGGAAAGTACGCTTGCTCACTAGAGGCTCCAGTGCTGCGGTCGGATGTGGCTTGAGGGCGAGTACTCGCATCGAGGGCCGCGTCTGGTCCCCCGCAGCGGGGGCCCACCCGAGCTACCCGTGAGGATCCGATGGCGGGCACGCGTCATTTCCATCGATGCGACTCGACCTCAGAACGTTACGGGCTACGAGCCCATCAGGTCAAACGGAACCGGCATCGCCCAATCCCCCCCACTCCCACCTCGAACCACGCCACAGCGCATCGCCACCACAGGCCCGGCACGCAGGCCCGGCACGCAGGTCCGGCAGCGCGGGTCGGCACGCGAGCCGTCGCATGGGCCTGATCGTGTTGCGGGGGTGGGCCGCAGGGCGTTAGTGTCGCCCGGCGAGCCGATCCACTCTCGTGGTCCTTCAACCGGCTTCCAGATCCTCTAAGGGCCCGCCGCTCGGCGGCTGTGGAAACCTGAGGATTCCCTGACACCACCTGCCCAGCCCCTCCGCTATGGGCTTTTACACAGGCGTCCCGTGTTCGTACACAGCATGTGGACAACTCTGTGGACAACTCATGAGAGAGTGAGTCTCCCGCGGCGCGAGCGTGCCCACAGAGATGGGCCGTACCCGTGGGAAACGCCGGGCGGACAGGCACTCCGGGGCACGGAGTATTGGGGAGGGGACCTTGCGCATGGACGGTCAGGATCTCGGATCGGTCTGGGCCCGGACCCTCACGGCCCTCTCGGAGAGCGATCTCGCCCCGAGCTACCGCGCCTGGCTGCCGATGGTCCGTCCGCTCGCGCTGGTCGAGGGAACGGCGCTCCTAGCCGCGCCGAACGAATTCGCCAAGGACGCCCTGGAAACAAGGCTGCGCAACCTGATCACGCAGGCCCTGTCGCATGAGCTGGGCAGGGAGATCCGCGTTGCGGTGACCGTCCAGCCGGAGCCCCCCGGTGGGACGGGTGAACAGGGCCCCGGCCCAGGGCCGGCCTCCGGACAGGGGCAGGGACACCACGAGTCGGCGCCGTCCTATACAGGAGAGCGTCCATACGACGACCGTGACCGTTCCTATGGGGAGAAGCCGTACGGCGACCCCTCCTATACCGAGCGCGCCTACCCGGAGCAGCCCTACAAGGACCCGGGGTACGGCGACCAGACCGGCTACCCGGAACAGGGTGGTTATCCCGAACAAGGCGGCTTCGGAGACCAGGGCTACCGCCAGCCGCCCGGAGTTACCCACAGCCCTGGGGCGAACGGTGGATATCCCTCGGCCGACGACGACCGCGGGTGGCCGCAGCGTGACAGCGAACACGGCGGCGGCTACCCGGGAGCGGCGACCCGCCCTCCGGCGTACGGCGCGGGCCCCGGCGGACGTTCTCCGTTCGAGGGACAGGGACGGCAGGGCTACCCGGGACGCGGAGGGCAGGGCGTCGGCGGGTCCGAGGGGTACGGAGAGCAGAGCGGCTACAGCGATCAGGGCGGCTATGGCGAGCGTCCAGGACGGCAGCCGCACGCACCCTCACATCTGAACGACCGCACTCTTGGGCCGCTTCGTGGCGGCCGTTCCGAGGGGCAGGGCCGAGAGCCGCAACATGCTCCCGGCGGCCCGGGCAGTCCCGGCGGTTCCGGCGGTCAGGGGGGCTCTGGTGGACCCGGCGGTCCTGGGGCCGGTCCGGGCCTCGGCCAGGGGGATTCCGGCGCTGAGGGGCAGCTCGGCCATGCCGAGGACATGTACCCGAGCCAAGACCAGCAGTACCGCGGTGAGAGCCCCTTCCGAGAGGGCGAGCCGGCCGAGCATCGTGGGCCCGGTGAGTCGCGCGGCCCCGGCGACCTGCGTGAGACACGTCCTCCAGGCGGCGGCGCGGCCGGCGCGGCGGCCGGCCTGGTCGGTCCAGGTGGTCCGGGCGGGCCCGGTGGTCCTGGGGCCCCTGGCGGATCGGGGGAGCCGCGCGATGGGCGGGATCCCCGCGACCGGGACCGCGACCTCGACCGTGATTCTCGTGACCGTGATCCCCGTGACCGTGACGTGCGCGAAGGGCGCGGCCCCGGTGAGCCCCGCGGCGGGCTCGGAACGGGCGCGGCGCCACCCCCGCCTCCGGGCGGCGGTTCCGGCGCGGCTCAGGGCGCAGGGGCCGAGCACGCGAGGCTCAACCCGAAGTACACCTTTGAGACGTTCGTCATCGGGTCGTCCAACAGGTTCGCGCACGCCGCGGCGGTGGCCGTCGCCGAGCAGCCGGCCAAGGCGTACAACCCGCTGTTCATCTACGGCGACTCTGGGCTGGGCAAGACGCACCTGCTGCACGCGATCGGCCATTACGCGCAAAGCCTCTTCAACGGGGCACGCGTCCGTTATGTGAGCTCCGAGGAGTTCACCAACGACTTCATCAACTCCATCCGCGACGGTAAGGCCGACGGATTCCGACGTCGCTACCGGGACGTCGACATTCTCCTCGTCGACGACATCCAGTTCCTAGAGGGCAAGGAGCAGACGCAGGAGGAGTTCTTCCACACGTTCAACACCCTGCACAACGCGAGCAAGCAGATCGTCATCTCCAGCGACCGGCCGCCCAAGGAGCTGGTGACGCTGGAAGACCGGCTGCGCAACCGGTTCGAGTGGGGGCTCACGACCGACGTCCAGCCGCCCGAGCTGGAGACGCGGATCGCGATCCTCCAGAAGAAGGCCCGCCAGGAGGGTCTGGCGGCGCCGCCGGACGTGCTGGAGTTCATCGCCTCCCAGATCGCGACGAACATCCGCGAGCTGGAGGGGGCCCTGATCAGGGTGACGGCGTTCGCCAGCCTCAACCGCCAGTCGGTGGACATGAAGCTGGCGGAGATCGTCCTGAAGGACCTCATCCCCAACGACTCCGGACCCGAGATCACCGCCGCGATGATCATGGCTCAGACTGTGGAGTACTTCGGGACGACGATCGAGGACCTCTGTGGACCGTCGCGGTCCCGGATGCTGGTGACCGCACGGCAGATCGCGATGTACCTGTGCCGGGAGCTCACCGAGCTGTCCCTGCCCAAGATCGGGCAGCAGTTCGGCGGTCGCGACCACACCACGGTGATGCACGCCGAACGCAAGATCCGGTCGCTGATGGCCGAGCGCCGCGCCATCTATAACCAGGTCACAGAGCTGACGGGCCGTATCAAGCATCAGGCGCGCAAGCGCTGACCGGCCCCGCCCGCGCCTCGGGCACGGCCTTGGAACGCCCCTCACACGGGCCCCGGAGGGGGTCGGCGGCGGCGCGCGCCCGGCCAGTGAGAAAGGCCCAGAAAAGCGGCCTTGCGGGCGTATCGCAGGCCATCCGGAAGGGGCTCTGTACACACAGCCTGGGGATAACTCTGGGGATCCCGGTGGATAACCAGGGGAAAACCTGCGGACAACCTGAGGACGACTCGTGGATGGATTGTGGACCGCCTGGGGACGACCACCCGGCATCATGGGGACGAATCCGTGGACAACCTGGGGAAGACCTGGGGACGCCCTGGGGACGACGCCCGCCGCCGGCCCCGGTCGCCGCCGGGTGCCCGCGAGCATCTGGAAAACCTGCGGACAACCTGAGGACAACCGGTGGATGAGGTGAGGACAGACTGTGGGGATGTTCTCGTCATCCTCAGGCGGCGCCGCGCCGTCCACCGGTCATGCACAGCACCGGTGGACGAAGATAGACGGTCTCACCTGGGAAAACGAGGGATATCCACACTGTCCACCGCCCCTATGACTAGTACTGCTCTACTTCTCTATCCAAGAAAAATCTCAACTCAAATTAGGGCCTGGGGATGAAGCGCTCCGAGCGTCCCGACCAGGCCCCGTCCGGCTCACCGTTGTTGAAACCTGCAGGAGGCGGGTCCCCTTGAAGTTCCGCATCGACAGAGACGCCCTGGCCGACGCCGTGGCCTGGACCGCACGCACGCTCCCGGTCCGGCCGCCGGTGCCCGTCCTCGCCGGCATGCACATCGAGGCGAGCGACCGGCTGAAGCTGTCGGCGTTCGACTATGAGGTCTCGGCGCAGGTGTCCACCGACATCGACGTCGAGGAGCCGGGGACCGCGCTGGTGTCCGGCCGCCTCCTCGCCGAGATCTCGCGCAGCCTGCCTCCCCACCCTGTGGAGGTGACGACCGACGGGGCGAAGGTGATGCTCCGCTGTGGCAGCGCGAAGTTCACACTCCTCACCATGCCTGTGGAGGACTACCCGACACTGCCGGAGATGCCGCCGGCCGCCGGCGCTGTGGGCAGCGACGAGTTCGCCGCCGCTGTGGCGCAGGTCGCGATCGCCGCGGGCAAGGACGACACCATCCCGATGCTCACGGGCGTGCGGGTGGAGATCGAGGGCGAGACCGTCACCCTGGCGTCCACCGACCGGTACCGGCTGGCCGTACGGGAGCTGCACTGGAAGCCGGAGCGCCCGGACTTCTCCGCAGTGGCGCTCGTCCCGGCGAAGACCCTCGCCGACACCGCCAAGTCGCTCACCGCGGGCGCGGAGGTGTCCATCGCCCTCGCCGGTACGGACGCGGGCAGCGCGGGCGAGGGGATGATCGGTTTCGAGGGCGGCGGGCGCCGCACGACCTCGCGGCTGCTGGACGGCGACTTCGTCAAGTACCGCTCGCTGCTGCCGAGCGAGTACGCGGGGCTGGCCGAGATCCAGACCGGCTCGTTCATCGAGGCCGTCAAGCGGGTATCGCTGGTGGCCGAGCGGAACACCCCTGTGCGGCTCTCGTTCAGCCAGGGCGAGGTCGTGCTGGAGGCCGGGACCGGGGATGAGGCCCAGGCCGTCGAAGCGCTTGAGGCGACGCTTGAGGGCGACGACATCGACATCGCCTTCAACCCGGGGTTCCTGCTCGACGGGCTGTCGGCGATCGGCTCCGACACGGCCCGGCTCTCGTTCACGACCCCGACCAAGCCCGCCGTGCTCACCGGCAAGCCGCCGCAGGACGGGGAGAACCCCAACTACCGCTACCTGATCATGCCCGTGCGACTGTCCGGGTAGGTGCGACCGTCCGGGTAAGGGACGGTACAAAGGCATATCGGGGGTTTTCGGGGAGATCGGGGGACCCACCCGTGCGGGGGGCCACCCTCGCAGGTCTACGCATACGCACAGGGGAGTCGAGCATGGAGCTGGGGATCATCGGCCTGGGCAAGATGGGCGGCAATATGGCCGAACGTCTGCGCCGCGGCGGTCACACCGTCGTGGGCTACGACCGCGATCCCGGCGTGAGCGACGTCGGGTCGATCGAGGAGTTGGTCGAACGGCTCGCGGCGCCGCGTGCGGTCTGGGTCATGGTGCCGGCCGGTGGTCCGACCCACGACACCGTCCACAGGCTGGGGGAACTGCTCGAATCCGGCGACGTCGTCGTGGACGGCGGCAACTCGCACTATGTGGACGACCAGAAGCACGGCGAGGAGTTGGCGGGCAAGGGCATCGGGTTCGTCGACTGCGGTGTGAGCGGCGGCGTCTGGGGCCTGGAGAACGGTTACGCGCTCATGGTCGGCGGCAGCGACGACGACGTGAAGCGGCTGATGCCGGTCTTCGCGACGCTGAAGCCCGAGGGCGAGTTCGGCTTCGTGCACTCGGGCAAGGTCGGCGCCGGGCACTTCGTGAAGATGGTCCACAACGGCATCGAGTACGCCATGATGCAGGCGTTCGGCGAGGGCTACGAGCTGATCGAGGCCAGCGACGTGGTGACCGACGTGCCGGAGACCTTCCGGAGCTGGCAGGAGGGCACGGTCATCAAGTCGTGGCTGCTCGACCTGATGAACCGGGCGCTCGCCGACGATCCACAGCTCGACGAGCTCCGTGGATACGCCAACGACTCCGGTGAGGGCCGCTGGACCGTCCAGGCCGCCGTCGACCACTCGGTGCCGCTACCCGCGATCACCGCGTCCCTCTTCGCCCGGTTCTCGTCCCGGCAGGACGACTCCCCCGCGATGAAGGTGGTGGCCGCCCTCCGCAACCAGTTCGGAGGGCACGCGGTCGAGTCGGCCAAGGGCGCCGGCGCTCCTGGCACCGACGCGACCCCACCTCCCGCCTAACGCGCTGTCATGCTCGGCGCCGTCCCCGTACAGCGGTGGTCTCGTAGGGCGGTCCGCCTGGCTGTGAGCGGCCTGCGGTCTGGTGGGACGCCTGTACGGGACGGCGTGGCGGAACGTTACGTGCGCCTAAGGGAGGGATGTGCGGGGGACTTGTGGCCGACGTGGCGGCCGGGAGGCTCTACCCTCGTGTCCCGTGCACGTCGCCCACCTCTCGCTCCAGGACTTCCGCTCATACGCGACCGCAGAGGTCGCGCTTGAGCGGGGCGTCACCGCGTTCGTGGGCCCGAACGGGCAGGGCAAGACCAACCTCGTCGAGGCCATCGGCTACGTCGCCAGCCATGGCAGCCACCGGGCCGCGACCGACGCGCCGCTCGTCCGGCAGGGGGCGCCGAGGGCGATCGTCCGGGCCGGAGTGGTCAAGGACGAGCGCAAAGCGCTGATCGAGCTGGAGATCAACCCGGGCAAGGCCAACCGGGCACGGTTGAACCGCTCCCCCGTTCCCAGGCCGCGCGAGATCCTGGGGATGCTGCGCACCGTGCTGTTCGCCCCAGAGGACCTGTCCCTGGTGAAGGGCGACCCGGGAGAGCGCCGCCGGTTCATGGATGAGTTGCTCACCGCGCGCGCGCCGCGGTTCGCGGGCGTACGGTCCGACTATGACCGGGTCCTCAAACAGCGCAACGCCCTGCTGAAGTCCGCGGCAGCACACCGCAGGTCCCCCGGACCCGAGGTCCTGGCCACACTCGACGTGTGGGATTCGCACCTCGCCCGTAACGGCGCCGAGCTGCTCGCCGCTCGGCTGGAGCTGGTCGCGGCGCTACGCCCCCTGGTCGCCCGCGCGTATGAGGCGCTCGCGCCCGGTGGCGGCGACGCCGACCTTCTCTACAAGAGTTCGCTTGGCGACGTCGAGTTGTCCACAGACCGTGCACAGCTTGCCGAGCAGCTGTTGACGGGTGTTTCCGAGTCGCGCAAGCAGGAACTCGAACGCGGTGTCAGCCTGGTCGGCCCGCACCGCGACGAGCTCGTCCTGCGGCTGGGCGAGCTGCCCGCGCGCGGGTACGCGAGCCACGGGGAGTCGTGGTCGTTCGCCCTCGGGCTGCGCCTGGCGGCGTTCGATCTGCTGCGCGCGGACGGCGACGACCCCGTGCTGATCTTGGACGATGTGTTCGCCGAGCTGGACGCGGGCCGCCGCCGCCGCCTCGCCGAGATGGTCGCGCCGGCCGAGCAGGTCCTCATCACCGCGGCTGTCCCCGCCGATGTCCCGGTCGAGTTGACCGGCAACTCCTACACGGTCGCCGACGGCGAGGTCACCCGGGAGCCCGGCCGCGGCACGCCGCCTCCCGAAGGGGAGAGCGCGTGAACGATGATCCACAGGATGTGCATAACTCCCCCGGTCCGGTGAATTCCCCGAATCAAGCGGAATCCCCCGCCCCGTCCGGCAGCGGCGGCGCGGCTGGCGCTGCTGGGACGGCCGGCATGGACAAGACCGACGGCATCGGCGCCGCAGGGGATGCGGCCGGCGGGGTTCCGGCGAAGTCGGGGATCGAGCTTGCTCGGGAGGCACTCGCCCAGGCCAAGGCCGATGCGCTCAAGCGCGGCACGCTGCCCGGGCAGAGCGGCAAGCGCAAGGGAGTGAGGCCCGCGCGCGTGCGCGAGTCGGGGCGGGGCGGCGACCCCAAGGCGTTCAGCGCCGCGATCCGCGAGCTGATGGCGACGCGCGGCTGGGAACAGCGCGCGGCGGTCGGCGGCGTGTTCGGCAACTGGGCCGGCATCGTCGGTCCCGACCTGGCCGAGCACACCAAGCCGGACCGCTTCGAGGACGGCGAGCTCACGGTGGTGGCCGACTCCACCACGTGGGCCACGCAGCTTCGGCTGCTCTCCTCGACGCTGGTCCGCCGGCTGAACGAGGAACTGGGCCACGGGACCGTCCGCCGTGTGAAGGTCGTCGGCCCGTCCACGGGGCCGCGCCGGACGGGCGCCTGGCGCGTTCGCTGAAGATTTTTCACAGAAGTTATCCACAGAACGCCGTTCCACTCCCGTCCCCCGGTGGACCGGGGGCATGATCATGGCGTGCGGCGTTCACGGACGGTGGGCGTCCCGACTCGGGAGGGTGACGTGAATGTCAGTGGCCGGTGGGAACATCTGTTCGGGACGCTCGGCGGCGAGTTCAGCAGCGAGCGCCCCGTAGGCCCGAGGACCCCCCTAGGGCTATGGGGGGATGCATCTCCACATCCGCCCGGCCGCCACACGCGCATACAGCGCCCGTCAGTGCCACTTTTCGCCCCGTGACCCGGTAGAATGAAATCGGGTTCAGGATGCTGCGCCGCCATGGGTCGCCTGGGGCTCTGACCGAACATGACCAGAGCACATTGGGCGCCCTTACGTGTGTTACGGGGCACACCGCGCTCCCTCGGGCGCGGGGCGGTGAGTTTCCCCGGCAGGAGGATCTCCTTTGGCGTACGACGCTAGTTCGATCACTGTCCTTGAAGGTCTCGAGGCGGTTCGCAAGCGACCGGGCATGTACATCGGATCGACCGGGGAACGTGGCCTTCACCACCTCGTTTACGAGATCGTCGACAACTCGGTCGACGAGGCCCTGGCCGGCTATGCCGACGACATCGTGGTGACGCTGCTGGCCGACGGCGGTGTCCGGGTGCTCGACAACGGCCGCGGCATCCCGGTCGGTGAGCATCCGGTCGAGAAGCGGCCCGCCATCGAGCTGGTGCTGACCACCCTGCACGCGGGAGGCAAGTTCGACGGCAAGTCGTACGCGGTCTCCGGCGGCCTGCACGGGGTCGGCTCGGCCGTGGTGAACGCGCTGTCGACCCGGCTCGAGGCCGAGGTCCGGACCGACGGCCACGTGTGGCGGCAGGCCTACAACTGGAAGGGGCCCGTGACGGGCCTGGTCCAGGGCGAGCCGACCGAAGAGACCGGCACGCAGATCACCTTCTGGCCCGACCCTGCCATCTTCGAGACCCTCGAGTGGAACTTCGAGACGCTGTCGCGGCGGATGCAGGAGATGGCCTTCCTCAACCGCGGCCTGGCGATCACGCTGCGCGACGAGCGGCCCGAGCACATCAACGGCGAGCCGAACGTCGTCCGCTACCACTACGAGGGCGGCATCGAGGACTTCGTCCGCTACATCAACGTCAAGAAGGACCCGGCGCACGAGTCGGTGATCTACTTCGGCGACGACACCGAGGGCATGTCGCTCGAGATCGCGATGCAGTGGAACTCCTCGTACGCCGAGTCGGTGCACACCTTCGCCAACACGATCAACACGGCCGAGGGCGGCACCCACGAGGAGGGCTTCCGGGCGGCGCTGACCAGCATCGTCAACCGGTACGCCAAGGAGCAGAAGCTCCTGAAGGACAAGGACGACAACCTCACCGGCGAGGACGTCCGCGAGGGCCTCACCGCGATCATCTCGATCAAGTTGGCCGACCCGCAGTTCGAGGGGCAGACCAAGACCAAGCTCGGCAACACCGAGGCCAAGTCGTTCGTGCAGAAGGCGTGCTTCGAGCACCTGCGCGGCTGGCTGGAGAGCAACCCGGGCGAGGCCAAGGAGGTCATCAACAAGGCCACCCAGGCGGCCCGGGCCCGGGTCGCGGCGCGCCAGGCGCGCGACCTGACCCGGCGCAAGAGCCTGCTGGAGTCGACCTCGCTGCCCGGCAAGCTGTCGGACTGCCAGTCGACCGACCCGTCCCGGTCCGAGCTCTACATCGTCGAGGGCGACTCGGCGGGCGGCTCGGCCAAGGGCGGCCGTGATCCGCACTACCAGGCGATCCTGCCGATCCGCGGCAAGATCCTCAATGTGGAGAAGGCGCGGATCGACCGGATCCTCAAGAACAACGAGGTCCAGGCGATCATCACCGCGCTGGGCACCGGGATCCACGACGAGTTCGACATCGCCAAGCTCCGCTACCACAAGATCATTCTGATGTCGGACGCCGACGTGGACGGCCACCACATCAACACGCTGCTGCTGACCCTGCTGTTCCGGTTCATGAAGCCGCTGATCGAGGCCGGGCACGTCTACCTGTCCCAGCCGCCGCTCTACAAGATCAAGTGGGACGCGCGCGGCACCGACGCCGCCTACGCCTACTCCGACCGCGAGCGCGACGCGATCATCGAGGCGGGCCTCGCGGCCGGCCGCCGCGACCCGCGCCCGCGCGACCAGGTGCAGCGTTTCAAGGGGCTCGGCGAGATGAACGCCAACGAGCTGTGGGACACCACGATGGACCCCGACCACCGGGTCCTGCTCCAGGTGCAGCTCGACGACGCGGCCCAGGCCGACGAGCTGTTCAGCGTCCTGATGGGCGAGGAGGTCGAACCGCGCCGCGAGTTCATCCAGCGCAACGCCAAGGACGTGCGCTTCCTCGACATCTGAGGCTCCGGCAGGCAGTCGAGCTTCGTTCCACGACGTAGAAGAGGTCTAACAGGTGACGGACGTGACCACTGAGGGCGGCGTTCCGATCGGCGGGCGGGTCGAGCCGGTCGACATCCAGGGCGAGATGCAGAAGAGCTATCTCGACTACGCGATGTCGGTCATCGTCGCGCGGGCGCTGCCGGAGGTCCGCGACGGGCTCAAGCCGGTACACCGCCGGGTGCTGTACGCGATGTACGACGGCGGCTACCGCCCCGACCGCGGCTACTTCAAGTGCGCCCGCGTCGTCGGCGACGTGATGGGGAACTACCACCCGCACGGCGACTCGGCGATCTACGACGCTCTGGTCCGGCTCGCGCAGCCGTGGTCGATGCGCTACCCGCTGGTCGACGGCAACGGCAACTTCGGCTCGCGCGGCAACGACCCGGCCGCCGCCATGCGGTACACCGAGTGCCGCATGGCGCCGCTGGCGATGGAGCTGCTGCGCGACATCGACAAGGAGACCGTCGACTTCTCGCCCAACTACGACGGCCGGTCGCAAGAGCCGGACGTCATGCCGTCGCGGTACCCCAACCTTCTGGTGAACGGGTCGGCCGGCATCGCGGTCGGCATGGCGACCAACATCCCGCCGCACAACCTGCGCGAGGTCGCCGAGGGTGTCCGCTGGTTCCTGGAGAACTACGGCGCCGATGACGAGGAGCTCCTCGAGGCGCTCATCCAGCGGGTCAAGGGCCCCGACTTTCCCACGTCCGGCCTGATCGTCGGCCGCAAGGGCATCGAGGAGGCCTACCGCACCGGGCGCGGCTCGATCACCATGCGGGCCGTCGTCGAGGTCGAGGAGATCCAGGGCCGCACCTGCCTGGTCGTCACCGAGCTGCCCTACCAGGTCAACCCGGACAACCTCGCACTGAAGATCGCCGAGCTGGTCAAGGACGGCAAGCTCGACGGCATCGCCGACGTCCGCGACGAGACCTCCGGCCGCACCGGCCAGCGCCTGGTGATCGTCCTCAAGCGGGACGCGGTCGCCAAGGTCGTCCTCAACAACCTGTACAAGCACACCCAGCTCCAGGAGACGTTCGGCGCGAACATGCTCGCGCTGGTCGACGGCGTCCCGCGGACGCTGCGGCTCGACCAGTTCATCCGGTACTGGGTCGCGCACCAGATCGACGTCATCGTCCGCCGTACCCGGTTCCTGCTCCGCAAGGCCGAGGAGCGCGCGCACATCTTGCGCGCCCTGCTCAAGGCGCTCGACCGCATCGACGAGGTCATCGCGCTGATCCGCCGCTCGCCGTCGGCGTCCGAGGCGCAGCAGGGCCTGATGGGCCTGCTGGAGATCGACGAGATCCAGGCGCAGGCCATCCTCGACATGCAGCTGCGCAAGCTCGCCGCCCTGGAGCGCCAGGCGATCACCGACGAGCACGACAAGCTGATGGCCGAGATCGCCGACTACAACGACATCCTGGGCTCGCCCGAGCGGCAGCGCCGGATCGTCGGCGACGAACTCGCCCCGATCGTGGAGAAGTTCGGCGACGACCGGCGCACCGAGATCGTCCCGTTCGACGGCGACGTCTCGTACGAGGACCTCATCGCCGAAGAGGACGTCGTCGTCACCATCACCCGCGGCGGCTACGCCAAGCGCACCAAGACCGACCTGTACCGGGCGCAGCGGCGCGGCGGCAAGGGCGTGCGCGGCGCACAGCTCAAGCAGGACGACATCGTCGACCAGTTCTTCGTGACCACCACGCACCACTGGATCCTGTTCTTCACCAACAAGGGCCGGGTCTACCGGGCCAAGGCCTACGAGCTGCCCGACTCCGGCCGCGACTCGCGCGGGCAGCACGTGGCCAACCTCCTGGCCTTCCAGCCCGACGAGCACATCGCCCAGGTGATGGACCTGCGCGACTACCAGGTGGCGCCCTACCTGGTGCTGGCCACCAAGGGCGGCAAGGTCAAGAAGACCGCGCTCGGCGACTTCGACTCGCCGCGCACCGGCGGCATCATCGCGATCAACCTGGTCGACGACGACGAGGTGATCGCGGCCCGGCTGGTCTCGTCCGACGACGACCTGCTCATGGTCTCCACAGGCGCCCAGGCGATCCGGTTCCGCGCCGACGACGACTCCCTGCGCCCGATGGGCCGCGCCACCTCCGGCGTGATCGGGATGCGGTTCGAGGAGGACCAGGAGGTCCTCAACATGCTGGTCGTGCACGACCACGCCGACGACGTCCTGATCGCCACCGAGGGCGGCTACGCCAAGCGCACCCCGGTCGACCAGTACCCGCTCCAAGGACGTGGGGGGAAGGGCGTTCTCACCGCTAAGATCGTTCAGACTCGCGGCAGGCTGGTGGGGGCTCTGACGGTCGGCCCGGACGACGAGGTGTTCGCGATGACGTCCAACGCCGGCGTCATCCGCACCACGGCGGCGGAGATCAAGCAGTCCGGCCGGCAGACCATGGGTGTCCGCCTGATGAACCTCGCCGAAGGGGACAGCGTGGTCGCCATCGCGAGGAACGTAGAGTCCATGGAGGACTCAGACGACGCCGAGGCGGGCGATGGGGGCGACGGTGAGTGACGCCCCCCACCCCGTCACCGAGCCGCTAGGCCAGGAGGACACGTGAGCACGGAGCCCGGCAAGAGCAAGGGCCGGTCCGGCGCCGGCCGCACCAAGAAGGCGGCCGGCTCCGGCGCCACACCCAAGAAGAGAACGGTGGCCGCCGCCGCATCCAAGCCGGGCCGCGACGAGACGACCATCGACATCCAGTCCGCCGACGAGACGCGGACCGACCTGGCGAAGGTCACCGACTCCGACGACCCCCCGGCGGCCGACGACAAGCCCGCGGAGATCGCCCCCCTCGACGACACGGCCACCGACCTCCCGACCGACCTCCCGACCGACCTTCCGTCCGGTTCCAAGCCGTCGAAGGCGTCGAAGCCCGAGCCGTCGAGCACGACCTCCACCAAGGAGACCTCCTCCCCGTCCTCGTCCCCGTCTGCGGGCTCCGGCTCGGGCTCGTCGACGACGTCGGGCAAGAGCCCGGCGTCCTCGGGGACGGGCACGTCCTCTCCCTCGGGGCGGAGCACCTCGTCCGGCTCGTCCTCGTTCTCGTCCTCGAGTTCGTCTCCGGCGTCGGGGAAGGGGTCGGCGTCGGGAACGACCCCGGGTTCGGGCTCGTCGAGCGCGACCTTCTCCGGTTCGACGTCGCCGAGCGCGAGCGCCTCGAACTCGAGCAGCCCGCGGAGCACGAGCCCCAGCAGCTCCGGGTCGAGCGGTTCGCGCCCGGCCGGGTCGGGACCGGGGTCCACGACGTCCGCCACTTCGAGCTCGAACTCGTCCGGGCCGAACTCCTCCGCCGGGGGCTGGACGAAGCCGGCCGAACCGGCCGGATCGGTGTCCACCGGACGCACGGAGAAGCCGCGCAAGCCCTTCGGCCGCCGTGAGGCGTCCGGATCCGGCTCCTCGGGTTCTGGGGCCGGAGCCGCGGGCTCGGGCTTCGCCGGCACCGTCCTGAAGGACAGGCCCGCCCCCTCGGTCAACGCCGCTCCCGCGGCCCCCGCGAGCAGCGACGGTCCGGCCGGACCCAAGTCGGCGCGCAAGGCGCAGCTCCAGCTGGCCCGGCTGGAGCCGTGGTCGGTGATGAAGTTCAGCTTCGTGATGTCGCTGGTCTGCTTCGTGGTGCTGCTGGTCGCCGTCGTCGTCCTGTACATGATCCTTTCCGGGCTCGGCGTCTTCGACGCGATCAGCGACACGATCAACAGCCTCACCCGGCAGCAGGGCGAGACCACCGGCGGCATCGACGCCGGAAACTGGTTCTCGTTCATCCGCGTCTTCGGCTACACGGTCCTGGTGGGTGCGCTCAACGTGCTGCTCATCACGGCCCTGTCCACGGTCGGCTCGGTCATCTACAATCTCGCCGCCGACCTGGTCGGCGGCGTCGAGGTGACCCTCAAGGAGGCCGAGTAGCATCGTCCCGCCGCCGCCCGGCCGAATCGATTTCCGGTTGCCCAGCGAGATGCGGTAATCTCTCGTTGCGCCGCCAGGGCGGCGGCACTGCGGGCCTGTAGCTCAGTCGGTTAGAGCGCATCCCTGATAAGGATGAGGCCGGAGGTTCAAGTCCTCCCAGGCCCACCAGCTCAAAAGCCCCCACCGGATATCCGGTGGGGGCTTTTTGGGCAGTAGCCCTCGACTCTCCGGATCTCTGAACAGCTCGCCGGCCGCCTTGCCGAGCCCCGACCGGTGATCTTCTTATCGAAGACGCGCGCCGGGTCGCCCCGGAGGGCACATCTACCGTCGGTGCATCAGCAGTCGGCCCTGGCGGAACTGCCGCTCCTGCTGATGAGGCTCGCGCGACACCCGGCCGACTTCGATGAAGCCGGCCTCGCGTGCCAGCGCGGCCAGGTCATCGATCGGCCACCGGTAGGCCTGCGCGACCTTGTGGTCGAAGGGCGTCACCAGCTCGCCCTCGGACTCGAAGAAGGCGAGCAGGAGGTGGCCACCCGGCGCCAGCACCCGCCTGAACTCTTTGAAGTACGCCGGTAGCTCCTGCGGCGGCGTATGGATGACGGAGTACCAGGACATGACGCCGTCCAGCGTCTCGTCGGCAAGGTCCAAGGCATCCATCGAACCGACCTCGAAGCGCAGGTCGGGAAATGCCTCGCGGGCAATGTCGATCATCACCGGCGACAGGTCGAGACCGAAGACGTCCAGTCCCAGGCTTTGCAGGTGCGCCGTCATGTGCCCGGGGCCACATCCGAGTTCGGCGACGCGTCCACCACTGGCAGCCCGTACGACCTCGGCGAACACGGACAGCGCCGCACGGTCCAGTGGCTGGTCATCGAGCACACCCTGGACGAGCTCGGCGTAAAGGGGGGCGACAGCGTCGTAAGCCTCCGCTGTCGCACTCAGATAGGAGGAACTCACCGTCATGACGGGCTACCTTAGCCCCCGCCTCGACCCGCTGCGGGGCCGTCGAGTTCCGCGGGTTGTCACCACGGGCGGTGGCCGTTGCCGTTGGCATGATGACGGGCCCTGCTCGGACTGGTCCGCTCTTCGGCGTGGGTGCATCGGCGGCGCCACCGGCGGGTTGCCGGTGAGCCCGCCGCGGGCGGCGTACTTCCATTCGGGCTCGGCGGAGAGAAGGTCGCCGGACCAGGCACAGAAGGCCATGGCGTCGTTCCAGGAGACGTGGACGACGGGGTGGTCCCAGCGGTCCTCCAGGGACGATCCAGGGCCTTCTGGGACGTGCCAGGCGGCGCCCTCGACGTCGCACCAGCAGGGGGCGCGGTCGATGCGGGGGGGAGACGCGGCGGAGCGGGCCTGGGAGGAACGCGGCGAACACGTGGGACCAGCCGTAGCGTCCGACGTCGGTGCGGTAGCCGGTCGCTTCGGTGAACGTGGCGAACTCGGTGTTGGTCACCGCGCACGCAGAGATCTCGAACGCGGCGACGGTATCCGGCGCTCCGCCCGTCCGCCAGATCTCCCGCGCTCGGTCCACCGGGCCGCCGCCCTGTGGAGAGTTGTTGTCCACAGGTTGTGGATAAAAGGCCTCGGATGTGGGTGAAGGTGCAGCCCGCGGCGTTTTCCGTGGTCAGGATAACGAAGATCATATTGGGGACGGCCGGTGGACGACGGCTGGCGGCGCCGGTTCGGGGCCGGGTCCGACGATCATCCACAGGCCCGGTGGGGCGAGAACGGGGCGGGCGCGGGCGCTAAGGTCCACGATCATGGGATCGAACAGCGACGCCGTCCTCAAGGTCGGCGTGATCGGGCTCGGGGATATCGCACAGAAGGCGTACATGCCCGTCCTGTCGGCACAGCCGGGCCTGGAACTGCACCTGCACACCCGCACCCCCGCCACGCTCGACCGGGTCGGTGACGCGTACCGGCTGCCGCATCGTCACCGGACGCTCGACGGACTGCTGGAGCAGGGGCTCGACGCCGCGTTCGTGCACGCCCCGACCGACCGGCACCCGGAGCTCACCGAGCGGCTGATTGAGGCCGGGGTGCCCGCGTACGTCGACAAGCCGCTGGCGTTCCGGTACGCCGACGCCGCGCGCCTCGCCGGGCTCGCCGAGCGCGCGGGGGTCGGCCTGACGGTCGGCTTCAACCGGCGGCACGCCCCCGTCCACACGGCGCTGCTCGACCGTCCGCGCGATCTGGTCGTGATGCAGAAGAACCGTGCGGGGCTGGCCGCGCCGACGCGCGTGGTGGTGTTCGAGGACTTCATCCACGTCGTGGACACCCTGCGCTTCCTGGTGCCGGGCCCGGTCGAGCACACCGGGGTGAGCGCCCGCGTCCGGGACGGGCTGCTGCACCACGTGGTGCTCCGGCTCTCCGGGGACGGGTTCACCGCGCTCGGGATCATGAACCGGTCGAGCGGGTCGGCCGAGGAGATCGTGGAGGTCTCGGGCGGCGACGCCAAGCGCCAGGTGCTGAACCTCGCCGAGGTCGTCGATCACCAGGGCGCGGTGACGGCGCGGCGGCGCGGCGACTGGGAGCCGGTCTCGCGGCAGCGCGGCATCGAGCAGGCCGCGCTGGCGTTCCTCGACGCGGTGCGGGCCGGCGGGCCGTTCCACACCGAGGACGCCCTGCGCACCCATGAGCTGTGCGAGCGTGTCGTGGAGGAGATCGAGGCGATCGAGGGCCGCAGCATCTGACCAGGGCCGACGGTTTTCCACATCCTGTGGAAAACATGCGGCCATCCCCGCCCAAACCTTCGGTCTGCGGACGGGCCGTCCGCCGCGTGCGGGCGTGTCCGCGCCGCGTTCCCGGGCACGAGGATCTCATCGGCCCGAGCTGAAGGACCAGGAGGCGCGCGATGCCCGCCAAGGACCACCGCCGGCAACCGGCGGGAGACGAGCCGCTGACCGCGCGCAGCCCGCTGCGGACGCGCGCGGTGATGTCCGGCGTCACGCTGGTCGCCGCGGTGGTCGTCGCGATCCTCTTCCTCCTGCTCGGCTCGCCGCCCGCGAACCGGGTCGTGGCGGGCATCTGCGCCGCGTTCGGCCTGGTGGCCGTGATCGACCTCGCGGTCATCGGCTGGCGCCTGCACCGCTGACCGGACGCCCGTCCGCCATCGCTCCACCGCGAACAGGGCCGCCGCCGTCCGTCCTGTTCGCGGTGGCCGGGGTGGGGTTGGCCCCACTTGAAGAGTGGGGCGTGCCCCGCTGCCTCGTGGGCGGAATCGAGGTGGGATTCGGTACATGGACCTCGCCACGCCCGGTGCCCGCGCCGCCAAGCTCTTCATCGGCGGGCTGGCGGGCGTCGCCCTGATCGCCGGGATCGTGGAGAGGTCCGCGTCGCCGTGGACGAGCGCCTGGAGCACCGCGGTCCAGCGCCCGGTGGGCGGTGACGGCGAGGACGACGGCGCGGGGGGCGATTGGTCGCGGAAGGGATTCTCCGACCAGTCCGTACGGCAGATCGTGCGCGCGAGCGCAGGGGGCGAGAGGGTCCGGATCCGGCTCTCCAACGTGTACGGGACCAGGCCGCTTCGTGTGGCGGCGGCGACGGTCGGCCGGGCTGGGGGCGGCGCCGCGGTGTGGCCGGAGAGCATCCGGGACGTGACGTTCGGCCGGACGGCGTCCGCGGTGGTCCCGGCCGGGCGGGAGGCCGTCAGCGATCCCGTGCCCGTGCCGGTCTCGCCGCTGGAACGGCTCGCGGTGACGCTGCGCTTCACGGACCCGACCGGACCGGCGACGTTCCACCGGTTCGCGGCGGCCACCTCGTACCGGGCGCCAGGTGATCATCTAGCCGACACCGCCGCCGGGGCGTTCTCCGAATCATCCGGTTCCTGGTACTACCTCAGCGGCGTCGAGGTGGCGGGCCGACCTCCCGCCGATCTCCCGGACCTCTGAGACCGTCCGCGCATCCGTATTAGTCAAGTTTGACTAGAAGCCCGGTGGCGACCTACGCTCCCGGCATGGACGAGAAGACGATCCCGATCTTTCCGTGCCGGTCCATCGACGAGACCTGGGGGTTCTACCGGGCTCTCGGCTTCGAGCAGACCTCGTACCAGAAGAGCCCCAACCCCTTCCTCACCGTCAGGCGAGGCGACATCGACCTCCAGTTCTTCGGCTGGAAGCAGCACGACCCGGCCGGGTCGCTGCACATGTGCTACATCTCCACCCCGGGCGTCGATGCGCTGTACGAGTCGTTCCGCGGCGGGCTCAGGACGGCGCTCGGCCGCGTCCCGACCCGCGGGCTGCCCCGGATCGGGGCGCTGAAGGACATGACCTACGGCGTGCGGCAGTTCCTGGTCACCGACCCCGACGGCAACCAGCTCCGCATCGGCCAGCCGATCTCCGACGACTTCGAGCACTCCCCCGTGCCCAGGGATCCGGTGGCCAAGGCCCTGCACATGGCCGTGCTGCTGGGTGACTCCAAGGAGGATCCGCGGGCCGCCGCCCGGATCCTCGACCACCTTCTGGCGTCCGGCGAGTCCCGTACCGTGCCGCAGCAGGTCAAGGCGGCGGTGCTGCGCGCCGACATGGCCGTCCGGTTGGACGACCCGTCCCGCGCCCGCGAGCTGCTCGCCGAGGTGCGCGCGACCGATCTCACCGACCCGGACCGCGCCGCCCTGCGCGACGAGCTGAGCCGTCTCGAAGACCTGGAGACCGCCCTCGGCTGAGCCGTCCGGCCGCTGTCCTGGGAAGCGTCAAGTCCGGAGCGTCGGCTGGTACCCGCGATACCCCCGGGGGTATGGACGGAGGTGGTCATGCAATCCGCCACATCGCAAGGAGATGCTCGTGAAGGTTCGTCACCTCGTGCCCGCGGCCGGGGCGGCACTGGCCGTCGCCGCCGGTACCGTCGCGGTCCTGCCCCCGACCGCGTCCATGGCCGCACCGGCGTCGTCGACGAGGGGTGATCGGGTCGAGGTCCGGGTCTGGGAGACCTTCCTGCCCGCCGCCAAGGCCACCCGCGCGTTCAGCTACGACGCCAAGCGGGTGCCGGCCGGGTCGCGGGCGTCGGTGCGGTCGCTGAGCGCGGCCGGCCGCAGCCGCGTGACGCTCAGGGTGCACGGCCTCGAACCCGGCAGCGCCTACAACGCCCATGTGCACGTCAAACCCTGTGCGGCCGATCCCGCCGCGTCCGGCGCGCACTACAAGAACGACCCCAAGGGCCCGGAGAACCCGCAGAACGAGATCTGGTTCAGCTTCCGCACCGACGGCGAGGGGGACGCGACCGCGACGGCCTGGCACCCATGGACGTTCGCCAACGACCGGAAGCCCGGCTCGGTCGTCATCCACAACCCGGCGCTGCCCGACGGCACGCAGCCGAGGGCCGGCTGCCTCAGCGTCCCGTTCGCCCCGTGACCGGCCGGGCGATTCTCCCGATTTGACCAGACAGGTCTGTCTGTCTACTCTGCACTAGACAGACCTGTCTGTCTTGGTCGACTTCTGGAGTATCCCCTTGAAGATCATCGTAATCGGCGCGACCGGCACCATCGGCTCGGCGGTGGCCGCCGCCCTGGAGCCGGCGCACGAGGTCGTCCGCGCGTCGCGCCGCGGTCCGGTGCGCGTCGACATGCACGACCTCGCCTCGATCGACGCACTGTTCGAGACGGTCCCCGACGCCGATGCCGTCGTCTGCTGCGCGGCGAGCGGCGTGCTCAGCCCGCTGGACTCCGACGACGACGCCGTCCTCCCCGGCGTCGAGGGCAAGCTGTACGGCCAGGTGCACCTCGTCCGGACCGCGCTCCGGCACCTGCCGGACGGCGGATCGGTCACCCTCACCAGCGGCGTGATCCCGCTGTCCCTGAAGGGCGCCTCGTTCGGCGCCCTGGCCAACGCGGGCCTCGACGCGTTCGTCCGCTTCGCCGCGACCGAGCTGCCGCGCGGCCTCAGGGTGAACGCCGTCAGCCCCGGCTGGGTGGCCGAGACCCTGGAGAGCATGGGCCTGGACGCCGCCGAGGGCACGCCCGCCAAGGAGGTGGCGGACGCCTTCGTCCAGGCGGCCGAGGGCACCGCGAGCGGCCACACCTTCACCTTCGGCGGATAGCCGCCCGATGACACGCATCGACAAGGGCCCGGCCGCAGACCGGAGTGCCGCGAGTGCCGGAGCCGCGCCGCGCGATCCCGCCCGCGGATCCGCCCGTGAACCCGCTCGCGATCGGATCCTGCGAACCGCGACCGACCTCTTCTACGCGCACGGCATCCGGGGCGTCGGGATCGACAGGATCATCGCCGACTCGGGGGTGGCGAAGGCGACCCTCTACGCGCACTTCCGGTCCAAGGACGAGCTGGTGCTGGCCTATCTGCGGCAGGCCGACGAGAAATGGCGCCGGATGCTGCGAGAGGCCGCCGCCGCGGCGGCGGCCTCCGGGAATGATCCGCGCGAGGCGCTGACCGGCATGTTCGACGCGATCAAGGTGACGGACGGCGGAGAGGGAGGGGAGGAGGGAACGGAAAGGGGCGAGGGCGGTTTCCGCGGCTGCGCCTTCATCAACACCGCCAGCGAGTCCCGGCCCGGCACCGCGGTGCACGAGGCCACGATCGCGCACAAGCGGGCGGTCCTGGCCTGGACGCGCGACCTCGCCGAGGCCGCGGGCGCCGCAGATCCCGCGCTGCTGGCCCGCGAACTGACGATCCTTCTCGACGGCGCCATGTCGGCCGCCTCGCTCGAACCGGTTCCCGAGGTGGTGCGGGCCGCCCGCCGCGCCGCCCGCGCGGTCGTCGACCGCTCCTGCCCCTGACCGGCGGGCCGCGCCGGCCCGCCCATTCGTGATCACTGCCGCGCCGACGGTGTGTCGGCTGGAGGACGGCCGTGCACAGCCGGGATCGTGCTGTGCACGGTCCCCGCCGCCCTGGGGATCGAGCTGGGGATTTCCGGTGGGTAGTGCAATCCACCGCTGGCGGGGGCCTGTGGAGGCACTTTACCCACAGGCTGTGAACAGCCTGTGTGCGACCATGCGCGCAACGTGTTCTTCTGCCTGGTCATCGGCTTTTCCACGGAGTGGACAACTTCTCCAGGGGGTTGGGGGCAACCTGGGGATGGGCGGTGGACAGACGCCGCACCCACAATTCCCAGGCTGTGCACAGTAGTTATCCACAGGCTGTGGAAATCGCCGTGGACAGCGGGCGTGGGCGGCGGCCCGTGCATCCCCGGGGCCGGGAGGTGCACAACTGGTGGAAAGCCCCCGCCGCCTGGGGATATCGCTGTGGAATAAGAGCCCCAAAAGCACTGCCCGCGCAGGCTGGAGGGTGTGTGAAAAGTTTCCCCCAGCCTGTGGACGACGGGGGTTTGATCCGGACGGCGCCGGTCACACGGAGCGGGCCAGCGGATGCCGCGGCTCGTAGATCGGCAGATCGGCCCCGCTGGGCAGCCGGATCGCCGCGAGCAGTCCCCAGCCCTCGTCGCTGACCGGCTTGGCGATCACCACGTCCCGCGCGACCAGCCCGGCGAGTGTGGCCTCGATGTCGTCGCACATCAGCGAGAACTCGTACCGCGGCGGGCCGTCGGTCGGATGCGCCGCGAGTTCGGCCGGCGGCAGCTTGAAGATCAGCCAGCCCTGGCCCGCGTCGACGCCCGCGAACCCGAGCACGTCGCGGATGAACGCCCGGTCGGCGTCCGCGTCGCGGCTGTAGACGATGACATGCGCCCCATTGATCATGGCTCCCCCTTCGCGCACCCGTGGTCGTACCCGCCGCCCGGACCCGCGACCCGCGCGTCGGCCGCTACGGGCGGCGGGAGGCAGCGGCGAGGAAGATCGGGAGCGCGAGGAAGCACCGGTCCGCGCGGGCGCGTTCGCGCTGGTCGGCGAGCCAGCGGTCCGCCTCGGCCCGGCTGATCGCGCCCGCGCCCCGGGCGGCCTCGGCGAAGCCGGAGACCATCGGGACCATCGCCTCGCCGGTGAAGACGCCGGTGAGCACCTCGACGGTCACGTCCTGGAAGCCCGCGTCCAGCAGCAGGCGGCGGTGCCCGCGCGCGGCGCGCGGGGACCTGACCAGGTCCGCGCGGGCGTGCACGATCGTCCGGGTGAGGACCGGGTCGCCGGAGTCGATCACGATGGTGTCCCAGTCCTGGCCGATCAGGACGGCGCGTCCGCCCGGGGCGAGGACGCGCCGCGCCTCGGCGAGCGCGCGCTCCGGGACCAGGTCGTGCAGCACCTTGTCGGCGCGGTACCCGGCCGCCTCCCCGTCCTCGAACGGGAGCGCGCGTCCTGCGGCACTGGGAGTCCATGGGGCTGCTCGCGCCGGCGCGCGGGTCCGGAGAACGGCGCCGCTACGGGAGGGACGACCTCGCCCGGGTGGCGATGATCCTGCGCGCGAAGGAGGCGGGCTTCAAGCTGGAGGACATCCACGAGATGTTCGCGGCCAGGGCGCCGGACGCCCGCCGCGAGGTCCTGCGCCGCCATCGGGCCGGCCTCGTCCGGCGGATCGCCGAGGCGCGGGCGTCGCTCGCGCTCATCGACTGCGCGCTCGGCTGCGAGCATGAGGACCTCACCACCTGTGGACGGTTCCAGGCGCTGATCGCCGATCGCGTCGACGCCGGCGCGAGCAGCGATGCCCGCCTGGACGGCCCGGTCGCGCCACGCCCGGCCGACGGGATCCGGTGCCGATCCGAGGGGGCGTGAGGGGCGTGGACAGGGGCCTTGCGAAGGGGCCCGGACCTGCCGCGACCTGCGAACACCAGTTCGAAGTGGTGCTAGGGTCGGGGACCTATGGGGCACCTTCTGAACGAGCCGATCCGCGCCGAGCGAGACGCGTCCGGCCGGCTCACCGCGTACGTGTGGCGGGGGTCGCGCTACTCGGTGGACGAGATCCTGAAGACCTACGGATCGTCCGCCGAGGCCCAGGTCTACCGGGTCCGGGTGACCGGCGCCGACGGCGTCGCCGTCGCGGAACTCGGCCGTGACACCGACCGGTGGCGGCTCCGGCACATCTTCTCCGCCTGACCCGTCCGGCGCGACGGCCCGCACCGAGCACGCCGGGCCGGGCCTTGAACACAGCCCAGTGCTCAGCTTGTGCGCGCCATGACGGCTCGGACGCGGTCGCAGACGGCCTCGACGGCCGATGGGTCCGGTGGCGTCCCGTCCCGGAACATCGTCATCTGGAGGTCCGGCCCGTACGTCCCGGTGCGTTCCATGTCGGCCTTCGTGACCGGCTGCACCACGAAGTGGATGTGTACGGGTTCGCCGCCCGAGTGCGACCACAGGCAGGCGTACACCTGGTCAGGCCGGACGGCCTCCGTGACCGCCGACGCGGTCCGGGCCAGCAGCGGTCCCAGGACCGCGCTCTCCGCCGCGTCCAGGTCGGCCAGGTGGACGACGTGGCGGACGGGCTTGACCACGAGGGTGCCGACGCCGAGCGGGCCGATGCAGTGCTCCACCACCCACCCCGGCGCCTCGGCGATCCGGCCGCCGGGGAGGGGGAGCGCTCCGGACGCGAGGTCGCAGGCGACGCAGCCGGCGGTCACCACGGGCACTCCCGTCAACGCAGGGTCACGATGAACTTCTTCGCCTGCCCGATGTTCCCGGACGGGTCGATGGCGCGGTACTCGATGGTGTGCCGCCCCTTGGCGAGCTTGCCATAGGTGAGGTGGTCGATGACCGTTCCGGTCTCGGAGAAGCGGAAGGGGGCGCGCGAGTCGGTCGGCCAGCCGAAGTAGCTGAACCAGCCGTCCCCGTCCACCCGGAACTCCGGTACGACCACGCCCGCGCGGTCGTCGGTGCCGGTGAGCCGCATGGTGAACGGGCCGTCGAAGACGTATTCGGGGGCTTTCCCCGCAGCCTGGGTGCTCTGCGCGGCCCTCGACAGCCTCAGGCCGCCTCTGAGGGGTGAGCGTGCTGGACGTCGTCGGACGTTAGCGCGGCTGACCGTCGGTCCACGCCACGGGAAGGCAGACCTGGCCAGTTCGGACAACTCGGAACACCCAGCCAGGACGCGCGTCGCCGTTCGAATAGGAGCCGCTTCCCCCCCCGGAGGAGCCGGCCCCCTCCGATACAGCGCGAACGTTCCAAACCCGCCCCGTCCGCTGACACCACCCCACCCGGCACCGCGGACTGCCCTGAGGCCCACCCCGCTTGCGGCTCGCCCAGCTTCAGGATCTCTGGGCCTACGCCTCGTCATCACAGCAGGTCGCGGCCATATCCGACCGAAACTTCGTCAGTGCTACCGGCACCCCGACAGGTTGCGGAATGCATCGGCAGGGAGCCCCGGGGTCGGCCGCCGCTGCGCGGGGTTTTGGTCGGGATCGGCGGGTGCTATCGCAGTTGGTCGCGGCGGCGGGTCAGGTAGGCGGTCTCGGCGGTGTTGCCGGCCAGTTCGATGGCTTTGTCGTAGGCGGCGCGTGACTGCTGGCTTTGGCCGAGCCGGCGTAGCAGGTCGGCGCGGGTGGCGTGGTAGGCGTGATAGTCGGCCAGGTTGTCCTGGAGGCGGTCGATGGCTGCCAGTGCCACCTGCGGGCCGTCGAGCTCGGCGACCGCGATGGCCCGGTTGAGGGCGATGATCGGCGAGGGGTCGAGGCGGGCGAGCTGGTCGTAGAGGGCGAGGATCTGCGACCAGTCGGTGTCGCGCATGTCGCGGGCGGAGGTGTGGACGGCGTTGATCGCGGCGAGGATCTGGTAGCGGCCCGGAGCCGCCCCGGCGGCGGCAGCGGCGAGGCGCTCGCGCACCAGCCGGTGACCTTCGGCGATCAGCGTCGCGTCCCAGGCCCCGCGGTCCTGCTCGTCCAGGGGGACCAGTTCGCCGCTGGCCGAGACCCGGGCGGGGCGGCGGGCCTCGGTGAGGAGCATCAGCGCCAGCAGCCCGGTCACCTCACCGTCGCCGGGCAGGAGGGTACGGATCAGGCGGGTGAGCCGGATCGCCTCGGCGGTCAAGTCGTGACGTAGGGGATCGGTGTCGGGGCCGGTGGCCAGGTAGCCCTCGTTGAACACCAGGTACAGGACGGCGAGCACGCCAGACACGCGTGCCGGGAGATCCTCCACAGCCGGCACGCGATAGGGGATGCGAGCCGCCTTGATCTTGGCCTTCGCGCGGGTGATGCGCTGCTCCATGGTGGTCCCCTGCACCAGGTAGGCGCGGGCGATCTCGGGCACGGTCAGACCGCCGACCATGCGCAGGGTCAGCGTCACGCGGGTCTGCATCGCCAGCGCCGGGTGACAGCAGGTGAAGATCAGCCGGAGCCGGTCGTCGTCGATGGCGCCGACAGGCTCGGGTGGGGTGTTGTCGTACACCATCTGAGCCTCCTTGTGCTTGTCGTCGCGCTTGTTCTCGCGCCGGATCCGGTCGATGGCCTTGCGGTTGGCGGTGGTGGTCAGCCAGGCGCCGGGGTTGGGCGGTACGCCGTCGGTAGGCCACCGCTCGACGGCGGTCGCGAACGCCTCGGCCGCGGCCTCCTCGGCGATGTCGAGATCACCGAAGCGCCTGGTCAGGGAGGCGATCACCCGCGCCCACTCCGCGTGGTGGGCCCGGGTGATCGCCTCCTCGACGTCGCTCACTGGAACGGCCGCACCTCGATCTTCCGATCGCAGATCCTCGACGCCTCGGCGGCGAGCTTGAGCGCCACATCCAGATCGAGGGCCTCCCACACCCAGACGCCGGCGAGGTACTCCTTCGACTCCACGAAAGGCCCGTCGCTGAACACCGCCTGCTCGCCCCGGTTGTCGATGACGGTGGCCGTGTCGGGCGAGGCGAGTCCGCCCGCGAAGACCCAGTGGCCCTCGGCGATCAGTCGTTCGTTGAACGCGCTGATGGCAGGCCGCCTGTCCGTGCTGCCGGGATCGCTCTTGTCATCGATCACGGAAACCAGGTACTGCATCTAAAGATCATCTCCTGCGGTGTCAAGACAGCGTGGTTCGGTGGTCAGGGACCTCAAGCCGTTGCATACCGCGGGCGACCGGCCGGCCGGTAGACCTGGATCGTCACGCCCCTGGAGTCGACCCGCGACTCGACCAGGTCGAGCGCAAGATCCGGACCGGTCTCCGGGAACAGTCTCGCGCCCAGGCCAACGATCACCGGGATCACGATCAGAGTCATCTCATCGACCAGATCGTTGGCCAGCAGCCACCGGACCAGGGCGCCGCTCCCGTGCACCTGCAGCTCACCCCCGGGCTTGGCCTTCAGCTCGCCGATGGCCGCCGCGAGGTCACCGCGGAGAACGGTCGTGTCCTCCCAACGCGGCGCGGTGAGCGTGGTCGAGGCAACGTACTTGGGGGCCTTGTTCAAGGCCACGCCGATGGGATGTGCGCGCATCTGGTCGATTGATCCCCAGGAGCCGGCGAACAACTCATAGGTGCGCCGGCCGAACAGGAACGCCTCGGCGCGCTGGTAGGCCTGCGTGATGAACGTCCTGGTCCCGTCGTCGCCCTTCCCCAGGGCCCATCCGCCGCGCTCGAACCCATTCGGGTGGTCGTCCGTGGGGGCGCCGTTGTTCTGCATGACTCCATCAATGGAGATCTGGGTCATGGTCGTCAGCTTCATGATCGCGGTTCCTTTGCCTTGGCGCCGCTCCTTGCTGGCGGCCTCACCCCTGCTACGAACACCACCGCCCCGATCCGACACCGCCTCCCGGACTTCTTTGAAGAATCTTCCGGGACGCCGGTCGTCAGCGACCCGACAACACGACAGTTTCGGCGACAGCGCTCCACCACCTCAAACGCGCCCAGTGCGGACAAGCTCTTGGACCAGATCGATCACGAAGATCCACCAGTGGTGGCGGGCGTCGAACGGCTCGGGCGCGAGGGCAACCTCGTCGTTGGCGTAGCCGGCTGCAAGGCCATCAACGCCGGCCAGACCATCCGCTCGGTCCGCCTCACTGCCCCGCTCACGCTGCACCATGCCGCACCGCAACAGAGCGCCGCCCTGGCCGACCACGCCGCCGGACCGACCGTCCGCAAGGCGCACCGGGTGTACTCCACCCGCATCGCCGCCGTCGATCAGCCACTGCCGCCAGGCAATCGACCAACACCCCAGCCAGTGCCGTCCCCTACATCACCCTCACCGCCATCGCCGGCTCGCTGCGCTACGCACGGCAGGGGTGCACGCGCACTTGCCTGATGTGGCTCAACAGTCCTCAAGCGGTGACCAGCTAAGCTAGGGCGGCTGAAATCACCGCGTTCCGCGCTACCCCACTTTGCACGCATCCGTGATCCGGGATGAGGACCTGACGGCGCCCCCGAACAGGACGCTGTGCTGGCCGCCCGCTAGGCCACCAAGTGGAACCGCGAAGACCGCCGCACTGCCTGAGCTCTCCGCAACCCGGTCCTGACGTGGCCGTCCCGGGCCTCATCGATGCTCGGCGTCATTGACTGTGCATCCCTTCCGGCGAGATGGCTGCTGGAGTCTCCTGCGGCGCCGGCGTTGGATTGTCGGGGAGTGGGGTGAGGCCACTTGAGCGCTCAAGCTGCTGACGAAGGCGCCCGTTGTCTTCCTTGAGGTCGTGGGCGTGCAGGGTCAGGGCCTGGATCTGGGTTGCCTGCGCCGGTGCCCTTGACGAGGTCGGCGTAGGTCTTGGCGGCGTCGGAGTCCATGACCAGCAGCCGCTGGAGCCCGTCCTGCTCGCAACCGCTCCGGAATGCCATGCTCAGCGGCGTCGTCCGGTGCGGGGCGGACAGCTCCGGATCGCAGCTCACCCCGGACTCGGGTGAGGTGATCTCCACGGCGTACACGTTGACGTAGCTGCGGTAGGACTTGAACGGCTCAAGGGCCCACAGGTCGTTCAGGTGCCGGTCGAGGTCGGCGCGGAACGCGGGCATGTCCGCGGCGGTGTACCCGTCGCCCATGACCACCAGGTTGAACCGCTTGGCCGGATCGCCGGTCACCTGGATCGGCACCACCATCGCCGGGGCGGTGCCGGCCGCGGCCGGCGGCGGCGCGGCGAGCATCGTCAGCGGCACGGCGGCGGACAGCACCGCCGCTGTGATCTTCCTGACCTTCGGGTCGGCCCCCCGACCGGTCCTCGACTCCGCTCTCGGCACGCGCGAACCTCCTCGGGGCGCGCACGGTGGACGAGATCGGTCCAGGGGGACGGCGTGCCCGCTTCGTCCGCCGATCGGGCGGGTTGAGCGGATTATTGAGAGAAGATCCGATTTTGTCGTCACCTCCCCGGAGGAGAAGTCGCCCTCGGGCGAGGACCGCCGTCAGCCGAGCGCGGTCAGCCGGCCGACCTCGTCGCCCGTCAGCGTCACCGACGCCGCGGCGAGGTTGTCCTCCAGATGCGCGACCTTGGACGTGCCGGGGATGGGCAGTACCACCGGCGACCGGTGCAGCAGCCACGCCAGCGCGAGCTGCGCCGGGGAGGCGCCGTGCCGGGCCGCCGCCTCGTCCAGGACGCCGCCCGGCCCGGCCAGCTTGCCGGTGGCCAGCGGGAACCAGGGGATGAACGCGATGCCCTGCTCGGCGCAGTGGGCCAGCACGTCCTCGGACTTGCGCGAGGCGAGGTTGTAGAGGTTCTGCACCGAGACGATCTCGACGTGCTCGCGCGCCGCCGCCACCTCCTCCACCGTCACCTCGGAGAGTCCGATGTGGCGGATCTTGCCCTCGTCCCGCAGATCGCGCAGCGCGCCGAGCTGCTCGTCCAGCGGGACCTTCGCGTCGATGCGGTGCAGCTGGTAGAGGTCGATGCGCTCCAGCCTCAGCCGCCGCAGGCTCATCTCCACGCACTGCCGCAGGTACTCGGGACGGCCCACCGGCTGCCACTGGCCCGGGCCCTGCCGGGTGAACCCGCCCTTGGTCGCGATGACCAGGTCGGCGGGGTACGGGTGCAGCGCTTCGGCGATCAGGTCCTCGCTGACGAACGGACCGTAGGAATCGGCCGTGTCGATCAGGTTCACGCCCAGCTCGACGGCCCGGCGCAGCACCCGGACCGCCTCCGGCCTGTCAGCGGGCTCGCCCCAGGCGCCCTTGCCGGTGAGGCGCATCGCGCCGTACCCGAGCCGGTGCACGGGAAGGTCTCCACCGAGGGAGAAGGTGCCGCTCGCCGCGACGGGCCGATCGGTCGATTCGGTCATGACGATCCCCTTTGTCTCCCTCTCATTTGATCACCCGCGCCGGACGGCCGGAGATCAGCGCTTGCCCTGCTGCCCGTCGGCCAGCCCCCGGGCGACCCGGTCGCCGCCCGTGCGGCGCAGCACCGCGGCGGACAGCGCGGGCGCGGCCCCGCCGAGCAGCGCGCCCAGCCGCAGGCCGAGCGGCGCCACGTCGATCTCGCCGACGTTCCGCTCGACGGCCCGGACGGTGGCCCGCGCGACGTCCTGCGGGGTGCGGGTCCCGACGCCGCGCGGCAGCCGTACCCGCGCGTCGGCGAACATGCCCGCGTCCCGGATGAACCCCGGGAACACCGTCGACACGCCGACGCCGTGAGGGCGCATGTCCTCGCGCAGCGCCAGCGCGAAGCCGCGCATCCCGAACTTGGTGGCGTTGTAGAGCGACGCGTGCCCGGACGCGGTCTTGCCGGACAGCGACGACACGAAGACCAGGTGCCCGCGGCCACGGCCGGCCATCTGCGCGCCGGCCAGCTTGGCCATCACGATCGGGGCCCGCAGGTTCACCTCCAGCGCACGGTCGATCTCCTCGACCGAGTAGCCGTCGAGCAGCCCGGACGCGGGCAGCGCGGCGTTGGCCACCAGCACGTCCACCCGGCCCGCCGCGGCCAGCAGCTCCTCGGCCGCGCCGCGTTCGGCGAGGTCGGCGGCGATGGCCGTCCCGCCGAGCCGTTCGGCCAGCGGTTCGAGCACGTCGGCCCGCCGCCCGGTGAGTACCACCTTGCCGCCCCGCGCGGCGAGCGCGGTGGCGAGGACCCGCCCGATGCCGCCGACGCGCCTGTCAGCAGAACGTTCGCACCGCGAAGATCCATGGCGGAAATGATCGCACCGACGGCCCGGCCCGCAAAGGGGATGGCTCACATGCCGAGCCGCCAGAGCAGCAGGATGAGCGACGAGAGGACGAGCCCGGCGGAGCCGAGCGGCACCTCACCGAGCGCGATCAGCGCCGCGCAGCCCAGCGCCGTGGCGGTGGCGACCAGCAGCATGCCGCGTCCCCCGGGCTCGCCCGGCTCCCGGACGAGCCGCGGCTCCAGTTCGCGCTCCCAGAGCCCGAAGTCGTCCTCTGCCCTCATCAGGACTCCCTGACCGTCGTCGCCCACCCCGCCCTCGCCGCGCCCCGGCAGCCCGACGGCACCGATCCCGGTTGGACGATCAGTCCGATAACGGCGAGTGGGTGCGGAGCGCCCGGGATCGGTTGCTAGGCTGCGGAGAGCCCTGGGGGAGTACTCACTGAACCGATTGATTCCCCGGGAATGGCTTTCATAGTCGAGGTGAAGGGGTCCCCACCGTGAAGAAGCTGCTGATTCTCGCCGTTGTCGCTCTTGGCGGCTTCGCTGTCTGGCGCCGGCTCCAGCAGGACCGCGCCGAACTGGACCTGTGGACCGAGGCCACGTCCTCCGACAGCTGACCCACCGGCGGTAGCCGGTCGAAGACATGATCTCGACGCGGGCCCCGGCGTGAGCGGAGCAGAGCGGATCACCCTCGCCTGCCCCGATCTCGCCGGGACCACTGTCGCCGCCCGCCGGTGCCATCCACGTGCCGCCCGGCGCGATGGAGGTCCCGGCCCGGCGGAGTGCCTCGATCTCGTCCCGTGGTGCACGATGAGGGCCGCACCCGGGTAGGCTTGGCGCGCCCGCGAGGGCCTCTGGGGCCATAGCTCAGTTGGCAGAGCACTGGCTTTGCAAGCCAGGTGTCCGGGGTTCGAATCCCCGTGGCTCCACCCCAACGAAAGCCCAGGTAGGGAAGCATCTTCCCGTCCTGGGCTTTCGTCGTTGAGTCACGGGTGCCCGGGAGGTCCGGGAGTCGGGGTGGTTCTCTCCGGGGGCCGGGGCGCTTCCGGAGGTGCCGGGGGTTCGGCGCGGCGGGAGTGGGTGGCTTCGGCGCGCAGCCAGGACAGGGCGATGATCGAGATGACGATGAGGCCCAGCCAGTTGATGAGGGTGATCAGGTGGCCCTGCGTGTCGGTGGCGCGGGGCAGGTAGCCGCGCTCCAGGAGCTCGTACTGCCAGGGGGTGCCGGTCAGGAAGAGGGACAGCCCGATCGCGATGCCGTGCATGGAGTCCCACAGCGCGTGCAGCAGGGCCACGCCGAGGTAGGCCAGCAGCAGCCCGCCGGTGATGCGCCAGCGGCGGCCGGCGACGGCGAACAGGACGCCGCCGAGGATCGACGTCCACAGGCCGTGGCCGAGCGGGGCCAGCACGCCGCGCAGGATCTCGGTCTCGACCATCGAGCGGACGCTGATCCCCTGCGTGGTGAACAGTGAGTTGAGGGCGTACCCCGAGCTCTCGAACGAGGCGAAGCCGAAGCCGACGGTGGCGCCGAGGACCAGGCCGTCGCGGGTGGTGCGCGGGTGCACGTGGCGGGCGACGAACATCAGCGCGAGGAGCTTGACGCCCTCCTCGATCAGCCCGACGCCGAAGTACATCCACAGCGACGGGTGCAGCAGGTAGGTCTCCAGGACGGACGCGCCGAGCACACCGAGCACACCGCCGATCACGAACGCCGAGAAGAGCAGCGGAACGGTGATCTCGCCCGCCCTGCCGTGCTCGTACGCCCAGACCACGAACGTGACCGGCACCAGGAAGCTGCCGAGCAGCACCACGGTGGGCAGGAGGTTGGTGTTCGCGGTGGCCACGGTGACCACGACCGAGGCCGCCCACAGCGCCAGCCCGGTCCAGAAGACCCGCAGCCAGCGCCGTCGCGGCTTCGTCTGTCCGCGCGTGGTCGCCACCATCGCCGTCCCCCCAACCACGATCGGTAGCGGGAACGTACCCATGGGTGATCGTCACTGAACCTGCGTCCTGGTCACAGGAAGTAGCGGACGGCGATGTACCCCCAGGCCATCAGCGTGCTCAGGAACGTGACGATGATGCCGTACCGGGTGAACTGCCACAACGAGATGCGGTGCCGCCGCCGCGCCGTCCCCGCGCCCGCGGAGCCACGGGACGTGCGGGTACCGGACGGGGAAGAGCCCCGCGTCGAGACCGGAGTGGGCGACATCACGCGGCCTTCTCCGGGACCGGCCGACCGGGCCCGTCTTCGGCATCGTCCTCGACCGCTGATCTGCCCGCTCGGCGCGCGCGGCGGGCCGCGCCGAGCGGGTTCGGCGGCCGGTGCCGACGAAACGGAAAGACGGCGCCGGGGGGCGTGTGGAAGAGTGATCCGACCGGTGCGGGGCATAAGGAGGTACCCCGACGACGTTAGACTGAGCAAATCACTCTTACGACGCCCAAGGCGTCTGGCTCGTCCTTGCAGCCCACTGATCTGATCGTGGTGCCTCCCGAGACGTGCCCCCCTCTCGGAAGGTACTGCGTGTCAACAGCTGCTGCTGCTCATAACCTGCCCGCCGACTCGACGCCCGACGCGGGCGCCGACGAGGCACAGGTCCCCAGCTTCGCCGAGCTCGGAATGCCGTCCGAGCTCGTGTCGGCCCTCGTGCGCCAGGGCATCACCGCGCCGTTCCCGATCCAGGCCGCCGCGATCCCCGACATCATGGGCGGCCACGACGTGCTCGGGCGCGGCAAGACCGGCTCCGGCAAGACCCTGGCCTTCGGCCTCCCGATGCTCGCCCGCCTGGCCGGCCGCCGCGCCGCGCCGAAGCGCCCGCTGGCGCTCGTCCTGGTGCCGACCCGCGAGCTCGCCCAGCAGGTCCAGACCAACCTGGAGCCGCTCGGCCGCGGCCTCGGGCTGCACTTCAAGACCGTCATCGGGCAGACCTCGATGTTCAAGCAGATCGACGCGCTGCGCCGCGGCGTCGAGGTGCTGGTCGCCACGCCCGGCCGGCTCAAGGACCTGATGCGGCAGGGCGCCTGCGACCTGTCCGACATCGAGATCGCGGTGCTCGACGAGGCCGACCACATGGCCGACATGGGCTTCCTGCCCGACGTCACCGACATCCTCGACCAGGCCCGTCCCGGCGGGCAGCGGCTGCTGTTCTCGGCCACCCTCGACCGCGACGTCGACGTCCTGGTCAAGCGCTACCTGAACGACCCGGTGACGCACGCGATCGGCCCGGTCGACGAGTCCGTCGACACGATGGAGCACCACCTCCTGCTGGTGGCGCCCAAGGACAAGAGCGCGATCACCGCCGAGATCGCCAACCGCGAGGGCCGGACGATCCTGTTCGCCCGCACCAAGCACGGCGTCGACCGGCTCGCCAAGCAGCTCACCCAGGCTGGGGTGCGCGCCGCCGGCCTGCACGGCGGCAAGAGCCAGGGCCTGCGCACCCGCACCCTCGCCGAGTTCCGCGAGGGCACGATCAGCGTGCTGGTCGCCACCGACGTCGCCGCCCGCGGCATCCACGTCGACGACGTCACCCTGGTCATGCACGTCGACCCGCCGGCCGACTCCAAGGACTACATGCACCGCGCCGGCCGTACGGCGCGCGCGGGCGAGCGCGGCACCGTCGTCACCCTCGTCCTGCCGCACCAGGTCCGGTCCACCTCCGCGATGACCCGCCGCGCCGGCATCAACGCCCCGCGCGTCCGGGTCGCCACCGGCGACGAGGAGCTGGCCCGGCTCACCGGGGCCCGGCAGCCCTCCGGCATCCCGATCGAAGAGCCGATCATCCCCGAGCGTCCCCGCCGTGAGGGCGGGCGCGGCGGCCGTCCCGGCGGACGCCGCGGTGGCGGCGGCGGGCGCGGCTACGGCGGCGGCGGCGGTGGCCGCGGCCGTTCGTACGACCGCCAGGACGGCGACAACCGCGGCGAGCGCCGCGAGGGCGCCGTCGGCGGCGAGCACCGCGGTTCGTACGGCGGCGGTGAGCGTCGTGCCACCGGCCCCCGCGGAGGCACCGGCGCGACCTCCCACGGCCAGCGTCGCAGCAGCGGCCCGTACACCGGCGGCGGCAAGCGCCGTGAAGGCGGCGCCGAGCGCAGCGCGGCCCGCTACACCTGATCGATGAACCGAGGGCCCCGTCCATTGGGCGGGGCCCTCGGCATGTCCGCTCCGCTCACGCTGCCAGATGGCGACGCCACGAGAGCAGCGCCCTCCGGCGGGGGACGGCGATGGAGCAGCCGGGAGACCGCGGGGATGGCGGGGATGGCGGGGGACGCCGGGTCAGCCGGCCTCTTCCCGCAGCCGCTCCTCTTCCCGGGGCAGCGCCGCGTCCAGGGGGCGCTCGTCGCTTCGGCGCGGGCCGGCCTCGTCGCGGGCGGTGGTGTCGCCGTCGCCGTTCCTGGCGCTGCGGGCCCGGTCCTCCTCACGCAGCTTGTCCTGGAGGATCTGGAGGCCCTCCAGACCGTCCACCGACAGTGCGGCCAGCTCGTCCAGGGAGATCAGCGACTGGCCGCGCAGCGGCGGCTGCCAGCCCGCCTCGGCGTCGTGGGTGCGCAGCACCTTGGCGGGGACGCCGCCGATGACCGAGTGGTCGGGGAACTCGCCGCGGACGACGGCGCCGCCCGCCACCGCCACGTTCCGGCCGAGCCGGGTGCCCGGCAGGATGATCGCGCCGGTGCCGATCCAGCAGCCGTCGCCGATCACCACCGGGTTGTTCTCCGGCCACTGCCGCCCGATCGGGGTGTCGAGGTCGCCATAGGTGTGGTTCTGGTCGGTGATGTAGACGTTGGGACCGGTGAACACGTCGTCGCCGATCTCGATCGACTGGTGGCCCACGATGTGCGTGCCGCGCCCGAGTGAGCAGCCGCCGCCGATCGTGACCACGATGTCGGGGCCGAGATCGAGGCCCGGGACGAACCCGGCGGAGATCGTGACGTGCGTCCCGACCAGGGTGTGGTCGCCGATCGAGATCCACGGCTCGCCGTAGATGGCGCCCACCGGGAAGCCGATGCAGGCGCCCTCGCCCAGGTAGGCGAACTTGCGCCGGCCGGGCGTGTGCGGGGTGATCTGGCCCTGCCGCTGGAGCCACTCCCAGCCGTGCTGCACGGCGAGGTGCACGCCCTGCCGGGCCCGGATCCTGAGCCGGGCGGCCACGGGCGGCCGGGTCGAGCGCGCTTTCGGCGACATGGCGTTTACCGTACCGGTTAGTAGAATGTCCCGGAATCGCCCCACCGTCCTGGCCGCAGGGGAAGGGCCCGGCCGAACCGGCCGGGCCCCGCCTCGGGCGATCTCCTACCGTGGAGCGCGGACCTGCCCATCGACCTCGGACTCGGCCAGGACGGCCTTGTCGTCGAGGTCAGTGGCGGGGTCGGCGAACTCCCGGTCGTTGCCGCGCCTGGTCAGCACCGCACCGGCGACGCCGATGGCGGCGACCGCGGCCAGCAGCATCAAGGCGGTGTTCCGCCTCCGCCGCCGGGGCCGGGGCGGTTCGATCCGTCCGGCGGCCTCCTTCATGACCGACCCCATGCGGGGAGCCAGGTCGGACTCCACGTACCGGGCGGCCCGTTCGAGCCGCGGTGCGCTCCAGCCGCGAGCGACCAGGACGCGGTCGGCCGCGACGTCACGCGTACGCTGCGCCGCCGGCCCGATCCGTACCGCGGCGGTCGAGGCGCCCTGCCGGGCCGCCTCCGCGCCGTACCGGGCCGCGTCCGCGCCTTGGCGGGTCGCTTCCTGAACGCGCTCGAACCGCGAGAGCACCGCGCGCTGCGGCTTCCGGCGGCTACTCATCTTTAGGGACACGCTAACCTCCCTGTTTGCGAGGTCCTGCCAAGCAGCCTTCCCTGAGAACGGGGGGTAAACCCTGAAAGCGCGATCACACGGTCACGCACAGTAGGTGGGGGTCGGCAGGCCCGACATCGAAATCAGCCACTTCACGAGGAGGCCAGCCGTGGCCAACGAGATCTTCGCGACGCTCAACACGTCGCTCGGCAAGATCGTGATCCAGCTCTACCCGGAGCAGGCGCCCGAGACCGTCGACAACTTCGTCGGCCTGTCCGAGGGCACCAGGACCTGGACCGACCCGAGGACCGGGGAGAAGTCCACCGCGCCGCTCTACAGCGGGATCATCTTCCACCGGATCATCCCGGACTTCATGATCCAGGGCGGTGACCCGCTGGGCACCGGCACCGGCGGTCCGGGCTACGAGTTCAAGGACGAGTTCCACCCCGACCTGAAGTTCAACAAGCCCTACCTGCTGGCGATGGCCAACGCCGGGGCCGGTACCAACGGCTCGCAGTTCTTCATCACCACCAACGTCGCGGCGACCGCCCACCTGACCGGCCGGCACACCATCTTCGGCAAGGTCATCGAGGGCACCAACGTGGTGGACGCCATCAGCGCCGTGCCCACCGGACGCAACAACCGCCCGGTCGACGACGTCGTGCTGGAGTCGGTGACGATCGAGCGTCGTTAGACGTCGTACATGGTGAGACCCCGCACCGCCCCTGACGGAGCCCAGAGATGAGCACTGAATCCAGCCCCGCGCCCGAGACCTCGGTGCCGACCTGCTACCGGCATCCGGGCCGGGAGACCTACGTGCGGTGCACCCGCTGCGACCGCTACATCTGCCCGGAGTGCATGCGGGACGCGGCGGTGGGGCACCAGTGCGTGGACTGCGTGGCCGAGGGGCACCGGTCGGTGCGCCGGCCCAGTGCGCCACTGGGCGCCCGGCGGGGCGGGGCGGCGGCGGTACCGGTGGTGACGTACACGCTCATCGGGCTGTGCGTGCTCGCCTACCTCGCCGAGATGGCCTCGTCCGCGGTGGTGCGCGACTTCATGATGGTCGGCCAGGGCGTGGACGCGGGCGGCCGGATCGTCGGCGTCGCCGAGGGCCAGTGGTACCGGCTGTTCACCTCGCTGTTCCTGCACCAGCAGAACGGCGGGCTCGGCATCACCCACATCCTGTTCAACATGTGGGCGCTGTGGGCGGTCGGCCCGGCCCTGGAGCAGGCGCTCGGCCGCTGGCGCTTCCTGACCCTGTACCTGCTGTCCGGGCTGGGCGGGTCGGTGCTGCTCTACCTGGTCGAGCCGAACGGCGCGGCGGTCGGCGCCTCGGGTGCGATCTTCGGCCTGTTCGGCGCGTTCTTCGTGATCGGCCGGCGGATGGGCGGGCCGGTCGGCCCGATCGTGGTGCTGCTGGTGATCAACCTGGTGATCACCTTCTCGGTGCCGGGGATCTCCTGGCAGGGCCATGTCGGCGGGCTGGCCACCGGCGCGCTGCTCGGGGTGGCCTTCGCCTACGCGCCGGCCGCGAGCCGGCACATCGTGCACATCGCGGCGCCGGTGGCGGTGCTGGTGGTGTTCGCGGCGCTGGTGATGGTCAAGACGGCCGATCTGCACGCCGCCATGGGCGCCCTGGGCGGCCTGCCCGGCGCTGCGGAGCCGGGGGTGGCGGAACAGGCGTCAGGGGCGCTGTCCGGCCCGTCCGGGCAGGACTGAACGCGCGGATGCCGCCGCGCCCGAGGGGGCGGCGGCATCCGCTTCACCCGGCGGCGTCCGCCCTGCCGGGCGGCGGCCGCTTTCGCATCGTGCACGGCGGTGATCGACCTGTGGAAAACCCGGCGGAAACCGGTCGGTCATCCCCAGCCTGTGGATAACTCTGGTGGATTCAGGCGACCCGGAAGCGGGTAGCGCCGTCGCTCAGCGCCACCGGGTCGACAGGATCACGCCCAGGATGATCGCGGTGAAGCCGATTCCCAGGTTCCAGTTGTGCAGGTCGCTCATGACCGGGACGTCGGTGCCGGTGCTCGCCGTCACGTAGAAGACCGCGATCCAGACCAGTCCGATCAGCCAGAGGGTGACCATCGTCGGCACCAGCCAACGGGGGCTGACCTCGGGCGCCTTGGACTTCTGCGGCGGCGTGTAGACGGCCTTCTTGCGCACTTTGGACTTGGCCACGTGGGATCGATCTCCTCGGGCGGCTGGCGGCCGGAGCGCCGGTCCGCGCATGGGTGGTTTGTCGGTTAGCGTAGTCGCTGGTGAGCAGCGTACGGCGTCGAACGTGGGGAAGCATCATCCCAGCCCTCACGCTTGTGGCGGGAACCTTGTTCGCGGCGAGCGCGAGCACGGCCCGCGGCACCAGCCTGCGCGATGAGGGACGCACCCGGATCACCGAGCTGATCACCGCCGAGCAGCGCCGCACCCGGCACGAGCGCGATGACTACCAGCGGCTTCGCCGCGAGGTCGACGGGATCTCCCGGCAGGCCGGCCGGCACGACGCCCGGGTCAAACGGGCCCAGGCTGAGGCCGACAGGCTCGCGGCCCGGTCCGGATTCGGCCCCCTGGACGGTCCGGCGATTCGCGTCGCGCTGGACGACGCGCCGCAGCCCAAGACCGGCGAACTGCCCCGCGGTGTCGGCCCGGACGATCTGGTGGTGCACCAGGCCGACGTGCAGGCGGTGGTGAACGCCCTGTGGGCCGGCGGGGCCGAGGGGTTGCAGATCATGGACCAGCGGCTGATCTCGACCAGCGCGGTGCGGTGCGTGGGCAATACCCTGATCCTTCAGGGGGTGGTCTACTCGCCGCCGTTCCGGATCACCGCCGTCGGTGACCCGTACCGGTTGCGGGCGGCACTGGACGCCTCCCCCGAGATCTCGATCTACCAGAAGTACGTACGCGAGTACGGGCTCGGCTACTCGGTCCGCACTGTGCGCAAGGCCCGTCTGCCCGCGTACACCGGGAACGTGACCATGAAGCACGCGACGGTTCCGGACCGGCCGCCGGCGGGCGGCGGCTGAGACGACGTCGAAGGGGGACGCGCGGTGCGGATGGTGATCCGTGGCCTCGGCGAGTTGTGCATCACCGCCGGACTGATCCTGCTCCTGTTCGTCACCTACGAGCTGTGGGGGACCGGACGGTACACCGAGCAGCAGCAGAGCCGGCTGGGCGACGAGCTCGCGAAGTCGTGGCGGTCGCCCCGGGTCACCACCGAGAAGGTGAAGCTCGGCAAGGGGCTGGCGATGATCCGCATCCCCCGGCTCGGGCCGAAGTACCGGTTCGTGGTGATCGAGGGCGTCGACGTGGCCGACCTGCGCAAGGGGCCCGGCCACTACCCCGGGACCGCGCTGCCGGGCCAGGTCGGCAACTTCGTCGTCTCCGGCCACCGGACGACCTACTCGGCCCCGTTCAACCGGGTCGGCGAGCTGCGCGCCGGCGACGAGATCCTCATCGACACCCGGGCGGAGCAGTTCCGGTACCGGGTCACCGGCCGGAAGATCGTCAAGCCGACCGCGGTCGACGTGACCGCGCCCGTCCCCGAGCACCCCGGGCGCAAGCCCACCGAGCGGCTCCTCACGCTCACCACCTGCCATCCGAAGTACTCCGCCGCCGAGCGGATGATCATCTTCGCCGAGCTGGCCGCGGAGACCCGCCGGGCCGCCGCCACCGGGAAGTAGGAGGCCACCGATGTACGCCTGGATCTGGCGGCGGCTGCCGGGAGGGTGGCGGACCAGGGCCGGGATCGCCCTGGCCCTCGTCCTCGTGTTCGCGGCCGTCCTCTGGTACGCGGTCTTCCCCTGGCTGGAGCCGAAGGCGCAGTTCGACCACGGCGTGGTCAACGGGACCCCGGCCTCCCCCACCGCCCCCGCTTCACCGGGCTGATCCACCCTCATTCGCGCGGTTCGCCGGTATGTGGCGAAAAAATCTACTGAAACCCGTAACGTCCGGGGTTGCTGGAACGAAGACCCTATTGAGGGCTTCCGCCATTGCCCCCGAGTGGCGGAAGCCCTCTTTGACGTCCAGGCCCGGGTCCGGTTCGTCCAGACCCGCCCGGTCCGGTTCGATGTGGCGGCCGGCGGTCTCGGCCGGAGCAAGCGAAGGGCCCCGCACCCGTTCCCGGGTGCGGGGCCCTCGGCGTTCGCGGGCTCGCTCAGCCTCAGCCGAGCGGGCCGGTGGCGGGCGGCGTCTCGACGGGCGGGCTCGCCGGCGGGGTCGTCGGCTCCTGCGCCACGAAGATCGTCACCGTCTCGCCCGGAGCGACCGTCGCGTCCGGGGTGGGCACCTGGTCGTACACCAGGCCCGGGGAGACCTGCTTGTCGGGCGGCGGCACGCCCGGCGTCACCTTGCACTTGAGCCCGAGCGCGGAGAGCTTGGCGCAGGCGGCCCGCTGGCTGCTGTTGAACAGCGTCGGGACCTTGATCTGGCTCGGCCCGGCCGACACGTACACGGTGATCTTCGTCCGCTTGGGCTGCTTGCCGCCGGCGGGCGGGTCGGTCCTGATCACGTCGAGCCGCTTGACGGTGTCGTTGGTCTGGATCTCCCGCCTCACCTCGAAGCCCTTGGCCTCCAGGATGCTCTCGGCCATCGCGTACGACTTGCCGGTCACATCGGGGATCTCGACCTCCTCGGGCGGCTTCCGGCCCTTGGAGACGACCAGGTTCACCGCGGTGCCCTCGTTGACCCGCTTGCCCGGCTCGGGATTGGAGCTGATCACGAAGCCGTCGTCGACCTCGGTGCTGAACTCCTCCTCGGTGCTGCCGATCTTGAGCCCGACCTTCTGCAACCGGGCGGTGGCGTCCTCCTGCTTGACGTTGACCACGCCGGGCACCGCGACCTGCTTGACCTCGTTGCCCTTGCCGCTGGTCAGCAACCAGCCGATCAGCGCCATGCCGCCGATCACCAGGACGGCGAGGCCGAGCCACAGCGCGACCTTCCGGCCCGCTCCGTCGCGTTCGGGACCCCGGTCGTCGTAGTGCGCCGGGGGCAGGTCGTAGCCGTTGCCGCCGCCCTGGGGCTGCGCCTGCGTGCGCTGCATCCCGTCCGGGACGGCGCCCATCACCTGGGTGCCCTGCGGCTGCCCGGCCATCATCATGGTCGAGGCCGCCGTGGACGACACCGGCTGCCCCTGGAGGACCCGCTGGATCTCCTGCCGGAACTCGTTGGCGTTCTGGTACCGGTGGTCGGCGTTCTTCGCCATCGCCTTCAGCACCATCGCGTCGGCCCACTGCGGGATGCTCGGGTCGACCTGCGACGGCGGGACCGGCTCCTCCCGCACGTGCTGGTAGGCGATCGCGACCGGGGAGTCGCCGGTGAACGGCGGCTGCCCGGTGAGCAGCTCGTACAGCACGCAGCCGGTGGAGTAGATGTCGCTGCGCGCGTCGACCCGCTCGCCGCGGGCCTGCTCGGGGGACAGGTACTGGGCGGTGCCGATCACCTGGGCGGTCTGGGTCATGGTGGAGGCCGAGTCGGCCATCGCGCGGGCGATGCCGAAGTCCATGACCTTGACCTCGTGCCCGCGGGTCAGCATCACGTTCGCGGGCTTGATGTCGCGGTGCACGATGCCGCCGCGGTGGCTGTAGTCGAGCGCCCGCAGGATCCCGTCGGTGATCTCGAGGGCCTTGTCGGGCATCAGCGCGCGGTTCTCGTGCAGCAGATCGCGCAGCGTGCTGCCGTCGACGTACTCCATCACGATGTACGGGATCGAGGTCTCGCCGATGGTGTCCTCGCCGGTGTCGTACACGGCGATGACGGAGGGGTGGTTGAGGGACGCCGCCGACTGCGCCTCGCGGCGGAAGCGGGCCTGGAAGGTCGGATCCCGGGCCAGGTCGGAGCGCAGCGTCTTGACCGCGACCACGCGATCGAGGCGTAGGTCCCGGGCCCGGTACACCTCGGCCATGCCGCCGCGCCCGGCCACGCTCTCGAGCTCGTAGCGACCGCCGAGCAGCCGAGGTTGACTCATGTGTGCACTTTCCCTCGTACGTCTACACCCTGTCCTCCGAACCTAGTCCCCCACTGTCGGTGGGCGAGGGATCAGGGCTCGGAGTTGACGGAGTCGTTGTGCTCCCCGTCGGTACGGGTGTTGGATCTGGGGCGCTGGGAGTCGCCCTGGACGGTTTCCTTGTCGGCTTCGGTGAAGGGGACGTGCCGGTCGGTCTCGGCGTTGTCGTGCGGCTCTTGCCCGCCGGGGACCTCCTGGTCGGGTGGCCCGGCCGCACGACGGTGTGCAGGGGCGGAGTGGCCGGTCTGACCGTGGTCTCGCTGTCGTTCACACCGGCCGGCGCGGACGGGAGTGGATCGCGTTCGTCCCGGACGAGGCCGGCGGGCACCAGCCCCCGCCACATCGAGCCGACCACGATGGCGCCGACCAGCAGGATCCCGGCGGCGACCGAGGTGTAGACGAGCGCCGTGCGCCGTTGCCCGGTCACGCCTCCGGAGGTGAGGCTATCCTCCGCGCCGCCCGCGTCCAACCCCGGCGCCTCGCTCTGGCGGGCAGAAGCGACCTTAGCGGAGGTCTTGACCGGCTTCTTCGCGGCCCTCTTCGGCGACCGCCCGTCACCGGACGCGGCGGCACCCGAGACCGGATGGGCGCCCGAGACCGGATGGGCACCGGACGCGGTGCCGGCCGCAGTGCCGGACGACCGCCGCGCGGCCGAGCGCGGCGGCGGGCTGACACCGGCCACCAGCGCCTCGCGGATCTCCAGCGCCCGGTCAGCCACCAGGCCCGCGCTCCCGGGACGCTCGGCCGGCGCCTTCTCCAGCAGATCGGCGACCAGCTCGCACAGCGCCGCCGGGACCTCCGAGGGCAGCGCCGGCGGCGCGTCCCGGACGTGCTTGAGAGCGATCTCGACCGGGGTGTCGCCCTCGAACGGCGGCCCGCCGGTCAGGCACTCGTAGGCCACCACGCCCAGCGAGTACAGGTCGGCGGCCGGCGTGATCTCCTGCCCGGACGCCTGCTCGGGCGAGATGTAGTGCGCGGTGCCCATGACCATCCCGGTCTGGGTCTGCGAGGCCATCGCCAGCCGCCGCGCGATCCCGAAATCGGTGATCTTCACGGTGCCGTCCGCGGTGACCATGAGGTTGGCCGGCTTGACGTCGCGGTGCACGATGTCGGCGGCGTGCGCCGCCGACAGGGCCTCCGCGACCTGCGCGATCAGGTCGAGCACCGCCGGCGGGGCCAGCCCGCCGGTGCGCTCCAGGATCTCGGCGAGCGGATCGCCGGGCACCAGCTCCATCACCAGGTAGGCGCGGTCGTCGTGCTCGCCGAAGTCGTAGACCTGCGCGATCCCGCCGTGCCGCAGCGCCGCGGCGAACCGGGCCTCGGACCGGAACCGGCCCTGCACCGACCGGTCCTCCATCAGCTCCTGGCGCAGCAGCTTGATCGCCACGTCCCGGGCCAGCGCCTGGTCGACGGCGTGCCAGACCTCGCCCATCCCGCCGGTGGCCAGCCGCTCGAGCAGCCGGTACCGGTCGTTCAGGACGAGGCCGGCGTTCACTTCTTCAACACCTGAGCCATGATCGACGCGGCGATCGGGCCGGCCCCGGAGGCGCCGTCGCCGACGCCCTCGGTGACGACGGCGAAGGCGTACCGCGGCTTCTCGATCGGGGAGAACCCGACGAACCACCGGGAGTTGGGATTCCCGGCGCCCTGCTCGGCGGTACCGGTCTTACCGGCGATGTGCTGCCCGGCCAGTTTTTTGGCGGTGCCCTCGCTGACCACCGCGCGCATCATGTCGGCGAGCTGGTCGGCGGTGTCGGCCTTCATCGCCTGCGAGAACATCGAGGGCGAGGCGTTGTAGATCTCGCTCTGGTCCGTGGCCCGCGCCTTCTGCACCAGGTACGGCTTCATGATCTTGCCCTTGTTGGCGACGGCCGAGGCGACCATCGCCATCTGGAGCGGGGTGGCCCGCACGTTCTCCTGGCCGATGCCCGAACGGGCGGTGCCGTCCTTGCCGGTCGGGATGTCCTTCTGCGTGCGCGGGTCGAACACCGAGACCGGCACGTCGCTCTCGGCGGCCGCCACGTCCGGCTCGACCATGACCTTGCGGTTGAAGCCGAACTTGGTCGCGCCCTGGTTGAGCTGCTCGATGCCGAGCTTCAGTGCCAGTTCGCCGAAGGTGCTGTTGCAGGACTCGGCGAAGGCGCCCCTCAGCGGGGCCTGGCTGCCGCAGTTGCCGGTGTCGTGCGAGTTCGGCAGCGGCTTGCCCGACTCCGGCAGGATGAGCTGCCCGGTGTTGACCACGCTGGAGCTGGAGAGGCCGAGCTGCTCCATCGCGACCGCCGCGGTCACCGTCTTGAAGGACGAGCCGGGCGGGAACGTCTGGCTCATCGCGTTGTCGATCAGCGGCTTGATCACGCCCGGCGCGCGGTCGAGCTCGGCCAGCCGCTTGCCGCCCTTGGTCTTCTGCTGCGGCGCCACCTCGTTCGGGTCGAACGAGGGGTAGGAGGCCAGCACCTGCACCGCCCCGGTCTTGATGTCGACCACCGCTGCGCCGGCCCGCCGGGACGTGCCGGCCTTCAGCCGCTGGTACGCGGTCTGCTGCGCGGCGGTGTTGAGCGACAGCTCCAGGTTGGCGCCGTCGGGCTTCTTGCCGATGAAGGTGTCGAACCACCGCTGGTGGGTGATCCGCTTGTCCTTGCCGGTCAGCATCGAGTTGTAGGCCAGCTCGACCTTGGTCGGGGAGCCGTTGAAGTACCCGGTCACCGGCGCCCAGACCGGGCCGTTCTTGTACGTGCGCCCGTACTTGGGGGAGTCCTCGTGGGTTTCTGGCGAGTCGACGAGCACCTGCCCGTCTGCGATGATCCTGCCCCGCGGCGTCTTGAACACGTCCGCGTACTTGCGCGAGTTGAGACTGTCGCTCTGGAGGTCCTCGGCCTGGCTGCCCTGGACGTAGTTGACCTGCGCCATCAATCCGAAGAGCAGCAGCAATCCGAAGATCGCCACGCGCCGGATCGGCTTGTCCATGTTCATCGGGCCTCGCTCCGCTCGTCACCGAGCACGTCGGTGCTCATCCGGCCTCGCCCCGCTCGTCGCCGAGCGGGTCCGGGAGGGCGCGGGCTCATTCGGTCCCGCTCCGCTCGGCGCCGAGCGGGCTCGGGAGGGCGCTGCTCGTGTTCATGGGCGGGAAGTCACCTCGTACTCACGATCTGGGTCATGCCCTCGTCCTGGATCGCCTGAGGGGCGGGCTTGCGGGCGTCGTGGCTCATCCGGACCAGGATCGCGATCACGATCCAGTTGGCCATCAGGGACGAGCCGCCCTGGGACAGGAACGGCGTCGTCAAGCCGGTGAGCGGGATGAGCCGGGTGACGCCGCCGACGATCACGAAGACCTGGAGGGCCACCACGAACGACATGCCGCCCGCGAACAGCTTCAGGAAGGGGTCGCGCGCGGCGACGGCGGTCTTCATGCCGCGCTGCACGATCAGGGAGTAGATCAGCAGGATCACCATCAGGCCGGTGAGGCCGAGTTCCTCGCCCATCGAGTCGAAGATGAAGTCGCTGAACGACAGCGGCGTCCGCCAGGGTTCGCCCTGGCCGAGGCCGGTGCCGAGGACGCCGCCCTGGCCGAGCGCGAACAGGCCGTTCATCAGCTGCGCGCTGTCGGAGTACTCGCCGCCGAGCTGGTCACAGGCGTAGTAGCCGGGAGCGATCTGCCCGGTCTGCCTGGCCTTCTCGGTCTCGCCGGCCTTCTGGTAGTCGGCGACCTTCTGGTCGAGGACCTGCTTGTACTTGATGAAGGTCTCGGAGCCGGGCTTGACCGTCTCGACCTTGCCGCTCTCCAGCAGGCAGCCGCCGTCGTAGTACGGCTTGGGGTTCTGCCAGATGTCGATGCGCTGGTTGACGTGGCCCATGAAGGGCAGCAGCGTCGCGACGAACACCCCGACCGCCAGCAGCCCGACACCGATCATTACCCAGGACGCCCGCTGCGTGGCGATGTAGAGCATCGACACGAACAGGCCGAAGTACAGCAGCGCGGTGCCGAGGTCCTTCTGCATGAACAGCACGCCCAGGCAGAAGATCCAGATGACCACGATCGGGCCGAGGTCGCGGCCCCGGGGGAGGCTGAACGGGCCGACCTTCTTGCCGATCAGCGACATCGCCTGCCGCTTGTTCACCAGGTAGCCGGCGAAGAACACCACCAGCAGCAGCTTGGCGAACTCGCCCGGCTGCACCGAGAAGCCCGCGACGTTGATCCAGACCCGGGCGCCGTTGATCTCGGCGCCGATGCCCGGCACGATCGGCAGCAGCAGCAGGATGACCGCGCCGAGGCCGATCAGGTACGTGTAGCGCTGCGCGGTCTTGGGGGTGAAGGAGAGCGGCGCGTCGCTCTTCTCGGTGTCCCGCATGATCAGCAGGGCGATCACGAACAGCGCGATGCCGATGAACGTCCACATGAGCTGCGTAGGCGCGTTGGCCTCGTCCTCGAGCAGCTTCTTGCCGGTGATGGCCGCGTTGGCGACGGCCTTCCTCTTGTCGAAGCTGGTGTCCAGGTCGAGGCGGTAGATCATCGCCAGGCCGAGGCCGTTCAGCGCGACGGCGAGCGGCAGCAGCAGCGGGTCGGCGTACGGCGCGAACTTGGACTGCACCAGGAACGCGGCGAACGCCAGCACCACAAGGCCGCCGCCGTACAAGAACATGCCGGCCGGGAGTTCGCCGTCACGGGCGAGGCCGACCTCGGCGAAGGCCGACAGCGTCAGCACCATCGCGAAGACCAGCAGGGCCAGCGAGGCCGCGCTGCGGCGCTGGTAGGGCAGGTGCGCCCGGATCTGCTCCCCGATCGAAGCCATCTACTCGCCCCCTCCGGAGGACGGACAGCCCTGCGGCGTGGAGGTCTTGTTGGACTTGCAGGCGGTGCGGTGCTCGCCCAGCTCGGTCAGCTTGGCCTCCGCCGCGGCCCGGGTGGGGAAGACCAGAGCGCCCTTGGTGATCTGCTCGCGGTCGCCGTTGGGCAGGTCGGCGACCGGGATGGAACTGTCCTTGATCTTGGTCTCGCCGCAGTTCTTCTGTCCCTTGCCCTTGGTGATGACGACGTTGCCGTTGCTGCCGGGCTCGACCGTCAGGGCGTACTTGCAGACCATGTTCTTGAGGTCCTGGACCGCGCCGGGCCCCTTCACCCTGAAGGTGTTCTTGACCTCTTGCTGCTTGTCCTCGGGGAGGTCGGCGACCAGGATCGGCGGCTTGGGCTGGTCCTTGGGGTCGGCCTCGCGCGACAGGCTCAGCCCCGGAATCTTGTCGGTGGTGCCCCGGTAGAGGACGACCTTGCCGCCCTCCTCGCCGATGTAGTAGCCGCCGCGCACGTACTGGAGGGCCACGACACCGACCGCGACGATGCCCACCACGGCCACGCCGGCGACGACGATGAGCCACGTCCACTTGCGCCCGGAGCCGCGCTTGGCCCTGCGGCCGGACTGCGGCTGCGCCATGGCGCCCTGCGGCGGGGCGCCCGGCATCGGATCGTTCAGCGGGGCGGGCGCGGGCGGCGGCATCTCGTCGACCGCCACCGGCGGTTGCGGCATCGTGTCGCGCAACTGCGCCGCGCGGCCCGCCGGGGTGTCGGCCGAGCCGCCCGAGGAACCGGGCCCTCCGCCGGACGAATCCGGCGGCGCGGCGTTGGCCGCCGCGCCGACCGAGTGCCCGGGGCCGCTGGTCGGCTGCTGCCGGCTCAGGTCGACGACGTCGGCCACGACACAGGTGATGTTGTCGGGGCCGCCGCCGCGGTTGGCCAGGTCGATGAGCTGGCGCACCGCCTGGTCGGGCTCGTCGACGTCGGTCAGCACCTGGAAGATCGTCTCGGCGGTGACCACGCCGGACAGGCCGTCCGAGCACAGCAGGTAGCGGTCGCCCTCCTTGGCCTCGCGCAGCGAGAGGTCGGGGTCGACCTCGCCGCGGCCGTCGAGCGCGCGCAGCAGCAGCGACCGCTGCGGGTGCGTGGCCGCCTCGTCGGGGCTGATCCGGCCCTCGTCCACCAGCGACTGCACCAGCGTGTGGTCGTGGGTGATCTGGAACAGGCTGCCGTCGCGCAGCAGGTACGCGCGGGAGTCCCCGATGTGCACCAGCGCGATCTGGTCGTCGGCCCACAGCATCGCGGTCAGCGTCGTGCCCATGCCCTGGAGCTTGGGCTCGGTCTCGACGATGCGGTGCAGGTTGTCGTTGGCCGTCTTGACCGTCTGCTCCAGCGCGGCCAGCAGCTCGTTCGCGGGCAGATCCTGGTCGAGCTTGCGCAGCGCGTCGATGGCGGCGGCACTGGCGATCTCGCCACCGACGTGCCCGCCCATCCCGTCGGCGACCGCGAGCAGGTGCGAGCCCGCGTACGCCGAGTCCTCGTTGCCCTCGCGCAGCATGCCGACATCGGAGCGCGCGGCGTATCGGATTCCCAGAGTGGTCATTTGCGCAGCTCGATCACGGTCTTGCCGATACGGACCGGTACGCCCGGCGGCACCGGCATCGGCCGGCTCACCTTCGTGCGTCCGAGGTACGTCCCATTGGTCGAGCCGAGATCTTCCACGATCCACTGACCGTCCTGCGCATAAAGTCGGGCATGCCGGCTCGAAGCGTAGTCGTCGGTCACCACGAGCGTGGCGTCATTGGCCCTACCGATCGTGATGGGCACGTCAGTGAGATCGATGACCATACCCGTCCGTTCGCCCTGGACGACGACCAGCTTGGTCGGGGCGCCCCCGCGCGCCGGCTGGGCGCGTGGTGGCTTGGGCTGTCTCGCCGCCTTCGCGGGCCGCGGCTGAGCCGCCCGCGTGGCGGCCTTCGTGGCGGCCTTCGAGCCGAACAGGTCGGCCCGGATCACGCCGACGGCCGCGATGACGAAGAGCCACAGCACCGCGAGGAACGCCAGCTTGATCAGCGTAAGGGTGAATTCGGACATCGGAGTCGGGGTTACTCCCTATCGCGGCGGAACACAAGGGTTGTCCGGCCCATCGTGACGCGGGAGCCGTCGACGAGAGTGACCCGTCTGATCGGCTGTCCGTTCACGAATGAGCCGTTGGTCGACCCTAGATCCACGAGGACGATTTCGGGACCTTCTACGCGGATCTCGGCATGGTGCCGGGACACGCCTGGATCGACGAGTCGCAGGTCGCAGTCGGTGCCGCGACCCAGCAGAGTGACCGGGGTGTTGACCTCGTACGTGCGTTGAGTCGCGTCGGCCCCCTCCAGCGCCGTGGTGACCAGCAGCCGGGGATGTCCGCCGAAGACGCCTCCCCGCCCCCCCTGGGGCACGTCGCTCACCGGCTGGCGGATCTCTCCGCCCTCCACGGTCGAACCGCGGATCACGCCGGATCGGATGCGGAACATGCCCGTGGCGAGATCGCCGGCGTTCTCGAATCTGACCCGCACCGGACCGACGAAGGAGTACCCCTGCTCCTTCGCGTACTCGCGTGCGAGGTTGGCCAGCTCCTGGCTCAGGCTGTCGGCGTACACCTGCAGCCGCTGCCCGTCCTGCTGGGAGATCTCGACGACGAAGTCGTTCGGGACCAGCGTGCGGCCCTGTGCCACGATCGCCGCCCGATCATCCATCTCGCGCTGAACAGCGCTGGCCACCTCGACCGGCTGTAGCTCGGACTTGAAGGCCCGGGCGAAGGCTCCTTCGACCATGCCCTCGAGCCGTCGCTCGAAGCGCTGAATGACGCCCACGGGCACCTCCCTTCCCCACTCCTAGACGATCGTATCGGTGTGAAGGTTCGCTCGAAGTATCTGGATACCTAACCACTGCTCGGACCGTGCTAGCCTTTTTGAGCACCCGAGAGGGGCGCGGCACCCGGGCGGGTGGCGGAACGGCAGACGCGCACGGTTCAGGTCCGTGTGTCCGAAAGGACGTGAGGGTTCAAATCCCTCCTCGCCCACTCGAGGGGTACCGACGAAAGTTGGTCCCTCAGAGTGACGTAACAGGCCCTGGAGCGGCAAGCTCCGGGGCCTTTGCTGTTGTGGGCGGTTCCCGCTTGGTGCTTGGGGTGTGTTCGGACGTGCCAGGGCCGGGCGGCTGCGGTAGCCGCCCGGCCCTGACGCTTGAATGCACCGCCATTGCGCGACTCTCCGCAGGCCCGAGCCACAGCCGCATCCCCGTGGCCACAGAGACCATAGGGTGAGCCCGCCGCCGTAGGCGAGATCGTCGACGCGGCCGGCATGGAACGCTCAGCGGTCTCCCACCAGCTGCGTCGGCCTGGCCTGGTCGTCGGCGACCGGGGCGGGCAGCGCATGTCCACCGGCTCCACGACCACCACGTCACCGCCCTGCTGGACGAAGCCGTTCAGCACAGCGAGCACTCGCCGGCCGACCGGCGGCCGATCGAGGACCTGATGGCCAAGGGTCCCCTGGGCCGCCGTCTCGTCTTCGTGACCGACGACGGCGACGCCGCCTTCGAGCACATCCGATCCGCGGCCCGAAGGCGGCACCCTCCTGCGCTGGAGTGTCCCGGTCGATCAGGGCCGCGCGGAATAGAGCGCTCGGCTCCGCCCGCTCAGCCGGGAAGGAGATCCAGACCGTCGCGCGTGGTGAAGCGTTCGAAACCCGACGTCCGCCAGGCGGAATGGTCTCGGGTGACGGCGAGCGCCTCGATGCCCGGCCACGCCTCCGCCCAGGCGCGCGCGTCCGCGCCCATGACGAACGCCGCCGTGGCGAGGGCGTCCACGTCGGTGAGATGCCGCCCGACCAGAGTGATCGACGCCAGGGCGGTGGCGGCCCGCCCGGTGCGGGCGTCGATGATGTGGCGGCCCCGTTCGGCCGTCCCGGACGTGGCGACGGCCAGATCGCGGCCGGAGACCACCGTGATCAGTTCGCCGGGCTCCAGCGGGTCGGCGAGTCCCACCCGCCAGGGTTCCCCGGGCGCGGGTCCACCGCACAACTGGACGTCGCCGCCGCCGTTGATGTGGTGGTCGGGCAGCCCCGCCTCGGTGAGCAGGGCGGACGCCCGCTCGATGGCCCACCCCTTGACCAGTCCGCTCGGGTCGAGCCGGCCCCGAGGCGCGACGGAGAACCTGCCCGCGGTGGCGGCGGCCATGGTCTCGCACCGGTCGAGCACCTCGGCGACTTCGGGGTCGCAGCCGGCCACGGTGATCTCGCCGCGGGCGAGGCGGCTGATCTGGCTGCCCGGCCGGTAGGTGGAGAAGACCGCGTCGACGTGGTGCAGCCAGCCGGTGGCGCGCTCCAGCGCGGCGGTGACCGCCGGGGCGTGCGCCGCGGGTGCGGCGCCGTCCTGGCCGGGGACGCGGATGTCGAACGAGAACACCGTGCCCATGACGCGCTCGACATGGCGGATCGCCGGCCGTTCACACATGCGCCTTGTCCAGCGCGCTCTGGAGGGACGCGGTGTAGCCCTCGCTGGTGTACGTGGCGCCCGAGACGGTGTGGATGCGGGCGTTGCCCGTCGCCAGCGCCTCCCGGGTGAGCTTGGGCACCGCATTGGCCGCGAGCTTCCGGTCCTTGCTGTTCTCCGATGGGAGCCGCAGCGTGCGGACCGCCGTCAGATGGCCTTGGGACACGGTGATCTCGACCTGGACCGGCCCGTACTCCGTTTCGATGCTCTGCCCCCGGAACACGCCGTGCGCAGGCTTTCCCTGCGCTGCTCCGCCTCCTGGGGTCGGTGGGGCGGGCGGCGGGGCGGGTGGCGGCGCCGCGACCGGGCTGTGATGCGGTTTCAACGACAGGAGCAGGGCGATGCCCGCGGCGGAGGTGCAGGTGATCAGAGCGGCTCGGCCCAGCATCGGTCCTCCTCAGAACTCGAACGTCTCGTGGCGGATGTCGCGCCGCCGCACTCCGGCCGCCTTCAGTGCGTGCTTGGCCGCCGCCGTCATCCCGGGCGGACCGCACAGGTAGACGTCGCGTTGTAGGAGATCCGGGACGAGTGCGCGGAGCTTCTCCGCGGTCAGAGAGAGTGAGTGGGCGGCGGGCTCGTCCACGAAGTAGTGCGCGCGGGTCCCGCGGTCCGCGGCGATCGCGTCCAGTTCGCCGCGCAGCGCCAGGTTCTCCGGGCGGCGGGCGAGGTAGACCAGGATCACGTCGCCGGGCAGCGTCTCGAACAACGCCCGCAGCGGAGTGATCCCGACGCCGCCCGCGAGCAGCAGCGACTTGTCGTGGTGGGGACGGGCCCCGGTGAAGGCGCCGTAGGGCCCCTCGGCCCACACGCGGGTCCCCGGCCGAAGCGCGGCCAGCGCGCGGCTGTGGCCCCCGGCGTCCTTGACCGTGATCCGCAGATGGTCCTCGCCCACCGGCGCCGACAGCGAGTACGGGTTGGCCGACCAGCGCAGGCCGGGGGCAAGGAAGCGCCAGCGGAAGAACTGTCCGGGCTTGGCCCCCATGTCTTCCAGATGCTGTCCGGACATGTACACCGACACCACCTCGGGCGCCTCAGTGCGCACGCCGGTCACCCGCAGGTCGTGCCGAAGCCCGCGCCGGATCGGGACGACGAACCGGAACCAGACGAGCGCCAGGGCGACCGAGATGTACAGCGCGTACCAGACTGCCCGGGCCCAGGCCGAGTCCACGAACTGGGCACCGGTCGCGAGCTGGTGGAAGAACACCAGGAAGACCGCGATGTAGGTGGAGAAATGCACAAAGTGCCAGATCTCGTACCGCAGCCGGCTGCGCGCCACCCTGGCCGAGGTGATCCCGACGACGAGCAGCAGCAAGAACCCGACCGTCGCCTTCAGCATGTCGGGATAGTCGAAGAGGATCGTGCCCGCCTGCTCGATGACGCCGGTGCCCGCGGTGATCGCATACCCCCAGATGATCAGGAGCGCGTGCACGATGATCAGCGAGATCGTGTACCGGCCGCCCAGCGCGTGCCAGCGTGCCAGCCGGTCGGTGCCGACGCCGTGTTCCAGCGCCGGGATCCGGCTCATCAGCGCCAGCAGCACCGCGCATCCGTACCCGGCCAGCAACCCGGTGATCCGGCCGGCGTTGGTGAGCCAGCCGTCCAGGCCGGCGACGGCGGGAGTGCTCTGCCACCACAGGACGAGTACCAGCGCCGCGCCACCGAAGATCAAGATCAGCGGCCAGGAGGACGGCAGCCGCCGCATTCGGCGCAGAAGGATCGCCCCGAGGCTGGAAACACGCTCGCCCGCTCTGATCGAACCGGTCGCGGTCATCGCAAGCCTCCACATTCCCGATGGCCGGATGGCGCTGGGCGAGCCCGAGCCCCGGCGATGCGACCACCCTGCCAAGGCGACCTCTGTAATCCCTCTGAGACGATGGCCCTGGCACCCCTTGGACCGATTTCGGAGGAAACGCAGAGGTCGGAGGCTGGAGCACGATGAGAAACGCCGACGATCACGCTCGCGCGCTCGGGGAGTTGCGGAGGACCGACGGCGGACTGGTCCGCGCCCTCGTCGTCGACGACGAACCGGACCTGGCCGAGGTGCTGTCGCGGATGCTGACCCAGGAGGGCTGGGCGGTACGCACCGCCGTCGCCGGTGTCCGCGCCCTGGAGATCGCCGCCGAGTTCCGGCCTGACGCCGTCGTCCTGGACGTGATGCTGCCCGACCTCGACGGCTTCGAGGTCCTCCGGCGGCTGCGTTCCGAGGCGCCTGAGGTGTGCGTGCTGTTCCTCACCGCGCGGGACGCCGTCGAGGACCGGATCGCCGGGATCACCGCGGGTGGCGACGACTACGTGACCAAGCCGTTCAGCCTGGAAGAGGTTCTCGCCCGGTTGCGCGGCCTGCTGCGCCGCGCGGGCATGGCACGCCGGGTCGGCGACGCGGACCTGCTCACCGTCGGCGCGCTGACCATGGACGAGGACGCCCGGGAGGTCACCCGGGACGGCACCGTCGTCGAGCTGACCCCGACCGAGTTCGAGCTTCTGCGCTTCCTCATGCGCAACCCGCGCCGGGTGCTGAGCAAGGCCCAGATCATGGACCGGGTGTGGAGCAACGACTTCGGCGGGCAGGCCCACGTGGTCGAGCTCTACATCAGCTACCTGCGCAAGAAGATCGACGCGGGCCGGCAGCCGATGATCCACACCGTGCGCGGGATCGGATACGTGCTCAAACCGGCGGCGGGATGAGGATCGGCGCGGCGGCGCGGGACGCGCTCGTCGCCCGGCTCACCGGCGGCACGATGTTCCGGACCGCCATGGCACGCACCGAGGCGGAGCGGGCCGTGCCGTTCACCACCGGCGACCGGGCTCGCCCGGCCGCCGTCGAGCCCGACGGCGGGGCGAGTGCTGGGCGGGCGGCTCGCCGACCTGATCGGGACCGAGCGGGTGGTGCTCGCCGGCCGGCCTGCGGCCGATGACCGAACCGGGCCGCGGGCCGCTACTGGGTCTCCTGGACGAGGGTGGCGGCCTGGCCGGAGAAGCGCACGTTGACGTTGTGCGGCGAGGTCTTCGCCCAGTCGTCGAATCCGTCGATGCCGCACCTGGAGGACTCGGCGGGCGGGGCGGAGCCGTCCGGGCACTGGCCCCCGGCGACGATCACGGTGGTGCTGTCGGCGGTGAAGAAGACGACGTCGCCGACGGTGAACTTGCCCGGCGCGAGGTAGCGCAGCCGTCCCCACTTCGACCCGATCTGCTGGCCGCCTTGCGCGACGGGAGTGTGCTGGGCTGTCGGGGCGCCCGAACCGCCCGAGTCCCCAGGGGCGGAGGTTTCGCCCGGAGCGGAGGTGCCGCCCGGCGCGGGCGCGGAGTCGGTGGGCGACGAGGGCGCCGCCGCGGAGTTGCCGCCGCCATCGCCGATGCCGCCGCAGGCCGTCAGGCCGAGCGCCAGTGCCGCCGTCACCCCGGTGATCGCGATCTTCCGCATGGGGCCTCGCTCCCGTCCTCGGTGCGCGATCTTCTTGATCGCGCTGTGCTGGGTGAGATGCCGGCGCGGGCCGGCGGGTTGGCGCGTCGGGATGTGATCAATCCGACCCGGTGCGTTCCGAACCTGCGGGCCGGTACGGGCGTCAGGATGTCCCGGCGGCTAGAGAAGTCGCGCAGTCCCGGATCCTTCTCGCGCGGCCTGTGCGGCCTGGGCGGGGGGAACGCAGCCGCGCCGAAGACGCTCAGGGCCGTCAGACCTGTTGGTCTGACGGCCCTGTCGGCCGGTTCATGGTCACGCCTTGTTGAAGGTGTTCTTGGCCCAGAGGTAGGAGACGACGGCGATGCCGGCGCACCAGGCGGTGGCGATGGCGGCGCTGTTGCCGATCGGGGTGCCGAGGAGGAGGCCGCGGACGGTTTCCATGATCGGGGTGAAGGGCTGGTACTCGGCGAACCAGCGCAGGGCGGTGGGCATGGAGTCGGTGGGGACGAAGCCGCTGCCGAGGAAGGGGAGCAGGATCAGGGGCATGGGGGCGTTGCTGGCGGACTCGGGGGTCTGGGCCTTCAGGCCGAGGGCGACCGCCAGCCAGGTGATGGCCACGACGAACAGGGTGAGCAGGCCGGCGGTGGCGAGCCACTCGACGGCGGTGGCCTTCGGGTCGAAGCCCATGACCAGGGCGACGCCGATCAGGACGGCCATGCCGAGGAGCTGCTGGATCACGGCGCCGACGACGTGGCCGGTCAGGATCGACGGCCGCCAGATCCGCATGGTCCGCAAGCGGGCGATGATGCCTTCGGTCATGTCGCTGGCGACCATGACCGCGGTTCCGGTCGCGGCTGTCGCCACGGCCATGAGCAGGATGCCGGGGACGACGTAGTCGACGTAGGCCCCGCGGCCGCCGCCCAGGCCGGCGCCGAGGGTGCCGCCGAAGACGTAGACGAACACGAGCAGGAGGATGACGGGGGTGGCGACCAGCTGGATGGTCATGGAGGGGTAGCGGATGAGGCGTTTGAGCTGGCGCCGGATCATGGTGGACGAGTCGCGTGCGGCGAGGGCGAGGGTGCTCATCGGTTGGTCTCCTGCTTCTGGCCGGTGAGGGTGAGGAAGACGTCGTCGAGGTCGGGGGTGTGCACGCTGAGATCGGCCGGTTCGATGCCCGCCGCGTCCAGTCGGGTGAGCAGTTCGCGCAGTGCGGCGACACCGCCGTCGGAGGGGACCTGGAGCGTGAGCCGGTCGTCGTCGGACGGGTCCACGAAGCCGCGGCCGAGCGTGCCGAGCGCGTCCTTGAGCGTGTCGTCGTCGGTGAACCGCAGCGACACGTGGCCGCCGGGGATGAGCCGCTTGAGCTCTTCGGCGGTGCCTTCGGCGATCAGCCGTCCGTGGTCGAGGAGGGCGATGCGGTCGGCGAGCTCGTCGGCCTCCTCGAGGTACTGGGTGGTGAGGAAGATGGTGACGCCGCTCGCGACGAGTTCGCGCACGATCTGCCACATGGAGCGCCGGCTGCGCGGGTCGAGGCCGGTGGTGGGCTCGTCCAGGAAGATCAGGCGGGGGTCGCCGACCAGGGTCATCGCCAGGTCGAGCCGGCGCTGCATGCCGCCGGAGTAGGTCGCGGCGGTCTTGCCCGCGGCGTCGACCAGGTCGAAGCGCTCCAGCAGCTCGGCGGCCTTGCGCTTGCCGTCCTTGCGGGACAGGTGGTGCAGGTCGGCCATGAGGAGCAGGTTCTCCTCGCCGGTGAGCAGCTTGTCGACGGCCGAGTACTGGCCGGTGACGCCGATCGCGCCGCGCACGTCGTCGGGCTGCCGGGCCAGGTCGAACCCCGCGATCTGGACGGTGCCGCCGTCGGCCGCGATCAGGGTGGACAGGATCTGGACGGTGGTGGTCTTGCCTGCCCCGTTCGGGCCGAGCAGGGCGAAGACGGTGCCTTGCGGGACGGTCAGGTCGATGCCGTCGAGCACGACCTTGTCGCGGTAGGACTTGCGCAGCCCGTTCGCCGCGATGGCCAGGTCTTTCATGGGGGGCTCCTAGGAGAAGGGGTGCGGGTCAGAGACTGCGGGCGGTGATGTCGCCGTAGGCGGTGGTCGCGCGGATGTCGAGCTGGGCGGAGCCGTCGTTCTTGAGCGCGTTGCTGACGCGGCCGTAGGAGGTGCCGGCGTCCAGCGAGGCCGAGACGCCGGGGGCGGCGCCGACCGAGATCGCGCCGTGCCCGGTGCGCAGGGTGACCGTGCCGCTCACGGCCTCGGTGATCCGGATGTCGCCCTTGCTGGAACTGATGTCCGCGGGGCCGCCCAGGCGGCCGACCTCGACATCGCCCGCCTCGATGGTGAGGCGGACGCTCGCGGCCTCGTCGATCTTGATCTGGCCGTGCGCGCCCTTGAAGGCGATGTCGCCGAGCCGTCCGACGACCCGGAACTCGGCGCTGGCGGCCTTGGCCTCGATGTGCGACCCGGCGGGCAGTTGGACGGCCACCTCGACGGATCCGGAGGCGCCGAACAGCTGGTTGGTCTCCGGGGCGTGGATCCGCAGGACGCCGTCGCCGTACTCGACCGTGATCTGCTCCGCGGCCTTCACGTCGCGGCCCTTGGAGGCGTTCGCGGGCCGGACGTCGACCGCGGTGTCGGCGCGGTCGGCGGCGATGAACTGCACGCGCCCGGCGGGGATGTTCAGGACGGCGGAGATCGGTGCTGTGGTGTCGAACTTCTGCATCGTGCTCTCCCTGCGGCTCTTCGTTTCGAACAACGCAAAAGCTACGTTGCTTTCCAAATTCGTTCAAGCAACTCGTTGCGACTCAACTTCATTCATGCAGGTCAGAGCCATGGAATCGTTGCAGTGGAGGTGAAGGCTAACGCAATTCCGAGAGTCGTCGTTGCGATGAGATGCCGGTGAACGCTAAGGTGAAGACCTCAGGGAGCATGAAGGAGAACGCGATGCCCGCAGGCAGGCTCACCCAGCAGGACCGCCAGCAGATCGCCGTGGGGCTGGCCGACGGCCTCGCCTATGCGGAGATCGCCAGACGGCTCGATCGTCCGACCTCGACGATCACGCGTGAGGTGATGCGCAACGGCGGTCCCACCGCCTACCGCGCCGACCTGGCCCACCGCGCCACCGAGCGCCGCACTCAGCGGCGCAGGCAGGCCGCGCCCCGGGGGGCGGAAGCGCCCCCGCAGGTCCACGGACGCGACGCCGAGGCCGTGCGCGAATTCGAGGAGACGTTCACCACCGTCATGATGGCCTCCGGCCTGCCCAAGATGATGGCCCGGGTGCTGGTCTGCCTCTACACCATCGACTCCGGCAGCCTCACCGCGTCCGAGCTCGCCCAGCGCCTCCAGGTCAGCCCGGCGACCATCTCCAAAGCGATCGCGTTCCTGGACGGTCAGAACCTCGTCCGCCGGGAACCCGGCGAACGCCGCCGTGAGCGCTACTTCGTCGACGACGACCTCTGGTACCAGGCGATGGTGGCCAGCGCCCGGTCCAACACTCAGCTCGTCGAGACCGCGCGCCAAGGCGCCGGCATCCTCGGCCCTGGCACCCCGGCCGCCGTCCGCCTCGAGAACGTCGCCCGCTTCCTCGACTTCGTCGGCGAGAGCATGACCCGCGCCTCGGAGCAGGCCCGCGAAGTCCTCTACACCAACACCGAAGCGACCTCGGACGGCACTGCCGACCCAAGTTCGGACCGCGGATAGACGGCCGACGCGAGAGCGCGGAGCCGGACGGCGAGCTGGTCAGGCGGGAGTGAGTTCAGGCAGGGCGAAGAGGCCCGACAGGCGGCTCAGCGCCTCGGGCACGGCCCGGTAGTACACCCACGTCCCGCGTCGCTCGCCTTCGATCAGCCCGGCCTGGCGCAGCACCTTCAAATGGTGGGAGATCGTCGGGCCGGTCAGCTCGAACGGGCCGGTCAGGTCGCACACGCACGCCTCGCCGCCCTCGTGCGAGGCGATCAGGTTCAGCAGCCGGAGCCGGACCGGGTCGGCCAGCGCCTTGAACACCCGGGACAACTCCACCGCCTCGGCCTCGGCCATGACCTCCCCGGTCAGCGGCGCGCAGCAGCCCGGCGCGGTCTCGTCCTCAAGCTCCGACTCGGACATGGCTCTAATTTGACATCTATCTATCCAGCGGGGCAAACTCGCGGCTACTTAGACAAGTATCAAAACAGCGGGTCGGATGAAGAGGCCGCGCACCCGGATCACCAGCCCCGCCCCGAGCGAAGCGGCCGGGTCCAGGTGCAGGGATGAGGAGATCTTCGTGAGTGAGAACGAGCAGTCCGGCTCCCAGGACGATGCCGCCGGCGGTGGGCTTCCGGTCGTGGTGATCGGGGCCGGGCCGATCGGGCTGGCCGCCGCGTCGCACCTGGCCGAGCGCGGCCGGGACTTCATCGTGCTGGAGGCCGGGGACACCGCCGGTGCGGCGGTCTCGCAGTGGGGACACGTCCGGCTGTTCTCACCGTGGCGATACGACACCGACGCCGCCGCCCGTCGCCTGCTGGAGCCCACCGGATGGGCCCTGCCCGCCCCCGAGGCACTGCCGACGGGCGCCGAGCTGGTCCGCGACTACCTCGCGCCGCTCGCCGCGGTCCCCGCCCTCGCGAGCCGGATCCGCACCGGCACCCGCGTGGTCGCCGTATCCCGGCGAGGCGTGGACGCCACCCGCACCATCGGCCGCGACGAGCATCCGCTGCTGGTGCGCACCCTCGATGCGGCCGGACGGGTCCGCGACATCACCGCCCGTGCGGTCATCGACGCCTCGGGCACCTGGGGCCGTTCCAACCCGCTCGGCCATTCGGGGCTGCCCGCGCCGGGCGAGGAGCAGGCGGCGCCCTACCTCACGGGGCCGCTCCCCGACGTCCTGGGCCGCGACCGTGACCGCTTCGCGGGCAGGCACAGCCTGGTCGTCGGCATGGGCCATTCGGCCGCCAACACCCTGCTCGCCCTCGCCGAACTCGCCGAGGCCGAGCCCGGGACCCGCATCACCTGGGCGGTGCGCGGCGATTCGGTCGCCCGGCTGTACGGCGGCGGCGACGCCGACGGACTGCCCGCGCGCGGCGCGCTCGGCTCCCGGCTGAAGAAGGCCGTCGACGCCGGTGCGATCGAGCTGATCCGTGCCTTCACCATCACCGGCTTCGCCGCCCTCGCGGGAGGCCCGGCGGCCGGGTCGCTCACCGTCTCCGGCACGACCTCCGCGGGTGAGCGCCTGATCTCGACCGACACTGTGGTGGCCGCGACCGGATTCCGGCCCGACCTGGACATGCTGCGCGAAGTCCGCGTCGAGCTCGATCCCGCGACCGAGGCGCCGGTCCGGCTCGCGCCGATGATCGATCCCGACTTCCACTCCTGCGGGACCGTCCCGCCGCATGGCGAGCGCGACCTGGCCCACCCCGAGTCCGGTTTCTACATCGCCGGGATGAAGAGCTATGGCCGCGCCCCGACGTTCTTGATGGCCACCGGATACGAGCAGGTCCGTTCCATCGTCGCCGCCCTGGCCGGGGACCGGGCCGCCGCCGACGCCGTCGAACTCGACCTGCCCGAGACCGGTGTGTGCTCCACCGACCTGCCGGGTGAGGACGAGGCCGGCGGCGGCTGCGGCAGCTCCTGCGGCACCGAGCCCGCGACCCTGGCCGAACCTGTGGACGAAGTGGCGGACGGCCTCACGGCCGAGTCCCCGTGTTGTGGCTCCACTCCGCAGCCGGTCTCCATCGGCGCCCCCGCCGATGCCGAACTGGGGTTCGCCACCGGACGCCTTCATGGCCGCTCCGGTGACACTGGACGCACTGAAGCCTGATCCGGCCGTCCGCCCGGAGTTCACGTGAACCGCGCTTCCCGCGCCTCGGCGGTGACCTCGGCCGCCTGGGCGGGGTGGGGCAGGTCGCCGGGCGCCTCGGCTACGCCGCACTTGTCCCGTGACTCAGCCCGTCGACGATATCATTTTGTGATGATGTCAGTCGAGAATGATGTGTTGCGCCTGCTGGCCGATCCCCTGCGCGCGCGGATCGTGTCGCTGCTGGCGACCGAGGCGTTGTGCACCTGCCACCTGGTGGAGGAGACCGGCGCCAAGCAGACCAACATCTCCAACCACCTGCGCGCCCTGCGCCAGGCCGGACTGGTCGACACCGAACCCTGTGGCCGCTTCACCTACTACCGGCTGCGCCCGGAAGCGATCGACGCACTGGCCGCGAGGCTGACGGGCCTGGCCGATGCCGCCCGCCAGGTCCAGACCCACCAGCGGAAGAGGCCCTGTACGTGACCGGCACCCAGACCGCGGCCGGCCCGGCGGAGACCGGGTCCGCCGTCGTGGCGGGCCTGTCCAGGCTGGACCGCTTCCTGCCGGTGTGGATCATCGTCGCGATGGCGGCCGGACTCGGCCTGGGCCGGGCCGTCCCCGGCCTGGACGAGGCGCTGTCGAAGGTCGAGGCCGGCGGGATCTCGCTCCCGATCGGGCTGGGCCTGCTGGTGATGATGTACCCGGTGCTGGCCAAGGTCCGCTACGACCGGCTGGACGCAGTCACCGGCGACCGCCGCCTGATGGCCTCCTCGCTGGTGCTCAACTGGATCGTCGGGCCCGCCGTCATGTTCGCGCTGGCGTGGATCTTCCTGCCGGACCTGCCCGAGTACCGCACCGGCCTGATCATCGTCGGCCTCGCCCGCTGCATCGCCATGGTCATCATCTGGAACGACCTGGCCTGCGGCGACCGCGAGGCCGCCGCCGTCCTGGTCGCGCTCAACTCGGTGTTCCAGGTCGTCGCGTTCGGTGCGCTCGGCTGGTTCTACCTCGACGTCCTGCCCGGATGGCTCGGCCTGGCCACCGACGACCTGCACTTCTCCGTCGGCAAGATCGTCGTCAACGTCCTGGTCTTCCTCGGCGTCCCGCTGCTGGCCGGCTACCTCACCCGCCGGTTCGGGGAGAAGGCCCGCGGACGGCAGTGGTACGAGGAGCGCTTCCTGCCCCGCATCGGGCCGGTCGCCCTCTACGGGCTGCTGTTCACCATCGTCATCCTGTTCGCGCTCCAGGGCGACAACATCACCGACCGGCCCGCCGACGTCGCCCGCATCGCGCTTCCGCTGCTGGTCTACTTCGCACTGATGTGGGGCGGGTCGTTCGCCCTCGGCCGCGCCATCGGCCTCCCCTACGACCGCACCGCCACCCTGGCCTTCACCGCGGCGGGCAACAACTTCGAACTGGCCATCGCCGTCGCCATCGGCACCTTCGGAGTCACCTCCGGCCAAGCCCTCTCCGGCGTCGTCGGCCCGCTGATCGAGGTCCCCGTCCTCGTCGCCCTTGTCTACGTCTCCCTCTGGCTCCGCCGCCGCTATGCCGGACAGGCGGACAAGGAGGCCGGCCGGTCATGATCTGCCTCGACCGCGGGGAACCAAGGCCGCCGCCGAACTCGAACCCGGCCATCGTCCGCCACGTTCACCCCGAGGGAACCCGATGACCGACAAGCCCAGCGTCCTGTTCGTCTGCGTCCACAATGCCGGACGTTCGCAGATGGCCGCCGCCTACCTCACCCACCTGACCAGCGGCGCCGTCGAAGTCCGCTCCGCCGGGACGGCCCCAGGCGACCAGGTCGACCCCGCCGTGGTGGAGGTGATGGCCGAAGAGGGCATCGACATCTCCACCGAGATCCCCAAGGTCCTCACCGTCGACGCCGTCCAGGCCAGCGACGTCGTCATCACCATGGGCTGCGGCGACACCTGCCCGGTCTTCTCCGGCAAGCGCTACCTCGACTGGCGACTGGACGACCCCGCCGGCCAAGGCGTCGAAGCCGTGCGCCCCATCCGCGACCAGATCCGAGCCCGCATCGAGGAACTCGCCACCGAACTCACCAGCAGCCTCGAAGCGTGACCGCGGAACCGCCGACGCGGGCAGCCGCGATCACGAAGACCTGACGGACTTCTCCCCTGCGGCTGTCGTGGCCAAGGACAGACACCCTCATCGGTCTGGTGGCCCAGGTGGACGGGCGGGCTGACACGGAGTGCCGGGAGGCTGGGAAAACGCTGCCCGATTCGGAACAGAATCCCAGCGTTCCCGTGCGAGCAGGTCTTCGCAAAATAGGTCACAAGGTTCTTCTCGGCCATCGATATGTTCATTTTGCCGGTATTGGCGGATCGGGTCACTTTACCGTCGCGCCATTGACCCACTCGGACCTCCTTGTTATGGTCACTCCGAGTAAAGAAACATCCACGCGGAGTCTTTGCGATGCCCATCACCTGGGCTGTCGCGCAGCCGGTTCTTCGACCTCAATGGAGGAGAACAAGCCGGTCGAGCACGCAAATACAAGGAGGGTAAGCCATGAGATCTGGCCCCAAGCCGCCCAGTGACCTGACGAAGCACAAGGGCATCGAGACCGTCCGCCAGATTCAGGGCCTGATGCTCCTGTGCTCGGTACTGCCGCCGGACGGAAAGATGCGCGAGATGCTCAAACTCGCGCTCGAGGTCCGCAATGAGGAGTTCCCGGCCGACATCGAGCCGATCAGCGACCTTCACCCGCAGGCCACCAAGACCTGGCTCGAGTTCTTCTGGACTCGGGTCGGCATATCCGCCAAGGAAAGGGAGTTGATCGACTGGCAGAACGACAAGCCGAAAATGGATATCGCCGTCGAAGAGCTACAGAAGGCCGAGCGGCAGCTCGGCATAAAGCTGGCCCCCCAGACGGTCCAGTGAACAGCACCAGACCAGGAGGAAAAATGTCACCGAGCACCATTCTTCGCCACGCCGCCGCCGACGCGGACTTCCGCGCCGAACTCCTCACCGGAGCGGGACACTTCGGCGTCCCCGCCGCCGCCGTCCCCACCGCGGTCGAGCAGCAGGACACCGCGTCGCTGGGCTACTGGACCGAGGGCGTCGCCGCCGTCGACGCCTACGCCTGCGCCTCGACCTGTAGCTCGGGTCCGTTCACCTTCGCGTGCGACGGAAGCACCAAGAACTAACCAGCTCCACCGAAGTGCCCCGGCCTAGCGCCGGGGCGAGCGGAAGCACGGATGGGCCGAAGCCATCGGCCCATCACCCGCCCTTTCGACGCAGCCGAGGAGCCCGCCCGCGTGAAGCCGACCTACCCCGTGGACCTCGCGGCCCGGGCCGCCAACCTGTCCGAGCGGATGCGGATCGTGTCCGCTCTGGGCTCGCCCGACGCCGCGGAGCCGCTGGAACCCTTCGACGTCTGGAAGATCGACCGGCTGGCCGCCAAGCTGGCCGCCAAGTTCGGCGCGGAGACCAGCCCGCGGCCGGGGCGGACGCGGCACACCGAGCAGTCGCTGGGCGAGACACTGCGGGCCTACCGCGGGCACGAGCTCGGCCTCACCGATCCCGACGGCCGGCTGGGCCGGATGCTGGCGGAGCTCCACGACGGCTGGCTGCCCGCCTACCGGGCCGCGCTGGACGGGTTCGACTCCGCCGGCGACGCGTCCGCGGCGGCGGACTGGCGCGAGGACGACGTCTACTACGGCCGGCTCGCCACCGCCTGCGAGCCCTTCCTGGTCGACCTCGGCCGCCGGCTGGCCCGGGCGATCGACGACGGCGCCGCGTCCGCGGTCCGCGTCGATCCCCGGCTGATCGCCGACTTCCAGACCTACCTGCTCGACCGGTTCGAGCTGGCGCTGGCCTGGGCGGTGGAAGCCGACGCGAAGGTGCACTGCCGGCTGCACGGCATCGACCCGGCGAGCGCGACCCGCGAGGACTACCTCGCCTACCTCGACAAGACGTTCGCCGACGCCGACGCCTACCACCGCTTCTACCTGGAGTTCCCCCTCCTGGGCCGCTGGCTCGCCCAGGCCACCGGGCTGCTCGCCGAGCACGGCGCCCAGATGATCGCCCGGCTCCGGGACGACGCCGCCGAGCTGTCCGGGGCGCTCTTCGGCGGGCGGCCGATCGCAGCGGTGCGCACCGCGCAGCTCGGCCGCTCGGACCACCACGCCGGGGGCCGCAGCGTCGCGATCGTCGAGGTCGAGCTCGCGGACGGCGCGTCCGGGACCGTGGTCTACAAGCCCCGCGGCCTCGAGGGCGAGGTCGGGTTGCAGGGGCTGCTGGCGCGGCTGCGCGACGACGGCGTCCTCGGCTACGCCGAGCGGGCCGTGCTCCCCAAGGACGGCTACGGCTTCGAGGCGCTGATCCCGTCAGGCCGCAACCGGGTCGCCACCCGGGAGCAGGCCGAGCACGTCTACGCCGAGCTCGGCGGCTACCTGGCGATCTTCTACGTGCTGGGCGGCGGCGACCTGCACTTCGAGAACGTCCTCGTCGCGGACGGCCACGCCTTCATCTGCGACTGCGAGACGGTGCTCGGGGCCCTGCCCAAGGGGCATCCGCGCCCGTCGGGCACCCTGATGGACTCGGTCTTCAAGACCGGCCTGATCGAGTGGCCGAGGGGCGGCGCGGCGCCCGAGGGCGAGATGCGGATCAGCGGCTACACCGGCGGCGGCGGCTACGAGATGCCGATGCCGGTGCCCCAGGTCGACCGGCGGCAGTCCTTCGAGTCGTCGGTCACGCACCGCGAAGGGGTGCGGGTCGAGCCGGGGGCCGCCAACCGGGTGTTCATCGGCGACGAGCTGACGCACGCCGAGGACTACGCCGAGGCCATCGGATCCGGCTTCGACCGGGTCTACCAGTGGTTCCAGCGGCAGCCCGACGAGGCGATCGCGTGCGTCTCCGAGCTGTTCGCCGGTTCCAGCGTCCGCTTCATCAACTGGAGCACCCAGGTCTACTCGCAGCTGCTGGCGGCGGCCCGGCATCCCCGGTGCCTCCTGGAGCCGCTGGAGGTCGACCTGCTGGTCAACACCGTGCGCACCTTCCCGCGCAAGTGGGACCAGGACGCGGCCCTCCCGGACTGGGAGCTGGTGTCGATGTGGCGGCAGGACGTCCCGCTGTTCACCGTCGAGGCGGGCAGCACCGGGCTCGTCCACGACCACGAGTCCGACGTGCAGGCGGAGCTGGAGGTGAGCCCGCTCGGCCACGCCGCCTCCCGGATCAGGGGGTTGTCCTCGCAGAACCGCGGCCAGCAGCGCCAGTACATCGCCGCCGGGCTGTCCGGCGGCGACGTCGCGAGCCCCGAGTTCGCCGCCACGTGCGTCGAGCAGGCGGCCGGGCTCGGCGAACTGCTCTGCGAGATGCTCCGCGAGCCGGGCGCGCCCGCCCCGTGGACGTCCTTCGTGATCACCGGCGAGGGGCGGAACGAGGTCGACATCGAGGGCGACCTCTACAACGGTTCGGGCGGCATCGCCCTGTTCCTGGCCTACCTCGACGCCCTCGATCCGCGCCCGGAGTTCCGCGCCGCCGCGCGGCGGGCCCTCGACCACGCCGCCGCCACGGTCGACCGGGGGCGCATCGGTGCCTTCACCGGGCTCGGCGGGATGATCTACCTGCTCACGCACCTGCACCACCTGTGGGGCGAGCGCGCCCTGCTCGACCGCGCCCTCGAACTGGGCGACGAGCTGGCCGGGCGCATCGATGCGGACGAGCAGTTGGACGTCTTCCACGGCGTGGCCGGGCTCATCCCGGTGCTGATGGGGCTGGCGGGCGCGGCGGACGGCCGGGGCCTGGAGCAGGCGCACCGGTGCGCCGGGCATCTGCTGCGCCGCGCGGAGGCCGACGGCGACGTCCTCTCCTGGCCCGGCTCCGACCTCGGTGCCGCCGGGGGCAACCTGACCGGGCTGTCCCACGGGGCCGGCGGCGTCGGCTGGGCGCTGATCGCGCTGGGCCGGCTCACCGACCGGCCCGAGTACGTCTCGGCCGGGCGGCGGGCCTTCGCCTACGAGGCCCGCCACTTCGACGAGAGCGCGCAGGACTGGTACGACCTGCGCGAGTTCCCCGGCGGGACGCTGTGGCGGGGACGCCACTACGCCAACGCCTGGTGCAACGGCTCCTCGGGCATCGGGCTGACCCGCATCCGGAGCTGGGCCCTGCTCGGCAAGGACGACGACGCGCTGTTGACCGAGGCGCGCCAGGCGCTGACGGCGACGATGCGCAACTTCCCGCGCTTGATGAACGATTCGCTGTGCCATGGCCGGTCGGGCAACGCCGAACTGTTCCTGCGGTTCGCGCTGCTGGCGGACGAGCCGGCGTTCCGCCTGGAGGCCAACGTCCAGGTGCAGGCGCAGTGGCGCAACCTTGAGGACGCCCCGCCGGGATCCGCCAGCGGGTTCTTCCCCGGGCTGATGCTCGGCATGTCCGGTTTCGGGATGCACTTCCTGCGGTTGGCCCATCCCGAGCGGGTCCCCTCGGCGCTGCTCCTGGACGCCCCGCCGGCACCCGCGTCAATCTGAGGAGTGATGTGACACATGTCCGTTGAGTCCTGCGCGGCCTTCCTACGGGTCGCCCTCCGTGACACCCGGTTCAGGCAGCAGATGAAGGCCATGACCGCGGTCGCGGAGATGATCCGCCTCGGCCGCGCCCACGGCTACCTCTTCGACGAGCGGGATCTGGCGGTGGCGTCCTCTTCGCCGGACCTCGCCGAGGCCGCGCCCGTGGTGCGGTCGGCGCCCTCGGAGACCGGGCCGACCGCGTTCTACCACCATGAGTACGACATGGACCAGATCCCCGGGTTCGCGGCCGTCATCGACCAGCTGCCGGCGTTGAAGATCAAACCGTCCACGGTCGACCTCGCGCGTTTCGACGAGGGGTTCCGGGCCGAGGACCTGCGCTCCACCTCGATGGTGCCGGGCGGCAGGGAGCACCGCCGGTGGCGTGCCGGGCTGGGCGCCCAGGCGGGCCCGCGGGACAGGCGCGACTTCCACCTCGTCAACCTGGACGAACACGTCGAGCACGAGGAGTACGACGCCTACTATGCGGCCAAGACCCGGCTGGTCGACGCGCTGGAGAAGGTCTTCGGCGGTGAGGTCCGGCTGTCGGGCAGCATGTGGTACCCGCCGTCGAGCTACCGGTTGTGGCACACCAACGAGGAGCAGCCCGGCTGGCGGATGTACCTGATCGACTTCGACGAGGACTTCGCCGACCCCGAGCAGACCTCCTTCTTCCGCTACCAGCACCCCGAGACCCGCGAGCTGGTCACCCTGTCGGAACGGCCCCGGATGGCCCGGTTCTTCAAGGTGGAGCAGGATCCCGACCGGCTGTTCTGGCACTGCATCGTCAACCCGACGCAACGGCATCGGTGGAGCTTCGGCTGCAACGTCCCCGACACCTGGTTCGACGACATCGCGGGCCGGTCGTGAGCGTGCGGCCGGACGCCTCCGCCATGGACGCGTCCCCCACGGACGCCGCTCTCGCCGATGGGCCCGCCGGGTCCGCTCGGGTGACGCCCGCGATCCGGGCCACCGGCCTGCGCAAGCGGTACCCAGGCGTCGACGCGGTGGACGGCGTCGACCTGACGATCGCCCCCGGCGAGAGCTTCGGGTTCCTCGGGCCCAACGGGGCGGGCAAGACCACCACGATCGCGATGCTGTGCACGCTGGCGGTGCCCACGTCCGGCCGGGTCGAGATCGCCGGCCATGACACCCGGACGGACGCCGCGGCGGCGCGCCGCCGGATCGGGTTGATCTTCCAGGAGACCACCCTGGACGGCGAGCTGACCGCGGCCGAGAACCTGAGGTTCCACGCCGACCTGTACAACGTCCCGGTGGCGCAGGTCCCGGCGCGGATCGAGGAGACGCTCGCGCTGGTCGGGCTGACCGGCTGCCGCGACCAGGTGGTGCACACCTTCTCCGGTGGCATGCGCCGCCGCCTGGAGATCGCGCGGGCGCTGCTGCACCGCCCGCAGATCCTCTTCCTGGACGAGCCCACGATCGGGCTGGACCCGAACGCGCGCGCCCAGGTCTGGCGCTACCTGCGGCACGTGTGCGAGAACGAGGCGGTCACCCTCTTCCTGACCACGCACCACCTCGAAGAGGCCGAGCAGTGCGACCGCATCGCGATCATCGACGCGGGCCGGATCGTCGCGCAGGGCAGCCCCGCCGAACTGAAGTCGGTGCTCGGCGCCGACCGGGTGGACCTGCGCACCGGCGACGACGCGGCGGCGGCGCTGCTGATCGGCGAGCGCCTCGGCCTCGACGTGACCCGGGGCCGCCAGGGGCTGTCCTTCCAGGTGCCGGGCGGGGCGCGGGTGCTGCCGCGGCTGCTCACCGAGCTCGACGTCCCCGTGTACGAGGCGCGGGTCACCTCGCCCAGCCTGGACGACGTCTTCCTGCACCACACCGGGCACCGGATCCGCGACGAGGCGCCGCCGGAACCGTCCGGCGTGCCGGACGCCGCGTCCCGCGCGGTGCGGGTCCCCGCGGCGTCCGAGGTCGGCAGGGGCGGGCCGCGGGCGGAGCTGCGCGCCATGGGGATGGTGTGGCGGCGCGAGATGCTGCACTTCAGGCGGGACCACCTCGGAGCCGCCATCTCCCTGGTCCAGCCGCTGGTGTTCCTGTTCATCCTCGGCGTCGGCCTGGCGAAACTGATGCCCGGCTCCAACGGGGACGCCTACCAGCTCTTCCTCTTCTCGGGGGCGCTGGTGACGGCCGCGCAGGGGCCCGCGCTCGCCACCGGGACCTCGATCATGTGGGACCGGCAGGGCGGCTTCCTGCGCGAGATGCTCGCGGGCCCCGTCAGCCGGAGCTCGCTGCTGGTCGGGAAGTGCCTGGGCGGGACGACGGTGGCCACCTGCCAGGCCGGCATCCTGCTCGCCACCGCGGGCCTGGTCGGAGTCCCCTTCGACGGCGTCCTGATCGCGCTGCTGCTGGGCGAGCTGGTGCTGGTCTCGCTGACCATGACCATCCTGAGCGTGCTGCTGTCCACCCTCATCCGGCGCCCGCAGACCTTCGGCACGGTGCTGACCGTCATCATGGCGCCGTTGGTGTTCCTGTCCGGCTCGTTCTTCCCGCTCAGTGCGATGCCCCCGTGGATGGCGGGGGTGGCGCTGGCCAACCCGCTCACCTACGCGGTGGACGTGATGCGCCGCACCGTCACGGCCTACCTGCCCGACACCCCGTCCCAGCTTTTCCGGCCGCTGAGCGTGGGTTCGTGGCATCCGCCGGTGCTGCTCGAATGCGGCCTGATGGTTGCGCTCACGGCCGGCGGCCTGATCTGGGCCGCCCGCCGCTTCTCCCGCATCGACTGACCTGCCGCATCGACCGGCCGGCCGCATCGACCGGCCGGCCGCGCTGATCACGCCGGGGGCGCGGTCGCGCCGCCGTCCGCGGTGATCCAGCTGCCGTGGAAGCCGGTCGGGACCCGGCGGGGAAGCCGTACCCGGGCGACCTCGGTGAGGTCGGAGGCGGCCAGGACCAGCAGCTCGGATCCGGCGCACGCGCGGTCCGACACGATGGACAGCAGCCAGCCGTCGTCTTCGTCCCGGCCGCCGGAGGCCGGGACGAAGACGGCCTCGCCGGCGTCGGCTCCCAGCTCACGCGCGAGGGTGGTGCCGGAGGCGGTGTCGTACTTGAGGATCGCGTCGTCTCCGACCGTGTAGAGGTAGCGGCCGTCGCGTCCGACGAAGGCGTCGTTGAGCGTCGGGAACTCCATACTGCGGTCGTCGAGCGGTTCCTCTTTCACCGTCCCCGTTCCCGGGTCGAGCGTCCATCGGTGGAGCTGCGGGAGGCCGGTCTTGGAGGCGGCCTGTACCGGATCGACCGCGCCCCCGATATCGCCCCAGATGGCGTTGAAGGCCGCCGCGCCGTACCGCACGGCATCGAGCACGACCCGGCCGGAGGCGTCCTCGTGGGCGTTGCCGACGTGGAACACGTAGCAGGGGTCGATCTCGAACCACCGGACGGCGCCGCCGCGGTCCATCACGCCCAGCCGGGCGCCGTAGGAGTCGTCCCACCTGATCGGCATGCCCTTGCCCAGCAGGGACAGGTCGAAGACGGCGGGGAGGTCGAGCCAGACCACGTGGTTCTCGGTGATGGCGAAGTCGTGCATCATGGTCGGCCCGGGTACGGCGACCTCCCGGCTCTCGACGAGTTCTCCCGCTGCGGAGAGCCGGTGGTAGGTGAGGTACGGCGGACGGATGTCGTACCCGAAGAAGTGGAGTTCCCCGGTGATCGGGTCCTGCTTGGGGTGGGCGGTCATCGCCGTGGTGAGCCGGCCGTCGAAGTCGTGCGGACCGGTCGTGTCCAGCTCGGGGGTCATCTCGTAGGGGAGCCCGCCCTCCTCCAGGGCCAGGATCCGGCCGGCGTGCCGGATGACGTGGGTGTTGGCCCCGGACACGGCGAGGTCGACCGATCCGTCCGCGCGCCGGCGGGGGGCGCCTTCGAGCTCGCGGGTCCTGACCCAGCGGTTGCGATACCACTCGGCCCGGCCGCCGCGCAGCCGGATCCCGTGGATCATTCCGGCGCCCGCGAACCAGTGGCCCGGGTCCCGGCCGGGGAGCGGGTTGGGGCCGTTGCGGACGTACCGGCCGTCCAGCTCGGGCGGCAGGGAGCCGGTGACGGGCAGGTCATGGGCGTCGATCTCGTCGGGCACGGGCGCGAGGAGCCCGCTGAGGTAGCTCGAAGTCATGCCGAGGAGGCTGACGTGTACACATAGGACATGTCAATATTGGACATGTAGACTCGGTGCATGTCACTGCGCCACGCGCTGCTGGGGATGCTGGCCTACGAGCCGTCCAGCGGGTACGACCTGAAGAAGGCGTTCACGAGGGAACTGGGCGAGTACGCGTGGCACGCGCCGCACACCCGGATCTACCCCGAGCTGAACGCCCTCGCCGATGAACACCTGATCGAGGTCGTCGACGAGGGCGCGCGCGGACGCCGCGTCTACGCGACCACCGACGCCGGACGCGAGGAACTGCGCCGCTGGCTGTTCCTCCCCACCGAGCACGGCAAGGCGCGCAACACCGACACGCTCAAGCTCTTCCTGCTGACGTCGCTGGATTCTGAGGACATGCGCGCGCTGCTCCGCCAGCACGCCGACGAGAGCGCGCGTGAAGTGGAGAAGCTGACCGCCGTCGTGGTGGAGCTCGACGCCGGCCTCAAGCCCGGCGAACGCCCGCAACTCGGCCGCATGGCCGCCGAGTTCGGCCTGCGGCTCCACCAGGCCAGGCGGGACTGGGCGCTGTGGGCCCTCGACCGGGTCGCCGCGTCCCGCTGAACCGCCGGTGGCCTCAACGGATCCGCCGTGGGTCGACCTGGCAGAGCACCGGGCGGCCCTTTATGCGTCCGGCGTGGAGCGCGGACTCGACAGTGTGCGAGTGAAGGCGTCGGCGGCGGTCACGGAGCGGTCGGCTCCAGCACGTCGATCTGCTGGTCGGTGGGCTTTCGGGCGGGGCGCAGGGCGATCACCAGCACGGCCGCTCCGGAGAGTGCGATCAGCATCGTCCAGACCGTGCCGACGTGCATGGCGTGGATGAACGCGTCATCGGCAGCGTGCGCCAGGCCGGGCCGATCGATCGCGGCGGCGGCGTGCCGGGCCTGCTCCGCGGAGATCCGGGCCTGGTCCCGCGCCGGGCCGGGCAGATCGTGCAGCGAGGCTTCGATCGCGCGCCGGTACGTGATCGACATGATCGTGCCGCCGATGGCGATCCCGAGCACGCTGCCGGTCTGCCGGACGGTGTTGGTGACGGCCGATCCGGCGCCGGCCCGCTCCAGCGGCAGGGTGCTCATCAGCGCCGCCGTCACCGTGCCGATCACCACGCCGATCGCGAGGCCCTGGACCAACAGCTCGATCTCGATCCAGACGAGCGGGGTGTGCAGCCCGAAGAGCCCGACGGTGCCCATCGCCAGTGCCGCCGTGGTCAGTGCCGTCGAGGCGACGGGGCGCAGCGACCAGCGGCGGGCCAGGCGGATGCCGAGCGGCCCTCCCGCGATCGCGCCGAGCGCGGCCGGGGAGGCGGCCAGGCCCGCCTCCAGTGCCGAGAAGCCCCGTGCGCCTTGCAGGTAGAAGGCGCTGTAGAAGCCGGCGGCGGTCATGGCGAAGAGCAGCAGCCCGATCGCCGCGTTGCCGCCGCCGAACGTCCGCCGCGCGAGCAGCCGGGGATCGAAGCTGGGCTGCCGGACGCGCAGCTCGACGAGCACGAAGGCGGTCAGCAGGACCAGTCCGGCGGTGATCGGTGCCCAGACGTCCGCGGGGCTCCAGGAGGCCACCTGCCCCGCGCGGATCAGCCCGTAGGCCAGCGCGCCGAGCCCGCTGATCGACAGCAGCGGCCCGGCCGGGTCCAGTGGGCGCGGGGCGGGACTGCGGAAGTCCGGGACCAGCGTGAAGATCCCCACCAGGGTGAGCGTCACGGCCGGGACGTTGACGAGAAAGATCGAGCCCCACCAGAAGTGGTCGAGCAGGACGCCCGCGAGCAGGGGGCCCGCCGCCAGGCCGACCCCGGCGGACGCCGAGGAGACGCCGATCGCGGTCGCCCGCGCGGGGCCGGTGAAGGTCCAGGTGAGGATGGCCATGGCGGCGGGCATGATCAGCGCGCTGCCGAGGCCCATCGCGGCGCGGGCGGCGATCAGCTGGCCGGCGTCGCCGGCGTAGGCGGCCCCTACCGACGAGCCTGCGAAGGCCGCCAGTCCGGTGGCGAGCACGGTCCGGTGGCCGAAGCGGTCGCCCAGCGCGCCCGCGGTGAACATCAGGGCGGCGAAGACCAGGGTGTAGGAGCCGGTCGCCCATTGCAGCTGGGCGGGGCGGGCGCCCAGGCCGCGGGCGGGGTCGGTGAGGGTCTCGAAGGCGGTGTTGAGGATGGTGTTGTCCATCCAGATCAGCAGGGAGGACGACAGGAGCACGGCGAGGATCAACCGCTGCCTGGACTTCGGCAGCGTCGGGGACGCGGGCATGGAGACCTTCGGTATGATTGGCAGGAACCTGACGATTATCCTGGAGGATCGTCAGGAACCTGTCAATCTGAGAAGGGGCTGGGCGTTGGGTTCCCACCGGCACGAGGGCGGGGCGTTGACCTTCATGGTCCGCCGGGTCTGGTTGAACATGCGGTCGGCGATCGGGGAGGAGCTCAAGGCGTTCGGGCTGTCGACGTCGCAGTACGCCACCCTGCTGATGGCCGAGGCGCAGCCCGGGATGTCGGTCGCGGACATCGCCCGGGAGGTGGCGAGTTCCCGGCAGGCCGCCAACGAGATGCTCGGCGGTCTCGAAGCGGCGGGCCTGATCGAACGGCGGCCGAACCCGTCCGATCGGCGTACCCACCGGATCCACGTCACCGAGCCCGGGCAGGCGCGCCTGGCCGAGGCACGCATCGCCGTCGAGCGCCGAGAGGCCGAGCTGGAGGCCGGGTTCACGGCCGGGCAGCGGGCGGCGATCCGCGACTGGCTCGACGGCATCTCCGAAGCCTGCGGCTGACCCGCGCGAGGGAGGCCGCCGAGGCGGTGGCCTCCGGGGTCATCCCGTGGCCGAGAACGCCTCGGGGAGTTCGCAGACGAGGGGGGTGCCGTCCATCCAGCGGGCCAGCCGGTCGCGGTCGAGGAGGACGAGCAGGCTGCCCGCCTCGTTCACCGCCGGTTTGGTGAAATGGTTGCTGGTGACGAACACGCCGACGTGGTCGCGGTAGGTGGCGTTCACCGCGCCGACCATCTCGCGGACGTGCCGGACGCCGATGGTGCTGCTGTAGCGCTTGCACTGGACGGCGATCCGCCGGCCGTCGGGCGCCACCGCGAGGACGTCCGCGCCGCCGTCGCCCGCCTTGCCGACGATCTCGACGCGGCGGTAGCCGTCCCGGTGGAGCAGGGCGGCCGTCAGTTCCTCGAACTCCCGGCCGGTCATCTGGTCGACCCTTTCCAGGTGGGCCATCTCGCGGAGCCGTTCCGCCCGCTGCCGCGCGTCCCACCGGCGTTTCACGATGCAGACGGCGAGAACGGCGGCCAGGACCGCGGCCGTTGCGAGGATGAGGGCGATCGAGCGCCAGTGCGCCAGCACGAATCCGATCAGGAAGTAGAGGCCGACGCAGGTGACGGCGCCTGTGGCCAAGGCGAGGGCGGCCAGGAGCACGGCGTGGGGGCCGCGCCGGACGGGCGGGGAGGGTTCGTCCACGGACACCTCCGGTAACGGTCGGTTTCCCGCAGGATGACCCGCGCCTCTGACAATTCGCCCCGGAATTTCAAGATCATCGAATATTGGCCTGTTACGGGTGCTCCACGTGCGGATTTCGGTCCGGACGGGACGTCGCCCTGCGCGCCGCCGGGCTCATCGACGCGTTTCGTGAGATCACCCTGCCCGGCGCGGAGGCCATGCGCGTCCTCGACGAGCGAGCCCCCGTCCACCTGGAGGACGGGGGCTCCGGCACCTGCCCGAAGGTCGACCGCGGGCGGCTGCGCGACCTCCTGCTCGGCTTGCTGCCCGCCGGGACCATCGCTGGGGGGCCAAGGTCGCGGCGGTGCGCCCCCTCGGCGGGCGGGCGGCGCGACCCCCGCCTACACCCGGGTGTCCATGGGCGAGACCACCCTGCTGGACGCCGATGCCCGTCATCCCGGGGCCGCGGCCGTCGGCGGCGGTGGGGTGCTCTTCGCGCTCGGCGCGGGCAAGGGCTTCCTCGCCCACCGCGAATCCGGCGGGACGCTGCACACCTACGTCACCCTTACCGTCCCCGAGGGGCTGGAGGTCGGGGATCGACTTCGCGGACACCGACGGCGCCAAGGCGACCCTGCTGGAGAACTTCGCCGGCTGGGACCCCGCCCTGACGGAGTTGATCAACGATGTCGAGGGTGCCCTGGTCCCGCGTCCGATCTACGCGCTGCGCGTCGGCCACGGTTGGGCGGGCACCCCCGGTATCACCCTGCTGGCGACGCCGCCTACCTGATGTCCCCGGTCGTGGGCGAGGGCGCCAACCTCGCCATGATCGACGGGGCGGATCTCGGCCGGCCTCGTCGCCGGGCCGGTCAGGCGCCGTTCAGGACCTCGTGCAGGGCGGTGGTCGCCAGCTCCATGGCGGCCTTGTTGGCGTGGGTGTCGCGCAGCAGGTCGATCATGGCGAAGTCGTGCACCATGCCCGCCAGTCGGACGGCGGTGACCTCCACTCCCGCCTCGCGCAGCTTGGCCGCGTACGCCTCACCCTCGTCGCGCAGCACGTCGGCCTCGCCGTTGAGGACCATCGCCGGAGGCAGGCCGCGCAACTGGTCGACGCTCGCGCGCAGGGGCGAGGCGTAGACCTCGGCGCGCTGCTCGGGGGCGGTGGTGTACTGGTCCCAGAACCACTTCATGCCGTCGCGGTTGAGGTAGTAGCCCGTGGCGAACTGGTGATAGGACTCGGTGTCGAAGTCGGCGTCGGTGACCGGGTAGAACAGCACCTGGCCGACCACGTTCACGTCGCCGCGGTCCTTGGCCATGAGCGCCAGGACCGTCGCCATGTTCCCGCCGACCGAGTCGCCCGCCACCGCCATCCGGGTGGGGTCCAGCCCCTTCTCGGCGCCGTGCCGCATGACCCAGCGGGCGGCGGCGTAGCTCTGCTCGACCGCGGTCGGGTACTTGGCCTCGGGCGAGCGGTCGTACTCGGGGAAGACCACCGCGGCGTCGGAGCGGATCGCCAGCTCCCGCACCAGCCGGTCGTGCGTGTGGGCCGATCCGAAGACCCAGCCCGCGCCGTGGGTGTAGAAGATCACCGGGAGCGTCCCGGTCGCGTCCCTGGGCTTGACGATCCGCACCGGCACCACGCCGGTCGGGCCGCCGTGCACCTGGATCCACTCCTCGTCGATCTCGGGCATGGGCACGCTCGGATCGGATTGCAGCTTCTCCAGCACCTCCCGTCCCTCCTGGGGCGGAAGCTCGTAGATGTAGGGCCGCCGGGCGTTGGCGTCGGCGAACTCCTGTGCCGCCCGCTCCAGCACCACCCTGTTCTTGACGATCGTGTCGGTCACGACGTTCCCCCTCACGTGTCGGGTCCGCGCACACCTGGAGTCGTGCGCCGAACCGGGCAAGGGAAAACGCCATAAAGTTCACATACGTTACAAATGGGGCGAGTTGGGAGTGGTCACCGGATCCGCTTGATCTCACCGAAGGCCCGGTAGAAGCCCCCGCGCTCGGAGGCGCGCACGCCCTCGACCAGGTAGCGGGCACCCGGCTCCCGGATGTCCTTGGGGAACTGCACCCGCCAGCCCGCGTCGTACCCGGGGCTGGACACCCGGACGCGGAGGCGGGGGCCGTCCTCGTAGCACTCCACCACGATGCCGTCCCCGGTCTCGGAGGTGGTCTCCAAGGTGAGGCCGGGCTCCACGGCCACGAGCGACGCGGCGGCCTTGACGTCGAGCGGCTCGGGGACCGTACCCCGCTCGGCCGCCCGGATCGCCTCCTCCCCCGCGTCGATGCAGGCGAGCGTCCCGTCGGTGGTGACGATGTAGAGGCGGTCGTCGATGAACTGCATGGAGAACGCCGAGCCGCAGCCTGTGCCGAGCTTCCACAGGCGCTCGCCGTGCTGGTCGAAGCAGTACACCGACGAGTGGTTGTCGCCCGCGAACACGTACCGTCCGCTGGGGGCCGTCGCGCAGGAGAACACCGGTGCGTCGCACTTGTAGACGGCTTCGACGGAGCCGTCCTCCTTGGCCAGGCGGTAGACGCGGCTGCGGCCGGTGCCGGCGTAGACCGCTTCCCTCTCCTGCCAGCCGAACAGGACGTTCCCGTCGACCTGGGTCTGCCATCGCGGCGTGCCGTCGGAGCTGTCGTAGCGGGCCACGCCGCGCGAGTGGCCGTGGTAGATGGCGCCGGTGTCGCAGCGGACCATCCAGGCGGAGTCGCCGGTGACGTCGCGCGCCCACTGGAACTCGTCCTCGTGGTCGATCGCGGTGACCCGGCCGTTCCGGTCGGAGACGCCGAGGATCGCGTCGTCGATGTCGAGCCAGTAGATGTCGACGTCGGCGGAGATCTCGTAGGCGACCCGGGGGACCTTGCCGCTGAGGTCGTAGACCTTGCCGTCGTCGCAGCCCGCGTAGATCCAGAAGTCGTCGGCGACGATGCACTTGACCCCGTCGGGCAGCCTGAACCGGCTGGTGACCGTGCCGTCGTGGGCCACCGTGTACACGTCGCCGTGCTGGTTGCCGACCCAGCATCCGGTGCCGTCCACGAAGATGCCGAACGCCGCCGCGCCGCTGGCGAACCGCCACAGCACCGGCGCCTGGCTGGCCGTGGACCTGCTGCTGGCGATGGCGCGCCGGGTGACCGCGCGGCGCTGCCGGACGCCCCGAACGGCGGGGGCGTAGCCCTTGCGCACCTTCTCGCCGATCTTCTTCTGCGCCGCCGCGTCCGCCGCCTGCGCGGTGGGGAACGCCGTCGTCCTGGCCTGTCCGGGAGTGCCGATACGGCCGTAGGTGATGGTGACCTGGACGCCGGACCTCATGACCTCGTAGAACTTGTGGGCCGTCCCGCTGTCGTCCGACAGTTCCAGGTACGTGGTCTGCGCTGGCATCAGGTCACCCTCCGGTTCACGGCTGATGCGGCGAGCGTAGAAGGCGGGTCCGACAGGAGGACGTCCATGCGGACGTTCAGCGGAGCCCCAGGCGGTCCGTCCAGGGGGCGATCGCGGCGGCGATCTCCCCCTGGCCGTGGGCCCCGGGTCAGCGGGCCACGTCGCGGCAGGTGAAGCGCCAGGCGCCGGCGGCGATGAGGACGATCGTGACGGCGGCCAGGACGGCGGCGTCGGCGGGCTGGAAGCCGTTCTTGAGGGGTTCCCCACCGATGTAGTAGTCGAACGGCGTGAGGTGGCGCAGCCAGTCCGCGCCGACCTGGGGGGCGAAGCCGCGCAGGGCGTAGGCGGCCACGCCCAGGCCGGCGGTGACGCCGAAGACGGTGGCGCGGCCCTTGCCCGTGGCTGCGCCGATGGCGGTCGCCAGCGCGCCGAACAGGATGGCGAGCAGCGCCAGGTTGACGGTCTGGGCGGCGAAGCCGCCGATGGTGATGGAGTCGAGCTTCGCGCTGGTGCGGACCGCGAGCATGGCGGCCAGGACGGCGGCGGAGATCAGGACGGCTCCGGCGGCGAGCGCGGCGAACCGGTGCAGCAGGAGCCGGACGCGGCCGAGGGGGTGGGCCAGCAGCAGGTCCAGGTAGCCCGACTCCTCGTCCGCGGAGATCATGCGGGCGCCGGTGGCGGCACCGTAGAAGACGACGAGCAGCGGAACGAGCAGACCGAACACCGCGCCCTGGAGGTAGCCGGCGGCGGACGTGGCGTCGTCCAGGCCGAACCCGCGCATGGCCTCGGGGACGCTCGCCAGGGAGTCGGCGGAGATCTGCGGGTAGAACGCGGCGTACATCATCGCCAGCAGGCCGGTGGCGAGGGCCCAGGCGATGAGGACGCGCCGGTTGTCGAACAGGGTCTTGGCGAACAGTGAGCCGCCGAAGGCGCGGGCGAGCGCCGAGGTGCCCAGGGACGGGGTGCTGGAGGGTGCCGAAGGAGTCGTCATTGCGCTGCCGTTCGTGGTGGTGGTCGGCGGGTCAGGCGGCATGGCCGGTGTAGTAGGCGTGGAAGAGCTCTTCCAGGTCCTGGGTATCGGCGCGCAGGCCGGTGAGGGTGTGCCGGGCGGCGGCCTTGACCAGCGGGTCGGGGCTGCCGTCGACGCGGCAGGTGAGGGTCGTCCCGTCGAGGACCAGGTCGGTGACGCCGGGCAGGACGCTGAACTCCTCTGGCCGGACCGGGTCGGCGAAGGTGAGCCGCACCTGGAGGAACGAGCGGGACCGCAGGTCGGTGACGGTGTCGGTGGCGACCAGGCGGCCCTCGCGGATGATGGCGACGCGGTCGGCGACGGCTTCGACCTCGCTCATGATGTGGCTGGACATGAACACCGTCTGCCCGGCAGTCCTGGCCTCGGTGACCAGGTCGAGGAAGGTCTGCTGGACCAGCGGGTCGAGCCCGGAGGTGGGCTCGTCCAGGATGAGCAGCTCGGGGTCGTGCATGAACGCCTGGATGATCCCGACCTTCTGCCGGTTTCCCTTGGAAAGGCTCTTGATCCGCGCGGTCAGGTCCAGTTCCAGCCGGGCCGCGAGCTCGGTGATCCGCGCTACCGGGACGCCGCCGCGCAGACCGCCCAGGAACGCCAGGCATTCGCCCGCGCGCTGGCGGCCGTCGACGACGAAGTCGCCGGCCAGGTAGCCGATGCGGCGGTGCAGCTCGACCGCGTCGGCCCGCGGGTCCAGGCCGAGCACGCGGGCGGTTCCGGAGGTCGGGCGGATCAGGTCCAGCAGCAGCCGGATGGTGGTCGACTTCCCGGCGCCGTTCGGGCCGAGGTAGCCGAACACCTCGCCCGCGCGCACCTGGAGGGTCAGGCCGTCCAGGCCGCGCCGCTGGCCATAGGTCTTGGTGAGCTCGTTCAGCTCGATCGCCGTACGCATGGTCCGAACCGTATCAGAGTGTTCAGAGATTACTGAAAGCTTTGAGCTGTTAGAATCGCGTTGAGTACTTCGAGGGGGGATGACCTTGGCGGATACCACGGAGGCTGCCGAGCGGATGGCGCTGGCCCTGGCCCAGGGCGGTCTGCAGAAGGCGACCGCACGGGTGATGGCGGCGTTCCTGTTCGCCGACGCCGACAGCGTCACCGCGCCCGAGCTGGCCGGGCAACTGGCGATCAGTTCCGGCTCGGTGTCGGGCGCGATCAAGATGCTGTCGACGGTCGGGCTGATCGAACGCGTGCCCGCGCCGGGCAGCCGCCGCGAGCACTACCGGCTGCGTGAGGGTGCCTGGGCCACGCTGATGTCGACGCAGAACGGCCTCGTCCAGACCATGTTCGAGGCCGCCGACCAGGGCATCCAGGCCGCCGGAGCGGACAGCCCGGCCGCGCGGCGGCTGGCCGAGATGCGCGACTTCTACGGTTTCATGTTCCGCGAACTCCCGGCCCTGGTCGACCGTTGGCGCGCCGAGCGGGCTGGGGGCCGGCCCGTTTAGGCGGGCCGTTCCGGGAGGGCGAGCAGGTCGGTGTGCTCGATGGTCACATGCAGCTCGCCCGCGGTGCAGGTGCCCAGCCGGCGCGGCAGGTAGGAGTCGTTCGCGAGTTCCGGGCGCTGTTCGCGGGCGGCCCCGGCCCAGCCCCGGAGCCACTCCGCCGTCAGTTGCGCCTGCGCCGCGTCGAGCCGCCAAGGGCTCGGACGGGTCCGGACGGCCGCGCCGTGGCGTTCGAACGCCAGCGCGGCGGTGGCGGCGGCGTCGGGGCCGAGCAGGCGGCGGCCGTGATGCGTGCGGCGCTGGTGGGCGTTGAACGCGGCGGTGTACTCGGCGTCGAGCGGGTCGTCGGGCGACAGTGCGACCCGGCCGTCGACGGAGAGGGTCAGGAGCGCGGGGATGCCGGCCCCGGTGGACGCCATGGCGAGCTGGTCGACCTCGGTGGCGGTGAGCAGGTCCAGCAGGGCGGAACCGGTGATGAGCGAGGTGCCGGTGAGGTCGGCGGCGCTCAGCCCGGCCAGGTCCCCCTGGTGCGTCTCCACCGTGACGCGGCTTCCGTCGGACGCCGCCATGCCGGTCATGCCTGTGGTGGCCCGGACGAGCAGCGCGGGATCGTGGTCGTGCAGGATCCAGTGCTGCGGACCGGGGAGCTGCGGCGCAAGCCAGCGGCCCATGGAACCGGTGCCACAGCCGAGGTCGCGGATGACCAGCCGTCCCGCAGGCAGGTGCTCCTTGAGCAGGGTGACGAGTTCTGGGGCGCGGGCGGCGGCGTCGGCGTTCTCGCGCAGTGCTAGCCAGTCAGGACTGAAACCGGATGTGTGAGACAGGCTCATCAGGGCTCTCCATGCAATTGGTCCAGTACGGCACCCATGCGTTGTGACGTCGTTTCCCAACCGTCCAGGACGTCACGGCGAAGCCGCGCCGCGCTCCTGAGGGTCTGCCGTAGTTCGTGGTCAGTGAGCCAGCGGCGCAGGGCTGCGGCGAGTGCCTCGGGGTCGTCCGGCGGGACGAGGATCCCGGGCACGGTCCCATGAGGAGCCGGAGCCTGGCTCATAGCTTCCGGTACGCCGCCCACGTTCGTCGCCAGAACGGGGATTCCTCTGGACAAGGATTCGGTGATGACCATGCCGTACGTCTCGGCCAGGGACGGGAGCACCGCGAGGTCGGTGGCGGCGTAAGAGGCGCTCAGCTCCTCCCCGTGTTGGGGACCCGTCATCCAAACGCGGTCGCTCAGGCCCTCCTCGTCGATCTGCTGCCTGAGCCGCGCCACGTATACGGGGTCGGTGTGCAGCGGACCGACGCAGTCGCATGTCCACGAGAGGTCCGAGACGGAGGCGAGAGCCGTGACGAGACGGTCGAGCCCTTTGCGTGGTGTGACCGAGGCGACGCACAGCAGCCGGGACGCGCCATCGGTGCCAGGCGCGAGCGGCGCAGGATCGACGCCTGGGGGAACGACGTGGACGGCAGTGAGCCCGTGATGCTCGGTCAACCGGCGTGCCGCCCAGGAACTGGTCGCGATGACCGCGTCCACGGCGTGCAGGGTCTCTCGTTCCAGGGCGTCCAGCTCTGCGGCCGGGCCGGAGGACAGCCCGGACTCGTCTCCTAGGGGCAGATGCACCAGGACCGCGATCCGCAAACGGTTCGCCTGGGGGATGACGACATCTGGAACGCCGCACCCGACCAGACCGTCCAGAAGGACGGCGGTGCCATCGGGCAATGCGGAGAGCGACTGCGCTAGCCCGGACCTCGCGACGATGTCCGGCCGTGGCCACGTCCCCGGGACGGCCATCTCGCGCACCGGCCACCCTGCCGCCATGAGGCCCTGACGGACGCGGTGGTCGTAGGTGTTGCCGCCGCTGGGTCTGGACAGGTCGCCGATGTCGCCGGGCACGACGAAGCAGGTGGTGGTCACAATGTGCGCTCGTAGCTCGCCCAGGCGACGTGCGACTCGTGCAGCGTGACCGCGATCCCGGTCAGGCCGCGGGCGCCCTCGCCGAGCTCGCCCGCCCGCACCCGGTCCGCGAGCCGGTCGGCGATCACCTTGGCGAGGAACTCGGTGGAGGTGTTGATCCCGGTGAACGCGGGCTCGTCGTCCAGGTTGCGGTAGGTGAGCTCGCCGGTCACCGCGCCGAGCGCCCGGGTGGCGAGCCCGATGTCGACCACGATGTTGTCGGCGTCGAGCTCGGCGCGGCGGAACGCGGCGTCCACCAGGAACGTCGCGCCGTGCGTGCGCTGCGCGGGGCCGAAGACCTCGCCGCGGAAGCTGTGGGCGATCATGATGTGGTCGCGGACGGTGATGCTGAACACGGTGCTGGCCTCCGGTGCCGCCCGCCTAGGCGGGATCGTGGACGATGCGGTGGCAGAGGGCGGGGAGCTCGCCGCTCGCGAGGCGGGGCAGCACCCCGGGCAGGTCGGCGAAGCCGCTCTCGCCGGTGACCAGCACGTCGAACGCCGGATCGGCGAGCAGCGCCAGCGCCAGCGCCAGCCGGTCGGCGAACGTGCGGCGGGACCGGCGGGCCGGCGACACCGCGCCGACCTGGCTGCCGCGCACGACCAGGCGGCGCGAGTGGAACGCCTCGCCCAGCGGCAGGGCGACCCGCCGGTCTCCGTACCAGCTCAGCTCGACCACCTCGCCCTCCGGCGCGAGCAGTTCCAGGGACCGGGTGAGGCCGGACTCGGTGGCGCTGGCGTGCACGACGAGGTCGCACTCGCCCTCGGCCCGCTCGGGCAGCGCGAAGCCGACGCCGAACGCCTCGGCGACGTCCGCGCGGGCCGGGTCGGTGTCGACGAGCTGGACGCGGGCGCCGGGCAGCCCGGCCAGGACGCCCGCGACGCAGCCGCCCACCATCCCGGCGCCGACCACGGCGATCCGGTCGCCGACCAGCGGCGCCGCGTCCCACAGGGCGTTCACGGCGGTCTCGACCGTCCCGGCGAGCACCGCCCGGGACGGGGGCACGTTCTCCGGCACGGGCGTCACGGCCTGGGCCGGGACGACGTACCGGGTCTGGTGCGGGTAGAGGCAGAAGACGGCGCGTCCCAGCAGACCCGGCGGGCCGTGCTCGACGACCCCCACGTTGAGGTAGCCGTACTTGACCGGTCCGGGGAAGTCGCCTTCTTGGAACGGCGCCCGCATCACCTCGTACTGGCTCTCGGGCACCCCGCCGCGGAAGACCAGCGTCTCGGTGCCACGGCTCACCCCCGAGTACAGGGTGCGGACCAGCACCTCGTCCGGGCCGGGCTCCGGCAGGGTGACGGCCCTGATCTCCCCCTCACCGGGCGAACGGACCCAGAAGGCGTGTGCTTGGCGCTCCATCGGCGTCCTCCAAGGCTGCGGGATGCTTCGTGCGGTCGCACCAGAGCCATCCGATGTCGCGGCCGAAGGACCAGACAAGCAGTCCGAGCGCCGCTGAGAGGGCGATGGCTGCGGCGGGTCGCGGAATGGCGGCGGCGGTGGTGGTGGCGAGGGCGGTTCCCGAGCCTGCCCGCGGGCGGCCGGCCCGGGTGACCGGCGCGTGCAACCGAGTCCGGCCGGGCGGGGTTCTAGGGGGTGAACGAACCGACACCACCCTGATCGAAGGATTCGACATGGACCTCAAGCTCACCGGCCGCGTCGCCCTCGTCACCGGGGCCTCCAAGGGCATCGGCCTGGCGATCACCCGTACCCTGCTGGACGAGGGCGCCCGCGTGGTGGCCGCGTCCCGGACGAGCGGCGCCGGGCTGGACGCGCTCGCCGGGCCGAACCTGGTGCACGTCCCAGTCGACCTGATGGACGCCGCGGCGCCGGCCCGGGTGGTGGAGCGCGCCGTCGAGGTGTTCGGCGGGCTGGACATCCTGGTGAACAACGCCGGCGGGCCGCCGCCCGGCGTGACCCTGCCGCGCTTCTCGTTCCTCGCCCCGAACGACGACGACTGGCGCGCGATGTTCGAGTTCAACCTCTTCTCGGTGGTCCGGACCATCCGCGCCGCGATCCCGCACCTGCTGAAGAGCGAGGCGGGGGCGATCGTCAACGTGTCCTCGGCCAACGCCACGCAGCCGGCCCCGATGAACGTCGACTACAACGCCTCGAAGGCGGCGCTGAACAACCTGACCAAGGCGCTGTCGGAGGAGTACGCCCCGCAGGGCGTCCGGGTGAACACCGTCACTCCCGGGCCGGTCCGCACCGACTGGTGGACCAAGGACGGCGGCGCGGCCGACGTCCTGGCCGCCCAGATGGGCGCCGACCGCGACACCGTGATCGACAAGGCGGCGCCGGAGATGATGGGCCTCGCCACCGGCCGGCTCGCCGACCCCCAGGAGATCGCCGACGTCGTCGCGCTGCTCGTCTCGCCGCGTTCGGGCAGCACGACCGGTTCGGACGTCGCGGTCGACTCCGGCTTCCTCAAGGCCGTCTGACCGGACGCGACCGGCGGGGCCGGTGCGACCGGTGCGACCGGCGGGGCCGTGACGCGCGGCCCCGCCGGTCGATCGGCGCGGCCGTCACGTGGTCGCCCGCTCCTTGAGGGTGCTTCCGGACGGAGGCGCGTTCTCAGCCTCCGTAGGGACGGACGGCGCGGGCGGAGCGCAGGGCCTCGGCCCACCAGGCGAGCTGGTCGAGCATGACCTTGGCGGCGGTGCCGGACGCCTGGAGGTCGTCCGGGCGGCCCTGCTCGTCGAAGTACTCCCACGGGTTGTGCAGGCTCACCGTGTCGCGGACGGTGACCGCGTGCAGCTCGGCGAAGACCTGCCGGAGGTGCTCGACCGCCCGCAGCCCTCCGGACATTCCGCCGTACGAGACGAACGAGACCGGCTTGGCCCGCCACTGGGTGAAGTGCGTGTCGATCAGGTTCTTCAGGGTGCCGGGGAAGCTGTGGTTGTACTCGGGGGTCACGATCACGAACGCGTCGGCCGCGTCCAGCGTCCCGGTCACCGCGTTGAACGCCTCGGCGGCGGCCCCGCCGAGCGCGGAGCCGAGCGCCGCCGGGGGCAGGGTGTCGGCGAGGTCGATCACGTCGATCGCCAGGCCCTGGTGCCGGCGGGCCTCCTCGATGAACCAGCCGGCCACGGTCGGTCCGAAGCGGCCCTCCCGGGTGCTGCCGATAATGATCGCCACACGCAGCGGGTTCTCGGTCATTCTTCTTCTCCTCGGTGCAGGTCAGGGGCTTCTCTCCGGCTGACCGCGACGCTACGGAGCACGCTGGGCCCGGGAATCTGTCAGATGACCGGCCCCGCCCGCCGGCGTCCCGGTCAACCGCAGGCTCTGACATCAACCAAACTTGAGGTCAACCCGTCGCCGCGAATACGTCCGAGAGGAGGTGAAGACATGGCGCGATGGTGACGAACATCCATCCCCAGAAGAGACGCCCTACTTCTTGCGGGCGACCGTCAGGCCGTCGCCTATGGGGACGATGACGAGTTCGACCCTGGTGTCCGCGGCCGCGTGGTCGTCGAACGAGCGGATCGCGTCCAGCGCCTCGCCCTGGGCGGACGGATCGGTGACCTGGCCCGCCCACAGGGTGTTGTCGACGAGGAGGAGCCCGCCGGGCCGGACGCGGGGCACCAGGGCGTCCCAGTAGTCGACGTAGGACGGCTTGTCGGCGTCGATGAAGGCCAGGTCGAAGGCGGTGTCGGCGGGGAGCGCCCGCAGGGTCTCCAGGGCCGGGGCCAGCTTGAGCTCGATGCGGTCGCTGAGGCCCGCCCGGTCCCAGTAGCGGCGGGCGAGCGTCGTCCATTCGTCGCTGATGTCGCAGCACAGCAGGTGCCCGTCCGGTGCCAGGCCGCGGGCCAGGCAGATCGACGAGTAGCCGGTGAACGTGCCGACCTCGACGGCGTCCCGGGCCCCGGACAGGCGTGCCAGGAGGGTCATGAGCATGCCCTGGTCGGGCCCGATCTGCATGCCCGCGCTGCGCGCGAACCGCTCGGCGGTCTCGGTCGCCAGTTCCAGCAACAGCGGGTCCGGACCGGTGCTGTGGGCGTTGATGTACGCGTGCAGTTCTGGGGGCAGTAGCCCGGTGCGCGATGCCATGACCTCAGCGTTGGGGCGGACGGTGCCGAAGTCCAGCGTCGCGGTCGGCGTTGCCCGTGCCGATCGAGGGCGACCGGCTGACGCGGGTGCCGGCCTTCTCAGCGTTCGCGGGTGAAGGGCAGGTTGCGGGCATAGGGCTGGAAACCCACCGACATGTAGGTGGCGCGGGCGGACGGGTGGCCCGCGTCGCCGCGCGCGGCGACGCGGGCCTGGGTCGCCCCGAGCCGCCGCGCGGCGCGGAGGGCGGCGAGTATCGCGGCGCTCGCGAGACCGAGGCGGCGGTGGCCCGGGTCGGTGCCGACCGGTTCGAGGACGGCGGCCCGGTTCAGGTCGTCCACCCAGACCAGGCAGAACGCGGCGGGCGTGCCGTCGGGGGCCTCGACGAGCCAGTCGAGCTCGGGCCGGTACGGCCAGGCCCGCATGATCCGTCGGTAGCTCTCGGTGACGACCCGGGAGGGCTCGCCGGGCAGGGAGAACGCCGCCCGGTGCACGGCGGCGCGGGCCTCGGCGTCCTCCTCGCCGCGCACGGGACGCAGCGTGTAGCCCTCCGGGACGGACGGCTCGGGAAGGTCGTCCAGGTCGTGCCGGAGGTGGATGAAGAACGGGCCGGTGGTTCGCTCGCGGTAGCCGTGCCTCAGCAGGGAGTCCTGGAGCGCCGCCGGTTCGGTGTCGAGGACCGTGACGACGCGGGCCGCCCCGGGGGTCAGCTCGTTGAACCAGCGCAGGATCTCGTCCATCAGGCCGGGGTGTGCCGGGTCGAGGTGCAGGTCGAGACGGCCCGGCGGCTGCGCCCAGGCCCACGCGACGGGCCGTCCGCGGTGCTCCCAGAGGGAGATGTGCCATTCGTGCTCGCGGCCGAGGTGCTGGAGCCGATGCCAGACGAGCTCGCCCATGTGCCAGCGGGAGGTGTCCGGCGACCACAGGCGTTGCGTCAGCCCCTGCATGGCGCGGAGGCCGGCGGAGTCCCGCCGCCTGTAATGCGTCGTTGCCATTGGCGGACCCTACCTTCGAGCCCTTCCGGCGGGCGAGCGGTTCGGGCCGCCGTGCCGCGACTTCGGCTTCCTGGCCTTCTTCGCCTTCTTCCTCTTCTTCGATTTCTCGGCCCTCTCCGGCTTGCCGTTCTTCTTCCGCTTCGATGGCTTCGACGGCCGGTGCGTCGGATTCCGGGGGCCGGGACTCGACGCGTGCCGCCCCTGGGACGGTGACGGCGGCGACGGCGGCGACGGGACGGCGGGCAGCGTGGCGCGATCGGACGACTCGTCCGGCGGGGTGCCGATCCGCGGCGGGCGCGGACCCGGGTGCGGTCCCTGGTGTCCGGGGAGGTGGCCGCTGCCCCCGGCGAGGGCCGCGCCGCCCCCGAGCGCGAGCACGGCCAGGAGCGCCTTGACGGTGAGCAGCCTGGTCAGCGTCCGGTGCTGGATGCGCGGGCGCGGTTCGCGGCGGGTCCGGAACGCGGCGACGGCGGCGTCCTCCCCGGCGAGCTCGGCCGGCCGCGCGGGACCGGCCGCACCCGCGAGCATCTCGGCGAGCGCGGGGTGTGCGGCGGCGTCGCCGCGCAGGAGGCGCTCGGCGGTCCGCCGGTCGGGTGGATCGTTCATCTCACCTCTTCAGCGCCGGAGCCGATCACACCGTCACGCCCGGGCACCGGCAGGGTCCCGCTGCCCGCCGGGGGCGCGGTCTCGGCCAGGCGGGCGGCCAGGCGGCGCAGGCCGCGGTGCGCCGCGGTCCGGACGGCCCCGGCGCGCTTGCCGAGGACGAGGCCGGCCCGCTTGGCGTCCAGGCCCAGGACGGCGCGGAGCAGCACCGCCTCGGCCTGGTCCCGGGGCAGCTCGGCGATCAGCCGGAGGGCCGCCTCGGTCGACAGGCCGTCCAGGGCCAGGTCCGCGGTGTCGAACTCGGCGGCCGTCCCGATCAGGTCGTCCATCGGCAGGTCGGCGACGGGCCGCCGCTTCCGGCGGCGCAGCAGGTCCAGCGTGCGGTGCCGGGTGATCGTCGCGCACCAGCCGCGGAACCCGTCGATGTCGCCGCGGAAGGAGGGCAGGTCGCGGGCGATCTGCAACCACGCCTCGGACGTGACGTCCTCGGCGTCGGAGTCGTCGGCGATGAGGGCGCGGGCGTAGCGCAGCAGCCGGGGCTGCACGTCCCGGTACAGCAGGCGGAAGGACTCCTCGTCGCCCGCCTGCGCCGCCCGGACGGCGCGATTGAGGTCGTCCCCCCGCGCCCCATCGCTCACTCGCGCCATTGTGCAGGCATCGCGTCCCATGCGTGAGGGGTATCGCTCCCATGATGGGGAACGCCCGATTCGCGGGGCGGGGCGTCCCCCGGAGAAGGATCCGGGGGAGGACGGGAACAATCGCCGCCGCTCGTCGGTTGGACAGGACAAGCCGATGTGCCTGGTGTCCCCGGGCCTCACCTATTGCCTTCGCGGAATACCGTTCGGCTGGAGCCGCGTTGTGCCTTCCGCCGAGAGGCGACCCGCACATCGGCCTGGACCGGTTCCCCGCCGGGCTGCGAAAGTCCGGCGGGGATCGGTCTTTTTTACGCACTTTGTCCTTGATGGGAGACTTGCGGGCATGAAGCTGTCGGCCCATCTGGAGAAGCTCGGCCTGCCGCTGCTCGAGGAGCAGCTCAGGCATCCGACGGTGGCGGGCATCGCCCGCGGCGACCTCGACGAGGCCGTGTTCCGCTCGTGGCTGGAGCAGGACCACCTCTACCTGCTCGACTACGTGCGGGTGTTCTCGCGGCTGGCCTGGCAGGCGCCCCCGACGCATCTGGGCGATCTCGTCGACCTCGCCCACTCGACCTTCCACGACGAACTGGAACTGCACCGGTCGCTGTCGGCGGAGTTCGGCGCCGACCTGGAGGGCGCGAAGACCGGCCCGGCCTGCGCCGCGTACACCCGGTTCCTGCTCGACAGCGCCGCCGACTACGGCGACGGCCTGGCCGCGCTCTACCCCTGCATGTGGGGCTACTCCACGCTGGGACGGCGCCTCGCCGCGAACCCGCCGGCCGAACCCCGCTACCGCCGCTGGGTCGACACCTACGCTGACCCCGCGTTCGCCGGGCTGACCCGGCGCTGCGCCCAGATGATCGACGAGGCCGGCATCGACCGGGACCGCGCCGAGCGGTTCTTCCTGGAGGGCATGCGGCACGAGCTCGCCTTCTGGGACGTGCCCGTCCTCTAGCCGGACGCCTTCGGCGCCGGGCGGGGCACCGGGATTGACCGAAACATGGGGTGGCGCGGGTCTCAGCGGGGTTGAAATGCGGGTATATGCCCCATATGACGTCAATCGGCCAACTCTCGCGGGCCCGGCTGGCCGGCCGGCCCGCCGACTACGCGGCGCTCGGCCTCGGCCGGGCGGTGGCGGTCTGGGAGGACGGGTTCCGCACCGCGCCCGGCGGTCCCGGCACCTGGGAGTGGTGGTACTTCGAGGCGCGGCTCGACGACGGCTCCACCCTCGTGATCGTCTTCTACACCAAGGACTTCACCGAGGGGGGAGCCGGTCCGCCCCGCCCGTTCGTCACGCTGGAGCTCGACCGTCCCGACGGCACCCGGGTCAGCGAGCGCGCCACGGCGCACTGCGGCGACCACGACTTCGCCACCGGCCGGTGCGCCGTGCGGATCGGCGCCAGCACGTTCACCGGCGACCACCGCGGCTACCGCGTCCACGCCGAGCTGGACGGGGTGACCGCCGACGTCGTGCTGACCCCGCGGACCGAGCCCTGGCGCCCCGAGACCGGCCACATCTACTTCGGTGAGGACGACGAGCGGTTCTTCGCCTGGCTGCCCTCGGTGCCGAGCGGCTCGGCGGAGGTCACGCTCGCCGTCGGCGGGCGCGCCGAGCGACGCGCGGGCACCGGCTACCACGACCACAACTGGGGGGACACCCCGGTGACCGGGCTGATCGACCACTGGTACTGGGCCCGCGCCGCCGCCGGCCCCTACAACGTGATCGCCTCGCACATCACCTCGGAGGAGCGGTACGACCGCGCCGAGTTCCCCATTTTCATGCTGGCGCGCGGGAACCGGATCGTCGCCGACGACTGCACGCTCGTGCGGTTCGCCGCGTACGACGAGGACGACGACCCGGGCACCGGGCGGCCGGTCGCGGGCACCCTGGTCTTCGAGTACCGGGCCGCCGACCCCGGCGACGACGGCTACCGCGTCACGTTCACGCGGGAGGACACGACGCCGGGCGCGCCACGGGCCGCCGACCTCGGCGAGCTGGACGAGATCGGCGGGTTCCGGAACGCGCTGGCGAAGATCGCCGGATTCGACGGCTCCTACCTGCGCTTCACCGGCGAGGTGCAGATCGAGCGGATGCACGGCGGCCAGCCCGCGGAGACCCACACCGCCGCCGCCCTGTGGGAGTTGGTCTACCCGGGCCGGACGCCAGGCTCAATTTCTTAAGCCCGGCCCGGCATTCTCGCCTGGCGGCTCGGATGCCGACCTGGCTTTGGCGAGCGCGGCATCGCTTGCGATCTGGCCGGTGCGGCTCGCCTCCGGCATCGCCCACCGGCCAGGTAGCGCGCTCGTGCTACGGCTGGGGCACTGTGAGACAGGCCCAAGCCCGCGCCGGTCGTGCGGGACGGGGTCAGTGTCCGGCGACGAGGGTGAAGGCCGCGGTGCGGACCGTGTCGCCGTGCTTGAAGTCGAGGAACGCCCGGTAGGTGCCGGGTCCGGGGACCGCGGCGTGGAAGGTGATGCCGGGACCGGGCGCGGTGACCCCGTCGCCGGGCTCGCCGTCCGGGTGGACGTGCACGTACGCGAGGTCGCCGGCGCGCAGTACCACCAGGTGCCCGTACGCCGCCAGGTAGGGCTGGAGGTCGGTGACGGGCGCGCCGTCCCGGTGGACGGTGAGGGTGATCTCGCGGGCCTCGCCGGGCACCAGGTCGCCGGCCAGCGTGACCTCGTAGCCGTCCACGACGTCCACGGTGGCGGGCGCGGGCACCGGGAGCGGCTCGTACGGCCCGCTCACGGCCAGGTCGGCGCCGAGCGTGACGGTCCTGCCGAGGGCCTCGGGGGCGATGTCGGCGAACACCCGGTAGGCGCCCGCGCCGGGCAGGTCGAGCCGGACCGACCAGGTGCCGTCGTCGCCGAGTTCCGGGTGCACGTGCCAGAAGCCGGTCAGTTCCCGCCGGGCGACGATCAGGTGCAGGTCGCGGTCGTGGAGCGGGGTGTAGGCGGTGACCGGGGCGCCGTCCGGGCCGAGGATCCGGAACCGCAGGCGGGTCGCGCCCGGACGGATGATCGAGCGGTCCAGGTCGAGGGTGTACCCGTCCTGCGAGATCTGGAGACCACCGGGGAGGCCGCCCGCGTCGTGGTGCCCGGCGTGGTGCCCCTGGGCCGGGCCGGAGTGCGTCGTGGTGGTCATGGTGCCCATCCTCTCCGTGTGCGTCGCCGTGTTTCGCCGACTCCTGGTCGCATATACGGGTGGGGGGTATATGGCCAGCGAGAACGAGGTGAGTCGGGTCACCCGGACGGCGGGACGGCCCGGTCCGGCAGGTGCGCGCGGACGCCGGTCCGGACGACGAAAGGATCGCGCGCGGCCCTGTGTCAGGGGCCGCGCGCGATCCGCAGGGGGCTCGGAGCCCCGGCCGGGGGCCTCAGCGACCGGCCGGGACCTCCGGCCGGGCCGGGGTGCGGGCGTCCGCTCCGGCGGCGGCCGGCGCGGCATCGTCGCTGAGTGCCTTGAAGCGCTTCAGCCGCAGGCTGTTGCTCACCACGAACACCGAGGAGAAGGCCATCGCCCCGCCCGCGATCATCGGGTTGAGCAGGCCCGTCGCGGCCAGCGGCAGGGCGGCCACGTTGTAGGCGAACGCCCAGAACAGGTTGCCCTTGATCGTGCCGAGCGTGCGGCGGGACAGCCGGATCGCGTCGGCCGCGGACCGCAGGTCGCCGCGGACCAGGGTCAGGTCGGACGCCTCGATCGCCACGTCGGTGCCGGTGCCCATCGCCAGGCCCAGGTCGGCCTGGGCGAGCGCGGCGGCGTCGTTGACACCGTCGCCGACCATCGCGACCGTCCGGCCCTCGCCCTGGAGCCGCTTGACCACATCGACCTTGTCCTGCGGCAGGACCTCGGCGATGACCTCCTCGATCCCGACCGCGTCCGCCACCGTGCGGGCGACGGTCTCGTTGTCCCCGGTGAGCAGGACCGGCCGCAGGCCGAGCTCGCGCAGCCGGGTGATCGCCTCGGCGGACGTCGGCTTGACCTGGTCGGCGACGGTGATCACGGCGCGGGCGGCGCCGTCGTAGCCGACCGCGACGGCGGTGTGGCCGAGCTTCTGCGCGTCCGCCATCGCCTTCTCCAGCTCGGGCGGCAGGTGCTGGGACCACTCGGCGAGCAGCCGCGGCCGTCCGACCAGGACGCCGTGGCCGTCCACCATGCCCTGCACGCCGAGGCCCTCGACGTTGGCGAAGTCCTCCACGGCGGGGAGGGCACCGGTGCGCTCGGTGGCGCCCTTGGCGATGGCCTGCGCGATCGGGTGCTCGGAGGCGTCCTCCAGCGCGCCGGCCAGCCGGAGCGCCTCGGCGGCGTCCCCGCCGTCGGCGGTGATCACATCGACCAGGGCCATCCGGCCGGTGGTGACGGTGCCGGTCTTGTCCAGTACCACGGTGTCGACGGAGCGGGTGGACTCCAGCACCTCCGGGCCCTTGATCAGGATGCCGAGCTGGGCGCCGCGCCCGGTCCCGACCATCAGTGCGGTCGGGGTGGCCAGGCCGAGGGCGCAGGGGCACGCGATGATCAGCACGGCGACCGCGGCGGTGAACGCGCCGGCCAGCCCGGTGCCGGTGCCGATCCAGAAGCCGAGGGTGGCCAGCGCCAGCATGATCACGATCGGGACGAAGATCCCGGAGATCCGGTCGGCGAGCCGCTGCACCTGCGCCTTGCCGGTCTGCGCCTCCTCCACCAGCCGGGCCATCTGGGCGAGCTGGGTGTCGGCGCCGACCCGGGTGGCGCGGACCAGCAGCCGTCCGCCCGCGTTGACCGTCGCGCCGGCCACGGCGTCGCCGGGACCGACCTCGACCGGGACGGACTCGCCGGTGAGCAGCGAGGCGTCCACGGCGGACGAGCCGTCCTCGACCACGCCGTCGGTGGCGATCTTCTCGCCGGGACGGACCACGAAGACGTCCCCGGTGGCGAGGTCGTCGACCGCGATCCGCTCCTCGCGGCCGTCCCGGACGACCGAGACCTCCTTGGCGCCCAGCTCCAGCAGCGCCTTCAGCGCCGCGCCGGCGCTCCGCTTGGAGCGCGCCTCGAAGTAGCGCCCGGCCAGGATGAACGCGATCACCCCGGCGGCGGCCTCCAGGTAGATGTTCATCGACCCGTCGGAGCGGGTCATCGAGAACTCGAAGCCGTGCTTCATGCCGGGCTCGCCGGCGGTGCCGAGGAACAGCGCCCAGAGCGACCAGCCGAACGCGGCGATGGTGCCGACCGAGACCAGCGTGTCCATCGTCGCCGCGCCGTGCCGCAGGTTGGTCCAGGCGGCCCGGTGGAACGGCCAGCCCGCGTACGTCACCACGGGCGCGGCGAGCACCAGCGACAGCCACTGCCAGTACTCGAACTGGAGCGGCGGGATCATCGCCATCAGGATCACCGGGACGGCGAGCACGACCGCGGTGGTCAGCCGCTGGCGCAGCGGGCGGAGCCCGTCGTCGGGCTCGCCCTCGGCCTCCGCGGCGCCCGCCCCGGTCCCGGCCGCCTTGGGCGGCGGCGGCAGTTCGGCGCGGTAGCCGGCCTTCTCGACCGAGGCGATCAGCTCCTCGGGCGACACGCCCTCGGGGTATTCGACCTTGGCCTTCTCGGTGGCGTAGTTGACCGTGGCGGTCACGCCTTCGATCTTGTTCAGCCGCTTCTCGATGCGGGCGGCGCACGACGCGCAGGTCATCCCGCCGATGGCGAGCTCGAGCTTGCCGGATCCCCTCTCGGGGACGGTGCCGGTGGTCATCACTCCTCCTCAGAGGGATTGCCGCACTGGCGCTGCCGGTTCCGGCGGCGGATCAGCGGGTGGGTCGGTCTGCGGGTCAGCGGTCGATGGGTCGGTCAGTGCTCGTGGTCGCCGTGCTCCGGTTCCCCGGCGGGCGGGGAGGACGGAGCGGGCGAAGTGGACTGGGGGGACGGCGCCGGCGCTCCGGCGACCGCCGTGAACTCGGCGGTGCGGACCGTGTCGCCGTGCTTGAAGTCCAGGTAGAGCCGGTAGGAGCCGGCCGCGGGCACCTCGGCGTAGAAGGTGATCGCGGGCCCGGGGGCGGTCCTGCCGTCTCCGGGCTCCCCGTCCGGGTGGACGTGCAGGTAGGCCAGGTCGCGGTCGCGGAGCGCGACCAGGTGGCCGTACGCCTCGAGGTAGGGCTGGAGGTCGGTGACCGGCTTCCCGTCCTTGCTCACCGTCAGGGTCAGCTTGCTGGACCTGCCCGGGACCAGATCGCCCGCGAGCGCGACCTCGTACCCGTCGACCTCGGCGACCCGCTCGGCGGCGGGCAGCGGCTCGGGCCGGAAGTCGCCCGGGGCCGAGACGTCGGTGCCGAGGGTGAGCTGCCGCTTCGCGCCCTCGGGCCGGACGTCGGTGAAGAACCGGTAGGTGCCCGCGTCCGGCAGGATCAGCGGCATCGACCAGACGCCGCCGCCGACCTGCGCGGGGTGCACGTGCTGGAAGCCGGACAGGTCCCGCCGGGCGATGATCAGGTGCAGCTTCTCGCCGTGCAGCGGGGTGTAGCGGGTGACGGGCGCGCCGTCCGGGCCGGTCACGGTGAACCGGAAGTCGGTCTGCTTCCCGGGGGTCACCGTGGTCGTCTCGGGGTTCAGCGTGTAGCCGTCCTGGACGGTCTGGAGCCCGCCCGGCGCGGGGGTGCCGGTCTCCTCGGCGGTGCCGCCGGAGTGGCCGGAGTGCGCCGACCCGTGGTCGCCGGACTCGGCGGTGGCGCCGACGGGACCGACGATGGTGCCGATCCCGGCGGCGCTGCCGAAGGCGGCGGCCAGGCCCAGGGCGTAGGCCCCCAGCTTGGTCGCGGTGTTCATGGTCGCCTCACACCTTCACTTCGTAGCCGGCCTCTTCGACGGCGTCCCGGATCAGGGCGTCGTCGACGGCCGTGTCGCTGGTCACGGTCACCGCTCCGGTCTTGAGGTCGACGTCCACGGCGGTGACGCCCGCGACCTGCCCGACCTCCTCCTTGACCGATCCGACGCAGTGTCCGCAGGTCATCCCGGTGACGGTGTAGGTGGCGGTGCTCATGTGCGGATCCCTCTCTCTGGTTACCCCTGGGGGGTATCTCGTGGTCCTCATGCTGCCATAGCGCTTCAGTCTCTGCAACCCGTACCCCCTAGGGGTTGTTCCGAGATCCGGGTCACGTTCGAGAAAATACCCTCGGGGGGTAGGGTGTGCCGTTCCTGCCTTCCGGGCAGGCCCGCACCCGAAGCTGAGAGGAACCCCCCATGCGCACCCATCGGAGGATCGTGATCGCCGGCGCCTCGCTCGCCGGACTGCGCGCCGCGCAGACCCTGCGGGACGAGGGCTTCGCCGGAGAGCTGGACCTGATCGGCGCCGAACCGCACCTGCCCTACAACCGGCCGCCGCTGTCCAAGAGCGTGCTGACCGGGGACGACGACGTCGCCCTGCCGGGAGCCGACGAGATCGACGCGCGCTGGCTGGGCGGGCGCCGCGCCGTCCGGCTCGACGGCGACGCCCGCGCCGTCACGCTCGACGACGGGACCCGCCTGCCCTACGACGGCCTCGTCATCGCGACCGGCGCCCGCCCCCGCCTGCCGGCCGGCGGCTGGACGGACCTGCCCGGCGTCCACGTCCTGCGCACCATCGACGACGCGCTCGCCCTGCGGGCGGCCCTCGCCGGAGGCCCGCGCCGGGTGGTGGTGATCGGCGGCGGCTTCATCGGCGGTGAGATCGCCTCGACGGTACGGGCCCAGGGTATCGAGACCGTTCTCGTGGACGCCGCGCCGTTCCCCATGGCCGGCGTGATCGGCGAGACCGCGGCGGGCTGGCTCGCCGGCCACCACCGGCGGAACGGCGTCGACCTGGTCTCCGGAACCCGGGTGACGACCGTGGAGCGGACGCCCGTGGACGGCGCGCCTGTGGACGGCGGGTCCGGTCATGAGGGGACGGCCCTGCGGGTGCGGCTGGACGACGGCCGCTCGCTCCCCGCCGACCTGGTCGTCGTCGGCATGGGCGTCCTGCCCAACACCGAATGGCTGGAGGGCGGCGGTGTCCGCGTCGACGACGGCGTGCTCACCGACGCGGCGCTCTTCGCCGCCGACGGCGTCGTGGCGGCGGGCGACGTCGCCCGCTGGCCGCACGGGCTCTTCGGCGGGGAGGCGGTGCGGGTCGAGCACTGGGCCAACGCCAACGAGCAGGGGGCCGTCGCCGCTCGCAACCTGCTGCGCGGGCCCGCCGAGGCCGAGCCGTTCACCGAGGTTCCCTCACTAGGCACGCGCGTGCACGGCGTCCGGGTCCAGTGGGCGGGCTTCCCACGCCTCGCCGATACCTCGCGGGTCGTCGCCGGGGATCCGGCGGACGGACGGTTCGCGGTGGCGTTCGGCCGCTCCGGCGTCCTGGTCGGCGGGGCCGCCGTCGGCCTGCCCAAGGAGCTGATCCGGCTGCGCCGCGCCATCGCCGCCGGGGAGCCCGTTCCGGCCCTGGCGGGCTGATGTTGCGCGGAAGTTATCCACACCCTGCGTGACGTCCCGGACCGGCCCCGCTCCGGGGTTCTGTCGATATTTGTAGAGGTATAGCCCTCGCCAGGCCCGGCGGGGCCGGGCCTGGCGGAGTTGTACACAGGGTTTTCCACAGCTTTCCACAGGGTTGTGGACGGAAATCATCGCCGATACTGGGGACATGCCAGAGCTACCTGAGGTGGAGGCCCTGACCGGGTTTCTGCGGGAGCGCGCGGTGGGTCGCGTCGTCACCCGGATCGATGTTCTCGCCATCTCGGCGCTGAAGACCTACGACCCGCCGGTGACCGGCCTCGGCGGACTGACCGTCACCGGCGTCGCCCGGCACGGCAAGTTCCTCGACCTCGACGTCGACGGGCTGCACCTGGTGATCCACCTGGCCCGCGCGGGCTGGCTGCGGTGGCGCGAGGAGGTCCCGGTCAAGCCCGCCCGGCCGGGCGGCAAGAACCCGCTCGCCCTGCGCGTCCACCTCGACGACGGGTCCGGCTTCGACCTGACCGAGGCGGGCACCAAGAAGGGCCTGGCGGTCTACGTCGCCCGCGATCCCGCCGATGTCCCGGGGGTGGCGGCGCTCGGTCCCGATCCGCTCGCCGAGTCGTTCACGCCGGCCGCGCTGGGCGCGATCCTGGGCGGCAACCGCACCCGGGTCAAGGGGCTGCTGCGCGATCAGAAGGTGATCGCGGGCATCGGCAACGCCTACTCCGACGAGGTGCTGCACGTCGCAAAGATGTCCCCGTTCAAGATCGCGTCATCGCTCACCGAGGAGGACGTAGCGGTCCTGCACGAGGCGATCGTCGGCACGCTCCGCGACGCGGTCGCGCGCTCCGAGGGGCTCGCGGCGCACGACCTGAAGGGCGAGAAGAAGACCGGCCTGCGCGTGCACGGCCGGGCGGGCGAGAAGTGCCCCGTCTGCGGCGACGTCATCCGCGAGGTGGCGTTCGCCGACTCGTCGTTGCAGTACTGCCCGACCTGCCAGACCGGCGGGAAGCCCCTCGCCGACCGCCGCATGTCGCGTCTCCTCAAGTAGCCGCCCTCCTGAGGCGGCCCGCGCAGGGATGACGGGCCGGCGAGGGGCGCCGTCGGGACGGCGACAGGGCGGCGACGGAAGAGGGTCCCGGCCGTCCATGACCGAGACCCTCTGGTTGAAACGAACCGAAACGGGGACGGCTCGTTCAGCGGACCTTGGGGACGCCGCCGAACAGCGGGGCCAGCCCGCTCCAGCGATGCAGTTCACAGCCGTCGGCCCGGGTGAACTTGGCGTCGACCGGCTTGCCCTGCCACGTGCCCTTCACCGTGGCGGTCTCCGGGCCGCCGTAGATCTTCGTGCACATCTGGTTCTTCGGCGGCGCCGCGAACGGGGCCTTCGCCTTGGCGAGGACCGCGCACGCCTGGTCCGCCTTCGGATGGTCGCCGCCCGCCGGGGCGCAGCCGAGGGTCCAGGTCTTGGCGGGCGCCTCCGCGGAGGCCCTGACCTGGACGGTCAGCTTGTTCTCGGCCGCCGGGCTCTCCGACGGCCGGACGGACGTGGTGGCCGAGGGCCGGTCGGCTGGACCGGCGGCCTGTTCGTCGCCGCAGGCCGCCAATGACATGATCATGGCCAGGCCGGGCGTGGTGAAAAGGAGCGTCCGATACCGCATAAGTGATTCGACGCGGCAGGGGTCCGCGCGGTTCCATGGGGGTGTGATGAATTTCGGGGACGACGTGCCGGCGGTGGACGCCGCGGACGTTCCGCAGGACGCCTACCTGCTGGATGTGCGCGAGCAGGAGGAATGGGACGCGGGCCACGCGCCCGGGGCGGTCCACATCCCGATGAGCAGGCTCGGCGACCGCGCCGCCGAGGTGCCGCAGGACCGGGAGGTCTACGTGATCTGCCGCTCGGGGGCACGGTCGGCGCAGGTGACGGTGGCGCTGAACCAGGCCGGCTGGCTGGCCAAGAACGTCGACGGCGGCATGAAGCGATGGGCCGAGCTCGGCCGTCCGGTGGAGAACGGCGGCGACGGCCCGCCCCCCTTCATCGCCTGACGTCCGGCGAGGCGGGGCCGGCGGGCCGGACGTCCGCCGCAGCGGGGCCGGCGGGCCGGGTGCCGACCGCGGCCAGGCCGCGATTTGCCGTGCGTTGTACGATCGGTGCCGACCGACTATCCGCGGGAGCTCGTGCCGAACGGGCTGAGAGGGCGATCTTCAAGGCGTCGCCGACCGCATGAACCTGTCCGGGTAATGCCGGCGTAGGGAGTGTGTCCCATGTCGTCCGCTGTGAAGCCGCGCCCTCAGGACGAGGTCCCCTACACCCTCGACGAGCCCGCACCGAAGGTGCTCGGCTTCTGGGACCAGGGGGCGTTCTGGGCCAATCTCGGGGTCAGCCTGTTCGCGTTCTCCGGCGCCTACACCGTGCTGGCGCCGGACGGCGCGGGCCGGCCGACGCTGTCGATCGCCGCCGGGATCGTCGCGATGGCCGTCGGCACCGTGCTCGGCGGGCTGATGCTGGGGCTGGCCGCCGCGCCCGGCGCGCGCACCGGGCAGCCCGCGATGGTGCTGCTGCGCGGGCTGTTCGGCGCGCGGCTGTCGTACGTGCCGACCGTGTTCAACATCGCGCAGCTCATCGGCTGGGGGACGTTCGAGCTGATCGTCATCGCCGACGCGGCCCGCGCGCTGTGGGACGGCGTCCCGCGCTGGTCGTACGTGGTCGCGGCCGGGGTGCTCACCACCGTGCTGACGATCTGGCCGCTCGGCTCGGTCCGGATGCTGCGCCGGTACGTGACGGTGGCGGTGATGATCGCGCTGGTCTACTTCTACGTGCAGCTCCTGCGTGAGCCGCTGCCCGACCTGACCGAGGGCTCGTGGGGCGGGTTCTGGCTCGGCGCCGACGCCGCGCTCGCGGTGTCGATCTCGTGGGTGCCGGTCGCCGCCGACTACACCCGGCACGCGCGCAGCGCCCGCGGGGCGTTCGGCGCCGCCGCGATCGGCTACTCGGTCACCCAGATCGTCGCCTATGTCCTCGGGCTGCTGGCGCTGGCGCTGGTGGCGGGCGACAGCGGCCGGATCTACGATCCGTTCCTGCACGTCGCGCTCGGCGCGGCGTTGTTCGCGGTGTTCGTGCTGCGCGAGGCCGACCAGTCGTTCGCCAACGTCTACTCGACCGCCGTCTCGATCCAGAACCTGTTCCCGCGCGCCGACCGCCGGGTGCTGTCGATCGGGCTCGGCACGGGGATCACCGTGCTGGCGCTGCTGCTCGACATCGGCGACTACGCCGGGTTCCTGTCGCTCATCGGATCGGTGTTCGTGCCGATGCTGGGCGTGCTGGCCGCCGACTTCTTCCTCGGCCGGGGGCGGGACGGGCGCTGGGACAGCTCGCGCGCCGCGCCGTCCCGGTGGGGGATGATCATCGCCTGGGTGATCGGTGTGGTCGCCTACCAGTTGATCAACCCGGGCACGGTGAGCCGGTGGGCGGGGTTCTGGACCGGCGTCCAGGACGCGCTGCGGTTCACCCCGCAGAGCTGGATGAGCGCCTCGCTGCTGTCGTTCCTGGTCGCGGGGCTGGCTGCCGTCCTGATCGGCCGGGTGCGGGGCGCCGCGCGCTGATGTGGCGTTCCTCCGGCGGCGGGCGCCGCGCGGTGGAAACCTTTCGGTGGCCGTTGACCAGCGCCGTTCGGGATGCGATGGCACGATTGCCTCGTGCAGTACCACGCCCACGACCCGATCGCCCGCGCCGTCATCCAGAGCGCGGCCGACGCGATCGTGGCCGTCGACCACCACTACCGCGTCACCGTGTGGAACCCGGCGGCCGAGCGGATGTTCGGCTGGACGGCCGCCGAGATGCTGGGCCGGGTGCCGCCGATCGTGCCGGACGAGCTCCAGGCCGAGCACAACGCGGTGCAGGAACGGCTGCTCACTCGCCGTCCGGGTGAGGGCGGCGAAGCGGCCGAGGGCACCGGGACCGGTACGGGCGGCGCGGGCGGTACGGGCGACGGCGGGCAGATCTCGATCGCGACCCGCCGGTTCCACCGCGACGGGCGCCTCATCGACGTGCGCATCGACACCAGCCTGCTGAAGGATCCGGGCGGCGCGCTGCTCGGCTGGGTCGGGGTCTACCACCCGGTCGAGGAGGACGAGGGCGTCCAGCACCACATGGCCGAGCGGGCCCGCCTGGTGCGCCGCCTCAACGACATCATCGCCGACCTCAACGCCGAGCTCGACCTGGCCGTCGTGCTCGACCGGATCACCGGCGCGCTGATCGAGCTGACCGGCGCCGACGCGGCCGGGTTCGTTCGGATCGAGGGCGACCGGCTCCGCCTGGTCAGCATGACGGGACTGCCCGAGCACATGCGCGGCAGCAGCGCCGAGCTGCGCCCGAGCCTGGTCGGGGAGCTGCTGCGGTCCGGGAAGACAGTGAAGCTCGCCACCGGCGAGCGGCGGCTGGGCGACCTGATCTGGTCCGAGCTGCCCGGCCTGCACACCGTCGCGCTCGGCCTGTCCTACTTGCAGAACAGGCCGTACGGCGCGCTCTACGCGCTGTTCTCGGGCCGCCGGATCGGGCACACCGAGCTCGAACTGCTGGAACTGCTCGCCGGGCACGCCGGGGTCGCGGTCGGCAACGCCGTCGCGTACGCCGAGGTCGTCCGGCAGCGCGCGCACGAGCGCGCTGTGATCGACTCCAGCGCGGACGGCATCGCGGTGCTGGGCCGCGACCGGGTCGTCCTCCAGTGGAACCCCGCCGCGCACGCGCTCACCGGGGTCCCGGCGGAGGAGGCGATCGGGCGCGAGCTGCCGTTCGACATGCCCGCGCTCGGCGAGATGCTCACCGTCGAGCTGCCGTCCGGGATCTGGCTGAACGTGCTGGCCGCCGAGATCGAGGAGACCGGCGAGCTGGTGGTCGACTTCCGCGACGTGTCCGAGGCCAAGGCGCTGGAGGAGGCCAAGGACCTGTTCCTGGCCACCACCAGCCACGAGCTGCGCACCCCGATCACCGTGGTGCAGGGTTTCGCGAGCACGCTGGTCAACCGGTGGGACGAGCTGGCCGACGGCGACCGCCGCGCCGCCGTGGCCACCATCGCCGAGCGGGCCCAGTCGCTCGGCCGGCTCGTCGAGCACCTGCTGCTGGGCTCGCGCGCCGGCGCCGACGAACTGGCCGTGACGGTCGAGACGTTCGACCTGGCCCGGCTGCTGGAGGGCGTGGTCGGCGGGTTCCGGTCGCTGTCGCCGGTGCACCGGGTCGAGCTGGAGATCGCGCCGGGCCTGCCGCCCGCGCGCGGTGACGCGATGGCCACCGACATCGTGCTCGGGCAGCTCCTGGAGAACGCGTTCAAGTACTCGCCGGACGGCGGGACGGTCCGCGTGCGCGCCTGCCTCGAGGGCCGCGACCTGGTGGTCACGGTGGTGGACGAGGGCGTCGGGATCGCCCCCGGTGACCACGAGCGGATCTTCGAGCGGTTCGTCCAGGGCGAGGCCGGCGACCGGCGCCGCTTCGGCGGCATCGGGCTCGGGCTCTACATCGTCAAGCGGCTGACCGAGGCGCAGGGCGGCAGCATCAGCGCCCGCCCGGCGGACCCCCCGTCCGCCCGCGCGGGCGGCGGAACCTGCATGCGGCTGGTCCTCGAACGCGCGAGCTGAGACCGTCCGGCCGTTTCTGGACGGGATGGGGCGGGTGATGCGGCGGGGACGCGGGGTGACCGTCCCGGGCCGAGGCCGGAACCGGCCAAACCGAGGGCCGGTACGGTGTGTTTACGTGATCTTGACAGGAGTGCGGGCGTGACCCTGCGGAAAAGTACGGTGCCGCGGGGGTGTGACGGACGAAACGTGCGCGTGAGGAGTAATCCGCCGTTGGCTGGATAGATCCTTTGTTGTTCGCCGTTGGTGACGAGGTTCCGTTACGGGCCACGGGCAGGGGGTGACCGCCGTGACCGGAGGGTCGGTCGCTCGTTGTGCGAGTGGCAAACTGTTTTGTCCAGGTTTCCGGATGGCTCCTTCAGGGCATTTCGGTCGTACCGGAACAACGGTGACGGGACTCGGTCGAGCAGCCGGGAGCATGAGGAGGTGAGGGCGTCGAGCGTCGTACTGCTGCCACACGCACCGTCCAGCGTCGCGGTCGCCCGCAAGCGCCTCAGCTCGGAGCTGGTCGCCTCCGGGGTGTTCGAATCCGTCGTCGACGACGCCAGCGTCATCATCAGCGAGCTCCTCAGCAACGCCCTGCGGCACGCCAGGCCGCTGCCCTCCGGGCAGATCCGGGTGTCCTGGACGCGCCGCGACGACCTGCTCGAGGTCGAGGTCAGTGACGGCGGCGCGATGACCGAGCCGCGCCGCGGGCCGGGCACCCTGTCGTCCCTCGGCGGACGCGGGCTCGGCATCGTCGAGGCGCTCTCCGAGGGCTGGGGGGTCCGGCACGACAACGGCTCCACCACGGTCTGGGCCGTGCTGCGCGCCCCGCACCTCGCGGGCGCGAACGGGTCGATGCCGCCGAGCGCTGCGCACGCCGTGCTGCCGGAGGCGGGCGGGCCGACCGGTCCGGCCGAGGTGCCCGACGCCGACCTCTGCGGCGGCACCCGGCGCGGAGCCGCCTCCTCGACCCGGGCCTACCCCGCCTAGATTCAGCACCGTCCGACCTTGTATGGTCCTCCTCAAGCTCGGGCGCTGTCGTGCCCCCGTCGACACCGCCCGAGCTATCCACTTCGCGGCCCCCGGGCGCCCAAAAGCGCCCGGGGGCTTTCGCGTTCCCGGCTCTTGGAAGAGTGTTTTCGCAGGTCAGGACGGTGGTGCGTCGCGGAGGACGGGGCAGGACATGCAGCGGGGACCGCCGCGGCCGGTGCCGAGCTCGCTGCCGCTGATCCGGATGACCTCGATGCCGGCCGCCTCGAGCTGCGCGTTGGTCTCGATGTTGCGCTCGTAGGCCACGGCCAGGCGGGGCGCGACCGCGAGGGTGTTGTTGCCGTCGTCCCACTGCTCGCGCTCGGCGGTGACCGGGTCCAGGCCGGTGTCGATGACCTTCAGCCGGTCCAGGCCCATCGCCTCGGCGGCGGCCTCCAGGAACGGGCGGGGCTCGGCCACCCGCAGGTCGCCGCCGGCGGACGTGACCGTGCTCGCGGTCAGCGAATGGGCCACCGGCGGGTACATGACGACGGTGTCGACGTCGACCATCGTGCACACGGTGTCGAGGTGCATCGTGGCCCGCTCCTGCGCGATCGGCACGGCGAGGACGGTGTGCGCCAGCCCGGCCGCGAACACCTGCCGGGCGAGCCGCTCGACCCCGGCGGGCGTGGTGCGCTCCCCGGTGCCGACGGCGATCACGCCGGGGCTGAGCAGCATGACGTCGCCGCCCTCGACGGGTTCGAGGGACGGGCCGTACACCGGCCGCACCCCCGCGAACCGCGGATGGTGGGCGTAGATCAGCCCGGTCAGCGCCGACTCGCGGCGCCGCGCCGGCATGGCCAGGCTCGTCACCGCGACGCGGTCGCCGATCCAGGCGCTGCTGTCGCGGGTGAACAGCAGGCCGGGCAGCGGGTCGATGATGAAGTCGAGCCGGTCCATCAGCCGGTAGACCAGCCCGTGCCCGGCCTTCAGCTCCTCGTGTGCCAGTCCCGCGATCAGCGTGTGCGAGAGGTTCTCGGGGTCGAGGTCGCGCAGATGGCCGTCCACCACCCGGCGGAGCTGGTCGCCGAGGCGCGGGTCGCCGACGACCTGGGCGATGGCCTCGTCGCGGGTCTCCTCGTACTCCAGCGCCTCCTGGAGCAGCTCGGTCACGTAGAGGACCTCGACGCCGCGTTCCCGCAGCGCCTCGGCGAACGCGTCGTGCTCCTCCTGGGCGCGTCCCGCCCACGGGATCGCGTCGAACAGGAGCTGGTCGCTGTTGCGCGGGGTGAGCCGCTTGAGCTCCGCTCCCGGACGGTGCAGCAGGACGGTGCGGAGTCGTCCGACCTCGCTGGTCACCCGATGCGTGCGCCCCGCCGTTTCCGTCACAGTCGCGAGTCTAGGTGCCCGTTGATCGACCAGAACCCCCATGACCGGACCTATGCCACCATTTGGGAAAGGGGTGCCGGTCGGAAAATCCGTGGACTTCGGGTGGGGCGGCTCGTACCCTCAGGACCATGTTCCTCGCAGCCGGCACCCGTACGCTCGCAGACCTCGGTCTGCTGAGCGCGGTGCCGGCTGCCTCCCACGTGGCGGCAGCGGCGGCAGGCGCGACCGTCGTCGACGGCGCACGAAGCTGACCCCTCTCCGTCCCACCTCCGGAGAACCAGCGGAGGGGGGTGGTCGGGAACCGCGGGCGCGTGAGCGCGCTCGCGGGCGGGTTCTCACCTTCCAGCCGGAACCGCGTGAGGACGCAGAACCATGGCCAAGCAGCTTTACGAGCGCGACAAGCCCCACCTGAACATCGGGACGATGGGCCACGTCGACCACGGCAAGACCACCCTGACCGCGGCGATCACCAAGGTGCTCGCCGGGCGGGGGCTGGCCTCCGCGGTGCCGTTCGAGGGCATCGACCGCGCCCCCGAGGAGCGCGACCGCGGCATCACCATCAACATCGCGCACGTGCACTACGCGACCGCGACCAGGCACTACGCCCACGTGGACATGCCCGGTCACGCCGACTACGTGAAGAACATGATCACGGGTGCGGCGCAGGTGGACGGCGCGGTGCTGGTGGTCTCGGCGCAGGACGGCGCCATGCCGCAGACCCGTGAGCACATCGTGCTGGCCCACCAGGTCGGCGTCCGGCACATCGTGGTGGCGCTCAACAAGGCCGACATGGCCGCGGACCCCGAGCTGCTCGACCTGGTCGAGCTGGAGGTCCGCGAGCTGCTGTCGGAGTACGGGTTCCCCGGTGACGAGGTGCCGGTGATCCGGGTGTCCGGGCTGCGGGCGCTGGAGGGCGACCCGTACTGGACGGCGCGGATCGTCGACTTGCTCGACGCGATCGACGCGTACGTGCCGGTGCCGGAGCGGGTGCTCGACCGGCCGTTCCTGATGCCGGTGGAGAACGTGCTCACCATCACCGGGCGCGGCACCGTGGTGACCGGTGTGGTCGCGCAGGGCTCCGTCCGGACCGGTGACGCGGTCGAGGTGGTCGGCCTCGGCGACACCTTCGGCAGCGTCGCGACCGGGCTGGAGACGTTCGGGCAGTCGATGGAGCACGCCGAGGCGGGCGACAACACCGCGATGCTGCTGCGCGGGGTGAAGCGGGACCAGGTCCGGCGCGGCCAGGTGATCAGCGCGCCGGGCGCGGTCCGGCCGCACACCCGGTTCCGTGCGCGGGTGCGGGTGCTCACCGCGGCGGAGGGCGGCCGGAGCAGGCCGTTCTTCCACGGGTACCGGCCGCAGTTCCACTTCCGCACCACCGATGTGGTCGGCGACGTGGACCTCGGTGAGGGCGGCATGGCGCTGCCCGGCGACGGCGTCGACATGGCCGTCGAGCTGGGCAAGCCGGTCGCGATGACCGAGGGGCTCGGCTTCGCGATCCGCGAGGGCGGCCGGACGGTCGGCGCCGGCACGGTGGTCGCCTTGCTCGACTGACCGGCCTCAGGGCCCGGTGGAGACGGGGATCGGTTCCCGCTCCACCGGGCTCGAGGCGGGGAGTGGCCGATATTCGCGAGCTGTCCGGTCTGAAATACTTCGGCCTAGAGTGACCGGTCAGTCGCGAACGGCTGGCGGATGCGATCCCCATGTGGTGAGATTTCGGGGATCATCCCCGCTGATCCCATCCATGGAGAACGTGTGCGAGCCCCCCGCGCCCTGATCCCCTTGCTCGCCGTCTGCGGCGCCGCCGCGGTGGTGGCTGTCGCCGGTGCCGGCGCGGCGATCGAGGGCCTGCCCGACGTCGGACCGGCGCATGCCGACGGAGCGCGCAAGAAGGTGGCCGCCGCCACGGTCACCACGATGACCTGGAACGTCTGCGGGGACGCCGAGCCGGGCTGCCCGCTCGGCTCCAAGCCGGCCGAGCTGGTCAAGCGGATCCCCGCGCAGATCGACGCCAACGAGGTCGGCGGGCGCCGGGTCAAGGCCAACGCCGTCCTCCTCCAGGAGGTGTGCGCCGGGCACGTGACCGCGCTCAAGCACGCCGCGTCGCTGCGCGCGTGGAGCTGGACCTTCGCGCCGTCCGGGAAGTCGCGGACCTGCGCGAACGGCGAGGGCCGGCCGGGGGTGGCGATCGGCACCAAGGCGGCGCTCACCGGGGTCAAGATCGTCCCGCTGCCCGCGCCGTCCCGCCAGGAGCGCGTCGCGGTCTGCGGCGACGTCGAGTCGTGGAGCACCCGGCTGTGCAGCACCCAGTTCAGCTCCTCGAGCTGGGACGACGATCCAAGCGGCGACTGGCGGCGCAAGCAGGTGCACCGCCTGACCACCGCGCTGGAAGGGGCCCGCAGGGTGATCGTCGGCGGCGATCTCGCGGACCGGCCCGACGGGACGACGCTCGACCCCCTCTACCGGGCCTACGCCGAGTGCGACCAGGGTCCCGGGACGGCCCGCGCGGGCGCGGGCACCGCGCAGAACTGGCGGGGCGAGGCGACCGAGAAGACCGACTACCTCTTCACGACCAAGGCCGCCGGCATTTCCTGCGGCGTCCCGGCCGTCGCCACGCACGCCTCGGACCACCGGCCCGTGACCGCCGTCATCCGCTTCCGCCCGCCGTCGGCCCCCTCGTCCCGCTGACCCGCGCCTGTGACCTAGCCCTTCTTGGCGGACTTGGTGATCAGCGACACGACCAGCACGACCACCACGGCCACCAGGCCGACGAAGAAGAAGAGCTTGAGCATCGAGAAGATCGCGCCGATGACCGAGACGACCAGCCACAACGCGAGGATTACACCGACGATTGTCAGGATTGTCCGAGCCATGTCCCCAACCTATGCGGTCGCCCGTCCGGCGTCATCACACTCCGGGAGGACTCTGGAGCGGGCCGGACCCGCCTAGCGGCGGAGATCGACCCTGAGGGCGTCCCTGATGTCCACCCCCGCGCGGGTCCCCTGGTCGAACGGGGCGGAGCCCTGCCCGAAGCCCGTTCCTCCGGGGAAACGGCTGGGACTACTGGGACTGGGACGCGCCGCGTCCACCGGATGCCGCGATCGCGAACCGCAGGCCGACCAGCACGCCGGCCGTGCCGACCGCGACGAGGTCCCAGGCGTAGAAGTGCAGATCGGCCGCCGACTTGATGATCCACTCCGGTGGCAGGTCGCGGTGCATGAGCAGCACGTAGCCGGCGCTGCCGATCCGCTCGCCCACGCCCAGCGCGACGTATGCCGCCACGGCCGCGGCGATCGGCACGGCGGCGCGCGGCCGGGTGAACAGCACCCCGACCGCGGTGAACAGGCCGACCAGCGCGCACTCGGCCACGTAGTACCCGGTGGAGGACCGCAGGCCCAGCGCGATCGGCGACTGGTAGACGCGGAAGAACGTCATCACGATGGACAGGCCGGTGGCGACGGCGCCGCCGAACAGCAGGAGCGCGATCACCGCGCCCATCGGGGAGGCCGGTCGGGATCTGGGCATCAGCCCATTTAACAGACCATCGCGGAATTTCGGCGGACGACCTTGCCCGCGTGTTCGACGCGGCCTTCGTGGCGAGACCGCCCGCACCCCGGCGGCGGCGCCGGGCTGCCGCTTCGAGGTCTGTCTCCCGGTGATGGTCTGACCTGCGCCGATGGCCTGACGGCAGGTCGGCGGCGGTGTCCGTGGCGACCCGAAAGAGTGACCTTTATCTCTTCTCGGGGTGGCCGCTGGGGCCGGGTCGCCCGGCGGCGGTCAGCGCTCGAAGGACTCGTCGATGGCGCGGAACGTGGGGCAGGGCCAGCGCCACATGCACGCGCGGCAGCGCCGGATCGGCTGGTCGGGGTCGCTGGAGATGCCGCCCGACTCCTGCGGCCGGTGCAGGTCGAGCAGCCGGATGCCGAGGTCGGCGAACGTGATCACCTCGTCCCGGGCGCCCGCGAGGAAGGTCAGGTCCTCCCGGGACAGCCGGGTCCTGATCGGCACGAACCCGGTCCGGTTCACCAGCCGGGACAGGTACTGGGTGGACGCGCGCCACGAGTTGGACTTCTCCGAGCGCGCCCGGATCGTCTGGAGGCGCTCGCGCAGCCGGGTCTCCCGCGGATCGGTCCGCCGTTCGGCCTTCACACGCGCCGCACCTCCCGTTGCCCGATCGCCGGCCGCGCGTCGCTCGCGGTCTGGCCGTGCCGCCGTCGCACTCGCTCAGCTTCTCTCACTCGGTGCCCCGGCGCGGGGAAACACGCAGATCGTGAGGGGGCCTCGTGGAGGCGGGCGCCAGGGGCGGGCGGGGCGTCGCCGGGCGGCCCGGCCCGGACGTCCGGCGGTCCCTGCCGGACGCCCGGCGGCCCCATCGGGACGCCGAGCGGCCGGCCGGTGCGATGTGTGCGCGACATAACCGTACGTAGTACACAAAGCGTGCAAGGGGTGCGGAGCGGTGGCACGGTCCGGACACGACCGCGCCACACGGACCGTGGCGGCAGCCTGGCCCGGCCGCCGCCGGGCCGGTAGTGTGCCGGACGTGGAGCTAAATGTCACGACCGCGTCTCAGGGAGGTCACGCCGTCGTCACAGCGACCGGCGAGCTGGACCTGTACACCGCGCCCCGGCTACAGGCCGCGCTCGCGGGATTGCTGCGCGATCAGGTCGTCCGCATCGTGGTCGACCTGAGCGGTGTCGAGTTCTGCGACTCGACCGGCATGAACGTGCTGCTGGCCGCGATGAAGCGGCTCAAGGAGCAGGGCGGCGCGCTCGAACTCGCCGCGCCGCGTCCGGCCGTGAAGCGCATCCTTCAGGTCACCGGGCTCGACTCGGTCTTCACCGTGTGCGACGCCGTGCCGGCCCTGGACGCGGGCTGATCCGTCCGAGCGCGACGCCCTGACGGGCCGCCCTCGGAGCCGAGCCGACCCACCGTACCCACCGCAACCGTCCGCCACCGTCCGCAACCGACCGGCGACCCGTGGGGCAGCGCCCCCGCGGGTCGCCGTTGCGTCCGTCCCCGCGCGTCCCGCGCGCCGGGGGACGGCGGGTCACCGGCGGCATCGGGCCGCGCGCACTACGATCGCGATATGCAGGACGTAGCCGTGATCATCCCGGCCAAGGACGAAGCCGACCGTATCGGGGACACCGTGCGGGCCGCACTGGAACTGCCGGGCGCCGGCCTCGTCGTGGTCGTCGACGACGGCTCGGCCGACGGCACCGGCCGCGCCGCGCAGCAGGCCGGGGCACGGGTCGTCCGGCACAGCCGCAACCGGGGCAAGGGCGCCGCGATGGAGAGCGGCGCCGAGGCCGTCCGGCTCCTCGGCGCCGAGGACGACCGGCAGCGCCACCTGCTCTTCCTCGACGCCGACCTGGCCGAGACGGCCGGCGCCGCGGCGCCGCTGGTCGAGCCGGTGCGCAGCGGCGAGGCCGACATGACGATCGCGGCCTTCTCCAGCACGGTGAAGCTCGGCGGCCACGGCTTCGTCGTGCGGCTGTCCCGCGACGGCATCCGCCGCGCCACCGGCTGGGAGGCCACCCAGCCGCTGAACGGGCAGCGCTGCCTGACCCGCGAGGCGTTCGAGGCCGCCCGCCCGCTCGCCGCCGGGTTCGGCGTCGAGACCGCCCTCACCATCGACCTGCTGCGCAAGGGCTTCCGGGTGAGAGAGGTGGAGGTGCCGCTGGCGCACCGCGCCACCGGCACCGACTGGCGGGCGCAGGCGCACCGGGCCCGGCAGTTCCGCGACGTCACCAGAGCCCTGGCCACGCGCGAGCCCGCCGTCGCCGGAGGACTGGCCCGACTGCGCGGCCTCCGCCTCCGGTGATTCGGTCCCGGGCCGCCCGCGCCGGTTCCGCGCGCCCCGCTCCGGGGCCCGCGGGGAAGGACGGCGACGGCACCGACGGCGTAGAGGTCGACGACGTCGTGGAAGCCGGCGCGGATGTCACGGGCGGCACGGGACCGGTGGCGGGCGCGCGGCAGGGGACCGCCGGACTGATCGCGATCGGGTCGGGGCTCGCGTGCTTCCTGCTCACCGCGTTCCTCGGGCCGTCGGTCTTCGAGCCGGCGCTGTCCGGCGACCGCGCGCACCCGCCGTACTCGCTGACCGTCCACCCGTCGCCGTTCCTGGTGGTCGCGCTGGTCGTGGCCGGGGTGATCGCCGGCACGGCCGGGCTCGGGCTGTGCCTCGACGCGGTGCGCCGCGGCTGGCGGTGCCGGCCGGTCCCGCTGGTGGCCGCGGGGCTGCTGGTCGCGGCCCTGTTCGCGTTCATGCCGCCGATCGGATCGTCCGACCACCTCAACTACGCCGCCTACGGCCGGATGGTGGTGACCGGGCACGACCCGTACGCCACCCGGGCCGTGGACGTGCCCGGCGACCCGGTGATCGGCGCACCGGAGGAGTGGCGCAGGACACCGTCGGTGTACGGGCCGATCACCACGGGCGGCCAGGCGCTCGCCTCCTGGCTCGGCGACGGGTCGGTCCGGCTGACGGTGTTCGTGCTCTCGATCCTCAACACGCTCGCGTTCGCGCTGACCGCGCTGATCCTCTACCGGACGTCCCGCACGGGCGAGCGGCGGCTGCGCACGGCGCTGCTGTGGACGTGCAACCCGCTGGTGCTGCTCCACCTCGTCGCGGGGGCGCACAACGACGTCCTGGCGATCGCCCCGATGGTCGCGGCCGTGGCGCTCTTCGCGGCCCGTCCCCGCGCGAGCGGCTGGCGGGCCCTGGCCACCGGCGCGGTGGTCGGCGCCGCGACGGCGGTCAAGCTCCCGGCCGCGCTGGTGGGCGGCGGGCCCGCCTGGGCGCTGCTGCGCCGGGCCCGCACCGACCGCGGCGCGCTGCTGCGGCTGGCCGGGCTGTTCGGCGGGGCGGCGGCGGTCGCGGCGATCGCGTTCGCGCTGGGCGGCCCCAACTCCCTCGACCAGGTCAACCAGTCGAGCAACATGGTCTCGCTCGCCACCCCCTGGCGGCTGGTCGACCGGGCGCTCGGCGTGGGCGGCCAGCGCGACCTGATCAAGCTCTGCTCGGTGGCCCTGGCGGTGGTGCTGACCGTGCTGCTGGCCCGCGCGCTGCCCCGCGAGCCCGGTGCCGCCGCGTCCGGACGCGGCGCGCTCACCGGCGGTCCGGCAGGCGAGGACGAGGCGGGGGAGAGCCGGCGGATCGCGGCGGCGCTGGTGCTCGCCTGGCTGTTCGCCGCGCCGTACGAGCTCCCCTGGTACGACGGTTTCGCCTGGGCGATGCTGGCGCTGCTCCCCTGGTCGCGGATCGACTGGCCGCTGCTCGCCCACACCGGCGTGCTGAGCCTGGCCTACCTGCCCGCGCGGGCGCCGCACCGGATCGGGATGCCGGACTCGCTGTCGTGGCTGTTCACCGTGGTGCGGCCGTGGGTCATTCCGCTGGCACTGACGGCGGTTCTGGGCGCTCTGATCGCGATCTGCCTTCGGCGTCGAGATCGAGTTCCAGCGACCGGACGCTCGCCGCGAGCATCAGCGGGATCGCCAGGCTGAACGCGACCGACAGGATCACCACGCCGGAGTCGTTCGCCAGCGTGCCGACCACCCCCACGGTCAGCGCGCCCAGCATCGCGGGACGCATCGTCTCGCTGTGCTCGTAGGCCTTGTGCAGCAGCGAGACCCGCCACCGGGCCGGCCGTGCCAGCACGAAGAACAGGAAGCCGACCGCCCCGGCGAGCGCGATCGTGAACGGCCAGTAGCCCAGGCTGCTGATCATCGCCGTGAACTTGCGCGCCACGACGTCGCCGGCGTCGCCGGACATCAGGTCGCGCCAGAACCGGCCCAGGTGCGTCGGGTTGGCGCTGTGCGAGTTCTGGTACGAGATCGCCAGCACCAGCGCGGCGCCGGCCAGGCAGAACAGCCCGAGCTTCCACAGCGAGACCCGCTTGCCCGCGACCATCATGCCGAGTATCGCGAAGGCGGGCACCATCGCCAGCACGCCGCCGAAGTCGGCGCCCCAGGGGGGCAGCCCGTCGACCGCGACCGCGAACACGCCGATCGCCGCGACGGCCGCGACGGCGAGCCCGCGGCGGCCCGCCCGCAGCGGGTACTCCGACAGCCACGCCGCGGTGAGGACCGCCGCGACCGCGAACAGCGCGAACGCCTGGTTGCCGAACCCGTAGAAGCGGCCCGCGATCAGCGCCGTGTAGCCCATCAGCGAGTTGAGCTGGAGGCTGGACCCGCTCATCACGTCCAGCGCGAGGACCAGTGCAGTCACCCCGGTGATCACCAGTCCGGGCGCGATCGGGGAGCGGCGCCACGGCCCGATCAGCGCGCTCCCGGCCAGCAGCGCGCTGAACCCGAGCACGGTGCCGATCAGCACCGGCGTGGGGTGCAGGGCCTGCCACCACGGCAGCAGCCCGGCGAGGAACGAGGCGCCCGGCGCCGCTCCCCCGATCAGCGCGATCACCCGCGTCCAGCCGAGGATGCGGGCCCGCGACTGCGGACGGTCGTTCAGCCGGCGCAGCGCCAGCGCGGCGATGCCGTACAGCAGGAGCTGGGTGCCGAACAGCACCCAGTAGAACGATCCCTGGACGGCGCGGATCGCCTGCGCGGCGACGTCCTCCTCCACCAGCGAGTCGACCCGGTCGGCGGTCGGGGCCTCGTCGGCCTCGGACCGCCAGGGCGACCCGACGGCCTGCTTGGGGTCGGCGAGGCCGAGCAGCTTCAGCGTGGTCGCGGTGACGTCGGTGAGGGTGACCATGCCGGGCTGCCGGGTGGCGCTGGAGGTGAGGAAGCCCGGCCCGTACTTCAGGCCCGGGTCTCCCCCGCCGGCGCCGCGCGCGATGGCCACCCGCAGGTGCGGCTGGACGCTGGTGTCGGACAGTCCCGCGACGAGCACCGTGGTGTCGGCCGGGATCCCGGCCAGCACCTGCCCGACGCGGCGGTCGACGGCGGACGCGGCGGCGGCGCGCTTGGCGTGCTCCAGCGGGACCTGGTCGCCGTGCGGGTCGACGCCCGCGTCCAGGTAGGCGCGGAACATGTCGTCGATGTCGACGGCGGCGAGCCGGCAGCGCGACCAGTCCTCGGCGGTCGCCTTGTCGGGGGAGGCGAGGTAGCGGTCGACGCGGCCCGCGCCGTCGGCGAGCCCGAACACGGCGCCCGGCCCGACCGCCAGCGTGCAGCCGCCCGCGGTGTGGACCGCGTCGCCGAGCAGCCCGCTCTGGGCGTGGTAGGTGGTGCGCGCGTTGTCGTCCTTGATGGCGGGCCAGCCGGGCGCGACGGCGCCGCCCGCGGGCGGCGGGCCGGTCGGGGAGGGCTGGCCGGCGACGATCGGGGACGAGGGGAGCGCGCAGTCGCCGTGCGCGAGCCTGGACCGCTGCCCGGCCGACACCGTCAGCCAGCCGTCGGTCGGGCAGGTGTTCACCCTGGTGGTGCGGATGCTCAGCCCGGCGCCCGACCCCTGCCCGGTCAGCCTCCACAGCTCGGGGGTGTCGCCGGCGGTGACGTCGCTCCACATCAGCCCGGGAATCCCGATGATCACCGTGCGGCCCTCGATGCCCGCGGCGCCGGGTGTCCGGCCTGCCGCGGCGGGGTTTTCGGCGGCGAGCGCGGGGGTGATCGAGACGCAGGTGAAAAGTGTGATGAGGGTGGCGATGAACATGCCAATGCCTGCCCCCCGCCGCGTCATGGGGTTCAGGTTACACAGGGTGCACCACTGCCGCCGAAGATCTCCAGTGGCCCGGAATCGGTGCGATGTCCGTTCTCGCGGTGCCTATCCTGCTTCCCGACCAGTGGCCCCGGTGAGTATGCGGGCTCAGAAGGCCATAGCGGCCCGCTTACGCGAGGATGAGGGCATGCGTGGAGGCAGCGAGGCCGGCGGGGACCCCGGTTCCCCGCGGTCGGGACGGTGGGGGAGGCCGGCGGATCTGCTGATTCTGCTGGCCGGGATCGCTCTCGCGGTGGCGGCGGTGTCGCCGATCGTCGTCCGGTGGCTCGGCAACCCGCCCGACCAGCGGCTGGTCGACCTGGAGGTCTACCGCGACGGCGGCGCCGCGGCGCTGCGCGGCGCCCCGCTCTACGACGTGCTCACCCAGCCGCCGCAGTTCCTGCCGTTCACCTACCCGCCGTTCGCCGCGCTGCTGGCGGTGCCGTTCACGCTGCTCCCCTGGCAGGCGTCGCAGTGGGGATGGACGCTGCTGCTGTACGGGGCGCTGCTGATCGTCATCGGGTACTCGTTCCGGGACCTGATCCGCCGTGCCGGGCGCTGGGCGCCGCTCGCCATGGGAGTGCTGGCGGGCGCGGGCGCATGGCTGGTGCCGGTGTTCGACCAGGTCAGGTTCGGGCAGGTCGGGCTGATCCTGATGGCGCTGTGCCTGGCCGACTGCTGCACTCGCTCGCCGCGGTGGCCGCGCGGGCTGCTCATCGGCCTCGCCATCGCGATCAAGCTGGTGCCGGGCGTCTTCCTCATCTACTTCCTGATCACCGGCCGCCGGGACGCCGCCCGCAACGCGGTGTTCACGGCCGCGGCGGCGTCGCTGGGCGCGTTCGCGGTGCTGCCGTCCGACTCGGTCGACTACTGGTTCGGGGCGCTGCTGGAGGGCGGCGACCGCACCGGCGCGGTCAACGGCACCACCAACCAGGCGATCAACGGCATCGTCGCGCGGATCCTGCCGGAGGGCCCGTTCAGGTCGCTGGTGTGGCTGATCCTCGCGCTCCTCATGGCGTACTACGGCTTCAAGCTGGCCCGCCGCGCCACCTTGGCCGCCGACCGCCTCGCCGGCAAGGACGGCCGCGCAGGGACGGGCCGCGCAGGGACGGGCCGCGCGGAGGGGACCGACTACCTCGCCGCGGCCGATCGGCTGTCCGGCCCGGACGCCTACAGCCTGCTCCTCGCCGGGACCGCGATCGTGGGGCTGCTCTCGGTCCTGCTGTCCCCTGTGGGATGGATTCACCATCTTGTCTGGATGATTGCGGTCATCGGGGCTTTGGTGGGAGATGGTCGAGACACGCGAAGATGTCTGCTGGGGGCGGGCGTCTGGCTCTACTTTCTCTTCCCGCTGCCCTGGTGGGGGACCCGGCTGCTCGGCCCGGACCACGGCTTGATCTCAATGTTCATCGGGCGTGTGGTCCAGGATCTGTTCGGCGCCGCGGCGATCATCCTGATCCTGGTGCTGGGCAACTGGCTGGTGAACCGGCTGGCCGCCGCCGATGATCGGGAGGATGCCGGGCGTCGCGGGGCCGAGGTGGGTACGCTCGCCCCGTGATGCTTGTCGCGGTGGCCGTCGCCGGTCTGGTGGCCGGGGTGGCCGGGCTGTCCATCGCGGTGGTGGCCCACAACCGGGCCAACCAGGTCGTCGAGGAGTGCGCCGAGGTGCTCCGCCGGCAGTTGCAGGTCGCCAGCGGTGCCATCGACGGTCGGGCGCTGCGCGACCTGGCCATCGTGCACTACGACGCCCTCAAGGAGATGTCGGGCAACCGCTCGTTCTCGCTCGCCCTGGTCAACGCCGGGGGCACCGGCGTGGTGATCAGCTCGATCAACGGGCGCACCGAGACCCGGACCTACGCCAAGGTGGTCCGCGACGGGCATCCGATCGAGCTGCTCTCCCCCGAGGAGAACCAGGCGCTGCGCGCCGCGCGGCTCGGCAAGGGCCCGGTGGTCACCATGGACGACCCGCTGCCCGACTTCGGGGGCGCCCGCACGCCCTCCACAAGCGCCTGAACGGGCCCGGAGCCGTCCTCCGGGCCCACCTGAATTGCGGCGGGCCGTAAACTCGTTCACTAGACGTGTTCACGTCTCGTCCCGCCCTTGCGCGCCTTGCGCGGGCGGCCCGTCCGACACGAACCCCGGGGGATCTTGTGACCGGTGACAGCCGTTCCAGGAACTACGCCTATCTGGGCCCCCAGGGCACCTTCACCGAGGCCGCGCTCCAGTCCCTGCCCGACTCCGCCGGAGGCGTGCACCTGCCGTACGCGACCGTCCCGGCCGTGCTCGACGCGCTGCGCCGCGACGAGGTCGAGGCCGCCGTCGTCGCGCTGGAGAACTCCGTCGAGGGCTCGGTGCCGACCACCCTCGACGAGTTGTCCACCGGCGAGCCGCTCCAGATCGTCGGCGAGGTGCACCTGCCGGTGTCGTTCGCGCTGCTCGTCCGGCCCGGCACCGCGCTCGCCGACGTCAAGACCGTCGCCTCGCACCCGCACGCGCAGCCGCAGTGCCGCCGCTGGCTGGGCGAGCACACCCCGCATGCCGAGTGGCGCGCCGCGACGTCCAACGCCGAGGCCGCCCAGCACGTCGCCGACGGCCACTACGATGCCGCGCTCGCCGGGGCGTTCGCCGCCGCCCGCTACGGCCTCACCGTCCTGGCCGAGGACATCCACGACGTCGCCGACGCCGTCACCCGGTTCGTCGCGCTGCGTCGCCCCGGTCCCTCTCCCCTGCCGACCGGCGCCGACCGCACCACCGTGGTCGCCTTCATCGGCGAGGACCACCCGGGGGCGCTGCTGGAGATCCTCACCGAGTTCTCCGTCCGGGGCATCAACCTCACCCTGATCCAGTCGCGCCCGACCGGCGCGGGCCTCGGCTCGTACCTGTTCTGGATGGACTTCGAGGGCCACATCGACGACGCCCGCGTGGGAGAGGCGCTGATGGGACTGCGCCGCATCTGCGCCGACGTGCGCTTCCTGGGGTCCTACCCGCGTGCCGACCAGGCCCGCCCCGAGATCCGCCGGGGCACCCATGACGCCGACTTCACCGAGGCGGGCGCCTGGCTGGAAGCCGTCCGCACCGGCCACGCCTGACACTCCGGGCACCGGTACCAGGCGGCCCGGCGGGGTCCGCGCCGCATCGGCCCGCGCGCCATATGCTGCCGGGATGGCCACCGATTTCGATGTCTATGAGCGCGAGCTGTGGGCGGGACGCGCGCCCGCGTACGAGCGCGGGTTCGCCCGGCTGACCGACCACATCGCCGGTCCGCTGCTGGACGCGGCGGGCGTCGGAGCGGGGACGCGGGTCCTGGACGTCGGCACGGGGCCCGGCGTGGTCTCGGCGCGGGCGGCCGGGCGCGGCGCCGAGGTGTCGGCGATGGACGCCGACCCGCTGATGGCCGAGACGGCGGCGCGCAACGTCCCGGGGCTCGACGCCCGGGTCGCGATCCTGCCGGACGTGCCGTTCGCCGACGGGTCCTTCGACGCGGTCGCGGGCAACTTCGTGATCAACCATGTGGGCGATCCGGGCGCGGCCCTCACCGCGCTGCGCCGGGTGCTGCGGCCCGCCGGGCGGCTGGCGCTGACCTGCTGGGTGATGCCGGGCGTGGGAGCGCTCGCAGTGGTCCGCGACGCCCTCGACGAGGCCGGGGTGCCGTGGCCGGACGACATCCCGCCGGCCCCGTTCCTGGAGCACGGCGAGCGCGCGGCGTTCGGGCGGCTCGTCGCGGCGGCGGGCTACAGCGCCGTCGAGGTCGAGGACGTGCTCTGGGAGCACGCCGTCGATCCGGACGAGTGGTGGGAGACCTGCGCCCTGGGCGGGGTCGGCAGCAACGGCGTCGTCGTCGGGCGGCAGGACGAGCCGACCCTCGCCCGCGTCAAGGCCGCCTACGACGGGATCGTCGCCCGGTTCGTCCGGCCCGACGGAAAGGTCTCCCTGCCCGCCCACGCCCTGCTGGCCCGCGCGACCCGCTGACCACCGCCTTCCCGGGCCCGCCGGTGCGGGGGGCGATACTCGCGCGCGAAGCGGGCCCGGCACCGGTAGCCTCGGGTCTGTGATTGACCTGCGAGCTCTTCGAGAGGATCCCGAGCGGTTGCGCGTCTCCCAGCGCGCCCGCGGTGAGGATGAGGCCGTCGTCGACACCCTGCTCGACCTGGACGGACGGCGGCGTTCCGCGCTGACGTCGTTCGAGCAGATGCGTGCCGAGCAGAAGAGTTTCGGCAAGTCGGTGTCCCGGGCGCAAGGCGACGAGCGGCAGGAGCTGCTGGCGCGCGCCAAGGAGCTCGCGCAGCAGGTCAAGGCGGCCGAGGCCGAGGCCGACCGGCTCGGCGGCGAGCTCGACGCGCTGCTCAGGGCCGTCCCCAACCTCATCGAGGAGGGCGCCCCCGCCGGCGGTGAGCAGGACTTCGTCGTCCTCGAACACGTCGGCGAGCCGCCCGCGTTCGACTTCACCCCCAAGGACCACCTGGAACTCGGCGAGAGCCTCGGCGCGATCGACATGGAGCGCGGCGCCAAGGTCGCGGGGGCGCGCTTCTACTACCTGACCGGCGTGGGCGCGCGGCTCCAGTACGCCCTGCTCAACCTGGCGATGGAGCAGGCCGTCGAGGCGGGCTTCGTGCCCATGTACCCGCCGGTGCTGGTCAAGCCCGAGGCGATGGAGGGCACCGGGTTCCTCGGCGCGCACGCCGCCGAGGTCTACCAGCTCGCCCAGGAGGAGCTGTACCTGGTCGGCACCTCCGAGGTGCCGCTCGCCGCGTACCACATGAACGAGATCATCGACGCGCTGCCGCGGCGGTACGCGGCGTGGTCGTCCTGCTTCCGGCGCGAGGCCGGGTCGTACGGCAAGGACACCCGCGGCATCATCCGGGTGCACCAGTTCGACAAGATCGAGATGTTCTCCTACTGCGACCCGGCGGACGCCCACCAGGAGCATCTGCGGCTGCTGGAGTGGGAGAAGGAGATGCTCGCCAAGGTCGAGCTCCCGTACCGGGTGATCGACGTGGCGGCCGGCGACCTCGGCGCGAGCGCGGCGCGCAAGTACGACTGCGAGGCGTGGGTGCCGACGCAGGAGACCTACCGCGAGGTGACCTCGACCTCGAACTGCACCGAGTTCCAGGCGCGGCGGCTGTCGGTGCGGCACCGCGACGCCGACGGCAGGAACCAGCCGGTCGCGACGCTGAACGGCACGCTCGCCACCACCCGCTGGATGGTCGCGATCCTGGAGAACCACCAGCAGGCCGACGGTTCGGTGCGGGTGCCGAAGGCCCTCCAGAAGTTCCTGGGCCTGGAGGTCCTGGAGCCCGTCAAGCGCTGAGCACTCTGTTGAGCACTCCGCGGGGGCGTCGCCGGTGGGCGGCGCCCCCTTGGCGTCCGGACGGGCCGTGAGGGTGCCGCCTCAGCGCAGCAGGCGGCTGCGCAGGGCGCCCTTCGTGGCGGCGTCGATCCCGAGCCCCTTGGTGAGGAACGCGTCGAAGGTCCCGTAGTCCTGCTCGATCTGGTCGAACGCGGCGTCCAGGTAGGCGGCCCGTACGGTCAGCAGCGGCTCGACCAGGGACGGGTCGAGGCCGTACTTCTTCAGCTCGGCGAGCGTGGCAGCGTTCTGCTCGGCGAGCTCCCGGTTGGAGCGCAGGTAGTCGGCGTACACCCGGGCGCGGTCCACGCCCAGCGCGGTCAGCAGGATCGCGGTCATCGTGCCGGTCCGGTCCTTGCCCGCGGAGCAGTGGTAGAGCACCGGGCCCCGGCCGGCCGCGATGCGCCGCAGCGCGGCGGCGAACCGCCGCCGCGAGTCCGGATCGTGGACGAACCCCCGGTACGACAGCGCCACGAGTGCCGCGGGCTTGTCCTCGGCCAGGATCGCCTTGAGCAGTTCGGGCCCAAGATCCAGTAGCGCCGGTGAGGCGGGGTTGATCGGCGCGGCGATGGCGGCGACGCCCGCGGGCAGCCGGTCGGGGCCGCTCCCGAACGCCTCGATCTCGGCCCGGAAGTCCACGGCGGCGGTCAGCCCGAGGCGGCCGAGCGCGGCGACGCCCGCGGGGGTGACGCCGCTGAGCGACGCCGACCGGTAGACCAGCCCCTGCCGCACGTGCCGTCCGCCGCGCACCGGATAGCCGCCCACGTCCCGCACGTTCACCGCCCCGTCGACCTGGATCACCCTGACCGCGGCCGGGACGGTCGAGGACGCCGAGGCAAGGCCGGCCGCGTTGGCCGTGCCAGTCGTGCCAGTCGTGCCAGTCGTGCCAGTCGCGGCGGACGCGAGTGCGGCAGGCGCGGGCGCGGCGGGGGCCGGCGCGGCGGAGGCGGTGGCGGGTACGGCGAGGACGAGCGCGACGACGGCGGTGAGGGCGGCCGTCAGTGATCGGGGAGTGGGCGAGGGCATCCGTAAACGACCTTCCGCTCAGCGCGATGAACGTGAAGCAGTTTCCAGTACTCGCGCCCGCGGCCGGGGTCCTCCCGGATGCGCCCCACGGTAGACCGCCGGGTAGATGGTGGAAAGACCCCCTTCGAGATCTATGTGGGCATCGGTGGCCAGCGGTCGCCTAAGGTGTGTCTGAGCTGCCTACGACGCCCGTGCCCGCCCCGCGGCGGACGCGATCGGGATCACGACGCGGCGAGACTGGAAGGTGACATGTCCGAGCCCACGCCGCCGCGCTTGATCGCCACGGACCTCGACGGCACGATCGTGCGGTCCGACGGCACCATCTCGGCCCGCACCGTCGCCGCCCTGGCCCAGGTCGAGCGCGCCGGGGCCCTACTGGTCATGGTGACCGGACGGCCGCCCCGCTGGATGACCGAGATCGCCGCCGCCGTCGACCACCGCGGCATCGCGATCTGCGCCAACGGCGCCGTCGTCTACGACCTGCACACCGAGACCGTGCTGCGGGCCCGCATGATCGAGCCGGACGTGATCGCGGAGGCGGTGGAGCGGCTGCGCGCCGCCGATCCCGAGCTGCGCTTCGCGGTGGAGTACCCGACCGGATTCGTCTTCGAGGCCCGCTACAACCTGGGCCGCTGGGACGCCGGCGCGCTCGGCGGGCGCCCGGTCGACGGCGAGACGCTGGTCAGCCGCGGCGGCACCAAGCTGCTGGCCTTCCACCCGAGCGCCGACCCCGACACCCTCGCGGAGCGGGCCGAGAAGGCCGTCGGCGAGCTGGTCACCGTGACCCACTCGTCCGGACGGGGCCTGCTGGAGATGAGCGCCCAGGGCGTTACCAAGGCCAGCGCGCTGGCCGAGTTCTGCGCCGAGCGGGGCATCCCCGCCTCCGCCGTCACCGCGTTCGGTGACATGCCCAACGACCTGCCGATGCTCACCTGGGCCGGCACCTCGTACGGCGTCGCCAACGCCCATCCGGCCGTCAAGGCGGCGGTCACCCACGCCACGGCCCGCAACGACGACGACGGCGTGGCCCAGGTCCTCGAACGCCTCTTCGTCTGACGGGGCCCTGGACGGACCGGCCCTTCTCAGGGTCGGTCCGACCGGCAGGGCGGGAGCCATGGCGGACGGGCGGGCCGAGAACGTGACGGCCCGCGCCCGCCTACAGGTGACCGCCTAACAGGTGTCCGCCTACAGATAGGGGCCGCTGGACTGCCGCGGGCCCTGTCCCTCCTCCTCGGCACCCGGCGGGATCATCCCGGCGGGAAGCGCCCGGCGCATCTGCTCGAGCTGGGCCCGCGCGGCCATCTGCTGCGCGAACAGCGTGGTCTGTATGCCGTGGAACAGCCCCTCCAGCCAGCCGACGAGCTGGGCCTGGGCGATGCGCAGTTCGGACTCGCTCGGCACGGTGCCCTCGGTGAACGGCAGCGAGAGCCGTTCGAGCTCCTCCACCAGCTCGGGCGCCAGGCCGTCCTCCAGCTCCTTGATGGAAGAGCTGTGGATCTCGCCCAGCCGGGCGCGGCTGGCCTCGTCCAGTGGCGCGGCCTTGACCTCGTCCAGGAGCTGCCGGATCATGCCGCCGATGCGCATCACCTTGGCGGGCTGCTCGACCATCTCGGCGACGGACTTCTCGTCCTTGCCGGAGTCGGTGGCGCCCTCCATCGCGATGCCGTTCGGGCCGACCACCAGGACCTGGGGCTCCTGGCCGGACTGGTTCTTCGAAGGCTCGTTCATAATCCCCTAATCCTCACGTGAGCAGGATCTTGCCGACATGACCGCTCTCCTCCAGGATCCGGTGCGCACGGGCCGCCTCGGCCATCGGGACGGTCTGGTCGATCACCGGCCGCACCGTCCCCGACTCCAGCAGCGGCCACACGTGCTCGCGGACCGCGGCGACGATCTCCGCCTTCTCCTCCAACGGCCGGGCGCGCAGTCCGGTGCCGTGGACCGCCGCCCGCTTGCCCAACAGCTTGCCCAGATCGAGCTCGGCCCGCGCGCCGCCCTGCAATCCGATCACCATCAGCCGGCCGCCGGCGGCGAGGGCGTCGACATTGCGCGCCAGGTACTTGGCGCCCATGTTGTCAAGGATCACGTCGAACGGGCCGTGCTCGACGAAATCCTCGGTGCGGTAGTCGATGACGCCGTCCGCACCGAGCTCCCGGCAGCGGGCCGCCTTGTCAGGGCCGCCCACCGTGCACAGCACCCGGGCCCCGCGCGCGCGGGCGAGCTGGATCGCCATCGTGCCGATACCGCTCCCGCCGCCGTGTGCGAGGAGCGTCTCCCCGGCCTTCAACCCGGCCAGCATGAAGACGTTCGACCACACCGTGCACACGACCTCGGGCAACCCGGCCGCCGCGGCGAGGCCGACTCCGCGCGGGACGGGCAGCAGTTGCGAGGCCGGCGCGGCGACCCGTTCGGCGTAGCCGCCGCCGCTGAGCAGCGCGCACACCTCGTCGCCCACCCGCCACCCGGACACGTCCTCGCCGAGTTCGGCGATCCGTCCGGACACCTCCAGGCCCGGGTACGGAGGGGCGCCGGGCGGCGGCGGGTAGAAACCGCGCCGCTGCATGACGTCGGCGCGGTTGACGGCGCTCGCCGCCACCTCGATGACGACCTCGCCCGGCTTCGCGACCGGGTCCGGCACCTCGGTCCATGCGAGGACGTCGGCGTCCCCCGGCTCGCGAATCACGATGGCATGCATACCGATCACGCTACCGGGCACCGCGGGACGGGAGGCGGGCCGTCCCCGGCGACGGCCCCGGACGGCCCCGGACGGCCCCGGACGGCCCGGCGGGTGAGGGGAGGGTGGTGGCGAGGAACGTCAGGGATGCGTGGTATTGGCGCACAGGTATCCTGCCCTGGGGCCAATGCCGACCTGCTCCGCAATTGATCATTTGAGGCATGGCCGAGGGGAGAAACGGTGGCGAGGAACGAGCACGACGGGCGTTCCCTGGAGGAGCGGTTGGCCTCTTTGGACGCGATGAGCGGCGAGGCGACAGGGCCGCCCTCCGCCGTCCCGCCCTCGTCCGAAGCCGAACCGTCAGCGCCCGCCGAGCAGCAGCCCCCCTCCGGCGCGCCCGCGGCGCAGCCCGGGCCCGTGCCGGAACCCGTGCCCGAACCCGAACCCGAGGCCGGGCAGCCCCCGGCGCCCGAGCCCGCCAACCCGTGGCTCGCAGGGCCGCCCCCGTTCCAGGGGCAGCCAGAGATTTTCGGCGCGCCCCCGCCGCCGCTCCAGCAGGACGGGTTCGTCCAGCCGCACCAGCCGGCGCCGCTGCCCCCCGATGCGTTCGGCCAGCCCGCCCCGGCTCCGGACTACGGCCGGCCCGCCCCGGCCACGGATTTCGGTCAGCCCGCCCCGGCCACGGATTTCGGCCAGCCCGCCCCGGCCACGGATTTCGGCCAGCCGGGCCCGCCGCCGGACTACGGTCAGCCCGCGCCGCCGCCTCAGGATTTCGGTCAGCCCCCGCCACCCCAGGATTTCGGCCCGCCGCCACAGCCCGACTACGGCCAGGCCCCACAGTCCGACTACGGCCCGCCGCCGCAGCAGCCTCTGGCCGGGGAGGGAGGCGAGTACGCTCCTCCTCCGCCTCCCGGATTCCCGTCCTACGGCGCTCCCGGCGGTGCTCCCGGGTACGTGACCCCGCCTCCGTTCGACGGTGGCCAGGCCGCTCAGCAGCAGCAGTACGAGGGCGGGCCGATGCCCCAGTCGTTCGACGGGGGGATGCTGCCGCCCCCGTATGCGGGAGGCGGCTACCAGCCGTACGACCCGGGGCAGATGCCTTCCTACGAAGGTGGGGGGCCGGCCCCGCAGCAGCCGCCGTACGAGGGCGTCCCGCAGCCGCAGCCGCCGTACGAGGGCGGACCCGCGCCGCAGCAGCCGTCGTTCGACCAGCAGCAGCCCTGGGAGACCGGTCCGGCGCCGCAGCAGCCGTACGACGCCTCCGGTGGCGGCCAGGGGGCGCCGCCGCTCGACCAGCTCCCGCCGTACCCGTCCGAGCAGTACGCCCCGCAGGACCCGGCACAGGGCGCGCAGCCGTACCCCTACGGGCCGGTCGACCCCGCCCAGAGCCCGCCCGCCGGAGGCCACTACAACCCGGTGCCTGGATTCGGGCCTGAGGAACAGCAGCCTGCCGGAGGCCACTACAACCCGGTGCCCGGATTCGGGCCTGAGGAACAGCAGCCCGCCGAGGGCTACGCACAGCCCGCCGGATACCCGCAGATGCCCCCCGGTGCGCCCCAGGGACCGTACCCGGGTCAGCCGGGTCCTGCCGGGTATCCCGGGCAGGCTGGGCATCCCGGGCCGGGCCAGCCGGGGTACCCGCAGGGCAACGAGGCGCCGCCGCCCGGGAGCTCCGAGAGCCTCAGCTCCGAGAACCTGCTCGGCGAGCGGCGCATCGCCCCGTCCGCCGGCTGGCGCAAGGCCGTCTACAAGGCGTCCGGCGGGAACATCCACCCGGGCGAGTCGCAGAACGAGCTGCGCCGCAAGGACCTGATCGGACGGGCGCGCACCACCGTGGCCGGCGGCCACCACCGGGTCGCGGTCATGTCGCTCAAGGGCGGGGTGGGCAAGACGACCACCACGACCGGACTCGGCGCGATGCTGTCGTCGATCCGCGGCGACCGGGTCATCGCGGTCGACGCCAACCCCGACCGCGGCACGCTGTCCGACAAGGTGAAGCTGGAGACGGCGGCGACCGTCCGAGACCTGCTCAACGACCGCGACAGGGTGCACCGGTACGCCGACGTGCGGGCCTTCACCTCGCAGAACGGGGCGCGCCTGGAGGTGCTGGCCTCCGACCGCGACCCGGCCGTCAGCGAGGCGTTCAGCGCCGAGGACTACGCCGCCGTGGCCGTGGTGCTGGAGCAGTTCTACTCGATCTGCATCACCGACTGCGGCACCGGGCTCCTGCACTCGGCGATGGCGGGCGTGCTCAGCCTCGCCGACCAGCTCGTCCTGGTCAGCTCCCCGTCGGTGGACGGTGCCCGCTCGGCGAGCGCGACCCTCGACTGGCTGGAGGCGCACGACCACGGCCACCTGGTCCGCAACGGCGTGGTCGTGCTGTCGATGGTGCGCAACCGCACCCGCAGCCAGGTCGATCTCGACAAGCTCCAGGCGCACTTCGAGAGCCGCTGCCGTGCCGTCGTGCGGATCCCGTACGACGACCACCTGGAGGAGGGGGCCGAGGTCGAGCTGGAGCAGCTCGCCCCGGCCACCCGCGAGGCGTACCTCAACCTGGCGGCCGTCGTCGGCGACGGCTTCGCCTTCCAGCGCCCGCCCGCCTGACCCACGACGCGAGGTGCGGCCCCGCCGGTGGCGGGGCCGCCGTGGGCACCGGAGGGCGTTAGAGTCGCCGTCCGTGGTCGAGAACGTGTACGTGGGCAAGGCGCCGGTCGACGCCGCGGGTGACCGCGGTTGGCTGCTGGGCCATTTCAAGGCGGACGACGACCTCCGGCACAGCGAGGACGTCGAGATCAAATGGGGCGTGCACCCGCGCGGTGAACGCCGTGGGCAGTGGACCAGCGGCGAGCAGCGCGTCGCGCTGCTCGTGTTGATCAGCGGCCGGTTCCGGATGGAGTTCCCCGGACGGGACGTGCTGCTGACCGAGCAGGGCGACTACGTGGTGTGGGGACGCGGCGTCGACCATTCCTGGTGCGCCGAGGAGGAGTCGGTGGTGATGACCGTCCGCTGGCCGTCCGTCCCCGGCTACCGCGTCCCGGACCCCGCCTAGCCCGCCGCCGGACGGTGTCGCGGGGGAGGGCGCAATGCGGTCGATCGCAGCGTCCGCCGACCGCTATCGTGGGCTGTGGCCGTTGGAGGGTTCGCATAGTGGACTAGTGCAGGCGCCTTGAAAGCGCCCAGGGCTGGGGACAGTCCTCGTGGGTTCGAATCCCACACTCTCCGCCAACGAAATAGCCGCCGACCTGCGACTTCAGGTCGGCGGCGTGGGCAGGACGCGGTGGCGTAACGGGACGAGGCGTGCGCCGCCGCGGGGGCGCTCAGGCCCGGCACACCGGGCGCGGGGTCATGAATCCGGACGAAGTGATCAGTTACCCTCTTCGGCATGTCTGAAACACCGAACGATCCGGCCGGTTCGACCACCCAGTTCCAGTACTTCGCTCAGCAGGGGCAGCCCGAGAAGTCCTCCGGCCCGAACATGGGCCTCATCATCGGCGTCGTCGCCGTCGTGGTCGTCGTCGCGATCCTGGCGGTCGCGTTCATGATGCTCTGACCGAACCCGCTCGTCCGGGGCTGAGGCTGGGGCTGAGGGTCGTCACCGGCCGTTGCTGGAGAAGTGCTGGTAGTCCTTGGTGCCGTTCCACTCGCCGCCCCAGCCCCAGCCGATCGAGGCGAACGCCCGGACGACCTTGTCGCCAGCGTGGATCACGCCCGGGGCGCGGCTCTTGCGGTTCTTGAACTTCACGCAGTCCTTGTGGTCGACCTCGCCGCTCGCGGTGACGTACGGGTTCTCGCACGGGTTGAGGTCGACCGCGAGGCCGAAGGCGTGCTGCGACCAGGTGGACGACCCGGTCGCGGGGCGGCAGTTGAAGGCCGAGGTGTTGTCGGCCTCGATCGACTGCCAGTCGCTGCCCTTGTAGGCGTCCACCGGCTCCATGCGCTTGATCGGATAGTGCATGTCGTAGAGCTTCCGGAAGACCTTGACCAGCTTCTCGGCGGCCTTGGCGTTGACGACCAGGCGCCCGTCCGGGTGCGGCTTGTCGTCCATGCCCCAGTAGGTCATCTGGATCATCCGCAGGCCGGACACCGGTACCGGGCAGCCCTTCTTCCAGGAGTACTTCAGCGTCGAGGCGGGGTCGGTGATCTTCTTGATCTCCGACTGGAACGCCGCCGGGCTCGGCTTCGCGGGTGAGGAGCCGGACGGCGCCGACGAGCCCCCGCTCGCGGTGGGCGGACTGGCCGATGTCGGTGATCCGGACTTGCCGTAACCGGGCGAGCCGTTGCCGCATCCGGACGTCACGATGGTCGCCGCCGTGACCGCGGTCAGGAAGGTTGCGCCACGGAGTGGCCGTCTGCCTGGCATCCCAGCAGGATCGCACGTCACGCGCACTTCGCGTGGGACCCCGGATTCGCTACGGTGCGTTGAGAGCGTGCTCGCCGAACAGGCGCCGGGGGGCGGGCGCGCCGCATCCATCTCTTGTCCCCGGGTGTGTTCCCGGGGTCTCCCCCGGCCAGGGAGCCGGCATGGCGGATCCTCAGGAGAAGGGCGTCCCGAGCCTCGAAGACGAGATCTTCGCCGTGGCGCACGCCGTGGAGGTCGAGCCCGCGGCGCGGGCCGCGCCGCGGCTGCGGCTGCGCTGGGCGCGCGCCGAGGAGCTCGGAGTGCGGGCCCAGCGGCTCGGCGGCCGTGACATCGGCGCCGTCGCCGCCGGGTTCGGGACGTTCGTGTTCGTCGACGCGATGATGATGTGGGCGCCGCTGATGTCCAGCGACCGGTCGAATCTGTGGCCCCAGCTGGTGGCGCTGCTGGTGCTGGCGTTCGGTCTCGGCGGGCTGCTGGTGTGGAAGGTCGGCGGCACCTGGCGGCAGTTCGGCGCGGGGATGATGCTGGCCTGGGTGTTCCTGACCCTGGTCTCGGTCGGATTCCTCACCGGCGTTTCGGTGACGCTCTAGGTGGACGTCCGCGACGCTCTAGGTGGACGTCCGCGACGTTCTGGGCGGGTCAGCCGGCGTCGATGCGCTTCATCACGGCGGTGAAGACCCGTCCGACGGCCTCGAGGTCGGCCGGGTCGATGATGTCGACGAGGAACGCGCGGACGGTCTCGACGTGGTCGCGGGAGGCCCGGTCGAGGGCGTCGAAGCCCGCGTCGGTGAGGTGCGCGTACACCCCGCGCTTGTCGCCGGGGCAGCTTCCCCGGCTGACCAGGCCCTTGGACTCCAGGCGGGAGCAGGTGTGGGAGAGGCGGCTGCGCGACTGGCTGGCGTTGTCGGCCAGCTCGGCCATGCGCAGGCGCCGCTCGGGCGCCTCGGAGAGGCGGACCAGGATCTCGTACTCGGAGACCGAGAGCCCGTGCCGGGTCTTCAGGTCGCGGTCCATGACCTCGGTGAGCCGGACGCTGCCGTCCACGTAGGCTCGCCAGTCACGCTGCTGGGTGGCATCGAGCCAGCGCGGTTCGCTCATGAGCGCGAGTATAGAGCATAAATTGAAGATTCAACTAATCTTCGGTACGATCGGCCGCGTCCGGGGTCGCCGCGCCCCGGAATAGTTTATCTTTCAACTACGTTGCGGAAGGTAGCGCACCCCCGCCGGGGCGCGCGAGACGTTCACCGTCCCCGCCGCGGCGCCGGCCTCGGGAGGGGCGGCCACCGACCGATCGGAGAATCCCATGCCTGCCGTGACCGCGGACCCGCTGAGCCTGCCGCGCCTGCCCCTGCTGCCGGACGCCCGGACCGACTGGCGCCGCGTCGCCAAGGTCGTCACCGCCCAGCGCCACCTGGAGGGCGAGGGCTTCCAGGTCCGGCGGCCGTTCCCGGGTGTCGACCTCCCGCTCGCCGACCCGTTCCTGCTGCTCGACCACATGGGCGCGGTGGAGTACGCGCCGGGCGAGGCGATGGGGACGCCCTGGCACCCGCACCGCGGCTTCGAGACCGTCACCTACATCATCGACGGCGCGTTCGAGCACCAGGACACCACCGGGGGCGGCGGCCTGATCGCCGACGGCGGGACCCAGTGGATGACGGCCGCGTCCGGCATCCAGCACATCGAGCAGCCGCCGCCCGAGCTGGTCACCAAGGGCGGGCTGTTCCACGGCGTCCAGCTCTGGGTGAACCTGCCCCGTGCCGAGAAGTGGGCCAAGCCGCGCTACCAGGACATCGGGGCGCGCGACGTCACGCTGCTCGCGGCGGGCGACGGCTCCTCGCTCGTCCGGGTGATCGCCGGCTCGGTCGGCGGGCACGACGGGCCGGGCGTCACCCACACCCCGATCAACTACCTGCACGCGACCGTGGCCCCGGGCGCGCGGCTGGCCCTGCCGTGGCCGCGCGACTTCAACGCGCTGGTGTACGTGCTCTCTGGGCGCGGCACCGCCGGTGTCGAGGAGATCGGGCTGGACGAGGGGCAGCTCGCGGTGTTCGCGGGCTCGCACCACAAGGGCGACGGTGACGGCCTGGTCGTCCGGGCCGCCGACGTGCAGCCGCAGGCGAGCGCGAACGGCTGGGAGATCCTGATCCTGGGCGGCCTGCCGATCCGCGAGCCGGTCGCGCGGTACGGGCCGTTCGTCATGAACACCCGGGAGGAGATCGTGCAGGCGTTCGAGGACTTCCAGGCGGGCCGGATGGGGACCGTCCCGGCGGAGAAGGTGCCGCACCTGTCCAGCCGGGACGAGCCGCTCAACTGACCGCGGGTTCCGGGGGGTCGGCTGACGGCGCCGACCCCATGCGCTACTGTGTTCGAATAGTCGAACAGAAGTTCGACTAGCTCGTTCGTGTGCGCTCGCCTGGGGAGGCGGCATGATGGCGACGGTGGCCGCGGGGGGGCCGGACGCGGCGGCGCGCCGCCGCGAACCGCGGGCGCACGCGACACGCCGTACGAGTTTCTACGCAAATCTACGGCCACAGCTATACCGCCTCATAGAGTCCGAGACCGTGGACCCCGTGCGCAATCCCTATGCCCCGGGCGCCGGGCAGCGCCCTCCGGAACTCGCCGGCCGCGACCGCGAACTCCAGCAGTTCGAGGTGGTGCTCGAACGGGTGGCCCGCGACCGGCCCGAGCGCAGCATGATCATCACTGGGCTGCGCGGCGTCGGCAAGACCGTCCTGCTCAACGCGTTCCGCTCAATGGCGATCCAGCGGCTGTGGGGCACCGGCAAGATCGAGGCCCGGCCCGATCAGTCGATCCGCCGCCCGGTCGCCTCCGCGCTGCACATGGCCGTCCGCGAGCTGGCGCCCAGGCACCGCGCGCCCGACCGCATCGAGGGCTTCCTCGGCGTGCTCAAGGCGTTCGCGCAGGCGGGCGAGGAGCCGTCCGGCGGCCGGGCCAAGGCCAGGGCGCACCGCTGGCAGCCGGGCATCGACGTCCCCGCCAGCCGGGGCCGCGCCGACTCCGGCGACCTGGAGATCGACCTCACCGAGCTGTTCGTGGACGCCGCCTCGGTCGCCACCGACGTCGGCGCCGGCATCGCGCTGTTCGTCGACGAGATGCAGGACATCCCCGCAGACGACGTCTCCGCGCTCTGCGCCGCCTGCCATGAGCTGTCGCAGACCGGCGGGCCGCTGATCGTGGTCGGCGCCGGCCTGCCGCACCTGCCGGCCGTCCTGTCGGCCAGCAAGTCCTACTCCGAGCGGCTGTTCCGCTACGCGCGGATCGACCGGCTCGACCGCGACTCGGCCGACGTCGCCCTGCTGGCGCCCGCCGAGCGCGAGGAGGTCACCTTCACCAAGGACGCCCTGGACGCGCTCTACGGGGCGGCCGACGGCTACCCCTACTTCGTCCAGGCGTACGCCAAGGTGGTCTGGGACGTCGCGCCGGACACCCCGATCACCGTCGACGACATCAAGGTCGCGGCGCCCGAGGCCGAGAGCGAGCTCGCGGTGGGCTTCTTCGGCAGCCGCTACGAACGCGCCACCCCGGCCGAACGCGACTACATGCGCGCGATGGCGATGCTCGGCGAGGAGGGCGACGCCCCGGTGGCGACCTCGTCGGTCGCCGACGAGCTCGGCCGCAAGCCGTCCAGCCTGTCGCCCGCCCGTGACGGCCTGATCAAGAAGGGGCTCATCTACAGCGCCGAACGCGGCCTGGTCGCGTTCACCGTCCCGCACTTCGGCAAGTTCCTCCGAGCCCAGCCCGCCTGACGACGCTCGGCCGGTCCGACGAGCGCCACCTCTCTCTTACGCTCTCTCGGCGAAAGGCTAGAGGGCCGTATACCGTCGCATGCTCGCGTTTCAGTCCTTTGACCAGGTGAAACGTGGTGCTAGCGATGTATAGCCCTGTCTAGCCCTCCACCGAGATGGACGTAGAGAGTCGTATCGAGTGCGCCGCCCGGCCTGCCAAGGGTTCTCTTCGGCGTTCTAGCAGAATCGGTAGACAGTCGTAGAGAGCCGCAGAGGTCAGGACGGCCGGCCGGAAGGCGCCGCGCCGGCCGGCCGTTCCGCGGAGCCGGGCCCGACCAGGGCGGCGCGGACGGTCCGGTCGTACTGCGAGGTCGACACGGCGAACACGGCCTCCAGGTCGCGCCCGTCCGCCCGCGCCTGGAAGACCACGAACCGCCAGCAGCCCTCCCGCCACACATCCAGCGGCACCGCGCTCGCGATCGTGTTCTCGTGCGCCGCCCAGGCGGGGCTGTCGTACAGGGTCGCGTACGTCTCGGCCAGCGGGCTCCGGCGCCGCGCGCACGGCACCACCGGACGATGCCGGACGCCGCGCCGTGCGCCACGCGGCACGTCCTGCCGCTCGCCCTGCCCTGCGCCTCGATGCCCGCTCCCGCCTCCGCCGCGACGCAGGGCGCGCGGCAGGCCGCGTGGCAGGAGCAGCGCAGACAGCTCCGGCGAGAGTGCCGCGAACAACGCCAGCTCCACCACCAGGACCAGTCCCATGCGCGCGTGACCGGTACGGAGCACGTCCAGGCCGGCGTGCGGCGCCCCGAGCGAGGCGATCGCCGCGGCGGTGAACAGCATCGCCCGCAGCACGCTGCGGCGGCCGGCGGGCTTGGAGCTCAGCCCGCCGAAGCAGCCGCACCCCGCGTCCGGGCGCCGTACCCGCAGCTCACCGACCACCCAGGTGGCCGCCGCGAACGCCACCATCGTCGCGATCCGCACCGACAGGTGCGAGGTGACCAGCAGCGCCAGCCCGAGCACGCCCTCGCCGAGGCCGAGTCCGACGCTCATCCCCCGGATCGACCGTCCCGCCGTCGCCCGCCGCAGCCCGGCCGGGACCGGGACGCCGTGCACGTGCTCGGGCACCGCCGCCCGCGGATTGCGGATCGTCAGCTTGGCCAGGCAGGCCGCCAGCAGGACGGCGGCCAGCAGCAGGACCTGGGTGTTCTGGAAGACCATCACCATCGTCAGCGCCCCAGCCCGTCCTCATCGGGAGCCCCGTGGCGCACGACCGTGTTGAAGCACCCCGCCTCCAGTTCGCCGCCCAGCCCGACGAACGCGGCGGGCGTCAGCTCGACCACCCGGCCGCGCGGCGACGTCCCGCACTCGACGCAGCGGTCGCAGAACAGGGCCGCCGCGCAACCGCACTCGACCACCGGAACGACCCCGGTGCGGCCGGTGCACTCGTTCCTGACGGCCAGCTCGCTGCCGAGCGACAGGAACGGGAGCGGAACGCATCCGGCGGGTGCGTCGGCGCACCCGCCCGCCTCGCCCTCGGCGTCCACCGCCGGGTAGGCGGCCCCGCCGATCCGGGACTCGGCGCCGCCGCGCGTGCCCCAGCCGGAGCGGGCCTCCTCGGCGTCCTGCCCGGCGTCGAACCAGGTGGCGGTGCCGTGCAGGGCGTCGGGGACCGGGGCCGTCGGGGGTGGCGCGGCGAGGTCGTCCGCGCGGTAGCCGGGTTGCGAGGTGCCGGGACGCACCGCCTGGGGGCCGCCGGGGGACCGCACGCAGATCGCGTCGAAGAGGTAGCCGGGTTCCAGGCGCGGATGCCGGACCAGGACGCGGCCGAGGGCCTGCGGGGGGAGCAGCACGTGGACGCGCCCCCGGTGCGGGCCCATGTCGACCTCCACGGTGTCCCGCCCGCGCGTCAGGATGGTGCCGGAGACCCGGCGGACGTCGACCCAGATCCGGTCGGCGCCGAGTCCGTCGGCGGCCTCCCGGACGATCGCCTCGCGGCCCGGCCGCAGCGCGGCGAGGCCCCCGGGCCCGCCGCGCCAGACCTTGGTGGCCGGGGTCAGCGGCAACCGCTGCTCACGCCCCTCCGCGTGCAGGACGAGCAGATGCGGGCTCGCGTCGAGCACGGTTCCGGTCAGGACCCGCAGGGGACGGTCGTCGTCGGCGGAGCCGCCGCGCGGGGCCGGCGAGGCCCCGAGAACGGCCTCGCGACGGCGGCGGCGGCCGGCTCCACGACGGCGGGGGACTGGCATGGCGGCACTCCAGTATCGGTCTTCACATGCTGTCACGGCAGTTAGGACGGCGAGTCAAGGGTCGTGCCAGGCCACTCAACTGTCGACGGATTTGTCGCGATAAGTCGACGGCCGGTTGCAGTTTGTTATTCCCGGTGGAAGATTTATCCTCCGGCTTACCCGAATATGCCATTTTGGTTGGCCCGGAATTACGATCTCCGTGCGATCGTCGAAGGCGCCGGGACCTGCCCGCGACCTGCCCGCGACCGAGATCCACGACAGGATCCGGACCTGGCGGGCCCGGCGCGACCCTGGCCCGGTGGTGACGTGAGCGACACGCGGCACGAGGAGTTCCGCGAGTACGTCCAGGCCCGCGGCCCCGCGCTGCTGCGCGCCGCGACCAGGCTGACCGGCGACGGGGTCGAGGCCGAGGACCTGCTCCAGGCCGCGCTGGCCAAGACCTACCTCGCCTGGGACCGGATCCACGACCGCGCCGCGATGGACGGATACGTGCGCCGCGCCATGGTCAACACGCAGATCTCCTGGTGGCGCCGCCGCAAGCTGGACATCTACCCCACCGACGAGCTCCCCGAGCGGCCCGTGGACGACGACACCCGGCGCAGCGACATGCACGACGCGCTCGGCCGCGCCCTCGACCGGCTGCCCGAACGGCAGCGCCTCGCCGTGATGCTCCGCTACTACGAGGACATGCCGGAGGCCGAGATCGCCGAGGTGCTCGGAATCAGCGTGGGCACGGTCAAGAGCACGGTCTCGCGGGCGGTGGCCAAGCTCCGGGACGACGCCGGCCTGGAGGACGACTTCCCCGGCATCCCTCCCCAGGCCCCCGATCCCCCCGCACCTGATCCCTCCGCACCTGATCCCTCCGCTCCCGAACGAGCGAATCCGGGAGAGTGACGACAAAACGCCCCGTCCTCGCCGCCGGAGCGGGAGAGCGGGGCGTTTCGTGCCGGCCGGGCTTCCCCACCCGCCGACGTGGTCAGGCTACAGCGGGGCGGGCCTCGGCACCGGTTCATTTCACGTGTTCGACGTCAGGTGAGCCGGGGGTCGAGGAGGGTCTCCATGTTGCGGGCCATCGCGGAGCGCAGCCGCTCGTTGGCGAGTTCGGCGTGCAGGAGGCCGAGATGGCGGTCGCTCGGCGTGTCCGGACGATCACCGCACGGGCCTTCATGATCACGCACCGCTGGGGTGTTCCCACCCTTGGGTCACCGCGTCCGGTCATTTCAGGGGATCAAGTGGTGCGGATGGGGCGTACGGGTGTATGCAGGACTTCCATGCCGGTGCCGGGAGCGTGCATGTCCAGGTGGTCCTCCCACGAAGCCAGGGCCGACCGCCGGTTGGTCCAGGGCCTCAACGAGGGTGACGAGACCGTCCTGGGCGAGCTGTACGACGCGTACTCTGAGCATCTCTTCGACTACGTGTCGTCGATGACCGGGGACGTCAAGACCACCGCCGACATCGTGCACGACACGTTCATCGACGCCTACCGGCGCGCGCCGCGCATGCGCGACCATCTGCATCTGAGCTCGTGGCTGTTCGGCGCGGCCCGCCGCAGGTGCGTCCAGCGCGGGCATCCCGCGGAGCTGTACTGGGACCGCGACGCCGAGTTCTCCGAGGCCCCTGCCCGGTCCGGTGGCCCGGAGGCGCGGCCCCTGGAGTCGGACGAGCTGCACGATCTGCTGCGCGCGACCCTCGCACGAATGGAGCCCGGCGACCAGGAAGCGATCCTGCTGGCCGGACGCCACCGGCTGCGTCCGTCCAGGCTCGGCGCGGCGCTCGGGCTGTCTCCCCGGCGTGCCGCGATGCGGGTGCGGAAGGCCCGGCTGAGCATGGAGGACGCGCTCAAAGCCGAGGCGCTCCTGGTCGCGCAGGACTGCGCCACCGGGCGACGCTCCGTCCGGGGCGGACGGGCCGCCGACGCAGAGACCGAACTCCATGAGCCGACCGGCCCCCCTGCTGATGGCGATGCGTTCGCTGAATCCTCAGGGGACGCGCCCGACGGCGCCAAGGAGAAGCGCGGGGCTCGCAGTACGACGGGACGGTCGTTCCGTAGCGCCGCCGTCGTGGTGCTCGCGGCACGTAGTCCCGGCCCCAGGCAGACGCCTCCGCCGAGCCACAATCGGGCGCTCGCCGGTGGCTGCGCCCCACGGGGTGAGGCCGGCCCCCCTGAGGACGACTCCGAATCCAACGAACCAGACCTCGAACAGCACATCGCCGCCTGCGAGTCCTGCACCCGGCTGGACGGGCTGCGGGCCGTCGCGCTCCTGACGCGCGCGCCGTCGCCCGTCCTGCCCGCAGCGCTACGCCACCGGGTGATGCACACCGCGACGGACCCCGAGCTGGCCGGATACCGGGCCGACATCGCGGCGCGCGGCGGGGCGCTCACCCCGGAGGGGCTCCCCAGCCAGCCGGACGTGCCGTCCCCGTTCACCCGGCGGTGGCTGTTCACCGGCGGCGGCATGGCCGGGGCCCTGGTCAGTGCGCTGCTGGCCGTGATGGTCATGGGACCGGGGCTGGGCCCGGCCACGCTGTCCTGGCCGCCGTTCGGGACCCGCCCGCAGCCGTCGATCACCCACACCTCCCCGTCCAACGGGAGCGGTGCGGAGCACGGGAAGCGCAGGTCGGGGGAGCGGTCGCAGCCCCCGCAGGCGGTCGGCCCGGCGCTGCGCCCCCAGACCGACGGGAGGGAGCCGCACGTCCCGACCTCGCCCCCGCACCGCTCGCCCGCTCCCCCGTCGAGTTCGCCGCAGCGACCGGCGAAGCCGGGGGACCTGGTGATCGCGCCGGGCCAGGTGGAGATGTACGGGACCAAGACCGCCACGCTGCGACTCAAGGCGTCGGGCGGCCGGGTGACCTGGACCGCGATGGTGTCGGACGGGCAGATCGTGCTGTCCCAGATGCAGGGCGCGATGGCCAAGGGCCGGTCGGACGAGCTGACAGTGACGCTGCGGACGGCGCTGATCGGCCTTCCGGGCAGGGGGACGATCACCTTCACCGATTCCGAGGGCGCCGTCCGGGCCATCACCGTGGTCTGGGGCGCCAGCCTCCTCTGACGTCAGGTCTCGGTGGGACGCGCGGCGATCTGGTCGCGGACGAGTTCGAGGTGCCCCCCGAGCGCCGCCTGCACCCTGGCCTCCATCGCACGGGCGATGAACGGGTCGACGACCATCTTCACCAGCGGACGCATCCGGCGCACGACCGCGGCGACCTCGGTGAGCTCGTCGCCGCCGGGGACGGGGTCGTCCTCCAGCCGGTGGAACACGTGCTCCCGCACCAGGTTCACGAACCGCCCGGCGATGACGTCGCAGTCGTCGCGGATCTGCTGGGCGATGTCGAGCACCGATTCGAGCGGCACCCCGGCGGCGACGAGTTCGGCGCCGACGTGCAGCAGCCGCGGGCTCGGCACCCGGAAGTGGTCCCCCTCGGGCTCGACCAGGCCCAGCTCGACGGTCCGCGCGAGCAGCCGCTCGGACTCGTCCTCGCCCAGCCCCCCGGCGAAGATGCCGATCAGCTCGTCATGGCTCGCGGTGCCGGGGATCTCGTCCGACCAGGGATCGGTGAGGACCTTCTCCAGCCCGAGGACGTCGCCGACGTCCTTGCCGGTCTCCCACGCCGACACCAGGTCCTTGATGATCGCGAAGGTGTAGCCGCGGCCGAGCAGCTTGCCGATCAGCCGCAGCCGGGCCAGATGGGAGTCGCCGTACAGGCCGACCCGGCCCTCCAGCCGGGGCGGCGGCAGCAGCCCCCGGTCCTGGTAGGCGCGGATGTTCCGCACGGTGCTCCCGGCCGCCTGGGCCAGCTCGTCGATTCGGTACTCGGCCATGCCCCGCCCGCCGGACTGCTCGTCCCCTCGACCGTTCATCCTTGACGGCAGTGATCTTACCCCGCCACTATTGTTACATCAGTCGATGAGACATAGAGGTGGCCGGTGGCGGACCCCCAGGACATCGAAGAGACCCTCCTCGGCGGACCCGTGCGCTACACGCGCGAGGAGATCGAGGTGCTGGCCGGGGTCACCGAGGACCAGGCCCGCCGGATCTGGCAGGCGCTCGGCTTCCCGGCGCCCGCGGGCGACGAGCGCGCCTTCACCGACGGCGACGTGGCCGCGCTCGGCGAGATCCGGGAGCTGCTCGGCAACGACCTGATCGACGAGGACATGGTCGTGCAGCTCGTCCGCGCGGTCGGCCAGACGATGGGACGCCTGGCGAGCTGGCTCAGCGACGTCTGGCTGCGCCGCCTCTCCGAGCAGATCCCGCCGGACGAGCCGGTCACCGAGGACATCGTGACCGCGGCGCTGGCCGCGACCGAGGAGCTGCGTCCCGCGTTCGAACGGCTGCTGCTGCACGGCTGGCGCCGCCAGCTCGCCGCCGCCGGGATGCGCGCTGCCGCGTCCACCGCCACCGCGAGCGCCGACCCGGCCGCCGGCGTCGCCAACCTCGCGGTCGGGTTCGCCGACGTGGTGTCGTTCACCCGGCTGAGCCGCCGGATGGACGGCGACGCGCTCGCGGCGTTCATCGAGCGATTCGAGTCCGCCACCACCGAGGCCGTCGCCGACCAGGGCGGACGGGTGGTCAAGACGCTCGGCGACGAGATCCTCTTCGTCGTCTCCGACCCGGCCGCAGCGGCCGAGACGGGCCTGCGCATCTCCGAGCGCTTCGAGGCCGATCCCGACTTCCCGCGCGTCCGGGTGGGGATGGCGTACGGCGAGGTCATCATGCGCCTCGGCGACGTGTTCGGCACCCCGGTCAACCTGGCCGCCCGCCTCACCGCGACCGCCTACCCGGGCGCGGTCCTGGTCGACGGCGCACTCGCCGCCGCCCTCAACGACGCCGGCCCGTACGACACGTCCTCCCTGCGGCCCCGTCCGCTCCAGGGCCTGGGCCGCGTCCGCCCCCGCCTCCTCCGCCGTCCGCACCGACCGGACCACACCCCCGGCTCCCTCCGGCTGGACAAGCCCGCGCGACATTGACCCCGACCGCTTCTACGATAAGCACCTCCGAGGTGCATATTCACAAATAAGGAATCAATAGCGTATCGATAGGAACCTGGCTTAATTTCGACCCGTCAGCCAAACTACGGAAAGGAGAGACGCGTGCGTGTCAAGCGAACGCTCGCCCTGATGGGAGCCGGTGCCGCCGCGATGGCCTCGATCGCGATGACGGCGCCCCCGGCGAGCGCGTCGGACGGGCAGGAGTATGCCAAGAAGGGCTCTCCGAGTCATGACTACTGGCTCCGCTGCACCACCCGTGACGGCGCGTTCGGCTGCTTTCAGCCGTACGGCGAGTACTTCTACATCAAGGACATCGAAAAGGAGGGCGAGTCCCCCTTTGTCCAGTGGAAGTCCAGCACCGGCCGGAGCGGGACTATCACGGCAAAAGTCGGCTACATGAACTGGGGCTACGTCAACAAGAGCTTCGACGAGTCCACCACGATCACCTTCCGCTCGTGCGTGCTGGTCTGCTCGAAGTGGACCTCCGTGAGCGCGGGCTACGAATAACCACACCGCGAGACCGACGCCGGGGCTTCGTCAGAGCGCTGCGGGCGGCGAACGCCACGGTGGGGAGGCCGGCAGCTCGACGAGGCCGGCCGACCGGGAAACATGGTGGTGCCCATGGCATCCTCGATGAACCGACCCTGGCGGCGCTTCAGGCCGACTTCCTCGCGCCTCGGTGAAGCAAATGGTCGACCCACGCCGAACCTGGGCACAGGAGCGCTCGGCGCCGTCAAGACCGCCGGCTCGCATCGGCAGGCCGCACTGGACCGGAATCCCGTCCAAACACTGGCACACCGGTACCGCCTCAGACCTGATCCTCTTCTAACGCGACCTGCGCCACATGGGGATGTACATCGGCGGCGGAAGGATGGTCCAAGCCCCTCCGACCGCTGAGCGCACCCACCGGCGTCCCCCGCGCTTCGCAACGCCTCGCCCCAAGCCCGCCCGCGCGGACATGCCGAGCCGGTCAGACCCAGTTGTACATGCCCATTGGTCGAGGTGGGCCCCCACACAGGAAGCCCAAACGCCCCCGCTGACGTGTTGCTCAGCGGGGGCGTTGCTGGTGGCGGAGGATCGGGGATTTGAACCCCGGATGGGCGGTAAACCCAAACCGCATTAGCAGTGCGGCGCCATAGACCGGACTAGGCGAATCCTCCAGAAGCCCTGAGGCTCGGCACAGACTACCGGTTCGGCGTACCAACCAGCAAAGTCCGGCCTGGGGTCAGGGAGCCCAGTCTAGCCCCGTCGTGCGGGTCGCGCCTCCGATGCCGCGAAAGCCGGCGTCCGGACGGCCAACACCGTCGACCCGCGTCCTTCCATCAGCGCGCGATGCTACGGCGCCTGCCCAAGGTCGCGAGCCGATCCGAGGCACTCTCCCCCGAGAGCACGCACACCCGTCCCCCCAGGTCGACGCGAGCCTGGCAACCGATTCGCGAACCTCCCCCCGGAGCCGGTACAGTTAACCCCGGCTGGCAGCCGTAGCTCAACGGATAGAGCATCTGACTACGGATCAGAAGGTTGGGGGTTCGAATCCCTCCGGCTGCACCAGACAGGCCCTGACCTCCCGATACTGCGGGGGCCAGGGCCTTCGTCGTTGAGGGACATTGCTCCAACACCTTCTGATTTGGTCATAGTGGGTGCTTACTATCTCGCCATGAACCACGCCGATCTACTGACCTGGCGGGAGTTCGAGCGCGACCTGCGCACCGCCAAGCGGATCCCCCCCGAACCATCCAGTCCTACAACGAGGCCGCCGAGCAGCTCGCCGAGTTCACCGCCGGCAGTTGGTGCGAAGCTGGCTGCGACCACGCCACCCATGACGGCGCCACGTTCGAGGACATGACCAAGGCGCACGTTCAGGACTACCTCCTCACCGTCCTGGACCGGCACTCCACCACGACCGCCGCGAACCGGTTCCGCTCCCTGCGCCGGTTCTTCAACTGGATGGTTCGGCGCGAAGACCGGCAAGGCGCTGTCGAAGTACCTGCGTGCCCGTCCCCGGCATCCGCTCGTCCTCGCGGCTCGGGCCAAGGACCCCGACTCCGACGGCCCCGCGCTGCTGTGGCTTGGCTGGTGCGGCAAGCCGCTCGATGCCTCCGGCATCTATCAAATGATCGAGCGGCGTTGTGACGAGGCTGGCATCCCTCGCATTCACCCGCACCAACTCCGGCACTTTGCTGTGGACGCCTGGTACGAGGATGGCGGCAGCATCCAGGACGCGATGACGCTGTTCGGCTGGTCGTCGCCCGCGATGGCCCACCACTATGCGAAGGCCACCGCGGGCAAGCGCGCGGTGGCCGCGTCACGGCGCGCGTCGCTGGGCGACCGGCTCTAGCAGAGCACCCGGGTCCCGATGGGGAGTGGCAGCTCCGGGCCGGCCACGCACAACCCGGACATGCCGGCCCGGCCGGGCGGCTCGGTCATGGATGGTGGGCTGACCTGGCTGACCTGGCTGGCCGGGCTGGCCGGGTCGCTCGGTCCCTGGGAGTCTCCGCCGGTGCTTTCGTCGACCGGCGGCGGACTGGTCGACGGGGTCGACGGGCCGGAGTCGGACGACGGGGCGGGTGGGCGGGCCGTCGAGGGCGGGCTGGAGGTGGGCCGACTCGGTGCGGGCGACGGGGTGCCGGACGGACTTGGAGAAGGACTCGGAGTCGAGCTGGAGCTCGGTGTGCGGGACGGGCGAACGGGCGTCGGCTCGGGGGGCGGGTCGGCGGGGTCGATCGGCCGAGGGGCCGCGGGTTCGCCGCGGTTGTTCCGGGGCAGGTCGACGGCGAGCGGCGCGACGAGGGGCGCGACGGCGATGCTGCCAGCGGCGGCCGTGCCGGCGGCGACGAGTGCGGCGGCTTGGACGGAGTGTCCATGGCTCCAGCGGACGAGGGTCAGGACGACGACGCCGAGTGCGCCGAGTCGTGCCAGCCAGATCCGATTGGCACGTTCCTGTGCGGGCGGGGCCGGCGGGCTGGGCGGCAGACCGCGCGCCGTGGCCTCCTCTTCGATGAGCCGGTCGACGAGGGCGAGGTTGGCCTGTGCCTTGCTGGCGTTGATCTGGGCGCAGACGCGTGCTCGTCGGAGGGTGGCGAGGCGGTCGGTGTTGGTGGTGGGCTCCCTGTGCGGGTCCTGCATGTGCAAACTCGGCTCCCTGATCTCGTTCGTGATCAGGGAGCCGCCGCTTGTCAGCGGTCGATCAGGTAGCCGTCGTAGACTCCGCCTACGCAGGTCCCGAAGTAACCCGTGACATGACCTCCGCCTTGTATGCATTGCTCGGCGGTGATCGACGGTGCCGCACTGGCCGGAACCGCAGTGATCATGGTCGCCACCGCGACCGTGATCGAGGCGATGAGGATACGTTTCATGATCAACCCTCCCCTTGATGACAATCAGTAGTTTAAGGATGACTTAGAGTCGCCATGACTTGCGGTTCGGCAAGATTCACCTAGCCTCCGCCGAGGCGACCGACCGACGTGGTCGACAGGCAGGAGCTCGACCGGCCGAACCGAACTTCGGTGACTCACTGTTAATGTTCCAATACTGTTTGTGATGGTTGGTGGATTGCCGGCCGCTTCGGATCTTCAGGAGTCACCATGAAACGAGTCGCGACCACGCTCGGAACCCTCGCCGTAGCCGGAACGCTCACCCTCGCCGCGCCCGGCACGGCCTCCGCCGCGCACGGAGAACTCGTCTTCGGCGGCGGCCAGGTGGTCCATAACCCGAGCGGCTGCATCAAGGCCCAGACCCGGCCGCTCATCCTCCAGAACCGGACCAACGAGTATGCCCTGATCTTCAGTAGCCCGAACTGCACCCGCGAGATGCTGGCCGTGGTTCCTCCCGGAGGCCGCACCGTCCAGGAGCGCGGCTCCAGCGTCTACGTCGCGTAGTCCCCAACCCAACCCGGTGCGGACAACGCACTACCGGGAGAGAAGCCGACCGACAGGAAGCGCCACATCCCTGCGGGGGTGTGGCGCTTTTCGTCATTCCTGGACTGCGGGTATCGCGCGGGGTTACCGTCCCGACGCCGGCGCAGTTCTCGGCCGCCTGGCCCCGTGGGCGGCGACGCTCCCCGCGCGGGCGCCCCCGTCCTCTCGCTTCGACGGGAGGGCGGGGCCGGTGGCGGTCCGCCGCCGGCCCTGGCGGGTCGGGGCGGACCGCCGTGTTCGCCGGTCGGTCAGGCCTGGGTGCTGAAGTCGTCGCACATAGCGGTCAGGCCCCAGTGGCAGATGGTGCAGCTACCCGCCTGGTAGTTCGGCGCTTCCGAGGGCACCAGGTTCAGGGCGGTGACGTCGATGGCACCGGCGTCGCGGGGCTCGAGGGACTTCGGCATTTCGCCTCCAGTGATTTCGGAGAGTGATTGAGCATATGTATTGAGTCATAGTCCGGAGGCGTGCGCCACCACCGCCACGGTCATGTCCCCCGCGGCCATCCCCCAGTGCTGACCACCCTCAAGAACACCCTCGTGCCCCTCGCCTTGCTGGCCAACTGCTCGCGGCGTTGCCTGACGTCATGGCCCCGGGGCGGTCATGCGCCCCGGGGCCGTGACGGATCAGGTGAGGGTGACCGTCCAGGACCCCCGGCGCAGGTGGATCACGCCGTCCGGAGTGATGGTGGCGCGGGCTCCGTGCACGGGCAGCGACCCGTCTCGGAGCCACCGGGCGCGGATGTCGTCGAGGACATCCCACAGTCGGCGCGGACCGCCCTGGTGAACTGTCACCGGGCCGTCGGGGTGGCCGGTCGCGCGGGCCCACGACCCGTCATCGTGGACCAGGACCGCGGTACGGTCGCCGCCCTTGGTCTCTCGGTAGTCGCAGTTGATTCCGGGCGCGGTGACGCCCAGCATCGACCACAGCCCCCACGCCTCCATCACGTTCACCACCGGGTACCGGCCCGCCGCGACGTCCTCGTCCTCGGCGGTGTGCGCCGCGGCGATCGCCGCGACCACGTCGGGCGGGTAGTCGGGGCCGTTGCGCGAGGTCATGAAGCCTGCGCGGTCCCATTCGATTCGCCCTTCGGCGCCGCCGTCGGGGGTGGAGTCGGCAGTGAGGATGAGGGAGGTTCCGGCCAGGGTGGTGACCAGCCGGCCGCCGGGCCGAAGCCCGGCCAGCCACGACGCAGGGACCGGGCGGACCGACACCGTCGCGATGATCCGGTCGAACGTGCCCGGTACCGGCTCGGTCGCGTCGACCGTGCACGCCTGCGGCCGGAGCCCGGTCCGGTCGAGCCGTTCGGCGGCGGCCTGGACGAGGTAGGGATCCACGTCCACGGAGGTGACGTGCCGGTCGCCGAGGCGCGTGGCCAGTAGCGCGGTCCCGTACCCCGACCCGGTCCCCACGTCCAGGACGTCCAGGCCGTCGGCCAGGCGGGCGTGCCGGAACATGTGCACCAGCAACCCTGGCAGCGTCGCCGACGAGGTCGGAGACCCGGCCGTCTGCTCGCCCGGTTTGGCGTCGTCGGCGTGGCGGGTGCCGACGCGGGTGACACGGGAACGGTCGGTGAAGGCGGCCGTCAGCCAGCCGCCCTCGTCGGCCGGGCCGTCGACCAGGTCCCAGGTCGCCGCTCCGTACAGACCCGGCGCGGGCGCGGCCCACGCCCACCAGCGCGGAACGAACTCGTGCCGCGGAACCGAGGCGATGACGGGACGCCACCGGGACGTGGCGTGCGTGACCTGCTCGGCGAGGCGCGCGGCGTGCGGTTTCCAGTCCATGGCCGTCAGATTGCCGGGTCGCAGTCGTTGCTGTCCGCCGGACCGCACCGACCGGCCTTCCCCGGGATCGACGCGACCACCTCACTCCACCGGTCGGCGGCCAGCAGTTCGGCGAGCGGGGCGTCGCGGACGTTCCCGGCATCGAACGCACGGCCGAGGACGCACGGCATCAGCCGCCCGCTCGTGTCGATCGCCGCCCGGCCGCGCCCGCACGACCCGCACAGGTCATGCACCGACGTGGCCGCACCACGGCCGAGGGCCCGGCCGACCGGACGGGCGTCGTCGACGTTGTGGTCGGTGATGCCGAGTCGATGGCGGGGTGGGCGGCGGCCTGCTCGATCACCCGCGTCCAGTCCGCGGGCGTCATGGTCCCGGTGCCGCCCGCGGGCCCGGAGTTGCTATAGCAGTGCAAGCACGCGGCCGTGCACCGCCGGGTGATCTCCAGTTCGAGGAACGCGACGGGCTCGATCCGCGTCGGTGCGGGGATGTCGGTCGTGATGGTCATGCGAACCACCTTCGGCGCGCTGCATCGGTTGGTGCCGCGGCCCCGGGCGCGCGCCAGCAAACCCGGGGCCGCGGGGTCTCATGGGCCGATCAGCCGTTCGGCCGCGATCAGCCGAGGGTCGCCGTCCTCGTCGGGGGCGATGAAGAACTTGCGGACCCGGCCGTCGGGGGCGACGCCGCGCCACCACCCGTCCGCTTCGCGCAGCAGCGTCCCGGCGATCTGGCCGTCTCAAGAGTCAGCCCGTGCGCCTCGCGTAGCTCACGGAGCCTGAGGGGCTGCCGGCCGGGGCGCTGCTTTGTCACAGTCATCTGACGACCCTTTCGATTTACTTGTAAAGCGGCTCATATCGGGCGCTCGACCAGTTCGAATGGGGGATGTGAAGGTGGATGTATGACGGACGGCAGCCAGGCCCGCGACGCAGACGCCGGAAGCGTTCTCAAGAACCGGGTGGTCGACGCGTGGCGGGGACGAGTCCTCGCCGACGGGACCGACAGCCCGGTTCTCGTCCTGGTCGGCGGTTACGCCGGTGAAAAAGTCCTCGCGACGCTCGGAGGTGATCAGCACGACCGCCATAGCGATCTCTATCTCAACGAAGTGAGGCCGCTGGAGTGCAAATGCCCTATGGACACCGCATTCGATAATATCGACTGCGGAATCTCCACGATCCTCACCGCGCCGTTCATCACAGAATTGAACGACCCCGCATGGCTCAACCGGCTCACCAACCGGTGCAAGGCCAAGGGCATGGGCGTGGCCGCGATCTGGGTCCGCTGCGACATCGATTCGATGCGCGAGTACATCGAGTTCCGCGACGCCCCCCGCGACGCGTGGAAGCTTGAGCACTGGGACGACTACGCCCGCGGCATCGACACAGCGACCAGCCCGCCCAGCGTCCACCTCACCATCGACAACCGCCAGGGCGCGGCCATCAGCATCGCCGACCAGACGCGGGAGGCCCTGCGTAAGATCCTCGGGTGACCAGGCAAGGCGTGATCCTCTACGGCCCACCCACCAGCGGCAAGGACACGGTCACGGCCGCACTGGCCCGCCAGGACGAACGCCTCACGCTGTTGACCAAGCTCAAGCTCGGAGCCGGCCGCAGCACCGGCTACCGCTACGTCTCCCCGGACGACCTCAACACCCTCCGCACGGCGGGCCGCCTTCTGGTCGAGACCCACCGCTACGGCAACCGCTACGCCGTGGACCGCGACGACGTCGACGCGCTCACCACAACCGGCCGCATCCCCGTCGCCCACATGGGCAACGTCGCCGACCTGCAACGTCTACGCGCAGCGGTCCCGCTGGCATGGACGGCCGTCCTCCTATGGATACCTCGCGAGGTGTGCGCCGAACGGTCCCGCCTACGGGGCGACGCAGACCGCCCCAAACGCCTACAGGCGTGGGACGAGACGTACGCCGATCTCCAGACCGCAGGCGAGACCAAGCCGTTCGACCTCACCATCAATACCGACGAGTCCGAGCCTGCCGAGGCGGCCCGGAGAATCATCGAGACCATCAAGCCGTAAGACGAGGCCCAGGTCAGCGCCAGCCCCCATACCCCCGGGGCTCGATTCCCCACATGGCCAGCAGCGCGGTAGCAGAATCGGCCGCGCGCCACGATTCAGAGCACGGCCCCAGCCACGCCCCCGTGCTCGACAGGTACCACCAGTACAGCGCCCCCCGAACGACCGTGACGCTGTCGCCCACGATCGGCGCATCAGGCGCGAACACATGAAGCACCGGCGGCATCTGCTCGTATCGCCGCTCCGTCCCCCACCCCAAAAGGCCCAGGTCACGCGCCAACTTGTCGAGGCGACGGCAGGCCCAGCGGAAGCGCCAACGTTCAGCGAACGAGCCGGTTGGAGACAGCACGGCCGACGAACCCGAGGGGTCGTTCATCGACCGCGCTGTCTCCTCCACCCACGAGGTCGCCCCTTCCCTTGCGGCCCCGTCCGGTGGCGGGACGGGTGCACCATTAAGCCCCGTCACCGGATTCCTTGATCTTCCGAACTCGCTCGCGCTCTTCCGTGAGCGCTTCACGCAGCGCATCCGGGCCGCCCCGGATCACCGTCGGGTCGATTCCGGCGTCCGGGTCGTGCAGGGAGGCGACCCAGTCGCCGAGCCGTCCGTCCTGACGGACCGACCGCCAGATCCGGTGACCGACGAAGTCGGTTCGGAGCCGGGCCAGATCCTCGTCTTGAGAGCGTGTGCGCATGTCCATCGCGGATGACCTCACATCGGCTGCACGGATCCGGACAGTGATCACCAGACCCGTTGTGCAGTGTGGAAACGACATCACCCAAGGTCGCGCGTCACCGCATTCGGCAAAGGAGCCCGAGAGGGGGCCAGGAAGGGGCCAGACTGTGAGACGGAGGTAGCCGGATGAGCACCGAGCGACGACGAGAGTTCGGCGCGTACGTTGCGCGCCTACGTGGCACCAAGAGCCAACGCGCCCACGCGGCCCTCCTGTGCGAGCTGGCGGGAACCGCCACCCTCACCCGCAACGAGGTGTCCCGCTGAGAACGCGGCGAACGCGTCCCGGACGACTGGTTGCCCTACATCGCCCGCGCCCACAACATCCAACTGTCGGTCCTGGAACGCATGGCCGCCCACGCCCGAGGCGACCAGCCCGCCACCGATGACGCCCCGTTCGACCTTTCGGGCCTGTTCCCCGGAGGCGACGCGCTCAAGACCCGCATCGCCAACGCCCGGCACAGCCGCGCCGTCGCCAACGCAGGCGCCGGCCCCGTCCTGATCCTGGTCGGCGGCTACGCCGGATCAGGCAAAAGCGAGTTCGCCCGCTTCCTGGCCGACCTATCCGGCTGGGCCGTCCTGGACAAAGACCAGGTCATGGTGTGTCCGCGCCAACCTGGCGATACTCCGTCCAGTAGCGTCTAAGTTTCGGAGCGTTGCCAATATTGGCGTGGTCACCGGTCATCTGAGTGGCCAGGTCCGCGGCAGGATTCGCGCCCGGGGCGGGGTCGGGTGGGGGCTCCTGCTCGGTGCGCAGCATGCTGGCGGGCTCAGTTGGGGGCTGGGAGGGGTTCGGCGTCGGCGGCCAGCAGGTCGCCCACGATCTTTGAGCGTGCGCGATTCGTCGTTGTGATCGGCTGACGCCGTTCCGATGAGCCGCGTCCGCAAGGGCCGGTGAACGCGGGGCCAGGGGGGCGCTATGACAACCGATCAGATCCTTTTTGGGCTGGGGCTGACCGTCGCACTCGCGGTCGCCTCTCAGCTCCTGGCGGACCGCTTGCGCATCCCCGCATTGATCGTCCTGCTGCCGACCGGTTTCGTCGCGGGTGCGCTGATCGATGACATCGATCCGCACCGGCTGCTGGGGGCGGCCTTCGAGCCCCTGGTGTCACTGTCGGTCGCGCTGATCCTCTACGACTCCGGTCTCGGACTGGATCTGCGGAAGCTGAAGGGAGATACCCGCCGCATCGTGGTCAGGCTGATCGTATTCGGCGTGCCGGGCACGATGGCGGCCGCTGCGCTGCTGGCCGCGCCGCTGCTCGGCCTGTCGGCGGGCGCGGCGGTGATGCTGGGGGCCATTCTGGTCGTCTCCGGCCCAACGGTGGTGAGCCCGCTGCTCGGCTTCGTCCGACCCGTCGAGCGGGTGCGGCGCATCCTGGTCTGGGAGGGCTCACTGGTCGATCCGATCGGCGGCATCCTGGGCGCGGTGGTGTTCGGCGCCGTCCTCCAGAAGGCCCGCATAGGCTCCGGCGCCCACGTGCTGGAGTTCGTCCTCAGCATCGGAGTCGGCCTGGCTGGCGGCGTCATCGGGACAGGACTGCTGTGGCTGCTGATGCGATCGCTCCGGTTCGGCGAGGTGCTCGCCACCACCACACAGATCGCCACCGTGATCGGCGTGGCGGCCGCATGTGACATCGCCCGCGAGGACACCGGCCTGCTGGCGGCGATCATCATGGGACTGGCCGTGGCCAACCTGAAGAGGTTCGACCTCCCCGCACGCAGGCCGGTCTCCGAGACGCTCGTCCAGCTGATCATCGGCCTCCTGTTCATCTCCATCTCGGCCACGATCACGCCACAGTCGGTCGCCAATGTGGCGCTCCCGACCCTGGGACTGGTCGCCGCCTTGGTCCTGCTCGTCAGACCGCTCCTGGCCTACCTGGCAACGCGCGGGACGGGCCTGACGACCGGCGAGTGGTGCTTCATCGGGTGGATGGACCCGCGCGGCATCGTCGCCGCCGCCACCGCCTCGACGTTCTCCGTCCAGCTCGCCGCGCAGGGAATCGGTGGTGCCTCCAAGATCCTGCCCGTCACGTTCCTGGTGATCGTCGTGACGGTGACGTTGTACGGGCTGACCGCGACCCCGGTGGCCCGCCGTCTGGGCGTCGTCCGCGCCGCGGACCAAAGCACTCATCCGCGCGGATGATCAGCGTCAGGAGGCTTGGCAGCGCAGTGCGCGGAGGACGACACACGGGAAGCTCAGGCAGAGCGAAAGGTGAGGGTCTCCGCGCTCACGTCGGCTCAACTACGGCGAGGGGGAGACTACCCGGGTGAAAGCGCTGCCGTCGGGTCTGCTGTACAGCAGAAAAGTACAGCAGCACAGGCACACAACGGCTTACGCACCCGATCATTGACACACAGCTTTAGCTGGGGTGGAGCGGCCCAGCGCGGTCCTGCCAGTGGCTACGGATCAGAAGGTTGGGGGTTCGAATCCCTCCGGCTGCACCACAGGTCAAAGGCCCCTTCCAGAGATGGAAGGGGCCTTTTTCTGTGCCGTGGGAGCCACGGTGGGAGCCACGCGCCCGGATCAGTCTCCGAACAGGGCGCTACTCATCCCCACGGCCGCCGCACGCTTGTCGTCCACGAACAGACGCCCGTACACGTCCCTGGTGATCAAGGGCGGCGCTCGCGCCGTTGGCGCGGCCCGCCGCCTGCGCCGCCTCAGCCAGCGTTGTCTCGAGCAGTCCCATGTTCTCGGGGAACGTCTCCAAAAACTCCCTGGCCCCCGGCCTCTGTTCTTTGGCTGCCATCTCGCGGACGACCGTGAGGATCAATGCTCGGTCGTCTCGGTTCTGCTGGCCGAGCACGTGAGCGATCCACTCCATCTGCCGAACCGCGCCGTCAGAGTTCAGGTCTCCGTCGTCGCAGGACTCAAAGAACCAGGTGAGTTCGACCGCCAGGGCGATCAGGTCCTTGACCAAGTTGGGAGAGGCTGGCATCGCCGCATCATTCCGCACGCTGGTTGAACGAGCGTGACTCGGGGCGCGCTGCCTCCCACGGTCCCGCCGGTCCGGCCAGGCGTCCGCCCGCTCGACCCGTTGACGCACCCTGTGCTCGCACAACGCCGCCACGCACAGGTCAGGCAGCGGAACCGCACGCGTCGAGTTCTTGGCCTTGGGCCGCCGAGCAGGTCAGCGGACGAGGCCGGCCGGGTGCGGATCTGCTTGTGAGACTCGTAATGAATCGCTTGTCGATGTGCTGCACTGGCCTGCGTCGGAGTTCCGCGTTGGGTGACGTCGTCCGGTCGGACGGGTCAGGACGCTGTCGCGATCGAAACGAGTGCCAGTGCCATGGCTGCGGCGCACACGATGCCGGCGACCGCGAAGGCGATCCGGTAGGGATGCTGCTCAGCCCACGACACAAGGCCCGGATTCGTCTTGGCGAATTCCTTGGCGTCGACGGGACCGTCGGGCCCGCTGCACGGCACGCCGAGCGCGTTCACCAACCGGGCGAAATCCTCGTGCGTGTAAAGACCGCCCTGCACCCTGATGAGCAGGTTGCGTTGTGCGTCGAGCACGAACAGGCTCTCGCCTGCCCCTCCGCGAGGCGCGGTGATGCTCGCGCGCACCACCTCCGCGACGCGTGAGCGTGGCTGGCACTTTCGGGTGAACAATCCCTGGACGACGAGTTCGTGAGCCGTCAGGGTGATCCGGGCGCTGAGGAGGGCCCCGAGCGCCAGGGGGATCAGCACGGCGAACAGGCCGCCCACGATCAGGGCGAACACGGTCGGGGCGTCGCCGATCAGGATCGCGGCGACGATGCCCGCGGTGGCCACTGCCATGACGGCCAGAACGATCAGCCCTGTCCGGAGGTCCGGCCGAACCACGAGATCATCCTGAACATCGCTCACGCCGACATCGCCCTTTCTTCGGCCTCTAAGAGCTTGCCGCATCGGTGGCAGTGCTTCGGCCGCGCGGAACCGGTCAGGGACTCCGAGCTCCGATGGGCGACATTTGGCCAGGTCTCCACTGTGGGAGGCCAGGAGCCGGGCCTACCTTGACCTGTGACTGCGCCGACCAGTCACCAAGCCGTGTGCCAGGTCTGTGCCCAATACGGGCGGTCGCGGTGCCGGTCCTAGGTGATCGCCAGACCGGAGATGAGGATCGAGGCGGGCACCGCGGTTGCGGAGATGGTGATGGCGATCGCCGCGTCGTTGTGGGGAGATCGCCCGCAGTAGTCCGTTTTGTGTGTCACCACGGCTCTCTGTCAGCATGAAGCCCATGCGTCACCCTCTTGACACGCTGGACTGGCCGATTTCCACCGACCGACTGCTGTTGCGCCGGGCCGCCCCTGACGACCTGGACGCGACCTGGGCCTACCGGCAGCTGCCGGAGATTCACGAATGGGTCGGGGCCGCCACGGCGACGTACGACGACTACCGTGAGCGTTTTCTCCATGAGGAGCGGCTCGCGGACCTGCTCATCGTCGAACTGGACGGCCGGGTGATCGGCGATCTGACGCTGCAGGTCCAGGACGCTTGGGCCCAGGAGGAGGTCGCTGACCAGGCGAAGAGCGTCCAAGGAGGGCTTGGGTGGACGTTGGCTCCCTCCTACGGCGGCAAGGGCTACGCCACCGAAGCGGTACGCGCCCTCATCGACGTCTCCTTCGGGAGTCTTGGCCTGCGCCGCCTGCACGCGGACTGTTTCTACGACAACGAACCTTCGTGGCGGCTGATGGAGCGGGTTGGGATGCGCCGCGAACAGCACACGGTGAGAGACTCTCTCCACCGCACCAAGGGATGGCTCGACGGTCTCTCATACGCGCTCCTGGCCGAGGAATGGCCCGCTCCCGAGTGATGGACCGCCCCGCTGTCCGGTCTCAGTAGAGTTGGCACAGTCTCATCGACCTGACGCACTGCAGGCCGGGCGGCAGTGCCCGGCCCTTGCTGCCGATCTCCTTGCGGTGCCGGCGGACGACGCCGGTGGCGTGGGTCAGGGTCTGGCGCGGCACGGCAGCGAAGCACGATACAGAAGCATGCGGAGCCTCTGATGCAGACGAGCGATTGTGAGAGATCAACCGTCCTACCAGGGGCTCCTTGACGTTCCGGGGCAGCCACACAGACCGCGACCATCACGTGGTCAGCAGTCCCCGCACCGCCGCTGAAAAAGGCTCAGTGGGGGAGTGACACCGGAATCCCTGGCGCACTGTAAATCCGTCGGCCGTGCCCGTTGCGTGCCTGTTGGCAAGGTGATCAACGGGGACTCGCGGTCGTTTGCGGGGCTATCGCCGAGGAGGCCCAGGTCAGGGGGTCGCCAGGTCGGGCACTGGGCTCATGACCGGCTTTGCAAACCGGTGGTCGAGGTGGCTCCTTGGGAGCCACAGTGGGAGCCACACGGACGGATGATCTCGAACCGCGGTGGACGGGTTCGGGACCCGGGACCTCGGTCGATCTTGGCCGTTATGGTCACCGGAGCTTGATCGTCGGCGGGCGCCGGCCGGCTCAGCGATCGGCGTGTTGGCAACGACCCTGGGGAGCGGGCCGTGATCGAAGTTCTGGAACCACGTCGCACGATCAAGGTAGAGCGGGCGCACATCCCCGAGGCGCGTGCGGTTCTCCCTGATGGGGATACCTGCGTGGTCGTCGACGGCTATGGCCGGCTGTTCACCGTGTCGCTGTCGACCGGCGAGCAGGTCACAGGCGGACGCGGGCGCCCCGGGGGGATCGATCTGACGTCGTTGACGCCGGATGGTGGGCTGATGGCCACCACGAGGCGCGCCTTCGGGGACCACGGCATCCGGATCTTGGACACGGCCGACTGGAGGGTGGTGACGGAGCTGCCCGGGCACGCCTGCCCGATCCAGGCCATCTCGGCGGCTGGTCAGGTCGTGGTCACGGCGGCCAGGGACGGCACACGGGTGTGGGATCTGGTCACCGGCTCTTGCAGGTTCGTGCTGCCGGGCACCGAAGAGGTGAAGTGGATCGCGGTGGCCCCCGACCAACGCCGGTTGGTCACGATGGCCTGGGATCGTTCGGTCGTGGTGTGGGACCTGCACCAAGGCACACCGATCCGGACGCTGCGGGACGCCGACCGCGAGGTTCCCGCCCTGAGGTCGCCCGCAAGTGACCGCGGGGTCTGGATCCGAACCGTGCTGGTGGACTCCGCACGCGATCGCGTGCTGGCGGCCGACGGCCACCTCTGCGCGGGCGGTCTTGAGGGCGATTGCCGCCTTGCGCGCTGGGGATCGCTACCGCGGCGCGAAGGAGTGACCATGATTCCGGGCAAGGACCTGGTGCACACCTGCCTGGCAGCGGTGAACCCGGCGGACGGGACGGTCGCCGTCGACTACGGCGGACGCGCATTCATCCTGGATCAGGGCGGGCGACCTCTCGCGGTGATGGGACCGGAGCCAGGGCCGGGCTGGATACCGATGAGCACGATGACCTTCGCCCCGGACGGCCGACTGGTGTCCTCCCTTCCCGGCGCCTTCGCGGCCGTGGAGGTGTGGCCGGCGCTCTCAGAACTCACCGGATAGGACAGCCGCACCGGCCGGCGAGACCACTTCGGAGCGCTCCGACCCGCAGCCGGGGAACACCCTGAGAACGAGAGAACAGTCTTCACCAGCCGGACCAGCACATCCGTGATCAGACGAAGCAGCCCTCACCACGTGCATGCTCGCGTGCGGTTCAAGCGATTGGACGCCTCCGGCGGGACCAACGGACTTGTCGAGATTGTGCAGGAACTGAGCGAGATCGACCCCGTGGCGCATGTAAGGCAGAACGCGAAGACCTTGCTGGAGGGAATCCGCCTCCACGGTGCCGAGTGACATGAGCGGGTATGAATTCTCGTGGGAGTTGCATAGGGGACTCCCATGCGGGCCGTAAGATATCCGCCGGATCAATCGGCCAGTTCGTGAGCGCGGATATTGATCGCCGTTTCCAGGCGGTCCAACTTGGTCAAGTTTCGCTTAGCCTGGACCAGTCCAAGAGTCATGAGGACAAACAACATCCCCACAAGCCACCAGTAGTTGGCGGATGAGTTCAGTGCGTTCACGAAACTATACATTATGCCGAATCCGAGGATCAGTGGGAGGGAGACCAGTGATCTTTGGTTCTGTCTTTGCCTGCGCTCTATGAGAGCGAGCATCGGATGGTCCAAGATCCGATCTGGCGGAAGTTCGCCGGTCCGGGACGCTCGCGCCATCTTCAGCATTTCGGCTTTCTGGATGCCGCCGGTCGCATCCGCATCCCTGCGCCGCATTACAGCCATCCACCACGTCATAATGCCGGCGAAGGAAAGGCTCCCGAACATCGCCATCAAGAGCACAGCGGAAGTAGGGGCGTCTGTGAAGAGCAGAGAAGCGCCTCCAGTCAGAGGACCAAAGAGCATAAAATACAGGAAGTAGGCCCACAGTGGGCCTGACTGGATTCGGTCTCTCCAGCTTGGCGTCTGCATGTTCTGCTCCAGGAAGCCTTCGACAGCGGCGCTATAGCCCAAAAACAGCACGAACCCAGGCAGTGTGCCATATTGATCACCGCCATGGTTCGCGCTGCGTCACGCCGGGGCGCGCCCGGTGTTCGTGGGCACGGGGCCGGACTGGGCGCCCCTCGCCGGGCGTCCTTACCGGCTGCTGAGGTAGGTGAGGACGGCGAGGACGCGGCGATGGCCGCTGTCGGCCGGCGAGAGGCCGAGCTTGGCGAAGATGTTGCCGATGTGTTTGTGGACGGCGTTCTCGGTGATGACGAGCCGGGCCGCGAGTGTGGCGTTGTCCTTTCCTTCGGCCATCAGGGCGAGCACTTGGCATTCGCGTGCTGTGAGGCCGGCGATCGGGTCGCGGGCGTGACGGGTGAGGAGTTGCGCGATCACCTCGGGGTCCATGACGGTGCCGCCGGCGGCGACCTGCCGCAGGGCGTCGATGAACTCGCTCACCCGGCTCACCCGGTCCTTGAGGAGGTAGCCGACGCCGCCGCGTCTGTCGGAGATCAGTTCGCCGGCATACTGCTGCTCGACGTACTGGGAGAGTACGAGCACTGGCAGGCCGGGGTACTGGCGGCGGACGTGGAGGGCGGCGTGGATGCCCTCGTCGCGGAACGTCGGCGGCAGCCGTACGTCGACGATGGTGATGTCGGGTCGGTGTTCGGTGACGGCGGTGATGAAGCCGGGGGCGTCCTGGGCGATCGCGGCGACGTCGAAGCCCTTGCTGGTCAGCAGGAGTTCCAGCCCGCTGGAAAGCAGGACGTTGTCCTCGGCGATCACGACCCGCACGGCAGGCTCACGGTGATCGTGGTCGGGCCGCCGGCGGGGCTGTGAACGCGGACGGTGCCGTCGAGCGCCAGGACGCGGTGGCGGATTCCGGCGATGCCGGTGCCCAGCGTCTCGTCGGCGCCGCCGATCCCGTCATCGGTGACCTCGACCGACAGCCGGTCACCGGCGCGTGCGACGCGGACGGTGGTCCGGGTGGCCCGGCTGTGCTTGGCGGCGTTGGTGAGCGCCTCGGCGATCGTGAAGTAGGCCACGGCCTCGACCGCGGCGGGAACGGTCCCGAGGTCGCCGATCTCAAGCCTCGGGGCGATCGCCGATTGGGTCCCGAGTGCCGCCAGCGCTCCGGCGAGGCCGCGGTCGGCGAGGATCGGCGGGTAGATGGTCCGGATCACCTCTCGAAGCTCTGCCATGGCCTCCTCGGTACCCTCGTGCGCCTCCCGCAGGAGTCTGGCCACCGTCTCAGGGACCTCGTCCAGTGACTCACGGACCGTGCCCAGCCGCATCGCGATGGCCACGAGCCGGGCTTGGGTGCCGTCGTGCAGGTCGCGTTCGATCCGGCGGAGTTCCGCCCCGTGCGCGTTCATGGCGCCGGACCGCGTCTCGGTCAGGGTGTCCACACGCTGTGCCAACCGCTCCGCAGCCGTGGGGGACAGCAACGCGACACAGATCCGGGCGTGGAGGCGCGCCAGTGGCGGAACCATCCAGTAGGTCAGCGCCGCGAACACGAGGAAGTTGATCGTCCCCAAGGTCAATGCCGTGCCCCATCCGGACAGCGGCACGCCGGTGAAGAGGAAGCGCAGGCGCGTGTCGGCGGGAAACGCCCACCACAAGGGCACCGTGATGGCTGTGGCCACCGCGTTGCCGGCGGACAGCAGCACGACGAGCCCGAACGTCAGACTGGTCACGATGCTTGCGCACAGCCACCCGAGCACGCGCCACATACCGACACGGACGGGACCAGAACGCGGAGAAAGCAGCAACCGGTCTGCGCGGCGACGGTGCCGGGACGCCCAGGCGCGGGCCATCATCGGGACGATCAGCACGGGCAGCGCGAACAGGGCTGCCGCAGTGGTGAACAGGCTTCCCAGCAGATAGCCCAGGCCGCGCCACATCGCTGAAAGCCGACCGGCCCCTTGGTGATTCATCTGCACGAGTCTGGGCCACGGCGATCGGGCCTGACACTACAGCCCACCACCCCTTTTTCCCACTGGTGAGTGGTATCGTCCGCTTCCCCCGGCCGGACCTAGCGTCAACGCCATGACGAGTTCACCGATACGTTCACCCCGGCGGCGCGGCCGATCCATCCGACGGAACCTGGCCCTGGCCGCCATCGTGGCCGGCACCCTCTCTGCCGGCGTGCCCGCCGCGAGCGCCGCCGGACACCACGACGACCGGGCCGGGCTTCGGCGCAACGCCGCCGCGCTCACCGCGCTCGGCGCGACGGGCGTCCAGGCCCGCTTGAGCGGCCCTGACGGCCGGAACCAGATCGCCACCAGCGGCGTCGCCGACCTGACGACCCGGCGGCAGGTCTCTCCGGACGGCTACTTCCGGATCGCCAGCGTCACCAAGACGTTCGTGGCCACCGTGATCCTGCAACTGGTCGGCGACGGGGAACTCTCCCTGGACGACACGGTCGAGCGATGGCTTCCCGGCGTGGTGTCCGGGAACGGCAACGATGGCCGCGCGATCACTGTCCGCCAACTGCTCCAGCACACCAGCGGCATCCACGACGACTACCCGGACTACACCTCGGCGGAGGACTTCTACCAGCACCGATACGACACCTACACGGCCGAGCAGACCGTCGCGCGGGCGATGCGCCACCGTCCGGACTTCCGGCCCGGCAAGGACTGGAGCTACTCCAACACCGGCTACGCCCTGCTCGGCATGGTCATCCAGCGGGTCACCGGGCACCCCTGGCATGAGCAGGTACGTGATCGGATCGCCCGGCCGCTCGGCCTCGAGCACACCTTCTGGCCGGGTACTTCGCCCACGCTGCCCCAGCCGCACGCCAAGACCTACCAGAGGTTCCAGCGCGGCGAACCACTCGTGGACGTCACCGAGCAGGCCGGCCTGGTCAACAACGGAGAGGCCGGACTCGTCTCCACCACCGCCGATCTCAACCGGTTCTTCCGCACCCTGCTCGGTGGCCGACTCCTGCCCTCGACGCAGCTGGCGCAGATGAAGCACACCATTCCCGTCGGCAAGGAGTTCGAACCGCTCATGCCGGGCGCCCGGGACGGGCTGGGGCTCTTCTCCCGCCCGCTGTCGTGCGGCGGCACGTACTGGGGTCATGAGGGCGGTGATTCTGGCTGGATCAGCGCCGCCGGTGTCACCGCCGACGGCCGGCGCAGCGTCACGCTCTCGATGTCGGGTGTGCAGGCCGAATCGGCGGACCACGTCCTGCGCGTGACACAGGCCGAGAGCAAGCTGGTCGACGACGCGCTGTGCGCGACCCCGAACGCCGGCCACACGCGACGTTGAGATGGTCGGAGTCCGGAGTTGATGCGTGTCGCTCACAGCTCGACCATCACGGGACGGTCTTGAGTGCCGGTCGCCGCCACTTCAGCACTGCTCGGACTGTCCCAGCGGACCGATACGCTCTCCGCCGCCGCGGATATGGAACAAGGAGCGGGATATGGGCGCCAAGACTGGGCTACTGGTATACGCCGACAGGGATATCAAGGAGGCCCTTCGTGCGGCATCCGTAGCGGATCCGGAGCAGACCGCGGTCCTGATCGAGGACCTCTATCCCGGTTGGGCGGTCCGAGAGGCCGAACCGTCATCTCTTGGCGACGGTTGTTACCCGCGCTACGGGACGACCTACGCCGCGAGGCTTCCGGGAGTCGACATCATCTGCGACCAGCGGGTGATGTCCGACCGCCCTTCGCAGCTCGCGCCCCATCTGGTCGAGGCGAGCATAGGGCGCAGGCTGGTCCTGCACGCGATGCACAGCGTCGTCGACTGGCTGGCCTTCGCCGTGTGGGAGGACGGACATCTGATCCGTTCACTCAGCCTGTCCCCCGACAGCGGGGTCATGGAGAACATCGGCGAGCCGCTTCCCTTCGAAGCGGCCTACTGGGCCGGGGAACATCCGGTCCCGCACGATCCTGACTGGTCGGACGAGCCGTACCCGCTGCCGTTCCACCCCCTGGACCTCGGCGAAGATGCGCTGCGCGCGCTGTTGGGCTTCATCCTGGAGGGCATGCCCGAGCCGGACGACGCCGACCCGAACGATGTCGGACTCCTCGGATTCCGGCTCACCGATCCATCCGACCCGGACGAGGTGTCCGAGCGCGATGCCACCATCAACGAAGCCGTCCGGACCATGGGGCCGCCACGACTTTTCACGTTCGCCCCTGACGGCTCACCGACCGAGATCGACAGCCTCTGAGCAGCGCTGCTGTCCTGTGCCAGGGATCTGAATCCCGACTTCTTCGTAGCTGTGGTCGGTGTGCCGGAAGACCAGCGACCGTCCGTCCCGAGCGATGTAGCACAGCACTTTGTCTTTGATGGTCTTGTCTGTCATCGTTTCCCCTCCCTTCGAGAGTTGAGCCTTGCCGCGGGGAGGGCGAGGGCGTCGGGATAGATGGCTGCGTGCGTGTGGGCGCCTCACATTAGAGGCCGAAGTGCGGAAGGCATAGTTCGAGGCCGCCGATCTGAACGGAAACGGTTCGGTGTTGCTGCCAGCGGTCGCGGTCGAGTTTGAATCGCTGCTCGTAGCCGAGGGTGTCGCGCACTCGAGTGCGGACCATCCCGTTGGGTTGGTATCCGAGCTTTCTGGAGACTGTGTTGGAGGCGGTGTTGTCGCTTAACGCCGCGGTGACCGCGGATTCGGCGCCGAGCCCGGAGAAGGCCAGTTCTAGTGCGGCGGCCCGCATCTCGGTGCCGATGCCCTGGCTCTGGTAGCGCTGCCCCAGCCAAGAGCCGGTGCCAACTTCACGCAGGATCATGAAGTCTCTAGCGATGATGCCTTGCACTCCGACGATGTGGTCGTCGAGGAAGACCCCGAGTTGCAGGTTCCAGTCCTGGGGAGTCCAGTTGGCCATCTGCCTCCAGTGGAACTGCATGAGGCCCCGGGCTCGCTCGGCGGGCGGTTGGTCTGTCCACGGGACGGCGAACGGCATCTGGTCCGGGTCGTGGACGCCCTCTGTGGACAGTTGGGCGAGCGCGTCAAGTTCTTCGATCGTGGGGAGTCGTAACTCCAGCCGTGGCGTGCGCACCCGTAGTTGGAACAACGGCCAGTGGGTCACGGTCATCTTGTTCCTTGTTCGGCGGCCTGGACACCCAGCTCTTTGGCGACATGCTCTGGGTCGCCTTTGTCGGCGCCATTGCGGAAGGCCTCAACCGTGAGCTCCGACGGGTCGCGGATGCCGAGTGCCTGTAGCGCCTTTATCGCCTGTTCGGCCAGCGGGCCGGTGTCCGCCCAGATCACGGGTTCACCGAGTGTCCAGTCAGCGAAGTCCGGTGCGTGGCCTTTAGGCCTCCAGCCGATCTCGTACATCTGTCGTGCCCGGTCGGTCATGGCCTTTCCCGGCTCCGGGAGATCGGCTGGGTCGAGTTCCGGGTCGATGGCGCTGGTGACCACACACCCGCGGAAATCAGTCATGAACTGCACTCCCGAATCCGCTGCGGTCAGGATCACGGCGGCATCGGTCGGGAGGGTCAGTAGTACCCAGTCAAGCCGTCGTCGAAGGTCCTCCCAGTCGGTACATTGTTCGGCAGCCCCAAACGTCGTGGGGCGCGCATCACGGCTCCTTAGCATGTGCGGCACGTCGAGTGGGCCGCTCTCGCCCCATGACCAGCACCGCAGTCGCTCTGCCGGCACATTCAGCACCTCGCGGAGCGCGCTGAGGACGGCCTCGCCGCAACTGGTGAGGAATGCCTCGTCTTCGTACCATTTCCACTCCAAGGACCATGTAGGGGAAATCGGGGAAGTTCCGGTGACTGTCAGGCTCCAGCCCAATGAACCGAGCCGCTCCTGCTGGACGTCTGAAAGTTCGCGCGCTTCAAATATTTCTGCCACGACATAATCATCCATGAACCTGCTCAAGATGATATATGTCCGGGTTGTTGGGTCGCCCAGTCTGATCCGATCACCGTCTGAATTCGTGTCGTCCAGAAAATGGACCAGCCATGAAGCCGACCCGGCCGGTGCGAAAGAGTACGGCTGGGCGAGAACATCCCAAATAGCATCCGGGGTATCGCCGATTTCATTCACGTGGTGCTCCAACCCGACCTTGCGTTCAAGGCCAGTTCGCGCCGCAGCTCCGGCGCGTTCTCGTGTTCTCTTCATTGGTCCACTCCATCGCCATGCATCCAATCGGAACCTACGGGCGCGCGGGAGGGCTGTGCGGCAGATCGGTGGACAGGGCTGGACGGGCGTGGGCCTTGTTCGTCAGGAACAGCTTCGCTGCCGAACCCGGGCGGTGCGCTCAGGTCGTTGGCCGAGTGCGCACAGGTCAGGACTCTCGGATGTGTTGCGCGATGAGGGCCGCGTGTGAAAGCGGCGTCGAAAGGTCCGCCACATCGCCGTTGATCGTGTAGTCGAGCAGTACAACGGTTCGGTGCTCGCTGAGTTCGCGAAGCTCGGCGACGAGTTCGGGGGCTCGGTGATCGGACATCCAGCGATAGGTCGGGAGATAGACCAGGCGCCTGGCCTGCTCGTAGCCGAGCAGACGGCCGCCAAGCCGGTGGCCGAGCGGCGGACCGAGTCGTCGGACCGTTCGCTTGAGCCCCTTCATCGTCGTGACGTCCAGCTTGGTGAAGTCCTCCTGCTCGTCGGCGAACACCTTCAACGCCTGCCAGACGCCTTCGACGGACTGTGAGGTTCGATCCGGATGGCCGGGCACCGGGATGCCGCCGTGTGGGTAGAACGGGCTGAGCCGGACCCAGGGCTCTGCTCCCCGCGAAGTCACATCGAGGATCAGCGCATCAGGGAAGTCCCGGCCGAGGGTGGTGCGGCGACGGCTCGCGACGTGTAGAGGCATGGGGAGAATCTGTCACGTGGGTCTGACAGTTCAGCTCGAAGTGAGAATTACGTCGCCTGAGCGGCGCCGTCCGTCGCCTGTGTGCTCGCCACCAACCCGACCGACATGCCCTCATGACCGCCGACAGCACACCGGCCAGCCCCCTCGCCCACATCCAACTCGCCGGGCCCGTCCGCCTGCGACGGCGCCCGGCATAGCGGCCAAGCTGCCGCGCGGTTGCTGGGTCAAGCCCCGCGACCGCTCCGGCGCAGGCTTCGAACGGCCGAGATGACTCCGAGAACAGTCATGACGAGCGCAGTTGAGACGGCGGCGTACCACCCTGATGACGGGCTGAACTCCGACCGTGCAATATCCAAGACCAGGTCACCGGTCGCCGTAAGCTTCTCGTTCGCGCTCTGCAAGGTAAACCAGAAGAAGACCAGTACGCCGCTTACAGCGAGGCCGCCGGCACCTGCCAGCACCGCGGCCCGCTGGTCTACGAACAGCGCCAGCACTGCCGCAAGGATGCCGACTGCGGCACACCCGATGACGAGTACCGAAGTCGTGGTCGGATCGGCCTGCCCGAACTCGGAAGCCTGCTTGTACGGGGCCATGGACATCCCGAGCACCTCATGGGTCCAGACACCCCATGTGGTGACCAGCGAGGTCACGACCAAAGCGCCTCCCGCCAGGACGGTGCCGACGTTGAGCATCAGATCAACCGGTCGGTGTATCGCCTTGGGAGCCATCTGCCACCCCAACCATTAGGAACATGAATCAGCGTCGTCCCATCGCTGCTGAGCCTGAAGTTCTGTTGTCGTGGTGGGTCCATGGGTGATGAGTGTCGCATTGCGAACGGTCCGGGCGGTCAAGGGCGGCAGTGGCACCTCACAACCTGGAGTCGCTGCGCGGGACGGTGTCGTGCGGTTGGAGGCTCTGGGGGCGCGGGGCGCTCATGCTCGTCTGGCTGTCACATTCTGCCGGGCTGCTCCGTCAGTGAGGGGTAGCAGCCAACACGGCAAGGAGATCACCATGGACATCCGTCTCGACTACTTCGGCAACTCCGCCACGGCCAAGTACATGAAGTACCTCCAATCGGCGGGCAAGGTCCTGTTGGACTCGACGCTGCCGATCGCGACGCAGCACCTGGTGGAGATCCGCGCCAGCCAGATCAACGGCTGCGGCTTCTGCCTCGACATGCACACCAAGGAGGCCGCGCACGCTGGGGAGACCTCGCTGCGCCTCAACCTGGTGGCGGCCTGGCGTGAGGCCACGGTCTTCACCGAGGCCGAGCGGGCCGCCCTGGAACTGACCGAGCAGGGCACCCGCCTCGCCGACGCCGCCGGCGGTGTCACCGACGAGGCCTGGGCCGATGCCGCCAAGCACCACGACGAGGACCAGCTCGCCGCCCTGGTGTCCCTTATCGCCCTCATCAACACCTGGAACCGGCTGAACGTCATCACCCGGCAGCCCGCCGGCGGATACGAGCCCGGTCAGTGGGCGTGACCGGCTGCCCCAACCGTCGCTGAACTCGACCTTCCACCTGGTCGGTCCAGCGGCCCGTCCTCCTTGGGCTCAAGGAGGACGGGCCGCCGGAACGTCGGCGCTGGATGTGATCATCTGGGGATGAACCTGATCGATCATCTTGAGGACCGCCTCGGACGCATCATGCACGGATGGAGCCGCCACCCGAACGGCCGTCCCATGCCGTTCAAGGTGGCCGAGTGCGGCGGGGGCAGGCTCCCCGGCATCAACACCTACGTCACGGTCGGGCTGAGCGAGACGCACCTCCCGTCCCGCGTCTCGGACAAGGGCGTCCACCAGGAACTGATGATCGCCGTGCCGGCCGAGCTGGCGGACGGGCCGTATCCGGTGATCCTTCAAGAGATCGGGCTGGATCTGATCCGGGAGGAGACGGCCCTCCTGCGCGGCGATGTGGTCGGGCCTTTCGGCCCGATGGCGGAGGGCAGCGGGCTGGAGTCGTTCTACGCCTCGATTCCCGTTCACCACGATGACGGCTTCGCCGAGGTGGAGCCGGGGGCGGACGGGCGGGAGTTTCCGATCGTCCTCACCTGGCTGATCCCGATCAGCCGATCGGAATCCGATTTCGTGTCCCGGCATGGATGGGACGATTTCGAATCCGAGATGGAGAAGCAGGATCCCGACCTCTTCGACCTCCACCGCGCAGATCTGGTGCTGAAGCCCTGAAGGGGTGCGGTCTGCGGGCTTCCATCGGCTTCCGGGGGCACCGGTAGCGTGCATCCATGGATGTGACGATCACCCCTGAACCCCTCCTCGGCGCCGATGCCAGAGCCTTGATCGCCCAGCTCGACGCCGAGCTGGCCGACCGCTACCACGACCCGGAGGACATCCACATCGAGCTGGCGGACGAGGAGGTCGCGGGCGGGCGCGGCACCTTCCTGGTCGCCCGGCTGGACGGGGAGCCGGTCGGCCGCGCGGCCCTCCGAACGCTCGATCCGTCCACGGGTGAGATCAAGTGCGTGTACGTCGCGCCGTCCGCCCGCGGTGCCCGCGTCGGTTCCCGGCTCCTGGCCGAACTGGAAGGACGCGCCGTCCGGCTTGGCCTGGAGCGTCTCGTCCTGGAGACCGGACCGCGCCAGCCGGAGGCGCTGCGTCTCTACGAGCGCGCCGGATTCGTCCGCATCCCGTGCTTCGGCGAGTACGCGGGTGCCAGCGTCTGCATGGGCAAGGAGCTCGGGGGCTCACGGCGCGCATGAAGCGCAGGTTCTCGCGACGCCGCAGGTCAACGGGGGTAGGAGCCTGCGTATGTGCGGGGAGGGGCATCGAGGAGGCTGGTCTTCCAGGCGGTCCGGCCCGCGTCCAGGCGGGTGGACTCCTTGATGGCCAGGACGTCGACCTCAAGGCCGTCCAGCTCGTCCCATTGGTCGAGGCGGAGGCAGAGGTAGCTGAGACTTTCCAGGTCGGCGATGGCCCGGATGTTCTCCACGGGGGCGCTGGAGATGTCGAGGGCCCAGAGCCCGGGGAACTCCCGCAGGGGCGCGAGGTCGACGGCCGTCTGGGAGAAGAGGGTCAGGGAGCGGAGGCTTCGCCGGCCGGTCAGCGGGCGCAGGTCGATCGACGGCGCTTCGAGGGTGAGGATCTCCAACGGGACGCCGAGCAGCGGCGCCAGGTCGACCTCGGCCGGGGCCGACAGCTCCACCGCGCGGAGGGCGGGCATCTCGCGGACGAAGCCCAGGTCGTCCAGCCCGGTCGCGCTGATCTTCTGGACCAGCGGGCGTGGTCCGGGGGAGGGGGCCTCGCTCAGGTTCAGGATGGCGTCGTCCTCAGCCTCCAGGTGGCTTGGCAGCTCGTCCTCGTACCTCAGGTCGCCGCGCTCGTAGGTGTGGTCGCCGCGTTCGAGCGCCTCCACCAGCCGGCGCACCAGGGTGGTGACGGAGTCGGCGATGTACACCGGACCATGCGCGTGGTGGGTGCCGATGGAGATGACCTGCCCCGGGCGCCCGGCCGGCCCGGGGTCCATGTCGACGGCGTAGAAGTCGCCGCCGGTGCTGTGCGCGAACGGGATCCAGCCCGGACGCATGATCGACCGGCGTACGGCCCCGGCGGGAACGGGGTCGAGCAGGATCCTGCGGTGCTGGTCGTACTCCCACTCGCGCGAGATCATGGCCCACTCGTCGTCGTGGTCGGCGAGCTCGCCGGCGGTCAGCCAGCCGTACCGGAAGAGCAGCCCGAGGTCGTCGTCGCCGTCGCAGACGCGGTACAGGGCGCGCAGGTCGGCGGGGAGTGGGAACCCGAGCTCCTCCTCCGCCGCGTCGAGGTCCTCCTCATCGGCGGGAGGGGGAAGTTCCTCCTCGGTCCCGATGATCTCCGCGCGCTTCCGCAGGTACTCGCGGAACAGCCGCACGGCCTCCTCCGGATCGCCCGCGGGGGCCGGGGCGGCGGGGCCGTCCTGCTCGTCGCCCGGCTCGGCCGGAACCGCGTCGGGATCGAGGAGGTACAAGGTGGGGCCGTGCTCGTCCCCGCCGACGGTGGCCGTGAACCGGCCCTCGGGCGCGACCTCGAGTGTGATCCTCAGCTTCCCGCCGGAGGCCCCGGCCAGCCGGCGCACCTTGCCGGGGACGTCGGTGAGGTCCAGCTTGCGGCCCTTGCGGGTCGCGCCCTCGGGCATGGCGTACGACAAGGTCATGGGCCCCTGGCCGTCGTCGCCGACGTCGTGCCGCAGCCGCGCCCCCACCCACCCTTCGGGCGCCGCTCCGGCCACGGCCGCGGCCATCTCGCTCAGCAGGGCGGAGGTCTCGGACCCGGATCTGTCAGCCATGCCGGGCAACCTAGTCCCCCCCACCGACATTCGGAGCGGAGATGCCGGGGGAAAGATGCGGGACGGAGCCTCCGGCGGCGGGCTTGAGGTGCTCGCTCAGGCGGCGGGGGTCCTGGCGGTGTAGACGGTGTTGGCCGCCGAGATCGCGTGGAGCGGATTGGGGACGTCCACGGTGTGGGTCCGGACATCGCTGAAGACACCGGACAGGACCTTGGTGAACTCCGCGTCCGGCGGGTCGTTCGACCAAAGGGCGAAGGTGCCGCCGGGGTGCAGATGTTCGGCCAGGGCCGTGAGGCCGTTCGCTTCGTAGAGGGACGCGTGGCTCGGGTGCAGGACGTGGCGCGGTGAATGGTCGATGTCGAGCAGGATGGCGTGGAAGCGGCCGGTGAATTCGGGGGCGGGGGTGGCCAGCGAGAAGAAGTCGGCCTTGACGAGCCGGCATTTCGGGTCCGCGGACAGGCGTTCCCCGAGTGGGACGAGCTTCCGCTCATGCCACTCGATCACTTCGGCGAGCGTGTCGAGCACGACCAGGGAGCGCACCCGGGGATCGTCCAGCGCCGTGTGGGCGGTGTAACCGAGTCCGAGGCCGCCGACCAGGACGTCCAGGCCGGTTCCGGGGGTGGCCGCCAGGCCGATGCGGGCGAGTTCGACCTCACCGGCCGTGAACAGGCTCGACATGAGGAAGTCGTCGTCGAGCTTGACCTCGTACACGTCGACGTCCAGGGCGGGATCGCGCCGCCGGCGCAGGCTGATCGCCCCCATCGGGGTCTGCCGCCAGTCGAGTTCCTCGAACCGTGCGCTCATCGTCTCTTTCCCTCGCGTCGTGCTCCCAGAGACACCGGCTGCGTCACCCGTCCGGGCAGGGTATCTCCCGATGAGGGGCGGCAGGCCGGTGAGTTCGCGGAGTGCCGCCGGTCTCTATCGGTACGACCGGATCAGAGGAGCGCATCATGGGCAGGATCGTGTCGAACTTCTTCATCTCGCTCGACGGTGTCGTCGAGTCCCCGGACAAGTGGCACTTCCCCTACTTCAACGACGAGATGGGGTCGGCGGTGGGCCGGGGGATGGTGTCGGCCGAGGCCTTCTTGATGGGACGGGTGCTGTACGACGAGTGGTCGGCGTACTGGCCGGGACGCGGCGAGGGGGTGCCCGGCGAGCCGCAGGAGACGGCCGACGCGTTCGCCTCGTTCATCAACAACGTGCCCAAATACGTGGTGTCGAGCACGCTCGAGGAGGCGACGTGGAGCAACACGACGCTCGTCTCGGGCGACGTCGCCGGGCGGCTGCGCGAGGTCAGGGACCGGACGGAGGGCGACATCGCCATGTCCGGGAGCGCCACGCTCGTCCGGTGGCTGCTGGCCAACGGCCTCCTCGACGAGCTCGCCCTGATGATCCATCCGATCGCCGTCGGTCATGGCCAGAGGCTGTTCGAGGACGTCCCGACGCAGCCGCTGAGGCTCGTCCGCGAGGAGAGGTTCGAGACCGGCGTGCTCAACGTGGCCTACGCCCCCGTGGCGGGCTGAGGTTCGCGGTCACAGTCCGAACTGCGGCAGGCACGGTTCGAGGCCGTCGATCTCGACGGGCACGGTGCGGTGCGCCTCCCAGGCGTCCCGGTCGAGGGCGAAGTGCTGCTTGTACCGGAGGGTGCCGCCGACGACCGTCCGGACGAGCCCGTTCCGCCGATAGCCGATCTTGTTCGACACGGTGATCGACGCCGGGTTGTCGGTCATCGCCGCGGTGACCGCGGACTCGGCGTTCAGGCCGGCGAACGCCAGGTGCACGGCGGCGGCGCGCATCTCGGTGCCGATCCCCTGCCCCTGGTGGCGCAGGCCCAGCCAGGAGCCGGTCTCGACCTCGCGCATGATCGGGAAGGCGCGGCCGGTCAGGCTCTGCGATCCGACGACCGTTCCGTCGAGGAGGATGACGAGCGGGAGGGTCCAGTCCTGCGGGGTCCATTCGCCGAGCGTCCGCCAGTGGAACTGCATGACGGAGCGGGCCCGGCCGGCGGGCGGCTGGTCGGTCCACGGCACGGCGAACGGCATCGTGCCGGGTTGGTGGATCCCCTGGGCCGACAGCTCGGCGAGCTCGTCGAGTTCGTCGGGGGTGGGGAGCCGCAGTTCCAGCCGCGGCGTCCTGACGCGTAGGCCGTGCAACGGCCAATGGGTGACCTTCATCTCACGATTGTCGGGAGGGGAGCGCGACGTGTCATCCGCTTTTCGGCGGCTAGAGTGCGCGGGTGGCCGAGATCCGATATGTGCGGGGCGACGCGACGAGTCCGCAGGCCAAGGGCGTCAAGATCATCGCGCATGTGTGCAACGACCTCGGCGGCTGGGGCAAGGGATTCGTGCTCGCCGTGTCGCGGCGCTGGCCCGAGCCCGAGGCCGATTACCGGGCCTGGCACCGTGCCCGGGCGCGCAACGACTTCGGTCTCGGCGCGGCCCGGTTCGTCCAGGTGGAGCCGTACGTGTGGGTGGCCAACATGATCGGCCAGCACGGGATGAAGGCCGGCAGCAAGGGGCCGCCGATCCGGTACGAGGCGCTCGACCGGTGCCTGGAGGTGCTCGGGCGGAAGGCCGCCGAGCTGGAGGCCACCGTCCACATGCCGCGGATCGGGTGCGGGCTCGCGGGCGGCAGGTGGGCGCGGGTGGAGCCGCTCATCGAACGGCGGCTGGTCGAGCCGGGCATCGCGGTCACCGTCTACACCGTCGATTGACGCGGGCGGCACGGCCGGGAGCCCGGTGGGCGGCCGGGGGTTCAGCGTCATGGATGCAGGGTGTAGCCCACGCCGCGGCGCGTGTGGATCAGCGGTTCGCCGAGCGGGTCGAGCTTGCGCCGCAGATAGCTGATGTAGGTCTCGACGACCTGCGGGTTGCCCTCGCCGTTGCCCCAGACGCTCTCCAGGATCTGCGGGCGGCTCAGCACCCGGCCCGAGTTGCGCATCAGGCAGGCCAGGAGCCGGAACTCGGTCGGCGACAGGTCGAGGTCGGCGCCCGCGCGCCGGACGGTCCGGCGGGTCGCGTCGAGCTCGAGGTCGGAGACGCGCAGGACGCCGTCGTCCGCGGGCGGCGCCGCGCGGGGCAGCACCGCGCGCACCCGGGCCAGCAGCGCCTCGATCGAGACGGGTTTGGTGACGTGGCCGTCGCCCCCGAGGGTGAGGCCGGTGACGGTGTTGGACGGGATGTCCCGCGCGGTCAGGAAGATCACGGGGACCCGGTCGCCGTCCGCCCAGAGCCGGCGGCACACCTCGAAGCCGTCCATGCCGGGCAGCAGCACGTCGAGCAGTACCAGGTCGGGCGGCCTCAGCCGGGCCTCGTGCAGGGCCTCCTCACCGGTGCCGACGGCCACCGCGTCGAAGCCGTGGGAGCGCAGCGCGACGGCGATCAGATCACGGATGTCGGCCTCGTCGTCCACGACGAGGACCCGCAGACTCTCGCTCATGGGCTCCCGCAGTTCGGTCCGGTCCCCGACGGTATCTGCCCGGACACCGGCCGCCCCACCCCCGCCACGGCGGGGACGACGGACCCGTGGTCACTTCTTGGGCATCCGGATGATCTTGACGGTGCGGGTGTCCCCGGAGCGGTCTCCGACGACGACGACCTGAGCGCCGTTCACCAGGTCCGACAGGGCCGACTTCCTCCCCTGCGCGCGGATCTTGGAGCCCGCGTCGGTGGTCCACCGCCAGGACGTCCCGTCGGCACTGCGGACGGTGACGGCCGCGCCGGAGCGTCCGGTGATCTGGCCGCGCTGCCACGTCATCACGTGGAAGCCGTCCTTGCGTCGCACGGTCGTCTCACCGTGGACGCCGCGGAGTCCGGCGGCGCCCGGGTGCCCGCGGTGCCGCCGGCCGTTCTTGCCCTGGTGCTCGTGCCCGCCCTTGCCCTGGTGCTTCCTTGCGGAGGTGGAGGGGGAGGCGGACGGGGACGGGTCCGCGGCGGCCGGGACGGCGATGTACAGGGCGACCCCGAGGACACCGGCCGCTCCGACGCCCGCCGCGACGGTCTTTCGAGTGAGCTTCATCGGGCCAGCAAACCAGTCGCCGCCGGGAGGAATCCACCCCAGGGCCAGAGAACGCCTCGATTCACTCGGAGGCGGCGAGAACCTCCAGGACGCCGTCGCCGTACTTGGCCAGCTTGTTCTCGCCGACGCCGCTGATCTTGCCCAGGCCGGCCAGCGAGGACGGCAGGGCGGTGGCGATCTCGCGCAGCGTCGCGTCGTGGAAGATCACGTACGCGGGGACGCCCTGCTCCTTGGCGGTGGCGGCGCGCCAGCCGCGCAGCCGCTCGAAGATCGGCATCGCCGCGGCGGGCAGGTCGACGGGCGCCTTGCGGTCCTTGGCGGTCTTGGCCGCCTTCGTCGCGGCCCGCTCGGGCTCGCGCCGCATCATGACCCGGCGGTCGCCGCGCAGCACCTCGGCGCTCGCGTCGGTCAGCACCAGTGCGCCGTAGTTGCTCTCGACGGCCATCAGGCCCTGGGCCAGGAGCTGCCGGACGACGCCGCGCCATTCGACGTCGCGCAGGTCGGTGCCGATGCCGAAGACGGTCAGCGCGTCATGGTCGAACTGGATGACCTTGGCGTTCTTCTTGCCGAGCAGGATGTCGACGATGTGCCCGGCGCCGAACTTCTGGCGCCGTTCGCGGTCGAGCCGGAAGACGGTGGACAGCACCTTCTGCGCGGGGACCGTGCCGTCCCACGTCTCGGGCGGCGCGATGCAGGTGTCGCAGTTGCCGCACGGGTCGCCGGACTGGCCGAAGTAGTTGAGGAGCTGGACGCGGCGGCACTCGACCGTCTCGCAGAGCGCCAGCATCGAGTCGAGGTGCAGGCTCTGCCGGCGGCGGTGCGCGGCGTCGCCCTCGCCGCCCTCGATCATCTTGCGCAGGTTGACGACGTCCTGGAGCCCGTAGGCGAGCCAGGCGGTGGACGGCTGGCCGTCACGTCCGGCGCGTCCGGTCTCCTGGTAGTAGCCCTCGACCGACTTGGGCAGGTCGAGGTGCGCGACGAACCGGACGTCGGGCTTGTCGATGCCCATCCCGAACGCGATCGTCGCGACCACCACCAGGCCGTCCTCGCGCAGGAACCGGGCCTGGTTGGCCGCGCGGACCCGCGCGTCGAGACCCGCGTGGTAGGGGACGGCCTCGATGCCGTTCTCGGTGAGGAACGCGGCGTTCTTCTCGACCGAGTTGCGCGACAGGCAGTAGACGATGCCCGCGTCGCCGGCGTGCTCGGTGCGCAGGAGCTGGAGGAGCTGCCGCTTCGCGTCGCTCTTGGGCTCGATGCGGTACTGGATGTTGGGCCGGTCGAAGCTCGCCACGAAGTGGCGCGCGTCCTCCAGGTTGAGCCGGGACGCGATCTCCTCGCGGGTGGCCTGGGTGGCGGTCGCGGTCAGCGCGATCCGGGGGACGTCGGGCCAGCGCTCGTGCAGCCCCGACAGCATCAGGTAGTCGGGCCGGAAGTCGTGCCCCCACTGCGACACGCAGTGCGCCTCGTCGATCGCGAACAGCGCGATCGTGCCGCGGTCGAGCAGCTCCAGCGTCGCCGGGACGCGCAGCCGCTCGGGCGCCAGGTAGAGCAGGTCGAGCTCGCCGGAGGCGAACTCGGCCTCGACGAGCCGGCGCTCGTCGTAGTCCTGGGTGGAGTTGAGGAACCCGGCCCGGACGCCGAGGGCGCGCAGCGCGTCGACCTGGTCCTGCATCAGCGCGATGAGCGGCGAGATGACGACGCCGACGCCCTTCCGCACGAGTGCGGGGATCTGGTAGCACAGCGACTTGCCGCCACCGGTCGGCATCAGGACCAGCGCGTCCCGGCCGGAGACCACCTGCTCGATGATCTCGGCCTGGCCGTCCCGGAACGCGTCGTAGCCGAACACGCGCCGCAGCGTCTCCAGCGCCTCGCTCGGCTCGGCGCCGATTTCAGGGGAAGCCATCGCTCCATCCTATGAGCGCCCGTGCCCTCGGACGTTCCAAAGCGACCACTCCGCCCCAAGGGCCCCATGAACCCGGACCTGGACGTCTCCCGGATCACCAGGCCCCGGGGGCCGGGGCCTGGGGCCCGGGGGCCCGGGAGCCGGGAAGGGCGTGTCCGGCGTCGGGAGGGGTCAGGCGAACTGCCCGCTGATCGTTTCGAGGGTGATGGCGTCGAGGCCCTCGGCCACCAGGGCGGCGAGCGCGAGCGCGTCCGGCGCGGGCGGGTAGCGGGGGTGCGGCACCGCGATGACCCGCATCCCGGCGGCGTGGGCGGAGCGGAGCCCGTTGCTGGAGTCCTCGATCGCGACGCAGTCGGTGGCGGGGACGCCGAGCCGGCCGGCCACCGCGAGGTAGCCGTCGGGGGCGGGCTTGCCCCGGTCGACCTCCTCGGTCGACACGGTGGCGTGGAACAGCGAGTCCAGCCCGATCCGGCCGAGCACCAGGTCGATCAGGGCGCGGGGGGACGAGCTGGACAGGCCGAGCGGCGCGGCCTCGGCCAGCCGCCGCACGGCCTGCGCGGCGCCGGGCATCAGCGGGACGCCGAGCGCGTACCGCTGGGTCATCCGGTCGACCACGCCGTAGGCGACCTCGTCGGTGGTGAGGCCGCCGATGAGGTCAGTGGCGAGGTACTCCGCCCATTCCAGGGTGCTCATCCCCATCAGCCGCTCCTGGGTGTCACGCCGCCACTGCCCGCCGTGGTCGGCGACGTAGGCGCGGCGCACCTCCTCCCACACCGGCTCGGAGTCGATCAGGACCCCGTCGAGGTCGAACACGATGGCCTGCGTGGACATGGCGGCTCCCGGGGCTGGTCGTTCGGACGTCGGGAACGATCACTACCCAGCGCGCCCGATCCGGAACCCCCCGTACAGGATGGATGAACGCCCACTGACCTGCATATATACGACGAAAGGGGCAATTTGCGCCGGAGGTCTGGCATGGTGGTGCTGCTCCGCCCCCGCCTCCGGAAGTCACTGGAGAGGAGATCCGCCCATGATGTTCCTTGGATTGATCCTGATCGCGGCGGCCGTCGTGCTCGGTGCCGGTGTCGCCCTCGACAGCACGGGCCCCGCGAAGCTGGTCGCCTTCGGCGAGACCGTGCCCGGGGTGACCGCCCAATGGCAGGTGTTCTTCGCCGGCGCCGCGGTGGCCGTGGTATTCGTCGTCGGCATGATGATGGTGTTCGCCGGCCTGGGCCGCCTGCTGCGGTCCCGCCGCGACCTGCGCTACCTCCGCGAGGAGCACGAGGAGTCGCTCACCACGCTGGAGATGGAGAAGCGCCGGCTCCAGCGCGAGCTGGCCCGCGTCCGCCGCGACGGCGGCCCCGCCGCTCAGAACCCGGCTTCGGCCCCCACCCCCGCTCCCGCCCCCGTCCCGGGCCCGGCCCCCGCACGGGCGCCGCAGGCCCAGGCCACCCGTCCGGCACCGCCGGAGCCCGCGCGTTCCGGCCCGCGCTCCCAGGTCTCCGCCGCCTCTTCGTTCTTCGACCGGACCGACTGAACCCCCGCCCGTACGATGAGGGCGCGGAGGTCACATGAGAGTGCTCGTCATCGGGGCCGGTGTCGGTGGCCTCGCCACGGCTCAGGGACTGCTCGACCACGGGCACGAGGTTCGCGTCTTCGAGAAGGCCCCGGCGCTCAGGACCACCGGCGCCGCGTTCACCCTGTGGAGCAACGGGACGGGCATCCTCGGCGAGCTCGGCGTGTCCCTCGACCGGCTCGGCGGGCCCGTCGACGTGCTGGAACAGCGCTCGTCCGACGGCCGCAGGCTGCTGACGATCGAGGTCGCGCGGGCCGCCCGGCACTTCGGCCACCCGCACGTGTCGCTGCCCCGGCGGCGGCTGCTCGAACGCCTCGCGGGCGGCCTCCCGGGCGGTACGGTCGCGTTCGGCCGCGACTGCACGGCCATCGGCCAGGAGGACGGGCACGCGTGGGCCGGGTTCGGCGGGACGACCGTCACCGGCGACGTCCTGGTCGGCGCCGACGGGCACCACTCGATCGTCCGCGAGACGCTCTGGGGCGCGGGCCTCGCCCGTCCCAGCGGATGGGCCACCTGGCAGGGACTCGGCGAGGTGCCCGTCGGGGTCGCCTCGTCCCGCACCGGCCTGATGATCGTGGGCCGGGAGGGGCTGTGCGGGCTGATGCCGGCGGGCGACGGCCTGCTCCAGTGGTGGTTCGACCTGCGCTGGACGCCCGGCGAACCGGTCCCCGCCTCCCCCATCGCCGACCTGCGCCGCCGGTTCGGGCACTGGGCGTCGCCCGTGCCCGAGGTCCTCGCCGCGGTGGACGAAGCCGACGCCGCGTTCTTCCCGCACCATCGGCACCGGGTGCCGCGCACCTGGGGCGAGGGCCGGATCACGCTCGCCGGCGACGCCGCCCACACCATGCCGCCGACCGTCGCGCAGGGCGCCAACCAGGCCCTCGAAGACGCCTGGGCCCTGGTCGACGCGCTCAAGGACCTGGGCGTGCGGGACGTGCCGGGCGCGCTGCGCCGGTACGAGCGGACCCGCTCCCGCCGCGCCGCCCTGGTCTCGCGGGTGGCGGGCACCGAGTACACCAACCGCTACCGGCCGAGGCTGAGCCGCCTCGCGCCCGACGCCCTGGTCTCCCGCGCCTACACGCGATGGCTCGGGCTGGTCAGCGGCTACCTCCCGGGGAGCGCGACGAGCCGCCCTGGTACCCGATGATGAGGCCGGGGCCGCGGAATATCGCCGTACGGGGGGATGAACCGGCACGGTCCCACCCAGCATGCTCGTGGTGTGCGGATTCTTCTCAAGGTGGGAATCACGGCGGTCGCCCTCTGGGTCGCCACCGTGCTGTTCTCCGACATCAAGATCGAGGGCGATGACAACGGCCGGCGGGCGCTGACCCTGATCGGCGTCGCGGTCATCTTCGGCCTCGTCAACGCCGTCATCAAGCCGATCGTCAAGACGCTGGGCTGCGCGTTCTACGTCGTCACCCTGGGCCTGATCGGCCTCGTGGTGAACGCCCTGCTGCTGTTGCTGACCAGCGAGATCGCGGGCCGCCTCGACCTGCCGTTCCACGTCGGCGGCTTCTGGGCCGCGTTCTGGGGCGCGATCGTCGTGGGCCTGGTGAGCTGGGTGCTTCACCTGGTCCTGGGCGGAAAGGACGACGACGACTGACCGGAAGGGTCAGCGCCGCGGTGTCCACCCCGCCGGCCGTCCGCCCCCCCGACCCCCGCCTGAGGCCGCGCCCCCTGATCACCTGATCAGGCCGGGCGCGGCCTCGGCGGTGCGTCCGAACGGGCTCCCCGCGACCCGGGCGGCGGCCTCGTCCCCCGGGTCGAACGCCGCCAGCACCTCGGCGTGCTCCGGATACGCGGGCGGGACGGGGCCGCGGGCGCCGATCAGCACCCAGCCGCGCGCCCGCACCGCGCCGATGAGGAACCCGGCGTCGGTGATCTCGCCGGCGCCCGCCACGATCAGCACGTCGAACTCGGCGGGCGGCCTGGCCGCCCCGATGCCCACCGGGGTGCCGACGACGAGGTCAGCTGCGCGGAGCAGGACCTCCCCGGTCGAGTCGCCCGCCTCATGCCCGGTCTCGGCGGCCTCCAGATACCCGGTGAGCTGCTCGATCCGGGTCATCGCCCGCTCCTGGTGGGTGGTCAGCAGCCCCGGCTCGCCGGCCGGATCGGTGCCGCAGATCTCCCGGACGTTGTCCCGCGAACGCGACTCCGCCTCCTGAAGGGTCTCCAGCTCGGCCGAACGGGCCGCCAGCTCCTCCGCGGAACCGGTGCGCCGCCGCTCCAGCTCCGTGCGGGCCTCCGCCATCTGCGCGCTCGCCGCCCCGGCCTCCGCCCGTTCGCGCTCCGCCTCCACCAGCGCCTCCTCGCGCGCGGCGCGGACCGCGGCCAGCCGCTCCTCGATCGCCCGCGCCGCCTGCTGCGCGACCCGCGCCTCCAGGCCGGTCTCGGTGGCGTGGTCGACGGCCTCGGCGGCCTTCCGCGCCTGCCCCTGATGCTCGGCGGCGGCACTCTCCCGTTCGGCCGCCAGCCGGACGAGCTCCTCGCCGAGCCGCCGCTGCGTCTCCCGCGCCGCGTCCATCCGGGCACCGCCCTCGTTGATGAACGCGGTGATCCCGGCATGCGTGCCCCGGGCCGCCTGCGCCGCCTCCTTGGCCACCTTCGCGCGGCCCGCCGCCTCGTCCGCCTCGCGGGTACGGGCCCGCACCTCGGCGCGCAGATCCTTCAGGTCGGCGGGCGAGGGTGCGACGTGCAGGCGCTGCCCCAGCGACATCTTCCGCCTGCGCGCCGCCAGCGCCGACTCCGCGGTGACGAGCCGGTAGTAGCTGGTGTGGCCTTCGGCGGACGCGTCCGAGTCGGCCGCTGCCAGCCGCTCGGCCTCCTCGGCCGCCGCGGGCAGTTCCTCGCGCGCCCGCGCGAGGTCCGCGGTGAGGGACTGCTCCAACTGCTGTGCGGCCTGCCGCTCCGCGTGTCCACGGGTGCCCCGCTCGTCCAGGTCGACGACCCGCGCGTGCGCGGTGTCGGCGCTGCGGGTCAGCTCACCGGCCTCGGCCGCCGCCGCGTCCGCGATCGCCTGAAGCCGTTCCGCCTCGGCCAGCGGACCGGCCAGCTCGGCGGCGGCCTCCGCCAGCTCCTCCGCGAGCCGTTCGCTTTCCGCCTCCGCCCCCGCGGCGGCCTGCTCGGACTCGATGACGGTGCCCTTGAGGCCCTCGATCCGCGCCTCCAGCGCCGCGATCTCGGCGTCCAGCTCCTCGCGCCGCCGCGCGTGCGCCTCGCGGAACCCCTCCAGCGCCGCGACGTCCCGGGGCCACTGCTCGAGCCACAGCAGCCCGCGCTGCAACAGCCGCCCCTCGGTCTGCCACGCCCGCCGCCACGCCTCCCCGACCGGCCGCACGGACGCCCCACGAGTCCACGCCTCGGGAGGCTCATGGACGCGGGGGGCGTCGTCCACGTCCTCGCGCGTGTCCTCGTCGTCGTCCGCGATCTCGGGCAGAGTCTCGGGCCTGGTCATCACGGACGCCGAGTCGGGCCGCGTCTCGACCTCGACCTCGACCTCGGCCTCCGCGGGCTCGGTCGGGGGCTTCAGGGACTTGAACTCGACCGTCCCGTTGGAGCCGATCTCCGGAAGCGCCTCGGTCTCGGCCTCCACGAAGGGCAAGGCCGTGGTCTCGGACTCTCCGGCATCCTCGGGCTCCACAGGGGGCAGCGCCGCGGTCCGCTCGGACGGTCCGTGCCCCGGAACGGCCAGCGCCTCGACGATCAGGGGGAAGATCCCGGCGTCGTCGTCCACGACGTCCCGGAGCAGTGTCTCGGCCCTCTCCGCCGTGGGCGCCAGCAGCAGCGCGCGTTCCCCACCGGCCAGCAGCCGCTCGACGACCTCCCGGACCATGGCCGACTCGGAACCGTCCTCGGGCACTCCGAGCAACCGGACCCGCGTCCCGGCGGCCCCCTCCAGCGATTCCGGATCGACCAGCAGCCGCGCGAGATCCTCCCACTCGCCGTAGACGTCCTCGGCCCGGAACGAGCGCAGCGCCGAGACATGAGCCGTCCAGCCGACCGCCGGAACGTCCTCGGACTCAGACGCCTCCCGCAGTTGCTCGTTCAGCCGCTCGTACACCTCGGTCAGAGGGCCGTACACGGCCTCGACCCGCTCCCGCAGCGCCGCAGCGCCATCGTCGTCCGCATCGGGGATCGAGGGCGGGCCGACGGCGTCGTCGACCTCCTCGTCGTCCTCAACCTCGTCGTCGTCCTCGTCCTCGGACGGGGCGGGGTCGTCTTCCTCCTGCGGGGCCGGCACGCCGGCGCCGATGCTGTCGGGCATGGTCTCTTCGGCCAGGTCATCGACGATCGCGGTGCCGTCGGGGATGGTCTCCTCCGCCCCCACCGACGACGTCCCGGCCGTGGACTCGTCGCCGACGGTGCCACTGTCGCCGGTGGTCGTCTCGGCCTCCGGGACGCGCGGAGACGGCGGGGGGCCGTCCTCGCCCGACCTGCTGGTCTCTGCTGGCTGGTCCACCGACGCCATCCCGTTCCGATCGCTCAGGGGCCATATCTCCCCTTCTGCCCAGGACTAACGTCTCACATCGTCTCGGCGGGTGGACGATCATGGGCACCGTCGCCCGGCGGGGGCGCCCCGAGCGGCCGGAGTTGAGACATCCGGCACCTCCGACGTCCGCAGATCTGTGTCCATATTCGAGGACGGAATCCGCATTTTCGGCTTGCTGGGAGGAATGTGAAGTTCGAGTGGGTCGAGCCCGCACCCGAGCCCCGTCCCGGAGAGGCCGCGCCGGTCCCCGCAGGTCCCGCGCCGCCGTCCCTCGCGGAGTCGCTGTCACGCGAGCTCGCCGCTGAGATCGAGGCGATGAACGACAGCCTGGACATGATGACGGAGATCGCCGAACGCGCCGTCCGTGCGGAACCGGCCGACTCGGACGTGCCGCCGGAGAGTTTTCGTCCTGACCGATTCCATCGTCCCCCGAACAGCGGCTAGAACGCGCCGGCCGGCGTCCTGCCTGATCAACGCCGACCGCCCCAATCCCCGCATCGCCATCCTTGCCGCCCGCGCCCGTTAAGCCTTTGCCGCCCCTACCGCTCCGCTTTACTGTCGTCAGCGACACTGTCGGTCTTGTGGGGGTTCGGGTGTCTATTCCGGGGTGGAACATCGACGTGGCGGGCGTCCGATCCGCACAGGCACGGACCATCGCGGCGATCGAGCCGCTCCAGGGATACGCCGAGACGTACGGCGAGGCGCTGTGGTCGGCGGGCTACGCGACCGGCAGCGACCGCATCACCCAGGCCCTGGACGGCTTCGGCGAGCACCACCGCCACACGCTTCCGCTGGCGGCCAAGCGGACGTCCAACTGCATCCGCGGCGCGACATTGGCGACCAACGCATACCTGTCCGCGGACGAGGAGATGGCCGCCCGCGCGCAGCACAACGCGACCATCGCCCCGCGGCCAGACCAACTCGGCAAGCCGCACAAGTGATCAACGCCAATGATCTGGAGTTGCTGGCGGGCTCTCTGGATCCGGCGAGGGTGTCGAGCGAGGCGGAACGGCTGAAGTCCGCCGCGACGGGAATCCGCACGACCGGTGAGAACGTCAACAGCGCCTGGTCATCCGGCCTGAACCCTGGTGTCTACCGGGCGCCGGAGGCCGAGGAACTGCGGCAGGCGGCCCGTCCGGTGCAGACGGTCACCGCCGACTTCGGCTGGCGGCTGTGGAAGGTGGCCGGTGCGCTGGCGGCGTACGCGGCCGAGATCCAGCCGATCAAGTCCCGTCTCCAGGCGCTGTCGGCCGAGGCGACCGCGTTCGTGGCCAAGGCCGACGCGACCGGAACCGAGTGGCTGGGCGACGAGGACATGGTCGCTCAGAACAACCGCCTGGAGGCCGGCGCCCGCGCGCAGGCGATGGCATTGGCGGCGGCGGAGGAGCGGTGCGCCGCACAGATCTACGCCGCCTACGGAGGCCGCGAGCCCATCCAGCCGAGCAGCGGCGCGCCTTCTGCCGGCATCCCCCCGTGGGGCACCCCGGAGAAGGCCGACCTGCCCTGGTACCACGACGCGTGGAACGGCGTCGGCCGCTTCCTCGGCGGCGTGGGCGAGACGACCGTGGGCGGCGTGGCCGCGCTGGTCGGGCTGCGGGGTTCCGACATGGCGGGCGAGGCGTGGAAGGGTCTCGGCCGCTGGGGCGCGGCCTCGTTCATCGTCAGCCAGCCCGAACTATGGGGCCTGCTGGGCATACCCGCCGTCCGCAAGATGGTGGTGGGTGAGAACAAGGCGCAGGCCAAGGCCCTGACCGCGTGGGACGAGTGGGGACGAGACCCGGCCCGCGCCAGCGGCATGGTCGTCGGGAACCTCCTCATGCTCGCCACGCTGAAGAAGACCGGGCCGCCCGCCGTCACCCGCACGGGCAGGCTGGCCCAGGGCGGAGTCAAATGGACCGGGAAGGCCCTACGAGCCGTCGACCCCGTCACTCACCTGATCAACGTCGGGATCAAGACCACCGACCTGCTCCGCCTCGCCAAGAACGGACGCGCCGGGGCGGACCTGACCCGACTCGACGCCGACCTTCCCAAGATCCAAGACGACGCCCCTCAAACCGCATCCCGCCCCCTGCCCAAGCCCACCTTCGACCCCGTCCGCACAGGCACCGGCGACTTCAGCTTCCCCAAAGGCGGCTTCGGCGAAGTCAAACAAGGCCCCACCTTCGCGGACCCGCCCCGGCAACCCGCCATGGCCGGAGCCCCACATCCCACCAACCCGCACTCCATCAACAGCGCCCACACCCCGCCCGTCCCTGAGAAGAGCCTCACGGGCGAGCCCCCGAGGGGCAGCGGCGGACACGACTCCACCCCCAAGGGCGACAACAACACCGGAAGCCCACCGCAGAAGCCGGGGGCGCCGTCCGCCAAACTCGAGGACCCGGCGGCCGGTACCCCGCCCAAGAACGACGGCCCCGAGACACCCCCGCCGCCCACCGAACACCCCCCGCACTCAGGCCAAGGACCCCACACAGGCCAAGGACCCGGAGAGCAACCCGGCACCCCTGCCCACGACCCCACCAACCCGCCGCCGGGGGAACACCATCACCCACAGGTCTACGACGACCCGGGTGAAGTAACACGCAAGGGGTTCGAGCCGGTTCTTGGTAGAACTGTTCTCAAGGGGTATCAGTATGAGCACGGCCACTACATAGATGAATTCGGAAACAAGTATGTCGATGTACCAATTAACTATAGTGAGGTAAAGCGGTATGAGGAAATTCGAAACGACCTCGGTGACACGGGCCGCATTGCTGGGCATACCGGAATAAGTCGAGAAGTTCTGGATCGAGTTAAGCGACATTTGTTTTTCAGGACTCATGATGTGCCGCTTGCGCCAAATCATGTTAATAGAGGATTGTTTGTGCCCCAAGCGAACGTAGCTGATCTTTGGGAGGGAGCGGCGCAAGGTACGCTTCAGGGGCCGAAGGTTGAAGAGTTTTGGCGTCTCATAAAACATGAGTCGGTTGAGAGCCTTCTTATGGAGCGTGGTTTGCCATACCTTAGTCCACATCCTGATGCATTTGACCCGCATGGAATGAATCATCCCACGGCGAAACACTATGGAGCGCATAACTTGGCCCCGGCGGATAAGGGGCCCACCGAGTGGGGCTATTATTCTAAGATGAAGCTAGATATTCCGTCGGACTTCAAGTTTGCAGACGATTTGTCGAATGCACATGAATATGTGGATCGAATTCTCAAGGAAATTAAATGGAAAATGGACGAGTAAATCGCCTCCTGGAGAGGCTACTGGAAGTGGACTGGCGTGACATAGGTGGTCAGCGGCGGTCACAAGTGCTTCTATTGCAGGAGTTTCTTCGACGCTCCACGTGGTGGGCTGTGGAGCTTGAGTCCGAGGAGTGGCCGTTCTTTGATGTCGCCTGGTTGGTAGACCCCGAGATTCGGGCTGATGAGGAGGTTATTCGGCGATTCGATGAAGATACCAGTTCGGGAATTGGCTGGTATGAAAGGCGGATCGGTGTGTGGGCGCTGCATTTTGAAGCGCTGCGGGATGCGGGGATTGCACTACCCGATCTGCCGCATCCGTTCGAGCCGCTCTTTCTCCTGTTTGAACGTGGTAGTGAGATATCCGTTAACGGGGCGGGCTTCATCGAGGTCGACTTCCTCGGCATGCGCCGAGGGAGGGCACGCGACCATCTCACTCGAGAGCAGCTCGCACCGATGGAACCGGAGTTGCTCGATGACCTGGACTGGGAGTACTCGCTCGCTCAGCTGGCCGAGGTGTTCGCCGGCCTTGAAGATGGAAGTGAACTGACGATTTCCCTTCATGAAGTGAAGGGAAAACGGCGGGGAGTACATTTCACGTGGGCCGATGGCAAGTTGAGCACTGAGATCGAAGCTGGGAACGGTTCTGTCGATGAGGCCCTGAGGTCAGTGGAAAACGAGCGCCGAATGGTGGTGGTCGGTGGGGAATCTTCGGCGGTGAAGCATCCAGGTCGCCAGCGGATAACGATGATCCGTCCGGCCTCCAGTGAGGAGTTTCGCGCCATGGCGGAAATATCTGTCAGTGTTCTTCGTGACGGATTCAGAGTTTCCAATACCTCATCGCTGTACTATCGGGCTTGGCGGCAGGCCGATGGCGCGGATATTGATCTACCTGACCTGGGGATATTTCCGGAACCCGTAGGCTCTTTTCGTTGGCAAACTGAATGACCGAAAAGAATGGCCTGTTGGATTTACTCCCGGACAGGCTATCTAGGAGTGGACTGGCGGGACCTGGGTTGCCGGCGGCAGACGCGAGTGCTTCTGATGCAGGAGTTTCTGCATGGTGGGTGCTCGGGCTCAGGTGGCGGCGGTGAGCGCTTGCAATTCCCTCGCGGCCGGAAGCGCGCGCTTTGTCGGGCAGCGCCCGCAAGGTCTGTCGGCCTAGTAGACGCGTGCCAGCCGATGGATACGGGTGCTCTTGAAGAGATCCGACGGCTTGCTTTAGACCAGAGTCGATCTCTCCAACTTGCGCGCTTCGCGTTCGGACTGGAGGCGGATGGCCCATGGGGGACGCTGCTGGTCGGTCATGTCGTCGGCACCCTTCCGCACTGGCACGGCCGGCGGGGGTGCGGGTGAGCGTGTCAATCTCGTGGCGATGCTCGAATCACTTAATCAGGCCAAGAAAGGACGACGCGTTTTCAGAATTATCAAAAGCTGGAAATTCATCTCGCCGCCCTTCTTGAACAAGATCCGCCGCCACGGATCGATATTCTGATCGATGTCGACTATGGGGATGGCGGCAAGGTGTCTAAGTATATAATTTTCAACACTGGATTGATGGGAATCCTGCTCAGTCGATCCGGTTCAAAGCCGTACCCCCATTGAGACGTTAGTCTGGAGGTCAACGTGACAGAATCCACATCACTTGATCCCGATGAACAAAATGAATTGATCCAGAGTGTTGGCCGCAGTCTGGTACGTGAAATGCCCGATGACTGGCAGAGCATCTCCTTTACGTTCAACTCCCTGGTGGGAGTGGATACGGCCTCCATTTTGATGTCGCGCGAAAAAGGAGGCATGGAGCCTGCCATGCCCTCGATGAAGGCGATGGAGATCATGGAGGAGTTGCGAAGCGGGATGTATCAACCTGGAAAGGGGGCCTGGTTTGTTGCTCGGTATGAGCTCGCCAGGTCCGGTCGCTACTCGGTGGACTTTGATTACGACAGTGAACCCGAGTTTGAATTTCCTATCGCACCAAGTTCATACGCCGAAGACCTTGAGTACTTCCCGCGGGATGATCAGAACGTCCCTCTGTGGCTGCGACAGAAGCTCGATGAAGTTCAAAACGGCTGATGCCGAGATTCGAGCGACTGGGTGTCAACCCTCGGTCGCGCCCCCGACCCCCAAGCGCCCTGCCGTCCGCGACCGGTCGGCGGGGCGTCGTCGTGGCCGGTCCGGGTCAGGTGACGGCGGTGAGCGCGCGGAGTTCCCGCGCGGCCGGAAGTGCCTTCGCCTGGCCGGGAAGCTGGGAAATCATCTGGCCAACGTAAAAGCGCACACTGGACGTGCGGTGTTCTTGGGGGAGGACGCTGATCGCGTTCGCTGCGTCCTCTATCCCGTCGTTCACGCTGCCCGCGTTGATACGGGCCCACGCTGTGTCGAGTTCGCCCCATGCCTGGTTCCGCGCCCCGCTGCTGCTTTTTGGAGTAGGCAACTGGTCATAGAGGCCAGGGTCCCCCAGGTGTAGACGAACCTTGATCCTTTCGCTCGTCTGGCGTTCCTGCGGCCATCCCCACACGGTGAGGTCATCGCAGGTAACCTCGGCGGGAAGCGTCACATAAAGCGCATCGAGATCGTGTAGCGCCTGTTGGGCGGCGGCCTTTTGCCCAGATGCCGCGAGCACTACCGCTCGTGTCGCGTGTGCCTCTGCGAGTCCAACGCTCGGTTTGTTGTTGGCGAGGCGCACTGCTTCGTTGGCGCGTTGAAGTGCCGTTCCGGGGGTCTTTTGCGTCAAACGGGCTTGTCGACCCAACAAATAGACCTGAAGGTCCCGGTCCCCGGAATTGGCGGCGGCGCGGTGCGCGGTGCGCCACCATCTTGGCGACAAAGGGTCATTGAGTTCATCGAGCGCCATGGCCATGAGTGCGGACATTTGAGCGGAGGTCCGGTGCAGCCGAGGCCGGTCGAGGTCGGGCCGGTGGTCGAGGGCTTGGCGGATGTCGGTGAGATCGGCGGCCAGGACACCGACGAGGGCGGCGGGGGCTGTGACCCGTACGGAATGGGCATGCTCGGCGGTGACCTGCTCCCAGTCGTCGAGCGATGCACTGTCGCCGCCGAACGTCCGGTCTATGCCGGTGCGGATCGTTTCGAGTGCGTCAGCGGGTATTACGGCTCCGCCGCTGACCGCGCCGAGCAGTTTCAGGAGTGCGCGACGTTCCATGGCCTCGTACCCATCGTCGGTGGCGGGACTCTCCCACACGGTACCCACAGGGACGGCCGTGGGGCTCGGGGAAGGACCGGGGAACAACTCGTCCCTGGGGATGTCGTATGCGGTTGCGTAGGCGGACGCCCAGTCGCGGGGGAAGTGGTCGCCCTTCTCCCAGCCGAGAATCTGTCGGGTAAGGGTCTTGACCTTCTTCGGGGCGGGGGTGATCCCGACGGCCTCCAGCAGGTGGCGGGCCATGGCGAACTTGCCCCACCTGCGCGCTTCGCGTTCGGCCTGGAGCCGGACGGCCCATGGTGGGCGCTGCTGGTCGGTCATGGCGTTGGCACCCTTCCGCCTCGGGAGACACCGTGTCGCATCCCCACCGTGACGCCATTGTCTGGGTTCCGTCACGGGCTGTGCAGGGCTTTGACTCGGATCCCTACAGGGGCGCATGCGGGAAGTCAGGTTGGTCGCCTGCGAACGCGTCCTCGTGGGCATCCGAGAGACAAGGCGGCCCCGGACGGTGTTCGCGCACCGCTCCCCGGGGCCTTGACCGGAAGGAAGTCCGGCCCATGACAGATCGTACGACCCGAGACGCCCGGCTTGCGGTGCTGGCCGCGCATCTGGCCGCGCGCGGTTTCGATGTGGACTTGACCGCGAGGGGGCTTCAAGTGACCAATCCCCGGGAGCCGGGGTGCTGTGACGCGGTGGTCATGGCGGGGGACCTGATCACGTGCGCGCCCCGGAAGAGTGACGGCGGCCGGTGGTGGTTCTTCACCTCGTGGCGCGAGCCGATCGCGCCCGCTGACGAGATTGTCAACGCGACCGTGTTCATCCTGGGGTATCTGCGTCGGCGTCCTGAGGCCCAAGGGGCGAGGGGATGACGGCCGTCGTCGCGATGGACCGCGACTATGCGGCGGTCGAGCTGCGGCGCCGGTTCCCGGGGGTGCCGGTGTGGCGTGGGGAGTCCACCGGAACGTGGTGGGGGATGGCGCGGGACTGGTCCGGGCGTGACCGCCTGGTGGAGGCGCCGACCCCGGCCGCCCTCGGCCGGCTCTTGGAGGAGATCGGCGTCCGGCCGCGCGGATTCGTGCCGCGCTACGGGCACGGTTCACAGACCGGCGCGACGGTGCGGTTGATGCCTTCCCCGCATGCATCCCGCACCGTCGCGCCCACCAGACCGGCCCCGGCCAGGCATGCGCGGAGTGCCCGGGGCGGGTGGTTCCGGCGCCTGATCGGCTGGCTGGTGGCCTGAGCGCCGTTCCCCGGACAGTTCACACCGCCCCGAGATGTGACGGTGCCCGGTCGGCCAGCCGTGCGCGGTCAGCCATCATCCAACCCGTCCACCCCCCAGCCATGAGCGTCACGGCGTGTCCACTCGGCGGGTTGACGTCCGTCCGAATCGTGGTCCCGGGGTGCCCCTGTGATTGGGTGCCAGCCATGGTCTTTGCCCCCTGTCGAGTGGGATTCGAGGCCGACACGTGTTCCTGCACTTTGGCGGGGCTGGGCCTGCCTGTGTTGGGGCGTTGACGGGAGGTTCGGTGAGCAAGGACATGGTGGTTTTGGTGCGGCAGGCTCCGGATGAGGAGGCGGTTGCCGGGGCCCTGGTGGCGGCCGGGGAGGAGTTGCTGGTGACGGGGTTCGGGGACGGTGGGGTTCTGCGGCTTTCGGAGCCCGACGGGGGACGGGTGCTGGTGTCCGTGGATGCGCCGATGCTGGTCGAGACGCCCGGGGAGCTGGAGCGGCTGCTCGGGCCCGAGGTGGCGCACCTGGAGCCGCCGGTGTGGTGGATCGAGGTGCGGGCCTCTGAGGAGCCGGACGGCGCCGAGGTTCCAGCGTTGCGGTTCGCGGCGGAGCTGTCGCTGCGGCTGGACGGGGAGGTCTGGGCGGACGACCCGGCCTACAAGAAGCGGGCGGGGTTGAAGAGCCGATGATGGAGCATCCCTCGCTTGACCTCGTCACCGACAAGTGCGGGATGGTCATGCTGAACCGGTCCGTCCTGTCGCTGTCGGTGCGGATGGCCGAGGCGCTGCGGGTGTGTGCGGACGCCTCGCTGAACCTTGTGGTCACGTGCCGGATGGGGCGGCTGACGCTGCCGCTGCGGCTGGTGATGGGCGGCCCGGATCGCCTCTGGGCGGTCAAGGGCTCCGACAACGTGTACTACGACGGATTCAGCGGGTCGATCCTGATCTGGGACGGGGCGGAACTCGTCCCGCAGGAGGATCGGCATGGCGACTTCGTGTCGGACGCGCCGCCCGAGGCGCGGCAGTTGCTGGTCAGCGTGAGTGTGCGGCATCCGGCGTCGGAGCGGCTGAGGGTCGGGACGGCCACCGAGTCGGTGTGCAGATCTCTGACCGGGGCCGAGCCCGGCGGGTGGGGCACCTGCGAACCTGCGGGCATTCCGTGGCGGACGGGCCAGGTGACCGAGCTGTGCCGGGCGCGAGCACCCCAGCGCACCTTGCTCACGTTCGTGGCGGGCCCGGGGGCGCGCCGGGCGGTCGGGACCCTGGAGGTCGTCCGAACGGCGGGCGGGGTGGAGGAGAGGGTGTCCATCGGGACGGCGCTGACGTGGGACGAGCCGCTTCCCGACCTGGCGGGGCTCGCCGAGCGGGTCGCCTCGCGGTTCGCACTGGTCTCGATGACGGCGCAGGCGGCGCCCGGACGGGCCGATCTGACGACCGAGGCGCGCTTCCAGGGGCTGCCGGCCCCGATCGGGCTGGCGAGCGGGGACGGCCGCTGGGCCGCGGTGGGGGACGGGCGTGATCCGGCCGACTGGGAGCGGTTCCGCGAGGTCATGGCCGGTCTGGGCGGAGCCTAGCGGTGCGGGCGCGGTCCGCTCGCGCCCGCACCGCCCGCCCCGGGGTCAGTGGGGGTTGGTGGCCAGGAGCTCCGCCAGCAGGTCGTCGAGGGTGACGATGCCGGAGAACTCGCCGTCGGCGTCGTTGACCACGGCGAGCTGGGCGCGGGCACGGCGGAGGCGGGTCACCGCGTCCAGGACGGTCGTCTCGGCGGTCAGGACGGGGGCCGGGTGGGCGAGGTCGGCGGCGCGCCGGTCCCCGTCCTCGGTGATGGCGGCGCGGACGTGCACGATGCCCGTCATGGCGCCGTCGCGGTCGCGGACCAGCAGCCGGCTGTGCCCGCTGGCGGTGGCCGTGCGGCGGATCCGCACGGCCGTCTCGTCCGCGCCGATCGTGGTCACCGAGCTGGCGGGGACGATCAGGTGGCCCACGGTGGCCTCGCGGGCGGAGATGGCGCGGCCGAGCAGCTCGTGGTCGTGCCGGCCGATCAGCCCCAGCCGGCGGGACTCGCCGAGCAGGTGGCCGAGCCGCCGGGTGTCGGTGTGGCTCTCGATGTCGTCGCGCGGGGTGACCCCGATGAGCCGCAGCAGCCCGTTGGTCGTGGAGTTGAGCGCCGCGAGGACCGGCCGTGAGACCTTCGCGAACGCGCGGAACGGCAGCGCCAGGAGCAGTGCGGAGCGTTCCGGGTGCGCGATCGCCCACGATTTGGGCGCCATCTCGCCGATGACCATGTGCAGGAACGTCACCACGGCGAGTGCGACGGCGAGCGCGACGGCCTTCGAGCCCGCCTCGGGGACGCCGAGGGCGTGCAGCGGCGGTTCGAGGAAGTGCTCGAACGCCGGTTCGGTGACGATGGCCAGGCCCAGGGAGCACATGGTGATGCCGAACTGGGCGCCCGCCAGCATCAGCGACAGCTCGCGCACGCCGGCGACGGCGGCGACCGCGGGACGGCTGCCGCGCGCGGCGGCGCGTTCGAGCTGCGAGCGGTTGGCGGCGACGAGCGCGAACTCGGCCGCGACGAAGAAGCCGTTCCCGACCAGCAGCAGCGCGGTGATCAGGAGGGAGGTCATCAGGTCCACGACGCCTCCCGGGCCGGCTGGGCGCAGGGCGGGTCGGAGACCTCGGCGCGGTCCGGACGGTCGCGGGCCGGGGCCTCGTCGGAGTGGCGCAGCCGGATCTTCTCGGCGACGCGGCGGGCGACGCTGACGATCTCGAGCTGGACCTGCCCGGCGGGGCCGGCGGCGGGGTCGAGCTCGACGGTGAGGCGGTCGCCGGGGCACGGCAGCCGGCGCAGCTCGGCCATGGCGAGGCCGCCGAGGGTGTCGTAGGCGTCGCCCTCGGGCAGGGCCAGGCCGGTCAGCCGGCCGATCTCGTCGATCCGCATCCCGGCGTCGACCAGCCAGGACCCGTCGGGCCCGGTGGTCGGCGCGGTCTCGTGTGCGTCGGTCTCGTCGGCGATCTCGCCGACCAGCTCCTCGGCGACGTCCTCGAAGGTGAGGATCCCGGCGAGGCCGCCGTACTCGTCGACGACGCAGGCGAACTCCTCGCCGGTATCGCGCATCTGATCCATCACGCCGTACAGCGGCTGGCTGCCGGGCACCAGCAGCGCGGGCCGGGCGACGCGGCGGATCGGGGTGGCCGGGTCGAGGGCGTCGTCGACGACCTCACGGACGCCGGCCACGCCGATGACGTCGTCGACCTCCTGCCCGTACACCGGGTAGGCGGTGTGGCCGGTCTCCCTGATCAGCTCGACCAGCTCGGCGACGGTCGCGGTGCCGGGCAGCGTCCGGACCTGCGGGCGCGGCACCATCACCTCGTCGGCGGTGCGGTCGCCGAACGACAGGGCGCGGTCGAGCAGGCCGGACAGGTCGGCCGGCAGGTGGCCGGCGCTGTGCGACTTGCCGATGATGTCGCCGAGGTCCTCCAGGGTGACGCCGCCGTGCAGCTCCTCGACCGGCTCGACGCCGACGGCCCGCAGCAGGCGGGTGGCCGCGCGGTCGAACAGCCGGATCAGCGGTCCGGCGACGGTCAGGTAGACCAGGGTGGACGCGGCGAGGGCGCGGGCCAGCGACTCGGCGCGGGCCAGCGCCAGGTTCTTGGGGAACAGCTCGCCGAGCAACATCTGCACGAGCGTGGCGAGCACGAAGCCGGTGGCGAGGGAGATCGCCCCGGTGGCGCCGGCGGGCACGCCCGTCAGCTCCAGCAGCGGTTCGATCAGCTCGGCCAGCGCGGGCTTGGCGATGAAGCCCACCACCAGGGTGGTCATCGTGATGCCGAGCTGGGCGCCGGACAGCATGAACGACAGGCCGCCGACGACCTTGAGGGCCCGCTTGGCCGGGATGTCGCCCCGTTCGGCGGCCTCGGAGAGGCTCGCCCGGTCGGCGGCGACGAACGCGAATTCTTGGGCGACGAAGTAGCCCGTCGCGGCGGTGAGCAGGAGTACGGCGACTACGCCCAGTACCGCGCTCACCATGGGGCACCGGGTCTATGACTGGGGTCCGACACTGCGGACTCTCAACTCCTCTCGATAGACGTCCTCACCTGCGCAACGTCACCTCACACCAGGAGGTTCCCCCAGCACAAGGCGGTCCGGCGTGATGATCGCCTCACTCCCGGTGGTCGTCCGGCCGATCCGGGCCCCGGACGCGGCGCCGGGGGCGGATCCGGACGCGGCGCCGGGACGGGCGCGGGACGGGTGTGGCCGATGGCGGCCAGCGGGTCCGGTGCCGTTCGTGCGCGGGTATTGAATCAGTGTTCGGCCGGGCCCGGGTTCGGCGCCATGAGCGGGGACGATCGGGGAGCCGCCCGGATCGATAGGCGGATGAGACCGCTTGTCTCGACAAGTGTCACCGATCACACTTGCTGGAGAGCGTAGGCCCGATCCTGGGGCGGTCCCCGCCCAGGCCGCCGGGACGGGGGACGCCGGGGGAGCATCGCGCAACGGGGACACAGTGGACGGCGATCGCGGGGCTGACGTGGACGAGAGCGGGGCCGGAGCCGGGGCCGGGGCCGGTGCCGCCGCGCCCATGAGCCGGGAAGGCGTCGACCATGCCCTGCGGAGCCTGCGGGAGGAGAAGGACCGCATCTCCGCGGCGCTGCTCGACCTCGACGGCCACCACGGCAACCGGCTCCTCGAAGGGGCCCGGCTGACCGGCGAGACCTGGCGCCGCTGGGACCAGGCGCAGGACCGGCTGGCGATGCTGTGGCGCACCTTCGACGCCTACCAGCGCGTCCTGGACGCCGCCGGATCGCTCCGCGACCGGCAGTCCCGTCCCGATCACGCCGTGCTGGCCGAGCTGACCCGGCTGCTGACCGGGCCCGCGGTGGAGGTGCCCGACGGCCGCGTCCCGCTGGAGCGGCGCACCCTGCTCGGCCCGCAGGAGCGCCGGATCACGCTGGACGAGGCGGTCGTGATGATGTCGGACGCCTACGCGTTCGTGGCGGGCGAGATCGCGGCGGCCGACGCGGCCTGGACGGCCCTGCTGGTCCCCCTGGAGGCGGCCGAGGAGAGCTGGCGCGACACCGCCCGCCTCGCCCACGCGCTGGAGGGCACCCGGCATCCGGAGCTCGACCGGCTCGGCCGGGAGCTGACCGCGCTCGGCCAGGTGGTCCGCACCGACCCGCTGTCGCTGGTGCGCGACGGCCGCGCCGACACCGGCCGGCTCGACCGGGTGCGGTCCGCGCTCAGCGGGCTGCGCGACGAGCTGACCGAGATGACCGCGCTGCGCTCGGAGTACCCCGCGCGGATGGCGCAGATCACCGGTGCCGTGGAGGAGGCGGAGACGGCGGCGCGGCGGGCGCTGGAGGCGCGCGAGACCGCGCTGCTCAAGATCGCGTCCCCGGGCCTGCCGGAGCCGCCGCCCCGCGCGGAGCTCCGCGACCGGCTGGACGTGCTGGACGGACTCCGCGAGGCGGAGCGGTGGGCCGACCTGGCGCGGCGCGTCGCCGAGCTGGAGCGGATGGCCGCCGCCGAGCTGGAGCGGGCCCGCGCCGACCTGCGCCTCAGCACCGGCCTGCTCGACCGGCGCGGCGAGCTCAGGGGACGCCTGGAGGCGTACCGGGCCAAGGCCGCCCGGCTCGGCATGGCCGAGGACGAGCGGCTCACCATCCTGTACGGGCAGGCGCGCGAGCTGCTGTGGACGGCGCCCTGCGACCTGCGGCGGTCGACCGCCGCGGTGGCCGAGTACCAGCGCGCGATCAAGGCGTGCGAGAGCGGGACGGGGACGCGGCGATGATGCGATGCACCCAGCACGGCTGCACGGGCGAAGTGGACGCCGACGGCTTCTGCGGCGTCTGCGGCATGGCCCCGGTCTCACCCCCCGCCCCGGTCTCGGCCCCTGCCCCGGCCGCGGGTCTGGTTCCGTCGCCGTCCCGACCCACCGCGCCGCCTCCCCCATCGGGCGCGCCGCCGCCCACCGCGCCGCCGCCGGTCGCGCCGTCGTCCCCGCCTGGTGTGGCCCCGCTGTCGGTGGCGCCGCAGGTGGGGAGCTTCCCGACCACGCCGTCGCCGAGCCCGTCCTCCCCCAGACCCCAGACGGCGGCCGAGGGGTCGGGGCCGTCGGGACCGCAGGGGTCCGGGCGGACGGCGTCGCGCGCGTCGCGGGGGACCGGGGCCGGCGGCTCGGCCCGGCGCGGCATGCTCGGTGCCGGGCTGGTGGAGGTGCCGCCCGTCCCGTACCGCGATCCGGCCTCGGCGGTGATGGCCGACCCGCAGGTGCCGGAGAAGCGGCGGTTCTGCAGCCGCTGCGAGGAGCCGGTCGGGCGCACCCGGGAGGGGCGCGCCGGGCGCACCGAGGGGTTCTGCCGCAACTGCGGGCACCCGTTCTCGTTCACCCCCAAGCTCCGCGCGGGCGAGCTGATCGGCGGCCAGTACGAGGTGCTCGGCTGCCTCGCGCACGGCGGGCTCGGCTGGGTCTACCTCGCCCGCGACCACAACGTCAGCGACCGGTGGGTGGTGCTCAAGGGCCTGCTCGACAGCGGCGACGCCGACTCGCTGGCCGCCTCGACCGCCGAGCGGGCCTTCCTCGCCGAGGTCGAGCACCCCAACATCGTCAAGATCTACAACTTCGTCCGGCACGGCGGCTCCGGCTACATCGTGATGGAGTACGTCGGCGGCGAGTCGCTCAAGGACATCCTGCTGCGGCACCGCAAGGACCAGGGCGAGGACGCGGCGCTGCCGCTCGGCCAGGTGATCGCCTACGGTCTGGAGGTGCTGCGCGCGCTCGGCTACCTGCACGGCGTGGGGCTGCTCTACTGCGACTTCAAGCCCGACAACGCGATCCAGTCCGAGGAGCAGCTCAAGCTGATCGACCTCGGCGGGGTGCGGCGCTCGTTCGACGTCAACAGCCCGATCTTCGGCACCCCCGGCTACCAGGCCCCCGAGATCTCCGACCAGGGCCCGTCGGTCACCTCCGACCTCTACACCGTCGGCCGCACCCTGGCGGTGCTCAGCTTCGCGTTCCGCGGCTACACCCGGCGGCATCTGCGCAGTCTCCCGCCGCGCGGCGAGGTGCCGCTGCTCGCGCGGTACGAGTCGTACCACCGGCTGCTGCGCCGGGCGACGCACCCCGATCCGGCCCAGCGCTTCCAGAGCGCCGCCGAGATGGCCGAGCAGCTCACCGGGGTGCTCCGCGAGGTGCTGTCGGCCGAGGACGAGATGCCCCGCCCGGCGCCGTCCCCCCTGTTCGGGCCCGAGCAGCACGCGGCGGGCACCGAGGTCGCCGGGGCGGGAACGCTCGGCGCGGCGGGCGTCCCGGCGGGCGGCGCGGCGGTGCCGGTGCTCGCCCGCCTCGACGCCGTGGCCGCGGCGGCGGCGCTGCCGGTCCCGCTGGTGCACGGCGCCGATCCGGCCGCCGCGTTCCTCGGCGGCCTGAACGTCCGCGACCCGCGCGACCTGGCGGGCGCGCTGAGCGGTGCGCCGATGTCCTCGCCGGAGGTGCGGCTGGCACTGGTCCGGGTCCGGATCGGGCTCGGCGAGCTGGACGAGGCGGGACGGCTGCTGGAGCAGATCGGCACCGACCGTCCGGGCGACTGGCGGACCGACTGGTACCAGGGGGTCCGGGCGCTCGCCGCCGGGCGCGGCGCCGACGCGGCGCAGATCTTCGACGCGCTGTACGACCTGATGCCGGGGGAGCCCGCGCCGAAGCTGGCGCTGGCGTTCTGCCACGAGGTCCGCAACGACACGCCCGCCGCCGACCGCTTCTACGAGACGGTGTGGCGCACCGACCCGACCCATGTGAGCGCGGCGTTCGGGTTGGCCCGCGCGCGGCTGGCGGCCGGTGACCGGGCCGCCGCCGAACGGGTCCTGGACTCGGTTCCGCGCATCTCCAGCCACTACGTGGCCGCACAGCTCGCCGCCGTGGCCGCCGCCGTCCGGGGGCGCGGGCCGGGGGAGCTGAACGCGGCCACGCTCATCGGGGCGGGCCGCCGCCTGGAGGCGCTCTCGCTCGACCGGGGACGGTCCGCCGCGTTCTCCGCCGAGGTGCTGGAGGCGGCGCTGGTCTGGCTCAGGTCCGGGGCCGCCGCCGGGGCGGCGGGCGGTGAGCTGCTCGGCATCCCGATGCTGGAGGCGCCGGTCCGGGGCCGGCTGGAACGGATGTACCGGCTGCTGGCCAAGCTGGCCGAGGGCGCCGGGCACCGGCACGCGATGGTCCGGCGGGCGAACTCCGTCCGGCCGAGAACGCTGTTCTGACGTGGACGCGGTCATCGGACCCGGCGAACCCGCGGCGGCCTGTGCCGCCTGCGGGGAACCGCTCACCGTCCGGGACCGGTTCTGCGAAGGGTGCGGACGGCCCCGCACACCCGCGCAGGTCGGACGGCCCCGCGCCCCCGAGCCGGACGGACCGCCCCGCGCCCCCGGGCCGGGCGGGCCGCCGCGCGCCGCCGGGCCGGGCTGGACGGCCCCTCTAGCGTCGGTCGCGTACAGCGCCGGCGCGGACCCGCTCACCTGCGCCGACTGCGGGAGCGCCGCGATCGGCCCGGACGGGTACTGCGACACCTGCGGGCTTCGGCAGCCGAGTGGCCGCGAGCATGTGGAGATCGAGGTGGCCGCGCCCGGTGGCGCGTTCGCCGCGCCGATCCGGGCCGCCGGGGTGAGCGACCGGGGGCTGCGCCGTCCCCGCAACGAGGACGCGTTCGCGCTGGCCACCCTCGCCGACACGGTGTGCGCGGTGGTGTGCGACGGCGTCGCGTCCGCGCCCGGTTCGGAGGAGGCCGCCAGGGTCGCCGCCGAGACCGCCGTGGCCGTGCTCGCCCGCCGCCTCGCCGCGGGCGCCGACGCGCGCACCGCGACCCGCACCGCCGCGAGCCGCGCGGGCGAGGACGTCGCCGCGCTGGCGGGCGTCGTGCCGGCGGGCGCCGCGCCGGTCCCCGACAGCTCGCCCGCCTGCACCTACGTGTCGGCGATCGTCGGGCCCGGGACGGTGACGATCGGCTGGATCGGCGACAGCCGCGCCTACTGGCTGCCCCATTCGGCGCGGGCGCCCGAGCTGCTCACCAAGGACGACTCCTGGGCGGTGCGGATGGTCGCGCGCGGGACGATGACCGAGGCCGCGGCGTGGGCCGACCCCCGTGCGCACCTGCTGACCGCGTGGCTCGGCGCCGACGCGGGCACCATCGACCCGCACCTGGCCTCGTTCGAGCCCGCCGGTCCGGGGCTGGTGCTGATCTGTAGCGACGGCCTCTGGAACGACCTGCCCGAGGCCGCCGGGCTCGCGGCCGTGGCGCTGGACGGGCCGGCGCCGCTCGCCGATCCGCTCGCGGCGGCCGGACGCCTGCTGCGCGCGGCCCTGGACGCCGGGGGACACGACAACGTCACCGCGGCGCTCATCCCGTTCCCCCCGCCCCACCCGACCGGACCTCCTCCGGCCGCACCTGCCGAGACGTCCAGGGAGACCCGCAGATGAGCGACCTTCCCGCCTTCACCGTCAAGATCGACCACAACCCCCACCTCCCCGCGGGCGGCCGGGAGCTGCACGCCATCGTGACCGTCGAGGCGGCGCGCGAGGGCGGCGGCGGGCGCGCCCCGGCGGCCGAGGCCGCCGAGATCATCATCATCGACACCTCGGGCTCGATGACGTACTCGGGCAAGATGGCCGCGGCCAAGCGCGCGGCCAAGGCGGCGGTGAACGTGCTGCGCGACGGCGTCCGGTTCGCCGTGATCGCCGGGGCGAACCGGCCGCGCCTGGTCTACCCGCAGGACGAGCGGCTCGTCCGGGCGAGCGCCCGCACCCGGCGGGACGCGGCGAGCGCCGTCGGCCGGCTCGACGCCGCCGGGGGCACCGCGATCGGGTCCTGGCTGCTGCTGGCGAACCGGCTCTTCGCCGAGCACCGCGACGCGATCCGGCACGCGATCCTGCTCACCGACGGCAAGAACCAGCACGAGCCCGCCCCCGAGCTCCAGAAGGCGCTGGACGCCTGCTCGGGCAACTTCGTGCTGGACGCGCGCGGCGTCGGCACCGACTGGGAGGTGCCCGAGCTGCGCCTGATCTCCTCCGCGCTGCTCGGCGGGTTCCTGGACGTGCCCGACCCCGCCGACCTGGAGGCCGACTTCCGGGCGATGACCGAGGCGGCGATGGGCAAGGCGGTCGCGGACGTGACGCTGCGGGTGTGGACGCCCCAGCACGCCGAGCTGCGGTTCGTGAAGCAGATGGTGCCCGCCGTCGAGGACCTCACCGGCCGCCGCGTCCCGTCCGGCCCGCAGCTCGGCGACTACCCGATCGGCGCGTGGGGCGACGAGGACCGCGAGTACCACCTGTGCGTCGAGGTGCCGGCCGGCGACGTCGGCCGGCAGATGCGCGCGGCCTGGGTGAAGCTGGTGGTCCCCGGGACCTCCGCCGATCCGGACGAGCGCGTCCTGGCGTCCGGGAACGTCCTGGTCGAGTGGACCGACGACGAGGCCAAGTCGACCCGGATCAACGCCCGCGTCGCCCATCACACCGGGCAGTCGGAGCTGGCGGGGGCGATCCAGGAGGGCCTGGAGGCGCGCCGCGAGGGCGACGAGGACACCGCGACCGCGCGGCTGGGCCGGGCCGTGGTGCTCGCCAAGCAGGTCGGGAACGAGCAGATCTCCGCGCTGCTCGACCGGGTCGTCGACGTCATCGACCTCGACTCCGGCACCGTGCAGCTCAAGGGGGAGGTGTCGAAGGCCGACGAGATGTCGCTCGACACCCGTTCGGTCCGGACCGTGCGGACCCGCGTGGACGGCGGGCCCTCCGACCAGGCCGGGAGCTGAGGCCGCCGTGCCGGTCTGCCAGAGCGGGCACTCGTCGGTCTCCGACGACTACTGCGACGTGTGCGGGGACCTCATGGAGGGCGCGCCGCGCGCCGAGTTCGCGCCGTCCCCGCCCGTGGGCCCGCCGGTGTCTCCGTCTCCGTCTCCGTCCGCGTCATCGCCGGTGCCGGCGGCCTCGGCTTCGGCCGCGTCCGGCACCGGGGCGTCGAACGGGTCCGGAGCGCGCGAATCATGCCCGACCTGCGGCGCGCCCCGGTCGGGACGCTTCTGCGAGGTCGACGGGTACGACTTCGAGACGCGGGCGCAGCACACCGTCCAGCTCCCGTCCGAGGGGTTCGCCGTCCCGCCCGCACCCCGCGCACCCTCGCCCGCGTCGGGGCCGCTCGGCGCGCCGGCCGAGGCATACGCCGCCGGTCCCGCACCCCCGGGCCTGTGGACGGCGCTGATCAGCGCCGACCGCGCGTACTACGACGCGGTGGTCGCGCTGGGCGGCCCCGGCGCCGCCGCGATCGCGTTCCCCGCGCACTGCCCCGACCGCCGCGTCGTGCTGGCGGGCGACCGGATCCGCATCGGCCGTAGGAGCAACTCGCGGGCGATCCTCCCCGAGATCGACCTGAGCGTGGCCCCCGAGGACCCGGGCGTCTCCCATCTGCACGCGGTCCTGACCGCCCGGCCGGACGGCTCGTGGGCGCTGACCGACCCCGGGTCCACCAACGGCACGACGGTGAACGACGCGACCGAGCCGATCGCGGTGAACGTCCCGATCCCGCTCGGCGACGGCGACCGCGTCCACCTGGGTGCCTGGACCACCATCACACTGTCCGCGCAGGGAGAGACCTCCTCATGACGACGCCGCCTCCTGCCGGACCGCCCCCAGCAAGGCCCCACTCCGCCGGTCCTGCCCCGACCGGGCCGCCCTCCGCCGGGCCTCCCGGGCCGCAAGGCCCCCCAGGACCGCCGGGACCGCCGGGGCCACCGGCCATCGGGTCGTCGACAGCGACCTTCGCCGCCCCGTCCGCCCCGTCCGCCCCGTCCGCCCCGTCCGCCCCGTCCGCCCCGTCCGCCCCGTCCACCGTGCCCGCCGGGACCGCCGTCCGCCATGCCGCGCCGTCCGGCCGGGCCCCCGAGGCCGCGCCGGCCCGTCCCCCGGACCGGCGCGGCCCCGGGCTGATCACGTTCGCCCGGGGACGGTGGCTGCGCACGATCCCCGGCAGGATCCGCGCGTTCGTCGTGGTGATCCTCATCGCGATCGTCGCCCTGCTGGCCGTCCTGGCCGCCGCGATCGGGAACGCGCGCGACTCCGTCCAGACGATCGGGCACGACGCGGGACCGCAGGTCGTCGCCACCGGCACCCTGTTCTCCGCGCTCAGCGACATGGACGCGCAGGTCGCCAGCGTGCTGCTCATCGGACGGGAGCACGACCTCGGCATCGGCCACGACGGCGCGCTCGGCGTCTACGAGCGGCGCCGCTCGGAGGCGGGCGCGGCGGCGGTGCAGGCGGCACAGCTCGCCGGGCGTGATCCGCACCTGCGGCAGCGGGTGCAGGCGGTCATCGACGGCCTCGGCCGGTACGAGCGGCTGGTCGGCGAGGCCATGGTGCTGGACCGGCAGTCCGCGCACGCCGCCGGGGAGCCGCCCAAGCAGGTCGTCGACACCTACCGGCGGGCGACCGACCTGATGAGGCTCGAACTGCTGCCGCAGGCGTACAACCTCACGCTCGACAGCGGCGCGGCCGTCCGGCAGACCTACGAGACCAAGCGCACAGCGGTCCTGACCGGCCGCGCCTGGGTCGCGCTGACCGGGGTGCTGGTGCTGCTGCTCCTCCTCGCCGCGCAGGTCTACCTGGCCCGGGGGTTCCGGCGGCTGGTCAACCCGGCCCTCGCGCTGGCGACGGTGGCCGCGCTCGCGCTGGTCGGCGCCGGGTTCGCGGAACTGTCCGCGCAGGCCGGGCACATCAAGAAGGCCAAGATGTACGGGTTCGACTCGGTGCTGGCGCTGTCCCGGGCCCGCGCGATCAGCAACAGCGCGTTCGCCGACGAGAGCCGCTACCTGCTGGATCCCGGCAAGGCCGACACCTACGAGCAGACCTACCTCGACAAGTCGCTCGCGGTCATCTATCCCGACCTCGGCGACAAGCCGGTGAACCTGGAGAGCTACTACGCGGGCCTCGAACAGCAGGCCGGCTCGTACCGGCCGGGCAAGGGCGACGCCCCGTTCCTGGGCTTCTTCGGCGACGAGGCGTCCACCGTCCGGCCGGGACGCGAGGCGGACGCGCTGGGCCGCACCCTCCAGGCGTACCGCGCCGTGCAGCGCAACGACCAGCGCATCCGGCAGCTCGCCGGGTCCGGCGACCGGACCGGCGCGATCAAGCTGCGGATGGACCGGGACCGGACGATCCGCGACTTCAACGCCTACGACGCGGCGCTGCGCTCGCTCACCGCGCTGCACCAGGGCGCCTTCGACAGCGCCATCGAGGCCGGTGACGGCGGGCTGCGCGCCTGGCGGGTGCTGCCGCCGGCCGCCGCGCTCGTCATCGCCGCACTGACCGTCGCGGGTGTCCGGCCCCGGCTGGCCGAGTTCCGCTGAACGCGAGGAGCAGACCATGCGCGTCACCCGCAGCGCCGCCGCGGCGGCGGCCGGGACCCTGATCGCCCTGACCGGGACCGCCGCCTGCGGCCTGGGCGGCGGCGGCGAGACGTCGGTGGCCGACCAGCGGTCGCTGCGGATCGGGGTGAAGCAGGACCAGCCCGGCCTCGGGCTGCGCGGCCCGGACGGCGCCTACCGGGGCTTCGACGTCGACGTGGCCACCTATGTCGCGGGCCGACTCGGCGTGCCGCCGTCCCGGATCACCTTCATGACCACGCCGTCCTCGATCCGGGAGAAGGCGCTGGCCGACGGCACCGTCGACATGATCTTCGCGTCGTACTCGATCACCGCCAAGCGCAAGACCCAGGTCACCTTCGGCGGGCCCTACTACGTCCCGCACCAGGACACGATGGTCCGCGCCGCCGACGCCTCGATCGGCGCCGTGCGCGACCTCAAGGGCAAGCGGATCTGCGAGGTGACCGGGTCCAACTCCTGGCGGCGCGTCATCGAGGAGCGCAAGGTGGCCGCCGAGCCGGTCCGCGCGGAGACCTACGGGCAGTGCATGGACCTGCTGTCCGCCGGCAGGCTGGACGCGGTCTCCACCGACGACCTGATCCTGGCCGGCTTCGCCACCTCCGCAACGAAGATCATCAACGCCCCGTTCACGGACGAGAAGTACGGCGTGGGGCTCAGGAAGAACGACCTGAAGGGCTGTGAGGCCGTCAACCGGGCGCTCACCGAGATGTACCAGGACGGCAAGGCGCGGCAGTTGCTGGCCAAGTGGTTCGGGAAGTCGGGGCTCAAGCTCACCACCAGCGTCCCCCAGTTCGAGGGCTGCTCCTACACGCCCCCGGCGAAGGCGGTCCACGACTGACGGTGTCCACGACTGACGGCGTCCGCGGAGGTGCGCCCCGGCCGGGACGTGGCCGCGCGGCTAAGCGGTGTGGTCGGTGGGCAGGGCGCCGAGCGCCTCGCGGAGCGTGTCGTAGATCGGGATGAACTTGTCGACGCCGGTGATCCGGAAGACCCGCTCCACCCGCGGGGTGAGCGCGATCAGCGCGACCAGGGTGCCGCGCTCGGTCGCGCGCCGGTTGGCCATCACGATCGCGTTGAGCCCGGTGGAGTCGCAGAAGGTGACCTCGCGCATGTCGATGATCATGGGGCCGCCGGTGTCGAGGACGCCCCCCATGGCCTCCTCGAACCGCTCTCTGGACACCACGTCGAGTTCGCCCTGCACCCGGACCAGGGTGCAGCGTTCGTGATGCAGCAGATGAACGTCGAAGTCCATGGATAGCCTCGCGCCTCGGGTTTGAGAGAGCCCCTCCGACCCTGTCAGGTGACTCCTCAGGATCGCGCACCGGTCCCCGCATTCCAAGCGCTTCCGGTGAAAAAAGACCAGGTCGCCGGGCTCTGTCATCGATCGTAACCCGGCCGCCCGGCGCGGCCCGGAGGCGCCCCGGCCCGAGGCCGGCGGGAGCCCGGCCCGAGCCCCGGCGGTGCCACCCGAGCCCAGCGGCCCCCGGCGGGACGCGCGGTACGACCAGCGTTCACCCGCCCGACACCCTGCGCAGTCCGTCCGCTCATCTCCGGCTGGTCGTCTGTCCCTGCTCTGAGAAATCCATATAAGGGGAGGTCAGCCGGTGTCTACGGCTGGAAGGACGCGGCGTGTCGCCGCGATCACGCTCGCGGCGGGAGTCGCCGCGGGCGCGCTCGGAACCGGCATCGCCGGGGCCTCGAACGGAGACCGCACCAAGGACGTGCGCGCCGCGGTCAAGGGAGGCACGGCGCGCAACGTCATCCTGCTGATCGGCGACGGCATGGGCGACTCGGAGATCACCGCCGCCCGCAACTACGCCAAGGGCGCCGCCGGCCGCCTCAACATGGACCGGCTCCCGCTGACCGGCGCGTACACGACGTACGCGCTCCAGAAGGACGACCCCAAGCTGCCCGACTACGTCACCGACTCCGCGGCGAGCGGCACGGGCTGGGCCACCGGGCACAAGTCGTACAACGGCGCGATCTCGGTGACGCCCGACGGCAAGCCCAAGAGCACGATCCTGGAACTGGCCAAGCGGGCCGGCTTCCGCACCGGTGACGTGACGACGGCCGAGCTGACCGACGCCACCCCGGGCGTGCTCGCCGCGCACGTGGTGGACCGCTCCTGCCAGGGCCCCGGCGACATGAAGGCGTGCCCGTCCAACGACAAGGCCAACGGCGGCGCGGGCTCGATCGCCGAGCAGCAGGTGCAGACCGGCGCCGACCTGTACTTCGGCGGCGGCAAGGCGCGCTTCGCGCAGACCGTCAAGTCCGGCAGGTTCAAGGGCAAGACGGTGATCGACCAGGCCAGGGCGGCCGGCTACAACGTCGTCACCGACGCCGCCGGGCTCAACGCGGCCCGGCCGTCCGGCAAGACGCTCGGCCTGTTCGCCGACGGGACGATGCAGCAGGAGCTGACCGGCCCGGCCGCCAAGGTCGGCGGGACCGCGCCGTCCAAGTGCACGCCGAACGACGCGTTCTCCGGCCCGCACCTGACCCAGATGGCGAGCAAGGCGATCAGCACGCTGGACGCCCAGACCAAGCGGGCCAAGCGCGGCTTCTTCCTCCAGATCGAGGGCGCCTCGATCGACAAGCGCGACCACGACGCCGACCCGTGCGGCCAGATCGGCGAGACCATCGAGTTCGACAACACCGTCAAGCTCGCCCAGGACTACGCGCGCAAGCACCCGGACACCCTGGTGGTGACCACCGCCGACCACGGCCACACCAGCCAGATCATCCCGCTGGAGGCCGAGAGCCCCGGCCAGACGGCGACGCTGATCACCGCCGACGGCGCGCAGATGAAGATGAACTACGCGACCAACCCGGCAGGCGCGTCGCAGGAGCACACCGGCACCCAGGTCCGCATCGCCGCCTCCGGCCCGCAGGCCGCGAACGTGGTGGGCGTGACCGACCAGACCGGGCTGTTCAGCACGGTCACCCGGGCCCTCGGCGTCCGCCGCTGACCCTTCCCGCCGGCCCCGTGTCCCGCGCCCCCGCCAGGGTCGCGGGACCTTCTGCCACGGCGGCGGGAAACCGCCGAAAAACCTACTCGGGAGAAACCTACTAATCAGTAAGAATGGCCGGGCGGACCCGTCCGCCGGCCCAATACCGGCGAAGTCCAGGACGTGGACACCGTCGTGGGATATGTCACCGACCGGCCTTGTGACCTGCACACAGGCCATTTCCGGCCCCCTCGGCGGGCGCCAAGAAGGGCGGTATGCGGGTCGGGATCGCCGCAGACGTTACAGTGGCGGTGCCGAATTCTGGAGGCTGGGTGTTCTATACGTTCATGACGCGCGTGGTGCGTCCGATCCTGTGGCTGCTTTTCCGCCCCAAGGTCGAAGGGGGAGAGAACGTCCCGCACTACGGGCCGTTGATCGTGGCCAGCAACCACCTGTCGTTCATCGACAGCTTCATCATCCCGCTGGCGATCCCGCGCCCGGTCACCTACATCGCCAAGGCCGACTACTTCGAGGGCGGCGGGCTGAAGAAGGGCTTCATCCGCTGGTTCTTCACCAACCTCGGGCACGTCCCGGTCAAGCGCGGCGCCCAGCGGGCCGCGATGGGCGCGCTGGAGCAGGCCGGCGACGTGCTGGACAACAGCGGCGCGTTCGCGATCTACCCCGAGGGCACCCGGTCCCCCGACGGCCGCCTCTACCGGGGCCGCACCGGCGTCGGCTGGCTGGTGCTGGCCTCCGGTGCCCGGGTCCTGCCGGTGGGCCTGGCGGGCACCGAGAAGATCCAGCCGATCGGCGCGTCCAGGCCGCGCATCTTCGGCCCGCGCCCCACCGTCCGGATCGGCCCGCCGATGGACTTCTCCCACTACGGCGATCTGCCCCCGGCCAAGGCCCGCCGCGCCATCACCGACGAGATCGTCGAGACCATCAACAAGCTGTCCGGCCAGGAGTATGCGGGCACCTACAACGACCGCGCCAACCACGCCGGCTGACCCCGCCGCCGCAGCAGCCCCGGCCCCCCCGCAGCCCCCACGTTCGCCCTGAGACCTTGTCCCGCTCGCGGGTGTCCGACCCGTCGCAGTCGCACTATCCGCATGGGCTTGCCCCAAGTGCGTGTCGTCTGCACGGACTTGTGGTGAGTGCGCCGTAGGGTCGCCGACATGGCCCACTGGCTCCTCCCGATCGCGACGCTCACGGCCGTGGCCGCTGCGGCCACCGCCTGCGGCGGGGGCGATGGCGACGGCGATACCGGACAGTCCCGTACCGGCGGCCGGGCGGCGTCCTCGGACGCCGGCTACACCGCCGACCAGCTCGAACAGGCGCTGCTCTTCGAGGTCCCCGGGTACCGGCGGGCGGCCGAGCCCGATTCCGGCGAGTACGGCACGCTCAAGGCGATCCAGAACTACGACCGGCTCCAGCGGCAGGTGAAGCTGGACAAGCCGCGCTGTGCCAACGGCGGGACGGGCGGCCCCAGCGCCCCGCTGATCGGCAGGGGCGTGCCGGCGGCGCTCGCCTCGTTCGCCAGGAAGGACGGGCAGACCGTCACCGAGACCCTGATGGCCCCGCCCGCCGGCACGGCGGCGAACCAGGTCAAGTCCCGAGTCCCCGCCGGCTGCCTGACGTTCCGGACCCGGCTCGGCGAGCAGTGGGCCTCGCACCGGGTGGTCGAGTCGCCGCCCGGGAGGATCGGGGAGGGCTCCCGGACGGTCGGGGTGGCGACCACCGGCGCCGACTCCTACACCCGGACCTGGTACGTGGTCATGCAGGGCCGCCGCTTCCTGGCCACGGTCAGCGTGTTCGGCCCGAAGGCCACCCGCGCGGACGCCGAGGACCTGGCCCGGCGCTCTCTCGCGCAGGCGCAGCGCATCCTGCCCTGACCGCGTCCCGCCGACGTCCCGCCGACGTCCCGCGCCGTCCCGCGGCGCCCTTCGGTGTCCGTCCGCCATCGACACTCGCGGTGCGTCTCCCCCAACGGATAGCGTGCCCGTACACGGCGCGGACGCACCGCGCACCGGCGCGGCAGCCGCCGCCGGACCAGGTGAGCGAGCGGGAGTTCCTTTGATCGGCAGGGAGGGCCGGGTCACCGGCAGGATCGGCCCCGGGCTGGTCGGCGAGGTGATGATCCCGATCCGCGGCGGAGCCGAGGCGTTCTACGCCCATCCGGTCGACCCGCGGGAGGAGATCACGGTGGGGACGATCGTGGTCGTGGTCGAGTACCACCCGCCGCGCACGGTGTACGTGGCGCAGGCGCTTGGCTGACCGTTTCCTGTCAATATCCTCCTGATCTGGGCGAACCGTCGCGGTCCCCGCTGCGTCTATGTGGGAGCGTTGTCCGATATTTGAGCAGCGAAGCCGTCGCCGGACCGAGGAGGAGGTCGCATGCCCATAGCCGCAGTGGCGATCGCAGTCGTCGTCGCCATCATCGTGTTGATCGTGCTGTTCAAGATGGTCTGGCGGGTCGCCGAACCGAACGAGGCGTTGATCATTTCCGGGCTGGGGGCCAGGTCCAAGCCGATCGACGGGGTCGACAGCCTCGGCTTCAAGATCATCACCGGTAAGGGCACCTCGGTGCTGCCCGGATTCCAGGTCGCCCGCCGGCTCCGGCTCGACAGCCGGGGCGCCAACCTCGAGGTCAACTGCGTCACCCAGCAGGGCATCCCGGTGAAGGTCCGCGGTGTGGTGATCTACAAGGTCGGCGACGACTTCGTCTCCATCGCCAACGCCGCCCGCCGCTTCCTGGAGCAGCAGGGCTCGATGGACGGGGCGATCCACGAGCTGTTCACCGGGCACCTGCGCTCGATCATCGGCAACCTCACCGTCGAGGACCTGATCCTCAACCGCGAGCGGCTGACCAGCGAGACGCGCAGCTCCGCCGCCGACGAGATGAGCAAGCTCGGGCTGGTGGTCGACTCCCTCCAGATACAGGAGATCGACGACGAGACCGGCTACATCACCAACCTTGGCCGCCCGCACGCCGCCAAGGTCGCCGCCGCCGCCCGCATCGCCGAGGCCGAGCGCGACCAGGAGGCCACCCAGCGCGAGCAGGAGACGATGCGGCAGAACGCCGCGGTGATCCGGGAGACCGAGATCAAGAAGGCCGAGTACGAGGGCCAGGTCAGCCAGGCCGCGCAGCAGGCCCGGCAGGAGGTCATCCTCAAGGAGACCCGCAACGCCGAGCTGGAGGCCGAGCGCACCGAGAAGCGGCTGGAGAGCGAGATCCGCAAGCCCGCCGACGCGCGCGCGTACGAGCAGATCAAGCTGGCCGAGGCCGAGCGCGACGAGCGCATCTCCTACGCCCAGGCCGCCGCGACCGAGGTGCAGCTCAAGGCGCAGCGGGAGGCCGAGGCGACCCGGCTGATCGGTGAGGCGCAGGCCGACGCCACCCGCAAGAAGGGCATCGCCGAGGCCGACGCGATCAAGGCCCGTGCCGACGCGCTGGCGCAGAACACCGATGCGGTCATCGCCCAGCAGCTCGCCGAGCAGTGGCCGCAGATCGTCGAGGCCGGCGCGAAGGTCTTCGGCAACGTCGACAACATGGTCGTGCTCAACGGCGCCGACGGCGTCGAGGACATGCTCGCCAAGGCGCTCACGCTCGGCGGCACCGGCCTCGGGCTCGCCCGCAACCTGCTGTCCGGCATGAGCACCGGCACGGGCGGCCAGAACGGCCAGAACAGCCAGACCGGGCAGAACGGCGTCGTCCCGCAGCTCGACACCACCCCCACCGCCAAGGACGAGTGACCCCCCGAGCAGCCACCGCGACCCCGCCCAGGACGCCCGTACGGGCGTCCTGGGACGGGGTTTCGGACTTTCGGCCGGAGGCCGTCCTGGTCTCATCAGCGGGGCGCGCCCACTAAGTTCGTGGGCATGTCCGTGCCGCGGCTCGCCGTCACCGTCGATCTCGTCGTGCTCACCGTCCGTGAGCAGCGGCTGTGCGCGCTGACGTGGCGCCGCGACCGTCCCCCCTACGACGACGCCTGGTCGCTGCCCGGCGGCTTCATCCAGCTCGACGAGGACCTGCCCGCCGCCGCGTCCCGCCTGATGGCCGACCGCGCGGGCCTCGCCGACGTGCGCATCCACCTGGAGCAGCTCGCCACCTACGGCTACCCCGACCGCGACCCGCGGCAGCGCGTGGTCAGCGTCGCCTACCTGGGCCTGGCCCCCGACCTGCCCGCCTCCAGCCGCGCGCAGGTGCTGTGGACGGCGGTCGACGAGCTGACCCACCGCGACCGCGCCGCGTTCGACCACCGCCGCATCCTCTGCGACGGGATGGAGCGGGCCCGCGCCAAGCTGGAGTACACCTCGCTCGCCGCCGCGTTCTGCCCGCCCGAGTTCACCGTGGCCGAGCTGCGCCGGGTCTACGAGATCGTGTGGGGCACCGGGCTCGACCCGCGGAACTTCCACCGGAAGGTCACCGGCGCCGACCGGTTCCTGATCCCGACGGGCCACTCCACGACCCGCGACGGCGGCCGTCCGGCCCGGCTGTACATGCGCGGCGACGCCGAGCAGCTCCGGCCGCCGATGCTCCGCCCCCGGCCCGGCCAGCCGCTCTCTTAGGCCGTGTTTCCAACGCCCGGCCCGGCGTCCTCGCCTAGGGCTCGGACGCCGACCGTGCTTGGGCGAGCGCGACATCGCTTCGCGATCTGGCGGGTGGGGCTCGCCTCCGGCTTTGCCCCACCGGCCAGGTAACGCGCTCGCGCTACGGCTGAGGCGCGTTGAAACCGGCCCTAGACCGTCCGGTCAGGGGGTTCCGGCCGCCGGCGGGGTGGTCGGTGGCGCACGCATCGCGCGGGAATTGCTAGCTTTTAATCCCATGGATGGCGAAATGTCCGAAGAGCTGGGGCTCCTCGTCCGGGACATCGGGGACGCCGGCATGGCGGAGATGTCCGCCTCCCCCGGCCTGGCCGCCGCGGTCGACCAGCACGTGTCCGCCGTGCGGGAGCAGGTGGGCACCCCGGGGCCGGACGAGCTGATGGGATACCTGCACACCTTCGCCGAGGACGCCTTCCGGCGGGGCTGGTGGCCCGAGAGCACCTCCGACTGGGAGTTCGTCCGGATCGTCGCGGTGTGCTGGATGCTGCGCGGGCCGGGCGAGAGCTGAGCACCCGCCCCTTTAGGCTGGGGATCACCACCCCGTTCAACCTGGAGGACCACGGTGCCTGAGGCAACCACTCCGCGCTTCCGCTCCGTCCTCGACCGGTTCGCGGCCTACCAGCCGGGCAAGGCCGTGGTGTCGCCCGAGGGACGCTCCTACAAGCTGTCGTCCAACGAGTCGCCGCACGGTCCGCTGCCCTCGGTGCTGGAGGCGATCGCCGAGGCGGCCCGCGACGTCAACCGCTACCCCGACAACAGCGCCGCCGCCCTCACCGAGGCGATCAGCGCCGAGTACGGCGTGCCCGCGAGCCACGTCGCGCTCGGCTGCGGCTCGGTCGGGGTCACCCAGATGCTGCTCTCGGCCGTCGCCGAGCCCGGCGCCGAGGTGCTGTACGCGTGGCGCTCGTTCGAGGCCTACCCGCTGCTGGTGGCGCTGTCGGGCGCCACGGGCGTCCAGGTCCCGCTGCGCGACGAGACGCACGACCTCGAGGCGATGGCCGACGCTATCACCGAGCACACCCGGCTGATCCTGGTCTGCAACCCCAACAACCCGACCGGCACCGTCGTCGGCCGCGCCCGGCTGGAGGCCTTCCTCGACCGGGTCCCCGACGACTGCCTGGTCGTGCTGGACGAGGCGTACCGCGAGTACGTCCAGGACCCGGACGTGCCCGACGGGCTCGAGCTCTACGGCGACCGCCCCAACCTGGCCGTCCTGCGCACCTTCTCCAAGGCGTACGGCCTGGCCGGGCTCCGGATCGGCTTCCTGGTGGCGCACCCCGAGGTGGCCGGCGCGATCCGCAAGACGTTCCTGCCGTTCTGCGTCAACTCCGTGGCCCAGGCCGCGGGCATCGCCTCGCTGGCCGCGGCCGGCGAGCTGGCGGAGCGCGTCGAGGGCACCGTGAAGGAGCGTGAGCGCGTCCACAACGCGCTGGCGGCCGACGGCTGGACCCTGCCCCCCAGCGAGGGCAACTTCGTCTGGCTGCGGCTCGGAGAACGCACCCTGGAGTTCTCCGAGGCGTGCAATGCGCGGGGCGTCAGCGTCCGTCCCTTCGCCGGCGAGGGGGCGCGCGTGTCGATCGGCTCGGCGGAGGAGAACGAGGCGTTCCTCGCGGTCGCCCGCGCCCTCCCGTACCGCAACTGACGGGCCGCCGTCCCCGGCCCGGCTGCGTGATCACGCAGTGGGGCGCGCCGTCCCCGTACGGAACGCCCACTGCATGATCACGTGTGCCGGGTCAGGTGCCCGTCTTCGGCCCCAGCTTCTCGACGATCAGCCGGTAGAGCTGCCGCGGCCGGCCCGGTTGCGGGGTCCGGTTGGGCGGCAGGGGCCAGGCGAGTCCCTCCTCCACGAGGGTGCGCAGCAGCCGCCGGGCGGTGCGCGGGGTCACGCCGAGCATCTTCCCGGCGTTCTCCGCGTCGACGATCAGCGGCTGCTCCTGGTCGCCGAGCTTGTCGGCGAGCCGGGCGAGGATCTCCAGGCCCTTCGGCTTGGCCTGCGGCTGCGCGCGCGGGGGCGTGCGCGGCGCGGGCACCAGGGCCCGGCCGTCCCGGTCGAGCGCGAAGCCCTGCGCGCGCTGCGAGCTCTGCGAGCGGGCCAGTGCGGCACGGGCGTGGTTCTCGGCCTCGTGCGCGGTGCGGCCCATCCCGATGCCGACCTCGATGGCCAGCCCGAGCTCCTCGCGGACCCGCTCCACGAACGGCGGGGTGCGGAACCCCTCGGTGGAGGCGGTGACCGAGCCCCGGGTGGCGATGACCAGGTAGCTGTGGTCGTCCAGCGGCCACACCGAGGCGTTCATCCGGTGCGCCTCCTGGAGCAGCACCCGGTGCAGCGCCAGCTTGAGCTCGTCGCGCCAGTACCGCGGGGTGACGCGGCGCGGGGTCTCGCGCAGCGTCGGCACGTCGACCAGCACCACCACGAGCTGTGACTCCTCGAGACGGTGATGGGCGCCGAGCAGCGCCGCGGTCTGCAACGAGCTGCGGATGGCCGCGCCGGTCGGGCGGACCCGGATGGTCGGCACGCCGGCCATCTCCATCCGCTCGGCGGTGGCGTGCACGCAGGTCATCGCGACCGTCGTCGCGCCGCGCCGCCACAATCGCTCGTGGAAGGCGGCCAGCGTGCCCGGCCCGGCCGCCTCCTCGCGCAGGTGCACCTGCTCGGTGCCGAGGCTGATCTCGGAGTACGCCTCCTCGACCTCGGCCCGTCCGAGCACGTCGATGCTCACCCTGGACGGGTCGAAGCGCTCGTCCAGAGCCGCCCGGAGTAACGCGCCCTGGAGCGCGGCCCCGTTCAGCGGCACATAGGTCGCCGGCATGGTCAGAACGCCCGCCTTGCGGGCGAAGTCGTACGGCACCGGGCTGGCGAACAGGCACACGTCCACGCCCGATCCCAGCCGCACGACCTTGTCGGCCGCCTCCTGTTCGTCTCGATATGCGGCGGCCACCAGCCGGCTCGGCACCGGCGTGGGGCCGTGGCCCATCAGCATGACCCGCTCCACCAGGTCATGCGGGCCCACGACACCGATCGTGAGGTCGGGTGTCACCGCTCCCGTCCGCGCGGCCGTCATCGGCGACCGCTCGTTTCCGGCCCAGACTCTTGGCGGGGGTCCTGCCCCGCCCATGCGTTCGCGCACGCTCCGCCCAACGGTTGACTCATGGCTTGTCGCCCCTGCCTTCTGACCCAGCACCGCAGTTCCCGTGCGATTCGTTCCTCAGTGGGCAGATCGGGTCAGGGCGACGAGGTGTGACGCCCAGACGCGAAATCGAATCAAGAGTGCGGCGAAAAAGTAACCTACGGGACCCCTTGGTCAGTAATTTGTCACCAATCGGCCAGTCTTGATCCTGCATCTTGGGTCGTCCGAAGTCGAAAAACAAGACCCGAAAACAACGCAAGGGGCCTCTCCTGGCGCCGATGCGCACTGGAGAGACCCCTGCGGTGTCCGATTGGTTTACGCCTTGGCCGAAAGCCGCCCGTCCCGACTCCCGTTCCGCCGGAAAGACGAGTGATCCGCTTGCGCGGCCCTGACTTCCCCTGACCCGGTGAATTTTTACCGAGTCAGAACGGCCGGATTCGGACGGTCGTCAGCCGATCACGGGCAGGCCCTCAGTCGGCCTCGCGGACGATGTCGGCGCCGAGCCGGGACAGCCGCTCGGCGGTGTGCGCGTGCCCGCGGTCGAGGTAGTAGGCGGAGGTGATGGTGGTCTCGCCCTCGGCGGCGAGCCCGGCCAGCACCAGCGCGCTGCCGCAGCGCAGGTCGTGCGCCTCGACCACGGCGCCGCGCAGCCGGTTCGGCCCGTTCACCTTGGCGCGGTTGCCGTCGACGTCGATGTCGGCGCCCATCTTGCCGAGCTCGTCGGCGAGCTTGAACCGTCCGTCGAAGATCCGCTCGTAGATGTAGGACGGCCCGTCGGCCAGGCAGGACAGCGCCATGATCGGCGACTGGAGGTCGGTGGCGAAGCCCGGGTACTCGTCGGTGATCACGTTGATCGGGCGGAGCGCCCGGTCGCGCCGCACCTGGAGCACCGCGCCCTGCTGGTGGAACTCCAGCCCCATCTGCTCGAGCTTGTCGGCGGCCACGCCGAGGTGCTCCAGGGTGGCGCCGACGAGGTTGAGGTCGCCGCCGGTGATCGCGGCGGCCATCACGAACACGCCCGCGTCGATCCGGTCGGGCATCACGGTGTGCTCGACCGCGGTGAGCTCCTTGACGCCCTCGACGGTGACGAACCCGGTGCCGCCGCCGCTGATCCGGGCGCCCATCGCCTGGAGGAAGGCGATGTTGTCCAGCACCTCGGGCTCCAGCGCCGCGTTCTTGATCAGCGTGGTGCCGTGCGCCATCGCGGCGGCCATGATCAGGTTCTCGGTGCCGGTGTGCGAAGGGGTGTCGCAGTAGAGCGTGCCGCCGCGCAGGTTGCCGGCCTTGATGTGGATGATGCCGTCGCCGTTGTCGGCCACCTGCTCGGTGACCGTGGCGCCCATCCGCTTGAAGCCGTTGTAGTGGAAGTCGAGGTTGCGGCTGCCGAGGTTGCAGCCGCCGACGCCCTCGATGACCGCCTCGCCGAGCCGGTGCAGCAGTGCCGGCACGAACAGGAACGAGCCCCGGAACCGGGCGGCGATGTCGGCCGGCAGCACCGGGCTGTTCAGCGTGGACGCGTCGATGACCAGCGTGCGCTCGTTCTCGTGCAGCTCGGCCTTGGCCCCGATGGCCTGGGCGAGCTCGACCGCCCGCCGGACGTCCTCGATGATCGGGACGTTGCGCAGGACGGTGCGGCCCTTGGCCGCCATCAGCGAGGCGCCGATCATCGGCAGGACCGCGTTCTTGGCGCCCTGGATGAATACGGTGCCGTGCAGTCGCCGGCCTCCGCGCACGCGGTAGCGAACCTCGTGGCCCATGCTCATGCCGCCTTACTCCTTAGCTGCGGGTATACGGTGCGTACCGGATCAAGTGGGGCTGCCTGGTCCGCCCGTTCGACCGGAACGGCGGATCACGAGGGCGGATCACGAGGGCTGAGCGCGCCGAACGGTGTCCCCCTAGGCGCCGACGTGATCCCAGTAAACCACCGAGGCGGGAGTGTGGTGTCCGGCGCGCGGGCCGTGGCGCGCCTCCGGATCGCCCGGTCCGGACGGGCCGGGGGCCATTTCCGACATAGGGCCAGGCGGTGGGGTCTAGGGTGATCGACCATGGACGAATCGCCCGGCTGGGAGGCCATCGACGCGGCGCTCCGGCGCATCTACGGCGACCAGGAGCCGGCGCACTACGGCACGCTGCTCAGGTGGTCGCTCGGCGGCCCGGACCCGCTGGACGGCATCAGCGCCTACCCGCGCACCGAGCCGGTGCCGCACTGGCACTTCGTCTCCTACGGCATGACCGAGCTGTACAGCAAGGAGTCCGACGACCTCCAGGAGTCGGGCTGGGGCTTCGAGTTCACGTTCCGGCTGGTCCGCGACCCCGCCGAGACGACGCCCCCGGCCTGGGCGCTGAGCTTCCTCCAGAACCTGGCCCGGTACGTCTACAACTCCGGCAACTGGTTCGAGCCCGGCCACCACATGAACGTGAACGGGCCGATCGCCTCCGAGCGGGACGACTCCGAGATCCGCGCCATCGGCTTCGTCCCCGACCCCGAGCTCGGCGGGATCTCCACCCCGCACGGACGGGTCGAGTTCCTCCAGATCGTCGGGCTGGCCGCCGAGGAGTACGAGGCGCTGCAACGGTGGAACGCGGTCGCCCTGATGGAGCTGCTGGCCCCCCGGATGCCGCTCTACACCACCGACCTCGACCGGCGTTCGCTGCTCGGTGACCCCGAGGTGGCCGCCGCCGTCCAGGCGGGCATCGAGCGCGACGGCTCCACCAGCGGCACGCTGTACGTCAACAAGGCCCACTGGGAGCGGGACGGCGCGACCACGACCCTCCGGATCGGTGCCCTCCAGGCCGCCTCGGTCGGCCAGACGCTGCGCGGGCGGCTGCCGTTCGGCCGCGCCCTGGTCCTCCAGACCGACGACACCAGGCTCCGCTTCCACCCGTCCGACGCCCCGGTCATCGAGCAGCCGGACGCGGCGGCGCTGTCGGTCGGCGTTCCGGCCGAAGCGCTCGACGAGCTGGTCGCCGCGCTGGTCCCGCGGGCCTCGGTCACGCCGCTCGCCGCGATGCCCGGCGTGGTCGTCGAGATCGTGCCGACCGCCATGCTCGACCGCTACGGCGAGGAGACCGGCGAGGTCGTCGGCTGATCGGGCCCGTCCACCGGTTCCAGGACCTCCACCGGGTCGCCGACGGTGAGGACGCCCGGCTCGCGGACGACCGCGTTCTGGCCGAACGCGATGCCGCGCCGGACGCCGCGGTAGGTGGCCAGGGTGCGCAGCGGCTCGCGGCCCCGCTCGCCGGTGGCCTGGTCGGTCGTGATGATCACGCAGCGGGTGCACGGCTTGACCAGCTCGACCACCGCCGGCCCGACCCGCAGCAGCCGCGCCGCGTCCTCGCCGAACGCGCCGAGCCCCTCGACGACGAGGCTGGGCCGGAACCGGTCCATCGGCAGCGGCGTGTCCAGCCGCCCGTTGAGGTCGTCCAGGGACTCGGCGGAGAGCACCAGCAGCGGGTAGCCGTCGGCGAACATCACCTCGCCGCCGCCGCGCGAGGTCGGCCGGTGCCCGGTGAAGCGCACCAGCCGGCACTCGGCGCCGAGCAGCGCCGCGAACCAGCGGGCGGCGGCGTCGCCCTGGTCGACGCCCTGGCAGGACGTCCTCTGGACGGTCACGTCGAGCACCGGACCGTCGTCCACCGGCTTGTGGACGAGCGTGGCGGCGCCCGGCGCGGCGACGGTGAGGACCACGCCGTCGTACACCGGGCGCAGCAGCGCCATCCGGGGGTGGTCGCGCTGGGACAGGAAACGTCCCTCAGGGGCGACGAGCATGAACTCGCGGTCGTGCCGCAGCCCGCTGAAGGCCAGCTCGGCGGTGTGCAGCGCGGTGCCGCCCCCGCTCTTGAGCGGGTAGGCGTTCAGCTCGGTCAGCCTCGCGGCCAACGGACCCTCCCGGCGGTCAGGTGAGTGAGGCCAGCCGGACGAACATCGAGTCGAGCCGCTCGACGAACCGCTCGGGCCGGCACACCTCGTCGAGCCGCGCCTCGTCGAGCGCCAGCCCCGCCTCGGCCGCGTGCGTGCGCAGCGTCTCGCGGAAGGGGACGCCGGTCTCCCAGGTCGCCATCGCGGCCTTCTGGATCAGCGGGTACGCCTCGTCGTCGCGGGACATCCCGCCCTCGACCAGCTCCAGCAGCACGGTGGAGGTGTAGATCAGCCCGCCGGTCGACTCCAGGTTGGCGAGCATCCGGTCGCCGTCCACGACCAGCCCGGACATCAGCCGGTCGGTCAGGCTCAGCATGTAGTCGAGCGCGATCGAGGCGTCCGGCAGCGCGATCCGCTCGGTCGAGGAGTGCGAGATGTCGCGCTCGTGCCAGAGCGGGATGCCCTCCATCACCGGGACGATCTGCGCCCGCACGATCCGCGCCATCCCGGCCAGCCGCTCGGAGATGATCGGGTTCTTCTTGTGCGGCATCGCCGACGAGCCCTTCTGGCCCTTGCCGAACGGCTCCCACAGCTCGCGCACCTCGGTGCGCTGCCCGTGCCGGACCTCCAGCGCGATCGCCTCGCACACCGTGGCCATGATCGCCAGGCTGGACGCCCACTCGCTGATCCCGTCGCGCAGCACCACCTGCGTGGACACCTCGGCGCACTCCAGCCCGAGCCGGCGCGCGACGTGCCGCTCGATCTCGGGGTCGATGTTGGAGTAGGTGCCGACCGCGCCGGAGATCGCCATCACGCCGACCGCCTCGCGGGCCCGCCGCAGCCGGTCGCGGGACCGGGCCATGGCGAACGCGAAGTCGGCCACCCGGTGCCCCCACACGTCGGGCTCGCCGTGGATGCCGTGGGTGCGGCCGACGCGCAGGGTGGCGCGGTGCTCGTCGGCGTGGTCGCGCAGCGTCCCGACCAGCGTGTCGGCCTTGGCCAGCAGCAGGTCGGTCGCCTCGACCAGCTGGAGCGCCAGGGCGGTGTCGAGCAGGTCGGACGAGGTCATGCCGAAGTGCACGAACCGGGCCGCCTCGCGCGGCTCGGTGTTGTCGGCCCAGGCCGACAGGAACGCGATCACGTCGTGCTGGGTGACCGCCTCGATCTCGTGCACGGCCTCCGGGGTCGGCGGCGGGGCCTTGCGCACCGGCTCCACCACCTCCGCCGGGATCGTGCCGGCCTCGGCGTGGGCTTCGACCACGAGGGTCTCCACCTGGCACCACAGCTCGTACTTGTGCGCGTCACTCCAGACGCGGCCCATCTCCGGAAGGGTGTAGCGCTCAATCACACCGCTGATTGTCCCAGGTCGCGCCCGTTGACGCGTCGGCGACCCGGGTACTGCCTAGAGCGCGATGTCGGAACGGTGGTGCGAGCCGCGCAGGGTGATGTGCGCGACGGCCTCGTAGGCGGCGGCGCGGGCGGTCGCGAGGTCGGGCCCGCCGCCGACGACGCTGAGCACCCGGCCGCCGTTCGCCACCGGCCGGCCACCGGCGTCCAGGGCCGTGCCGGCGTGCAGCACGTACGCTCCGGGGACCTGAGCCGCCTCGTCGAGCCCGCCGATCGCGTCGCCCTTCACCGGTGCGGCCGGGTAGCCCTCCGCGGCGACCACGACCGTCACGGCCGCGCCGGGGTGCCACTCGGGCCGGAACGCCGGGTCGAGCCCGCCGATCGCGCACGCCTGGAGCAGCCCGGCGAGCGGGGTGGCGAGGCGGTCGAGGACGACCTGGGTCTCGGGGTCGCCGAACCGGGCGTTGAACTCCACCACGCGGACGCCCTTGGACGTCAGGGCGAGCCCGGCGTACAGGACCCCCACGTACGGGGTGCCGCGGCGGCGCAGCTCGTCGAGGGTGGGCTGGACGACGGTCGCCATCACCTCGTCGACGAGGCCGTCCGGCGCCCACGGCAGCGGCGTGTAGGCGCCCATCCCGCCGGTGTTGGGGCCCGCGTCGCCGTCGTGGGCGCGCTTGAAGTCCTGGGCGGGCAGCAGCGGGATCGCGTGCACCCCGTCGCAGAGCGCGAACAGGGAGACCTCGGGGCCGTCCAGGAACTCCTCGATGACCACTCGGTCACATTCGGCGGCGTGCGCGGCGGCGGCGTCCCGGTCGCCCGTGACCACCACGCCCTTGCCGGCCGCGAGCCCGTCGTCCTTCACCACGTACGGGGGGCCGAACTCGGCCAGCGCCGCGCCGACCTCGGCGGCGGAGTCGCAGACCCGGGCGGCGGCGGTCGGCACCCCGGCCGCCGCCATGATCTCCTTGGCGAACGCCTTGGAGCCCTCGATCCGGGCGGCCTCCCGGTCGGGGCCGAAGCAGGGGATCCCGGCCGTGCGCAGCGCGTCGCCGACCCCCGCGACCAGCACCGCCTCCGGGCCGACCACGACTAGCTCGATCGCGAGCCGCTCGGCCAGCTCGGTCACCGCGACCGGATCGGTCGGATCGAGCTGGTGGTTGTCGGCGATCCCCGCGGTGCCGGGATTGCCCGGCGCGCAGTGCAGGGCGGTGACGGCGGGGTCGCGATGCAGGGCGCGGGCGAGCGCATGCTCGCGGCCGCCCGAGCCAAGGAGGAGTACTCGCACGTCGAGCGAGCTTACTGGGCATATCGGCCTGGTGTCCGCGCGTTGTGCAGGAGACGGGCCGTCGTCCCGGGATGGCGTCGGCCTCGGACGCGCCTCCAGCCCTTGCGGCGTCGCGGTGTAGGCCGGATCACATTCGCCGGAGGGCAACCTGGGCGATGTCCGCGGCGTCTTAATTGTCGGCTGGTAAGCTTCACGACTTGTGGCCTGACGTCCAGCCGCGAAAGGAGGTGGTCGGGATGAGTCCTGGTGATACTTGCAGTTCGCCGGAGAACCCTCACAGTCCGAACGTGACTGCACAACCGTCCGCCTCTGCACGGCGTCCGGCCATGGCTCCCGCGCGCTCCCTTCGCTGACAGGCAGGGTTGAGCGCGCGCTGAGCGCGTGTGGCCGGCGGGTTAGGAGCACCGCATGGCCATGACACGAGTCCGCCCCGGTCGCGCGACGATGTCGCTGTTCAAGACGCGCGGACGCCCCCACAGCGTGCCCTCCCAGGTGCGCCGCCGCGATTCGGCCGTCATCGACTGGGCCGCCTACATCGACGGCCACCGCGTCTGTACCGGCACCGTCGACGACGCCGTCCGGCTGATCCGGGACGGGCGGCTCACCCCGAACGGCGACAGCGCCGGATTCGTCTGGGTCGGTCTGCACGAGCCATCGGCGACCGAGCTCGCCGAGCTGGCCGAGGTGTTCGGGCTGCACCCGCTCGCGGTGGAGGACGCCATCCACGCGCACCAGCGGCCCAAGCTGGAGCGCTACGACGACGTGCAGTTCTTCGTGATGAAGACCGTCGGCTACGTGCCCGACGGGCCGGACGGCGCCGAGGTCGTCGAGACCGGCGAGATCATGGTGTTCTGCGGCACCGACTTCGTCGTCACGGTCCGGCACGGCCCGCACGGCGAGCTCGGCTCCGTCCGCGAGCGGCTGGAGGGCGACGCCGGACGGCTCGCCCTCGGCCCGGCCGCGGTGGTGCACGCGGTCGCCGACCGGGTCGTCGACGGGTACGTCTGCGTCGCCGACGCCGTCCAGGACGACATCGACGAGGTCGAGGAGGCGGTGTTCTCGCCCGAGCGCACCGACGAGTCGCGCCGCATCTACCAGCTCAAGCGCGAGGTGATCCAGCTCAAGCGGGCGGTCGGGCCGCTGGCCGGGCCGCTGCGCAACCTGACCGGCCGGCGGTTCGTGCCGACCGAGATCAAGGAGTACCTGCGCGACGTCGAGGACCACCTGACCCGGGTCCGCGAGCAGGTGGAGTCCTACGACGAGCTGCTCAACCCGATCCTCCAGGCGAACATGACCCAGGTGACGGTCGCCGACAACCAGGACATGCGCAAGATCTCCGCCTGGGGCGCGATCTTCATGGTGCCGACCGCGATCGCCGGGATCTACGGGATGAACTTCGACTTCATGCCCGAGACCAAGTGGCAGTTCGGCTACCCGATGATCCTCGGGGTCATCGCGATCGCCTGCCTGTCGCTGTACCGCGGGTTCCGCCGCAACGGCTGGCTCTGAGCCGGCAGCGGCAGCCCGTGCGCGGCGAGGACGCCGCGCAGCCGGTCCGGGTGGTCGGTCACGATCGCGTCCACCCCGTACCCGATGAACCGGGCCATCTCCGCGGGCTCGTTCACCGTCCACACCGCGACCGGCAGGGAGAGCCGGTCGGCCGCCGCCACCAGCTCCGGCGTGACCAGGCGGTGCTCGGGCGACAGCGCGGTGGCGCCGATCTCCAGCGCCGAGCCGACCGGGTCGCCGGGGCCGCGGCCGGCGAGCCAGCGCGTCCCGGGCACCAGGGTCTTGCGCTCGATCAGCGCGACCCGCCCGAACGCCGGGTCGTACCGGCGGGCCTCGACCAGCACCCGCCAGTCGAAGGCGAGCAGCCGGCTCCGCCGGGTCAGCCCGCGCGCCGCCAGGACGTCCGCGACCGCGGCGGTGAACCGGGCCACCTCCGCGTCCGGCCAGTCCGGGTCGGTCTTCAGCTCGACCGCGAGACGCACCCCGTCCGCGGCGCCGATGAGCGCGCACGCCTCGTCCAGCGTCGGCACCGGCGTGCCCGGCACCGGTAGCTGGGTGAACACGAACGGGTCGCCCGCGGTGGCCGGCCTGCGGATCCCGGCGTCCACCGTTCTGAGCTGCTCGAGCGTCAGCTCGCGCACGGCCCTGCCGACGTACGGATACGCCGGGTCGCCCGGACGGACCGGGCCCGTGTCGGCGAGGTTCACCGGCGACAGCACCTGATCGTGGTTGAGCACGACCACGCCGTCGGCGGTCAGCCCGGCGTCGAGCTCGATCGCGTCCACCCCGAGCTCCAGCGCGTGCGCGAAGCCGGGCAGGGTGTTCTCTGGACGGAGCCCCCGGGCGCCCCGATGACCGTGCAGTTCGACGGCCGCCCCCCTGGATTTCACGCAGGCACGCTACCGCCGGCGACCGGATGCTCAGGGGCGGACGGGCGAGAAAACGCCGAACGCGCCCGGGAGCCGTCCGGGCGCGTTCGGCAGGTGACCATGCGGTAGCAGGGTCGGATCGGGGCCGCGCGAGCGCGGCGGGGTCAGATCAGCGGTCGCAGCGACAGGGTCTGGTCGCGGCCGGGGCCCACCCCGATGGCGGAGATCTGCGCGCCCGCCAGGTCTTCCAGCGCCCGGACGTAGGCCTGCGCGTTGGCGGGCAGGTCGTCGAACGTCTTGGCCTGGGTGATGTCCTCCTGCCAGCCGTCGAAGTACTCCAGGACGGGCTTGGCGTGGTGGAACTCGGTCTGCGTGGTGGGCATCTCGTCGTGCCGGACGCCGTCGATCTCGTAGCCGACGCACACCGGCACCCGCTCCAGGCCGGACAGCACATCGAGCTTGGTGAGGAAGTAGTCGGTGACCCCGTTGACCCGGGTGGCGTAGCGGGCGATCACCGCGTCGAACCAGCCGCAGCGGCGGTCGCGGCCGGTGGTCACGCCGTACTCGCCGCCGGTGGTGCGCAGGAACTCGCCCCACTCGTCGAGCAGCTCGGTCGGGAACGGCCCCGACCCGACCCGGGTGGTGTAGGCCTTGAGGATGCCGATCACCCGGTTGATCCGGGTGGGCCCGACGCCGGAGCCCGCGCACGCGCCGCCCGAGGTCGGGCTGGACGAGGTGACGAACGGGTAGGTGCCGTGGTCGATGTCGAGCAGCGTGCCCTGCGCGCCCTCCAGCAGGACGACCTTGTCGTCCTCCAGGGCCTTGTTGAGCACGAGCGCGGTGTCGGCCACGTACGGCTTGAGCCGCTCGCCGTAGGCGAGGTACTCCTGCACGATCGGGCCGGTCTCGATGCGGCGCCGGTTGTAGACCTTGCTGAGCACCTGGTTCTTCTCGCGCAGCGACAGGTCGATCTTCTGCGTGAGGATGCTCGGGTCGAACAGGTCCTGCACCCGGACGCCCATCCGGTTGATCTTGTCGGCGTAGGCCGGGCCGATGCCGCGCCCGGTGGTGCCGATCCGGGCCTTGCCCAGGTACCGCTCGGTCACCTTGTCGAGGGCCCGGTGGTGCGGCATGATCAAATGCGCGTTGCCCGAGATCAGCAGGCGCTCGCAGCCGATCCCGCGCGCCTTGAGCCCGTCGATCTCCGCCAGCAGCACGCCGGGGTCGATCACCACGCCGTTGCCGATCACCGGCACCACGTCGGGGGACAGCACCCCCGAGGGCAGCAGGTGCAGCGCGTAGCTCTTGTCGCCGATGACCACGGTGTGCCCGGCGTTGTTGCCACCTTGATAGCGGACGACGTAATCGACGTCCCCGCCGAGCAGGTCGGTGGCCTTGCCCTTGCCCTCATCTCCCCATTGGGCTCCGACAAGAACGATGGCAGGCATGCCACTTTCCCTTCCCACGACGAAGGCCCCGTGTGCCGCGCGGGGCCTTCGGGTGGTCTCCCCCAGAAGAATCCGCAAGCGCGAAGGGGCCTCTTGCGATCAAATCGTACCTGGCCACGGGCACTGAAGAAACCGCGCGTCGCGGGGAGGGGGGTGGATCAGGCGGCGAGGGCGTCGGCTGCGGCGGGGCTGCTGTCGCGCAGGAACGTCTTGCAGCGCTCGGCCTCCCCGTCCTCCCCGATCGCCGCCGCGGCCCGTCCGAGGGCGTTCAGGGCGCGCAGGAAGCCGCGGTTGGCCTCGTGCTCCCAGGGGATCGGGCCGTGGCCCTTCCAGCCCGCCCGGCGGAGCTGGTCGAGCCCGCGGTGGTAGCCGGTGCGCGCGTAGGCGTAGGACTCGATGACGGCGCCGGCCGCGAAGGCGCGATCGGCCAGCGCGGCCCAGGCGGCGGGGTGCTCGGGGTGGCGCGCGGCCACCTCGACCGGGTCGACACCGCCCTCGAGCGCCTCGCGGGCCGGGGCGTTGTCCGGGAGTTCGGTCGGGAGCGGGCCGCCGAGCAGGTTCTGGGTCATGCGGGTCATCGTAAGTCGGGTCGGGGAGTGCCTTTCAACCTGGGCCCGGGCGACGGGTCAGGCGCCGGGGCCGGGGCGCGGCTCCACGTCGGACGGTTCGAGCCGCGCGCCGCAGGAGGCGCAGGTCAGCCGTTCGCCCATCGCGCCGCCGCAGCCGCGATGGACGATCACCGCCGGCGGGCCGTCCGGTGCGTAGTGGCGGTCGCCCCAGTGCAGCAGCGTCATGATCGTCGGCCAGAGCTCGACGCCCTTGCGGGTCAGCCGGTACTCGTACCGCTCGGGCCGTTCCTGGTACGGGACGCGGCGGAGGACCCCCTCGTCGCACAGTCGGCCCAGCCGGTCGGCCAGCACGTTGCGGGCGACGCCGAGCGCGTCCTGGAAGTCGTCGAAGCGCCGCACGCCCTCGAAGGCGCTGCGGATCACCAGCATGGTCCAGCGGTCGCCGACGACTTCGAGCGAGCGGGCGACCGAGCAGTTCTGCGATGCGTAGGTGCGGGGCAACGCCACGATCCCGACACTACCCCGGTTGCATCAAACAACGCATTAGCGGACGAAATGGGGCCCGGAGCGTCGTCGCCCCGGGCCCCGTCCGCAGGTCGGGCGGACCGCCGTCCGCCGGACCCGTCGACCGCTACTTGATCCGCTTGCCGGCCGAGGCGAGGTTCTCGGCGGCCTGGACGATGCGCGCGGCCATCGCGGTCTCGGCCGCCTTGCCGTAGGAGCGCGGGTCGTACTGCTTCTTGTTGCCGACCTCGCCGTCGATCTTCAGCACCCCGTCGTAGTTGCGGAGCATGTGGTCGGCGATCGGCCGGGTGAAGGCGTACTGGGTGTCGGTGTCGATGTTCATCTTGATCACGCCGTAGTCGACCGCCTCGGCGATCTCCTCGGGGGTGGAGCCCGAACCGCCGTGGAAGACCAGGTCGAACGGGCGGTCCTTGCCGTACTCGGCGCCGACCGCGTCCTGGATCTCCTTGAGCACCGCGGGACGCAGCTTCACCGCGCCCGGCTTGTAGACGCCGTGCACGTTGCCGAAGGTCGCCGCCAGGATGTAGCGGCCCTTCTCGCCCACCCCGACGGCCGCGGCGGTGGCCAGCGCGTCGCCCGGGGTCGTGTACAGCTTCTCGTTGATCTCGTGGGCGACGCCGTCCTCCTCGCCGCCGACGACGCCGATCTCCATCTCCATGATGATCCGGGCCTTGGCGCACTCCTCCAGCAGCTCGGCGGCGATCTCCAGGTTCTCGTCCAGCGGGACCGCCGACCCGTCCCACATGTGCGACTGGAACAGCGGCTCCTCGCCGCGCGCCACCCGCTCCTGCGAGATCTTGATCAGCGGGCGGATGAACCCGTCGAGCTTGTCCTTGGGGCAGTGGTCGGTGTGCAGCGCGATGTTGACGGGGTAGTGGGCCGCCACCACCCGGGCGTACTCGGCCAGCGCGGTCGAGCCGACCACCATGTCCTTCACGGTGGAGCCGGACAGGTACTCCGCGCCGCCGGTGGACACCTGGACGATCCCGTCGCTCTCCGCCTCCGCGAAGCCGCGCAGCGCCGCGTTGAGCGTCTGGCTGGACGTCACGTTGATGGCGGGGTAGGCGAAACCTTCCCGCTTGGCACGGTCGAGCATCTCCGCGTAGACCTCAGGGGTCGCGATGGGCATGGTCGATCCTTTCGTACGCAGTGGTGCCGCCGGGCGTCCGACCGGGCGGGTGCGCCCGCACGCCCGCACCGCAGGTCAGGGCCTTGGCGCGAGGTCCGGGCATGGCATGCCGTCCACGGTCAGTATCCCTTGAAGCCCGCCCTCCGCGCAGGGGGACCCACACCGGCCGGTAGCGCCGGTTTTCGGAGCGGGCCGGAGGCGCGGGCCCAGGTGGGCAACCGCTTTGCTCGGAAACGCGGTGCCGGGCCGGGTACGCTCGCATTGTGGATCTCACGCTCATCACCCTGGACATCACCGAGTGGCTGCACCCCACCGCTTGGTTGCAGCTCTTCGGCACCTTCGCGGTGATCGGCGTCATCGCGATCATCTTCGCGGAGACCGGACTCCTCTTCGGGTGCATCCTGCCAGGTGACTCGTTGCTGTTCACGGCGGGGATCCTCACCGCGGTCAACACGGTCAACGGCCAGGAGTTCCAGTCGCTCGACCTGACGACGCTGCTGATCGGCGGGCCGGTCGCGGCGATCGCCGGCGCCCAGCTCGGGCACTGGCTCGGCGCCCGCTTCGGACGCAAGCTCTTCGACCGCCCCGATTCCAAGATCTTCCGGCAGGAGTGGGTGGAGAAGGCCGAGTACTACTTCAACCGCTTCGGCCCGGCCCGCGCGGTCGTGCTGGCCCGCTTCATCCCGATCGTGCGGACCTTCCTCAACCCGCTCGCCGGCATGCTCGGCATGGACGGCCGCAAGTTCTTCATCTGGAACGTGGTCGGCGGCGTGATCTGGACCGACGCCCTGTTCCTGCTCGGCAACCAGCTCGGCACCAGGGTGCCCAACATCGAGGCCTACATCCTCCCCGGCGTCGTGGTGATCTTGATCCTGTCGCTGATCCCGATCATCATCGAGATGCTCAAGGGGCGCGGGAAGCCGGGCAACGGAACGAAGAAGAATGACGCTGAAGAGTCACGTCCGTCGCTCAGTGGTGACAGTTATCGCTAACCTCCCCATGTGGGACGTCATCGGTCGGACCCTCGTGGTCTCGCGCGCATACTGATCGCGGCATTGGCCGTGGTACTCGCCTTAGCGCTGCTCGTCGTGGGCGGAATGGCGCTGGTGAACGCGCTGACCTCCGAACCCGACCAGCCGCCGGGCCCCGCAGGGGCCGCCCCGTCGGACAGTGCTGACACCGCGAACCGGTCGAGCAGCCCGTCGGCGAGGCGCTCCGCCGCGCCCGCGGCGTCGGCGACACCCCTGCTGATCAAGGTGATCGGACCCGCGACCAGCGTGTTCGTGCGGAGCTCCGACACCAACGAGGTGGTGCTGCCCCAGACCGTTCTCGCCGTCGGCGAGACCCGCCGCTTCGACCATGCCCCCCTCGACATGGTCGCCGGCAACGGGAGCTCGTTGCAGGTCACCATCTACGGGAAGCTCCAGACGCCCAAGCCCGCCGGGCGGAGCACCTGGACCGTCAGGGAGCGCTGACCCCGTCCGCCCGGGCCGGCCCGAGCCGGCCCGGGCCGTGCCGGCTCAGGTGACGTCGAGGTCGGCGACGTCGTAGGGGTGCCGGTACTCCAGGCCCTCCGCGGCGATCCGCTCGGCGGCGCCCCGCTCCAGGATGGTGGCGACCGCGACGACCTCGGCGCCCGCGGCGCGCAGCGCCTCCACCGCGGTCAGCACCGAGCCGCCGGTGGTCGAGGTGTCCTCCACCGCGAGCACCCGCCGTCCCGCCACGTCCGGCCCCTCGATGCGGCGTTGCAGGCCGTGCGTCTTGTCGGCCTTGCGCACCACGAACGCGTCCAGCCGCTGCCCGCGCGCCGCGGCGGCGTGCAGCATCGCGGTCGCGACGGGGTCGGCGCCCAGGGTCAGCCCGCCGACGGCCTCGTAGTCCAGGCCCAGGGTCTCGTCCAGCATCACGCGCCCGACCAGCGGCGCCACCGCGCCGTCCAGGGTCACCCGGCGCAGGTCGACGTACCAGGACGCGCGCTTGCCCGACGACAGCACGAAGTCGCCGTGCACGACGGCCTTGGTCTTGATCTCGTTCAGCAGGTCTTCACGATCGCTCACACCGGAAGCCTATTCACCCGCCGCCGCCGCCGCGCCGCCCGGTCCCGCGCCGTGTACGGTGGCCCGGGAGAACGGGGCAGGGAGGTGGCCGAGTGACACCCGGGACGCTCGTCCTGCTGCACGGTCCGCACGCCACCGCCGCGGCCTGGGGCGACCTGCCCGAGCTGCTCCGCTCGTACGGGCTCGACGTGATCGCCCCGGATGTCCCGGACGGCGAGGGGGCGCGCTTCGTCGCCCGCGCCTCGCTGACCATCGCCGCCACCGATCCGGTGCCGCCCCTGGTGCTCGTCGGGCTCGGCTCGGCCGGGCCGCTGCTGCCCGCCGTGTCGGCCGCGCAGCGGGCGGCGCACCGCAAGATCGGCGGCTACGTCTTCGTCGACGCCGATCTGCCCCGGCTCCGCCGGCAGCACGAACACGACCATGATCACGACGGTGCCGGGGCCGGCGTGCCGATGCCGGCCGACTGGCCCGAGGCGCCCTGCGGCTACCTGCGCACCGACGCCGACCGCACCGCCGGCCCGCCCGATCGCGAGCGGACGCTTCGCGAGGCGCGGCTCCGCGGCTGGACCGTCGTGCAGCACCGGCTCCCGGTGGCCGTCGCGCAGGCTCTCAGCGAGCTCATCGCGACCCTCTGACGTCCGGGTGCCCCCGGGTCGCCGCCAGGTGTCCGGGGCGTCGCAGCGGCCCCCTCAGCCCCGTCGGCCACGAGACCGGGGCGGGTGTGGGACGCTCAGGCGTTCTTGAGGAGGTCGTCGAGGAGGGCGTCGTAGTCGTCCTCGCCGCGACCGAGGTCGATGCGGGCGCGGTAGCGCAGCCGGAGCAGGGCTTCGAGGCTGTCCTCCGCCAGGGCCACGTCGTCGGGTCCCGGGGTCAGCGAACCGTCGCCCGGGCCGCTGCTCACACCGGTGCCCACGGCGCGGTCGCGCAGCGCGAGCACGACGTCGGCGCCGTTGGTGGCCCAGTCGTGCGCGCCCGCGATGTCGCCCTGGGCGTAGAGCACCTCGGCGACCGTCCGGTAGACCTCGGGGTCGCGCGGTTTGTCGGCGCGGATCTGCTCGACGAGCGTGCGCGCCTCGTCGGCGCGGTCGAGCTCGAACAACGCGTCGGCCAGGTAGGCGCGCGCGTCGCCGTAGGTCTCGCCGCCGTCGTCCAGCGCCTTGCGATACAGCTCGGCCGCCCTGGTGTGGTCACCGGCGTGCTGCCACTGCTCGCCCGCTCGCAGCAGCACGTTGGCGCGCGACACCCCGCCGGATACCGCCTCGGCCAGCTCGGAGAGCCGTTGGGCCGCCGAGATGTGATCGCCGGTGCGCAGGGTGTCGAACTCCAGGTCGTCGAGATCGTCTTCCGTCACATGCGTCACGCTTCAACGCTACCCGCCGTTCGACGGCCGAAGCGGGCGAATCGAGGATGATCGTGAATTAGTTACGCGTTCGGGGCCGGAGGTCTCCGCATTCACCTGCGAGAACGTTCGAGCGCGTCCCAGAAGCCACGGCGGAGCGCGTGCCGTACCTCGTCGTGCAGAAGGAAGTCGATCGGCAGAGAAGAACCCTGAAGGAGCCGGGCCTCCAGGTCCGAGGGCATGCGCGGCTTGCGGGCCAGCACGGCCTCCAGCCACAGGGCGGGCGCGTCGCGGGCGACGGACTCGCCGAATTCCTCGCCTTCCTGATGCGCCGACTTCACCGCGTCCGACAGCGTCGGCGTGCTCTGCTGCACCGGGAGCGGAGAGATCTGCTGCGGCCCGGTGTAGGGACCGTGTGGCGGGGAGGGGGGCGCCTGGGCCGGGACCGACGGGATGTACTGAGGGCCGGTGGTCTGCTGGGGCGGAGGCGACGGGATGTACTGAGGGCCGGTGGACTGCTGCGGCGGAGGCGACGGAACGTACTGAGGCCCGGTGGACTGTGGTGGTGGTGGCGGGGGGTGCGGCGGTGCGGCGGCATGTGCGCCGGTCGGCGCCGCGTGCAGCGGTGCGGGCGGGGCGATCGGCTGGGGAGGCGGCTGCGCGGGCTGGGCCGGCGGGACGCTCGGGCCGGTGGCGAGTGGTGAACCGCGCCCCGAGCCCCCCATCGAGCCGAACCCGGACCCGTAGTCGGAACCCGATCCGAAGTCGGAACCCGACCCGTAGTCGGCTCCGCTGCCCGCCCCGGCCCCGGCCTTGGGGGCGGAACCGGAACCGGAACCGGCGCCGTAGTCGGGGCTCGGGTTGTACTCGGGGATTGAGCCGTAGTCGGGACCGGTGCCGGCGCTGATCGGCGCGGGCGGCGCGCTCGGTATGGACGGCGTGATGGTCGCGGGCGGCGGGGTGATCGGGGACGACGGCGGCGGGCCGTTGTGCGAGGCCGCCTGCAACTGCCCGATCGCGCTCCCGCTGCCGTTCCCGTGCCCGTTGGACAGGGGGCTCGGCGCGAGGGCGGAGGCGCTGGAGGCGCTCTCGACCCCGGAGAGCAGGTTGACGTAGGGGCGCAGGTGGCTGGAGCCGATCTCGATGAGGTCGTCGCACTCCTGGCGCAGCGAGCGCGCGATCGTCCAGTTGCCGTCGACGGCGACGTGCACGACCGTCACGCGCACCCCGAGGTCCTGGGCGTCGACGACGACCTGGGAGAGGTCCTCGTCGCCGCTCACCACCACCGCGTCGGCGAGCGCGCCGTTGCGGGCCAGCGTCATCAGGTCGCGGTGGATGTCGGTGTCGACGCCCTCGCGGCGGCCGGGGCGGACGCGGCCGAGCCGCAGCTTGAGGCCGGGCAGGTCGGCCAGCGCCTCGTGCTCGGGCGAGCGGCGGCCCTCGACGGTCGCCTCGTACCAATAGCAGCGCAGCAGCGGCATACCGGTGCGTTCACGGGCCAGGTTGCCCAGGAGTTGGAGCATCCCGCCGAAGTCCCAGGAGACGGTCTCGCGATGACGGGTGCCGTGCACCGCCATGGCGCCGTCGGACAGCAGGTAGCCGGCGTCTACGAACAGCGCGCAGCGATCCATGCGTCACCGCCTTTCCTCAACACGGGGCCTCACCACATGCCCGGTCCACGGTCAGGGTGACGAGGGTGACCATCTTCGGCGGCCTGCCCTTCATTGCTGTCGGGGCCGTGGGCGGGCGAAAAGACCCCGGGCGTCCATAGCGTAGTGAAGCCCGTTTGCCCTGTAGGCCAATACGGCGATTCGCCACTCTTTCATGACCGCCGTCCGTCCGCGACTCCCGACTTCCGTTGCGACGACGATTTCCCGACAGGGCCCGTGACCGGCCGCCCGTCCTTGACTGCCGACCTCCGGTCCCGCGTCGGATCGCCCTGTGGCACGCCCGATCGGACGGTCCAGCACGGGCGTGACGGACGCGGCGGCACGGCACGGTAACGGCCCGCCGGGCGCGGGCAGCCGAAATTCCGGGTCCGGTGTGCGGGCCTTCAATCTCTCATGTTCGGGGCTCTTGCCGCGGCGGACGCTACCAGTCGTTCCGGACTGTCCATAATGCTTCTACATGATCTTTACGGGAACAGTCCAGTGCGCGGTTCGCCGCGCCCGGGGACCTGTCCGATGCCCCGCCCGAGGTCACGCCCGGGAAGCCGCCCGATGCCCCGCTCGGGAATCCGTCCGTGGTCGCGGCCCGGAATCCGCCCGATGCCCTGGACTGGAATCGGTCCGGTGCCGCGGCCGATGCCCTGCCCGTTCCCGTGCCCGGCGCTCTGCCCCGCGCCCGGCCCAACGACTGGTCCGGTGCTCGGCCCGGCGTCCGGGGTACGGCCCTTGCCGCGTCCGAGACCGCTGTTGCGGACGGCCTTCCCGACGATCTCGGGCTCGTCGGGGACCAGCGTCCCGAGGGTGTCGGGGCTCGCCGGCCGCCCCTGCGGCTCGGGGACCAGCGGCAGGGGCACGTTCGGCATCCACGGCGGGACGATCTGCGGCACTTCGGGGAGCGCCACCGGCGGCATTTCGGGGGAGAGCCAGGACGGCACCTCGGGGGCGGGCGCCGTCGGCGTGCGCGGCTTCGGCTTCTGCGGCACCGGCTTCTGCGGCACCGGCTTCGAGGCCGGCTTGTGCGCGGGCTGCGCCGGGGCCGGGGCCGGGACCGGGGCTGCGGGCTTCGATAGTGGCTTCTGGATCGGCGTGGCCGCGGGTGGTGGGGCGGGTTGCGCCGCTGGGGGCTGCGCCGCCGGGGGCTTCGGGCCTGGCTGCGAGGGCGGGTCGGCGGGTGCGGGACGGGCGATGGCCGGGGCCTTGTGCACCGGCCCGATCGGCTCGTTGCCGGAGACCAGCACCATCGCGAGTGCCGCAGCGAGGATGACCGTCGCCGCCATCCCGCCGCCGAGCGCCTGCTGCTGGCGCTTGGACAGGTGCCGGAGCCACGTGATCACGCCCGCGGAGAGGCCGCCCTGGGCGGACCCCAGGTAGGCGGCGCTCGCGGATCCGAGGATGAGAGGGCCGAGCACCTCGCGCAGGCGCGAATTGATGTCGGCCAGCTCGAGGATGAGGCCCTTGCAGTCGGCGCAGTCGTCGAGGTGGTTCTCGACCGCGCGCGACTCGCGCTTGGCGAGCCCGCCGCGCACGTACGCACCGAGCTTCTCGCGCGTTTGTGCGCACCGTTCGTCCAGCTCGGCCGTCACCCTCCCGGCGGCCCCGGCCGCCGCGGCGCCCTCGGGGTGCGCAGCAGCGGACGGCTCGGCGAGGTGCATCTGGAGGTACGCCTGGCGTAGTCCCTCACGCGCGCGGTAGGCGAGGGCGGCGACGCCGTTGGCGGTCAGGCCGAGCAGCGGCGCGACCTCGGCGGGCTTGGCGCCCTCGATCTCGGTGTGCCACAGCACCGCCTGCCAGCGTTCGGGCAGCGACCGGAACGCGCGGGCGATCATCGACTTCTCCAGGCCCTCCAGGGCCGGGTCGACGAACGGGACGCCGGGGTCGAACAGCTCGATCTGGTCGGTGTGCTGGAGCCGCTTGTCGGCGCGGTGCCGGTCGTAGACCGTCCGCCTGATCGCGGTGAGCAGGTAGGGGCGGAACCCGGACTCGGGGCCGCCGCCGCGCTGGAGCACCGCGAGGATCTTGGCGAAGGTCTCCTGGACGGCGTCCTCGGCGGCGTCGCCGTCGACCAGGTGCCGGGCGAGGCGGCGCGCGGCGATGAGGTGCCGCTCGTACAAGGGGCCGTAGGCGGTCGCGTCGCCGTCGCGGATGCGGGAGATGAGCACCGCGTCGCTGGACTCGGACGGAGCCAGATCGGACGCGGTCTCGCTCACGGGGGGCCTCCTGGCATCGGCTGTCGCTGTGGGTCACACACCCATTGCTTGCCCATTGTGACGTCTTGAACACCGCTTGTCGCGGAAGATGGCGCGGTAAACCGCGTCATGGCCCGATCCCGCCGGCGTCTGATCTCTGGGAAGGCGGGCCGTGGGGCCCGTCCGCCCAGCCGACGGGCCGGCGGTGGACCGGCATTCGACCAGGTGAACGGAGGCGCGATGGGGTACCTCTGGAGCGGGGAGCGTCCAGGGTTCCGTGCCGGGCCCGGCACGGAAGAACTCCGGGAGAGATGGCGCGGGCGCAGCGCGGCGTCGTGCTGGAACATCCCGGCCGACTGGTGGGCGCCGGCGGTCGAGGCCGTCCTGGAGGCGGTCTGCGACGGCGACGGGCTGGCGGTCGCCTGCGCCCGTCTCGGGCAGGCGCGCGGGCGCGCGGGGGTCGGCATCGGGGAGACGCTCGACGACCTCGGCGTGCTGTTCTCCGTACTGAGCTGGCCGCATCCGCCGCTGTCGTTGGTGCGGTGCGCGGCGGAGGGCTGGGCGGAGACGGAGCTGGTGGCGCTGGCCGCCGAGTCCTGCGAGGACCCGCTGACAGGGCTGACGACACTGCCGTACCTGCGCGGCAGGCTGGCCGAGCTCTACCGGGCCGACCCGTTCGGCGGCGCGAGTCCCGCCGCGGCTGTCGGCCGGCACCGCCTGGTGGTGGTGGACCTTGCGGGCGGCTCGGAGCCGTGGCGGCGTCTCGCCCGCGCCGTCGTGGTGGCGCACGACCTGCGGACCGTGTTCAGGGGCGGGGAGACCCTGACGCTGGTCGGCTCGGGCCGTGCCACCGCGCTGGTGCCCGTGGAGCCGGGGCTGGAGACGGACGTCGAGGGGCTGCGGGGGCTGCTCGCGCGGACGTTCACCGCCGAGCGCTCCTTTCTCGACGGCCTCCATCCGTCGCCCGAGTGGTCCTGCCTGGGGGACGAGGCGTTCCTCGTCTGGGTCGAGCGGCTGCCCGACTCGCTCCCGGAGGCGCTGGCGCTCCTTGACGTGCTGGCGCACTGAGAGGAGCCGCCGTACACGCGAGACCAGGACCAGGCGTCAGGGCCGGTCGCCGTCAGGCGCGGCCGACCGATGACGCCGGCGGGGCGCCATCGGCGTCGTTCGTCCCGTAGAGGGGGCGGGGCGCGGCGCCGATGGCCCGCCAGGAGGTGCGCCCGCTCCGGCGAGGGGGCGGAACGGGCGCACTTCCTGTGGCGTGCAGGCCATCGCGTGTGGGGGATGATTGTGCTGCGGCCGTCCGGTGGGGGATGGCTGACGGGGGTCAGCAGACGTTGGCACGGCCCATCTCGCTGAGGGTGGTTTCGGTCGCGGGGGTCTGCCAGCGCACCGTGCAGTCGCGGCCGGTCAGCTCGACCGTCGCGATGGCGTTGTCGAACCAGGGGCCGTCGCTCATCCGCCACCGCAGTGGCGGCTTGGGCACCCGGGCCATCTTGGCGAGCAGCCGGAACGGCGCTCCGGCGCTGCGCCTGGCGGCGATCCGGTTGGCCAGGCGGAACCGGCCGACGAGCGGGTTCCGCAGCGGCGAGCACACGATCTGCGTGACCATCGACTCGGTCTCGGGCTGGGTCACTCGGGCGAGGTAGGAGTAGTGGATGTCGCCCGACAGGAACGACACGCTGGCGGGGGCGGGCCCGCGTTCGCCGCGCGCGACGGCGACGATGTCGTCCGCGACGTCCCGGAACGACTGTTCGAACGCGGCCCAGTGCTCGAGGTCGGCGGCCTGCCGGATCTTCTCGCCGAGCCGGGCGCCGCGCCGTCCCCAGGCGCCATCGGCCAGCGCCTCGTTCCACGATTCGGCGTGGTGGATCGCCTGCGGGAGCAGGAACGGCAGGGAGCTGGCGATGAGCAGGTGGTCCATGCCGCCCTGGCACTGTTCGTCCAGCCAGCGGAACTCCTCGTCGTCGAGCATCCCGCGCCGGTCCTCGGTCAGCAGGCGGGAGCAGCGGCTGTCGACCACGATGAGGCGGGTGCCGCCCCAGTCGTGCGCGTAGCTCCACCGGGTGCCGGCGGGCTCCTTGTCGGCCAGCTCGGCGAACTCGTCGAGCACCGCCGCACCGTCGCCGCCCTTCTCGGACGCCGCGCGGACCGCCGCGAACACCGGGTCGGTGGCGCGCTCCTCCGGGGACAGGTTCCCGAGGTGCTGGTAGACCCAGTAGGAGCCGATGCCGGCGATGATGCGGCCCCGCCACCAGGGCTTGGACCACATCTGCTGGCGCCAGGTGTAGGAGGTGTTCCAGTCGTCCCGGATGTCGTGGTCGTCGAAGATGGTGAACGTCGGCACGGTTGACAGCAGCCACCGCACCGCCGGGTCCTCGCGCCAGGCCAGCTTGTAGAGGTGGGTGTACTCCTCGAAGTCGGCCAGCTCGTCCGCGGGCTCCTGGTCGGGGTCGCGGCGGCCCCGGATGTAGGTGCGCATCTGGTCGCCCAGCTCGTCGGCGTACACCTGGTCGCCGACCATCAGCAGCACGTCCGGCCAGTCGAGGGCCTGGCGGGGGTCGTGGTCGTGGGTGGCGAGCCGGTGCGCGAACGTGCTGAGCGCGTCCAGGCCGTACTCCGCCCGGGTGCCGGGCGAGCGGCGGCACGACCCGAACGAGATGCGCAGCGTGCCGGCGGTGTCGAGGGTGCGGATCAGGCTGGGCGGGAACCGCGTCTGCCGCTCGGGCCACACCGTGACGCCGTCGAGGGTCACCTCGTACGGGATGCGCGCCCCCGCGGCGAGCCCGTCCGCGTCCACGAGCGCGTAGTGGTGGCCGTGCACGGTGAAGGTGCGGGATCTCGCGTCGACGCCGTGCTCGGCGCTGGTGACGCGGACCTCGCAGGGGCCGTCCGTTTCCACCCAGATTGTCGCAGTATGTGCGCTGACGTGGCGGAGGTGGGGGCCGAGCACCAATGCGGTCATAACCCGCTTCTCTAGCGGACCGGAGGCGGTCCCGTCCATTCCTGCGGCGGTTCGGGCGCCGTGCGTCCCGGAGCCATGCCCCCAGGGGCTGTCCTGAGGCCGTCCAGGAGGGCCAGGAGGGTGCGCTCGGCGGGCTCTCTGGCCGCGGCGGGGTCGGGCGCGCGGGCGATGATCAGAGCGGTCTCGACCGCGGCGCCGAGCAGCAGCCGGGCGAGGACGCCGGCCGGCCGCGGGGCGATGATCCCTTCGCGGCCGGCGCGGTCGAGCCCGGCGGTGACCAGCCCGAGCCCGTGCCGCGCCTCGACCTCGCGGCAGGCCTGCCAGCCGAGCACGGCGGGCGCGTCGGTCAGCGCGATCCGGATCACCTCGGGCTCGCGGCACAGGTCCAGGAACGCGACCAGGCCGCCGCGGAGCGCGTCCCACGTGCCGGCGTCCCGGTCCGGGCCCCCGGCCGCGGCGGCGACCCGCTCGGCGATCTCGGCCTGGAGCTCCTCGAAGACGGCCGCGAACAGCGCGCGCTTGTCGCCGAAGTGGTGCCGCATCGCCCCGCGGGTCAGCCCCGGGCCCGCCACGATCTCCTCGGCCGGGACCGCCGCGTACCCCCGTTCGCCGAACAGCTCGCGCGCGGCGGCGATGAGTGCGGTGCGGGTGGCGCGGGTGCGGTCCTCCTGCCGGCGCGGCGTCATCGGCCGGCCGCCGGCGCCGGGCCGTCCGCGCGGGCGCCGACGCCCTGGAGGAGGGTCTCGATGATCCGGCCGGTCAGGGCGTCGATGTCGGCGTCGCCGCGGTCGTCGCCGGCGACCTCGTGGATGAGGGCGTAGTAGACGCGCCGCGCCCAGTCCAGGTCGACGTCGGGGCGGACGACGCCGGCGTCCCGCGCCCGGCGGAACAGGGCGTCGCACGCGCCGAGCACCTCGCCGTGGACGCGGGCGATCTCGGGATCGGCGGCGGTGGCGGCGCGGGCCATCGCGAAGCCCCAGCCGATCTTGACTCGGAGCACGTCGGCGGTCACCTGGTAGAGCGCGACCAGCGGCGGGGCGGTGCCGGCCGCCGCCGCGTCGACCGCGGCGGCGAACTGCGCCGTGGCCCAGGCGGTGAGCGCCTCGATGAGCGCGTCGCGGGTGGTGAAGCGCCGGTGCACGGTGGTGCGGGCCACCCCGGCGGCCTCGGCGATCTGCTCCATCGTGGCGGCGGGATCGGCGGAGAGCACCCGCTCGGCGGCTTCGAGGATCGTCCGGACGGTCCGCTCGGCGTCGGCGCGAAGGGGCCGCTGTCGGTGCGTCGTCACCCGCAAACAGTACATCAAGGTGCCTCTTGCGGGCTTACTTGCAACATCCATGTTGCAAGTTATAGCTTTGTCGCATCATCGCTGATGCATGAAGGGGCGTCTCATGGACTTGTGTCTGAACGGCAGGACCGCTGTGGTGACCGGGGCGAGCAAGGGGATCGGTCTGGCCACCGTCGCGGCGCTGACCGGCGAGGGGATGCGCGTGGTCGCCGCGGCCCGCACCGTCACGCCCGAGCTGGCGGCGACCGGGGCGGTCGCCCTCCCGATCGACCTCGGGACCGAGGACGGCCCGGCCCGGCTGATCGAGGCGGCGACGGCCGAACTCGGCGACCTGGACCTGCTGGTCAACAACGTCGGCGGCGGCGACGGCGGCGGTGTGGGCGGCTTCCTCACGTTCGGCGACGAGCACTGGGAGACGATCTACGGGCTGAACCTGTTCTCGGCCGTCCGCGCGACCCGCGCCGCGCTCCCCGGCCTGCTGCGCAGGAAGGGCGCCATCGTGAACGTCTCGTCCAACGGCGCCCGCATGCCGCACGCCGGGCCCGTCCCGTACACGACCGCGAAGGCGGCGCTGACGGCGTTCGGGAAGGCCCTCGCCGAGGAGTTCGGCCCGCAGGGGGTGCGCGTCAACACCGTGTCGCCGGGCCCGGTGCGCACCGCGATGTGGGAGGCGTCCGACGGCTACGGCGCCGAGCTCGCGGCCTCGATGGGGATCGACCGTGCGCTGCTGGTGAACGGGCTGCCCGCCGCCATGGGCATGCTGACCGCCCGGCTCGTCGAGCCGGACGAGGTCGCGGCGCTCATCGCCTACCTCGCCTCGCCGCTGGCCGCCAGCACGACCGGCGCCGACCACGTCATCGACGGCGGTGCCATCAAGACGGCCTGACGGCGGCGGACGGGGCCGACGCGCCAGACGGGCGGGGCGGACGAACGGACGGCCGGCCGGCCGGCCGGCGGGCGGGCTCGGGTCAGGTGGCGGCGGCGTGGAGTTCGTCGGCGATGAGCTGGGCGCAGTCGGCGGGGGGAGCGGTCAGCCGGTTGTGGGTGAAGGCGAAGGTGAGGTCGTTCGCCGGGTCGGCGTACGCGATGCTTCCGCCACTGCCCTTGCAGCCGAACGCGCCCGGGCCCGTCCCGGGCTGGCCGAGGAAGTAGCCGAGGCCCTTGGGGACGGGGATGCCGAGCACCCGGTCGGTGTCGGCGGTGACCACCGTCCCGATCCGGGCGGCGCGCTCGGGGGAGACCAGCCGCACGCCGTCGACCTCGCCGATGAGGGCCGCGTACATCCGGGCGAGCGCGCGAGCGGTCATCGTGCCCGCGCTCGGGACATCGGTGGTCAGATAGGCGGTCCGGTTGCCGAGGTCCGGGCCGGGCTGGATCGCGGGCGGCGCGGCCTCGAAGAACGCCGAGCCGGCCGGACGGGACGCGACGATCGCCGCCCAGTTCCCGTCCTCCAGCCGCGCCACCCGGGGAAGCTCGGCGGACGGGACGCCGAAGAGCAGTTCGTCGGCGATGCCCAGCGGTTCGGTGATCTCCTCGCGCAGCGCCTGGACGATGGGGCGGCCGGTGACCCGGCGGACGACCTCGCCGAGGATGTACCCGAAGGTCAGCGCGTGGTAGCCGGTCGCGGTGCCCGCCTCCCACTGCGGGCGCAGGTCGGCGATCCGCGCGCACATCCCGTCCCAGTCGGCGAGGTCCGCGAGTGTGACGCCCTCCGGCGCCTGCGGCACGCCCGCCGAGTGGGTCAGGACGTGGGCGAGGGTGACGGCCTGCTTGCCGTGGGCGGCGAACTCCGGCCAGTACTCGGCGACCGGTGCGGTGTCGTCGAGCAGGCCGCGTTCGGCGAGCACGTGCACGAGGGCCGACATCGTGCCCTTGCCGGTGGACCAGCTGTTGAACAGTGTCCGCCCGTCGACCGCACTGCCGGGGTGGGCCTCGCCCGCGCAGGCGTCCACCAGCGGCAGGCCGCCCCGGTACGCGGCTACCTGAAGGCCGGTCTCCCGGCCCGACGCGACCAGCTCGTCGATCAGCCTCTGCACGGCCGCCTGCGGATTCGTCATGTCCCGCCCTCTCTGTTAACACCGTTAACTGGATGCAGAACGATGTTAACATCGATGCATGAGACTTGATCGCCCAGTGGTCGTGGCCACCGCGCTGGCGCTGCTCGACGAGGTGGGGCTCGACGGGCTGTCGCTGCGCCGGCTCGCCGCCGAGCTGGGCGTGCAGGCGCCCGCCCTCTACCGGCACTTCAGCGGCAAGGACGACCTGCTGCGGGCCATGGCCGACGCGATGTTCGACGGCGAGATGGCGGTGCTCGACCGGCCCGCGCCCGGCGCCGACTGGGCCGACTGGCTCGTCGCCCGCTCCCGCGCGGTGCGCCGCGCCATGCTGTCCCGCCGGGACGGCGGGCGGCTCCGCGAGCACATGCACGCGCCCGCCGACCAGTGGCCCGGCCTCGAGCTGCTCCTTCAGATGATGGAGGAGGCCGGGTTCGAGGTGGTGGAGGCGATGTCCGCGATCTTCGCGCTGGGCGGCCACATCCTCGGCTCGGTCATCGCCGAGCAGGAGGCACGGCGACCGGCCGCGCCGGACGGCGAGGGTGTGCGGATCGACCCGCGCCGCTTCCCGCGCCTGGCCCGCGCGGCGGCGCTGCGCACCGAGGGCCGCGACTTCGACCGCGAGTTCGAGTACGGCCTGGCGGTGTTCATCGCCGGGTTGCGCCGGTCTCCCGGGGAGCGGGCGTGACGTCCGCGGGCCGGTGCACGGTGAGCGAGGCGATCTGGAACGAGAACGGGCGGTCGGAGTCGGGACGCGCGTGGATCGAGCCGTCGTCGACCGCCAGCCCGGCCACCAGGTAGGAGTGGAACCGGGGACCGACGCCGACCCGGTCGCGGAAGACGGCGTGCAGCGGTCCGGGCGGGCGGCCCACGTACCAGGTCACCCGCTTGGCGCCGAGACGGACCGCGATGTCGAGCCAACTCCCCCGCTTAACCAGCCTGGAATGCCAGAACTTCGCGCTGCCCTTGACGTGGTTGACGAACTCCAGCGTGCCGGGGCGGTCGGCGTGCCACTCGAAGATGTCGATCTCGTTCCGGCCGTGCCGCCACGTCCAGACGCCCGGCCACGCCCCGGTCTCGGCGTCGGGCAGCCGGACCCGGGCGGCGACCACGTCGCCGGTGCGGACCTCCAGGTCCCGGCCGCCCGAGTCGCACGAGTCGCCGGTGCTCAGCAGCCCGGTCTGCCAGCGGCCGTCCGGCTGGGGGGCGGCGGTGACGGTCAGCACCCCCGAGGCGACCGACATCGCCGAGGTCGAGAGCCGGTCGAGCTTGAAGTTGGGGCGGTTGGTCACGCAGTCGGGGTAGGCGGCGCTCTTCCACCCCCAGGTCCGGCCGGGCCCGACGTCGAGCCGGTCGAACGTCTCCGCTAGGACCGCGGTGCGGCCCTTGTCGGGACGGAACGGCGTGGCCGGTCCCGGGCCGGACTCCGGGCCCTCGGGGGACGGGCCGCTGGGGGACACGCCGCTGGCCGGCGTCCCCGTCTCGCACACCCCGGCGCCGGCGACCCAGGCCACGAGGGCCGTGCCCGACAGCAGCGCCCCTCGCCAGGTGGGCACCAGGATCCGCCGGCGGCGCGCGCCGGGGCGTCCCGCCTCCTGCGGCGGACGGGTCTCGATGCCTGAGGCCATGACCCCTACCTTCTGCCTGGAGACGCCGCGGACGGGTCCCCGCCGCCCATCGGCGCTTCGCGATCTCGGCGGTGCCGCGGCGTCCCCCGCCGTCGGCTCCCCCCCGGCCGCCCAAGGCGGACGAGCACAGAATGGTGGGTCGCGCGCGACCCGGTCCACTCGACACGCACACGCTGTGACCTGGCTCTATGCGCGCCCGGACGTCGCCTGGATCAGGCCCGCCGGTCGAACCGCCCGCAGTGGTGCTCATGGACGCCCTGCTGGAGGCCGGGCTTCAGCCGAGTGATCCACTCGTTCACCTGGCCCGGCGCCCGGGTTCCGCCCAGCCGGGCCGCGGCCAGGCCGGGCGGGATCCCGCCGATCCGCCGCCACTGCTCGAACGTCAAGGTCAGCAGGAGCAGCCCGTCCAGCTCGGCGATCGCGTCGAGGCCGTGGACGACGGCCTCCGACAGGTCGAGCCCCTGAAGCCGCGGGAACGTCCGCAGCACCGCGACGTCCACGGGCCGCTCCGAGCCCACGAGCAGGGTGCGCAGTGTCGGATGTCCGGCCAGCGGCTCCAGGTCGAGCCCGTCCCACCGGACCGTGAGTTCCTCCACGGGAGCGTCGCGGAGGGGACTCAGATCGAGAGGGCCACGCCCGTGCAGCAGCACGCTCCGCAGGCTCGGCGCGCGGCGTACGGGCTCCAGGTCGATGCCCTCGGCGTCGCGGTGCGTGAGATGCTGAACCTCGGGCGGCAGATCGTGCAGGGAGCCTCCGTCGGCGGCGTCCCAGATGCAGGACTCCTGGAGTGCATGCCCGTCGGGAAGCACATCGTCGACGTACAGGCAGTCGCCTTCGAGGGTGTAGCTTCCGCGGTCGAGGGCGTCCGCATAGCGGCGCAGCAGCGTCGTCACGGAATCGGCGACGTAGACCGGCCCGGTGCCCTCGGGGTCGTTGTCGATGACCTGCCCGGGGCGGCCCGCGGGGCCCGGGTCCATGTCGACGTAGAGGTAGGCCCCGTCGGCGTTCACCCCGATCGGGATCCATCCCGGCCGGTCGAACGAACGCCGCACCCTCCCCGGCGGGCCGACCTCGATGGGCCCGGCTGACAGGGGGACGCCGGTCCAGCCGTCCTCGCGGTCGGGTGGGGACGCGTTCACCAGGCCCTCCAGCCCCAGCCACTGATACCCGTGGAAGACGACGCCGCTGTCGTCGTCGTCGCCGTCCGCCGCACCGTAGAGGGCCAGCAGGTCGGGGGGCAGCGCGGTCTGGAGGCCGTCCAGCAGCTCGGCTCGCTCGTCCTCGTCCAGTGCGGGGGCGACCATCTGCTCGGGGGACAGGTCATCGTCGACCCCGACGATCTCGGTGTACTTCCGCAGGTTCGACCAGAGCAGCCGGACGGCCTCGTCCGGATCACCCGCGGGCGTCGGATCGGCCGGGCCCTCCTGCTCGTCCCCGATCCGCCCCGGTTCGACCTCCGGGCGCAGGACGAGCAGGCCGGCCTCGGTGATCTGCGCGGCCATGTCCCGCATCGTCCCGGCCATGTCGGTCTCTCGCTTCTCGGCCATGCCGGAGTCCTATCGGCTTCCTCTGACATCGGCGGAAGACAAAAATGCCGGTCATGGTGGCGCAATGTCTTCTTTGTCAGTGATGCCGCTAGTGATTTGCAGCCCATTGTGACTGCTTTCTCTAGAGTGGGCGCCATAGGGCATGAAGTGTGGATCGATGTCGGCCACGCGGCTGGGATACGGGAAGCGAGGACTACACATGACTGTGAGCGCGTCCACTCCCGAGGAGCTGTACGCGGCGCTCGCCGGGAACGGTCCCGGCGAGATCGCGGTGCAGGGCCGCCTGACCGGCCTCCACGGGATCACGCTTCCGCCCGGAGCCTCCCTCACCGGGACGGGGGACGGCCTCACCGGCACCGAAGACGCCGAACTCGTCTTCGCCGACGGCGCCGAAGGCGTGCGGCTCACCTGCGACAACCGGGTCAGCGGCCTGCGCGTCGCGGTGTCCGATCCCGCGCTGCGCGCCCTGCACAACGACACCGCACAGCCGACGCTCGGCACGCTCACGCTCATCGACCTGACCACCCGCGGACGGGTGGAACTCCTCGCCAAGGACGCCCTGCGCACCGGTCACGTCACGGTGGACGGCCTGCACATCGAGGCGGCGGACGCCCGCGCGGCCGGACCGCGCCCGTACGGGTTCGACGTGCACGTCCGGCAGGGCGCCTTCACCCTCTACAACCAGCAGACCACCCCCGACTCGCTGCTCACGGCCGATCTCATCGGCATCAGCGCGGGACGCGAGGGGGCGCCGGTCCGCGGCGGCGGCGTCTTCGTCTCCGGCACCGAGCGCGGTGGACGGGTGGAGGGCCCGCGGCTGCACACCGGCGCGGTGTACAGCGACGGCGGCATCCCCGAGCACACCCCCGGGGAGATCACCGGTGGGGTGTTCGTCGTGTGGGCCACCATCCGCGAGGTCGTCAACGAGGGACCGGTGACCACCTACGGCGCCAACGACATGGTGCTCGACCTGTGGGGCGAGGTGGAGGCGTGGACGGCGCGGGAGCCCGTCACCTCGCACGGCGCGAGCGGCATCGGCTTCGTGAACTTCGGCCGGCTCGGCGCCCTGCGCTGCGAGGCGCCCGTGGTCACCCGCGGGCCGGGCGCGCGCGGCTTCAACATCTACGACGGGACGGTCGGCGCCGCCGAGTTCGACCGGATCGAGACCCACGCGGACGCCTCGATCGGCGTCCAGGTCTCCCGGCCGTTCGGGACGCTGACCGTGCACCACGGCATCGAGACGCACGGCGGGACGGGCGAGTCCCTGGTGAAGGGCGAGATGGTGACGCTGCCGGCGATCGGGCTGAGCGTGAAGTCCGGCGCGCACGCGTCCGCGATCCGGGTGGACGGCGGGATCCAGGTGCACGGGGAGGGCGTGGCGCCGATGGAACTCGCGGGCACCGTGGACGAGCTGGCGGTGACGGGCGGGGTCCATTCGAGCGCGGACGTCGGCGCGATCCCGCTCGGCGCCGGACCCGCGTAAGGACGCACGGCCCGGCGCCGGGCGGCCCGTACGCACGGCCGCACGCACAGCCCGCACGCACGGCCCGCCGGCGTGGTCACCCGGCGGGCCGATGGCGGCCTCTCTTCGCCTATGACCGGGTGAAGAGCTTCTCCATCTTCGTTTCCATCCATCGCCCGGCGATGACGCTTTCGGCGGGCCGACCGCCCGCCGCGGCGGCCATCGGTTCGATGGGGGCGTCGTGGTTGGGCTGGTAGAAGAAGGGGATGGAGACCCGGGAGGACGTGTTCCCCCTTTCCGGATTGATGACCCGGTGCATGGTCGAGACCCACCGTCCCCCGGTCCACAGGGCCATCAGGTCGCCGATGTTCACCACGAAACTGCCGGGAATGGCTCGGACGTCCCGCCATTCGTCCTCGCCCTGAAGGACCTGGAGCCCGCCCAGGCCGTCCTCTTGAAAGAGGATGGTCAGGCCGCCGAAATCGGTGTGCGCCCCCCTCCGCAACTGGCCCGGCAGCGGCGCCTCGACCTGCGGGTAGTAGTAGTTCGCGACGAGCGAGGACACGTTCCTGTCGAACTTGTCGTCGAAGTGGTCCTCGTCCAGCCCGAGGGCGAGCGCGAACAGGCGCATGAGGTCGTGGGCGAGCTCTCCCATGACGGCCATGTACTCGTGCCAGGTGTCCTTGAAGCCGGCGGGGACGCGCGGCCAGACATTGGCCAGCTTCCAGGTGGCCCAGTCGTTCCCGAGTCCCGCCCGCTCCTGGTCGCTGAGCTCGCCGGTCACGTGGACGCCGAAGGCCTCACAGAGGTCGGGAGGCGACTGCCGGTCGAGGCTCTGCGCGGTGGTCCCGCCGGACCTGCGGAATCCGGATACGCCGGGACGGTGGGCGACCAGGTCCTTCTCCGCGTCGGGCCGCTCGAAGAACGCGTTCGTCACGGCGTACATGCGGTCGATGAGCTCCCGGGGCACTCCGTGGTCCACGATGATGAAGAACCCCGAGTCCGCGCACGCGCCGCCGATCGCCTCGGCCAGCGCGGCGCGTCCCGCCGCGCCGTGCCTGGACGAGATGTCGATGACCGGCACGTATCCGTCGACCACGGTGACGGTTTCCTGCTTCATGGCGTGCGTTCCTTCCGTTGGCTCTTCAGGACTTCGCGGAGACGGACGGACCGGCCGCCTCCTCAGCGGGTTCCCGTGCCGCGCGCTTCACGGTCAGGGCCGCGGTGACGCACGCGGCGGCGGCGAGGATCCCGAACGCGACCGTCAGGGCGGTCGCGTAGCCGTGCACCGAGCCCTCGGCCGGCGTGGCGCGCCGGGACGCCAGGTAGGCCGCGGTGGCGCTCGCCGCGACGGTGTTGAGCAGCGCCGTGCCGAGCGCGGCCCCGAGCTGCTGCGCGGCGTTGTAGGCGGCCGACGCGGCTCCGATGTCGTGATGGCGCATGCCCGCGGTGGCCAGGGCGGCGGTCGGCGGGATGACGCACCCGAGGCCGAGCCCGGTGAGCGCCATCGCGGGCGCCAGGTACACCGGCAGGACGTCCGTGCTGTGCGCGGTCAGGCGGGTCAGGACGAGCATCCCCGCCGCGGCCGAGAGCAGTCCCGGAACGATCAGCGCCACCGGGGCGACGCGCCCGTGCAGCCTCCCGGCGATGAGCGTGGCGCCGAGCAGGGCGGCCAGCGCGTTGATGATCAGCGTCAGCCCCGCCTCGACCGGCGAGTAGCGCAGGACCGTCTGGGTGTAGTAGCTCATGAACAGGTAGAAGCCGAACATCGCGACGAACATCAGCGTGATCGAGATGAACGCCCCGGCACGGGCGCGGTGCAGGAGCACCCGCATCGGCAGCAGCGGACGGGGCGCGCGCAGCTCGACGGCGACGAACGCGGCCAGCAGTACCGCACCGCCCGCCAGCAGGCCCAGCACCTTCGGCGAGTCCCAGCCGAGCGGCTGGGCCTCGTTGAAGCCGTAGACCACCGCGGCGAAGCCCGCCGTGCTGAGCAGGGCACCCGGGACGTCGAGCCGTCCGCCCCCGCCGACCGGCCGGTCCCGTGGCACGGCCATCGTGCCGAGCACGGCGAGCAGCGCGATGGGGACGTTGATGAAGAGGCACCACCGCCAGCTCGCGTACTCGGTCAGCAGCCCGCCCGCGATGAGGCCGACCGCCGATCCCGCGGCGCCGACCGCGGCGAACACCCCGAATGCCCGGCCGCGTTCGCGGGCCTCGGTGAAGGTGAGCGTCAGCAGCGACAGCCCGGCCGGGGCGAGCGCGGCGGCGAACACCCCCTGGAGCGCCCGCGCCGCGAACAGCGTCTCGGGGTTCACCGCCACCCCGCCCAGCGCGGACGAGGCGGCGAAGCCGGCCAGCCCGACGGCGAACGTGCGCCGATGGCCGAACACGCCGCCGACCCTGCCGCCGATCAGCAGCAGCCCTCCGAACGCCAGCAGGTACGCGGTGACCGCCCACTGCCGGCTCGCATCGGACATGCCGAGGTCGCGCTGCGCGGACGGCAGCGCGATGTTCACGATCGTCCCGTCCAGGACCACCAGGAGCTGAGCCGCGCTCACCACCGGCAGCGTCCACCACCGGCGCCGTCCGGGACCGTCGTCCACCATGGCCCACCACCTAACGATGTTTGACTTCCCTAACAACGTTCGTCGATGGCACGTTACTACACTTGGCCGACCGGGCAGGGCGACCGAGACGTCAGGTGAGGTGCGATGGGCAAGGCGGACGACGCTCGCGACCAGCGGAAAGGCGGTGACATCCGGAGCGTCTGGCTGCGGCCCCGCCGCGTTTCCCGGGGGGAGCAGCCGCTCACCCTCGCGCGCATCGTCGAGGCCGCCGTCGCGCTGCTCGACGAGGAGGGCATCGACCGCCTCACCATGCGCCGCCTCGCCGAGCGGCTCGCGGTCGTCGCCCCGTCGCTGTACTGGCACGTCGACACCAAGGACGACGTGATCGACCTGGCCGTGGACGCGATCTTCGGCGCGGCGGCGCCGATCGAGCCGGGACCCGCGTCCGGCTGGCGCGAGGACATCACCGCGGTCCTGACCGCCTGGCGGGCCGCGCTGCTCCGGCACCCCTGGGCCGCCGGCGTCCCGGCCCGCCGCCGCCCGACCATCGGCCCCAACTTCCTGGCCGGCATGGAGACCCTGCAGACGACCCTCGTCCGCGCCGGGTTCACCGGCAAGGCCCTCTCCGCCGCGACCTGGGCGCTCTACAACCACGTCATGGGCTCCGCGTCGACCGAGTCCGCCCTGCACATCACCGACGAGGAACGCCGCGTGGGGCAAGAGCAACTGCGGGCCGCCCACGACCGCTACCCCACCCTGGCCGCCAACGGCTACCTCTACGACGACGACTGGGACGGCAGCTTCACCACCGGCCTCGACTACCTGCTGGACGGACTCCAAACCCAACTCGACCGCGAGTAGCCCACCACGATCCGTCCGGCCGCTCCCTCAGGTGGGGCTGGCTCCACCACGGATCCGGGTGGCTGGCCCCATGCCCCGGACGGGCGCATGCGCCTACCGTTCAAGGAGTCGGCGCGATCGTCGCGCCAGCGGACGAAGGGGATCTCATGGCCGTGGGTCGGGACGTGACGGGGGCGGGCGAAGGCCGTCCGAAACTGCGGCGCCGGCTGGTCACGGGGGCGCTGCTCGGTGCGGTGGTGACGGTGTCGGCGGTGGTGCCGCCGGCCGGGGGCTCGTTCGTCAGCGCGGGTGTCGCCCACGTCGCGCACGGCGCCCACGCCACGAAGTAGCCCGTGGATCGGGCTGTCATCATTTGCCCATGATCTTCCCTTCGAACAGAGAAGACGTCCGGCGGCTCAGCCGCGAGGCAGGGCCCAGGACGATCCGGCTCGGCGATCTGACGGTCAGCCATGTCCCGGACGGCGCGGTCCGGCTGCGACCCCGCGGGTGGTTTCCCAGCACGACCGGCGCCGACTGGGACGACCGTCCCGAATACCTCGACGGCGGGTGCCTGGTGGCGAGCGTCGGCGGCCTCCTGGTCGAGAGCGGCGACCGCGCCCTGCTCATCGACGCGGGCGTCGGCCCCGTCGACCGTCCGGCCGCCCCCAAGCCCTCCTTCCTCGGCCGTATCCACGGGGGCACGCTGGTGGAGGGCCTCGCGCGGGCCGGCCGGGCGCCCGCCGGCATTGAGGCCGTCGCCATCACCCACCTGCACTCCGACCACGTGGGCTGGCTCGCCCGGCCCGAGTTCGCCGCGACCCCCGTGCTCATCGCCGAACGCGAATGGGCGACACGCGACCTGGCGATCGCGCACGGCATCGGCGAGGCGGTCCTGGACGCGCTCGCGCCCCGCGTCCGGACCGTCGAGGACGGCGAGGAGATCTTCCCCGGCGTCCGGATGACCCTGATGCCCGGCCACACCGCCGGGCACGCCGTGTACACGATCGTCTCGGGAGGGCGGCGGCTCATCGCCTTCGGTGATGTGCTGCACTCCCCGGCGCAGATCGAGCACCCCGAATGGCCGGTCGTGGCCGACCACCGCGGGGGCCAGGCCTCCGCGCAACGCGCCGCGCTGATCGCCGAGCTGGAGCGGCCCGGCACGCTCGGCTACGGCGGCCACTTCGCCGACGTCGTCTTCGGACGGGTCGACCGCGACGGCGACCGCCCGTTCTGGAACCCCGAGCCCTGAGCGCCGCACCGCCGCCCGGGGTGGTGCGGGGCGGCGGCGCTGCCTACGGCACGGTCACTTCGTGAGGGTCACGGCTCCGGCGGGTTCGACGCTCAGCCGGTTGCCCTCCGTGTCGAGCTCGACGACGACCTTGTCGCCGTCGCGGGCCTTGCCCGACAGCAGCTCGCGGGCGAGCTGGTCGCCGATCGCGGTCTGCACCAGCCGCCGCAGCGGACGGGCGCCGTAGAGCGGGTCGTAGCCGGTCCGCGCGAGCCATTCGCGCGCCGCGTCGCTGACGTCCAGGGACAGGTTCCGGCTCGCCAGCCGGTCCCGCAGGTGGTCGATCTGGAGGCCGACGATCTGGGTGAGGTCGGCGGTCGACAGCGCCTCGAAGAGGATCACGTCGTCGAGCCGGTTGAGGAACTCGGGCTTGAACGCCTCGCTGAGCGCCTTGAGCACGGCCTGCCGCTTGGCGTCGTCGGCCAGGTCCGGGCTCACCAGGAACTGCGACCCGATGTTGGAGGTCAGGATCAGGATGGTGTTGCGGAAGTCGACCGTGCGGCCCTGCCCGTCGGTGAGCCGGCCGTCGTCGAGCACCTGGAGCAGGATGTCGAAGACCTCGGGATGCGCCTTCTCGACCTCGTCGAGCAGCACCACCGAGTAGGGCCGGCGCCGCACCGCCTCGGTGAGCTGGCCGCCCTCCTCGTAGCCGACGTAGCCGGGGGGCGCCCCGACCAGCCGCGCCACCGCGTGCTTCTCGGAGTACTCGCTCATGTCGATGCGGGTGAGGGCCCGCTCCTCGTCGAACAGGAACTCGGCGAGCGCCTTGGCCAGCTCGGTCTTGCCGACGCCGGTCGGGCCGAGGAACAGGAACGAGCCGGTCGGGCGGTCCGGGTCGGAGATGCCCGCGCGGGCCCGCCGCACCGCGTCCGACACGGTGCGCACCGCGGACCGCTGGCCGATCAGCCGGTGCCCGAGCTCGTCCTCCATGCGCAGCAGCTTGGCGGTCTCGCCCTCCAGCATCCGGCCGACCGGGATGCCGGTCCAGCTCGACACCACCTCGGCGATGTCGTCGGCGCCGACATCGGGCTTGACCATGGTCCGGTCGTTGCCCGGCTCGGCGTCGGCCTCACCGCGCAGTGCCTTCAGCTCCTTCTGGCCCTGCTGGATCCGGCCCTGGAGCCCGGCGTACTCCTTGTACTTGGCGTTCCGCTCGGGGTCGCCGCTGTCGAGCATGGTCGTGTCGGCCTGGAGCTGCGCGGCCTGCTCCTCGGCGCCCGCGATCTCACCGATCAGCGCGCGGATCCGGCCCAGCCGGGTCGCGGCCCGCTCCTGCCGCCGCTCCAGCCCGGCGAGCTCCTCGGACTTGGCCTCGATCTCGGCGGCCAGCTCGGCCGGACGGCTCCGCTCACCCTCGCCCCCGGCCCCGGTGTCGCCTCCCGAGGCGGCGTCGATCGCGTCGGACGCGCCGAGGTCGCGCTCCCGGTCGCGCAGGCGGTCGAGCGACCGGCGCAGCTCCTCGATGTCGAGCGACTGGAGCTTCAGCCGCTCGTCCTCCAGCTCCTGCTCCAGCCGCGGGATCTCGCGGTGCTGGACGTTGGCCGCGTCCTCCCGGTGCCGCTCCAGCGCGGCCTGCTCGGCGCGGCCGTGCGCCTCGTCGAGCTGCTCCTTCAGCCGCCCGATGGTGAGCAGGCTGCTCTTCTCGCGCTCCCACCGGTTGCGCAGCTCGCGGAGCCGCTCCTCCTGATCGGCGATCATCTGGTTGAGCCGGTCGAGCCGCTCGCGCTGGGACCGGTCCTTGGTGATCGCGAGCGCCTCCAGCCGCAGCCGCTCGACCCGCCGCTGCAACTCGTCGATCTCGACCGGCTGCGAGTCGATCTCCATGTTGAGCCGCGCCGCCGCCTCGTCCACCAGGTCGATCGCCTTGTCGGGCATGAACCGGGCGGTGATGTAGCGGTCGGACAGCGTCGCCGCCGCCACCAGCGCGGAGTCGGTGATCTGCACCTTGTGGTGCGCCTCGTACCGGCCCTTCAGCCCGCGCAGGATGCCGATGGTGTCCTCCACCGACGGCTCGCCGACGAAGACCTGCTGGAACCGGCGTTCGAGCGCCGGGTCCTTCTCGATGCGCTCGCGGTACTCGTCCAGCGTGGTCGCGCCGATCATGCGCAGCTCGCCGCGGGCCAGCATCGGCTTGAGCATGTTGCCCGCGTCCATCGCGCCCTCGGCCGCGCCCGCGCCGACCACGGTGTGCAGCTCGTCGATGAAGGTGATGACCCGGCCGTCGCTGTCCTTGATCTCGTTCAGCACCGCCTTGAGGCGCTCCTCGAACTCGCCCCGGTACTTGGCGCCGGCCACCATCGAGGCCAGGTCCAGCGAGATCACCCGCTTGTCCTGGAGCGCGCCGGGCACGTCGCCCGCGACGATCCGGCGGGCCAGGCCCTCCACGATCGCGGTCTTGCCGACGCCCGGCTCACCGATCAGCACCGGGTTGTTCTTGGTGCGGCGGGACAGCACCTGCACCACCCGGCGGATCTCACCGTCCCGGCCGATCACCGGGTCGAGCTTCCCGCCGCGCGCCGACTCGGTCAGGTCGACGCCGTACTTCTCCAGCGCCTGGAAGGTGTCCTCGGGGGTCTCGCTGGTGATCCGGGCGTTCCCGCGCATCTGCTCGAACGCCTCCAGCAGCGCCTCCGGCGTCGCCCCGGCCTCCTTCAGCACCCCCGCCGCCGGGCCGCCGTCGGTGGCCAGCCCGATCAGCAGGTGCTCGACCGAGACGTACTCGTCGCCGAGCCGCTCGGCCCGCATGGTCGCGGTGTTCAGCGTCACCGTCACCTGCCGCGACTGCTGCGGCGCCGACATCGTCGAGCCCGCCGCCTTCGGCATCGCGGCGATCTGCTCCTCGGCCCGGCTGCGCACCGCGCGCCAGTCGGCGCCGGCGGCCTCCAGCAGCCGGACGGTGCCGTCCGGCACCGCGATCAGCGCGGTCAGCAGGTGCTGCGTCTCGATCTGCGGATGGCCCTCGGCCGCGGCGCGGCGCATCGCGACCGCGATCGCCTCCTGGCTCTTGCGGGTCAGCTTGTAGCTCATCTGGCTCTCCCCGTGATGCTCGGCACCGTGGTGCTCACGCGGTGCTGCTGGTCCTACTCCCGGTTGCGCTCGTGCCACACCACGACGCTGGTGTGCCGGATCGGCACCAGGTCGGAGCCGGGGGTGCGACCGGGGGCGTCGCCGTGCCGCCGCTGCTGCGCGAGGCGCGCCGCGACGGCCCGGGTCGACTCGAGTTCGTTGGCGAGCTCCTCCAGCATCGCGCGGGCCTGGCCGAGCTCGTCCCGGAGCCGGCCGTTGTCGCGCTGGAGTTCGAGGATGTGCTTGATGCCCGAGAGGTTGATGCCCTCCTCCTGGGAGAGCCGCTGGATCTCGCGGAGCATCACGATGTCGCGCATCGAGTAGCGGCGGCCCCGCCCCGCCGTGCGGCCGGGACACACCAGCCCCATCCGGTCATAGGTCCGCAGCGTCTGCGGGTGCAGGCCGGAGAGCTGCGCCGCCACCGAGATCACATAGACCGGGGTGTCGTCGCCGAACGGGTCGGTGTTCATGGGCCGGCCTCACTCCTGTCTGGCCTGTTGGAGCAGCTCGCTGCGCAGGTCGTCGCCGTCGCCCGCCTCGTGCAGCTTCTCCAGCGCCTCGCGGGTGTGGTCGTCGACCTTCTGCGGGACGTTCACGTCGACGGTGACCAGGAGGTCGCCCTTGGTGCCGTCGCGGCGGGCGGAGCCGCGCCCGCGGACCCGGAAGGTGCGCCCGTTCGGGGTGCCCTCGGGGAGCCGCAGCGTGACCGGCGGCCCCTGGAAGGTCGGCACCTTGATCTCGGCGCCGAGCGCGGCCTCGGGGAAGGTCACCGGGACGGTCAGCGTGAGGTTGTCGGCGCTGCGGCCGAACACCTTGTGCGGCTTGACCTTGATGTTGACGTAGAGGTCGCCGGCCTGGCCGCCGTTCTCGCCCGGGGCGCCCTTGCCCTTGAGCCGGATCTTCTGCCCGTCGGCGACGCCCGCCGGGATGCGGGCCTGGATCGTGCGGGTGCCGGTCGCCCGGCCGCTGCCGTGGCAGGTCGGGCACGGGTCGTCGACGACGAGCCCCCGGCCGCGGCACTCCTGGCACGGCTCCTGGAAGCCGAAGCTGCCCAGGTTGCGGGTCTCCTGCCCGGTGCCCTCGCAGTTCGGGCACACCCGCGGAACGGTGCCGGCCTTCGCGCCGGTGCCGTGGCAGCTCGGGCAGCCGGCCTCGCTGGTCAGCTTGATCGGCACGGTCACGCCGTTCATGGCGCGGCCGAACGACAGCGTCACGTCGGTCTCGACGTCGGCGCCGCGCCGCGCCCGCCGCGCCCCGCTGGTCGGGCGGGTGCCCGTGCCGCCCCCGCCGCCGCGGTTGAACAGGCCGCCGAACAGGTCGCCGATGCGTTCGCCGGTGCCGCCGCCCGCGCCGCCCTGGCCGCCCTGCTGGCCGAACAGGTCGCCGAGGTCGAATCCGAACCCGCCGCCCTGCTGGCCGCCGCGGAAGCCGCTCGGCATCGACCGGACGCCGTCGTACTCCTTGCGGCGCTTGTCGTCGGACAGGACGTCGTAGGCCTCGGAGACCTCCTTGAACCTGTCCTCGGCGTCGGAGTCGCCCTTGTTGGCGTCCGGGTGGAACTTGCGGGCCAGCTTGCGGTACGACTTCTTGATCTCGTCCTGGGAGGCCGTCTTCGAGACACCGAGGACCTTGTAGTAGTCCTTCTCCAGGTAGTCCTTGGTGCTCACGGCGCCCCGCTCTCTGCTATCGCCACTGCAAAACGAATGGGTCGTACGGGTCCCGGGCGGCGCCGCCCCGGCCGGCCTCGGCCGGGACGGGACGGCACCGCCCGGATCGGTTCATTCGCCGTCGCCGGCCGCGTCCCCGCCGTCCGCGTCCGGGCCGGGCTCGACCACCGCGACCCGGGCGGCCCGCAGGATCCGCTCGCCGATGCGGTAGCCGGGCTGGAGCACGTCGCCGACGCTCGTCTCGTCGACGTCCGGCGAGTAGCCGTGCATCAGCGCCTCGTGCACCGTCGGGTCGAAGGGCTCGCCCTTCTCGCCGTACTTCGCCAGGCCGAGCTTGCCGACCGCGGCCTCCAGCGCCTCGCCGACGGACTTGAAGCCGCCGGTGAGCTCGTCGTGGTCGCGGGCCCGGCCGATGTCGTCGAGCACGGGCAGCAGCTCGTTCAGCACGCTGCCGACCGCCTGCTCGCGGAGTGCGCCCCGGTCGCGGTCGACCCGCTTGCGGTAGTTGGCGTACTCGGCCTGGAGCCGTTGCAGGTCGGCGGTGCGCTCGGCGAGCTGCGCCTTGAGCGCGGCGGCCTCCTCGTCCGCGGGCGCCCCGGCCCCGGCCTCGGCCCCGGGGGCCGGCGTCTCCGCCTGGTCCCCGGAGCCCGCGGTCTCGCGGACCGCGTAGGTCTCGGGATCGATGCGCCGCTTGTCGCGGATCACCGGGCCCTCGCGCTCTTCGCCCTCGCCCTTGGGGGAGGTCGTCACGCGGCACCGCCCTTCGGCTTGTCGTCGTCCACGATCTCGGCATCGACGACTTCGTCGTCCTGCTGCTCACCGGCCCCGCCCTGGGTGCCGGCCGTCGGACCCGGGTCGGCGCCCGCGTCGGCCTGCGCGCCCTCGGGGTTCTGGGCGTACATCGCCGCGCCCATCTTCTGGCTGATCTGGGCGAGCTTCTCGGCGCTGGTCTTGATCGCGTCGACGTCGGTGCCCTCGAGCGCCTTCTTGACCTCGGCGACGGCGTCGCCGACCTCGGTCTTCAGCTCGGCCGGGACCTTCTCGTCGTTCTCCCGCAGGAACTTCTCGGTCGAGTAGGCGAGAGTGTCGGCCTGGTTGCGGACCTCGGCCTCCTCCTTGCGCTTGCGGTCCTCCTCGGCGTACTCCTCGGCCTCGCGCATCATCTTGTTGATGTCGTCCTTCGGCAGCGCGCTGCCGCCGGTGATGACCATCGACTGCTCGCGGCCGGTGCCCTGGTCCTTGGCGCTGACGTTGACGATGCCGTTGGCGTCGATGTCGAAGGTGACCTCGATCTGCGGGACGCCGCGCGGCGCCGGCGGCAGGCCGGTCAACTGGAAGGTGCCGAGCTTCTTGTTGTACGCCGCGATCTCGCGCTCGCCCTGGTAGACCTGGATCTCCACGGACGGCTGGTTGTCGTCGGCGGTGGTGAAGGTCTCCGACCGCTTGGTCGGGATCGTGGTGTTCCGCTCGATGATCTTGGTGAAGATGCCGCCCTTGGTCTCGATGCCCAGGCTGAGCGGGGTCACGTCCAGAAGCAGGACGTCCTTGACCTCGCCCTTGAGCACGCCGGCCTGGAGGGACGCGCCGATCGACACGACCTCGTCGGGGTTGACGCCCTTGTTGGGGTCCTTGCCCGAGAGCTCCTTGACCAGCTCGGAGACGGCGGGCATCCGGGTGGACCCGCCGACCATCACGACCTGGTGGATGCCGTCGATCGAGATGCCGGCGTCCTTGAGGACCTGGTTGAACGGCGCCTTGGTGCGCTCGAGCAGGTCGGCGGTCATCCGCTGGAACTCGCCGCGGGTCAGCTTCTCGTCGAGGTGCAGCGGCCCCTCGGACGAGGCGGTGATGTAGGGCAGGTTGATCTGCGTCTCGGCGCCGCCGGACAGCTCGATCTTGGCCTTCTCCGCGGCCTCGCGCAGCCGCTGGAGCGCCATCTTGTCCTTGGACAGGTCGACGCCGTTGGCGTTCTTGAACTTCTCGACCAGCCACTCGACGACCTTGTTGTCCCAGTCGTCGCCGCCCAGGTGGTTGTCGCCGCTGGTGGCCTTCACCTCGACCACGCCGTCGCCGACCTCCAGCAGGGACACGTCGAACGTGCCGCCGCCGAGGTCGAAGACCAGGATGGTGGCCTCGTTCTCCTTCTCCAGGTGGTAGGCCAGCGCGGCCGACGTCGGCTCGTTGATGATGCGCAGGACGTTCAGGCCCGCGATCGTGCCGGCCTCCTTGGTGGCCTGCCGCTGGTGGTCGGAGAAGTAGGCGGGCACGGTGACGACCGCGTCGGTGACCGTCTCGCCCAGGTAGGACTCGGCGTCCCGCTTCAGCTTCTGCAGCACGAACGCGCTGATCTGCTGAGGGGTGAAGTCCTTGCCGTCGATGCTGGTCTTCCAGTCGGTGCCCATCTCGCGCTTGACCGAGCGGATCGTCCGGTCAACGTTGGTCACCGCCTGGCGCTTGGCGACCTCGCCGACGAGCACCTCGCCGTTCTTGGCGAAGGCGACGACGGACGGCGTGGTCCGCGACCCCTCCGCGTTCGCGATGACGGTGGGCTCGCCGCCCTCCAGGATCGCGACGACCGAGTTGGTCGTCCCGAGGTCGATGCCGACCGCACGTGCCATGTCTCTCGTCCTCCGTCTTTTGGCTTCCCTGTATCGCGATACCGCGTCACGTCGCGCCGTACCGCCCCCCGGCGCGTCCCCCCAGGGTGCGGCCGGTTCAGTCTCTGTCGGCAAGGGTGCACCGGGTCGGCCGTCTTGTCAAATGACTTGAGTCGACCCGACTCAACTTTGCTGCCGGTCTCTACAACAGGACGTATGAGCGCCCTATTCCGGTTCCCGGCGCCCGCCGACCACCGGTAAGAAGGACCGCCGCCTTCACGGCGCTCTACGACACCCACTACCGGCGCGTCTACGGCTGCGCCGCGAGCCGGGCCGGCCGGCAGGCGGCCGAGGAGGTGGCCAGCGAGACGTTCTGCGTCGTGTGGCGGCGGATGGCCGATTTGCCGGACGCCCCGCTGCCCTGGCTGTTCGGCATCGCCCGCTGGGCGGGCCGCCGCGCGGGCTGGATGGAAGCCCGCGGTACGGGGCCTCGCGGGCACCTCATAGCCTTCGGGTGCTGCCATCGTCCCCAGCTCAGGAGCCCTTATGCGAGAAGCGGTGATCTGCGAACCGCTGCGTACCCCGATCGGCCGATTCGGCGGGGTGTTCAAGACCGTCTCGCCCGTCGAGCTGGCCGCCACCGCGATCCGGGCCCTCGTCGAGCGGACCGGGCTGCCGGGCGGCGCCGTCGACGAGGTGATCCTCGGCCAGTGCAACCCCAGCGCGGACGCCCCCGCCATCGGACGCGTCGCCGCGCTGGACGCGGGCCTGCCCGTCGAGGTCGGCGGCACTCAGATCGACCGGCGGTGCGGCTCGGGCCTCCAGGCCGTCCTGAACGCCGCGATGCAGGTCCAGACCGGTGTCAGCGAGGTGGTGATCGCGGGCGGCGCGGAGAGCATGAGCAACGCGCCGTTCTACACCACCGAGGCGCGCTGGGGCGTCCGCGGCACGGGACTCGAGCTCCACGACGCGCTCGCGCGCGGGCGGGTGACCGCCGGAGGCGTCCACCACCCGGTCCCCGGCGGGATGCTGGAGACCGCCGAGAACCTCCGCCGCGAGTACGGCATCGGCCGCGAGGAGCAGGACGAGCTGGCCGTCCGCTCCCACCGGCTCGCCGTCGCCGCCCAGCGCGAGGGGCGCTTCGCCGACGAGATCGTCCCGGTGACGGTGCGGTCGCGTAAAGGCGACACGGTCGTCGACACCGACGAGCACCCCCGCCCCGACACCACGCTGGAGGGGCTCGCCAGGCTGCGTCCCGTCCTCGGCCGGGACGACGACCAGGCCACCGTCACCGCGGGCAACGCCAGCGGCCAGAACGACGCCGCCGCCGTCTGCGTCGTCACCACCCCTGAGCGCGCCGCCGAACTGGGCCTGCGCCCCCTCGTCCGGCTGGTCTCCTGGGCGCTGGCCGGCGTCCCGCCCCGCACCATGGGCATCGGCCCCGTTCCCGCCACCGCCCGCGCGCTCGCGTCCGCCGGCCTCACCCTCGCCGATATCGACCTCATCGAGCTGAACGAGGCGTTCGCCGCCCAGGCCATCGCGGTCACCCGCGAGTGGGACCTCAAGGCCGCCGACTGGGACCGGGTCAACGTCAACGGCTCCGGCATCTCCCTCGGCCATCCCGTGGGCGCGACCGGCGCGCGGATCCTGGCCACCCTCGCCCGCGAGATGCACCGCCGGGAGGCCCGCTACGGCCTGGAGACCATGTGCATCGGCGGCGGCCAGGGCCTCGCCGCGATCTTCGAACGCCTGGCCTGACCCGCCCGCTCCGGGCGCGCCCGGAGCGGGCGGCCCGGTGGAATGTCGTGGTCCTGAGGACGGGGCGCCGTGCCGGGTCCGGCGATTCCCGCAGGTACGGGGATCGCGGCCCGTGCACGCCTGATCGTCGCGATGTCCGGGAGGCATCCCCGACGGCGGGTAAGCTACTGCCGAGTAGTGTTCGGCCCCCGGTTGAAGCGCGTTCTGTCGCGAGCCTTACGCTGACAGCCATCGCCCGTACCTCAGGAGGACGGAACAGTGTTCTGGCTCACTTTGATCATTGGGCTCGCCGGGACGGCGGTCGCCCTCGCGCTCGCCGGACGGCGGGTGCTCTTCCTGTGGAAGCTCTTCAAGGTCGGCCAGCCCGACCCTGAGCGGATCCTCCAGGTCAAGCGCGACCCCAAGGCCGACATCGAGGGCCAGGTCGTCGAGGTCATGGGGCAGCGCAAGCTGCTCAAGTGGACCCTCGCCGGCATGGCGCACTTCGCGGTCATGTGGGCGTTCATCCTGCTGGCCACCGTCTACCTTGAGGCCGCGGTCGCGCTGCTGTTCGGGCTCGACAAGCACATTCCGGGGCTCCAGACCTGGGGACCGATCGGGTTCGTCCAGGACACGATCGCGCTCGCCGCCACGCTCGGCCTGATCGTCTTCGCGGCGATCCGGTGGAAGAACTCGCCGGCCAGGCTCGACCGCGGCTCCCGGTTCAAGGGCTCGCACACCGGCGGCGCGTGGCTGATCCTCTTCATGATCTTCAACGTCGTCTGGACGATGTTCTTCTTCCGCGGCGTCGAGTGGGCCAGCGGCAACCTCGACTACGGCAAGGGCGCCTACTTCTCCTACCTGGTCGGGCAGCTCTTCAAGGGGATGAGCCACGACACCCTCGAGGTGCTGGAGTCGGTCGGCCTGCTGCTGCACATCGGTGTGGCGCTGGTGTTCCTGGTCATCGTGGTCAACTCCAAGCACCTGCACATCTTCATCGCGCCGCTGAACGTCATGTTCAAGCGCCGGCCCGACGGCCTCGGCGCGGTGCAGCCGATGATGAGCCAGGGCAAGCCCCTCGACTTCGAGGAGGCCGACCCGGACGAGGACACCTTCGGCCGCGGCAAGATCGAGGACTTCACCTGGAAGGGCCTCCTCGACATGGCCACCTGCACCGAGTGCGGGCGTTGCCAGTCGCAGTGCCCCGCCTGGAACACCGGCAAGCCGCTGTCGCCGAAGATGCTCGTCCTGGAGCTGCGCGACCACGCGTTCGCCAAGGCGCCGTACATGCTCGCCTCCGAGGACGAGCGGGCGAAGTTCACCGACGAGCAGAAGGCCACCATGCAGGTGGACAGGGAGCTCGTCGGCGAGGACGGCGTCATCCACCCCGACGTGCTGTGGTCGTGCACCAACTGCGGCGCGTGCGTCGAGCAGTGCCCGGTCGACATCGAGCACATCGACCACATCCTGGACATGCGCCGCTTCCAGGTCATGATCGAGTCGTCGTTCCCGTCCGAGGCGGGGGTGATGCTCAAGAACCTGGAGAACAAGGGCAACCCGTGGGGGATGTCGGAGACCAAGCGGCTCGACTGGACCCAGGAGCTCGACTTCGAGGTCGCCGTCGTCGAGGACACGATGCCCGAGGACACCGAGTACCTCTTCTGGGTCGGCTGCGCCGGCGCCCTCGAGGACCGCGCCAAGAAGACCACCAAGGCCGTCGCCGAGCTGCTGCACATCGCGGGCGTCAAGTTCGCCGTGCTCGGCCCGATGGAGGCGTGCACCGGCGACCCGGCCCGCCGGCTCGGCATGGAGTTCGTCTTCCAGATGCTCGGCCAGCAGAACGTCGAGACCCTGAACGAGGCGGGCGTCAAGAAGATCGTCGCGACCTGCCCGCACTGCTTCAACACCCTGGCCAACGAGTACCCGCAGATCGGCGGCCAGTACGAGGTCGTGCACCACACCCAGCTGCTCGCGCACCTGGTCGAGGAGGGGAAGCTCACCCCGGTCGCCCCGATCGAGGAGAACATCACCTACCACGACCCCTGCTTCCTCGGCCGGCACAACAAGGTCTACAAGCAGCCGCGCGACATCATGGCCACGGTGCCCGGCGTCAAGACCCAGGAGATGCACCGGCACAAGGACCGCGGCTTCTGCTGCGGCGCCGGCGGCGCGCGGATGTGGATGGAAGAGCGCATCGGCAAGCGGATCAACACCGAGCGCGTGGACGAGGCCCTGGAGACCAACCCCGACACCGTCTCCACCGCCTGCCCGTTCTGCCTGGTGATGCTCGGCGACGCCATCAACGAGAAGAAGAACTCGGGCGAGGCCAAGGAGACGCTGGAGGTCGTGGACGTCTCGCAGCTCCTCATCCGCTCGATCAAGGGTGAGGGCACCGCACCGGAGAAGCAGCCGGTCGCCGCGGAATAGGCCGCCGCAGGGCCCCCGGCGCGACCACCACGGCCGCCCCGGGGGCCTTCGCGTCCCCGTCGGCGTTCTATAGGCGTACATGGTGTCCCGTTGGGCAAGCGTTTCCCCGGTCCGGGATAGGACCGGACCATGGCCGTGCTGCTGTCGCTCCTGGCGTTCCTGATGACGCTCGCCGGTGGTCTCGCGGCCATGCGCGTGCACGACCACCGGCATCTGGTGCTCGGCCTCGCCGGCGGGCTGATGCTCGGTGTCGTCGCGTTCGACCTGGTGCCCGAGTCACTGGAGATGTCCGGCCCGGGACCGCTGGGGGTGCCCGCGCCGATGATCGGCTTCGCCTGCGGCTTCCTGCTGCTGCACGTGGTGGAGCAGTCGGTGGCCATCCACCGGGGGCACGAGGGGGAGTACGCGCCGCACGTCCACGCGCACGGTCCCGCCGTGCCCCGTCCGCCGGCCGCCGGGGCCCAGGCAACCGGGGCCCAGGGAGCCGGGGCGGCGAAGGTGGGGCTGCTGGCCGCGTGCGCGCTGGTGGCGCACAGCTTCATCGACGGGCTCAGCATCGGACTCGGCTTCCAGTCCGGGACCGAGGTCGGCGCGTTCGTGGCGCTCGCGGTGGTCACGCACGACTTCGCGGACGGCTTCAACACCTTCACCGCCGCCTCGCTGAACCGCGCCGGCCGGCGTCCGGCACTGGTGCTGCTGTTCGCGGACGCCCTCGCCCCGATCGCCGGGGCCGCGGCCACCCTGCTGATCAGCGTGCCCCGCTCGGTCCTCGGCCCGTATCTGGGGCTGTTCGCCGGGGTGCTGCTCTACCTGGCGGCGGCGGAGATCCTGCCCGAGGCGCACAGCGACCACCCCAGGATCCTGACGCTCTGCGCGACCGCGCTGGGCCTCGTCGTGGTCCTGCTGGGCGTCGGCCTGGCCGACTGACGTCCCGGGAACGTCCGGAACGTCCGGGAACGGCAGAGGGCCGTCCGGTCGCCCGGACGGCCCTCTGTCACCTTCGCGTCCCGCGGGACGGCCCTGGAGCGCGCTGGAGCGCCCCTGCCCGCCGTCCCGGGAACGGTCCCAGGACGTACCCGGGACGGGGACTCAGCTGGTGAGCTGCTTGGCGTAGTCCCCGTTGGTCTTGATCCACTCGTTCACGGCCTCGTCGGGCTTGCCCTTGAACTTGTTCTCCATCAAGTCCTCGAGGGGCCCGAGGTGCTCGTCGTCCATCCTGAACTTCTTCAGCCAGGCCGTGATCTCGGGCTGGTCCTCGCCGAAGCCCTTGCGCGCGATGGTGTTGACGCCGTCGGGCTTGCCCATCGCGCCCTTGGGGTCGGCCAGGTCGCGGATCGGGAACTTGCTGTAGGCCCAGTGCGGACGCCACAGCGTGACGACGATGTCCTTCTTGGCGTCGGTGGCCTTCTTCAGCTCGGTGAGCATGGCCGCCGTGGACGAGGTGGTGACCTTGTACTCGTCCTTGATGTCGTAGGCGGGGAGCATCTCCTCCTGCGACACCCGGTAGAGGCCGGAGCTCTTCTCAATGCCGATGATCTTGCCGTCGTAGCTGGAGCCCTTGCCCTTGAGGTCGGCCAGCGACTTCAGCGGCGAGTAATTCGGCACCGCGATGGTCAGCGGGGCCTTGTCGTACCAGACGCCGACCTTCTCGAGCTTGTCGCCGTACTTCTTCCAATAGTCCTCGTGCGTGCCGGGCAGCCAGGAGTCGAGGAACAGGTCCACGTCACCCTTGGACATGCCGGTGTAGAGGGGGCCGGTGTCCAGCGTCTTGACGTCGACCGTGTAGCCCTTGTCGGTCAGGACCCGCTTCCACAGCGCGGTCGCGGCCTCGCCCTCGGCCCAGCCGGACACCATGCCGATCGTCAGCTTCTTGTCGTTCTTGCCGGAACCGGAGTCGTCGCCGCCACCGCAGGCCGCGGCGGAGAGGGTCAGCGACAACGCCACGGTGGCCACGGCCACCTTCTTGAATGTCAGGCGCATACTGCCTGTGTCCTTTCGTTGTATTTCGGGAGGTTCAACGGGGCGAGTCCGCCGCTGCCGTCGCGGACGCCTTCTCGGACGTCTTCGCGGGCACCTCGGCGGGGGTCTTCGCGCGCGGCTTCGTGGTCAGCTTGGTGGGGTCCACGGTGCGCCCGGAGGACATGTTGCTCGCGCCCCGCTGGAAGAGGGTGAGCCCCATGCCGCCGCCCTGGCCGAACGAGCCGGTCAGCCGGTCGAGGAAGATCGCCACCACGACGACCGCGACGCCGCCTTCGAAGCCCTTGGGGATGTCGACCCGGTTGATGCCCTCCAGCACCTCGCCGCCGAGACCGTCGGCGCCGGCCATCCCCGCGATGACGACCATCGACAGCGACAGCATGATGAGCTGGTTGATGCCGGTCATGATCGACGGCATCGCGAGCGGGATCTGGATGCGGGTCAGGATGCGGTTCGGCGGGGTGCCGAACGCGTGGCCCGCCTCCACCATCTCCTTGTCGACGCCGCGGATGCCGAGCTCGGTGAGCCGGACGCCGGGGGGCAGCGCGAAGATCACGGTCGCCACCACGCCCGGGACCACGCCGATGCTGAAGAAGAACACCGCCGGGATCAGATAGACGAACGGCGGCATCGTCTGCATGAGGTCCAGGATCGGACGCAGGACGCGGCTCACCACGTTGCTCCGGGCGGCGGCGACGCCGAGCGGGAGCGCGATCACCACCGCCACCACCGCCGCGACCAGCACCATCGCCAGCGTGTCCATCGCCGGCTGCCACAGCTCCATGTTGTCGATCAGGCCGAAACCGAGCAGCGTGAACAGCCCGAGCTTCCAGCCGGCCAGCAGCAGCGCCAGCGCGGTGAAGATCAGGATCAGCACCCAGGTGGGCGGAGCGGTCAGCCAGGTGGTGAGGTGCTCGACGGTGAACGTCACCGCGGAGCTGATCCCGTCGAAGAGCACGCCCAGGTTGTCGGTCATCCAGCCGACCAGGCTGTCGAACCAGTCACCGACCGGCACGCGGGGCACACCGGAGGCGATCACGTCATTCTGCGTCAACGGTGCTGCCCTCCTTCGTCAGTTCGAGATCGGGGGTGCCCGCGGGCTCCTCCGTGACCTCCACCACATGAGTGTTGATCGCGCCCAGCGCGGCCAGCAGCGTGACCCGGGGGATCACGCCGAGCAGGGTCCCGTCCTCGTCCGTGACCGGAACCGGGAGATCGCTCTCGGCGCAGCGGGCAAACAGCTCGGCCACGGAGGTGTCGGGCGCCACCGGGTCCAGGTCCTCGGGGTCGAGCAGTGAGTCGAGCGACTGCACCCCGTCGGTGACGGCGTCGGCGACGGCCGTGGCCTTCACCTTCCCGACCAGCCTGCGCTCCCGGGTCAGCACGAACGCCGCGGAGGTCTGGTGCTCGCGCATGGTGCGCAGCGCGGTCCGCGGGCCGCTGCTGGCGGGCACGGTGACCAGGGGCTTCTCCATCACCGACGCGGCGGTCAGCACCCTGGTACGGTCCACATCGGCGACGAACTGCGCGACGTAGTCGTTCGCGGGGTCGGTGAGGATCTCCTCGGCCGTGCCGATCTGCACGATCCGGCCGTCGCGCATGACCGCGATGCGGTCCCCGATGCGCATGGCCTCGTTCAGGTCGTGGGTGATGAACACGATCGTCCGGTTTAGCCGGCGTTGCAGGTCGATCAGCAGATCCTGCACCTCGCGCCTGATCAGGGGGTCGAGCGCGCTGAACGCCTCGTCCATCAGGATGATGTCGGTCCCGGCGGCCAGGGCGCGGGCGAGCCCGACGCGCTGCTGCATGCCGCCCGAGAGCTGGCCGGGGACCTTGTCCTCCCAGCCGTCGAGGCCGACCAGGCCCAGGAACTCCCGGGCGGTCTCCTCTCGTTCTGCCTTGGCGACGCCGCGGACTTCGAGGCCGTACGCCGCGTTGGCCAGAACGGTGCGATGGGGGAAGAGGGCGAAGTGCTGGAAGACCATGCTGACCTTGTTCTGCCGCAAGGTCCGCAGTGCTTTGGGCGACATCTTCGCGATGTCCTCGCCGTCGATCTCGACGCTGCCCGAGGTGAGCTCCAGGAGCCCGTTCAACATCCGGATCAGGGTCGATTTGCCCGAGCCGGACAGGCCCATGACCACGAAGATCTCGCCCTGCTCGACCTCGAAGGTCGCGTCCACCACCGCCGGTGTGACGCCGAGGGCGCGGATCTCCTCAGGATCCGAGCCCGCCTTGAGTTTTCGTTGCGCCTCGGCCGCCTTCCGGCCGAACAACTTGGTGACGCTTTCCGCGCGGAGTATGGACACGATCTCCTTTCGTGTTCCCACGGGCATCCGAAGTGGACGCCGGCCCCCGGCGGTCCGGGGGTGCGCGGAAACTTTGTGAGCGCGCTTATCCGTGCACGGCGCCCGAGGAGATGTGGCTCACGTTAAGAAGCTGTCAACCGGACGCCAACGCTGTGCGTCGACCGAAACTACCCGTCCCGAGAAGATGTTTCATCTTTTGGTGATCTGCGTCACATTTGCCCACGGTGACCTGCCCTCCCGTTCTCCCGGACGAATCGATCAGACCTTCGTCCGGTGGAAGTTGAGATAGGACCGCGACGGTGTCGGCCCCCGCTGGCCCTGATACCGCGACCCGTACTTCGCCGATCCGTAGGGGTACTCGGACGGCGAACTCGTCCGAAATAGGCACATCTGTCCGATCTTCATCCCCGGCCACAACTTGATCGGCAGTGTCGCCACGTTCGACAGCTCCAGCGTCACGTGCCCGGTGAACCCCGGGTCGATCCACCCCGCCGTCGAATGCGTGAGCAGCCCCAGCCGCCCGAGCGAGCTCTTCCCCTCCAACCGCGCGGCCAGGTCGTCGGGCAGCGCGAAGACCTCGTACGTCGACGCGAGCACGAACTCCCCCGGATGCAGCACGAACGCCTCGTCGGCGTCCACCTCCACCATCCGGGTCAGATCCCGCTGCTCGACCGCGGGATCGATATGCGGATACCGATGGTTCTCGAACACCCGAAAATACCGGTCCAGGCGCACGTCCACACTGGACGGCTGAACCATGTTCGGCTCGTACGGGTCGATCCTCACCCGTCCGGATTCGAGCTCGGACCTGATGTCGCGATCAGAGAGCAGCACGTCAGAAAAGCTACCGGCTCCCGCCGCCCCCCGCGCACGCCCCGTCCCGGTCCCACCCGCCCCCCGATCTCCGGTACGATGTCCACGCGGCGGTTCCCCACCGCCCCACGCGGGTGTAGTTCAATGGCAGAACTTCAGCTTCCCAAGCTGATAGCGCGGGTTCGATTCCCGTCGCCCGCTCCACCACGAAGGCCCAGGTCAGGGATCAGATCCCGTACTTGGGCCTTGGTCTTGCCGGGCCTCCGCAGAGCCGTCGTGCAATTAGCGTGCGATTAGGCCACGGGCACCAGCGCTCCGGCTGGCCCGTCGTCATCCTCACCGTCTCGGGTCTGCTCGGCCTGGACGAGCGCGTCAAGGGCGCCCACTACGCGGTCGCCGGCGGCCGCCCGCCCCGGCGCGCCGGGCGTGCGGCCTGTCCCGTCCGGTCCCGCCGCGCCGCGTCGCCCACCCGCCCGCTTTGGCATGGATTTACGCCTGAAGCCTCCGGCGTGCAAATACGAGCGCCTGTGAAGCAGGTTCGCCCGGGCTGAGCAGCATCTGAGCCTCGACCTCGAATCCCGCGTTACGTAGCCAGGACGACACCTGGTCAGGCTGACGACGGTGGACATGGACCTTCATCGGCTGACCGCCATACCCCTCCGTCTTCAACTGTGACCCGTCACCGACGTGGAACAGGAGTTGAAGCGGTCCGCCTGGACGCAATGCTCGGTGGAAGTGCTCGAACACCGTCAGCGCCTGTTCATCGGGTATATGGATCAAGGATTGCCAGGCGAGTAGGCCGGCAACCGAGGCGTCCGGAAGATTCAGGTCCGTCATCGAACCCACGTCGAACCGAAGGCCCGGATGATCGCGCCGGGCCACGTCGATCATCCCAGGCGAGAGGTCGATTCCGAATGCTTCTAGACCGAGTTCGTGGAGGTGGGCGGTCACGTGGCCGGGGCCGCAGCCGACATCTGCCACAGGGCCGCCACCAGCCGCCCGCACACTGTCAGCGAACAGGGCCAGAGCCGCGCGAAGGTACAGATGCCCAGCGATGGCACCGCGCACTTGAGCGGCGTAGTTGGTTGCGACTGTGTCATACGAGGTTCGAGTGTTGGTCAACCAGTCGTCCGTGCCCATGATCGGCACGGTAGCCCATGACGACAAGCCGTCCGCCGATCTTCGGAAGGTGAGCAGACTGGGCCGGTCCCGCGGCGTGATCGGTGGAGCGAGCGCGAACCAGGGGGCTGCGCCGCCCCCTGGGCCCCCGCGAGCCGGGGCACTCGTTCGCGCGAAACGGTCTGTCACGGGGTTGCGCGCCGTTCGCGCGAACGAGCACCCCGGAACGTCCCGCGTCCGTACGGGCCAAGCGCCGACCCGGCGACAAGACACCGACACATGTCGATCGGCGCAGGCCAGCGGCCGGGCGGCGTGCAATTAGCGCGCAATTAGCCACGGTGATCAAGGGGCAGTCACGGTCATTGGCGGTACGAGCGGAGGGCAGGTCAGCCGCTATGACAGCCGGGATCGGTTTGATTCCCAAGCTGATAGCGCGGGTTCGATTCCCGTCACCCGCTCCACCACGAAGGCCCAGGTCAGGGATCAGATCCCGTACCTGGGCCTTGGTTTTGCCAAGCGCCAGGTTTCTCGTTCGCCGGACCCGGTTGGTTCTATTCGCGTCTTGGCCCCGCCCGCAACCGCCCGTAGCGTGTGAACCATGACGCGGGCTGAGGCGCTGCGAGATCTTGTGGCCAGGGGCAAACAGTTCGATGCGGCGAGGCTGCGCGCCCTGGCGGACGAACTGGGCCTGCCCCTCTCCGACATTTTGGTGATCGCGGGACATCCGGTGCCCGCGCTCCTGCTGCCACCGGCCCGTGATCGCGAGGTCCTGAAGGAGTTCGCCTACCGAGTGACCTTCTGCGACCACGCTCGGTTGGGGTCCCTGGAGGACTACGTGTCCTGCCCGGCGTTGGGCAACCCGGCGTCGGCGGCCGAGGTACCCGAAGACGCGGAAGCGACTCCGTCCGGCATGGACAGGTTCGCAAGGATCTTCAGCGGGTTCCTGCGCAACCGCGGCTTCGGCGTCAGGGAGTTGCCGTTTGCCGGCCTGTCCCGCGTCACGATCAACGGCATGATGCGCGCGGGCTGGCATAACATGCAGCAACTCAAGGCGATGACGGGGCCACTGGGATGGTCAGTCGAGGACCTGGCCGCTGTAGCAGGCGAACCTTGGAGGCGCATGCGGTCCGGCGAAGATTGCTCCGTGCTCTGCCATCACGTGGGCCGGGTCTACATAGCCGCCATTTCCCTCACGACCTCGCAGCTGATGCGGGCCTGCGTTGAAGCGGATCGCATGAGCAGCCGAGTAGACGAGGGCGCCTGGAAACCCTGGGCGGAGAACCGGTGCCCGGACGAGCCGATGCCAGAGACCGAGTTCGATCAACCTTGATGCGGCTGGCACGAAGACCTGTACAGCAGACGAGTACAGCAACAGAGGCACACAACGGCTTACGCATCCAAACGCCGACACACGTTGCCGACTGGGCAGAGCCGCGAAGGCCCGGGTACGCCGGTAGTTCGCATCGAGGGGTGTCGCGCGATCGCTGGGAGCCCGCCGGTTCGGTGTAGGTCAGCGAGGCAAGCGGCGTGCAATTAGCGTGCAATTAGGCAGGGTGATCAAGGGGCAGTCACGGTCATTGGCGGTACGAGCGAGGGCAGGTCAGCCGCTATGACGGCCGGGATCGGTTTGATTCCCAAGCCGATAGCGCGGGTTCGATTCCCGTCACCCGCTCCACGCAAAGGCCCAGATCAGAGACATGATCCCCAACACTGGGCCTTAGTCGTTCCGTTGCTCCGACGCCGACAAGCGATGAGCGAACGATTACGCCATCGGCACCAGCACGCCCGCCTTGCGGTCGTCGTCCACATCGCTCTGTTTCTGCTGGGCGCGCACCAGAGCGTCAAGGGCGCCTGCCAGCGGGCGCCGGGGCGGCCGTGCCCGGCTCTGCGACCCGGGCATGCGGCCTGTTCCGTCCGGTCCCGTCTCGCAGCGCGGTCACGGCCGCCCCAGAACCGCCAAGCGAACATCGAAGAGGGCAGGAGTCCCGTTCCAACGAGCAGGCCCACGAGATGCGGGCAGCGGCTTTTAGGCCCTCGATGCTTGAACTGGAATCCGCCCACGGCGCCGGCCACTCCCCAAGGTCGCTAGCCCGATAACCCTTTGCCCGTGCCACGAACGCAAACCTAGGCTTGCACCTCATGCGAGCGATTACCGAACACGACCTGAGGTCCTGCTTCGTCAACTGCTCCAAGGGCGACGCCAAGCGCCTCAACCTTCCCAAGGACTTCACGCAGTCACCCTGGGACGACCTTGACTTCCTCGGCTGGCGTGATCCCAAGGCCCCCGACCGCGCTTACCTGGTCGCTGACACGGGTGACCAGCTTACCGGGATCGCGCTGCGATTCGCGTCCGCGCCCGGCAAGGCGCGCGGGTTCAACTCGACCAGTCTGTGCTCGTTCTGCCAGACCGTGCACACCGGCGGCGGCGTCGCATTGATGAGCGCGAGGCGCAGCGGCGAGACTGGCAAGCGGGGCAACACCGTCGGGAAGTACCTGTGCGCTGACCTGGCCTGCTCCCTTTACGTACGGGGAAGGAAACAGACCCTGCTGGGCGATGGCCACGACGACGGTGTCTCTCTTGAGGAGAAGGTCGCGCGCATCAGGGCGAACCTGGACGCCTTCGTCGCCTCGGTCGTCGCCTAATCAGCGGGTGCTCAGGGCCAAAGGGTTGGGCGTGCCCGAAGCGAGGGGCTTCGCAGCCCCCAGCCCCCCGCGAGCCGGAGCACTAGGTAGGCGACGAGCGATTAGCCACGGTGATCAAGGGGCATTCACGGTCACTTGCGGCACGGCACTACGCCAGGTCAGCGGCCCTGAGGGGCAAGATCAGAATGATTCCCAAGCTGATAGCGCGAGTTCGATTCCCGTCACCCGCTCCACGCTTTCTCAGCTCTTGATCGTTAGACACCCGGATGACACTGGGACCCACCGTGATCAGCCGGCGGGGAGAGCGAGGGCGTGGTCTACGTCTGCGACTTACGTCGGGCCTTTGTCGCTCCGCAGGCCATCGTCGTCGTAGGGGCGATGAGGACCCGACAGCCCCGCAGCCGCCGCAACTCCCGACCGATCCCCGCAAGCCGCTCCTCACCTATATCCGAGCGTTCTGCCACCCCGGACCCACCCACAACGACGCACGACCCAACCACCGCCCCCGATCCCAGAGGACGCTGAAGGCTGGATGCGGCTGGAGGAGAACGGTCTCTACATCTCTAAACCGGCCGCTACGCGGCCGGGGCCGGTTCGTCCGGGCCGGGCATGCGGTCTCTCCGGGCCGGTCCCGCCCCAGCCGACCGGCTTACTGAGCTACGCAGGAAGTAGTCGGCAACTGCCAGCAACTGACCTGGATCGACCCTGGCAAAGGCATCCAGGGGGATAGTCCAAGCACCCACGGACAGAGCTTGAGCGATGTAGTTCTTAGCCGCGCGCTCATCCACGGTCTGCGCCACCATCACCAGCGCCCGCGCCTGCTGGGAGGGTTCGGTGAGGGAGAGGGCGAGGGTCTCGGCTTGGGCAGTCAGTTCGCGTCCCCGGTCGAGGTCGCCGCTGGCCGCCACCGGCTTCACCAGGTCTGTCAGTGCTTGTGCCTGCCCGAAGGGGTCGGTGAGGGAGTGGGCCAGGGTCTCGGCTCGGTCGAGGTCACCGCTGGCCGCCACCGCCTTCACCAGACCGCTCAGCACCCACACCTGATCGGAGGGGTCGGTGAGGGAGAGGGCGACGGTCTCGGCCTGGACGGCCAGTTCGCGTCCCCGGTCAAGGTCACCGCTGGCCGCCACCGCCGTCACCAGATCGCTCAGCACCCACAACTGCTGGGAGGGTTCGGTGAGGGAGTTGGCGAGGGTCTCGGCTTGGGTGGCCAGTTGGCGTCCCCGGTCGAGGTCGCCGCTGGTCACCGCCACCGTCATCAGGTCTGTCAGTGCTTGTGCCTGCTGGAGGGGATTGGTGAGGGAGCGGGCCAGGGTCTCGGCCCGGTTGAGGTCACCGCTGACCGCGACCGGTTTCACCAGACGTCTCAGCATCCACGCCTGTTCGGCGGGGTGGGTAAGGGAGTTGGCGAGGGTCTCGGCTTGGGTGGCCAGTTGGCGTCCCCGGTCGAGGTCGCCGCTGGTCACCGCCGCCTCCACCAGGTCTGTCAGTGCTTGTGCCTGCCGGGAGGGGTGGGTGAGGGAGTGGGCCAGGGTCTCGGCTCGGTCGAGGTCACCGCTTGCCACCGCCACCGTCATCAGGTCTGTCAGTGCTTGTGCCTGCTCGAAGGGGTCGGTGAGGGAGCGGGCCAGGGTCTCGGCTCGGTCGAGGTCACCGCTGGCCGCCACCGCCGTCACCAGACTCTTCAGCACCCACACCTGATCGGAGGGTTCGGTGAGGGAGAGGGCGACGGTCTCGGCCTGGGTGGCCAGCTTGCGTCCTCGGTCGAGGTCGCCGCTGGCCACCGCCGGCTCCACCAGGTCTGTCAGTGCTTGTGCCTGCCGGGAGGGGTGGGTGAGGGAGTGGGCCAGGGTCTCGGCCCGGTCGAGGTCACCGCTTGCCGCCACCGCCTTCATCAGGTCCGTCAGCGCCCGCGCTTGTTGGGCGGGGCGGGTGAGGGAGTGGGCGAGGGTCTCGGCCTGGGTGGCCAGCTTGCGTCCTCGGTCGAGGTCGCCGCTGGCCACCGCCGGCTCCACCAGGTCTGTCAGTGCGTGTGCCTGCTGGAGGGGGTCGGTGAGGGAGTGGGTCAGGGTCTCGGCTCGGTCGAGGTCACCGCTGGCCGCCACCGCCTTCACCAGACCCCTCAGCGCCCGCGCCTGATCGGAGGGTTCGGTGAGGGAGTTGGCGAGGGTCTCGGCTCGGTCGAGGTCACCGCTGGCCGCCACCGCCTTCATCAGGTCCGTCAGCGCCCGCGCCTGATCGGAGGGTTCGGTGAGGGAGTTGGCGAGGGTCTCGGCTTGGGCGGCCAGTTGGCGTCCCCGGTCGAGGTCGCCGCTGGTCACCGCCGCCGTCATCAGGTCTGTCAGTGCTTGTGCCTGTTCGGCGGGTTCGGTGAGGGAGTGGGCCAGGGTCTCGGCCCGGTCGAGGTCACCACTGGCCACTACCGCCGTCATCAGATCCGTCAGTGCCCGCGCCTGCTGGAAGGGGTCGGTGAGGGAGTTGGCGAGGGTCTCGGCCCGGTCGAGGTCACCACTGGCCGCCACCGCCTTCACCAGAACCGACAGCGCCCACATCTGCTGGAAGGGGTCGGTGAGGGAGTTGGCGAGGGTCTCGGCCTGAGCGGCTAGCTCGCGACCCCGGTCGAGGTCACCGCTGGCCGCCACCGCCGTCACCAGATCCGACAGCGCCCGCGCCTGCTGGGAGGGGTCGGTGAGGGAGCGGGCCAGGACCTCGGCCCGGTCGAGGTCACCACTGGCCGCCACCGCCGTCACCAGATCCGACAGCATCCGCGCCTGCTGGGAGGGGTCGGTGAGGGAGCGGGCCAGGACCTCGGCCCGGTCGAGGTCACCACTGGCCATCACCGCCTCCACCAGATCCGATAGCGCCCGCGCCTGCCGGAAGGGGTCGGTGAGAGAACGGGCCAAGGCCTCAGCCCGGTCTGGAGCGCCCAGCATTACCCATGCCGCGGGTAGATCTGAGGGAATGTTGGAATTGCGTTGCTGGAGGTAGTCACGGGTGATGGCGAGGCGGAACATCGTCGGCAGGTCAGGGAATTCGCTACCACAGATGACCTCTTGGGCGGCCTTGATCTCGGCCAAAGCGATATGGTCGCCGCAGTTGACATGGAGCAGCCGGTCATGCCGCGCCGTATCAAGGCAGCATTCGATCATGCCCGGCAGGTCGTCGGCCGCACGCAGCATCGCAAAATAGCCCCGCAGCAGATATTCCGGGGTATCCGCAGGCCATCCTCCGTCTCGGTAGCCGTGCGCCCAGACGCGCAACCGCTGCCGGTATCCCCCAAGCCGCTGCGCGCCCAGCCGATCAACGGCCATCATCCGCAGTTCCTCATGGGCCAGTACATACAACTCGGGCCGACCCTGCGACACCCACCGGCTGACGTGAGGGGTGAAGGTCCGCCCCGAGACCGCGGCCAGGTGCTCGGCGGACTCTGGAGTGGTCCACCCGGTCAACTCGGCCAGATCGGCATCCGACAGGCCACCTCCGGCCGCAGTGACCAGGCCGAGCAAGTCCTGCTCGGCCGATGACCCCTTCAACAGGTGCGTCAACCCGCGTACCGCAGGGCCCTTGATCGCCCCTGCCGCCGCCGAGGCGCTCAGCGGGCAGATGACGCCGCGATCCCGCAGCGGATGGCGCTCCGGCACATCCGAGGGCACTGGCGGATGAGGTCGCCCGGACACCACGACCCGGACACCATCGGGCAGAATCTCCGGCAGCAACGCCGCGATACTGTGCGCCTCCGGACCGGTCGCCACCCCGCGATCCTCGTCCAGCCCATCGACCACCAGCACCAGCCGCCGCCCCTGTACGTGGCAAGCACTCGCCGCCCGGCCCAGCAACCCCAGCAGATGCGCCTCGCGCGTACTCTCCGACGCGCTCACCGGCGCCGGTTCCCCAGCGATCTCAGCGAGTTGCTCGGACACCACCTCCACAAACGCCGCCCGGCTGTTGTGACCGGCAAACCTCGCGGTGATGAAGAACGACACCACCCGCACCCCCTCAGGGGGATGCAGCACGAACCAGGCCAGCAACGCCGACTTGCCCGACCACGCCGGCGCCTGCCACCACATCCAGGACGGCCCCTGAGCACGAGTGCAGAACTCCGCCAGCTCCGCCAGTTCCACCGCCCGCCCCTCCAGCCGGCCCGGAAAGACACGCTGCACCTGCCTGCGGTATTCCGAACGCGCCACCGGTAACGAGTCCAGGTCCAACTCGCCATCCCGCCCCCAGGGCCATTTATGCATAGTCAACATGCTCCCTGGGAAGCAAAATCCTTTTCTTGGAACGGCACGGATTGCGGGTCAAGATCTTGTCTTTCACAACCTCCGTCATGAGCACCGCCCGCAGCAGCCGGTACACCTTGGCCGCCATGTTCGCCGAGACCCTGGTGTCAAGAATGGGCGTCCGCCAGTCCCGGATTATGGACGTGCTGAGCTTGCCGAGCTGGACCGCACCCGGGCTCCGCCCCGAGCATGGTCTCGGGGCGGAGAATTCTCAGTGCGGGTCGGTCAGCGCACCCACATGGTCCAGGTGCCGACTGTGGACGGGGCGCATGCGAATTCGTGGTAGCCGCCGTTGCTCGCCGGATCGGAGACGTAATTGACTCCGTCCACTTGGCAGGCGACCAGCGTCGGGTACCCGCCTCCCGCCACCGTCCACTGTCCGGGGTCGGCGAGAGCGGTGCCCGTGGCCAGCGAGACCGTGGTCATGGCGGCACCGGCGATCAGGCCGGCAGCGGCGAAAGAGCGCCAGGACTTCATGGATCTCTCCTCTGAACGGGGGCCAGGGCCGAAACGGCCATCGGCCCCGAGTGCGTCGTACGCAGAGTCCGATGCCACTACAGAGGCGCAAGTTCGAGGTGTTGTGAGATTTGGGCGGTCGCTCTGCATGCGGTGAGGATGGGGACCACGCTCGAGGCGAGAGCGGCTTCCCGATGCCGCTCCGCAGGGTCCTGCGACGGGACCCAGGTCGTCCGGTAGCCTTCGCCCGGCGATCGGGGACAGGTCCGAGGCGTGCAGGCCGAGCGCGGGCGCGAGTCCGCGCAGCATGGAAGATCGAACGATCCATCGCCTGGCTCTTCGGATACCGCCGCCTCACCACCGCGCTGACCTGCTACGAGAAACTCGCCAAGGTCATCATGTCGGACGAGCTTTCTGGGCGACCCGTTGGACCACAAAATCAGATTCCACCATGGAGATCCGGCGGCGGATCCAGCACCCACGAAAGGCAATGATGCCGCAGCTCATCACGCCACAAGATGAGGCAAGCTCTTAGACGCCGCCGATGTCAGCCACGAACTCCCGCCAGAGTCGGTAGTAGTCGGACCAGGGTCTCTCCTCTTCGAGCAATCGCCTGCCCAGGAGAACAGTCAGCGCCCGGCCCCTCTCGTAACGTTCGTCGCTCCACACGCTCAGCCGCTCAAGCGCGTCCCGGACGACGTCGAAGTCGCACGGGAACAGGTGCAGCCCGATCTTGGTGAGCGACGGCCCGCCGTGCTTGGTGAAGTGTGCCGCGTTCTCGAAGAAGTCCCGCGTGAAGTACAGCTCGCTCATGCCGCCGGCTTCCATGAGGTCATCGACCACGTCGAGCATGAACGTCCCGGCCAGCAGCTCACCGATCCGAACGCCGACCCAGGGCACCAGCACGTCGGGACCCGTTCCGCGCGGGTGGCACCGCCAGAACGCGTCGCTCAGGACGTTTCCGGCCTCCTCCAGTTCGTTCCGCGAGATGAGGACGTGGCCGAGCAGGTGCCCCGCATACCCGGCGATCATGTTGTTGTCCGACCTCAGCGCCCGCCTCAGCGGCTCCTCGGCCGCCACGAGGTCGCCGCTGACGATCAGCAGATTGCCGAGCAGAACGGTGGCGATCTCCTCGTCCGCCTCCGCGTAGAGCGCCCGCGCCGCCTCCGCGTCGCCGGTGAGCTGCGCGGTGACCCCGCTTAGCAGCGAGCGCCCGTCCTCCCGCAGCTCCAGCTCCGCGAGCAGCACCCCGGCCAGCGGCCCCAGCCAAGGGTCCTCGCCCTCCGCCACCTGGTCCAACGAATCCCAGCAGTTCATCAGACCCGCGCCGAGTTCGATCCCCGCCAGCGCCGCCGCCGGTGCCCGGCCACGGTCGTGCGCCCCGTCTCGGCGACGTCCCGCAACGCGTTCATCGCGTCGTCCAGGTCTCCGTTCCGGTACGCCTCCAACCCCGGCTCGACCTCCGCCGGCACCGGCTCGACCGGATCCAGGGGCAACAGCGCGGGGAGCTCCAGAAACTTCAGCGGGTAGAGGGTCCGCGGCTTGTCGTTCGCGTCCATCCCGAGGCCTTTCCTTCCTGACGGGAGCATTGCCGCCGCATTCTGCCACCGCGGTCAGGCACTCTTGCCAGAAACGACGATTCCCTCTTGCGCGCATTCCGGCAGCCGCCATCAATTTCGCGTGACCCACTGAAGTGAGAGTGCCTCTCAGGCCGTCTCGCGCAAAAGGAACGCGGTGCGTCCCAGAGAGTAGGGAGGCGCGCCGCGTTCCGGTTGCTGTCAGAGGCCGACACGTACACGTCTCCCTCGCCCCGCACTGTCCCGCTGTCCAGATCAAGGGGTGCCGCCCCTCGCTGCGCGCCGCACCACCGGGCGCCGGCCCCCGGCCAACCGTTGCCGCGGGTACGCCCCGCCGCCCGATCGACGTCGCAGCGCGGGACGATTGATCGAGACCGAATCGAAGGGCTTCGTAGCCTTGCGGGCTCCTGCGTGACGTCGGTGCGTCTTCGTGGGGAGGGAAGCGGTGACGATTGCCGAATCCCGGGAGGGGTGAAGGCGGCACGTAGGAATGTGGGCGGGGGTGAGGTTGAAGGCAAGGAGAGGATGCGTTCTCATAATGCGCGGATGGCGAGGAAGACCAGGTCGATCACGTTCGATACTCAGCGTTCTTTGCGCTGCTCGCGGCGGCTCCTCCATGAGTTGCGTACCGCCGTCACGACCAAGGCAATGCACGTCCCGGCCATAGCGCCCATCAGACCAGTGCCTAGGGCGCTGTCGGACGACCCGCTACTGGCGCCCCATAGTGCTCCTAGCAGGCCACCGGCCACGAGACCCGCGAACGCGGCACGCACGGCATCCTTCCAGTAGCGGACACACGCCCCCGCGAGAACACCTATCAGGCCGGCGCCCATCGCACTGTTCCAAGCCCCGAATTCGTTAGTGGCGCCCCATAGTGCTCCTAGCAGGCCACCGGCCACGAGACCCGCGAGTGCAGCACGCACGGCATCCTTCCAGTGGCCGATGAGGTGCTCAGTCTTCAGCCCGCCTTTATGCCCGTCAACCGCCGTCTCGAAGACAACGTCTCGGAGGACCCTCCGCCGGTGGTCTGCGGGCGGCACCCCCGGCTTCGCCTTCACCAAGATCTGCAACAGTACGCCGGTCGTCGTGCGGGGCAGCAGCGTGGTCGCGGGCCGGCAGGCGGGAGAGCGTGTCCACGAGCGACGGCGGGAGAGCTCCGTTCTGCGAGCTGACCACGGCGTCCGCCTGCCTGGCCGATATCCCACCCGCCCCAGTACGGCCCAACACCCCTGCTGCGCCGGTACTGTCTCCTGCGCGGATGCGCGACCACCGGCTCAAAGTGCGATCGTCCATCCCGATGTGTCACACCTTGCGGGGGTCCGTGGTCGCATCCCCGGCACCGAGCTGCGACGACTGCCAACCGTGGATCAGCAGATCGAACACCGTCTCCACGGAGGCGCGTGGATCGTCCCGGACGGTGGCCAGGGCCGGAACCTCCAGGACGAACCGTGCGAGTGCCGAGCAAGCGAGATCATCGGCTTCTCGGCCGAGTTCCTCCGCGATCACGGCACTGAGGGCGCCCGCGTGCCGCATCCACATGCGCTCCCAGTACTCGCGCAGCGCGGGCGTCCGGTCCACCAGCGCGGTGAAACGGTCCCGACGCGGATCCGACGCCATCCGCACCCAGGACGTCAGTGCGTGAGCGCGGAGCGCTTCGACCACGCCCTGACCCGCGGGCCGTTCGCGGACGGCGGCGGTCAAGGCGGTCTCAACCTCCGCCTCGCGGTCGAACACCAGTGCCTCCTTGCTCGGGAAGTGCGCGAAGAGGGTCGTCGTCGATACGTCGGCTCGTTCGGCGATGTCGCGGACGCTCACTCGTTCGAATCCGTGCTCCAGGAAGAGCTCCAGGGCGGCGTCGGCGATGGCCTGCCTGGTCGCGGCCTTCTTGCGCTCGCGGCGGCCAAGGGGCGGAGTGTCGGGCATGGCGCCACTGTACCCGTAAGTGGAATGAAGCAGAAAGTGCAACGGTTGCAGTTGTTGACTCGTTCATGCTTTGCTGGTCTCGACAGGGGGCGCCGCCCATCGGGGCGCGGCACCGGACACCGCTGCGCCGCAGTGTCACCGGAACCCCGACCGTCGAAGGGAAGCCACCGTGGACTCACCGACACCCGCAAGCGCGCGCATCAGCATCATCGGCGCCGGCCCGGGAGGTCTCACCTGCGCACGCATCCTGCAACAGCACGGGATCGCGGTGACCGTGTACGACTGCGATCCGGATGCGAGCTCCCGGAACCAGGGAGGCTCGCTCGATCTGCACGAGGACGACGGCCAGCTCGCACTCCGTGAAGCGGGCCTGCTGGAGCAGTTCTTCGCGCTCGCCAGATTCGAGGGGCAGGAGATGCGCCGGATAGACCCGTCGGGGAGCGTCCATGCCCACCATGTGCCGGACGAGGGCGAAACGCTCCGTCCCGAGATCGACCGCGGACAGCTGCGCGATCTCCTGCTGAGCTCACTCGCTGCGGGGACGGTTCAGTGGGGACGCACTCTCGAGTCGGTGAGCGGTCCGGCCGACGGACCGCGGACGTTGACGTTCACCGACGGGACGGCCGTCGGGGCCGATCTCGTGATCGGCGCGGATGGCGCCTTCTCCCGCGTCCGCACTGCGATGTCGCCCGCGACACCGCACTACACAGGGGTCAGCTTTCTCGAGGCATGGTTCGACGACATGGAGATCGCGCACCCCGAGCTTTCCGAACTGGTCGGGAAGGGCAGCGCCCACGTCGCCGACGGGGAGCGTGGCCTCTTCGCGCAGCGGAACAGTGGCGGCCACATGCGCGTCTACATCATGCAGCGCCTCCCCGCGGACTGGATCGTGGGGAAGGGGCTTCGCCCCGAGGACACCGAGGGCATCCGCGCGTACCTACTCAGGGAGTACGCGGCCTGGTCGCCCCAGCTGCTCCGGATGATCAGCGACAACGACGGCGCCTACGCCGATCGCCCTCTCCTCGCCCTGCCGGTGCCGCACACGTGGGAGCACTCGCCCAGCGTGACGCTCCTCGGAGATGCCGCACACCTTATGCCACCGTTGGGCGCCGGCGTCAATCTCGCCATGCTCGACGCCAGTGAACTCGCGCTCTCACTCGTTCGCTCCTCCACCGTCGATGACGCTGTGCGCAGCTACGAGAAATCGATGCTCCCGCGCTCGACCGAAATAGCCCAGATGCTCGAAGGTGGTGCCGAGTCCCTGCTGGCCGTGCCCGACCCCGACGAGGAGCGGTTCAGTCCAGCCCGGCCGTGACACGCGCTTCCCCCCCTCCCCCCCCGTCGTCGAGGACGTCATCGCAGCCGGCGAACATCAATCGAGGGTGAAGAGCACGAACTTTGCACCCCATAGGTCATCGTTTCCCCAGGACACGGCGGTCGTCTCACGCAGGTATTTCATCGCGCAGGTCTCGCCGTCCTCATCGTCGCAGGGCGTGACTTGCAGGCAGGCGGCGAGACCTCGCGCGTCCATCACCTGCTGACCGGCGCTGTAGTGCAGGGTGATCGGTTCATCGGAGATCTGCACCAAGTGCAGGTCGGTCGAGGCGGACGCCTCGGCCAGGTAGTCAAAGCTTCCGGACAGCCGACACCACACGTCGACCACCACGACCCAATCGCCGATTCTTGCGGCGCAAAGGTCTGGTCCTCGACTCGACGAAGTCGCGTCCTCGAATCCCATCGTGGTACTCGTCGGTTCGAACAGATCCGGCACCGCGTCCGCGAGCTGGTCCGTCCGGACGGCAGCCACCTCTAGATTCCAGCCCATCGAATCAGCCTAGATCATTTGCGGGGGTTGATTAGGTTGTGGTCGATATCTGGCTCTCCACGAATGGGCAGATCTTCGGCCGTGCCGCAGCGGCTGAAGTTCGGCGAGTTGTGGCTGCGGAAAGGGAACAGCGCTCGTAGTCGGGGTGTGAATAGGTGGCCTCGATAGCGCAGCGCCTACCGAATGGCGAACGCCCGTAATCGCGGTGATCGCCCTGCGGGCCCGAGTTGTTCGACATTCATCGTGATCGGTGAGATGTACCGCTGGACCGGATGGTTCGGTCTCCTTGGGGCGGCCAAGGTGCGGGGGCTGAGGTGGAGGCGGCGGTTCGGAGTGGTGGGAGGACCATCGGAGTCGGCTGGAGCGGGTGGCGAGGGAAGCCGGGCAGGCGCGCGGCTGATCGTGCCCGTGTGGACGACGCTTCAGGTGGGAGCCTGATCGGCTGCCTCAGCCTCCGCCGGTGCCGACCTCGCCGAAGACTTCGAGCATGAGCCCGGCATCCTGGCGGATCCCGGGGTTCGGGTCGTCGGCGCTGAGCCGTCCCAGCAGTGGCTTGAAGCGGACGGACGGCGAGTAGCTCATCGCATAGATCGCGGCGCTTCTGAGGTCGGCCTCTGGGGCGCGCGCCGCGTCGCTGATCCGCTGGTGGAGATCTTGATCGAAGGTGTGCGAGCTGCCTAGGGCCGCCATCAGCAGGGCTCGCCGACGGTCTGCGGCGTCGTGAGCGGCGTCGAAGGAGGCGAGCAGTTCCTCACGGGAGTACACCTCCAGTTGTTCGGCCGCCATCCGGGTGAGCACTCGGGCGTCGTTGGCCGTGCCGGTGGAGAAGTAGAGGTAGGGACATCCCGTGGCGTCGTCGACGATGAAGTGAAGCCCGGTGTCGTATCCCTCCCACACCACTTCGCGCAGCGTTCCGGCCTGCGGGTCCTCGGGGTGCACGGTCTTGTCCCAGCCGAACGCGGCGGCGAAGGAACCGAGCCTGAGCTCAGGTTCGGTCTCGCGCAGGATGATGCGCGGGCCCAGGTGGGCGGACGGGGGCATGGGACGCTCCAAGATCGTCAGGCCGGTGAGTGTAGTCGGGCGGCACGCCGCGAACCGCCTGCGGGAATGTGCGTGTCACCAGCGGAGGTCCCGGCGGACCTGGGTGAGCAGCCGGCCGATGTCGGACCGGTATCCCCAGGCCCGCTCGGGTGCGATGGTGCGGCCGACGTTGGCGAGATGGCGGCGGGCCCGGTCGCGGTCTCCCGCGAGGTAGAAGACCGCGCCGAAGTAGTGGTGGGCCTCCAGGGTCCTGGGATGGGTGCGGGACGCGTCCAGCCAGCGGTCGGCGGCCTTCGCCAGCGCGGCATGCACCTCGGGACGGGCGAGGTGGTCGTCGAGGTCGCCGCTCTCGAGACCGACCTCCAGGTGGGCCAGGGCCAGCACGAAGGCGACCGGGTCGCCGGGCGCGGCGCCGGCGACGGCGGCCTCGGCGAAGTCGAGCAGTTCGGCGTCCGAGCCCGACCACTTCTGGCTTAACACCTGGGACCGGCCGATGTGGGCCGCATAGAGGGACGGGTGCCGGTCCGTCAGTTCCCGCCAGATCCGGTCGAGCTCGTCTCGCCCGACCTGCATGCCGAGGCCGTACCACTGGAGGCGGTCCCAGGGAGCGGGGTCGCCCGGCAGCAGTTCGGCGGCGCGGTACAGGGGGCGACCGGCCAGGGCCAGCTGCCGCCAGAAGCGGCCGAACTGTTCTCCGCTGACGTACTCGGCGCGGTGCGCGCTGCGCGCCTGCCAGGCCTCCTTGATACGGGTCGCCCCCAGCCACAGGTGCGTGTCGGGGTCACCGGGAGCGTTCGCGGCCAGCCGCGTCAGCTCCGCGCTCCGGCCGGCGGCGGCGTCGGTGAGGTTCTCCAGGTAGAGGCAGCGCGTCTCCGTGTCGTCGCGGGTGCGGGCCAACAGTTCGAGGCCGGCCGGCAGGTCGCCCTTGCGGACCCTGGGCAGCGCGGCCGTCAGCTCGGGATCCTGCCAGGCGGGCTCCTGCCGGCGTTCCCTGATCTTCTTGGGAAGGCCGAGGGCCGCGGCCAGCGCCCTGGTGACGGCGTGGTCGGCCTCCTCCGGCGCCGGCGTGGCCTCGGTGGTGCGGGGCGGGACGCGCTCGTCGGGGCGGGCCGGCATGCGCACGACCAGTTCGGCCGGTGCATGCCGGTCGATCTCGATGACGGCGTTGTGCCCGCCGCTCCACAGGTTCGGCTCGACGCCGGCCGTCATGCCGTCCAGGCCGATCAGCAGGCGGGCCCCGTCCGGCCAGGCGAGCACGGCGGCGCACTGGTCGAAGCGGACGGTGGTCATCGAGGGGCCGGTCAGGACGGTCGCGCCGTCCGGGCCCGTGATCAGGCCGAGCTGGACCTCGTCGGGGCTGGTGCGGACGCTGCCGTCCACCGCGACGGTCGAGTGGGTCGGAGCGGGGCGGAAGCGCGCTCCCGCCGGCCGCTGGCCGCGCGGGAGCATCAGCAGGGCGCTGTCCAGGACGGAGCGGCCGACGTCCTGGACGTCCTGCGGATTCAGCGCGTCCAACTCGGCCAGTACCTCGTCGGTGGTGGGGGAGCCCAGCAGTTCGCTGAGGCAGTGCGTGATGGACTGGGCGGCGCGGGCGTCGTCGGACGTGGCGCCGGTGCGGACCGCCGTCGCGGCTTCGGAGAGTTCGGCGGGGTCCACCGGCTCCGTGGCGATGCGTTCGAGTTCGCCGAGGAAGCGCTCTGCCAGTTCCGGGCGTACTTCGGCCAGCCCGTCGGCGAACGCGACGATCTGTGCGGTGCCGCCGGTGCGGGGCGTGTAGGCGACGTCGGTGGTGTAGCTGAGCGCGCCGTCCCGCCGCAGAACGCGGTGCAGGCGGCGGCCCAGAATGTTGGTGTAGAGCCTGGCCGCGCTGGACCGCGGCACGATGCCGCTCAACGCAACGCCGTTGATGTCGCTGGTGAAGTAGGCCGGCGTGCGAGGCAGGGCGCCGGTGGGTTCGGGGACGGGCCGTCGTTCCCCTTCGGGAAGCGCCAGCGTGAGCCCCTCCGGCGGGGGACCGCCGATGAGCGCCAGCGCCGCGTTCTGCCGGGTGAACCAGTGCGCCGACCATGCCTGGACGTCGTCGGGCGTGCAGGCGGCCAGGCCGTGCTCGTCGTAGGCGGGAAGGCCGTACGTGGCGGCCCCGTAGCGCCACAGCAGCAGTTCTCCGGCGATCCCGGTGCCGCGTCCCTCGGCCTCGGTGCGCAGGATCTTCTTCTCGGCTTCGAGGCGGTCCATGGGCAGCGCCCGGAGGGCGTCGCAGACGGCCGTCAGGAACGCCGCGACCTTGCCGGCCTCGCCATGGGCGACGAACATGGTGGTGACGGAGTCCACGGCGCCGTTGTGGTGGTAGTCGGCTTCGCCCACGGCGTGCAGTGCCAGATGTTCCACCAGATGGGTCAGCCCGCCCCTGGCCAGGGTCTCGTCGGCCCGCCCCACCCGGAACACCAGGGCTGCCCGGTAGCCGCCGTCGCCGGGGCCGCCCTCGGTCCAGAACACGGGTACACCGTCGACGTCCGTGCGCACGACTTCCACTCTGTTTCCCCCTTCAGATCGCGAAATCCTACAATTCGCTCATGCCGGGAGAAGTTGCATATAGATCTCAAATTCCCTTCATTTCGTCCTGGTGGTCTTCTGCGCTCGATCCGGTTCCGGCCGGGAATGTCCCCGACGGCCCCCGCGGTGCCGCGGGCGTACGCGGGAGGGCCGTACGGGCTGCCGCCCGTCGCGGTCCCGGCGGCCGGTCGGACTGGGAGGGAACCGGAAGGGCGGAACGGACACTAGAAGGCCATGACCCTCGAACCCCCTCCGGACAGGGAGCTGTGGACCCGTGCGCGGGACGGCGACGAGCGAGCCTTCGGTGAGCTCTTCGATCGGCATTCGCGCACGATCTACAACTACTGCTTCCGGCGAACGGCGGACTGGTCGGCGGCCGAGGACCTCACCTCCGTGGTCTTCATGGAGACCTGGCGGCGGCGGGCCAAGGTACGGCTGAGCGCGGACTTGCTGCTGCCCTGGCTCTATGGAGTCGCCGCCAACGTCCTGCACAACCACCGCCGCAGCCTGCGCCGGCACCGGGCCGCCCTGGAGCGCGTGCGCGCTCGCCCGACCGCCCCCAATGACGCGGCGACGGCGGCGGCACGCCTCGAGGCCGAACGCGAGATGCGGGCGGTGCTCGGTTCGATCAAGAACCTGTCCCGGAACGATCAGGAGATCCTCGCGCTCTGCGTCTGGGAGGGGCTCGGGTACGCGGAGGCCGCCGCGGCGCTCGGCATCCCCGTCGGCACCGTGCGGTCGCGGCTGGCCAGGGCCCGGAAGCGGCTCCGGCAGTACACGGAACCGGATCGGGCGGACGGACACAGAAGGGCCGAACAGGCCGCGACGTTCCTCGGGAAGGAAGCCTCATGACCGACCAGAACCCCCTCATGCCGCCGGAGCGGCAGGACATGCCCGCGGGCCGCCACACGGCGCGGCGCGCCGCGCTCCTGACCGAGATGACCGCCGGCCGCCGCGTCCCGGGGCGCCGCCTGGCGTTCGGTGGACTCGCCGCGCTCGGCCTGGCAGGCGGCGTGGCCGCGGCCCTGGTCGCGGTGCCGGACGGCGGGCCGGGACCGGCGCCGTCCACGATCGTGCCGGTGAGCGCCGTCCAGGTCCTCGACCGCGCCGCGGTGACCGCGGGCCGGGGCGCCGCGCCGCGCCCCGACCAGTACATCTACACCGAGGCCGAGACGCAGGACGAGGACTTCGGCGTGATCCACGAGAAGCTCTGGCGGTCGGTCAGCGGCAAGGGGATCGGCCTGAAGCTCGACTCGGGCGACTGGAAGCAGCGGTACTGGATGTGCGAGGCCGTCCAGCCGATGGAGGCGACCAAGATCGATCCGGCCAAGGTGCCCGACGACTGCAAGAACGGCGCCACCCCGCGCCGTGATCTGCCGACCGACGCGAAGGCCATGCGCGCCTGGCTCCTCAAGCAGGGCTCGAAGATCAAGGCACTCCCGCCGGACGTGGGGGCCTTCCAGTTCGTCCACGAGGTCGTTTCCGGGCCCGAGCCGACGCCCGCGGCGCAGGCGGCGCTGTTCAAGGCGGCCGGGGCGCTCCCCGGCGTGACGGTCTCCAAGCCCGACCCCGGGAGCATCGCGGTGGGCCAGACCTATCACGACATCCGGTTCGAGCTGCTGTTCGAGCCCAAGACCTACCGCTTCATCGGGACCCGCCAGGTCGTCGACCACGACCGTTCGTTCCAGCCCAAGGGCGGCGACCCGAACGGCGGTGAGCCGGCCGGCCCCGACCCGGCCGGCAGCAATCCGGCTGGCTCCGACCCGGCCGGCCCCAACCCGGACTCGGGTTCGAAGGGGAACCCCGACGGACGCCCCGCGGGCTCGCATGGCGGCGGTTACGCCGCCAACAAGAAGCAGGGCACCGTCCTCGGCGGTTGGAAGATCGTCAGCCGGAAGGTGGTCGGCGCCATCCCGGCGACGTACCTCAAGCCCGCGTCCTGACTCCGCCGCGCGCCGCCGTCCTCGTCCTCGGGACGGGGCGGCGGCGCGGACGGTGGTGGCCCGGTCACTGGCTGATGATCGCGACCACACCGTGGTCGCGTGCCGCCGCATCGCGCAGCCACCGGCAATGCTGGTACAGCACGGTCTCGAACGCGTCGAAGTCCGGCACGTACCGGTCCCCGGTCCGCGGCGGATCGACCGTCCGCGCGCCGATCTCCGACAGGGCGTCCCACGGTACGGAGTCGAAACGCTCCAGGGCGGAACGGACGGACGACGGGCGCAGGGCGTACAGCACGCACTCGTCCCCCTGCGCGCCGCTGTCCGCTTTCAGATCGTCGCTGCTGGCCTCGGCGAACAGCAAGCGGGCGTACAGCATGCGGACGAATGCGTCCGCGGGCGTCCGCACATGGACCGGCAGATGCTCCCTTAGGGCGTCGTAGTACCACGCGGCCTCGACGAAGCCGTAACCCCCGGAGATGCGATGCTGCCAGGCATAGGGCAGGAGTTTTGGAAGTGCGTTCCAGTAGAAGTCGAGACTCCCGGAGGACCGGAACGCGTCGACCATCGGCTCCCAACGGGTGATCAAGGCGAAGACGTCGGTTCCCATGGCCGGAGTCTCCCGGACGCTCGAGGTCTTCGGGGCGGGTCGTGCCGTCCCTTCGTCCGCCGGCCGCCGGAGAGGAGCCGGAGGGGCCCGGTCGGCGTCCCTCCTACAGCCAGCCGTGCTCGTCCGCGATGCGCAGGGCCTCCATGCGGTTGTGGGCCGCGGTCTTGGAGATGGCGGCCGACAGGTAGTTCCGGACGGTTCCCTCCGACAGGCAGAGGACGGCGGCGATCTCGGCCACGGTCGCGCCCGAGCGCGTCACGTTGAGCACGTCGCGTTCGCGGGCGGTGAGAGGGGAGTCGCCGGCCGCGAGGGTCGCGGCGGCGAGTGCCGGGTCGACGATGCGTTCTCCCGCCATCACCCGGCGGACGGCGTCGGCGAGCGTCTCGGCCGGGACGTCCTTGACGACGAATCCGACGGCGCCGGCCTCCATCGCGCGGCGGAGGTAGCCCGAGCGGCCGAAGGTCGTGAGGATCACCACCCGGCAGTCCGGGACCTGGGCGGCGAGCACCGCCGCCGCCGCGAGCCCGTCCAGGCCGGGCATCTCGATGTCGAGCAGGGCCACGTCCGGACGGTGCGCGCGGGCCGCGTCGACGACCTGGTCGCCCCGGCCGACGGAGGCGACGACCTGGAAGTCCTCCTCCAGGTCGAGCAGGGCCGACAGCGCGCTGCGGATCAGCTCCTGGTCGTCGGCGAGCAGCAGCCGGATCGTCATGGCACAGTGCCCTCTTCGCCGAGTGAGACCCGCAACCGCCAGCCGCGCGGGCTAAGCGGTCCGGCCTCCACGCTGCCGCCGGCCGCCGCGACCCGTTCCCGGAGTCCGGTCAGGCCGTTTCCGAAGAACGCCGGGCCGCCCGAGCCGTCGTCGCGGATCTCCACCTGGGACGCCGACAGCACGACCGTGCATCGGGCGGCGTGCGCGTGGCGCACGATGTTGGTCAGGCCCTCGCGCACGACCCAGCCGAACAGTTCCTGGTGGGCGGCGCCGACCATGTCGGCGGCCAGGGGCAGGTCGGCGACGACGCCCGAGGCCCGCAGCAGCTCCCTGCCGCGCGCGAGCTCCCCGGCGAGGGTCACCTCGCGGTAGCCCGACACCGCGGCGCGCACGTCGGCGAGCGCCTGCCGGGACAGGGCCTCGACCTCGGTGATCTCTTCGAGGGACCGGCGGGAGTCGGTCGCGGCGAGGCGGCGGGCGAGATTGCTCTTGACCGTGACGACGGTGAGCGAATGGCCGAGCAGGTCGTGCAGGTCGCGCGCGATCCGGGCCCGCTCGGCCTCCGACGCCAGCCGGGCGACCTCGGCGCGCGCCTCCAGCAGCGCCCGATTGGCGTCCGCGAGTTCGGCGTACGAGAACAGCATCAGGGCGGTGAAGACGATCGCGATCGCCTGGATCCAGCCGAGCCCGGCGTGCCACGGGCGCACCGCACAGGGCACGAGCAGGGCGGAGACCGCCCCGGCCGCCACGATCGGCACGGCCTGGCGCCTCAGCCTGATGGCCGCGAGCGAGACGACGACGGCGCACAGGAAGAACGCCTGCGTCCTGGCGAAGGGGAGCGCGGCCAGGAACAGCACGGTCATGGCCCCGAGCAGTGGCCGGACGGGGGGCCAGGAGCGGTAGCGCGTGACGATGGTGAGCAGGTAGCAGACACAGAAGGCGGCCACGATCAGCAGCCCGGCGACGGTTCCGGCGCCGGACGAGTACTGCGCCACGCCGGCCGCGGTCACGAACGGGTACGCGAGCATCCCGGTGGCCATGAGCGCGTGGCGCCAGCCCTGAGTCCACCGCTGCGGATCGGTGCCCGATCCGCCGTCCACCGGCCCCTCGTGCATGGCAGGCACGCTAACACCGTCTCCCTGATCAGAGCGGCCGGGACGGCGCGGCGAACAGCGCGCGCAGCCGCCCGCCGTTGACGATCACGGCGACGCCGGCCAGGAGCAGCGCGCAGACGCCCTGTTCGATCTTCATCCAGAGCGGGATCAGGCCGGGCAGCGAGACGATGACGATGATGGCCACGACCATGACGGCCGAGATGATCCGCAGTCGGCGGAACGCCCTGCGGGAGCCGCGGGCGGCGCGGGCGGCGAAGGCGAAGGTCGGCAGCGCGCTGATGACGACGATGGTCCCCCGCACCCAGACGGTGTCGTTCACTTCGTCCGCGTTGCCGCGGAGGAGGAAGGCCGCCACGAGGGTGAGCACGCTGATGGCGAGGTAGGCGCCGATGAGCAGCTTCACCGTGCGAAATGCTCGATGGGTGCGCGGATGGTCCAGGTCTTCGTCGCGAACTGCGAGGTCGTTCTTGCCGGTTGCCTTCATACTGCTCATGCTGATCGGCGGCCCCGGTGCCCATGCAGTGAGATCGCCCATCAATCGTCCATGACATTTGTCATGGCCGGCGGGCCATCGGAGGCCGCGAGGTGGTCAGGCACCCGGCTCGCGGCCGGGGGCGCCCGTTCGGCGGAGGGCCCGCTCGTAGCGCGTCCGGGAGAACGTGAAAGGGCCCACGCCGGAGAGGTCCCAGTCGCGGTACGGGTTGTGGAATTCCGACCAGCGGACGAGCGAGCCCGTCACCTGAACCCGGGCCATCAGCGGCCAGCATTCGTCGATGCCGCAGGTACAGGTGAGGAGCATGGTCTCCGGCGAGTCGGTCAGCAGGTGCCGGTCAGGCCAGCCGTAGCCGCGGGACAGGCACGTGTAGTCGCCGGCCAGCAACGGTGCGGGATCGGGCGCGAACTCGGCCGCCCGCTCCCGCTGTTCTTGCCGCGCGTGGGGGAGCTCGGCCTCGCGCACCAGGTCGAGCAGGTGGGCGCCGTCCACGACGATGTCGATGACGTCCACGCCCTGATGAGGAACCACCCGGAACTCGATCGTGTTCACCCGCGCATGCTACGGCCCGACGATCTTCATGCTCATGGGCTGATGGGACGCCGAAGCCCGGGCGCCGCTGAGCGCCGCCCCGGAGGCGGGTGCGGGGACGGCGCTCAGCGGGTGGGGGTCAGTTGCCGGACGAGGGGTTCTTCGAGCGGTTGAGGAGGGAGTGGCGGCGGCTGTAGGCGAAGTACACCAGCGTGCCCAGGAGGAACCAGAGCGCGAAGCGGAGCCAGGTCTGCCACTGGAGGAAGGTGATCAGCCAGACCGAGAAGACGACGCCGATGATCGGGACGACCGGCATGCCGGGGGTGCGGAACTCGCGCGGCAGGTCGGGCTGCTTGTAGCGCAGGACGATCACGGCGACGCAGACCACGATGAACGCCAGGAGGATGCCGATGTTGGTCAGCTCGGCGGCCTCGGCGATGGGGAGGAAGCCGGCGATCAGGGCGGAGCCGGCGCCGAGGATCCAGGTGATCCGGGTGGGGACGTGGCGGGTGGCGTGGGTCTTGGCGAACCAGCCGGGCAGCAGGCCGTCGCGGCTCATCGAGAACCACACCCGGGTGGCGCCCATCATGAAGGTGAACAGCACGGTGAGCACGCCGAGGATCGCGCCCACGGCGATGATGGCGCCGATGGTCTTCAGGCCGACGTCGGCGAACGCGGAGGAGAAGGCGGCCTCGGGGTTGATGTCCTTGTAGTCGACCATGCCGGTGAGCACCAGGCAGGCGAGCACGTAGAGGACCATCGAGATGGCCAGCGAGTAGATGATGGCCTTCGGCATGTGCTTGCGCGCGTCCTTGGACTCCTCGGCGGCGGTGCTCATCGCGTCGTAGCCGAAGACCGCGAAGAAGACCGTCGCGGCCCCGGTGAAGGCGCCGGAGAGGCCGAACGGGAGGAACGGCGAGTAGTTGCCCGCGTTGATCTTGAAGACGCCGACCACGATGACCAGCAGGACGATGCCGACCTTGAGGTAGACCAGTGCGGTCTCGAACCGGGCGGCGTTCTTCATGCCGAGGTTGAGCACGTAGGCAATGAGCAGGCAGAGCAGGGCGGCGAACAGGTTGACCTTGTAGCTGCCGTCGGCGAGGCCGGAGCCCTTGGGCTCGGTGCCGGGCGCGCCCATCATCCAGACCGGCAGGTCGACGTTCATGAAGCCGAGCAGATCGTTGAAGTAGCCCGAGATGCCGATGGCGACCACCGCCACGATCGCGGTGTACTCCAGCAGCAGGTCCCAGCCGATCGCCCAGCCGGTGAACTCGCCGAGGACCGCGTATCCGTAGGTGTAGGCCGAGCCGGCGCGCGGGATGAGGCCGGCGAACTCGGCGTAGGAGAACGCGGCGGCGGCGCTGGCGATGCCGGCGATCAGGAACGAGATCAGGACGCCGGGACCGGCCTTCTCGTTGGCGACCGCGCCGGCCAGCGAGAAGATCCCGGCGCCGATGATGCCGCCGACACCGATCGCGGTGAGCTGCCACAGGCCGAGGGTGCGGGCCAGCTTGCCGGACTCGGGGGCGTCCTCGATCTGGTCGATGGGCTTGCGGCGGATCATCTGTTGCAGCGTTCGGTTCGCCATGGTGGCCTTACCTCCTTCAGCGGCCCGCTCCGCGGGGCCGTCGGGCCAGTTGTGCCCAAACGGGGCGGCCGGACGAGGCATCGGTGATCACGATTTCAGCAAGATCGTTTCAGCTCTGGATGTGCTCGGTGAGGAGCCGTTCGAATCCGCTCTCGAAACGCTCGTAGTGGTCGCGCAGGGCCGGGCCGGGCCAGCCGGACGGCAGCAGCTCCGGGGGCAGCAGCGGGTCGTCCAGGAGATGGCGCAGGACGGCGGCGGACACGGTGAACTGCTCGGCGAGCGTGCCCGCGCGGTCGAGCGCGGCGCGCAGGGCGAGTGCGTCGGCGGCCCAGCCCGTCAGGTTCCAGAGGGTCGCGGCCAGGGCGACGGGGTCGTCCTCGGGACCGCCCTCCAGGAACGTGCACTGCCGGACGAGGATGTCGGGCCGGGGGCGGCTGAGGTTGGCCGGACGGAGCCAGGTGCCCTCGCGGAGTTCGGCGAGGCGGAGCTCGGACATCGCCTGGCGCAGCGCGGCCCGATCGGCGGCGGAGCGGCGTTCGGCGGTGATGACGGCGATCTCCCAGACGCCGTTCCAGGGCCGGGCCCGGGGGGAGCGGCTCTCGTCCTGCCGGGCCTGCCGGCTCAGCAGCCGCTCGGTCAGTTCGTACTCGCCGCCCGCCTGGGCCAGGTCGCCGGAGGCGACCATCCGCGACAGGGCCACCCGGATCGTGCCCTCGGCGATGCCGAACAGCTCGCCGACACGGACGAGGTAGCGCGCGGGGAGGCGGGGCGGGTGCAGCCCGAGGAGCGTGCTCAGCACGACCGAGCGCGCGGTGAGCGGCCGGATTCCGAGGGTGTTGGTCGCCATGTCTCCGCAGGACCCTACCCGGTCCGGCATCGCCCCAGCGCACGGGCGATTTATCCCGAATCAAGATCATTAATCCCGGACAGCCGGTAATCTCTCGCGCGGCAAAAGAGCGCCACAAGCGTTTGCCTGACCGTCCGCCATCGCCGCTTAGCACGGCGGGGGCGGTGGCCGGTCCGGCAGCACAACACGATCGGAGCTGCCCGTGCGAACGGGATCCACCACGGAGACGAGCCCGTCCGGCGACCCGCGCGCTTCCCGCGCGTCCTGGCGGCGCGGGCTGACCCGCGTCGCGCTGGCCGCGGGCGTGACCGCCGGCGCGCTGACCGGCCTCGGCACGGCGGCGCAGGCCGACGACCCGACCCCGAAGATCATCGGCGGCCAGCCCGCGGACCAGACCTACTCGTTCATGGCCTCGTTGCAGTACCTGCGCAACGGCAACCCCGACTCGCACCGCTGCGGCGGCGCGCTGATCAAGAAGGACTGGATCGTCCTGGCCGCGCACTGCGTGACCACGGCGGGCACCGGCGGCGCGCCCTACACGATCATGGACCCGGCGCTGTTCCACGTCCGGGTGGGGTCCAAGGACCGCACCACCGGCGGCAGCGTCGCCCAGGTCAAGGACATCAAGGTGCACCCCGACTACCAGGCGCTGGACGAGCGGGCCTCCGGGTACGACGTCGCGCTGCTGCACCTGGACACCGCGCTGAAGCAGGCCCCGGCGCCGATCCCCAACAAGATCACCGCACCGGGCACCAAGGTCCGCGCGACCGGCTGGGGCTACACCTCCACCACCGACAACGACCCGAGCCAGCTTCCGAAGGAGCTGCGCCAGCTCGACACCACGATCATCCCGCCGAGCACCGAGAAGTGCCGGGTGGACGCCGACGGGGACGACGCCTGGGGCATCCGCCGGGGCGACGTCTGCACCGACAACCCCGAGGGCGTCCGCGGCCCGTGCAACGGCGACTCCGGTTCGCCGCTGCTGACCAAGGTCGCGGGCCGCTGGCAGGTCGTCGGCGTGGACAGCCGCGGCGTCGGCAGCGTCTGCGGTGAGACGCCCGACATCTACACCAGCCTCGGCTACTACCACGGCTGGCTGGCCGGCGCCACCGCCTGAGTCAACCGTGAGCCGCTTCTGAGTCCCGGGCGGCGGGCCCGCGCGGACGTCCCGTCCAGGTGGCTCGCCGCCCGGATTACAGCATTCCATCACGCGACCATGAAGTGTAACGTCCGGGTGATGGGCAACTATCTCATCGAGCCGGCCGACCGGCTGCCGTTCGGCGGTCCCGAGAAGGCGCGCCGCTACGCGACCGAGCGCTACCAAGGGGCCGCCGGCCTGAACTGGTACGACAGCGATCCCGGCCTGCGGTTCCTGATGCGCCGGCACCTCGGCGCGGCCGGGCTCGACTGGGCCGAGCCCCGGCTCCGCGAACTGGGCGCGCTGATGGGCGGGCCGATCGCCGAACGCGCCGAGCAGAGCGACCGCAACCCGCCGCGGCTGGAGAAGTACGACCGGTGGGGACGCGACGTCAGCCGGGTCGTCCAGTCGCCGTCCTTCGAGGACGCCCGCCGCGACCTGGTGGCCACCTCCTTTACCCGTCCCGAGTTCCGCGCCGAGGCGAAGGCGGCCGGGGTGGACGCGGCGCCGCTGGAGGTCGCCTGGAGCTACCTGCTCGACCAGGCCGACATCGGGATGGCGTGCGCGCTCGGCACCGGCGGCGACATGGTGGTCGGGCTCGCCGAGGCGTTCGCCCCCGCCGACGTCCGGGACCGGGTCCGGGAGATCTTCGCCGCCGGGGAGTTCTCCGGCGAGGCCGCGCAGATGCTCACCGAGCGGTCCGGCGGGTCCGACCTCGGCGCGCTGGAGGCCACCGCCACCCCGGACGGCGGCGACGCCTGGCGGCTGGACGGGCTCAAGTGGTTCGCCTCCAACGCGGGCGGCTCGGCGTTCGTCGTGCTGGCCAAGCCCGAGGGCGCGGTCGACGGCGTGCGCGGCATCGCGCCGTTCCTGGTGCTGACCGAGCGCCGCGACGGCGGGCGCAACGGCGTCCGGATCCGCCGGCTGAAGGACAAGCTCGGCACCCGCTCGGTCGCGTCCGGCGAGATCGAGTTCACCGGCGCCGAGGCGTTCCTGCTGGCCCCCGCGTCCAGCGCGCCGGTGGAGGGGCAGGCGGGCGACGGCAAGGGCCTGGCCCGGATGATGGAGCTGACCAACGGCGCCCGGCTCGGCATCTCGATGATGGGCGTCGGCATCGCGCGCCGCGCGCTGGTCGAGTCGCTCTGCTACGCCCGCGCCCGTGAGGCGTTCGGCGCGCCGCTGGCCGAGCAGCCGCTGATGCGGCGCAAGCTCGCCGAGCTGATCGTGGAGACCGAGGCGGCGCAGGCCCTGGTCTTCGACGGCTATCTGGGCCGCCCGCGGCTGCGCCTCGGCGCCACGCTGATCAAGCTCCGCACCGCCCGGCTCGGCGTGACCGCCGCCAGCGACGCGATCGAGATCCACGGCGGCAACGGCTACATCGAGCAGTGGCCGGTCGCCCGCCTCCTGCGGGACGCGCAGGTGAACCCGATCTGGGAGGGCGGCGACAACGTGCTCTGCCTGGACGTCCGCCGCGCGATGGTGCGGGAGTCGGCGCACGAGCCGTTCCTGGACCGGCTGTCGGAGGCGGTCGCGCAGGCCCCGTCCGGCGACGACGCCACCGCCGGCCTGGTGACCGAGCGCATCGGGCACCTGCGCCAGGCCGTCACCCGCTGGCGGGACCTGGACGGCGCGGTCGCCGAGGCGCGGCTGTACCCGCTCGCGCAGTACATGGCGGACGTGTACGCCGCGGCGCTGCTGCTGGAGCAGGCCGGGTGGGAGCGCGCCGAGACCGGCGGGGACCGCAAGGCCCTGGTCGCCCGCCTCTACGCCCGCAGCCACCTCGCCGACCCCGGCCCGCTCCGCGGCCTCGACGCCCCCGCCGAGGACCTGGACCGCTTCAAGGACCTCGCCGACGGCGCCCTCCTCGACCCCCGCTGATCCGCCCCGGTTCCGTCGACCCCGCTTCTGCCTTCCGCTGATCCGCGCCGGGATTCTGATTGTTTCCGGCCGTTTCGATGGCGCACCATCGGGAATCTTCCAGGCTCTTCCGGCTGCTTCCGGGCCCATCCTGGCTGTTCCGGGCCTCTCCGGCCTCTTGCGGCGTGCCGTTCTTTCCGCTCCCCTGGAAGGGCGGCACGCCGCGCGTCCGTCAGGGCCGAGGGGAACGCCGGTTGACCGAATGGAATTCGGAGTCCTAGGTTCCCTAGCGGGCGGCCGGGAGCGAAGGAGCTTGAATGACCCTCACGGTGGACGAGGCGGGCCGTGCGCTCGCCGATCCGCGCGCGTACGCCGACGACCGGAGGCTGCACGAGTCGCTCGCTCTGCTGCGCCGCGAGTCGCCGGTGCACTGGGTCGAGCGGGACGGCTACAACCCGTTCTGGGGGATCACCCGGCACGCCGACGTGATGGAGATCGAGCGCGACCACGCCAAGTTCCGCAACGTGCCGCGCCCGATGCTCGGCACCGCCGAGTTCGACGCGTTCAACCGGGATCGGCAGGAGCAGGGCATCGCGCTGCGCACCCTGATCCACATGGACGACCCCGACCACCGGGTGATCCGCGCAGTCGGCGCCGACTGGTTCCGGCCGAAGGCGATGCGCGCCCTGGAGCCGCGGATCCGCGAGCTGGCCCGCCGGTATGTCGACCGGATGGTCGAGCACGGCGGCGAGTGCGACTTCGCGCAGCAGGTCGCGGTGCACTTCCCGCTGTATGTGATCCTCTCGCTGCTCGGGCTGCCCGAGAGCGACTTCGACCGGATGCTCAAGCTCACCCAGGAGCTGTTCGGCGGCGACGACTCCGAGCTTCAGCGCGGCGCGACCAACGAGGAGAAGCTCGCCGTCCTGCTCGACTTCTTCAGCTACTTCCAGAAGCTCACCGAGGCCCGCCGGGCGCAGCCGACCGACGACCTGGCGTCGGCGATCGCCAATGCGAAGATCGACGGGACCCCGTTGAACGACTTCGACACGGCCTCGTACTATGTGATCATCGCGACCGCGGGGCACGACACCACCAGCTCCACCATCGCGGGCGGGCTCCATGCGCTGATGGAGCACCCGGACCAGCTCGACCGGCTGCGCGGCGATCCCGCGCTGATGCCGCTCGCGGTGGACGAGATGATCCGCTGGGTGACTCCGGTCAAGGAGTTCATGCGCACCGCGGCCGAGGACCACGACCTGAACGGCACCCGGATCCGCGCGGGCGACTCGGTGCTGCTGTCCTACCCGTCGGCCAACCGCGACGAGGCGGTCTTCGACGACCCGTTCCGCTTCGACGTGGGCCGCGATCCGAACAGGCACCTGGCGTTCGGGTTCGGCGTGCACTACTGCCTCGGTGCCGCGCTCGCCCGGATCGAGGTCCGCGCGTTCTTCGAGGAGCTGCTGCCGCGGCTGGAATCGATCGAGCTCGCCGGGACGCCGGAGAGCATCGCCACCACGTTCGTCGGCGGGCTCAAGCGGCTGCCCGTGCGATACACCTTGACCTCCTAGCCGCCCGTTTCACCCGAAGGGACCTGTTTCATGCGGATCGAGGCCGCCGTACTGCGCGCCGCCGACGCCCCCTACACCATCGAGCGGCTGGAGCTGGCCGATCCCGGACCCGGCGAGGTGGTCGTCCGGATCGCCGGGGTCGGCATGTGCCACACCGACCTGCTCGGCCGGTCGCCCGGCGACCCGGTGGCCAAACCGGTGATCCTCGGGCACGAGGGCGCCGGCGTGGTGGAGGCGGTCGGGCCCGGTGTCACCGGGTTCGGGGTCGGCGCGCACGTGGTCCTGTCCATCGACTCGTGCGGCGAGTGCGGCGAGTGTCACGCGGCGCGGCCCGGGAACTGCGTGCAGATGGCCTCGCTCAACATGGTCTCGGTGCCCCTGGACGGCCGGCCGCGGGTCACCACGGCCGAGGACGAGGTGGTGCACAACCGCTGGTTCGGGCAGTCGTCGTTCGCGACGCACGCGCTCGCCACCGTCCGCAACGTGGTGCCGGTCGACCAGGACCTCCCGCTCGAGCTGCTCGGGCCGCTCGGGTGCAGCATGCAGACCGGCGCGGGCTCGGTGCTGATCTCGCTCGGCGTCAGCGCCGGGGACAGCATCGCGATCTTCGGGACCGGCGCGGTCGGGCTGGCCGCGGTGCTGGCCGCCCAGGTCGCCGGCGCCACCACGATCATCGCGGTGGACCTGCACGACTCGCGGCTGGAGCTGGCCCGCGAGCTCGGCGCCACGCACACGCTGAACGGCGGGGACGAGGACCTGGCCGGGCAGATCCGGGCCATCGGCGGCGAGGGCGTCCAGTTCTCGCTCGACACGACCGCCGAGCCGGAGGTGGTCTCGACGGCGCTCGCCTGCCTGCGCACCACCGGCGTCTGCGGGCTGGTCGGCGTCGGCGGCGAGGAGTACCGGCTCGACCCGACGCTGCTGCTGATGGGCCGCACGGTCAAGGGCATCATCGAGGGCGACGCGGTCCCCCAGCTGTTCATCCCCAGGCTGATCGAGCTGTGGCGGCAGGACCGGTTCCCGTTCGACCGGCTGATCAAGACCTACCCGCTCAGCGAGATCAACCAGGCCGAGGCGGACGCGGCGTCCGGGGCGGTGGTCAAGCCCGTCCTGCTGCCCAAGGCGCTGCCGTGGTGACCGGCGCGTCCCCGGCCGGAGCGGCGCGGGTGCTCGAACTCGTCCGGGGCGCGGCGCCCGCGGGCCCCGGCGAGCTGGACAAGCTCTTCGGGGAGCTGGAGCCGGTCCCGGCGGAGTTCATGCTCGGCACCTGGGCGGGCGGCGTGTTCGACCAGGCCGACGCGATGGCCGCCATGCTGGTCCGGATGCGCTGGTACGGCAAGCGGTTCCACGACGCCGAGCACGTCGAGCCGCTGCTGTGCCGGGGCGAGGACGGCGCGCTCACCTCGTTCACCGGCATGGGCCTGGCCCGGCTCCGCGAGATGGCGCACCGCGGCGTGGTGTCGGCGGCCATGGTGTACGACACCCAGCCGATCATCGACCACTTCCGCCGGGTCTCCGGCGACGTGGTGCTCGGCGCGATGGACGCCAAGGACGCGCCGGACGTCCTCTACTTCCACCTCACCCGGGCGGCGGAGGGGTGAACGCCGGGCCCGCGCCGGAGTGGGCGCCCGCGATCCCCGTCGTCCAGGCGCCGATGGCGGGCGGGGCGTCCACGCCGGAGCTGGCCGCGGCGGTCTCGGAGGCCGGCGGGCTCGGATTCCTCGCCGCCGGCTACCGGACGGCCGGGCGGATGCGCGCGGACATCGAACGGACGCGTGAGCTGACGTCCAGGCCGTTCGGCGTGAACCTGTTCATGCCGTCCTCCGACGCCGTCGACGACGCCGCGGTGGCCGCCTACCGGGCGCGGCTCGGGGCCGAGGGCGGCCGGCTCGGCGTCGAACCGGGCACGCCGCAGGCCCGCGACGACGGCTGGGACGCCAAGGCCGCGGATCTGCTCGCCGACCCGCCGGCGTTCGTCAGCGTCACGTTCGGGTGCCCGGGGGCCGGGCTGGTCCGGGCGTTCCGGCGCGCGGGCGCGGTCGTGATCGTCACGGTGACCACGGCGGACGAGGCGCGCGAGGCGGCCGGCGCCGGCGCCGACGCGCTCTGCGTGCAGGGCATGGAGGCCGGCGCGCATCGCGGGTCGTTCACCAATACGGGCGAGGGCGCGCTGCCGCTGCGCGCGCTCCTGGCCGCCGTCCGGGAGGTCGTGGGCGGCCTGCCGCTGATCGCCGCCGGTGGGCTCGGCACGGCCGCGCAGGTCGCGGACGTGCTGGCGCTCGGCGCGGTCGCGGCCCAGTGCGGCACCGCGTTCCTGCGGTGTCCGGAGAGCGGCGCGAGCGCCGTGCACAAGGCGGCGCTGGCCGATCCCCGCTTCACCGAGACGGCGATGACGCGGGCGTTCAGCGGACGTCCGGCGCGGGGACTGGTCAACCGGTTCCTCGTCGAGCACTCGCCGCATGCGCCCGCCGCCTATCCGGACGTCCACTACGTGACCTCGCCGCTCCGCAAGGCCGCTGCCGCGCAGGGCGATCCCGACGCGGTGAACCTGTGGGCGGGCGAGGCGTTCCGCTCGGCCGCCGACGCCCCCGCCGCCGAGATCGTCGCGGCTCTGGCGGCGGGGACGGCCTGACCGGCGCCACCGGCACGCCGGCGGCGACGGGTCAGTGGGGCCGATGTGGGTAAAGAAAAGGGATGATCGAGCTGTCTCCCGGCCAAGGGCTGGTACAGATCGGGGAACTCCTGCTGGCCCTGGTCCTGTCGGCCTGCATCGGCCTGGAGCGCGGGCTCCGCAACAAGAGCGCCGGGTTGCGCACGCACACCCTCGTCGGGGTCGGCGCCGCACTGTTCATGCTGGTCAGCAAGTACGGCTTCGCGCATGTGCCGGGTGACAACGTCGCCTTCGACCCGTCCCGGGTGGCCGCGCAGATCGTGACCGGCATCGGCTTCATCGGCGGCGGACTGATCTTCGTGCGGCGGGACGCCGTGCGCGGCCTCACCACCGCCGCGGTCGTCTGGCTCACCGCTGCCGTCGGCATGGCCGCCGCCGGCGGGCTGTGGGTGCTCGCGGTGGCCGTGACCGCGGGCCACTTCCTGGTGGTGTACGGGCTGAGCGGGCTCGCCGCGCGGCTGCCGCTCGACCGGTTCCGGCGCCCCGACCAGTCCCGGGTCCGGCTGGTCTACCACGACGGCAAGGGCGCGCTGCGCCGCGCGCTGATGGAGTGCACCGGACGCGGGTTCGTGGTCTCGGAGGTCGCGGTCGAACGGCAGTACCTGCCCGACGACTCCGATCTCGGCCGCGACGAGCGCCGGGCCCGCGAGAAGGAGGACGACCAGGGGCCGCGCGGGAACGCGGTGGTGTCGCTGGTGCTGGAGGGCACCGGCTCGGTGCCCGACCTGACCGCGGCGCTCAGTGAACTGCCCGACCTCGTCGGCGTCACGGTCGGCGCCGCCCCCGAGGACGACCAGGCCTGACGCCCGTCCGCGGCACCGAGATCCCTTGACCGGCGCCCCGTTCGCGGCGCCGGTCAAGGGATCTCGGTGACCAGCTCGTCCAGCGATAGGCGGCCGGACGGGAGCGCGGACCGTCCGGGGAGGGGCGCCGGGGCGGTGGCCGGGTGGCCGAGGGAGATCGCGGTCCGGATCCGCCACGGCTCGTCCAGGCCCACGAGCGGGGCGACCCGGTCGGCGTTGGCGGCCGGGAAGAACGAGGCGGGGCAGGATCCGAGACCTTGCGCGGCGGCGGCCAGCATGATGTTCTGAGCGCAGCGTCCCGCGTCGAACTCGGCGTCGTCCCGGCTGAGGGTCGCGTCCACCGCGAGCAGGATCGCGACGGGCGCCCCGGCCAGGTGGCCGGCATAGCCGCCGAGGCGGGACAGCCGGCCCAGCAGGTCGCGGTCGTGGACGACCACGAACCGCCAGGGTTGCCGGTTGCGCGCCGACCCGGTCCAGCGGGCGGCCTCCAGCACGTGCCGGATCTCGGCGCGTCCCACCGGCTCGGGGGCGAACCGCCGCGTCGCGCGGAGCCCCTTCACGGCACACGCCAATTCATGATCGTCAACGGGGTCCGGCATCGGGCCTCCCTGCGGTCGTGTCCGGAAACGAAGGACGGAGATGCGGATCCATGGTGACGGAACGGTTCGTGGTGGTGACCGGCGGACCGGGATCGGGCAAGAGCACGCTGGTCGGCGTGCTCGAACGGGCCGGGTTCGCGCGGGCGGCAGAGTCCGGGCGCGAGATCATCCAGGACCAGGTGGCGATCGGCGGACGGGCGCTGCCGTGGCGCGACCGGGGCCTGTTCGCCGAGCTGATGCTGAGCTGGGATCTGCGCGCCCACCGGCTGGCCCGATCCGCGGCCGGGACCGTCTTCTTCGATCGCGGCATCACCGACACCGTCGGCTACCTGCGGCTCGAGGGCCTGCCCGTGCCCGGCCACCTGGACGAGGCGGCGCGGCGGTTCCGCTACCACCGCCGCGTGTTCATCGCGCCGCCCTGGCCGGAGATCTACGAGCACGACACCGAGCGCAAGCAGTCGCCGGACGAGGCCGAACGCACCTACGAGGCGATGGTGGCGGCCTACGGCGACTACGGCTACGAGCTGGTGACCCTGCCCCGGTCGCCGGTGGAGGACCGCGCCAGGTTCGTCCTGGAACGTCTCGGCTGACCCTCCGACCGGTCGGATGACAGATGCCCCCTGGACCCCTCCCCGATGGGGCCGCCCGCTTCACCTCGGCGGCCTCAGGAGGCGTGGCCGGTCACGCCGCTTTCCCCGGATGGTTCCTGAGGGCGAAGTCGAGGGTGTCCAGAGCCCAGGCCCAGGAGGCGTCGGCCTCGCGCGGGGTGTGGCGGAAGCCGCCCGCCATCTCCAGGCTCACGTACCCGTGGAAGGTGCCGCCCAGGAAGCGCACCGCGTCGGTCTCGTCGGGCTCCGGCAGGTGGTAGCCGCGCAGGATCGCCCGCATCATCTCCGTGTGCCGGGGCGCCGCGCTCTTGGTCGCGGTGTCCAGGTCGAGCTCGAACCGGGACGCGGCGTACCGGCCCGGGTGCTCCTTGGCGTAGTCGCGGTAGACGTTGGCGAACGCCACCAGCGCGTCCCTGCCCGCGCGTCCGGCCAGCGCGGCGGCGGCCCTGTCGGCCATCTCCTCCAGGGCCAGCAGCGCCACCCGGACCTTCAGCTCTCGCGCGTTCTCGATGTGCGCGTACAGGCTCGGGTCCTTGACGCCGAGCCTGCGCGCGACCGCCGAGACGGTCACCTTGGCGAAGCCGATCTCGTCGGCCAGCTCCGCCGCCGTCTGGGCGAGGCGTTCGCCGGTGATGCCCGCGCGTGCCATCGGACCTCCCTCGGTTAGACGAATAAAGCATTTGCCTAATGGTATTAGGAAAGCTAGCCTCGTCGAACATGAGACCCCTCTCCGAGAGCGACATCCGCAGGTCGTTCGTCAACTGCTCCAAGGGCGAGGCCAAGCGCGTCAACGTCCCCAGGGACCTCGAAGAGCGGCCGTGGGACGACCTCGACTTCCTCGGATGGCGAGATCCCGGCGCGCCCGAACGCGGCTACCTGGTCGCCGAGCGCGACGACGGCGGCCTCGTCGGGGTCGTCCTCCGCGCGGCCCCCGGGACCTCCCGAGGCTTCACCGCGCGCAGCATGTGCTCGCTGTGCCTGACCACCCACTCCGGCGGCGGCGTCGCGCTGATGACCGCGCGCCGCACCGGCGAGGCCGGCCGCCAGGGCAACACGGTCGGACGGTACCTGTGCACCGAGCTGGCCTGCTCCCTCTACACCCGGGGCAAGAAGCAGACCGCCGTCGGCGGCGACCTCGAGGAGACCCTCACGGTGGACGAGAAGATCGTCCGCACCCGGGCCAACCTGGCCGCCTTCATCGGCACACTGTCCGAGTAGCCGACCCGCCTACACCCGGGCGCCACCCGGTCCGGCGGTGCGGACCAGCCGGAAGAACGCGCGGACATCGGCGACCAGCACGTCCGGTGCCTCCATCGCGGCGAAGTGGCCGCCCCGGTCGAACTCCGACCAGTGGACCACGTTGTGCTCGCGTTCGGCGATGCGGCGGACGCCGGGGTCGCCCGGGAAGACCGCCACCCCGGTCGGGACATCGGACTTCTCGACGGCCTGGCCCCAGTCGCTCGCGCCCTCCTTGTAGAGGCGGGCGGACGACCCCGCGGTGCCGGTGAACCAGTAGATGGCGATATCGGTGAGCATCTGGTCGCGGTCCACGGCCTCTTCGGGAAGGTCGTGGGCGGGGTCGGTCCACTCCTTGAACTTCTCCACGATCCAGGCGAGCTGACCGGCGGGGGAGTCGTGCAGGCCGAAGGCGAGCGTCTGCGGGCGGGTGGACTGGATCATGGCGTAGCCCGCGCGGTCCTGGTCCGAGTAGACGGCCAGCCGGGCCAGCTCGGCCTCGGTGAGCCCCGCCATCTCGTCGGGCTGGAAGGTCGGGAAGCCCAGAGCGCCGTTGACGTGGACGCCGATGACGTTGTCCGGGGCGACGCGGCCGAGCTCGGGAGAGACCACCGAACCGGTGTCGCCTCCCTGGGCGCCGTACCGGTCGTAGCCGAGGCGGCTCATCAGCTCGGCCCACGCGCGGGCCACCCGGCGCAGGTTCCAGCCGGTCTCGCGGGTGGGGCCGGAGAACCCGAAGCCGGGCAGGGACGGCGCCACCACATGGAAGGCGTCGGCCGGGTCGCCGCCGTGGGCGCGGGGGTCGGTGAGCGGGCCGATGACCTTCATGAACTCGGCGATCGAACCGGGCCAGCCGTGCGTGAGGATCAGCGGGAGCGCGTCCGGCTCGGGGGAGCGGACGTGCAGGAAGTGGATGTTCTGGCCGTCGATCTCGGTGGTGAACTGCGGGTACTCGTTGAGCGCCGCCTCCTGCGCCCGCCAGTCGTACGCCGTCCGCCAGTACTCGGCCAGCTCCCTCGCGTACGAGGACGGGACGCCGTACGACCAGCCGGTGCCGGGTAGCTCGTCCGGCCAGCGGGTGCCGGCCAGACGGTCGCGGAGGTCGTCCAGGTCGGCCTGCGGGATGTCGATGCGGAACGGCTTGATCTTCGTCATGTCCACAACACTATGTGCCGGTTAGGACGAGTTAGGTCCTAGGTGGCGGGCAAGATGGAACGCATGTTGGAGACCTCGGCTCGACTCCTCAGAATGCTGTCCCTCCTCCAGGCCCACCGGGACTGGTCCGGCGCTGAGCTGGCGGAACGGCTCGGCGTCACGATGCGGACCGTCCGGCGGGACGTGGACCGGCTGCGGGAGCTGGGCTATCCCGTGCACGCCACGGCGGGCTCACCCGGCTACCGGCTGGGCGCCGGGTCCGACCTGCCCCCGCTGCTGCTCGACGACGACGAGGCGGTCGCGGTCGCGGTGGGGCTGAGGACGGCCGCCGGGGGCACGGTCGCCGGGATCGAGGAGACGTCCGTACGGGCGCTCGCGAAGCTCGAACGGGTGCTGCCCGCACGGCTGCGGCATCGCGTGCACGCGCTCCAGTCGATGACCGTGCCCATGACGGGGGCCGGGACGCCGGTGGATCCCGACGTGCTGACCGCCATCGCCGCGGCCTGCCGAGACCATGAGGGACTGCGGTTCGACTACCGGTCGCACGGGGGTGAGCAGAGTAGTCGTTCGGCCGAGCCCCACCGGCTCGTGCATTCGGGGCGCCGGTGGTATCTCGTGGGCTGGGACGTCGACAGGGAGGACTGGCGGACGTACCGGGTCGACCGGCTGAGCCTGCGGAGGCCGAACGGGCCGCGCTTCGTCCCCCGGGACCCGCCCGCCGAGGACCTCGCCGCCTACACGTCCCGGGCGATCTCCAGTGCCCCGTACCGCTACCAGGCGCGCTTGACCATGCACGCCCCGGCGGAGGTCGTGACCGGGCACATGCCGCCGACGGTGGGGGCGGTGGAACCCGTCGACGCGGAGACCTGCGTCCTCCTGTGCGGCGCGAACAACCTCGACGAGATCGTCGTGTGGGTCGCCCTGATGGACATCGGGTTCGAGGTGCACGACCCGCCGGAGCTGGTCGAGCGGATAGCCGCCATGGCGAGCCGCCTCCACACGGCATCGAGAACCACGGACCGCTGATCACCACCGGAGGCCGCCACCTTCAGCACTGCCGGGTGCGTTATTCGCCGTGGTCATGCACGGTCTCGTTCACGCCGTCAAACGGTGCCGAGGCCCGGGATCGGCCTGCCGCCGTTCCATAGCTCGGCGACGTGGAAGGCGAACCGGTCGAAGAGACCGTCCTCCTGGCAGCGCCGCAGGTGCAGCATCGGGGAGTCATGACCGACGAGGTTGGCCAGGTGCGGGGTCACCAGCATCTCGTCGTCGAAGACGAAGACGCTCATCGCGACGTGGTCGTCTCCGTAGCGGGCGTCGATCCCGGAGGTCGCGGCGATCTTGGACAGCTCGTCCAAGGTGATCCGGATGCGCGTGCTCACGGTCAGCGGAACCGACTCCAGCTCCTCGCGGTGCCGCGTGACCTCGCTCTCGGGATCGCCGACGAGGAACCGCACGCTGCACCCGCGTTCCGCCTTGCGCCGGAGCGCGGCGCGCAGGTTCGGGATCTCCAGCCACAGGAAGTAGTTCGTATAGCCGGCGAAGGTCAGCTCCTTGTGGGCCCCGCTGATGAGGCGGCGCCACACGGACTTGGGACACGCCGACCGGTACGGGTACACCGCTATGACCTCACGGTCCGGCCCGGTCTTGACGTTCTTCCGGATGGCATCGGGCCACAACACGGCCTCATCAACTCCCAAGACATCCGACGCGGCCCAGCGGTGCCGAGGGTGCGGTACACGACCTTCATCGGCCACCCATCGGGCCACTGTCTTAACGTCCACGCGACACGCTTCCGCGAGTCCCTGCTCCGTCAGTCTCGCACCGTCCCGACGAACAGAGTGAACGTCGTATGTTTTATGGCACGTACCTATGAGTGGAGGGCTTTGGACATTCGGGTGAGCTGATCTGAGCCGATCCGGTGACCGATCACGCCGATCTCGTCAGCGCCGATGCCGAGCACCAGGGTCCGAATGTCTGCGCGAGCTGGGCTTTGACCGGCGCCAAGAGAGGGCTTCGGATCCGATCATGTCCGCCAAACGCCGTTGCCCGGCCAGGACGGACGCCAGCGTTTCCAACACGGCGCTATCGAGCCGTGCGGGCCGTTTGAGGGTGAAGTTGAGTCTGTCCGCATCGTCCGGCGAAAGCACGCCGTTCGCGCCGGCCGGGTGTGCGGGCGGGTTCTCGCCGAACAAGTCGTCCTCCGATATGCAGGGGGTGATGACGGGCGTGTTCGCGACGATGCCGGGATCAGACGCCAGTGGTCAGCGCCTGCAATTCCCGGGCGGCTGGGAGCTTGCGAGCCTGCTCGGGGACGGCGTTGAGGACGTGGCGGGCGGTGAGCACCACGCGCTTGATCCGCCGGTCCGGTGGGACGGTGCCGATGATGTCCAATGCCCGCCTACTGGCCTCGTCCGGATCTGAGCGTGCGTGGAGGGCGGCGCCGTAGAGGCTCAGTTGGGCTGACGAGTAGAGGTGGGTGTCCGGACCATAAAAGCTGTGGGCGGCCCGTTGCGCTTCGTCGGCATCGCGATGACGTCCAGCGAGGGAGTACACGCAGCTTTGATCGAAACGGAGTAGTTCCTCGCGGCTGGGTTCACTGGACGGAAGGCGGTCGAAGGTCTCTTCGGCGCGACGGATGGTGCCCACTGCCGCGTCATGGCGGCCCATGAACGCCAATACCTCCGCCTCCACGGTGGTCGCGTACATGAGCGTGGTACTCGGCCGCCGCCCCGCGCGCCGACGTGCGTCGCGGGCGAGTGTCAACAACTCGGTGAGGTTCTCGCGGGGCTCCGCGATGCGGTTGGTCACTTCCCAGCTACGGGTGTAGGCGGAGAGGAGACCGTCTCCGGACCTGTCGGCCAGATCACGCGCAGTAAGCCACCAACGGCCGGCCAGACGCTGATCGCCGAGTTGAACCGCGGTGCCCGCGATGAGGTAGGCGTGCTTGGCGGCGGCATGGGCGAGGTCGCGTTCCACATCCTGTGGTTGGCCCTTGGACAGGTGGGGGGCCATTTCCGCCCAGTCGCGGGTCAGTCCGGCCAGGACGATCTGCGGGGCGTCGATGACATAGCTGCGCATGTGGACGGCATAGCCGGCCGTCCAGTCGTCGATCATGGCCTGCGACACGCTCGCACCCGGTAGCCGCGGTTGGCTCTCCTGCCATGCCCGCGTCAACGTTGTGAGGATCGGGGCCACGGTCGCGCCGGCAGCCAGAGCAGCACCGTCGTGAAGTAGGTCTCTGCGTCGCACGGGGCCTTCCTCCTGACCGGAGGGTCGCGGATCTTTCTCCAGAGTAGGCGGCGGGACGCTCTGCGCGTCGAGTGCGGCCGTCCCGAACAATTCGTCCGCGGGGATACCGAACGCGGTGGCATAGACCAAGCGGTATCGCTCGCTGATGCCGACCTTGTCCGCTTCCCAGCGCTTGACGTAGGAGATCAGTGTGTCAATCTCTGGACGCTGTCGATCGATCATGGCGTCGTGAAGATGTCGGGCCATTTCGGGCTTTAACCAACCGCGTCGCTTGCGTTCGGAGCGGAGTCGTGCGCCATGTGTACGGCGTTGCGTCGCGCTCGCGCGGAGATCCTCGGCCTCTGTGGTCATCGCTACCTCTTGGCCCGGAGGGTCGTGTGCTCCGGATTGCTCCCTGTGGCTTTCGGGTGCTCCCCATTGTGCCCCTGCCGGTGCGATGCGTGACGCGGTTTCACTGTCGGTAGGCAGGATGCTCGTCGGCCATCGGGGTTCCGTGTGGTTCGAGCGAAACAGGCGGCCCCGGGCCGGTGCGGTAACACCGGCGGTTCCGGGGCCTTGATCCGACAATGGAGGTCGGACCCATGGCAGATCGTAGGACTCGGGACGCCCGGCTTGCGGCTTTGGGCGCGCATTTGGGTGCGAGGCGGTTCGAGGTGGAGTTGGTCGAGGCTGGGCTTCGGGTGGTCGATCCTCAGGCGGAGGGGTGCTGCGAGAAGGTCCGGATGGCTGGGGACGTGATCATGTGTGCGCCGCGGTCGAGTGATGGTGGGCGGTGGTGGTTCTTCACGTCGTGGCGGGAGCCGATCGCGCCTGCGGACGAGATCATCAACGCGGCCGTGTTCATCCTGGGCTACCTGGGCAAGCGGTCCGAGGCGGGACGGTGACCGTCGCGGCGCCCTGGGCGGTACTGGAGTTGGACCCCGACCAGGTGATGGCGGAGCTGCACCGCCGTTTCCCGCGAGTGCGTGCGGCGTGGCTGGGGGAGTTCACCGGACGCTGGTGGGCGGTGACACGCGACCAGGCAGGACGTGACCTCCTGGTGGAGGCGGCGAACCCCGTCGCGCTGGCGCGGAGCCTGGACGAGCTGGGTGCCGGGCGGTCCGTCCCTCACCGCGCGCGAGCCGTACAGACCGGCGCGGCGGTGCGGCGCACACCTCCCCGGCGCCGCACCGCCGCGCCTCCAGGGTGGTGGCGGCTGCTCGGGCGCCTGGTGCGGTGAGATCCGCGCGGGCGTGCCGGAGCTGCTGGCCGAGATCGAGCGCTTGGCCGCTCTGCGGCAATCTCCGCCCGCGTCCCGGGGTCATAGCCAACACTGGAGATGAGAGCACGGGGAGGCGTTGGCAGTGACGGTTGTCGCGGACGCCTTTCGGGTCGTTGATCGGCGCGCTTTCATCCCGGACGTGGTCTGGGTCAGGCGGGACGATGGGTGCGCCGTCCCGCTTCGCCGGCAGGACGACCCCGACGCCTGGGAGGCCCTGTGCGCCTCTGGCGAATCGATCACCACGCAGGTGGACGACGGGGCCGCCGAAAAGGGGACCTGGTCGACCAGTTCCAGCAGCGCGGTCCACATCATGACCACGATGCTGGAGGCGCTCGATCTGGCGGCGGGCATGCGCGTCCTGGAGGTCGGGACGGGGACCGGGTACAACGCCGCGCTGCTCGCCGAGATCGTGGGCGCTGAGAACGTCGTCAGCGTCGAGATCGATCCGGGCCTCGCCGAGCAGGCACGCGGCTCGCTACGGCGGAGCGGCCATGCGGAGGCGGTCGTCACTGCGGACGGCGGGTCCGGCTACCCGGCAGGCGCTCCGTACGACCGGGTCGTCGCCACCGCCGCGGCCACCGAGGTCCCCTATGCCTGGGTGGCGCAGACGCGTCCCGGGGGGAGACTCCTCGTTCCTTGGGGGCCTGGGGTCCATCCCGACAATCCGCTGGCGCTGCTGACGGTGCAGGACGATGGCACCGCGGTGGGACGGTTCATCGCCCCGGCCTGGTTCATGCCGCTGCGCGGCCAGCGGTGCTCGGCGCGGGTCACTGCGGAGGCCGAAGAGCGATGGGCACGGGCGGGGCGGCCCGACCGCTCCCGGTACGGGATCAGCGTGTCCGCGGGGGGACAGCGGGTTTGGCTTGATTCTCCAGACACGCCGATCAGCCCTTGACGGCGGTGTGCGTGACGATCGCGCTGGCGAGTTTCTCGTGCGCCCGCGGGTGGCGGGAGCGCCACAGGTGGACTCGCCTTGCCCGCCGCTCCGCCGGGGTGGGAGCCTGAGTGAGAGCCACGGCCGACCCCGCATCGCTCCCCGGCCACTGCCGCTGACTCCCATTACAGGACAAGCAGATCGATGACGTCACAAAACACCGAGGGCTGGTCCACCGCCGCCTCGAACGTCCGTCCGCTCGAACCCGACGACCCCACGTCCGTCGGAGAGCAGCGGCTCTTGGGCCGGCTCGGCGAGGGCGGCATGGGCGTGGTCTATCTGGGCCTGGGCCTCTCCGGGCGGAAGGTCGCCGTCAAGGTGATCCACCGCGAGCTGGCCCGCGACCGGGAGTTCCGCGCGAGGTTCGACACCGAGGTGGCCAGCGCTCAGAGCGTCGCGTCCTTCTGCACGGCGCAGGTGCTCGACCACGGCGAGGAGGACGGGCTTCCCTACCTGGTCACCGAGTACATCGACGGGCCGTCCCTCAACGAGTACGTCGAGGCGCACGGCGGCTTCCCGCCCGGCGCGCTGCGCAGCCTCGCGGTGGGGGTGGCGACCGCCCTGACCGCGATCCACGCCCTCCGGCTGGTGCACCGCGATCTCAAGCCGCACAACGTGCTGCTCGCGGCCGACGGGCCCCGCGTGATCGACTTCGGCATCGCGCGCGCTCTGGACTCCGAGAATCCGCACACCCGGACCGGCGTCGTCATGGGCAGTCCCGGCTACATCGCTCCGGAGATGGCGTTCGAGGGACAGGTCGGCACCGCCGCCGACGTCTTCGCCTGGGGGACCCTCGTCGCGTACGCGGCGACCGGACGCCACCCGTTCGGCACCGGGACGCTGCCCGTCCTGGCCAACCGCGCGCAGCAGGCCGAGTACGACCTGTCGGGCGTGCCGCAGGACCTCCTACCGATGATCCAGGTCGCCCTTGACCCCGACCCGGCGCGGCGGCCGGCCGCCGAGGCCCTGCTCGTCCGGCTCGTGGGCGATAAGGATCAGGAGGGGGCGGCCAGCGACCTCATTCACAACGAGTGGCGCCCAGGACCGGTCACACCAGCGGCCGAGTCGCGGACGATTCCGCGTCCGTCGAAGCGCCGGACGTGGGGTGTGGCGGGTGCCGCGGCCGGAGTGACCGCGCTGGTCATGCTGGGGGCGGCGAGCGCGGTGGTCTACACCCTCGGCCGCGGATCGGACGGCGACCGGTCCCAGGAGCCGCTCGCGGCGGTCTCCTCCCCGACCGCCACGCCGACTCCCCGGCCCAGTTTGCCGACACCGAGCACGACGCCCAGGACGTCCAAGAAGAGCGGCAAAGCCAGCGCGAAGCCCGCCAGGAAGCCCAGTGCGAAGCCCAGCGCGACGCCCACGATCACGGTCACGCGCCCCACCAAGCGCTGGCGCGAGCTCGGCGGTCTGCACCGCATGGCGACCTACTGCAAGGGACTCGGGTACAAGGAGACGGTCACCTTCTCCGAAGGAGGCCGCAACTGGTGGTGCACAGACTCCGGGGGCGGTCCGCACCGCATCGATATGCAGGCGAACTGCCGGTGGCACTACCAGCGCTTCAGCAAGGTCCGCGCCGGACAGCGTCCCACCTCCGGCCGCTACGAGGTCGACTGGTTCTGCGAGGCCCTGGTCTGAAACCGGACGGCGGTGTGCGTGAGGATCGCGGTGGCGAGTTCCTCGTGCACCTGCGGGGGCAGCGTGTGGCCCATCCCCTCGATCATCAGCAGCTCCGCGCCCGGGACGGCGGCGGCGATGAGGGCGCCGTGGCCGGGCTTGACGGGCTCGCGCGTCCCCTCGACGACCAGTGTGGGCGCGGTGATCCGTTCGAGCAGGCCCGCCGGTTCCCAGTCGGGTGCGGCGGCGAACGCCCTCGGGTGGTTGGCCACCGTCGCGGGGTCGCGGTCCCGGTCGTGGATCCGCTCCTCCTGCCGGCGCTGCTCGTCCTCGTCGAACGGGAGGCCCGGGCCGTGCAGCATCCGGGCCAGCTCGATCTGGAACGCGACCTGCGACCGCCGGTCCGCGCCCGGCGGGTTCGCCGCCGCGTCCGCGAAGAAGCGGGTGAAGGAGGGCAGCGGGTAGGGCAGGTCGTCCGGACGCGGCGGCTCGCCCGTCAGCGCCCGGGTGACCGTGCGTCCCTCGCCGCCGCCGAGGGGGGACGAGCCGATGGTCGTCAGTGTCAGGACCCGGTCCGGGTGCTCGGCCGCGATCCACTGGGAGAGGATCCCGCCGGCCGAATGCCCCACCAGGTGTGCGGCGCCGATCCCGTACGCGTCGAGCACGCCGAGTACGTCGTCCTTGATGTCGGCCCACGTGTAGGGGCGGGCGGCGAAGTCGATCGCGCTGGACCGCCCCGTGTCGCGGTGGTCATAGCGGATGACCCGCCTGCCCGCGGCGGCGAGCCGTCCGACGAACGCGTCCGGCCAGACCACGCCCTGCGACATCGACCCCATCACCAGCAGTACCGGTGGGTGCGCCGGGTCCCCGAACTCCTCGGTCCACAGCTCGATGTCCCCGACGGTCACCATGCGTCCAGCGGCCATGTGCACTCTCCCTTGTCTCGGTGGCATCAGCCTCGCCGACGCGGGCGCGCGCGCCATCCGTAGGACTACTGGGCGTGGACCGTCCAGTAGCGGGACAACTCGGTGCGGGAGGTCACGCCGAGCTTCGGATAGACCTTGTACAGGTGGTATTCGACCGTCCGGGGGCTGAGGAACAGTCGTGCGGCGACCTCGCGGTTGGTGGCGCCTTCGGCGACCAGCCGGACGATGCGCAGCTCCTGAGGGGTCAGTCCGTTCAGCGCACCGGACGCGGGGGCGGCGCCCGCTTCACCGGCCGCCCGCAGCTCGCTCAGCGCCCGCTCCGTCCAGGGGGCGGCACCGGCTCGCTGGAACGACTCGGCCGCAGTACGCAGCGGTGTCCGTGCGTCTGCGGGACGGTGCGCCCTCCGGAGCCGTTCGCCATAGAGCAACGCAGTACGGGCTTCCTCGAACGGGGCGCCGCTGTGCAGCGGCAGCGCCTCCTCGTAGAGGCGGAGGGACTTGTCACCGTCCTCCAGCAGAGCGCGGCAGCGCAGGAGCAGAGCACGCGCCTGCGCGGTCTCCGCGTTCACCGCCCACCGTTCGTACGCCGCGACGGCCTCGCGTGCCGCGTCCAGCTCCCCACAGCCGACGGCGGCTTCCACGCGGTCCGGCGTCGAGCGCCATACGGTCGCGGGGTGCCCTAGTCCCGGTCCGGCGGTCACCATGCCTGCGAATCGTGCGTGCGCGGTGGCGAACCGGCCCTTCCCTAGGGCGAGAAGCCCCAGGGCGTACGTCGCGACGCTCACCCGTAGACCGGCCCTGTGCGGGATCGCGATGGCGAGGGCCTCGTGCGCGTGGCGTTCGCAGTCGGCCTCTTCTCCCTGTATGGCCGCCACTGCGGCGAGGTTGGCCAGGTGTGCCGCGGCGGAGTTCGCGTACCCGGCCTCCTGAGCGAGCGACAGTCCCTCCTCAGAGAGCGCGGCGCTCAGCGCGAACCGGCCCTTGACGCGCTCGGCGGTGGCGACGTACTCCAGGACGACCGGCAACTGCCCGACCATCCCGGAGACCCGTGCCACCTGCCCTGCCCGGATGATGAACTCACTACTGGCGTCCGCCTCGCCCAGATAGGTCGCCGCCGCTGCCGACCACAGCAGCTCGGCCGCCTGCTTCGGCTCGTCCGCCCGGCGCAGCCACGTGCGCAGCAGCGGCGCGCCCCGTTCGGGGTCGCCGCCGAGCAGCGCACCGGTGCCGACCAGCATTCCTTGCAGGAAGGACTCGGGCAGCGCCTCGGCCTGGCGGCCGATGTCGACGATCGCGGCGACATCGCCGACATAGCTCGCGGCCTCGGCGGCGTCGGACAGCATCTCCAGCGTCCGGGCGGGATCGACGCCGGCGTTCTCCAGGAAGATCCGCTGTGCCTCGGACGCGTCGCCCGAGCACAGCTCGAACCGTCCGCGAAGCTGGGCCAGCTCCGCGCGCCGCCGCGGGTCGCCGGTCAGCTCCCGCGCCTCCGCCAGGCAGGTCTCGGCCAGCCCCGGCCGCCCTCCGAGCCACGCGGCCGTGGTGGCGTCGATCAACCGGCGCGCCCGCAGCTCCCGGCCGGGGGTCAGCTCGGCCGACTTCACCAGTGCGGACGCGGCGTCGGCGTACCCGCCCCGCGCGCTCGCCCGCGCCGCCGACTCGGCCAGCTCGTCCGCGACCCCGGCCTGCCGTCCCACCGCGGCCTCCGCCCGGTGCCAGGCCCGCCGCTCCGGGTCGTCGACCGTCTCGGCGAGGGCCGCGTGCGCCCGCCGCCGGTCCGGTGCCCGGTAGGCCGCCGAGCGGATCAGCGGGTGCCGGAAGCGCAGCACCGGGCCGTCCACCGTGATCAGTCCGCTCGCCTCGGCCGGCTGGAGCGCCTCCGCCCCGGCCTCCAGCCGCCCGGCCGCCCGCAGCACCACGTCGAGGTCTCCCTGGCCCTCGGCCGCCGCGACGAGCAGCAGCAGCCGGGTCGCGGCGGGCAGCCGTCCGACCTGGTGGGCGAAGAGGTCCGCGCCGGCGGGCAGCGGATCGGGGAGCGGGCTCCGGCCGCCGAGCTGCCCGGGGGTCAGGATCCGGGCGGCCTCCTGGAGCGCCAGCGGGTTGCCGCCGGTGAGCGCGACGAGCCGTTCGGCGATCGGCCGGATCGCGCCGTCCCCCAGCAGCGGAACCGCCTCCTCCACCGCCAGACCGGTGATCTTCGCGACGGGGAGGTCCCGGATGTCGCCGCCCTCGCGGGCGGCGATCAGCATCCCCACCCGCTCGCCGCCGAGGCGCCGCGCCGCGAAGAGCAGCGCGTCGGCGGACGCCTGGTCGAACCACTGGAAGTCGTCCACGAGGCAGAGCAGCCCGCCGTCGCCCGCCGCCTCGACCAGCAGGGACAGCACCCCGGCCGACACCAGGAACCGGGCGTCGCCGCCGGCGGACGCGGCCAGTCCGAGCGCTCCGCGCAGCGCGTCGCGCTGGGGCTCGGGCAGCGCGCCGGCCAGGCCCGACACCGGACGCAGGAGCTGGTGCAGCGCGGCGAACGCCAGCCCCTGATCGGGCTCGGCCCCGGTCGCCCGCAGGACCGGTGTCCCCGCCCCGGCGGCGTACTCCAGCAGCGCGGACTTCCCGATCCCCGCCTGCCCGCGCAGCACCAGCGCCCGGCCCCGCCCGGCGCGCACATCGTCCACGAGGGCGTCGATCGCCGCCCGTTCCGTCCCCCGGCCATGCAACATGCGTCAATTGTGCGGGATGCGGCGGAGTGGTCTCCGGTCGTCGGGGGCGGCTACAGGTGGAGCTTCATCCCCATGTGGGACGGGCGGAAGCCGATCTTCTGGTAGAAGCGCACCGATTCGGGACGCTGGCGGTCGGTGGTGAGCTGGATCAGGCGGCAGCCGCGCTCGCGGGCCCGTTCGATGGCCCAGCCGATCATGGACTGGCCGATGCCCCGGCCGCGCTGCTCGGCGGCCACCCGGACGCCCTCGATCTGGGCGCGCAGGCCGCCGGTGTAGGTGAGTCCGGGGATGTAGGTGAGCTGCATCGTGCCGGCGAGGGCGCCGCCGACCTCGGCCACGACGAGGATGTTGTCGGCGCTCTGGGTGATCGCGGCGAAGGCGGCGAGGTAGGTCTCGGGGACGGTCCCGGCGGGGGTCTCGCGGGTGGCGCCGAGCGGATCGTCGGCCAGGAGTCGGACGATTCCGGGCAGATCGTCCGGCGTTGCCTCGCGAAAGGTCACTTCTTGATCACGCTGCACGTCAACAGGCTATCCGGACGCTACGTTGCATTGCTCACCATGACTTGTAGTACTACCGCTCGTAGTACTACGTTGAGTGGAAACCACACCGATCCGTGAACTGCCGGTGTCCGGCACCCCGGAGCGCCGCAGGGAGAAGCCATGTCGAAGACGACTCACGAGGAACACTGGACCGACCACGCCATCTGCCGCGGCGCCGATCCCGACCTCTTCTTCCCGATCGGCTACGCCGCCGAGGTGCTCCAGGAACAGCAGCGTGCGGCCAAGGCCATCTGCGCCAACTGCCCGGTATCGGCCGCCTGCCTCACCTGGGCGCTGCGCGTGGGCGAGCCCGACGGGATCTGGGGCGGGACGACCCCCGAGGAGCGGCGGCACCTGCGCCGCGCCGCCGAGGCCCCGATCCGGCACCGGCTGCCCGTCATCGCCGTCCGCGGCGACGTCGAAGAGGCCGAGCAGGCCGCCTGACCGTAGTGCCGGGCCGCATGGCCCGAGGCCGGGCGGGACGTCACGGGATCAGCGCCACCTTGCCGACCACCCGGCGGCCCAGCAGGTCGTCCAGCACCGTCCCGGCCGCTTCCAGGGGCTCGGTGCGGGGCGCGACCGGGACGAGCCGTCCGCCCGCGACCAGCGTGAGCAGCTCGCCGAGCAGGGCCTGCTGGTCGAGCGGACGCGACATCGCCCACGCGCCCCAGTCGACCCCGACCACGGTGTTGTTGCGGAGCAGCACCTGATTGAGCGGCAGCGCCGGGATCCCGCCCGACGCGAACCCGATCACCGCGTACCGGCCGCCCTCGCGCAGCGCGCGCAGCGCGGGGTCCGCCAGCGCCCCGCCGACCGGGTCGTACACCACGTCGACCCCGCCGTCCGACCAGGTCCGGACAGCGGCCTTGACATCCTCGGCCGTGTCGATCGCCGCCTCCGCGCCCGCGGCGAGCGCCGCCTCCCGCTTCGCGGCGGACGAGGCGCCGGCCAGGACCCGGGCGCCGAGCGCGGTGGCCACCTGGACGGCCGCCAGCCCGACCCCGCCGCCCGCGCCGAGCACGAACACGGTCTCCCCGGCGCGCAGCCCGGCCCGGTCGCGCAGCCCGAACAGCGCCGTGCAGTGGCTCTGCGTAAACGTGGCCGCCCGCGCCGCGTCCAGCATGGCCGGAATCGGCACCGCGGCGGCGGCCGGCACCGCGACCCGCTCGGCGAACCCGCCGAGGCCGCACATCGCCAGGACCCGCGTCCCGGCGGCGGGCGGGCACCATCGGGGGACCGGGATCGTTGGGCACGATGACGGCACGGTCATCCAGATCTACGGTGGCGTACATGAGCTATCCCCCGGTCCCCGAACAGCAGCGCTCAGCAGGACTGGCCACGCAAGGCGCCCGCGCGGTGTCGGCGGTGGTCCTGATCGGCCTGGTCACGGCCGTGATGTGGGTCCTGGAGGCGATCGACTGGGCGGTGGACGGCCGGCTCGACCAGTTCGGCATCCAGCCGCGCGACGTGAACGACCTCCCCGACATCTTCACCGCGCCCTTCATGCACGCCGGCTTCGGGCACCTCATCGGCAACACCGTGCCGTTCGTGATCCTGGGCTTCCTCGCGGCGGTGCGCGGCATCGCCAAGTTCCTCGGCGCCAGCCTGATCGTCATCGTGGTCGGCGGGATGGGCGTCTGGTTCACCAGCTCGGCCAACACGCTCGGGTCCAGCATCCTGATCTTCGGATTCTTCGGCTACCTGCTCGGCCGGGGCGTGTTCGAACGCCGCCTGCTCGACATCGCGATCGCCGTCGGCGTCGTCGCGGTGTACGGCACGATGCTGGTCGGCGTGCTCCCGAGTGACCCCGGCATCTCCTGGCAGGGCCACCTGTTCGGGCTGATCGGCGGCGTGCTCGGCGCCTGGGCCCTCCGCCACCGCCGGGCCACCGCCGCGCCGGCGGTCGACTGACGTCCCGTCCCGCATCGGACCGCGCGGCCGGACCTGGCCCGCGGCGGCCCGGCGCCCCGTCCGACGATCCGCCCGGCCCCGGAAGCCGGAGCCGGACGGACGCCCTGCCGGCGTTCAGGCCGGGCGGACGGTGACATCGGAGACCACCGCGTCGCGCGGCGTCTCGATGGCCGCGACCAGCACCCGCGCCACGGTGGCCGGCGCCGCGAAGTCGTCGGCCGCGTACGGCTGGCCCTCCTGCGCGCGGACCCGCTGCTGCATCTCGGTCGCGGTACGGCCCGGGTAGACCGTCGTGACCCGCAGCTCGGGCTCCTCGGCGCGCAGCGAGTCGGCCAGCGCCCGCAGCCCGAACTTGCTCGCCGCGTACGCCGCCCACTCGGGGTTGGCGCGCAGCCCGGCGGTGGAGTTGACGAACACCACGTGCCCCTTGGCCAGGCGCAGCGACGGCAGCAGCAGCCGGGTCAGCTCGGCCGCCGACACGAGGTTGACGTTGAGGTGGTCGATCCACTCGTCGGCCTCGAGCTCGGCCACCGGCGACAGGCGCACCATGCCCGCGGCGTGGACGACGCCGTCGAGGCGTTCGGGCAGCCCGTCGACGGCGAGCGCCGCCTCCAGTCGCCGCGGCTCGTTCAGGTCGAGCGGGGCGGTCCGGATCGACGCCCGCACCGCCGTGCCGCCCGCGCCGGCCACGGCTCCGCCCGCGCCGCCCGCTCCGCCCGTGCCCGCGACGCTGCCCGTGCCGGGGACGGCCGCCGGGCCGTCCGGGGTGGTCATGATGACCTGCGTGGCCGCATGCGAGCCGGTGCGCAGCGAGCTCGCCAGCCGGTCCAGGCGGTCGGGGGAGCGGGCGACCAGGATCAGGTCGTGCCCGCGTCCCGACAGCAGCTCGGCGACCGCCGCGCCGATGCCGCCGGTCGCCCCCGTGATCAGATACGTGCCCATGAGGCCCCATTCTCGTCGATCGTGTACACCTCGCACCCTGGTCGATGCGCGTGGCGGCGGGTCAGTTCGGGCGGAGCACCCGGGTGACGCCCGCGATGAGCGCGGTCGCCAGCACCCAGCCGGTCGCGACCAGACTGTAGGCCACCCAGCGGGACCAGCCGTGCGGATCGAAGGACGACTGCTGCCCGAAGGTGTCGATCGGGATCAACAGGTCGAGCGAGTACACCAGCGCGTGGAACAGCGGGCGCTCCTCCGGCGGCTTGATCGAGGCGGGCCGCTCGAGGGTGAAGACCGTGGTGCCGATCGCCAGCAGCACCGCGAACCACATGAACGCCAGCCACGGCCGGTACCCGTACCCGACCGTCCAGTCGAGCAGGTGGTTCCAGCCCCGCGCGACCGGGTTGAGCCTGCGGCGGCGGGCCCGCAGCTTGGCGAGCTGCACCTTGCGGGCCAGGTCGTCGTGGCCGATCCCGTGGTACCAGTTGGCGAGCTGCTCGTAGGGCTGGAGGTGGAACTGCTCGTCCCGCGCGACCCAGCGCAGCCGGTCCTGGAACATGCCGCCGCGCAGCGTCTCGTAGGTGAGCCCGTTCAGCCACAGCTCGTCCGGCCAGATGTCGGGATGATCCATGATCACCGCGATCCGGGAGTACGACAGCGACACCCGGCCTTTGATCTTCTCCTGCGGCCAGAGGATCAGCTCGTCCGCCTGGATGTGGCTGGCGTGCAGCGCCATCCGGCCCGGGTCGCAGGAGTCGAGGGTCGCCTTGGAGAAGGACAGGATGCCGTCGAAGCGCGCGTTCCGCAGCCGGACGGTGCCCTCACCGCGGAACCCGTTGCTGAACTCGGCGGCGTCCTCGACCACCATGTTCTCGGCGTCCAGCGCGAGGCGGCCCGGGTTGCGCAGCGTGGTGCCGTCCATGAACAGGCCGCCGTTCATCCGGGCGCCGACCAGCCGCACCCCGCCGGTGAACTCGGCGTTCCGGATGAACGCGCCGACGTCGACGACCAGGCCGCCGGAGAACAGCGCCCACCGCGCCGGGTCGGTCACGGTGACCTTGGTGCCGTTCATCCGGAGCCCGCCGGCGAGCTGGGCGCGCGGCATCCGGACCTCCCCGTCGATCACCGACCCGGACAGGCTGAGGTAGCCGTCCGCGCGCAGCCCGCCGCCGTCGAAGCCGGGCATCGTGCAGTCGGACAGCCGGAGCTGCCGGGTCTGCGCGTTGGAGAAGTCGGGCGCCTCGACCAGGCGGCAGTTCTCCAGCCGCAGCTCGTGCGCGACGCTCCCGCCGGAGATGTCGAGCCTGCCGATGATGTAGGCGCCGTGCAGCCGGACGGCGGCGACGAACCCGGGCCGGGTCTCGACCGCGCCGAGCAGCAGCCGGCAGATCACCTCGGCGCGCACCATCCGGTCGGGGTGCGGGCCGGCGGGCCGTTCGTCGCCCAGGACGACCGCCGTCCCGGTCGGGAAGGCGGTCCAGAGGCGTCGTTCGGCGTCGTTCAGTCCTGGGGGCTCTGCCACCGGCTCGCTTTCTGTGGGGGGTCCCCTCTGCGATCAGGCCCGATCGCAGAGGGGGACGGTCGAGAGGCGGTCCCCCCGGGGGTTAGAAGAACCCCCGCCGCCGTCCGGCCTCCTGGAGGAAGCCGTCGAGCCGGCTCTCCCAGTCGGTGTGGTCGACGCTCGCGTAGTCGACGGTGAAGCGGCCGAACGCGTCGTGCCCCTCGGTGAACGCGCCGCCGCGCTTGTCGAGCTCGAGGACGACCTCCATCGACCCGGCACCGGACACGAAGGTGACCTCGAGCTGGTTGATGCCGCCCGCGTACTGGCCGGGCGGGTGGAACTCGATCTCCTGGTAGAAGGGCAGCTCCTGGTGCACGCCCCAGATGCGGCCCTGCTCGCAGTCGGCGTTGCGGAAATGGAAGCCGAGGTTGCCGAACGCGCCGAGGATCCGCTCCTGGGCGGGCAGCGGGTGCACGGCGATCGGGTCCAGGTCGCCCGGGTCGAGCGCCCCGGCGACCTCCAGCTCGGTCGCGAGCCCGACGGTGGTGCCGCGCAGCGGCTGCCCGTAGAAGTGCGTCAGCGGCGCCTCCCACGGCACCTGGAACTGGAACGGGACGGTGTGCCCCGCGCCCTCCTCCAGGGCGAACCCGCCCGCGACGGGCATCTTGGCGTACTCCAGGTTCGAGGTGTACTCGTTGTCGCCCGACTCCACCTCGACCCGGGTGCGCAGGGCCAGGTTCACGGCCTTGATGTCGGAGTTGTACCTGCCGCCGATGATGGTGATCTCACCGGTGACGATGCCGCCCGGTGTGGTGCCGGCGCTGCGCAGCACCGTTTCGATGGACGGTCCCCCGACGCCCATCGCCTGCTTCAGCTTCTTGAAGACCAAGGCCCTGTTCCTCCCGTGTGCGGGCGTGGCGTTCGCCCTAGGTCCAATAGACGCCCGTCAAGGGCGATACGTTCCACCTCGGCGGCGGGCTGCCGGGGACGGCGCGGAGCGGCTCGGTCCGCGCGGCCGGGGACGGTCAGGAGCGGCCCAGCGCGCGGTACTCCCAGCCCGCGGCGCGCCACTGCCCCGCGTCCAGGGCGTGCCGGCCGTCCACGATCCGCTTGTGCTTGACCACCTCGGCGAGCGCGCCCGGGTCGATCTCGCGGAAGTCCGACCACTCGGTCAGCAGGACGACGACGTCGGCGTCCTGCGCGACGTCCAGCGCGTTGTCGCCGTACCGCAGCTCGGGGAACGCGCGGCGGGCGTTGTCGAGCGCGGCCGGGTCGTAGACCCGTACGTGGCCGCCGAGCCCGTGCATGGTGCGCGCCACGTCCAGCGCGGGCGCGTCGCGGATGTCGTCGGAGTTGGGCTTGAACGCCGCGCCCCACGCCGCGATCCGCTTGCCGGAGATCTGCCCGCCGAGCAGCTCGCGGACCAGGTCCACGGTGCGGGCGCGGCGCCGCCGGTTGATGTCGTCGACCTCGCGCAGGAACGACACCGCCTGGCCGACACCGATCTCCTCGGCGCGGTGCGCGAACGCGCGGATGTCCTTGGGCAGGCAGCCGCCGCCGAAGCCGAGGCCGGGCTTGAGGAACTTGCCGCCGATCCGGTCGTCCAGCGCGAGCGAGTCGGCCAGGTCCTTGATGTCGGCGCCGACCGCCTCGCAGACCTCGGCCATCGCGTTGATGTAGGAGATCTTGGTGGCCAGGAACGAGTTGGCCGCCACCTTGACCAGCTCGGCGGTGGCGAGATCGGTGCGCACCACCGGGGTGCCGAGGTCCAGCACCGGCTTGAACGCGGCGCGGAGCCGCTCCTCGGCCCAGTCGGAGGCGACGCCGAACACCATCCGGTCGGGCCGCATGGTGTCGTCGACGGCGAAGCCCTCGCGCAGGAACTCGGGGTTCCAGGCCAGCTCGACGCCGGTGCCCGCGGGCGCCAGCTCCTGGACGAGCCCGGTGAGCCGCTTGGCGGTGCCGACCGGCACGGTCGACTTGCCGACCACCAGCGCGCGCCGGTCGAGATGCGGCGCCAGGGTGCGCACGGCCGCGTCGATGTAGGTGAGGTCGGCGGCGTCCGAGCCCGGCTGCTGCGGCGTGCCCACGCACAGGTAGTGCACGTCGCCGAACTGGCCCGCCTCGGCGAACGAGCTGGTGAACCGCAGCCGGCCCGACTCCAGGGCCTTGGCGAGCAGCTCGGGGAGGCCGGGCTCGAAGAACGGGACCTCGCCGGCCGCGAGTTTGGCGATCTTCCCCTCGTCGACGTCCACACCGAGCACCTCGAAGCCCAGCACGGCCATGCAGATCGCGTGGGTGGCGCCGAGGTAGCCGGTGCCGATGACGGTGAGCCTCGGGGACTCCGTCGCGTTCATTGCCTTCTCCTTGTGCTGATGACGGATGTGGCCGGGCTCCCGCAGGCCCTCAGGAGCACGTGCCCTTGTTGATCAGTCTGCCGCCCTTGACCCGGTTGTCGCAGGCGACCCTGTTGCCACCGGAGTTCAGGTTCACGCCGAAGCCCTTGGCGCCACCGAGATCGATGACGTTGCGGCGGAAGACGTTGCCGGTTCCCCAGCCCTGGTACTCCTCGTGCGTCTGGAATCCGTCGGCGACGGTCCGGGCGCCGCGGTTCCCCTCGATGACGTAGTCGTTGCCCTTGGCGTCGACCCACGAATCGTTCACCTTGTCACCCGACAGCTCGGAACCGTCGAAGACATTCCCGGTGAGCTTGCCGCCCGTGGTGCCCTCCTTGATGTCGACCGCCTCGGCGGTCGCCCGGATCCGGTTGGCGGCCACCAGGTTGTTGTCGCTCCGGTCCGGCCGCCCCTGTGTCAAGGTGCCCCAATTGTTGTGCGAGGAGCCGAGGTAGACGCCCTCGCCGAAGCGGGGGTTGCGCCGTCCGGTACCGGAGATGCTGTTGTACTGCACGGCGTTGCCGGAGCTGAAACGGCGCAGGTGGATCGCCTCGTCGCCGGTGTCGCGGACGGTCAGCCCCTGCACGACCGAGCCGCTGGAGCCGTCCAGCATGACGCCCTTCTGGCTGTTGCGGACGGTGAAGCCGAGGAGCCGCCAATGGCTCGCGCCGTCGAGGTGGAGGCCGTAGCCCTTGCCGGCGTCGCCGCCGTCCAGGATCGTCCGGGGCCCGCCGCAGAGGAAGACGGGCTTGTCCGGCGTGCCCGACTTCTGTGTCGCGAACCGCCCCCGGTAGGTGCCCGGGGCGAGCCGGATCACCTGGCCGGGCTCGGCGACGTTCAGCCGGTTCTGGAGGTCGCCGCCGTTCTTCACCGTGATGGACGCGTCCGGGCAGCCGATCCGCTTCTGCGATCCGGGCAGCGGCAGGTTCTGCGGCTGCCGGGACGTGCCCGCCCCGTTCCCCGCGGCGCCCGCCGCGCCGGCGCCCCCGGCACCGGCCCCCGCGCCTCCGGCGGACGGCGCCGCCGTGCCGGGCGCCGCGAAGGGGTCGGCGCCCGGCCCGGTCCCGTCCGGCTCGCCGCCGCCGTCCGTGGCCACCAGCACCAGGGCGCTGGTGGCCACGGCGCCGACGACCAGCACCCCGGCGAACCTCAGATCGATCTTCACAGTGCACCCCCGTGGGCGAACCGCGCCGCCCGCGGGGGCGACGGGGCCGTGTCAGCCGCACTTGCCCTTCGTGGTCAGCGGGCCGCCGGTCACCTTGTTGTCGCAGGCGATGGTGTTGCCGCCCTTGGTGTCGTTGATGCCGACGCCCTTGCCCCCGGCCAGGTCGATGGTGTTGCCGCGGAAGACGTTGCCCTTGCCCATGCCCGGCCGGATCTCGTGCGTCTGGAAGCCGTCCACGGGGGTCTTGGTGCCCTTGTTGCCCTGGATCAGGTAGTTGTTCCCCTTGACGTCCACCCAGGAGTCGTTGTGCTTGTCGCCGCCGGTGGCCGACCCGTCGAACACGTTGTTGAGGATCTTGCCCCCGGTGGTGCCCTCCTTGACGTCGATCGCCTCGGCGGTCGCCCGGATCACGTTGCCGCGCACCACGTTGTTGTCGCTCTTGTCGGGCTTGCCGCCGGAGTTCTCCGTCCAGTTCGACTCGGCGCTGCCCAGGTAGACGCCCTCGCCGAACTTCTCCCGCCGCAGCCCGGTGTTGTAGAGCTTGTTGTACTGGACGGTGTTGCCGGTGGAGAAGTTGCGCAGGTGGACGGCCTCGTCACCGATGTCGTGCACCTCCAGGCCCTGGATGATCGACCCGTTGGTGGTGTCGCCCATCACGCCCTTCTGGGAGTTCTGCACCGTGAAGCCGATGAGCCGCCAGTAGTCGGCCTTGTTGAGGTGGAAGGCGTAGCCCTTCTTCGGGCCGCCGCCGTCGATCACCGCGTCCTTGTCGCCGCACAGGAAGATCGGCTGCTGCTCGGTGCCGGAGGTCTGCGCGACGAACTTGCCCTCGTACCTGCCCGCGTTCATCTTGATCACGTCGCCCGGCTGGGCGCCCTTGACCGCGGCCTCCAGCGAGGCCGCGTCGGTCACCGTCCTGGTCGGCTTGGGGCACTCGATCTTGCCCTCGCCCGCGGGCACCGGCAGGGTGAGCGCGGCGCCCGGCTGGGCGCCCCCGCCCTTGCCGTCGTCGCCGTCGTCGCCGTCCGCCGAACCGCCGCCGGGGGCGGTGCCGGCACCGGCCGGTCCGGTGCTCCCGGTGTGTTTCGGATCGCCGCCGCCGTCGTCCCCGCCGACGAGCAGGAACACCAGCCCGCCGACGACCACGGCGCCGACCAGCAGGCCCACGAGGAACTTCACGTCGATCTTGATCGTCATTGCTGAACTACTCCTTGGATGACCGCTGTGCGACTCACTGCCCGCCTGCCCGCCCGCCGTTCGTCCGCTCGTCCGCCCGCTCGCCGTCCGGCCACCGCCGCCGGGCTACCGGCGGGCCGGTCTGCCGGCCCGCGCTCCGGCCGGCGCTCCGGCCCGTTCCGCGGCGCCTTCGGCGTTCTGCTCAGGGCCGGTGGTGGCGCGGCGCAGCAGCCGTACGGGGCGTTCCTCAAGCTTGTCCTGTTCCTCGTAGGGGTGGGCGCCGCGCCGTCCGATCCGCAGCCCGGCGCCGCGCGAGCGCAGCATTGAGATCGCCACGAGCAGGAAGACGCCGGCCCAGATCACGTTCATCGGCTTGAAGATCCGCTTGATCCAGGTCCAGAACCCGGCGGTCTTGTGCCAGCCCTTGGCGTTGTTGCGCACGTTCTGGTACTTGCCGGTCGCGCCGTCGACGTCCATCGCGCTGGTCCCCGCGCCGCTCAGCGTGTTGCCGGTGAGCGAGGTGCCGGTGACGTCGCCGCGCAGCGTGAGGCCGTGCCGCTTGGCCGACTGCACCGTGTTGCCGCTGAGGGTGCCGTTGGAGCCGCGCAGGTAGAGCGCGGTCTCGGTCCCGGTGACGACGTTGCCCGAGACCGACGCCCCGGTGACGCCGTCGCGCAGCACCACGCCCTGCCGGGCGGGCCGGTTGATCTGGTTGCCGGCGATCTGCACCCGGGTCGCCTTCTCGCGGACCACGATGCCCATGTCGCCGCCGGAGATCCGGTTGTTCTGCACCGCGACGTTGTCGCCGCCGAGCAGCTCCACCCCGTACCGCCGGTTGTTCTTGGCGATGCTGCTGCTCACCAGGTTGCCGCCGAAGCTGGTGACCGACTCGCCGGACGCCGACGGGCCCTCGGCGAGCGCCTGCCCGTTGAGGGTGAAGCCGTTGCCGCCGTTGCCCTCGGACGTGCAGTTGGTGACCCGCACGCCCTCGGTCCCGCGGGACAGCACGAACCCGTCGCCGCGGCTGCCGGTGACCGTGGTGTTCTCGATCGTGGCGTTCTTGGCGAACCGGTGCAGCAGCACCCCGTGCACCAGGCTGTTCCTGATCGTGTTGTTGGTGAGCTGCGTCTGGTTGGACGCGGTGACGAACAGCCCGTAGGCGCTGCCGTCGAAGGTGGAGTGGTCGATCGACCCGCTCACCAGGTTGCCCGCCGGCACGTGGAAGGTGACGCCCTTGCCGCCCCCGCCGGCCGCATTGACCTCGACCTCCTCCCGGTTGCCCCGGGTGGGCTCGCGGGAGCCGTTCGGCAGCGTCACCGCCTGCGGCGGGGCGCCGGTGGACCGCTCGGCGGACGAGTCGGGGCGGTCCGAGCCGGTCAGCGCCACGCCGCCGGTCCGGCCGCTCCAGAACCCCAGGTCGGAGACCTGGGTGTACTTCATGCCGAAGTCGCCGCCGATCGCCCGGATGTAGGAGCGCCCGTCGGCGACCTGCCGGTCGGGCTTGCGGGTGTCGTCGTTCCAGCTGGTGAAGCGGACCGGGTTCTGCGCCGACCCGTTGATCTTCACGGTGCCGCCGGCGCTGACGATCGAGGCGAACGACCCCGGGACGCTGCGCATCCGGATCGTCAGCGGCCCGGTGGAGCTCTGGAGGATCAGCTTGCCGCCCGCGGCGACCATGATGTTGACGCCGAGCAGGTAGGACCCGTCGCCCTGCTTCTGGAAGTCCTGCCCGGCCAGCTTCTCCAGCTCGGCGACGTAGTAGGGCTGGCGCCGCTGCGGCAGCATCAGCGTCCGCCCGTTCGCCGAGGTGAGCAGCCGCGGCACGCGCGCCTGCTGCGCGGCCGGCCCGCCGCCCGCCAGATCCGACTCGTGCTTGGCGCGGATCTGCATGACCCGCAGGTCCTCCTGGTCGACCAGCGTCGCCTGCTGCCGCGCGGCCTCGGCCGTCACCTCGTTGACGTCCGGCATGCCGGGCGTCCGGTCGGCGACGTAGGTCCGGTAGACGTAGGTGCCGCCGCCCGCGAGGCCGAGCACGAGCACGGTCGTCACGATCCTGCCGAGGCCCGACTTCTTCCGGGGCGGCGGCTCGGCCTGCTCCGGCCCGGCGCTCGCGGCCTTCCTGCCGTCGGCCATGTCAGACCCCCCCTCGGTCGGGCTGCGGGACGCCGTGCCGCGGCGTCGGATGCGGCGGGGTCTGCGGTGGCGGTACGGGCCGCGGCCCCGTCTGCTGCGGCGAGTGCGGCGCGGACGGCTGCGGACCCCGCGGCTGCGGCATCTGCGGCGGGACCGGCGCGGCGGCCATCCCGTGCGCGCCGGCCGGCCGCTGCCCGTGCTGCGGTCCCGCCGCGCGCCGGCCGCCGCCGGACGGCATCGGCTGCGGAGCCCCCGGCCCACCGGGCGGCGGAGCCGCGTACCGTCCGGCCGCCTGCTGCCCAGGGCCCTGCCCGCCCGGTACGGGACGTCCGGGCGCCATGCCCGCCCCGCCCTGCCCGACGGGCCTGCCGGGCGCGCCCGGCGCGCCTGGGGCGCCCGCCATGGCCGGCTGCCCGGGCCGTCCGGGTGCCGGGCGGCCGGGACCGCCCTGGCTGCGCGGCAGGCTCCACACCTGCCGCTTCGCCATCGGCTGCTGGAGCGAGTACGGGTGCACGCCGCTCCTGCCGATGCGCAGCCCGCCGTTGCGGGACCGGAACATCGAGAAGAGGACCACGGTGAACACCCCGGCCCAGATGAGGTTCAGCGGCGTCATGTAGCGCTGCGCCTTCATCCACAGCGACGCGGTGTCGGTCCAGCCCTCGGTGTTGTTGTCCTCCTTGGCGACCGTGCCGTGCGCCCGCGAGGTGCTCACCGCGCTGGTGCCCCGTCCGTTGAGCGTGTTGTCGCGCACCTCCGAGCCGCCGGACGCGCCCTTGAGCGTGATGCCGTGCGCGGTCGCGCCCTGCACCACGTTGCCCACCAGCTTGGCGCTGGCGTTGCGCAGGTAGATGCCGGTCTTCGCACCGGTCACCGTGTTGCCGGCCAGGCTGGCGCCCTTGACCCCGTCGCGCAGCGCGATGCCCTGCCGGACCTGCTGGGAGAGCTGGTTCCCCGAGATCTGCACCTCGGTCGCCGCCGCGCGGACCACGATGCCCATGTCGCCGCCGATGACCTTGCTGTTCTGCACCGAGAGCTTGTCGCCGCCCATCAGCTCGATGCCGTAGTGCCCGTTGCCCTGGGCCACGCTGTTGTTGATCGAGCTGTCGCCGAAGCTCTCCAGCGACTCGCCCGACGCGGACGGCCCGCCGGCGAGCGCCTGCCCGTTGACGGTGAAGCCGTTGTGCCCGTTGCGCTCGGACGTGCAGTTGGTGACGCGGACCTTCTCGGTGGCCCGGGACAGCACGAACCCGTCGCCGCGGCTGCCGGTGACCAGGGTGCCGGAGATGTTGGCGTTCTTGGCGAAGCGGTGCATCACCAGCCCGTTCACCAGGCTGTTCTCGATCCTGTTGTTGGTGACCTGGGTCTGGTTGGAGCCGGACACGAACAGCCCGAACGCGTCGCCGCTGATCGTGCTGTTGTCGATCGAGCCGGTGACCAGGTCGGCCGCGGGCACGTGCGTGGCGGTGCCGCCGGGCTTCTCGATCTCGATGTCGCCGGGGCCCCCGCCGCCCCCGCTCTGGCCCGGCTGGTTCTGCTGCTGCCGCTTCTTCTTGGCGGCGTGCCGCTGCTCCTTGTTGAGGTGCTTGGCGGCGCTCGCCGGACGGTCGGTGCCGGTCAGCGCGATCCCGCCGGTCCGTCCGCTCCAGAAGCCGAGGTCGGACACCTTGGCGTACTTCATCCGCAGGTCGCCGCCGACGGCGCGGATGTAGGCGCGGCCGTCGGCGACCTGGGTGTCGGGCCGCCTGGTCCGCGGGTCCCAGCTGGTGATCCGCACCGGCTGCCGCCGGGTGCCCTCGATCTTGATGCTGCCGCCGAAGCTGACGATCGACCCGAACGCGCCCGGCATGCTGCCCATCCGCAGGGTGAGCGGCCCGGACGGGTTCTGGAGCACCAGCTTGGCGCCGTCGGCGAGGAACACGTGGATGCCGAGCAGGTACCCGCCGTCCGCCTGCCGCTGGACGTACCTGCCTCCGTACTTGGCCAGGTCCGCCACCGTGTAGGGCCTGCCGCTGTTGACCGCGGGCAGCACCAGCGTCTTGCCCTGGGCGGAGCCGAAGATCTGCGGGCGCTTCCACTGCGCGGTGGCGTCCCCGCCGATCTGGAGGATCGCGGCCAGCACCGACCGCACCTGCATGATCCGCTGGTCCTCCTGATCGACCAGGGCGGCCTGCCGGGTCGCGTCGGCCAGGGGGGCGGCGTGCGCGGACGGCGGCGCGGCGCCGCCGGGGGACAGTCCCAGGGGCAGCGCGGCCAGCGCGAACGCCAGCGCCGGCCCGGCGGACGCGATGCGGCGCCCGAGCGGACGAACCGTCACCTCAGCCCACTCCCTGGAGCGATCCGGCGCTCTGCCCGGCGCCGCCGACCTGGTCGGAGGTGCGGGTCAGCCAGCCCTGCTTGTTCATCGTCACGAACGCGTACAGCTTGATCGGCAGCGAGATCATGATGATCACCAGCGCGGTCAGCGGCAGCAGCAGGATCTCGGCGGGATGCCGCTTGATGTGCGAGTAGCCGCGCACGCCCCGGCCGAGCAGCACCCAGCCGACGGCGAGGGTGATGCCGAGCGGGTGCAGGTTGTCCATCATCCGGCTGAAGATCAGGTAGCCTAGGGTCACGCCCATCGTGACCGGGGTGAGCAGGATCTGGAGCACCGTGACCTTGGTGACGAACGGCGTCTTCCACAGCCAGCCCTTCCACAGGGCGGTCAGGTAGCAGCGGTAGGAGTTGCGGCTCCACCGCACCCGCTGCTTGACGAAGGCGCTGAACTTGTCCGGGAACATCGAGATCGCGCGCGCCGACGACTGGTGCACGGTCTTGTAGCCCTGGGAGAGGGTCAGCCAGGTGAGCCGGCCGTCGTCGCCGGCGATGCAGCGGCGGCCCATGAAGAACTCGTTCTCCAGGTTCTCCACCACGGGCAGGATCACCGAGCGCCGGTAGGCGGCCGTCCGGCCGGATAAGCAGGCGACGCCCCCCTTGGAGCCCATCGCCGGGACGTAGTCGTAGTAGCGGAGGTTGACCAGCCAGTCGGCGATCCGGCGCCACACGCTGCTGGTGCGCTGGTACACGTTCTGCTGCGTTCCCACCCCGCCGACCTGCGGGTCCTCGAACGGCATCTGCACCGCGTCTAACAGGCCCGGCTGCCATAAGGTGTCGGAGTCGGCGAACACCACGATCTCGCCGCGGGCGGCGCGGATCCCGACGCCGAGCGCCGAGCGCTTGCCGGAGTGCTCGTAGACCAGCACGTGCAGCCGCGGGTCGGTGACCTGCGCGAGCCGGCGGTGCCCCTCGGTGTCGCCGACGTCGATCACGATGATGATTTCGCTGGGGTTCTGGACGAGCCAGCTCTCCAGGCAGCGGATCAGGATCTCGGGGTCCTCCCGGTACGACGGGACGACGGCCGAGACCGTGGTGCGGAAGTTGTTGACCACGGGCTTGTCCATCCGGGACAAGATCACTCGGTAGAGCCAGAGCGACCAGACCAGCAGTCCCGCGAAGCCCAGCGGAACGAACTTCCGCCAGTCGCCGCCGGCCGTCGCCCCCGCGATCGCTCCCCAGGCGTCATTGAGCCACCCAGTGACAGACGACAAGGCGTTCTCCCTCCATCTGGTGGCCGCGGGAAGAGGGGCTGACCCTTGTGACCCGCGACACCACCAGTAAGAGTGAGTATCCAGCCGAATGGTTCACGATTGCCGGATCCGGTCACCGGCAAGAACAGAGCCCTGCCGAATATCGGTTCAGTGAGGGCGTCGTCAAGCGATTCGAGGCAGAGAGTCTACATATTGTGGCGTCCGTCGCGGTTCGGAGTGTCGGCGACATCCTTATAGAACATCCGACTGGGAGTTGATGTAGCTGTATAGGGATTTGAGTCCTATTTATCGCTTGTTGAGCCATTTTCGGGGTGTCGTTAGGTGATCATGTGGTGGCTTGATGTGAGTTGCGTCACTTTCCCTGAATGAGGACAACCGGTCACGGTGCAATCCACACAAATCGGGCGCTCCGATGGGTTGCCACTGGTTACCAGCGGGTAGCATGGTGTCGAGTTACCGACCAGTACGTTGTGCGGGGCCGCGAGCGCCGCCGGACCCGACGGGGTGTTCATGGGGCACTACAAGAGCAACCTCCGCGACCTGGAGTTCAACCTCTTCGAGGTGTTCGGCCGCCAGGAGCTCCTCGGCAGCGGCCCCTACGCGGAGCTGGACGAGGACACGGTGCGCAGCATCCTGGACGAGGTGAACCGGCTGGCCGAGGGCCCGATCGCCGCCTCCTTCGAGGACGCCGACCGCAACCCGCCGACCTTCGACCCGGCCACCGGCTCGGTCGCCATGCCGGAGAGCTTCAAGAAGTCGTTCAAGGCGTGGATGGACGCCGAGTGGTTCCGTCTCGACCTGACGCCCGACTTCGGCGGCAGCGGCGCCCCGCGCTCGCTCACCTGGGCCGTCGCCGAGCAGGTGCTGGGCGCCAACCCGGCCGTCTACATGTTCTCCTCGGGCCCCGGCTTCGCCCAGATCCTGTGGCAGATCGGCACGCCCGAGCAGAAGCGGTTCGCCGAGCTGGCCCGCGACCGGCAGTGGGGCGCCACCATGGTGCTGACCGAGCCGGACGCCGGCTCCGACGTCGGCGCCGGCCGCAGCAAGGCCGTCCAGCAGCCCGACGGCACCTGGCACATCGAGGGCGTCAAGCGCTTCATCACCTCGGCCGAGCACGACATGGCCGAGAACATCTTCCACCTGGTGCTGGCCCGTCCCGAGGGCGCCGGCCCCGGCACCAAGGGGCTGTCGATGTTCCTGGTGCCCAAGTACCTGGTCGACACCGAGACCGGTGAGCTCGGCGAGCGCAACGGCGCCTACGTCACCAACGTCGAGAAGAAGATGGGCCTCAAGGTCTCCACTACCTGCGAGCTCACCTTCGGTGAGAAGCACCCCGCGATCGGCTACCTGGTCGGCGACGTGCACGAGGGCATCAAGCAGATGTTCCTGGTGATCGAGTACGCCCGGATGATGGTCGGCACCAAGGCCATCGCCACCCTGTCCACCGGCTATCTCAACGCGCTGGAGTACGCCAAGGAGCGGGTGCAGGGCGCCGACCTCACCAGGATGACCGACAAGACCGCGCCCCGCGTCACCATCACCCACCACCCCGACGTCCGGCGCAGCCTGCTGACCCAGAAGGCCTACGCCGAGGGGATGCGCGCGCTGGTCCTGCTCACCGCCACCTATCAGGACGCGGTGCAGATCGCCGAGCACGAGGGGCGCAGGGACGAGGAGGCCGAGAAGGTCAACGACCTGCTGCTGCCGATCGTCAAGGGCTTCGGATCCGAGCGGGCGTACGCGCTGCTCGGCGCCGAGTCGCTCCAGACCCTGGGCGGCTCGGGCTTCCTCCAGGAGTACCCGGTCGAGCAGTACATCCGGGACTCCAAGATCGACACCCTGTACGAGGGCACCACCGCCATCCAGGGCCAGGACCTGTTCTTCCGCAAGATCCTGCGGGACAACGGCGAGGCCCTCAAGGTGCTGGCCGGCCAGGTCAGGGCGTTCGCCGAGAGCGACGCCGGCAACGGCCGCCTCAAGAACGAGCGGGCGCTGCTCGGCCGGGCCCTGGACGACGTGCAGGGCATGATCACCCCGATGACCGGCTGGGCGCTGGCGTCCCTGGAGGACCCCCGGGAGCTCTACAAGATCGGCCTCAACTCCTCGCGGCTGCTGCTCGGCCTCGGCGACCTCATCGTCGGCTGGCTGCTGTGCCGGCAGGCCGAGGTCGCGCTGGCCAAGCTCGGCGGCGACGCCGTCTCGGACGCCGACAAGGCCTTCTACACCGGCAAGGTCACCTCGGCGCAGTTCTTCTGCCAGACCGTCCTGCCGCGCCTCGCGTCCGACCGGGCCGTCACCGAGTCGACCACGCTCGACGCGATGGACCTGCCCGAAGAGGCGTTCTGACCCGACCCGCCCCCGGCCCCTGACCCCGCCTCCCGCGGACCCGTGAAACGGCCCCCGCCGCGCCCCGCCGCGCGACGGGGGCCGCCGCGTTCCGGCCGGGCGCGTTCCCTCAGGTCCGGTGGGCACCGCTGCGCGGGACGGTCCGGATGACTTACGCTCGGCCGGGTCCGTCCGCGCCCCGCACCCCCCGAACGAACCGGAGAGCCGATGCCGGCCCGCAGACTGCACGCCCCCCTCGCCACCTCCCTCGCCGGGCTGCTGCTCGCCGCCGGCTGCTCCGACTCCGGCGGGCCGGAGAAGAGCGACCCGCCCAAGGTCACGGCCGGGGCGGCCTCGTCCGCGCGCGCGCAGACCGGGGGGCAGCCGGTCAAGGAGGGCTGGTTCGGCGCTGCCGACGGCCTGCACGCCCGCGTCGAGGTCAAGGGCGTCGAGCGGCAGGGCGCCAAGTCGGTGCTCCGCTACACCGTCACCTCCCTGGACGCCGCCGCCAAGTCGGTGCCGTTCGCCGTCCGGCTGCTCGACCCGGTCGGCCGCAAGCTCTACAAGCCGCTGGTCCCGGGCGCGGCGAGCGAGCAGTTCCCGCCGAACGCGCCGCGCGAGATGACCGCCGAGTACCCGCCGATCCCGGCCGCCGTCGAGAAGATCACCGTGATCACGCCGGGCACCGCCGGGGAGTTCACCGGCGTCCCGGTCACCGGCACCGGCGACGCCCCGGCCCCCACCAGCGGCGAGGCCGCTCCCACGGACAACCCGGCCGAGCTGTACGACATCACCGAGGGCGAGATCAAGGACGTCACCTCCAGCGGGTCCGACGTCACGATAAACCTCCGCACCGACGTGCTGTTCGCGTTCGACTCCGCCAAGCCGTCCGGCCGCGCCGCGTCGGTGCTCGACCAGGCGGCCAAGGAGATCAAGGAGAAGGCCGACCCGGGCAAGCGGCCGCTCACCTTCAACGGGCACACCGACAGCAAGGGCGGCGACGGCTACAACCTCAAGCTGTCGCGCGAGCGCGCCGAAGCGGTGATGAAGGAGCTGAAGAACCGGCTCGGCGGCTCGTTCAAGTACTCCGCGCACGGCAAGGGCGAGGCCGAGCCGATCGCCAAGGAGGGCGGCGCCGACGACGCCAAGGCCCGCGCCCGCAACCGCCGCGTCGAGATCTCCTACTCGGTGCGGCAGCAGGCCGATGGCGCCACCAACGCCTCCACCGCCGCCGCCGACGGCCGCGGCGGCACCGTCCGCCCCGCGGGCTTCCGCGCCCAGGACGGCGCGACCGTGGCCAGCCGCTTCGGCCGGTTCGGCGGCGCCAAGCGGCGGCTGGACGTCAAGCCGTTCTACCGCGACGGCGCCTACATCGTCGCGGTGTTCGACCTGGTCGACGAGGGTCCGGGCAGCACCCCGCCGGACGCCGCCTACCCGCACAAGGACTACCCGGGCGGCGCGTTCACCTCGTTCTCCGTGCTGGCCCCCGGCGGCACCGACGTCTACCGCGCCGTCCGCGTCGGCCCCGCGCCCGCCGGCGGGTCCGCCGCCTACGTCGACCCGGGCCGCGCCACGTTCCGCACCGCGATCGACCAGCCGGTGCGCGGCTTCGCCTACATTCCGGCCCCGCCAGGCCCGATCTCCTCGGTGGTCTTCGACGGCGGCCCCTTCGGCAAGGTGAACAACGTGCCCGTCTCCTGACCACGTCCAGCCGCGCACGTGTGACCGGACAGCCCAGCGGATAGTTAAAGAGCACGGCTGTAGAACGTCTGGCGGAGGTCACGCATGGGTGTCGGCGTCAGCATTTTCACGATCACCCTCGGGTTGATCCTCAAGTTCGCCATCCGGGCGGACGCGATGAACGACCCGGTGGACATCCACGTGATCGGAGTCATTCTGATCATCGTCGGCGGCGTCTCGTTCGCCCTCCAGCTCGTGCTGATGACCCGGACGCAGCAGCGCCGCTCCAGGCCGGACGACCGCGACCACCTCTACGACGGCGACAACCCGCCGCCCCGCTGACCCGGACGGCCCGGACCGCGCACGCAAAGCCGTGTGCGCGGTCCGGGCCGGGCCGGGCGGACGAGGTCAGCTCCAGGCGAGCATCCGGATCGGGTCCTCCAGCATGTCCCCGACATCGCGCAGCACCCGCGACCCCAGCTCGCCGTCGATGACCCGGTGGTCGAACGAGAGCGACAGCGTGGTGACCTTCCGGATCGCCAGCTCCCCCTCGTGCACCCACGGCATGTCCCGGATCTGGCCGACCGCCAGGATCGCCGACTCGCCCGGCGTGATGATCGGCGTGCCGGTGTCGATCCCGAAGACGCCCACGTTGGTGATCGTGATCGTCCCGTCGGTCAGGTCGGCGGGGGTCGACTTCCCCGTCCGCGCCGTCTCGACCAGCGCGTTCAGCGCGCGGGCCAGGTCCGGCAGCGACAGCGCCTGCGCGTCCTTGACCTTCGGCACGATCAGCCCCCGCTCGGTGGCCGCCGCGATGCCGAGGTTGACGTAGTGCTTGACCACGATCTCGGCGCCGGACGGGCCGTCCGCCCAGACGGCGTTCACCATCGGGGTGCGGGCCACGGCGGTGAGCAGCGCCCGCGCGATCAGCAGCAGCGGCGAGACCTTCACCTCGGCGAAGTCCGGTAGCTCGCGCAGCCGCCGGACGGCCTCCATCGTGCGCGTCACGTCGATCTGGAGGAACTCGGTGACGTGCGGTGCGGTGAACGCCGATCCGCTCATCGCCGCCGCGATCGACTTCCGCACCCCCTTGACCGGGATCCGCTCCTCCCGCACCCCCTGAGCCGGCACCGGGGCGGAGACCGGCGCGGCCTGCGCGGCGCGGACGTCGTCGCGGGTGACGGACCCCTGCGGCCCCGTCCCGGCGATCGTGGCGAGGTCCACCCCGAGGTCCTTGGCCATCTTCCGCACGGGCGGCTTGGCCAGCGGCAATCCGTTGTCCACAGCCTGTGGACGAACGACCGCGGGCGTCACCGGCGCCACGGGCTCGGGCGCGGGCGGCTCGGGCGCGGGCGCGGGCGCGGGCACGGGCTCGGCCGCACCGTTCGACTGCTTACGCGGACGCCGCTTGGTGGCGCCCGGCAGCACGCCGTACCCCACCAGGACGGGCTCCCGCTTGGGCGTGTCCGGCGTGACGGCCCCGGGCTCGTCCGCCTTGGGAACCTGCGCCTCAGCGCCGTCGCCGTCGCCGTCGCCGTCGCCGTCGCCGTCACCGGCGACGTCCACGGAGATGATCGGCACCCCCACGTCCACCGTCTCGCCCTCGGTGACCAGCAGCCCGGTCACCACGCCCTCGAACGGGCAGGGCAGCTCGACGATCGCCTTGGCGGTCTCGATCTCCACGATGGTCTGGTTGACCTCGACCTGGTCGCCGGGCGCGACATGCCACTTGACGATCTCGGCCTCGGTCAGCCCCTCGCCCACGTCGGGCAGCTTGAACTGCTTCGTCTCCGTCATCGGCGTCACCATCCGAAGGTCTGGTCGACGGCGTCGAGGATCCGGTCGAGATCGGGCAGGTAGTGCTCCTCGACGCGCGAGGGCGGGTACGGGGTGGAGAAGCCGCCGACCCGCAGGACGGGGGCCTCCAGCCGGTAGAAGCACTTCTCGGTGATCCGCGCGGCCAGCTCGGCGCCGTAGCCGCTGAACACGGGGGCCTCGTGCACCACCACGCAGCGTCCGGTCCGGTTGACCGACGCGACCACCGTGCCGATGTCGAGCGGGTTCAGCGACCGCAGGTCGATGACCTCCAGCGAGCGGCCCTCCTCGGACGCCGCCGCGGCGGCCTCGATGCAGGTCTTCACCGACGGCCCGTACGCGAGCACGGTCACGTGCTCGCCGGGGGTCACCACCCGGGCGCTGTGCAGCGGCGTCCAGCCGCCCTCCTCGACCTCGATCGCGGCCTTCTCCCAGTAGCGCCGCTTCGGCTCGAAGAAGATCACCGGATCGTCCGAGCGGATCGACTGCTGGATCATCGAGTACGCGTCCGCCGGGTTGGAGCAGGCCACCACCCGCAGCCCCGCCGTGTGCGTGAAGTACGCCTCGGGCGACTCGCTGTGGTGCTCCACCGCGCCGATGCCGCCGCCGCACGGGATCCGGATCACCACCGGGAGCGTCACCTTGCCGAGCGACCGCATCCGCATCTTGGCGAGCTGGGTGATGATCTGGTCGACCGCCGGGAACACGAACCCGTCGAACTGGATCTCGCACACCGGCCGGTACCCGCGCAGCGCGAGCCCGATCGCCGTCCCGATGATGCCGGACTCGGCGAGCGGCGTGTCGATGACGCGCTCCTCGCCGAAGTCCTTCTGGAGCCCGTCGGTCACTCGGAACACGCCGCCGAGCCGGCCCACGTCCTCGCCCATGATCAGGACCTTGGGATCGTCCTCCAAGGCCTTGCGCATGCCCATGTTCAGGCTCTTGTTCAGCGTCTGCTTCTCGCTCACGGCCGCGCGCTCCCCTCAAAGGACTCCAGGTAGGCGGCGAACCGCTCCTGCTCCTCGGTCATCAGCGGATGGTCCTCGGCGTACACGTTCTCGAAGATCGACAGAGGCGTCGGGTCGGGCAGCGCCAGGCACGCCTTGCGCAGGTCGGTCGCGATCCGCTTCGCCTCGGCCTCGACGTCCTCGAAGAACGCCACGTCCGCCAGGTCGCCGCGCACCAGGTACGCCTTGACCCGCTCGATCGGGTCCTTGAGCTTCCACGCCTCTTCATCGGACTTGAGCCGGTAGCGCATGGGGTCGTCGTTCGTCGTGTGCGCGCCCATCCGGTACGTGAACGCCTCGATCAGCGTCGGGCCCTGCCCGGTGCGCGCGTTCTCCAGAGCCTTGCGGGTCACCGCCAGGCAGGCGAGGACGTCGTTCCCGTCCACCCGCAGCCCGGGGAACCCGAATCCCTGCGCCCGCTTGAACAGCGGGATCCGCGACTGCTTCTCCAGCGGCTCGGAGATCGCCCACTGGTTGTTCTGGCAGAAGAACACCACGGGCGCGTTGAACACCGAGGCGAACACGAACGCCTCGTTCACGTCCCCCTGGGACGTGGCGCCGTCGCCGAAGTAGGCGATCGTGGCGCCGGCCGAGTCGGTCCCCAGCACCCCGTCCCGCTGGATGCCCATCGCGTAGCCGGCCGCGTGCAGCGTCTGGCTGCCGATCACGATCGTGTACAGGTGGAACCCGTGCTCGGCGGGGTCCCACCCGCCGTGGTGCACCCCCCTGAACAGCCCCAGCAGCTTCACCGGCTCGACGTTCCGGCACCAGGCCACGGCGTGCTCGCGGTACGTCGGGAACACCATGTCGTGCTCGGCCAGCGCCCGTCCGGACCCGATCTGCGCGGCCTCCTGCCCCAGCAGCGAGGCCCAGAGGCCGAGCTCGCCCTGCCGGGTCAGCGCCACCGCCTCCCGGTCGATCCGCCGGACGATCACCAGGTCGCGGTAGAGCCCGCGGATCTCCTCGGTGGTCAGGTCGAGCGGGTAGTCGGGATGCTCGACGCGCTCCCCCTCGGGGGTGAGCAGCTGCACGAGCTCGGGCTCGGCGTGCACCGGGGTGTCTGGCGCGCCGCGCACGGAGTCGATCGTCATCGATGACACTCCTCGTTCGGGGCCGGAACGCGGGATCGCCGCACGCCGGCCGACAACAGTGGCACCGCCCCAGGTAAGGGACGGATAGCCGCTAAAGCCATCGTGGCAGACATCACACCCAACGGCGCAAGACCCCGCCACCGACATCCCTACCCCGACCCACCCCCGCCACCCCGCGCCAACGGCCTCCAGACCACCCCAAGGTGACGCACATCACCGTCCACGGCGCCAGACCTCAGCCCGCGTCCAGCTCCTCGTTGCACCACACGACGACCTCGGAGACCTCGACAACCTCAGCGAGCGGATATCGGACCGTCCCGGTGAGCGGAGTGGTCAGCGAGAAGCCACCCTGCCGGGCGAACACGGTGATCTCTGGCCGTACCGACAGAACGGCCATGCCCAAGCCTTCACACCGGTGCACCGGCCTCAGCCCCCGAGCCATGAGTGCCGCCTCCAGCATCTGCCCGGCCGTCCGGCAATCCGGCGCGGAACGGACGACGGGATGGGGTTCGGGGATCGGCAGGGCGAAGTAGGCGACTTGCCGGAGACCGCAGCGGCGCTGAGCCGTGACCGCGTCCGGTGAACGCCCCAAGATGGTCCATCGCCAAGCTGTCGCGTATCGAGACCGCCTCACAGCGTGTTCAGGTCACCGACCTGGGTCAGCTCGCAGACCTCTATCGAGTCACCGGTGAGCGACGTGATCAACTGCTCGCACTCGCCCGGACCGCGAGACAATGCGGTTGGTGGGATGCCTACGCCGACACGATCCAGACCGATTACGCGGCCTACATCGAGCTTGAGGTCGAAGCGAAGTCGCTGCGCTGCTTTGACGGGCTCGTCATCAATGGCCTGCTTCAGACCGAGCGGTACGCACAAGAGATCATCCGTGTCGGCCTGATGCAGTTTGCTCCGCCGTCCGAGATCGACCGCCGGGTGGATGTCAGGAGAACCCGCCAGGCCGTCCTGACCGAACGGGAGCCCGAGCCGCTCCGGCTCTGGTCGATCATCGACGAGGCGGCGCTTCGCCGCATGACCGGTGGGCCGGAGGTGATGAGCCGGCAGTTCGAGAGGTTGCTGGAGTTCGCCGGTCTCCCCAACGTGATGTTGCAGGTCCTCCCCTTCCAAGCAGGGGCGCATCCCGCCGTGACCGGCACCTTCGCCCTCATGGACTTCCCCGGGAAGCACATGGCGGACGTCGTCTACCTGGACGGGCTGACCGGTGCCCTGTACGTGGAGGACGATGTCCAGGTCCACACTTACGGCCTTGCGTTCAATCAGCTCGCTATGAACGCCCTGGGTGTCGACGACAGCCTTGCCCTGATCGCGGAGCTCGCCAAACGCGTGTGAAGCAGGCAGAATTGGGGCAAATGAGCATTGAATCACTCGTCTGGCGTACCGGCTCCCGATCGGCCCAAGGGGCCAACTGCGTCGAGGTTGCCGGGGCCAGGGCATTCCGCTTCCTGCGCGATTCGAAGGATCCAGACGGTGCTGTGGTGATCTTGGGCTTGGACGGGTGGACCTCGCTGGTCGAGGAGATCAGGTCCGGGGCGCACGACCTCGCCTGAGGCGACCGCGGCCGGATGTGCATTCCCCCGACTGCCCCTTCCTGGCATCATCGACCCGTGCGTTACAACCGGGTCATCGCTGGTGTGGTCGTGCTCGCGGCATTGGGCGGGTGCACCGAGAAGCCCAAGTCCGCATTCGACCCCACCCCGAAGCCGGTCCGCCCCGGCCAGGCGGTCATCATCGCGGGTGACACGAATCTCAATCGAGATCCGCGTGACGGTGAATATGGCCTGCGCAGCAGCGCTTATGGTGGTGGCGGGATCGCGATGTCAGCCGGTGGCGACATTTACTACCGCGTCTATTATGACAGCGAAGGACGCGTTGCACGCTTGGGAAGAGATGGCAAGGTGTCGCTTTATGGAGTGGACATCGTGCCTGATCAGATGGTCATCTATGGTGATGATCTCTGGCTGATTGCAGCGGGTTTCGGGATCAAGGTTCTTCGAGTTTCCGTAGCCGGCTGGCGGCAGGCGGAAGTTATTAAATGGATGGACTTGAAGGATTCGAAGAACATTGAAGTGAGAGATTCGGCGGGAGGGTCGCTGTCAGCTTCAGTGAAGCTTCAGCTCTATCCGAATTGGAAGGGGGCGAAGCTTGTTGTTCGTGCTGATGGTGTCCCGATCGTTATCTCTAAGACGGGAATGCTGTTTGAGGTTCGCGGGCCGGGGAGGCTTGATGAATGGCGCCCTCTCGGTTATGGCGATGCCCTTGACAAGGTGGTCGAAGAAGGAGAATTTCAGCCCTCGGACGCGGTGCTCGACGACCAGGGTGGATTGGTTCTGCTAGGGCATCGCGGAATTATTCGACTACCGCGCACTGGTCCGGCGACTTCGGTTCGATTTCCGAAGTCAGTATCCCGCCTGCCTTCGTGGTCCACTGTTGTTCCCGCAGGTCAGGGGGCTGTGGTGCTGCTAGGGGGAATGAAAGCGAGCACAATCACGCCCCGGCCGACCCTGGTGCGACGAGATGGAAGGATGGAGCGGTTGTCGTGGGGTGGATTTGTCAGGTGTGACAAATTCGATGGGTCCCTTGGTTCCGTCGCATCCGCCATGTCGAGTGGTAGTGTCCGTGCGGCTGATGGCAGTATCTTGCTGAATGATAAGGGTTGCGGTCGGGTCTACTCGTTCAAGCTTCCCGATCGGCTGGCCGGTTCTGCCTTTGAAAAGTGAGTGCAGTACGCCCTGGATCGAGGCTCAAGAAGGTGGGATGTTGTGGTCCGACGCACTCTCGGCTTTCCGGAGTACCTCTAGGCCGGTGACCTCGTCAGTCTGTGGTGTCCGTTCTTTGAAGGGGTGCTGCTTCGTCCACTGGATGACGCGGGCCTTGTCTTCCGTAGATAGATCCTCCTTCTTGAGAAGTGAATTGATCGTGGGATCGCCGGTGTTCCCGTGGTGGGCGAGTGCGTAGCCGCGAGCCAGGTCCAGATAGATCTGGTCCGAGTAGGTGGAATTTTCCGCTTTGATCTGCTCGATCTTCTTGTCGAAATCCTTGTACTGGATCTTGTCCAGGGCGAGATTCGTGCCGATGCCGTAGACATCGGTGACTCCGGGGACGGCACCGGCCGGTGATGCTCCGATGATCCCGCCGGTGATGTCGCGCAAGACGCCGAGACGCTTCTGGGCGTCTTCGTACTGCTTCTTCGTGATCTCCTCGCTGCTGGTCCGCTCCTTCGCGTAGGCGGCGATGAGGTTCCCCTCCAGGTATCCGGCGCGCACGATGGCGTCGCCCAAGCTGTGGGTGCGCAGGCCCCAGGCGAAGAGTCGCTGCCGATAGTTCTGGGTATCGGCGGCGAGCTGCGCCCAGGCCCTGTCGTCGGCGGCGAAGGTGCGAAGGAAGGACTGCATGTCCGAGCCGCTGATGTCCACGTAGGCGCGATGGGTCACCGGATCAGTGCTGGGCAGTTCGGTGCCGCTGGCGGTGCGGTTGGCGTCGGCGATGGCAGGGATGTGCATGCGGGTCATCTGCAACAGGCCGGAGACCAGACCCGAGCCGAGTTCGGCCTCGTACTGCTTGGTGTGGCCCATCCAGCGCGGGCCGCTTCCCTGAGGGGGGACCACGTCGAACCAGGGGAACAGGTCCGGCGGGCTTTCCTTCTTCAGCAGCTTGTCGACCTTCTCCCGGCCTTTGTCGTTCCACCAGGCGACGGTCTTCATGATCTCGGCGGCATTGCTCGCGGCCTCCTCCTCGTGCCCCTTCTCCGGGGTGGTCGCCAGTTTGATGACGGCCCCCGCGGCGGCACCGGAGTCAGGCCAGTCGGGAGCGACCAGCAGGGACGCGTAGGTTCCGCCATTGCCGCGGCTCAGCCACGTCAGCGCGTCGGCCTTCTCGGCGTCCTTGATGGTGAAGCCGTTCTCGAGGTCTGTGGCGACCAGCGTCCGAGCTGCCGCGCGGTCGTTCTGCCGGGAGATGCGGCCCAGGATGGTGAGGGCCGGGTCGTACTCGTTCAGCACCTTCGGATCACCGTTGCGGGCCGAGGTCCCCAGGCCCCAGGCATCCCACCAGCGTCCGTTCGGCTGGTTGGTGGCGTAGGTGTACTGGTCTCCGGCCTTGCCGCCGACCGTTTCGGTGATGGCGTAGGAGGGGTGTTTCTGGCGCCAGCGGAGGGCGGCCTTGCCCATGTCGACCAGGACGGACGAGCTCCACTTGACGTCCGGGGCGCTGAGCTTGACCAGGAGGGCCTGGCCGGGGAGGTCGGCGCCGATGGGGCCCAGGGCGTTGGCCAGGGCGCCCTGGCCGTCCTTCTTGCGGGAGAGGGCGGCCAGGGCGGTTCCGACGGCGCCCAAGAGGGCCTTGTCGTCCTTGGAGAGGGGGGCGCCGCTTCGTCTGTGGAGGGTGTAGGCGAGCTTTCCGATGGAGCCGGCCGGGACGTTGCCGAAGAAGGTGCCGAGGTACGCCTGGTTCTTGGCGTTCTCGCGGAGGGTGCGGCCGATCTCGTTGAGCAGGGGGCCGTCGGGGTCCTTGAGGTTCTTGGCGAAGGCGAGGGCCTGGAGGCGGCCGAGATCGGACATCTCCCTGTCGCCGAAGCGTTCGAGGTCGGGGATCGCGGGCATCGGGCCGCGGGGCGTGACCTGGTTCTCGGCCAGGGCGTACATGACGCGGGTGCGCATCCGCCTGGCCTGGTCGCGGCACCAGTCGGACGTGCGGGCGCACTGGGCGGTGCCGGCGATGCCGGGGCCCTGGACGGCCAGCAGGCGGCGGACGCGGTTGCCGTGCCCCGGAAGGCCGTCGGCGGCGCGGTTCAGGGCGGTCTCGAGGCGTTCCAGGCCGCTGGGGGACACCGAGGCCACGCCGGGACGGCCGGACGCGGGGGTGACCCGGGGGATCTCCGGGACGGTCAGCACCATCGGCATGTGGTCGAGTTCCGACACCATCTTCATGATCTGGACCATCATCCGGTCGAGTGACCGGTTGTGGCCTTGCAGATCGGCGGTGAACGCGCCCGCCGAGCCGCCCTGCCAGACCTGCGGGCCCATCATGCGGACGATCTCGGACATGAGCGTCGAAATGGCCTGGAGTTCCGCCTGGACGGCCGGCACATCGATCTTTCCTGTGACCATTCGCGGCGTCCCCCTGATTCCCGTCCCGCCACAAGTAGCGCACGGGTACGACAGGGTCAACGGGCGCGTTGACCCGCCTTGACAAAGGGGGCGCCGCCCTACTCCCGGGACAGGGCCCGGGTGGCGCCGGCGGCCACGGTCAGGCCGAGGACGAAGCCCGCGGCCACCAGGAGGTTGGCGATCCACTGGTAGATCCCCGCCGGGGCGAAGACGCCCTCTTGGCCGAGCGATCCGACCGGCAGGAGCAGGTCGAGGGTGTAGAAGAACGCGTTGAAATGCGGGCTGTCGTCGGCGTTCAGGACGCCGGGCTTGTGCAGCGAGAAGACGACGGTGCCGAACGCCAGCAGGCCGATCAGCCAGCTCGCCGCGCGGAACGGACGGTAGCCGTAGCCGACCAGGGCGTCCTGTAAGTAGCCGATGGTCTTGAGGGGGAGGCCCTGGGTGCTCCGGCGGTCGCGGGCCTTCGCCAGGAGGATGGAGCGGCCGTCGGCGTCCAGTCCGAGGCTGCGGTAGGTCTGTGCGAGCCGCTCGTACGGCTGGGGCTGGTAGCCGTCGGTGTCGCGGCGCAGCCAGCCGAGGCGCTCGCGTGCGGTGAGGGGCGGCTCCAGGTTCTCGTACTGGAGGCCGTCCAATTGGAGGCGGGACGGCCATGTGCCGGCGTCGTCGCGCAGGAGGTTGACCCGGGCGTAGGAGAGGTCCGCTATGCCCTTGATGGCCTCGGTGGGCCTCAGAAGGAGCTCCTCGGCCTGGAGGCGCTGGAGGCCGAGGGCAGTCCCGGACTCGTGGCTGAGGCGCGCACCGCTCAGGCTGAGCTGCCCGGCCACGCGCGCGCCCGCGAAGCTGACGCCGCCGTCGGCGCTGAATCCGTCTGTGCAGTAGACGTCGGTCTCCACGGCGAGGTCGTCGGCGTTCAGGGCGGTGCGCTCGGGATGGACGAGCTTGGCGCCGACGAACGAGAGGTAGCCGCCGACGCGGGCGCCGCGGAGCCGGATCTCGCCTTCGGCGCTGAACCCGCCGTCGCAGAACACGTTGGCCGCCGCGTCGAGGCGGCTGGCGTACAGGGCGACGCCCGGCGGGTTGTGCAGCCGGGCTCCGCGGAAGATGAGCTGGCCGCCGATCCGGGCACCCGGCAGGCGGACCTCGCCGTCGGCGGTGAAGCCCTGGTCGCAGTAGACGTTGGCGTTCACGGTGAGGCGGTCGGCGAGCAGCGCGTCGTCCCCGGGATTGACCAGGTGGACGCCCGACATGTTGAGAATGCCGGTGATGTGCGCACCGTCCAGCCAGAGGCCGCCGGAGATGCGGCTGCCCTCCAGCCACATGTGCCCGTCCACCCGGGCGCCCGAGGCGATCAGACCGGGCAGGCCGCACCGCATCAGGTGGACGCTGCTCATCTTCGCCCAGTAGAGCTGCGGGGGCTCGTCGAACGCGCAGCCGGTGAGCGCCAGCGGGGCGGCCACCTCGGCGTGCCCCAGGTTCAGCGGGCCGACGACGCGGGCGCCGCTGAGACGGACCGCGGCGACCTGGCCGGGCTCGGCGGCGACGGCGCCGACGAGCAGCGCGACCAGCACCTCGGCCCGGACGGTCCGCTCGGGCCCCCACCGGTCGGCGCCGCCCGGGTCGTTCAGGCCCTGGTCGGCGGACGCCAGATCGACCGACTCGCCGCGCGGGAACGCCTCCCAGAGACGGCGTTCCGGAGAGGACAGTTCGTCGATGTTCATCCTCGGCTCCGGGGGACGGGTGCGTTCAGTGAGGCAATGGTGCCGTACGCTTCAGGTTCGTCAGCAAAAGCGCAGATCAATGAGGGGGCTGTCGTGGCGCGTGTCGTCGTCGACGTCATGCTCAAGCCGGAGATCCTCGACCCGCAGGGGCAGGCGATCTCCCGGAAACTGCCGCAGCTCGGGTACGAGGGCGTCGCGGCGGTCCGGCAGGGCAAGCGGTTCGAACTGGAGCTCGACGGGCCCGCGGACGACGCGGCGCTCGACCGGGCCCGCAAGATCGCCGAGACCCTGCTGGCCAACCCGGTCATCGAGAACTTCGAGGTGCGCGTCCTCTGAGCCTGGGCGCGGTTCGTCCGGGCGTTGTCGGTCCCGGTCGCCGTCCACTTCGGATCGGCCAGTGGGCCGGGGCGTTCGCGGTGCACGGAATAGGCCCCTGGCGTAACGATTATCCGAGTTTTCGCCGGGGAAGCCTAGGTGCGTCGAGCCGCGGAGCGTCCCTTCGGGGCGGTGGCCCGGCAGGGGGCTAGGCGACCACAGGGGTGACCGGTGGATATGAGGTTCTCGCTCGCATTGCCACGCGAAGCGCCGAGTATCCCGGTGGTCCGGCGGGTGATCGGCGACGCCCTGCGCGCGCTCGGCGTGGCCGACGACTGCGTCGCCGACCTGCTCCTCGCCGCGTCCGAGGCGTGCACCAACGTGGTCCAGCACGCCCGTGCCACGGGCGACTACGAGGTGGTCGGGCACATCGACCAGGGTGCCTGCACCCTCAAGATCATGGACTGGGGCCGGGGGCTGCGCGGGGCCGAGGAGGACCGCGGGATGTTGAGCGAATCCGGCCGCGGGATTAGGATCATGCGGGCGCTGGTGGACGACCTGAGCATCGACTCCTCGCCCGAACGGGGCACCGTCGTCCACCTACAGAAGCGACTGACCTGGAGCGACGAGGCCCTGGTTCGCCGCCTCGACCGCCGGCTCATGCCCAGCGCCGGGTAGATTGGACGCGCGCGGGGGGATCGTTGCGCGCAAGCGGTGATCGGCGGAGAGAGTACCCGCCCGCCCCGGCCGCACCTCATTTCGGAGGAACAGAACAGATGGACGCTGCCCGGGTTGGGGTCATCACCTTCCCCGGCTCCCTGGACGATCGTGACGCCGCACGAGCCGTACGGCTCGCCGGCGCCGAGCCGGTCACACTGTGGCACGGTGACCACGACCTCCAGGGAGTCGACGCCGTGGTGCTGCCAGGTGGTTTCTCATACGGGGACTACCTGCGGGCCGGGGCGATCGCACGGTTCGCGCCGCTGATGGCCGAGTTGGTGGCCGCCGCCAAGAAGGGGCTGCCGGTGCTCGGCATCTGCAACGGGTTCCAGGTGCTGTGCGAGTCGCACCTGCTGCCCGGCGCGCTGCTGCCGAACGCCGGCCTGCACTTCGTCTGCCGCGACCAGCGGCTCCGCGTCGAGCACGCGGAGACCGCCTGGACCGCCGACTACAGCCAGGGCCAGGAGCTGCTCGTCCCGATCAAGAACGCGGACGGGCGGTACGTCGCCGATCAGGAGACCCTCGACGAGCTGTCGTCCAGCGGCCGGATCGTGGCCCGCTACCTCGACCTGAACCCCAACGGCTCCCTCGACGACATCGCCGGGATCTGCAACGAGGCCGGCAACGTGGTCGGGCTGATGCCCCACCCCGAGCACGCCGTGGAGTCGCTGACCGGGCCGTCCACCGACGGGCTCGGCTTCTTCACCTCGATCGTCAAGAGACTGGTCAACGCATGAGCGAGCAGCCGCCCAACACCCCCGGCCCCCCGGACGGTCCCCGCCGCAGGGACCGCTCCGACGAGACGTCGATGGAATGGCTCGCCGGGCTCAAGTCCGACGCCGACGACCCCGAGCTCCAGCCGGTCGACCCGGCCGTGACGCAGGCGTTCGAGGCCATCGTCGACGAGGACGACCCCGCCGCCGGCGAGGAGTCCGGCCTGATCTTCGGCCCGTCGGACGACCCGTCCGGACCGTCCGGCGGACAGACCCCGCCCGCCGCCGCACCCGCACCCGCCCCCGCCGACCCCGGCCCCGCTCAGAGCGGCTCGCGGCGCGGCGGCCGGCGCCGGGCCACCGGGCCGATCCCGAGGACGTCCGGCGAGCGGGCCGTCCCGGCGGCCGGGCGGTCGTCGTCCGGTATCGGCCATCCGGTGCCCGAGGAGACCTCGGGGCCGCTGACCGGTCCCATCCCGCCGCTGAACGAGGTCCAGGCGACCGATCCGGCCGAGGCGCCGGCCAACGCGGGCGACCCCGCGCGCGATTTCGTCAAGGCGCTGGCCGCCGAGGGCACCGGCATCGCGCAGGCGTCGGCCTCGGACCCGTCCGCCCCCGGCTTCCCTGACCCCGGCTTCCCTGACCCCGGCTTCCCTGACCCCGGCCTCACCAACCCGGATGTCGCCGCCGCTGCCGCCGCCGCCCGCCGCGAGCCCCAGGGATCCCAGGGATCGGGGAGTTTCGAGAACCCCCGGTCCTCCCAGTCCCCCCGGAGCCCCGAGGGGCCCGGCGAGAGCAGCGGCCCGTTCGCCCTGCCCGAGCTCCGCGACCAGCAGGAGCCGCCCGCGCGGCCCGAGCGTCCGGCCGAGGGCTCGTCCGACCCCGTCGCGGGCCTCGCCGCGCTCGCCGCCGCCTCAGGCCCGGCGGGCGAGTCCGGCGAGCCCGGCCGGCCGGACAGGCCCGTGGCGTCCGGCGAACGGCCGCCGACGGGCCCGCAGCCCGTGATCACCGCGGTGGGCGTCCCGTCGCCCGCCGCCGACCCGGCCACCGACACGGTCGCGGTCGCCGCGGCCTCGCCCGACCGGCCCCAGCCGTTCGCCGAGCTGGGCATGAAGGACGAGGAGTACCAGCGGGTCCGCGACATCCTGGGACGCCGCCCCACCGCCGCCGAGCTGGCGATCTACTCGGTGATGTGGAGCGAGCACTGCTCGTACAAGAGCTCCAAGGTGCACCTGCGCCAGTTCGGCGACAAGGCCCCGCAGACCGACGCGCTGCTGGTCGGGATGGGGGAGAACGCCGGTGTCGTCGACATCGGCCAGGGCTGGGCGGTGACCTTCAAGGTCGAGTCGCACAACCACCCGTCCTACGTGGAGCCCTACCAGGGCGCGGCCACCGGCGTGGGCGGCATCGTCCGCGACATCATGTCGATGGGCGCCCGCCCGATCGCGGTCATGGACTCCCTCCGCTTCGGCCCGGCCGACGCCCCCGACACCCAGCGGGTGCTGCCCGGCGTGGTCGCCGGAGTCGGCGGCTACGGCAACTCGCTCGGCCTGCCCAACATCGGCGGCGAGACCGTCTTCGACGCCTGCTACGCACAGAACCCGCTGGTCAACGCGCTGTGCGTGGGCGTGATGAAGCACGGCGACATCCAGCGGGCGATCGCCCCCGGACCTGGCAACCGGGTGATCCTCTTCGGCGCCGGCACCGGCCCCGACGGGATCGGCGGCGCCTCGGTGCTCGCCTCGGCCACCTTCGACGACGAGTCGCAGCAGAAGCGGCCTGCCGTCCAGGTCGGCGACCCGTTCATGGAGAAGCTGCTCATCGAGTGCTGCCTGGAGCTGTTCGCCGAGGACCTCGTCGTCGGCATCCAGGACCTCGGCGCCGCCGGTGTGTCGTGCGCCACGACGGAGCTGGCCGCGGCCGGCACCGGCGGCATGCACGTCGAGCTCGACTCCGTCCCGCTGCGCGACGCGACCCTGCGCCCTGAGGAGATCCTCATGAGCGAGTCGCAGGAGCGGATGATGGCCGTGGTCGAGCCCGGCAAGGTCGACCGGTTCATGGAGATCTGCGACCGCTGGGAGATCCCGGCGACGGTGATCGGCGCGGTCACCGGCACCGGCCGCCTGGTGATGACCTGGCGCGGCGAGACGATCGTCGACATCCCGCCGGGCACCGCCGTCGACGAGGGCCCGGTCTACGAGCGTCCGATCGCGGTGCCCGCCGACCTCGGCGCGCTCCAGTCCGACACCCCGGGACGGCTGACCCGCCCGTCCAACGGCGACGAGCTGCGCCGCACCGTGCTGTGGCTGGCCGGTTCGCCCAACCTCGCCAGTAAGACGTGGGTGACCTCGCAGTACGACCGGTACGTACTGGGCGACACGGTGATGGCCATGCCCGAGAACGCGGGCGTGGTGCGGATCGACGACGAGTCGGGCCTCGGCATCGCGCTGTCCCTCGACGGCAACGGCCGTTACACCCGCCTCGACCCGTACGCCGGCGCCCAGCTCGCGCTGTCGGAGGCGTACCGCAACGTCGCCGCCACCGGCGCGCGTCCCCTCGCGGTCACCAACTGCCTCAACTTCGGCTCGCCGGAGGACCCGGGCGTCATGTGGCAGTTCGCCCGCGCGGTCGAGGGCCTCGCCGACGCCTGCCGCTACCTCGGCGTCCCCGTCACCGGCGGGAACGTGTCGTTCTACAACCAGACCGGCAGCACGCCGATCAACCCGACGCCGGTCATCGGGGTCCTCGGGGTGCACGACGACGTGCGCAGGCACGTCAACATGTCGTTCACCTCCGACGGCGCCACCCTGGCGCTGCTCGGTGAGACCCGCGAGGAGTTCGGCGGCTCCGAATGGGCGCACGTGGTCTACGGCCACCTGGGCGGCCTGCCCCCGCTGGTCGACCTGGCCGCCGAGGCGGCGCTGGCGTCGGTGCTGGTCCAGGCCGGTCGCGAGGGCCTGCTCACCGCCGCGCACGACCTGTCGGACGGCGGCCTGTCGCAGGTCCTGGTCGAGTCGTGCCTGCGCGGCAGCATGGGCGCCCGAATCATGCTGCCCGGCGACCCGTTCGTGTCGCTGTTCAGCGAGTCGGTGGCCCGCGCCGTGGTCGCGGTGCGTCCCGGCGCCGAGTCCAAGCTGGCGGCGCTCTGCGAGGCCAAGGGCGTTCCGGTCACGCAGATCGGCAACGCCGGCGGCGACTCGCTGACGGTCTCGGGCCGCGGCCCGGAGGGCGACCAGCAGGAGATGTTCTCGATCCCGCTGGCCGAGCTCCGCGAGTCGCACGAGCGCACCCTGCCGAGCTACGCCGGCTGATCCGGCACGCCCCACGGGCGCCCGTCCACCCACGTGGCCGGGCGCCCGTCCGCGTCACGGGCCGTCACTTGCCCGCCCTGCCGTCCCCGATACCGGGGCCGCCACGGTCGTCCTGGGCCGTCTGGACGGGCGCTGGAGGCGCTTCCAGGGGCCGCCTTGCGGCACTCCACCTGATCCGGCGAAGCGTGCGATACTCCCGCGCATGCTCGTCACCCGAGAGAACGTCACCTACGCCGCCGAGCCGATCCCGCACCTGGTGGTCGTCGCGCCGCCGCACATGGACGCGCTCCCGCCGCTGACCGTGCGGGACGGCGTCGTGTCGAACTGCGCGGGCTGGAACCTCGCCGCCCGCCTCGCGTTCAGCGTCGTCGACGGCCCCGGAGAGGCCGGTTTCATGGTCCAGGGCGCCAACGGCCAGCGGGACGCGAAGGTGATGCTCCAGTGGCTCGAAGCCGTCGACAAGGCGGGCGGCGCCCTGGTGATCGCCCTGGAGTCCCAGCCCCAGGACCTGTCGCTCGAACACCTGGTGGCCATTCCCAACGCACGTGGCGGCTCGGTCCCGTTCCTCCCACCGGAGTCAATGGCCGACTAGTATTTGGGATGAATCCCCTGGTAGGGACCCCTGCCGCGATGCACCCTCGCGCACCCCCATGGGCCGGACCATCGCTGAGCAACAGGATGTGACGTGGCGATGATGGCGACGAGCGGGGAGCAGGACGGGCAGAGAGGGCGGCGGCTCACCTGGCCGTGGTTCATCGTGGTGGTCCTGGTCTATCTGGCCGTCATCCAGGGGCTCGGCCTGCTCATCGGGGTGGATACCCACGACTCCAAGAGCGAGTTCCCGACCACCGAGTCGATGATCCGTAACGCGCTGGTCCCGATCGGCGCCTCGATCGTGTTCGCCGCGGCCCTGACGACCTGGCTCGGCTGGTGGCCGGACGTCGTGCGCTGCCGGGTGCCGGTCCGGCGCTGGGTGTGGTTCGTGCCGGTCTCGATGCTGGTCGTCTCGGTCGCCGGCCTCGACTACGGGAACCTGGCCGACCAGCGCGTGACCCTGGTGCTGTGCCTGCTGGCGCTCGGCGTGTTCGTCGGCGTCGGCGAGGAACTGATGTTCCGGGGGATCGGCGTCAACGTCTTCCGCCGGGCCGGGCTCAGTGAGGGCAGGGTCGCCCTCTACTCTTCGCTGGTCTTCGGCGCGGCGCACGTCAGCAACGCCATCGGCCAGGGCACCCAGGCCGTTCTCCAGGCAGTGATCGTGTCCACCTCCGGCTATTTCTTCTACCTGTGCCTCCGCGTCGGCGGCACGATCCTGCTGCCGATGCTCGTGCACGGTCTCTGGGACACCGGCCTGATCTCCAACCTTGTCGGCTCCGATCCCGCCCCCTCGATCGGGATGATCCTGCCGATCGTGCTCCAGGTCGTCCTCGTCATCGTGCTGATCGTCCGCCGACGCGCGATCGCCCCGGTTCCGACCACGGCACGGCGGCGGCGCGACCCGGTGAGCTGAGCCGGCCGGACGGGGCGCTCGTTCGGGCGAGCCCACCGCTGGAGCATCAGGCGTCCTTTCCGGACAGACGAACTGGCGGGTCCTCCCTCGTCGCAGGGCGGTCCGGTTCACGCCGGGTGAGCACGAGGGGGCCGTCCTCGGTGATGGCCACCGTGTGCTCGGAGTGGGCCGTGCGCGAGCCGTCGGCCGACCGGATGGTCCAGCCGTCGGCGTCGTAGACGATCCGGTCGGTCGTGCGGGCGAACCAGGGTTCGAGCGCGAGGGTCAGACCCGGACGGAGCGTGAGGCCGCGCCCCGCCCGGCCCTTGTTCGAGACGTGGGGCTCCTCGTGCATGGTGCGGCCGAGGCCGTGGCCGCCGAACTCGTTGTTGACCGGATAGCCGTAGTCGCGGGCCACCGCCCAGATCGCCGCCGAGATGTCGCCCAGGCGGTTGCCCGGACGCGCCGTCTCGATCGCCGCCTCCAGCGCTTCCTCGGTGGCGCGGATGATCCGCAGGTCCTCCTCGGCGGCGGTCCCGACGACGACCGTGCACGCCGAGTCCGCCACCCAGCCGTCGATGCCGACCGCGAGGTCCGCGCTGAGGACGTCCCCGTCACGCAGCGCGTAGTCGTGGGGCAGGCCGTGCAGGACGGCGTCGTTGACCGACAGGCAGATGACGTTGCGGAACGGACCGCGGCCGAAGGACGGCGCGTAGTCCCAGTAGCACGACTTCGCACCGCGTCGTTCGATCATGGCGCGCACGTGGTGTTCCAGGTCCAGGAGGTTGACGCCCACTGTGGCGAGCCGGCGGACTTCGGAGAGCGCGTCGGCGACGAAACGCCCGGCCACGTGCATCCGCTGGATCTCCGCGGGCGTCTTCAGTTCGATCACGAGTACCTCACGTACAGGGAGTGCCGGTATTTCTATACCGGCACTCTAGTGCTTGACGGTATAGAAATACCAGTCCTACCCTGGGGACATGGTCCGCCAACCGCTCACGCCCGAACAGATCGAAGCCGGCAGGCGCCTCGGCGCCCTGCTGCGCCACGCGCGGGCAGAACGCGACCTCGCGGAGGTCGCGCACGCGGCCGGCATGTCGCCGGAGACCCTGCGCAAGATCGAGACCGGCCGCCTGCCCTCCCCCGGGTTCGGCACGATCGTCCGCCTCGGCGAGGCGCTCAACGTGCCGGTGCAGGAGCTGGCAGCCACCTGGCGAGGCGGCGACCTACCGCTGAAAGCCGTCTCGTAGCCGGTCCAGCGCTCGCTAGAAGACCGAGTTCTGATCACGGGGTGCTCGTGACCTACGGAGCGTGGCCAGAAACCGACTCTGACCTGGTGTTCTGCCCTCACCGACTCGCGCCAACTCTTAGGTGATCTCAGGTCCATGTGCCCTGGATGTGCCCTCGGCGTCTGGGGCCGTGACCCACCATGTTGAGTGAACAGGACGACGAGTAGGAGCCGCTGACCTGTGAACAGGCTGCCCCCTTCAGTCAGGGGGTCGCCCGTTCCGTGATTGATCCGCGCTGTCAGCTTGGGAAAGTCTCATCCACCGCCCGCCGGTCACCTGCACAACCGCTGACCTGCCCCTATGTGCGCCCCTCCCGTTGACGACCGTCCACGACCATGATCGTTTGCTCTGGCTGGCGCGCAACGGGCACGCCGACGAAATCAGTTCGATCACGGTCAAGGTCGCTGACTGCCGTCCCCGCGATGACCTGGTGGCGACAGCTGATCACGTGCGGCGGTGTGCGCAGTCGTCGTCCCATTACGATGATCATGGACCATATTGCTTGGTGGGCGGGCGTTCGTAGTCACGGACGCAACGGGGCGACGCCTTGGGGGGCGTCGTTGTCACCGCGTCCAGCTCGGCAGGTACTCCACATGCACCAACTGCTGGTCCGCCTCTGGCAGGTCATCGTCGAAGACCGTGCAGTAGTGGTAGTTGCACCCGCCAGGAAAGTACGGGTAGCCGCGGGCAGCCACTTTGGGACCGGTCTTCGCCGCGTCGAAGAAGTGCCGTGCCTGCCTCCTGAATGCAGAGGTGCTGCCCGTCATAAACAGCGTCTCCCCGTACACGTGCTGCCGAAGCAGGTCCCTGTTCTCCGCGTGGTCCAGGGCGTCGAAATCGATGTCCTCCTCGACGAGGACGTCGCTGGCGGGCAACCGTGCCGTACGAAGGTCGCGAGGGGGGTTCCCCCGGCTGATCCGCTGCCGGATCCGCTTCCACTGAGCCGGGCGCAGCTGAAGCGAGTGGTGGCTCATTACAAGGTCCACTGCTACACCGTCGTCTTCCAGGCCCGGCGGGCACGGGGCCGTCCGAGTCGGGAGGTAGACGACCGAACGCTGCGACCGTGCCGCCAACAGCCAGAGCGCGCCCATCAGGCGCCCTTCCGGACGGTCCACGGTGAAGCTGAAGTATCTGTCCATCTGGCGCAATGACGCATTCTTCAAAGGGCGGGCGGGGCTGATAACGCGGTACTCCCGGCCCCCCAGCCGCACTCGCTGAACAACGATCCTCACCCGCCGGTCGCCCGGCCACATCCCGTTCACCGCCATCCGGCAACGGTAAAGATGATTTGGCCGCGCGGCCATTCATTTGTCCGGAAGGCCGATGCCTCACCCGTGGGAATTCGAGTCCGGGCACGAGTGCCCTGGATGTGCCCTCTCGGGAGATCTCGTGAGCTGCGGCCCTGGTCAGAAGGCGATACGTCTAGAAGACCGAGATGTGGACATGGTCGTAGTGGTTGGCGGTGGTACCGCCGCGGTTGGACATGGGGTCCCAGCCGGGGCTGCGCATGTCGTAGATGCGCTGGCGCCAGATGATGTACTTGATGCCGAGCGCGCTGGCGTGGGCGATGGCGTAGGCGGCGGTGCGGTCGCCCAGGGCCTGGGCGCTGCCGGCGGCCATCTGGCCGCCGGTGGTGACCATGAAGTCGCAGGCGTGGCCGGTGCCGTGGTCCTGCGGGTCGCCGGTCGAGCGGACGCAGCCGATCGTCGGGAACGGGCCCTGCTCCTGGTCGAGGGTGTCCTTGACCTTGCGCATGCGGGGGGTCACGCCGCCCATGCCGACGCTCGGCGACTCGGGCTTGTACTTCTTGACCAGCGTCCTGATCCGGTTCTTCTGCCGGGTGAGGTCCCGGATGTGCTTCTCGAGGTCGCCGATCTTCTGCTCCGCCTCCCGGCGGGCCTTGTCCTGGTCGGTGACCAGCTTCTTGATCTGCTGGACCTTCGCCGACTTCTTCTGCGCGAGGTGGCTGGCGAGGCTGAGGTTGCCGAGGAACGCGGCGGGGTCGTCCGAGCCCAGCACCGCGGCGGTGGGGTCGGCGCCGCCGGTCATGTACTGGGTGGCGGCGAGCTCGGCGACCAGGTCGCGGGCCGAGGCCAGGTCGGTCTTGAGGTCCTTGGACCGGGCCACCGCCTGCTTGGCGTCGTGCTCGGCGTCCTTGAGCTTGGCCAGGTCGCCGCCGTAGGCCTTGTCGAGCTTCTCGATCTGGCCGTTCAGCTTCGCGAAGCGCCCGCTGTCGCCCGGGTCGGCCCGGGCCATGGTCCCGCCCGCGCACAGCGGCAGGACGGCCGCGGCGGCCACGAGGGCCGCGGTGGCGCGCCGAAGGGTGGAGGTGGGGGTCTCCACGTCCTCTCCTCTCCTCGATGGCCTACCGGGTTAGCTGACGGATTCGGGCCGGAGTCTGCCCTATCACCGGCGTGCGGTGAATTCACCCCGGCCGGGACGGTGTGAGCGCCCCGGCTAGTGGGTCCCCGGTTCCCGGGCGGTGCGCCGCGGGATTCGGCCGGTCCGGCCAGCCTGCCCCGGGTCTCGGGGCGAGTCACCGACCGAATGCCAATGAACGGTAATGAACCATCTGTATCGCCGCCAAGGTTAAACCCTGTGGCGTGGAGGCGGTTCGGAGTACAGGAAGCCCGGCCCCCCGCAGCGGGGGAGCCGGGCCAGACTACGTGACCGGCCTCACAGCCCTCCCTTGAAGAGGAGCTTGTTCGTCGTTCCCTTGGGGAGACGCTTGACCTGCCCGCGGGTGGAGCTGTCGGTCATCCACTTCTGCACCTGCGAGAAGCCCGCGCCGCGGTGGGTGGTGAGGTAGAGCGCCGCCACACCGCTCACGTACGGGGTGGCCATGGAGGTGCCGCTGAGGGCGCGCTTGCCGTTGCCCGGCCAGGTGGACCAGATGCCGTAGCCCGGCGCGTGGATGTCGACGCAGGAGCCGTAGTTGGACCAGTCGGCCCGGTTGTCGTAGGACGTGGTCGCGCCGACCGCCATGACCCAGCCCGCGCTGGCGGGCGAGGTCTTGCAGGCGTTCTGGCCCTCGTTGCCGGCGGCGACCGAGACGAACACCCCCGACTTGGACAGGTTGGTGACCGCGGTGTTGAGCGCGGCCGACTTGGGGCCGCCGACGGACATGTTGGCCACGGCCGGCTTGGCGGCGTGCGTGCGGAGCCACTGGGCCGCGGCGACGAGGTTGGACATCGGGCCGCTGCCGTCACAGCCGAGCACCCGGACCGAGCGGAGCTTGGCCTCCTTGGCGACGCCGTAGGTCTTGGAGCCGATGATCCCGGTGACGTGCGTGCCGTGGCCGTTGCAGTCGCGGCCGTCGCCACCGAACTGCGGGGCGGTCCAGGCGGACGCGGCCCGGCCGCCGAACTCGCGGTGGCCGGCGTCGACGCCGGTGTCGATCACGTACGCGGTGACGCCGCGACCGCGGGCGCCGTAGGAGTAGGACTTGGACAAGGGCCGCTTGCGCTGGTCGATCCGGTCCAGGCCCCAGGGCAGCGGCGCGCGCTGGGTGCCGGACGCCTTGACGATCTGGTCCTGTTCGATGGCCGCCACCCGATGGTCACGGCGGAGTTGGTCGAGCTGGGTGCGGTTCAGCCGGGCGGCGAACCCGTTGAGGACGCCGTCGAAGCGCTGCACCGCCGCGGCCCGGACCTTCTTGGCGGCCGAGTCGGAGGAGGCGCCGTCCTTGAGGGTGACGATGTACTGGCCGGGCACCGGGGTGCCCTCGGCCGCCGCCACCTTCACGAGCGCGGCGTCGGGGTCGGCGGCGAGCGAGGGGAGCGTCGCCGCGGCCCCCACGCATGTCGCGACGGCGCCGACCGTCAGCAGCCTTCGGTGCACAGTCCGCACGTGGGTCTCCTTCGGTCGGGCGGGACCGCCCGGGGGACGGTCCCTGCCCAAGATCGTGGTCTTCGACCGACCGGTACCCTAATGGATCCTGGCTGCAATATGCCGCTAAAGCCGACATGTACGCAGGTCGCGGATCAGTTGCGGCTGAGCTTCCCCGCGTAGCCGCGCTGGTTCTGCGGCGAGCTCCACGCGTACTGCAACGTCCCGTCCGGCTGCCGGGTCACCTGGACGTTCCCGCTGGTGCACGGCCGCGGGACGGTCAGCGACATCTCCAACTGCTTCCCGGTGCCGCGGGTCAGCTTGAGCGTCCCGTTGCACTTCTCCTTCGGGTAGACGGCGTGCGCGGTCGTGGACCCCTCCTGGAACGTCACCTCGATCGGGAAGCTGACGTTGTTGATCGCGTTGACCGCCGTCCCCTTCCAGGTCCCCGAGAACGACTCGGGGATCGAGGTCACCGGCTGGTCGTCGGCGACGGCAGGGCCGGACGGGGGCTTGTCGTCGCCGCCCTTGAGCGGCCACAGCACCAGGCTGATGATCGCGATACCGACCCCGACCCCGATGATCAGGGACAGCGCCACGCCGAGCACGTGGTTGCTCGGCCGGCTGAACTTCGTCGGCATCGCCAGGATCGCCGTCGAGTGCCGCCCGTCGTCGCCCTGGCCGGGCTCCAGCCCCGGGATCAGGTGCGGCGTCGGCTCCGTGCGGTCGGCGGGACTCGCGGGCGGCTCGTACAGCGGCGCCGGCCCGTTCGGGTCGATCGCCTGGAACGCGGCCGTCGGATCGGCCGCTCCCGCGTCCGGATCATGAGAGGGGACGGCACCGTTCCGTAGCGCCGCCGGTGCGAGCGCCGGCTGGTTGGGCCTCGCCTGACTCTGCGGAGCGGGAATCGGGGCAGGGATGGGGGTGGGCGCGGTGACGGGGGCCGGCAACATCGGGCCTGAGATGGCCGGGGCCTGAAGCGCAGGCACCGGAGCCGCCGCTGGGGGAGCGGGCTGCGCGGAGGGTGCGGACGGCGCGGGCTGCGAGGAGGGTGCGGGCGTTGGGGGAACGGGCGGCGGTGCAGGGGGGTCGGGCTGCGGGGTTGAGCTCTTGGCGAGGGCCCTGCCCTCGGTCAGCATCGTCGGAGGTATCCGGGGCGCCAGCTCGCCGTCCTCGTCCAGCAGCCGCTCCAGGACGAGCTTCGCGGTCGGACGTTCGGCAGGGTCCTTGGCCAGCGCGTCCGTGACCACCTCGCGCAGCGACTCGGGGAGTGTCGACAGGTCGGCGTCGTCGTAGACGATCCGCTGCATCACCTCGGACGGCGAGTCCTGCCCGAAGGGCGGCTTCCCGGCGGCGGCGAACAGCATGGTGGCCGCCCACGCGAAGACGTCTGCGGCGGGGCCGACGCCCATACCGCTGAGCTGCTCAGGAGCCTTGTAGGCGGGGTCGTCGGTCACGTTCCCTGAAGGACCGGCGTTCACCGCGTCCAGCGCGGGTGCGATACCGAAGTCGCACACGCGGGGCCCGTCGCGCCCTAGCAGGACGTTGCCCGGCTTGAAGTCATGGTGCACCGCGCCGGCCCGGTGGACGGCGGCCAGAGCGATCGCCGTACCGACCGCCAGACGTTCCACTACGGCGCCGCCGCGCGGACCCTCGTCGTCTACGAGTTGCTGAAGGGAGGGGCCATCGACGCACTCGCTCACCACATAGGCACGGTCGCCCTCGACCTCGGCTTCCAGGATCGCCGCGGTGCAGAACCCGGAGACCCTTCGCGCAGGGGCGAACGCTCCGGTGAACCGTGACCGGGCCACCGGTTCGCCGCTGAGCCGGACGTGCAGGAGCTTCACCGCGACGTCGCGTCCGGCGGGACCGCGGCCGAGGAAGACCGCGCCCTGCTCACCCACGCCGAGCCGGCCCGCGATCTCGTAGGAGCCGAGTCTTCGCGGGTCGCCGGGCTGCAACGGCAGCGCCTCGGGCATCTGACGAACCTCCGTGTCCTCCCGCCGGAGGGCCTCCCCCCGGCGCCCCCCGAACCTCTTGGATCCCCGTGCCGGCACCGGACCCTTTCTACCGGGTGACGGCCGGTTCCGGCGCCACCGGCGGCGGGCGGCCGTCGGACGGGACTCGGGTAGCGTCGGTCCCGATGTCCCGCACACCTCTCACCCGCGCCGTCCTGGACGAGCAGCGGACCGCGCTCGGCCTGCCGCCGTCGGCCGGCGCCGACGAGCCCGCCGCGCTGCGCCGCGCCGCGCTCGACACCGTGCTCGCCGCCTACGACGCGGGCGCCGAGCCGTCCCGGCCGGTCGTCAAGGGGGCGGTGCGGTTCCTCCTCGACCGGCTGGCCGAGCTCGCGCCGGGCCGTTCGGTGGAGGTCCGCGTCCCCCCGTACGCCGCCGTTCAGTGCGTCGACGGCCCGCACCATACCCGGGGAACCCCGCCGAATGTGGTGGAGATGGACGCGGCGACCTGGATCGCGCTGGCCACCGGGCGCCTCGCCTGGACCGACGCGCTGGACGACGGACGCGTCCGGGCCAGCGGGGCGCGCGCCGACCTGTCCGGCCATCTCCCGCTCCCTCAGGGCCCGCCGCAGGGCTGACGCCGGCCGCCGGGGCCCGTGCCCGCCCGGGGCTTGTGCGGGCGGCCCGGCGCTGCGAGCGTGGAGGCGATCGGTCGGTCGGGGCATGGCAGGAGAGGCGGCGTGGCCGAGCCCCTGGAACACGCGGTGGTGGCGCCCGCAGGCCCGATCCTCCTGGGCAGCGAGCCCACCAAGCCCGCCTTCTCCGGCCTCCTGGACGACTTCCGCGTTTACACGTCCGCGCTGGACGTTGAGGCCGTCCGCGCCCTGGCCGCTGGGAACGCCCCCTCCTGACCGCCGGTCTGGTCCTCCGGTCGTCCGTTCAGGGGGTCGCGGTCTCCTTGGCGAACGGGAACTCGCGCTCTACGCACTGCTGCCGGGCCGCGTCGTCCGGATACAGGGATTCGTCCCCGCACTGCGCCGCCTTGTCCAGCAGCCAGAAGAGCGCGACCGCGCCGAGTACCAGCGCCACCGCGGAGACGGCGATGCCCGCCCCCGCCGTGCGGCGCCCGCCCTCGCCGCGCCTCACCGAGACGATCCCCAGCACCACCCCCACGGCGGCGGGGACGATCCCCAGCAGGCACAGCGCCAGCCCGATGAGCCCGATGATCCCCAGGACCAGCGAGGCCTTGGCCAGACCGCCGCGCTCGGGCGGCGCGGACGGCGTGTGCGTTCGGTACCCCGGCATGGTCATGCGTTCCTCCCTCATGTCGCCGACCACATTTCCGTGCCCGGCCGCGGGCCTGTGATTCCGGGGAGTAAAGGTCGGTTAAGGAGATGCGCCGATCGGAGCAGGTGAAGGGGGCATCTACACTGGCGAGCGTGCCTCTCCGTGACGGACGTCTGAGCCACGACCTCGACCCCTCCGACCGCCCACCGCAGGACGCCTGCGGTGTCTTCGGCGTCTGGGTCCCCCCGGACCCGGCCGACCCGGCGGAGGTGAGCAAGCTCACCTACTACGGGCTCTACGCGCTCCAGCACCGGGGCCAGGAGTCGGCGGGCATCGCGGTCAGTGACGGTTCCCGCATCGTCGTCTTCAAGGACATGGGCCTGGTGGCCCAGGTCTTCGACGAGTCGGTGCTCAATACGCTGCGCGGCCATATCGCCGTGGGCCATTGCCGCTATTCCACCACCGGGTCCCCGACCTGGGAGAACGCCCAGCCCACCTTCCGGTCCACCGAGGACGGCGGGATGGCGCTGGCGCACAACGGAAACCTGATCAACACCCTGGAGCTCGCCGACCGGCTCGACCCCCGCGAGCTGACCGCGACCACCGACACCGAGGTGCTGACCGCGCTGCTCGCCACCCGGGCCCGCGCCGTCCGCGTCGAGGCCGCCGCGCGCGCCGCCGCCGCGGAGGCGGGCGGCACGGCGCCGGCCGCCCCGATCAAGTGGCAGGACGGGCCGCTCCAGGCCGCGCGGGAGATCCTCCCCGTCGCCCAGGGCGCCTACTCCCTGGTCTTCATGGACGAGGGCACCCTGTACGCGGCCCGCGATCCCGAGGGGATCCGGCCGCTGGTGCTGGGCAACCTGGAGGACCGCGGCTGGGTCGTCGCGTCCGAGACCGCGGGGCTCGACATCGTGGGCGCCCGCTTCGTCCGCGAGATCGAGCCGGGCGAGCTGATCGCGATCGACGCGGGCGGCGTCCGGTCCGAGCGGTTCGCCGAGGCGCGCCCCAAGGGCTGCCTGTTCGAGTACGTCTACCTGGCCCGTCCCGACACCTCGATCGCCGGGCGCAGCGTCCAGGCGACCCGGGTGGAGGTCGGCCGCCGGCTGGCCCGCGAGCACCCGGTCGAGGCCGACATGGTGATCCCGACGCCCGAGTCGGGCACCCCGGCGGCGATCGGCTACGCCGAGGCGTCGGGCATCCCGTACGGGCAGGGCCTGGTCAAGAACTCCTACGTCGGCCGGACCTTCATCCAGCCGTCCCAGACCATCCGCCAGCTCGGCATCCGGCTCAAGCTCAACCCGCTCCGCGAGGCGATCGAGGGCAAGCGCCTGGTCGTGGTGGACGACTCGATCGTGCGCGGCAACACGCAGCGCCAGGTCGTGGCGCTGCTGCGCGAGGCCGGGGCGGCCGAGGTGCACGTGCGCATCTCCAGCCCGCCGGTCTCCTGGCCGTGCTTCTACGGCATCGACTTCGCCACCAAGGCCGAGCTGATCGCCGGCAACCTCGACGTCGCGGGCATCCGGGACTGGATCGGCGCCGACTCCCTCGGCTTCATCGCGCTGGACGAGCTGATCGCCGCCTCCCAGATCGCCAAGGACAGCCTCTGCCGGGCCTGCTTCGACGGGGTCTACCCGATCGAGGTGGAGGCCGCCGCCAGGGGCAAGCACCTGCTGGAGCCGTCCCGATCGTGAGCGGGATCGTTCCAGCGCAGGCCTTCCCGATCACCACCGAGAGGACCAGAGCATGAGCGGCACCTCGTACGAGGCCGCCGGGGTCGACATCGCGGCGGGCGAACGCGCCGTCGAGCTGATGAAGTCCCGCGTCGCGCGGTCGTGGCGGCCCGAGGTGGTCGACGACGCCAGCGGCTTCGCGGGGCTCTTCGACGCCTCGGCCTTCCTGCGCTACCGGCGCCCGCTGCTGGCCACCTCCACCGACGGCGTCGGCACCAAGGTCGACCTCGCCCGCCGCCTCGGGATCTACGACACCGTGGGGCACGACCTGGTCGGCATGGTGGTCGACGATCTGGCCGTCTGCGGCGCCGAGCCGCTGTTCATGACCGACTACATCGCCTGCGGCAAGGTCATCCCCGAGCGGATCGCCGACCTGGTGGGCGGTATCGCCGACGGCTGCGCCCTCGCCGGCTGCGCCCTGGTGGGCGGCGAGACCGCCGAGCACCCGGGACTCCTCGGGCCGGACGAGTTCGACATCGCCGGCGCCGGGACGGGCGTCGTCGAGGCCGACGAGCTGCTCGGGCCGGGCCGGGTCCGGCCCGGCGACGCGGTCCTGGCGATGGCCTCGTCCGGCATCCACTCCAACGGCTACTCGCTGGTCAGGCACATCCTGGCCCGCACCGGCCTGACCCTGGAGGCGCAGCCGGGCGACCTTTCCCGTCCCCTGGGTGAGGAACTCCTCACTCCGACGCGGATCTATGCCCAGGACTGCCTCGCGCTCACCCGGGCCGGCGGGGTCCGGGCGTTCGCGCACATCACCGGCGGCGGGCTGACCGCCAACCTGGCCCGCTCCCTGCCGCCCACGGCGGACGCCGTCCTGCGGCGCTCCTCCTGGACGATCCCGCCGCTCTTCGCGGTGCTCGCCGCGCACGGCGAGGTGCCGGCGGCCGAGATGGACAAGACCTTCAACCTGGGCGTCGGCATGGCCGCCATCGTCGCGCCCGACGAGGCCGACGCGGCGCTCCGCCTGCTGGCCTCCCGGGGCGTGCCCGCCTGGACGCTCGGCGAGATCGTCCCCGGCACCGGAACCGCCGTCTTCGGCTGACCGCCGACCGCCGTCTTCTGCTGACCGCCGAGCCGCCGCCCGCCAGGAATCCCGGGGCGGCGCTCGGCGGTCACATGAGTGTGACCGCTGAGAGACAGGACCAGAGCGTCCCGGCCCGTCCGGACGGCCTGGCACGGGCGATTCGTGCGGCTGAGGGGGCTTCTGAGGCGTTGGGCCGGTCCGCTGGTGGTTCTGGTCGGCCTCGGCGCGTACAGGACGCTGGCGCCCATGGGATGGGCGCATGCGGACACCGTCCGCTATCGGCTGCCGGTCACGGGCGTGCCCGCCACGCCCGTACCCCAGTCTGCGGTCACGCCAGGTGCACGAATGCCACTGCCCGGCTCGAATGGCCGGGCAGTGGCATGATGCCTGTGCCGATCAACGACTGGAGGGGCCGTCCTTGGGCTCCTCGGTGCCGTAGTCGTCGGCGTAGTCGGCGTATTTCTCGGCGAGCTCGTCGTAGTCTTCGCCGGAGGAGTCGTTGACTCCCAGCTCGCTCTTCAGGCGGTCGAGGTCTGTGCCGCCGCTGTTGTACTTAAGCTGGCGGGCAACTTTTACCTGCTTGGCCTTGGCTCGGCCGCGACCCATTGGCTCGACCCCCTCGATGGTCAGGGCTTTCGTGGGCCCATCAACGCGCGCGTGTACCACACGAACCGGTGCCTGATGAGCCATGCGTCAGTCACGGAACCAACCGTACCCGTTTTGCGCCCGGCTCGATACATCGTCGGTACGTGGCGGCACGCTCGTTGCGGAGATCCCCAGTGTATCGGGTGATTGCGAGTTCACCGACTTGGGTCGGGCTGCCCCGCCGGAGCGTGTGTTCAAGCGGAAACAGTCACTCACTGTAACTGCAAGGACACACGTCCCGGCGGGGCGTGCGCGGGCGAGCGGGCGGCCGGGCGCGGTGCTCGCCGGCTAGAGCAGGATTCCGCGCAGGCGGCCGATCTCGGACATCCTCCGCTCGGCGAGGCGGTCCGCCGCGACCGCCGGGGGGACGCCCTCGTCGGCCGCGAGGGCGAAGATCCGCCGGGTGGTCTCGAAGATCCCGGACGCCCTGGCCCTGGCGCGGTCGAAGTCGAAGCCGTCGATCTCGTCGGCGACCTGGATCACGCCACCGGAGTTGACCGTGTAGTCGGGGGCGTACAGCACGCCGCGGTCGGCGAGCTGCTTCTCGATGCCGGTGTGGGCGAGCTGGTTGTTCGCGGCGCCGCACACGATCCGGGCGGTCAGCTCGGGCACCGTGGCGTCGTTGAGCGACCCGCCGAGCGCGCACGGCGCGTACACGTCCAGGCCGCTGTGGATCAGTGCGTCGTTGTCGGCGACGACCTCGACCTCCGGATGCCGCTCCCGCACCCGGGCGACCGCGTGCTCGCTCACGTCGCAGACCACCACCTCGGCGCCGTCCTCGCGCAGGTGGTCGACCAGCCGGTGGCCGACCTTGCCGACGCCCTCGACACCGACCCGCCGGCCGCGCAGGGTCGGGCCGCCCCAGACGGTCTCGGCGGCGGCGCGCATGCCCTGGAACACGCCGAAGGCGGTCAGGATGGACGAGTCGCCCGCGCCGCCGTGCTCGGCCGTCCGGCCGGTCACGAAGCGCGACTCGCGCGCCACGACGTCCATGTCCTCGCTGAAGGTGCCGACGTCGCACGCGGTGTAGTAGCGGCCGTTCAGCGACTGGACGAACCGCCCGTACGCCCGTAGCAGCGCCTCGGACTTGTCGGTGGCGGGGTCGCCGATGATGACCGCCTTGCCGCCGCCGAGATCGAGTCCGGCGAGGGCGTTCTTGTACGCCATCCCGCGGGACAGGTTCAGCACGTCGGCGAGCGCGTCCTCCTCCGACCCGTAGGGGTAGAAGCGGGTGCCGCCCAGCGCGGGGCCGAGCGCGGTGGAGTAGATCGCGATGATCGCGCGCAGGCCGCTGGCCTCGTCCTGGCAGAAGACGACCTGCTCGTGTCGGGGTTCGGTGCCCTTGTGGGGCGCCCCGAAGACATTAGGCACGGTAGTGCCCTCCTCTCTGTCTCTGGATCAGACTAAAGGCGGCCGGGGCCGTCCCGTCCGGTCCCCCGCCGCCGCGGCGGAGGTGTGATCATCTCCTTGAAGGACGCCGTGCGGCTCCGGCTCGTGTCACGATGCGATGGTGCTTCCGTACGCCGCGTACCTACGGGTATATGAGCCGGTGACCGCCTTCCCGGAACCGGCACGGACGCTGTGGACGGCCTATGCCGACTCCCGGCGGCGCCCGCGGCGGATGCACGCGCTCGGCGTCGAGCACCGGCAGGCCGCCCGCCGGCTGATCGCCGCGCCGCCCGAGGTGGTGCCGGAGCGGGAGAGCCCGGACGCCTACGTACGCCGCTCGGACGACATGATCTTCATCTGTCCGTGGGAGACCCGGCTGCGCTCCTGGCTGGCGTTCGCGCGGTTCCGGCAGGAGACGCCGGCGGTGGCGGCGGCCTCGTTCGTCCCGCCGATGGTGGCCGAGCGGGCGATGGGCGAGTTCGGGCGGTGGAAGCGGTCGGGCCGTCCGCTGCACCCGTACATCCTGACCAGCAACTGGCACGTGCCGGTGGCCTGGTTCGTTCCGTTCGCCGGCACCGAGCGCTGCCTGCTGCTGGGCGCGGCGGGCACCGGCTACCGCGGATCGGCGGACGGTTCGCGTGAATCCGCAGGTCGTGGCCCTGTGACGGCCGCTCCGGCGCGTACGCTGATCTACGTCACCTCGATGTATGAGGCGCGCCGCCGCGTCGGGACCGCGATCCCGGTCGTGCGGGCCCGCCCCGGCACCGGGGAGGGCGGCCTGCTCGCGGCGGGACGGCTCGAGGCGCTCGAGCGCTGGCTGGACGGGTTCCATCCGCGCGCCCTGGTGGAGCTCGACTACGGCGGGCTGGTGCATCTGCTCGACGACGCGGCGCTCCGGGCCGACCAGTCGGTGGCCGAGACGGGCGTCGCCCTCGCCGCGATGGCGCGGGGCGAGGTGGAACTCACCGTCGCGATGTACAAGCGTCTCCTCGCTCGCTGGCGGCCCGTACGGGCCCTGGAGAGTGCGAACTGAACAAATTTCCCGAATCCGCGCGCGATACGACTATACGTGTCGCTAGAATCACGCAGCGTGACCCAGTGGCCATGTAACACGCAGGCAGGGTGCCGCGTTCATGGATGTTCCTACGCACCTGATGCCAGGTACTTGCTTGTTGCGTTGAGTGGTGGCAAGGTTACACGTTGTGATGTCATAGTGGCTCTTTCGGGCCATAGGGGACATCGTGACCGCGCGAGGATCAATCGCAGGATCGCTGTCATCGGTCCACGGAGGAGAGGCCGCACACATGTCAGCACGTACGCCAGAGGCCGAGCCCCTGCTGACGCCGGCAGAGGTGGCGACGATGTTCCGCGTCGACCCCAAGACCGTCACTCGGTGGGCGAAGGCTGGAAAGTTGACGTCCATCCGCACCTTGGGGGGACACCGGCGCTACCGCGAGGCTGAGGTGCGGGCGCTGCTGGCGGGAATCCCGCAGCAGCGATCGGAGTAGCGCACTCCGACCGGCGGGCGCCGTCAGGTCCCGCCGGACGCACGCCGCGCAAGTATTGGGGGGCGCCCAGGAGGCCGCTGAACAACCTCGCACGACATTCGGGCGAGGACGCGTTCAGGGGCCTCCTGGACGACGGTCCAGGACCACGATCATCCGAGAATCGCGGTCCTGGGCCACTCACCGTTCGACCGGATGTCCCGTTCGTGACAGCGGACGGGACATTCGCATGCCCGCAGACCGTCCAGAACGCTCAGAACACCGGGACGCCCCGGCCGGGACCGGCGGCGGGTCAGTGCTCGGTGCTCAGCTCCTGCTTGGAGAGGCGGTCGAAGAGGGCGCCGGTGCCCGGGTCGTGCTGCCCGGCGACGTGCAGCAGGACGATCAGCTGATCGACCAGGAGGCGCTCCAGTTCGGAGCGGGTCAGGTCGCGGTTCTCCAGCCAGTCGAGGCCGGCCGTCTCCACCGAGGCCATCCAGGAGCGCAGCGTGATGCGCAGGATCGGCTGCGGCGACTCGACGCCGACGGCCTGGAGGATCCGGCCCAGCAGGAGCTGCCGGATGCCGTCCACGATCTCGCCGACCTCGCCCGAACGATCGGCCGGGCCGCCGCGCAGTAGCGCGGTGAAGCCGGCGGCGTGGCTCTCGACGAAGTCGAAGTAGCGTTCCAGCGAGATCTGGAGCCGTTCGAGCGGCCGGCCCTCGGTCGGCGGTTCGAGCAGGACCGAGAGCTGCTTGGCCGCGCTGGCCAGAGCCGCGATGTAGAGCTCGTACTTCCCGCCGAAGTAGTGGTAGACCAGCGCGCGCGAGGCGCCCGCCGCGGCGGCCACGTCATCGATCGAGATGTCCTCGGGCGACCGGGTGCTGAACAGTTGCAGCGCGGCCTTGATCAGCTCGTCCCGCCGCTCGTCGACGCTGAGCCTGCGGCGGCTCCGTCCACTGCCGCCGCGCCCGCTCTGCCCGCTCTGTGCCTTACCTCCGGCCACCGCACGATCTCCCACCCGGGCAGCGTATCCGAGCATGCGTGAAGGCACGTCACGCCCGGTGAGCCGGGCCTCTTCCCGGCCGCCCGGGTGGCGCGCGCAGGAGTGTGATCCAGAACACCACAGGCCCGAACTCCCATTGGCGACGGCCCGTTACTCACTGTTGCGACGGTTTGGGGTGAAGGAGAGGCATCATGGCATCTCCTCGCGAGAGAGGAAGGTGCGCCGACCCCCGGAGCGGGCTCGGAGCGCCGCGGCGGCAGGTCCTACAGGCCCCCTGGACGGAGTGCCATGTCAGCTGGTGAAGGAACCCCCCCGCGCAACGAGAGGACGGCGCCGGGAGAGGGCGCGGTCCCCGCGCCGCGCAGCAGCACCGAGGGGAGAACCGTGCCCGCGCCCGCGCCGAAGCCCACCATCCGCAACGTCGCCGAGCGCGCGGGCGTGTCGAAGTCGCTGGTGTCCCTGGTGATGCGCGGGTCGCCGCATGTCAGCGAGCGGCGCAGGCAGGCGGTGCTGCAGGCCGCGCGGGAGCTCGGATACCGGCCGAACGCCGTCGCGCGCAGCCTGGTGGAGGGGCGCACCAGGCTGATCGGCGCGATCGTGGCCGACCTGCACAACCCGTTCTTCGCCGAGTTCCTCGACGGGTTGCAGGAGAGCCTGCACGGTGCCGGGCTGCGGATGCTGGTGGGCAGCGGGCGGTGGGATCCGCTGTTCGAGGCCGAGGCGGTCGAGGCGTTCCTGGAGATGCGGGTGGACGGGCTGGTGCTGCTCAGCGTCGTGCCCGAGTCGCTCAAGGAGGCGGCGGCCAGCGTCCCGGTGGTGGTGGTCGGCGAGCGCGACGTCGTCGGGGTCGACATCGTGGTCGACGACGACGAACTCGGCGCCAGCCTGGCCGTCGACCATCTCGTCGACCTCGGGCACCGGCGCATCGCGCACATCGAGGGGGCCCGCTCGACGACCGCGCGCTACCGGCGCGCGGGGTACGAGAAGGCGATGCGGCGGCACGGGCTGACCGACGAGATCGTGGTGGAGGCGGGTGACTTCACCGAGGAGGGCGGCTACCGGGCCACCCGCGCGCTGCTGACCCGGGACCCGCGGCCCACCGCGATCTTCGCGCCGAACGACCTGGTGGCGACGGGCGCGCTGTCGGCGGCCGACGAGCTGGGGCTGGAGGTGCCGGACGGGCTGTCGATCGTCGGGTACGACAACACGCACCTGGCGGCGATCCGGCACATCTCGCTGACCAGCGTCGACCAGCCGCGCCGCGACATGGGGCGGGTGGCCGCCGAGCTGCTCACCGCGCGGATCGGCGACCCCGGGCGGGTGCCCCGGCAGAACCTGGTCGTGCCGCACCTGGTCGTCCGCTCGACGACGGGCCCCGTTCCCAAGACGGGACCCGTCCTCGTGACCTGACCTGCCCTGACAGGTCTGCCCCGGCCCGCCTCTGCGGCCTGATCCGGTGGCCCGGCCTTCTCGGTGACCTGACCGTCCCGGTGCCGTGACGGTCCGGTGCCGCGACGGTCAGGTGGCCGGTGCACGCGAGGTCGATCGCCGTCCCGAACCGGTGGCCTGAAGGTAAGGGACGGGCCAAGCCTGCTTCGATCGTCCGGCCGGGGAAGGCCCGCGGGGGGTTAATGGGGGAGACCGCCGCAGGGCGGGGCGCAGGGAAGGGCCGAGGTCACCCAGGGGGGGTCGGAACGTGCGCGATCCGGAATTGGTGTCGTCCGCGCAACGCGCGGCGAGCGAGTTGGAGCGCGCGTGGGCCGAGTGGCGGTACGCGCGCGGGCTGACCGACCGGCTCTCGGAGTCCGTCGCCAGCTACGTGACCCACTCGATCGACCATCCGTGGGGGCGGCCCCGCGTGGTGCTGGGGCTGGACGCCGACGAGGCGCGCGCCCTCGCCGCGCTGCTGGGCCGTGAGGCCCCGCCCGGCTGACCGGTCGTTCGGGCGCCGGGTGATTTCGGCGACTTCGTTTGACGTACGCACGGCGGTGTGCAGACTGTCAGGGTCGATAACGAACTCATCACGGGGGGAACGGGCTGTGCGCATCCTTCAAGGCGGCTCCGCGGTCGCCGGTATCGCGCTGTGCCTCGGCGCGCTCGCCGCGTGCGGCGATTCCTCCAAGGCGTCCGGGGGGCCGGATGAGACCGTCGCGCCGCCGACCGCCGGGGCGACCGCGCCCGCGGGCGCGCGCGGCCCGGACGGCGCTTCGCCGCAGCCGGGGCAGGGCGGGGAGCCGCTGCACGGGAAGGTGATCGTTCTCGACCCGGGGCACAACGGCGGCAACACCTCGCACCCGGCCGAGATCGCCAAGCAGGTCGACATCGGCAACGGGCACAAGGAGTGCGACACCACCGGCACGAGCACCAACGCCGGGTACGACGAGCACGCCTTCACCTGGGACGTGTCCAACCGGCTGGCCAAGCTGCTGCGCGCGGACGGCGCCAAGGTGCTGCTGACCCGTCCGAACGACACCGGGGTGGGGCCCTGCGTCACCGAGCGCGCCGCGGTCGGCAACAAGGCCCACGCGGACGCGGCGCTGTCGATCCACGCCGACGGCGCCGCCGCGTCCGGGCACGGGTTCCACATCATCGAGCCGATCGCGGTGAAGGGCGGCGGCAACACCAAGGCGGTGCCCGCCTCGCTGAAGCTGGGCCGGTCGCTGCGCGACGCGTACCACTCGGGCACCGGCATCGCCTATTCGACCTACCTCGGCAAGAAGGCGCTCGACCCGCGCTCCGACCTCGGTGGGCTCAACACCTCCACGGTGCCGAAGGTCTTCATCGAGTGCGGGAACATGCGCAACAAGTCGGACGCGGCCAAGTTGTCGAGCGCGCCGTTCCGGCAGCGCATCGCCGAGTCCCTGGCCAAGGGCTTCGGGGCGTACCTGGCCTGATCCGGAGGCGCGGCCCGTTCCCGGCTCCGCCCTCGGTGGCGCCGCCGGGCCCGGTCAGGTCCACAGCCGGGCCTTCTCCATCAGGTGGTCGTGGAGCAGCGCCAGATCGGGGCGGTTCAGGTCCCCCTCGCGGGTGGCGAGGTAGAAGGTGTCGACCGGCGGGAGCTCGGGCCGCAGCAGCCTGACCACCTCGCCGCGGGCGAGCGCGCCCGCCGCGAGGTAGGTGGGGAGCACCGAGATCCCGGCGGAGGCGCGGACGGCGGCCAGCACGCCGCGCAGGTCCGGGACGACGAGGGCGAGCGCGGCGGCCGGACGCACCCCGAAGACGGTGAGCCAGTAGCGGCGGATGATCGGCAGTGTCTCGGCGTAGGCGATCAGCGGGCAGCCGGCGAGGACGGCCGCGCCCTCCTCCTCGGTGATCCGGCCGAGCGGGAGGCGCCCGGCCAGCTCGGGGGAGGCCAGCAGCGCGAACTCCTCGTCGCCGAGGGTCTTGGCGGTGATCCCGCGCAGCCGGGGCCGGATGGTCGACAGGACCAGGTCGTGGTCGCCGGCCACCAGGTCGCGCAGGAGGTCGTCGGCGAGGCCGAGGCCGAAGCTCAGCCGCAGCCCGCCGGCGACCAGCTCGCCGACGGCCGGGACCACCCAGGAGGTGATCAGCTCCACCGGCCCGCCGACGTACAGCCGGTGGCCGCCGGGACCGTCGCCGAAGTGCCGGTCCACCACGGAGTCGAGCGCGTCGACCGGGCCCTGCACGTCGCGGACCAGGGCCTCCGCGGCGGCGGTGGGGACCGCGCCCTGCGGGAGGCGTTCGAAGAGCGCGGTGCCGAGCTCGCGTTCGAGGGTGCGGATCTGGTGGGTGACGGCCGGCTGGGAGAGCTCCAGCCGGTGCGCCGCCTTGGTGAAGGAGCCGAGGCGGTAGACGGTCACGAACGTCCGCAGCCAGCTCAGCTGTACAGCCATGGTCAACGCCGTCCCCCCGTGCGCTCGCGTCCATGATGCTGGACAGGGCGCGGTGGCGGGACGCTGGGGCGGTCGCGGCGCCTGGGGCCGACTCGCCGTGCGGGGTTGGGCGGACGGCGGCGCGGGGAGCGGGCAGGATTGGCGGATGCCTGATCATCATGAGCCCCTCCCGCTCCTGCGTCCCGTCCGTGCCGCCTTCGACGAGGCGGGGTACACCGTCGCGGGGGTGCGGGAGCTGCTCGGCCCGGTCGCCGGCGGGGCGCTGGCGCGCGACGAGATCGTCCCGGCCCTGCGCGCGACGGGCGGCGGGACGGAGCTGGAGGCGCTGACCCGGCTGTTCTGGCTCCAGGTGCCCGTGCCCGCGGACGTTCCGGGGATGAAGGGCCTCGCGGACGTCCTGGTCGCCGCGGGCCTGGCCGGGGTGTCCGCCGGGGAGGTGCGGGCGGTTCTGCACGTCGAGCCGCTGGAGTCGGTGAACGGCGGCCATGCCGGGTATGCCGTGTCGGACCTGAAGGTCCGGCCGGGGGACGGCGCCGTCCTGGGGGCCGATCATGTGGTCGGTGTGGGCGGCGCGTCCGGGAATCTTGCCCGGCTGGTCGTCCACAGCCCTGTGGATAACTTTCTGGATCTGGGCACCGGATGCGGCGTGCAGGCGCTGCACGTCGCGGACCGGGCGGTGCGGCCACGGCCCGCCCGGATCACCGCGACCGACGTCAACCCGCGCGCCCTGCGGCTGGCCGCGATGAGCTTCGCGCTCTCCGGGCTGGACGGGGTGGAGCTGCTGGAGGGCTCGTTGCTGGAGCCGGTGCGCGACCGCCGGTTCGACCTGATCGTGTCCAATCCGCCCTTCGTCGTCGGGCCCTCGGGGCGGCTGGTCTACCGGGAGTCGGGATTGCCGGGGGACGAGTTCTGCCGGCGCCTGGTGACCGGGGCGCCGGGCCTGCTGAACGACGGCGGGCACTGCCAGTTCCTGGCGAATTGGCTGCATATCGAGGGTGTTTCCTGGGAGGAACGCGTCGGCGGATGGGCCCGGGAGTCCGGGTGCGACGGCTGGATCGTGCAGCGCGACGTCCAGGATCCGGCCGAGTACGCCGAGCTGTGGCTGCGCGATTCCTGCGAGTCCGGCACGGCCGAGTACCGGTCCCGCTACGACGCGTGGCTGGACGATTTCGAGCGGCAGGGCGTGACCGGGATCGGCTTCGGCTGGATCACGTTGCGGTGCACCGGTGCCGCCGCGCCGACCGTCCGTGTCGAGGAGCTTCGGCACGCCGTCGAGCAGCCGGTCGGGGGGTATGTGGGACACGTTCTCGACGGGGTCTCCGGTTCCCGGGAGTTTTCCACAGTCTGTGGACAGTCGGGCGGGCTCGACCGGGTCCGACTGCGCACCGCGGCGGGGGTCGTCCAGGAACAGGTCGGCCCGCCGGGGGCCGAGGACCCCGAGCGCATCCTGCTGCGGCAGTCCGGGCGGCTGCGCCGCGCGGCCGGGGTCGGCACCGTGGAGGCGGGTCTCGCGGGGGTCTGCGACGGCACGCTGCCGCTCGGGCCCTTGCTGGACGCCATCGCCCAGCTCACCGGGATCGACCCGGGGGAGGCGCGGGCGCACGCGGCGGCCGTGCTGCCCGAACTCGTCGCCGACGGCTTCTTCGAGATCGCCTCGCTGAGCTGAGCTGAGCCAGAGCGGACCGGTGTTAGCGGCGGGCCTCGTCGAGGGTGGCGAAGGCGCTGCCGCGCAGCCGCCGGGACAGGTCGCGCTGGACGCGGTGCGCCCAGAGCGGGCCGCCGTAGATCATCGCGGTGTAGCCCTGGACCAGGGTCGCGCCCGCGCGGATCCGTTCCCAGACGTCGTCGGCGTTCTCGACGCCGCCGACCGAGATGAGCACGAGCCGGTCTCCGGCGCGGGCGCGCAGGCGGCGCAGCACCTCCAGCGAGCGCTCCTTGAGCGGGGCGCCGGACAGCCCGCCGGTCTCCTTCACCAGGGCGGCGGCGGACGCCAGGCCGTCCCGCGCGATCGTGGTGTTGGTCGCGATGACGCCGTCGAGCCCGAGTTCGACGGCGAGGTCGGCGACCGCGTCCACGTCGGCGTCGGCCAGGTCGGGGGCGATCTTGACCAGCAGCGGGACGCGGCGCGCGGTGACCCGGTCGGCGGCCTCGCGGACGGCGGCCAGCAGCGGGCGCAGGTGCTCGACGGCCTGGAGGTTCCGCAGGCCGGGGGTGTTGGGCGAGCTGACGTTCACCACGAGGTAGTCGGCGTACGGGGCGAGCCGCTCGGCGCTCGCCACGTAGTCGGCGGCGGCCTCGGCCTCGGGGACGACCTTGGTCTTGCCGATGTTGACGCCGACGATCGTGCCGGGCCCCCGGCCGCGCAGCCGCTCGGCGGCGGCCTCGGAGCCCTGGTTGTTGAAGCCCATCCGGTTCACGACGGCCCGGTCGGGGACCAGGCGGAACAGCCGCGGCTTCGGGTTGCCCGGCTGCGGGCGGCCGGTGACCGTCCCGATCTCGACGTGCCCGAACCCGAACGCGCCCAGCGCGTCGTAGGCCACGGCGTCCTTGTCGAAGCCGGCGGCGAGGCCGAGCGGGCTGGGGAACTCCAGCCCGAGCGCCCGCACGGCGAGCGCCGGATCGCGGCGGGCCAGCACGCGGCGCAGCAGCGCGGCGGCGCCGGGGACGGCCTGGACCGCGCGGAGCGCCCGCAGCGTCAGGTGGTGGACGGTCTCCGCGGAGACCCTGGCGATGAGCAGTGAGAACACGAGTCGGTACATCGGGATCGAGTATCCCAGCCGCCCGCCGCGAAATGGGATTGAGGGGCGGGTCGGGCGCGGCCTACCGTGGACCCATGCTGACCAATGTCTGGGCCACCGCTTGGTGGCCCGCCCTGCAACGCCTGATCCGCCACCGTCCGGCCCCCGGGTCCGGACGCGTCGCGATCGGCGCTTGACGCTCGCTCCCGAGCGGCCGGACCTGGTGCGCGCACGTCCTGAGCACACCAGCCCGAACGGGAGATCCACATGTCCAAGAGCCGCGGCCGTAACGGCCTGCTGGGCGTCGGCGGCCAGCGCAGGTCCATCCCGCGCAAGGCGCTGCGAGGCGGCGCCGGAGCGGGGCCTGGAGGCGGCGATCCGCTCGCCGAGAAGAAGGAGCTGCTCCGCAGGATGCGCGAGCGTTCGCGCGAGCAGGCCGCCGACCAGCTGAACGACCAGTCCGTCGAGCAGGCGGCGGACCAGGTCGACGAACAGGAATGACACCTCGGTGAACGCGCCGGTCCCGTACCTTGCGGGGCCGGCGCCTTCCGGTCAGCGACGAAAGGCGCGGCGTAGTTGCAGCCGGACGTCGCGTCCGGCGTCGCGCATCGTGGTCCGGACGCTCTGCCGGGCGACGGCAAGGCTGCGCCGCGCCGCGCGGGCGGGGTCGCCGACCGTGCGCCGCCAGGCATGGGCGAGACCCGTCCGCATCGGGTGCAGGACGCCTGACCGGACCCGGTGGGCCGGAGCGACCACGAGGGTGCGCCAGAGCCACCGCACGACCCGGGCGGCGAGCCGCCAGGTCGCCGCGCCGGCCCGTCCGGTCGGTGCCAGCACGTAGCGCCACAGGGCCAGCGCCGGGAGGACGAACACGACGCGGCACAGCGCCGCGAGGGCCCGTCCGAGCAGCCGCCACGCCCACACCAGCGCGGTGCCGACGGCGCTCGCCGCGCCCGCCACCGCGTGCACGATGTGGCGTCCGAGCCATCCGAGCATGGCCAGCGGGGGACGCAGGAGGTACTGCCACAGCAGCGCCAGCGGCACCACGATCAGCAACGCGAACAGCGCGGCCACACCGGCCGCGATGCCCTTCACGATCAGCAGGAGCACCCGGCCCGTCCGGACGGCGAACCAGGCCAGGCCCGCGCCGATGGCGCCGAAGACCAGGGTGGCGGCCCGGCCGATGGCGCTGAGCACGGCGGCGATGCTCGCGCCGAGGAAGGCCAGCCCGGCGCCGAACGCGCGCAGGACGGCGCGGGCCCCGCGGTCCAGGGCGCGCAGCGGGCGGAGCAGGACGAGGTCGAGGAGGCGGCCGACCGGTGCGAGGAGCGTGGAGAGGATCCAGCCCAGCGGCCGGATCAGGAGGATCGTGAAGAGCAGGGCCGCGCCGGACGCGAGCCACGCGAGGAGGGTCGCGAGCCCGGACCCGAGCCGCGCGAGGACGGCCGCGACGGCGCGTCCGGCCGCCGCCAGGCCGCGCCCGATCGGGCCGAGCAGCCATGCGTGCAGGGCCCGGCCGATCGCCCGCAGCGTCCACGCGATCCCGGTGGGCACGCGCATCAGGCCGCGCCATCCGGTCCGGACGCCCCGCCTGCACAGCAGGACCAGGTCGTACACCAGGCGGATCGGGACGATGACGATCAGCGCGACCACGCGCAGCGGAACGACCAGCCAGGCCGGTCCGGCCGGCGGGACGACCGGCGGGACGACCGGCGGGACGACCGGCGGGACGACCGGCGGGACGACCGGCGGGACGACCGGCGGCGTGGCCGGATCGGATCGCTCCGAAGGTGGGGGCGAGGGGCGCTTGATCAGGTCCGGACGGAGGGCTCGCCCGTGCGGGCCGTCGGCCTTGGGGTCGGGGGTGGTCACTGCTTCGTACCTCGCAGAACTCAGAGGCGGGCAGCCGCGACCCGTCTGGCGCTATGTGGGCGTTGTCTGATTCTGACCCGGCCGGCCAGAGGACGGTTCCTCCCGAAGGGGGATCTTCTGGGGTGAACCCGTTCCGGGCCGGTCACCGTACCGCTCCGCGATCCGGGGGGGCTTCCGCACCTTTTGGTGACAGAAGAATTACCTCGAAAGAAGGCCGCGAATACCTCGTGTTCTGCCGGGTGGCGGCGTGCCGGCTGGCCCGCCTGGGGAGATCGCATGCAGGGCGATCTACAATCCGATGCCGCATATCCGGCATTCCCCAACGTATCGGTTCGCTCCGTGTCGACTTGCCATAGGTCACCTCGCCACTCGTCGCGGCATCGGGGGCTTCTCGGCGCCGGAGCGCCGCGCGAAATCGGGGTGTGATCACGGATATCGCAGGTGACGGCCCAGTAGGGGGTGAGGGCATCATGTCGATCATTTCAGTGTCGTTGGCTGCGCAGAGGCGCCCATGGGGGCGCACGATGTCCGATCGATTCGTCTGGTATTTGAGCTTTTCGACGTAGCGTCCGATCGCTCTGGTCACGTTTGTCAGTCGGTCCGATGACACATCTCGACAGTTCCGGGACCCGGTGTTTGAGTGGAGATCGTCCCGCCACGGGAATGCGGCCCGGCACGGGGGCGGCCGAGAAATGCGGCCGGCTCGCGCACCGGGTCGCCGAGGCGTTGAGAGGCAGTGCCCGCGACGTGGTGGGAAGGCGTCGGGAGGCCCGATGGTCGAGCGAGTCGGACGAGCCGCACGAACGGCACGAGGCACACCAGCGGCACGAGCGAGACGGACGGCGGGGCGCGCGCGGAGACGACGGACCGGGCGGCCGGCCGGCCGCGCGGGGCGGGGCGCGGCGGTGGCGGCGGTGGCGGTGGTGCTCGCAGGCGGGCTCGCCGCATGCGCCGGCGGGGGCGGCACGCCGACCCTCACCTGGTACATCAACCCCGATGACGGCGGGCAGGCCAGGCTGGCCGCGGCGTGCACGCGGGAGTCCGGCGGCCGGTACCGGATCAGGACCTCGGTGCTGCCGAACGACGCGACCCAGCAGCGCGAGCAGTTGGTCCGGCGGCTGGCGGCCAAGGACGCGGGGCTCGACATCATGAGCCTCGACCCGGTGTTCGTCGCCGAGGCCGCCAACGCCGGGTTCCTCCGCCCGTTCCCCGCGCGCGAGGCGGCGCGCCTCACCCGGGGCGTGTTCGCGCCGGCGGTGCGCAACTCCACCTGGGAGGGCCGGCTCTACGCGGCGCCGTTCTGGGCCAACACCCAGCTCCTCTGGTACCGCAAGTCCGCCGCGGAGAAGGCCGGGGTCGACCCGGAGGCGCCCGGCTTCACCTGGGACGCGCTGATCGACGCGGCGGTGCGGAGCGGCACCACGGTCGGCGTGCAGGGCAACAAGTACGAGGGCTACATGGCGTGGGTGAACGCGCTCGTCGCGTCCGCCGGGGGTCAGATCATCGGTGACACCGAGAAGGGCGAGGACGCCAGCATCGGCATCGGCTCCCCGGCCGGCGAGCGGGCCGCGGCGGTCATCTCCCGGCTGGCCCGGTCGAAGGCGGCCAGCCCGACGCTGTCCACCGACATCGAGGAGCAGGCCAGGTCGCTGCTGAACGGCCCGCACGGCGGGTTCATGGTCAACTGGGGCTACATCTGGCGGGCCGAGAACGGGGACGCCCGGGACGGCGTGATCGACCAGGGCATCCCCGCCGACCTCGGCTGGGCCCCCTACCCGGCGGTCGACGCCGGGCGGCCGGCCAGGCCCCCGTTCGGCGGCATCGAGCTCGGCATCGGCGCGTACGGCCGGTACCGGAGCACCCTCGCGGTCGACGCGGTCGGGTGCGTCACCTCCACCGCCAACATGAAGAAGTACATGATCGACTCGGGCAACCCGGCGGCCCGCGCGGAGGTCTACGACGACCCCGAGGTCGTCGCGGAGTTCCCGATGGCGAGGCTGATCCGCGACTCGATCGGTGCCGCGGCGCCGCGGCCGATCACCCCGTACTACCCGGACGTGTCCGGGGCCGTGCAGAGCAGATGGCATCCGCCGGCCTCGGTGCGTCCCGAGACGACGCCGGGCCGGTCCAGCACGTTCATCCGCCGGGTCCTGTGCGGCCAGGTGCTGCTCTGAGGGGACGGATCATGACCGCAGTGCAACCGGCGCCGGTCGCCGGCCTCCGCCAGGGCCGCGCCGAGCGCTCGGACCGCAGCCGCGCCGAACGCCGCCTCGGGCTCCTGCTGTCGGCTCCCGCGGTGGCCATCATGCTGCTGGTGACCGCGTACCCGCTGGTCAACGCGGTGTACCTGTCGATGTTCAGCTACCGGATCACCGCGCCGGACGACCGCAGGTTCGTCGGATTCGGCAATTACACCACCGTGCTCGGCGACGCGCTGTTCTGGCAGGACGTGTTCACCACCTTCGTGGTCACGGTGGTCACCGTGGCGGTGGAGCTGGTGATCGGGTTCGGGCTGGCGATGGTGATGCACCGCGCGGTCTTCGCCCGGCGCACCGTCCGCACCGCGATCCTGCTGCCGTACGGGATCGTCACGGTGATCTCGGCGTTCGCCTGGAAGTACGCCTTCGACCTCCAGTCGGGGTTCGTCGACTCCTGGCTCGGGCTCGGCGACCGCGCCTGGTTCTCGGGCCGCTGGTCGTCGCTGTCGGTGGTGGTCCTGTCGGAGATCTGGAAGACCACCCCGTTCGTGTCGCTGCTGCTGCTCGCCGGGCTGGCGCAGGTGCCGGGCGACCTCGGCGAGGCCGCCACGGTCGACGGCGCCACCGCCTGGCAGCGGCTGTGGCGGGTGACGATCCCGAACATGAAGGCCGCGATCATGGTCGCGGCGCTGTTCCGCACGCTGGACGCGTGGCGGATCTTCGACAACGTCTACGTGATGACCTCGGGCCAGCAGCGGACCGAGACGCTGTCGTTCCTGGCCTACCGGCAGACCATCACCCGGACCGCGATCGGGCTGGGCGACGCCGTCGGGGTGCTGCTCTTCCTGTCGGTGGTGCTCATCGCCGCCGTGTTCATCAAGGGGTTCCGGGTGGACCTGTCCCAGGTGCGAGGTGATCGTTGATGGAGACGGCCCGTGCCAAGGCGATGTGGATCGCGGTCTCGCTGCTCATCCTGGTCTGGACGGTGTTCCCGATCCTGTGGATCGTGATGCTGTCCTTCAAGCGGCCCGGCGAGATCGGCAACCAGCGGGGGTTCCTCCCGCACACCTGGACCTGGGAGAACTACCGGACGGTCTTCGAGACCGATCTGTTCACCGCGGCGCTGGTCAACTCGATCGGCATCTCGCTGATCGCCACGGTGGTCGGGGTGGTGTTCGCGACGCTGGTCGCGTACGCGATCGCGCGGCTGGAGTTCCCCGGCAAGCGGCTCATCCTGTCGTTCGCGCTGGCCATCGCGATGTTCCCGGTGGTGTCGCTGGTCGGGCCGCTGTTCGACCTGTGGCGCGACGTCGGTCTGTACGACACCTGGCCGGGGCTGATCATCCCCTACATCTCGTTCGCGCTGCCGCTGGCGATCTGGACGCTGTCGGCGTTCTTCCGCGAGATCCCGTGGGAGATGGAGCAGGCCGCGCAGGTCGACGGCGCCACCACCTGGCAGGCGTTCCGCAAGGTGATCGTGCCGCTGGCGGCGCCCGGGGTGTTCACCGCCGCGATCCTCACCTTCTTCTTCTGCTGGAACGACTTCGTCTTCGGCATCTCGCTGACCTCGACCGACCGCGCCCGCCCGGTGCCGGCGGCGCTGGCGTTCTTCACCGGCGAGTCGCAGTTCGAGCAGCCCACCACGGCCATCTGCGCGGCGGCGGTCGTGGTGACCGTGCCCGTCGTCGTCATCGTCCTGCTGTTCCAGCGCCGCATCGTCGCCGGGCTCACGTCCGGCGCCGTCAAGGGCTAGAGGAGAACCATGGCCGCCATCACCATGAGCAACATCGTCAAGAGGTACGGCGACGGGTTCCCGGCCGTGAACGACGTGTCCCTGGACGTGCGGGACGGCGAGTTCATGATCCTGGTCGGGCCGTCCGGCTGCGGGAAGTCGACCCTGCTCCGCATGATCGTCGGGCTGGAGGACATCACCTCCGGGGAGATGCGGATCGGGGAGCGGGTCGTCAACACCGTCGCGCCCCAGCGGCGGAACCTGTCGATGGTCTTCCAGAACTACGCCCTCTACCCCCACCTCACCGTCTTCGAGAACATCGCGTTCCCGCTGCGGCTCGCCAAGCGGCCGGACGACGAGGTGCGCCGCCGCGTCACCGACACCGCCGGGCTGCTGGAGCTGACCGACCACCTGGAGCGCAAGCCCGCGAACCTGTCGGGCGGGCAGCGGCAGCGCGTCGCGATGGGCCGGGCGATCGTCCGGCAGGCCGACGCGTTCCTGTTCGACGAGCCGCTGTCCAACCTCGACGCCAAGCTGCGCGGCCAGATGCGCACCGAGATCGCCCGGCTCCAGCGGCGCCTCGGCGTCACCACCGTCTACGTCACGCACGACCAGACCGAGGCGATGACGCTCGGCGACCGGGTCGCGGTGCTGCGCAAGGGCGTCCTCCAGCAGGTGGGCAGCCCGCGCGAGCTGTACGAGCAGCCCGCGAACCTGTTCGTGGCCGGGTTCATCGGCTCGCCGTCGATGAACTTCCTGCCCGCGTCGGTCGAGGGGACGGTCCTGGCGACCCCGCTCGGCCGGTTCGAGCTGCGCGACGAGCGCAAGGCCGCCGCCGCCGCGGGCCGCCGGGTCGTCCTGGTCGGGCTCCGCCCGGAGAGCTTCGAGGACGCCGCGCTCGTCGGCGCCGCCAAGCGGGAGCGCGGCGCGGTCGTGCGGGTCCGGGTGGACGTGACCGAGTGGCTCGGCAACGAGCAGTACGCCTACGTCCCCTACGAGGCGCCGGAGGACCTCACCGCGCGGCTCCGCGAGCTGTCGCGCGAGCTCGACGGCGACCAGATGCGCACGCAGGCCGTGGTGGCGCTGGACGCGAGCAGCCCGATCGTCGCGGGCGAGGAGGCGGAGCTGTGGATCGACACCGCCGGGCTGCACATCTTCGACCCGGCGACCGGCGCCAACCTCACCCGCGACGAGGAGCGGGTCGCGGAGCTGGGCCGGCACTCCGAACGGGTCCGCGCGGCGAAGCGGGAGGCGCAGCGGGTCGGACCCCCGTCCTGACCGGAAGGTCAGGACGTCGTTGATCATTCATGGCAGTATCGGGAGGATGCCGAACGGATCCATGTACGAAGCATTCGCCGAGGAGTACGCCGTCCACGCCGAGGGCGGGGCCTACAACGCCCTCTACGATCGTCCGGCCGTGCTGGGGCTCGCCGGCGACGTCAGCGGGAAGACGGTCCTGGACGCCGCGTGCGGCCCCGGGTTCTACGCCGCGGAGCTGCTCCGGCGCGGCGCGCGGGTCATCGGATGCGACCAGAGCCCGACGTTCGTGGAGCTGGCCCGGGACCGTTCCGGCGGGCGGGCCGACCTCAGGGTGCACGACCTGTCCGAGCCCCTCGACTGGGTGCCGGACGGGTCGGTCGACCTGGTGCTGATGGCGCTGGCGGTGCACTACCTCGACGACCAGGTCGCGCTGCTCCGCGAACTGCGGCGCGTCCTGGCGCCCGGGGGCGCGCTGGTCCTGTCGACCGAGCACCCCATGACCGCGTGGCTGCGCCTCGGCGGCTCCTACTTCGCCGAGGAGCCGGTCGAGGAGTCGCTGAATGACGAGGCCGACTGGCCCGTCCGGATGTGGCGGCGGCCGTTGACGTCGATCGTCGCGCAGTTCCGCGAGGCCGGCTTCCTCATCGAGGAGCTGCTCGAACCGAGGCCCGTCCCGGCGATGGCCGAGCGGTTCCCCGCCGACTACGCCCGGCTGGAGGAGTGTCCGGCGTTCATCGCGTTCCGGCTGGTCCCCGCTCCGGCGCGCTGAGGGCGGAGCCCTCGCCGGCGGGCGGGGGCGAGCCCTCTCCCGGGGGCGGGGCGGTGCCCCCGGGAGAGGAGCCGGTCAGGCCAGGCCGTACGCCCGGATGACCGTCTGGGTCACCGCGTTGCCCGCCTTGTCGGTGGCGGTGGCGCGCAGCGAGACCGCCGTGGCGCCGGACGGCGGGGTGACCGAGGCGACGCCGGCGCCCGGGGTGCCCGCCGCCGGGACGCTCCGCCAGGTCGCGCCGTCATCGAAGGACGCCTCGACCTTGAGCGACGCGGGCGCGGAGGCGGGGGCGCCGGAGTTGCGCTCCACCCAGTAGGGGATGCGGGTGGGCTTCCCCTTGGCCGCCTGGTTGTTCTCGTTCAGGCCGGCGGGCATGAGGTTGACCACCTGGAGCGGCAGCCCGGTCTTCGCCGCGGTCTTGGCCGAACGGAACGTCCAGACGGTGTCGAGCCGCGTCGAGAGCGCGGCCAGCGGGCTTTTCTCGCGGGTGAGCGACTCGTGCAGCGTGTAGGCCGCGGCCTCGTCGGGGAGGTCGGCGGTGAGCTCGACCGCCCCGTACCCAGGACGGAGCTTCCCTTCTGAGACCACGGTGTCGCCGCGGCTGAGGCGGAGCGTCCCTTCCATGGTGCTGTCGGTGGTGCAGACCTCCCGCGCGCCGGTCACCGGGCAGGACGTCGACACTTTGGTCTGAGAGCCGTCGCGGAAGTTGCTCCAGTCGTTGAGGTTCTGGCCGAGGACGCCCGCGTTCCACGCGTCGGCCTGGGGTCCCGCCCGGTAGGAGCGGGGGTCGCGGAACGCGCGGACGATCTCGCTGTCGGGGTCGTCGCCGTAGAGGCGCAGCTCCGAGCTCCAGAAGACCTTCGGGTCGGCCCGCAGGTAGATCGCGACCGTGCCCGGGAACGGGCGCGTGACGCTCTGCCCGACGCTCTCGTACGCCCCGGTCTCGGAGTTGTAGCCGACCCAGCGCAGCAGGGCGGTGCCCGCCTTGCCGTGCGAGCGCACGGTGGTGTCGAGCCGCGCCATCTCGGCGCGGCGGGTGCGCAGCGCGGGATCCGCGGGGATCTGCTTCAGCGCGTACCCGTAGTCGCGGAAGATGTAGGGGCTCGGCGCCTCCGGCGTGGTGCCCTGCTTCTGCCAGGTGGAGGTGACCGCGTAGCGGAGCTGGTCGTGCTTGGCGGGCTGCACCGACATCCGCGCCGTGGAGTTCCCGTACAGGTACATGATCGAGGCGGCCTCGCCCACGGCGAACGTCATCGTGGCGGTCGCCTCGGTCAGCTCCGAGCCGGGCTGGTCGTTGGTCAGCTCGATCGGGGTGGTGCGGCGGGCGTCGAAGGGGATCTCGCGGGCGCCGGGGGCGAGGTCGTACACCTGCCGGAAGCCGCTCGTCCACGCCGAGCCGGTCTTCACCTGGGTGCCGATGACGTACCGGCCGGCCGGCACCCGCGCCCGGGCGATGCCGTCCGCACCCGCCAGCGCGTTGATGCTCTCGAAGGTGTCGACGTTCTGCACCATGACGTAGTTGTAGGCGGCGGGCTTCCCGTCGCGGTCGGTCGCGGGCATCGCGAGGTTGGTGGTCGGCGGCTCGACGAAGCCGGTCACCGGCGTCCGCACGACCGGGCCGGACGCGGTGGACGCGGTGATCTGGCCGGCGAACGTGTTGGTCTTGATCGCGTCCGTGCCGCGCATGGTGAGGGTCACGTCGGCCGTGCCGTTCGCGGGGACGGTGACGCGGTTCCGGTCGAGCGTCCCGGAGACGGGCTTGCCGTCGGCGGTGGCCAGCGCGACGGTGAGGTCGAGGTCGACGGGCGCGGCGCCGGAGTTGGTGTAGGTGACCTTCTTGGCGAGCTCGGAGGGGCCGGAGTCGGGCCACCTGAGGTCGCCGGCGACGCTGGGCGGCGAGGTCGACACCTCTTGCGTGACGGCCTTGCCGACGTCCACCCGCCCGGAGCCCTGGATGTTCGGCGACACCCCGTCGAGGGGCTTGGCCGAGGCCATCAGGGTCGACTTGAGGCGCGGCCCGGCCCAGTCGGGGTGCTGCTGCGCGAGGATCGCCGCGGCGCCCGCGACGTGCGGGGTGGCGGTCGACGTGCCGGACAGCCGGGTGTAGTTCGCGTCGACCGGGGAGCCGAGCCCGGTGTCCTTGGCGCGCGCGGCGGTGATCCCGACTCCGGGCGCCATGATCTCGGGCTTGAGCGAGAAGTCGCCGATCCGCGGGCCCTGCGTCTGCGTCGCCGGCCTGTCGTCGCGGTCCACGCTGGTGACGGCGAGGGCCTGCTCGGCGCCGGCCGGGAGCGAGGTGAACATCGGCATCGGGAAGGGGATGTCGCCCGCGGCGGCGACGAACAGCGTCCCGGTCTCCTTGGTCAGGTCGTTGACGGCCGCCTCCACCGGGTCGAGGTCGGGGCTGTCGCAGAAGCAGGTCATGCTCAGGTTGACGACCTTGGCCTTGGCCTCCCTGGCCGCCCACGTCATGCCGTCGATCAGCCAGGACTCCTGGCCCTCGCCGGCGTCGTCGAGCACCTTGCCGCTGACGAGCGTCGCGTCCGGGGCGACGCCCCGGTACCTGCCGCCGGACGCGGCGCCCGACCCGGCCACGACCGAGGCGACGTGGGTGCCGTGGCCGAAGCGGTCGTCGGCGGACGCCGCGGTGGTGAAGTTGCGGCTCTCGGCGACCTTCAGGTCGGGGTGCGAGCCGTCCACACCGGAGTCGAGCACGGCGACCTTGACGCCCTTGCCGGTCAGGCCCTTCTCCCAGGCGGCGGGGGCGCCGATCTGCGGGACGCTGCCGTCCAGGCTCGCCTTGAGCCTGGCGTCGAGCCAGAGCCGCGCCGAGGGGTCGGCGGTGAAGCCCTTCCAGAGCTGCGGCAGCGCGGACTTGGGTGCCTCGGCGGCGGTGAGGCCGGTGCCGGGGAGCGCCCGCGTCCGGCCGGACTTCAGCGCGGCGCCCGCGCCCTTCATGATGAGCGGCAGGCCGGCCCGGTTCGCGTCGTCGTAGCCGGCGGCGAGCAGCCGGTCGACCTCGAACAGCCGCCGGTCCAGCCGTCCCGCCGCGATCAGCGGCTGGGCGTCCACCGGCGTCACCGTGATCTTGTCCTTGGTGACGACGGCGTTGTAGCCGGCCGGCTTCCGGCCGGGGGCGGCGTTCAGCGTGACCCGGGGGCGGTGCCCGGGGGCGGGGGTGACCGTCACCCGGTCACCGGTGATCAGCGTGACCGTCCGCGCCGGGCCGCCCGCCCCGGCGGCGCCGGCGGGCCTGGCGGACGTGTCGGGGCCGGGCGCGGCGCCCGCCGCCGGGCCTGGCACGGCGGTGGCCGCCAGCACGGCGGTCAGGGACGCGATGGCCGCGATCCCCGCCCTCCGGCGTCGTCGGAACCTGCTCTGCACATCGGTCACACTGACCACTCCTCGGCGCGGGGAGACCCTCGGGACGGCGGTGGTGCCGGCCGTCCCAAACGATGCCACCATATGCTGGCATGATCGTTGTGACCAGACCCCGCCGCCCCGGTGGCCACTTCAGGCGGCCGTCGGCGGTCGGGCCGGGGGTCAGGCCGGGGGCGGCAGGATGCGCCCCCGGACCTCGCCGAAGCCGAGGCGTCCCCCGTCCGCGGCGGGCGCGGTGGCGGTGATGACGACCTCGTCGCCGTCCTCCAGGAACGCGCGCCGCTCGCCGTTCACCTCGATCGGCTCGGTGCCGCCCCAGGTCATCTCGATGATCGCGCCGACCTGGTCGCGGCCGGGGCCCGACACCGTCCCGGACGCGAAGAGGTCGCCGGTGCGCGACGACGCGCCGTTCACGGTCATGTGCGCGAGCATCTGCGCCGGCGACCAGTACATCTCCCGGTACGGCGGACGGGACACCTCCTGGCCGTTCCACTCGACGGCCAGGTCCAGGTCGAGGCCCCACGGCGCCGTCTCGCGCAGGTACGGGAGCGGCTCGGGGTCCTGGACGGGCGTGTCGACGCGCGCGGCCTCGAGGGCGAGGAGCGGGACGACCCAGGCCGAGACCGAGGTCGCGAAGCTCTTGCCGAGGAACGGGCCGAGCGGCGCGCCCTCCCACGCCTGGATGTCGCGCGCCGACCAGTCGTTGACCAGCACGGCGCCGAAGACCCGGTCGGCGAAGCCCTCGGTGGCGGAGCCGGGCGCGGCGGCGCCGAGCGGCGAGCCGGTGCCCACCACGAAGCCGACCTCGGCCTCGATGTCCAGCCGGCGGGACGGGCCGAACGTGGGCGCGGCCTCGTCCGGGGCCTTGCGCTGGCCGGACGGGCGCGCGATCGCGGTGCCCGACACCACGACCGTCCCGGCGCGGCCGTGGTACCCGACGGGCAGATGCCGCCAGTTCGGCAGCAGCGGCGCGGAGTCCGGGCGGAAGAGCCGCCCGAGGCTGGTCGCGTGGTGCGCGGAGGCGTAGAAGTCGACGTAGTCGGCGACCTCGAACGGCAGGTGCGGGGTGGTGGCGCCGAGCGGGTGGACGGCGTCGTCCGGCACCTCGCCCGACACCAGCTCGGTGATCCGCCGCCGTGCGTCCACCCAGCGGGCGCGGCCCTGCGCCATGAAGGGGTTCAGGGTGGGCCGGGCGAACACCTCGTCGCCGAGCGCGGCGGCGAGGTCGACGACCGAGCCGGCGACGCGGACGCCCACGCGGGGCGCGGTGCCGGGGGTGGAGAACACCCCGTACGGCAGGTTGGCGAGCCCGAACGGCGAGCCCTCGGGGATGTCGATCCTGGTCATGCGTCCTCTCCTCCGGCGGTGGCGGGAATCAGCCCCAGGCCCACGAGTTCGGTCAGCGGGTCGGTGACACTGCACGTACCGAACGATACGAACGCGGCCCGCGCGGCTGCCGCACCGGCGCCGTCCAGCGCGGCGACCCGGGCGGCCACGGCGGCGGCGTCGCGGTCCGCGAGCGTGCGCGCGACCTCGGCGGTGGGCCGGTGGCGGAGCGCGGTGTCGGCGGCGAGCAGCAGGTTGAGGAAGCCGTGCTGGTCGAAGCCGGTCTCCGGGTCGGTGCCGCGGACGGCGTGGTGCAGCCCGGCGGTGGCCTTGAACGCCACCCCCGCGTCCACCGCGGCGGTGATCGCGGCGGCCAGCTCGGCCGGGTCCGGGTACAGGTCGGCGGTCACCCCGCCGGTCCGGAACTTGGCGCGGTGCGAGGTGCGGGCGAGCGCGGCGACGAACCCGGGTCCGCGGCCGTCCCGGGGGACCTCGACGAAGACCGGCACGTCCTGGTGGACGCGGTCGAGGGCGGCGAGGAAGTCGGCCGCCCCCATCCCGGTCGGGACCGCGACCTCCAGCGCCCGCAGGTCGATGGGCAGCCCCGCGACCGCGGACAGCACGCCCGGGATCTGGGCGGGCCCGCCGGGCGCGGTGACCGACAGGTCGAGCGGCGGGGCGTCGCCCGCGAGCAGCGGGGCGAGCGCGTCGAGCGCGGGCGCGGCGAGGACGAGCGGGCCGACCAGCTCGGCGTACGACGCCGTCCGGTGCAGCCGGTGCGCGGCCACCGCGTCCGGCAGCGGCATCAGGCCGGGCGGGAACATCGCCGCGTCGTCGCACAGCCCGGCGGCGAAGGCGGGCAGGGCGGGCGCGGTCACCGGGCCGGGCCCCGTCCGGCCCAGCTCCAGGCGTAGCCGGGATCCTCGCAGGCCAGGCCGCCCTCGCCGAGCTCCAGCGGGCGGAAGGTGTCGACCATGACGGCCAGCTCCTGGACGGACCCGGCGCCGATGCTGCCCTCGTACGCGCCGGGCTGCGGGCCGTGGGCGTGCCCGCCGGGGTGCACCGACACCGAGCCCGGCCCGATCCCTGATCCCTTGCGCGCCGCGTAGTCGCCGCCGCAGTAGAACATGATCTCGTCGGAGTCGACGTTGGAGTGGTAGTACGGCGCCGGGATCGACAGCGGGTGGTAGTCGACCATCCGCGGCACGAAGTTGCAGACCACGAAGCCGCTGCCCTCGAAGACCTGGTGCGCGGGCGGCGGCTGGTGCACCCGGCCGGTGATCGGCTCGAAGTCGTGGACGCTGAAGGTGTAGGGATACAGGCAGCCGTCCCAGCCGACGACGTCGAACGGGTGCCGCGCGTAGGTGAGGCGGCTGCCGGCGGGTCCGCGCGAGCCGCGGTGCCTGACCAGCACCTCGACGTCGGTGCCCTCGAGCTGGAGGGGCGCGCCCGGCCCGTGCAGGTCGCGCTCGCAGTACGGCGCGTTCTCCAGGAGCTGCCCAAAGCGCGACAGGTAGCGCTTGGGCGGCGCGACGTGGCCGGTGGCCTCGATGACGTACGCGCGCAGCGGCCGGTCGCCGGACGGGAGCCAGCGGTGCGTGGTGGACGCGGGGAGCACGACGTAGTCGCCCTCGTCCGCGCGCAGCGAACCGAAGACGGTCTCGACGGTCGCGGCGCCGGACTCGACGTAGACGATCTCGTCGCCGGTCGCGTTGCGGTACAGCGGCGACGCGGCGGCCGAGACCACGTAGGACAGGCGGACCTCGGCGTTTCCGAGGATCAGGCGCCGGCCGGTGACCACATCGGTGCCGGCCCAGGTCTCCTCGGGGAACAGCTCGTGCAGCTTGAGGTGGCGCGGCTTGAGCGGATGGTTCGGCACGGTCGCCTGGTCCGGCGGCTCCCAGGCCCGCGCGTCGACGACGGCCGACGGGATCTCGCGGTGGTAGAGCAGCGAGGAGTCGGACGAGAAGCCCTCCTCGCCCATCAGCTCCTCGAAGTAGAGCCGTCCGGCCTCGTCGCGGTGCTGGGTGTGGCGCTTCGGGGGCACGTCGCCGATCCGGCGGTAGTACGCCATGCCTCTCCCTCCGGGTCCGTCCGGGATCTAGTACATGTGTGAATCACTTTGCCGTGACACTACGGCCCCGGGGCGCCGCTGAGAACCCCTGGCCGGCGCTCGCGGCGTCCGGTTCGGGCCGGGACCGGACGGAGCCCGCTCTCAGGTGCGCTCGCGGACGTCGAACTGGTCGCGGTTGGCGATGAGCTTGTCGAGCAGCAGGATCAGGATGTCCTGCTCGGCCTCGGTCAGCACCCCGGCCCACTGCCGCTCGCGGTCGTTCTGCGCCTGGAAGACCTCCAGCATCGCCCGCCGCCCCGCGCCGGTCAGCGACATCAGCACCGACCGGCCGTCGTGCTCGGCGGGCCCGCGCAGCAGCAGCCCGCCCGCGACCAGCGTCTTGGCGAGGTTGGACACCGCGGCCCGGCTCATCCCGGCCAGCGTGGCGGCCCGGCCCGGCTCCAGCGGCCCGGCCAGCCAGGTGACGAACAGCAGCCGGAACGCCGCCCACGAGTGGCCGCGCGGCCGGTGCACCGCGGACTCGAGGTCGTAGGTGACGATCATCGAGGCCCGGTTGAGGGTCAGCAGCAGCCGGGTCGCGCGCCGGTTCCCGAAGCCGTACTCCTCCGCCAGGCGCCGCCCGGCCAGCTCGACGAAGGACCAGAAGTCGAGCTCGGCGCCCTCGGTGCCATCGGCGCCGCCCGTGTCGTCGGCGCTGCCCGTTCCGTCCGCGTCGTCCGCGTCGGCACCGCTCTCCTCGGCCATGGCCGCAACCCTAGCCGCGCCGCGAGGCCGGGCCTAACTAGTACATGGATTGATTACTTGCCCGCCCCGGGTGATTCGGCTGGTCGCGTGGTTAGAGTGAAGATCACCGGGAATTCCCCCAGGGCACGGGGGCGGTGGCACCCGCCGTCCCGCCCGCGCGAGCCGGTGAGGTGGGGGAGAGCATGGGCACGGTCGCCGAGCAGTTCATCGAGGTGCTGCTCCAGGCGGGAGTGCGGCGGATCTACGGGGTCGTGGGCGACAGCCTCAACCCGGTCGTGGACGCCGTCCGCCGCACCGACGGCATCGAGTGGGTGCACGTGCGCAACGAGGAGGCCGGCGCGTTCGCCGCCGCCGCCGAGGCGCAGGTCACCGGGCGGCTCGCGGTCTGCGCCGGAAGCTGCGGCCCCGGCAACACCCACCTGGTCCAGGGCCTGTACGACGCGCACCGCACCGGCGCGCCGGTGCTCGCGCTGGCCTCGCAGATCCCCAGCACCCAGATCGGCAGCGGCTACTTCCAGGAGACCCATCCCGAGCGGCTGTTCGTCGATTGCAGCCACTACTGCGAGATGATCAACGGCCCGGAGCAGCTGCCGCGGATCGTGCGCACCGCGATCCAGCACGCGATCGGGCTGAACGGCGTGGCGGTGCTGACCCTGCCCGGGGACACCGCGAGCCAGGAGGCGACGCACCCGACCGGCCGGCACGACTTCCTCGTCCGGCCCGGGATCGTCCGGCCGCCCTCCGACCAGGTCGAGCAGCTCGCCCAGGCGCTCGACCGGGCGGGCAAGGTGATGCTGTTCTGCGGCGCGGGCACCCGGAACGCGCACGACGAGGTGATGGAGCTCGCCCACCGGGTGCTGTCCCCGGTCGGGCACGCGCTGCGCGGCAAGGAGTGGATCCAGTACGACAACCCCTTCGACGTGGGGATGAGCGGGCTGCTCGGGTACGGCGCCTGCTACGAGGCGATGCAGGCCGCCGACCTGGTCGTCCTGCTCGGCACCGACTTCCCGTACGAGCCGTTCCTGCCGGGCGCGCGCACCGTCCAGGTCGACCACGACGCGTCCCGGCTGGGCCGCCGCACTCCGCTGGAGCTCGCGGTGCACGGCGACGTGGGGGAGACGCTGCGGCTCGTCCTGGAGAAGGTCGAGCAGAAGACCGACCGGACGTACCTGAACGACATGCTGCGCCGGCACACGCGGGCGCTGGAGGGAGTGGTCTCCGCTTACACGCGCAACATCGAGAAGCACGTGCCGATCCACCCCGAGTACGTCGCGAGCGTGCTGGACGACCTCGCGGCGGACGACGCGGTGTTCACCGTCGACACCGGCATGTGCAACGTGTGGGCCGCCCGCTACATCACGCCGAACGGGCGGCGCCGCGTGATGGGGTCGTTCGTGCACGGCTCCATGGCCAACGCGCTGCCGCACGCGATCGGCGCGCAGTTCGCCGCGCCCGCCCGCCAGGTGGTCTCCCTCTCCGGCGACGGCGGCCTCGGGATGCTGCTCGGCGAGCTGCTCACCGTGAAGCTGCACCGGCTGCCGGTCAAGATCCTGGTCTTCAACAACGCCTCGCTCGGGATGGTGCGGCTGGAGATGCTGGTGGACGGCCTGCCCTCGTTCGAGACCGACCACGAGGCGGTCGACTTCGCCGCCATCGCGCGCGGCGCCGGGATCGCGGCGGTACGGGTGGAGAAGCCGGCCGACGTCCGCGCCGCCCTGGCCACCGCGCTCGCCGCCCCCGGCCCCTACCTCGTCGACCTGGTCACCGACCCGAACGCGCTGTCCCTCCCGCCGCGCATCACCCCGCAGCAGGTCAAGGGCTTCGCGCTGGCGGCGGGCAAGACCGTGCTGACCGGCGGCGTCGGCAAGATGGTCGACCTGGCGCGCAGCAACCTGCGCAACATCCCGCGGCCGTGAAGAAACGATCTACGGCGGGGGCGGCGGCGGGCTAGGCTGCCCTGACGGGCCGTAGCGCAGAGGTTGTCGCGCCCCTACTGCATGGGGGAGGACGCCGGTTCGAATCCGGTCGGCCCGACGTCACCCGAGTGCCCACCCCGGCCTGTGCCAAGGATCGGCCGGACGCGGCGGCCTCGGCCATGGAGAAGCGCCACCTCTGAAAGCCGGGCCGGGGGCGCGGGTGCCGGTCAGTTGAACGGGCGGGCCATCTCGTCCAGGGTCTCGGCGGTGACGGCGCTCAGCGGGCGCGGCGGCTGCTCCTCGATCCACAGGTGCGTCGCGAGGCGCAGTGAGGTGAGGAACGCCGCCGCCGTGACGCGCGAGCGCGGGTGCGCGCTGCTGATGCCGTCCCGCTCGCCGATGGCCGTGGCGAGCCGGCGCTCGTAGGTGGCGTAGTGCGCGAGCTGCCGGGCCAGCACCGAAGGGTGTGCGCGGGCGAGCCGCGCCTGGGCGGCCCACTGCGGGTCGGGCTCGCCGACTTCGGCGAAGGCCGTCAGGAGGGCGGCGCGCAGCGCGGTCCACGACGACTCGCCGGCCGGACGTGCCTCGAACGCCTCCAGCAGGCCGAGCATCCGCTGCTGATCGCCGTAGAGGAGCGCGTCCTCCTTGCCGGCGAAGTAGTTGGAGAAGGTGCGGCGCGAGACGCCCGCCGCGTCGGCGATGGCCTCCACGGTGACCTCGCCGAGACCGTGCTCGACCGCGAGGCGCATCGCGGCGTCGTGCAGGGCCCGGCGCGTCGCCTCCTTCTTGCGCTCGCGCAATCCGACGGTGCTGTCCATGGTCCGCCCAGCCTATCCACCGGTAATGATGCTTGGTGGGAAATTTTGCCCAGTGGGAATATACTTCCCCGGTTCCGGCCTTGTTCTCTACGTCCCGGCGTTTCCTCCGGGCCCGTCCCGGCGTCCCGCACGCCGCCGTGCCGCCGCCCGTCCGGGCCGCACTCCCCAACCCCATGGAGGCAATCACTTGAGCGAGCAAGCTCCGCCCAAGGCAGCCCCGATGTCGCAACGGCAGATCCTGGAGGCCCTCAGCGGGCTGCTCCTGGTGCTGTTCGTGGCGATGCTCAGCGGGACCGTGGTCTCCACCGCGCTGCCGCAGATCATCGGTTCGCTCAAGGGCACCCAGTCGCAGTACACCTGGGTCGTCACCGCGACCCTGCTGGTCTCCACCGCCTCCACCCCGATCTGGGGCAAGCTGGCCGACCTCTACGACAAGAAGCGGCTGCTCCAGATCGGCATCGTCATCTTCGTCGGCGCCTCGATGATCTCGGGGCTGGCGCAGAACACCGAGCAGCTCATCGCCGCCCGCGCCGTCCAGGGCCTCGGCATGGGCGCGCTCCAGATCCTGGCGCAGATCGTGATGGCCGCCATGATCAGCCCGCGCGACCGGGGCCGCTACTACGGCTACCTCGGCGCGGTGATGGCGCTCGCCACCGTCGGCGGTCCGCTGCTCGGCGGGCTCATCGTGGACACCTCCTGGCTCGGCTGGCGCTGGTGCTTCTTCATCGGCGTGCCGTTCGCGGTCGTGTCCTTCGTGCTGCTCCAGAAGACCCTGCGGCTGCCGGTGATCCGGCGCCCCGGAGTGAAGATCGACTACCTGGGCGCGGCGCTGCTGGCGGGCGGCGTCAGCCTGCTGCTCATCTGGGTCACCTTCGTCGGCACGAACTTCGACTGGCTGTCCTGGCAGACCCTGGTCATGGTCGGCGCGGGCGTGCTCGTCCTCGCCGCCGCGGTGTGGGTGGAGTCGCGCGCCGCCGAGCCGGTCGTCCCGCTGAACGTGATCCGCCGCCGCAACACCGCGCTCGCGATCGTCGCCAGCCTCGCGGTCGGCATGGCGATGTTCGGCGGCGCGGTCTTCCTCGGCCAGTACTTCCAGATCGGCCGCGGCTACAGTCCGACCGAGGCGGGCCTGCTCACCTTCCCGATGATGCTCGGGGTGCTCGGCTCGTCCACCGTCGTCGGGCGGTTCACCACCAAGACCGGCAAGGTCAAGCCGTTCATCGTCGCCGGGACGGTCGCGCTGACCGCCGGGTTCGCCCTGCTCGCCACCATCGACCATCAGACCTCGCTGTGGTTCGTCGGCGCCGGGATGTTCCTGGTCGGCGTCGGCGTCGGCATGTCGATGCAGAACCTGGTGCTGGTCGTGCAGAACTCGGTGCATCTGAACGAGGTGGGCGCGGCCAGCGGCTCGATCACCTTCTTCCGCTCGCTCGGCGGGACGATCGGGGTGTCGGTGCTCGGCGCCGTCCTGGCCAACCAGGTCACCGCCAACATCACCCACGGCCTGGCCCGCCTCGGCATGTCAGGCTCGGGGAGCAAGGCCGGCGGCGATCTCGACGTCGACGGGCTGCCCGCCCCGATCCGCGAGGTCGTGCGGGCCGCGTACGGCGACGCGACCAGCCGGATCTTCCTGATCTCCGCCGCCATCGCCGTCGTCGGCATCGTCGCGGCGGCGTTCCTCAAGCCGGTCATGCTGCGCGACAGCCTCGACATGCCCGCCGACGCCCCCGCAGGCCCCGCCGACGCCGCGGCGGCCGTGGACACCCTCCCCGCGGACGGCCTTCCGGGCGGCGGCGTGTCCGAGGACAGCGCGTCGAGGAGGCGCTGACCGGCGGTTCGACGCCGTTGCGGGACACCCGGTCCCGCGCCGCACCGCGCGTCGCGGTGCTGTGCCGCAACCACCGCGGCATGGTCGAATCGCTCGTCGCGTGTCAGATGGCGGCGGGACCGGCCTGGACGTCGACCTCGAACCACAGATGGGTCTGCCGGGGGGTCTGCTCCAGGCCCCATTCGGTGGAGAGGGCGTCGATGACGGCCAGGCCGCGGCCGTGGTCGATGCGGCCCCGCCCGAACAGGTCGGCGCGGCCGGGGCCGTCGTCGCGGACCTCCACCCGCACCCGGTGGCCGTCGGTGGAGACACTGACACGGGTGACGCCCGAGCCGTGCAGCACGGCGTTGGCGATGGCCTCGGCGGACATCAGCTCGATGTCGTCGAGGACGGTCGCGTCGGAGATGACCTTGGCGGCCCGCTCGCGGACGGTGCGCCGCGCGGCCTGGCCCTCGTCCCGCCCGCCGTGCAGGGCGACCTGCTCGCCCAGCTCTTCCATCGGAGCCGTCACGACCTGGGGCCCGGGGCCGCGGCGGTGGGCCGCCGGCGCGCGAGACCGCGCGGGACGGTGCCTGCCGTACCGACTTTCACTGCATCACCACACTGAGATTCGAGAGCGCACCGCAATCATTCACCTGCGATGGGTGATCGGGCAATGCACTGTGCAATTGATCTTGTCCATTTGTGGCCGAGGTCACTCGGACCGTCCCCTGGAACACTTAGCGTCATGGCGACAGTTAGACAGCGGCGGCTCGCCCGTGAACTCCGGCGGCTGCGCGAGGGCGCCGGGCTCCGGCCCGCCGCCGTCGCCCGCGAGCTCGGCTGGGATCGCTCCAAGATCAGCCGGATCGAGACCGGCCGCACCAGGCCCAGGGAGGACGACGTCGGCGCGCTGCTCGACCTGTACGGCTGCGCGGGCTCGGACCGCGAGGTCCTGTTGGACATCTCCAGGGAGACCCGGCGGCGCAACTGGTGGACGTCCTTCGGCGACGTCTTCGACGGGACGTTCGTCGCCCTGGAGGACGGCGCCGCCGAGATCCTGTCGTGGCAGCCGCAGGTCGTGCCGGGCCTGCTCCAGACCGAGGACTACGCGCGGGCGGTGATCTCGGCCGCGCGGCCCGGATGCGCGCCCGCCGAGGTGCACCGGCGGGTGCGGGCCCGGATGGCGCGCCGGCCGCTGCTGAGCCGCCCGGACGACGCCCCGCGCCTTCACGCCGTCCTCGACGAGGCCGTGGTGCGCCGCGCGATGGGCGGGGCTGACGTGATGCGGACGCAGGTCGCCGAGTTGTGGGCGGCGGCGCACCGGCCCAATGTCACGGTGCAGATCCTGCCGTTCGCGGCCGGGGAGCACGCGGGCGTGGACGGCCGGTTCGTGATCCTCGGCTTCGCCGGCGCGGACGACCCGGACGCGGTGTACGTCGAGTCGGCCGTGGGCGACGCGTATCCGGAGGCCCCCGACCAGGCGGCCCGGCTTAGGCTGGCCTGGGAGCGCCTGCGCGGCGCGGCCCTCTCGCCAGAGGACTCGGCGGCGCTGCTCGCCGAGCTGAGTAGGGAGTGATCTAGTGACAACGGATCTCTCGTCGGCCTCGTGGGTGAAGTCCACCAGGTGCGGTGGCGGACAGGACTGCGTGGAGGTGGCCCGGAACATGCCCGGTGTCGTGGCGGTCCGTGATTCCAGTGACCCGCACGGGCCGGCGCTGGTGTTCGACGCGGGCACCTGGCGGGTCTTCACCGAGCGGCTGAGAGGCGGCCGGTCCTGACCGTTCCCGGAGCGCGATGGGCGAGCCCCCGGGACCGGTCGCGGTTCCGGGGGCCTCTAATGTAGTGCCGCGCCCACGGTAGGACTTGACGCTTTGGTCGCACATGGGGAAAAAATCAAACTTCAGCGCCCGGAATGCTCACTCCGCGCCGGGGTGGATGTCACCCGCCGGGACTTCAGCGCAGCTTCCAGATCCAGCCCAGATGCCCGCCTCCGCCGAAGCGGTGTTCGACGCGGGCGAGAAGCAGATCGACACGGCCCGCAGGGTCGCGTCCCGCGGCCGGGCGGGCCCGCCGTCCGGGTCCGGGACGAGCCCGAAGATCGCATCGAGCTCCAGCGCCGGCAATCTCGCCTCGTCCGAGATCATGCCGAGAGGCTAACCGCGTTCTCGGCGGTCGGGGGGTGAGCCCGGCCCGGGGTGGAGCCCCGGGCCGGGGGCGGGTCAGCGGCCTCGCTGGAGGCGGCGGGCCGGCATCTGCCGGGCGTTGCGGTTGGCGAACGCCGCTCGGTTGAAGTCGGGCGTCTTGCGCCTGCCCTTCTTCTTGGCCTTCTCGAAGGGATTGACGCCTTCTTGGTTCTGGTTTATGGCGCGCATAAAGAGACCACCTCCGGGCATGCGTGAATTCGGCCGCGAAAGGACCGACGAAAGGTAGGGCGAGAAGGGCCACGCACGTCTTCGGCACGGTCCTGAGCAGGCAGGACGGGGTGCGGAAGAGTGGTGTGGCGCCGGGAGTGGGAGCAGTGCCGCAGCCTTGCTGCGGGCGGCTCGACCAATGAGGATCAGATCTCCATGGCTCAAATGGTGCCGGAGGGGTGGAGTGGTGTCAACCCATTAATCGCGGGAGGATCATCGGGGGGCAGGTGACCGCGCGCTGGAGGGATGTGCCGCATGGCCGAACGAGACGTCCGCCGGAGGGGCGCCGCCCTGCTCGACCGCCTCCTCGGGCTGCCCGCGGCCACGGCCCCGGGCGTGGACGTGCACCGTGGTCTGCGGGTGCCGATGCCGGACGGGGTGACGCTGCTGGCCGACCGATACGTCCCGCGCCGGGCGGACGGCCCGGCGCCGGTGGTCCTGCTGCGCACGCCGTATGGCAGGCACCGGCCCGAGATGCGGCTGTTCGCGGGGGTCCTCGCGCGGCGCGGCCTCCAGGTCGTGGTGCAGAACATGCGGGGGGTGTCCGGGTCGGGCGGGGAGTTCCGTCCGTTCCACGACGAGCGGGACGACGGGCTGGCGACGGTCGCGTGGCTGCGGGAGCGGCCGTGGTGCGACGGGCGGGTCGCGACGGCGGGGGCCAGCTACCTCGGGTTCGCCGAGTGGGCGATCGGGGCGTACCTCGATCCGCCGCTGGAGGCGATGGGGCTCGGGGTCACCGCGTCGGAGTTCGTCCACTCGTTCTACCCGGGCGGGGCGCTCGGCCTGCACAACCTGCTGCTGTGGTCGTCGTCGATCGGCACGCAGAAGGAGGCGCCGCTGGGCGGGCTGCTGCCGAGCCCGCTGCACGTCCGCCGGGTGCGGCGGGCGATGGGTCGGCTGCCGGTCGGCGAGGCCGACCTCGCGGCGATCGGCCGGCCGGAGCCGTTCCTGCGGGAGGTCGTCGGCCATATCGATGACCAGGAGTTCTGGGCAGAGACCGACCACAGTGCCGGTGTCGCGGGGACGACGGCACCGGTCAGCATGGTCACCGGGTGGTGGGATCTGTTCCTGCGCCGGCAGCTCAAGGACTTCGCGGCGCTGCGGGCCGCCGGGCGGGAGGCCCGGATCACCGTCGGGCCGTGGGGGCACGATCTCAGGGCGCTGCGCGCGACGCTCCTCGACCAGGTCTCATGGCTCAGCGCCCATCTGCTGGACGACACCGCGCAACTGCGCCGGGCGCCTGTGCGGGTCCATCTCCAGAACGCGAACCGCTGGCTGGACTTCGAGCACTGGCCGCCCCGCGAGTCGACCCCGACGCCGCTCTTCCTCGTGCGCGCGCGGGAGCTGGAGTGGGACGCGCCCCTGAAGGACGGGGCGGTGAAGTTCACCTACGACCCGTCCGATCCGACACCGACGACCGGTGGCCCGCTCCTGTCCCCGGCCAAGGGCAAGCAGCAGGAGAACGGCGCCATCGAGGTCCGCCCGGATGTGGTCGTCTTCACCGGCGCGCGGCTGGAACGCGACCTCGATCTCGTCGGTCCGGTGTCGGCGACGGTGTACGTGCGCACCGATCCCGGGTACGCGGACGTGTTCGTGCGGCTCTGCGACGTCGACGCCACGGGGGGCTCGCGGAACGTCACCGACGGCATCCTGCGCCTCCGTCCAGGGCGGGGCGGGCAGGACGGCGTCGTCCGGGCCGAGGTGGAGATGCATCCGACCGGTTACCGGTTCCGGCGGGGGCACCGGCTGCGGGTGCAGGTCGCGGGCGGCGCGTTCCCGCGTTTCGCGCGCAACCACGGACGGGCGAGCCGGTCGCCGCGGCCGTGCGGACGGTGCCGATCAGGTTCGAGGTGTTCACCGGACCGGACCGTCCCACGGCGGTGACGCTGCCCCTGCTGGACGGTCGGCCGCGCCCGGCGTAGAGCGTTTCGAGCCGCTTGGCCCTATTCGTCGCCGAGGACGATCCGAACGCGCACGAGGTCTCCGGCGGCGTCGCGGTCGGCATACACGGGGAACAGGCCGTCGCCCCAGCCCGTCATGAAGCACAGCGTCCAGGTGCCGCCGACCTCGATCCGTCCGGCCTCGTGCTCGGACGCGCGGACCTGCGCCATCACCTGCCAGTGGTGCGAGTGCGGCCGGAAGTCGAGGCCGAGGCGCCGGTCCGGGTCGGCGGCGATCCAGTCCTCGATGTCGATGGCGAGTTCGTCGGCCTCGTCGACGTCGAGGTCGGTCCAGCCGTGCACGCCGTCCTCGCCGGGCCGGCCGAGCAGGGGGGCGTCGAAGTGGGCCGCGGCCTCGCCCGCCGAAAGGCCCCAGAACGCCAGATCGGCGAGCCCGTCGAGCGGGTCGTCGTCGTGCCGCCAGGAGGCGAGCCCGTCGGCGTCGGTGAGGCTGAGCCGCGCCGCGTCCACCTTGACGGTGCCGAGCGGTGCGGACGACACCGGCTCGGTGTCGCCCACCTGTACCGACACGCTCTCCCAGCGGTCGCCGAACGGCGGCCCGTAGTCGGTGCGGACGCCGCTCGGCGTCCGGTCCGGTGATCGTCAGGTCGGCCGCCTCGTCGGCCCGCGGCGGCGCGCCGCCGGACCACAGGCCCAGATGACCCGTGTCGGCGATCACCAGCCGGCCGGACGGGCAGGTGATGCTTCCCAGCCTGACGGTCCGCTCGCGTCGGGAGATCATCGGCGCAGTATGCCGCGAATCGGACGCGATCTCAGCCGTCCGCCGCAGCGCCCTCCGCCTCCGCCGCGGCCTCGGCGCGGAGCTCGGCGTACTGCTTGAGCACCTTCTTGCGCGACCGGCCGGACAGGCGGTCGATGTAGAGCTTGCCCTGGAGGTGGTCGGTCTCGTGCTGGAGGCAGCGGGCGAGCTGGCCCGTCCCCTCGATCGTGACGGGGGCGCCCTGGAGGTCGAAGCCGTGGCAGGTCGCGCGGTCGGGACGGGCCAGCTTCGCGTACGGGCCGGGCACCGAGAGGCAGCCCTCCTCGCCCTCGTCGAGGCGCCGCTCGCCCAGCTCGGGCAGGTCGACGGTGGGGTTGACGACGGTGCCCTTGTGCTGCCGGCCGTCGGCGTCGTCGCAGTCGTAGACGAACACCCGCAGGTCGACGCCGATCTGGTTGGCGGCGAGCCCGACGCCCTCCGCCGCGTACATGCTGGCGAACATGTCGTCGGCCAGTTCGGCGAGCGCGGCGTCGAAGTTCTCGACCGTCCGGCAGGGCTGGTGCAGGACCGGCGTCCCCACCAGCGTGATCGGTCGTACCTGTCCGGACATCGCGTCCCTCCCTGGAGTCTCGCGCAAGCCTAACCACAGCCGACAGGGGCGGAGGATCGCGTGTCTATACTCGCGGCTGCGGATGGTTCACCCGTGCCGCCTCGGCGGGACGGGAACGACCGCCGTCATACGCACTGATCCGGTCAAGGGTTGGGAAGCGACGGCCAGTAGGACGTGCCGGTCCGGCACGGTGCCCGTCCAACACCTTCTCGCTGTACGACCAGGTGCTCGACACGACGGTGCTGGTCGACGCGGTCCCCGAGCGCTTCCGCGACCGCGGCGGGCTGGACGCCTACTTCGCCTCACCGACCACCGGGCACGCATCACCAGACCCGATGGAATCGAGGGCGACCGCACCCGCAACCACATCTACTCACGGCCGGTAATGTGAGTCTTCAAAAGAAGTTCACGCGAATCGGTGTCATTCTGATTGTGGCAGTAGTTGGGTGATCGTTGCCGAATTCGGCTTTCAGGGATCAAGGGCGGCGCCGGTCCAATCAACGGCCGGCACGTCGGGACGCTCGCCCAGATAGGAGCGGCGACTCTATGTCCCCGCATGGCGTCACGACGAGGAACGAGTCACCAACGCGAACCCGACAGCTCCAACCAGGAAAGCAGAGGAAAGTCCCACAAAGCCTGACCAGAGGGACCCCAAGGGCGACGCCGTTGATGTACCGACCGCAATACCCACGAGAGCACCGAAAAGAACAGCGACCAACAAGCCCAACCACCGCCGAGGCGGACGGTGCGCCAGCGCTCCGACCATGGGGAGCATGAGCGGAACCACCGCAACCGCCCATCCCACAACTGGAGGACCCCCAAACAGCAGAAGCTTCACGCCGAGTCCCGCTGCAGCAACAGCGACCGCAATGATCGTCCAGACGATCAGCTTGACCGGGCCGAACCGTTCATCCGACCGACCAGGCTCATAAGCGCTGCCCACCTCGAACCACCAGAACGCCAGCATGTCGGCCATCATGTCCGCCAGGCCCTGCCGCCACCCAGGAACCCGAGATGTGTCCGGGTCATCCGTAATTTGAATCCCCTCACTCATGTCGAAGGTGAATCGGCCGTTTGGTTTCAATCATTGCAGCGAGTCGCGTTAAATGACCTTATCATGTTGATTGGTGAAACATCCAACTTCGCTCCAGTGTCGACCTCACGCCGCGACCATCGCGCGCTCCTGGGGGCCCGGCCGGTCATGGGGTGCACGCACGTACGGCCGTCACGTTCAGGCCGCAGGTCAACGAGCCAGGTTCGCCCACGCCCGTTGTGGCCGCCTTGTCCGCGTTGAACTCCATCAACGCACTACTAACCAGGGTTAATTGGGTTCAGCGGAGTGCTCTACCCCAGACCGAGGTCGGCCCGGAGGCTCTACACCCATTGGAGACACTCATGGACAAGTCCATAACCGGGGCGATGATGTGCCCCGAATGGGCACGGCTCGGCAAGCCGTGCGGAACATGCTCCATATGTAAACCAACTACGTTCTGATCTCCCCCGCCGGCCTGGCCAACCACTGGAGTGGTGTCCGTTGCGCCCACGTCAGGCCAGCCGGGGGTTGCCACGCGCCCGGCCGACCCCGGGGACTGCCGGGGGAGGGGGAGAAGAGAGCCCCCGAAGCCGATGGGAGGGGTCACCGGCTTCGGGGCTCTCTGCCGTCAGTCGGTGCACCAGACCGGTTCGAGAAGCTCGGGGTTGAAGGTCACACGGCCCTTGCCCGCCGGATGGATGACTACTGCATGAAGCGCTGATCGAACATACGTCCGCTTGGTGGACACCGGAAGAAAGAAGGACTCCGACGTCATCTCTCCCGCAGCAAAGCGCCGGGAAAGCTTGACCCGATCTGGTTGGCGGCGAGCCCGACGCCCTCCGCCGCGTACATGCTGGCGAACATGTCGTCGGCCAGTTCGGCGAGCGCGGCGTCGAAGTTCTCGACCGTCCGGCAGGGCTGGTGCAGGACCGGCGTCCCCACCAGCGTGATCGGTCGTACCCGTCCGGACATCGCGTCCCTCCCTGGAGTCTCGCGCAAGCCTAACCACAGCCGACAGGGGCGGAGGGCCGCGTGTCTATACTCGCGGCTGCGGATGGTTCACCCGTGCCGCCTCGGTGGGACGGGTGTCGTAAGAGGGAACCCGGTGCGGCGACGTCGATCTGATCGGCCGAGCCAATTCCGGGACTGCCCCGCAGCGGTGAACGGGAACGACCGCCGTCATACGCACTGATCCGGTCAAGGGTTGGGAAGCGACGGCCAGTAGGACGTGCCGGTCCGGCACGGTGCCCGTGAGTCCGAAGACCTGCCTCCGCCCGCGCGCCGCCCGGCGCGCGGTGGTCCACGGCCTCGTGGGAAGGCCCGGAACGCCGCGGTGTGCATTCGCCGTGCGGCCCGTGCCCCTCCCCGCGTCGCCGTGGAACGGCCTGACGAGGGAGAGCCGGCATGACGATCGACACGACGGTCCTGGGATATCCGCGGATCGGACCGGACCGCGAGCTGAAGCGCGCGACCGAGGCGTACTGGGCGGGCGGGCTCGACGCCGCCGGGCTGGAGGCCGCCGCGTCTGCGCTGCGCCGCTCGGTGTGGACGGGGCTGAGGGACGCGGGACTCGGGCTGATCCCGTCCAACACCTTCTCGCTGTACGACCAGGTGCTCGACACGACGGTGCTGGTCGACGCGGTCCCCGAGCGCTTCCGCGACCGCGAGGGGCTGGACGCCTACTTCGCGATGGCGCGCGGCGCCGAGGGCGTCCCCGCGCTGGAGATGACCAAGTGGTTCGACACCAACTACCACTACCTGGTGCCCGAGCTCGGGCCGGACACCCGCTTCCGGCTCGCCGACCCGGTGAGCGCCAAGCCGCTCGCCGAGTACCGGGAGGCCAGGATCCTCGGGATCGAGACGCGGCCGGTGCTGGTCGGGCCGCTGACCTACCTGCTGCTGGCCAAGCCGGCGCCGGGCGCGCCCGCGGGTTTCCGGCCGCTCGACCTGCTGGACGGGCTGGTCGAGGTGTACGCCGAGCTGCTGGAACGGCTCGCCGGGGCGGGCTGCGCGTGGGTGCAGCTCGACGAGCCCGCGCTCGCCGCCGACCGCACCGACGAGGAACTGGACGCGCTGCGCCGCGCGTACGACCGGCTGTCCGGGTTGCCGTCCCGTCCCCGCCTGCTGGCCGCCACCTACTTCGGGGAGATCGGCGGCGCGCTCCCCGTCCTGGCTGGGACGGCCGTGGAGGCGATCGGGCTCGACTTCGTCGCCGGGCCCGGCAATTTGAAGGCGCTCGCCTCCATCGGCGGGCTGCCGCGCCGGACGCTGGTCGCCGGGGTGGTGGACGGGCGGAACGTCTGGCGGGCCGACCTGTCCGCGTCCCTGTCGGTCTGCGCGTCCCTGCTCGGGCTCGCCGGGGACGTGGTGGCCGGCACGTCCTGCTCGCTGCTGCACGTCCCGCTCGACCTGGGCGCCGAGCCCGGCCTGGACGACGGTCTCCGCGGCCGGCTCGCGTTCGCCCGGCAGAAGGTCGACGAGGTGGTGCTCCTCGGCCGCGCCCTCCGCGAGGGCCACGAGGTGATCGCCTCCGCCGCGGCCGAGACCCGCGCCGCGGCGGAGGCGGGAACCCGCTCGGACTACCGCGTCCGGGCCCGGCTGGACGCTCTCGGCGACGGCACCGTCCGCGCCGACCCGGCCGCGCGGTTCGCCGCGCAGCAGGAGGCGCTGGGGCTGCCGCCGCTCGCGACGACCACGATCGGCTCGTTCCCGCAGACCGCAGAGGTGCGGCGCGCCCGCGCCGACCACCGCGCCGGACGGATCGACACCGCCGCCTACGAGCAGGTCATGCGGGACGAGATCGACCGCGTCATCGCGCTCCAGGAGGACCTCGGCCTCGACGTCCTCGTGCACGGCGAGCCGGAGCGCAACGACATGGTGCAGTACTTCGCCGAGCAGCTCGACGGGTACGCCGCCACCGCCAACGGCTGGGTGCAGTCGTACGGGACGCGCTGCGTCCGGCCGCCGATCCTGTTCGGGGACGTGGCCCGTCCCGAGCCGATGACCGTCCGCTGGACCACCTACGCGCAGTCGCGGACGCGGCGTCCGGTCAAGGGCATGCTGACCGGGCCCACGACCATGCTGGCCTGGTCGTTCGTCCGCGACGACCAGCCGCTCGGCGACACCGCCCGGCAGGTCGCGCTGGCGCTGCGCGACGAGATCCGCGACCTGGAGGCGGCCGGGATCGGCATCATCCAGGTCGACGAGCCCGCCCTCCGCGAGCTCCTCCCGCTGCGCGCCGCCGACCAGCCCGCGTACTTCGCCTGGGCGATCGCCGCGTTCCGGCTGGCCACCTCGGGCGTCGCCGTGACCACGCAGATCCACACGCACATGTGCTACTCGGAGTTCGGCGAGGTCATCGGCGCGATCGGCGACCTGGACGCCGACGTCGCCAGCGTCGAGGCGGCCCGTTCCCACATGGAGCTGGTCACCGACCTCAACGCGGCGGGCTACGCCGCGGGCATCGGCCCCGGCGTGTACGACATCCATTCGCCGCGCGTCCCTGAGGTGGCGGAAATGGAGGACTCCCTCCGGCGCGCCCTCCAGACCATCACCCCCGCGCGTCTCTGGGTGAACCCCGACTGCGGCCTCAAGACCCGCGACTACCCGGAGACCGAGGCGTCCCTGCGCAACATGGTCACAGCCGCCCGCAACATCAGAGCGGCCCTCCCCGCCTGACACCGTCCGCGGCCTGCCCCGGGCCACGGGGCAGGCCGTTGTGTGACAATTGGGACATGATCGACCCGACGTCCCTCGCGGAAGTCCGCGCCCGCATCGACGGCATCGACGACGACCTCGTCCGGCTGCTGGCGGACCGGCAGGCGCTGGTGCGGGCCGCGGCGGAGTTCAAGGCCGACGAGCAGGCCGTACGCGCGCCCGCGCGGGTGGAGCAGGTGGTGGCCAGGGCCCGCGAACGCGCGCTGGCGGCGGGCCTGTCCCCGGACGTCGCCGAGCCGGTCTGGCGCGCGATGATCACCGCGTTCATCGACCTTGAGCTCACCGAGCACGCCGCCCGGAAGTAGCCGTCCGATCGGAACCGCGCCTGAGTGTGGTGGCCGGGACACGTGACGTACGGCCACGTCACCGGCTTCCGACGCCGTCACCTTGGCAGTCTGCCGCGATCCGGCACCACACGGTTTTGCCGCCGGCGGTCTCAAACCATCCCCAGGACGCCGAAAGGTGCGCGACGATCGCGAGCCCCCGTCCCGATTCCGCGGCGCCGCCCGGATCGTCCGCGCGAGGCAGCCGCCCGCACCACCCGCCCGCGTCCGACACCTCGACGCGCAGGGCGCCCGGTTCGAGCAGCAGGCAGATCGTGATCACGTCGTCCGGCCGGTGCGGCGCGTGCAGGACCGCGTTGCCGGTCAGTTCGGACGCGCAGGTCAGCAGATCATCGATCGCGGACGCGAGTCCGGCGGACGGTTCCGTGATCTCCTTCGCGAGCCGATCACGGATCCACCGCCGCGTCTCACCGACCTCCCGCCGGTCGTAACGCATCACCCGCACCCCGACGACGAGGCACTTTCCCCGCGCCACATCACCGGCCCCCGCGAGCGCGGTGCCAGGTTGCGGGGGCGCGGTGCCGGGTGTTCGGGCAGCGGGCGTGTTCGCGGTCACCAGGCCACCGACCTCGACTTGAGGATGTCGCGGAGCCATCGCCGGAGGGCTCGCCTCCGGGAGACGGGGCGCAGTGGCACCGGGTCCTGGGGGACGGCAGGCGTCGGCCGCACCGCCACACCGGTCTGAGCGCGGACATGTCGGGATTGAAGTGACATTTGCGGTCTCAATGCGTCCAATCGTCGCCATAGTTCGCTGTAGGTTTCGGCCTCGACCAATCCATGGTCCGTTCCCCGGGGCATTGCCCACCAATGGCCGGTGTACTCGCCATGCCAGATCACGAACCCGGGGAATTCGATCTTGAAGCGGCGGAGCACCTGATCTAGATCGACGTCCAGTGCCGCCCATGGGGGCGTATCCACTAGATTGTTCATAGGCCACGACTGCCTTTCGTGGTTCAGGCCCCGGAACTCGGTGTGGTAGCACCGGTCCGGGGCCGACTTGTCTTCCGAACCATGTAAGGGCCGTGGCGGGGTTACCGTGAAGATGTTGACTGTTGTGCGCACCAGTCGCGCAACAGATCAACACCCCGTTGACGCGGATTGGTGCGATTTATGGCGACGTTCGGTGCTACTTTGCGCGGTTTGATGGCTGATCGTGGACTGGGGCTGCGCGAGCTGGCCAGGAAGGTGCCGTGCGACCCCGGGCACCTGTCACGGGTGTCGCACGACCAGACTCGGCCGTCCGTGAAATTCGCGGAGGCGCTTGAGTGGACCCTGGAGGCCCCCGGCGAGCTCCGGCCCCTCCTACCCGGCAAGCGAGCCGCATCGCGCGCTACGTTGGAACCGGAAGCCGCCCAGGAAACGGACGAAGACGTGAGACGTCGCGAGGCTCTCCAACTGCTCGCCGCGCTCGGCGTGGGCGCCGGTGCGCTCGGCTCCACCGGCGAATCGGTCCGTCAGCTGCTGGCTCTGACCCTCGACAGCGAACCTCGTGACCTGGACGAATGGCATCTGACCATTTCGGATCACCTGCACGCGTTGCGGACGCGTCCGCCTGAGCGGGCCCGTGACGGCCTGGTCGTCGATCTGCTGGCCGTCCAGCGTCAGCTACAGACCGCCGATGTTCGGCAGGTGACCGAGCTTCAGCGCGTCACGGCCGCGCTGGCGATGCTGCACGCGAACATCCTGACCCGGCTGGGTGACCACGGGGCCGCGATCCACTGGTCCCGGACGGCCAAGGCCGCCGCCGACGCGTCCGGTGACCTCGAACTGCGCTTGCTGGTCCGCGCCGAGGAGGCGGGGCTGGGGTTGTACGGCCAGCGTGGTCCGGAAGCCGTACTCCAGCTCGTTCGCAAGGCCCAGTACATCGCGGGCGGCTCGGCATCGGTCGCGCTGGCCAGATTCGATCTCGCCCAGACGCAGGTGAAGGCGCTGTCCCTGCTCGGCAGGCACGAGGAGGCGAAGCAACGCGTTCGCCGGCTCAACATATCCGTTCCGGACGATTTGCGTGATGGGCCCATTCCGGCCTACTGGACCGGCGACCAGATGCATTTCGCTGAGAGCTGGGTGTACGCCCACGCGGGCGAGGAGAGTCGCGCTGATGACGCCCGCGAACGGGTCCTTTCGTATGGGCCTGATTATGTGTACGGCGTGAATGTTCGTCTGCACGAGGCCCTGTGCGTCACCGTGAACGGCGGGGTGGAACAGGGGGCACGTCAGGCCGTGGAGATCCTTTCCGAACTCTCGGTGTCCCAGCGGGTCCAGATGATCACTGAGACGGGGAAGGCCGTGCTGCGGGCGGTTCCGCCGGGGCAGAGGGAGCGTCCCGCCGTTCGGGAGTTGCGTGCGATCACCGGGAGGACGGCGCTCGGCTGAGTCGGGGCCGGGAGCTGGCTCGGTTCTGGAAGTGGACCGAGGTGGACCGGGCCTGACCAGGCGAGATTGATCCCTGGTGGAGTGGTGGACTTCCACTCCCCTCAAGACGACACGCCGGTGGTCCCATCAACATGCCACCACCAGCCCAAGGTCGTTTCTGCCGTTGAGACTAGGGTTGCTGCCGTGGCTTTGGACGTCAACGTCGGGATGTTTCTGTGCGCGGAAGACGAGGGCTGGGGCGGCGAATACCAGGAACGGTTCCTTGCCGACATCAACGCGACATTGCATCAGCTCGGCCTGCCGGAGCATCGCGAGCCCCGCACGCTCGCCGAGATCCACCCCCCGCTGGACCCGGGCACCGACCCCTGCCTGCTCGGTGCCCGGTTGGGTTCCTACGGCTCTGAGAAATACCAGCGGCTCGCCGACTTCGCCCGGCACCTGGCCGTCCTTGGCGCTGTGCCCCCGGCCGACCATCCGTACGACGCCCTCGCCGAACAGCGTTACGACGACCTACCCGACCGGCGGGCGGGCTTCGACCACGTCATCGCCACCGCGACCGGCATGGACACCGTCGTCCTGCCGCAACAGTTCGACGAGGTCGCCTACGGCACCGATAGACCAGTCGCACACGGCCTCCTCGTCTCCGCCCACCGGCTGCGCATCGAGAGCGTGATGCTGGGACACGCGTTCCGCTACGCAGACTCCCGCGGCCACGACTGGATCAGCGACAGCGTCCTGGACGACGATTCGTTCGCGCACCTGAACGCACGCATCGATGACGACCCGGACATGAAGCAGGCATGGGCGAACGAGGCCGACCTGTGCCACCGGCTGCTCAGCGCGGCCACCGACGTCCTCCGCAGCGGCGCGCTGGGCATCACCGGGTGACCGGTTGCGGACCGCCACACTCGCTGTCCGCCTGCCAACGCTCGATCTGTCCGCCATACAGCACTCCACTGACCGCCTACCAGGTGCTGCCCGCGGACGGCTCCGGGGCCCGCGTCACCGGCGACCGAGCAGAACACGGAGTCCGCGGGGGTCAGGTGAGGGATCGTTCGAGGGCGTCGAGGAGCCAGGCGAGGATCGAGCCCGGGGAGACGGGGCCGTGCGTGATCTCGGTGGTCAGGGTCCAGTAGCGCTGGACGGCCGGGTCGCGGTCCAGGGCCGAGTTCGCCAGCAGTTCGCGTCGGAACGCGGGGGTGTCGCGGCGGCCCCGGGCCGAGGCGTGGGTGGTCACGAAGCAGTCGAGGGCCAGGTCCGGGGCCCGTCCCGTGCCCATCAGGGGGAGGGCCAGCTCGGCCGCCGTGCCGATGCCGATCACGAGGGCGTTCTCGTCGGGGATCTGCTTCCGGTTGGCCCAGGAGCGGGCCTGTAGCCGCCTGGTCAGTGAGCGGTCGCCGACCAGGGCGACCATCTCGGCGTACGCGACGACCTGGCGGGTGGTCGGGTCGGCGGGCGGGTCGGGCACGTTCATGGCGACGAAGGTGTCGAACACCTCCGGCCGCAGCGGGGACAGGATGACGCGGCGCCAGAAGGCGACCAGGGCCTCGCGCGCGGCGCGTCCGCCACCGGCGGCGGAGAGCAGGTCCAGGCGCGCGGCCCGCTCGGACGGGGCGGCCTCCTCGATCGCGCGGAGCGAGGCGTGCCGCCAGGCGAGCGCCGCGAGCTCGACGTCGAGCGCGGCGCGTTCGGCGGCGACGGCCTCGGCGACGGAGCGCTCGCCGGTCAGGACGTGCGCGATCGCGGGCAGGCCCATACCGAGGTTCCGCAGGCTCCGCACCAGGTTGAGCCGGTCGACGGCGGACGCGTCGAACCTGCGGTGCCCGCCCTCGCTGCGCCGGGACTCCAGGATCCCCTCGTCGCAGTAGAAGCGGATGGTCCGGACGGGCACGCCGGTCGACCGGGCCAGGTCGCCGATGCCGAACAGCGTCCCGTCCGTGTCCTTGGTCACGGCCCCTTGAACCTCCACCTCGGTGGAGTTCTTACGTTAGGGGCATCCCGATGGACAGGAGGCACGACATGAGAACGCTGGACGTCGAGCGGCTCGCGGAAGGGCTGTGGGAGCAGAGCGGCTTGTTCGCGGACGCGGTCGACGGCGCGGACCCGGACGGGCGCGTGGACACCTGCCCGGAGTGGCGGATCCGGGACCTCGTCGTGCACCTCGGCCAGGCCCACCGGTGGGCGGCGGGGGTCGCGCGGACCGGTGCGCCCGCGCCCGCGCCGGACCCGGGCGCCGCGGACCCCGGCGGCCCGGACGCCTGGTCCGGGTGGCTGCGCGCCGGCGCCCAAGAGCTGATCGAGGCCGTCGGCGACGGCGGGACGGTGGTGTGGACCTTCACCGGTCCGCGGCCGTCGGTGTTCTGGCTGCGCCGGATGCTGCACGACACCTCCGTCCACCAGGGGGACGCGGCCCTCGCCCTCGGCACCGCCTTCGAGATCGCGCCCGACCTCGCGGCCGACGCGATCACCGAGGGGCTCGAGCTGCTGACCGCGCCCGGCGCGGAGGCGATCAAGTCCGACCTCGCCGAGCTGCGCGGTGACGGCCAGACCCTCCAGGTGCTGCCCGCGGACGGGCCCGAGGGGTGGCTGATCACCCGGACCCCCGGCGGGCCGAGGTGGGAGCACGGGTCGTCCGGCGGGGACGTGGTGGTGGCCGGGCCCGTGGCCGGGCTGCTGCTGGTGCTCACCAGGCGGCTCCCCGCGGACGGCTCCGGGGCCCGCGTCGCCGGCGACCGCGCGCTGCTGGACCACTGGCTGGCCCACACCGCGATGTGATCTGGGCCCGCCTCGAAGTGAGGTGAGCGTCGGCGGTGTCGCGGCCGGTCATCACCCGAAGAGGGGCGGAGGAGGCCCTGGGCGAGGTTGACGGTGGCCGGCGGTCAGGAGAACATGCTCGCGGCGTGGCCTACGCCTCACCTCCCTCGGCCGTCCCCGGCACGGTCTGGCACGGAGGCAAAGGGACTTGGTCTCAGGTCGCTGTCGCGGTCCGATCGTCTTGGACGTGGTCGCCGGGGGGCTCGCGTTCGGGACGTGGAAGGCCAGATGACAGCCAACAGGAATCTCAAGCGCCAGGTACGTGCCCGTGCCGCCAAGACGGGCGAGTCGTACACCACTGCCCTGAGGCACGTGCGTCCGGCGCCGTCAGGAGGCGCGAAGCCGGGCGCCTTCGGTGTCCGGCTGGCCGTGGCGCAGACCATCGTCCACCATGACCCGGGCAATTTCGTTGAGCTGCGCGAAAGTGGGCATCAGGTGCGCCGTCTGATGCGCGAAGCCCACCAGGCCGGCGCGAGGATCGTGCATTTCACCGAGGGGGCGAGCTGCTTTCCCCACAAGCGGGTGATGTCGGTCGAGGGGCCGGGCAGGATCGGTCCGGCTGACTGGAGCAGGTTCGCGTGGGGGGTACTCCGGCAGGAACTGGCCGCGACGGCGGAGCTGGCGCGAGAACTCATGCTGTGGACCGTCCTCGGTTCCACGCATCGACTGACCCCGCCTCACCGGCCGCACAACAGCCTGTACGTGATCTCTGACCGGGGCGACGTGGCGACGCGTTACGACGAGCGCATGCTGTCGGACACCAAGGTCTCCTACATGTACACGCCCGGCTCCACCCCGGTCACGTTCGAGGTCGACGCGGTCCGGTTCGGATGCGCGCTCGGAATGGAGGTCCATTTCCCCGAGATCTTCAGCGAGTACGAACGGCTCGATGTCGACTGTGTGCTGTTCTCGACGACGGGCGGGGCACCCGGCAGCGGGGCGGCATTCGCCACCGAGGCACAGGGACACGCGGCCACCAACGGCTACTGGACCAGCTTCTCCGTCCCCGCCCAGCACAGCACGATCACGCCCTCAGGAGTCATCGGTCCCGGCGGCGAATGGGCGGCCCAGTGCTCCCGGGACCAGAGACCGGCGGTGGTGGTCGTCGACATCGACCGCGACCCGGCCGACCATGCGAACCCCCAGGCCCGGCTGTGGCGCCGCAACGCCCGAGCAGGTCTCTACGACGACTACTTCGCTGAACACGACCCGCGAAGCGATGACCGCAGCGAATTTTAGCGACCGATCACGTGTGGGCACGGATTCTGTCGAGGAGTACACCTAGGCCGTGCCCCGTAGATCTTGTAGGTGACGCCTGCCCCTTTCGGCCGCACGTTGAACACGACCCGATCGAGGCCGGCATGTGGAAGTATCTCCTGCCATGACTTTCGACTTTCGTGCTGAACTGGACGTGCTGGCCCGGAGGATTGAGCAGAACCCCATGCTGGAACTGTTCTCGTTCGAGGTGTGTGCGCCCGTTTCGGAGGAAGCAGTCAAGGACGCTGAGGCGCGCTTCGGGGCGCCTTTGCCGGCGCCGCTGCGTCGGCTCTACCGAACGCTCGGCAGCGCCACCCTCCAGTGGTGTTTCAGATCAAGCCTTGACGAGCAAAATCGCCAACAAATATCCGAGAAACCCCCGAACACGATCGCCGAGCACGGCCTCTTCGATGGATCCATCGGGATTGCGTCACTGGAGAACGTGCTGTTCAACCCCGAGTACACCCCACTGCAACTTGAATACGAATCTGAATTTATTTTCGACGGGACCGTGTACGGCGACAATGAGTTCTGTCGTATGGTGCGCCACTTCGACACGGTCGACGACTGTTACGCGATGTCGTTCATCGTTCAGCCGGACCGTACGGACTGGAAGATGATGCTTCTCGGCGATTACTGGATCGAATACGACTATTCGAGGGTGGCCTACCTGGAGGACTACCTCAGGTACGTCATCGCCACATGGGGCCTGGTGGACGCCCGCGAAGAACTGTTCAGCGAGTACCGTGGCGACCTGCGCGAACCACTGCGCTTCGACCCCGACCTCGCTGCCGCCCGGGTCCCGACGATCTTGTCGGCCATGTGATCCGGCACCGTCCTCGCGTGTCCGGTGATCAGTGACTGGGGCACGGAGCCAGATGTGGATGGATTCCATCAGAGGGATGAACCGCGGCGAGTCGCCATGCTGGCCAGAAGTGATAAGGCGGATGATCTACTAGGGGAAGTCCGGTTCGGCCACTGCCTGAGTGAAGTCACCGTCGCGCAGCGCCTTGGTGGGGATGAGGAAGTGCAGCCCCCCGCCTTCAGGGAATTCCCATTCCGCGAGGTTGCTGGAGATCCGGAGCAGGCGCGTGTACTCGCCCTGGGGATCGGGGAGGAGTCGGTGGGTCGCCTCCTCCGCCGTCCAGCCGAAAGCCTGATCGACTCCGAGCGGGCCCGGATAGTACTGGTCCTCCGGGAAGTCGCCGAACATGAGCAGGGCGTCGGCTTCGAGTCGGTCGGCTTCGATGCCGGGATCAGGAGTGAAGCCGAAGTCTTCGATGAGGCTTTCGAGGGACATGAACGAGCCACTGGAAATGAGGCCGGGCAGCGTGAGATCGGGGCGGGCGTTCAGCGGGACCGCCGCGAAGCCGCGCTCGGGCTGCGGTGCCGTGACCGCGACGGCGCGTGCCGGGTTCGCCGGAACGACCCGGCAGATCGCCGGGTCGTCGAGGTCGTAGCCCGATGGCGCGGTGTCGAGGTAGAAGAAGTTGAGCAGCCCGGGACGGCAGGGCAGTTCGTCCCCGAGCCATGGCGCCAGCTCGTCGGTGTCCAGCACGGCGAAGAGGACGAGCGGAAGGTCGTCGCACCGTGGCCACGGTGTTCCCGGATCCAGCAGCGCGGGCCCGCCCAGCCGGCACCGGCCGGTCGCGGGCCGGGCATCGTTCGCCGGGGTGAGATCGAATCCCGGACGGGCCAGGGCGGCGAGTTGCGGACCCAGAGCCGCGCCCAGCCTTTCGGTGCACAGCCTGTGGACAGCGGCCGTCTCGGTCGGAAGATCCATGCGCCAATACCAGCACAGACCGCCGCCGAATTCGCCTCATGGTCGCGATCGCGTGGGGACGCACCGGTCAAAGCCGGTGGACCCAGGTCCTCAAGCTCACTTGGCGGCCGTCGGCGCGCGAACGCAGGACGGGTTCGGCGTCGGTGCGGAGAAAGCCCGTCGCCTCGGCGACACGCCGGCTGGCGGTGTTGGCACGCCCCGCCACATTCTGGCATCCGTGGATATGATCGCGCCTGATCCGATGTTGGAGGACGCGTGCCGGAATGGATGGCCCTGCTGCCCACGGATCTGGAAGCGGTAGGGCCGTACCGGCTCGAGGGCCGGCTGGGCACCGGCGGCCAGGGCACGGTCTATGTCGGTGGCGAGAAGCCGGGGCAGCGGGTGGCGATCAAGCTGCTCCATCCGCACCTGGTCACCGATGAACGGGCCCGGACGCGGTTCCTGAGCGAAGTCGAGATCGCCAAGCGGGTGGCCCCGTACTGCACGGCGCAGGTGCTCGACAGCGGCGTCGCGAACGAACAGCCCTACATTGTCAGCGAATTCGTGGACGGGCCGTCGCTCCAGGAGTCGGTGCGCAGCACGGGACCGCGCGGCGGGGCGGCGCTGGAACGGCTCGCGTTCAACACCGTGACCGCGCTGGCCGCGATCCATCAGGCGGACGTGGTCCACCGGGATCTCAAGCCGGGCAACATCCTGCTGGGGCCGGACGGCCCGGTGGTGATCGACTTCGGGATCGCCCTGGCCCTGGACCTCAGCCGGTCGATCATCACCAGCCAGGTCGTGGGCAGCCCCGGCTACATGGCGCCCGAGCAGATCTCCGGGGACGCGGTCGGACCGGCGGCCGACCTGTTCGCCTGGGGGGCGACCATGGTCTTCGCCGCCACCGGGCAGCGGGCCTTCAGCGGCGAGTCGATCCCCGCGGTCATGCAGGCGATCCTTCATGGTGAGCCGAACCTGGAGGCGCTGGACGGCCGCCTCGGCGCCGTCATCCGCGCCTGCCTGGACAAGGACCCCGCCAGGCGGCCGACCGCCGAGCAGGTCGGCAACGACCTGCGCGCCCTGCCGGGCCCGGCCTGGAACACCGCGGACGCCCCGGTCGCCGCGCTCCAGACCGAGCCCGCGAGCGAGGCGGGGGCCACGAGCGAGGACGAGCCCGCGTCCGCGAAGGCGCCCGAGGACACGAGCGAGGACGAGCCCGCGCAGCCGCCCGAGGCGGGCCGGGGCGACGAGACGGCTCCCGCCGACGGGGCCAAGCGCCGTCGCCTGGCCGGGGTCGGTGCGGCGGTCCTGGTCCTGCTCGCGGCATTGGGGCTCGCCTACTCCGTCATCTCCCCTGACAAGGGGAGGTCCGGCTCGCTGCGGACGCCGGGCTCGGCCGGGCCATCGGGCGGGCCGTCCGGCAGTCCGCCGGCGTCGCCCGGCCCGTCCGGCAGCAAGGGGGACGCGAGCCGGGCGCCGTCGGCCGGGACGCCGGCGACTCCGGCGGCCGGTGCTGGGCGGCAGTCCCCGGGCCGTCCGGATGGGGCGCCGAACACCGGCGGCTCGAAGGCTCCGGCGACCAAGAAGCCGTCCTCGCGGCCGAGCGGGGGCGGGCAGCCCTCGTCCGACCCGAAGGTGATCGGGACCGTTTCCATCAGCGATATGAACGGCTACTGCCGGTCCAAGGGGTACGCCGGCAGCGGGGGCCCCTGGAACAGTTGGTGCTACGGCCCCGGCGGGGAGCAGGTCAGCATGACGAGCGTCTGCCGCTGGGCCTATCCGGGCCACCCGAACGTCAAGGCGGACGGGACCACCTGCAAGGAGTACTGAACGGCGGCGACGAGCGGCACCGCGACTTCAGGACGCGTCGCCGGGTTCGGGCAGGCGATCGAGCCAGGGGTGGCCGCCCAGGGTTGCGACGATGGCCGCCGCGAGCCATCGTCTCTGGCGGCCGGTGAGGACGGGCAGGGTGACGGCGAAGTCCAGTTCGTCCTTGGGGCGGGGTGCTCTGGCCTTGTAGAAGAGCTGCACTTCGGGTGAGAGGTAGGGGACGCCGTCCGGGGACACGAGGCCGAGGTCCTCGATGGGGCGGCGAATCCGGTCGTCGCGGTGCGAGATCCAGGTCCGGTGTTCGGACTCGTCGAACATGACCTGGATCCGCCAGGGCGCGGCGGGTCCGGGACGGCACCAGATGTCGTGGACGGACGGCGGCAGCGTTTCGCCCGGGTCCCAGGGGCGCAGCGTCCCGGGCGGGTCGGCGGCCCACCACTGCCAGGCGGGAAGGGCGTCCTGCACGCTGAGCTGGTCGCGGCGCAGGAGGAGGACGTCGATGTCGGCGTGCTCCCGGTGGACGCGGCCGATGGCGAGGTCGATGGCGTGGCCCCCGGCGATCCACCACGGGACGGCCAGGGAGGCGAAGAGCGCGGCCACCTCGGCGAGCGGCGCGGGGTCCCAGGGAGCGGTGTGCGGCATGGTCCTGTATATGGTCCGGACGAGTCTAGGGCGAATGGGCTGATAATCACGGGTATGCGGTTCGGGGTTCTGGGGGAGACGCGGGCGTGGCGTGCGGACGGGAGCGAGGTGCCGCTCGGCGGCCCGGCCCGGCGGGCGCTGCTGGCCCTGCTCCTCACGCGGCCGGGGGCGCCGGTCTCCGTCGACCGGCTGATCGACGGCGGCGCGGGCGGGGGGCGGGCGTTGCAGTCGCAGATGTCCCGGCTGCGGGCGGCGCTGCGCCCGGAGGCGGAGATCGAGCTGACCCCCGCCGGCTACCGCCTCGGGGTCCAGCCGGACGACGTGGACGCGTGGCGGTTCGAGCGGCAGGCGGGCGAGGGCCGGGACGCGCTCCGCGGCGGTGATCCCGAACGGGCGGCCGGGCTGCTGCGGGCGGCGCTCGGATGGTGGCGGGGCGACGCGTTCGCGGACGTGGCGGACGGGCCCGCGCGGGCGAGCGCCGAACGGCTGGAGGAGCGGCGGCTCGAAGCGCTGGAGGACCGGATCGACGCCGAGCTGCGGACCGGCGGCCGGCTCGCGGTGGTGCCGGAGCTGCGCGAGCTGGTCGAGCGGCATCCACTCCGCGAACGGCCGCGCGCCCTGCTGATGCGGGCGCTGCGCGACGAGGGCCGGCCCGCCGAGGCGCTGGTCGCGTTCGAGGACGCCCGGCGGACCCTGGCGGACGAGCTGGGCGCCGATCCGTCCGCCGAACTGGGCGCGCTGCACCGGGAGCTGCTGGCCGCCCCGCCGCGCGGGCCGGCGGCGCCGCCCGCGCAGCTCACCAGTTTCGTCGGGCGCGACGCGGAGACGGCGGAGCTCGGCGCGCTGCTCGGCACCGTGCGGCTGGTGACGCTGCTCGGGCCCGGCGGGGTCGGGAAGACGCGGATGGCGGTCGAGGTCGCGTCCGGCGAAGGGTGCGGGGAGGTGTGCTTCGTCGAGCTGGCGCCGGTCCGGGACGGCGCCGCACTGCCGCAGGCGCTGCTGGTGGCGCTCGGCCTGCGGGAGGGCGGGCCGCTCAGCGCGCCCGCCGGGCCGGTGCCGCCGCTGTCGCGGCTCGTCGCGGCGCTGGCCGACCGGCCGCTGCTGCTGGTGCTCGACAACTGCGAGCACCTGGTGGACGCCGTGGCGGAGCTGGCGCACGCGTTGCTGTCGGCCTGCCCTGGCCTGCGCGTCCTCGCGACGAGCCGCGAGCCGCTCGGCATCACCGGCGAGCACCTGTGGTCCGTCCGGCCGCTGGAGGGGGACGCGGCGGTGCGGCTGTTCGCCGACCGGGCCTCGGCCGTCCGGCGCGGGTTCGCGCTCGACCGCGACCGCGCGACGGTGCGGCGGATCTGCGCCGCCCTGGACGATCTGCCGCTCGCGATCGAGCTGGCGGCGGCGCGCCTGCGCACCCAGGATCTCGCCGAGCTGGCCGCCGGGCTGGACGACCGGTTCGGGTTGCTGGAGCGCGGCGCCCGCACAGCCGACGCCAGGCACCGGACGCTGCGCGCGATGGTGGCGTGGAGCTGGGACCTGCTCACGGACGACGAGCAGCGGGCCGCGCGCCGGTTCACGGTCTTCGCCGGAGGCGCCGACGCCGCGTCCGCGCAGGCCGTCTGCGGGGTCCCCAACGTGCGGGACGCCCTGGAGTCGCTGGCCGACAAGTCCCTTCTGGAGGTCACGGCCGGTCGCTACCGGATGCTGGAGACGATCCGCGCGTACGGGGCCGAGCGGCTGAACGCGGCCGGTGAGGACGACCTCGCGCGCCGCGCGCACGCCGCCCGCTTCCTCGACCTCGCGCGCACCGCGGGCCCGTATCTGCACGGCGATGAGCAGCTCCGGTGGCTGCCGGTTCTCGCCGCCGATCACGACAACCTGCTGGCCGCGCTGCGCCGGACCGTCGAGGCGGGGGCGACCGGGACGGCGTTCCGGCTGCTCGGCTCGATGGCCGCCTACCTGTGGATCCGCGGGCTGTCGGCCGCGGCGGCGGGTGCGGCGGCGGCCCTGCTCGACCTGGTCGGGCCCGGCGCCCCGTCCGGCCTGGAGGAGGAGTACGTGGTCTGCGCGCTGGTCGCCGCCGCCGACCCCGCGACCGCGCGGGCATGGAGCCGGCACCGGCGGGCCGCGGGCGCGGCGATCGCGGCCATCGCGGCGGGGGCCGGGCGGCACCCGTTCGTCCCGTTCCGCTGGCTGATGGCCGCCGCGGAGCCGGACGAGGCGGAGACCGCGTTCGCGCTGATCACCGCCGACCTGGGCTCCGCCGAGCCCTGGGCGCGGGCCGCCGCGCACCTGATCTCGGGCTATCCGGAGCTGGCCGCGGGCGACGCCGTCCGGGCCGAGCAGGAGTTCACCGCGGCGCTCGCCGCCTTCCGCTCGACCGGCGACCGCTGGGGGACCGCGCTCGCCCTGGACTCCCTCGCCGGGCTCGCGGCGCTGTGCGGCGACCCCGGCCGGGCGATCACGCTCACCGACGAGGCGCTCGTCCTCAGCGAGCGGCTCGGCGCCGTGGACGACCAGTCCGACCTGCTGTGCAACCGCGGCGACTACCGGTTCGGCGCCGACCCCGAGGGCGCGCGGGCCGACTACGCGCGGGCCGCCGCTCTCGCCCGCCGCGCCGGACGGCCCACCTACCTGGCGGCGGCGCTGCGCGGCCTCGGCGACCTCGCGCTCCACGACGGCGACCCGGGCGGGGCGCGGCGGCTCTACGAGGACGCGCTCGACCGCTTCGACCCGAACTGGATCAAGAGCGTCGGCAACCGGACCCGCGCGCTCGTCGGCCTCGGCCGGGTCGCCGAGGCGGGCGGCGACCGGGCCGGGGCCCGCGTCCTGTACCGGCGGGCGATCGAGGTCGCGGCGGCGAGGGGGGCGCTCTTCGAGGCCGCCCGCGGCGTCGTCGCGCTCGCCGGCTCGGCCCTCGCGGACGGCGATCCCGCGCCGGCCGCCACCCTGCTCGGGGCGGCGCGAGCGCTGCGCGGGATCGCGGGCGACGCCGACGCCGACGCTCCTCGCATCGAGGCCGCGGCGCGCGCCGAACTGGGCGAGGGCCCCTACCGCGACGCGCACCGGACGGGGCTGCGGATGGGGCCCGCGCAGGTGCTCCGCCTGACCGGCCTGCCCGAGTCCGTCGCCGGTGAGCGCGCGGTGAGGGTGCGGTGAGCGGCCCCGGCCAGGCTCACCCGCATGAACCCCACCAGGAAGCACGTCCTCATCTCCGGGGCGTCCATCGCCGGGCCCGCGCTGGCCCTGTGCCTGAACCGGCACGGCTTCGCCACCACCATCGTCGAGAAGAGCCCCGCGCTCCGTACCGGCGGCTACGCCGTCGACTTCCGTGGGAAGGCCCACCTCGACGTGCTGCGCCGGATGGGCGTCCTCGGCGAGATCGAACGCGCCCGCACCCGGATGGGCGCCATGGCGATGGTCAACAGCGCGGGCAAGAAGCTGGTGAGCATGCCCGAAGACCTGTTCGCGGGGGACGTGGAGATCCTCCGCGGCGACCTTGCCCGGATCCTCGTCGACGCCACCCGAGAGCGCACCGAGTACGTCTTCGGCGACTCCATCACCGGGCTGGCCGACGGCGCGGACGGCGTGGACGTCACCTTCGAGCGGGCCGCGCCGCGCCGGTTCGACCTGGTCGTCGGCGCCGACGGGTTCCACTCCAACGTGCGGTCGATCGCGTTCGGTCCCGAGCGCGACCACGCGACCCACCTGGGCCTCTACAACGCGATCTTCACCACCGCCAATCACCTCGGGCTCGACCGCACCGGCCTCGGCTACAGCACCCCCGGCAAGACCGTCACGATGTACAGCGCGCGGGACAACACCGAGGCCAAGGCCGTGTTCTACTTCGCGTCCGCGCTCCTGGACCTGGACCGGCACGACACGGCGGGGCAGCAGAAGGCGCTCGCCGAGCGGTTCCGCGGCGGCGGCTGGGAGACCGACCGGCTCCTGGACGCCATGGCGGACGCGCCCGACTTCTACTTCGACTCCGTCGGCCAGATCCGCATGGACGCCTGGACGCGCGGCCGGATCGCGCTGCTGGGCGACGCCGCGTGCTGCCCGTCGTCGCTGTCGGGGATGGGCACCGGCCTCGCGGTCGTCGGTGCGTACGCGCTGGCCGGCGAGCTGGCCGCGGCGGGCGGCGACCACCGCACCGCGTTCGCCCGGTACGAGGCGCTGGTCCGCCCGTACGCGGAGGGGTGCCAGAAGTCGGGGGAAGGGGTCAGCAGGTTCATGGTGCCCGAGACCCGCTTCATGGCCTGGTTTCTCAACCAGAACTTCAGGCTCCTCCCCTACCTGCCGTGGAAGGGCATGATGGCCAGATCGGCCCGCCGGACCGCCGAGGCGATCTCCGTCCCCGCCTACGACCTCTGACCGCCGGGCGCCCGGGGCGCGGCGGTCAGAGCGGTTCGGCGATCCACCGCCAGACGCGGCCGTCGTGCTCGGCGCGGACAACCTGGGCCCCGCTGGAGTCGGCCAGCTCGCCGACCGCCCGGATCAGCCGCCGGTGGAAGTCGCCCGGCAGCGGCTCCGGGCTCTGCCCGTCGATGAGGGTCACGGTGACCTTGGACTCGTCGCGGAGCTGCGCGGTCAGCCGGCCGCCCGGATCGAGCCGGACCACCACGATCATGTCGGCCCGGATCAGGTCGCGGCCGTCGCCCGTGGCGATCCAGACCTCGGTGTCCTTGCCGCTCAAGGGCGTTCCCTCCGCATCCCGCCGTCGTCGGCCCACTGGGAGATCTCGATCGGCTCGACCCGGTCGATGTCCTCGGCCCCGGTAGGCAGGATCTCATCCGACCTGCCGTCCGGCCCGGGGACGCGCGCGGTGGACACGTCGCAGGCGGCGAGGATCTCGTGCGGCATGGCGCTGTCCGTCCCGGCGGCGGCGCTCGCCAGTGCGGCCCGGGCCGGTGCCTCGGGGGCCTCCGGCGGGACGACCAGCAGCATGAGCTCGTCCGACCGTCCCCGGGTCACGATGACCATGCTGTCGATGTCCGGCAGCCAGCCCACCTTGATCATCCGCCCGCCGACCAGGAGGCGGCGCGGGACCTCGTCCCAGTCGGCGAGGTCGACGGTCAGCCGCAGCGGCTCGTCCGGGGCCCAGGGCAGACCGCTCACCAGCGCGGTCAGCTCGGCGACCGCGTCGCGGGAGCGCGGCCACCAGCCGCCGTCGAGGGCGCCCCTGCGCTCCGGGCCGGGGGCCAGCGTGAGGCGCGGCTCCCGCGCGCGCTCCGGCCCGGCCGGCTCGTCGCCGGGCGGCGCGGGCGACCGCCGTGCGGCTGCGAGATCATAGATACGGGCCATATCGCGGGCCCCGTTCTCGGCTCCGTGCGGAACCGGATGGTCACTCGCCGAAGACGACGCCGACGTGACGGTCCGCGTTCGAGATGCCCCCGGTCCCTCCAGCCTACGTCGCGGGACGCCCGAACGGCGGTGGCGTGACGGCCGCTACGCCGGCCTTCCCGCCGGGCGCGCCACCTGACCGTCGGCGCGGAGCGTCACGGGCGGACGTGCTTGGTGAAGAAGTCCCAGATGAGCGGACTCGCGGCGACGCCCTTGCCCGTCCCGTCCGGCCAGGTGTGCCCGCCGTCGAAGATCGTGCAGAACTCCACCTGGCTGGAGCGGACCGCGCCGAGCGAGGTGCGGCACACGGTGGACGCCGCGTCCAGCACGATCCGGTCCAGCGGGGGCAGCCGGTCGATCGACCGCCAGAAGTCCATCACCGCCTGGACCGGCGGGAACGGGACGTGGTTGTTCCAGTCCTGGTCGCCGCCGCCGCCGAACGGCACCGACGGGTCCGCGGTGCCGTGCAGGGCGATCAGCGACACCGGGCGCTCCGGCTCGCACGGGACGGCCAGCGAGCCGGACACCACGCCGATCGCCGCGATCCGGGTGGACCGCTCGCAGGCGTACCGGTAGGCCATCCCGCCGCCGTTGGAGAAGCCGGTCAGGTAGATCCGCCGCGGATCGGCCAGCCCCTCCCGGACCAGCGTGTCGATCAGCCGGTCCAGGAACCCGACGTCGTCGATGCCGGCCATCCGGGCGAACCAGCAGCAGCCGCCGGCGTTCCAGGTGCCGAAGAAGCCGTTGGGGTAGGCGGTCACGAACCCCTTCTCGTCGGCCAGCGCGTCGAACCCGGTCGAGTCGCGGATGTACTGCATGTCGTTCAGCCCGCCGTGCAGGGCGATCACCACGGGCCGCGGGCGGGCCTTCCCGGGCGGGACCCGCAGCAGGTACTCGCGTTTCCATCCGTCGTCCATCGTCACCGAGCGCGTGTACGAGCCCGGCGCGAGCCGTGCGGTTGCGGACGTGGCCCCCGAGGCGGTTCCGGACGCCGCCAGCAGGGCGGCGAGCAGAACCCACGTGATCACGATGTGCGTCACAGACCTCATGGCGGAGATCATCCGGCGGCGGGCCGGGGGACGGCTATACCCCGGGCGAGCGATTGCTCGGGCAAAGTGCGCGCCCAGGTGCATAGCACGCCGGAACGCTCCCGTCCGATCGCGTTGAGTCGCGATCGGACGGGACGCGGCGGAGGAATCGCTCGCGCGGCCCCGGACGGCGAGACCGTCCCGGACGGCGAAACGGCCCCGGACGGCCGAAGGGCCCGGCGAGGTGACCGCCGGGCCCTTCTACAGATCGTCGCGTCAGGTGTTGCTGGACGAGGCGAGCGCTCCGGAGCGCCCGTCACGGCCACGGGACGAGGAACGGCGCCCGTGTCCGCCGCGGCCTTGGCCGCCACCGGCACTGTTGCCGCTGGCGCCGCCGCCGCCGCCACCGCGACGGCGTCCGCCGCCACCGCCGCCGCCGCGCCGGTTGCCGCCGCTCTGGGGGCGTTCGGCGGCGGGCGGGGCCGGGAGCGTGACCGGGACGCCGGACGGCGGGCGGGCGCCGGTGATCCGGGCCAGCTCCTCGTCGCCGGGACGCACCCGCGTGGTGGTCGGGGTGATCCGGGCGAGCGCCATCAGCCGGTCCATCTCGCGCCGCTCGGCGGGCACGACCAGGGTGACCACGGTGCCGGACTCGCCCGCGCGGGCGGTCCGGCCGCCGCGGTGCAGGTAGTCCTTGTGGTCGGTCGGCATGTCGACGTTGACGACCAGGTCGAGTCCGTCGATGTGGATCCCGCGCGCCGCGACGTTGGTCGCGACCAGCACGGTGACCTGCCCGGTGCGGAACTGCTCCAGCGTGCGGTTGCGCTGGGGCTGGGACTTGCCGCCGTGCAGCGCCGCGGCGCGCACGCCGCTCGCCAGCAGCTTGCGGGCGAGCCGGTCGGCGCCGTGCTTCTTGCCGACGAACATCAGCACCCGGCCCTCACGCGCGCCGATGTGCACCGTGGTGTCGTGCTTGTCGGTCTCGGTGACGTGGAGCAGGTGGTGCTCCATCGTGGTGACCGCGCCCGCCGACGGGTCGACCGAGTGGGTCAGCGGGTCGTTCAGGAAGCGGCGGACCAGCCGGTCGACGTTGCGGTCGAGCGTCGCCGAGAACAGCATCCGCTGCCCGCCGGGCACGACCTGGTCGAGCAGCGCGGTGACCTGCGGCAGGAAGCCCATGTCGGACATCTGGTCGGCCTCGTCCAGCACGGTGATGTCGACCCGGTCGAGCCGGCAGTCGCCGCGGTCGATCAGGTCGGCGAGCCGTCCGGGCGTCGCGACCAGCACCTCGGCGCCGCGCTTGAGCGCGCTCGCCTGGCGGCCGAGGGACATCCCGCCGACCACGGTGACCAGCCTGAGCCGGACCGCGTCGGCGTACGGGGTGAGCGCGTCGGTGACCTGCTGGGCCAGTTCCCGGGTCGGGACCAGCACCAGCGCGAGCGGCTGCTTCGGCTCGGCGCGCCGGCCCGCGGTGCGGGCCAGGAGCGCGAGGCCGAAGGCGAGGGTCTTGCCGGAGCCGGTCCGGCCGCGGCCGAGGACGTCCCGGCCGATCAGCGTGTTGGGCAGCGTCGCCGCCTGGATCGGGAACGGCGCGGTGACGCCTTCCCGGGTGAGCGTCGCCAGGAGCGCCGCGGGCATGTCGAGCTCGTCGAAGGCCTCCACCGGCGGCAGCGCGGGCGTGGTGCTCTCCGGCATGGCGAACTCGGTGCTCTGGTTCTGCCGCTGCTGCGGGGCCGCCGGGCGCCGGCCGCGGGGCCGGGACGAACGTGAACGTGCGTTGTGGGGCATGCGGGGAAAAAGACCTTCCTCGGGTGGCACGTGTCGAGGAGTGCTCCGCTGCACGGGGCCGCACGATCGCAGGGCCGGGCGAAGAAGTCTCAAGAACGAGCCGGTGGGAATGACGGGCGGTGCTCGTGCCGCCGATCGTGGGGAACGGCCTCATCGCCGTGGGGCGGGGCCGAAGTCGAGAGCACACGATATCCGTGTGCGGGGCGCTGTCGAGCGCGCCGTCGAGCCGGTGCTGCACGATCGGTACCGGCCGATCAGGTGTCGCCTGATCAGTGCTGCCCGATCGGTGGTGCTGGGGCCGAAGTGGCGGCTCGGCCGGGCCGGAGGGTCACGACGGGCCGCGGCCGGAGGCCGCGACCCGCCGTTCACACATACTTAGGCGGGGACGATGTTCTCCGCCTGGAGGCCCTTCTGACCCTGGGTGACGTCGAACGACACCTTCTGGCCCTCCTGAAGCTCGCGGAAGCCCTGGGCCGCGATGTTGGAGAAGTGGGCGAAGACGTCGGGGCCGCCGCCGTCCTGCTCGATGAAGCCGAAGCCCTTTTCGGCGTTGAACCACTTCACGGTACCGGTGGCCATGGTGTTTCTCCTTCTGGGCCAATGCCCGGGCTCGCACCCTGCGAGTCCGGAGTCGCCGCGATGATCCCATCCGGAAGATCCAGAACAACAAAAAATGCGCCTGAGGTAAGTACCAGCAGGCGCACACAAGAGTCTATGAGAACCGCAACTCTCCGGAGTCTAGCACGCATCCGGGGGAGATCGCCAAGGCTGATCGCTTCGTGTCCGAAAACCCTTGGCCACAGGGGGTTTCGGGGACGCGCGCGCGAGCCCGCCCGCAGGTCCGCGCAGGTTACTGGCCCAAGAACGCCCCGTTATGGCCCAGCTGGGCGCATACTGGGAATGATGAAAGCACCCCGAGCCGTGACCCGGCGACACCTGCCCACCAGTCCCTTCAAGCCTCCGCCCGCGGCCCCGCCTGTCGAGCAGTTCGCCGTGGACGACCGGGTGAGCCACGACAAGTACGGCCTCGGCCGTGTCATCGGCGTCGTGGAAGACACCACCGTTCTGGTCGACTTCGGAACCCAGAAGGTGCGGATCTCCGCGCCGTTCGCCAAGCTCTGCAAGCTCTGACTCCCGGGGCCGCACCGCCGCGGCCCCGCCGGAGTCGGCACGGACCGGCCGCGGGGCCGTCGTCTCGGCCGCCGCCCAGGCCGCCGGGCCGGTCGGCCATTCCGCCGTACCCTGAACGCCGCGCGGAATCACGCGGCGTGCTTCCTTCATGCCCGCCCGCCGGTCCGCTCACCTGTCGGCCCGGCGGTCCGCCCGGCCGTCAGCGGCGGGGCGCCGTGCCGCGCAGGTAGGCGAGGACGGCGAGGACCCGGCGGTGGGTCTCCTCGGTCTGCGGCAGGTCGAGCTTGGTGAGGATGCTCCCGACGTGCTTGCCGACGGTCGCGTCGGAGATGACCAGGTGCTGGGAGATCGCGGCGTTGGAGTGCCCCTCGGCGATCAGCGCGAGGACCTCGTGCTCGCGCGGCGACAGTGCCGACAGCGGGTCGCGGTGGCGGCGCAGGAGCTGCCGGACGACCTGCGGGTCGACCACGGTGCCGCCGGCCACGACCTGGCGGAGCGCGGTGATGAAGTCCTCGATGTCGACGACCCGGTCCTTGAGCAGGTAGCCGACCCGGCGCCCGTCGCCCGAGTCGAGCAGGTCGGTGGCGTAGCTCGACTCGACGTACTGGCTCAGCGCGACCACGGCCAGGCCCGGGTGGTCGCGGCGCAGGTCGACCGCCGCGCGCAGCCCCTCGTCGCTGAAGCCCGGCGGCATCCGGATGTCGGTCACGACCAGGTCGGGGGCGTGCTCGGCGACGGCGGCCCGGAGCGCCGCGGCGTCGTCGACCGCCGCGGCGACCTCGAACCCGAACCTGCCGAGCAGCCCGGACAGCCCTTCGCGGAGCAGCACCCCGTCCTCGGCGAGCACTACCCGGACGGCGGCTGTCGGTTCAGGCTGCACGGAAGCTCCACACGTAGGACCGTCGGCCCCCCGGTCGGGCTCGACAGGAACATTCTGCCGTCGATGACGGCGACCCGGTCCGCGAGGCCGGTCAGGCCGGTCCCGCCGGCCGGGTCGGCGCCGCCCGTCCCGTCGTCCTCGGCCTCGACGGTGAGCAGCCCGTCCAGCCAGCGGGCGGTGACCCGGACCCGCCCGGCGCCGCCGTGCTTGGCGGCGTTGGTGAGCGCCTCGGCCACGACGAAGTAGGCGGTCGCCTCCACGTGGGCGGGGAAGCGGCCGGGCAGTTCGGCGTCGACCGTCACGGCCGGCGCGGCCTGGTCGGCGAGCTCGCCGAGCGCGGCGGGCAGGCCCCGGTCGGTCAGCACCCGCGGGTGGATCCCGTGGATCAGCTCCCGCAGCTCCACCATGAGCCTTTTGGCCTGCGCGTGCGCGGTGTCCATGCTGCGTGCGGCGGGCGAGCCGGGCGGGACGTCGAGCCGGGCCAGCCCGATCTGGAGGGTCAGCCCGATCAGCCGCTGCTGCGCGCCGTCGTGGAGGTCGCGTTCGATCCGGCGCCGTTCGGCCTCGAACGCGTCGACCAGCCGGGCCCGCGAGCGTGACAGCTCGACCAGCTCGACCCGCAGCAGCTCGCTGGAACCGCGCCGCAGGAGCGCCCGCGCGAGCAGGCCGTGCGCCCCGGCGATCAGCGCCAGCCCGTACGGGACGGCGGGCAGCAGCACCAGCGCGCCGAGCGCGTACGGCAGCGCGTCGCCGGGCGTGCCGATCGTCACGGGGCCGAGCGCCACCGGGCCGTCGCCGCCCTGGGCCAGCAGCGGGCTCACCAGGCAGGCCAGCAGCCACAGCAGGGCGAGCGCGAGGGCGGTGTACAGGACGGGGGCGACGGTGACGAGCAGGCAGGCGTAGCCGAGCTCGCGCCACGTGGCGGGCTCGGCGTACCGGGTCCGCAGCCAGCGCAGCGGCCCCGGGCCGGACGGGTGGCGGTGCCCGGAGCCGATCGGGGTCAGGTCGATCATGCCCAGGCGGCGGCGTTCCAGTTCCGCGAGCGGGACGGCGACCAGCGGGCCGATCCCGGCGATCAGCAGCACGCCCACCGCGACGAGGAAGGCCGCCTGCACGAGGGACGTGGCCCGTCCGCCCATCGGCGCCGCGATCAGCAGCGGCAGCCCGATGAGCGTCAGCGGCGCCGCCGCCAGCGCCGCCGCCGGGACGCTGGTCAGCAGGTAGCCGGCCGACCGCCATGGCCAGCCGCTGAGCAGGAAGCGCCACCGGAGGACGGCTTCCAGCGGGGTTCGCGGGGGGAGGGGACGCACGCACGTACGTTATCGACGCCCGGGAGCGCGCCGCCGGGGTAGTGCTGGCCCTACCTCGAAGTTGGTGGGGCGCCCTGATGCCGCCGTCCCGTCCGGCTAGTGGGATCTAGACATGAACTTCACGCGTCACACACGGTCGTTCCGGATCCCGCTCGCCGTCCTGGGCGGCACCGCGCTGACCGGTGGGCTCGTCTACGCGGCGACCGCGTCCGCTGCGGCGCCCGCCGCGCCGGGCGGGTGGGTGCAGAGCTGGGCCGCCGCGCCGCAGCGGCCCGTCGCCGGCAACGAGGACGACGGCGCCAACTGGTCGACGACCGGCTTCAAGGACCAGTCCCTGCGGCAGGTGATCAGGGTCGGGCAGGGCGGCGCGCGGGTCCGGATCCGGCTCTCCAACCGGTATGGGACCAAGCCGCTGAAGGTCGCCGGCGCTACGGTCGCCCGGTCGGCCGGGGGCGCCCAGGCATGGCCGGACACCTCCGCGCGGGTCACGTTCGGCGGCGCGGCGTCGGTCATGGTGAAGCCGGGCGCGGAACTCGTGGGCGACCCGGTCGCGCTGTCCACCTCCCCGCTGGAGAAGCTGGCCGTCACGTTGCGCTTCACCAGCGCGACCGGGCCCGCCACGTTTCACCGCTTCACCACCCAGGCCGCCTACCTGGCCAAGGGCGACCACACCGCCGATCCCGCCGGCGGCGCCTTCACCGCGTCCACCGACGCGCTCTACTACCTGACGGGCGTGGACGTGGCCGGCGGGAAGGTCGCCGGGACCGCGGTGGCGTTCGGGGATTCACTCGTCGACGGCACCGGCTCCACGGGCGAGGGCCGCTGGCCCGACGTCCTCGCCGGGCGGCTCCTCACCGCCGGACGCCCGGCGACCTCCGTCAACGCGGGGATCGCCGGCAACCAGCTCCTCGCCGACTCGCCCTGCTTCGGCGACAAGGCCCTCACCCGGTTCCGCAAGGACGTCCTGGACGTGCCGGGCGTCCGTTCCGTGCTGATCCACCTGGGCGCCAACGACATCGGCGCGTCCCAGGTGCAGAACGAGTGCCAGCGGCGGGCCGCCCCGGTGACGCCGCAGGAGCTGATCGCGGGCCACCGGGAGCTCATCCGCGCCGCGCACTCCCGCGGTGTCAAGGCCACCGGCGTGACGGTGCTGCCGCTGAAGGGCGCGCTGTTCCCGATCTGGAGTCCGGAGGGCGAGAAGGCCCGCCAGGGGTTTAACCACTGGATCCGCACCAGCGGCGAGTACGACGCCGTCCTCGACGCGGACAGGGCGATGGCGGACCCCGCCGACCCGGACCGGTCCCTGCTCGCCTACACCTTCCAGGACGGCCTGCACCCGAACGACGCCGGCCACCAGGCGATCGCGCGGGCCGCCGACCTCGGCGCCCTGTGACCCGCTAGTCGACCAGGGCGCCGCAGGAGATGTTGACCTGGGTGGAGGTCAGGGTGCGGGCGTGGTCGGAGACGACGAAGGCCGCGACCCGCCCGACGTCGGCGAGCGTGGCGGGCCGGCCGAGCAGCGTCGCGTCGGTCATCTGCTGCCGGAAGGGCGCCGTCTCCGTGACGTCCGGCATGGACTCGGGGATGCCGCCGGTGCGCAGGGTGACGACCCGCACCCCGTGCGGGCCCAGCTCGCAGGCCCACTGGCGGCGCATCGCCTCGACGGTGTCGCTGCCGATCTGGACGGTGCCGAGTCCGGGGGCGCGGTTGCCGGGCGTCCTCGGCGGGACCGAGATCGACCGCGGACAGGCCGAGCGTGCCCGCCGCGCCCAGCACGACGTCCGGATCGGCGGTGCCGTCGGCCGCGATCACCACCAGCAGCCGGGTCGCCGCGGGCAGCTCCGCGACCCGCGCGCGGAACGTCTCCAGGACCTGGCCGGTGACCCGGAGCGGCCCGGTCCGGTGCGGGCTCTCGGCGCGTCCCTCCTCGGCCCGCAGCGCGGTGGCCAGCTCGATGAGCGCGAGCGGGTTGCCGCCGGACTCCGCCAGGAGGCGTGCGCGCGCCGGGGCGGTGAGGCCGGGCACGCGGTCGTCCAGCAGCCCGGCGGCGGACGCGCGGTCGAGGCCGCCGAGCTTGAGCACGTCGAGCCCGGGAGCCGGGAACGGCCGGGCCTCGTCGCGGATCGCGAACAGCAGCGCGATCGGGTCGGCGCGCAGCCGCCGGGCGGCGAAGAGCAGCGCGTCCGAGGAGGCCAGGTCGAGCCACTGCGCGTCGTCGACCAGGCAGAGCAGCGGCCGGTCGGCGGCCAGCTCGGACAGCAGGGTGAGGGTGGCCGCGCCGACCAGGAACCGGTCGGGCGCCGGGGCGTCCGCGAGCCCGAACGCCGAGCGCAGCGCCGCGGCCTGCCGGTCCGGCAGCGCGTCCAGCCGGTCGACGAACGGGAGCAGCAGCAGGTGCAGCCCGCTGAACGGCAGCTCGGCCTCGGACTCGACGCCCGCCCCGCGCACCGTCCGCAGGTCGCGGCCGTCGGCGGCGGCCTGGTCGAGCAGCGTGGTCTTGCCGATGCCCGCCTCGCCGCGGATCACCAGGACCCCGCTCCGCCCGGATCGCGCGCCCGCGAGCAACCGGTTCACGCGCTCCCGTTCGACGTTCCGCCCGACCGGCATCCGCGCCCCCTTTCCCGAAGCGCGATCATCGTAGGCGGACGGCGCCCGCCGGCGGATCGGGAGAGGTCAGCGGTGCAGCCATTCCAGGAGGTCTGGCGGGGCGAGCTCGGCGGTGCGCCGCGCGTAGCGGGCGAGGTCCTCTGGCGAGAGGACCTCGCGGGCCCCGCCGGACGTGCCGCGCCGGAAGAACGCGGCGTTGTCCTTGAGGATGCCGGACGGGTTGGGCGCGAGTGCGTCCGCGCGGGCGCGCATGTTGGCGAACGTGGCGGCCTCCACCAGAGAAGGCCACCGCCCGTCCGGGACCTCTATACCGAGTGCTCCTGCCAGCCTGCGCATCTCGCCCGGCAGGTCACTGGACAGGTCGTCGTAGTGGACGAGGACGATATTGGACTGGTCACGGCGGTTCCAGGCGTCCGACAGATGCCACATCACCCCAGGGAGCGAGTCCATCTGGTCGAGGTGCGAGACGTCGTGTCCGATCCAGCCGCGAAGCCAGTCGCGTAGTGGCGGCCGGGGCCTCTCCCGTACGGGCGGGCCGCTTGTTAGCTGCCTGATCCGTTCGCGGTCGATGTTGCCGCCCTGGTGGTAGAGCGACACGGCCATGTCGAGCGGATGCCGTGCGACCACCACGTACGTCGCGCGTTCGTCGAGCGGGATCCCGTCCAGGGGCGTATGCGTCTTGATGAACCGGCGGTGCCGCTGGTCCTCCAGCCGCGCGACCACCTCGTCGCGCGGCGCCACCAGGTGGTCGAGCCACGGTGACAGCTCGTGCAGCGGCGCGGGCAGCTCGGGCGTCTGGAAGACCAGCAGCGCGCAGATCATCTGTAGCCAGGTCGTCCCGCTCTTGGACCGGGTGCTGATCACGATGTCGCCGCGCCGGAAGGGGAACTCCGCCCACCGCCCGCTGTCCTCGTCGGGCGAGGTGTAGCGGACGGCCGGGGCCCCGTCCCTCATCCGCGGGGCTCCGCGGGCACCGCGCAGGCGTCGCCGTCGCAGGCGCCGCCGTCGCCGGCCGCGATGGTCACCGGGGGCCGTGACTCGGCCCAGGCGCGCGCGAGGACCTGCGTGAACGTCTCGGTGGGCTGGGCTCCCGAGACGCCGTAGCGGCCGTCGACGACGAAGAACGGCACGCCGGTCGCGCCGAGCTGCTGGGCCTCGACCTGGTCGGTCTGGACGTCGGCGGCGTACCGGTCCGAGTCCAGCACCGCCCGCGCGGCACCGGGGTCCAGGCCCGCCTCGGCGGCCAGCTCGACCAGCGAGTCCGGGTCGAACAGCGAGCGGCGGTCGGTGAAGTGCGCCCGGTAGAACGCCTCGATCACCGGCCCCTGGAGCCCGGCGTCGCGGGCCAGGTGGATCAGGCGGTGCGCGTCGGCGGTGTTCCCGACCGTCCCGCCGCTCAGGTTGTACTCCAGCCCGTCCTCGGCGGCGCGGTGCTCCATCTCCGTGTTGAGCGCGCGAACGCGCTCGGGCGGCATGCCGAGCTTGGCCGACAGCATCTCGGCCTGGTCGCGGACCTCGCCGTGAGGCGCGGACGGGTCGAGCTGGAACGACCGGTGCACGACCTCGACGCGGTCCCGGTGGTCGAACCCCGCCAGCGCCTTCTCGAACCGGCGCTTGCCGATATAGCACCAGGGGCAGACGAGGTCGGACCAGATTTCAACGAGCACGGCACACCTTCCAGACGTAGACCTCCAAGTCAACGCATTGTCCCCGGGATCGATTTCCTCGGGCCCGGCCGGGGACCGGCGGCGGCGCCCCGGGGCCGGTCCGACGGCCGTCCGGCCCGGCGGATGTCGGTGCGGTGGGGTACAAAAGTCGTGGTCAGGGCGGATGTCCGCCCGATCGCACGCAGACGCGGGGGGCGACGTGAGCGGGCAGGTGGACGAGGCACAGGTCGTGGACGCGATCCAGGCGGGCGACGAGGCCGTGTTCGCCGAACTCGCCGAGCGCTACCGGCATGAGCTGCGGGTGCACTGCTACCGGATGCTCGGATCGTTCGACGACGCCGAAGACCTCGTCCAGGACACCCTGCTGCGGGCCTGGAACCGGTGCGAGACCTTCGAGGGCCGGTCGACGTTCCGGGCGTGGCTGTACCGGATCGCCACCAACGCCTGCCTGGACGCGCTGGCCGTCCCGTCCCGCAAGCGGGAGGTCGCGACGGCGACGGCCGCCGCGGGCGGCCCCGCGCGCTCGGCGCCGGCCGAGATCGCCTGGCTCCAGCCCTACCCGGACGAGCTGCTCGACCTGGCCGCCCCCGCCGAGGGCGGGCCGGAGGCGGCGGCGATCGCCAGGGAGACCATCGAGCTGGCGTTCCTGGCCGCGATCCAGCACCTCCCGCCGCGCCAGCGGGCCGTGCTGATCCTCCGCGACGTCGCCGGGTGGCCCGCGCCGCAGACGGCCGAGGCGCTGGAGATGACCGTCGCCTCGGTCAAGAGCGCGCTTCAGCGAGCCCGTGCCACGCTCCGCGAGCAGCTCCCCGAACGGCGCTCGGACTGGGGCCGGGCCACCGCCCCCAGCGACGCCGAGCAGGCGCTGCTGCACCGGTACGTCGCCGCGTCGCGGGAGGCCGACCTGTCGGCGCTGGCCGCCCTGCTGCGCGAGGACGCCCGGCAGACCATGCCGCCCGCGCACCTGGTGTACGACGGCCGGGCCGCCATCCTCGACCTGTGGCGCCCGGTCCTGGAGGGCGGCCGGAGCTGGGGCGAGTGGCATTCGGTGGCGCTGTCGCTGAACCGCCAGCCCGCCGCCGCCAACTACGTACGGCGGCCCGGCGAGCCGTCCTACACGGCGGTCAACATCGACGTCCTGCGGGTCGAGGACGGCCGGATCGCGGAGATCACCACCTTCGACCCCGCGCTGCTGCCCGCCCTCGGCCTGAGCCGCACCCTGGCCCCGGCCGAGATCGGGTGGTGACCCGCGTCTGACCGGCGGAGCGGCGGTCGTCCCATGAGGGCGAACCGCCACGATCCGGGGCATCGGGCGGTTACGATCTTGGTCCCGCGCCGTGGCGCGGGACCTCCCCACCGCCGTACCGAAAGGCCGCCCGTGCCCTCCGCCGACGAACTGACGCCCGCGCAGGCCAGCCGCCGCGCCACCGTGCTCGACCTGCTCACCAGCGCGGGCTGGACCCCGGACAACGCCCTCTGGGACGCCGGCATCAGCACCGACTTCGTCGCGGGCGTCCAGTTGCGCGGTGCCGGGACGGCCCAGCGGTGCGACTACATGATCACGGAGAAGGGCGACCTGACCGAGTACCTCAACGTGCGCTGGAACCTCCCGGACGGCGAGACCCAGCTGATCATCGACTTCCTGGGCCAGTCGTCCGGCTCGGAGACCGACCTCGGCACGGTGCTGGCCGCGCTGGCGTCCGAGCGGGCCCAGGAGGGCGACCGCCCGGCGGCGACGGTCGCGGCGCTGCCGCCGGACTGCCCGCTCTTCACCCTGGACGAGTACGGACGGCTCGCCCCGGTCAACGAGGCGGCGGCGGCCGGAACGGCGACGTCCCCGGCCGCGAACGCGGAGATCGACGAAGCCGACGCCGACGAGGACGACGAGGACGACGAGGTCGAGTACACCTACGGCGACGAGGTCCAGAGCCTGCTGGACCGTGAGCTGCGCGCGGCGGGCTGGCGGCGCACGCCGAACGACATGCTGCTGATGGGGCTCCGCGAGTCCTTCTACGTCCAGCGCGGTTCGGTGACCCTGAGCGCCGGGCGGTGGAACGGCGAGGAGACCAGCATCCGGCTGGAGGGCCCCGAAGGGCAGGCCCGCCTGCGCCTGGACGGCCTGGCCGCGCCGCAGGACGCCCACCGGCTGGTCGCGCTGCTGATCCGCTGGCAGGAGCTGATCACCGAGGACAACTGGCAGGACTTCGTGAACGACCTCCTCGCCGCGTACCCGCACGTCTACACCGAGGGCGACGACGGCGACTGGCACCGGCTGGCACTGCCCGCCGCGGAGCCCGTCCGGGAGCCGCAGCCCGGCGTCGAGGACCGCGCCCGGCTGATCCGCGAGACCCTCGGCGGCGCCGGCTGGACGCAGGAGGAGGCGTCCGACGGATCCCCGCTGTGCATGATCCTCCGGACGCCCTCGGGCGCGTCGCTGACCTGCATCCACTCCGTCGAACCGCCGGAGATCCTGCTGCTGGACGTGCAGCTCCCCGAGGGAACGGGAAGCGACTTCGGCGGCAACCCGATGTTCGCGCTGGACATGATGGACCTGTGGTCCGGCGGCGGCCGGGACCGCCTTGAGGACGTCCTCGGCGTGCTCACCACGGCCGAGCACGCGTTCGACGCCCGCGGCTTGACGCCGCTCGTCCAGGCGCTCCAGCTCCGCTGCCGGGTCCTCTGGGTGCGCGATGGAGTGCTGGGGACGATCGTCCGCGCCCAGCCGGAGTTCGGCGGCGAGCCCGCCCCGCCGCTGCCCCGTCCGCTGCGCGAGATGGACCGGGTGGTCGCCACGCCCGAGGGCGACACCGCCGAGGGATGGTGCGAGCGCGGGCACGCCGCGCTCGGCGAGCACCGCCCCGATCTGGCGCTGGAGAGCTTCGACGCGGCGCTCGACCGCGACCCCGACCACGCCTGCGCGCACTACCACCGCGCCTGGACCATCGGCACCGCCGACCTGGAGGAGACGCACCGCAGCTTCTACCGGAGCGTGGAGCTCGACTTCGCGGTCGGCCCCTCCCTGCTGCACTACGCGCAGCTGATGCGCCTGTGCGGGTACCCCGAGCAGGAGACCATCACGTTGCGGCACGCCGTCGAGCGGCTGCCGGAGTACGCTCCGGGCTGGTACACGCTGTCGCTGACGGCGGTGAAGGCCGGCCGCTACGACGAGTGCGTGACCGCCGCGACCCGGGCCCTGGAGCTGATGCCCCGCGACGCCCGCGCCCTCCACTGCCGGGCCTGCGGGTACGCCCTGCGCGGCGACAGCGCCGAGGCCCTCGCCGACGTCGCCGCCGCGATCGAGACCGACCCCTCCTTCCGCACCGAGATGCGCGACGACCCGGACTTCGGCGCGCTCCGCGACGACCCCCGCTTCGTCGCGCTGGTCGACCCGTGGCCGGCGTCCGACGCCGAGGGCTCGCTCCCGTCCGAGCTGGTCGAGGTGCTGCGCCCGGCGGGCTGGCGTCCGGACGACCGCTCGGTCTCCGGCGGCCGGGTCTCCTCGGTGGAGTACCCGTGCCCGGCCGGACGGCTGATCTTCGGGCTGAGCGCGGGCACCTGCTACGTCAACCTCCGTCCGTCCGGCCGGGGCGAGGGCGCCGAAGGCTGGCTGTACGCGGGCGCCGGCGACGACGCCCGCGTCCTGGCCGGGCTGCTCACCGGCTGGCAGGACCGGCTGGACGGCGACAACTTCCCCGAGTTCGCCAAGGAGGTCGGGGCCCATCTCGCTGAGTCCACCTGGCACCTGGGCCACCCCTGACCCGAACGGCGCCGGTGCCTGAGCGCCACCCGTTCATGCGCTCAGACACCGGCGGTCGGCTTGGCCGGGCTTCAGGTCGAGAGCGGCAGGCCGTGCTCGGCCGGCTTGGACTCGGCGATCTTCCTGACCTCCTGGGGCTCGGGCACTGTGCTCTCGTGTCGGCTCAGATGCCGGGCGAAGAACCGCAGCGAGTCGTCCACTTCGAACGACGGCTCATCCCCGTGCCGGCCGGGGTTGGCGTGCAGCGTCTTCTGAGCCGAGGCCAGGGCGTCGAACAAGGCCAGGCTTTGGTCCCGCGGCACCATCTGGTCGTCCCACTGGACCAGGAACTGCACCGGCACGGTGATCCGCACGGCGTCCTCGGCCAGCCCGTGCACGCCGAGCAGGCCCAGCACCGCGGCGCGGATCCGGGGTTCTGCGGCGATGAGCGGGATGCCGAGCCCACAGCCCATCGACATGCCGCAGTAGCCCACCGGGCCGACGCCGACCTGGTCGAGGCGCTGTACCGCGGTCAGGACCGCCTGCCAGTCCGCGACGGCCTGACCGGCCAGATGGCTGTGCATGCCAGCGACCAGTACGCCCGGATTCCCGCCGGCGGCCATACCGGCCCGCATCTCGGCCGCGACCCGGCCGAACTCCTCGTCCTCGGGCCGGTCGCCGTGGTTGGGTGCGTCGATCGCGACGACCGCGAACCCCTCAGCGGCGTAGCGGCGGGCGCGGGAGACGGTGCCGGGGACCGTCTTGTGCTGCCCGCCGCCGTGGCCCAGCAGAATCAGGGGACGAGGACCGCGGGCGTCTTCCGGCGTCCATAGCACACCGGGGATCTCGTCGAGGGTGAAGAACTGCTCGGTGACGCCGTCCGACGACGTCTGGGAGGTGAAGCGCATCAGCGTTTCAAGCCTTTCGGGATGCCTTGTGCGGGCGCTCCCTAGACCATGCGAAGAAGGGAGCCCCGACCCATCACAGCGTTGATCGGTCTCACCTCCTTGAACTCACAGTGGTGCACGGCGACGCCGAGATTACTACAAAGATCATCACGTGGCCGGTTGTTCGCGGTATCGGTCGGCGACGCTCGGCGCCGCCGACTGCAGATCACGGGTGAGTGCTCGGGCCTGGTCGAGGAGCAGTGGGACGCGAAGTGCCGGGACCAGGTCTTCTAGCGCGCTGGTGGCGGTGTGGGTACGGGGGCGTCGAATGTGACCGGCCACTGCTGCGTGCAGCGGGTGCGGGGGTGGTCGGGGCCCTGCGCCCTGGTCTGCGCCCGCAGGACGCGGTGCAGCTCGTGCCCATCCGGGCCGCCGCTCCGCCAGCAACGCGCGCGCGCCGGTCTCCCCGGTGGGGGTGAGGCGGTAGAGGCGGCGCGGCGGCCGGGTGGGGTCGGGGTTGTGCGCCTCCCAGCGGCCGGTGATCCAGCCCGCGTCCTCCAGGCGGTCGAACATCTTGTAGGTGGTCGCGCCCGAGAGGCCCGCCGCCTTCTTGATCGTCCAGCCGTGCAGCTCGGTCCCCTCTCCGGACGCCTGGACGAAGAGTTCCAGCACGTCGAGGAGCGGTCGGGTGACCCGGGTCGGGAACGACATACGGCTTAAATTACCTAGGTTCCCCGGCAAGTGGAAGGAAACGGCCACCCCCGGCCATCACCGCTCATACCTCCCGCCCGTCCGAACCGGTCGGGGGAGGGGCGCACTACCGGGAGCGTGTAAAGTTTTGACAGAGAACTGAAGGGCGGCGCGCGTCCCCCTCGTTCGACCGTCGTGACGGCTCTTCACCGGGGGAAGCCCCGGCCGTCATTCCTGAGTGAATGTGAACAACTCTCGTTGAAATCGTTCGATGGCGCTCTTCCCCCCGGCGGCTGTGTCACCTGTGAGGGTGTGGGCTATACCGAATACGCCGACATCTGCCCCACCTGCCGGGGCGCCCGGACGGGCCGCCGGGGCGACCGGACGCCGCGGGTCAGTGTGATCATCCCGGTCTACAACTGCCGGCCGAGCCTGGACCGGGCCCTGCGGTCGGTGTCGGACCAGACGATCGGCCGCGAGGCGATGGAGGTCATCGCCGTCGACGACGGGTCGACCGACGGCGGCGGCGCCGAACTGGACCGGTGGGCGCGGGAGTGGCCGGGGCTGCGGGTCGTCCACCAGCCGAACTCGGGCGGGCCGGGCGGGCCGCGCAACACCGGGCTGGACCGGGCCGCCGGTGAGTACGTCTTCTTCCTCGACGCCGACGACCACCTCGGGCCGGAGGCGCTGGAGCGGCTGTGCGCGATGGCCGACGCGAACGGCACCGATGTGGCGATCGGACGGTACGTCGGGGTCGGACGCCGGGCGCCGCGCTTCGAGCGGGACGTGCCGCGGACGACGGTGCTCGCGGCCGATCCGCCCGTCTACGACTCGCTGTCGGTGCTGAAGCTGTTCCGCCGCTCGCTGATCGAGCGGCTCGGGCTGAGGTTCCCCACCGAGCAGCTCTCCGCCGAAGACCACCTGTTCACCGCCCGCGCCCTCTTCGCCGCCGACGGGATCTCGGTGGTGGGCGAGTACGAGTGCTACTACTGGATCGACCGGGAGAACGGCACCAGCGTCCTCCAGCAGGGCGGCGCCGACGCCGCCCGGCACCTCGCGCGCATCGGCGAGGTGATGGAGTTCGTCGCGGGCGAGGTGCCCGCCGGGCCGGACCGCGACCGGCTGATGGCCCGGCACTTCCTCAACGAGATCTTCTCCCGCTTCGGGCGCCGCTACCCCGGACTGGACCCGCTGGAGCAGGCCGCCACCAGGGACGGCGCCCGCGGGCTGTTCGAGGCGTGGTGGACCGACGGGGTGGGCGCGCGGTTCGGCGCCCGCGGCCACCTGATCGCGCACTGCGTGACCCACCGCCTGGACGGCCTCCTGACGCGGGTGGTGGAGTCCGGGCTGGACGGGCCCGCGCCCGAGGTGCGGGTGGAGGGCGCCCGCGTCTTCCAGCACTACCCGGGGTTCCGCGACCCCGAGTACGCGGTGCCCGACGCCCGTTACGAGATCACCCACCGGGTCCGGCAGCGCCGCCGGCTGGACGCGGTCGAATGGCGCCAGGACCGGCTGCGGGTACGGGGATACGCCTTCCTGACCGAGATCGGCGCGGACGGCCAGTCGGCGCACCTCGTCCTGCGCGAGCGCGACGGCGCGGCCGAGTACCGGGTGCCGTTCGAGGTGACCGCCTGGGAGGGGGAGCTCCCGGAGATGGCCGCCGACATCGATCTGGCGTCGGTGGCCGGCGGCGGCCCCCTGCCCGCGGGCCACTGGGACATCGCCGCCGTGATGACGGCGGGCGGCATCGTCCGGGAGGGGCCCCTCTATCCGGGGAAGGGCGCCGCGGTGCAGGCCCCGGGAGTCCGGATCGTCCCGGTCAAGGGCGGTACCCCGTACATCACGCCGTACTTCGACGGGGAGGCCGGGCCGCTCGCCCTGCGGTGCGGCGGGCTGGGCGGCGGCCCCGCGCCCGTCACCACCGATGCGGCGGCGATGACCCCCGGCCCGGCCCTCGACCTGGCGCTGTCGGTGCGGACCGCGGTGACCGCCGAGATCACGGTCGCCGCGCTGCTGCGGCAGCGCGGCGGAGAGACCGTCATCGAGATCCCGCTACCGGCGCGCTGGACGGTCGACGGCGTGGTCGCCACCGGGCAGATGCCGCTGACCGCGCTGGCGCCCGGCAGGTGGGACCTGTGGCAGCGGATCACCGTCGCCGGGTCGGCGGACGAACGCCGCGTCCAGGCCCCGGCGCACCTTCCGGACACGGGGCGGGGGATCCAGCCGTACGCCACCGAGAAGGGCAACCTCTCGCTGCTGGTCGCGCCGCCCCGCAACTCCGGCCTGCTCCAGCGTCTGAAGATCGTCCGCGGCTGACGGGACGCCGCCCGGGTCGGTACCGCGAGGCCGGACGACCCCGTGCGGGCCTCGCGCGGACGGGGTCAGCAGGACTCGGGGAGGTCGTACCGCTCCTGGTCGGACGGGCGGGGGCCCTCCGGGCCGTCGCGGCCGAGGCGCAGCATCCGGGAGACGCGCACGGTGCGGAAGCGGCGGCCGATCGCGGTGAAGTCGTGGCCGGTCGCCGCCCCGATCTGCTCGGCGGCCTCGGCCCAGTCGGCGAGCTCGGCGGCGGTCGGGGGCGCCCCCTGGAACTCGCGCAGCCTGGGCAGCAGCTCGGCGAAGTAGCCGGCCAGGTGGTCGCGGGCCCGGACGGGATCGTCCGCGCCGGTGATCGGCTCCCAGGAGCCGTCCTTGATCTCGACCATGGTGAAGGTGGGCGGGAGCAGGACCACCGCGGGGTGGCTCTGGACCGCGTGCCGGGCCTCGGCCCGGATCACGTCGGGGACGGGCCCGAGCACGGGCATGTAGCCGACCAGGTTCAGCCTGAGCTGCGCCTCCCACTGCCCGGCCGGCGCCCGCGGGTCCAGCAGGAACCCGCGGAGCGCCGAGCCGCTGCCGCAGGCGGGCGAGGCGTCGGTGGGACGGGGCGGCTCCATCACGCCGTCGCCGATCAGGGTGTACTTCTCGACGCGGATCACCCGGTAGCGGCGGTCGCCGATCTCCCACTCGTCCTTGGGGAGCTGCTCGCCCTCCTCGGGGTCGAGGCGGTCGGCGGCGGCCAGCAGGTCGGCGGCGAGCCCGGGTTCGCCCTCCAGCCCGTTCGCGCGCCGGCGCAGATTGCTCGCCAGGTCGTAGCGGGCGCCGGCGGGGTCGGCGGCGCCGGTGCAGCCGATGCGCCATTCGGTTCCGGTCTGCACCGCGTGCCCGAAGTCGGGGGACCCGGCGGGGAGCAGCTTGGGGTACCGGTGGATGCTGTCGCCGAGTTCCCTGTCCTTCACCGCCGCGACCGGATCGAGGCCGGGGACCAGATTGATGTGGTCGTACCCGGGCATCAACGGAAAGGTCATGCCTTCATCCTCGTCACAGACGCGGGCGGCACGCAGGGGAATCGGCATCAGCGGACGGAACCGCGAGCGAAGTGCCCCGAATAGTGCGATATGGGGATGACGAAATCTTGCCTCGCCGCGCATACCGCCGTGGTGACCGGGCCTGACGGAATAGGTCAGGCGATGTCTCCCCAGCCGTGTTCCAGTAGGGCGAAGACCTCGTGCAGCGCCTGCGGGGGATCGTCGCGGTCGCGCAACAGCATGGCGCTCTCCAGTGCGAAGCGGGCCAGGGCCGCGGCGGCGAGATCGTCCTCAGGGGCGCCGGTGGCCTCGGCGATGGCGGCGGCCAGGGCGGTCTCGTGCCGCAGCCACATCCGGCGCGAGTACTCCTGGAGCGCGGGGGTCGACCGCACCATCTCGATGAAGGCCGTGAAGTCGGGATCGTCGCCGTGGACGTACAGGTACTCGCGCAGTGCGCGGTCGCGCAGAGCGTGGATGATCGGCTGCCCCGGGGCCCGGTCGCGGACGGCGGACACGAGGGCCTCCTCCCGCCGCTGGTCCTCGTCGAAGACGAGGGCCTCCTTGCCGGAGAAGTGCTTGAACAGCGTGGTGACCGACACGTCCGCCGCCTCCGCCACGTCCCGGACCCCGACGTTGTCGTAGCCGTGCTCCAGGAAGAGGCGCAGTGCGGCGTCCGCCAGGGCCTTCCTGGTCTGGGCCTTCTTGCGTTCGCGGCGCCCCGCCGTCTCGGTCATGGTGGCCATCCTACCAGCTTGGCGTATCGGCTAATAAAGTTGAACCGTTGCACTTAGTTAGTTGTTGTGCTTCCCTGGACGTGGCAGGCCGCCGGCCCCCCGGGCGGGGCGCCCTGGACGGCCGCCGAATCCGAAACCGACCCCCCGAGAGGTGGACGTCCATGTCCAGAACAGAGAAGGAGCCCGCGTCGGAGCGCCCGACGAGGCCGGCGGTGACGAGTCCGGCGGCGCCGTCGTCGCCGGAGCGGTCGGTCCGGCTGGTGCTGGCCGGGGTGCTGCTGGCGATGCTGCTGGCGATGCTCGACAACGCGATCGTCGGCACCGCGATGCCGACGATCGTCGGCGACCTGGGCGGGCTGAAGCAGATCGCCTGGGTGGTGACCGCTTACACGCTGCTGTCGGCGATCTCCACGCCGGTGTGGGGGAAGCTGGGCGACCTGTTCAGCCGCAAGACCGTGTTCCTGACCTCGATCGTGGTGTTCCTGGCCGGGTCGGTCCTGGCGGGCGCGGCCTGGTCGATGCCGGCGCTGATCGGGTTCCGCGCGCTCCAGGGCCTCGGCGCCGGCGGCCTCGCGGTGGGCGCGTTCTCGATCATCGGGGCGCTGGTGCCGCCGCGCGAGCGCGGGCGCTACCAGGGCATGACCGCGTCGGTGATGGTGGTCGGCACGATCGGCGGCCCGCTGCTGGGCGGGGTGATCACCGATGGGCTCGACTGGCGCTGGGCGTTCTACCTCAACGTCCCGCTGGGGCTGGTGGCGCTGGCGTGGTGCTGGTGGATGCTCGACCTGCCGGTGTCGCGCGCGAAGGTGCGGATCGACTACGCGGGCATCGTCGCGCTGTCGACGGCCATCGCGTCGGTGGTGCTGGTCGCGACCTGGGGCGGGGTCGACTACGCCTGGACGTCGGCGCAGGTCCTGGGGGCCGCCGGGGTGGCGGCCGTCGCGCTGGCCGCGTTCCTGGCGATCGAGCGGCGGGCCGTCGAACCCGTCGTCCCGCTGAAGCTCTTCCGCAGCCGCAACATGACGCTGTCCTCGCTGTCGGCCCTGATCTACGGCGTGGTGATGTTCGGGGCGGTGCTGTACCTGCCGCTGTTCCAGCAGACCGTCCAGGGCGCCTCGGCGGCCTCGTCCGGGCTGCTGCTGCTCCCGATGATGGTCCCGATGCTGGTCGTCGCGCAGGTCACCGGGAGGTCGATGAGCGCCACCGGCAGGTACAGGATCTTCTTCGTTCTGGGCGGGGCGTTCCTGACCGCCGGGGCGGCGCTGCTGGCGACCGTGGACGCCGGGACCGGCCGGCTCGCCACCGGCCTGGCGATGGCCCTGCTGGGCGCGGGGCTCGGGTTCGCGGCGCAGCTCTCCACGACCATCGCGCTGAACAGCGTCGAGCCGAAGGACATGGGCGCGGCGTCCGGCGCGGTCACCCTGTTCCGGACGGTCGGCGGCTCGCTGGGCGTGGCGGCGTTCGGGTCGATCTTCACCCGGGCGGTGGCCGGACGCACCCCGGCCGACAAGGGCGCCTACCTGGACGCCTTCGCCGGCGGCACCGGCCAGGTCTTCCTGGCGGTCGCCGTCGTCTGCGCCGCCGGATTCGTCCTGGCCTGGTTCTTCAAGGAGGTTCCGCTCCGCGGCAAGGCCCCGGCGCCCGCACCCGCACCCGCCTCCGCCTCCGCACCCGCGGACACGTCCGCGTCCTGACGGTCAGTGCTTGCCGGTGCACGGTGGCGCGCCGGCCCGGCATGGCGCAGCACGTCGGTCAGCGACTCCCGGAGGATCCGGTAGGAAAGCGTATGCCGACATTCCCGGCCTGCCGTGGGGGCGCGGATCCCGGAGCGCGCTCCGGGCGTGAAGAGGAACCGCGGGTTCGGGCAATCAGCGCTGATCACTCCGTCAGAGAGGCGCCGGATGCATGACCATGACCCATGTACCTCCCACCCGGATGCCTGAGGAGGCGAGCGACGCCTCGGTCATCGCCAGGTCGCGGGACGAGCCCGAACTGTTCTCGATGATCTTCGACCGGTACTTCCCCGCGATCCACCGGTTCGCCGCGTCCAGGCTCGGCCCCGGCCCCGCGGACGACGTCGCCGCCGACACCTTCCTGGCCGCCTTCGACCAGCGGGACCGCTACGACCTGGCCTGCGCCACGGCCCGACCCTGGCTGTACGGGATCGCGACGAACCTGATCAGCCGGCATCGGCGCAGCGAGGTCCGGCTCTACCGCGCCCTCGGCCGGTCCGCGGCGCGGGACGAGGCCGAGAGCCACGCCGACCGGGTGGCGGACCGGGTGAGCGCCGAGGGGCTCAGCCCCGAACTGGCACGGGGCCTGGCGCGGCTCTCCCAGGGCGACCGCGACGCGCTGCTGCTCGTCGTCTGCGCCCAGTTCAGCTACGCCGAGGTCGCGCTCGCCCTCGATGTTCCGATCGGCACCGTCGGCTCCCGCGTCAACCGGGCGCGGCGCAAGCTCCGCAAGACACTGGGCCCCACCGCACAGGAGGCGATCAGCCATGGATGAGCTTCAGCGGCTGCGGAAGCGGCACGACGCGCTACCGGACCCGACCGAAGAGACCATCGCCGACGCCCGCTCTCGCCTGAAGGACCACATGCGCCGGCCCGTCCCAGGTAAGAAGCGGACCTGGCACCCGGCCTGGGGTCTCAGCCTCGCCGGGGCGGCCACCGCGGCCGTGCTCCTGGTGCCCCTGGTGCTCTTGGGGCCCCTGGCAGGCGGCGGCGGAACCGATGAGGACCGCCCCAGGGAACAGTCGTCCGCCCAGATGCGCGCGGTCGCCGGCGCTCAGGACCTGGCCCACAATGCGGCGATCACCGCCGCCACCGAACGCGACGTCATGCCCAAGCCCCACCAGTGGTCGTACCTGAAGGAGCTGAACGCCGAGACCAAGGTGGACGGCGCGCGGCTGAGGGGGACCCCGAAGGAGACGAGCGCCGGGGAGGTGTGGTCCCGGTTCGATGACTGGGGCTATGCCGACTTCCGGGACGGGAAACTGTCGCTCAACAAGGGGTCCGAGCGCACGGTCGACTACCGGGACATCTTCTCCCTGCCGAAGAACCCCGACCAACTGCTCGCCCAGGTCTACAAGACGGTCGGGAAGTACGCCTCCCGCCCGACCCTCGGTCCTAGCGGATCGAAGGGCGGCCCTCTCAACGATGAGGACCAGGACTACGACCTGAACGCGTTCTGGCACATCGAGGCGTGCCTGCGGGACAGCGCGCTGCCGACCGGGCTCCGCGCCGCCCTGGTCGGCGCGCTGGCCAAGATCCCCGACGTCCGGTACGGGGCCCGCGCCGTGGACCTCGCCAAGCGTCCGGGCATCACCCTCTACCGCATCCGGGGCGGCTACCTGCGCGAGGAGATCCTCATCGACCCGACCACCTACGCGTACCTCGGCCACCGCGACATCGTCGTCAAGGACCTCACGGAGGACGGCGAGGACCTGAGAAAGGGGGACATCATGTCCTGGAGCAGCCTGGTCAAGGCCGTCGTCGTCGACCAGCCCGGCCGGCGCTCCTGACGGCCGGACCCCGAGATCCGGGGGATCGGTCCGGCTTCGTCCCACTAGGGTGATCACCATGGAGTCGGCGGAACAGGAGATCGCGGGCCATGTCGCCCGGATGCTCGGCGAGGGCCACGGCCTGCCCGTGACCCTGGACGGCGCGGCCGTCGACATCACGGGAACCGGCATCCGCGTCGCCGTCGGCGCCCCCGAGACCTACCTGGAGGGGCGCACCATCCGGATCCCGATCGGGATCGCCCACCCGAGCTGGAACGGCATGTTCGCCTGGGACCAGACCGTGGGCACCCGAGGGGCGGACCGGCACCCGGTGGCCGAGGCGCTGGACGGATGGGCGCACAACGTGTTCGCGGTGTTCGCCGCGGCCCTCCTCCCCTCGTCCGACCTCGCGCGGCGCGTCACCGCGCTGCCCATCACGAGCGGTTCCGAGACGGCCGACGTCTACTACGGTGCGCTGGCGATGCGGGACTTCGGCGGGTTCACCGACGCCGACCGCGAGGCCATCGCGAGCCGCCCGCCGACGATGGTCCTGATCGAGGAGCTGTTCGGCGGCTACGCGCTGCCCGACCGTCCGGTGTGGGTCTACACCTACTGCGCCCGGATGCCCGACGGGCCGGTGACGGAGGTGACGGTCCTGAACGGCGACAGCAGCGAGTCGTTCGGGCACATCGCCGACCACCTGCCCTGGCACGGCCACGGCTCCGTCAAGTCGTGGGCACTGGTCGTCCCCCGTCCCACCGCGTAGAACGTCGCGACCGGCCCCCGCACCGTCATCCGCGGCCGACCTGCCCGACCTGGCGATTTCACGCCGGGCCGCGCGCGGGGACCTCAGTGATGCCCGATGTCACCGTGTTCCCTGCGGAAGGAACCCACTCTTGGACTTCGCTCATCTGAACGTTGTGCGGCGCGATGAGGACGCCGGCCGGGGCACGGTCCCGGCGGCGCAGGCCGACGCCCCACCCGGTCCGCCGGGAGAACGGCCGGGGTCTGCCGGAGCGGGAGGACGCGGACGGAGCGGGAACGTGGAACCGCAACTGGTGTTCACCAACGTGCTGCTGTCGGTGGTGAGCGCGTACGGCGTCACCGGATCGGCGGCGGTGACGCTGGGCGCCGCGGCCATCGCCCTGCTGGTGACCTTGGTGTTCGCACGGCGCCGCTAGCCCTTCGTGCGGAGCCGGAAAAAATCCCGGCGTGGTTTGCACACCCGGGCTCGCGCACGGACCTAGGTACCGAGCGTGAGCCCGGGTTGGAGGACAGCGGCGATGGAGGACTGCCGATGGTCGAAGCCAGACGAACGCCTGTTGCGGATGGACCGGCACCTGCCGGGGACATCCGAGAACAGTTCACCACCCTGTACCGGCGGCACTATCGCGGCGTCGTCGGAATGGTCGTTCTTTTAGGAGGTAACCGGGAAGAGGCGGAGGACGCCGCACAACGCGCGTTCGAAGACGCGCTCCGGAAATGGGACACGATCCGTGCGCCGTCGGCATGGGTCCGGGTGGCGGCCCGCAACCATTTCATCAAGGCCCGCACCAGGGACCGCAACCTGCGCGAACGTGCGATCGAACTGCATCAGAGCATGCGCTCGGAGGACGAGGCGGAGCAGGATCCGATGACCCGGTGGGTCGACCTGAACTGGATCGAGCAGGTACTGGCCGAGTTGCCGCCCGGCCAGCGCCAGATCTTGCGCTACATCTTCGACGGGCTGTCCACGAGGCAGATCGCCGAGCTGCTGGGCAAGAACGAGCCCAACGTCCGATCCCACCTGCGTCACGCCCGCAGCCGCCTCAGGGAGCGCCTGGCACAGGCCGCCCCGCGCGGCCCCGTCCTGCCGGAACCGGGGAAGGAGGAGTCCCAGTGAACGACCGTGACCGTGGCGAATCCGACGGCCGTGACCAGCACGGTCCACAGGTGGACGACTCCGGATCCGGGGCCGGTCCGATCATCGGCGGCGGCATGCACGATGATCGGCAGGAGCCGACGGGGCCACTGCTGGGCGAGGTGCTGGATCTGGTCGATCGGGCCACCGGCCATCTGACCCCCGACTACATCGAGGACCGTCTTCAGCAGATCCTCGCTCCCGCACCCCTGACACCCGACGCCTGGCAGGGCGGGCCCGGTTCCCTCACCGTCACCGGTGAGGGAACCGGGCCCGCCCCGATGGGCGAGTTCTCACTTCCGGACCGCTCCCGGACCCGCCGCTCAGAATGGCGCGGTCCAGAAGAGCCGTGACGCCCTCGTGAACGTCGACAGGATCCCCGGCGCGATGGCCACGCCGCGCCGGCCGTCAGGGGAACAGGGCCTGCCGGGTGCCCATGATGATCCGGTCACGCGGGTGCAGTGTCCTCATGACGGTCTCCAACTCGGGCCGGGCCAGCGCGACACAGCCCGCGGTCGGGGCCGCGCCGATGTGCATGAAGATCGCCGAGCCGTTCCCCTGCACGATCGGCGAGTCCGGGGGCCGGTTGTAGTCGATGACGACGGCCTGCTTGTACGGGCCGCTCCTCATGTACTCGGACAGGTTCTCGTCGGCCGGCGCGCACTCGCCCGGGTAGTACCGGTTGTAGCGTCCGTCGCCGATCGTCGAGCCCCAGCAGTCGCCGCTCTCCCGCAGCGTGCGGTAGGGGAGCGCGGTGCCGGGATCTCCCTCGCCGAACGCTTCGGTCAGGCTGTGGGAGCCGGTCGGGGTCTTGCCGTCGCCCTCGCGTTTCGCGCCCGGCTCCGCGAAACCGTTCCTGCCCACGTGCCCGGGGGCGGTCAGGGTCTGTCTCCAGAAGACGCCCCTCCGGGTGCATTCGGTGATGGCCACCTCGGTGGTCCCGTAGTCCGCCGCGACGGCGAACAGCACATGCCGGGCGGAGCCGGCCCCGTAGCGTGACAGGCCGAGGCCCAGCGCCTGGCAGGGACGGACCGCGCCCCTCTCCTTGGCCGTCGCGGACGGAGCGTGGACGGCCACGGTGGCGAGCGCCGCTCCCAGGCACAGGAGCGCGAGGACGGCCCGGCGGCCGTGCGGTCGGGGCCGAGCTCGGGTGGACATGCGTGCCATCTCCCTGGAGTGTTCCGGCTCACTCCATGTGACGGCCTGAGACCGGCACAGTCAACCGTTCGCCCTTGGCCGTCGGCCGCTTCCGGCCTCGCGGCCGACGCCGGGACGGCCGGATGCGACGTCGGATCGCGCTGGGAGGCACTAAACTGACGGTATGCCAGAAACCGTGCTGACCGCAGACGGCAGGGTCGCGGGCCGGCGTGCCAAGGCCACCCGGCAGAGGCTGCTGGACCGCCTCACGGAGATGCTCGCCACCTCGCCGTACCGCGACATCACGGTGATCGACGTGGCGCGGCGGGCCGGCACGTCGCCCGCCACCTTCTACCAGTACTTCGGCGACATCGAGGCCGCCGTCCTCACCATCGCGGCCGAGATGGCCGAGGGGGGCGGGCAGTTGCGCCCGCTCGTCGAGGACCAGCCGTGGACCGGGAAGTCCGGATACGAGACGGCGCGGCTCCTGGTCGACGGGTTCCTGGACTTCTGGCGCGACAACGAGCCCGTCCTGCGGGTGGTGGACCTCGCCACGATCGAGGGCGACGACCGCTTCCACGCGCTGCGCGTCCGCATGCTCAACAACGTGACGACCGCGCTCGCCGAGGTGATGGGCGAGTTGCAGCGGCGCGGGCGGGTGGCCGAGAACGTGAACCCGGAGGCGATGGCCGGGGCGCTCGTCGGGATGCTGGCGCACAACGCCGCCCACCAGCGGGGCTTCGAGGCCTGGGAGATCAGGGTCGAGGACCTGCGGGAGAGCATGGCCCAGCTTGTCTTCTGGGCCGTGTCGGGCAAGCGTCCCCCCAAGTAGCCGGCCCCCCGGGCCCGTCCCGGGCGGCGCGCACGCGAGCCGACCAGGACGGCCGCGGCCTTCTTCGCGCTTGTATCTGATGCCCCATCAGATACAAGCGCGCCTGAGGTTAAACTGACGGTATGTCAGATAACAGCCCACTGCGGGTCGAGGGCACGGAACGGGACGTGAGCGGCCGGGTCCTGGCGCTCCGCGACGAGGATCTCGGCGTGTTCTTCAGGCCGCGCACGCTCGCGGTCGTCGGCGCCTCGGACACGCCGGGACGGCCGAACACCGCCGTCTACCGGAGGCTGCGCGCCTGGGCCGAGCGCGTCGGCGCCCGCGTCCACCCGGTCAACCCCGGGCGCGACCAGGTGGACGGCGAGCCCTGCCACCGGTCGGTGGCCGAGGTGCCCGAGCCCATCGACGTCGCCGCCGTCCTGGTCGGCGACCCGTCCGGGGTGCTCGACGAGCTGGCCGCCGTCGGCGCCCGCTTCGCCGTGGTCTTCGCGTCCGGGTTCGCCGAACTCGGCGACGACGGCCGGGACGCCCAGGAGCGGATGGGCCGGCTCGCGCTGGACGGGCCCCGGGTGCTGGGCCCCAACACCAACCTCAACGCGTTCGAGGAGTTCCGCGAGGACCTGGACGGCCCCGCGATCGCGCTCATCTCGCAGAGCGGGCACCAGGGCCGCCCCGTCTTCCAGGCGCAGGAGCTCGGCGTCCGGGTGTCGCACTGGGCGCCGACCGGCAACGAGGCCGACCTGGAGTTCGCCGACTTCCTCCGGCACTTCGCCGACCTGCCGGAGGTCGGCGCGGTGGCCGGGTACGTCGAGGGCTTCAAGGACGGCCGCACCCTGATGCTCGCCGCCGACCACGCCGCGCGGCGCGGCGTGCCGGTCGTGGTGGTGAAGGTCGGGCGGACCCGGGACGGCGCGTCCATGGCCGCCTCGCACACCGGCAAGCTCACCGGGTCCGACGCGGTCGCCTCCGCGGTCCTCGGGCAGTTCGGCGTCACCCGGGTCGACGGGCTCGACGAGCTGCTGGACACCTCGCAGCTACTGGCCCGCGCGAAGCCGCCGGTGAGCAGCGGCGTCTGCGTGTACGCCATCTCGGGCGGCACCGGCGCCCACATGGCCGACCTGTGCTCGGCGGCCGGCCTGGACCTGCCCGAGCTGTCGGCCGGGACGCAGGAGGCGCTGCACCAGTGGATCCCCGGGTACCTGCGGGTCTCCAACCCGGTCGACAACGGCGGCCACCCGGTCGGCGACTGGCGTGGCCGCCGCATCCTGGAGACGCTCGTGGCCGACCCCGCGGTCGGCGTGCTGATCTGCCCGATCACCGGCGCGTTCCCGCCGATGAGCGACGTCCTGGCCCGGGACCTGGCCGAGATCGCCGAGCGCACCGACAAGCCGATCTGCGTGGTGTGGGGCTCGCCGGCCGGCACCGAGCCGGCGTACCGGGACACCCTGCTCGGCTCGCGCCGGCTGGCGGTGTTCCGCACGTTCGCCAACTGCGTCGGGGCGGTGCGCGCCTACCTCGGCTTCCACGAGTTCCAGGGCCGGTACCGGTCCCCGTTCCCCGGTGCGCCGCGCACTCCCTCGCCGGCCGCCGTCGGGGCGCGGCGGCTGCTCGCCTCCGGTCCCGCGTCGGAGCACACGGCCAAGGAGCTGCTGCGCGAGTACGGCATCCGGACGCCCCGCGAGGAGCTGGCGGGCAGCGCCGCGGCGGCGGTGCGCGCCGCGGCGGCGATCGGGTTCCCGGTCGTCCTCAAGGGGTGCGGGCCGGACGTGGCGCACAAGTCCGACCTCGGGCTGGTGCACCTGAACCTGCGGTCGGCGGCGCAGGTGCGCGAGGCGTACCGGCGGGTCACCGAGCACGAGGGGGTCGACGCGGCGCTGGTCTGCGAGCAGGTGCGGGGCGGCGTCGAGACGGTCGTCGGCCTGGCCCACGACGAGCTGTTCGGCCCCACGGTGATGGCCGGTCTGGGTGGGGTCTTCGTCGAGGTGTTCCAGGACGTGGCGTTCCGGGTGCCGCCGTTCGACGCCGCCGAGGCCCACCGGATGCTGGCCGGGCTGCGCGGGTTCCCGCTGCTGGGCGGGGCCCGGGGCCGGCCGGCGGCGGACGTCGGCGCGCTGGTCGAGGTGATCATGAAGGTGCAGCGGATGGGGCTGGAGCTCGACGGCGTGCTCACCGAGCTGGACATCAACCCGCTCGCCGTGCTCCCCACCGGTGCCGTCGCGCTCGACGCGCTGGCCGTCACCACCAGATAGCTGACGCCCCGTCAGTTCGGCCCGCCGACCGTCTTCCGCAATCGGCGACGCGCTACTACCTTGTATCTGACGACCCGTCAGATGAGTTGGGATGTGCATCATGAGCCTGTCCTTCGGCGAGCTACCGAAGATCATCAGCGTCGATGACCACGTGGTCGAGCCGCCGCACGTCTGGCAGACCTGGCTGCCCGCCAGGCTCCGCGACCGCGGCCCGCGGATCGAGCGCCGCGGCATCGGCGAGGTCGAGCACATCGGCGGCGGCACCTACCGCCAGACCTTCGACGACGACGGCCCGCAGGCCGACTGCTGGGTCTACGAGGACCTCGTCTACATCCACAAGCGCCACGTCGCCGCCGTGGGGTTCGACCGCGACGACATGACGATGTCCCCCATCACCTACGACGAGATGCGGCCGGGCTGCTGGGACCCCAAGGCCCGGATCGCGGACATGGAGCTCAACCATGTCGAGGCCTCGCTGTGCTTCCCCACCTTCCCCCGCTTCTGCGGGCAGACCTTCACCGAGGCCAAGGACCGCGAGCTCGGCCTGGCCTGCGTGCGGGCCTACAACGACTGGATGGTCGAGGAGTGGTGCGGCGACTCGGGCGGACGGCTGATCCCGCTCTGCCTGATCCCGCTTTGGGACGCCGAGCTGGCGGCCCAGGAGGTCCGCCGCAACGCCGCCCGGGGGGTGCGCGCGGTCTGCTTCAGCGAGATCCCGCCGCACCTCGGGCTGCCGAGCGTCCACTCCGGCGCCTGGGACCCGTTCTTCGCCGCCTGCCAGGAGACCGGCACGGTCGTGAGCATGCACATCGGGTCGTCGTCCAAGATGCCCGCCACCTCCGCCGACGCGCCGCCCGCGGTCTCCGCCGCGCTCTCGTTCAACAACGCGATGGCCTCGCTGTGCGACTTCCTGTTCTCCGGGGTCCTGGTCCGGTTCCCGCAGTTGGAACTGGCCTACTCCGAGGGCCAGATCGGCTGGCTGCCCTACGTCCTGGAGCGGGTCGACGACGTGTGGGAGGAGCACCGGGCCTGGGGCGGCGTGCGCGACGCGATCCCGGAGCCGCCGTCGGCCTACTTCCGCCGCCAGGTGTACGGCTGCTTCTTCCGCGACGTGCACGGCCTGGAGTCGCTGCACCGGATCGGCGTCGACCGGGTGACCTTCGAGACCGACTACCCGCACACCGACTCGACCTGGCCGCACACCAAGAAGGTGGCCGAGGAGATGTTCCAGGGGCTGGACGCCGAGACCGTCTACAAGATCACGCGCGGCAACGCGATCCGGATGCTCAAGCTCGACCTGGTCTGAGCGCACCCCGGAACGCCGCACGGCCCCGGAACCGTTCCCGGTTCCGGGGCCGTGCTGTGCTGTGTCGTGTCGTGCCTTGTGTGCGGTGCCGTTTGGTGTGCGGCGCTGGGTCAGGGCTTGTGGCCCACGGCCTCCGCGTAGAAGGTACGGTCGACGGCCTCGGACTCGGGCACCGCCTTGCCCAGGGCGCCGCCGTCGACAAAGGCCCGCTGCAACCGGTCGGTGGTGCCCTTGCGGATCTCCCAGTCCCATACCGGGGCCGGGACGGCGGTCAGGCTCTCCGGCTTGAGGCCGAGGCTCGACGCGACCTCCCCGACGAACGCGGTGTTCTTCTTGTAGTCCCCGTCGAAGTAGGTGTTCACGATCCGGACCAGGGCGCGGACGAACGCGACGCCCGCGTCCGGGTTGGTGCGCAGCATGCCGGGCCCGTAGATCATGCCGCCGAGCGGCTCGCCGAGGGGCTGGCCGCCGAGGAAGTGGACCCCGGGATTGCCCTCCACCTGCTTCCAGACCGGGTCGACCACCCACGCCGCGTCCACGCCGCCGTTCTCCAGCGCGGTCACCGTGTCGGCGGGCCCGGTCAGGCTGGTGAAGCGCACCTTCTTGAGGTCGGTGCCGTGCCGGCCCAGCACCTGGCTCATCGGATAGGTGATCACGCTGCCCTTGCCGATGAGCGTGCCCACCTGCGCGTTGCCGAGCTGGATGGAGCCGGGCGCGGTGCCCTTCGGGGCGCGGGCCCAGAGCCCGGACTTGGACTCGGGGTTGGAGGAGTAGTTGCCCAGCACCCAGCGGAGTTCGAACTTCTGCTGGAGGCCGTTGAAGAACGCCGCCTCGGGCGCGGACCACATCGCGTCGAGGTCGCCCTTGGCCAGCAGCGGGATCGAGTCGGCGACCCCGAGCTGCTTGAAGTCGACGTCCAGGTTCTCCTTGGCGAACTCGCCCTTGGCGATGCCAAGCCGCAGCGTGGCCACGAACTCGGCCGACCCGGTGCTGGACGACACCGTGATCTTGGTCTTCTTGGCGAGCGGCTTGGGCGCGGGCGCGCCCGGCTTGCACCGGGCCGGCTCGCGGTCCGGCGCGAGGTTGCTTGGATCGCTCCAGGCCGTCGGGCCGCAGCCCTCCACCGGGGTGATCGGACGTACCTCGCGCGGGGTGTCGGCGCTGACGGCGCCCCCTCCGCCGCACGCGCCGACGGCGAGCGCCATCGTGGCGATGATCGGAACGAATACGGGAAGTCTCATTTTTTTCCTCCGGCACCGAAACGCCTGGTCAGGTACGGACGCGATCCCGGTCATCGGGCGCCCAGGGGGTCAGCCGCCGGCCGAGGAACCGGATGATCTCGGAGAAGATCACGCCGAGCACCGCGACGCAGACGATGCCGACGTACATCACGTCGTTCTGGAACAGCGCCCGCGAATTGAAGATCAGATAGCCCAGCCCCTCGGTCGCCGCGACGAACTCCGAGGCCACGATGACCAGGACGGACACGCCCGCCGCGATCCGGGTGCCGACCAGGATCTGGGGCAGCGCGCCGGGCAGCAGCACGTGCCGGAACATCTGCCACCGGCCGGCCCCGAAGACCGTGCCCGCCTCGCGGTACCCCTCCGGGACGGCCAGGAACGCCGACATCGTGGAGATCCACACGAAGAAGAAGACGGTGGCGGCGACCAGCGCGAGCTGCGGCCCCTCGCCCAGGCCGAACATGTTGAGGAAGATCGGCAGCAGCGCCAGCTTCGGCACCACGTAGAGCGCGTCGAGCAACGGCTCCAGCGCGGCGCGCACCGTCCGCGAGGTGCCCATCACCAGGCCCAGCAGCACGCCGATGCCGGTGCCGAGCAGGAAGCCGAGGACGACCCGGCGGGTCGTCGCCCAGACGTCCGGCCAGAGCTTGCCGTCCAGGGCGAGGTCCCACCCGTTGGCGACGATCGTGGTCGGCGACGGGTACAGCCGCGCGTCGATCCAGCCCTGGTCCGAGGCGGTCTGCCACAGCCCGATGAGGACGACGGGGACCGTGATCGCCAGCCCGAGCTCCAGCGTGCGCCGGCGTGCCGCCGCGCTCGCCGGGGACCGCTCCGCGGGTCCCGGCTCGCGTACGATAATCCGTTCTTCGCCCTGCCCCTTCGGCAAGGCCCGCTGCTCGGTCATCTCCCACCACCTCCGGCCGGCTCGATCTCGCCCCGCAGCAGGTCCCACAGCTCGGCCTTCAGCTCCGCGCACTCGGGCGAGTGCCGGACGTCGCCGCTGCGGGGACGGCCGAACGGGGGCGTGCGCTCGGCCAGGACGTGGCCGGGGCGGGCGCTCATCACCAGGACCCGGTCGCCGAGGACGATGGCCTCCTCCAGGCTGTGGGTGACGAACAGGACGGTGCGCCGGTCCGCCTCGCAGATCGCCAGCAGCTCCTCCTGGAGGATGGTGCGCAGTTGCGCGTCGAGCGCGGCGAACGGCTCGTCCATCAGCAGGATCTCCGGCTCCACGGCCAGGGCGCGGGCGATCGACACGCGCTGCCGCATGCCGCCCGACAGGGAGGCCGGGTAGGCGTCGGCGAAGTCGGTCAGCCCCATCCGGGAGAGCCAGTCGCGGGCCCGCTTCGTCGCCTGCTTGCGCGGGACGCCCTGGACGTCCAGGCCGAACCGGACGTTGGCGAGCACGGTCTTCCAGGGGTAGATGCCGTAGTCCTGGAAGATCATCGCGGCCGGATTCGGGGCCGTGGCGCGGATCTCCAGGCGTCCGGCACTGGGCCGCAGGAGCCCGGCGACCAGCCGCAGGAACGTCGACTTGCCGCATCCGGACGGTCCGACCAGGCAGCAGAACTCGCCCGCCGCGATGTCGAGGTCGATCGGCCCCAGGGCGTGCACGTCCGCGCGGCCACGGCGGAACCGGCGCTCGACACCGGTCGCGCTGATCGCGGCGGGCGGTGGCTCCGAATCGTGCCGTGGGATCGTAGAACCCGTTCTATTTTGGGCGAGTTCCATGGTCTCACCTCCAAGGACGCAGTGGAAGCGACAATATGATGGGTCGTCAGATCTGTGCAATAGAAAACGTGGGCCGTCTCCCGGCGATGTCAGCCGCCGGGCGTGCCGGAGCCGCCCGGCGCGCCGCCCGGCGCGTCCGGTCCGCCCGGTGTCTTTGGTCCGCCCGGTGCGCCCAGCGCGCCGGACTCGCGCAGCCGCGCGATCGTCGGCGGGTCGTAGCCGAGCACCTCGCGCAGGATCTCCCCGGTGTGCTCGCCCAGTTCCGGGGCGCGGCCGGGGACCCGGGTCTCCTCGCCGACGAACCTGATCGGGCTCGGCAACTGGTCGGTGCCGAGGCGCTCGGCCGGCAGCCAGGGCAGGCGGTCCTGGAACTGCGGGTCGGCGGCCAGCGTCCGGGGCGTGTTCACCGGCCCGATCGGCACGTTGTGCTCGACCCCGAACGCGAGCCACTCGGCGCTGCCGCGGCCGGCGAAGATCTCCGTCAGCGCGGCGCGCAGCACGGTGTCGCCGACGGCGTGGTCGGCGTAGCGCGAACCCGGATGCCGGTCGAACAGGTCCGGGCGGCCGACGGCGACGCAGAAGTTGCGCCAGAGCTCGCGTTCGGAGGCCATGAGCAGGATGTGGCCGTCCGCGGTCGCGTAGAACTGGTAGCGCACCCCGTCGCGCATGCCGGCCGTCCCGGGCTCGCGGCGCCGGTACCCGTCGGTGCGGTTGCCGGTGACCTCGCTCTCCGGCCGCTCGTAGGCCCGCCAGGTCTCGCTGCGCAGCCAGTCCATCGACGCGGCGGCGTCCGACTGCGCGACCTCCAGCCGCCCTCCGGCCCCGGTCGCCCGCGCGCGGATGACCGCGGCGAGGATGCCGAGGGCGGCGAACAGCGGGCCCGCGTTGATGCCCGTCGACGGGTGCTCGGGGATCGCCCAGTGGCCGTCCCCGGCCGGTTCCGGGCGGACGAGCCCGGCCCAGGTGTCGAAGGCGACGCCGTGGGCCGGCAGGGTGCGGTACGGGCCGGTCTCGCCGTACCCGGAGATGCCGCAGAACACGACGCGCGGATTGACCTTGCTGAGCACCTCGGGTCCGACGCCCCGGCGTTCCAGGCCGCCCGGCCGCATCGCCTCCACCACGACGTCCGCGCCCCGGGCCAGGTCGAGGAAGACCTCCCGCCCCTCGGCGGTGCGCAGGTCGAGCACGACGCTGCGCTTGCCCCGGCTGATGTGCAGGTGCATCAGCGACACCCCCGCCACGAGCGGCCAGGTCGTCTCGCGGAGGTAGTCGCCCCGCGGCGGCTCGACCTTGATCACGTCGGCGCCGAGGTCGGCCAGGTGCGTGGTGACGGCACCGGGCCCGAGCATCGACGCCTCGACGATCCGGACCCCGGCGAGTGGCGCGTCGGGCCGGGTGTGAGTTTCCATCGGGACCACGCCTCCGAGAGCCGGCCGGACGGGCGGCACCGGACCGCCCGTTTCTGACTGGCCGTCAGATTAGCGCCATGGAGGCAGAACTGAAAGACCGTCAGGTGACCGACCTGCTCCCGGCCCGCCCTCCCGGAAGCCCACGCCGAGGACGCCCCGACGCGCAGAGGACGGACGAGCGGTCCGCTCGTCCGTCCTCATGGGGGAGTGCCCGAGGGGCCTGTGTCAGTAGTGGAACGCCGAGGTCACCTTGGCGCCCTTGCTCCCCAGGTTGACGACGGAACCCGCCTCGGGCGGCACGGCCCGGCAGAACACACCGCCGTACCCGGCGGGGAAGGCGAAGATCCCCCAGACGGCCCGCCAGTCCTCGACCACGCCGGTCTCGGGGTCCATGACCGGTTCCGGGACGGGGTCGACGCGGCGCTGGACGATGTAGCCGTCGTCGCAGCCGGCGAGCGTCTCGGCCCACTCCCGGTCGGTCTGCTCCCAGCCGACCCGGATGCCCCGGCCCGACAGGCCCGCGAACGGTTTGAGGATCATGTGCTCGCGCTCGGCGCGGACGCGGTCGACGAGCTCCGGGGTGAGGGTCCGCGTCCAGGGCAGGATGCGGTCGATCAGCGCGTTCTCGTCCGCCGACAGGTCGGCCCGGAAACCGGGGTCGGACACGAGCGGCAGGCAGCTCTTGAGCGCGAGCATCGCGCTGTTCAGCGGCGTCCAGAGGACGACGTCGCCCTCCTCGTGCGCGCGCATGACGGCTTCGGCGTACTCCTCGTTGCGCGGGTCCCCGACCAGCTGGTTGACCGAGAAGTAGCGCAGGACGAGGTCGATCGGCCGGTCCTGCACGTACACCCGGCCGCCCTTGACCCGCACCTCGTCGAGCTCGCCGTACACCAGCTCGACGCCGTACCGGCTCATGGTCTCCTGGAAGGAACGGTGCAGGGACTCGTACGCCGGCATGCCGCCGATGGCCTCCAGCGTGGCGACGACGGGCGCCTCCTTCCCGGTGGCCTCGGCGAGCTGCGCGGCGATGGCCGCCGGGGTGTCGACGTGCGTCAGGCCGTGCTCGGCCGCGAACCCGGCGAACGGCTTGGTGGCGAGCAGGGCCCGGTTGACCTCGCTGAGGTCGACGCCGCCGAGCTCGCTGCCGACGTTGAACTCCAGCAGCCGGAAGTTCGCGCCGTCGTCGTGGAGATCGGCCCGGCCGTACAGGTGCGGCCGGTCGGTGAACCGGAGCATCAGCTCGGCGCGCCGCTCGTCGGCGCCGATCGCGGCGCAGTACTTGCGGACGTCGCCGCCGAAGAGCCGGTCCGGCAGCGACGCCATCAGGTCGAACAGGCCGGCGACGTCGGCGGCGGCACGGCGGATCCGGTCCTCCGCGCAGAACAGCGGACGCGGCAGGAGGTAGTCCCGCCAGGCTTGGCCGAACACCTCGGGGAGCTCGGTGTCGGCCATGACGCCGCGCAGGCCGCCGTCCGTCGTGCAGGCGTCCAGGTACTTCTGGGTGACCATCGGTGGCCTCCTCCTCGTGGTGGTCAGGCGTCCGGGGTGACGATCAGGTCCTTCTCGATCTTCCGGACGGCCTCCCGGTCGGCGTGGATCTGGTCGCTGCTCTCGTGCGCGAGGATGATGTAGCCCATCGTCATGCTGGCGAGCAGGTCGGTGCTGGCGTCGACGTGGTCGCCGGTCCGCACGACGTGCACCGGCGAGTGGTAGCTCGGCAGCTCGCGGGCCAGGTCGTAGATCTCGGCGTTGCGCACGGTCCCCGTCGAGTGCGACATCAGGAACACCGCCATGACGTTGCGCCGGAGGGTGTACCCGGGCGGCATCTCGGCGCCGAGCCCCCGGCACACGTCCACGATCCGGGTGACCTGGCTCCCGCCGGTGGCGATCTCGGTGACGGCGGGGTTGCCCGCGCCCGCGAGCCGCGCGTTGACCTCCACCAGCCGGGGCCCGTCCGAGGTCATCATGATCTCGGTGTGCGCGGCCCAGTTCCGCAGCCCGACCGCGTCCAGCGCGCCGAGGCCGTAGTCGATCAGGTCGCCGTAGCGGTCGCGGTCGTAGGGCAGCCACTCGACGCTGTCGTAGACCGCGATGCCCTCGCCGAACGGGATCCGCTTGTACTTGATGATGTCGGTGACCGAGTGCCGCCCGTCGTGGCTGACGGTGTCGACGGCGTACTCGGTGCCGGTGAGATGCTCCATGACCAGCACCTCGTCGGTCACCTCGTCGAGCTTGTCGCGGGTGCCGAGCAGCGCCTCGAACTGCTCGCGCCAGCCGCGCCCGCCCGGCGCGAGGCTCACCCCGACGGTGGCCGCGCTGGCCGGGGGTTTGATCACCAGGTTCGCACCGGTCAGCCCCTCCCGCTCGATCCAGCCCGCCGCCTCGTCGGCGTCGCGGGTGCAGATCTGCCGGGGGACCGGCAGGCCCGCGGCGGCGACGGCCTGGTGCATGAGGTACTTGTGCCGCCGGGCGTCCACCAGCCCGGGGACGTTGGACGACGCGGGCGTCAGGGCGTCCGAGAGCTCCTGCGCCAGGTGCAGCGCCGACTCGAGGCCGGGGATGACGGCGATCGGGTTCAGCGCCCGGAGCCGCCCGGTCGTCTCGGCCAGGTCGCCGTGATGGTTGATGATCGCGTCGAAGTTGCCGGGCTCGTGCGCGGCGTGCAGCGGCGCCCAGGCCGGGACCGCGTAGTCCAGCACGGCCACCGGGCTGAGGCCCGCCGCCCGCAGCGCGGGCGCGATCATCGCCGCCGAGGTGAAGGGCTGCACGATCGCGACGACTGGTCTGTCCATGACGTTCACCTTCGATTCCGGTTGGTCTGTTGGTGACGGGGCCCGGTCCTCACTCGGTGTCGGCGGTGGCCAGCGCGGGCTCGGCGGGCTCCGGCCCGGTGTCCCGGCAGCGCAGCCCCGCGCCCGCCGAGACGAGCACCGCGGCGGCCACCGCGAAGCCTCCGGTGAGCACCCACACGCCGGAGCCCCAGGCGTGCCACCCGGCCGTGCCGACCAAGGGGCCGACGGCGTAGCCGATCTGCTGCGGTACGGTCGCCGCGCCGATGTAGCGGGCGCGCAGGGCGGGCGGGGCGACCAGGCCGGGATAGGCCATCATCGACGGCGCGGCGATGACCTCCCCGAACGTCCACACCACGGTCGCGAACACGAGCATCGCCACCGGGGTGGGCCCGACGAAGATCAGGTGGCCGATCCCGAGGACCGCCATCCCGGCCGCCATCGGAACCCCGATCGGCAGCCGCTGCGTCCACTTGGACAGCAGCACCTCGCACACGATCACGATGGACCCGTTGACGGCCAGCAGGATCGCGTACACCTGCTCGCTGTGGCCCGACCCCTTGACGAACAGCGGCAGCGCGGCCGAGCTCTGGATGTAGGCGATCGCGGTCAGGAACAGGCCGAGGACGACGAGCATGAAGCGCCGGTCGGCGAGCACGTGCCGGTAGCCGGGGCGCTCCCCGCCGGTCGCGGCCTTCCCGGCCTCGGCGCCGGTGCCCGCGTCGCGGCCGGAGCCGAGCGCCGCGAAGGCGACGATGCCGAAGGCCAGCGACGCGGCGGCGTCGACGTAGAACAGCAGGTCATAGGACGCGTAGGCCAGCAGGAGGGCCGCGGCCAGCGGGCCGACCGTCGCCCCCACGTTGAACGTGAGCCGCAGCATCGAGAAGACCATGACGTGCCGGTCCTTCGGGGTCAGCTCCACGACCCACGCCATGGCCGCGGGCCGGTACGCGTTCGCGGTCAGCCCCGCCCCGCACGCCACCACGACGGCCACCCACACGTTGGGGACGTGCACCAGGGCCGCGGTGAGGACGGCCGTCCCCGCCATCGAGCCGACGATGACCCACCGGTAGCCGACGCGGTCCGCGACCGCGCCGCCGACCGCGGACCCGGAGATCCGGCCGACCATCAGCGCGGTGAGGACGACGCCGCTCTCCCCGACGCTGAAGCCCCGCTTGGTGAGGAACAGCACCAGGAACGCGTTCAGGAACGCGGCGAGATTGCTGATCAGGTTGCCCACGACCAGGATCCGGACCGGCCCGCTCATCTCCCGCAGCGTGGCCAGGATGGTCGGATGCGGCTCGGCCTGCTGCGGCTTCGCCGGGCTCACGGCGCCGGCTCCAGCGGGGTCCCGGCGAAGGTGAAGAACCGTCCGGTGTCGGCGACGGCCGCGCGGCTCTCCGCGAGCGTCCCGGCGACCGCGATCACGTACCCGCTGCGGGCCAGGCTGCGCGGCGGCAGCCGCACCTGCGCGCCGGGCTGCGTCCCGATCTCCAGCTCGACGACGGGCGGCACCAGGAACTCCGGATGCACCCGCGCCGAGGTGATCTCCATGTCGTACGGCGGATAGCCGAACCTCACCGACGCGGCGAGCAGCGGCCCGGGATGCGCCACCTCCGGCGCCCGGCCCGCGACGGCGTCGGCCGCGGCGAGCGGCGCGTTGACACCGGACGTCAGCCGGCCCAGGTGCGGGATCATCCCGCCGCCGAGCCGGGCGTTGATCTCGATGACGTGCATCGCGCCGCGGCTGAGCTTGAACTCGAGGTGGGTGTAGCCGTCGGCGAACCCGACCGCCTCGTGCGCGCGGCGCGCCAGGTCGTGCACGACCGGGTCGGAGAGCAGCGGATCGTTCGCGTCCACGTCATGGCCGACCTCCTCGAACGCGAACCCGCCCTCCCCGAGGACCTTGCGCGCCACGATCAGCGGCGTGCAGGTGCCCCGGTGCAGCACGCACTCGACGGAGATCTCGGGACCCTCGAGGAACTCCTCGACGATCACGTAGTCCTCGAACTGCCGGATACCGCCCATCCGGACCCCGTCGGTGAGGGCGTACGCCTCGTCCAGGTCCTCCGGCCCTTCGACCTTGCGCACGCCCATGCTGCCGCCGAGGTTGCGCGGCTTGAGGATGAGCGGGTAGCCGATCTCGGCGGCGAACGCGCGGGCCGCGTCCAGGGACGAGACGGCCTTCGACATCGGCTGCGGGAGCCCGGCCTTCCGCAGCGCCTCGCGGGTCGCGCTCTTGTCGCGGCAGCGCGCGACCGCGTCCGGGGTGAAGGTGGTGAGCCCGAGCGCGCCGCTCAGGTGCGCCGCGGTCTCGACATAGACCTCGTCGTAGCAGTAGACCCCGGCGACCTCGTGGTGGTCGGCCACCTCCCGGGCCGCGGCCGTCAGCTTGTCCAGGTCGAGGCAGTCGACCACCGTGTGGCCCTCGATGTAGGGGTCCTCCCAGGTGGGCGGGGCCGGGTTCAGCAGCCACAGCCGGTACCGCGCCGACACCGACTCCAGGATGTAGGCGCGGTAGACCCGGTAGCTGCTCGCGACGAGGAGGAGGAGCGGGCGGTCGTCGCCCGCCGGCGGGCGGTGTGGCATGCGGACCTCGATCGAACTCGGAGGGGCGGAAGTCGGTGGGACTGCGCGGATGGGACTGCGCGGCCGGCGCCGGCCCTGGGCTTGGGCCTGTCTCAAAGTGCCTCGGCCGTCGCGCGAGCGCGTTACCTGGCCGGTGGGGCGATGCCGGAGGCGAGCCCCACCGGCCAGATCGCGAAGCGATGTCGCGCTCGCCCAAGCACGGTCGGCGTCCGAGCCCTGGGCGAGGACGCCGGGCCGGGCTTTGAAACACGGCCTAGTCGGCGAAGTAGTCCTCCAGCCCGCCCCGGCGGCGGACGTCGAGGGTGGCGCAGTGGAAGCCGCCGCCGAACGTGTTGACCGTGCGGAACGGCACCGGGATGGGGGTGAACCCCTCCTTCTCCAGCAGCCGCAGCAGCTCGGTCTCCTGGGCCTCCACGAAGATCCGCTCCTGGTCCAGCATCAGCGTGTTCATCGCGATCCAGCGGCTGCAGAAGTACATCGTCTGGTCGGTGGGGATGGCCGGCTCCGGGCAGGTCAGCACGTCCCAGCCGGCGAACATCTCCGGTAGCTCGGGCACCCGCTCGGGGTTGACCAGGACGCGGCCGGGGCGCAGCGGGACGAACGTGGCGTTGAGGTGCATCGGGTGGTCGTCCACGAACGCCACCTCGTGCAGCCGGAACTCGTCGCCGAGCAGCCGCCGCGTCCACTCGATCCCGAAGCCGTTGGTGACGTGGCTGCGCTGCACCAGGATGTCGCGGCCGAACCGCATGAAGTCGCCCGCGTCCAGCAGCGGCTCGAACTCGGTGATCACCGAGGTCCCGGCCGGGAACGGGTCGTCCGGCGACGGCGGTCCGTCCGGCTTCGCGGCGGCGTAGCCGGGGTTGTAGGAGGCGTCGGTGAGCTCCGGCTTCGGCGCGGCGACCCAGCGGGCGCCGCGCCGGAAGTAGTCCTTGAAGAGCGTGCGGAACGGCTGGGTGGCGAAGTAGTACGACCGCCATGCCATCGTCGCCTCGATGATCCGGTCCCCGGCGACCAGCGCGATGTCGCGCGGGAAGGTGTGCGAGGACCCCCCGGTGGACGACCACTCCGCGGTGCCGAACGGGCGGGACTGGTCGACCGGGTCGGGGCGGCGGACCGTCACCCCCTCGCCCTCCAGGATCGCGACGAACCCCTCGAGCTCGGTGTGGGCGGCCTCGATCTGCGCGGCCGGGAACGCGCCGCCGCCGCCGCGCCGATAGAAGTCCCACGCCTCGGGCGGGACGGTCGCCTCGACGGCGGGGTGCCACGGCGGGACCGCGGCGCCGTCGATGACGCCGACGATCACCTCTTCGAGCGGGTCCCACTCGTTGTAGGAGTGGACCGGGAGCGCGTCGGTCTCAGTCATCGTTGGAGGTCCTCTCGATGGTCCGTACGGTCACGCGGGCCTCGCCGGAGGCCGCCTTCAGTCCGTGCAGCCGGCTCTTCGGCACGAGCAGCACGTCGCCCTTCCCGAGCCGGTGCGGGTGCTCGGTCGCCCACGCGTGCACCTCGACCTCGCCGCCGGTGACCTCGACGAGGGTGTCGGTGTCGCGGACCCCGGTGCTGAACGGGTCGCCGGGCCGCAGCGTGCGGGCCGCGGCGTCGTCGCCGGCCGCGGACGCGAGCCTCGCCCCGGCCTCGGTGTAGGTGTCGAGCGCGTCCGCCCAGGCGATCTGGGCGCGGAAGTCCTCGTCGCCGAGCCGCAGCAGCAGCTTGGTGTCCTCGATCCCGCGCACCAGCTCGGGAATGACGATCTCGCCGTGCGCGCGGGCGAGGCCGAGCAGCAGGTTCTCGTAGGTCATGCGTCCGTGGTGGACGTCGATGTGGGCGTGCTCGTCGCAGTACTTGGCGTCCACCCGGTCGCCGTAGACCGCGCGCAGCATCACGCCGGTGTCGGCGAACCCCTGGGCAAAGAGCCATTCGAGGTAGGTCACCGCGGCCATGTAGCGGAACATGCCGCGGTGGTCCTCGGTGAGCCAGTTGAAGTAGTTCACCCCGACCAGCGAGCTGGGCAGGTAGAAGTTCCAGTAGGCGTGCAGGTCGGTGCGCAGCCCGACGCTGGCCAGCATCTCCTTGAAGATCGTGCTGTGCTTGGCGCCGTAGACCCCGTACCCGAACTCGTCATTGAAGATCTTGAAGAGCTCGGACTGCTCGACGCCGTAGGAGCCGCCGAGGTTGCGCGCCATCGCCGACGCCTCGGTCAGCGCGTCCAGCGCGAGCTGGATCAGGTGCAGGCCCGCGGCCTCCTCCGGGTGCCCGCATTCGGCGATGAGCCGCATGGTGCCGGCCATCGGCGCGCCGGCGTCGACCGCGGGATTGCCGCTGGAGGCGTCCGCGGGCGCCCCCGCCGCGCCGACCTCGGTGAGGAAGTACTCCTGTAACTCCTCCAGGGTCCGCACCTGCGGCGCCGGCACGGCGTCGTCCAGGAAGGAGAACGCGTAGCGCTCCAGGCCCGGCCGGACGACGTCGCGCAGCCGCCGGACCTCGTCGCCGTAGAAGAGGTCGAAGTCCGCCTTGGCGGTGGCCAGCCCGGCGGGCGGCAGAAGGATCATGTCGCTCTCGTAGGCGTTGCACAGCACCCGCCCGGCGATGAGCTGGCCGCTGCCGAGGAACTCCGCCTCGGTGGCCGGGACGGAGAAGTCCCGCGCGCCCGCCCCGGGCGGGCCGATCGGCCGCTGGAAGGGGTTGCCGGTGATGTAGACGTCCGGGGTCGGCTGGAAGATCCGCTGCTCGCAGTACGCCGCGAGCGCGGCGGACACGTCCGCGGCGGGGGCCGCACCGGTGGTGACCATGCCGGTGGCGGCCATGCCGGCGGGGGTGGTGCCGGTGGTGATCGGGCCGGTGGTGATCGTCATTCGGCCGCCTCCTCTGCTTCCTGGCGGACGCCGCCGACGGACACGCCGAACCGCACGCACTCCCCGTCGTGCACGGCCTCCAGCGTCACCGGCTCGCCCGGCTGGACGTGCGGCGGGACGGGCAGGACCTGGATCGCCTGCTTCCAGTGCGAGCCGCGGCCCGGGGCGTTGGTCAGCGTGATGCCCGGCATCAGCTCCATCTCGAACCAGAACGCGAGGGCGTGCAGCTTCCCGGCCGCCGTGGGCCTTACCTGGAACTCGGCCCGGCGCGGTTCCGCGCCGTCGGTGTAGAAGTCGAAGTCGAACACCGGAAGCGGCTCGGAGAGCGTGCGGTGCTCGTGCCGGTCGAGCCGGGAGTCGAAGTACTCCAGCGTCGACAGCCGGTTGAACGGGGCCAGGTCGAAGCCGTACAGCTTGCCCACGTGGTTCTTGCGGTGCAGCGGAGCGCTCTCGACGAGCTGGACGATGATCCGCGCCCGCGACGGCATGATCGTCGCGTCCGGGGTGAGCAGGTGCTCGCGGGCGTGCGCGATCGTGCCGAGGATGCCCTCGCCGAGCAGCCCGCAGTCGACGATCTCGGTGACCAGCAGGCCGGCCCGCCGGGGCAGGTCCGCCGGCACTGACATCCGGGTGGACATCTTGGAGACGACGCCGACCGCGTCGTCGTACCCGGCCACGCGGACGACGCGGGCGGTGGTCTCGGCGACGGAGGGCTGGCCCTCGCAGGCCACCACCTGCCGCGCCCCGGCGCGGGCGGCCATCATGGCGAGCAGCCCGGACCCGGCGCCGATGTCCAGCACCAGCGACTCGGGGTCCGCCGCGACCGCGCGCCGGATCGCCACGTCGTACAGCTCGGCGCGCTCCTCGTCGTGCAGCATCTCCCAGTGCCAGCGGGGCACCGCGCGCCGGACGGCCCGGCCGTGGCCGACCAGCGCCTCCTCGTTGTGCCGGTCCAGACCGAGGATGAGCTGGTATGCCTTGGCCGCGTCCTCGTAGCGGCCCTGCTGGTGCAGGTCGCGGCCCCATCGGAGGAACTCGGCGAGCTCCAGGGTGCCGGCGGTGTCCGGTACCGGTTCGATCAGGTCGGATTCGCGTGTCGTCTCCACAATCGTGCCTCCTCGGCTCGGGACTGGCGATGAGTCGGGGCTGGTGACCGCCGGCGCCTCCGGCCGGCGGTGCGGGGACGCGGGGGAGGGGACCGGAGTCATGGGCACGGGGTTCCGGTCGTGGCGGCGTCGCCGGTGGCGGCGCCGGTCGTGCGGGTGTTGGGGCCGCCCGTGCCGTCCGCGCACGGGGCGTCCGGCGGCAGGTTGGCCAGGACCTCCTTGCGGATGACCGAGACCGGCGCGTCCTCGCCCTCCGGGAGCAGGACGACGGCCTCGTCGCCGCTGAGCACCATCGGCAGGCAGGTGCGCTGCACCGCGGCGACACCGACCTTCGTGCCGTGCCACGGGCAGCTGAGCCGCCGTCCGTCCGGGGTCCGGCGGGCGAGGCTCAGCGGCCCGCCCCGGTGCGGGCAGTAGTCGCGGACGAGCAGCCGCCGCCCGTCCGCCTGGAGGATGAAGTAGCGGTCGTGGCCGACCATCACGGTGTTGTGCCGGCTCAGGTCCATGACGATGACGCGGGTCATCGGCTCCTCTTAAATGTCGTTCGGACGATGCTGGGAGTCGTGCGCGCGGGTCATGGCGGGGGGCCTGGACGAGCCCGTGACCTGGGAGCGGGAAGCGGGAGCTGACGAAGGGGCGAACGCGGCAGGGGCATGCGGTGCGGGCGGCGCGCCCTGGACGGAATCGCCGGGCCGCGGGGGCGCCCGGCGGGGGAGCGGGCCGGTCAGTCGCTGGGGGTCACCGTGTGCAGACGACAGACGGCCTCGGGCGACACGGCCTTCACGCCGTAGAGCCGCCCGGCGGGGATCAGCAGCGCGTCGCCGCGGGTCAGCCGCTCGGCCGGGCCGGTGGGCGTCGCGATGAGGTCGGCCTCGCCGCGCTCGATCTCCAGGACCATGGCGTCGTCGTGGCCGCGGGTGCCGAAGGGGCTCTCGGGCGAGAGGACGATCCGGCCGGGCGGCGCGTCCGACGTCGGGGCCGCGCCGGCCAGCTCCCGGTGCCGGGACAGGTCGTCCGCCCACCGGATCTGCGCCGCGGTGTCCTCTTCGAACCAGCCGCCGACAAGCCTCGCCTCGGCGACGCCGCGCAGCAGCTCGGGGACCACGCGCGGGCCGTGCCGGTCGGCGAGGGCCAGCAGCACCTGTTCCTTGGTGATCCGGCCGTGGTGCGCGTCGATATGCGCGTGCTCATCGCAGTAGTGCAGATCGACCGCGTCGCCGAAGATATCGCGGAAGACCTTCACCATCTCAACGAACGCGGGTGCGAAAATTGCCTCGGCATACGTGACCGCGCCCGCGTACCGGAAGAATTTCGCATGGTCGCGGGACAGGTAGTAATAGTAGTTGTTCGTCGCCAGCGGACCGGCGAGATAGAAATTCCAGTAGGCGTGCACATGGGTGGCCATCGCGCGGCTGCGCAGCATTTTCGCGAAGATGGTCGTGTGCTTGGCGTCGTAGACGCCGTAGCCGAACTCGTCGATGAAGATCTTGAACAGCGCGGACTGCTCGGGCCCGTAGGCGCCGGCGAGGTTGCGCGACATGGCGGACGCCTCGGTGAGGCCGTCGAGCGCGAGCTGCACCAGGTAGAGATCGGCGGCGCTCTCCCGGTCGCGGGCCTCGGCGATGGCCTTCAACGCGGGCGACGGGCCGGCCCCGGCCTCGGCCACCACGTGCTGGAAGTAGGCGTCGAGCGCCTCGCGGGTGGTGGCGCCGCTGACGTCGACGGCGTCGTCGAGGCAGCCGAAGGCGAACCGCTCCAGCTCCGAGAGCGAGCCCTCCCGGAGTCCGCGTAACTCGGTGCCGTAGAAGAGGTCGAAATCGTCGTGCAGCTCCGCGAGCCCCTGCTCGGGCAGCAGGACCGTCTCGGCCTCGTAGAAGGTGCCGAGCAGGCGGTGTGCGGCGAGCGAGCGGTGCGCGGACCACTGGCCGGCCGCCGGTGGCCGGTCGAAGTCGGACTCCGCCAGGGCGTCCGGGACCAGCATGCGGCGGTAGGGATTGGGCTCGTGCAGGACCTGGGCGTCACCTCGGAACAGCGGATGGCCGGCGAACGCGCGGACCCGCTGCCCCAGTGTGCCGCCGACTTCCTTGTCGGCCGATGATGCCTGGGACTGGAGTGTCATCTAATTGAACCGTTCACCTGACTACTTCATGGGGTCGGGTGCAGCAAGTGCCTACAGCGCCGATTGTGTCGGCAAGGAACGCAACGGAACGGCCGAAGAATTTGTTGGTCGGGGCGACAAACGTCGCACGGTGGAATGGATCTCTCACCTGCGGTGAGAGCCGAGGTCTTCGGCTGCGGGGCACGTTAACAAAGGGTTCTGTGTTGATCAATGATCGATTCGGTGGCGGTCCGGTCGATGACCATGACACATCGGCCGCCGCCCGCCGGGCCGGGCGATCCGGGCTCCGGCGCCCCCGGTCACCGCCGTGCCCGCGGGAACGCGCCCTCGACCGTCCCGGCACCCGAGTTGACCTCGGTCTTTTGAATGCGCCCCAAGCTCGCCGCGGCGCCGCGACCACGGCGGGAGCGGATCGCAACCGCCGCATGACAGCAGGTCGGCGCGATGGTCAGGAGGAGTGGCCACCGTGCTCAACTCGTGACCGTATCCGGCCGAACGGGACCGCGTTCGCCCTGATCGTCCACCTGCGAGCCGTTCGGTCAGGTGGCGTCCGCGGACAGTGGCCGGCCGGTCACACCCGGGACGAACTACTCACCGCCGCTTGAGCATCCGTGCTCAGGCGCGTTCCCCGCGCGGCCCGCACACTCGATGGCATGACGACACCAGCACCGGTCACGTCCCCGGGGACCACCGCGTTCCTCCTCCAGGCCGCGATCTCCTTCGCCGTCTCCAGCGTCGCCGTCGCCATCGGCGTCTTCTACCTGCCGGTCAGCGGCTGGGTCCGCGCCTTCCTCGCGCTCGGTCTGCTGTACGTGATCACCTCCACCTTCACCCTGGCCAAGTGCGTCCGCGACAAGCAGGAGGACCAGACCATCCACAACCGCGTGGACAAGGCCAGGCTCGACAGGCTGCTGGCCGAGCACGACCCGTTCGCGCAGCCGGTCCCCTGACCCGCTCCCGGGCCGGGGCGACGGCGGGTGGACGGCGGTCGGGCGGCGGCCGTCGCGAGGTTCTTCCAGGTCGACTCGCGGCGCGGCTCGAGTGTCAGTGGCCGGTATTACGATGCGCCGGATGGAATCTGCGGCACTTGAACAGAGACTGCGGGATCATCCCGGTGACCTCGCCGCCTGGCACGCCTATGGCGATCGGCTTCTGGAGCAGGGCGACGCCCGGGGCACGCTGATCCGGCTGGAACAGCGCCGGGCCCGCGTCCGCCCCGCCGACCGGAAGGCCCTGGAGCGCGAGATCGCCGCGCTCGCCGAGAAGGAGCAGCGGGGCTGGGACGCGGCGCTGCCGCAGGGCGTCACCGTTCTGGAGCGCCGGTACGGATTCGCCGCGAAGGTCGCCGTCGAGTGGTCCGAGGACGCTCCCGCGCTGATCGAAGAGGCGCTGCGCGGACGCTTCGTGACCGCGCTCCAGATCACGCCGCCCGTCGGCGACGACGACGTAGAGGAGGACTGGGAGGAGGCATGGGCGGAGCACGACGGTGAGCCGTTCCCGTCGCCGCCCGTCGAGGCCGGCGCGTTCGCGACGCTCGACCTCGGCCGGCTCGTCGAGCTCGACCTCTCCTACTTCCCCCTCGGTACCCCCGGCGCGGAGGCCCTCGCGGCGGCGACCGGAAAGGGCCGGATCGAGACGCTCGACCTGCGGTACTGCGGCCTCGGCGACGCCGGCCTGGCCGCCCTGGCGGCGGCCCCCGACTTCGGCGGCGTCCGGCGCCTGCGCCTCCAACGCAACAGGCTCAGTGCCGAGGGCGTCCGCCCGCTCTGGAGCTTCGAGCGGCTCACCGCGCTCGACCTCCGCTACAACCGGATTGGTGAGAAGGGGACGGAGACCCTGCTCGCGGCGCCGTTCATCGGCTCGCTCACCGAACTGCACCTGATCCGCGCCGACGTCACCGCCGCCGGCGTGACGAGACTGGCCCTCGCCCCGCAGCTCGCGCCCGCGCTGCGCAACTACTGGAGAAGCGTGTGAGCACCGAACTCCGCGACCGGTTCTTCGCCCTGTCGACCGGCCGCGCCGAGGCGGGCGAGGTCGCCCGGTACTGCGCCGAGGTCGACGCCGTCGACGCCGAGCCCGTCGCGACGCTCGACGGGCTCGCGATCTCCTGGCACCCGACCGTGCGGCACAAGGCGGTGCGGTTCGTCGACGCCGAACGGATCGAGGCCGGCGCGCGCGAGCTGTTCGCCCGGCCGAGCGAAGCCGCGCCGCACCTCGCCGCCGTCTTCGTCGATCCGCGCGAGCTGTCGTTCCGCACCTACGAGAACGTCCTTCCGCTGGACCACCTGTTCGAGGACGCCGGGCTCGAGTTCGAGCTCACCGACCGCGAGACGCTCGCGACGGACGCGTACTCCTTCTCGCTGGGGCTTCCGGCCGCCGCCCGCGCCCGGCTCGAGCGCCTCGACTCGCTGGGCCTCTACGTCCCCCCGCTCAACGCCGCATCGCGTGGCGGCGATCGCTTCATCTTCCATTCGGCCCTGCTCGCCGGCGCGCTCACCGAGGCGGTCACCGCGGCGCTGCCGCAGCTCGACGGTTTCTCGCACGTGAACCCCGTGTTCCGCTGCAACCGGTTCGAGCCGGACGACGCCAACTTCCACCGCCACCTCGACACGCCCTACTACGACGCCGCGCGCGGGCACGTCTCCCGCTACACCGTGCTGCTCTACCTCACCGGCGGCTCGGCCGCGCCCGTGCTCGACCTCGCCGGCGGGGCCGCGCTCGAGGAGATCGGGCCTTTCACCTGTGTGATCTTCGACCAGCGGTACGAGCACGAGGGCGCCCCCTACCGCGATGGCCGGAAGGTCTTCCTGCGCACCGAACTCATCTTCACCGATCCGGACGTCACGCACGATCCAGAGATCGGCGCGCTGTTCAGCAAGGCCTGCTACTGGACCGGCGAGAGCGTCTTCGCCCCCGAGCTCGCCCGCCACGCCGACGCCTGCTACGACAAGGTCGCCGCGGCGCACTGGACCGGCCTCGTCCCCGGCGCCCCCCGAGAACCCTTCGTCCACAAGCGGTTCCGCGGCGTGGACTTCGTCGCGAACGGCCACGACTTCTGGTTCGCCAAGGACGAGGGGGTCTCGCTCGCCGAGTGCGCCGCGATCACGCTCCTCGACTACTTCAACTGCAAGCTCGGCGACACCCCCTTCCGCGCCCTCTGCGACGCGGACGTGATCGAGGCCGACGGCACCGCCTGGATCTCCGGGTTCCTCCAGGACAGGCGCGGCGGGTCGGCGGTCACGCCGTTCGACAAGTCCGTCCTCTTCCCCGAGCCGGAGGAGAGAGACGACCTGTGCTGCCCGTTCCATGAGGGGCCCCGGTTCGACGCCACCCGCAACGAGGAGATCGTCGGCCTCTACACGCGCGCCCAGACCTTCGCGAAGGCGCACATCACGCCCGCGCCGATCCTGATGCTCGGCGAGGAGGTGATGCTCGACCCGGACAGGTTCGTCGTCCAGGGGAACCTCATCCACGTCCTCGGCAAGGAGGCGCTCACCCCCGTGAACTTCGCCGCGTGCTGGAACTCCGGCGGCTTCCCTGAGAACTACATCGAGGTCGGGGCCGATGTCGGCGTGGTGCACCTGCTGGTCCCGCCGATCGTCTTCACCGAGTCCGCCACCGGCTACCACCTCCAGTTCGACTTCTTCCGCAACTCCTGGATGGTGAAGCACCGGCAGGCGACGGTTCCCGTCCCCACGATCAACGACCAGGACCCCGAACTCGTGGAAGACGATCCCCAGTCGCCCTGGTTGGACGCCGTCGACCCCGCCCTGGTCGCCGGAGGCCGCCGCGAACGCACCGCCGACCTCTGGTGGGCCGGCGACTCCCCGCTGATCGACGAGCTCTACGACTCCGCCGGCTGAACGCGCCCCGCGTTCACGGCCGAGGGGCCGCCGGGGCCGGCCGGGGCGGCGACACCTCCTTCATGCACTGCGTCACACTCCGTTCGGGGCGCTGTCGAGAGAACACCCATGTCTGCTAGAAATCGGCGAGCCCCCGAGCCCAATGACGGGTGATACATGGAACCCCTGCACCCCGGCGATCCCCGGCAGATCGGCCCCTACCGGCTGGAAGCCCGGCTGGGCGCGGGCGGGATGGGCCAGGTGTTCCTGGGCATCTCGCCCGGCGCCCGCCGCGTCGCCGTCAAGGTCATCCGCGCCGAGCATGCCGAGGACGAGCGGTTCCGGCGGCGGTTCGCCCGCGAGGTCGAGGCCGCCCGCAGCGTCGGCGGGTTCCATACCGCGCAGGTCGTGGACGCCGACCCCGACGCCGTCTCACCGTGGCTGGTCACCGCGTTCATCCCCGGGCCGTCCCTCCAGCAGGCGGTCGCCGAGCGCGGGCCGCTCGCTCCCGAGGCGGTCCGGGCGCTCGCGGCGGGGCTGGCGGAGGGCCTGGCCGCGATCCACGCGTGCGGGCTGGTGCACCGCGACCTCAAGCCCGGCAACGTCATCATGGCGGAGGACGGGCCGAGGATCATCGACTTCGGTGTCGCCCGCGCGACCGACGCGACCGTGCTGACCTCGCACAACGTGGTCGTCGGCACCTACGCCTACATGGCGCCGGAGCAGGTGCTGGGGGAGGCGGCCGGACCGCTCGGCGACGTGTTCTCGCTCGGCTGTGTGCTCGCCTACGCCGCGACCGGCCGCGGGCCCTTCGACGCCACCGCCATCCCGGCGATCGTGCACCGCGTCCTGTATGAGGAGCCGGACCTGTCCGGGGTCCCCGACGACCTGCGCGCCCTCGTCGCCGCGTGCCTCGCCAAGGACCCCGAGCGGCGGCCCACCGTGGACACGCTCATGACCGCGCCGCGGCGCATCGCCGCCCCGGCTCCGGGGCCGGCGCGCACGCCCGTACCGGATGACGCCGCCGGCACGCACGCCAACGCGACGCTCATCGCGACCCGGCAGCAGGACGCCCCGGCCGCCGCCCCGGCCACCGCGCCGATCGGCCCGGCACCGGTCGGCCGCCGGGCGCTGCTCATCGGAGCGGGGGCCGTCGCGGCCGTCGCCGCCGTGGGCGTCCCGGCCGGGGTGTACCTGGCCCAAAGAGACGGGGAGCGGAAGGCCGCCGTGCCGCCCGCGGCCCCGCCCCGCCCCAGCGGCCTGATCTCCCCGACCGGATCGCTCACCGCCGAGAACGTCAAGACCCTGACCGAGGTCGCCATCACCGCCGACGGCCGGACCATCGCCGCCGGCGGCCTGGACAGCACGATCACGCTGTGGGACGTCGGCACCGGCCGCGCCCTGCGCACCATCGACAAGACGGGCTGGGTGAGCGCCCTGGCGTTCAGCCCGAACGGCGAGTTCGTGGCCAGTTCCGCCAGCAACGCCGGCGCCCTGCTCGTCTGGGACGCCGCCACGGGCCGCATCCGGGTGAACGTGCGGACCGGCCAGTTCGGGCTGAACTCGGTGGCCTACAGCCCCGACGGCCGCACGATCGCGGGCGTCAACCCCGACGCGCGGCTCTTCGACGCCGCCGACGGCCGCACGCTGGCGACGTTCGACCTCGGCCACAGCGGCGTCAACGCGGTGGCCTTCAGCCCGGACGGCAAGGTCATCGCGGTCGGGACGGACGGCTTCTACAAGAAGTCCCCCGGCAACACCGTCCAGCTTCTCGACGGCCGGACGCTCCGCAAACGCGGCCAACTCGTCGGCCACACCGAGAGCGTCACCGGCGTCGCGTTCAGCCCCGATGGCAAGCGGGTGGCCAGCAGCGGCGCGGACCAGACCGTACGGATCTGGGACGTCGCCGAACGCCGCGCCGTGCGCGTCATCAAGGCCGGCGAGGCGTCGGTGAAGGACGCGAGATTCTCCCGGGACGGCACGGCCGTTCTCGGTGCCTGCTCCGACCGGACCGTCCGGATGTGGAACCTCGCCACCGGCGCGCTCACCGCGACGCTCGTCGGCCACTCCCAGGCCGTCGAGAGGATCGCCCTCACCCCGGACGGCGGGACCGTGGCGGGTGTGGGCGGCAGCAAGTCCGACGGCTCCGTGACGCTCTGGAAGGTCTGATCCGTGGATCCGCTGCGCCGTGACGACCCCCGGCAGGTCGGCCCCTACCCGCTGGAGGGCCGGCTGGGCGCGGGCGGCATGGGCGAGGTGTTCCTCGGCGCCTCGCCGAGCGGACGCAAAGTCGCGGTGAAGGTCGTCCGCGCCCAGTACGCCGCCGACCCGGCGTTCCGCCTGCGGTTCGCCCGCGAGATCGAGGCCGCCCGCAAGGTCGGCGGGTTCCACACTGCGCAGGTCGTCGACGCCGACCCCGAGGCCGTGTCGCCCTGGATGGTGACCGCGTTCGTCCCCGGCCCCTCCCTGCGGCAGGTCGTGCGCGGCCAGGGGCCGCTCGCGCCGCACGCGGTCCGCGAACTGGGCCGGGGGCTGGCCGAGGGGCTGGCCGCGATCCACGCGTGCGGGCTGGTGCACCGCGACCTCAAGCCCGGCAACGTCATCATGGCCCCCGACGGCCCCCGGATCATCGACTTCGGCATCGCCCGCTCGACCGACGCGACCGCGCTGACCTCGACCGGGGCGGTCGTCGGCACGTTCTCGTTCATGTCCCCCGAGCAGGTGCGCGCCGACGTCACCGGCCCGGCGAGCGACGTGTTCTCGCTCGGCTGCGTGCTCGCCTACGCCGCGCTCGGACGCGGCCCGTTCGACGCGGCGACCATCCCGGCGATCGTCCACAAGATCGTCGGGGCGCCGCCGGACCTGGCCGGCCTCACCGCCGATCCGCATCTGCACGACCTGATCGCCGGCTGCCTGGAGAAGGCCCCCGAGCGGCGGCCGACCGTCCAGGACGTCCTGACCGGGCTGACCGCCGGTCCGCCGGGACGGCCGGGCCGGTCGCGCGGGCCGTCCCGCCGGGCCGTCCTGCTCGGTGGGGCGGCCGTCGCGGCGACCGCCGCCGTGACCGTCCCGGCGGTCCTGCTGTGGCCCTCGGACGCGCCCGCCGCCAGGCGGCGGAACGCCCCGAAGACGCCGATCGGCACGCCCACCGCGGTCACCCTGCCGAGTTCGGAGGTCGCCGTGTCGGACCTGGTGTTCTCCGCCGACGGCAGGACCCTGTGGGGTGCGGGATTCTCCTCGATCCTGCGCTGGGACCTGTCCACCGCGCAGGTCGTCTCCCGTAAGACGAGCGACACCAAGACCTACCGGCGGCCCATGGTGTTCAGCCCGGACGGCAAGACCCTCGCCACCGGCGGCGAGGCCGGGGGCGTCCACCTCTGGGACGTGGCGTCCGGGCGGGTCCGCAAGTCCTTCGCCAAAGCGCGGAACGTCGAGATGCTCGCGTTCAGTCCGGACGGCCGGTCACTCGCCGTCAGCGACGGAAATGGACCGCAGTACGTCCAGATCTGGGACACCGTCACCGACAAGTCCGTCTCGATGAAGACCGACTACTACGCCGACGTGCTGGCCTTCTCACCGGACGGCGGGACGCTCGCGGGCGTACGGGGCCTGTCCGGGCGCTTCACCTTCTGGGACGTCTCGACGGGCAAGGGCGCCGAGAACTCGGCCGAGAGCGCGAGCGAGATCCCCAGCCTCGCCTTCAGCCCGGACGGGAAGACCATCGCGGTCTCCAACGGCACCTACTGGGCGATCGAGCTCCGAAGCACGTCCGACGGCTCGCTGGACACCACCCTGAAGGGCGTCGACGGTGCCGTCCAGGCCCTGGCGTTCAGCCCGGACGGCGACACCCTGGTCAGCGCCGACGAGAAGAACGTCCGGCTCTGGCACGTCCCGACCCGGCGCAACACCGCGACGCTTCCCGGCGACGCCGACGATGACCAGGTCGTGGTGTTCGCCCCGCACGGGCAGAGCTTCGCCACGACGGGCGGCTCCGGGACGACCCGCCTGTGGACGTTCGCCTAGCGTTCTACACCGTAGGGCGGCGGTTTGTCGGATGCCTGCCCTACGGTGTGGCGCCATGAGCGATGAACGCCCCCCGGCGCGGGACGAGGACGTCCTGGTACTTCCGTCCGAGTTGCGGCGGCGGCTGCACCCGCGGCGAGGCGGCCACCCCGGCCCGGCGATCAAGATCGACAAGACCGCCGCGGAGTGGCTGCTGGAGCAGCGGGAGCACGTGCCGGACCCCGCTTCCCGGATCGCCACGGGCGCGTCCGATCCGGATTGGGCGGCCGGCGCGCGGCGCTATCTGGCCGGCGAGGCCGACCCGGTGGGCGCGGCGGCGGTCGCCCTGATCCCGTGGAAGATCCACTGCACGGCTCCCGGCAGCGGGGACGGCTACGACTGGGCCTGGGAGGGGAGTCCCGCGACGGGAAGGTGGGTGAAGAAGTGGGCGAAGAACCGCGGCCTCACCGATGAGCGCGCCTTCCCACCCCCGGAGGGTGGCGAGGAGGACTGGGTCCGGGGCGACTACGGCGGCTGGTCCAGAGGGGGGACCGTCTCCGATTCGCTGAAAAAGCTTCAGCGCGGGTTCGTGGACGCCTGGAGCGCCGAGCACGGCGTGGTGTTCGCGGCGTGCGCGCTGGTCGAGCTGAGCACGGCCGCGGCGACCTGGGTCGGTGACGCGAAGGTGCGGTTCCAGGCCGGGAAGAAGCTCTGGCTCGGCCAGGAGGCCGGAAGGCGCATGCGCACCCTCCTGGCGGCGGCCGACGACGGCGACTACCGGGAGGCGGTCGAAAGGCTGGCCGAGCACCGTCGGACCATCCCGCAGAAGGCTGTCGTGTCGTATCTGGTGCCGACGCGGCAGGACTGGCGGTGCCACGTGGACGACGGCCCGATCGAGCCGTGGCTGAGCGTCGCGCTCGGCGAGCCGAAGCGGCTGGCCATGGACAACGCTCTGGCCTGGGAGGACCACCCCCTGGACCTGCTCGTCACGCTGGCCGACACCTTCGGGGCGGACGCGCTCCCGCTGTTCGTCCAGGGCCTGGACGGCGACATCGAGCCCGCCGAGCGCAAGCGGCTGCTCACGGTGATCGGCCTGATGCCCTTCGACGAGGCGTTCCAGGCGCTGGTCGACCGGGCGGACGAGCAGCACGTCGGGTCCGCGCTGACCACGGCGATGACCAGGTTTCCCGCGCGAGCGCTGCGGATGCTGGCCGCGGCGGGCGCCACCGGGGCACTCACCGCTCACGTCCGGGCCCATCCGGAGCTGGCCGCCGCGATGCTGCCCGATCTGCCGGCCGGGCCCCGGACGGCCGTCGAGGCGGCCGTCGCGGCCGACCCGCGGGTCCCGGACGCGGAGCCGGACGACCTACCCGAGCTGCTGGTCCGGCCGCCGTGGACCCGCGAGGCGAGGAAGCCGGTCGTCATCGCGGGGCTGGAGCCGCCCGGCGGCCAGACGATGGCATGGGCGCCGGACGAGCGGGCGGCCTGGTCCACCCCCGTCCTCCCGTACTGGGCGAAGCCCGGTACCGACTGGGAGACGGTGGCCGAGCGGCTCCGATCCGAGGGCCGGAGCTGGTACAGGGAGGTCGAACTGCTGCTCCTCGGGCCCGAGGAGGTGTCCCGGCCCTTGCTCGCCGGCTGGGAGGGCAAGCCCTGGTGGGACTCCGGTGATGTGCCCTGGGCGAGGTGCGTGGTGGCCCGGTTCGGCACGGACGCCTCGGAACTGGCGTTGCAGGCCGCGAAGGCCGACCCGGCCGGCTGCGGGGAACTCCTCCTCCCGTACTTGAACGCCGAGATCGCGGCGCTGACGGCGGGCTGGCTGGCCCGGAGGAAGTCGGCGCGGCAGGTGGCGGCCGACTGGTTCGGCCGGCACGGAGTCGACGCCGCCCGGATGCTCTTCCCCGCCGCGCTCGGCAAGACCGGGCGGGGCCGGAGGGACGCGGAGGGGGCGCTGCGGCTGATGGCCGGCCGGATCGGCGCCGAGGAGATCGTGGCCGCCGCGCGCGACCTCGGTGCCGAGGCGGCGGACGCGATCGGGGCGCTGGTGGCCGACCCGCTGGAGTTCCTGCCGGACCGGATGCCCGCCATGGGTGACTGGGTCGGGCCCGGCGCGCTCCCGCAGATCCTGCTGCGGGGCCGCGAGCGGGCGCTCCCGGTCACTGCGTCCGGGCACGTGATCACGATGCTGGCGATGTCGTCGCCCGGCCAGATGTACGCGGGCGTCGGCGCGGTCCGCGAGGTGTGCGACGGCCGTTCCCTCGCCGAGTTCGCCTGGGCGCTGCTCGAACGCTGGGAGCGGCACGGCGCGCCGGCCAAGGACGGCTGGGCGCTGGACCAGCTCGCTTGGCTCGGCGACGACGGAACGGTGCGCGGGCTCGCCGCCGCCATCGGTGCCTGGCCCGGAGAAGGAGGCCACCAGAAGGCGGTCAGAGGGCTGGACGTGCTCGCCGCGATCGGCACCGACCTTGCGCTCATGCACCTGAACGGCATCTCCCGCCGGGTGAAGTTCAAGGGGCTCAAGGCCCGCGCCCAGGACAAGATCGGGGAGATCGCGGCGAGCCGCGGGCTGACGCGCGAGCAGCTCGCCGACCGCATGGTGCCCGACTTCGGGCTCGACGACGACGGGAGCATGACGCTCGACTACGGGCCGCGCCGCTTCACCGTCGGCTTCGACGAGGCGCTCACCCCGTTCGTCCTCGACCAGGACGGGCGGATGCGCAAGACGCTGCCCAAGCCGGGGGCGAACGACGACCCCGACCTCGCCCCGGCCGCCTACCAGCGCTTCGCCTCGATGAAGAAGGTGGCGCGGACCGCCTCCGCCGACCAGATCCGGCGGCTGGAGACCGCCATGGTGACGCGGCGGCGGTGGACCGCGGCCGAGTTCGGTGACCTGTTCGTTGCGCACCCCCTGGTCTGGCACATCGCCCGCCGCCTCGTCTGGCTGGCCGAGGACGAGGCGGTGACGGCGTTCCGGGTCGCCGAAGACCGCACGTTCACCGACGTCCACGATGACGCGTTCACGCTGCCCGGCACGGCGACCGTCGGCATCCCCCACCCCCTGGAACTGGGCGGCGACCTCGCCGCCTGGCGCGAGGTGCTGGAGGACTACGAGATCGTGCAGCCGTTCCCCCAGACCGAGCGGGGCACGCACGCGTTCACCGAAGAAGAGCGCCGAAGCGGGCACCTCGCCCGCTTCGAGGGCCTCACGGTGCGCACGGCGCGGGTCCACGCGCTGCGCCACCGCGGCTGGGAACGCGCCCGCCACTACGAGCTCCTCCGCGCGCTGCCCGCCGGCCGGCACGTCCAGATCGACCTGGACCCGGGCCTGGCCTCCGGAGGCCAAGACGACGAGCCGGAGCAGCGGATCGAGACCGTCCAGCTGATCGCCGGGACCCACTTCGGCGAGCTGGACCCGGTGACCGCATCGGAGATCCTCGCCGACCTCACCTCACTGCCCGACACGCCCCCTGGCGGGTGATTCTCCGATCAGTCTCTTGTGGCGCCGTCGGGCCAGGTGACGTGGACGGGCTTGTCGAGGTCGCGGGCGCACGGGGTCATGTCGCAGGGATACTCCGATGCGTGCGAGATTCCGCTGGCCGCGCGTCCGGAGAGTTCCGGCGCGGTGTTTGCGGGCCGGGACGCCGAACACGGTCAGGGCAGCAGGCGCCTGTCGTAGGCGGTGGCCACGGCCGCGGCCCGGTCCTTGACGTCCAGCTTCGCAAAGATGTGGGTGAGGTGGGTCTTGACCGTGGCCTCGCTGATGAAGAGCTCGGTGGCGATCTCCCGGTTGCCGGTGCCGCGGGCCACCAGGCGCAGGACCTCCAGTTCGCGGGTGCTCAGGGACTCGCTGCGGGGCTCGCGCACGCGGGAGACCAGGCGGGAGACGATGGCCGGGGACAGGACGGTGCGGCCTTCGGCGGCGGCGCGGACCGCGTCGAAGAGGTCGTCGCGGGGGGCGTCCTTGAGGAGGTAGCCGGTGGCGCCGGCCTCGATCGCCGGGATCGTGTCGGTGTCGGTGTCGTAGGTGGTCAGGACGAGGACCTTGCAGGGGAGGCCGCGGCGGGTGAGCTCGGTGATGGCCTGCACGCCGCCTCCGCCGGGCATCCGGAGGTCCATCAGGACGACGTCGGGGCGGAGCTCTTCGGCGAGGACGACGGCCTCGCGGCCGTCGGCGGCCTCGCCCAGCACCTCGAAGCCGGTGGTCGCCGCGAACATGCCGCGCAGGCCGTCCCGGACGACGGGGTGGTCGTCGACGATCAGCAGGGTGATGTCAGCCATGGCGGATCAACGGTACGCGGGCGGAGACGGCCGTGCCCCGGCCGGGTTCCGATTCGATCTCCAGGGTGCCGGCGACGCGTTCGGCGCGCTCGCGCATGGCGGTCAGGCCGAAGCCCCGGGAGGGGCGGGTGAAGCCGCGGCCGTCGTCGCGGATGTCGAGGGTCACCTCGTCGTCCATGTAGGAGAGGGTCACGCCGACGCGGCTCGCGCGGGCGTGGCGGGTGGCGTTGCCGAGGGCCTCCTGGGCGATGCGCAGGAGGGCGGCCTCGATCTCGTCGTGCAGGGGGTCCACCGGTCCGGTGACGGTGAGGTGGGCGCGGCCGTCGGTGATCTTCTTGAGGGCCTCGGGGAGCGTGTCGTGCTCCAGGTGGGTGGGCGCGAGGTCCTGCACGGAGCGGCGGGCCTCGCGCAGGCTCTCGCGGGCGAGATCGGTGGCGCGGCGGACGTGCTCGTTCTCCTCGGTGGCCTGGAGCTGGGTGATGATGCCCGCCAGGCCCTGGGCGATGGTGTCGTGGATCTCGGCGGCCAGGCGGCGGCGCTCGTCGCTGACACCGGCTTCGCGGGCCTGGACGAGGAGCTGGGCCTGGAGGCCGGCGTTCTCGGTGAGGGCCTGCTCCAGGCGGGCGTTGGTCCGTTCGAGTTCGGCGATGGTCTCCGCCTGGACCCGGGCCTGCTCGGCCTCGCTGTCGGCGAGGCCGCCGAAGATGTGGACAAGCGCGTAGTTCAGGACGAAGAGGCCGCCGAAGATGCCCGCCTGGCCGGGGCTCTCGGGCGGCAGGCCGCCCGACTCGGCACCGGACATGGTGATCGCCGTGATGAAGGTCCCGGCCCTGGCCCAGCGGCGGGTCAGGTAGTGCTGGGAGTCGAAGTACCCGAGTGTGGCGTAGATGCAGAAGAAGGGGTTCAGGCAGGAGAGGGCGAAGGCGAGGGCGGTGCGGGTCCAGAAGTAGACGTGGCCGGGGATCCTGTCGGTGATCTGGAGGATCTGGAGGGCCAGCGCCGTGAGGACGAGGGTCGCGGCCGTTCGCTGCTCCGCGGGCGACATGACGAGATCCGGGATGAGCAGTGCCAGGAGGGTCGCGAGGGACAGGAGGCCGAACGGTCCCCACCGATAGAACCGTTCCCATTGCTCCTGGACTGTCGTCATCAGAGTAGTTTGTCCTATTCCCAGCGGAACCAGCGAACGGCGGCGGCGATCAGGACGGCGGCCCACGCGGCGGTGACGCCGAGGTTCGTCCAGTCGGGCCAGCCGCCCTCGGCGGCCTGGTTGAGGGCCTGGGACGCGGCGCCGAACGGGAAGTACCCGACGATGCGCTGGAGCAGGCCGGGCATGGCCTGGACGGGGGTCCAGAGGCCCGCGAAGAACATCATCGGGAAGAAGACGGCCGAGCCGACCACGGTGGTGGCCTTGGAGGTGGGCGTGACCGCGGTGACCGCGGCGCCCAGCGCGAGTGCGCTGAGGGCGCCGAGCAGGAGCGCCAGCAGGTAGCCGGGAAGCTGGCCGGGCAGCGCCACGCCGAAGGCGAGCCGGCCGACCGCGACGACCAGCAGCGCCGAGCCCAGGGCGGCCGCGAAGTGCAGGACGATCTGCGCGGCCAGCAGCGAGGCGGGCCGCACGGGCGTGGTGGACATGCGGCGCAGGATGCCGCGCTCGCGGTAGCCCGACAGGACGGGCGGCAGCGCCTGGATCCCGGACATGATCATGGCGAGCAGCACGTTGACCGGAACGTACAGCTCGATCATCCGGCTCCCGCCGAGATCGGCGTTCGGCTCCCGAAACGACGGGATGAGGCCGAGGATCGTCAGCAGGACGGTGGGGAAGACGATGATCCAGAACAGGCTGAGCGGCTCGCGGACGAAGAGCCGGAATTCTGCCTTGAGGACGGCGGTGGACGCGGACACGTCAGTTCTCCCGGGCTTCGGTGAGTTCGAGGAAGGCCTCGTCCAGCGTGGAGTCGGTGACCCGTAGCTGGTGGGCGGTGATCTGGCGGCGGGCGAGCAGGGAGATGACCGCGTTCACGGTCGTGTCGGTGCCGTGGATGGTGAGGCGGCCGTTCCGGTGCTCGAACGTCTCGGCTTCGGGCAGGCCGGCCAGGTCCCCGTCGTCCAGCGGCCGGGACGGGGCGAACGAGATCACCGTGCCGCCGGCGCTGCGGCGGATCAGGCCGGCGGGGGTGTCGAGGGCGGCGACGCGGCCCTGCTTGAACACCGCGATCCGGTCGCAGAGCCGCTGGGCCTCCTCCATGAAGTGCGTGACGAGCAGGACGGTGACGCCCGAGTCGCGGACCTCCTCGATCAGCTTCCAGGTGTCGCGGCGGGCCCGCGGGTCGAGGCCGGTGGTCAGCTCGTCCAGGACGACGACCCTGGGGCGGCCGATGAGGGCGAGGGCGATGAACAGGCGCTGCTTCTGGCCGCCCGACAGCTTGCCGAAGCGGGTGGTGAGCTTGCCGGTGAGGCCGAGGCGTTCGGCGAGCTCGCGCCAGCCGGCCGGGTCCGGGTAGAAGGCGCTGTAGAGCTCCAGCGCCTCCCGTACGGTCAGCTTCTCCTGGAGTTCGCTCTCCTGGAGCTGAACGCCGAGGATCCCGGTGAGCTCCTTGCGGTCGGCGCGCGGGTCGAGGCCGGCGACGCGGACGGTGCCGGCGTCGCGTTCGCGCAGGCCCGCCACGCATTCGACGGACGTGGTCTTGCCGGCGCCGTTCGGGCCGAGGATCCCGAAGATCTCCCCCTCCTCGACGGCGAACTCGACGCCGTCCACCACGGGACGGCCGCCGTAGGCCTTGCGCAGGCCGCTGACTTCGATGATCGGCATGGTTCGAGGATCGCTCCGGGCGGTGCCCGCGCACATCGCCCGACGCGCTCGTCCCGCCATCAGCCGATCGGTTGACCCCGCCGTACGACCACGGCGGCGGGCGAGGGGGCGGGGCCGGCGAGAGGAGCGGGACTCCCACCGGGCGATCGTCAGAGAAGCCGGGCGAGGGCGGCTTCGGAGGGGCTTCCGGGGGCCGCCTGGTAGACGATGATCACCTGCTGCTCGGCGCCTCCGACGGTGAGCGCCTGCCGCCGCAGGACGAGCTCCCCGGCGACCGGATGCGCGAACCGTTTGAGCTCGTCGCGGGACGGCTGCGCGTCGTGCCGCGCCCAGAGGGCGCGGAAGCCGTCGTCGGCCTCCAGCTCGGCGACGAGCCGCGCGGTCCGGGGATCGCGGGGGTCGGCCTCGGCGCGCAGGGCCGCGGCGGTCTGCGCGGCGATCTCCGGCCAGTCCGGGAGCAGCCGGCGGACCTCGGGGGCGAGGAACATGTCCAGGGCCAGGTTGTGCCCCGGCTCGTACATCGGGGCGAGCGCGCGGGCCCGCTTGTTCGCGGCCAGCACGTCGAACCGCCGGTTGCGCACGTAGGCCGGGCTGTCCACCCACGCGTCGAGTAGCTGGTGCACGTCCGGGGCGACCTCGGTCTCCGACGGCCGCACGGGATCGGGGGCGGCGAGCGCGGACAGGTGCGCCGAGGCGCCCGCGTCCAGCACCAGTGCCCGCGCGAGCGCCCGCAGCACCTGCGGTGAGGGGTGCCGGTCGACGCCCTGTTCCAGCCGGGTCAGGTACGGCTCGCTGATACCGGCGAGCCGCGCCAGCTCGTCCCGGCGCAGTCCCGCGACCCGCCGCCGGCCGGGGGCTTCGGCCGGACCTGGGCCGAAGCCGCCCTCTCCCGCGGCGACCGCGTCGCCGCCACCGCGCGCCGCCCCGAGTCCCTGCGCCCCTCGTCGACGCCTACGGGGACGGCGTCCTCCCGCTCCGCCTCGACGTCACCGACCGGGAGGCCGCCACCGCCGCCGTCCGGCACGCCGCCGACGCGTTCGGCCACCTCGACGTGGTCGTCAACAACGCCGGCTACGGCCTCTTCGGCATGGTCGAGGAGACCACCGAGGAACAGGCCCGCGCCCAGCTCGACACCAACCTGCTCGGCCCGCTGTGGGTGACGCAGGCCGCCCTGCCGTTCCTGCGCGCCCGGCGGAGCGGGCACATCGTGCAGGTGTCCAGTCTCGGCGGCCTCGCCGCCTTCCCCACCCTCGGGCTGTACAACGCCTCCAAGTGGGCGCTCGAGGGCATGAGCGAAGCGCTCGCCCAGGAGGTCGGCCCGCTCGGCGTCCACGTCACGATCGTCGAACCCGGCCCCTACGGCACCGACTGGTCCGGCTCGTCCGCGGTACACACCGTCCCCATCGCCGCGTACGAGCCGATCCGCGAGGCCCGCCGCGCCGGTGCCGTCGCCCGCGCGCCCCAGGATCCGCGGCCCACCGGCGACGTGATCCTCGAACTGGTCGACTCCGGCGAACCGCCCCTCCGGCTCTTCCTCGGCACCTACCCCTACCCCGTCGTCGAAGCCGCCTACCGGCAGCGCCTCGCCACCTGGGACGCGTGGCGACCGCTCGCCGCCAAGGCCTGACCCCGGGCGGCGACCGTTCGTGATCGGGCCGGTCGAGCCGGGCGCCGGGTCAGTTACCGGCCGGGAGGTCTCCGTCCCAGTCCTCGGCCTGCCGCGCGACCTCGACGAGCCGATCGATCCGGCGCCCGTCGACCCGCGCGAACACGTGCGATTCGAAGACGAGCGGCGGTCCTTGCAGGGGCACCATGCGGAAGAGGTAGCGGCCGGCGATCGCGTCGTCCGCCCTGATCTCCTCCAAGACCGTCAGCTCTCCACCACCGAGGACCAACTGCCGCATCTCGCGCACATGGGGAACGTATGCGGATCGGTCGTACACCTGGCCGTTGATGCGCTGGACAAATGTCGGCGTCACCAGCCGGTCCAGGGCCTGCTCCAGAGTTTCGGCGCTTTCGTCGCCGTAAAGAAGCTCGGACAGCACTGCGGCCAGATCAATTTCTTCGCTCATAGTGAATGTCTTCCCTGTTCAGTGGGCATCGCTAATGCTCCCCACCCGCCGGAGGCGTGCGGGCTCGGACTCGGGACGGGACACCGCACTCTTCCCGCCGCCGTCGACGACGTTAGCGGGATGGCGGAAGACTTGGCAGTGTTAGATTTTCCTGACGGCTATCGCTGCTGGTGGACGACCCGCGGCCCGCCGGGTTCGGCGGTCAGCGGCCGAGGTCCTGAAGTGCCCAGCTGTTGCCGTCGGGGTCCTGGAAATAGGCGTACGAGACGGTGGGCTTTCCGGGTGCGGACATGTCATTGACTTCGCTGATGTCCAGCCCGCGCTTGACGAGCTCCTCCCGTACGGCGCGGATGTCGGACACGACCAGGTGCAGGTTCTGGATCGAGCCGGGCGCGGTGCCGACCCACCCGTCGCCGAAACCGATCGAGCAGGCGGAGCCGGGCGGTGTCACCTGCACGATCCGGAGGTCACCGCCGGGGCTGATGTCGTGGTCCAGGTTGAAGCCCAGTGTCTCTGTGTAGAAGGCGATCGAACGGTCCGTGTCGGACACGGGGATCGGCACCATCTCGAGCTTGAACTCCACGGCAGGACGTCCTTTCGTATATGCGGTCATTCGCTAACTCTGCACGCCGATCCGCTTCCCCGAATCAACGCCGGCCCAGCAAATCACGCTATCCCCGGCAGTGTCATGCAAATGCGCACTCTGTCGTTGTGCTGGTTTCGGGCACCCGAATTGAGGGGCCGTTCATGAAGGTGCGCCTTTGTAGTCGGGCATGGCCAGGGTCGGCCGTGCGGGGGGTGATGCCGAACATGATGCTGTAGAGGTGCCGCTATCGGTCGCCGCAGTACAGGCTTGGACTGCTGTCGTGCCAAGGAGGATGCATGCTTCCCGACATCACCGAAGAGAAATGGACGCGGACCCGCGTCGCGCTCCGACGGACCGGCGACGACTTCGCGGAACTGGTGTCCTCGGCATCGGACTCCCGCGCCAAGGCCACCGTGCACTGGTCCGTCGCCGACACCGCCGCGCATGTGCTGACACTGGCCCGGTCCTGCCGTCACCTGGTCGACCACGCAGGGGGCCCGCCACCGTTCAGCGGGATGGACGACCTGCTGCGCACGACCGTCGTCGACACCATCGCCCAGTTCAACGAGGAACTGCTCAGCCAGTTGAGCGAGCGGGAGCCACACCGTCTCGGCGGAGAGATCAAGGCCGAGATCGCCCGCATACTCGCGGCGACCGAGAGCGGAGACCCGGCAGCGGCCGTCGACTGGGTCGGCGGCTCCCGGGTTCCCCTGGCAGGCGTCCTCGCCCATCTGCTCAACGAATTGCAGATCCACGGCCGCGACATGGCCCTGGGCCTGCGCGTGCCATGGACGGTCCCGCCCGAGGAGGCCGCCGCCTTCTTCGACCTCTTCCTCATCGGGGTCACCGAATACGGGTACGGACATCTCCTTGACGGCCACGGCCCGGCCCCGAAGGGACGGATCGCCGTGGAGTTCCGCTCCCCCTACACCGCACCGGCCGCCATGGTGCTCACCGACGGTTTCTGCACCGTCGAAGAACCCGGCGGACGACCTGACGTGCGGCTGAGTTTCGACCCCGTCGTGCTCAACCTCATGCTGTTCGGCCGCATCGGCAAGGCACGTGCGGCAATGACCGGCAAGGTGGTGCTGCGCGGCGGGCGGAGGCCATGGACGTTGCCCGGATTTCTACGCATCGTCCGCCTGCCATCCTGAGGCTCCCGAGCAGGGGAAGGGGCTCGGGCCTGGCCGGGGGCTGGGCTCGGCCAGGCCCTGCGGATCAGAAGAAGTGGATGAAGTTGTCGACGGTGTCGGCGGCGATCGTGCGCTTGGTGTAGGCGAGGGGCTTGGAGTAGTTGTACTCCTCGACCACGATCTTCGTGCCGTCGATCGAGGCCACGTAGGCGATGTGGCCGTAGGTGCCGCTGTTCCAGACGGCGATGTCGCCGACCTTGGGCTTGCCGTCGACCTTCATCCCCGCCTTCTTGGCGGCGTCGTCCCAGTCCTTGGCGTTGCCCCAGAGGACGTCCTTGTAGGCGTTGGTGAACTTGATGCCGAGTCGCTTGTTGATCCGCCAGGCGACGAAGGACGTGCACTGGCCCGTCCAGAAGTTCCAGGGGTCGCGCACGTTGGGGGTGCTCTTGTAGGGGTAGTCGTCCTTGATCGTGCGGTCGCACGGTTTGTCGCAGGCCGCGGCCTGGACGGGGCCGGGCGCGGCTGCGGGCGCGGTGGCGGCGGACGCCATGGGGGAGAACAGGCCGCCGGCCATGACGGTGGCGGCCGTGATGACGGTCCAGCGCATATAAGGCTCCTTCGAGGGGGGTGCGGACGCGCCGGTTCGAGATGTCCGGCGAACAAGATCATTTTAAGCCGGATTCGCGAACCTTGCCCTTGGGGGACGGAGCGGTCGGCTCTCGCAGGGCGTGCCGCCGCTGTCCCCGTCATGAGGCGGGGCCGGGCTTCGGTCCCTTCAGATCGTCCGCGCGTGCGGGCTGCGCCTGGCCGCTGCGCCCCTCGGCGGGACCTGCGAATTCAAGCGAATCGGCGTGCGGGTGGTGATCGCGCCGCTAAGGTCCCAGACCCATGATCAATTGGCGCCCCGCGATCGAGGGGTTCGACCCCACCTTCCCCGCCCCCCTCGACGCGATCGACCCGGGCCTTCTGGGCGGCGGCCTGGCCGCCGAGGCACGTGAGGACTTCGAGATCGCCCTGCGGGGCTCCCTCCAGGACGTCGAGTCGAAGCTCGCGATGGGGCCCGGCGCCCACATGATGAACGCCACCGGATCGCTGACCGGCATGGACGGCACCCGTGAGCTCCTGTCCGACCACGAGGTCGACTACGCCTACGACGACGCCGCCGTGGAGACCGCGTTGGCCGGCATGTCCAGGAAGGTCGCCGGGCGGGCGGCCGAGCTGCGGTTCGCGTCCTTCACCTACTACGTGCGGATGGGCGAGCCGGGCAGCCCCGGGCCACAGCGGATCACGATCCGCCGGTCGACCGAATGGCAGAACAAGGACGCCCCCAAGCCCGCTGGAACCCTGGAGGCCGTCTGCGTCGACATGGAGCACCGATCGGGCGTCGCGCTCGCGGTCTTCATGCCCTACGACCACCGGGTCGGCCGCCTCCACCTCGGCGATCTCGTCGGCGGACCGTCCCACCGGCGCTTCTGGGGCTGATGTGTCGACCGACATCTACGGAGCACGGGTCCGCTGCCTTTCGGTCAGCCCCTAAAAACCCGCACCAGCCAGAGAATCAGCTCGGCCTGTCGAGTTCGCGGGTCACGATCTTCGATGCGGTCATTCGCACGATCACTCGCTTGTTCTCTGCCGCGTCCTGGAACGGACCCCCGGTGTAGCGAAGGCTCAATTCATCGATGAGCGACTTGTCGGGATCATCCTCGAGTAGTGCGCGGCCGCGCAGCTCGACGTAACGATCGGGATCGTTCCTGGAGTAGACGAGCAGGCTGATCCGGGGGTCACGCAGCAGGTTCGTATGCTTGCGGCGACCGGCGACCGTTGAGAACAGCACGTCGTCTCCGTCGGTCTTCACCCATACGACGGACAGCTGAGGCTGCCCGTCAGGCTCGATCGTCGCCACGGTCGCGTGCTCCTGAGCGTCGATCAGGGCACGTACGGCGGTGGCCAGGCGGTTCATCGATCTTCTCCTGGGGCTCGATGCTCACAGCCGGCGTCAGGTGGTGAAGGCGCGGGCGACGGCGAGGAACGCGTCGTTCTCCTCGGGGGAGCCTACCGAGACGCGGGCGCCCTCGCCTGGGAAGGATCTGACACCGACCCCCTGTGCGTCGCACGCGGCGGAGAACTCCGTCGTCCGCTCCCCCAGCGGCAGCCAGAGGAAGTTCGCCTCGCTGGACGGAACCGTCCAGCCGCTGGACATCAGGGCGTCGCGGACGCGCTCGCGTTCCTTGACGGTGTCCGCGACCCGTGCCAGCAGTTCGTCGGTGGCCGCCAGAGAGGCCACCGCCGCCGCCTGGACGACCCCGTTCACGCCGAAGGACAGGGCGGTCTTGCGTGCGGCCTGGGCCACCACCGGGTGGGCGACCATGAATCCGGCCCGGAGCGAGGCCAGCCCGTAGGCCTTGGAGAAGGTCCGCAGGACCACGAGGTTGGGCCGGTCGCGGTAGAGGTCCAAGCCATTGGCCACGTCATCGTCCCGGACGTACTCGCCGTACGCCTCGTCGAGCACCACCAGGCAGTCTGCGGGCACCCGGTCCAGGAACGCCTCGAACTCGGCCCGGCCGACGACCGTGCCGGTCGGATTGTTCGGGTTGCAGACGAAGATCATCCGGGTTCGTTCGGTGATGGCTCCGGCCATCGCCGCGAGATCATGCCGCTCCTCTCTGAGCGGCACCGTGACGGCGGTGGCGCCCGACAGCGCCACCAGCACCGGGTAGACCTCGAACGATCGCCAGGCGAACAGCACCTCGGCGCCGGGTCCGGCGACGGCCTCCACCAGCATCTTGGTGACCCCGACCGAGCCGCAGCCGATCGCGACATGCTCCGCGGGCACCTTGAAGGTGGCGCCGATCGCCTCGATCAGCGCGCCGCAGTTGAGGTCGGGGTAGCGGTTGGCTTGCAGAGCCGCCTGATTGATCGCCTTCAGCACCGAGGGGAGCGGGCCGTTCGGCGACTCGTTGGAGGCCAGACCGAACGAGCGGCCGTCCGCCGACATCGCGACCTTGGAAGCCTTGAAGGCATCGAATCGGTCGAGCACGGAGCGGAAGCGAGGGGTGTTTTCATCGGGCACCGTTGTCCTCCAGAGCGAAGCGGTGATGCCGGCAGAAGGCCGGTCAGGACCCACAGTTTCAGGATTCGTTCTCCTGCCGGACTCGGCGCGTGGCTCCGTTGCTCATCCATTCCTTGACTTTCGGCACGGTGAGCACATAAGCGAGGATGGCCAGAGCCGCCGCGTACACGATACTGATGCCGAAGAACGGCAGAATGCAGGCCGTCACGATGATGAGCAGGATGTTGCAGCGCCGGATCGCACGCCCTTCCAGCAGCCGGTGAGCGGCAAGGAAAGTCGCCAGGAATATCAGTAGGAAGGTCGCCGAGGTCGCGGTGATCAGCCACATCTCGGAGCTCCGGGTCAGCGCCAGAAGCCCGACGGGTACACCGTAACCCGGTATGAGGAACAGAAGGGCGCCGTAGGGAACGCTGTTGCGGCCCGAGACCTTTGTCAGAACCGCCGGGAGCATGCCTTCCCGAGCGCTGGAGAAGATGACCCGCGATGTTCCCAGCACCCAGGCGTTGGTCGCCAGCAACAGCAGCACGATGGCCACCACGTTGCCCACCTGGGACATCTCACGGCCGCTGGCCACCTGGAGCAGTGTCGCGAAGGCCGTGATCTGCTCTCCCTTCGCGGCCCCGGGGGGCAGGACGAGGGTGACCGTCACCGCCATCGCCAGATAGAGAGCGCCCACCCCGAAGACGGCCAGGAAGATCGCCCTGGGAAAGGTCCGGTGGGGATCCACGACCTCTTCGGCGACGGGGGCGGCGTTCTCCCATCCGATGAAGCCGAAGAAGCAGATGATGAGCGCCTGCCCCAGAGCCAGCCAGCCGTGCGGAGCGACCGGGTCGAGGTTCGCCGCGTCCGCCTCGGGCATGGCGATGACCATCACGATCACCAGGAACCCGATCAGCGTGGCCAGCACCCCGGTCTGGACCCTGGCGCTGATCTTCACGCCGAGGAGGTTGAACAGGATGGAACCGATCATGATCAGGTACCCGATGAGAACGATCTGCGGGATACCGGGTGTGTCGTCCCAGATGTTCAGCAGGTAGCGGGCGGCGGCCAGACCGAGGACCGGGTTGGCGATGATCAGCGCCAGCATGAGGAGCGCGGCCACCCAGTGCGCGACCCTCGGCCCGAAGGCCTCCTCGACGAACTCGGCGATCCCGCGAGAGGTCGGGTGTCGAACCGACAGCCGGGCGAAGATCAGGGCCAGCGGATAGGAGTAGACGATCAACAGTGCCCATGCCGCGAGTGACAGCGGCCCGGCCACCGCGGCGGCGTGTCCGGGGAGAATCAGCACGCCGACCCCGATGACGGACGTGATGTAGTGGGCGACCAGTCCGGGGACGTGCAGGCTCCGTTGAAGATTGGCCGGTTCTCGCTGCGTGGTTGCCATTCTGTCGCCGCTCTAGATCGCTGAATCGTCGCGCGGCCCGGCCGGCGATGTCATCGCCGCGTCCACGCACTGGGCGTACCGCCGCGTGGCGATCTCGGTGAGCCGTTGCCACAGGCGTTCGACGTCGGCGAGGGTCGTGTGGATGTTGCCGATCGACACCCTGATCACGTAGCCGTCGTCGAGCACCGTGTGCGACACGAACGCGGCGCCCGACGCGTTGAGATCGTCGACGATGTCGGCGTTCAGCATGTCGAGGAGCTTGCGCCGGTCGCTTTCGGTGCTGTCACGGAACCCTTCCGGCTCGAACCGCAGGCAGACCAGCGGATAGAGCGAGGTCACCGGGCATCGCCAGTCGGGGTGCAGCGCCACCTGGCGGCGCAGCCACTCCGCGAGCCGCACGCTGTGCTCGAGACGGTCGGCCAGGCCCTGGCGGCCGAACGACCTGATGATCCACCACAGCTTGAGTGCGCGGAAGCTCCGGCCGAGTTGCGGCGACAGGTCCATGAAGTCGACGATCTCGTCGTCCTGCGGTGAGGTCAGGTACTCGGGCACCAGCCGGAACGTGCGAGCCAGCGCGCCGCGGCGGCGGCAGTAGAACGCGGTCGCCTCCATCGGCACGTACAGGCACTTGTGCGGGTTCACCACCAGTGAATCGGCCTTGGTCAGGTCCTCGACCGTGTCGGCCAGCGACGGCGCCAGGCGCCAGAAGCCGCCGTAGGCGGCGTCCACGTGCAGCCACACGCCATGCCGGGCGCACACCTCGGAGAGCTCCGGAACGGGGTCCGCCGCACCGATGGAGGTCGTGCCCACTGTGGCGACCACCGCCACGGGCTTGACGTTGTCGGCGAGGTCACGCCGAATCGCCTCGTCCAGCGCGTCGGGCGGCATCCGGCCCTGCTCGTCCGAGCGCAGCTTCACCACGTTCGCCAACCCGAGGCCAAGCGTGATCGCCGCCTTCTCCACCGAGCTGTGCGCCTGGTCCGAGGTGTAGATCCTCAGCACGGGAAGCTCGCGCCCCGCCGTGCCCAGGACCCGCACGTCGTCGCCCAGCGCGGCGTCCCTGGCCGCGGCCAGTGCATAGAGGGTGGCCAGCGAGGCGCCGTTGACCAGGACGCCGTCGGCCTCCTCCGGGTACCCGGCCAGCTCTGCGATCCAGCCCAGCACGACGCGTTCGAGCGCGGAGGCGGCCGGCCCGCTCTTCCACAGCATCGCGTTGACATTCAGAGCCGCGGTCAGCGTCTCGGCCAGAATGCCGGGGAAGCTGGCACTGTTGGCGAAGTAGCCGTAGAAGGACGGGTGATTCCAGTGCACCACGTGCGGCATCACCTGCTCGCGCGTGTCCTCCAGGATTCGCGCGAAGTCCTCGCCCGTCTCCGGCAGCTCGGTGCGCAGCGATTCCATCAGGTCCGCGCTTGAGCGCGGAACCGTTATGGGGACTTCACGGATCGACTCGAAGTGGTCGCGGATCACCGCGAGCAACTCCCGGCCGTGCTCTTCGAACTCGGCCGGGAGCCAGTCACGTGGTTCGTCGGTCATTCGCCACCTGCGGCTCTCGTCGTCGCCGGACGGGCCTCACCCTCCATGTAGGGCTCATCCCTCCATGTCGTGGGCGTGCGGCACCTCGGTGAGGTAGGCGATATCACGGGGTGACTCGCAGTACTTGGCCTCGAATTCAGAGATGAACTTCTGCTCGCTCGCGAGCAGCTCCTCCGCTTCGGCAGAGCTGCGCCACGGGTACATGACCAGCACCTTGGTGGGTTCCGTGTCGTACTGGAGGAACGTGGCATGGCCGAGGAAGGCGGGATGCCTGTGCGCGGGCGGCCCCACCTCGTTGTCCATCGTCTGCATGAGCTCGTGGACCCGGTCGGTGAACTCGTTCTTGATGCGCCAGGTCTCGATGACGGTGATCATTTCTGTGTCGCCTCCATCATGGTGTCCGATTGGTCGGTGTCGGTAAATTTCTGGGCTGCGAAGTGCTCGCTGAGCAGGGACGGTCCATCCGGCACGAACTGCTGGCAGACGAACATGTGGTTCTTGCGATTGCGTGCCTGTGCCGCCCGCAGTCGGGCAGCCGACTCGTTGACCGCGTCCGGCGCACTGCCCGCACGTTCGATCTCCTTGAGCCTTCGCCGCAGCTCGCGAAGCTGGCCGAGCATCTGCTCGTGTTCGAGGTTGAGGGTTCCGGAGAAACCGGGGCTCGCGAACGGCGGGGCCATCGACGGACGGATCAGCGTCTCGTACAGCTCCGCGCTGAAGTCGGCGGCGTACCGCATCGTCGCGGTCGCGGCGTCGTAGAGGACTCCGAGTCGATCGAGTGTCTGTGACAGCTCGGGCCAGTGGCCGGCCTCGAGCGATTCGCGGGCGTCACCGAGACACGTGTTCATCACGGCCAGGTTCAGGTGGAACGCCTGATGCCCCAGTTTCCAGCGGATCACGGCATCGTCGGCCCCGGGCGGTCTCTGCCCGAGAGTGTCGGGAGCGGTCACCGGTGTGCCCCCGCGGCACCGTGGAGATCGAGCCACTTCTCCAAAGTGCCGTGCGCGACCACCAGGAAGCCGGCCAGCATGTCACAGCGATCCTGGGCCGAAAGCCCCGTCGCCTCCAGATCGTCAAGGACCCGTCGCTGGACCTCCACGCAGGACTGCGACCAGGTCGCCAGCTCCGGCCGTTCGCGCACGAGGCGGAAGTAGCTGTCGTACTCCGCTGGGGTGGAGGACCCCGCTGCCGCATCGGGCATCCTGCCGTCATCTGGGAGGGATATCGGGCTGATAAGCCCGTAGTCAGGAGGCGCGGTGGTCTCGCTTGTGGTTTGTCCGTCTTGGCCCATGCTGAAATCTCCTGATTGCGGGGTGTCCGTAATTTGCACGCTCTCCGGCGGGCGATAGCCCGCCCCGTTGTCGCCTCCTCCTGCTGTGGACGCGTATCGAACACTGACCTGCGATGTCAGATCCTCACAGCAGGGTGCTCCATGATCGGATCGTAAACGGCAATTGCACCGCTCCACGGTACTTCGTCTCATGGGGTGATCAATTTTGTAACCTCACCATCCCGTCATGTCAATCTGGCAAGAGGGAAAGTTCAAAGGCGATCTTGACTGTGGCTGAAACTTGGCATTGACGCAACTGGCCACCCGTGCTACAAGCACCCACTTCTTCCTCGCTCCGGCCTGGAGTCATGGGGAACAGAGAGCCTTTTTCGGCGTGCCGCGGTCTCGCGGAGTTGCAGGCTGTGGATGGCTTGGCGATGTTGCCGGCGCGGTAGGGCGCACCGTCCTCGACCTTGCTGTGATCTCGTACCCGAAACTGCCGCTGAAAAAGGCTCGGTGAGCCCCTCCATCCTGCATGAACGCCAAAATGGACCGGTGCATTCGGCTTCACCTCCTGTTCTTCCGGGGGTAAAGGATTAAGCCCGGCAAGAGCACTTGCGGACAGCCGAAATCCGGCACTCTGTGCACGTGGAAAGGGGGCCGTTGTCGTCCTGGACCACCGTCTCCAGTCCTGGCCGGGTCTGGACATTCGACGGGTATCGCGGAAAAGCTTGATCGGGTAGCTTAATGATCATGACTACTGAGACGGTAAGGCAGCTGGACCGGAAGCGGTTCGAGGCGCTTCTCGCGCAGGACGCCGACGCACTGGCGGAGCTGTGCCATCCAGAGTTGATGCTCACCCACACCGACGGGGCGCCCGAGAACTACGAGTCGTACCTCCGCAAGATCAGGGAAAGCGCGTGGGTCTTCCAGCGCATCGACCACCCTGTCCACCGGATCTCCCTTGTGGGCGACACCGCGGTGGTGCTCGGCGAGATGGACGCCGACTTTACCGTGGGCGGTGCGGTGAAGCATTTGAGCAATATCACGCTGGCGGTCTGGGTACGCGAAGACGGCAAATGGAGAATGCTGGCCTTTCACCCCACGCCTAAGCAGTGACCACCATGCCCGGCGGAAGGTCCCGGTCAGCCCTACAGCACTGACGATCCGGTGCCTCAGAACCCGCGGGTACGGCGGGCTGCCGGACTGCTGGATCTCCGCTCTGTCCAGTTCGGCCTGGGCCACGGCCCGTTCGGTCTCGGTCTCGGCGATCCTCCGCGCGATGGACGGGGCCATCCCCGCCCTGATCGTCTGCGGTGGCTGCCGCTACCGTCAGCGGTGCTAGCTGACGCGCAATGTCCGGTTCGCTATCTTCGTTCCATGCACGGTGAACCCGGGGAGACCGTCGCCGGCCGCTACCGGATTCTCGGGCTCATCGGGCGCGGCGGCATGGGCCGAGTGTGGCGCGCGTATGACGCCGAGCTCGATCGCGAGGTCGCCGTCAAGGAGCTGCTGCTGTCCGACGCGATCGACGACACCGAGCGCCGCGAGTGGTACGCCCGGGCCGCCCGCGAGGCGCGCGCCGCTGCCCGCCTGCACCATCCCGGCATCGTGGCCCTGTACGACCGGGTGATCGGCGACGACGGCCGCCCGTGGTTGGTGATGGAGCTGGTCGCGGGGCGGTCGCTGGACGACGTGCTGCGTACCGGCGGGCCGCTGCCCGTACGGCGGGTGGCGGACATCGGCCGTCAGATGCTGGACGCGCTCGCCGCCGCACACGCCAAGGGCATCGTGCACCGCGACGTCAAGCCGGCGAACGTGCTGCTGGACGGCGACCGCGTGGTCCTCACCGACTTCGGCATCGCCGCGCTGGAGGGCGACGCCACGCTAACGAAGTCCGGCGTCCAGCTCGGCACCCCCGCGTACATGTCACCGGAGCAGGTCCGCGGCCACTCCGCCACGCCGCGGTCGGATCTGTGGGCGCTCGGCGCCACCCTGTACGCCGCGGTCGAGGGCCGCCCCCCGTTCCAGGGCCCGACGCACGGCGCGGTCTTCGTCGCCATCGCCACCGAAGACCCACCGCCGCCGATCCACGCCGGCCCCCTGACGGACGTCCTCACCGGCCTCCTCAACAAGGATCCCGACGCCCGGCCTACTCCTGAGTCCGTCCGCGACCTCCTCATTCCGCACGCCGCGCCACCGCCCGCCGCGCCTCCCGAGTCCGCGCCCGGCCCATCCGGTGAGCCGTCACCGAAGCGTTCCGGGTCAGCGCCGCATTCGGTGCCGCCCGGCTCGTACGGCGGCACGGTCCGGGCGGGCACCGAGGTCCTGCACGGGACCGGAAGCCGCCTCCGGCGCGGGCGAGTCGTGGCCATCGTCGCGGGCACCGTCGTCACGCTCGCCGTCGTCGTCGGCATCGCCGTACGGGCCGGGACGGGTGGCGCCTCCGTGCCCCCGCACGTTCCGACCGCCATCCCGGCCGACCGCCTGCTCGACACCGACTCGGGCGGGGTCTGGGGCGTGGCGTTCAGCCCGGACGGCAAGATGCTCGCCAGCGCCGACGACGAAGACGCCGTCCGGCTGTGGGACACCGCCACGGGACGACAGACCGCCGTACTGACCAGCGGCACCGACGACCCCGACAAGTCCCGGCATGTCGTGGTGTTCAGCCCGGACGGGAAAACGCTGGCCACCGAGGACGACAACGGCAGCATCCAGCTCTGGGACGTCGCTTCCAGACGGGTCGTCACCACCCTCAGCAACCCGAAGGGCGAGAGCGCCACTTCCGCGACGTTCAGCCCGGACGGCACGACCCTCGCCGTCGCCTCCTTCTGGTTCGGGGACAACGCGGCGATCAGGTCCGGTGTGCGGCTCTGGGACATCGCCACCCGGCGGAACACCGCCACCACCCCGACCAAAAGCAGCTTCATCTTCGAGATCGCGTTGAGCCCGGACGGCCGGACGCTGGCGTACGGCGACGGCGACCACATCCGCCTTTGGGACGTCACCGGACGCAGACTGAAAAGCCCGATCAACACCCATCGCGATGTCGACGCAGTGGCCTTCAGTCCCGACGGGAAGACCGTGGCCGGTGCCGGCGCCAAAGTCAGCGTCGAAACCTGGGACGTCGCCACGCACGAGCCCGGCGAACGCTTCGCCGGCGGCACGAGCGGCAAGGTCGTGTTCAGCCCCGACGGCCGTTACCTGGCCGCCTGCGACGAGGAGCACGGCCCGACCGCCACGGTCTGGGACGCGCGAACCGGCAAGGAGGTCCACGCGTTCGGCTCGCTGAGAGGCTTCTCGGTGGCGTTCAGCCCGGACGGCAAGACGCTGGCCGGTGGCGGTTCGGACGGCCGCATCCACCTGTGGCGGCTGTGACGCCCCACTCCGACACGGGCTCGGGGCGGCTGCTGCTTCGCGTGTACGCCTCGTCCATGGCGGGCAGCGGGGAACCGACCGGCAAGCCTCATCGCATCGTCATTGGTCCACAGTCGAAGACTGTCCCGGGGAGCAACCGCGCCCGCCTGGAAAGGTTCCGGGCGGCCGGTGCCGGAAGTGGACAGTTGATCTTGTTCTGCGGGTGGCGTGGGGTGGGCATACTGCGAACGCAAAAGATCTGATCTTGTGGATGGGACGGATGCTCGCACGGGGGACGGCCGGGCCGTCGGATTACGCGCTCGCGCATACGGTGCTCCGCTTCACGGTCGCGCTGCGCTGCGGCGGCGTGTCGGCAGCGATCATCTCAGTGGCGATCGACAGCGGGGCCGGGGTCTCACGGGAAGGGCAGGGGTGGGCGCTCGGCGGGCTGGCCTGTTGGGCGGCGTTCTTCACCGTGCGGGCACTCCGGCACGGGCTGACATTCCTGCTGGTGGTGGGCGACACGGTGGTGGTGGCGCTGGTGCTGCTCGCGCAGAGCCGGCTGGTGCCCGTCGCGGCGGTGGTGGACGAGACCACTTGGGCGATCATGCTGGCCAGCACCGCCATCTACGTGGCGCAGCTCGCTGTTCCTCAGGTGGCGGGGCTGGCGTTGGCCGCGGTGACCATCGCCGCGTACATGGCCGGAGTGCCGGCGTCGACGAGCCAGGTACGGGTCCTGTTCGTCCAGGCGCTCGTGGTGAACGCCCTCATGTGGTTGCTCCGGCGTGGTGGGAACCGGGCGGACACACTGGTCGCCCATCGTGACCGGGATCGGCGGCAGGCGATGGCGGAGGCCGCACGCCGGGCGGACGAACGCCTTTACCGGGCGGAGATGCACGACTCGGTGCTGGCCACGCTGACCATGGTCGCCTCCGGGGCGGTCCGGGGCGGGTCGCCTGTGCTGGCCCAGGGCGCGCACCGGGCGCTGGCGGTGCTGGAGGAGTTCTCCGGTCCTGGGCTTTCGGACGAGACGGTCGAGTTGGGGCCGTTGCTAGGACGGGTCGCCTCTGAGGCACCGGTGGCCGTTGAGTGTTCGTTCGCGGAGCCCGTCGGTGTGCCTGAGCAGATCTCGGTGGCGATTGCCGGTGCGGTCGGAGAAGCGCTGAGGAACGTCGCCGCACATGCTGGAGTGCGTTGGGCTTTCGTGTGCGCTGAAGGGGATGGTTCGGGAGCGACCGTGGTGGTGGCCGACCGGGGGTCGGGTTTCGACCCGGCGAGGGTGGCGGTGGGGCGGCGGGGGATCAGTTGCTCGATCATCGAGCGGATGGTGCTCGTGGGCGGCACGGCCTCGGTGGAGTCGCGGCCGGGGGAAGGGACCACGGTCACCCTGCGGTGGCCGCATGGCTGAGGTGTCGGCCGCGGCTCCGTTCGCGATCAGATTCCACCGGGCGTATGACGTGGCCACGGTCATCACGGTGGTGCTGTGGCAGGTGGGGGCGGCCGGTTCGGCGTTGGTCGTCTACCACGGCCAGTACCGCTCGCCCGGCGGCGCGGTGGTGATCTGGGCGGTGCAGCTCCTGGTCATCGCGGCGGGGGCGGGGCTGTTGTTCCGGCCGGCCAAGGGGACGACCGTGGCCGTCCTGCTGGTGATCGACCTGGCCACGGACCTGGCGATGGCGGTCAACTGCCCGGCGGGCGAGCTTCTGCGGATCAACTGGGCGCCGGCCACCACCGGCCTGATCGGTGTGCTCCTCCTGCTGCACCGCCGCGTCCGCGAGGTGGTGCTGTTGCAGGCGGTGATCGCGGCGATCACGCTTGCGGTGCTGGTGGCCACGGACGACCTGGACCGGTACGGCGCGGCCGGCTTCGTGACGCTGCTGTACGCGTCCGGCAGCATCCAGCTCGCGATGATCACCGGAGCCGGCGTGTTCCGGGCCAGTGGGGGGATGGCGGCCGCCGCGGCCGCCGAACGCTGGGAGACCGCGCGGCGCGAAGCCGTCATCGCCGAGGTCTCGGCGGCGCGGCAGCTGCGCTACCAGGAAGCCCGCGAGATGATCACGCCGGTCCTGCGCGGGCTGGCGGACGGGACGGTGGATCCCGCCGAACCGGCGGTGCGACAGCGGTCCCGAGCGGCCGAGGCCATGCTCCGGCAGTTGCTGGCCGAGCAGGAGGACATCCCCGATCCGGTCGTCCGGGTCCTGCGCCCGGGTGTCGACGAGGCCATGCGCCGGGGTGTCGCCGTCGATCTGGTCATGGTCGGAGCGGCGCCCGCGCTGGACGAACGGACGGCCGCCGCGCTCGCCGAGTATCCGCTGGCCGTGCTCGCGCGCACGCGGGAGCACGCGCGTGTCACCGTCGTCGTGGACGGAGCGGGGGCGGTCAGCGTCTCGGTGCTGGCCGACGGTGCCGCCTGGGTACCGCGGTGTCTGATGACCGGCGAGGTGAGCGTCACCAGCGACCGTGACGGGGAGCTGCTCTGGTTGGAGGTTCGTTGGAAAGGGCCGTGACCATCGCCGTCATCGACGACCAGGATGTCGTGCTGTCCGGGGTGGAGATGTGGATCTCCGCGGACCCGGAGCGCCGGGTCGAGATCGTGCACACAGGGGCCGATCTCGGCGGGCTGGACGCCGGCCCCGCGGCCGACGCCGACGTGCTGGTCATCGACCTGCGCATCGACGGCGAGCTCGTGCTGGACCAGATCGCCGAGCTGACCGCGCGGGGACGCCGGGTCGTGGTCTTCTCCCAGCACGCGGACGCCGAGACCGTCTACCGCGCCGAGATGGCGGGCGCGCTGGCGTACCTGACCAAGGAGACCAGCGAGGGCCGACGCCATCTCATCGAGGCGATCCTGGCGGTCGCTGCGGGGGAGACCTACACCACTCCGGCACAGGCCGGCGCGATGCTCGGCGACGACCGGCCGAGGTTCTCCGAGCAGGAGCTGCGAACCATGCGCCTCTGGCTCGGCGGTCTGACCCGGGCGGGGGTCGCCCGGCAGATGGGCATCAGCGAGCACACCGTCAAGCAGTACCTCGAAAGGGCGCGGGAGAAGTACGCCCGGGCGGGACGGGAAGCCACCACGCGGGTCGATCTCTACCGGGAGGCTCGCCGGGACGGCATCTTCGTCGACTGAACCGGGGCGGTGGCCGTGTTACGAGGCGGGTTCGGCGATGCCCTCATCTACCAGCGTGCGCAGCAAGCGCCGGGCCACATCGGGAGTCGTCGTCGTGGCCAGTTCTCCGGACGTCAGCGGGACGCCGGGGCGGTCGATCAGCCGCAGCACCGCTCCGGCGGCCGGGTCGGGGATCCGCAGGTCGCGGTCGCCCAAGTGCAGCACGACGCCGTTGTCGGACTTGGTGAGGGCCAGCACCGCGCCGGGGACGCCGGTCACCGAGTCCACGTCGGACGCGGCGACGGCGGCGGCGACAGCGGGACGGCGCGGTCCCGACTGGGCGCGCAACTGGCCGGCACGGAGCTTCTGCGCCGCCTGCTCGACATCGAGATCGGCCAGCCAACGGGCGAAGCGTTCGGCGGTATCGCCGACCGGGCCGTCCAGCCCGCGTTCGTTGAGACCGGGCGGGAGCGCGACCCGGAACTCGGGATCTTCCGCCGCGAGGTCGAGGAGCCGCTCGAGCGCCCAGTGCCGGGTGAATTGGAGAACTCCGAGGCTGACGTGGAGTGACGTCCCCGATTCCGCGTATCCGTTGTGAATCCAGCCACGAGGAACCCATAGGACGTCGCCGGGCGAGAGTCGGATGCTCAGAAACGGGGTGCCCTTCTCGAAACGCTTCCGTTCCGCGGCGGGAACCGGAATTCTCCCCCACCGGTGCCGGGGGAGCGGATCCTGGAAGGCGGGAGCGTGTAGTTCCCAGGTCTTGTGCCCGGCGGTCTGCATGATGAAGACCGCCTCGGTGTCCCAGTGATGGGCGAATCCCTGGCTTTCCGGCGGGGTCAGGAACGCGTGTGCGTAGAGGGGGTGCCCGAGTTCGGACGACAGCAGCCGGGTGAAGCGGCCGAGGGGTCGCCAAGTCCGGTGCAGCCCCATGAGCAGCAGCGTGTGCCCGGTGCGCAGCCGCTCGCCGATCCGGCGGGCGTCCAGGTTCCCGGCCGCGCCCGGGAACGCGGTCATGTCGGGGAGCATCAGGCTGCCGGGCTCGGCCATCGCGTCGTCCTTGGCCATCGTGATCGAGGAGGCCGGCAGGCCGTGGTCGCCGATGAGCCGGTCGACGTCCCCGACGCCGAGCAGCGCCGTCGCCGCCACCGGGTCGCCGTGGTGGACCTCGGGGACCTCCGGCCATTGTTCGGCGAATGCTCCGGGCCGTGCAGTGAGGTGGGCGAGGGCGCTTTCCATATGGTCTCCGAGGGCCGTGGTCTCGTGGTCCGTCCCAGGGCCATGATGCGGCTGCCGGTTATTCATGACAAGAGCGGTCAGCCGGGCAGATGCGGCTGCGCCGTAAGGTGTACACCGAGTCGTAGACGTTTTCCGAAAAGGTGTATCAACTCTTTTCTCTCATTCTTTGCCTGGTCATTTTCGGGTCTCCGTCTTAGCTTTCAAGGGGAAGATCTTCCGGCCGCGTCAAAGTCAACGAGAAGGAGCAGCAATGAACAGTCCGGATGAGCTCGACTTCGACCTGCAGGACGTCCCGATGGACGTGTTCGACCTCGCCGAGAGCGGGCTCACGATCGAGTCGCTGACCGCGGGCCACGGGATGCCCGAGCACGGCGCGTCGCTGCCGTTCTGCTCGTGCAGCGCGACCTGCAGCTGCTGCCCGAGCAGTAGCTGACCGAGGAGGACGTCCGTGCCGCCGGCCTCCGGGCCGGCGGCACGGGCCGGCTGGAGGGCTGGAGGGGTCATGAGCGAGAACGTCAGCGCGGTGCTGGACCAAGGCGTCGTCCTCTCGAGCGGCGCGCGGGTGGACGCGCCGCCGGTCCTGCGGGTCGCGGGGCTGCCCGCCGCGGTCCTGACCGGGCTGCGCATGGAGGAGTCCTTCCGGGGAGCCGGGGAACAGGCACGGCTGCGGCGATGGCTGGCCGAGGAGGGCGCGGCCCTTTCGGATCTCCTGTTCGCCGAGATCGGCGCGTTGGGCGACGGCGGGTCGGGGGAGGGCGCGTTGAAGCCGAGGCTGGTCGGCTTGCGCCGGGCGGTCTTCCGGTCGCGGCGACCTCGTCCCGAGGAGTGGAATCCGGCCGTCGCGGAGCGGCTCGCCCCCGTTGTCGCCGACCGGGTCGACGCATGGCTGTGCGGCCTGGACACGCTGGAGAGGCTGACGGGGGAGCTTCCGGGAGTCCTCGCAGCCGAGATCCGGGACAAGGAACGGCTGCTGCGTGCGGCGGCCGGGCGTCCGCGCTTCCGCCGGGCGCTCTCGCAGGCCAGCCCGGCGCTGTCGGCGGAGCTCGACAAGTGGCTCGCCGACCCCGGCCGGAGGCCGCGCCCGCAGACCATGGCGCGGCTGGCGCAGTACGTGGCCAGGGCCGCGGCCAAGACCAGCCCCTACAGCACGTTCACCATCAGCGGCGTGGGCTCCTGGAGTCGCGACGCGCCAGTGGACGCCTTCGCCTCCGGTGTTCCGGTCAGGGGTGTCCTTGAGCTGGACGGCTTCCTCGTGCTGAGCCTCGTGCGGGAACTGCGAGAGACTCCGGCGCTGAAGGCGACCATGCAAGTGCGGGTCAACCCGAGTGTGGTCGAGGCCGGGGACCGGGTGATGTTCTCCGGTCCGCCGCCTCGCGAGCCGATCGTGACCATGGCCGCGACCCCGGCGGTCCGGGCCTGCCTGATGTTCCTCGGCGAGGGTGGCCCGTACACGCTGAGCGGTCTCGAGGCACGGCTGGCGGCGGCGAACAGAGGGCGGAGCGACAGCGTCCGGCGGTTCCTGGACGCGCTCGTGAAGGCGGGGTTGCTCATACTCGACCCGCCGATCGCGGACGAGGCGCTCGACCCGCTGGGTGAACTGGCCGACTGGACGGCCTGCGGCGGGGACGCGCTCGTCGATGTGGTGCCTCTCCTCGACCGGCTGCGCCGGGAGGTCGCCCTGCCCGTCCCCGTCGAGGACGTCGACGGGCACTGCGCCCGCCAGGAACGCCTCCGCGCCGCCGCGGCCGACCTCATCACCCGGGTCGGCCTGCCGTTCCAGCCGGTCGCCGAGATGAGCAAGGCGATCTTCCACGAGAACGCGGTGTTCGCCGGCGCTCCCGTGGCGTGCTCGGCGTCGCGCTGGCGGCCCGCGCTCGACGACCTGGACGTGGTCCGGCGGTGGCTCGCGGTCTTCGATCCCGCCCTGCCGCTGAGGCTCGCGCTGGGCGGCTACTTCCGGGAACGCTTCGGCAGCGCGGCACGCGTCCCGTTCCTGGAACTCTGCCGCGCCGTGCACGAGGAGATCGCCCGCGCGGACGCCCCGGACGAGGGCGGGTCGTCCCACGGGCGGGAGGTCGCCCGGTTCTTGCGCGCCTCGCCGTTCGCGAACGGGAAGGCTCTGGCGGAGAGTCCGCTGGCGCGGCTGAGGGAACTCGGCCGGATCCAGGAACAGGCGCGCAGGGAGATGCTGGGTCCGCCATCGCCGGATGGCGTCATCCGTACCCCGGCCACGATCCTGCGGGCCGTCGCGTCCGGCTGGCCCGACTGGATCGCACCGCCCGAGTCGCTGGGCTGCTACGTGCAGGTGGTCGAACGGGAGCGGGGAATCGCGCTCGCGCTGAACGTGGCGCACGCGGGGTTCGGCCGCGGGCGGAGCCGGACCGAGAGGCTGACCGCCATGGCGGGCGCGGTCCTTCCCGAAACCGGCGGGCCAGGCCCGTTCGGCCGGGAGGAGAACGGGGCCAGGCCGGTGTACGCGGAGTTGAGCGGCACGTTCGGCTCGGCGCTGAACGCCCGCGCACCCGGCACGCGGCACGAGATCGACTATCCGTTCACCGTGAGCGGCCGGTCCCGGGACGACCGGCTGCCGGTCGGGGACCTGGAGGCGCTGCACGATCCGGAGACCGATCTGGTGAACGTCGTCTCGGCGAGGTCGGGCGAACGCGTCGTCCCGCTGCACCTGGGCATGATGGCCGACGTCCTGCTGCCGCCGATCGCTCAGTTCCTGACCTGGGCGTTCGGGGTGACCTACTACTTGCACCCGAGCTTCTCCCCGCTGGCGACCGACGATGAGCAGGGCGTTCCGGACGAGCCCGCGGTGCAACCGAGGGTGGAGGCCGGCCGGGTGATCCTCCGCCGGGCCCGGTGGCGGGTGCCCACGGCGTTGGTGCCGGCCCGCGAGCCGGGCGAGGACGACGCGGCCTACCTGGTGCGGCTGGTGGGCTGGCTCGGGGACAACGGGATCCCCGACCGCTGCTTCGTGCGGATGTGGACGGACGGGCTCTGGAGCGACGACCCGTCCGACAACAAGTGGGGCAAGTGGGTGCTGGACAAGTCTCGCAAACCCATCTACATCGACTTCGCCAACTGGCACCTGCTCGCCGTATTCGAGCGGATGCTGCGCTCGCCCGGTCCCGTCATGGTGTTCGAGGAGGCGCTGCCCGCCCCCGAGGACGCCGCCGGTCCCGTCGGCGAGCGCGCCGTGGCCGAGTTCCTCGTCGAGATCTCGGCGGGTGGGTGAGATGGACGAACGCGACTGGATCAGCGCGCACGCGTTCCACCAGGGCGACCAGGACCGGCTGATCGTCGAGGCGGTCGGCCCGCTGGCGACGGGGCTGGCGGAGGACGGTCGGATCAGCGGCTGGTTCTTCCTGCGCTATTGGGACGGCGGCCCGCACGTCCGGGTACGGCTGCTGCCCGCACGGTCCGAGGACCGCCCTCTGGTCACCGAGGCCGTGGAACGGCGTTTCGAGGAGTTCTTCCGCGCCCACCCCTCCACGCCGGTGATGACCGAGCGGGACTACGCGGAGGGTGCGTCGATGCTGGCGGCCTGGGAACGGACGGAGCCGCTCTTCGATTCGCTCCAACCCAACGACACGCTCGTGCACGTCCCCTACCGGCGCGAGCACGGACGGTACGGGCACGGCGCGGCGATCGAGGCGGTGGAACGGCATTTCGCGGAGTCGAGCCGGCTGGCGCTGGATCTGCTGCGGCAGGGCGGCCCGCCCGAGCGGCGGTCGACGGCCGCGTTCGCCATGCTGGTGCTGGCGTGGCTGACCTGCGAGCCCGACCCCGGCCGGTTGCGCGACTGGATCAGCTCGGGGACGCGGCATTTCGAGAACGAGGATGTGTCGCCGAACCTCGCGCCGCCCGAGCCGTCCGTGCGGCGGCTCCGAACGGCCGTGTCCCTCGCCCGGCGGATGCGCGCCCTCGCGGCGCTGGCCGATCAGGACGCCGGACGCCCCGGCCCTGGCGCTCTGGTCGATTGGACGCGTTCAGTCGCGGCGCTGCGCGACGTCCTGCGGCATCAGGCGGAGCGGGGCGCGCTGAGCCCGCCGGGCGCCGGCTGGGAAGGTCCGGGCGGGATCGTCACGGCCGAACCCGGCACCTCCGTCCTCACGATCCTCGACCTCTGCGCGCACCTGGTCTGCAACCGCCTGGCCGTCACGCTTCCGGAGGAGATCGCGCTGCGGCGGCTCGCCGGGGCCGCGGTCTCGGAGCTCGCTGAAAGGACCTGACCGATGCGTTCCCACAGTTTCCGGATCCACTACCACGAAGGCGGCGACCGGCTCGTCCTGGAGGGGATACGCCCGGTGCTCCGGCGCATCGCGGGCGAGGTGGACCACGCCTACTTCGCCCGGCACTGGATCCGCGGCCCGCATGTCCGGCTGAACGTCCAGTGCGAGCCCGGCGTGCTGGAGGCTGTCGCGCGTCCGGCGGTCGACGAGGTGCTCGGCGGATTCCTCGCCGAGCACCCGTCGCGGGCTCGCCTGAACCTGGACGAGCACCTGCCGATGCACCGGCGGCTGGCGGAACTCGAATCGGAGACCGAGGACCTTCTGCCCTGGCACGCGGACAACTCGATCCACCTCTACGCAGGTCCCGAGCCGTCGCCGGAGGACGAGTCGTCCGCGCGTCTGCTGGCCGACTTCTACACCGCCACGAACGAACTGGTCTTCGCCGCACTCGACGACGTCGCGTCCGGGGCACGAAGGCTCGGCATCGCGTTCGACCTGATGATCTGCACTGCGCACGCCCTGTCCGGCGTCGGGCTCGCGCGGGGCGGGCTCTCGTTCCGCTCGCACGCCGAGGCGTTCCTCCACGGATATCCCGAAGGGCACGGCCTGCGCCGGGCTTGGGACGAGCACTACGGACGGAATGCCGCGGTACTTGTGGACCGTGTCCGTGCCGTCGTGTCCACTGTGGACGGGACGGAAGGCTCATCGGCACCTGTTCCGCACGTGCGTAGCTGGAACAGGGCCCTCGGACCATTCCGCGCCAGGGCCGAACGGATGGCCGCGTCCGGAGGTCTGGACGAGCAGGCCCCGCCGCCCGGCCTCGACGTCGCCGACCTCACGCAGGTGAGCCCGTTCCACCGGGAGCTGTTCGCCAGCGCGGGCTGGCAGGAGCAGACCGATGCCGCCGGCTGGTTCCTCTGCTACAAACTGCTGCTCAACTACACCTACCTCCACCTGACCCGGCTCGGCGTCACTCCAACAGAACGCTTCCTGCTGTGCCACCTGGCAGCGTCCGCGGTGGAGGAGGCGCACGGGATCTCTGCGCTGGACCTGGTCCGGACCCTCGCCGATCCGTCGCTGCCCCCCGCCGAGGAGGTGGCGCGATGACCGGGCAGCCGGACTCCGAGACGTTCACCGAACGGTTCTCGCTGGTCCCCGGCGTCTACAGCGCGACCACGTCCGACGGCCTGCTGCGGCTCGTGATCGGTTCGCGCGGTGCGGGCATCGGGACGGCCGAACCGTGGAGACTCGACATCCTCCGGCGGCTCGCCAAGGAACCCTGCACGGAGCGGGAACTCGAGGCTGCGGGCGCGGGGCCGGACGCCCTCGCCGAATTCGTCGGCGCGCTGCGGATCGGCGGATGGCTGGAGACCGAGATCTCCGGACCCGGCGGAGCAGGCCCGCACTACGCGCTGCGGCCGACGCGGCGCCCGTCCTCGCCGAACGGTCCCGTCCCGGACGGTCCCGTCCCGGACGACCTCGTCCTGTCGCGGTTCGCGATCGCACACCGGGAACGTGACACCGAGGGCCTGGTCGTGGAATCCCCCTTGGCCTGGGCCAGTGCCCGCCTGCACGACCCCGCACTGCTCGGCACGCTCACCGGTGCGTCGCCCTCCACCCCGAGCCCGGCGGCAGGGACCTTGGCCCACCGGTTTCGCGGCGACCTGTTCCGCGCCGGTCTGGCGGTGCCGGCCGCGCTGCCGGAGGACGAACCCTTCGACCGGCGCCAGTGGAGCCCGCACGAGTTGTGGTTCCACTGGCGCAGCCGGATCGGCGAGCGTGACAGCCTGGGCCGGGGCTACGGCCGGACCCGCTGGGCGGACGGGCTGTACGCGCCGGTGCCCGCCCGGCGGGAGCCGTACCAGAGCCCCGCCATCGACCTGCACCGTCCCGATCTGGAGGCGCTCCGGAGCCGCGACCCGGCACTGACCGCCGTCGTCGAGGACCGCCGATCGATCCGCGCCAACGACGACGACGCGCCGATCACGGCGCGGCAGCTCGGAGAGTTCCTCTACCGCTGCGCACGCGTCCGCGAGACACCCCGCCCAGACGGGAGCCCGCAGCTCAGCAAGCCCTATCCGGCCGGCGGCTCGGTCTACGAACTGGAGCTGTACCCGGTCGTCCGCCGAGCCTCGGGGCTGGCGCCCGGCGTCTACCACTACGACGGGCACGATCACGCGCTCCGGCTGGTGCGCGGCCCGGGGCGGGGCATGGAGCGGCTGCTCGCCACTGCCCGCCACGGCACGTTCGAACGTCTGAACCCGCAGGTGCTGATCGTCGTGACCGCGCGCTTCGGGCGGCTGATGTGGACCTATGAGCAGATGCCGTACTCGCTCATCCTCAAGCACGTCGGCGTCCTCTACCAGTCGATGTACCTCGCGGCCACCGCGATGGGGCTGGCTCCCTGCGGGCTCGGCGGCGGTGATTCCGAGACGTTCAACGAAGTGACGGGTTCCGGTTTCACGGCCGAGAGCGCCGTCGGCGAGTTCATGCTGGGCAGCCGTCCCGCCGATGGATCCTGACGTGGAGACGGAGAGCATGGGACTGCTTCTGCGCCCCGACGCCCACTACACGAAGTCGGACGGCGGCCTCTACCTGCTCACGCACGAGGGACCCGTCTTCCTGCCGGGACGTGCCGTCCACCCGCTGCTCACCCGGCTCGCGCCCTATCTGAACGGCGACCGCTCCCTGGACGAGCTGACCGCGAACCTGTCCGGCGAGCGGCGGGAGATGGTGCGACGGCTGGTCGTCGCGCTCATCGACAGAGGCGTGGTGCGGACCGGGCAGCGCATCACCCCGGAGCTCCCTGTACCCGCCGAGCCCCTGGAGACCCCGGGCGGCTCGGCTTACCGTGGCGAGGCAGGCTTCCTCTCCTACTTCCGGGACTCCGGCCACGCGGCATTCCAGGAGTACCGGAACGAACGAGCGGTGGTCGTGGGGCAGGGGGCTCTGGTGCCCGCCGTGGCCGCCGCCGCGCTGCGCTCCGGGCTGGCGTTCGTCCACCTAGTGACCCCCGATCAGGGTGACGCCCTGCTTCCCGCCGTCGAAGAGGGGCGTCGCGATCCGGAGCAGCGCGTCACCCATGCGACGCTCGGCAGTGCAGCCTTCGGGCCGGAACTCAAGAGCGCGACCCTCGTCCTGCACGCCGCCGGCGGTTCAGCGGATCCCTTGGCCGCTGACCGGGCAGTGCGGTTGGAGCGACACTGCGCGGCCGAGGAAGTGGATCTCGTCCAGGTATTCGCATTCGAGGGCGCCTACTGGTGCACCTTGTCGGGCCCGCGCCTCGGCATCGGCCCTGCCTGGCGATCGGTCGAACTCCGCTGTACCGCGCGCCGCCCCCATCAGGCGAGGGACGAGAGCTCCGCCCCGCACGCCGTCGCCACCGTGGTCGCCGCGCAGGTGGTCGCCGCGCAGGTGGTGCGCCGCGCGTTGCTGGCGCTGTCCGGGGTCGCGGCCCCCGGACCTGGCAACGTCGCGCGGTTTGATCCGCTGACCATGACCCGCCGGGAGCACGCCGTCGTGCGGCACCCGTTCGCCGCCGAGGCCGAGGTGGAGCCGTCTACCGCTTCGGCGTTCCGGGCGGCCGTCGCGGCGAGACATGCCGCTCCGTGCCTGGACGAGGCAGAGTTCTCCCGGCGGGCGGCCCAGTGTGTGGGCGAGCACCTGGGGGTCTTCAGCCCTCCGGCCGAACGCGACTTCGTCCAGCTTCCGCTGCGCGTGTGTGAGATCGAAGTGTCCGATCCGGTGGGGCTGCTCGGCAGGGAGACGCCCTTGCCGCGCGTGATCGGTGCCGGGCTCGCTTTCGAAGCGGCACGCCTCGATGCGGCGCTCGCCGCATGCTCCGCTCATGCCGTGCTCATGGTCGATCCGCGCCGACTGGTCGATGCAGAGGAGAGGCCCGCCTTCGAGCCAGGCACCGATGCTCACCTCGCGCTTTCCCTCCTCAGAGAAGGGGAGGCGGACGCGCACGTGCACGGCTACGCCCTCACCGGTCGTGGCGAGGTTCGCCTCGTGCCTGCGGAAACGGTGTTCCCGGCGCTGCGCCCACGCGCCGTCCAGGACGCGGGGGAAACCGGCCCGCCTTGGGTCGTCCCGACCGGGCTCGCCTCCGCTTACACGTGGAGCGACGCCGTGACAACGGGCGTACTCGCACACGTCCGGCGACTGGCTCTCCAAGAGTCTGCGGAGGCGTGCGGGCCGTCGCCTCGTGTCGAGTTGGAGAACGTCCCGCTCGACGCGGTCGGCACTCGCTACCTGTCCATCCTGGCCGCCCTGGGAGAGGAGGCCGCCGTGTACGCCATCGGACGGTCCCTGCCCGCGTTCACGATGCTCTGCCAGGTGGGCGGTTCGGTGCGCGGCTGCGCCAGCGGCCTCTCCGCGCCGGACGCGATCCGCGACTCTCTCGGTGCCGCCATCCTCACCTACCAGGCCCGGATGCACGGGCAGCCCGCCTACGCCCCAACGCCCCCCACCCCTGAGCCCGTTCACCTCGGGGGAGGCGGCTCGTACCGTCCCGACCTTGGCCGGGCCGGTCTCGGCGCAGTGCTGAACGGTTTGGCCGAACGGGGTCACGCACCGGTCGCCGTCCCCCTCGACCACGATCCGGAGATGAGCGCCGTGATGCCCAACACCGTCCACGTGGTGATGACCGATGGCTGAGCCGCGACTGATCGGAACCGGACTGCTCGCGGACGGCATCGCCCGGGCAACGGCCCGCCGCACCATGACCCGGCCGGACGAGCGCGTTGTCGTGAGCGCCGCCGATGCGTGGGACGTCGGGGATCGGGCCGAGATACGCGCCGAGTGCGCGAAGGACGGGGCGTACTGGCTGCCGGTGCGCACCGAACTGGGCAGAGTGGTGATCGGCCCCTCCGAACGTCCCGGGCGGCCGGGCTGCGTCGACTGCGCGGAACTGCGCCGGCGGCACAACCGACTGCACGCCGCCGCGCACGACGCCGTGGTCACCGGCAACCTCGACGTCCTCGCCGGGCAGGCGTCGACCTGGCTCACCGGCGCGGCGGCCGACGTCGTCGCGGCGGTCGTCGTCGACGAGATCGGCAGGCTGGAACAGGACCCCGCGTCGGCGCGCACGTCGGGCGCCCTGCTCTTCGTCGACCTGAAGACCCTCGAAGTCGCCAGGCACGCCTTCCTGCCCGACCCCAGATGCGTGGTGTGCGGCGGCCTCCCGGCCGACACCCCGGACGCTGCGGGCCTCGTCCTCGAATCGAGACCGAAGACCGCCCCCGGCAGCTACCGCATCAGGAAGGCGGACGGGCACCGCGACGCGCTGACCGCCGCGTACGTCGACGCCGAATGCGGGCTCATCCGCCTGCTGGCCAGGGACGACGAGGCGGGTTCGGTGATCGCCGCCGCCTGGATGGGGCTGCGCGACGGGGCGACCGAGGGCGGGTACGGCCGTACTCGCAGCTACGAGAGCAGCGAACGTGTCGCGATGCTGGAGGCGCTGGAGCGGCACGGGGGAATGGAACCCGGCGGACGGCGGACGGTGGTGCGCGGCACCTACGCCGAACTGCGCGACCAGGCCCTCGACCCCAGGGAGCTGGGTCTGTACCCAACGGAGCGGCACCGGAGCGCAGGTTTCCGGTACGAGCCGTTCGAGGTCGACCAGAAGTACAACTGGGTGTGGGGACACTCGTTCCGGCGAGGCGGACCCATCCTGGTGCCCGAGGCCTACGCCTACTACCGGCTCCACCGGACCGAGGGAGAGCGGGCCCCCTTCGTCTACGAGATCTCGAACGGTTGCGCGCTCGGCGCCTGCCGTGAGGAGGCGATCCTCCACGGGATTCTCGAAGTGGCCGAGCGCGACGCGTTCCTGATGACCTGGTACGCGCGCATGGCGGCGCCCCGAATCGACCTCAGCTCGGCCGGCCGCCGTGTCGTCCCGCTCATCGTCGAGGCCATGCGCGCCGAGACCGGGTACGAGGTCATGGCGTTCGACATCAGCGTCGAGCAGCGGATCCCCTGCGTATGGGCCATGGCGGTCGACCCGTCGGACGACGCTCAGCGTCCCAAGGCGGTGTGCGCCGCCGGCTCGCATCTCGATCCCGAGACCGCCGCGGAGAACGCCCTCAGCGAACTCGGGTCGATCCTGCCCGATCTCATGCGCCGGTACCCGGACCAGCGGGAGCAGGCTCGCCGGATGGTGGACGCCCCGTCCCTGGTGACCGAGATGTCGCACCATTCCCTGCTCTACGGCACGCGCGAGGCGTTCTCGCGGCTGGACCACCTCGTGTCATCCCCCCGCACGGTCCGGTTCGCCGACATGCCGGGCCGCGGCGCGGGGCCGGGCGAGGCGTTCCGGAACGCCGATCTCAGCGACGACCTCCGCGAACTGGCCGGCCGCTACCTCTGCGAGGGACTCGATGTGATCGTCGTCGACCAGTCGACGCCCGAGCACCGCGCCCGGGACCTGTCCTGCGTCAAAGTGATCGTTCCAGGGACGCTGCCCATGACGTTCGGCCACGAACTGCGCCGGGTGGACGGCCTGCCGAGGCTGCATGAGGTCCCGCGCCGGCTCGGGTACCGCGACCGGCGGCTGTCGCCACGGGACGTCAACCCGCATCCCCATCCATTCCCCTGAAGCGCACGAGGAGCCCGACATGTACCTCCAGTTCGTCCTCTGGGACCTGAAGCGGTCGAGCGTCACCGTCGACGACCTCCGCGGCTACCTCCGCGACTACGCCGTCGACGCGTACTCGAAGCTCGCGGGGATGCGCCTCAAGATGTGGTTCGGCGACGAGCGGCGCCAGGTCTGGGGCGCGGTCTACCTGTGGGACGGTGCCGCGCACATGGACGGCCCCGCCCGGGTGACGCGGGCGATCGAGCTGATCGGGTACCCGCCCACCTCGGTGAGCGTCTTCCCGCTCGAAGCGATCGCCGAGGGCGTCAGCGCCCACCCGGACCTGACCGCGCTGGGCCGCGCCTTCGCCCCGATCCCCTCGGCCGGAACCTGAGCCCGGTCAACGCGGACGGTCAGTGCTGAACGGTCCGCGGCGCCTCCCGCACCAGGTCGAACTCCTGGGCCTTGCGGACGGCCTGGGCCCGCGAGCTGACGTCCAGCTTCGTGTAGGCGTTGGTCAGATGGCGCTTCACGGTCGCCTCCGTGATGAACAGCCGCCGTGAGATGTGCCGATTGCTCAGGCCGGTCGCCACCAGCCGCAGGATCTCGATCTCCCGGTTGGTCAGCGCCCCCGCCTCCTGTGCCGCCGGGCGCAGCCTCCGCACCGCCTCGACCGGAGCCGAGAGGACGAAGACGTCGTCGCCGCGGTGCACGGCGTGGATGGCCCAGACGAGTTCGTCGAGCTGCGCCTGCTTGGCGAGGCAGGCGTGCGCCCCCGACGCGAGGACCCGGCCGAGAAACCGGTGGTCGGCCGAGTCGGTCAGCACGATGACCTTCGACTTCGGCGCGGCGTCCAGCACGGCGCCGACCAGCGTGTCGGGTGCCCTCTCGACGGCGTCGATGATCAGGATCGTGGTGCGCCACCGCCCGTCCGGGGCGGCACCGGGCGGCCCACCGCCGTCCACCAGGAAGCTGGGGACCTTGCCGAGCAGCTCGGCGAGCCCGTGCCGCAGCAGCGGCACGGTACTCACTATCTCGATCGAGAACGTTCGCGTACCTGTTTCCAGCAATGGTGCTCCCCTGATCGGCGACGGCGGTCGGCCGCTCCCACCGCCGACCGCCGCCGCTCCCCGTTCGGCCGTCAGCGGATCTGCCGGAGCAGGGCCACGGCGTCGTCCCTCTTGGCGTCCGGCGCGTCACCGGCCAGGAACTCCCGCAACGCGGTCAGCTCGCGTTCGGCCACGTTCTCCCGGACGGCCGGCAGCCGCAGGATCCGGTCGTAGCCGCGGTCCGGGAAGTACAACGCCTTCGCTCCGGCCAGCACGACGTCCGCTCCGGCCGGCGAGACGACCCCGCCGGCGACCGCCGCGGCGACCGCGACCCGGATGTTGACCATCGGCTCGCACAGCGCCCGCAACGAGTCCGGGTCGAACGTGATGGCCACCTCGTCGTCGGCGTCGATGGCCCCCGACCGGTACATCTCGAACACCTGGCCCACCCCCGCCATGCCGTCCTCGGCGAGTTCCGCCGCGCGCAGTGCGCCCATGCTGGACGAGCCGAGCACCCGCACCGGCGCCGGGTGCCGGTCGATCGCCCGCAGCACCTCCTTGGGCGAGATCATCAGACCCTGTAGGAACTGCCCGTCCACGATCCCGATCACATCCGGCGGATCCGGCTCGGCGAGCAGCGTGTCGATGTCCCCGCGTTTGACCGGCGGGCGCAGCTCCACCTCGGCCAGCCCCGCGACCGTGTCCGCGTCGATGCTCGGGCCGGCGAAGACCACGGCGCGCGTCATGCCCCCGCTCCCGCCCGCTGCTTCGGCGCGGCCAGCGACGCCAGCGCGGACTCCCAGCACGCGCCCGCGCGCGGCCCGAGCCTGCTCTGGTCGATGGCCCAGGATTCCAACCCCGGAACGATCACCCGCACCACGTGCACCGGGAAGCCCGGCGGCGTCAAGTCCACCACGATCACGCGTTCGAGTCCGTTCTCGCGAAGCCGCCCCAGCATCAGCGCGACGTCGTCCATCACGTCGTCGCTCGGACGGCTCGGCACGTCCGTGAACCGCCGGGGGACGGCGGATTCGCGCCACGGCCACACCGACCGGTCGGCCTCCCCGGCACGGGACACGTGATGCGCCCAGTTCCCGATCTCCTCGCCGGGCAGGCTGATGTCCTCCCGCATGCCCTGGATGTCGACCGCGCGGCTCTGCGCCAGTTCGGTCAGCGCCCGGATGACCGCCACCTCGGCGTCCGGGTGCGTCCCGTATCCCGAGTGTCCCGGCGAGAAGCTGTCGGCGACGCTCTCGCTCACCACCGCGGCGAACGTCGGGATGCCCATCTCCGAGGTGATGTCCCGGACGACGAGCGGCAGGTCCGCGTCCCGGACGCGGTCGGCGAACCAGCGCGCCGCCGCCGGGAGCGATTCCAGTTCGACGCTCGGGGTGCGGTCCTCCAGCAGCTCCTCCGCGCCCGCCGGCGTGCGGTCGCCGAGCCGGTCCCGGATCATGTGCCGCAGCCGGTTGCTGACCAGGTCCGCCATCGTGAGGGCATCGCGTTCGATCACCTCGCAGAGGGCGTGGCAGACGGCCTCCTCCAGCGAGTTCCCCGACGCCAGGCCGTTGCTGGTGTTGACGGCGAAGCACTGCGGTTCGTGGAACGCGATGTAGTACCCCGCCAGGCAGAGCGGCACCAGGACCTCCTCGTCGTTCAGCAGGTCGAAGCCCGCCGTCCACGAGACGGGGCGGGCAGGCCGGTACGCATGGCCCGGCGCGAGGTTGTGGTCCGCTGGGGCCAGTACCACCCGCCGCCCTTCCAACTCGGCGTACGAGGCGACGACCTCGGGCGTCCTCGGCTGCCAGGCCGCGAACCGCTCCACCGCCTCCATGATCGCCGAAGTCCGCGCGTCCTCATCCGTGCGGCCCTTGCCGTTGTAGACCGACAACAGGTCGTGCGACCGAGGGACGATCGCGTTGTGGACGGGGATCCCGATCCGGTCCAGCCACGTGATGTCGGCGACCCGCCGTACCCCGACCGTGCTCAGCAGCGGAGCGACCCGCTCCAGGGTGCGGGCCGTGGTGACCTCCCGAGTCGGCCCGATCTTGGGCGCCCGGTCGCGCAGCCTCACCGTCCCGCCCGCCCGCCGGATGCCGCCCTGACGATCGGCCAGCCAAGTTCCGAACAGCCCTCGCGCATATGTCAACACCCTTTCCTGAGGGACGCCCCGTCGCGCACCGCAGCCCCGTCGCCGGGCCGGCCGCGGTGTGTGATTCAAGTCTCACGGTCGGGCCGTCCGGTGTCATGACGCCCGTTCGGGGGTCAGCCGGCGCCGGGCGCCTGACCTCGATGCGCCTGCCCGATGGCGGCGCCACCGTCGAGGTGGCTCGCCTTCAGGCGGACGGCACGTGGCCATGGGTGATCGACCAGCCCAGCCTTCTCGGCTGGCATACCGCGCGGTCAAGGCCTAGGTCGGGAGTCTTCGATCCAAGCTCCGGGCCCACGAACCGGGAGCAGCTTGTCATCGCGGTCGGCACCACGGGGCTCATCGCGTCGACGCGGCACGGCTGAATGAGAGACTGGAGCCATGTCCCGGCACGGCAAGCAGTCGTCGACTGACCATCGGTCGAGAGTGGACACGGTGGGCTCCGAGCGCCACACGAGGCTGCGACGGAAATACACGAGCCTGGGGATTGGTGAGTTGGTCGCGGCAGCGGTGTTCGTCACCATTGCCGTCAGCGGCGTATTGCCCGTCACCAACATCGCCCCTTCTCTGTGGTCGGCGCTGTTGCCGTTGCTCGTGATCCTCGTGCAGGCCGGCGCGTACTGGCTTCTGGCCCGTCGCTGGGCAGGTCGAGCACCGATGCCGGGCCGTATGGCCGCCACCTACCGAGCTCTTCGGGTCCTCGACCCGATTCTCCTTGCAGCGGGGCTGATCGGGGTCATCGTGTGGTTCCCGACCGGGGCCGGCACGGTGCTCGTCGTCGCGGTCTGGCTCTTCGGGGTCGTGGAGTACCTGAACTACTTCGTCGTCCGACTCTCGTACCCGGTTCACCAATGGCCCTCCCTGGTCACGCAGTGGCGCATTCCCCGATTGATCAAGGACCTCAGGCAGTCCGAATAGCCTCATCTCGCGCTCACGTTCGCGGTTGGGCGGATCGGAACTGCGGAGTTCACAGGTTTGTGGTCCATTCGTGGCCGAACCGGGCGACGCAGTCCTGGAACAGGTCGGCCTTGTCGAGTGGATGGGCCTTGAGGACCATCTGCGCAAGGGCGCCGGTCTGGTCCAGCAGATCGGTGATCTCGTCCCGCGAGGCGGATGCGGCCTTCACGCACCCCGCACGCAACGCGGCAAGCCGGTCGACCAGCACCAGACGCCGATCTGCCCCGGGCAGGTCATCGCCGCTGCCGAAGAGGTCGGCCCAGATCGTTCCTGAACCCCCACATGTGCGGTCGCTGCGTGTCCGAGGGGGGATCAAGCCCGTTACCCCAACTCCGATCCCCCTGCCCGCCGCCGTCCTACCGTTCCCGACGCCGTGACCCCGGTGTCATGTGCAGGCGGTTCGTATCCGCAGCTGGCTGCGCGAACTCGCCGACGGCGGGTTCACGATCGGGTCGAGAGGATCGGACCAAGGAACAGCGGTGGACGGGCCAGAGCGCGTGGATCTTCACGAACCGCGCGGCGCGTTTCTTAGGCCGGTTCGCTGAGACAGCGCGCGAACACGCCAGTTAACAGCGATGAAGCACGTACAAGGCGCTGACCTTGCTAAAGGTCTTCCCTTGGTCCGATCCTCCTCGGCCCGGAAGCGGGCTACCACGCTCTCGGTCTTCTGCCCGAGGTGACCTCCGGCACCAGACCCAGGTCTTACTGCATCGCCTCGGTGACGACCTGCAGCGCTTCACCGACACCCGCACCGGTCCGTGGCTTCCTGAACAACCTCGACTCGAATCCCGCTGCGGTCAGGTGGGTGAGCTGGCGCATCTGGCGAACGCGGCGAACTCGTGGTCGGCGATTGTCCTTCTCATCCTGCCCTACGGTCTATGCGGCGTGAGTCCGGTCTTGAAGGCGATGATCGCCAGGTGGACGCGGTCCCGAGCCTCGAGCTTGGCGAACAGCCGCGCGACATGAGTCTTCGCCGTCGCCGTGCTGATCACCAACCGCTCGGCTATCTCAGTGTTCGTCAGCCCCTGTCCGACCAGTGCCAGCACCTCGCGCTCCCGGTCGGTGATCCCCGCGATGAGACGTGAGTCCGCGGCGGGCTCGGCGTCCGGTTCGGGGGCCGTAGGGCCGGACGTTCCGGCGAAGTCCGCGATCAGCCGTCGGGTCACGCTCGGCGCGATCAACGCGTCGCCGGCCGCCACCACGCGGATCGCGTCCAGGATCGCGTTCAGGGCCATGCTCTTGAGCAGGAATCCGCTGGCCCCGGCGCGCAGTGCGCCGTAGACGTACTCGTCGTCGTCGAAGGTCGTCAGCACCAGCACCTTGGGCGGGTCCGGCTCGGCGGTCGCCTGCCGGGTCGCCTCGATCCCGTCCATGCCCGGCATCCGGATGTCCATCACCACGACGTCCGGCCGCAGCTCACGCACCAGGCGCACCGCCTCGCGGCCGTCGCCGGCCTCCCCGGCCACCTCCAGGTCGTCGGTGTCGCCGATCAGGATCCCGAGCCCGACCAGCATCAGCGGCTGGTCGTCGACCAGCAGCACCCGCACGCTCATGCCGGGAGCCTCGCCGCCACCCGGAATCCGCCCTCCGGACGCCGGCCCGCGCTGAACTGGCCGGACAGCAGCGTCACTCGCTCGCGCATGCCGAGCAGGCCGAAGCCGCTCCCGCCGGCCGCGGAGAGCCTCGGACGGCCCGGCCCGCCGGGACCGTCGTCCCCGTCGTCCACCACCTCGATCGTCACTCCTTTCGGCTCGTAGCCGACCGCGACCCGGCACGTCCGCGCCCCGGAATGCCGCACCACGTTCGTCACCGACTCCTGGATGATCCGGAACGCCGACAGTTCGATCTCCGGCGGCAGCGGACGCTGCTCGCCCTGCCAGCTCACGTGGACCCGCACTCCGGCGTCGGCCGTGCGTTCGGCGAGCTGCGGGACGTCGGCCAGGCTGCCGGCCGGCGCCAGCGGAGCGGCCGGCGGCATGGCGTCGTCCGGCTCGGCGCGGCGTAGCGCCCCGAGCATGCGCTGCAGCTCGAGCAGCGTCTGGCGGCTGGTGGTCTCGATGCCGGTCAGCGCCTGCCGCGCCTGCTCGGGCCTGGTCTCCACGACCCGCGCCGCCGCTCCCGACAGCACCGTGATGATCCCGATGCTGTGCGCGACGCTGTCGTGCAGTTCGCGGGCGATCCGCAGCCGCTCGGTCACGATGGCGCGGGCCGCGGTCTGCTCGTGCAGGGCTTTGCGGTATTCACGGCGTTTGCGGTTCACCCGTACGAAGACCAACGCGATTGCGACCCACAATGGGTACTGCCCGGCCCACTGGACCGCGTCGCCGACGGACTGCCCGGGGACGTGCATGTCGTTGACGAACGCGGCCGCGACGGCCGCGACGGAGCCGACGGCGGCGGCCTTCGGGCGCCGGACGGCGAGGTACCCGCCCAAGGCGATGATCAGGAAGAACGCGATCGAGGGCCGTGCGCCGAAGATGTCGCCGAGGACCGATTCGCCCAGGATCGTCGCGAAGACCGCCGTCGGCAGACGGCGCACCAGCAGAACCGGAAGGGCGAGCACGACGCACAGCCCCATCGTCCGGAAGACCCCGAGGCCGGAAAACTGGTACTGGTCGTCGTAGTGCGCAACCATCGACTTGTAGAGCGTCAGCGCGTAGAGGCAGGCGGTGGCCAGCACCACGGCCTGTGACATCAGCCAGATCACGCGCTTCGATGTCGAGAGACGCTGGAGAAGCCCTTCCATACGGAGATCGTATTCAGCGGCGTCGGCTCTGCGCGTCGCCCCGGGGATGTACGCGGGGTACACCGCCGGGCCGATGGCCTGGGGAACGGTGACATCCCCCGGCCGACGCGACGGACAGCGTTCCGTTCTTAGGTTCAGGGCCATGACGAATGCACCCTTGATCGATCTTGTCGATACGACAAAGAAATACGACGACGGCCCACCCGCGCTGGCCGGTGTGACCTTGTCCGTGGTGCCCGGTGATTGCGTGGCGATCCTCGGCCATTCCGGCAGCGGCAAGTCCACCCTGCTGAACCTGATCGCCGGTCTGGACAGGCCCTCCAGCGGCACCGTGACGGTCAACGGCACGCGCGTCGACCGGCTCGGTGAGGCCGGTTCGGCGAAGTACCGCCGGGAGTCCATCGGCATGGTCTTCCAGTTCTTCAACCTCCTCGACGATCTGACCGTCTTGGACAACGTCATGGTCCCGGCGCAGCTGGCCGGGATGGGCAAGGGCGAAGCGAAGCGCCGGGCCGTCGAGCTGCTCGGCTCGCTGGGCATCGAGCGGCATGCCAAGGCCTATCCGCAGCGGCTGTCGGGTGGTCAGCGGCAGCGGGTGGCGGTGGCCAGGGCCCTGATGAACAAGCCGGCGCTGCTGCTGGCCGACGAGCCCACCGGCGCGCTCGACTCGAGCTCGGCCGCCGACGTGCGCCAACTGCTACTGGACCTGAACAGCGAGGGTCAGACCATCCTGCTGGTGACCCACGACGTGCAGCTGGCCGCGAGCACCGCGCGTCGCACGATCGAGTTGGTGGACGGTGCGGTCGAGCGGGACGTCGTCAACAGCGACAGGGGTGCCGGCCTGGCCGCCTACTCGTCGCTGACCCGTCCGGCGGGAGCGGTCGAATGACGCTGCGCAAGCCTCCGCTGCCCCGGCGCCTCTCCGAGGTCGGATTCCACGCCATGGCCCGCCTGCCGCTGGTGGTGAGCCGGTGAGTGCCCTAGGCAAGGTCGTACGCTCCGGCGTGGGACGGCGTCGGGTCCAGTCCCTCGTCATGGCCCTGACAACGTTCGCCGCGGTGACGTCATCAGTACTCTCCCTCGGCCTGCTGACCGTCGTGCAGGCCCCGTTCGAGCACGCTTTCAGTGCTCGGAACGGGGCGCACCTGGCGGTCCAGTTCGACGGCTCGAAGGTCACGGCCGCGCGGGCCGCCGCCACCGCGCATGCCTCCGGCGTCACCGAGGCGGGCGGTCCGTACCCGATCGCCGCCGCCCTGGACACGACCGTCGGAACCGACTGCCCCAAGAAGGCTTGGGCCGGTCACGACAACGGTCCGATCACCGTCACCACCCGGCCCGACCTGGGGAGCACCTCCGGGATGGACCAGTTGGCGCTGACCCGGGGGCGCTGGCCGACCGGCCCAGGCGAGATCGCACTGCCGTGGCAGCACTACGCCATCGACTGCTTCGGCAGTTCGGTGGTGTTCTCCTCCCTGCCGGGCAAGCCGTCGTTCAAGGTCGTCGGCTTCGCCGACTCGGTGACCAACAGCGCGACCGCCTTCGCCACCGCCGACGGCTTCGCGCGGCTCACCGCCGCCGGGGCCAAATCCGACAAGCAGATGCTTTACCGGTTCGCCAAGGCCGGGACCAACGCCGACATCGCCACCGACAAGCGGGCGGTGGCCGCCGCCGCGCCACCCGGCACGGTCGAGGCCGGACAGTCGTACCTGACCGCGGAATGGCAGGTGACCGGCAACGCCAAGGCCTACGTGCCGTTCCTGGTCGCCTTCGGGATCTTCGGGCTGATCCTGTCGGTGCTGATCATCTCGATCGTGGTCAGCGGGGCCGTGTCCGCGGGAATCCGGCGCATCGGGATTCTGAAGTCGTTGGGCTTCACCCCCTCGCAGGTGGTCCGCGCCTACACCGCGCAGGCCATGATCCCGGCGACACTCGGCGTGGTGCTCGGCACGGTCTTCGGCAACCTCCTGGCCGTGCCGATCCTGGACGAGGCCACCAAGCAGCTCGGCGCGGCCAGTGCCACGATTCCGTTGTGGGTCAGCGCCGTGGTGGCGCTGGGCACCCTGCTGGTCGTCGGCGTCACGGCTTCGATCCCGGCACTGCGGGCCGGCCGCATGCCGGCGGTCCAGGCCCTGCTGGCCGGCCGCGTCCCCAAGGCCGGGCGCGGTCGGACGGCGCAACGTCTGGCCTCGCGGCTGCCGCTGCCCCGGGCCATGTCGCTGGGACTGGCACAGCCCTTCGCGAAGCCGGGCCGGGCCGTACTGGTCGGGGCGGCGGTGCTGCTCGGCGCGGTGACCCTCACCTTCGCGGTGGGGCTGGAGGTCGGGTTCAGCAAGTACCTGCAAGCCACCACCTCAGGCTTCAACCACGCGCCGGCGTACGTGATACCCACAGCCGACGTAGGCAAGCCCTGGGGTCTCTACGGCCCCAACGACCCGCGCCACCAGTACCTGGACGCCCCCAAGGTGGCCGCCGCGCTCGCCAAGACCCCGGGCACGAAGGCCGCGTTCGGCTGGGGCGACAGCGGCGCGACCATGGTCGGCGCGCCGACCGGCGGCGAAACGCCGAAGGTGTTCACGGTCAGCGGCGACTTCTCCTGGACGAACCTGGAGCTGCTATCGGGCCGCTGGTACTCGGCGCCCGGCGAGGCCGTCGTCGGCGACAAGCTGGCCACGACGGTGGGGATCCACGTCGGTGACGACGTCACCGTGATGCAGCGGAACAAGCGAACGTCACTGAAGGTCGTCGGCATCGAGTTCGACACCAATTTGGGCGACTACACGGTCATGACGGACGCGGATACTTTCAGCGCCGCCGGTCTGACTCCGCGCATCGACCAGTTCAACGTCGAGCTGGCCTCGAACGTCAAGGGATCGGACTGGTCCACCTCGGCCGCCGCCGCGCTGACCCCGCTGAACGCCTCGGTCCAGCCGAGCTCGGGCGGGAACAACCTCGTGGTGATCACCATGGGCGCCCTGGTGGCCACGCTCACGCTGATGCTGATCGCGGTCGCCGCGCTCGGAGTGCTGAACACCGTGGTGCAGGAAACCCGGGAGCGGGTCCATGACCTGGGGATCTTCAAGGCCCTCGGGATGACACCCAAGCAGACCATCGCGATGGTTCTGACCTCGGTGACATTCACCGGCCTGATCGCCGGGCTGATCGGGGTACCGATCGGGGTCGCGGTGGAGAAGGCGACACTGACCCCGATGGGGAACGCGATCGGCCGCCACCTGCCGCCGAGCGTGACCCACACCTACACAGCCGGGCTACTCCTCCCCCTGCTGGCCGGCGGGATCGTGATCGCCCTGCTCGGGGCGCTGCTGCCGGCAATTTGGGCGGCACGCTCCCGGACCGCCACCGCACTGCGGACCGAGTAAGGAGCCGCCGGTCGCCGCAGCAAAAGCGGTGCTGGGCACTGCACGGCGCGGCAAGAACAGAATGCCGACCTCCCCCGGTTGATAACTCGGGAGGTCGGCATTTCGGCGTTTTTCTCTCAACACAAAGGCGTGAGAGGCACCCAGCATGGCGGCCAGCGTTTTCGACCTGTTCTCGATCGGCATCGGCCCGCAAAAGCATCACTGCTGGTAGAGCCTGCGGCAACAGTTCGGCCGATGGGCGTCGGAAATGGAAAGGGCAAGCCTTTTGAGGGCGATGCCGCGGGTTGTCAACGGCCAACTGTTCCGGCCCGCTGGCGGCCAGATATTCAGCACGCTCGTGGCCAGTTTGCGGGCCCGGACGCGTTTGTGGACGGTGTTCAGCTCGGCCTGCTTGGCGAGCAGCTCACGGCCGTTGCGGGGGCCTACCGGGCCGCCCTGGACGCCGGAGCCGACCCCGCCGAGGTCACGGCCTGGATCAACGAGACCAAGGCGAAGCAGAAGCGGTTGAACCAGCAGATCCGGGCAACGCCCCGAGCGAAGCAGGGCAGAGACGAGATCACTGCCTTGATGGAACGCACGGGGGATCTGGTGAAGGTCATCAGCAAGGCTGACCCCGCCGACAAGGCCGATCTCCATCAGCAGCTCGGCCTCACGATGACGTACTACCCTCAAAAGCAAATAGTGGAGGCCCGGGTGATTCCCGAGCCCCCACATGTGCGAGCGGTACGTGTCCGAGGACCGCAACCAACCCCACATGCCCCACCGGGATCACGCGGCGCGGCCGTCCAACCCGTACATGAACGGCACGACGATGAAACGTGGGTGGGTGGCCCATATCCACACCGACACGACTACCCGCCCACCCGGATCTGGTGCGGTTCGCCGATGGGACACCACGCGGGCCATGTGCGGTCGGGTGCATTCGCCCCAGGGTCGTCTACCTGCGCGAAGCCGAGATCCTGGGGCCGGTCGAGGGCTGGCTCGCGACCGCGTTCAGCCCCGACCGGATCGCTACGGTGATCGAGGCCATGATGGAACAGGCAACCGATCCAACGGACGACCCGGGCGCGCGTCTGCGTAAGGAACTCGCCACCTGTGACCGCAGGCTCAACCAGTACCGCGGTGCGCTCGACGCCGGAGCCGACCCGGCGGAGGTGACCTGCTGGATCAACGATGTGAAGCGGGAACGAGCCCGTCTCGAAGCCCAGATGCGGACGGTTCCGCACCGAGATCGCGTCTCGCGGGACGAGATCACCGATCTGCTGGACCAGACCGGCGCCCTCGCGCAGATGGTGCTCAAGGCCCATCCACTCGACAAGGCCGACCTGTTCCAGGAACTCGGACTCGCGATGACGTACTACCCGCAGAAACGCGAAGTGGAGGTCCAGATCGTTCCTGAACCCCCACATGTGCGGTCGGTGCGTGTCCGAGGGGCGATCGCACCCGACCGCACATTTTTGTCCCGGTTGGGCTCGATTGGCGAGCCATGCCAGATCGTAATAGGCGCTTAATCCGACTCGACAATTCTATTTTAGCTCAGGCCACAGCGATTCGCCAGGTCGCAGCACCAAACCGCTGCGACCTCACGTCGCTTACCATCGCAAGTGGATCAGGCCCGTCACAGGGTTCGAATCCGGTGGCGGAAGCCACACAGATGGAACGGACATGACCTGCGTGTTCGTGTTTGCCAGTTCATGATCGATGGCCGCTTCACGGTCGGCTGATTGGACCCGGCCCACATGTGGCCAAGCGAGAAGCGCCGCAACCTGGGGCTTTGGTGACGTCGCTGCTGCTACCTGCAGCTCCGAGCCCGTGGATTACGAGTCCGCTGCTCTCGTATCGGACTGGCGCTCTCGGTATCGGTCTATGCCATTTCGTCCGAGATTCCGTCCGTTCGGCTACCGGCTTCTGTCGCCGTGTGACGGCGCGTACTGCGGCATACGAGCATCTGCCGAGCACCCACGATTCGCCGGCATGGTGATCACCGAACGCAGACCGCAGCGCACGGCGCCGTGTCCGAAACCCCGGAACGGCGAGGCCAGCCGCCTTGATCGCTGCGGCGGCGTCATCGAAGGATGTGCCAAGGTCACGCGACGTGGATGGGATTTCCGGCACCCGCAGAGTGCTCGAGCCGGACCGGCCGGTGAACCTCCAGTGATCTTCGCCGTCGAGGTCCGGGCGAAAGGTGCTGTTCTGCCCGTCACCGAGAGACTCCGGCGGAATTAATCGGATCAGGAGGGAACCGCTCGCGGCCGGCCGGGCAACAACGGGTGTCCTGACCCGAAGCCCGAGAGGCCGAAGTATGAGTGAGACGAGCCGAGCGGAGGCCGATGACGCTTCTGTCAGCGGACGGTCCCGGCGAGAGCCCGAGGCGGTCGCCGAGGTCTTCCGCCGGTACGCCCCGGACATCAAGCGCTGTGTCGTCCGCAGGCCGGGGGGAGAGGCCGCTCAGGTCGTGGTGGCGGAGACCTTCCTGAAGGCCCCCGTGGCAGGCCCCAGCGACCGGCAAGGACCACCGGCCCGGTCCGAACCCGCACTGCTGGATCTGCGACGAGGAGCGTCTTCGCGGCGATCTCCCGACGACATCACACGGACGTGATGGTGGCACAGTCACCGGCGGCGACGTATCGCCGAGTGAGCACGGTCGTGGCCGCTTTGCTGGTGTTCACGGCCGCGCTGCTGGGCTTCTTGCCCACGACGGCGTCCGCCGGGCGGGCGCCGGGGACGAAGGGGCGCGTAGTCTTGGTCGGCGTCCCGGGCCTGCGATGGAGCGACGTCCGTGAAAGCAGTACCCCCAACCTGTGGAAACTGACCGGCCGAGGCTCGACGGCCGCGATGTCGGCCAAGACGATCGGCTCGCGTACCTGCCCGATCGGCGGCTGGCTGACAGTATCCGCGGGTCAGCGAGCATGGCCGCGTCATCGTAGTTGCGGCCTGCCGGCGGCGCCGATTGACAACGTGGTCTCGGGTTACAGCCGGATGCGAGACGACAACGCGCACAACAAATATGGTGCCGAAATCGGCCTCCTCGGCGACGCGGTGCACCGCTCCGGGGCGTGCACGATGGCGGTGGGGCCCGGCGCCGCATTCGGCGCGGCCGACCGCAACGGGCGGGTGGACGCGTACGCCCCGTCAGTCGCTCGGATGCCCGCCGACGGATGGCTCCGTTGCGCGCTCACGATGGTCGACGTCGATGACATATTCCGCGCCCGCGTCAACACCGACGTCGACATGGGCCGCCAGCAGGCCAACGTCGCCGCAGAGAGGCGCACGGTGGCGGTCAGACGCGCCGACGACCAGGTCGGCCGAATCCTCGAGTCGGTCCCGCCGGGCACCACCGTGCTGTTGGCCGGGATGTCCGACGACAGGAGCGGTGTTCACCTACACGTCGCCCTCGCGGTCGGCCCCGGATACGGCTTCCGCTACTTGACTGCCGACTCGACGCACGCCCGCGGGCTCGTCACGCTCACCGATGTCACCTCGACGATCCTGCATGTCCTGCACATCGAACAGCCGGCGGACATGGTGGGCTCGCCCTGGTACGACGACGGTGGAGCTCGGGCGGCGTCTACCCGCCGTGTCGTGCACACGCTGAACGACAAGGACGTGGCCGCGCGTACATACCGAGGTCTGGCCCACCCCTTCTATCTCACGTTCGTCATCGTGCAGATCGCGTTGTACGCCTTCGCCACCGTGACGCTCCGACGCAAGCGGCCGCGAGCGCTCGCGGTAACCAGGATCCTGGCACTGGCCACTGCGTCCCTTCCGGTGACGACCTACCTGGCCAACCTGGTTCCGTGGTGGTCGAGTGCCCACCCGGCCGCCGAGCTGGTGCTGACCATGCTCGCCGCCATCGCCGTGATCACGGCGATAGCGGCGGCCGGTCCGTGGCGCCGGTCCGTGACCGGGCCCGGCGCGATCGTCGGCGGCTTGACCGCGCTGGTCCTCACCCTTGACGTGATGACCGGTAATCACCTGCAGACCTGCAGCATGCTCGGCTACACGCCGCTCATCGGCGGCCGCTTCTACGGCTTCGGCAACATCGCGTGGGCGCTTTGGATCACCGGCGTCATCGTCGCGACCGGCGCGGTGGCAGACCGTCTGCTGCACACCTCCCGCAACCGCCGCCTCCCGGCGATCGCACTGGTCGTCGCCGCCGGGCTCGCGGCACTGGTGATCGATGGCGCCCCTGTGTGGGGGGCCGACTTCGGCGGCATCATCGCGACCTGCCCCGGGTTCGTCATCTATGCGTGGATGGTGAGCGGGCAGCGAATCCGACGTTCGCGGCTACTCGCCGTGCTGGCGATCGGGGCGGTGTTCGTGCTGGGCGTGTCTTTCCTGGATTCGCTTCGCCCCCATCCGACTCACATCGGGGAGTTCTGGAACAGCCTCACGAGCGGGGGCAGCGGGACCGTCATCACTCGTAAGTTCCACGCGATGCAGGCCAGCTTCGACAACCTGAAACTCGGTCTCGTCACGGTGGCGTCTGTCGGTTTCCTCTTCTTCGTGCTGCTGCGGCCGCTCGCATGGCGTGCGGCCGCGCTGCACACGGCTTGTGAACGTGCCCCTGCCCTGCGAGCCACGCTTGCCGCCGTCCTGGTGACGGCGGGGGTGGGGATGCTGGTCAACGACTCCGGCATGACGATCCCGGCGCTGGCGTTCACGACCGCGATTCCGCTGACGCTCGCGGCCGGCATCCAGGGTCTGGAACTCGACGGGAACGACTCGCCACGGCCGTCGCAGCAATCAGAAAGAGCGTCAGCACCTAGTGCTTTGTAGGTGGCTGAGAGGCCGCGCGGATCGGCGAGACGGCGGCCCGGCGCGGCGAAGATCCACCCCCCAACGGAGAAGTCAGGTATGAAGATCACGTTTCTTCTCAAGGCCGCGCACGGTATGGGCGGCACGATCCGCGCCACCCTTACCCTCGCCAACCATCTCGCGGATCGTCACGACGTCGAGATCATCACCTTGCAGCGGCAGCGCGATGATCCGTTCTTCGCGATCGATGAGCGCATCGGCGTTCGCACGCTGATGGATCTGCGTGAGGGAGTGCGTCCGGGTCGGTTCGAGGCGCGGCTGGGGCGGCACAACAGCCGGCTGGTACCGCGCGGCGATCGGATCTGGTCGCAGGTCACGCTGCGCGGGGACCATCAGATGCGGCGGGCGTTGCGCAGGCTGGAGACCGACGTGCTGATCACCACCCGCCCGGCGTTCAACCTGCTGGCCGCCCGCTTCGCCCCACGCGATGTGGCCGTGGTCGGTCAAGAGCACCTTCATCTGGACGCGCACCGCCCCGACCTGAAGGAACACATACACCGCTGGTATCCACGCCTGGATGCGCTGGTGACGCTCACCGAAGCCGACCGGCGCGCCTACACCGACTTCCTTACCCCGTCGCCCACGCGCCTGCAGGTCATCCCCAACGCGCTGCCCGCCGGTGCCAAGCCGGTCTCCGGCCTGGACGCGCCGCTGATCGCCGCGGCTGGCCGGATGGCCAAAGTCAAACACTACGAACGGCTCATCACCGCCTTCGCCAAGGTCCACGCGACCCACCCCGACTGGATCTTGCGCCTGTACGGGAGCGGACCCGAACTCAAGAACCTGCGTGCCGTCGCCGCCGACCACAACCTGGGGGAGAACGTCGCGTTCATGGGCCGGACCAGCGACATCCACGCGGCCTTCGCCCAAGCCTCCATCGTCGCGCTGTCCTCTTCCTTCGAAGGCTTTGGCATGACCATCATCGAAGCCTTCGCCTGCGGCGTCCCGGTCGTCAGCTTCGACTGCCCCCAAGGCCCCGGCGAGATCATCACCCACGGCCGCAACGGACTCCTCGTACCATCGGGCGACACCGACGCCCTGGCCGACGCGCTCTGCGAACTCATCACCGACCCCGCCAGACGCCAGGTCATGGGCGCAACCGCGCACCAGACCGCCGGCCGCTATGACCTCGCCGCCATCGCCTGGCAATGGGAGAACCTGCTCACCGACCTTGCGGGGTGCGGAAACTGATTCCGACTGGCGGATCTGCAGGTTCCGTCCCCGAAGGGTCTCGGTAGTGGGCATCGTGTGTGTTCTGGCCCTTGCTCTATGTCGTCATGGGTGATCTGTTCCGGTTCGTGGCTCTGTTGACGCGCGGCGACCGGTGCGGGGCACGCGCCACATCCGCAACGCTGGGTCCTGCGGCTTCGACGGGGCGGCTGGTTGTAGAAGCTCGGGTTGACCTTGGATAGGTCGCTAACCTAGTTGCGGGTCTGGAGTGAGTGCCGAGCCGCCCTGACCTGTCGACTTTCTGTTTTGTGTCGCTACATGCAGTTTGGTCCACGTCGGCTGGTTCATCTTCGCCCAATTGGCTTCCGCGGTGTCGGATGCTGTCTCTGTGTCCGAGGGACGCGAATCAAACGCACTCCGGCGAAATGCGAAGCCGAGACGAAACGCAGACGACGATCACGCGAATCCAAGAACGGCGGGGGCGTCGAAAATACGAGAGAGCCTAATCGCAGTTAGTAGATGAAGCGACTGGTGGCCTGGGCCGAAAAGCCTCATGGCCGCACTATCACCTGAGACGAATACGACGTCGGAGCCCCACATCGCCGCGATCGGATGAAGACGCCCTGAGACGTGGCCTGATTCTGGAACCAGGCCAACGGCTCGCGGCCGTCGGCTGCACCCTCAACGTGGACCAGTTCCTTCCTCTCGCCGACGCTCAGCCCTTCGGCAGCCTTCTTCGATGTCAGCTCGATGAGGTTCCCCTGTAGCACGGCCACGTGGGGTGAGACGGGTCAGCCGGCCGGTGGTGAGGTGCGATGTTGTTCCCAGAAGGCGACCGGGCTCACTCGTCTTGATTCCGCAGGTGAGCGCCTGCCAGGCGGCAGCGCCAAGGATCAACCTCGGGCCGTCCGGCTCCTTAAGGTTCGTTCGTCCCGTGTGTCACACGAGTCTGGCAGAGAGGGCTCGGCCCGGGCGACCACGACCGGTAGAGCACCGATCGAGGTGGGCTGGTCGACCAGCACCAGCACCAGCACCCGCCCGTGCCTGCCGAGCTGGGCGGACAGGACTCGCAGCCGCTGCTCGTCGTTGGGGAGTGGCTTGTCGTGCAGTTTCTTGCCGGGCGGGTCCAGGGCGCAGGCGTGGTGTTCGCCCTTGCCAACGTCCAAGCCCAGGAACACCGTGTACTCGGGGCCCAATGCCCGGGACCGGTCGGGGCTGGGCTGCGGAGTGGCTTGGGGGGTGGCCGTTGAAGGACGATGTTGGACGTTGCGCGTCGGGTGAGGGGTGGTTGGCGGCGTGGAGACGTCAACGCCGAGGACCGCTACCAGGCGCTGCGCGGGTTGGTCGGTGAACCGGACGGCCCGTTCGCGGACTACTACCGGCATGAACTGGTGGATCGGGCGCACATCATCGGTCGGGTCGAGGAAGCCGCCGACCACCTGTCCGGCATCGAGCCCGCATCGCTGATCGGCGCGAGTGCGCGGTTCGGCCTGGCCGACAACGCACTACGCCGCAGCGACTACCGGTCCGTCGTACAGCTGATGGGCGGCGCATCCCAGACAGGGCCCGATCAGGTGCGGGCCGCCGACCTGCTCGGCCACGCCCACCTGCAAAACGCCAGGTTCGCCGAGGCGGCCCAGTTTTTCGAGGCAACGTTGCAAGCGGCACGCCAAGCCAATGCGCCGCTGTGGGAGGCGCGTGCGCTGCGGCACCTGCTGCTGGCGGTGATGTGGTACGACCCGGACCAGACGCTGTCGCTGCTTGCGCGGGCGCGTGAGTTGAACAGCTCGGCCGGCGAACCGATCGGGCTCGCCCAGTGCGACATGGCCGAGGCGATGGCGCGGACGCAGCGCGGCGAACACCGCGCGGCCTCCAGACTGCTGGAGGCGGCGGCGCGCCGGTTCGGTGAACTCGGGGCCTCCCGTGAACTGCTGCCCGTCGAGGCGTTGCAGGTTCTGCTGGACGCCTCCGGTGGCCGGACGGCACAGGCCGCGCGCACCGCACGACGTCTGGGTGAGGACTGCCTGCCCGTCTGGGCACCGGTGACCCGGTCGTGGGCCGGGCTGGACGCCGACTTCGAGAGCATCGAGTGGTTGGACGATCCCGACTCCGCGCGGCATCGCTGGTCGCAGGTCCTCGCCCGGCTGCGGGCGCCGATCTGCCGACCTTTGGACGCCGGTGACCGCAGCGCGCTGATCCTGACCGGCCGCGTGCCCGACGCGCTCGTCGAGGCCGCGATCGGGAGCGCGCTGGCCAGCTTGGCGTTCGACGGCCCGCACGACTTGGCCGCCGCGCTGGCGACGCTCGGTACCGAAGGTGTCGTGCCGGGCGTCCGGACGGTCATCAAGGTGCGCCGACGGCGGCACGAACGGCTGGAGACTGTCCGCAACTTCGAGGAACTGCGCGCGGCAACAGGCGTTCGGGCGCCTCGGCTGCTGGACGCAGGCACAACCGGGGAGGAATGGTGGGCCGTCCTGGAACGTCTTCCCGGCGTTGCCGCGGACCACCCGACGCCCGCACGGCAGCGGGAACTGGGCCACCAGCTTCGGCTATGGCACTCCCAGCCCCCCGGCGAGGGTCAGTGTCTGGATGATCCCGGCGCGCTGGGAGTCCTGCTCGGCTGGGCACGGACCACTGCTCCAGACGCCTACCCCGCCATCGCCGAGCACTTCGATGCAGCCTGCCAAGGGCTCCCGATGACCGCGATCCATGGCGACGTCGCGGTCTGTCACAACGCGCTGTTCGACGGCGACGTCCTCACCGGGTTGATCGATCCGGGCGCGACCGAGGCCGCACCGCCGATGCTCGACCTCGCCTGGTCCCTGGCCGTCGACATGCCGCGCGGCGCAGAACCCGGCCCTCTTCTCGACGGCTACGGCCAGGACGCGGTCGACCAGGACGCCCTGAACGCGCTGCTGCCGCTGATGATGCTGCGTCGCCTCATCGACGCGCCGTCCCTTGGGCTTGCCGGAAGCGACGGGGCGTGGATCGCGCGGTGGCTGCACGATCACCGCCCTGACCTGCTCACTCTGGCCCGATAAGCCCGGCCCGGCGGGCACACGCGTAAGGAATGTAGTTGTCCAGCACGTTCGCGGGCACTGCGAGTCGCTCACGGAGGTCAGCCTCGTCGTCGCGCGCGTAGAAGCGGTTGACGCCGTCGAACAGTGCCAGCCGGTACCCGGCCGCGAGGACACCAGGCTCCCACTCCTGGTGGCTGGGCCGGGTCGTCAGCGGGACGGTCGCCTCGACCACGATCACCCGAGGCCGCCACGTCAGCAGGTCGGCCGACCGCAGCACGGCGGACTCAGCCCCCTCCACATCGACCTTCAGCAGGTCGAAGCCCGGTTCCGCATGCGCGCCGAGAATCGTCTCTAGAGTGACGACCTCGACGCGCAGTTCCTCATGGCGCCACCCGTTCGTAAGATGCCCCTCCAGGACATCCCTGCGCAGGGTGCTGAGGCCGCCGCCGCCCGTCTGGCCCCGCCCAGGGATGACCCGAAAGAACCTCGCGGTCCCCGGTTCGTCGCCCACGGCTACGCGCAGGTTGACGTCACCCGGCCGGGCCTGCTGAAGACGTGCGTGGCGCTCAGGCAACGGCTCGACGTTGACCCCCTGCCAGCCCAGGCCATTTACCAGATTCTTGGTGAGCGAGCCGCTGACGGGCTCGCCGGCACCGACATCCACGAAGAACCCGTCCCTTTGGCCAGCGAAGGCGCGCATCAACACGACGTCCTCCGCGTTGCCCGGGTACGCGATCAAGTCATAACCGCTCACACACGCCAACCTACGGGCCGATCCGCTGACCCCAACCAAATCGTCAAGGCATCCGTGGAGTCACCACGCCTTTAGCAAGCTGGACGTGGGCGCCTATCGCGCAGCTCTTGCCCTGCAACCTCACCACCGACCGGCTGACCCAGCTCACCCCAGGTGGCCGTGCTACGGGGGAAAGCTCAGAGTTTGATGACGATTCGCTTAATCGTGTGTACAGCCGCCGCTGGCGGGACCATCCTGCTGTCTTATGAGTGAACGTAGATCGGGCCGCCTGTGGGGTGTGGCGTGTGTGGGCTTTCTGATCACAGCTGTCGCGGTACTGGCGCGCTTCCTGGGCATTGGGACGTTCAAGCCGGCTGAACCCGATCTTTTGGGGGCAACCATCGGCCTGGTCTCGCTGACGGTCTCGATCTGGTCGGGGGCGCTGGCCTACCGGGCCTTGCGTTTCAGCGAATATGACCCCGCGACCTGGGCCGACCGTCTGGCTACGGAGGTGAAGAAGAACGAGGAGCTGCAGTTCCTGCAACTGCTGGGCGCCGCCGCACGGACGATCAACGTGAGATTCACGCTGGTCTCCACACACGAGGTCGACGGCGCCGCCGACGCCGGCACGCTGAAGGGCGTGGCCGCCTACTTTCAAGCCCTTCATCCGCAGCGGCTGGTTATCACCGGTGCGCCCGGCGCCGGGAAAACCGTCCTGGGGATCAAACTGATCCTGGAATTGCTGGAGACTCGCAAACCCGGTGCCGCGGTCCCGGTGCGGATCTCCGCCGCTGGCTGGGACCCCGGGACCGGGCTGAAGGACCCCAAGACCGGGCGGCGGGATCAGGGGCCGGAGGTGGAGGCCCTGCTGATCGACCACCTGGTCCGAACGTTCGAGTTGCGTGAGGTCACAGCCCGGGAGCTGGTGCGGCACGACAAGGTACTGCCGGTCATCGACGGGCTCGACGAGATGGACCGCACCGACCTGCCCGGCTTCAACTCCGCCGCGGGCCGCGCACTGGAGAAACTCAACCGCTACCAGGACGGTCAGCACAAGGCCGGGCTGATCCTGACCTGCCGCACCGGCCAATACCAGGCCCTGACCAGCGGTCATACCCAGGCCCGCGACGCCGCCCGTGTCGACCTGGTCCCCGTCACCATCGAACAGGCGTCAGAGTTCATCGTGACCACGGCCGGAGACGACCAGCTCCCGCGCTGGCAACCCGTCCTGCGCGTCCTCAACCAGCCCGGCCACCCCCTGTCCCACGCACTGGCGACCCCCTGGCGGCTGACCCTCGCCGTCACCGCCTACCAACAGCGCTCCGACACCACCGGCGACTACCTGCGCGACCCCGCAGACCTGGTCGACTACGGCAGCGCCGACGACATCCACCGCCACCTACTGCAAGAGTTCATCCCCGCATCCGTCGCCGCGGCTGCCCTCAACAAACGCAACCCCCGCAACTACCGGCCCGTCCAGGTCCACGCCTGGCTGACCGTCCTGGCCCGCTACCTTGACGACAACACCACCAGACCACCCTTCGCCGGCCGCACCCTGTCCGGCACCGACATCGTCCTACACGAACTCTGGCCACTCGCCGGCAACCGCCCCCGCATCCTCACCACCCTCCTCACCACCCTCCTCACCGCCCTGCCAATCACCACGCTTCTGGCTGTGCTGCTCGCTACTTCCACATCACCGCCTGCCGTCTGGTTCGCCGAGATCTTCGTTTTGATCCCAGGGGTCTTTGCGTGGAGACAGCGGTGGCCCGTACCCACACGCATCGACTTTTCCCGACTCAAGACACGCGCTGGCCTTCGGAAAAGCATCATCGGGCTCGCGGTCGGGCTCGCGGTCGGGCTCTGGTTCGGGCTCGCGGGCGGGCTCGCGGTCGGGCTCGCGTATGGGCTCGCATACGGGCTCGCGGTCGGGCTCGCGCTCGGGCTCACGAGCGGACTCGATCCTTCCGACAACACCACCGCGAGAGATTCTCGTGGCCTCATCCGCAAGGACCTCATCAGATGGTTCACAGTCGGGTTCGTGTCCGGGTTTGCGGGCGGGTTCGTGTCCGGGTTCGCGGCCGCGTTCCAGGCCGGGCACACGGTCGGGCCCACAGCCAGGCTCGGGGTCGGGCTCGTCGGCGGGCTCGCGGGCGGGCTCGCGGGCGGGCTCGCGGGCGGGCTCGGGGTCGGGCTCGCGGCTGGCCTCGCGGGCGGGCCCGCGGTCGGGCTCGCGGTCGGGCTCGCGGCCGGGCTCACGTACGGGCTCTCTGATGAAGCAGGGGAAGGAATCGCGTTCGGGCTCGCGGTCGCGCTCATGGTTGGGCTCATGCTCTGGGCGGCGGTCGGGTTCACAGTCAGGCCCGCCGGGCTCGCGGCAGCGCGCTACTTCATGCTTCTGATCATCATGAGACGGCGCCTTCCGCTACGACTCGGCCGTTTCCTGGACTGGTGCTACACCGACGCCGGACTGATCCGCACCGCGGGCATCGCCTACCAATTCCGCCACCGCGAACTCCAAAACCACCTGAGCCACGCGCCTGGAGACACAGCACGCCCAGACCGACCGCCTTCGAGGAGGGCCCGAGCAGGTTCCGGGCGGTAGCCGTCAGGGAGAGTTCCGCCGAAGGCCAGCACCGTTCGGGGCCGGCCCCAGGGCAACGATGTCGACTGGGCGCTGGCCGGAGCCGCTGCCGGCACCAGCCCGGCGATGGAGGCCGCCCAGACAGGCACCCGGATGCTAGACGTGCTGCAACAGCGCTCGCATCGGCGACGCAGACCAGGGAAGGCCGACCATTCACGGCGAGTGGGCTGCTGGTCTGTGAGTGAGAGGCGCGGTTACCGTGGCCTATCTCAGGTCGAATGAGCCGGCCTTGGCGGCCTTGATGAAGGTCGTCCACTCGGCCGGGGCGAAGGCGAGCACGGGGCCGGCGGGGTCCTTGGAGTCGCGGGCCAGATGCGCCCGGCCCAAGGTCGCGGCTTCGACGCAGCTTCCGCCGTTGTTGCTCGGACTGCTCTTGCGCCAGCGCACTCCTGGAAGGTCGGCGCCCGTCACGCTGTGCATCTCGTGTGCTGAAATCATGTAATTTCCCGGATCTTCTGCGTGATCAGGGCGCCGGACTGGTCCGGGTCGAGCGCCTTCGCTCGCAGAGGCCGACCTGTTCCAGGAACTCGGCCTTGCGATGACGTACTACCCGCAGAAACGCGAAGTGGAGGTTCAGATCGTTCCTGAACCCCCACATGTGCGGTCGGTGCGTGTCCGAGGGGGGACTTGAACCCCCATGCCCCGTAAAGGGCACTAGCACCTCAAGCTAGCGCGTCTGCCTATTCCGCCACCCGGACTTGGTCGCAGGCCGCAGCTCGGCTGCGGCGGGTTCACCATACCAAAGGTCCCGACTCGCGGCGAAGTCGATGGAGGGGCACCATGGTCGGGTACGTGAACCCGGGCGTGAAGGTGATCACTGTGACTGCTGAGGACGAGGTCGTCCGGCTCTGCCAGGAGCTGATCCGGATCGATACCAGTAACCCTGGGGACCACTCCGGGCCAGGGGAGCGGGTGGCGGCGGAGTACGTCGCGGAGCAGCTGGCCGAGGTGGGGGTGGAGTCGCAGATCTTCGAGTCGCACCCGAAGCGGGCGAGCCTGGTGGCGCGGATCGAGGGCGAGGACCGGAGCCGGGACGCGCTGTTGCTGCACGGGCACCTGGACGTGGTGCCGGCCCGTGCGGAGGACTGGACGCGGGATCCGTTCGGGGGAGAGATCGCAGACGGGTGCGTCTGGGGGCGCGGGGCCGTCGACATGAAGAACATGGACGCGATGATCCTCGCGGTCGTGCGGAAGCGGCTGCGTGAGGGGCGCAAGCCTCCGCGGGACGTCGTGCTGGCCTTTCTCGCGGACGAGGAGGCCGGGGGCAAGTGGGGGGCGCGATGGCTCGTGGACGAGAAGCCGGAGCTGTTCGAGGGGTGCACCGAGGCCGTGGGGGAGGTCGGCGGGTTCAGCCTGACGGTTCCCGGTGATCGGCGGATGTACCTCATCGAGACGGCGGAGAAGGGCATCGCGTGGATGAACCTGACCGCGCGGGGGACCGCCGGGCACGGGTCGATGGTGCATCCGGACAACGCGGTGACGGCGCTGGCGGCGGCGGTCGGGCGGCTGGGGTCGCACGAGTTCCCGGTGCAGTTGACCAAGACCGTGCGGTCCTTTCTCGAGCGTGCGTGCCTGGCCTACGGGGTGGAGTTCGACCCGGACGATCCAGAGAAATGCCTCGACGAGATCGGGCCGCTGGCGCGGATGATCGGGGCGACGCTGAGGCACACCCTGAACCCGTCGGTGCTGGAAGCGGGATATAAGGCGAACGTCATTCCGCAGACCGCGACCGCCCAGGTGGACGGGCGGTTCCTGCCGGGGTACGAGGACGACTTCTTCGCGACCGTGGACGGGCTGCTCGGCCCGGACGTCGAGCGTGGGTTCGTCCACCATGACCAGGCGCTTGAGGCCGACTACGAGGGTGCCCTGGTGGAGGCCATGGAGGCCGCGCTGCTCTCGGAGGACGCCGGTGCGCTGCCGGTGCCCTACTGCCTGAGCGGCGGGACGGACGGCAAGTCGTTCGCCCGGCTGGGGATGCGCTGCTACGGATTTGCGCCCTTGCGACTCCCCCCAGAATTGGACTTTTCCGGAATGTTCCATGGTGTCGACGAGCGCGTCCCGGTGGACGGGCTGCACTTCGGCGTGCGGGTGCTCGACCAATTCCTGGACCGCTCCTGACGTTTTCCACGGATTACCGTCGCATGTGCGATCCGTGGTGCTACGGTCACTATCCGTAGAGGGCGACTCGGGTCGTTCTCTGGGTCCCCGTCCGGGGGCGGACGGGGATCGTGGCGGAGGGCAGTCGAGTGGCAGGTACGGCATGCGCGGGTGTGGTGCCCGTCCCGCTGCGCCGTGCCGTCGCCGGCCGGACGATCCGCCGGATCCTGGTGATCGTCGGCCTGATCGCGGCGGGCTGGCTGCTCGGCGGCGCCGCGCAGGCGTGCGCCGCCGAACAGCCCGCCCCCGCCGATGTCGTGAAGGGCGCGACCGTGCTGAACGGCACGGTCCGCGCCGCCCGGAACGTCGTCCTGCCCGGTGCCCGCAAGGGCATCCGCGGTGTGGTCGTGAAGCCCCGCACGGTCGCGCCGCCGCCTGAGAGCGGCGGCGCCGGGGCCCCTCATGCGGTCTCACCCCCTGAGGAGACCGTGCGCAAACGCGTGCGGGCCGTCGCACCGGTGCCCGTCCGGGCAGGACGTGTTTCCCGGGCTCCGGCGCGTCCCCGATCCGGGACGTCCGCCGAACGTTCGCCAAGAAAGGGCCTGGCGGCGATCGTGGCCCGACCGGGGGCGTCCGAGGGTGTTCAAGCCCGTTCGGCCCCGAGGCCCGCGCCGGTTCCCCGTGAGCGGGTCCCCGCTCCCGATCCGCATCGGGCCGGGGCGTCCGGACCCGTCGCCGGGCCTGTTCTGCTCGGCGGCCTCAGTGGCCTGCCCGCCGGCCGGCCCTGGATCCCAGCCCGGCCTCGGCCGGTGCTGCTCCACGCCCCTGGCGCGGTTCCCCCGGCCGTCCGCACCGCCGCGGACGAGCCCTCCTTCGCCCCTGACTGATCACTGATCACAGACCCCGGCGCTGGACCCGTGCGGCTCGGGTCCAGGCCGAGACGCGCCGTCCCCCCGACGGCCGTCGCCCCCACGAGATCGGCGCTCCGGCGATCCCGCATCTCTGCACGTCATTCATCACCTATCACCTCCCGAACGGAGCATCATGCGAACGTGGGTCAAGAGCACCTCCCGTGCCGTCCTGCTCACCGCGGGCTTTGTCGCTCTCGGTGTCACCGCCGTCCCGGCCTCCGCGGCCTTCGCCGGCACCACCAACGGCGACTCCAGCGTGCTTGGTGGCAACCAGGCCAACCTGCCGATCTCGGCGCCGGTCAACGCCTGCGGCAACTCCGCCACCGTCCTCGGCAAGGCCGCGGCCGGCTGCGAGGGCGGCGCGGCGGTCCACAAGGGCGGCCACAAGGGTCACAAGGGGCCGAAGGGCAAGCACAAGCCCGGCAAGCACAAGCCTGGCAAGCACAAGCCCGGCAAGCACAAGGGCGGTCACGGGGGTGGCGGGCAGTCGACCTCCGGCAAGGCCGGGATCGGTTCCGGCAATCAGGTGAACGCGCCGGTCAAGGCGCCCGTGAACGCCTGCGGCAACGCGGTCGCGGTCGCAGGGAAGGCGGACGCGGGCTGCAAGGGCGGCTCCGCCGCTCACAGCGGCCACGGGAAGGCGCCCGGGAAGGGCCACGGAAAGGCGCCCGGGAAGGGCCATGGGAAGGGCGCGCAGCACCACTCTGGTGGGAAGCGGCCTGCCGGGCAGCAGACCAGCGGGAAGCACGGGATTCTGGCCGGAAACCAGGTGAACGCGCCGATCTCGATCCCCGTGAACGTGTGCGGCAACGCCGTGGCGATCCTCGGCAAGGCCGTCGCCGGGTGCGAGGGCGGGGCCGCGGTCACCGGCGGTGCGCGGCCCGGTGGCCGTCAGGTCACCTCCGGGGCGTTCAGCGTGCTCGGCGGCAACCAGGTGAACGCGCCGATCAGCGTTCCCGTCAACGTCTGCGGCAACGCCGTGGCCGTACTGGGCAAGGCGGGCGCGGTCTGCGAGGGCGGCGCGCGGGTGGCGGGCGGCCACGGTCGCGGCGGTGCCGGCCAGAAGACCTCGGGCGCCCACGGCGTCCTGGCGGGGAATCAGGTGAACGCGCCGATCTCGGTGCCGGTGAACGTCTGCGGCAACGCGGTGGCGGTCGCCGGTCGCGCCGAGGCCGGGTGCAAGGGCGCGGCCGTGGCCGGACGCCCCGGGCGGCAGCGCGGTGACGCCGCGAGCCGCGGGCGGGACGGTTCGTCCGCGCGCGTTGGGCGGGGGACGCCCGGACCGGGCGACCTCGGCTCCCTGGCCAAGCTGCCCACGTTGCCCAAGACCCCGGTCAAGGTGCTGCCCAAGCTGTCGGAGCGGTCCGCGCCGGCGACCGGGGGCCGGAGCGCCCAGGGTGGACCCGGTACGGACGGGCTGCCGGGGGCCAAGGTGCTCACCGGGGCCGGTGGGGTGAAGGTCCCCGAGGTGGGGAAGCTCGGTGCGATCAAGCCGGTGGCCGCGGTGGAGCCGCTGGCCGACACCCCCAAGGCCGGCTCGGTGTGGGGGCTCGGCATGGCCGTGGTGTTCGTGTCGGGGGCGTTCGCGCTGACCCGCAAGGCCCGTCCCGGCCGCAGGTGAGCTAGGGGCCGGTTCCGCCGGCCTCGCCCCCGTCCGGCGGGGTGCCGCTTGACCAGGCTGGACGCGCCCGCCACGGCGGTGTGCGGCCCCGCCTTCCGAGCGCCGCCGGCGGGGGCCCAGGAACGCTTTGCCCGTCCCGGAAGCGCGGTCCGGGGCGGGCAAAGCTCTATGCAAGGCGGTTATGATTACGGCACGTCATAAATCTCGTACGTAGTGCTACGCTCCGGCCGGGGAAGCGGGGCGGGCGACGTCAGAAGGTACGGATCTGGCGGATGATCTTGCGCCGGAGTTGGATTCGGCGGCTACCGTCGGGGTAGAGCCGCAATCGATCGAGCTCCCAGCCGCCGTGCTCGGCGTGCTCGGTCATGATCTGCCGGGCGGTGTCACGGGTGGTGCCGCGCGGCAGTCGCAGGACGAGGTAGGTGTACTGCGCCATCGTGACCATTATGGCCTGGCCTCCCGGCGGCCGGGGATCGTACGGTGGCGGCCTTGTGTCCCGGTCCCGAGGGTGACGTGTCATCCTGTCGGAGGTTCACCGTGGTGGACGGTGACGGCCGACGGGGGCGGGCCAGACCGCGGACGCGGGCATGAACGCGTCGTCGTGCAACGTTGTACGAAGCTCGGGTAAGAAGACCAGACTGCGAGGTTGGAGCGACTGTGCCAGCCAAGAACGGCACTGCGAAGCGTGGCCAGGACGGGGGCACCGGGACCCGCCTGGTGATCGTCGAGTCGCCTGCGAAGGCGAAGACGATCGCCGGCTACCTGGGCCGTGGCTACATCGTGGAGTCCAGTATCGGCCATATCCGGGACCTGCCCGGGAGCGCCTCGGAGGTGCCGGCCAAGTACAAGGGCGAGTCGTGGGCCAAGCTCGGCGTGAACGTCGACCACGGCTTCGAGCCGCTCTATGTCGTCAACACCGACAAGCGGCAGCAGGTGGCCAAGCTCAAGAAGCTGCTGGCCGAGGCCGACGAGCTCTTCCTCGCGACGGACGAGGACCGGGAGGGCGAGGCGATCGCCTGGCACCTGCTGAAGGTGCTCAACCCCAAGGTCCCGGTGCACCGGATGGTCTTCAACGAGATCACCAAGGACGCCATCCAGCGGGCCGCGGCCAATCCGCGCGAGCTCAACCTGCGGCTGGTCGACGCGCAGGAGACCCGCCGCATCCTCGACCGGCTGTACGGCTACGAGGTCAGCCCGGTGCTGTGGAAGAAGGTCATGCCGAAGCTGTCGGCGGGCCGGGTGCAGTCCGTGGCGACCCGGCTGGTCGTCGAGCGGGAGCGGGAGCGGATCGCGTTCGTCCCGGCGCACTACTGGGACATCGCGGGCGCCTTCTCCGTGAGCGGCGGGCCGGACGAGGCCGGGGGCGAGGAGCCCAAGGCGTTCAAGGCCGGGCTGGTCTCGGTCGACGGCAAGCGCGTCGCGCAGGGCCGCGACTTCGCCTCCGACGGCACCCTCAAGACCCGTGACGTGCTGCACCTCGACGAGGACGCCGCGCGCGGGCTGGCGGCCCGGCTGGACGGACGGCCGTACGCGGTCAAGTCGGTCGAGCGCAAGCCGTACACCCGCAAGCCGTACCCGCCGTTCCGCACGACCACGTTGCAGCAGGAGGCCAGCCGCAAGCTGAGCTACTCCGCCAAGTACACGATGTCGGTGGCGCAGAAGCTGTACGAGAACGGCTTCATCACCTACATGCGCACCGACTCGATCACGCTGTCGGAGACCGCGATCACCGCGGCCCGGCGGCAGGCCGGCACGCTGTTCGGCGCCGAGTACGTGCCGGACAAGCCGCGCGTCTACACCTCCAAGGTCAAGAATGCGCAGGAGGCGCACGAGGCGATCCGCCCGGCCGGCGAGAGCTTCCGCACGCCCGCCGAGACGGGCCTGCGCGGCGACCAGTTCCGGCTGTACGAGCTGATCTGGAAGCGGACGATCGCCAGCCAGATGAAGGACGCCGCGGGGCAGTCGGTGTCGGTGCGCGTCACCGGGACCTCCACGGGGGACGAGGTCGCCGAGTTCGGCGCGACCGGCAAGACGATCACGTTCTGGGGCTTCCTGAAGGCGTACGTGGAGAGCGCCGACGACCCGTCCACCGACCGCGACGACCAGGAGCGGCGGCTGCCGAACCTCGACGAGGGCCGGCCGCTGAGCGCGCTGTCGATCGAGGCCGAGGGGCACTCGACCCGGCCGCCGGCCCGGTACACCGAGGCCAGCCTGGTCAAGGAGCTGGAGGAGCGGGAGATCGGGCGCCCGTCCACCTACGCCTCGATCATCGGCACCATCCTCGACCGCGGCTACGTGTTCAAGAAGGGCACCGCGCTGGTCCCGTCCTTCCTGGCGTTCGCGGTGGTCAACCTGCTGGAGCAGCACTTCGGCAACCTGGTCGACTACGACTTCACCGCGCACATGGAGGACGGTCTCGACGAGATCGCCCGGGGTGAGGCCGAGCGGGTCCGCTGGCTCGGCCGGTTCTACTTCGGCACCGAGGGCGAGGACGGCGAGGGCGGTGAGGAGGGACTCAAGGAGCTGGTCGGCGACATCGGCGACATCGACGCCAAGGGGATCAGCTCGTTCCCGGTCAAGGGCACCGACATCATGGTGCGCGTCGGCCGGTACGGGCCCTACCTCGACCGCGACGGCGAGCGGGTCAACATTCCCGAGGACATCGCGCCGGACGAGCTGACCGGGGAGAAGGCCGAGGAGCTGTTCGCGCAGCCGAGCGGCGACCGCGAGCTCGGCACCGACCCGGAGACCGGTCGCACGATCGTGGCCAAGTCGGGCCGGTTCGGCCCGTACGTCACCGAGATCCTGCCCGAGCCGGCGGCGCCCGCCGAGGGCGAGAAGAAGAAGCGCACCAAGAAGGCCGACGCGGTCAAGCCGCGCACCGGCTCGCTGTTCAAGTCGATGTCGCTCGACACGATCACGCTGGACGACGCGCTGAAGCTGCTGTCCCTGCCGCGGACGCTGGGCGAGCTCGACGGGGAGCCGGTGACCGCGCAGAACGGGCGGTTTGGGCCCTATATCAAGCGGGGCACCGACAGCCGCTCGCTCGGCTCGGAGGAGGACCTGTTCACCGTCACGCTGGAGCAGGCCAAGGAGTTGTTCGCCCAGCCCAAGCAGCGGGGCCGGGGCCGTGCCGCGGCGCCGCCGCTGCGCGAGATCGGCGACGACCCGGCCAGCGGCAAGCCGGTGGTGGTGAAGGAGGGCCGGTTCGGCCCGTACGTCACCGACGGTGAGACCAACGCCAGCCTGCGCAAGGGCGACGAGGTCGAGTCGGTGACGATCCAGCGCGCCGCCGAGCTGCTCGCCGAGCGGCGGGAGAAGGTGGCCGCGGGCGGCGGGAAGAAGAAGCCGGCACCGCGCCGACGAACCTCCGCGAAGTCGGGCTCCTAAGGACAACTACGCCGATACCCTGACCGACATGACCAGAACGGACGCCACCCGGCCGCACCCCGCCGCGCCGCCGGGCGTTTCGTCGAACAGGCCCTCCAGGCGGCTGTGGCTGGTGCTCTCGCTGTCCGGCCTCGGCCACTGGCTGAGCGTCGCGGCGCTCACCGCGATGGCCGGCGTGCTCACCCAGGACGACGCGATGGCCGGCCGCGCGCAGGCCGTCGGCGGCGTGCTGGTCCTGATGCTGCTGCCGGCGGTGCTGCTGGCGCCGCTGGCGGGCCCGGTCACCGCCCGGCTCGACCGGCGGCTGACCATGCTCGTCGCCGATCTGCTGCGGTTCGCGCTGGTGGTGTCGGTGCCGCTGGTCGACATGCTGCCGTGGACGCTCGGGGTCGCGTTCCTGGTCGCCTGCCTGACGCTGCTGTGGGTGCCGGCCGCGGGCGCGTCGGTGCCAGCGCTGGCGCCCGCGGAACGGCGGGCCGAGGCCGGCCGGTCGGCGCTGCGCGGCGTGTCCGGGGCGGCGCCGGTCGCGGCCGTGCTGTTCACCGTGCTGGCGCTGCTCGGCGACACGCTGGCCGGTACCGAGCGCCGGGCCGATCTCGCGCTGTACGTCACCGCCGCGGTCTTCCTCGTCGCCGGTGCCGCGGTCGCGCTGCTGCGCGGCCTGCCCGGCCCGGGGCCGGACGGGTTCCCGGTCCCGGCGCCCTTGAAGCTGATCGTCCGGGGGCCGCGCACCGCCGCCGGCGCGCCGGCCGCGCGCGGCCTCGGCCTCGCGATCACCGGCGTCGCGCTCGCGGCCGGCGCGGTCGTCGCGGTCGCCCGGGTGTACGCCCGCGACCTCGGCGGCGGCGACGCCGGTTACGGCTGCGTCCTCGCCGGGCTCGCGGTCGGGCTGCCGTTCGGGCTGTTCCTCGGCCCGCGCGTGCTCGGCCCGTTCAGCCGCCGCCGCCTGCTCGGGCTGACGGTCGTGGCGACGGCGCTGGCGCTGGTCCTGGTCTCGCTGGTGCACAACCTGGTCGTGGTGGTGTTCGTGACCGCGTTCCTCGGCGTCGCCGCCGGGGCCGCCTGGTCGACCGCGTCCGCGGCGCTCCTGCCGGGCGACGACGCCGAGGACGAGAGCGCGTTCGCGTACCTGCGGTCGGTGGCGCTGGTCGCCGTCCTGGTCGCGTTCGCCGCCGTGCCGCCGCTGGCCGGGGTGCTCGGCACGCACCGGATCAAGGTCGGCGACGGCTCCTACACCTTCGGCGGCGCGGGCGCGGCGCTCCTCATCGTCGCCGTGGTCGCGCTGGTCGCGGGCCTGCTCGCGTACCGGCGGCTGGACGACCGGCGCGGCGTCCCGCTGCTCCCCGACCTCGCCGCCGCGCTCCAGGGGCAGGTGTACGTCCCGCCCGCCGAGGCCGAGGCCGAGGCCGCCGCGACGCCGGTCAAGCGCGAGCGCGGCGTGTTCGTCGCGTTCGAGGGCGGCGAGGGCGCGGGCAAGACCACCCAGGCGCGGCTCGCCGCGATCTGGCTGCGCGACCACGGCTACGACGTGGTCACCACGCACGAGCCGGGCGCCACCAAGATCGGAATGCGGCTGCGCGCGATGCTGCTCGACCGCGACACCACCGGGCTGTCCACCCGCGCCGAGACGCTGCTGTACGCCGCCGACCGCGCCGACCACGTCGCCAACGTGATCCGGCCCGCGATGGACCGCGGCGCCATCGTGGTCAGCGACCGGTACGTCGACTCCTCGCTGGCCTACCAGGGTTTCGGCCGGCAGCAGCCGGTCGAGGACATCGCCCGGGTCAACGCGTGGGCCACCGGCGGGCTGATCCCCGACCTGACCGTCCTGCTGGAGGTGCCGCCGGAGACCGGTCTCGGCCGGCTCCGCTCGCCGGCCGACCGGATCGAGTCCGAGCCGCAGGAGTTCCACGAGCGGGTGCGTGAGGGGTTCCGGGCGCTGGCCGAGGCCTACCCGGACCGCTACCTGATCCTCGACGCGGGCCGTTCGCAGGCCGAGCTGAGCCGCGAGATCCAGTACCGGATCCGGGAGATCCTGCCCGACCCGATCCCGGCGGGCACCGAGGACGTCACCAGCACCTTCCCCGTCATCACCGACGGCTGACCGCCGCCCGGCGGCGACCCACGGCGCGCCGGCCGCCGGGCGCCCGTGCCGCGGGCGGGCGCGGCCCGGCCGGTGATTCGGGCGGGGGACCGGGCCGGAGGCAATAGCCTGGACGCATGAGCGTGTGGGATGACCTGGTGGGGCAGGATCCGGTCGTCGCGCAGCTGCGGTCGGCCGCCGACGGGACCGTGGGCACGGCCACCTCGGCGGGCCGTCCGGCGGGCGCCCCCGGCGGCAACATGGCGCACGCGTGGCTGTTCACCGGGCCGCCCGGCGCGGGCCGCTCGACCGCCGCGCGGGCCTTCGGCGCCGCCCTCCAGTGCACCGAGACGCCTCGCGGCTGCGGGCACTGCGCCTCCTGCCACCAGGTCCTCCAGGGCACGCACGCCGACGTGGAGGTGGTGCGTCCCGCCGGGCTGTCGTACGGCGTGAAGGAGACCCGCGAGCTGGTGCTGCGCGCGTCGTCGTCGCCGAGCGGGGGCCGCTGGCAGATCGTGCTGTTCGAGGACGCCGACCGGGCCACCGAGGCCGCCGCCAACGCGCTGCTGAAGGCGATCGAGGAGCCCCCGCCGCGGACGGTCTGGCTGCTGTGCACGCCGTCCCCGGACGACCTGCTGGTCACCATCAGGTCGCGCTGCCGGCTGGTGACGCTGCGCACGCCGCCGGTCGCGGCCGTCGCCGACGTGCTCGTCCAGCGGGACGGCGTCGACCGCGACACCGCCGAGGTCGTGGCGCGCGCGGCGCAGGGCCACATCAGCCGGGCGCGGCGGCTGGCCACCGATCCGGGCGCGCGCCGGGTCCGCGCCGAGGTGATGGCGGTGCCGCGCCGGCTGACGTCGGTCGGCCCGGCGGTGCTGGCCGCCGAGACGCTGGTCAAGGCGGCCGAGGCGGAGGCCAAGACGATGGCCGAGGAGCTCAACGAGACCGAGACGTCGGCGCTGCGGCAGGCGCTCGGCGAGAGCGCCAAGGGACGGATGCCGCGCGGCACCGCCGGGGCGCTGAAGGACCTGGAGGACCGGCAGAAGTCCCGCGCGACGCGGGTCAAGCGCGACTCCCTCGACCGGGCGCTGCTCGACCTGGCCTCCTACTACCGCGACGTGCTGACGCTCCAGCTCGGCGCGGGCGCCGAGCTGGTCAACACCGAGTTGGCGGCCGAGCTGCGCACCGCCGCCGCCCAGGGCCCGCCCGAGGGCACCCTCCGGCGGCTCGACGCGATCATGAAGTGCAGGGAGCGGCTGGGCGCCAGCGTCAACCCCCTGCTGGCCGTCGAGGCCCTCACCATGGCCCTGCGCACCGGCTGACCGTCCCCGCCCGCCGGCTGGCCGTCCCCGCGCAGCGGCTGACCATCCCCGCCCGCCGGCCGGCCGTCCTGTGCCGGCCGGCGTCCCGGCACGTCGGCTGACCGTCCCGCGAGTGCCGTCCTAACGCAAAATGCCCCATTTCGTTATTTACTCGTTCGCTCGCCTCGACAACAACTCCCGTACCGTCGCGAGGGTTGAGCCCAAAATCGGGCATTCCCCCCATGCAGGAGGTGTGCATTGCGGCGCGCCATCATCGCTGCCGCCTGCGCCGTCGTCACCACGACGGCGCTGGCGTTCCCAGCGTCTGCGGCACCCAACCCCACGCAGGCCAAGGGTCAGGTCTCGGAGTACGTCGTCCTCTACAAGGAGGGCGCCTCCCCAAGTAAGGCCCACGCGGCCGTGAAGGCGGCAGGAGGCTCGATCGTCCACGAGAACACCGACGTGGGCGTGGCCACGGTGCGGTCGGAGAACCCCGGGTTCACCGCCGCCGCCATGGCCCAGCGGGCCCTGGAGGGCGTCGCGCACAACCGGGTGATCGGCAAGGCGCCGAAGACCGCCAAGAGCGCGGGCAAGCAGGTGGAGGCGGTGAAGGGCACGGGGGCCGGCAGCGCCAAGCCGGCCCGGCCGTCCAAGCCGGCCAAGGGCGCCGAGCCGCTCGCGGACCTGCAATGGGACATGAAGCAGATGAACGCGACCGCCGACGGCTCCTACAAGGTGGAGCCGGGCGACCGGCGGGTGCTGGTCGGCATCCTGGACACCGGCGTCGACGGCAGTCACCCCGACGTCAAGCCGAACTTCAACCGCGGGCTCAGCCGCAACTTCACCACCGACGTCCCGGTGGACGCCGACGGCAACGAGCTGGACGGGCCCTGCGAGTTCAAGTCCTGCGTCGACCCGGTCGACTGGGACGACAACGACCACGGCACGCACGTGGCGTCCACGATCGCCTCGCCGCGCAACGGGCTCGGCATGGCCGGCGTCGCGCCGAACGTGTCGCTGGTCAACCTGCGGGTCGGGCAGGACTCGGGGAACTTCTACCTCGGGCCGACAGTGGACGGCCTCACCTACGCGGCCAAGCACGGCATCGACGTGGTCAACATGTCGTACTACATCGACCCGTGGCTGTGGAACTGCGGCGACAACCCGGCGGACTCGGCGACCGAGCGGCTGGAGCAGCGGACCATCATCAAGGCCACCCAGCGGGCGCTGGACTTCGCGCACGAGCGCGGCGTCACGCTGATCTCCGCGGCGGGCAACGAGAAGGTCGACTACACCAAGACCAACCTCGACGAGACCAGCCCGAACTTCGCGTCGCTGCCCGGTGAGAAGCCGCACTCGCGCAGCGTCCCGGCGAGCTGCATGTCGATGCCGACCGAGGGCGAGCACGTCATTCCGGTCTCGGCGACCGGGATCAGCAAGCGCAAGTCGTACTACTCCAGCTACGGCGCCGGCTTCACCACGATCGCGGCGCCCGGCGGCGACAAGGTCGACAACGCCGAGGGCAAGGCGGACGACAACCTCGGCATCTGGGCCGCCTACCCCGAGCGGCTCGCGCGCGAGCGCGGTGAGCTGAACGCCGACGGGACGCCGAAGGTGTCGTACGTGGTCCGGCAGTGCACCGGCAAGACCTGCGCGTACTACCAGTCCTTGCAGGGGACGTCGATGGCCTCGCCGCACGCGGTGGGCGTCGCGGCGCTGATCGTCAGCAAGTACGGCACGTCGGACCGCAAGCGGGGCGGCCTGACGATGGACCCGAACGCCGTGGAGCGCACGCTGCGCGGGACCGCGACGGCCACGCCCTGCCCGAGCCCCGCCACCGTCGACTACGTCTGGTACACCAAGGTCGACGGCGAGTGGGTGAAGAACACCTCCAAGCAGACCTGTGAGGGCTCCAAGTCCAACAACGGGTTCTACGGGGCGGGCATCGTCGACGCGCTGCACGCCGTCCAGCGGTGATGACCCGCTGACCCGCTGACCCGCTGACGCGGTGACGCGGTGACGCGCTGACCGATCGTTCGAGGTGCGGCCCCCGGCTCCGGCCGGGGGCCGCGTTCGGCTGCGAGGGCCCATTCCGGTGGCCCTGGCCGTGGGGCGGCCCGGGTGGGTGAGGGGCCGAGTGGATTCGGGCAGGATGGGCGTATGCCGTACCGCGTCACGTTCGTCTGCACGGGCAACATCTGCCGCTCGCCGATGGCCGAGTCGGTCTTCCGCCACCACGTGGAGGAAGAGGGCCTGGACGTCGAGGTCGACAGCTCCGGGACCGGGGGCTGGCACGCCGGCGACGCCGCCGACTCCCGCACGGTCGCGGCGCTGAGCCGCGCCGGCTACCGGTCGGCGCACGTCGCGCGGCAGTTCGAGGACGGCTGGTTCGCCGACTACGACCTGGTCATCGCGCTGGACCAGGGGCATCGGCGGGCGCTGCGCGCGATGGCCCCGGACGCGGGGGCGCGCGAGAAGGTGCGGCTGCTGCGCGAGTTCGACCCGGCCGCCGGCGCCGACCTGGACGTGCCCGACCCGTACTACGGCGGCCGGTCCGACTTCGACCACGCGCTGGAGCTGGTGGAGGCGGCGATGCCCGGCCTGCTCGGCGAGGTCCGCGCGGCGGTCAAGGACGGCTGAGCCATGCGCGAGCGCGTCGCGGCACTGCTCGGCACACGGGTCGAGCGGGTCTCCGACCTGGGCTCCAGTCATTCCTGGACACTGCACCGCGTCGCGCTCGCCGATGGCCGCGAGGTGTTCGTCAAGGCCGCCTCCGGACGCGCGGGCGGCTTCCCGGGCGGCTTCCCGGGCGGGTTCGCGGGTGTGTTCGCGGCCGAGGCGGCGGGGCTGCGCTGGCTGGCCGAGGCCGGTCCGGGCAGCCCGGTGCCGGCGGTCCTGGCCGTGGACGACGACCTGCTGGTCCTGCCGTGGCTGCCGTCCGGGCCGCCCACCCCGGAGGCCGCCGAACGTCTCGGGCGCGAGCTCGCGGTGCTGCACACCGCCGCGCCGCCGTCCGCGTACGGGGCGCCGTGGGAGGGCTACATCGCCGATCTCCCCCTCGACAACACGCCGGACGGCCGCGACTGGCCACGCTGGTACGCCGAGCGGCGGCTCGAACCGTTCCTCCGCCGTGCCGCCCGCCACCTCGGCCCGGACGGGACGCGGCTGGTCGAGCAGGTCGCCGACGGGATCGACGGCCTGGCCGGCCCGCCCGAGCCGCGCGCCCGTGTCCACGGCGACCTGTGGTCGGGCAACGTCCGGTGGGGGGCCGGCGGCCGGGCGCTGGTGATCGACCCGGCGGCGCACGGCGGACATCGCGAGACCGACCTGGCCATGCTGGCGCTTTTCGGCGCCCCCGGCCTCGACCGCGTGCTCGCCGCCTACGATGAGACCGCGCCGCTCGCGCCGGGGTGGCGGGAGCGGGTCCCGCTGCACCAGCTTTATCCGCTGCTCGTCCACGTGGCGCTCTTCGGAACTTCGTACAGCGGTGCGACGATCGAGGCCGCCATGGCCGCGCTCGCGGCGGGGTAGGCGCGCCGGAAAGTACCTGAGCGTCCCGGAACGTGCCGGAACGCGTGCCGGAGTGGGCGTCCCGACGGGCGCCGGAGCGACGCAATGTTCGCTTCGACCAGACAAGTCCGCAATCATGGCTGTTTGTCGCGTGGTAGATGAGATAGAAACGACGGGTCGACACGACGGTCGAGACTCGGAAGGCGGGTGCGGGGTCATCCCCATGGACGGCAAGCACAAGGAGTCGGCGCCGGCCTCGCGGATCAGGGCGGTCTGGAAGCGGACCGTTCCGCTCGGACTGGCCACCGCCGCCGCCGTGACGGTCGGCGCGGGCCTGGACGTGGTGCACCGCCACCAGCGCGCCGGCGAGGAGCAGCACGACGCCCAGCCGGCGGCCAAGCAGGAGCGGACCGAGCCGCGCTACGTCGTCGGCGTCCGCGGCACGGGGGCCGCCCTCGTCGTCCGCGACGTCCGCACCGGGAACGACGTCGGGCTGCCCGTGGCCGCGCCGCAGGGGCGCCGTTTCCAGCGGGTCGCGGCGAAGGGCGACGGCTCGTACGTCGTCGCGTCCTACGGCGCCCGGAAGGTCACCTTCCAGCACCTGCTCCTCGACAAGCAGGGGCGGCCGAAGGAGCTGACCGAGATCCCCGAGGCGACCGTCCCCGGCGTCTCCACCTCCTGGTCCGACCTGGCGGTGAGCGCCGACGGCGACCGGATCGCCTACGTGACGTACAAGGGCACCGCCGGACGGGTCGAGGTCCTGTCGCTGAAGACCGGGACGCGCAAGACCTGGACGGCCAGATCGCCCGCCCGGATCGGCAGCCTGTCCTGGTCGGGCGGCACGCTCTGCCTGGTGTGGAGCCCGCTGCGCACGACGGCCGGCCGGACGACCGTGCCCCGGCACCAGGTGCGCGCGCTCAACACCGCGGGCCCGTCCGGCGACCTCAAGGCGAGCAGGCCCGTCCTCATGCTGCCGAAGGGCGCCGGTGCGGCGTTCATGAGCCGGGACGGCCGCACCATCGTCGCCGGTGCGCAGCAGGACACGCAGCTCACCTTGCAGGCGTACTCCGTCCAGACCGGGAAGCCGACCAAGGTGCTGTGGCGGCAGAAGGTCGGCGGCGACCTGTCCAGGCTCGACCCCGACCACACCGGACGGCACGTGCTCGCCTCGGTGAGCGACGGCCGGATCTACGCCCAGGGGACCGGCACACTGCCCGCCGCCGACCTCACCGACGCCGCGTGGTGAGCACGCCGCGCGCGGCGACATTCCGGACGACATAGGGTTGGTCCCACGGAACCGGGCGAACGGAGCAAAACCGTGGGCATGGTGATGGCAGTCAGCTTCACCCGTTACGGCCGGCTCTACTATCTCGATCCCGGTTCGCACACTCCCCGGGTCGGCGACAAGGTCCTGGTCCCGACCGACTCCGGCGCCGAGGTGGCCGAGTGCGTGTGGGCGCCGCAGTGGGTCTCCGACGACATCGGCGGCCTGCCCGAGTGCGCCGGGCCCGCCACCGACGAGGACCTCGCCCGCGACGAGGGCAACCGGCGCCGCCGCGCCGAGGGGCGGAGCGTCGCCAAGCGGCTGATCCGCAAGCACGAGCTGCCGATGAAGGTCATCGGGGTCGACTTCCTCGACCGCGACAACATCTTCAAGATCTACTTCTCCGCGCCGCACCGGGTCGACTTCCGCGCGCTGGTCCGCGACCTCGCCCGCAACATCAAGGCCCGGGTCGAGCTGCGGCAGGTCGGCCCGCGCGACGAGGCCCGCCTCCAGGGCGGCATCGGCCCCTGCGGGCGCGACCTGTGCTGCGCCACGTTCCTCAAGGACTTCGAGCCCGTCTCGGTGCGGATGGCCAAGGAGCAGGACCTCCCGGTCAACCCGCTGCGCATCGCCGGTGCCTGCGGCCGGCTCATGTGCTGCCTGAAGTACGAGCACCCGCTGTACGTCAAGGCGCACGAGCGCATGCCCGCGCTCGGCGAGCGCGTCGAGACCCCCAGCGGCCCCGGCCAGGTGGTGGGGCGCAACGTGCCGTCCGACACGGTGTCGGTGCGGCTGAGCAGCGGTGGGCGCTGCGCCTGCCCGTCCGCCTCGGTGTGCTCGCCCCGCCGGCAGCACGAGGCCGTGTACGGCGACAAGGAGCCCGACACCGGGGCGTCCGATGGTGCTGCGGCCGGGGGCGGGGAGTCGGGCGAGGGGTCCGGTGGTGAGCCTTCCGGGGGCGAGTCGTCTCCGTCCTGAACGTGCCATAGTCGGCCACGCACGGTGGTCAAAGGGTGACGGATATGCCTACCGTTGGTTCGTCAGCCCCGGCAGCGGGGTTCCGGCGGAACGGGGAGCACATGGACTGGGTCAGGACCGGAGCGGTGTCCGCGGTGGTGGTCGGCGCCGCCCTCCTCACCGCGCCGAGCGCCGCCGGCGCGGTGGCGGTGGAGGCGTCGTGCGCCAAGGGCGATGTCTGCGTGTGGAGCGGCAAGGCCGGCCAGGGGACGCGCTGCCACTGGCGCGGGAACGACCCCGACTGGCGGGGCGGCGCCGTCCGGTGCGGCATCAAGGTCAGGTCGATCTGGAACAACGGCCGGACGAACGACCCCTACAACAAGGTCAGGTTCTACCGGCAGAAGGACTACCAGAGCCAGATCTCCGACCCGGTGCCCGTCACGGCCAAGCCGATCACCGCCGGCGGCCTCACGATCCGTTCGCACCGCTGGACCAGGTAGGCGGACGGCGCGGCGCGCGCCAGGCGGGCGCGATTTCGCGGTCGAGGTGACCGCCCGGTCGAGGTGACCGCGCGGCGGAGGTGACCGCGCGGCGGCGGATGCGGCCGAACCGTCCGGCCTCGCCGCCGTGGCGGCTGGCGGGGCCGGACGCGGCGGCGGTCCGTCGCGGTGGTCAGCGGCGCGGGCGGGGACGGGTGGGACGGCGGGCTCCGCCCCCGCCGCGCCGCCGGTGCCGGGCCCGCGGTACGCGTCCCGTGCACGTGGTCGGGCCGATGGGCGGCGCGGGCGCCTCACGGGGCGCGGCGGCCCGCTGGTACATGGACGGGTCGTCGCGCAGGATCGCCTCGTGTAGCTCCCTCAGCCCGCGGCCGGGTTCCAGCCCCAGCTCGTCGGCGATGATCCGGCGGCCGTCCCGGTAGACGGCGAGGGCCTCGCTCTGCCGTCCGGCCCTGACCAGCGCCATCATCAGCAGCGCGCGCAGCCGCTCGCGGAACGGATGCTCGGAGACCGGCCCCATCAGCTCGCCGACCAGCTCGTGGTGCCGGCCGAGCGCGAGGTCGACCTGGGCCGCCTCCTCGATCACGGTGAGCCGCAGCTCCTCCCAGCGCAGCGCGCCGGCGGTGATCACCGAGCGGTCCAGCCCGGCGAGGACCGGCCCCTCCCAGAGGCCGAGGGCGGTGCGGAACCGCGCGGACGCCTCCTCTCCGCGCCCTTCTCGCAGGGCCGTGCGGGCGGCCGTGACATGCCGCTCGGCCGACAGGGCGTCGATGCCCGCGACCGCGGTCTGGAGCCGGTAGCCCGGCCGCACCGTCTCGATCACGCCCGGCGCGCAGCCCGCCTGCTTGAACGTGCGCCGCAGGTGCGAGACGGCGATGGCGATCTGGGTGCGGGCCGAGACGGGCGGCCCGTCGTCCCAGACCGCGGCGACGAGCCGGTCGGTCGGTATCACCCGGTCGGGTTCCAGCAGGAGTGCCGCCAGGACGAGCTGGGGGCGTTGCCCACCGATATCGATGGCATGCCGCTGGACGCTGGTCTGTAGGGGACCCAAAATCTGGAAGCTCACGCGGTCCGTCACCCGATCCGTCACCCTTTCTGCGGCGGGTCTGCATTCGACGTTCGCGGGGCTGCGACACCGGGGGACCGGCGTCTCGTTGTGTCCCGCACGAAGTTAGACACCGATCCGGCTGCGGTGTTCACGAATGCGGGTTCAAGGACCGTTCGGATCCGTTCTGAACTTTGAACGCCCAGGTGACAGGCTTGCGAGTGGCAGGGCCGCAAACGAGGCCCGATGTGCGAGCCGATACCGGCTGTGCAGCGCGATACCGGCGGGTATCAGAGTTGGCCGCACTCCCGGGCCACCCGCGAGTCCGGATGCCGGCCGACGTGCAGCTCGTACGCGGGCACGTATCCCCACGAGTTCAGGTCGGGCCGGGCGGTCTCCGTGTCGCCCTGGGTGTAGTACCAGATGTCGTTGCCGCCGGAGTGCGGCCGGCCGTGCGTCCAGCAGATGAACCAGCTCGGGTCGGTCTTCAGCACGCCGATCCTCATCGCGTCGGCGCGCGGCTCCGCGTACACGTCGGCGTTCGGCCGGTTGGGGCACTGGTACAGATGCGGCCAGGTCCGCTTCGTCCGCGAGTCCGCGACGTTACCCCTGATGAACTGGCAGCTGGTCGCCGGGTCGGACCGGTCCCCGCCCGGAACGACGAGGAACGCCACCACGGCCGCGGTGACGGCCGCCGTCACGATCGCGATCGTGAGCAGCGCGAGGCGGCGGGCACGCCCGTCGAACGGCGCGGACGACGCCGGGGGTGCGGGCGGCGTGGGCGACACGGATGGCTCGGACACGGTGGTCGTGGCGGACGAGGTGTGCTGCGGTGTCGTGTCCGAGTCGTCCGCGTACTCGGTGTCGGACGCGTCGTTGTCGTGAGCCTCCGCAGACGGGGCGCGGGTCGCGGTGCCGGACGGCGTGCCGCCGGACGATGCATCACGCGAGGCGTCCGACGAGACGTCGTGCGACGCGCCCGACGGTGCGTTCACGACGGGTGCGGGTGCGGGGGCGGGTGGCGCTGCCGCCGTGGCCGGTGGGACGGGCCGGGGCTCGTTGAGGTGTTTCCAGTGGGCCCGCCAGCGTGCCATTTCGGATTCGGCGTCCGGCCATTCCTGATAGCCCAGGCAGGCCGAGACGAAACGGGCGGTGGCGGTTTCCGGAGGCCGGGTCAGCGGATTCTTGCCGATGAGCGTCGAGATGGCGGCAGGGGAGAGCCCGGCGTTCCTGCCGCACAGCGCACGGTACTTCGGCGCTCCGCACCAGTCGTACAGTTCGCGCAGGCGGGCGGTGAACTCGGCCCAGGAGGCCGCTTCCTGTGGGGACGGAGGAGGGGTGGACACGTGCACGCTCCAGTGGGCGAGGGGTTCGTTCATTGTGACGGCAGGCGAAGGCGGCCTCCTACCCGGAATCGGGCGTCGATAAGGGATCGATAACGCCCCGGCCTATCGTCTGGACGGGGTCGGACGTTCGGCAGGATTGAACGGGGAGAGAGATGCAGAGAACTCGTACCGTACTCGCCGGCACGGTGGCCGCAACGGTCTCGGCCGCCGTCGTGGCGTCCGTCGCCGCACCGGCCCCGGCGGGCGCCGCGCTGGTCTCGCCGACCGCGGCGACCGCGGCGACCGCGGCGGTCTCGCCGGTCTCGGCGGGCGAGGATCCCTATCCCGACAGGCCGGACTTCCGGCTCCCGTTCGGCTGCGACGTGAAGGTCCTCGCGCAGACCTACGAGGGGCACGACACGACCGGCAAGAAGATCGACATGTACCGGTACGGGATGACGACGGGCAGCCCGATCCGCGCGTCCGCCGACGGCGTGGTGCACGAGCTCTTCGCCCCCGGTGGCCTGGAGATCAGGCATGGCGAGGGGTGGTTCACCACCTACATGCACATGACCCGACGGGTGAAGGCGGGCACGAAGGTCAAGCGGCACCAGGTCATCGGCTACATGAGCGACGTCGGCGCCGAGGGCCGCCCGCACCTGCACTACGAGCAGCTCTACAACCCCGGGCACGACGACGCCGACAACGAGGACATGGTCAACGCGATCATCCAGGGCCGGGGCCCGATCAACATGCTCGACGAGACGCCGATCGAGAACTGGACGAGCACCAACTGCGTCTGACGACGCCCTCGCGCGCCGCCGGCGGGGGCCGGTCGGGCGCGCACCTCCAACGGCGGTGTACGGGCTGTGTAGGGGCAGCCCGCGCACCGCACATTTGCGGCCGGGTGCGGCCGGATTCGGACGCAGGGCCGTACGCCCTATGCGGCCCGGGACTTCTGCGCGCGGTGGCCGCGCCGGGGCCTCGTGCCGCACCGCCTCGACCCGGCCGCGCCGTTCGCCCGCGGTCCACAGCGGGTTGGCCAGGGAGAGGTAGAACCCTCAGAACTTGGTCTTGGGCCGCTCCTGCCGTACGCCGTCCACGAAGACGTCGACCTTCTCGTCGTAGAAGCAGACGAGCCCGGTGACCTGCCGGCTCTCCTCCAGCGGCGCGCTGTAGGACCACGCCAGATCCTGGTGCACCCGGCCGCCCGCCCGGATCGACCAGTACTCCGCCCGGCCCTTGTAGGGGCACCCGGTCACGGTGTCGCTCGGCTCCAGCAGGTCCATCCGGACGTGCGTCTTCGGCAGGTAGTAGCGGACCGGCAGCCCCGTCTCGAACAGCAGGCGCGGGCTGCTCGACTCCGCCACCGTCACCCCCTCCACCTCGATCCGGACGTTCCGCGAGCTGGCCAGGATGTCGATCCGCGCGTACGGGCTCCGCGGGTGGACGAACACCTCCTCGTCCTCCTCGAACCACGCGTCCATCGCGTCCCAGTCGATCCGGACGAGGCCGCGCAGCTCCTCGACCGGCGAGTCCTCGTACCGGACGGCCGCGCCCGGGGCCGTGGCCCCGTCCACCTTCACCGTGTGGACGGACGCGTCGCCCCGGGCCGGCGAATGCTCGCCCGGCCCGTCCGGCACGAGGTCCGCCCGCACGTCGGCCACCGGGAAGTAGTAGGTGGGGTAGTAGGGGATCTCCCAGACGAGCGACGGCCGAACCGTGTCGGCCACCAGCCGGCCGCCCAGATACGCCCGCACCCGCTTGGCGCTCTGCTCGATCTTCACGTGCGTCCGCTGTGCTGCATTGTCCTGTTGTGGGCCCATGTCCGGGGAAACACCCCCCTCGCCGGACCTATTTCAGGCCCGAGGGACGTCGGGCCGCCGCGCCCTCCCGCTCTCTCATGGAAATCTCAGACTCGGCTCAGGAGAGGTCAAGACGGGTCCACCAGCCTCTCCTCATGAACCGGCCGTCCCCACGTCGCTCTCTGCTGGTCAACGGCACGCTCGGCGTGCTGCTCGCCGGCGGTGCGGGTCTCGGGTACCTCACTCTCGCGGGCGGCGGCGACGATGCCGCCGCGGCCACCCGGACCGCCCAGGTCGCGCGCGGCACCGTGGTCTCCTCCGTGTCGGCCTCCGGCTCGGTGGCGAGCCGCCGCAGCCGGTCGCTCTCGTTCGACGCCTCCGGCACCGTCGCCAAGATCTACGTCAAGGCCGGTGAAAAGGTCTCCGCGGGCGAGTCGCTGGCGCGGCTGGACCAGACCGAGGCGCTGGAGGAGCTCACGGCGGCCAAGGCGAACCTGGCCGTCGCGGCGCAGAAGGACACCTCCACCGATCAGGGATACGCCGAGTACGTCAAGGTGAAGAACTCCTACAACGCCGCCGTCCGTAAGGTCTCCGGGACGGTGCTCAAAGCGCCGTTCTCCGCGACCGTGACCAGCGTCAACGGGACGGTCGGCGGCTCGTCGAGCGGTTCGGGGTCGTCGCCGTCCGGGACGTCCGCGTCCGGGGCGTCCGGCTCGGGAGGGGCGGGGGTCTCCGGGGCGTCGGGCTCCTCCTCGTCCTCGTCGTCGTCCGGATCGGGCTTCATCGAACTCGCCGACACCGGCCGGCTCCAGGTCGAGGGGCAGTTCACCGAGGCCGACACCACCCGGCTCAAGGTCGGCCAGTCCGCCTCGGTGACCTTCGACGCGCTCACCGGCAAGACCGCCACCGGCACGATCACCGGCATCGGCGCCACCCCGACGACCACCGACAACGTGGTGAAGTTCGCCGCGCAGATCGGCCTCACCGGCGTCCCGTCCGGCGTCCGGATCGGCCAGACCGCCACCGTGGAGATCACCGTGGCGAAGGCGTCCGACGTGCTCTACGTGCCCACCGCCGCCGTCCGCACCGCGGGCGGGCAGAGCACGGTCACCGTCGTCCGCGCGGGCGAGCGGCAGCAGGTCCAGGTGGAGACCGGCGTCAAGGGCGACCAGGGCACCGAGATCAAATCCGGGGTCCAGGAGGGCGACCAGATCGCGCTCACGACCACGACGGGCTCCGGCACCAAGACGGGCGGCACCAAGACGGGCGGTACCAGGACGGGCGGCGGCATGCCCGGCGGTGGCGGCGGTATGCCGGGCGGTGGGATGCCCGGCGGCGGCGGCCCCGGCGGAGGCCGACGATGACCTCACCGCCGGTCCTCGATATCCGTGCGGTGACCAAGGTCTACGGCGAAGGTGACACCGCCGTGCACGCGCTGCGCGGCATCACCCTCACCGTGGAGCGCGGCGACTACGTGGCGATCATGGGGGCGTCCGGCTCCGGCAAGTCCACGCTGATGAACATCATCGGCTGCCTGGACGTCCCGAGCGCCGGTCACTACCTCCTGGACGGCACCGACGTCCGCGGCCTGGACGAGCGCCGCCTGGCGATCCTGCGCAACCGCCGCATCGGGTTCGTCTTCCAGTCGTTCAATCTGATCCCCCGGATGAGCGCGCAGGCCAACGTGGAACTGCCGCTCGCCTACGGCGGGGTGCGCGGCGCCGACCGGCGCCGCCGCGCGCTCGCCGCGCTGGGCGAGGTGGGCCTCGCCGACCGGACCCGGCACGAGCCGAACGAGCTGTCCGGAGGACAGCAGCAGCGGGTCGCCGTGGCCCGCGCGCTGGTCACCGCCCCGACGCTGCTGCTGGCCGACGAGCCGACCGGCGCCCTGGACAGCGCGTCCACCGCCGACATGCTGGGCCTGTTCGACCGCCTCAGCCGCAGCGGCCGGACCATCGTCCTGATCACCCACGAGGACGACGTCGCCGCGCACGCCCAGCGCCTGGTCCGGCTCGTGGACGGCCGCGTCGTCGAGGACCGCAGGCGGACCACGGGCGCGCGGCACCGGATGCCGGAGGGCGCCCGGTGAGCGCGCTGGAGGTGCTCCGGTTCGCGCTGCGCGGGCTGATGGCCAACAAACTGCGCAGCTCTCTCACCACGCTGGGCGTCCTCATCGGCGTCGGCGCGGTGATCCTGCTCGTCGCCGTCGGCAACGGCTCCTCGGAACAGATCAAGAAGAGCATCCAGCGGCTCGGCGCCGACTCGCTGACCGTCACCCAGTCGACGACCGGCGGACGCCCCGGCATGCCGGGCGGCAGGTCCGGCGGCCAGAGCGAGCAGAGCTCCGGGCCGCGCACGCAGGCCCACGACCTCACCGCCCAGGACGCCGCCGCGCTCGTGGACCCGGTCAACGCCCCCTCGGTCGAGACCGCCTCACCGGTGGTGACGTCACCGTCGGTGACCGCCGGCTATGCGGGGACGAGCGCCACGATCGACCAGTTCGTCGGCACCACCCCGTCCTACTTCGCCGCCGCGAACAAGACCGTGGCCTCCGGTTCGGCCTTCACCGGCGACGACGTGACCGCCGCGGGCAAGACCGTGGTCATCGGCAGCTCCCTCGCCGAGGACCTGTTCGGCCGGGTGGACCCGCTCGGCAAGCGCATCGACGTGGACGGGATCCGCTTCACCGTCACCGGCGTGCTCAAGGAGTCGGGCTCGTCCTCGTCGAGCTTCACCGACCCCGACAGCATCGCGATCGCGCCCCTGACCGCCGTCCAGCAGAGCCTGACCGGGTACGGCGGCCTCGACCAGGTCATCGTCCAGGCCAAGGACAGCGGTGCGGTGGACGCCGCCGAGGCCGAGATCACCGAGATCCTCAACGGACGGCACGACGTCGCCTCCTCCGGCGCCGCCGACTTCTCGGTCTCCAGCCAGGCCAGCATTCAGTCGGCGGTCGGCGAGTCCAGCCGCACCTTCACCGTCCTGCTCGGCGCGGTGGCCGCGATCAGCCTGCTCGTCGGCGGCATCGGCATCACCAACATCATGCTCGTCACCGTCACCGAGCGGACCAGGGAGATCGGCATCCGCAAGGCCATCGGCGCCCCCCGCGGCGCCATCCTCGGCCAGTTCATGGCCGAGGCCACCGTCCTCAGCCTGCTCGGCGGCCTGCTCGGCGTCGCCGCCGGGGTGATCGGCAGCCGCTTCACCATCGTCGGCGTCAGACCCGTCCTGGTGCCGTCGTCGATCGCCCTCGCGCTGGGCGTCTCGATCGCCATCGGCCTGTTCTTCGGCAGCTACCCGGCGAACCGCGCGGCCAAGCTGCGCCCCATCGAGGCGCTCCGGCATGAGTGAGAAGGAGACCCGCGTGACCGCCCCCCACCCCACCGCCTCAGGCCGCGTCGGCTCATCGCCGCCCGACGAGCCTGGTCCAGGCTCCACCTCCGATGCGGCCGATCTCCTGGCGACCTCACCCTTCGAGGGGGACCTCGATGCCGAGCTGGCGGCGCCGCCCCGGCAACGGGTGTTGCCCGGCCCGACGCTCTACCTCGTCGCCGGGCTCATCCTGGTCGCCGGATTCATCGGCGGAGTACAGGCGCAGAAGTGGAGATCCGACGGTGGCGGTTCCGAGCCCAGGTCCGGCGCCCCCGGCGGCATGACCGCTGCCGGCGGCTACGGCCGTGCGGGCGGCTACGGCGGAGTCCCCGGAGGCGGCGCCGCCCCAGAAGGCGGAGCCATGCCCGGAGGCGGAGGAGCACCCGGGGGCGGGGGAGCATCCGGAGGCGGAGGAATACCGGGCGCGGGGGGCGCACCTGACAACGGCGCCGCCGGCGCCGGCGGCGGCGGGATGACGGTCGGGACCGTCACCAAGATCGAGGGAAACACGGTCTACCTCCGTACCTCGTCGGGCCAGACCGTCACGGTCAAGACCAGCGGCTCCACCAAGATCCGCGTCACCAAGGCGGGCACGGTGAAGGACCTCTCCTCGGGAGCGGGCCTCGTCGTGAGCGGGACCACGGCCGAGGACGGCTCCGTCATCGCGACCGCCATCGGCGAGGGCACCCGGCCCGGCCGCGGAAACTGATCAGGAAGGGCGAGCCGATGAGGGTTTCCACACGCGCAGGCCGCGCGCTGAGCGGTGCCGGCATCGTGGGGGCGCTGCTGTGCTGCGCGGCATGCGGGAACGCGGGCGACACGGCCAAGGCCGCGCGATCCGCTCCGGCGGACCCGATGGCGGCCTTCCAAGCGTGCATGGAGAAACAGGGCGTGAAGATGCCCGAGCGCGGCAGTCGCGGCGCCACCCCGCCCAGCGGAGCACCCTCGGCCCGCCCCAGCGGACCGCCTTCGGCCCGCCCCAGTGGCGCGCCGTCCGGCCGTCCCAGCGGAGCACCGACGGACCGCGCCAGCGGAGCGCCTTCGGATCGTCCCAGTGGTGCGCCGTCCGGCCCCCCGAGCGGCCGGCCGTCCCGGTCGGCGGCCGAGCAGAAGGCGATGACGGCGTGCTCGTCGCTGGCTCCGCAACGAGGACAGGGCGGCCCAGGTAGCGGCCCGCCCGGCGAGAGGCCGAGCGGTCAGCCGAGCGGCGGTGCGTCCACCGGCTCCTGATCCGTCCAGAGACCGGGCGGTCCCCACAGCCGCCCATACGCGCGTGACGCAAGCCCCCTTGCCAACCCACGCGCGCAACCTCACCCACCCATCCCATCGCCCGCCCGCCGCGCTGCCGATCGTGCACCTGCCGGGGACTCATGTCCGAGAGTGCGTTGGTGGGGAGGTGAGGCGGGCGAGGTGCCGCCCACCTCACCCTCGGCGTTCGTCGCTGGACGGCGGTGCGGCAGGGACCCGCGGGGGGACGGCTATGCGGTCGGCGCTTCGGCCGCGGGCTTGCGGCGCGAGAGGGTCAGGACGGGGACCAGTGCCAGCAACATGATCGCGGCGGCCCATCCGAACGTGTGCGTGAACGCGGTGGTCAGCAGGGTTGGGGTCGGTGCGGTGTGGTCTGCGGCGGCCTCCTTCAGATTGCCGCTCGCCCCCGGGATCTCGGCGCGGATCGCCAGTTGCAGGACGACGGCCAGCGCGGCCGTGCCGAACGAGCTGCCGACCCGGATCAGGATGTTGGCGCCGGTGGTCGCCGCCGGCATCGAGGTGCGGGGGAGGCCCTGGTAGCTCGCGGCCATCAGGGACGGGGCGACCAAGCCGTGCCCGATGCCGATGACCAGGGTCGCTCCCATGAGCACAAGGCGTCCGGTCGACGCCTCGACGAAGCTGAGCAGGACCGTGCCGGCGAGCACGATCGCGATGCCCCCGGCAGCGACCCAGCGGGCGCCGTACCGGTCGGTCAGCCGTCCTGCGAGCAGCATCGTGACCATGGCGCCGAGCCCCAGCGGGGCCAGCAGCCAGCCGGACTCCAGCGCCGAATCGCCCCGGACGATCCCGGCGAACAGCGGGATGAGGATCATCAACCCGAACAGGGACGCGCTGTAGAGGAAGAACCCGCCGGTCGCGGTGGTGAACGACCGGGTGTGCAGCAGCCGCAGGTCGATCAGCGCGTCGGAACCCTTGCGCAGTGCGTGGACGACGAAGGCGGCCACCAGCACCGCGCCGCCGACGGCGCTGACCAGGAAGCGGGGGCCGGACAGGTCGGCGCCGTTCCCGGCCTCCGACAGTCCGTACACCATGGCGGCGACGCCCGGTGAGAGCAGCACCATGCCGACGACGTCCAGGCGGGCGGAGGAGTCGCGCTCGGTGTCGCGCGGCAGCAACCGGACGGCGGTCAGCAGGGCCACCGCGCAGAACGGGATGTTGACGTAGAACAGCCAGCGCCAGCTCAGGTTGTCGACGATCACTCCGCCCAGCAGTGGGCCGAGCACCGGCGCGAGCATCGCGGGGACCGAGACGATGCTCATCACGCGGCCCATCCGGTCGGGGCCGGCCGCGCGGGCCAGCATGGTCTGCCCGACCGGCATCAGCATGCCGCCGCCGAGCCCCTGGAGCGCGCGGAACGCGATCAGCGAGGGCACCGACCAGGCGAGCCCGCACAGTAGGGAGCCCGCGATGAACAGGCAGAGCGACGTCAGCCACATCGTGCGGGAGCCGAACCGCCGCACCGACCAGCCGGTCAGGGGGATCGCCACGGACAGGGCGAGCGTGTAGCCGGTCACCACCCACTGGATGGTCGACAGCGAGGTGTCGAAGTCCTTTCCGAGGGTGTTGACCGCGACGTTCACGATCGTGGTGTCGAGGACGGTCATGATCGTGCCGAGGACGACGACGATCGCCAGGCGCTTCAGGTGCGGGTCGGTCCCAGCCCGGACGGCCGGGGCCTGGGTCTCTGCGGTGGTCATCAAGCCGCCTTCCGGATCAGTGAACGTACACCGTATCGGCATCACCGTACACCGTATCGCTTGATCCGTACAGTGTCTCGGTTCGGCGTACGCCGTATCGCCCACTCCGTACGCCGTATGGGTACGATCGGGATGTGCCTGGATCAGCGACCGGCGACCGTGGGGACCTGCCGGCGAGATACGACGTGTGGGAGCGCCCCCGCGGGGGTCGCCGTTCGAAGCTGTCGCGGGAGGCGATCGTCGCCGCCGCGATCAAGCTCGCCGACGCCGAGGGGATGGCGGCGGTGTCCATCCGCCGCGTGGCCGGTGAACTGGGCGTCCGCGCGATGAGCCTTTACGGGCATATCGACCGCAAGGAGGATCTGCTCGACCTCATGTACGACGAGGTCGCGGCCGACGTCCTGATCGAGGGGGAGTTGCCGTCCGACTGGCGCGAGGCGTTCCTCCAGATCACCCGCAGGGAGCGCGCGACCGGCCTGGAGCACCCGTGGATGTTCCAGCTCGCCGGACGTTCGTCCAGGATCGGCCCGAACGGGCTGCGGCACGCCGACCAGTCGCTGCGGGCCGCGTCCAAGCTCACCGACGACCCGCGCAGCCAGATGGAGATCGTCATCACCATCGACCACTACATGCTCGGCGTCATGACCCAAGAGCAGCGGATCCGGGAGAGGGGCGTGCACGACCTGAAGGTCGTCGAACACAGCCTGCTGGAGCAGTCCTACGTCCGGGACCTTCTGGCGGGCGGCGAGTTCCCCTACCTCAGATCGGTCGTCGAGACCGGCGTCTACGGTGAGGACGACTTCGAGAAGGGGCTCAACTGGCTGCTGGACGGCATCGAGCGCGAGCACGCCGGAAGCTGAAGGCGCTGGCCCCGCACCCCGATGGGGACATAGCGTAGGCGCGGGCATACAGACAGCTACGACGAGATGGGGCCAAGTGCGGGCAGCGAGGTTCATCAGCGCGGTCGGGGCGCTCACATTGGCGGCGGCGTGCAGCGGCGGCGGTGGTGGCGGCAGTCGTACGCAGCAGCAGGCGGCCTCGTCCGACGCCAAATCCGGGATGGACGCCTTCTACCAGCAGAAGCCGACCTGGAAGGACTGCGGCGACGGATTCCAGTGCACGGCCGTCGAAGTCCCCCTCGACTACGCCAAACCGAACGGCTCCAGGCTCAAGCTGTCCCTCATCAGGCTGCCCGCGAGCGACCCCTCCAAGCGGGTCGGCTCCCTGTTCACCAACCCCGGCGGGCCTGGCGGTTCGGGCGTGGGGTTCGCCCGCAGCGTGGCCCGTACGTTCGGCGCCGACCTGCGCCGGCGCTTCGACATCGTCGGGTTCGACCCCCGCGGTGTCGGCGCCAGCGCCCCCGTCCGCTGCATGACCGGCCCCCAGCTCGACGCCTTCTTCGGCGCGGACTCGTCGCCCGACGACAAGAGGGAGGTCGACGCGTTCGCCGCGGAGAGCAAGGCGTACGCGCAGGCCTGCCAGGCGAAGGCCGCGCAGATGCTCCCGCACATGGGCACCGTCGACGCGTCCCACGACATCGACGTCCTCCGCGCCGCCGTGGGCGACCGGAAGCTCACCTACTACGGCGCCTCCTACGGCACCTACCTGGGCGCGCTCTACGCCGAGCAGTTCCCGAAGAACGTCCGCGCCCTGGTCCTCGACGGCGCGCTCGACCCCAAGGAGTCCTCGACCGGAACCCTGGTCGAGCAGTCGAAGGGCTTCGAGACCGCCTTCCGCGCGTTCGTCGCCGACTGCGTCAAGAGGACCTGCCCGCTCGGCACCACGGCCGGCGCCGCGAAGGCCAAGGTCGCCGACCTTCTCCGCAAGACGGACGAGACCCCCCTCACCAACACCCTCGACACCCGGAAGATCAACGAATCCTGGGTCACGATGGGCATCGCCACGGCCCTCTACGCCAAGGAGTCCTGGCCCGTCCTGCGGCAGGCGCTGGCCCAGGCCGTCCAGAACGGCGACGGCACCCTCCTCCTGCGCCTGGCCGACCAGATGGTCGAACGCGGGCCTGACGGCACCTACAGCAACCAGACCGACGCCAACATGGCGGTGAACTGCGTCGACAAGCCCAATCCGCCTGACGCCGCCACCTACGGCACGTCCGCCGACGAGGCCAAGAGGAGCTCGCCGCTCTTCGGCCCGTTCGTCGTCTGGGGCGGCCTCCCCTGCGTCTACTGGCCCGTCCAGACCAAGCGGCGGCCCGAGCCCGTCACGGCCAAGGGCGCCGCGCCCATCCTGGTGATCGGCACCCTCCGCGACCCCGCCACGCCGTACAAGTGGGCCGAGAGCCTCGCCTCCCAGCTCGACTCCGGCGTCCTGCTCAGCCTGGACGGCGACGGCCACACGGCCTACCTCCAGGGCAACACCTGCATCACCCGGGCCACCGACCGCTACCTGACCACGGCCGAGCCGCCCAAGAACGGCACCCTCTGCCACTGATGCACGCACTGCCCGGGACCCGGTAGACTTCATCCCGCCGTGCCCCACGGCAGGCCGCCTTAGCTCAGTCGGTAGAGCGATTCACTCGTAATGAATAGGTCAACGGTTCGATTCCGTTAGGCGGCTCCACCTCAGAGGCCCCTTGCGATCACTCGCAAGGGGCCTTTGTCAACGGGTCTGCTAACAGCGCGGTCCACGCTGTGCTCATCGCGGCGAACACGTCAGCCGCAACGGCCTCTGCGGACCGGACGACATGGGCCGAGCGTGGGAAGCGGTTCCACCGGGCGCGGCCCGGTCTTCGGAGCGTGTACGCCCGGACGGTCTTCGTCATGAGCCAGCCGACCGAGTCCGGATGGATCGGCTCACCCATCCGGCCGCGAACACGTGGCCGTCTTCGGTGCCGTGCCACTTGCCGCCCATCGAGGGCCCCGCGGCGATGCCGAACCGTGTCCTTCGGCGAGCGCTCGGACGGCCGCGACCGAAAGCCCATGAACCTTGGGCACGCCGGTGGCCAGAACGCCGGTGGCCGGAACGCCGGTGAGCCCGACTCCGACCGGACAGGTCCACGGCCGGGTACTGCACGTGGCTCGCGCATGCGACCCCTAGGGGCACCAGAACGGCCATCTTCTTTCGGATACTGGATATTCAGACCCAAGTGCACGAGGACCGCTTGACGGGAGAGGCGATCCCCAACGCGGTGCGCGCACTGCGGAACGATCCGAGCTACCCCGGGCGGCCCGCGGGAGCAGCTCAAGAAGGTGGACGGGATCGGGGACGAGGCATATCTCGGCTACCAGCCCAGGACAGGCGGTTCGGTCACCGTACGGGTGGGGAACGTCATTCTGTTCGTCACCTACAACGGGTCGGTTCACCGGACGAATCCGAAGACCTCGCTCATCCCCGCGCAGACCGCTATGGACGGTGCCAAGTACGCGGTGACCGAAGCGGCAAGGAAATTGACCGGATAGGCGGCGATGGTGGGGGAAACGTGACCTCGGCATGCCATCCGGAAGCACCACCTCGACCCCCAAGCGGTCACCAGATGGTCGACGACCGAGCCCAGCGACGACGCGCCGGACAGCACGAGCGACACATTCGGCGGTTGAAAACGGCCTTCTGTCGAGGGTTCTCAGTGCTGGAGAGGTGCGTACATCGGGAGCATCGTTTCGAGTCGGGTTGCGAGTTGGGGACGGTCGAGGTCGTGGTAGGCGCGCGCCCACAGGGGGTGTAGGTGGGTGAAGCGGTCGTGGTCGTCGTGGAAGGCGTCGGTGAGTTCTAGCAGGGCGGTTGCCGGGTATCCGGTGTCCAGCAGTCGATCGGTATGGGCGAGGATCTCGTCCAGGCATCCGCCGGCGTACATGTGGCCGCGGTCTGTGAACGCGCCGGCGGGGGCCAGTACGCCGACTCCGGCCCCGTTCACGTCGGGTTCGTGTCTCCATCCGGCCGGGACGGTGAGCTCAAGGGGCACGATCGTGTCGAAGCCGTCTGGGGTGATGCCGTGCTCGGGGGTGGGGTGGAGGTCGAGCTCGGTGGCGAGGCGGGCGATGAGAGCACGGTCGTCGTCCCGGAGGTTCTTCTTGCGGAGTCCGAGGGAGAGCATCCATTCCAGACCGGCGCGGGTGTCTGCGCCGATGATGCGTGCGCCGGGTTCCTGGCCGAAGAGGGCGACGGGGTGATCGGTCCCTCGCAGTTCCGGGGCGGGCACCACCCAGCCCACGCAGGTGCCATTGCCCAGGTGGCCGAACTGCACCAACTCGGGTGTGGCGAACATCGGCACGTGGTCCTGTCGCACGCCTTTCGTTAGCGAGGGGCCCGGATAGGCGTACTCCCAGCCGTCGGGTGCGCCGGGAGCGGCTTCAAGGTCGAACATGAAGTCGTAGTGGGTCGCCAGGAGGGCTTCGTCGTACTCGTCTTCGTCGGTAAAGGCATCTGCCCAGGCGATGTCGACCAGCCTGGCGAGCCCGGGTGGGGTGGGGAACGGGAACAGGTCGTCGACCCAAGGTGGAGGCGCAGTCATGACGATCAAGTTTGCAGCGTCTGTTCACCGCCGCAAGCGGTCCGGGTGACACCCGCCGTGATGCGGGTCGAGCCAAGGTCTGTCCCGTGGATCGCGATCGGCCGGCCTGCTTCGGCGCTGGCCGCCGCTGCCATTCGAGACGGTGTGACGCCCACCCGGCCGGAGCGTCCTCCGGAGCCGTGTGCGGATTGGCCACCCGGAACCGGCACGGATCGGCGGAGAATCGTGGTGTGATGGCGCCGTGAGTCGCGCTGTGGAGGAGACCAACCGTCGCATGCTCCGGGCGCGGGACGCGATGGACCGTGCTTACGCGCAGCCGCTGGACGTCCCGACCCTGGCTCAGATCGCCCATGTGTCGGCGGCGCATTTCACGCGTACCTTCCGGGCCACGTTCGGCGAGACGCCGCACCGTTATCTGCGACGCCGCCGAGTCGAGCGCGCGATGTTCCTGCTTCGGGAGACCGATCGAAGTGTGACCGACATCTGTTTCCAGGTCGGCTTCGGCAGCCCGGGAACCTTCAGCCGCACGTTCCACGACATCGTCGGCCGGTCACCGAGGACGTACCGCAAGGAAGTGGCGGCCACGGGCGTACCGACGTGCTTCACGATGGCGTGGACGCGGCCGGGCGACTGACCGTCGACTCAGTCGTTTCGGATAAGTTTCCGTCCGGCCCGCTCGGTAGCGTGATGCACATGTTCAATGGGATCACGCACTCACAGATCTACGTTCTCGACCAGGACAAGGCCCTCGACTTCTACGTCGGCAAGCTCGGTTTGGAGGTGAACACCGACGTCGACCTGGGCCTCATGCGCTGGCTGACCGTCAACGTCCCCGGCCACCCGGAACGCCAGATCATGCTGGAGGAGCCGGGCGGGCCGATGATGTCCGAGGAGACGGCGCAGCAGGTCCGCGAGTTGGTGACCAAGGGTGCGATGGGCGGCCAGCTCATCTTCAGCACCGACGACTGCCGCAAGACGTATACGACGCTGCTGGGCCGGGGCGTCGAGTTCACCGAAGAACCCACCGACCGCCCGTTCGGAACCGACTGCGGCCTCCGCGACCCCTTCGGCAACCACATTCGCTTCACCGAGCCGAAGGCGTAGAAGGCCGAGCCGACGCTGATAGCCGGACTGGATAGATCTCTTCTCCGTGCACGGCAGGTCGCGCGCCGAGATCAGCTCAGCGAGTCCCGATGGAGGATCTCGACAAACTGGATCTCGTCATGGACGACGTCCAGCACGATCATGCTGTCGCCCGGCCACAAAGAGACGCAACGATGCCCGTCACCGTAGGCTCCTTCGGAGGGGGAGCCGTATAGAAGCTCTTGCAGAATTCGTCCGAGCAGGGACACCACTCCGTGAGGCGCAGGAAGGGCACCGATGCGGCAAGCCCATTCTCGCCCTCCGCATGGAGCAGGTCGACGAGCTCGCCGACGAACTCTGGAAAGAGGTCTCCGACTCTTGGGGGCCCCTGATCCATTCGGACACTGTAGGCCGTTGTGGTGGCCGCGGATAGTGGGAGTCATTCTGGACGGGTCTCGTCGCTGATAGCAGGCGGACCGGGGGTGAGCGACCCGGTCCGCCGGCGGCTTGGTGGGAGCAGTCCGCGCCCTGTCGGAGGGTGGGCGTAGGGTCGGCAGTCACGAACAGCGGGGAGGTCGGGGCATGGTGTCACCTCGGAGCAAGCAGCAGCGCAGGCAGGACGTTCTCGAGCGTCTTGAGTGCGATGTAGATGTTTGGGTTGCTTCGGCCGACACGAGCGGCACCCCGTATCTCGTGCCGCTGTCGTTCCTGTGGGACGGCACCGACGTGTTCATCGCGACCTCGGTGGGGAACCCCACGGGGCGTAACCTGCGTGACTCGGGCGGTGTTCGGCTGGGCTTCGGGCTGACCCGCGACGTGGTCCTCGCCGAGGGCGTGGTGGCCGAGGTGCTGAACACGGTGGACGTCTCCGAGGAGTGGGGGGACGCGTTCGCGGCGAAGGCCGGGTTCGACCCGCGCAAGGCGGGTGACTCCTATCGGTATTTCCGTGTTCGACTGGATCGCGTCCAGGCGTGGCGTGAGGAGAACGAGCTGAAGGACCGGGAGTTGATGCGCGACGGCCGCTGGCTGACCGGCGGAGCATGAGGGTGATCGGCGGACCGCGCCCCCGCCGACGGTGAGCTATTGAGGTTGTGGTCGTGCAACTCCGGGACGAGATCGAGACGGCGCTCCGCGCCTGGCATGCGTACGAGATCGGCCGCGGCGGTCCGGCCGTCATCGACTTCGACTGCCGTCCGGGGGACGGCGCGCCCGAAGCGGCGCGGAGCAGGGTCGAGATCTACCGCAGGCTCATCGGTCTGCGCGAGTCCGCCGGGACGCAATGCCTGGTCGAACGCCTCGACGCCGACATCGCCTATCTCGGCGCGCTGCTCGGCGAACGCGTCCCGCTCGCCGGATACGTCCGGGCCACCCAGGGATGCGGGAGTGCGGGCTGGCCTGACGAGTACATCGTCGCGTGCGGCGAGCGCGCGCGTCGCGACCTCGCGGCCCTCGGTGTCGGCTGGGGTGCGGAGACCGTCGCCGAAATGCACGAGGCGGAAGGGACGATCAAGGCCGCGGACGCGCCGGACGCCATCCGGCAGGCCGCCGCCGAGTACGAGGACGCGGTGCGCGCGGCCACGGGCAGCCAAGCCCCGTTCGAGCTCGCCATCGAGACCGCCGACGTCGACGCGTACTGGGCCTACTGGCTCGACGGCGCCGGACACGACGTCCGGCTGCGCCTCAACCTGCGCAGCGCCGTCTTCACGGAGGTCGGCGTCCGGCGATTCGCGCTGCACGAGGTGCTCGGCCACGGGCTCCAGAGTTCGAGCTGGACGGTCACCGCGAAAGACCGCGTTCCGTGGGTGCGGCTGATGTCGGTGCACGCGCTGCATCAGGTGCTCCTGGAGGGGCTGGCTCAAGCGCTCCCGCTGTTCGTCGCGCCCGACGATCCCGCGCTCGCCGCGCAGGTGCGGGTCGATCACTACATCCAGCTCGTCCGTGCCGAGCTCCACCTGGGGATCGAGCGCGGTGCGCCGATCGTCGACCTTGCCGACCACGCGCGCCGGCGCGTGCCCTGGTGGGGGGACGCCGCGATCGCCGAGATCCTGGTCGATCGGGGCACCGATCCGCAGCTCCGGACCTACCTGTGGGCCTATCCGGCGGGCATCGACTGGTTCGTCCAGCTGGCGGAGGCTCCGCATCAGGTGAGGGACGAGGTTCTCCGGGCGGCCTACCGGACGCCGCTGACACCCGCCGACCTCACCGCCCTCTGGCCGTCCGGCCCCGCGATCGGCGGACCGGGCCGCTAGACATCACCCGGACGCGGCCTTCGGTGGCAGGGCAGGCGGGCCGGACGTAGGGACTTGGTCGTCCGCCCCAGCGCGCGGGCCGGACGCCCCGGCCGGGCATGCGCCGCCTTGGTGTATGCGTGGCGCTCGGGGAGCGTGCGCCGCGGAGACCGGGCCGGATACCGCTCGTGGCGCCCAGACCAGAAGGGCGCCCGTGGTGTCCTCAACGGGGTGAGGCGGCCCCGTCGTCAGGCGGGCGGACGGTCCGCCTCGGGGGCCAGGTGGCGGGTGAGCACCGTCATGTGGGTCTTGCGGGCCTCGGTGTGCAGGGCGCGCCCGGCCTCGGTGATGCTGACGAACACGCCGCGACGGTCGGACTCGCACATGCCGCGTCCGGCCAGGCCGTGCTTCTCCAGCCGTGCGACCGTGCGGGAGAGCGCGCTCTGGCTCAGGTACATGACGGCGGCGATCTCTTGCATACGGAGTTGCTCACAGTCGCCCTCGGCGAGGCGATCGAGCGTCTCGAACTCGCTCAGATTCAGCCCGTGGGCGTCCTGAAGTTCGCGATCGAGATCGCACGCGATCGTGTTGTACGAGGTCAGCAGCTCGCGCCACCGGCCGATCAGAGCAGCCTCCGACTCCATGCCGGGATCCTAGCATGCGCACGCATCTGATGCTCATGCATTAGATGTGAACGAATTTAGTGCTTAGACATTTGATGCATGTGCATGTAGTGTCCTCCGCCGTGACTATCACCGACCCTTCACCGGTCTCCACCGTCCGTGTGTCCGCCGGTCCGGCCGAACAGGCTTGGACCCCCCGTATGTGGGGCGTGCTGGCGGTGCTGTGCGCCGTGCTGTTCCTGGACGGGCTCGACGTGTCCATGGTGGGTGTGGCGCTGCCGTCCATCGGTTCCGAGCTGGGCCTGTCGACCACCTCGTTGCAGTGGATCGTGAACGGATACGTGCTCGGCTACGGCGGACTGCTGCTCCTCGGGGGCCGGACGGCCGACCTGCTCGGACGGCGCCGCGTGTTCCTGATCGCGTTGGCCGTGTTCGCGGTGGCGTCGCTGGTCGGAGGCATGGTCTCCGACGGGCCGCTGCTCATCGCCACCCGCTTCGTCAAGGGCCTGGCCGCCGCGTTCACCGCGCCGACCGCCCTGTCCATCCTGACCACCACCTTCCACGAGGGACGGGCGCGCAACCGGGCGCTCTCGGTCTTCTCGGTGTTCGGCGCCAGCGGCTACTCGTCCGGACTGATCCTCGGCGGGCTGCTGACCAGCTTCGGCTGGCGCTGGACGTTCCTGACCCCGGTGCCGCTCGCGCTGATCGCCCTGGCCGCGGGCGTCGCGCTGATCCCCCGGGACCGTCCCGCGGCGGGCGGCGGTCACGACCTTGTCGGCGCCGCCACGCTGACCGGCGGGATGCTGCTCGCCGTCTACACGGTGGTCTCGGCCCCCGACCGCGGCTGGCTGGACCCGTTCACCATCGGCTCCATCGTGGTCGCCGCGGCCCTGCTGATCGGCTTCGTCGCCACCGAGAAGAGGGTCGCGCACCCGCTGATCCGGCTCGGCATCCTGCGGATCGGCGGCATCGTCCGCGCCAACCTGAGCATGGTCGCGCTGTTCGGGTCGTATCTGAGCTTCCAGTTCATGATGACGCTCTACCTCCAGGACGTTCTGCACTGGTCGCCGCTGAAGATGGCCATGGCGCTGCTTCCGGCCGGTCTGCTGGTCGCCCTCGGGTCGCCGTTCGTCGGACGCCTGGTCGACCGGTACGGCACACCGCGCCTGATCATCAGCTCGATGGTCTCGCTCAGCCTCGGATACGTGTGGTTCCTCGCCACAGCCGGCGACACCCCGCACTACCTCGTCACGATCCTGCCCACCATGCTGCTGCTCGGCGGCGGGTTCGCGTTCGGGTTCAGCTCGATCATGGGACAGGCCACCGAGGGCATCGACGACTCCGAGCAGGGCCTGGCGTCCGGCCTGGTGCAGACGTCGGGCCAGGTGGGCGCCGCCCTCGTCCTGGCCGTCGTCACCGCCCTGGTCGCGGGCGGCGCCCACCCGACGAGCGCCGGATTCGCCCCCTTCCACCCGGGCGTCAACCTGGTCAGCGGTGTCGCCGTGGTCGGACTGGCACTCAACCTGATCCCGCTCCTTCGCCGCCATCACCCGAAGCGCACCTGACCACCGGAGTCCGCCTCACCAACAGCCACCCAGGCACCCGACGAGCCATCTCGGCGCCATGCGCCCGGCGCATTCACCTGTGTGCGCCGGGCGCATTGCCGAGCGTTCGCCGTGGTGCGTCGGGCCGTCATGCGACCCGTGCGGCGCGCCGCCTCGGCACTGTGAGCCCGGCCCGTCCACTCGTGTACGCCGGGCCTGCGCGGTGGGGCGTCCGGTGGTGTGCGGACGCCCCACCGGTGGTCAGCCGGATCGCTTCCAGAAGGCTCGGCGGGGTGCGGCCGGCTGTGTCGGGGGGTTCTGGGCGATGAAGCCGCTGATCACTCGGACCGTCCGGTGCCAGAGCTCATCGAGACGGGTCGTCGACAGCGGGAGCCGTTCGGTGCGGAGTTCGGTGAGCAACTGGGCGAGCGGGGCCACCCGTGTCGCGTCCACGCCGCCGCGTTCGAGCTGGCGGATGTTCAGCTCCAGCATGTCGGCCACCCAGCGAAGCAGGTGATGCTGCCGCTGGTCTTGGGCCCCGGTGCTGATCCGGGTCAGGCGGTCGAGCTCGCCCGAGAGCCGCTCGCAGGCGTCGGCGAGTTCCTGCCGGACGTCGCTCGGTGCGGGTGCTCCGGTGTGCTGCGCCTCGTCGTCCGGTGGGGGGCCGGCCGGGGCGGGCCTCCCGTAGCCACCCTGGGCCGGGCGCGGCTTCCTGTAGCCGCCCCGGTGCGGGCGCGACGAGCCGTGCACGGGACCGCCGCCCGGGACCGGTGGGCCGCCGGGGGCACCTGGAGAGGGCGGGCCACCCGGCATGTATGGGCCGCTCGGGGCAGGGGGTGCGCTCGGAGCCGGCGGAGCACCCGCCGTGGACGGGGCGACGGGACTCGGCGAGCTGCCTGGGGCCGGTACCCCGCTTGGCGTGAACTCCGCGACGTCATCCGGTAGGGGAGATGCGGAGCGGCGGCGCGCGCGGGTGCGCATCGCCGTCCGGACCGCCATGGTCTCGTCCGGTGCCGCCCAGCCGTTCGGGAGGTCGACCGGCTGGGTGACCTGGTGCGGGATGCCGCCCGCGGTGACGACGTGGCTGTCGATGGCCACGAACGCGGTGAAGCGGCACAGGACTCCGAACCGCAGCGACGTGTCGACGATGCGGTGTTCCAGCTCGGGGGTGCCGCTGACGGTGAAGCGGTCCTCCAGGTCGCGAAGATGGGCGCGGGCCCAGATCGATCCGGCGGCCGGGTTCTTGGCCACCGTGCCGGCGGCGTGCCGCTCCCACGCGGTGCCGTTCGCTGCGGCGCCCCGGATCGCGAGGGTTCCCTCGGGGACGCCCCGGAAGCGGCCCGCGACCACCAGCGGCACGCCGGGGAACAGCGCGCCGATGCGGCGGGGCGCCACCGAGTCGGGGACGATCTCGAGCCCGTCGGCGTGCAGGGTCAGCCCGGTCGCCAGGGGCGCGCCGATCCGATGATGGATCTGCTCCATCGCCTCGTCGAGGCGGTCCTCGGACTCGACCAGCTCGCAGCGCCCCTGGCCGATGGAGGCGAGCCGCTCGAGGAAGCTCGCGTTGACGGCGCGATCGATGCCGACCGTGTGCACGCGCACTCCGCGCAGCCGGGGCTCCAGCCGGGCCAGGATCTGGTCTTCGTTGCCCACCTGCCCGTCGGTGATGAGCACCAGCACGCGGTCGTTCGGGGAGTCGGCGAGCAGGGTGCAGCCCTGCTCGAGCGGAGCGAGCATCTCGGTGCCGCCGCGCGCTCCGAGCGCCGTGAGGTGCTCGACGGCGCGGAACCGGTTGCGGTCGGTGCCCTCGGCCAGCCCGGTGCCCAGCTCGGCCGGATGTTCGATCACCGTGTCGAAGGACAGCACCGCGAACCGGTCGCCGCCGCGGAGCGTGTCGACGATGCGTGCGGCGGCGCGGCGGGCGGCGATCATCTTCCAGCCGTGCATGCTGCCGGAACGGTCGAGGATCAGCACCACGTCGCGCGGGCGGGGGGTGGTCTCGCCGGAGGGCAGCACGGTCATGGTGAACGTGCCCTCCTCGCCGGCCTCGTCGGGGATCAGGCACAGCGCGGCGGTCTCGTGTTGGTCGTGGGCCATGCGCAGGATGAAGTCGCGGTCGAGTCGCTCGCCCGGGTTCAGCCGCACGATCGTCCGATCGCCGTCCGACTCCTCGGCCACCACATGCAGCGCCGAGCGGATCTCGGTGAGCGGCAGCCCCGCCGGGTCGATGTCGACGGTGATCGACAGCCGTACCGGGTTGGGGAAGCCGGGCAGCAGCACCGGCGGGCTGATCCGGGACGCGTCGGGGACCACGTCGGTGTCGTCGGCCACGCCAGAGCCGGCCGCCGCCTCGTCCAGCGGCGCCCCCGGGATGTAGCGGGGGGCCACCACGAGCGGGAAGCGGAACGTCGAGCAGCTGCTCGGGCGGGCGCCGCTCTCGGCGTCCGCGCCGTGCGTCTCGTAGGGAAGGGGCTGGTCGAGTGCCAGCCGGACGGTCACGCGCTCGCCGGGCAGGATGTTGCCGACCCGCATGGTGAAGACGTCGGGGCGGTCCTCTTCGGCGATCGCGGCGCGCTGCCCGGCGGCGATCGCGGTGTCGTACTCCTGCCGTGCCTGCCCGCGCTCTTTGAGGACGCCTTCGACGACCCGGTCGGCGGCCTCCATGCGCAGCGCGGTCACGGCGGCGCGGTCTGGCAGCGGGAAGATGTAGGTGGCCTCCAGGGGCACGTCGAACGGGTTGTGGAAGCCCTGTGCGATCTCGATCCCGGCGGCCAGGCCGGTGATCGAGGCGCGCACGTCGATGGTGTCGAGCGGCAGGTTGCCCCTGTCGGTGCTCAGCGCGCCCAGGCCGCGGCCAGGGGGCGGAGGCGTCTCGGACTCGGGAATCGGAAGGATGCACACGGTCACTGTGATCTCCGGGGAGGGATGTCGGACGGGTTCGCAGGGGTCTCGGCGGGGAGCTCGATCAGCCCGCGCCGCCGCAGCTCGTCGAGCAGCGGGCGCGCCGCGGTCTCGATGGCGGCCAGGTCGTCGCCGCTCAGCTGGGGGACGTTCAGCAGCACGGTGAGGTCGGGGGTCAGCCGCACCCCCTGCACGAGGGCCGGAGCCGCACCCGCGTGCTCGAGCGCCTCGGGGAACACCGACGAGGTGTAGGCGACGTCGGTGCGCGCCGCCCAGAACCGTGCCCGCGCCTTCTGACCGTTCTGGTCCCGCCTCGTCGCGGACTCCGGGTCGGCGGGCGGCGCGGATGCCCCGCCGGAACGCTGTGCGATCGGGGGGCCGGGCGTTGTCGGGGACGACGGTTCGGAGGCGAGGGCGATGGCCAACGCGGCTTCGTCCTCCGCGGGGGCGGGGGCGGAGGTCGCGGCGCCCGTGAGCACGCCCGAGGGGTCCATGGCCGGCGGAAGGTCGGCGATGCGTTGGAGGGTGGCGTCGGTCGCGGCGGCCAGCTCGAGTTGGATCTCGGCGATGGTGCGGCCCGCCGATTGGCGGCGTTTGACCGCGACCAGTTGGAGGAGGTGGCGCCGTCCGTAGAGGGCGGTGCGCCCGCGGCGGCCGAGTGGCGGATCCACCAGGCCGATCGTGGTGTACCAGCGGACGAGGCGCTCGTTGGGCAGGTCGCGCACCCGGCCGTTGACGCGTACGGAGCCGTCGGCGGCGAGGGCCGCGACGGCCTGCTCCGTGAGCTCGGTGATCGTCCAGGTGGCGTCCATGGACTGACGATGACACTGTCACGATGACACTGTCAAGTCGATCATCGAGCTCACGAAGCCGGCCGTCGCTGGGCGAAATGACCAGCGCCCCGGACGTCTTTGGTGACGCTTTACCGTTTGCGGTGCAATGATCGCCGCTGGCGAAGTTCGGCCGGCGGTCGAGCGTTCCGCCTGGATGAAATGGCGCTGATATCCCCTTGAAGGCTGCTAAAGCCCACGCCTGATGAAGGAGATCGGCTCGCGGGGTCGATGCTCTTTGGGTGGGCATGCTCGATTTTTCAAATTGCCGCGCAAGAGCTTCCGGGGGCCCTAGCTTTCTGGCATGACTGACCACGTCTTGGTCGAGGCGCTGCGCGAGCGCGATCCAGACGCCCCGGCGTCGGTATACGACGCGTACGCCGAGCGGCTCTACGCGTACTGCTGGTTCCGGCTGCGCGGACAGGGCGCGGCACAGGCGGCGCTGCGCGACACGTTCACGGTTGCTGAAGCGCACATCGCCAAGCTGCGCGATCCGGATCGGTTCGGGCCGTGGCTCTACGCCATCGCCCGGCAGGAGTGCGAAGGGCGCCAGCCCTGCGGAGAGCAGCCGCCCGACCTACCGGCCGCCGGTGACCACCAGGAGGACGTCGACCAGCGGATCGTCGCGTCGCGGGCCGTGCTGGCGCTCTCCCCGCTCGCCCGGGAGATCTTGGAGCTGCGGATCCGGCACCAGTTGTCGGTGCCCGATCTGGCCGCCGTGTTCGACCTGCCAGCCAAGGACGCCCAGGCGGCGCTCGACCGCGGGCATGACGAGCTGGAGACGGCGCTGACCGCTGAGATCCTCGCCCACCAGGGCCCGCACGGTTGTGTCGAACGGGCGCTGCTTCTACAGGAACGGCATGGCGAACTGTCCCGCGAACTGAGCGGACGGCTGACCCGCCACGCGTTGGACTGCATTGTCTGTAAAGCGTTTCGGCCGCGCGCCGTCTCTGCGGCAAAGGTGTACGGGATGCTGCCGAAAGCCGAAACTCCCGAAGGGCTTCGGCGGCGTGTCATAAGCAGCTTCCAGGACACCGAGCCTGTGGGGGAGCGCCTCTCCGCCGCGGATCGGATCACCGAATTCACTCCTGATGGATTCCCGAGGCCACCTCAGCGCCAGACGGTGTCCCCAGAGCCGGCTCTGCCGCTCCAGCGTGCACGATTTCCGTGGTCGCGCCGCCTGGGCACGAGTGCCGCGGCGGGGGCCCTCCTGCTATCGCTCGGTGGTGGCGTCTCCGTGCTCTACGGCGTGTCCGGAGCGAGCGATCAGAACGTGGGCCCGGCGGCTTCTGAAGGAGAAGAGCGCCCGGTGTCCGGTGCGGAGTGGCCTGAGGTCCGGTCGCTCGGCAGGCCGGGCGCAGGAGGGGCCGGCGGCACCCTTACCGCCTCGGCGACGTTCCCGCTGGGCGCTCGCACTCCGTCTGCGCCGTCCACATCGTTCGCTCCGCCACCTGATCCGCGGTCGTTCCCGCCCGCTCCCAGCACCGGCGCCTCCTCGGGAGCGGGTCACTCCACCAGTGCCGGGACGCTCGTGGTCTCCGCATCCGCTCTCGACCTGGCAGGCGGTGCGAACGGCTCCATCGAGTTGCAGGCGGCCGGTGGCCCGGTCACTTGGCTGGCGAGGGCCTCGGGGCCCGTACGGCTGAGCCGGTCGTCCGGACGGCTGGAGGCAGGGCAGTCGATGACTCTCGGCGTGCACGTCGTCCGCAAGGCCCGTTCGTCAGGCGAGGGCCGTATCGACTTCGCGCCTGGAGGACCACGCGTCCGCGTCACTTGGCGTCCTGCGGACAATGGTCCCGGACACGCGCCCGTCCCCGTGTCCCCGCCGGGGACGGTACCGGGGACGACACCCGGAACGACGGCGCCGGGTTCGGCCCCTCCGCCTTCGCCGTCCGAGTCCGGTCGGCCGGGTGGTCAGTCGCCGTCTTCCGACACGCCGCCGCCGTCGAACGACTCTCCGCCGCCTGCCGGACAGCCGGAACCAGTCCCGTAATGCCTGGCCAGTACCGATGCCCCCGTTACGGCAGGGGTATTCGGCGCCTGTCGCCGAGCACCGCACCGCTTCGTCGTCATTCGAAATCATTTCCCGGCCGTTCGACCGTGCTGCGTCTGGCCAGCGGATCGAATCGCGGAAGCGTCGTCTGGAGCGGCGCCTCGGCAGCGCCCAGGAACACGCCGCCTCCGTTCAGCGTGCGCGTGGTGGACCTCCGGACCGCATGTGTCCCTGCGGTCATTGCGCGCGGGTGACCTGGTCTTCTTCGCCCACGACACATCGGAACCCGACACGATCCACCATGTCGGCATCTTCATCGGCGCCACCCGTGCACTCGGCTGACCGCGTGCGCGGCGCACGGGAACGGTCCTGCCGAAGGCGTGGCCTCGAGCGCGCGGGGGAAGGCGAAAACCCTTCCGTACGGCCGGGGGCCATACGGAAGGGTTCGACGTGCCTCGTCGTGGACGGCCGGGAGCGGACCGTCGCCGTCCTCGCGATTCAGTGGCCTCCCTGGTCGACCGCGCGCTTGCGGGAGCGCTCGATCTCGGCCTCTGCCTCGACCCGGCCCACCCAGCTGGCGCCCTCGACGGACTTGCCCGGCTCCAGGTCCTTGTAGACCTCGAAGAAGTGCTGGATCTCCAGGCGGTCGAACTCCGGGACGTGGTGGATGTCGCGAAGGTGCTCCTGCCGGGGGTCGGTCGCCGGAACGCAGAGGACCTTGTCGTCACCACCGGCTTCGTCGGTCATCCGGAACATGCCGACGGCGCGGCAACGGATGAGGCAGCCGGGGAACGTAGGCTCCTGGAGGAGGACGAGCGCGTCGAGCGGATCGCCGTCCTCTCCCAGGGTGTCCTCGATGAACCCGTAGTCCGCCGGGTACTGGGTGGAGGTGAACAGCATCCGGTCCAGCCGGATGCGGCCCGTCTCGTGGTCCACCTCGTACTTGTTCCGCTGGCCCTTCGGGATCTCAATGGTGACGTCGAAATCCAAGATGTCCTCCGCTCCCTGCGCGGTCGCAGTGATTAGTCTTTCGGGAGTCTGAGCGGGTGAGGCCGACCCCCACAGGGTGGGTGTTCCCTTATATAAGGATGTCGCACGTTGGTGAGTGGTGAGTGGGAGAGGGGCGGTAGCGTGCCTGCACGGGGCCGCACCCTCGCTCTGGTGTCGCTGTCCCTCCTTAATGTCTTCACCGCCGTCGCGGCGCTCGCAGTGGTCAAACTCACACCGGATCGACATCTGTCGCCCCAGCCGCCCAGTGTGGCCGAACGCGATCTCGTCTCCGCGACCGCGTCCCTGCCCGCCGCGGATTCGTCCTCGGCGCGCGTACCGAACGCCTCTACCTTGGCGGGGCGGCTGTCCGGACTGATCGGCGGCCCCGGCGCGAAGATCAACGCGGTGGTGATCGACGCCGTGACCCGCCGGCCACTGTTCGAGCAGCGCGCCGATCGGCCCGCCACCCCGGCCAGTACCACCAAGCTGGCCACGACGGTGGCGACGCTCGCCGCGCTCGGCCCCGGGCACCGGATCACCACACAGGTCGTCCGTGGTGCCGGGGGCGGCATCGTACTGGTCGGAGGCGGGGATCCTACCTTGACGGCCCTTCCCGCGCGCCCGGGCGCTACGCATCCGCCTTACGCCTCGCTGACGGACCTGGCCCGGCAGACCGCCGCGTCCCTCAAGGCGGCCGGCGTACAGCGCGCCCGCGTGGACTATGACGCGTCGGCGTATCAGGGACCGCGCGTCGCCGCCGGATGGAAGCCCAACTACCTGCCTGACGGCGAGGTGGCTCCGGTCAGCGCACTGACACTGGACGAGGGCCGGGTCGCTCCCGGAGACCCGACGCAGAAGTCCCGGGTGGCGGATCCGCCCTCTTCCGCTGCGGCCGCGTTCGCGCGACTGCTGACCCGTAACGGCGTGTACGCGAAGCGTGGCCGTCGCGTTGCCGCGCCTCAGGGCGCGGCGCGCCTGGGCGCTGTGCAGTCACCTCCGGTGTCCGCACTGATCGAGCATCTGATGACCGAGAGCGACAACGACGTGGCCGAGGCGATGGCGCGGCAGGTCGCGATCAAACTGGGCCGTCCGGCGTCGTTCGCGGACGCGGCGCAGGCCGTGCGGCAGGTGCTGGCGGGCCTCGGCGCCGCCGAGGGCGTCCAGGTCAACGACGGCAGCGGGTTGTCGCCGCTCAACCGGATCACTCCGCTCGCGCTCGCACGGCTGGCGTCGCTGGCCGCCTCACCCGACCATCCTGAACTGCGTTCGGTCATCACCGGGCTGCCGGTCGCGGGATTCTCCGGCACGCTCCGGCCGCCTCGCTACACGGTCGCGGCGAGCCAGGCCGGCGCCGGGACGGTCCGGGCCAAGACCGGGACGCTCGCGGGCGTCAGCACCCTCGCAGGGGTGGCCTACGACGCCGACGGGCGCCTGCTGGCCTTCGCCTTCATGGCGGGCGACGGCAAGAGCCCCGTCGACCCCGGCAAGCTCGACCGTCTCGCGGCTACGGTCGCCTCCTGCGGGTGCGGCTGAAGCCGTCTCCTGCGGGTGCGCTGGACCTTGTACGGCCCGCGTTCGGCCAGTGCTGCCCTCCGCGCGTGTGCGCGAGGGAAGCGGGGGCGGCACGTGCCGACGGGGGATCCGGGACGGCGCGTGTGGACGCTCTCGTACGGGAGATAACCAGAACGGTTGTTCGTTGAACGATCGTGCAGGGCGCTCCGGCGCCACGTGTTGAAACGTACGGTGGAGTACATGAGCGCCTCAATGATCGACTGGAACCTGGCGGTTCAGACGGGTACCCGTCTCGTCCGGCCGGGGCCGCAGGTCAGCCATGCCGAGGCCCGCGAGGTCGTGGCCGAGCTGCGGGAGCTGTCCGGGCTGGCCCACGGGCACGTGCGCGACTTCACCGGCATGGCCTCGGAGATCGATCCGGCGCCGGCGACGGTCGTCGACCGTCCCGGCTGGATCCGCGCCAACGTGGACGGGTTCAGGGTGGTGCTCGAACCGCTCATGGAGCAGATGCAGGAGCGGCGCGGCCCCGGCCTGCTCGGCGGCGGGGCGGGCACCGTGGTGGTCGAGGCGATCGGCTCCCGGGTCACCGGCATGCAGGTCGGCGGGATCCTCGCGTACATGGCCAGCCGGGTGCTCGGGCAGTACGAGCTATTCCTGCCGCCCGACCCGTCCGGTCTCGCGCCCACGGGCCGCCTGACGCTCGTCGCGCCCAACATCGTCCACGTCGAGCAGGAGCTCGGTGTCGACGCGCGCGACTTCCGGCTGTGGGTGTGCCTGCACGAGGAGACGCACCGCGCGCAGTTCACCGGGGTCCCCTGGCTGCGCGAGTACGTGCAGGACCAGATGACCAGGTTCCTGCTCGCCTCGGATCTCGATCCCGGGGCGATGCTGGACCGCATCCGGGACGCCGCGGAAGCGGTCGCCGACGCGGTGCGCGGGGGCGACTCCAACCTCATCGACGCGATCCAGACGCCTGAGCAGCGCGAGATCCTCGACCGGCTCACCGCGGTCATGACGCTCGTCGAGGGCCATGGCGACTATGTGATGGACGCCGTCGGCCCCGAGGTCGTCCCGTCGGTGCAGCAGATCCGCGCGCGCTTCCAGGGACGCCGTGACGGCGGTTCGCGGATGGACAAGACGATCCGCCGGCTGCTCGGCATCGACCTGAAGATGAAGCAGTACGCCGAGGGCTCACGGTTCGTGCACCGGGTCGTCGCCGACGCGGGCATGGACGGGTTCAACCAGGTCTGGCAGTCGCCCGAGACCCTGCCGACCCATGCCGAGATCAAGGAACCGGCCCTCTGGCTGGAGCGGGTCGTCCGTTCCCGCTCCCTCGACGCCTCCTCGCCGGCGGTGGACGCGCCCTCCCCAGCGGCGGACGGGACTCCTCCTGACGCGAACGAGGCCTGAGGCCGCCGAGGTATGGCTCCATAGCGCCGGGCCGGTAGCGGCCGGATGGTAGAGATTTCCCATGGGCCCTGATCCGGCGGTGGCGGCGGTACGGCTGGCGGTTCGGCGCGTGCTCGCCGAGCTGCCGCCTGACTCGATGGTGCTCGCGGCGTGCAGTGGAGGCGCCGACTCCCTGGCTCTGGCCGGTGCGCTCGCCTTCGAGGCGCCCCGTTCGGGACGTCCGGCCGGGGGGGTCACGATCGACCATGGCTTGCAGGACGGCTCGGACGACCACGCCGCCGCCGTTGTACGCACTCTGGCGGGCCTTGGGCTGGACCCTGCCGGGTCCGTGGCGGTCGACGTGGGGGAGGAGGGCGGCCCCGAGAACGCCGCCCGTACGGCCCGCTACGCAGCTCTGGACGCGACGGCGGTCCGGCTGCGAGCCTCCGCGGTACTCCTCGGCCATACACGGGACGACCAGGCGGAGACGGTCCTGCTGGGGCTGGCTCGTGGTTCAGGGGCACGGTCCCTCGCCGGGATGCCGCCCTCGTTCGAACGCCGCCACTCCTCGTCCGAAGGGGTGCGCTACAGGCGGCCGTTGCTGGAGCTCGACAGGGCGACGGTGCGGCGCGCGTGCCTGGCAATGGGGCTGGACCCCTGGGACGACCCGCACAACGACGACGAGGCCTACGCGCGTGTGCGCGTCCGGCATGAGGCATTGCCCACTCTGGAGCGCGTGCTGGGGCCGGGAGTGACCGACGCCCTGGCGCGCACGGCCCGGATGCTGCGCGATGACGCTGACGCCCTGGACGCCCTTGCTGCGCGCGCGTACGCGGATTTCGACGCGACGGAGGGCCCCGAGAAGGTCGCGCTTCTGCTGAAGGGACTCGACGACCTGCCCGCCGCCGTAAGGACCCGGGTGCTGCGGACCGCGGCGATCCAGGCGGGCAGTCCACCGGGTACGCTCGCGGCCGTCCACGTCGACGAAGTGGATCGGCTGGTCACGGACTGGCATGGGCAGCGGCACGTCGACCTGCCCGGAGGTCTACGCGCTTTCCGGCGGTATGGGAGGCTGCTGTTCGGTCCGGTTTGACACCGCGTCGTGTGTGTTCGGTCACGTGACGCGTTCGCCTCAAGGTGGCGTCCGCCCGCGCGGGCGGACGAGTGGTCGCGACAACGAGGGTGGGGTTGTGGACGAGAAGGACCTGGGCAGGGATCTGGCAGAGGTGCTGATCCCCGAGGATCGGCTACAGGCCAAGGTGCGGGAACTCGCCGCGCAGATCGACACCGACTACACCGGCAAGGACCTGCTGCTCGTCGGCGTCCTCAAGGGCGCCGTGATGATCATGGCGGACCTGGCGCGGTCGCTGCACACGCCGGCCTCGATGGACTGGATGGCGGTCTCGTCGTACGGCTCGGGCACCAAGTCCTCGGGCGTCGTGCGGATCCTCAAGGACCTCGACACCGACATCATCGACCGCCACGTGCTGATCGTGGAGGACATCGTCGACTCCGGTCTCACCCTGTCCTGGCTGGTCAGCAACCTGCGCTCGCGCGGCCCGGCCTCGCTGGAGATCTGCGCGCTGCTGCGCAAGCCGGAGGCGGTCAAGACCGACCTCGACGTCAGGTACATCGGGTTCGACATTCCCAACGAGTTCGTCATCGGGTACGGGCTCGACTACTCGGAGAAGTATCGGAATTTGCCTTTTGTGGGCACTCTCGCGCCCCACGTGTACGGAGGCGACGGAGCCTGAGCGGGCCGCCCGGGAGTCGACCAGGAGTCGCCCGGGGTCCGGCCGAGGGCTCGCCGAGGACGCTCGCAAGAGCCCCGGAAGGGCCCGGCGGGCCCGGCGGAGGCCCCGTGGTGGACCGGCGGCGGTGCGGTGGTGGACGGCCGGAGCGGGCGGACACTCCCGGATGATTCTCGATCGGCCGGTGAAGGGCACGAAAAGTACGTCAGGGAACAAGGGCCCCCGACCGATCGTTGCAAGGGACGTCGACGGGTATATCGGATGGATCAGGGGATCGGCGCTGGCTGCGTCCTCTGTGCGGTGCGGTGTACCGTCGGTGTTCCGGGTCCTCGGGCCCGGGAGCCACATGATGGAGACCGCCTCGGCGGGTGTGCGCCCCAGGCGAGGGCCCGCCGTGTACGAGATCGGTTCGCAGTGGTGCCCGTCCCCATGGCGGGCGAGGATCGTACACAGACGTTGGTCAGGAGGGACGGGCCCCGTAGGGGTAACCGGATAAATGGACGTGAAGCGCTATTTTCGCGGGCCGCTGCTGTGGATCCTGCTGTTCGGCCTCTTGGTCGCCCTTGTCATGTGGGGCGTCAATCCCGGTCGTTCATTTGAGAAGACCGACACCTCCAAGGTGGTCCAGGAGATCGCCGCTGGGCAGGTGAAGTCCGCCAAGATCATCGACAAGGATCAGCGGGTCGAGGTCACTCTCACCAACGGCAAGCAGCAGCAGGCCTCCTGGGTCGACGGTCAGGGTCTCCAACTACAGAACCAACTGCAACAGCAGGCCAACGCGGGCAAGCTTCCCGGCGGTTACAACGTCGAGGTGCCCAAGCAGAGCTTCTTCCTCAACCTGCTGTTCAGCCTGCTGCCCATCGTCGTCATCGTGCTGATCTTCTTGTTCATCATGAACCAGATGCAGGGCGGCGGCAATCGGGTGATGAACTTCGGCAAGTCCAAGGCCAAGCTGATCACCAAGGACACGCCGAAGACCACGTTCGCGGACGTGGCGGGGGCCGACGAGGCGCTGGAAGAGCTGGAGGAGATCAAGGACTTCCTGGCCAATCCGGCCAAGTTCCAGTCCATCGGCGCCAAGATTCCCAAGGGCGTGCTGCTGTACGGCCCGCCCGGCACCGGCAAGACGCTGCTGGCCCGCGCGGTCGCCGGCGAGGCCGGGGTGCCGTTCTACTCGATCTCCGGTTCGGACTTCGTGGAGATGTTCGTCGGCGTCGGCGCCTCCCGGGTGCGCGACCTGTTCGAGCAGGCCAAGACCAACGCCCCGTCGATCATCTTCATCGACGAGATCGACGCCGTCGGCCGGCACCGCGGCGCGGGGCTCGGCGGCGGGCACGACGAGCGCGAGCAGACCCTCAACCAGCTCCTGGTCGAGATGGACGGCTTCGACGTCAAGGGCGGCGTGATCCTGATCGCGGCGACCAACCGGCCCGACATCCTCGACCCGGCGCTGCTGCGTCCGGGCCGCTTCGACCGCCAGGTCACCGTCGACCGTCCCGACCTCGAGGGCCGCAAGGGCATCCTGCGGGTGCACGGCCGCGGCAAGCCGTTCGCCCCCGACGTCGAGCTCGACATCATCGCCCGCCGTACCCCGGGCTTCACCGGTGCGGACCTGGCCAACGTGATCAACGAGGCGGCGCTGCTCACCGCGCGGTTCGACCGCAAGCTGATCGACATGGACACCCTCGAGGAGTCCATCGACCGCGTCATGGCCGGGCCGGAGCGCAAGACCCGGGTGATGTCGGACAAGGAAAAGAAGATCATCGCCTACCACGAGGGCGGGCACGCGCTGGTGGCGCACGCGCTGCCGAACTCCGACCCCGTGCACAAGGTGACGATCCTGCCGCGCGGCCGGGCCCTGGGTTACACCATGACCCTGCCGATGGAGGACAAGTTCCTCACCACCCGCTCGGAGATGAACGACCAGCTCGCCATGCTGCTGGGCGGACGCACCGCCGAGGAGCTGGTGTTCCACGAGCCGACCACCGGCGCGGCCAACGACATCGAGAAGGCCAGCTCGATCGCCCGCAACATGGTGACCGAGTACGGCATGAGCGAGCGGCTCGGCGCCCGCAAGTTCGGCACCGGCCAGGGCGAGGTCTTCCTCGGCCGCGACATGGGCCACGAGCGGGACTACTCCGAGGACATCGCCTCGGCGATCGACGACGAGGTCCGCCGCTACATCGAGGCCGCGCACGACGCCGCCTGGGAGATCCTGGTCGAGTACCGGGACGTCCTGGACGACCTGGTCATCAACCTGATGGAGAAGGAGACGCTCTCCAAGGACCAGGTGCTGGAGATCTTCGCGCCGATCCAGAAGCGGCCGTTCCAGAACTCCTACACCGGTTACGGCAAGCGCCTCCCGTCCGACCGGCCGCCGGTGCTGACGCCCAAGGAGCTGGCGCTGATGGGCCCGCAGGACGTCACCGACCTGACCAAGAGCAACGGCCAGGGGACGGGCGTGGCCGAGCCCACCGACCCGGCTCCGGGCGAGAGCTGATCGCTTTGGCTCTCCCGTACGACGAGGACGCGCCGGTCGGGGCCGTCACCGGCATGCCGGACTTCGACCATGGCCGGGTCGAGCGGGCGGTGCGCGAGATCCTGTTCGCGATCGGGGAGGACCCCGATCGCGACGGGCTCCGCGACACCCCCGCCCGCGTGGCGCGCGCGTACGCCGAGCAGTTCGCCGGGCTCCGGCAGGCGCCCGAGGACGCGCTCAACAAGGTGTTCGAGGCCGACCACGACGAGATGGTCCTGGTCAAGGACATCGAGGTCTACTCGACCTGCGAGCACCATCTGACGCCGTTCCACGGGCTCGCGCACGTGGGCTACACGCCCAACAAGAAGGGGCAGATCACCGGGCTGTCCAAGCTGGCCCGGCTGGTCGACGTGTACGCCCGCCGGCCGCAGGTCCAGGAGCGCCTCACCAGCCAGGTCGCCGACGCGGTGATGCGCATCCTGGAGCCGCGCGGCGTCATCGTGGTGATCGAGGCCGAGCATCTCTGCATGACCATGCGGGGCGTGCGGAAGCCCGGCGCCCGGACGGTCACCTCCGCCGTGCGCGGCGACTTCCGGGATCACGCCGAGACCCGCGCCGAGGCGATGAGCCTCATCCTGGGCCGCGCCTGATCCCAGGGCGCGGGCCGGAGGTGTGGGCACTACGCTCACTGCACGGCCTGCACATTCTGTGAAGGCCCGCCGGCACCCTTCGGGGAGCCCGGCGGGCCTTTGCGTGTGTGACGATCGAATCCCTTTGGACAACGGGCGTCCAGGGCACTGGGCGGCGCGCGAAGGGCCTCCCGTCTGGGCATAGGCTTGTTCGTATGACCAGTGCCGTCGTTCCAGGACTGCCAGCGCCGGGGCGCTGCCTGGTCATGGGCGTGGTCAACGTGACGCCCGACTCGTTCTCCGACGGCGGCACCTGGTTCGACGCCGACAAGGCCATCCGGCACGGGCTCGATCTGGTCGCGGAGGGCGCCGACGTGGTCGACGTGGGCGGCGAGTCGACCCGTCCCGGCGCCCAGCGGGTGTCCCGTGAGGAGGAGCTCCGCCGGGTCGTCCCGGTCATCGAGGCCCTCTCCGCCGAGGGCGTGCCGGTCAGCGTCGACACCATGCGCGCCGAGGTGGCCGAGGCCGCCGTCGCCGCGGGAGCCCGGCTCGTCAACGATGTCAGCGGCGGGCTCGCCGATCCCGGAATGCCGCGGATGGTCGCCGCGACCGGTGTGCCGTACGTCGTCATGCACTGGCGCGGGCACAGCCACGACATGCAGAGCAGGGCCGTGTACTCCGACGTGGTGGGCGAGGTCCGCGACGAGCTGCTGCGCCGCGTCGACGCCGTCCTGGCCGAGGGCGTCGACCCGTCCATGATCGTGCTGGACCCCGGGCTCGGGTTCGCCAAGAGTCCCGAGGCGGGCCACAACTGGGCGCTGCTGGCCCACCTCGACACGCTCCTCGGCACCGGCTACCCGGTGCTCGTCGGGGCGTCCCGCAAGGGATTCCTCGGGAGGCTCCTGGCGGCCCCCGACGGAACCCGGCGACCGTTCAACGACTGCGACGACGCCACTGTCGCGATCACCGCCCTGGCCGCCGCGGCGGGTGCCTGGTGCGTGCGGGTGCACCGGGTCCGTCCCAACGCCGACGCCGTTCGGGTGGCCTCCGCCGTACGCACCGCGGGGCCCGCGGGCGCGTCTGAGCGTCCCGGTATGGCGTCCCGGCGTGATGTGGCGGTGTCCGAAGCCGACAGTGACGCGGCGGGCCGCCGCGGCGATTCCGGGAGCGACCATCGATGAGCCCTGCCGTTGACCGCGCCGACCTGGAAGAGGCCCACGCGGAGTTCTACGCCGCGTTCGAGGAGGGCGATCTCGACCGGATGTCGGCGGTCTGGGCGGACGGGCCGTACGCCGGGGGCGTGTCGTGCGTGCATCCCGGCTGGCCGATGCTGCGCGGCCGGGACGAGGTGCTCCGCTCGTGGGCGCTGATCATGGCCAACACCACATACATCCAATTTGTCCTGACTGATGTGGAATGTGATGCTTACGGGGACCATGCGGTGGTCACCTGCAAGGAGAACGTCCTCACCGCCGACGAGGGCACCGAGACGGGCTTCCTCGCCGGGGGGAGCATCGTGGCGACCAATGTGTTCGTCCGGCTCGGCGGGGAATGGCGACTCCTGCTCCATCACGGTTCCCCCGTACTCAATGGAGCAGAGGCAGAGGAAGAATGACTCTCGACCGGATAGAGCTGCGCGGCCTGCGCGCCCGCGGCCGGCACGGCTGCCTCCCCGCCGAGCGTGAGCTCGGGCAGGAGTTCGTGGTGGACGTCGCGCTGGGGCTCGACACCCGCCCGGCCGCGGCCGGAGATGATCTGTCGCGTACCGTCGACTACGGATCACTCGCCGGCCGCCTGGTCGCCGTCGTCGAAGGGGAGCCCGTCGACCTCATCGAGACTCTGGCCGGCCGGTTGGCGGAGGTCTGCCTGCAAGACACGCTGGTGATGGAGGCCGAGGTCACCGTCCACAAGCCGAGTGCCCCGGTGCCGCACCCCTTCACGGACGTGGCCGTGAAGATCACGAGGAGTCGCCCATGACAGCGTCCGACCGCATGCCCGACCGCACCGCGACCGGTGGCCACATGCTGGTCCAGCACCGAGTCGTCTTCTCGCTCGGCAGCAATCTCGGCGACCGCCTGGAGAACATCCAGGACGCGGTCGACGCTCTGTTCGACGCCCCCGGGCTGGATTTCGTCGCGCTGTCCCCGGTGTACGAGACCACTCCGTTCGCGCCGCCCGGCGAGACGCTGCCCGAGCAGGACGACTTCCTCAACATCGTCCTGGTCGCCGACACCCGGCTCCCCCCGGAGAACCTCCTCGAACGCATCCTCAACATCGAGAACTCGATGCAGCGCGTCCGGGAGGTCCGCTGGGGGCCGCGCACCCTCGACATCGACATCGTGGTGTTCGGGAACGTCTCGTCCGCCGATCCCCACCTGACCCTGCCGCATCCCCGCGCGCACGAGCGGGCGTTCGTGCTGGTCCCGTGGGCCGACATCGAGCCGGACGTGCTGCTGCCCGGCCACGGCCGGATCGGCGACCTGGCCGGTGCCAAGCAGGCGGAAGGAGGCCCGTCGGCCGTCCGCCGCCGGGAAGACCTGACCTTGCAGCCGCCTGCATGAAGCACACTCGCCCACTGCCCCTCATCGCCCTGGTGATCGTGGTCGCACTGATCACCTGGGCGGTGCTGCGCACCGCCTACGTGTCGCTGCCGCCGCTGCCCTGGACCGCGGTGCCTACGCTGCTGCTGCTCGCCCTCGGGGAGGCGTTCACCGGTGTGAACGTGCTGCGCCGGATCCGCCGCAAGCCCGGGACCAAGCCGGTCGAGCCCCTGGTCGTCGCGCGGATGGCCGCCCTCGGCAAGGCCAGCGCGCACGCGGCGGGGGTGCTCGGCGGCGTCTTCGCCGGCTTCGCCGCCAGCCTCGGCGACGCGCTCGACAAGCCGACGCCCCGGCACGACTTCTTCGTCAGCGGCGGCACGTTCCTGGCGGCGATGGTGCTGGTCGGCGCCGCCTTCTTCCTGGAGTACGCGTGCCGGGTTCCCAAGGACCCGGAGGAGGAGTCCAGGAAGCACGGCGCATCCCGTTCTTGACGCCTGGTGCTTGACGTTCGCGCTGGGCGTTCTCGGTTCACGGATGTGCTGCGTGGCGAGCGGGCGTTCCGTGGCCGGGTGGCGGGCCGCCCTCCGATGAGAGGGCGGCGGCCGGGGTGAGCCCGTCCAGGACCATGCCGAGGAGCCTGTCGAGGTGGCCGGGGTCGCCGCCGAACGCCTTCTCGTTACCCCACGTGACACCGTGCACGAGGGCGAAGAACTCCATGGCGTCGATGTCGGCGCGGATCTCCCCCGCCTCCTGGGCCTGCGTCAGCAGTGCCGTGCCGGCCTTGCGCATCGCCGTGCAGGACGCGTGCAGATCGGACGTCTCGTCGCGCAGCGTCGTCGTGAGCGCCGCGGTCAGGCCCGGGTAGGTCGTACTGATCTCGATGAACGACCGGGCCCAGTCGATCAGCACCGTTCGGCCCGGGGGCCGGTCGAGCATGCTCTGGCCCTTGGCCTTGAGCTCGTCGAAGCGCTCGCGCAGCAGGGCTTCGAGCAGGGAGTCACGGGTCGGGAAGTGCCGGTAGAGCGTGCCGATCCCGACGCCGGCGTGCCGTGCGACGTCTTCGAGGGACGACTCGATGCCGCGCTCGGCGAAGGCCGTGCGCGCCTCGTTGAGGAGCCGGTCGTAGTTGCGCCGTGCGTCCGCGCGCATCGGCTTTGGCGCGGTTTCGCCCACCTTGCTCTCCTCGAGTTGCCAACCGGAGTCTGCCTCCTTATTGTAGCCGTGGACAGGCCGGAGGCAGCCTCCGGTTAACGGTGGAGGGAGTCGTGATCAGCATGGACGAGATCAGGCGGCGGCTCGGCCCGTTCGGCGTCTGGATCGCGCCGGACACGTTGCTGAGGACGCCCGTGCCCGTGCAGCGCGCGCAGTTCGCCCGGATCGAGGGGCTCGGCTACGGGTCGCTGTGGAGCGGTGAGCCGCCGGCGGTCTCGTCGGCGGGCGGACGTGAGGCGTTCAGCCAGCACGGCCTGATGCTGGCCGCGACCGAGCGGCTCGTCGTCGGCACCGGCATCGCCAACATCGGGATGCGCGACCCGGTCGCCATGCGCGGTGGCGCCGCGACGCTCGCCGAGGCGTATCCGGGCCGCTTCATCCTCGGGCTCGGCGGGCAGAGCGGCGAGCGCCCGCTGAAGCGACTGCGCGAGTACCTCGACGCGATGGACGCCGCGACGTCGATCCTCCCCGAGGTCGACTACCCGCGCGTCCTGGCCGCCCTCGGTCCCAAGGCGCACGAGCTGGCCGGCGAGCGCGCCGACGGCGTGCACCCCTTCCTTCAGCCGCTGGAGCACACGGCGCTCGCGCGCAAGGCCCTGCGGCCGGGCGCGCTGCTCGTCCCGCACCAGATCCTGACGCTCGACACCGATCCGGACAGGGCGCGCGGCAGGTTGCGCGCGATGCTGTCCGCCGGGGGCGGCGCCATGGCCGAGAGCCCGTACACCCGGCACTACCGGCGGCTCGGATACGGCGACGACGACCTGGGCGGCGATCGCAGCGACCGGTTCGTCGACGCGGTCCTGGCCTGGGGCGACGAGGCCGCCGTCGCCGACCGGCTGCGGGCCCACCTGGCCGCGGGCGCCGACCACGTGCTGCTGCACCCGTTCGCACCCGACCTGCCCGCCGCCGTCGACCAGCTCGAACGGCTCGTGCCGAGGCTGACCGGATGAGGCCGCCCGGGACGACGCCGCCCGTCCCGACGCCGCCCGGGACGACGCTGTCTGAGGTGGGGCCGCCTGGGGCGAGGCCGCCTGAGGTGGGGCGGCTACTTGTCGATGTCGCCGACGACGAAGAACATCGATCCGAGAATGGCGATCATGTCGGCGACCAGATGGCCCGGCAGCAGCTCGGCCAGCACCTGCACGTTGTTGAACGAGGCCGACCGCAGCTTCAGCCGCCACGGGGTCTTCTCGCCCCGCGACACCAGGTAGTAGCCGTTGATGCCGAGCGGGTTCTCGGTCCACGCGTAGGTGTGGCCCTCGGGCACCTTCAGCACCTTGGGCAGTCGCTGGTTGATCGGGCCCGGCGGCAGCTCGGCCAGCCGGTCCAGGCACGCCTCGGCCAGGTCGAGCGAGGCGTACACCTGGTCGAGGAGGCATTCGAACCGGGCCAGGCAGTCGCCCTCCGACCGCGTCACCACCCGCGGGGCGAGCTCGCCGTACGCCAGGTACGGTTCGTCCCGCCGCAGGTCGAAGTCGACGCCCGCCGCGCGCGCGATGGGCCCGGACACCCCGTACTGGAGGATCTGCTCGCGCGTGATGACCCCGACGCCGCGGGTCCGCGCCCGGAAGATCTCGTTCCCCATGATCAGGTCGGCGAGGTCCGACATCCGGGCCCGCACGTCGCCGACCGCGTGCCGCGCCCGGCCCGTCCAGCCCGCGGGCAGCTCCTCCTTCAGGCCGCCGACCCGGTTGAACATGTAGTGCATCCGGCCGCCGGCGATCTCCTCCATGACCCGCTGAAGGGTCTCGCGTTCCCGGAACGCGTAGAAGATCGGCGTGATCGCGCCCACCTCGAGCGGATAGGAGCCCAGGAACATCAGGTGGTTGAGCACCCGGTTGAGCTCGGCCAGCAGCGTCCGCGCCCATACCGCCCGCGCGGGCACCTCCATGCCCAGCATCCGCTCCACCGCGAGCACCACGCCGAGCTCGCTGGAGAACGCCGACAGCCAGTCGTGCCGGTTGGCCAGCACGATGATCTGCCGGAAGTCGCGCACCTCGAACAGCTTCTCCGCACCCCGGTGCATGTAGCCGATGATCGGCTCGGCCGCGGAGATGCGCTCGCCGTCCAGCGTCAGCCGCAGCCGCAGCACGCCATGCGTGGACGGGTGCTGCGGGCCGATGTTGAGGGTCATGTCCTCGGTGGCGAGCTCCTTGGCGCCCGCTCCGATCCCGACGATCCGTTCGGTGCTCATGGTCGCGTCCTCGCCGCTCCGATCACGTCTCCATGGTCCCATGGCGGGCGGTGCGCGGTTTCCGGTTGACTAGGGGGCAATGAACGCAAGTCATGGCGAACTGGCGATGCATCATCCGAACCCGCCCTTTCCCGGCCCTTCGCAGGGGCCTGGGCCCGGCGCGTCCCCACCTCCGATGGCAACCGCGCCCCACCCCCCGGGCGCGCCACCCCCGGTCTATGCCGCCGATCAGGCGTTCGCCTCGGGCGGCGGGCTGCCATGGTCGCGCATCTCCAAACGGCACACGTGGCACCGGGCGACGAGCGCCGCCCTCACCGCGGTGCCGATCGCGGCCCTCGGCGCGTTCCTGGTCTCCCGCAATGCCGGGCTGCCCGGCGCCGCGCTGTGGGTCGCCGCGGTCATCGTCAGCGTCGCCCTCGCCGGGATCGTCGCCGAACTGGCCTGCCGCTCGCTCGGCTACGCCGAACGCGCCGACGACCTCATCGTGACGCGCGGCGTGTTCGTCAAGCGCCTCATCGTCGTCCCGTACGGACGGATGCAGTTCGTCGACGTGACCGCCGGGCTGCTGGAACGCTGGATGGGCATCGCGACCGTCCGCATGCACACCGCGGCGGCGGCCACCGACGCCACCATCCCCGGGCTCCCCGCGGCCGAGGCCGCGCTGCTCCGCGACCGCCTCGCCCAGAAGGGCGAGGAGCGGAGCATGGGCCTGTGAGCTTCGACCGCGGGGATCCCACTGCCCGGCCTCCCGTGCCGCCCGCGGGTCCGCCGTTCGCGGCCGGGCTGCGAGGTGGTTCGGCTGTTGCGGGGGGCTCGCCGCCCGTTCCTCCTGGTGGTCCCGGGTTCGTTGGGGCGCCGGTAGGGGTGGGCGTGCCTTATGGGGCTGGTGGGATGCCGCCTCATGTCCAGGGCTACGGGCCATATCGCGGGGGACCTCCGCCGGGGTACGGGTATCGGCCGCCTCCGGTTCGGTTCTCTGAGGGGACGCATCGGCTGCATTGGGCCACGGCTCCGTTGCGGGCGTTCGTCTTCATGGTCATCGGCTTCGTGCTGCTGGGCTTCCCGCTGTTGCTGACCCAGCGGAGCGGAGGTGTCACGCAGGTGCTCAGCCCGGTGGTGCTCCTCCGGTTCGTGCTCGTGATGGCGCCCATGATGGTGATCGCCGTCGGGTCGGGGCTGTGGGCCTGGCTTTCGCTGCGGTTCCGGGTCGATGGCGAGGACCTGGTGGTGGAGACCGGGCTGCTGCGCAAGAGGAAGCGGCGGATCCCGCTTTCGCGGGTCCAGGCGATCGATGTGGTGCGGCCCCTGGTGACGCGGGTGTTCGCGCTCGCCGAGGTGCGGGTGGAGCTGGCCGGTGGTGCGCAGAGCGAGATCGCGCTGCGTTACCTGGGACGGAACGCGGCGCAGCAGCTCCGGGCCGAGCTGCTCGCGCGCGCGGCCGGGCTGCCCGGTCATACCCCGGAGGCGCCCGAGCGTCCTGTGTGGCAGGTTCCGTTCGGGGCGCTGCTCGGGTCGCTGGTGCTGCGGCTGCCGGTGATCGGGACGGCGCTGCTGTTCCCTGCCTCCCTGGTGCTCCTGGTGGCGTACCGGGAGGTCGGGATGCTCGCGGTCACGGTTCCGGCCCTGCTGGGGCTGATCCGCGGGGTGGTGGCGCCGCTGGTGATGTACGCCAACTTCAAGGTGGCGATGTCGCCCGACGGCATCCGGCTCCGGTACGGGTTGCTGGAGACCCGGATGCAGACGCTGCCGCCGGGCCGGGTGCAGGCGGTCGGGATGGTCGAGCCGGCGATCTGGCGCGCGTTCGGCTGGGTGCGGCTCGACGTCACCGTGGCCGGGTACGCGGGCGATCGTCAGGCGCTGTCGTCCACGCTGCTGCCGGTGGCGCCGCGGTCGGTGGCGGTGGGGCTGATCTCGCAGGTGTTCCCCGGCAGCGATGTCGACGCCGTCCCGCTGCTGCCCGCCTCGGCCCGGTCCGTGGCGCTGGACCACGCGGACGGGGCGGGCACCGACGACACGGTGTTCGTGACCCGGCACGGCTGGCCGTGTCGGCGCACCGACGTGATCGCCCATGTGCGGGCGCAGAGCGTGCGGCTCACTGTGAACCCGCTCCAGCGGCTGCTGCGCCTGGCGACCGTCCACGTGGACGCGCCGCCCGGGCCGGTCAGGGTGGCCGCCGCCGGGCGCGACCTCGGTGAGGCGCGCGCGATTGTGGAGTCGACCGCGCATCGGGCCCGGGCCGCGCGCCGTTCCGGCGGCGACCCGGCCCACTGGGCGGCCCGCTGAGCGCGGCCCGGCTCAGGCGAGCACTTCCTTCAGGCGGGCGGCGAAGGCCCGGGGGAAGGTCGTGTTGCCGTTGTGGCCTCCCGGGAAGTGGGTGATGGGGACGTCGAGGAGCCGCGCGAGCTCTTCTGCACAGCGGTGGTTCCAGGCGTTCGCCGAGTCGCGGCCGGCGGAGGGGATGACGCGGGTGCCGGCGGTCCGGGCGACGTCGCCCGCGTCCAGGGTGCTGTGGGCGAGCCCGTCCAGGTCGTTGCTGAGGAAGAACTCGATGTTGGTGACCCGTTCGGGGGTGATCGGGGGGAGCGTGACCTCGGGCTCGGTCTTCATGGTGGCCATGTCGATGCCGGTGAAGGCGGCGATCCTCCGCATTGCGGCCTGCCAGCCGTCCCGGCGGTGGACGGCGGAGATCTCTTCCAGCGTGCGTGCGACGCGGTCGCGTTCGGCGGACGGGAGCAGCCCGGGGGTGGCGGGGTCGTGCGCGACGAGCGTGGAGATCTGGCCGGGGTGCGCGGCGGCCAGGTGCAGGCCGTAGAGGGCGCCGAGGCTGCATCCGAGCATGAGGGCGGGCTCGTCGGTGACGGCGGCCAGAAGGTGGTGCAGGTCGTCCGCGTTGGTCTCGGGGCTGACGGGGAGGGCCGGGTCCGTGCGGGTGCTGCGGGACAGGCCCCGGCGGTCGTAGGTGAGGACGGTGAACCGGTCGACGAGGTTGTCGACGAGGTCGGACGAGCGGCGGGCGTCCCCCTCGCCGCTCTGGGAGATGAGCAGCAGCGGGCCGTCCCCGCGGAGCTCGTAGTAGAGGTCGGCGCCGGGGACGGGGAGTGTGGCGGTCTTCATGATGGGTTCCTCCTTGGGGTTGCCCCCACCGTAACGCATCTAAATAGATGCATCAAGATGGATGTATCTAAGGGGATGTAAGTTGGGCGGATGAACGGAGTCGAGCTGTTCCTGCTGGGCCGCACCCTGATGAAGATCGGTGAAGAGGCGATGCCCGCCCCGCGCGGCGAGCACAAGGGCGGCACCCGCGCCGTCCTGATCGTGCTGAGCGACGTCGCCGCGCATGCGGACAGCGCGATCGGCGAGATCGCCGAGCGCACCGGGCTGCCGCAGAGCCAGGTCTCGACCGCCGTCGCGCGGCTCCGGGAGACCGGGTCGATCGTGGCCGCGCCCGACCCAGCCGACCGCCGCCGCCTCCTGGTCCGCAAGTCCGAGGAGGTCTCGGCGCGCGTGGCGGAGGTTCGGGCGACCACCATCGACGTCGCGCTGGCCGCCGCGCTCGGCACCGGCGACCCCGCGCGCGCCGCGGAGGTCGCCGCCGCGCTGGAGACCCTCGCCCGCCATCTCGGCCCGGAGAGAGCGGGGTCGGCGGGGTCTGCCTGATGTGGGACGGAGTGGTCGTGGGACCGGTCCGGGGCGGCCTGGGAGGGGTCGGGGGGGCTCTATCGTTCGGGGATGAGCGATGTGGCCTATGACCCGTGGGCGCCCGGTTTCGTGGCAAATCCGTATCCAGTGTTCGAGCGGCTTCGGGCCGAGCGGCCGGTGTTCTACGACGAGGCGACCGGGCAGTGGGTGATCACCCGGCACGCGGACGTCGGCGCGTTGCTGCGCGACCGGCGGCTGGGGCGCGGGTACCTGCACGTCGCGGGGCACGAGGAGTTCGGGCGGGAGCCCGAGCCGGAGTTCCTCAAGCCGTTCTGGGACCTGGTCAGGGCCGGGATGCTGGACGTCGAGCCGCCCACGCACACGCGGCTCCGCAGGCTGGTGTCGAAGGCGTTCACCGTGCGGATGGTCGAGGGACTGCGGCCGATGATCCGCGGGCTGGCCGAGGAGCTGGCGGGGGCGCTGGCGGCCAAGGGCGGCGGGAACCTGCTCGCCGAGGTCGCCGAGCCGCTGCCGGTGAACGTGATCGCCGAGATGCTGGGCGTGCCGGTCGAGGACCGGGACCTGCTGCGGCCCTGGTCGGCCGACATCTGCGGGATGTACGAGCTGAACCCGCCGATGGAGGCGCAGCGGACGGCCGTCCGGGCGGCGACGGAGTTCTCCGCCTACCTGCGGGAACTGGCGCGGGCGCGCCGGCGGGATCCGCGGGACGACCTGATCAGCGCGCTCGCCCAGGTCGTCGACGACGGCGACCGGCTGAGCGAGGACGAGCTGGTCGGGACGTGCGTGCTGCTGCTCAACGCCGGGCACGAGGCGACCGTGAACGCGACCGGGAACGGCTGGTGGGCGCTGTTGCGCAACCCGGGCGAGCTGGCCCGGCTGCGCGCCGACCGTACCCTCGTCCGGACCGCGGTGGAGGAACTGATGCGGTACGACACCCCCGCGCCGATGTTCGAGCGGTGGGTGCTGGAGGACATCACCGTCGGCGGGGTCGACATCCCGCGCGGTGCCGAGGTCGCCTTGCAGTTCGCCTCGGCCAACCGCGATCCGGAGGTGTTCACCGATCCCGACCGGCTCGACCTGTCCAGGGACCCCAACCCGCACATCACGTTCGGCCTGGGCATCCACTACTGCCTGGGCGCCCCGCTCGCCCGGATCGAGCTGTCGGAGTCGTACGGCGCCCTGCTCCGGCTCGCGCCGGAACTGCGCGCCGTCACCGAGCCGGAGTGGAAGCCCGGTTTCGTGCTGCGCGGCCTGGAGGCGCTGCACGTGGAGTGCTAGGCCGTGTTTTAAAGCCCGGCCCGGCGTTCTCGCCTGGCGGCTCGGGCGCCGACCGTGCTTGGGCGAGCGCTGCATCGCTTCGCGATCTGGCCGGTGGGGCTCGCCTCCGGCTTCGCCCCACCGGCCAGATAACGCGCTCGCGCGACGGCCGAGGCACTTTGAGACAGGACCTAGGCGGGGGACCCGTCAGCCGGGCAGGGAGCAGGGGAGAGGGACACCGACGGCCTGGACGAGCCACCCGAAGCCGCCCAGGCCCGCCGGGTCGATGAGCTCGGCGTCCTCCCCGGCCGAGCACAGCGCCGACAGGTAGCCGCGCGGGTCGCGGTGCGCGAGGTCGAGCGGGGGGCGCGTGCCTGAGAGGCCGAGGGCGCGCAGAGCGGTCCGCTGGGTGGTGAGCAGCGTGGACGTGGCCCCCGCGCGTTCGCCCGCCGCGGTGCAGGCGTCGAGCGCGACGTGCGCGGTCACGTCGCACGAGCCGTCCGGGACGGCGGGCACCGTCGAGCCGTCCCGGTAGCCGGCCAGCGTCCCGTACACCGGGCGGGACGCGCGGGTGTGCGAGTAGTCGACGGCGACGGCCACGCCGCGGTCCAGCCGTCCGACCACCGAGGCCCACGCCGAGCAGCGCGGATGCCCGATCTCGGCCCGGTCGCCCGGCTCGCGCAGCGGCCACCAGAGCTCCAGCCAGTCACGATCCTCGGGGGACGGCGCGGCGCCGGGCCGTTCGGCGCCGGTGGCGGGATCGACCAGCATGGTGCGGGGGCCGTCGGGGGTCTGCTCGACCACGTCCAGCGGCACGTTGTCGAGCCATTCGTTGGCGATCACCAGGCCGTTGACCGTGCCGGGCAGGTCGGCGCGCCAGGCGATCCGGTCCGGGACCCCGGCGGGCCGGGGCGCGATCTCCACGGCGGTCGGCGCGAGGCGGGCGGCGAGTTCGGGCTCGGCGGCGGCGAGGATGCCGGTGAGCAGGCGGCCGGAACCGGCGCCCACATCGATCAGGTCGAGCCGTCCGGGACGGCCGAGGGCGGCGTCGACCTCGGCGAGCAGTCTGCCGAACGCCGCCGCGAAGCGGGCGGAGGCGTGCACCGAGGTGCGGAAGTGCTCGGCGGGGCGTTCCCCTCGACGGTAGAAGCCGTCCTGCCCGTACAGGGCCCGCTCCATCGCGGACCGCCATGTCGCCCACCCCGTCACGCGTGCGACGTTACCCTGCGCCACCGCGTGCGGGCCGCGGGCCGGGAGACCCTCCCTTCGGGCCACCCGGGTCCGACTTCAGGCTGATCCCGTGCTGACCAGCGCGAACATACCCTGTGCCTATGGTGGGCAGAGCGTGGGAGTGGTGGCGCGGCAAGAAGCCGCTGGTGGACGCGGGGTTCGCGGCGCCGCTCCTGCTGCTGATGATCCCCGAGGCGGCGGGGGGCGGGGCCGGCGGGGTGGGCGGCTCGACGCTGATGCTGCTCGCCCTGTTCCTGGTGGGTCCGCTGGTCCTGCGGCGCACCTTCCCCCGCGCGTCGTTCACCGCGGTCGCGCTGGTCTGCTTCGCGCAGTGGCTGGCGCAGATGCCGCCGATCCCGGCGAACATCGCGATCCTGATGGGGCTGTACACCATCGCCGCCGACCGCTCGTTCCGGTGGGGGCTGGCCGCCGCGCTGGTGGTCGAGTTCGGCGCGGTGCTGGCGGCGTTCGGGTACGCGTCCGGCGGCGTGGACCAGCGGTTCACGCTGCTCATGCTCTCGGCCTTCGTGGCCGGGACGTGGATCCTCGGGCTGCACATGCGCACCCGCCGGGCGTACCTGCGCTCCCTTGAGGAGCGGGCGGCGCGGCTGGAGCGTGAGCGCGACACCGAGGTCCAGATGGCGATGGCCGCCGAGCGGGCCCGCATCGCCCGGGAGCTGCACGACGTCGTGGCACACAACGTCAGCGTGATCGTGGTGCAGGCCGACGGTGCGTCCTTCGCCATCCGGACCGACACCCGGCGGGCCCAGCAGGCGCTGGAGACGATCTCGGCGACCGGGCGGCAGGCGCTCGCCGAGATGCGCCGGCTGCTCGGGGTGCTGCGCGAGGGCGACGCCGGCGGGCCGTACGCGCCGCAGCCGGGCGTGGATCAGCTCGCCGACCTGGTCGACCAGGTCCGCGGCTCCGGGCTGCCGGTCTCGCTGGAGATCGAGGGCGTGCCGGAGGCGGCGTCGGAGGGCCGGCAGCTGACGGTGTACCGGATCGTGCAGGAGGCGCTGACCAATACCCTCAAGCACGGCGGCCCCCGTGCCACCGCCACGGTCCGGCTGCGCTATCTGGACGGCGCGATCGAGGTCGGCGTCGTCGACGACGGCCGGGGCGCCGCCGCGGTCGGCGACGGCCGCGGGCATGGCCTGGCGGGCATGCGGGAGCGCGCCGCGGTGTACGGCGGCGAGGTCCGGGCCGGACCTCGGCCGGGCGGCGGCTTCGAGGTGTCCGCACGGGTCCCGGTACGCGAGGAGGTACGCACGTGAGCGAGCTCGACGGGCCCGGAGGCGCGCCGGCGGGCGGCTGGGACGCGATGGAGGAGCCGCCCCCGATCCGGGTGCTCCTCGTCGACGACCAGGAGCTGGTCCGCGCGGGCTTCACCATGGTGCTCGACGCCCAGCCCGACATCGAGGTGGTCGGCGAGGCGGGCGACGGCGTCCAGGCGCTCGACCTGCTGCGCGGCACGGCCGTCGACGTGGTGCTGATGGACGTGCGGATGCCCCGGATGGACGGGATCGAGGCCACCCGGCGCATCACCCGCGCGGGCGGCCGTCCGGCCGCGGCCGGCGCCGGCCCGAAGGTGATCATCCTGACCACCTTCGACCTGGACGAGTACGCGTTCGCGGCGATCAAGGCGGGCGCGGGCGGGTTCCTGCTCAAGGACGCCGGGCCGGCGCAGCTCATGGAGGCGATCCGGTCGGTGCACTCGGGCGACGCGGTGGTGGCCCCGAGCACCACCAAGCGCCTGCTCGACCGGTTCGCGATGCACCTGCCGGACGCCGAGCGGGAGGCGAGCGGCGCGCTCGACTCGCTGACCGACCGGGAGGGCGAGGTGCTCCGACTGGTCGCGCGGGGCATGTCGAACGCGGAGATCGCCGGGCGGCTGTTCGTGTCGGAGGCGACGGTCAAGACGCACATGGGCCGCATCCTGATGAAGCTCGGGCTGCGCGACCGGGTGCAGGCGGTCGTGTTCGCGTACGAGACCGGCCTGGTGAGAAGCGGCCAGTCCGACCGCGACGAGTGACGGCGGCCCGGCAAGGTCGCCGGTGCGCGGGCGGGGTCGGCTGAGGGCTGACGGCGACGTACGACTCAAGTCGTACGCGGGCGGGCGCACCAGCCGGAGAGATGACTCCGGGCGTGGACGCTCGGGCGATGGCGGCGGGCGCGCGGGTTCCTAGCGTTGAACGGGATCACCCGAGTCGCTAAGGAGCCGCTGTGACCAGCACGTTCGCCAGTCCTCCCGGAGGTGCGCCCGGGACCGCCGCGGCGCCCGCCGTCGTGGCCACGGAGGTGACCAAGGTGTACGGCGCCGGCGGCGCGGCCGTGCACGCGCTGCGCGGGGTCAGCGTCGGGTTCGCCCGGGGCGCGTTCACCGCGATCATGGGGCCGTCCGGGTCCGGGAAGTCCACGCTGATGCACTGCCTGGCGGGGCTCGACACCGTCAGCGGGGGGAGCGTCGCGCTCGGCGACGCCGAGATCACCGGGATGAGCGACAAGCAGCTCACGATGGTGCGCCGCGAGCGGGTCGGGTTCGTCTTCCAGGCGTTCAACCTGCTGCCCACGCTCAGCGCCGAGCGGAACATCACGCTTCCGCTGGAGCTGGCGGGCCGCAAGGTCGACCAGGCGTGGTTCGAGCACGTCGTCGAGGTGGTCGGGCTGAAAGACCGGCTGAGCCACCGGCCGAGCGAGCTGTCGGGCGGGCAGCAGCAGCGGGTCGCGTGCGCGCGGGCGCTGGTCTCCCGGCCCGAGGTGATCTTCGCGGACGAGCCGACCGGCAACCTCGACTCGCGCGCCGGCGCCGAGGTGCTCGCCTTCCTGCGCTCCTCGGTGCGCGAGATGGGCCAGACGATCGTGATGGTCACCCACGACCCGGTCGCCGCCGCGTACGCCGACCGGGTGGTGTTCCTGCGCGACGGGCTGATCGTCACCGAGCTGTTCGAGCCGACGCCGGACACCGTGCTCGACCGGCTCAAGAGCCTGGGGGGTTGAGCCGATGCTGAGGACGACCCTCGCCGGCCTGCGGGCCCGCCCGCTGCGGCTGCTGCTCACCGCGGTCGCGATCACGCTGGGCGTGGGCTTCATCGCCGGCACGTTCGTGCTGACCGACACCATGGACAGCGGCGTCCAGCGGACGTTCGCGCGGTCGGCAGACAAGGTGGACGTCGCCGTCCGGCCCAAGGGCGGTTCCGGCGGAGAGCTGCCCGCGGGCCTGATGGAGCGCGTGCGGGGCGTGCCGGGCGTGACCGGCGTGCACGGGCTGGTCCAGGGCGACGCGGCGCTCGTCGGCCGGGACGGCAAGGCCGTCGGCGACGTCCCCACCGTCGGGATGTCGGTCCCGGACGGGAGGCTGCTGCGCTACGAGCTCGACAAGGGCCGGGTGCCGCGCACGCGCGCCGAGGCCGTGGTCGACTCGCGCACCGCCGGCCGCGAGCACTTCACCGTCGGCGACCAGGTCACGGTGCTCGACCAGGGCAACGCGCCGCACCGGTTCGCCGTCGTCGGCCTGGTCGACTTCGGCATCGACCAGGAGGCGAGCTTCCGGGGCGCGGTCGGGTTCGAGCCCGCGACCGCGCTGCGGATGACGGGCCGGAAGACCTACCAGGAGATCGACGTCCTCGGCGCGGACCGGGCCGCGGTCGCGGCGGCGGTGGGCGGCTCGTACGAGGTGCTCACCGGCGAGGAGCTCGGGGTGCGGCTGGCCGACTCTGCGGGCGCCGACACCAAGGTGATCCAGGCCGGGCTGCTGATCTTCGGGCTGGTCGCGATGCTGGTCTCGGCGCTGGTGATCTACAACACCTTCTCCATCCTGATCGCGCAGCGGATGCGGGAGATGGCGCTGCTGCGCTGCGTGGGCGCGACCCGCCGCCAGGTGTTCGGCGGGGTGGTCGCCGAGTCGTTCGTGGTCGGCGTGGTCGGCTCGCTGCTCGGGCTGCTCGCCGGGTACGGGATCGGCGCGGGCGCGATGGCGCTGTTCAACGCCTTCGGCGCGAACATGCCGACCGCCGGCGTGACGCTCGCGCCGCGCACGGTGGCGGTCGGGCTGGCCGTGGGCGTCGTCGTCACGGTGCTGTCGGCCCTGCTGCCCGCCCGCGCGGCGACGCGGGTGGCGCCGGTCGCCGCGCTGCGGAGCGACGCCGAGCCCGGCGCGGGCCGGTTCCGGCTGGGGTGGCCGCGGATCGTCGTCGCGGGGCTGTGCGCCGTCCTCGGCGTCCTGGCCGGGCTGGCCGGCGTCATGAGCGGGGAGAAGGGCGTGGCGTCGATGTTCGCGGTCGCCGGCGCCGGCGCGCTGGTGTTCCTCGCGGTGCTCGCGGTGATGCCGGCGCTGATCCGCCCGTTCGGGCGGGTGGCCGGGGCGATCCCGGCGCGGCTCGGCGGGGTGCCCGGCAGGCTCGCGGTGGAGAATGCGCGCCGCTCGCCGCGCCGGACCGCGACCACGACGATCGCGCTGACCATCGGCGTCGGTCTGATGAGCCTGTTCGCGGTGGTCGGGGCCAGCAGCAAGGCGAGCAGCGAACGGCAGCTCGACGCGCAGTTCCCGGTGGACTTCCAGATCCAGAACCAGTTCGGCGAGGGCGACCGGCGGGTCCCGCACGCGGTCGCCGCGCGGCTGGCCGGCCGGCCCGAGATCGGCGCGGTGATCGAGAAGCGGGAGAAGGACACCCGGATCGGCTCCGCCGACGGGACGGTCAACACCCTCGGCGGCCCTCCGCTCGGCACCGTGATCAAGCCGAGCTTCGTCAGCGGCTCGGCCGCCGACCTCCAGCCCGGCACCGCGCTCGCGGACAAGGACACCGCCGCGCGGCAGGGCCTGGCCAAGGGCCGGACCGTCCAGATCAAGACCGACCACGGGACCGTGCCGGTGCGGATCGCGGGGGTCTTCGGCGGCGACACGCCGCTGACCGGTCTGCTGGTGCCGGGCCGCGACTTCGACCGCTACTTCAGCGTGCGCGACCCCTCGCAGATCTACGTCAAGGCCGCGGACGGGGCGACCGCCGCCGCGGCGCGCGAGGCCGTGCAGGACGCGGCCCGCCCGTACCCGACGGTGAAGGTCGGCTCCGCCGCCGAGATCAAGGAGGAGTTCACCAAGGCCATCGACATGGTGCTGATGATCTTCGCCGGGCTGCTCGGCCTCGCCGTCGTCATCGCGCTGTTCGGCATCGCCAACACCCTCACCCTCTCGGTGGTCGAGCGGACCCGGGAGTCGGCGCTGCTGCGCGCCCTCGGCCTGACCAAGCGCCAGCTCCGCCGGATGCTCTCGGTGGAGGCGCTGGTGATGGCGGTGATCGGCGCGGTCACCGGGGTGCTGCTCGGCACGGTCTTCGGCTGGGCGGCCACCCGGGCGATGGCCGACGACGCGGTGTTCGCCGTCCCCTACCTCCAGATCGTCGGGTTCGTCGTGCTCGCGGGCGCCGCCGGGATGCTCGCCGCGGTCCTGCCCGCCCGCCGCGCCGCCAGAGCGTCCATCGTCGAGTCCCTCGCCCACGACTGACCCTCGCCCGAGGAGCACCGCGCGGGCCATGGTGCCGGGCGTGGCGCCGGGGCGGATCGGGGGCACGGCCCCGGTCCGCCCCCTGCCGTCGGGACGCGGGTACCCTGGACCGCGCACGTCCGGTACCTACCTGAGGACTGGAACGAGAACGATGGATCCACACGTCCCGCCGCTGTCCGCCACGCCCGGAAACGGGGCCGAGCCCCGGCCTGAGGACCGTCCTGCACGCCTGTCGGTCGGCATCGTCGGCGCGGGCCGGGTCGGCACTGCGCTCGGCGTGGCGCTCGCCCGCGCGGGGCACCGGGTGGTGGCCGCCGCCGCGGTCTCCGACCGCTCCCGGCTCCGCGTCCGGGACCGGCTCCCGGACGCCGCGCTGGTGGCGCCGCAGGAGGTCGTGGAGGCCGCCGACCTGGTGCTGCTGACCGTCCCGGACGACGCCCTGCCCGATCTGGCGGCCGGGCTGGCCGGGGTCGAGGTCCCCGTCGCGGGCAGGCTCGTCGTGCACACCAGCGGGCGGTACGGCACCGACGTCCTCGAACCGGTCACCCGGGCCGGGGGGCTGCCGCTCGCGCTGCATCCGGTGATGACCTTCACGGGACGTCCCGACGATGTGAGCCGGCTCACCGGCATCGCGTTCGGGGTGACCGCGCCCGAGCCGCTGCGGCCGGTCGCCGAGGCGCTGGTGCTGGAGATGGGCGGCGAGCCGGCCTGGATTCCCGAGGAGCGCCGCCCGCTCTACCACGCGGCCCTCGCCGGAGGCGCCAACCACCTGGTCACACTGGTCGTGGAGGCGATGGACCTGCTGCGCGCGGTCGGTGTCGCCGAGCCCGGCCGGATGCTCGGGCCGCTGCTCGGCGCCTCGCTCGACAACGCGCTGCGGCTCGGCATCGACGGCCTCACCGGCCCGGTCGCGCGGGGCGACGCGGGCACCGTCGCCGACCACGTGCGCGAACTGGGACGGGAGTCGCCGGAGGGACGCCGCGCCTACGTCGCGCTGGCCCGTCTCACCGCCGACCGGGCGCTCGGCGCCGGGATGCTCAAGCCCGAGGACGCCGCGCGGCTCCTCGAAGTGCTCGCCGATTGACCGAGGAGGATCCGTGAGCGACCGTCAGGGCGCCGACAGCCGGACCGGCCGCCGCAGCAGCGGCGCGCGTTTCAAGGGTGACCGCCGTCGCGGCGGCGGATGCCCGGGAGCGCGGCTGTGATGCCCGTCATCGCCACCGACCGGGCCGAGCTCGCCGCGGTCCGGGACGGCATGGCGGGCACGCTGGCGCTCGTGCCGACCATGGGGGCGCTGCACGAGGGCCACCGGTCGCTGATCCGCAGGGCGCGGCAGCTCGCCGACAGCGTCGCGGTCAGCATCTTCGTCAACCCCCTCCAGTTCGGCCCGGACGAGGACTTCGACCGTTACCCGCGCACGCTCGCGGGCGACATCGAGGCGTGTGAGGCCGAGGGCGTGGACGTGGTGTTCGCGCCCACCAGGGAGGCCATGTACCCGGACGCGCCGCAGGTCACGGTCCATTCGGGCGCGATGGGCGGGGTGGTGGAGGGCGCGGCCCGGCCCGGCCACTTCGATGGAATGCTCACCGTGGTGCTGAAGTTGTTCAATCTGGTGCGCCCGGACGTGGCGGTCTTCGGGGAGAAGGACGCCCAGCAGCTCGCGCTGATCGGCCGGATGGTCGCCGATCTCGACCTGCCCGTCGAGGTCGTGGGCGGTCCGACCGTCCGGGAGCCGGACGGGCTGGCGCTGTCGAGCCGCAACCGCTACCTCTCGGCGGCCGACCGGCGCACCGGGCTGGCCCTGTGGCAGGCGCTGCGGGCGGGTGCGGACGCGACCGCGGACGGCCCCGGCGCGGTGCTGGACGCGGCGCGCGCGGTGCTCGGCGAGGCCGCGGACGCCGAGCCCCCCTTCGAGCTCGACTACCTGGTCCTGGTCGATCCGGCCACGTTCACCGAGGTCGCCCCCGCGCACGCCGGACCGGCGGTGCTCGCCGTGGCGGGCCGGGTCGGCGCCACCCATCTGATCGACAATATTGCCCTCCAGTTCGGCACCGCGAAGGAGTCCTGATGTTCCGGACGATGTTCAAGTCGAAGATCCACCGTGCCACGGTGACCCAGGCCGACCTGCACTACGTGGGTTCGCTGACCATCGACCAGGACCTGCTGGACGCCGCCGACCTGCTGCCCGGCGAGCAGGTGCACGTGGTCGACATCGACAACGGCGCGCGGCTGGAGACCTACCTGATCGCGGGCGAGCGCGGCTCGGGCGTGATCGGCATCAACGGGGCGGCGGCCCGGCTGGTGCAGCCCGGTGACCTGGTGATCATCATCAGCTACGCGCAGCTCAGCGACGCCGAGGCCCGCGAGTTCCGGCCGCAGGTGGTGCACGTGGACGGCGCCAACAAGATCATCTCGCTGGGCTCGGACCCGGCCGAGCCGGTCCCGGGTGCCGCCGGGCTGCGCGGCGACCTGATCCACGGCTGACGTCCATAGGAGCATCCCCCGGCGCGCAACCGTCCGGCCGGAGCGGCCGCACTGCCACCTCCACGGGTGGCGGTGCGGCCGTTCCGCCGTTTCCGGGGGGTCGGGCGCGGGGCCGCCCCGGGGTTAATGTCACAATGACGAGAATCGAGCCCCGAGGAGGGCGAATGATCCCCCGTCTTCTCGCCGCACCCGCCCCCGGATGGACCGCGGACACCGACATCGTCGTGATCGGGTCCGGCATCGCCGGGCTGGTCGCGGCGCTGCGCTGCCGGCCGCACGGACGGGTGCTGCTGGTCACCAAGGCCCTGCTGGACGCGGGCTCCACCCGCTGGGCCCAGGGCGGGATCGCCGCCGCGCTGGCGCCGGACGACACTCCCGCCGAGCACCTGGCCGACACCCTCACCGCCGGGGTCGGGCTGTGCGACCGCGACGCGGTCCGGGTCCTGGTCGACGAGGGGCCGGACGCGGTCCGGCGGCTGATCGCGCTCGGCACCGAGTTCGACCGCTCCAGCGCCGGCGACATCGCGCTGACCAGGGAGGGCGGCCATCACCGGCGGCGGATCGCGCACGCGGGCGGCGACGCGACCGGGGCGGAGATCAGCCGCGCCCTGCTCGCCGCGCTCAAGGACGCCGACGTGGAGGTCATCGAGCACGCGCTGGTGCTCGACCTGCTGCGCGACGCGGGCGGGCGGGCCACCGGGATCACGCTGCACGTGATGGGCGAGGGGCAGCCCGGCGGCGTCGGCGCCGTGCGCGCCCGCGCCGTCGTCCTCGCCACCGGCGGGCTCGGGCAGGTGTTCTCCGCCACCACCAACCCGGAGGTGTCCACGGGCGACGGCGTCGCGCTGGCGCTGCGGGCCGGCGCGGACGTCGCCGACCTGGAGTTCGTCCAGTTCCACCCGACGGTGCTGTGGCTGGGCGAGGGGGCGCGCGGCCAGCAGCCGCTGATCTCCGAGGCGGTCCGCGGCGAGGGCGCCCATCTGATCGACCACGCCGGCGGGCGGTTCATGGCCGGCCGGCACGAGCTGGCCGAGCTCGCCCCGCGCGACGTCGTCGTCAAGGGGATCATGACGCGGATGCGGGAGACGGGCGCGTCCCACATGCTGCTCGATGGCCGGCACTTCGGCGCCCGCATGTGGGAGCGCCGCTTCCCGACCATCCTGGCCGCCTGCCGCCATCACGGGATCGACCCGGTGAACGAACCGATCCCGGTCGTCCCGGCCGCGCACCACGCAAGCGGCGGAGTGAGGACGGACCTGTCCGGACGCACGTCCGTGCCCGGATTGTTCGCCTGCGGCGAAGTCGCCTGCACGGGCGTGCACGGGGCCAACCGTCTGGCGTCCAACTCCCTACTGGAGGGCCTGGTCTTCGCCGAACGCATAGCCGCCGCCCTAGGGGACGAGCTCGCCGCGTCGCCCGTCCCGGACGAGTTTCCCCCTATACACGCCGCAGAGGGGACGCTCGTCGACCCGTCCGTACGGGGCGACATCCAGTGGACGATGACCGCCCGGGTCGGAGTCCTGCGCCGTGCCGGCGACCTGGCCGACGCCGTCCGCGACCTGGACCGCCTGGCGGAGCCGCATCCCGCGGGGCCGTCCGAAGGGGCGCGTCCAGGTGTGGCAGCGTGGGAGGTCACCAACCTGCACACCGTGGCGTCCGCGATCGCCCGCGCCGCGCTGCGCCGCGAGGAGACCCGGGGCAGCCACTGGCGGGAGGACTTTCCCGACCGCGACGACGCCGCCTGGCGTGGCCGCCTGACCACGCGCCTGGGCGGCGCCGGAACCCTGACGACCACCTACCGGCCCGAGGCCCCCGAGGAGAACGCATGACACCGGAACTGGACGCGAAGCTGCGGGCCGCAGGGCTCGATCCACAGGCTGTGGAGAACCTGGCGCGCGTCGCGCTCGCCGAGGACGGCGAGATCGACGTCACCAGCGAGCCGATCTTCTCGGCGGAGCAGACCTCGACCGGCGACTTCACCGCCCGCGAGGCCGGCGTCGCCGCCGGGATCCCGGCCGCCGAGACCGTCCTGGAACTGCTCGGCGTCCACTACGAGGCCAGGGTCGCCGACGGGGACCGGATCGCCGCCGGGGACGTGCTGATCTCGGTCTCCGGCCCGACCCGCGCGGTGCTGCGCGCCGAGCGCACCGCCCTCAACCTGCTCACCCACCTGTCCGGGATCGCGACCGCCACCCGGCGCTGGACCGACGCGATGGCGGGCACCAAGGCCAGGGTCCGGGACAGCCGCAAGACGCTGCCCGGCCTGCGCGCCCTCCAGAAGTACGCGGTGCGCTGCGGCGGGGGCGTCAACCACCGGATGGGGCTGGCCGACTCCGCGCTGATCAAGGACAACCACGTGGCGGCGGCCGGGTCGGTCACCAAGGCGTACGAGGCGATCCGCGCGGTCTACCCGGCCCTGCACGTGCAGGTCGAGTGCGACACCCTGGCCCAGGTGGAGGAGGCGCTCGCGGCCGGGGCCGGGTCGATCCTGCTGGACAACATGTCGATCGCCGACATGACCGAGGCGGTCCGGCTGGTGGCGGGCCGGGCCGAGCTGGAGGCGAGCGGCGGGCTCGGTTTGGACGGGGCCCGAGACGTCGCCGTGACCGGTGTGGACTACCTTGCTGTGGGCGCGTTGACCCACTCGGCCCGCGTGCTCGACATCGGCCTTGACTTCTCCTGATCAGCGGGGACCGGATGCTGCTCACCATCGACGTCGGTAACACCAACACCGTCCTCGGACTGTTCGAGGGCGAGGAGGTGATCGAGCACTGGAGGATCAACACCGATCCGCGGCGGACCGCCGACGAGATCGCGGTGGTGCTCCAGGGCCTGGTCCAGCAGAGCCCGCTGCTGGCCGACACCGACATCAGCGGCATCGCGCTGTGCTCGACCGTCCCGTCCGTCCTGCACGAGATGCGGGAGATGTGCCGCCGCTACTACGGCGACGTGGCCGCAGTGATCGTCGAGCCCGGCGTCAAGACCGGCGTGCCGGTCCGGATGGACAACCCCAAGGAGGTCGGCGCCGACCGCATCGTGAACGCGCTGGCCGCCGTGCACCTGCACGGCGGCCCCGCGATCGTGGTCGACTTCGGCACCGCCACCACCTTCGACGCGGTCTCGGCCAAGGGCGAGTACGTGGGCGGCGCGATCGCGCCGGGCATCGAGATCTCCATCGACGCGCTGTCGGCCCGCGGCGCCCAGCTGCACAAGATCGAGCTGGTCCGGCCGCGCAGTGTGATCGCCAAGAACACGGTGGAGGCGTTGCAGTCCGGCATCATCTTCGGCTTCGCCGGGCAGGTCGACGGCATCGTCGAGCGCATGACGGGCGAGCTCACGGGCGAGCCGGACGAGGTCACCGTCATCGCGACCGGCGGCCTCGCCCCCCTGGTGCTGGAGGAGTCGCGCAGCATCGACACCTTCGAGCCCTGGCTGACCCTCGTCGGCCTGCGCCTGATCTACCAGCGCAACATCGGCGGCTCCGGCTGACCGGCCGGCCGCGGGCCGCCGCCGCCCGCCGCCGGGCCGTCCAGGCGGTCCGTCCAGGCGGGTGATCAGACGCCCGCCCGGCGGGACACGAGGGTCACGTACAGCGCCGACAGGCCGCAGAGCGCAGCCAGGCAGAGCAGCAGGGCGACCATCGGGACCAGGTGGTTCAGCGCGGTCAGCACGAGGGGCGTGAACATCCCCACGTAGATCAGCGCGTAGGCGACGGCGGTGAGGCCCGCCAGCTCGCCCGGCCTCGCGATGCGGGCCACCTCGCCCAGGCTGTAGGTCAGGATGAACCCGTATCCGGCGCCGAGCAGGATCGCCGCGACGGTGTTCAGCAGCGGCTGCCCCAGCGCGACCGTCAGCGCCGCCACCAGCATCCCGGCCGTGACGGACCCCAGCCCGGCCTGCGCGACCAGCCGCGTGCGGCGGGCGTCCAGGCGCCGCGCCACGGGCTGCGCCGCCATCCCCGCGCCGAGCGTGATCGCCGTCATCAACCCCGTGTACGCGATCCGCAGGTGCCCAACGGGAGCCTCGACGGGGAGCACGGTGAACGCGGTGACGGGCGCGGCGAAGGCCCAGACCGCCACCGGTGCGATCCTCCGCCTGAACGCGGGATCCCGGACGCCCGTCCCCCGCCGCGGCCGATCCGGGACGCTCAGGACCGGGGCGGGTCCGCTGGGCGCGGTCATGGTCCCGGCGGCCGTGCGGGCGCCGCCGCCGTCGGGCACCGGCGCGCCGGCCGGGGGCGCGGACGGCCCGCCACCGGGGACGACGGCGGTCTCCGGCCGGATGGCCCGCGGCCGGGTCTCAGGGACCCGGAACGCCAGCGGGACGCCCACCAGCATGATCAGCAGATGCGGCAGGTAGGCGGTGACCAGCGGGTTGGGCGCCCACTGCGCGATCAGCGCCGAGGTCAGCGGACCTGCGCCGAACCCCGCCGAGACGGCCAGGGCGGTGAGCCGGGTGCCCGACGCAGGAGAGAGTTCCTTCACCCACGCAGTACCGGACGCGAGCACGGCCCCAGTGACGATGCCCGCTAGGAAGCGCCCCGTGTAGAGCAGCCAAGGGGCGGTAGCGCCCGCCATGAGCACGAGGGTCACCAGGACGGAGACGGAGGCGAACGGGAGGGCCAGCCGCCGGCGTCCGTACCGGTCGGATGCCGGGCCGCCCAGCGCGAGACCCGGCACGAGGGCGACCGCGTAGATGCCGAACATGGCCTGGGCACTCCCGCCGCCCAGATCGAGCCGTTCGGTGTAGAAGGCCAGGAGAGAGGCGAACTGGTTGGCGCCCCAGCCCACGCCGAACATCAGCAGCGCCACTGGGCGCCAGGCGGTGGACCGGGCTGGACGTATGTCTGGCATGGAGTCCTGTCTAGAAGGCGTCCGGCCAGGTCCGGGAGAGACTTCACGTTTCGTGAATCGAGGTGGCATCCGGGCACTGAGGGCGAATCGGGCGATAGGTACGGTTGGCGCATGGAGCTCCGTCAACTGGCCTCGTTCCTCGCGGTCGTTGAGGAGGGCCAGTTCGCGAAGGCGGCGGCCCGGTTGTTCCTGTCGCCGCCGGCGGTGACGGCGCACGTCCGGCAGCTCGAACGGGAACTCGGCGTGGACCTCCTGGAACGCTTCCCGCTGCGGCTGACGGCGGCCGGTGAACGCCTCGTCCCGCACGCGCGCGAGGCGCTCAAGGCCGTCCGGGCCGCCACCGACTCCGCCGCCGATCCCGCCGCCGACCTGAAGGACGGTCCGAGGCCGCTGCTGCGGATCGGCGTGATGGGCCACGGGTCGGCCGAGCTGACCCCCGCGATCGTGCGCGCGTACCGGCGGGCCCGGCCCGAGACGCGGCTGGTCGTCGAGAGCCTCGACTTCACCGAGCACGTGTCGGCCCTCGTCCGGCACCGGGTGGACGTCGCGTTCGTGCGTCCCGCCCCGGGCGACGAGCGGGTCGAGGTGGACGTGCTGACGACCGAACCGCGCATCGTCGGCGTCTCGGCCGCGAGCGCGGTCGCCGAGGACGGCACCGCGCGGCTGGCCGACGTCCTCGACCTGCCGTACGTGAAAGTGCCCGGGTGCACGCCGCAGGTGTTCAAGGACTACCTGTACTTCGCCACCGCCCGCGGGGGTGAGCGCCCGCGCCGCGGCGTCGACCAGGCGCGCAACCCGCAGGAGGTGCTGCTCAGCATCGCGGCCGGACGCGGGGTGAGCTCGGCGCTGTGGTCGTTCGCCCGGTTCTACCCCTGGCCCGGGGTGCGGTACGTGACGATCGCGGACGCGCCGTGGGACGACAGTGTCCTGGCGACGCGCCGCGGCGACCCGCGGCCCGAGATCGCCGCGTTCCGGGCGCTGGCGGTGACGATGGCCCGCGAGCTCGGCCCCGTCCTGCTCCCGCCCCCGCCCGCGTCCCCGCCACCCGCCCCGCTCGAGCTGCCCGCGCCGTCGGGATCGGCCGCGCCGCCCGCGCCCGCCCGAGCCGCCGTTCCCAAGTCGTTCGCGGGGCATCGCGGCGGGTCGATAGCCTTGAGCCGTGAGTGACGAGACCTACGACGACCTCCCGGAGCAGATGCGCGTGCGCCGGGAGAAGCTCGACCGGCTCCGAGAGAGCGGTATCGACCCCTACCCGGTGACCTTCCCCCGCACCGCGGCCCTCGCCGCGATCCGGGAGAAACACCCGGACCTGGAGCCGGGCACCGAGACGGGCGACACGGTCGGCGTCACCGGTCGCGTCATGCTGATCCGCAACACCGGCAAGCTGTGCTTCGCCACGATCCGGGACGGCTCCGCCGAGATCCAGGTCATGCTGTCGCTGGCCAAGGTGGGTCAGGACGCGCTGGACGCCTGGAAGCGCGACGTCGACCTCGGCGACCACATCGGGGTGGAGGGCGAGGTCATCACCTCCCGCCGCGGCGAGCTGTCGATCATGGCGGACCGGTACGCGATCACCTCCAAGTGCCTGCGCCCGCTGCCCGACAAGCACGCCGGCCTCACCGACCCCGAGGCCCGGGTCCGGCAGCGCTACGTCGATCTGATCGTCAACGACGAGGCGCGCCGGATGGCGCACGTCCGCAGCGCCACCGTGCGCGCGGTCCGCGACTTCTGGCACGAGGAGGGGTACCTGGAGGTCGAGACCCCGATGCTCCAGCCGATCCACGGCGGGGCGGCGGCGCGGCCGTTCAAGACCCACATCAACGCCTACGGCATGGACCTCTACCTGCGCATCGCGATCGAGCTGTACCTCAAGCGGCTCGTGGTCGGCGGCATCGAGAAGGTCTTCGAGATCAACCGGAACTTCCGGAACGAGGGCGCCGACTCCACGCACAACCCCGAGTTCACGATGCTCGAGGCGTACGGCACCTACCTCGACTACAACGACATGGCCGACCTGACCCAGCGGATGTACCAGAAGGCGGTCGTCGCCGCGCTGGGCACCTCGGTGGTCGTGCACGACGGCCGGGAGATCGACCTCGGCCTCGCCGAGTGGCCGCGGATCACGCTGTACGGGTCGGTGTCGGAGGCGCTCGGCGAGGAGATCACCCCGCACACCTCGATCGAGGCCGTGCACAAGCTCGCCGAGGCCCGCGGGATCGAGCGGGACCCCGCCTGGGGGCAGGGCCGGCTCGTCCAGGAGGTCTTCGAGGAGCTGATCGAGCACACGCTCGTCCAGCCGACGTTCGTGATGGACTACCCGGTGGAGACCTCGCCGCTGACCCGGCAGCACCGCGACGAGCCGCTGCTGACCGAGAAGTGGGACCTCATCGGGTTCGGCACCGAGCTCGGCACCGCCTACTCCGAGCTGGTCGACCCGATCGAGCAGCGCCGCCGGCTGACCGAGCAGTCGCTGCTGGCGGCGGGCGGCGACCTCGAGGCCATGCAGCTCGACGAGGACTTCCTGCGGGCGCTGGAGTACGCGATGCCGCCGACCGGCGGGATGGGCGCCGGCATCGACCGGATGATCATGGCCTTCACCGGCAAGAACATCCGCGAGACCATCCTGTTCCCGCTGGTCAAGCCGGAGTAGCCGGCTCCCGCCCCGAGAGTCCGCCCCGTCCCACCGGGCCCGGCCGCCCATTCCGGGTGGCCGGGCCCGGGCGGTGGGCCCGGGCGGCGGGCGGGGTGGGCCGGACGGGCTCCGCGGCCCTCTGGCCGCCGTACACGGCCTCGGGGCGCCAGCGGGCACCCGGGATCAAGCCAGTGTTCCCTGGCGGCGTAACGGCCGGATGCGCCGCCGCGACGGCCGTCCAGAGCGCCCCCACGAGCCGGACGGCTACTGGCCGACGACCACGGGGAGAGCGGTCAGACCGCGTAGTACGAGATTGTCCCTGTACACGAGGTCGTCGTCCGGTGCGAGCGTCACCTCGCGCTCGAACAGCTTCTGTAGCGCGATCTGCCCCTCCAGGCGCGCCAGCGGTGCGCCCAGGCAGAAGTGGATCCCGTGGCCGAACGCCAGGTGGCGCGGCGCGTCCGAGCCGTACCGGGTGAGGTCGAGCCGATCGGGGTCGGCGAAAACGGACGGATCGCGGTTGGCGGCGCCGGTCAGCAGAAGGACCATCTCGCCCTGCCGCAGTGCCGTCCCGGCGATCTCGACGTCCTCCAGCACGGAGCGCAACGTGAGCTGGACAGGCGGGTCGTACCGGAGCAGCTCCTCCACCGCGTCCGGCACCTCCTCGGGGTGCGCGCGGAACCGCGCGAGCCCGCCCGGCGAGCGCAGCAGCGCGAGCGCGCCGTTGCCGATCAGGTTGACCGTCGTCTCGTGCCCGGCGACCAGCAGCAGCACGCAGGTCGCCAGCAACTCCTCCTCGGTCAGCGCGTCGCCCCCGTCGGAGACCGAGACCAGCGCGCTCAGCAGATCGGGCGGCTCACCCGGCGACGAATCGTCCGGCGACGGCTCACCCGGCGGCGGCTCTGCGCGGCGCCGCGCGACCAGCTCGCGGAAGTACGCGGCGAACTCGGTGCGCGCCTCGTCCCGCCGGGCGATCTCGTCGGCGGGCATCAGGAAGTCGGGGTCGAGGCCGCGGGCGAGCGCGTCCGACCAGCCCTTGAACAGGTCGCGGTCCTCGGGCGGGACGCCGAGCAGCTCGCTGACGAGGATCACCGGCAGCGGGTACGCCAGCGCGCCGATCAGGTCGGTCTCGCCGGAGATCCCGGCCAGCAGCCCGTCCACCAGCTCTTCGATCCGGGGCCGCAGCCGCCGCACCAGCCGCGCGGTGAACGCCTTGCTCACCAGGCGCCGCAACCGGGTGTGGTCGGGCGGGTCGAGGGTGAGGAACGACCGGTTCCGCCCCACCTGCCCGCGCCAGACGCCGCCGCTCTCGGGCCGGTGCCCGAACCGCGGATCGCGCAGCACCCGCTCGCACAGCCCGTGCGAGGTGGTCACCCACAGCCCGGCCGGGGTCCGGCACAGCGGACCGCCGGCGGCGAGCCGCCGGTACTGGGCGTACGGATCGGCGTGGAAGGCCGGGGCGAACGGGTCGAAGCCGAGGACCGAGGCGGCGTCCACCGCCGGCCCGCCCGCCTTGACCACGTTCCCCATGAGTCCAGTCATCCGGATCTCGGACGCGCTGTCAATAGCGTCGCCCCGGCTCGCCCCGCTCCGAGCGGTCCGGGGCGGTCCGGGGCGGTCCGGGGTCAGGCCGACTCGCGGATGAGCAGCTCCGGGGTCAGGACGATCTGCCGGTGCCGGTGCGAGCGGCCCTCCGCCAGTTCGGCCAGCGCCAGCTCGGCCGCCTCCCAGCCGAGCTCGCGGCGCGGCTGGCGGACCGTGGTCAGCGGCACCGCGGCGCTGGCGGCCAGCTCGATGTCGTCGTAGCCGATCACCGCCATGTCCTCGGGCACCCGCACTCCGAGCCGGGTCAGCTCGTTGATCAGGCCGATCGCCAGCAGGTCGTTGGCGCAGAACACCCCGGACGGCACCGGCGAGCCCTTGAGCAGCCGCTGCGCCGCCGCCTGCCCCTCGGTGGGCGACAGCGCCTCCTGGACGAGCGTCAGCGGCGGCTCCAGCCCCGCCTCGGTGATGACCCGCGCCGCCCCGTCGCGCCGTTCGACGCAGGGCTGCGGCTCGGGGACGCCGGTCACGAACGCGATGCGCTCGTGCCCGAGGCCGAGCAGGTGCGCGGCGGCGATCTCGCCGCCGGCGACGTGGTCGACCTGAGCCGAGCAGACGTCCGGCCCGGCGTGGTCGATCAGCACCACGGTCATCCCGGCCGAACGCAGCCGGGTGATGCCGGCCGGGCCGAGGCCTACCGGGATGACCAGCACCCCCGCGGCGCGCTGCTCCTCCAGCAGGTCGAGCGAGCGCCGCTCCTTCTCGGCGGAGTGGTCGCTGGTGAGCCAGATGGCGTCGTGGCCCGCCTCGTTGAGGGCCATCTCGGCCCCGCGCGCCACATCGGTGGCGTAGGGGTTGGCGAGGTCCTCGACGAGGACGCCGAACGCCCGCCCGCGCGCCTTCCTGCGCGGCTCGGGCTCGGTGTCGTCGGGACCCTGGCGGAGCCGGCGGGCCGACTCGTTGCGGACGAATCCGAGCTCCTCGATCGCCGCGCGCACGCGGTCACGGGTGGCTTCGGCCACGAGGTCTGGCCGGTTTAGGACATTCGAAACCGTCCCAACTGAGACTCCGGCACGCCTGGCTACCTCGCGAATACTGCTCTGTGGCAACTCACTCCTCGTCGACCCCGGATCTGTTTTCGCAGGTTGTCGAGTTTTCCATGACAAGCCCCGGAACAGCTGGTCACGACCGGTCGCCATACGAGCGCAGATAGTACTTAACCAGCGCTTGACGGGCCGGATCCGGCCGCCTAGCGTTCCGAGCCGAAGCGTAGCTTGAAACGATTCACGATCTTCGTCCGAGACGAGACCGGCGAATCGCACGAGAAGGGACGGGAGTAGATGGCTGGCGGTCGTGACCCGTCCCGGACAAAGACGCACCCCTCCCCGGCGTGCCCGGCCGCGGTGTCGCGGCCGAGCCTGTCGCACCCGGGGGTGCGTCCGTGTTCGGTTGGCCAACGACTGAATCGTCACCCGGAGTTCCTCCAGGGGACCCCGCAATCGGCCTTTCGGCCAACTCCGGCCAAGCACGCGCGACGGCAAAGGAACCCGATGATCTAAGTCCGGCAGTCCGGACCCGGCAACCCAACGCGTACAGATCTACCCGTGCCTGTGCAGCGGACGGCTGCATCCCCGCGGTCATCACCACGGACGAGGGAGGACGGAGTGGAACAGGCCATACTCACACGTCGCGGCACCGACGATCCGCGTCTGAACGAGGAGGAGATCCGGCTTCTCGCCCAGATCGCCAGCGGTGTCACGGCCGATGTGGCCGCGCGCAAGCTCGAACTGAGCGCACGCACCTTGAGACGCCGGCTGCGGACGATCTGCGACCGGCTCGACGTCAACACCCCTATCGAGGCCGTGGTGTGGGCGGCCCGAAGGCAGCTCATCTAACCGGCACGATCGGCGCCCGCCCGGGGGAACGGCGGGCGTCTCCAGGCAGACCGGCGGCCGAAGAACACGACGAATTCCGTCCGACCCCGCAGCGGCGACGTCGACGTCCTGACAGGTAGGTCCCTGTAGGAGGCGTCGCCGCGGACGTGATTCGTCCCCCGAGCCCGCCCGTACCGCCCGGACGGGGCCGCGGGTTCGCGGCACGGCTTCGCGGCACGGTGCTCGCTCGATCGTCTCGTCAGTCGCGCGGGTGCGGGTGCGGGTCAGGCGACCCGGACGCCGCCGGCGAACGGCCGGCCGCCCATCGGGGCGATCTTGACGACGTCACCGGTCTGCGGGGCGTGCAGCATCTTCCCGTCGCCGACGTACATCCCCATGTGGTGCAGGTCGCCGTAGAAGAAGACCAGGTCGCCGGGCTGGAGCTGGCTCCGGGAGATGCGCGTGCCCGCGTTCCACTGGCTGCCGGTGTAGTGCGGCAGGCTGATGCCGACCTGCTTGTAGGCCCACATGGTGAGGCCGGAGCAGTCGAAGGTGGTGGGGCCGGAGGCGCCCCAGACGTACGGGCGGCCGATCTTGCCCATCGCCAGGCGGAGTGCCTGGGCGGCCTTGCCGGAGCCGATCACGGGGAGCTTGGCGAGCTGGGTCGGGTCCTTCTTGACCAGCTTGCCGCGGACCTTCTCGTAGGTCTCGGTGACCTTCTTGCGCTGCGCTTCGAGTTGCCCGCGCAGCTGCGACACCTGCCGGGCGCGCTCCTCGGCGGCCTTGCGCGCGCGCTGGGCGGCCTGCATGGCCTGCATCAGGCCCTGCACCTTGGTGCCGTCCTGGGTGGCGAAGTAGCTCAGGGTGGCGGACTGGTCGAGTAGGGCCTGCGGGTCCTGGGATGCGACGAACGAGGCGGTGGGGTCGGTGCCGCCCTGCATGTAACTGGTGGCGGCCAGGCTGCCGACCTTGTCACGGATGCCCTTGAGCGACTGCTCCTGGCGCTTGGCGTTGTCGGTGGCGACCTTCGCGGCCCGCTGCGACTGCTGGAGCTTGACCTTCAGGCCGTTGTACTGCTCGGTGAGCTGCTCGAGCTGGTCGGCGAGCTTGGTCGCCTGCGCCTGGAGCTCCTTGGTTGACGGCTCGGGGTCGGCGTGCGCGGCGACCGCCGGTGGAGCGAGGGAAAGGGCGAGGAACACGCCGGCCGCGGTGGCGGTCCTGGCGCGGAATCGAGCGGCCCGGCCCGCACGCGAGCGTGCGGAACCCGAAAAGAAAGCAGGGCGCGATGACTCCACGAATTCTCCCTCCTCGCCCGCCTACCGAGTTAGCTGACGGGTTCGGGCCGGAGCAGCCCTTCCGCGACCCGGGCGGGAAGCGGATTCACCCCAGTCGGCGCCGGTCACGGGGGAGGTGTCCCCCGAACCGTCCGAAGTGGGTTCCCGGCTCCTCGGGGCGCTGGGAACGGCCCGCGGACTCGGCGGTTCGGCCGCCGCGCAGCGGTGGCCGATGTCAGCGCAGGACACTAACGGAGTCGGCAATGGATGCCAACCAGAACCCGTGAAATCCCAGGTGAGGGCCGCCGGTTCGGGGCGCGGTGCCCGGTTCTGTCCGGGGTGAGATGTGTTCTCCGTCACCTTTTCTGATGGACGGTCCGGCGGTGACGTGCCCGTCACCAAGCGTAGGAGCGTGCCGACAACTGCCAAAGGGGCGGTGTTCGATAGTCTCGCCTGTTTGTGGAAGTTGTGATCAGGCGTGCCCGCACCGCCGACGTCCGGGAGATCCGCAGGCTGGTCGATCTGTACGCCGGATCGGGACGACGCCTGCTCCGGAAGACCACCGTCGTCCTGTACGAGGACGTACAGGAGTTCTGGGTCGCCGAGGACGTCCAAGGTGTCCGGGACGGGGCCCCGGGACGGATCATCGGCTGCGGCGCCCTGCACGTGATGTGGGAGGACCTGGCGGAGGTGCGGTCCGTCGCGGTGGAATCGGGGCACGGCGGCCGGGGGATCGGGCATCGCATTGTGAGCCGTCTACTGGAGACGGCGAGAGAACTCGGTGTCCGGCGGGTGTTCTGTCTTACCTTCGAAGTGGAGTTCTTCGCGCGCCACGGCTTCGCGCCGATCCTGGGCACTCCAGTGGCGCCAGAGGTGTACGAGGAGCTCCTCCGCTCCTACGACGAAGGTGTTGCAGAGTTCCTGGACCTCGACCGGGTGAAGCCGAATACGTTGGGCAACACCCGGATGCTGCTTCGCTTGGAGGACTGACCGATGAGTGAATCCCCCCACCGAGGACGGCCGTACCAGTCGCCCCCAGGCGGTGGCCCGTCGTACGGCCCGCCGCCCACCTACCAAGGTGACCAGTGGCAGCAGCAACCCGCGCAGCACCAGGGACAGCAGCCGGCCACGCAGCAATGGCAGCAGCAGCCGCCTCAGCAGGAGTGGCAGCAGCAACCCCAGCAGCAGTGGCAGGAACCGTCCTATGACCAGTACGGCGGCTATGACGACCCGTCCGCTGGGGCGGATCTGCCACTGGCGCCGATCCTCCGGCGCGCAGCCGCGCGCATCATGGACAACGCGCTCGTCGCGGTGTTCGGGTTCGCCTTGGTGTTGCCGATCGTTGTGGGGACGATCGGCCTGGACACCCCGGGCAGTAAGGCCGGCAGTGAGGGCGGCATCTGGAACTGGCCCATCATCTTCACCCTTTTCTGCGTGCTGTCGGTGCTGCCGTTCCTGTACGAGTCGGTTCAGCTCGCGATGTGGGGGCGGACGCTCGGCAAGCGCGTCATGCGTCTCGGCGTCGTGCAGGTCCGTCCCGCCGGAAGCCCGCTTTCCACGACGCAGGGCGTCTGGCGCGCCGCCATCACGCATGTCGGCTACCAGATCGGCGTGTTCTTCTTCCTCATCCTCTCGGTGAAGATGTGGAGCTACTTCGCGTACGGGATGGCGCTGGTGTGGGCGGGCGCCCTGATGGCCTATCTCTGGGCGATCTGGGACCAGCCGCTGCGCCAGGCGCTGCACGACCGCTTCGCGGGCACGCTGGTGATCGATGAGCGCGTCGGGTACGACGAGTACCCCGAGTACGAGGAGTAAGAGCGGATGGCCGCGCCGAGTTCGGCGCCCAGCCCCGAGGACCCCTCGGGGCTGCCGCCCGCTCCCGCCCAGAACGCCCTCAGGCTCGCCGAGCCGGGCCAGCGGCTGGTGGCCCGCATCGTCGACACGCTCATCGTTGCACTGCCCGTGGTGGCGGTCGTACGGGCTCTGGTGCCCGGCGGCGACACCGACGTCGTGGCTCCGCCGGCCGTCGCCGTCGCGCTGCTGCTGTACGAGGCCGTCCAGCTCGCCGCCTGGGGCCGGACGCTCGGCAAGCGCTTCGCGGGCATCGAGGTCGTCCAGGACACCGAGGCCCTCCAGGACCCCGCGGTTGTTCAGGACGCTGAGGCCATTCCGGACCCTGAGGTCGTTCCGGACCCTGAGGTCGTTCCGGATCCTGAGGCGACTCCGGAGGATGCCGACGAGCGGCTGACGCGTGGGCCGGGCGTGCTCCGGGCCCTGCTGCGCGCGGCGACGTACGCGCTGCCGATAGCGGCGCGGCCCGTGCCGGTCTTCGGCGTGCTCGCCGGCGTCTTCTGGGTGGCGAACGCCGGGCTGATGTACGAGGGAACCCGCCGCCAGGCCCTGCACGACCGTCTTGCGGGCACGATCGTGGTGAAGTGCCGGTAGGGCTGGTTTTGCCGGGCCTATCTCCGATATTTGGATCGATTGTGGCCGCCCGCGTTCCGTATGCATCCCGCCCGGCTCGTATCCGCTGCGTTTCACTCTGCGGAACAACAGCGGCGAGACGGTCGATGGCAAGAGATTTCGCCCTGCCCGTGCTCGCCGTTATCTGTCGACATCAAGCTCCGTCGGTATGCCCCGCAACCCCTACGGGGCGGGGGTTGCGGGGTGGTGACACATTCCCTGCCGCGGCACGGTTAGTGTCGTTACGTCAGGGTTAATCGATGAGTCTCGGGGTGGATGGTGCCCCGTCCCGTTAAGGTGGCCCTCGGTCCCATTTCTGTCTCCGCGGACTCTCGGCGCGAAAGCCGGGTGCCCGCGGACCTGGTCCGATGCTCATCCGGCGGCCCCGGCCGGCGTGCCGCCCAGTGACCTGGATCACCCGAAAACCCGGGGTCACCACCATGGCGCCCGACAATTCGCGCCCCCCGGTGACCGGAGCGGCTCCGGCCGGGACCCGGCCTGCCCGGCTATCGCCCCACGGCCGATTCGGCGAGCCCGATTACGATGAGTTACCGCCAGGGGAAGGAAACTTCGGCGCCCGACTTGAATTGTCATCGGCGACGATCGCGGTATATCTTTGGCCACCGAATGCAGTTTGCTCCAGCGAAAGGTCTGTCCCCATGGCACAGAAGGTTCAGGTGCTTCTCGTCGATGACCTCGACGGTGGCGAGGCGGACGAGACCGTAGCGTTCTCGATCGACGGCGCCTCCTACGAGATCGACCTGAGTGGCGCCAACGCAAAGAAGCTGCGGGATTCTCTCCAGCCGTTCGTGGAGAAGTCCCGGAAGGCCGGCGCGGCCACCCGCCGCCGCCGTCAGCGCGGTGCGTCCAGCCGCGAGCGCAGTGCCGAGATCCGTGCCTGGGCCAAGAACAATGGCATCAAGGTCAATGAGCGCGGCAGGATCCCGGCCCACGTGATCGAGCAGTACGAGGCGGGGCACTGACCCCTCCGCCCGGCGGCCCGTCTCCTGGTTGAGGCGGGCCGTTCGCTTATGGCGTAGTGCCCTGGGGGTTTGTGCCGCCCAGGCCGGAGGTACACCCGGCCGCGAGGCCGGAGAACGGTTCCCCGGCGGCCCTGCTCCCGGGCGGTGCGGTCCCCGCGAAGGCCCCGTTCGCTTGGGGCGTAGTGGGAACATGACACACCGACGCGGTAGTTGGATGAGACTGAACAGTGCTGAGCGGGGGAACGTCACCTGGTGGAGTGCACCGGGCGGCCTCCTCGGGGCGGGCTAGCTTGCGGAAGGACGGGTCCGGACGTTCCGGGCTCTGCCCTACCGCTCTGTGAGGAGCGACGAGATGTTCGAAAGGTTCACCGACCGTGCGCGGCGGGTTGTGGTTCTGGCTCAGGAAGAGGCCAGGATGTTGAACCACAACTACATCGGGACTGAGCACATCCTTTTGGGTTTGATCCATGAGGGTGAGGGTGTG